>NZ_VSKL01000009.1 GCF_008086165.1 Algorimicrobium algoritergicola | reverse complement strand
TCTCTAATTGGGCTTTTCGTAGAAGAGCCTTAAATGCGCACGTAATTAGCTAATTCCCTTTAAACGCAAAGGTTTAGCCGATTTTTATCCTGTTTATTTATTTGGGCAAAACGTTTTTGGGGGGGTAGCTGTAAGTCCATTAACACTATCAATAAAAACATTTTTCCATTGTCCTAACTTCGTATGAAAATAGCGTTTCCTGTCTCCTGGTTTTGTTTTATAGTCAATTCGCTTTAACATTAATAGGTTATTAATAGCATTGCTTGTAGCACTTTTACTAAGTTCTAAAGCTTCACGAATTTGATCGAAGGTTAATTCAACACTATCAGCAACTGTAAGTAAAGCATCCACACGAGCAGACGCTGGAGATAGCCCCATTCTTTCTTGAATGACACCAAACCGCTCAATGAGTTCTTTTTGTTTATCTGTTAATTGATTTTTCATATCGAGAGCAAATATATGGTTTTTTTAGTTCTTTGTTTAGAGAACTTAAATTTTATGATAATTTTAACGTTTCTATAATAAGTTATGGATTTTTAAAAAAACTTTTGTTTGTGATCGTTAAACGCAAACAACCTACAAGATACAAGAATACTTGCCTATTAATGTTTCGTTTATTAAAATTTTATATCAAGACTTCTTGAATTTATACCTGCGGTTTTTAAGTTTTCAAAGCCGTATTTTTAGTAAAATCTAGCTATGCCAAGCAACTATTTAAATCTCTATAAATAGTTGCGCATTATTTGTATATTGAAATACCTGAATTTATAAACCTAACAATCCCGATAACCATTTATGTTTAAGCCAGACGAAATTCCTTTGTTTTATGTAATTATGGCAATTTTTCTAGTGGTTGTACTTTCCTCATTCGTATTTTATGCCCTTATTAATATGATTGATATAGGGTATGTTTTAATTAAACGGAAACCGCTATATCGATATTTAGTGCCACCTTACAAAAAGCTATCTGTTAGTCAACAGCAGCTTTTACAATCGGAATTCCGGTTTTATCAGCGCTTATCTGAAAAGGAAAAACGGGTGTTTCATCACCGATTAGCATTCTTTATAAAATCAAAACAATTTGTGGGTCGCGATAGTTTAGATCTCACGGATGAAATGATTGTCATGATATCCGCAACTGCCGTTATGTTAACATTTGGTTTCCGGGATTATAGTTTAAGAATGATTAAACGCATTATAATTTATCCTTCGGCCTACTATTCGGAAACCAATGACGCGCATCATAAAGGTGAGTTTAATCCCAGATTGCAGGCGCTTGTTTTATCTTGGGAGCATTTTGTGGAAGGCTATTCTGTTTCCAATGATAATCTTAATTTAGGAATTCATGAATTTGCACATGCTATTCATTTCAATAGTTTAAAAAATAGAGATGCCAGTTCTACCATTTTTGCGGATACCTTTAAAGAATTATCAATCGTATTAGCTGAAGAAACAGAATTACGACAACGCTTATTGAATTCTGGTTATATCCGAAATTATGCATATACCAACGCGTTCGAATTTGTTGCGGTTATTATTGAAACCTTTATTGAAACACCAAGGGAGTTTCGTGCTCAATTTCCGAGAGTATACGCTAAAACCAAACAAATGCTCAATTTTAACTTCGAAGGCTATTAATCCTTTTAGCTGATTTTTATCATATTTATTGCTGTTTATCTTACGTACTTTTAATAAACAATTTAAAATCAAGTACTATGAAAAAACGCACACCAGTTTCCGAAATCATGACTAAAACAGTCATTACATTAAATCACACCGATGAGTTAGAAACAGCTGAAAAGCTTTTTAAAACTAAAAATATACGTCATATTCCTGTGGTTAGTGGTGATGCCATTAAAGGTATGTTAAGCTATACCGATTTATTGCGTATTAGCTTTGCAGATGCCGTAGATGAAGAAGATGATTCTGTAGATACAGTTGTTTACAATATGTTTACTATTGAGCAGGTAATGGCTAAAAATATAGTCAGTGTACCATCCACGACAACTATAAAAGAAGTGGCTGAAATTTTAGCAGTTAAAGAATTCCACGCTTTACCAGTTGTAGACAATGATAAACTAGTAGGTATTGTTACAACAACCGACTTAATAAACTATTTAATTGATCAGTTTTAAACTAACTAACTAACTAACTAACTAACTAATTATTTAAAAACGAAAAAAGCTCCGAAAGGAGCTTTTTTTTATACGTTTACAAGTGTTTTACTATCCGTTTGCAAGTGCTTTAAGTGCCTTAATTGTTTCCGTAGGATTATCACTTTTAAATACATGACTTCCTGCAACAAAAGCATCAGCACCAGCTTCAACCAATTGCTTGATGTTCTTATCCGTAACGCCGCCATCTATTTCAATACGCGTATTTAAACCTTGCTCATTTATCATTCTGCGTAATTTCTTAATCCTATTGTAGGTAATATCTTCAAACTTCTGGCCACCAAAACCTGGGTTTATAGACATTAATAATACCATATAGCATTTTGGCAATATATCTTCCAACACATAAATAGGTGTTGTTAAATTTAAAACCACTCCCGCTTTGCAGCCAGCATCTTCAATTTGGGTTAGTGTTCTGTGTAAATGAACTGTAGATTCGTAATGAACCGTGATAATATCCGCGCCAACTTTAGCAAACTCTTCAATGTAGCGTTCCGGTTTCTCAATCATTAAATGGACGTCTAATGGTTTAGTAGCGTGCTTTTTTATGGCTTGGATAATTGGGAAACCATAAGAAATATTCGGTACAAAATGACCATCCATGACGTCTATATGAAACCAATCGGCATCACTGTTATTAACCATTTCAGTATCACGTTGTAAATTGCCAAAATCGGCAGCAAGCATAGAAGGTGCTATTACTTTTGAGTTCATTGTGTGTTGTTTTGTTGTTTCGGTAAAGATAATAAAGTCTTTTAAAAGTCGCTTCTACTTGGAAAGGGATTTAGGGATATGCTAAAAAAAAATGAACCCAGAGTAATCAGCTCTGGGTTCTTTCATCAATCAAAAAACGAACAGTAAAATTCCCACGAAAGTGGGAATCTGTAACTGTTTGTTACTGTAAAATTCCAATATGTAAAAATCCAAAACCCGATTTTTCGGTTTTCGACTGCCTATCGGCAGACAGGTATTTCTGTTTTCACATATTGGAATTTGAAACTTATCCTAAATAAGTTTTCAATATTTTACTTCTAGACGTATGTTTCAATCTACGAATAGCTTTTTCTTTAATTTGTCTTACACGTTCACGAGTTAGGTCAAACGTTTCACCAATTTCTTCTAAAGTCATTGGGTGTTGATTTCCTAAACCAAAGTATAAACGAATTACATCCGCTTCACGAGGTGTTAAAGTTTCCAAAGCACGTTCAATTTCTGTACGTAAGGATTCATGTAATAAATCGCGGTCTGGATTTGGCGATTCACCAGAATTTAATACATCATATAAGTTACTATCTTCACCTTCAACTAAAGGCGCATCCATACTTACGTGACGCCCTGAATTTTTCATAGACTCCTTAACATCGTTAATGGTCATGTCCAATTCTTTAGCAATTTCCTCGGCACTTGGTGGGCGCTCATGCGCTTGTTCCAAGAAAGCAAAGGTTTTATTAATCTTGTTAATAGATCCAATTTTGTTTAACGGTAAACGCACAATACGTGATTGTTCCGCTAACGCTTGTAGGATAGATTGACGAATCCACCAAACAGCGTACGAAATAAATTTAAAACCACGTGTTTCATCAAAACGTTGAGCCGCTTTAATAAGGCCTAAATTCCCTTCATTAATTAAATCTGGCAACGTTAAACCTTGGTTTTGGTATTGCTTAGCTACCGAAACAACGAAACGTAAATTAGCTTTGGTCAACTTTTCTAAAGCCAACTGATCACCCGCTTTTATGCGCTGTGCTAATTCTACTTCCTCGTCTGCGGTAATTAAGTCAACTTTTCCTATTTCTTGAAGATATTTGTCTAACGAAGCAGTTTCTCTATTGGTAACCTGCTTGGTAATTTTAAGTTGTCTCATGTACGTTCTTTCTCTAATTAAATTGTGCGAACAACGTGTTCTATATAGTTATACGTAAGCAATGCAGTTTTTGTTACAAAAAAGGGATATTATTTTTTTGGGCGTTCCTTTTTACGCTAAAAAAGTGGGTTTCCAACGTCAAATTTTACGATTCGCGCAAAAAGTCAGGCTGTCCATTATATCTTTTTTTACGCTTAGGCGTAATAAAAGGATGCCATTTCCATCCTTAACGCGTTAGCCCTGAACCTCGGAAAGTTCGTTTCATTTGAAAAGAAAAATAGGAACATTATGTATTCTAAAAATTAATGATATTGGGTTTTTTAATTTGGTTTATGTACATGTTATACCCAATTATTTATTCTTAAGCGCAGGAATTATTCTGTCTTGCAATGCTCTATAAGTTGACTTTTCTGGCTCATCATTTATATTCCAACCATTAAAGACAATTATTAAATTATGGTCTGGTGCTATCATTAAATACTGACCTCCATATCCGTTGGCGGAATAAATGTTGGCTTTGCCATTATCCGTATATTCAGGAATCCACCATTGATACCCGTATCCCGTAACACTCCGCCATTGAGGTTTTATGTTTTTAAGTAAAGGGCTTGTGGATGTTGTGACCCAACTTTCAGATACAATTTGCTTACCGTTCCATTTCCCTTTGTTCAAAAACAATGAACCAATTTTAGCCAAGTCTTCTGCCTTAAGATATAAACCTCCTTCTGTATCAATTTCTCCATCAGGCGTTTCCTTCCAATAATAATCTGTAATACCGAGTGGCTCAAATAAATTTTCTTCTGCCCAATGGTCAATTCGTTTGCCCGTAATGGTTCTAATAATTTTTCCTAAAAGAACTGTGCCACCACCATTATACACGAATTTTGTTCCTGGTATGGTATCCATAGGCTTGCTCAAAACATATCCTATCCAGTTGTCGCTTGATTCCAGCATAAAACAGTCATTTGTAGTATCATTATGGTCAGTCTCTTCATTCCATTGTAACCCACTTCTCATTGTCAATAAATCTCCAATAGATATATTTTGCTTTCGTTTATCTAAAAAGTCAGTATCATAACCAGGCAACAAAGGCATTGCTTTGTTGTCAACATTATAATCCGCATTCAAATCCAACGCAATTCCCATAAGGATGGAAGTTATACTTTTGGTTACAGATTGAAGGGTGTGTAATTCAGTTTGTCTGTAGTATGGATGCCAATCAGTACTATTGAAATTGTATTGATGATTGGTTGTGTCATATTCTTGAACATTGGTTTCATAGTCCTGTTCATATTTATAATCTGCCAATAACTCGTTATTTTGTATGACCATAAAGCGGTCAATTAATCCATAATCTCCGTTATTTATTTCTGAATTAATAGAATCAATTACAGCAGAAAGGGCCTTTTGGGAAGTAACTCTTTGAGTGTCTTTAGTAGACTCCTTATCTTTTGATTTACAGCTAATTAACGCGACCATAAATAATATTGAAAATGTTAGCGTTTTAATTTTATTTATGGTTGTTCTCATGATTTTAGTCCTAATTGGGTATAACTTTTTTATGGCAGTTCAAAATTAGTAAATTTTTTTGTAAGTATTTGATAGACAAATAATTAAATATGCATGGTATTGCCACACGTTTTTATTTCATAAAATCAGTTGTTCGAGTTGATTTCTGATTGAGAATAAAAAAAATCAAAATCAAAAGAGCAATCAAATTTGTTTTAAATTTCACATATTATTGATTTCTATATTCTTTAAACTTAATACCAGCTAACAATTAAAATCGGCAGTTCGTTAAATATTAAGTCAACATACCATTATTCAGAAACTCTACTTGAACTAGCTCCTGAACCAAATATTAGGAAGAAAGCAAACACGCACTTTCCATTTAATTAGGTGCTAAAATACGCATTTTTTACACAGTTATTTGTTTGCAACTAGCTTTATTTTAGTTGGTTAAGCTTATTCCGTGGTTTTTGTCAGATAAATAAAAGCAACATCCTTCTTGGTGTTCAAGCCCGAGTATTTCTAATCCTGTATTTTTCATAAAATCAGATAGATTTTGGTTTGAACACTTAATATCATTTTCTCTTTGAACTTTTAATGGAAAGTTTTCAGCGTTAGGGTTTTTGGTATGTATGAAAATTCCATCTTCTCCGCAATCCAATTCACGGATAATTTTCCATTAAAAGGCCCTTGGTCATTTAGTTTTCCTGGAATTATTTTTTTTAATAATTCAGCCAAAATCTATAATAGTTTATTCCTATCACCATCTCTTTGGCAATATACTGACTTTTGTTAGTCGTTACAATATCATAGTAGCGGCGTGGTAGCAAGTTGATATGCTAAAATGCCAATATTTTAGATTGGGGCTATCGTACTTATTGTGATTTCAGGTTTTTATAAACTTCATCAAAAATTTTGGGTTTGTCAGCTAGTACGATAAGTATGTCTTTTACTTCAATTTTTGTTAATCCGTTTGGAATAATATAGCTGTCATCTCTTTTAATCATTGCTATAATTGCGTTTTTAGGGAAGCCTAGTTCTACTATTTTCTTGTTAACAGCATAGCAGTCTGAAGTAATTTGTATTTCTTTCATTTTAGCTTTAGGGTTTTCTGCCAATAGCATATCAGTAGTTGTCAACTTTTTTTGTTTTTCTGGTATTCCTACACCCAACCATTTTGCAACAATGGAAAGTGTTGTCCCTTGAATTAAAATGGACGTAACTGAAATAAAAAATACAATGTTGAAAATCATATTGGCTTTATCAATTCCTGCCAAAAGCGGATATGTTGCAAATACAATTGGAACGGCGCCACGCAAACCAACCCAAGAAATATAGAACCTTCTTTTCATTTTCATTTTGAAAAATATAAGACTGAGAAAGACACCTATTGGACGTGCAATAACTATGAGGAATAACGAAATTAGGAGTCCAATACCCATGTATGGGATGATTTGAGAAGGAAAGACAAGTAAACCTAAAGTCAGGAAAAGTACAATTTGCATCAACCACGCCAAACCATCAAACATTTTCATAATGGTTTTTTTGTGTATCAAATCTTGATTGCCTAAATAAACGGCACAAATGTAAATGGCAAGAAATCCATTGCCACCTACAAAATTGGTAGCGGAAAATGTTATAAACATCAGAGCGATAACTAAAACAGGGTAGAGTCCTTCAAAATCAAGTTTAATTTTATTGATGATATATTTGCTAGATATTCCAAAGAGAATACCTGCAAGACCACCAAAAATCATTTGTTGTAAAAATAATGGAATTATGGATATAAAGCTTTGGTCCTGATTGATAACCAAGGTTAAAAAAGCAATTGTTAATACATACGCCATTGGGTCGTTACTTCCACTTTCTAACTCTAAAGTAGGCCTTAAATTTGTTTTTAATGCTAGACTTTTAGATCGTAAAATTGAAAATACGGCAGCGGCATCTGTTGAGGATACTATAGAACCTAATAATAAACTCTCATAAATGGTAAAGTCAGTTATAATCCAAACAAAGGAGCCAAGCGAAACTGCAGTAAATAAGACTCCTAATGTAGATAAGGCGATTCCTTCACGAAGAATGGGTTTAACGGCTGTCCAATTGGTGTCCAGGCCACCTGAAAACAAAATGAAATTAAGGGATACTATACCAATAAATTGCGCAAGTTTTGGATCATCAAAACGAATGCCTCCAATGCCATCAGAACCGGCTAACATTCCAATTATTAAAAAGAGTAATAAAGTTGGAACTCCAAATTTATAGGAAGTTTTACCAGCAAGAACACTTACAAGGAGTAATAAGGAGCCAATTAAAAGTATATTATCTATCGTTAAATTCATTCAACCTATTTTTAGATTTTACCACACAAATATAATACTACACATCTAAAAAGTAGGTAAAATGTAGTGTAGATTTTCCGTTTAAATGACTTATTCTACCAGCTTGAAATATTGTTTGGAAATTGCACCGTATTGCGGCCAACGTGAAGGCGAATGATTTGGTAGGGTTTATAAGTGACTAATTTTATAAATAAAAACGTGTAGAGTATCCTGTATACCGACGCTACAACACACATGTTAATTTTATCGAGATATACGGAAAACACGTAAAAAAGATCTGGCTCCAAATAACAAAAAAAACGGCATCAGTTGTAAACCCAATGCCGTTTGTAACTTATTTAAATCATAATTTATACGCGTACATGACCATCGCCAAATACATAATATTTATTAGTTACTAATTGCTTTAAACCTAATGGTCCGCGGTGGTGTAACTTGTCTGTGCTAATGGCTAATTCGGCACCAACACCCATTTGTCCACCATCGGTAAATCGGGTAGAGGCATTGTGGTAAACGGCAGCACTGTCTATTTCTTGCATAAAACTTCCAGCTTCAGCTTTATCTTCTGTCATGATTACAGATGAATGTCCTCCAGAATATTTATTAATTGTTTCTATGGCTTCCTCTAATCCATCCACTTCGGCTACTAATAATTTCATAGCTAAAAACTCTTCATACCAAGTATCTTCGCTTGGTATTTGGGTTTCATTGGTTAAAATCTGTCCTATCTTTTTATCAACTACTAACGATACACCAACATGCTCTAAAGTTTTTTGGAGTTCTATCACTTTCGCTTCGTAATCAGATATGTTTTTGTCAATCAGCACATTATCTAAGGCATTGCAACCTGAAATTTTATCAGTTTTCGCATTAATAATCACTTTTACGGCTTTTTCCCAATCTGCATGTTTAGAAACATATAAAAAGTTGTTCCCACGTCCTGAAATTAAAACAGCACAGGTAGCATGGTCTTTCACAAACTTAATTAGGCGTTCGCCACCACGAGGTACAATTAAATCGATTTTCTCGGTTGGGTTTCTTAAAAATTCCTGTGTTTCTTCACGTTTTAAATGCAATAGCTTAATCCAATCTTTAGATAAGCCATTTTCTTCTAACGCTTCATGCCAGCATTTTTCTAAAATGAGATTACTATTAATAGCTTCTTTTCCACCTTTTAATAATATTTTATTGTTGGCTTTAAACGCTAAAACAGCGGCTTCAATAGTGACATCTGGTCTGGATTCATAAATAATCATAATAGTCCCAAATGGTGCTGTTTTATTGGTGATTTGCAAACCGGTATCCAGAGTCATATCAGAAATAGTAGCACCAACAGGGTCTTCTTGATCGCGTACTTCTTTAATAGCTTGAATCATGCCATCAACTTTAGCGGTATTAACTACTAATCGGTCATATAAGGCTTGATCGTCTTTATCAAAAGCATCTAAATCTTGCTTGTTGGCTTTAATTATAGCATCACGTTCGCGGTCAATAATTTTAATCATTGAATTTAAAACGGCATTTTTTTTATCTGTATGTAATAATTCCATTTGTTTTGTTTTTAGTGAATAAATTTGGTTCCTACTTCCTTGTTGTCAAGAATATCGACAATCACATTTTCTCGTTTTCCATTGGCAATGTATGTGGGAATATCCTTTTGTGCTGTGCCTTTAGCAATCCGTAATTTGGACGCCATACCACCACGACCTTCGCCTTCTTTCTTACCAGAAGCTTTTACGTATTGTTCCACATCTTGATTAAAGGAAACCTCATTAATCTTTATGGAATCTTTATCATCTGGATGACCTGTGTAAAGGCCGTCCGTATCTGATAATATAATTAAACGATCTGCATCAATTAATTCCGCTACCAAACTAGCTAGCTCATCATTATCTGTAAACATAGACATGGTTATGGAAACCGCATCATCCTCATTGGCAATAGGCACAATGCCTTCGGATAACAATCCTTCATAACAGTTAATCATGTTTTCACGGTGTTTTCCGGGGTCAAAATCGCGTTTTGTTGCTAAAACTTGCGCGCAACGCATGCCATAATCGTGAAAAAGGCTATAATAATGACGCATCATTCTTGGTTGCCCTACGGCTGAATAGACTTGACGTCTAATAGATTTATCCGTGATACTCATTTTACCTAGAACTTCCTTGCCAGCAATTGCCGAACCTGAAGATACTAAGACCACCATCACATCGCGTTCATATAAAACGGCTATTTGGCGAACCAATTCTCTTAAAACAGGTCCTAATATGCGGTTATCTTTATTTGTTAATACGTTTGTTCCTACTTTTACTACTACGCGCTTAATGTCGTCGTCCATCATGTTTTATTGTTCTTTTCCTAATTCTATTGCTCTGTCAAATGCGGCATAAGCGGCATCTTGAATGAGTTGTTTTACATTATTATCGTCCATGGAGTCAATGGCTGCTTGTGTGGTTCCGCCTTTACTTGCAACGCGACTAATCCATGTTTCTGGTGAAATATCTGATTGATTAAATAATTCAATGGCACCTTCAAAAGTGTTGCTTACCAATACTTTAGAATCGTAAGCGGAGAAGCCCATTTTTAAGGCTGCATCCAACATAGATTGCATGAAGTAAAATACATAAGCTGGACCACTTCCTGAAATACCTGTTGAGGCATCAATGAAATTTTCGGTATTCACATGTATTGAGGTTCCTGTGGTATCTAATAGATTCCGAACCATAATCAATTCCACTTTAGATACTTCTGGAGATTCGGTGTAGGATGTTACACCTTTACCAACTTTGGCTGGTAAATTTGGCATGGCTCTAACCACTTTTTTAGCTCCTAATTGTGTTTTGATGGTGTCTATAGTTACACCAGCCATTAGCGACACAAATATTTGTTGATCATTAATTTGTGGTGCCATGGTTTTAAATAAATCTTCAATGTGGTATGGCTTTACGGCAAGAAAGACGATATCTGCTTTTGGTAAGCAATCTTCTAAATTATCATAAACATCAAAATGTGGTTCTTTGTTTAATGTTGTAATTTTTTTAGGATCCGTATCATATATCTTCAGATTGTGTTTTCCTAAAAGAGACGATTTCGCCATACCTTCGGAATACGTTAATCCCATATTTCCTGCTCCAATTACTAATACTTTCATGTTTTTGTAAGGTGTTGATTATCACTATTAATTTGTATATAGTGTACAAGGACTATACGGAAGACCAGATTAATAAAGTTAATTTAAATTAATCCCATATACATGTGTTTTACGAGTATTGTTTAGGATATTCGTAAAAATATCAAGCATTTATTGCGAAATATGTAATATGCGATTTTACTGAAACTGACAAAAAGGTGACAGGCTGTCGGGAAAACACACATTTGTTGTAAGTGGGCCAGCAGGTTGAGTCAAAAGAAAAGCCTTACAATTTCTTGTAAGGCTTGATATTTATAATTTAGAAGTCATTATTTTTTCTCCGCTAACCCACGTGTTAACCAACCACGTCTACTTGCCGTTGCAATAGCATAAGGTGCTATCCAAAACAGACCAAATGTATATAGAATGCTATAGGTGTATGCCCAAAAAGATTCTTTTATTTCGTAGCGATGTGCATAAAATAAAACCGAAAATGTTGAGGTTACTAAAATACTTAATAAGGTGGAACCTAAAAATAATAAAGGGTGCATTAAAACGAAAAACAACATAAATATCACGAACGGATACGTCATGATAATTCGAGAGAATTGGCTAATAAATAATAGTCGCGTTCCAAACTTACTTTCATTTTTAAAATTGGTAAACACATATTTTGCCATATTAATATTCTCGCGCACATTACTGCGTCCCCATCTAATAAACATTTTATATAATCCTGGATATTCTTCAGGAACATTTGTGTAAGCAACAGCATTTCGCTGAAACAACACATGCTTACCTTGTTTTAAAATCATATTCGTCATGGCACGATCTTCTCCAATGTCTGACGGTTGCCCCATAAATGTTTGGTTAATCCAATCTGGTAAACATTTGAAAACAGCGGTACTTCTGTAAGCAGCTAATGCGCCAGGTGTACATAAAACCGAATTCAACCTACTTTCGGCAGAACGCACAAATTCAAAACTCATAACAAAACTCACATCCAACATTTTTGGAAGCATGGCTTTCTTATTATTTAAAACACGAATATTACCAGCTACTGCACCACAATTTTCATCGGTAATAAACGGACTGACTAAATTACGCAAGGTATTTTGGTCTACAACAGAATCACTATCAACAGTTACGAAAATAGCACCAGTACCTAAATTAAAGCCACGATATAAAGCATGACGTTTTCCTTTATTTTCTGGTTGTTGAAGGATTTCTAATCGGTTTCCAAGTTGTTTCTTGGCGTCCACCATCCAATCCCAAGTATCGTCTAAACTCCCATCATCAATAGCTAAAAGCTGTATTTTATCATGCGGATAATCACTTTTTGCCAAACTCATTAAGGTATCCCATACTTGTTTCCCTTCATTATATGCAGGAACGATTATGGTAACTGTTGGTAATTCTTCATCCGAAACGGATTCAATAGCGCGATATTTAAAATAATTATAAGCCATAAAAATGACATAAAAGGCTTTAAAAATAAATAGAATTCCGGCTGTGATCATAAATGTTAACCCAATAACTGAACTTCTACGATCTGCATTAAATTGCTCAAAATCATTATGAAAAACGGTAAATAAATAAACACCCATAGCAATAAATACGAGCGTACTAACTAAAGTAATCCTATTATAAACGTTTTGGGTTTTATCACTACCAATGAATGTTTGGCTTAAAAATGTTTTTAATTTTTGAAGGTTCGTTATTTTGGTTTGTTGTGATTGAGACGCGCGTGTACTTTTTTGAGCCATGTAGTTTGGGTTGTTTGAAATTAATGTCTTTTAAGTATGTACGACCAGATATTAATTTTGGACCCTTTTTAATATTTTTTTAAGAAAAAACTGCGTTTTTAGAAGGTTTATTCATTCTAGCGTATAAAAAAAGCCTTGCATGAATTAGCAGGGCAGACATTGTTCTTTTAAGAAGGTAATATGAAAATTAGGAATTTTTTTTTACATCCTTATGCGTAATAGTTAATCCAAAATTTAAACTGGTTAGCTTGTTATTTTGTCCATAAGCTAACTAGCCTTTATTTGTTTTATACGGATGTTGCCTGCTGGTTTTACTAGTTGGTATTTTATTTCTTTACCTTAACTAACATATTCAATAAATTCTAATCCGCTTATTTTGCAATTTTCAATAGGTAATTTCCATGATTTCAAAAGTTCTATCTTCTTTCACTAGTTTTAATAAGGCAATGTCTCCGACTTTCTTTTCAGTCAGTATTCTTGCAATTGGAGAAATAAATGAGATTTTCCCTTTAGAGACATCAGCTTCATCTACACCGACAATTTGATAGTGTTGATGCTTTGCTTCATTCCCTATTTTTAAGGATACTACTGCACCAAATCGAATTACATTTTGTGGTTGCTTGTTTAGGTCTACTATTTTTGCAGTAGAAATTCGGCTATTTAACAATTGTAATTTTGCGTTGATATAATTCAATGAGATTCTCCTTTCCTTTTCGTTCGTACTGTCCAAATCGTCTCTATTATTAATTAGCATTTCCTTTTCGTTCAAAAGTTCATCCATTCCAACTTGAGTCATGTAGTTTATTACACCTTCAGGCAAATCCGCGCTATCGGGTGTCACTATTGGAATTTCTTCTTGATCATCTTCCTTTACAAATCCTCTGCTCATGGCTTATTTAGTTTTATTGTTATTGATTTCTACTTTTTTAAGGTTTAGAACTTATAACCTTATGGCCATTTTAATAATGGAAATAGGAAGAATCAGTAGCTTCCATTTTAAATCATCGATATTTACTAAAACCACTTCAAGGAATTTTACATAAAGTATTATGACGATAACCTCGGCTAGTATATTTTTAAAACGACCAATTTTTGGGGATTTTATCCATTTTAAGGCATCTATAAAAAGCAGAGGAGCGTGAAGAAATGAGCAAAGTCTACCCCTTCATGAAGATAAACTGGCTATAAAGCTTATCCAATTCAAAACGAACCCTTTCAATATTTTTCGATTCACTTTTATCTGTAAATTTTAACAAAGCTTTTTCTCGCTCTCCAATTAATCGACACAACATAGGTAAGTTTTTACAGAACAATGCATCGTGAACTACAGGTTTTGACATCTCTTCAGAATCAGAAGTTTGTTTTCGTTTTGATGATGTAGGTGTAATATCATTTACTTTGTTGTATGCTATTTGTTGTTCACGTCGCTGTTCCGATTCATCAATCGCCTGTTTCATAGCATCTGTTATTTTATCGGCATATAAAATAGCCTTGCCACTGGTGTTTCGTGCCACACGGCCAATAATTTGAATTAATGCTTGTACTGAACGTAGAAAGCCAGCTCGATCTGCATCAAGTATTGCCACCAAAGAGGCTTCTGGTATATCCAGGCCTTCCCGCAATAAATTAATACCGATAAGCACATCGAACTCACCAGCTCTTAATGCATCAATAATTTCAGTTCGTTTTGAGGTCTTAATGTCAGAATGAAGGTATCTAACCCGTATACCTTTTTGACTCATAAAGTCTTTGAGCTCTTCTGCACTCTTCTTGGTTAAAGTCATTACTAAAACGCGTTCGTCTTGCGCAACCCTTTTATGGATTTCTGCTAACAAATCATCCATCCTATTTTTTGATGGCCGCACTTCTATGTCAGGGTCTAATAAGCCAGTAGGACGAATAATTTGATCAATAGTTTCTCCTTGCGAACGTTTTAGTTCATAACTGCCAGGTGTTGCGGAAACAAAAATAGTTTGAGGTTTTAATTTTTCAAATTCTTCAAAGCTTAATGGGCGATTATTTCTTGAGGACGGTAAACGAAATCCATACTCTATCAAGTTGTTTTTTCGACTTTGATCACTAGAATGCATTGCCGATATTTGCGGTATCATGACATGTGATTCATCAATAAATAGCAGGCTATTTTTGGGTAAATAATCGAGTAAGGTGGTTGGTGGTAAATTAGGGTCACGGTCATTGAGATAACTTGCATAATTCTCGATACCAGAACTGTAACCTTTTTGCTGCATCATTTCCACATCATCAATTGTGCGCTCATAAAGTCTGGCCGCTTCAACAAATCGGTTTTCATCATTAAGCTCTGCTACACGCAGGTCCAATTCTTCAAGAATTTTCTCACTTGCAACTAACAACTTATCTTGAGGTGTTGAATAAAGAGTTTTCGGTGAGACCTGATATTGATCTAATTCACTAATAATTCTTCCACTTATTGGATCTATAGAAGAGAGTGCCTTTATAGCATTTGCAACAATTTCTATGCGTATACCATCTTGTTTGGCATCGGCAGGAAAAACATCGATAGTATTACCATCTACTTGATACATTGCACGATTTAGCTTCTTTTTATTTTTCCCCTTATTTATTTGGGTGTATTGAAGCTGATTTAAACGTTCGATCAGAAATTCCTTTTCAATCTTTGTACCTTGAGTTAATGGTATTTGAAGCGAACGATATGCTTCAGGACTACCCAAGCCATAAACGGACGAAACAGATGCTACCACAATAACATCCTGACGCTCGATTAATGATTTGGTAGTCGATAAGCGTAGTCGCTCCAATTGTTCGTTAACCGCAGAATTTTTACCAATAAATCGATTATTGCCCGGAATATAGACTTCAGGCTGATAGTAATCGTAGTAAGAAACAAAATATTCAACGGCATTTTCTGGAAAAAAAGTTTTCATTTCACTGTATAACTGAGCTGCCAATGTCTTATTATGTGCCAAGATTAAGGTTGGTCGTTTTAAACGATGAATGACATTTGCCATAGTAAAAGTTTTGCCCGAACCTGTAACCCCTTTTAAGGTTTGATGAGATACCCCATTATTGATACCATCAATAAGTTTTGCAATGGCTTCTGGTTGGTCGCCGGAAGGTGTATAATTTGAATGTAAAATAAATGAATCTTGTCCCATAATCTACTTGTGTTATTAGTGGTTTTCCTTGAAATACAATAATCAGTACAAGCATTTGCTCGTTATTTGAGCGCTAGTTGCTCTCCAATTTTTTTAATGACAACCTTCTCTTTGGTTCTTTTCAGCGTAATTCGAAAATATGATTACAATTTTTTTGGAGGAACAACATACGTTAGCGTAACTACAAATATTAGTCCTAGTGCTAATCTGAAATCAATAAATATTAATAGAAAGGCTATTACTTCTACAAGTGGCCCTTTTAACCAGCTTATAATGTCTTCTTTTCTTAATTCTTTTTTTGTGCTTTCTGTTGTATATAATCCGCTTTTGAATATAGCATAATGATGAAGCCATCTAAATGTTACAGCTTTAAAGAAATACGCTCCAATTAATAGCATAGTTGCAGTTTCCTGATTATGATTTTGCCCAAGTAATGCAGTTGGATAAACAATAAGCGAAAGTGAAAATAAAAACAATAGATTTAGCCATATAAAAGTAGCGTTTACGGCTTTCATTTTACTAAAAAGTAGATGATGGTTGAATAAGTGTACTGCTATTACCAAAAAACTTACGGCGTACGAAATTAATTGAGGAATCAGGTTTTCTAGTAATTCAAAAATTGAATATTTTTTAATTAGAAAATCTTCTGGAATTTCGAATGCCATAACCAAAATGGTTATTAAAATAGCAATTACGCCATCGCTAAAATTCTCTAATCTAGCCTTGTCTATAATATTCTTGTCCGCCATATCAATATTCAATAAGTTCTATATTCATATTTCTCTTACCCATAGGGGTTTGAAGTGCGATTACATCACCAACCTTTTTATTTCGAAGAACTTTTGCTAATGGAGATAAAAAAGAGATTTTATTAAGGGAAATATTAGCTTCATCTACTCCTACTATCTGATATTGACACTTGCAATTTTCTTCTTGTTTGAAGAGTGTTATTGTTGCTCCAAAATGAATTTCATTTTGAGGCTGGGTTGATAAATCAACTATTCTAGCCGAACTTATTCTATCTTCAAGTAAGCTTAATTTAGTTGTAATATAGTTTATTTGAACACGATTAGTCTCGTTGGATTCCTCAATTAATGTTTTTTGTTGCTCTAATAACAAATTCTGCTCCTGCTTTAATTCTTCTAAACCGTTGTTTGTAACATAATTAACGACTCCGAAAGGCAAATTAGCTCTTGGTGCAACTATAGGAATTTCCTCTTGATCCTCTTCTTTTACAAATCCTCTGCTCATGGCTACTTTACTTTAATTACAACTTTCCCTTTTGTGCGTCCTTTGTGCACGTAAAGTATTGCGTTTACAGCATCTTTTAAAGGAAATACTTTGTCAATTACAGCCTTAACTTGTCCTGATTCTACAAGGCCAGTTACTTCATTTATTTGCATTGCGTTGGCTCTCATTAAAAGAAGACTATAATAGGCAGATTTTAGTTTTATCTGCTTCGTAATATTTCTTCTTTTCCATTGTAAATAAAGTTTGGCAAACAAATTCAGTTTCATTCGGTTGGCCGTTTCTTCATCAACAGGACCGACAAGGGTTATTACTTTTCCGCCGTTTTTAATCACTTCAAATGCATCTTCGGTATATTGATTTCCGAGTGTGTCTAAAACCATATCAGCATCTTTGACGATGGTTTTATAGTCTTCAGTTTTATAATCTATTACGCGGTCTGCACCAAGTGCTTTTACCCATTCAACATTAGCTGTACTAGTGGTGGTGTAAACATAAGCGCCTTTTGCTTTTGCTAATTGTATCGCCAAAAAACCTACCCCGCCAGAACCGGCGTGAATTAGTATTTTATCGCCAGCTTGTAGTTTTCCGCGTTTTAAAACTTGTGAAGCGGTAAGGCTTACCAAAGGTAAACTTGCAGATTCTTCAAAGCTTATATTTTTTGGCTTTAAGCTTAAAATGTTTTGCTTTACTGAAACAAATTCAGCAAAAGACCCTTGTTTATCTACATAAGCATATACTTCGTCTCCAATATTGAAGTTGGTAACATTTTCACCTTTCTCAACAATTTTACCGCTGACGTCATACCCCACTGTCGCTGGTAAAGTATAGTTTTTCCGTGTTTTCAATTTACCGTTTAAAACCTTAATATCTAAAGGATTTACACTGGCTGCATAAGTTTCAATTAAGACTTCATCTTTGCTAATTATTGGTTTTTCTATTTCAGAATAGTCAATGCTTTCTGAAATTTCTCCGTATGCTATATGTTGAATTGCTTTCATGGTTTTTCAATTTTATTGTTCTTACTGTCTTCTTTGTTCAAATTCAATATTTTCAACCCCAGAGCCATCAAAACTATAGAAATAGGAAGGATTAATAAATTCCATTTTAAATGATCGATGTTTACGAAAACCACTTCAAGGAATTTTACAAATAATATGATGACGATTACTTCAGCCAATACATTTTTTAAATGCCCAATATTTGGCGTTTGTATCCAGTTAAGAACACCGTTATTTTTAGTGCTTGATTTGTTCGAGATAAACAGGGTATAGATGCCATGCGAAAAAATAAATAAAACCAATGCGATTAAAAACGTGTCTAAAGATTTTATAAGATAGGTTATCCCTATGTCCGCTGTATGCAAATGCTCTTTGCCTTCTGGAATGTAACCCAGAAAGAAGACGCGAATGGCATTTAACGTCTTTAAAGCTCCAACGATAAAAAGAAGCAACGAACCCAGAAGTGAAAAGATTATCGCTATCCAACTGATATAGCGTAAAGCGTAAAATGGTTTTTTCATAATAATAAAGTATGTAAGGCCTTCTATTAAGACTGTGATTAAAACAATAAAACCCCGGAATATCCGGGGTTTTTAGTATAAACTTATTTTATAAAGTTTTAATTAAAAGAATCCCATAGGTTTCTTGTCGTAAGAGATCAACATGTTTTTTACAACACGGTAATGATCTAAAGCCATTTTGTGGTTTTCACGACCGAATCCTGATTCTTTAACTCCTCCAAAAGGAGCGTGAGCAGGATACGTATGATATTGGTTTACCCAAACTCTACCAGCTTGTATAGCACGAGGAACTTGATATAATTCGTGAGCATCACGAGACCAAACACCTGCTCCTAAACCATAAGGTGTGTCATTTGCAATTGCAATAGCTTCTTCAGTAGAACTGAATGTTGTTAAAGCTACAACTGGGCCAAAAATTTCTTCTTGGAAAACACGCATATTGTTATCTCCTTTTAATACGGTAGGTTGGATATAATATCCTTCTGAAAGTTCACCTTCGTAGTTTCCAGCGTCTCCACCAGCTACAACTTCGGCTCCTTCTTCTTTTCCTATTTTAATATAGTCAAGAATCTTGTCGTATTGAGGTTTAGACACTTGAGAACCAATCATTGTTTCAGGATCTAATGGATTACCTGTTTTGATAGCTCTTAAACGCACTTTCATTTTTTCGATGAAATCGTCAGCAATATCTTCGTGGACTAAAATACGAGATGGAGCTGTACAAATTTCTCCTTGATTCAATGCGAACATTAATGCGCCTTCAATAGCTTTGCTATAGAAATCATCGTCATGATCTGCTACTGATGGAAAAAATACGTTTGGAGATTTTCCTCCTAATTCCATAGTTACTGGAATAATGTTTTCTGCTGCGTTGTGTAAAACTTTACGACCTGTTTCCGTAGAACCTGTGAAAGAAAGTTTCGCAATACGCTTAGATGTTGCTAAAGCTGCTCCTGCTTCTGCACCAAAACCAGTTACAATGTTTAATACACCTGCTGGTAAAATATCACCAATAAGTTCCATTAATGCAATAACGCTAGTAGGAGTTTGTTCTGCTGGTTTTACAACCGCTGTACAACCTGCCGCTAAAGCTGGAGCTATTTTCCAAGCTAACATTAACATTGGGAAGTTCCAAGGGATAATTTCTCCAACAACACCAATAGGCTCGTTTAATACGATACTAACTGTGTCTTTGTCGTGTTCTGAAATACTTCCTTCATCTGCACGAATAACACCTGCGAAATAACGGAAGTGATCAATACAATAAGGGATATCTGCTGCACGAGACTCACGGATTGGTTTACCGTTGTCAATGGTTTCTAAAGTTGCCAAGTACTCAAAGTTATCTTCCATCACTTGAGCAATCTTTAAGAGTGCATTACTACGTTCTGTTGCTGAAGACGTACTCCAGGTAGGAAACGCTTCGTGTGCTGCGTCAAGTGCAAGATCAATATCTTCTTGTGTTGAACGTGCAGCTTGAGTAAATACTTTACCATCTACAGGAGATACGTTATCGAAATACTGACCTTTAACAGGTGCTACGAATTTACCGCCAATAAAATTACCGTATCTTTCTTTGAATACAGGTTTAGTTACATTTGCCATAATTATAAATTTTGAATTTAATTTTTAAATAATGCTTGCAAAACAAGCGTCGTGTAATTACAGTGCAAATATATGTCGGGTTGTTACCTTTCTATTTATTGATACGGTTCAATAACTTATGAAAAAAGGTCAATGTGAAGAATTGTGAGATACAGTGATTGAGTATTGATGTTAATTAATTGATTATCAATACCTTGAATAATTGTTTTTTTAATTCGAAATATCTGTTGGACTGATTCCGAACTTGTTTTTGAAAGCTATACTGAAATTAGACAGGTTGTTATAACCAATATCTAAATAGATATCAGATGCTTTTAATTCGCCACCTTGTAGCAGTTCCTTCGCTTTTTGAAGCCGTTTGTCCTGTAACCATTTTCCAGGTGGTTCATCGTATTCGTTAGTAAAATGACGTTTAAAAGTCGATAGACTCATATTACAGAGAAAGGCAATTTCTTCCAATTTTAAATTGGAGTTCACATTACTCTCTACTACTTTTTTAAATGGTGATATCTCTTTTGAGATTAAGGAATGTAAGTAATATTCGAATTGATTACCGTATTTGTTGAGTAAATACAGCATGATTTCTTCAAATTTTAAAACCAATAAGGCATCGCTATAACTATGGTTCGTAAAGGTGTTAGAAGATAAAGAGTTTATAAAAGCAGCAATATAATCGTCGTTTTCAATTACGAAATAAGGCACATCTTCTTTATATGGTTTTATATCATTAGTGTATTTACTTAAAAAATCAGTGAGTTTCTTTTCAGAAAAGAAGAAAAGTTTACAGTAGTAAATGGCTTCTGTATCCAGTAATTCTGTCCATAGCCAATTTCCTTTTTTAAGCAACAACGATTGTTCTTTATTTACTGCAACCGATGTTCCTGCAAAGTGTACTTGCTTTTTTCCTACTTGGAGAAAGCTGAACATATTCATGCCTAAATTGACCTTGCTTTTAACAACATCTGTGGTCATTTTAAAATCGTAAACAAATAAATCGGGACTTTCTTTTTTGTCCTTAATGTAGAGTTCAGGTATGTTTTCTATTGGCATCTAGATTTTTTTTTCAGCTTGCAGGTAATGGTTTGTATAAGATTAGTGGCGTGTTTAAGCACCTAATTTAGCAAATAAATCACAGATAGAATATTCCGCAGGAATGTTCGTAAGTAGGCTAGCCCTAGCAATTAAATATGCACGGTGTTGTAAGTAGTGCTTTTCGCTTACTTACTCAATTTCAGTATTCGGAATGCACCTTGAATTACCAGCGCAAAAACGATTGTTCCGATAATCAAATCAGGTTTACTCGAACTCAACCAATTTACCAAAATTCCAGCAATTATTACTCCTAAATTGATAATCACGTCATTCGAGGTGAAAATCATACTTGCTTTCATATGTGCCTCTTCTTTGCTCTTTGACTTTTGCAAAATGTAAAGACAAATTCCGTTTGCGATAAGTGCAAAAATCGAAACGATAATCATTGTCGAAAAATCGGGAAGTTTCTCGTCTCCGAAAAATCTTCTTAATACTTCTGCAAATCCAATAATCGCAAGTGTTATTTGAAAATATCCAGCAAGTTTGGCAATCCGTTTTTTCTTTATTACTGTTCCACCAACCGCAAGCAAACTAATTCCGTAAACGAAACTGTCTGCAAGCATATCTAAACTGTCTGCAACAAGTCCCATAGATTTTGAGATAATTCCTGTTGTCATTTCGATAATGAAAAAGGCAAAATTTATAACAAGTACAGACCAAAGTAGCTTTTTTTGGTTTTCGTTTTCTTTAAATTCCGTTTGGTCGGTTTGTTCCGTTGATGTTTTTTTTCCACCTAAATTCAGTTCGATAACTGACTTTTCGATTTGGTCAATTTCTCCGCTGTGAAAAACGGTCAATTTTCGATTCGGAATATCAAAGTCCAAATTCACAATACTTGAAATTCCGTCCAATTTCATTCGGATTAGATTTTCCTCCGAAGGACAGTCCATTTTGGTAATTTCAAATATTGTTTTATTCACTCGGTTTCTGGGTTTTTCGGCACTACTTACAACGTGTTTGTGTATGAAAAGTAGCGGATTGTGACGCGCTAAATTTTCAAGATATTACTGACTTTAAATTTATGAAATTGCTTTTAATTAGAGACTTAAACCGTTATTTTTTATATACTGTGTTGTAAAACGTTTTATGTTTTAATTCATTGACCAGACATCATTTTTTCGAGTAGGTTCATCTCTTCCTGCAATTACCCATATATTGTTGTTATGTACAACAGATGTATGAAGATATCTTCCTTGAAAAGGAGCATTAGAAGTTACTTCTGTCCAATTTACACCATCATTACTACTCCAAATATCATTTTTCTGGATATTACCTGGACTAATGCCTCCAATAACCCATAATTTATTATCAAATGCTAAGGTTGTGTGATAGTATCTTTCTGTAAATGGTGCTTCTGCAATTACTTGTGTCCAATTAATTCCATCACTACTATTCCAAACATCATTTTTTGTGCCGTCTTGCCCAAGACCAGCAATAAGCCAAATTTTATTGTCGTGAACGACTGCAGTGTGGCGCCCTTTTTCTGGAGCTCCAATAGCATTTACCTCAATCCAATTAATTCCATCAACGCTATGCCATATATCATTAAGTACATTGAGAGAACCGACCTCTCCACCAATCACCCACATTTTATTATCGAATACAACTGAAGTGTGAGCGTATCTTGGAATAAAAGACGCATTCGCAGTCATTTGTGTCCAATTAGTTCCGTCAACACTAGACCAAACGTCGTTCTTATTTCCTCCAGAATATCCGCCAATTACCCAAATTTTGCCATCAAAAGTTAACGCTGTATGCGAGGCGCGACTCGAAAAAGCTGCATTGGAAGTTGCTTCTGTCCAATTTATACCATCTGTACTACTCCAAACATCACTTCTTTGATTGACATTTACATCTGATCCGCCAATTACCCACATTTTATTATTAAATACTACAGTTTCATGATCTATTCTACCAATAAATTGAGCATTAGCTGTTATTTGGGAAAATAAATCAGCTGTCGTAAAACTAAAAACATCACTTTCAGTAGAATTTCCTTGGTTATCTTTAGCTATTACTTTCCAATAAAAAACTTCTAAAAATTGTAAAGGCACACTAAATGTAAATTCAGTTTCACTTAAATTGGATGCTATTATTGTATTTGGGTTAATATTGTTGTCTAAAACTAAATCGTAGGTTACAGGGTCATCATCTGGATCGACTGCCACATTCCAAGTTAGTGTAGGTTTTAATTTTACATCTACTGCTTCATTACTTACTGTTAAAAGTAAAAAAGGGTTTGGTGGTCTATTCAAATCAATCGTAGTAAAACTAAAAACATCACTTTCAGTAGAATTTCCTTGGTTATCTTTAGCTATTACTTTCCAATAAAAAACTTCTAAAAATTGTAAAGGCACACTAAATGTAAATTCAGTTTCACTTAAATTGGATGCTACTATTGTATTAGGGTTAGTATTGGTGTCTAAAACTAAATCGTAGGTTACAGGATCACCATCTGGATCTACTGCCATATTCCAAGCTAATGTAGGTATTAAGTCTACATCTACTGCTTCATTACTTATAGTTAAAAGCGAAAAAGGGTTTGGAGGTTTATTGACAGTTATTTTAACATCATCATCACCTCCGCAATTGAAAAGTATGAGAATTAAAGTAATTTTTAATAAAAAGGATGTATTTTTTTTCATTAGTCTTGAATGTCTCGTCCTGAAATATGGCTACAGGTTAAAATTGAATTAAGCTGATAATTTATATACCATATTAGGTGTTTTATAATCTAAAGATAAATGTAATCTTACTTCATTGTATAAATTAATTGCATTTTTTGCAGCTCTCTTTGCGTGACTCACGTTATCAAAGGTTTGATCTAAATAAAATTCATCTTTTAAAATTCCATTTACACGTTCTGCCATTGCGTTTTCGTAACAATGATTTTCTTCGGTCATACTAATATCTATCTTTTTTCTTTTGAGTATTTGTGTGTATACATTGCTACAATATTGTATTCCTCTGTCTGAATGATGAATAAGTTGTTTAATGTTTTTAGCTTGATAAATTGCCTTATTAAGCGCTCTCACACATCCTTTTAATTCCAAGCTATCACTAATATCATAACCAACTATTTTTCTGGAGTGCATGTCTGTTATTAAAGCCAGATAACAAAAGCCTTTCAGGGTTCTAATATAAGTTATGTCACTAACCCAAATGTGGTTAGCTCTATTGATTTCTACGTCTTTTATGATGTTGTTATATTTATAAAAACGATGATAAGAGTTCGTAGTTCTAGCACTGGTTTTCTTTCTAAGTGTCAGCATTTGGTGTTTTTTAAGCACATTGAAAAGAGTGTCTCTACCGATTTTAATATTGGCTTTAGTAAAATCTACATCTAAAGATTTAATAAGTTTACGAACACCTTCTCTAGGAAGGGATTTGCGTCTTTTTCTAACGATGTTTAGAATCTGTTGTTCAAGTCTTAAACGGTTATCAGCTCTGGCTTTGTATTTATAATATGCATTACGTTTAAGCCCAAAACAATGGGTTATAGTCGTTAAAGAAGCAAATCCCTTAGATTTCTCTTTAGCTTTTATTAAGGCTTTATACTTAACTTTTTTTTTAGTTCAGCAATAGATTTAAAACCAAGATCTTCTGCAGCTACTTCTAGATAAGATTCTTCTACCATAGCATCGAGATCCTTTTTAAGTAGCAGTTTCTTAAGCTGTTCAATCTCTTTTTGAAGTGCTTTAATTCTTGATATTTCGTCTTTTGTTTCCACTTTTACTCTGGTGTTCATTAAGTCTTTACGATTGTACTTTTTAATCCACACATTCACTGTCGTAGGTGCAATAGAGTAGAGCTTACAAAGCTCGCTCTTTGTGTGTTTTCCGATGGTAAGCTCGGCTAAAATTTTTAATTTAAAAGGTTCACTGTAACGTCTAATTACTTTGTCATTTCTATACATAATGTTTAAAATTATGTAGCCTTATTTCAGGACGGGTCAATATGTATGCCAACGGTTTCGTGTATGAAAAGTGCGGGTTTGCGTGCGAGGATTTTCGGAACGAAAATCGGAAGAAAGCAAACACGCACAGTCCTTTTGATTAAGCACTAAAATAAGCATTTTTTATACACAGCTTAAGTTAGCATTTTAATAAAAACACTAAATTAAGGCCTATTAATAAGAAAGCACAAAAGAGAGGAATAAGGTTAATATACACGCAGAGACTTTGATCTCGTCAACATTGAAAATCCCCTCTCTTTTCTACACAGATTTCGTACAGTTCTATGAGGCTTTTAGACCTCGATTTTAAGTCGTTGAAACTCGCGTAGATTGTCCTTTCAAAAAACATTTTCTTATGAATAAAGATATTAAATATTTTGGAATAGACATTAGCCATCTGGTTTTTGATATCACAGATTCCGACGGCAATTATTATCAGTTTAAAAACAATCCATCTGGTTTTAAAA
>NZ_VSKL01000008.1 GCF_008086165.1 Algorimicrobium algoritergicola | reverse complement strand
ACTTAGCTTTTCAATAAATGCTTCTGAACGTTGCTGAAAACGTTGCCGTTTTTAGCGGCTGCAAACATACAACCTTTTTTATTCCTGCAAAGCTTTTTTTAGTTTATTTTGAAAGTTTATTTCTAATTCCAAATTACTAAATCTTTTTATGCTTTTCAAGGAACTTTGCTTTCATCAGCGCTGCTGTTTTAAGCGGCTGCAAATATACAACCTTTTTTATTCCTACAAAGCTTTTTTTGATTTAATTTGAAATTAAATTTCTAACCCCTAATTTAAACTTCTATTTTGCCTCTCAATGAACGTCGCTGCCAACTGTGTTACCGTTTTTAGCGGCTGCAAATGTACAACCCATTTCTACCCTTTTACAAACTTTTATTCATGTTTTTTTGAAATAGTTTTCTTCTTGCAGTATATCAAGTGGTTACACGGCCCGTTTTTAACTTAACAAATCATCTATAATGCCTTTTGGGTTCGCTTTGATTAACAGCTGCGTTCCTAATTTGTCGTTTTCCAATCAAAATCAACATATATAATATAGTATAATGATTACACATTAATACCTTTATTATAGGAAGAAGTTCCAGACAACGCCAAAACGAACTGCAAAATCTCGATACGGATAATTAGGTGCTGAATAAAAATCATAACCGGTCCAGGCAGAATTAAAGTGTTCTGCTTTTAAATAGATTCGTATTTGACTAATTTTTGCATTCACAAAAAAATCAAATCGTGGGAAACTACCATAGTCTTGATTGTTCTGAACATAAAACTCCGCTAACAACGGATCGTAACCATCCATCTTATAACTGGAGAAGTAATTAAAGGTTATACCTGTTTGAAGAAACAACGCGTTCTTAAAAAACCTATTGGAATACATTAATGTGTTTCGCGTAGTTAGTTCTGGCAAATTGAATACCATACCATCATCCTGTACATTCTGATACATGATGGTATTATATAAGGTAAACTTGCGAAAGAAGTCAAATCCCTTTTCCCATTTTACTTTAACGTAACTAATAGACTGATCTGTTTGAAATGGTTTCACTAAATCATCTATACCATCTTTCATAAAATAGGTATAGTCGTTTATAGTATTAAAGTCCGCCGAGATTGTTCCTAATAATTTTGAATTCACATTAAAACCGAGTTGCTGTGTTTCGGTGTTATTAAAATTACTTTGCCAATTATAGTTTTTGTAAACACTTTGATATAGTTGATAGTTATAATTTGGTGCTCGGGAGTTGTGATTTATTTGGGCTCCGAATGAAAATTTATCATTTAATCTATAGGATGCATTGGCTAATAGATAATTTCCATCAAAATCGCCAACAACATTTAAACCGGCTTCTGCATGAAGTTTAAATCCACTTATAGTTTTATCATATTGCCCACCTACAGAAACAACATCACCTTTTAACCTATTCGTTATATATTGATTATTAATCAAGGCAACTTTATCATACCCATAATTATAATTGGTATAGCCCACGCTAAATTTAACATCACCTATTATATTGTTCTTATAATTTATCCCTAATTCTGTATTAAAATTTTCTAAAGTAACCCGATCTCTTAAGCCACTAGTTTGAAAGGACTCTCCAAAATATGCAGTCTCTCGATCTTGATTGTATTCATAATACTTATCTTCAAAAGAAATAATATTACTAACACGCAGTTCATTTTTGGAAACTGAATCTTTTGGTTTAATTAAATAGTAGTTATGATCTAAGTGAAAGCGCTTACCTTTTAATATGTTTTCAGCATCTTCAAAATTAACTGCCAGAACGCCTCGATCTGTAAATTCAGGATTGCCGGATTCAAAAAACGGAATGTTATCATCTCGTACACCACCATTTTCCTGGTTCATTAAATCCTGCATGACAATGTGCGCGTTTGCGAAATACCGATTGTTTTTAGTTTTATAACTTGTGGTAAACCTAAAATTCCCTGTGCTCGTTAATATATGTTGGTATTTTCCTAATGACCTCAACCCTTTATATGCTATGGAAAAATTTAACTGTTTGGAGGTATTTACGGTAAAAAATGCATCTAGCTGCTGACCTTGCTTAAAGGCTGTTTTATAGTAAAGCTCGGTAAATGGCGTAGGCACTTCATAATAATTAATGTCTTCAATTTCCATATAATTAAAATGACGTGCTCTTGCGCCAAATAATGGCATTAAAGCATCCTTTTTATATATGTAGCTTAAGGAATTGTAGGATTGACCTACGTTTGAGAATGGCAGCAATTCAAAATTATCTCTTCGTAAATAATTAAACTTATATTCCTTCTGAATCGTTAACGTGGTATCAACATAGGTTGTATCATTACTTTCAGATATAATAAGATACTGTTCAATTCTAGCCTCTAAATTTTTAATATCCTTAATACTGGTGCTTTTGGCAGATCCTCTGGAAAGCGTATCATTATATGGTGTGTTTCTCTCAACACTTCCATCACTATTGAGTCGCCCTTTTGTTTGACCTATAAGTAAATTACCACAAAACACTAAAAAAACGACTAAAATTATTTTCCTCATAATTATTTTTTCGACCTTGCAAATGTATATACAATTTATAATAACGTCATTATATTAAGAATTATTTACATGCTAAAATTACAATATTCAGATTTTAAGTACGAATGTGGCACAGACGAAGCTGGCAGAGGCTGCTTAGCAGGTCCTGTTACTGCAGCTGCTGTTATTCTTCCTGAACATTTTGAAAACCTCATTTTAAATGATTCCAAGTTGCTTTCTGAAAAGAAAAGAAATATTTTGAAACCTATTATAGAACACGATGCATTAGCTTTTGGTTTTGCTCATATTTACCCGACTGAAATTGATAGCATCAATATATTAAATGCATCTATTTTAGCCATGCACCAATCAATAGAAACGCTTAAGATACTTCCGGAGTTTATAATTGTAGATGGCAATAGGTTTAAACCCTATCAAGACATTCCTCATGAAACCATTGTGAAAGGAGATTCAAAATTCTTGAGTATTGCGGCCGCTTCCATTTTAGCCAAAACGTATCGAGATGCTTATATGGAAACCATTCACGAAGAATTCCCCATGTATAACTGGAAACAAAACAAAGGCTATCCAACCAAAGAACATCGGGAAGCTATTCGGAAATATGGCCCTACAAAATACCATCGAAAGTCCTTTAGATTGTTACCTGAACAGTTAAAAATGGAATTGTAACTTCTGCCTATATTCATTTTAAACCTATAAATTATTTATGTAGGTTTGTATAAATTCCCTCATCAATGAAAAACATTTGGTTTTTATGTACTTTGAGTCTACTTTTTTTAGGATGTAACTCCTCTAAAAAAAAGACACAATTAATGGATTACCTCAATAATGACGCCGCTGTTATTGTTAAGGTTAAAAATGTAGGAAGTTTAAAAAGCAATATTAGCAACAATGCTTTTTTGCAAGCATTAGAAACGACTAGAAACTACAAAAACCTTTCAGAAACGTTATCACTTCTGCAGTATTTAAAAACAGAAGACGATTTATACCTGTCATTATTTAATGCGAATGATAGTTTAGATTTTTCAATTATCACCAAAATAAAACCGGATCTTTTCCTGATAGATTCTTTACCAAACCATAGTATTGAAACTTTAAAGTACGCTAAACATACCATCACCAAAAGTCAAGTAGGTAATCAAGCGCTTTTCAGCATTACCAAGGATAGTGTTTTTATAGGCGCTTCAACTAAAGCGTTATTGATAGCATCACTGGAAGATGATAAAATTCATCCAACTATAAAAGCGCTTATCAATTCATCTAATAGTGATAATCAACTTTCCGTTTTTATTAATAAGAAGAAAGACAGCCATATCAATAGCTTTTTCATTAATGAAAACATGAGCACACTAACCTTAACGGATTATTTGTTTTTTGATGTGGATATTGATCAGAACGCCATGAAATTAAATGGTGTTGTAAAGTCTGCCGATTCCACTAAAAAACTCATTGATGTTTTCAAAAACACCAAACCTCAAGAAAACAAACTAGCAACTATTACGCCTTCCAATAGTGATGGCTTTTTAAGTATGACGTTTAATGATTATGCCATTTTCAATAAAAACCTCAACGCGTTTAGAAAAGCAGACTCTACCCAAACCACTACTCTACTAGATAATGTTATTGAAACAGGTGTAATTTATGAAGGGAACAATCGCGCCATTGTATTAAACTCCTTAGATGTTTATATTACTAAAGATGCGCTGTTGAACGATCAAGATATGATTGAAACCTATCGTGATATTGAAATTTTTAATTTTAGTCAGCCCGAATTTTTCCTAAAAACATTTTCACCTTTCATCAATTTCAAAGAGGCCAACAAATACTGTATCGTAGATAATTTTATTGTATTTTCTAACAATATTGAGTTTCTTCATACTATTATAGCGAGTTATAAGAATCAAACTACCTATAGTTCTCAAAGTTCATATAAAAGTCTGAAAGACCAGTTTAGCGATGAAGCCTCTATATTAAGTGTCGTAAATCCTGATAAACTAGAAACTATTATTAATAGAAACCTTAACGACAGCTTAAATTTAAAGCTAAACGCATTTAATGCAACAGGTTTACAATTTATATATGACACTAATTTTGCGCATGTAAATGCTGTTATTCAAAAAGGAAAAACGCGAGCAGTAGAAAATGCGGTTACTGAAATGGCAGCTGTAAAAATTGATGCCGATTTATTAAACAGTCCGCAATTGGTTACCAATCATGTTACCAATGAAAAAGAAATTGCCGTTCAGGATATTAAAAACAACTTGTATCTGATTTCTAGTAGCGGAAAAATTCTTTGGAAAAAACAGCTTCAGGGTGCCATTTTAGGCAAAATTGAACAAATAGACATGTATAAAAATGGCCGACTGCAATTAGCTTTTGCCACAACAAATCGGGTTTATGTATTGGATAGAAATGGAAAGGATGTAAAACCATTCCCTATTAAATTCAATGGTGCTATTACGCAACCGCTTTCTGTATTTGATTATGATGGCAATAGAAAATACCGCCTAATGGTTACACAAGGTAAAAACGTGTTGATGTTGGATGACAAAGGTAAATCGGTTAAAGGTTTCAATTTTGAAAAAGCTGCTGATAACCTTATCCACCAACCACAACATATTAGAATTGGCAGAAAAGACTATTTATTATTTAAAACAGCAAACAAGCTATACATTTTAGATCGCGTTGGAAAAACACGTGTTACACCAAAAGCGACTTATACATTTTCAGATGAAGCCGTATATTTATACAAAGGTAATTTTGCAACCACTACAACAAACGGTAAGTTAGTAACTATTGATACGAAAGGAAATACGGCAGCTCAAGATTTGGGCTTAACCGATCAGCACTATTTAGAAACCACCAGTAAAACGCTTGTAGCATTATCAGAAAACAGATTAACCATAAAAAGTAATACTTACGAATTGGATTACGGTAATTATAGTAAACCAAACATCTTTTACCTCAACGACAAAATTTACGTGTCGGTTACCGATAAACAAACCCAGAAAGTATTCTTGTTTGATAGTAATGCCAAACTGCTTTCAAACTTTCCTGTTTATGGTACATCTCAAATAGATATGGCGAATATGGATAAAGGCAGAAACCTAGAGTTTGTAACAAAAGGCAGTAGTAACACCATTTTAATCTATCAGATAAACTAATTATAATCAGCTATTTGAAACATAAAAAAATTGTTTTCACAATAATATGTCCATAAAAGTGTTAACTTTATAACATGGGCTTTATTAATAAGTCTAAATGACTATAATATTTTAAATTATGAGAAAAAACCTTTTTGTATTAGCATCCTTCGTACTCGTACTGGTTACGGTATTTAGTTGTGATGATGATGATAACCTAAATAACGGAAACGACAATCAAATTGTACTGACTACTGAAAACAATTTATACGAAGGCGATTTATACGCATTGTATTTAGAAAAAGAAGTCAGCAATACTCAAAACACCATTGCGCTCTTACAAGATATTATTGACGCTGGTCAAGGTACTCCTGAAATTGAATTGCAATTAGACGAAGCAGAACAACAATTAGAGATCCAAAATTCCAATTTGGCTATCCAAATGGGAGTAGAAGCTGAATATGTTTTACCACCACGTGTTCCAAGAAGACCACCAAACCCACCAAACCCACCTTCACCATGTCAAGGAACATGTTTTCCGTTAGATGGTGGTTTTAATTTTATAACCATTACACCAGACATAGCAAGTGTAAACATTAGGTTTCTAGATTATAATACGGAAGATGAAATTGAAACCGTTATGTTTAATAACTTTTCACCTTCTGAAAATTATAATGGGGTTGTATCTATTCAACCTGGTTCTTTGAACAAATTCACGGGTCAAGTAATTATTATTGTAGAAAGAGAGAATGTTAATGGAGCTACTGCATCTTACAGCTTAAATGCTAGATTCTATTAATTTCAATAATATAACATTATAAAAAAGCTTTTTGTAACTTTACTTAAAGCTTTTTTTATGCGATACTATTACCTCCTTATTTTTTTAGTTTTGACCGCTTTCTGTAGTTATGCTCAAGAAGATTTTTTAATTGATGAGATAGGCGACAATTTAAACGAAGATTTCGGTAAGGCATATCAATACTATTATAGTAATAAAGATTCCACATACTTTTATTTCAATCGCGTAAAGCAAACGGCAAATAAGTATAATTTTATCGAGTATCAACTAGAAGCTTTGATACGAGAATCATGGGCCGCCAGTTTTCATAATGATTTATACATCATTAAAGAAAACATTCAACAATTAGATTCTATTCAATTAAATAACAAAAAAGAATTGGATACCATCTACTTGAAAAACTATTATACATCTTCTATAACATATACAAAAGGGCTGTATGAATATGACTTGAATAATTATAAGCCCGCTTTAATGCATTTTAATGAGTTTATTAGAACTTGTGAAGAAAACCAAAATTACTACGAAGACACTGAAATTTTAAAGCTTTATTTGTCCGCTACTACTTTTGTAGGTAAACTGTATGTAAATGAAGGCAAATATAAACTGGCTAAAGACTTCTATGAAAAAACCTTAAGAACTATAAATCAAAACACGGGATTTGACATGAGTTTTTCCAACAATATTCAAATACTGTTGGCTGATATTCATCAAAAAGAAGGGCAATTTGAAAAAGCCAATGCGAGTATTTTAAAGGTTTTGCATTATTATATTGACGTAACAAAAAACAGCAATCGGATTATTACATCGTATCAACGCATTATTGATAACCATTTAAAACTCAAACAAACGGATAGCGCTATCTATTATTTACAAAAAATGAAACCTTTTGTTACTGAAGCACATCCGCTTTTTGATCGGTATTATACATCAAGTGCTCATATTAGTGAAGCAGAAGGCAATTATGCGGAAGCCGAAGTGGATTTGCAAACCGTAATAGATATTTTAAAAGCAAACCCACAATCCATTGAAAACAACAAATTAGCACAAGCTTACCAAGAAATGGGCTCGTTACATATGCAGTTTAATCAGCCCAAAAAAGCTTTGGTTCAATATCAATTTGCAGAACAAAATTTAAAGGAGAATAAGACAACCATAAATCAGACCAAGTATCTTCAACTTTTAAAACATAAAACACAGGCTTTAAATAGTCTGGAATTGTATAATCCAAGTTTAGAAACAACGCATGAAGCCATAGCAATACTTGACGCTTTAAAACCAACCTTCAAAAACAATTCAGACAAACTCTTTTTAATAGATGATGCCTTTCCTGTTTTTGAATCTGCTTTGGAAGCCAATTTTAAGTTATATCAAGAAACCCAGCTAGACAGTTTAATTGATACCGCATTTTATTATTCAGAAAAAAGTAAATCGGTTCTTTTAATGGAAGCGCTTTTAAGCACGAAAGCCACGAAATTTGCTAACATTCCTAATCATATTATTGAAGAAGAACAGATCTTAAAATCGCGTATCACCTATTTGGAAAAGCAATTGAACACTGCAAAAAACACCGATTTGGAAGCTGAATTGTTCGATACCCAAAACAGCTATCGCGAATTAATAACCAAAATTGAAACCGATTATAAAACCTATTACGATTTAAAATACAATTCCGAAGTAATCAGCTTACCAGAATTACAGAAATTTTTGAAACCTAATACAGCGTTAATATCCTATTTCTATGGAAATGATGCTATTTATAGTATTACCATTACTAAAAACAGCAAAGCTATACAGCAACTAAAACGAGATGTGGTATTAGATGAAGCTATTATTTCGGTTTATAATATGCTGAATAACCCGAAATCAGATTTGGAAGCACTTAATAAAAAAACATTTCAATTGTATTCCCAATTCGTGGCACCAAGTATTGAGAACGTTTCAGAAAAAAATATCATTATTATAGCGGATGGCTTATTAAATTACTTGCCATTTTCTAGTTTATCTGTAACGGGTTCAACAGAATATCTGGTTGAGAATCGTGCTATTAGTTATGTAAATTCGGCCACTTTACTCCAGCAGCTTTCAGACGGCGAATCTATTAACAATAAAGTTTTAGCCTTTGCTCCTAGTTTTGATGGCCAAGATACCAACAACCTATTATCCTTACCAAATAATAAGAATGAAGCTACAGATATTTTAAACTATTTCAACGGTAAAACATTAACTGAGAGTCAAGCAACACTGCAAAATTTCAATACCGAAAGTGCTGATTTTGGCTTATTACATTTTGCAACCCATGCCATTTTAGATGATGAAAATCCCGAGTATTCCTATTTGGCATTTCAACCAGATGGGAATAGCAATTTATTATATGTAAGTGATTTATATAATTTAAATAGCAACACCAGTTTGGTAACATTAAGCGCTTGCGAAAGTGGTATGGGCGATTTAAAACGTGGTGAAGGCTTTATCAGTTTAGCTCGTGGCTTTTACTTTAGTGGTGCAAAAAGTATTGCTAGTACCTTATGGAAAATTAATGATGGGTCGTCCTCAAAAATCATGGATGCTTTCTACAAAAATCTATCCGAAGGCGATGATAAAAATGTGGCTTTACAAAAAGCACAATCGGCATTTATACATGATAATAGCCAAAATGCATTGGCGCATCCTTATTATTGGTCAGGTTTTGTAATATCTGGAAATATGCAAGCTATTGAAACGACCAACAATTGGATGTGGTATACTCTTGGAACTTTAAGCTTTTTAGTGCTTTTGTTTCTGTTTATAAAACGCCGGAAATCTAATTGAGTTCTTCTAACAAGGCTTTTGCTTTGGCTTGATTATAACTGTAATTAGCAATCAGGTTTTCTAAATGAATTTTGGCTTGCTCTTTGTCTTTATCCTTTATAGCTATGAGTGCTAAATACCAAGTAGATTCTGCAACAAAATCAGAATGATCATCTTTCACAATTTCCGTGAATAGTGTTTTGGCATCGTCTATATTTTCCAACCCTAAATGAGCTTGTGCTTTATAAAATGGAATATAGTTTTGTGCTGTTGTTTCTGAAAGCGCATCAAATTTCTCAATAGCTGTTTCATAGTTTTTAGTTTCGTAGGCTACAAAAGCTTCACGTTCTAATGTGTTTTCATCATCGCCTCTCGTAATGGTGTAAACGGTATTGGGATATTCACTGAAATTCGTGTTGTATAAATTGGAATAATTTGTTCCAAAAAAGGAGTTATAGCCAAACCAGCCAACCAATAAAACAAGGGAAGCTGCTACAGCTAAATAACGATAATTAAAGGACTCCGTTTTTTTGGAATTAATATCGTGTTCAAAACCTTGCAGTTTGGTTTTTAACACATCAGACTCATGACTTTTAATAGCTTTTTTTAAGCTATTTTCATATTCGAATTCAGCCTTAAATTCTTCATCTGATTCTAGGAGTGTCTGAAAAACCACCTCCTGTTCAGCCGTTAAGCTGTTAGAAAAGTAGTGATATAATAAATCTTGATTAGTCATTGCTATTGCTATTAATACGTTCTTTAAGGGTTTTCATACAGCGAGATTTGGCGCTCTTTACCACATTTTCACTGGTATATTCACTGGTTGCTATAATATCTTTAATGGAATAACCTCTATAATAAAATAAGGTTAATAATTCTTGACATTTTTTTCCAAGTGTTCCAAAATACTTCTTCAATAATACTTGTTCCGTGGTCAAATCGTTTGGATCTAAATCAAACGAGGCATCAACGAGTGCATCGCGTTCTCTAATAAGCGACAAATCAAAATCTGGATTTATAGTCTTATTATTTTTCTTCATTTTATCAAAAATTAAATACTTCCCAATGCTAAATAAATAGGTGGAAATGGTACTTGTAAATTCTTCAACTTTACCTTCCATCACATTATTATAGAAAATAATATATGCATCTTGATAGACATCTATTGTGTCATCCTGTGGCAAATTATACTTTCTAGCAAAATTCAGAAACTTATCTCTATTGTCTTCATATATCTGTTTGAATAACAAATCTGAGCCTTGTTTTAAATCTTCAATCGTTATGTTCTCTTGAACGCTTTCCATTTAATATCCTAGAATTAAAAAGGTTAACATACTACCGCTAATTTAACTTATTTTAAGAAAAGTCCCTTACAATTCTTACAAATCTGAATTATTTTTCAATCAAATAGCATTTTCATGTTAACCTTTAATATTAGCAATCATAAAATATTACAATTTTAAAACACATATTATGAAACGTATAACAAAACATCTATTTCAAACCTTTATGGTGACGCTTTTAATATTCAATTGTAGCGCAGATGACGAACCTATTGATGGACCTGCACCAGCATCTACTATAAATTTAGAGTTTGACCTCACAACCAATCAAGATCAAATGGGCGATTTTGCTAACAATGCCATGGCGGTTTTTAACGGTAAGGTTTGGTCTTTTGGTGGATCTAATGATTATGTTGCTGAAGGCGATTCTACTGATGAATTATGGAATAGCAGCAACGGAACCAATTGGGCTTCTACCGATACTGGCGGAACCTTGACAGCTTCTGGCAGACACGAACACACATTGAGTGTTTTTAATGGAAAAATGTATTTAATTGGTGGTCGCGATAATGATGATAACTTATTAAGCGACATTTGGGTAACGGATGATGGCACCACATGGTCTAGACTCATGGAACTGGCACCTTTTGGCCAAGTTTCTGGACATAGCACCTTAGTATTAAATGGAAAAATGTACGTGATTGGTATAAACTATAGTACAGGAAACACCAAAGTTTGGTCTAGTAGTAACGTTACAGACTGGACTGAAGAAACCGCCAATGCATTTCCGGGTTTAAAACGCTATAAAGCCATTGTAAAAAACAATGCTATGTATGTGGTTGGAGGCGATAAAACAACATCCGAATTAACCAATGAAATTTGGAGAAGTTCCAATGGTGATAGTTGGTCATTAGTTACGCAAACAAGCACAACATTGCCAGCAATTAAAAGACATACCGTTACCGTTTTCAACAATAAAGCGTATGTAATTGGTGGTCATACCGCAAGTTCAGAACATACCAATACCATTTACTACTCCTCAGATATGGAAAATTGGTTCATTTATACAGACAGTAATCCGTTAGAGGAAATCAATAGCCATGCAACGCTGGTTTACACTAGTGATTTATGGGTTTTTGGTGGATCTAGAGCGGGAACAGCCGGTAGGACTGGAAAAATCTGGCGCATTATGGAGTTTTAAAGCATACAAAACCTATTAATAATTAATTATATGTTTTAAACAGAAACAAAATTCTGTTTTGTCATGCGCGAATGTTAACCTTTCAATTTAAAAGACATTAATAAGAAAACAATATTAAAATCTAACAATTTAAAACATGAAACAAATGAATCAGAAATCATTTAGAAATTACACGTTTATTTTAGCCGGAATGATGCTACTATTTACAACTGCAAAAATGCAAGCACAAATTGCCATTGGTGGTGGTTTGGGTTATAATGAAAAAATTTCAGGTCCGGGTATTACGGTAAAAGCTGAATTTAATATTACAGATGCTATTGCGGTTTCACCAGGCGTGACTTATTTTTTTGGGAATAGCTTATATGGTTTTAATCAAAACACATTAGCAGTGGATTTGAATGCGCATTACTTTTTTCACCTAATTGAAAATAAGCTTAAAATTTATCCACTTCTTGGTGCCAACTACTCCAATTATAAAACAGGCGCTTCCTATTACAGTTATTATTATGATACGTATGAAGTTAGTGATAGTGCTTTTGGTGTCAATATTGGCGCTGGAGGAAGATGGCAATTTTCAGAAAAATTAAGTGTGTATTTAGAACCTAAATATGTGGTAAGCGATTATGAACAAATTATAATAAATGCTGGAATCCTCTTTCAACTCTAAAAACAGAACATTTTATTTTATTTGAATTAGTCTTCAGATAAAAAAGCCAAAAGTTTATGACTAACCTCGTTTAAACTTTTGGCTTTTTACATTTTTAATCCCAAACAAAAATAGCTTTGGAACATTTGTTATATACTTTGAAACATTTGTGCTATCCTATATTAAAGCCTCAAACTAGATTTGTTCCTGTAAAAGATTTCGGTTTTTTTATACGGTATGTTAACCTTTCAAAAGGGTAACCATTAAATAGAAAACAATATAACAATCAATAAACTTTAAAATTATGAAAACACAAACAATTCAAACAATGATGTCAAAAACAAAATTTGTACTACTGGCTTTTTTAGTCGCCTTTAGTTTCTCGTGTTCAACCGAAGATGGTAACGATGGTGCGGCTGGTCCAATTGGTCCTGCGGGATCCAATGGAGCAGATGGAACAGATGGCAATGCTAATGTGCAAACCTTTGTGTTTGACACATCAGCAATGTCTGGGAGTGCTTTTACATTAAATATTCCTGAAATCACACAAGACGTTATTAATAATGATGTAGTATTAGGTTATATAACAACTTTTGATGCCTACACGCATTCAATACCAGGAGCTGTATATGGAGGAAGCTATCTTGCAAGAGCGTATTGCATCCCGAGTACATATAAAATTACATACAACAATTGGGATGGTTCTTCACATTCAGTTACTGCAGGAGATTATAATACTGCAAAAATTATTATCATAGAATCTTCAAGTACAACAACTGGAAGATCTGTGCAAGGAAAACAACAAATTTACAACGAGCTTAATCAAGCTGGCGTGGACATAAACGATTACCATGCTGTTTGCGATTATTACGGAATTGATTATTAAATATACCCTTAAGTTTCTTAATTAAACCGAAGCCGAAAAGCTTCGGTTTTTTTATGAGTTATGTTAACCTTTTTAAAAAACTAACATTAAATAGATAACAAACAAGAATCAATAAACTTTAAAATCATGAAAACAATTTCAAAAACAACGCAAACAAACATTTCAAAATTCAAGTACCTGTTATTAGCCCTATTGGTAACTTTTAGCTTTTCATGCTCTCCGGAGGATGGAAATGATGGTGCTCCTGGCCCAACGGGAATTGACGGAACTAATGGCACGAACGGAACAGATGGACAAGATGGACAAGATGGGAATGCTAATGTTATTGCATCCGATTGGTTTGGACCAGATGGTCAAACATTTGTAACCAATGGATACACAAAATATGCCGAATTTGATGTTAATGTACCTGAATTAACAAACGACATAATTGATGGCGGTGTTATATTGGTATATTCCAAATTCACCAACTTTGTTCCTGAAGTTTGGCCAGCTGGAAATACAGCACTTTTACCAATTACTATAAGTGGGGGAACCACAGATCATGTGTTTACATTTTATACTGAAACGACTAATATTAACTTTCGCTATGGTCGGGAAGGACCAGCTCCTACTTGGGAATTTTCAAATACAGCCCGTTTTAGATATGTTTTAATTCCGAGTGCAGAGGCCAAAAATAGTTTAGATTATTCTAAAATGACCTACGAAGAAGTTATGAATCATTTTGATTTAGAACTATAAAATTTCCCTAACATGTATTAAAATTCGAAGTTAAAAGCTTTGGATTTTTTTTGTAGTTATGTTAACCTTTCAAAAAAGCAACCATTAAGTAGAAAACAATATAGCAATCAATAAACTTTAAAATTATGAAAACACAAACAATTATGTCTAAAACAAAATTTGTACTACTCGCTTTTTTAGTAGCCTTTAGTTTTTCTTGCTCAACTGAAGACGGGAACGATGGTGCTCCAGGAGCTGAAGGGCCACAAGGACCTGCAGGAACAGATGGTAATGCCAATATAATAGTAAAAACAGTAATACCAGATCCAGGACCATATTTAACTTGGACCGTTGGATCTTACCTTGGTAATAATGCAAATGTACATGCAATAACTGATACTGATATTTCGCAAGATGTATTAGATAATTCAATGATCGTTGTTTATTTTCAACTTCGTGGAAGAGACACTTGGTATCCTATGACTTATAGTTTTGTTGACGGTAGTGGAAGTGAGATAATTACCTTTACTACAGGCTTAAACAATTTAACAATCTATGCTTATACAGATTCTGGTGTATTGAACGCTGTAATAACTAAAGTGAAATATTATATAATTGATAGTTCCAATAATAAAACCCAATCGATAGATTATACTAAAATGAGCTATGAAGAAATCATGAATCATTTTGATTTAAATTAATAAATACATAATCAAATTCATATTTAAACCGAAGTTAAAAGCTTCGGTTTTTTTATGCCTTTTTATTGCAAAATGATTAGTATTGTAATCTGAAATTTTAGATTATGATATCCCGTAAAAACGCTTCCATTTCCAAATGTATTATTCATAAAGTGGGTAATAAACACAACAATACTAAAAATGCTTTTTCTGAAAAAGAAGTCATTTTTGATGAAGCCAGTTATGAATTGATGTTACCGTTTTTATTACGGCCATTTGCATCTGTAGTACAATCATATCGTTTTAATCATCACGCCGATATTTCGCTTAATGAAATAAACACGTACAGCAATCAGATTTTTACAGAAGACGATAATTTTATTGAAACCTCACAACATATCGTAAAGCATTTATTTGAGCAATCCAATTCCGCACAAATTAAAACAGGCGATGTGCTAGTCGTACTTTTTGAAGGTATTGAGTTTAACGAAATGACCACCAATGCTATTGGGATTTTTAAAATTGAGAACAAGGTGAATTTCTTTCAAACCTATTTGGAAAACAATAGTTATGACGTTTTAGTACAAAAAGGCATCAGCAGTAAAAAAGTAGATAAAGGCTGTTTAATTTTAAACCAGAGTGATACGGAAGGACGCATTATTTTTAGTGCCGACAATAATAATTACGACACGCAATATTGGACCAATCACTTTTTAAATATAAAATATGCTGATGATGCCAATAGCCATACCCAACAATATATTGAGTTATGTAAAGATTTTTCTGAAGACATTTTAAAAATATCCTACGGAAACCAAGAACAAAACACATTTTTAGCCAAGACTATCGATTTCTTTAAAGAGCATGAGGTTGTCAATGTAGAAACGTTCAAGGATGAATTATTTGAGGAAGACAAACACAAATCCTTGTTTGACGATTATAAGAAAACCTTTGAAAGCGAAAAAAACCTCGTTATTCGGAATCAGTTTGATGTGGCAGAACTCGTTGTTAACAAAGAAAAGAAAAAGATTAAAACTGAAATTAAACTGGACACCAACATTCAAATAAAATTAGATATTGATGCTCCTGAAGCATCCAGTGAATATCTGGAACGCGGTTATGACGACGAAAAGAAAATGCATTACTACAAAGTATTCTTTAATGTAGAAGGGTAGAATGATTGGTGATTGGTGATTGGTGATTGGTGATTGCAAAAAAAGGTTGATTAGAATGTAAATCCAATTTTTATTCCACCATATTTTGCAGCATCACCCGATTCAAATTCACGTGTCATTGCAGATCTAGCATATTCAAAATACAAGGTTTTAGTCTGTATAACCAACCCATAATTAAAGGTTGCCGTAAAACGTTCAATATTGTTAGAACTTATAGTATAAACACTTTTTCTATTAAATAAACTACCTTGCAATGTGGCATCATAACCTATCACATTTCCTACGGTTTCAGCATAAGCATACACACGAAAACCGGTTCTTTTTTCAGAAGCTGAAAATGGTGTGTTAATTATTCCTAATGTGGTGTTTAATCCTAAAGATGCATTTGTAAATAACGTACCTATCTCTGCTCCTGTTTCCGCTTGTAAAGAAAAGACCTTCTTAAAATTCACCAATTGCTGTTCATAATCTACACTATAATTTATAACAACATCGTTTTTAATTTGATGTTTCCAACCTTGAGGAATTTTGTTTCCTGTGGCTTCATGGATACCCACTTGCATTTCTTTTCCAAAAGCACCTGGTCCTATAATACCAAAACTATATGATTGTGATAAACGAAATTTTTCTTCTGTATTTGTTGCAATTATAAAAGATTTCAACATAATGGCAGCTGCAAACGGTCGGTCTCCAAATTGGATTTCTGGACTTGCATAATCATTAGGTGTAAAACCAATATGCTCAATGGCTAATCCATATTTTAAGCTGGATTCGGTCGTTTTAAAAAACAGACTATTTATGGGATTCTTTTTCAAACTTGGCATCACCAACTCCAAATTATAACCTTGTGTATAGTTTTCATCGGTTGCAGCAAAGTAATCATTATCATAATTAAATCGGAAATAGCGTTCGCTGTCTATATCGCGAAACGATTTAAAGTGTTCTATTTTTTGAGAAAACATAGAACCTGTTACCATAAAAAAAATGCCGAGCGATACCAATTTTAACTTCATACCCATACCTACGAGAAATATAACATCATGGTTTTGAATTGTAAACTGAATAGTCGAACTTGAATCCTTCTAAAATCAAGTTTGCTATGAAACAACTTCAAATACTTACAACCCTATTTATTATGCTTATTATTTGTCCATTAACTGCTCAAAATCGCGATATCAGTTATATGACATCTGGTGGCGAAATCCATCCGCTTCAAGCTAATATGGATATCAGGCATTACACCATTGATTTAGATGTGGATATTACCAACGAATTCATAGCAGGATTTGCCGAAATTGATATCCTTTTAAACAAACCAACCGATTCGTTATTATTCGATTTAGTCCATTTTTTAAAAGTAGAAAGCATATCGGTTAATGGAAAAACGACCGAATTCTTTCAGAAAAAAGACTACATATATATAATAAACAAAACCGGTTTTTCAGCAGGACAACAAACCGTGAAAATTGATTATGGCGGAAAACCGCCTGTAGCTATCAAACCACCTTGGGATGGTGGCTTCACGTGGACAACCGATAAAAGTGGAAATCCGTGGGTTGCTATTAATTGCCAAGGCGAAGGTGGTAAAGTGTATTTCCCATGTAAAGATCATCCAAGTGATGAACCTAATGAAGGCGTGGATCTATATGTAACCGTACCCAATGGCCTAAAAGTTGCTAGTTTTGGAATGCTTCAAAGTGAAACTCCAATGCCAAACAACAAAACCCAATTCCATTGGAAAACCAATTATACCATTAGTAATTACTGTGTGGTTTTTAATATTGCCGATTATCATGTGGAAAAACGCATGTACACAACCATTGATAATAATGAGGTTCCCATGGAATTTTATATTCTGGCGGAGGACAAAGAACATGCGAATAAGGTATTAGACATTCGGGAACGCGACACACGAGTTTTAGAAAAATATCTTGGTGAATATCCTTGGGTAAACGAAAAGATAGGGATAGCTCATGTGCCAAATCCCGGTATGGAACATCAAACCATGGTTACTTTTGGTGATCCCTTTGATTTTAAACTCATTTATGGACAACCGTATTCAGCCAATTTATACCATGAATTTGGACATGAATGGTTTGCTAATAAAGTTACCAATAGCGATTGGACGCACATGTGGATTCAAGAAGGAATTGACACCTATATTGAGTCGTTTTTATTTAAAGAAATTGGTGGTGAAAAAGCCTACGATAGTATTATTGGAACCTTTAAAAAACGGATTAAAAACCAGCAACCATTGGTTTTAGGCAATCATGAAACGGAAGCCGCAATATATACCAGTGATATTTATTTTAAAGGTGCCTTTTTTATGCATTCGTTAAAAACTGTTATTGGTGATGATGTGTTTTTCAAAACCCTAAAAGAACTTGCCAACAACCCCATTTACACCTATGACAATACCGTAACAACGGATGATGTGGAACAACTTTTCAGTGAACGTTCTGGTAAAGATTTAAAACCATTTTTCGATTTTTATTTACGAACCATCAATAAACTAAACGTAGACGTTACAAAAACAGGCGATTCAAATTATACCATTTCAACAAATAATGCACCTATTCCTATGCGCATAGAAATTACGACGAATACAGGAATACAGACAGTTTTATTAGAAAAAAACAAACCATTTGTTATTTCTAGTGAAACCTCACCAATTTTAGATGCAGGTGATAATTTTTTAAGCAACATGACATATAATGAATAGCACGCAAAATTTCACTGAATGCATTAATTTAAAATCTGATGACTGTTTAATTTTAGCCATCTATTAAACCATTAAAACCTCATGAAAAAAACGCTCCAAATTAGTAACGGTATCGCTTTGGTTTCCACCATAATTATTAATTATTTATCCAATACAGGAAACATAAACAACACAACAATTGGTGACGTTTCAAACAATTTAAATTCCCTGTTTACTCCCGCTGGTTATGCATTTTCCATTTGGGGATTTATATACTTACTACTTCTAGGGTTTATTGTTTACCAAGGTAGAAGCTTATTTGTAAAAGTCCGCAATGACGATTTCATTTTAAAAACAGGTTGGTGGTTTGTTATATCGTGTGTCGCAAATAGTGCGTGGGTTTTTGCTTGGCTTTATGGTTACACCGGATTATCCTGTGTTTTTATATTCTTATTATTAATAGCGCTTCTTAAAATAGTTATTAATAATGTCATGGAATTATGGGATGCTCCCATTTCAATTATCGCATTTGTTTGGTGGCCATTTGTATTTTATAGCGGTTGGGTTACGGTTGCTAGTATTGCAAACGTATCATCCTATTTAGTGAAAACTGATTGGGATGGTTTTGGAATTTCACCCGTTACATGGACTATTATTATGATTGGTATTGCAACTATTATTAATTTACTGGTCACTTGGCAACGCAATATGCGCGAATTTGCTTTGGTTGGTGCTTGGGCTTTGATTGCCATTGCAGTTGCCAATAAATCGGATCAGGAAACAATTTATATAACGGCTATTATTGCTGCTGGAATTTTAATTGTCAGTTCGGGAATTCATGGTTTTAAAAATCGTACAACCAGTCCGTTTATAAAATTAAAGGAATATCGCAATCAGACATAATTTCAATAATAAATTACTTAACCGAAACGGATTCTGCAATAAATGATGATTCAAAAAGTGCCGAAAAATGCGTTAATAATTTCGCTTTTACTTCGGTTTCATCTATCGTTCGTTTTCCTAATTCAACGTTTAATGAGGTAACCGCTTTGCCTTTAATACCACACGGAATCATATTATCAAAATAGCCCAAATCGGCATTGACATTCAAGGCAAATCCATGCATGGTAACCCAACGACTCGCGCGAACTCCCATAGCACATATTTTTCTGGCAAATGGTGTTCCTACATCCAACCATACGCCTGTTTCTCCAGGACTACGTTCCGCTTTCAGGCCATATTCTTCTAACGTTAGAATAATCATTTCCTCTAAAAGGCGTAAGTATTTATGAATATCGGTAAAGAAATTTTCTAAATCCAAAATCGGATAACCCACTATTTGTCCAGGTCCATGATAGGTAATATCGCCACCACGATTCACTTTATAGAATTTAGCGCCTTTTTCTACTAACTGCTTTTCAGAAATTAATAGGTTGGACATATCGCCACTTTTCCCAAGCGTATACACATGCGGATGTTCTACAAGTAAGAAATAATTAGGCGTTTCTAGATTAGCATCCTCTCGCCTATTCTTAATTTTAGTATCAACCACATCCTTAAAAAGAGCCTCTTGATATTCCCAAATGTCTTTGTAATCGCGTAGTCCTAATTCTTGTAAAGTAATCTGCTTATTCATAGATGGCAAAATTACGATAAAGTTTTAAATACAAAAAGTGATTAGTGATTAGTGATTAGTGATTAGTGAAAAAGTACAAAAACACTATATCCTATTGGTTTGAAGCTATCAACTTTACATCTTTGAAACTTTGCGTCTCTGCGAGAAAAAATAACTTAACAGCAAACAACGCTACGACTCACAACACTGAACACTAATTCTTCGGATTATTCAAAATAACCAAAGCAGCAATCACGCCTGGAACCCAACCGCAAATCCAAAGGATAAAAACTATTAAAATAGATCCGCAACCTTTGTCTAAAACCGCTAAAGGAGGACATAAAATTGAAAGTAGCACGCGCCAAAAACTCATAATAAATGTTATTTAATAATTGATGTATCTATAGGACTCAAAAAGTGCCAAAACGTTACAGACGATTTTCAGTACAATATATTGAAATCCTAATGAATAGTAATTATCTTTGTGGCTTCATAAAAAATAATCAGTTTAAAAATATGTCGCAGTTATCAGAAGTGGAAATCGTAAGAAGAGAGAAGCTTGCCAAATTACGTGAGTTAGGTATTAACCCATATCCAGCAGATTTATATCCTGTAGAAGAAACTTCTAAACAGGTCAAACAGAATTTTTCTGAAGGAAAAACCGTTATACTTGCTGGACGTTTAATGTCGCGACGTATTCAAGGAAATGCTAGTTTTGCGGAACTTCAAGATAGTGCGGGTCGTATTCAAGTGTATTTTAATCGTGATGAAATTTGCACAGGAGACGATAAAACAAAATACAACACCATATATAAAAAGCTTCTGGATATTGGCGATTTTATAGGTATTGAAGGTGAACTTTTCACAACCCAAGTGGGCGAAAAAACCGTTATGGTTAAAAATTTCACCTTATTAAGTAAAACGCTAAAACCCTTACCACAACCTCGTGAAGATGCTGAAGGTAAAATTCATGATGCCTTTACAGATCCAGAGCAACGTTACAGACAACGCTATGCTGATTTGGTGGTGAATCCGCATGTGAAAGAAATTTTCATTAAGCGAACCAAACTTTATACAGCTATGCGTAATTTTTTCAACAACGCTGGCTACTTTGAAGTGGAAACGCCCATTTTACAACCTATTCCAGGTGGTGCAGCAGCTAGACCATTTATAACACATCACAACAGTTTGGATATGCCTTTGTATATGCGAATTGCCAACGAATTATACCTAAAACGCCTAATAGTTGGTGGTTTTGATGGTGTTTATGAGTTTTCTAAAAACTTCCGTAATGAAGGTATGGACAGAACCCATAATCCGGAATTTACGGCTATGGAAATTTATGTATCCTATAAAGATTACAACTGGATGATGGATTTCTGTGAGCAGTTATTGGAGCATTGTGCTATTGCTGTAAACGGAACATCTAAAGCTACTTTTGGCGAACACAGCATAGATTTTAAAGCACCGTATGCACGTGTTACTATGGCAGAATCTATAGAACATTTTACAGGATTTGATATTGCAGGAAAAACCGAAGCTGAAATTTTTGAAGCTGCTAAAGGCATGGGAATTTCTGTGGATAAAACCATGGGTAAAGGAAAACTAATTGATGAAATTTTTGGCGAAAAATGCGAAGGGAATTACATCCAACCAACCTTTATTACAGATTATCCAAAAGAAATGTCTCCGCTTTGTAAAGAGCATAGAGACAATCCAGAATTAACTGAACGTTTTGAACTCATGGTTTGCGGTAAAGAAATTGCCAATGCCTATTCAGAATTAAATGACCCAATAGATCAGCGTGAACGTTTTGAACACCAATTAAAACTAGCCGCAAAAGGTGATGATGAAGCCACCGAATTTATTGATTACGATTTTTTACGTGCTTTAGAATACGGTATGCCGCCAACATCAGGCATGGGTATTGGCATGGACCGATTAATTATGTTTTTAACCAACAACCAATCCATACAGGAAGTATTATTCTTCCCACAAATGCGCCCAGAACAAAAACCAGTTGCTATAGGTGAAGATGCCAAAGCCGTTTTAGAGCTTTTAAAAAAATCAGAAAAACTAGCTTTAACAGATTTAAAGGAAGCTTCTGGATTAAGCAATAAAAAATGGGACAAAGCCATTAAGGACTTAACAAAAAACAAAGTCGCTAAAGTTGAAAAAACAGACGACGGTTTATTTGTGGAAGTGGTATAAATAAAACCCTTACCCATCCTAATAGGTATCGAAAATAAATTTACGTTATAAAATTAAAAGGCTTACTAGTTAGTAAGCCTTTTTTGTTACCTAAAAATAAGTATCTTTATGGGATAACAGTCACTTACAACCTACTCTATCCTGACGTAATTACTGGATATGAGTGATAAAAGTTATTATATAACACGTTAGTTTTAATGCTTAAGCAAGTTTGCGGAATTAAAAACGTAACATGAATATGCTATTTTCCAAAAAGATATAAAAATCAATTCTCACTCAATTTCTAAAAGGAATATTTTACGGATTATTTAGCTCGCTTGCGGAATCAAAAAAAATTAGATTACGCTAAAAATTACTCAATCGGAGTTTAGCTATTTGCGGAATTATTTACTCAAACTCCAATAAAGGAAAAAGGGAAATCACTCAAACGGAATTTTAGCAAGTTTGCGGAATTGAAAAATATAATGAATAAAAAAGAATTTAATTGGAATCTAAAAAGCACTAAAAACTAACAACGTGTATCAAAAATTGCTAGATTAGTGCTTAAATTAAGATCGTTGCTATTTTGTTACGTCTGATTTTCCTTCGGAAAATCCTCGCTTACAAAAACGCAACTTTCCATACACGAACACGTTGCCAGTAATTTGAGAAAACCGAAATCGAATTGAAAATATGATATTGAATAGGATAACGGAATTTTATGATGACCTTTTCCAGTATCATTATGAAAAGCAAAAAAAATTGGATTCTGACCCAGAAGCGTTTCCAACTTTTATAATTTCTTTTTGTCAAGGCACTAACATATTGCTGATTTTAATAATCCTTTATTTCGTAACTGACTTGAGCATGATTGTTGGCAAAAAATTTCTGCCTTATTCGGTTTTCGGACTTTACCTAATTTTAGTAGGAATTAACACCTATTTATATACATTTAAAAAAAGAGCAGAAAAAATAATAGAACGGAATAAAACGATTAACAAAAAAATGAGATTATTTAGTAATTTATATATACTATTTTCAATCTGGTTCCCATTGTTTTTGATTTATTTCTTTAACGAGATTTATTAAATCGGATTGATTGAACAACTGAATAGCGGAATAGCGGAATAGCGGAATAGCGGAATAGCGGAATAGCGGAATAGCGGAATAGCGGAATAGCGGAATAGCGGAATAGCGGAATAGCGGAATAGCGGAATAGCGGAATAGCGGAATAGCGGAATAGCGGAATAGCGGAATAGCGGAATAGCGGAAAAATAAAAAACTACTGCCAACACACGTATAAAACAAATAAAAAACTTCTAATTTATTTATAAAAAAAAGTATCCTACTTTAAATTTTAAAAATAAATCACAGCTAAAGTTCGTGAGAAGTATGTACTGCCAACACGGTAAATAAAAAAATGCTTATTTTCGTGCCTAATCAAAAGGAAAGTGCGTGTTTACTTTCTTATGATTTTCGTTCCGAAAATCCTCTGACACAAACCCGCACTTTTCATACACGAAACCGTTGGCAAACATTTGAGAAATGAGATACCTGAAAATAATTTTTGTTCTTTTTTTTGTTTTTGGTTGCCAAAAACAGAATAAAACCCACATCGCAATAGGAACTTGGAATAAATGCTTGAAAGATGGGAGCTATTTCGAATATAAAATTACGGACGAATATATAATGGTTTTGACAACCAAATCAGAAGAAATTATACTTTTTCGAAATAAAGTGACTGACAAAGGACTCATAATGTCGGAATTTAAAAATGGCGCAAGTTTAATAATAAATAATGATACTTTAATTACCGTATCTGAATCAGAAAACAAAGTTATTTTAAAAAGCACATATACATATGACACATATGAATTCAATAAAGCTGAATTTAAAATTGACAAAATTGATTCTTTAAATTTGGAATCGTGGAAAAACAAAACAGTATCTGAATTTAAAAAAAGAGCAGAATTAGCAAGTTGTCTTGACTTAAGAACTGAAGAAGAGAAAATAATTCCGACTTTGAATATGGATGACCTTGAGGAAGAGGAAATTCAAATAATCGAAACTGAAAAAAAATAAAAAACGATTTGCCAACACACGTATAAAACAAATAAAAAACTTTTAATTTATTTATAAAAAAAAGTATCCTACTTTAAATTTTAAAAATAAATCACAGCTTAAGTTCGTGAAAAGAATGTACTGCCAACACGGTAAATAAAAAAATGCTTATTTTAGTGCTTAACCAAAAGGAAAGTGCGTGTTTGCTTTCTTGCCATTTTCGTTCCGAAAATCGGCTAACACAAACACGTAACATTTCATAAACAAAAACGTTACCAGCAAGCCCATATGAATCCTATTTCAAATTTAATTGATAGAATAAACAAGGAGAATCTTTGGGATAGAGAAATACAATTAGAGCGCAATGAATATTTAAAAATCAAAGGTAGTATTGACACGAACATCTATCTAGTCATAAATGGAAGCTTGAGAATATTTGTAATTGATGAATATGAAGAACACACCATTAGGTTTGGATATAAAGATAATTTGATAGCTTCATTAGATTCATTTTTAAATGAACAGCCTTCTGATTTTTATATTCAAGCATTAAAGAAAACGACGTTAAAATCCATCAATAAAAAAAAGTATATATCTTTCATTGAATCAACTGTAGAGAATAAAAAAATATGGCTTTCTATTTTAGAAAGTTTCGTTTTACAACAAATGGAAAGAGAAAGAGATATTTTAACGTCATCTCCTGTAGAACGCTATCATAGAGTTTTAAAAAGAAGCCCTCAACTATTCCAGGAAATTCCAAATAAATATATTGCTTCGTATTTAAGAATGACTCCTGAAACGCTTTCAAGAATTAAAAAATCTTAATTTCGATCAAGGTTTTAATCAAATTATATCTTGAAATTTGTAATAAAAAATTATGGTATCAACATCAAACAATTTATTGCAAGACTTATTAGAGCTTACTCGTGAGAATTTAAACATTGTAGAAAATTTAAAAAACCAATCTAAAGACCATTTAAATTGGAAAGAAAATCTAGAAAGTTGGAGCGCATTAGAATGTATTGAACATCTAAATAAATATGGCGATTTTTATATTCCAGAAATAGCAAATAAGATACATACGTCTAAACATAAAAGTTCTGAAATATTTAAAAGTAATTGGTTAGGAAAATATTTCAGTAAATCGGTTTCATACAATGAGGATTTAAATAAAATGAAAACATTTAAATCTATGAATCCATTAAACTCAAAACTAAACAATCAAACACTTGAAAAATTTATAAATCAACAACATCAAATAATTGAATTACTCAATAAGTCAAAAAACGTCAATCTTGACAAAACTAAAACCGCTATTTCAATTTCGAAATTAATTAAGTTAAGACTAGGAGACACATTTAGAGTATTAATATATCATAATGAAAGACATATCAAACAAGCAGAAAAAACAATAGTAAAAGCCAGCAAGTAACATACGGATAAAACAAAAAAAACTCAAATTTATTGTTAGACAGCAAGTATTCTACCTTAAATTTTGAAAGTAAATCACAGCTTAAATTCGTGAGAAGTAACTATTACTAACACGGTAAATAAAAAAATGCTTATTTTAGTACATAACCAAAAGGAAAGTGCGTGTTTGCTTTGTTGTCATTTTCGTTCCGAAAATTCGCTGACACCAACACGCACTTTTCCATTTACAATCACGTTGGCACACATTTGAAAACCGAAACTTGAGATTAATAATAAACATATCGATTTTGACTTTTTTACTGCTTGGATGTTCAAATCCAAAACGGAATTTAATTGTTGTGGAAAACGATTATGAAATTGATTTAACCGAATTAGGTTCTGTACGGGAAAATCTAAACGGATTTTGGATTCCTGAAAATCACATTGATTCTGAAAATATACTCTGGTTAGATTTTCATAAAAAGAAAAATTTTGCGCCTTGGGAAACAATCCCATATACTGAAGAAATTAAACGAACTGAATCTTTACCAATAAAATCTTGTCCGACTTTAGCTGGATTAATAAAATTGAATGGTAAAGTTCAGTTGGAATTTGTAAGTTTAGGAGGTTCAGACACAACCGAAATCGAATCTTTAACTAAAACGAAATTCAAAATAGACGGAATGACATATTTGAAACACAAAGGTTATGACTTTTTAAAAACTTGGAATGTTCACGGATATGAATCTGAAAAATGAACCCCAATAAAGGAATGACCAATCAAAAAATCACCATAAAATACATATTAATAGGAATAATTGCCGTTTTTTTCACCTGGATGATTCACGAATTTACCCACTGGTTAACAAGCGAACTATTAGGGCATAAAAATATTATGAGATTAAATGCAACATCTATTATCCAAGGGCAAAACCCAACAGAAATTGATAACGCTATTATTTCCATTTCTGGACCGATTGTAACTGTTTTTCAAGGAATAATTGTTTTTATTTTTCTGAATTTAAAAGGTTGGAATAAATATATTTACACGCTTTTGTTCACGGCGTTTTATATGAGATTTTTGGCTGGACTATTTAATTTGATAATGGCGAATGATGAAGGACGTGTTGGTCAGTTTTTGGGAGTTGGGACTTACACACTTTCAATAATTATAAGCGGAATTTTGTTTTATTTGGTATATAAAATATCCAGCAAATACAAACTGAATTGGAAATTTCAATCTTGGACAACTGTTATAATTATTTTGGCAAGCTCGGTTCTGATCTTTTTAGATCAACTTTTTAAATTCAGAATATTGTAAAAAACAACATATAGAAGAAAAAGTCTAGGCATAACACCATATATTTTTTAGTACTTAACCAAAAGAAAGGACGTGTTTGCTTTCTTCCGCTAGTCGTTACGAAAATCCGCTGACGGAAGCATGTACTTTTCATACACGAAACCGTTGTACCAATTAACCCAAACAACAACTTTCCTATTCAAATTCAACAAGATACAAGGAGACTCTAAAATAAAAGTTAAAATGTTTTTTATTTCTAACCGATTGTTTAGTTTTGCAGTGTAATTAGAAATAATGGCAAGAAAAAAAGAATATAATGAAGACGTAGTAGTTGAAAAAGCAATGAATATTTTTTGGCGAAATGGCTATGGAACTACCTCTATGCAAATGCTTGAAAAAGAAATGGGCATTAATAAGTTTTCTATATATTCAAGTTTTGGAAACAAACATGGTCTATTCCTCGAAAGTCTAAAAAGCTACAAAAGAAAAGTGCATTCCGTTTTCGAAGAATTCAAAAACTCTAATAATGGTCTAGAAGACATAAAAGACTTTTTCTATAATTCAGTTCGTATTTGTAATGTAGATGGAAATGAAAAAGGGTGTTTAGTAACGAATACTTACAATGAATTTTCACAAATAGAAGATGAATTAATTAATGAACAAATGAATTCTTTTATGAATAATCTAAAAGAGTTATTCATTATGAAATTAAAAATGGACACTACAAAGGATGAAGAAACTATATTAAAACAAGCTAACTATTTATTATTAGCAAAACACGGCTTGGCTGCGGCATCAAAAGTAAATAATGAAAAAGAAATAGAAGATTATATTGAAATGACCTTCAAAAATTTATAAACATTTTTTTTAACCAATAACTAAACGATTGTTTAGTTATTAAATAACAAGTAAATAAATAAAATCACAATTATGACAACTTTAAAAATTCACAACATCGAAACTGCACCAGAAGGTAGCAAAACATTATTAGAGCAATCTCTTAAATCCAACGGTATGATACCAGGTTTACACGGTGTTTTAGCTGGAGCGCCAGAACTATTAGAAGCATACCAAACTTTGCACAAACTGTTCACAGAATCATCATTCAACAAAGAAGAATTAACTGTCGTTTGGCAAACAATTAACGTAGAACACGAATGTCATTATTGTGTACCTGCTCATACTGGTATTGCTAATATGATGAAAGTAGACTCAACTATAAGTGAAGCATTAAGAAATAGAACAGCCATGCCAACCGAAAAATTGCAAGTCCTACACGATTTTACTTTAAAGGTTGTTCGCAATCGTGGTCACGTAACTCAAGAAGATTTGAGCACATTTTATGAAGCAGGATATGAAGAAAGACAAGTTTTGGAAGTTATTTTGGGCTTATCTCAAAAAGTGATAAGTAATTATACAAATCATATTGCGAACACACCTGTGGATGCCCCTTTTCAAAAATTTGCTTGGAAATAAGAAACCGTTTAATTCTAACAGCACAAGAAAAGTTCAAACCAATAGTTTGGACTTTTCTATTTAATGATTAGCATGTACTTTTCATGAATGAAACTGTTAGGACTAATTTGATAAAAATTGAATGTTAGATGTAATTGGAGAACTACTTTTTTGGCGTGAAGATTCTAAATTTGCGAAACGGAAAAAAGCCAGACGTGAATTTGAAAAAGAAAACCATCTTCCGAAAAAACTAATGATTCATCCTGTTTGGCAATTATTCGGAATTTTTATGCTTTTGGTACTCATAGCAAAATTAGTAATTGGCCATTTCTTCTTTTCTGATTATGGAACAAAAAAAACGACTGAAAAAATAGCTAAAATTGAACTGATACTCGAAAATGAAAAAAAATCAATCGGAATATATCCTGAAAAACTAAATATAATAATTAGAAATAATCCGTTAAGAAAAAACATTACATCTGATTATTGGAATAATGAGTTCATTTATGAACAGATTGAAGATGGAATTGGATACCTTCTTATCTCAAAAGGTAAAGACGGAATTTTAAAAACAGAAGACGATATTTACGGAATAAAAAACGTTTCTCAATAAAGTACACCATTAAAAATCAAGTCGCATTGCATTCCCTTTTCATTACAATCTGTCTTTAAAGTATCACGTCTTAATTCCACGCATTCCAGCAGATCGCGCCAATTGTAATTCCTTTTTCTTATTTTTAAAGAAATGAACCTGTTGCTACAACGACTTATTCCATATAAAACTATTTTACTATGAAAACTATTAAAACTGCTTTGCTCATCATGTTTATTTGTGTCGCTGGAAATCAAGTGCATGCGCAAACAATTAACACAAACCAATCCAGAGTGAATTTTGAAATTACAGCTGGTGCTATTTTTACTGTAAATGGCACGTTCAGCGGGATGCAAGGTGATTTTAATTTTAATAAATCAAATGTAAACAATTCTAATTTCAACATTTGTGTGGATGCTAAATCCATTGATACAGATAATAACAAGCGTGATACCCATTTGCGTTCTGACGATTTTTTTGCAGTAGACACCTATCCAACTATTTGTTATAAGTCTACTTCCGTTATAAAAACGGATGCAGGCTATGCCACTACAGGAGCGCTAACCATTCATGGTGTTACCAAACAAGTAACAATTCCTTTTACCTTTATAAACAACACCTTTAAAGGTGACATTGAAATTAACCGTTTTGATTATAATATTGGTGAAGACTACGGAACCTTCCGTGTGGGTACAACAGCAACGGTTACCATAACCTGCCTGGTAAACTAAATGAATGTCCTCATTTTTCCTTCTTTATTAAAATTTGAACTATTTTAGCTTTATTAAACCCCAATCATGAAATTAACGTACCTATCTATTACCTTATTATTACTTTTAGTATACCCAAAAAACACATCAGCACAAACCTATAATTCATTTTATGGTAGTGTTGTAAACAATGTTTCGGCTACAAACATTTTAGCAGATTTAACAACCTTTGAAGGTTTTGGCGTTAAGGAATTAGGCTCTGCACAATTAAACAATACTAAAAATTGGCTTGTAGATCGTTACCAAAATTTAGGCTATACAGCTATTGAGGAGCAAGCATTTTCAGTTTCGGGAAATACAACTTATAATGTAATTGTTACCAAAACAGGAAGTCTATATCCCAATACTTATGTTATAATTGATGCACATTACGATACTATTAATGGTCCTGGAACGAATGATAATGGCTCTGGAACTATTTTACTATTAGAAATGGCACGACTTTTTGCCAATGTAGATACCGAATACTCTATAAAATTTATTCACTTCAGTGGCGAAGAATTAGGTCTATTAGGAAGTAGTTATTACGTTAATAACACCGTTAACCCTGAAAATTTAGATATTAAATTAGTTTTAAATATTGACCAAGTTGGTGGTACGAATGGTGCTAGTAATTCGACTATTGTTTGCGAAGAAGACAGAAGTAATCCGTCAGGAAACAATGCGGCTTCATCTGCTGTAACGCAAAGTTTAGCCACGTGTATTGAACTCTACTCGAGTTTAAATACGGAAATTTCTAATGCCTATGGTTCCGATTATGTGCCTTTTGAAAACAACGGCGAAATAATAACGGGTTTATATGAAAAAAATGAAACACCGTATTCACATACAGCCAATGATTTATTAGCAAATATGGACCCTGCCTATCTGTTTCAAGTTACAAAAGGTGCGCTTGGAGCGGCTTTAGAATTTGCAGTATCTACCAATCCATTAAGTATGGAATCAAATAATTTTGATGGTGATGTTACCGCATACCCAAATCCAACATCTGGAAATTTAAACATTCAATTAACGAATCCATCACGCAAAAATACGTCAGTAACAATCTATAATATGATTGGGAAAAACGTCTTCTCTACCCAACTTGATAACAGTAATAATTCAGTAGATTTAACAAATCTGGCTCGTGGTTTATATTTAGCCGTTATTGAAAATGGTTTTCAAAAAACAACCAAAAAAATTATTCTTAACTAAGAATATATTAATCACGAATTAAAGGCATCGTACTGCAACGTAACAAGCCTTCCTGCTTTGCTATTTCGGCATAAGGTACTTCTTCAACGGTTATACCATTGCTTCGTAACCATGTGTTTAAGCGGGTGAAATTCTTTTCGGAAATAACAACGTCTTCAGAAATAGAAAACACATTACTATTCATATTATACATTTCATCTCGCGTAATATGAAATAGGTTTTCTTTTCCAAATAAATCTACCAAATACATATAATCGCTTTCTTCACGGAAACCACTTTTATAAATGATTCCTTTATTTTTTCCAACCGGTTGAAAACAACAGTCTAAATGAAGTGCGTTATCACGTGGTTCGATTTTAGATTTCACTAAATCGAATTCCTTAACAATTTTATTCGGAAACAAATCCTTTATATATTGAACACCTGCCATATTAGTTCTGGCCGTGATATAGTTTTTATAATCACTCCCTTTATAGGTTCCAACAAAAATATAATCATTCCAAAGCATGACATCACCACCTTCAATATGAACTTCTTCGGGCGGGCGCACTACTTTTTCTGGATTTACTTGATCAATAATATATTGAACGGCTTCCAACTCTTCTTCACGATTAGGCAGAATATTCGCTTTTACAAATACATCATCAATGACAAAGGCAATGTCTCGTGTAAAAATCTGATTGCAGTCTTGTATTAATTTTGGTCTGTAAACTTTAACATCATACTTCTCAAAAACATCAGCAACAGCTTGGATTTCTTTTACCATATCTGCTTCCACAGGATAAGTTCCTGCTTTTATGTGCTCCAATGATTTTGGATCATAAGCTTCATCTTCAGTTGGTGTTGGACCATTACTAATGGCTGTACCTAATACAACAGCTCGTAATCTCGATGTTTCGTTTTTAACGTTTAATTTTAGCATAGTGTAAATATAAAAAAGCTTCATTAATAAAAATGAAGCTTTTGAATCGTATATAAAATATTATCTTTTATCAATAGACTTAAATGGCCTTAATGTTTCGCCTACATAAATCTGACGTGGACGACCAATTGGCTCATTATTCAAACGCATTTCTTTCCATTGAGAAATCCATCCTGGTAAACGACCTAAAGCAAACATAACCGTAAACATATCTGTTGGAATACCCATAGCTCTGTAAATAATTCCCGAGTAGAAATCTACGTTTGGATATAATTTACGATCTACAAAATACGGATCTTGTAAGGCTTCTTGCTCCAATGCTTTTGCAATATTTAGAATTGGATCTTCAACACCTAAATCGCTTAAAATTTCGTCAGCTGCTTTTTTAATAATTTTAGCTCTTGGATCGAAATTTTTATAAACACGATGTCCGAAGCCCATTAATCTAAATGGATCTTCTTTATCTTTAGCTTTCGCCATGTATTTTTCTGTGTCTCCACCATCTGCATTAATAGCTTCAAGCATTTCTAATACGGCTTGATTAGCACCACCATGAAGTGGACCCCAAAGTGCCGAAATACCTGTAGAAAGCGATGCAAATAATCCAACATGAGACGAACCAGCAATTCTTACCGTTGATGTAGAACAGTTTTGCTCATGATCTCCATGAAGAATTAATAATTTATCCAAGGCGTTAACTACTATTGGGTTAAATTTATATTCTTCATTAGGCTGCTTAAACATCATTTTCAAGATGTTTTCAACATAGCCTAAATTTTTATCGCCATAATCTAATGGTAAGCCATTTTTCTTTCTAAACGTCCAAGCTACTAATACCGGAAATTTCCCTAATATTTTTACAATAGCTTTGTACATATCCTCTTCCGAATTCACATTTACCGAAGATGGGTTGAAAGCCGTTAATGCACTAGTTAAAGATGCAATAACACCCATTGGATGTGCTGATTTTGGAAACGCATCTACTATTTTGCGAATATCTTCATCAACAACTGACTGTGCTTTAATATCTGTATGGAATTTATCTAACTCCGCTTGCGTTGGTAATTCACCAAAAATTAATAAGTAAGCAACTTCTAAAAAATCTGCTTTTTCAGCTAGCTCTTCAATAGAATAACCACGGTACCTTAAAATTCCTTTTTCACCATCTAAAAATGTAATTGCGCTCTCGCAAGAACCCGTATTTTTATAACCTGGATCTAAAGTTACAACACCATTGGTTGCAGTTCGTAAATTTTTAATGTCGATTCCCACTTCATTTTCTGTTCCTTTAATAAGAGGAAATTCGTGCTTCTCGCCATTAATTTCTAAAGTAGCTGTGTTTGCCATATATCTATTTAATTATTATAATGTTTATTTGAATTCTTTCGGGATTACGAAAATACGAAATATCTCCCTATTTTTAAAGTCAATTAACAAGGTTTTATCAATAAAGATATTGGTAAAACTGATGCAAAAAAATAGCGATTATTAGGAGACTAACAATCGCTATTTAAAATTTTATGTTTATCAAGTAGATTGGCGCCTACCTTTTAACTTTAAAGGCTTTATCTTTTGGAAAGTAAGCCGTATCACCTAATTCTTCTTCAATACGTAATAATTGATTGTATTTTGCCATACGATCACTACGTGATGCCGAACCTGTTTTTATTTGTCCACAATTTAAAGCTACCGCTAAATCTGCAATGGTATAATCTTCAGTTTCACCTGAACGATGAGACATAACAGATGTATAGCCTGCGTTATGTGCCATATTTACAGCTGCAATGGTTTCCGTTAACGTTCCAATTTGGTTGACTTTAATTAAAATGGAATTTGCTATATTGCTATCAATTCCTTTAGATAACCGCTCCACATTAGTTACAAATAAATCATCACCAACTAATTGTACTTTATCACCAATTAATTCAGTTAAATATTTCCAACCGTCCCAATCATTTTCATCCATACCATCTTCTACAGAGATAATAGGATATTTACTACATAGTTCTGCGATATAATCGGCTTGTTCTTTGCTGGTTCTTATTTGTCCTTTAGCGCCTTCAAATTTTGTGTAATCGTAATTTCCGTTCACATAAAACTCGGCAGCAGCACAATCTAAAGCAATCATAACATCATCGCCTAGTTTATAACCTGCATTGTCAACAGCTTTTTTAATCGTATCCAAAGCATCTTCGGTTCCGCCTTCCAAATTTGGAGCAAAACCACCTTCATCACCAACTGCTGTACTTAATCCACGATCATGTAACACCTTTTTAAGGTGATGAAAAATTTCGGTTCCCATTTGCATAGCATGACTGAAATTTTTTGCTTTTACTGGCATTACCATGAATTCTTGAAATGCAATAGGTGCATCACTATGAGAACCTCCATTAATGATATTCATCATTGGTACTGGAAGTGTATTGGCTGATACGCCACCTACATAGCGATATAATGGTAAACCTAACTCATTTGCAGCGGCTTTTGCTGCAGCCAGAGAAACACCCAAAATGGCATTGGCTCCTAATTTTGATTTATTGGGCGTGCCATCTAATTCCATCATGACTTGGTCAATTGTATTTTGTTCAAATACAGATGTACCTAGTAACTCCTGCGCAATAATGGTATTCACATTTTTAATAGCTTTAGTCACACCTTTACCCATGTAAGCCGTTCCACCATCGCGTAATTCTACAGCTTCATGCTCGCCAGTGGAAGCACCAGAAGGGACCGCTGCACGTCCTAAAAAACCGTTTTCTGTAGTAACATCTACTTCTATGGTTGGATTACCACGTGAATCTAAAATTTGTCTGGCGTGAATATCTATTATTATGCTCATAAGATTAATTTTAAGTTTAATATTTAGCGATTTACATTTACGATCTTCTTTGGTAAAATGAAACTGCTATTTTTATACTATTATTTTGTAATACATAAACCTCAAAGAATTAGATAGTTCCTTGAGGTTTTAGGATTATGCGTTTTTAATGTTTTCAATAAATTGATCGAAAAGATATGAGGCATCATGTGGTCCAGGACTTGCTTCTGGGTGATATTGAACTGAAAAACAATTTTTCGTTTTCATTTTAATACCTGCAACCGTATTATCATTTAAATGTACATGTGTAATTTCAATGTCTGGATGCTGCTCTGTTTCTTCTCTATTAATTGCAAAACCATGATTTTGCGATGTAATTTCACCTTTAGTCGTAATCAAGTTTTTAACTGGATGATTTATTCCACGGTGACCATTATGCATTTTATAGGTTGAAATACCATTAGCTAATGCAATAACTTGATGCCCTAAACAAATACCAAATAAGGGTAAATTGCGCTTTATAATTTCTTTAGCTAAAGTTTGTGCATCCATAAGTGGTTCAGGATCTCCAGGACCATTGGATAGGAAATAGCCGTGTGGTTTAAAAGCTTCTAAATCTTCAAATTTAGCATTAAAAGGAAATACTTTTATATAAGCATCTCGTTCCGCTAGATTTTTTAAGATATTCTTTTTTATCCCAATGTCTAATGCTGCTATTTTATACGTTGCATTCTCATCACCATAAAAATATGGTTCTTTGGTAGATACTTTTGAAGCTAACTCAAGGCCATCCATATTTGGAACATCTGCCAATTGTTTTTTTAAAGCCTCAATATTTTCAACATCTGTAGAAATAAGAGCATTCATAGCACCATTATCTCTTATATAGCTAACAAGTGCACGTGTGTCCACATCTGAAATAGCTAATACATTATGTTTTTCGAAAAATTGCTCTAAACTGCCTTCTGCTGAAGGTCTTGAATAATTGTAGCTGAAATTCTTACAAATAAGACCCGATATTTTAACGGATTCAGATTCCATTTCATCTGCATGGGTTCCATAGTTACCAATATGTGCATTGGTTGCAACCATTAACTGGCCAAAATAGGATGGATCCGTAAAAATTTCTTGATAACCGGTTGTTCCTGTATTGAAACACACTTCGCCAAAAGCAGTTCCTTTTTTACCGATAGATTTTCCGTGAAAGATTGTTCCGTCTGCTAATAGAACTATAGCTTTTTCTCTTTTATTATATTTCATTTCTAAAAAAAGGTTTTGCAAAATTGCATAAAAAAAAGGATAAACTAAAATGTTTAACCTTTTTTAAGTTTCAAAAATTTAAAAAATTTTAAAGTGTTTTATTATAGCGCAACATTTGCAAGAAATCCTGTTCGTCTTTTATTGACAACTCATTTTCCTCAACATACTTTTTCAGTTGCTTTCCATGGTCTTTAAAAAGCATTTTAAATGTTTTATTATTAAGCTTAATCTCTTCTAATTTATCATTCTGAAGCAAATAAAAATCATTATAAACAAAGTACTTATCATTACTTATGCGTTCTTTAGTCATTTTGCTAAAGTTTCCTTTTATAATTTTTGCCTTGATCCTTTTTAAAATGGTATACTCATTACTCTCATCTAAAACAAAAAAATATTTCATTTCATTATCTTCATCTTTAAGCTTTAAAACTTTTTTGTTATTGATTAGCGCAAAAACAATATCATTATCATTAAATTCATAAAACTTCCCCACATCTAGTTTTATAACTAATTTATCACTCATGCCATTGTAGTTACCATTATCAAACTTATAATATTTATCATCAACAGTATGGATAACAAGTGTATTGGCTTCGCCTTCAAAACCAAGGGGAGAACCTTCTACATAGTTAGGCGAGTTCGGGTCATTATTATGTGGATTTAAAGCATCTAGAATTTGTGAATTAGAACCAAAGTAATCTTGCGGTGGTGATAGCTGATTTGGCATAAGATCAGGTGTTGGAGCTATAGCGTACGTTGTTTCTGATCGTATTGGAGCAATCTGTGCATATCCATAGGCACTAAAAATTAATAAAAATAGAAAAAATCGTGTTTTCATAGTATAGGATTTTTGTTCTTAAATAATAATATACTCTTATAAATTTTCAACTCCAAATAAATGGATATAAATTAAATTGAGCGATACCTTAGTTTGGGGTGAATTTTCAATGGCGCCACCGAAACTGAAAACAAAGGGAAAGCGCTTCCAAAATAATTATATTAAAAAAAGGGATAACTAGTATCGTTATCCCTTTTTAAAATTACCATAAATTCTAAAACGCTTTAAAGCGTCTTATTATAGCGTCTTATTATAGCGTAACATTTGTAAAAAATCTTGTTCGTTTTTTATAGACAGTTCATTTTCCTCAACGTACTTTTTCAGCTGCTTTTCATGGTCTTTAAACAACATTTTAAATGTTTTGTTATTAAGTTTAATCTCCTCTAGTTTATCATTCTGAAGTAAATAAAAATCATGATATACAAAGTATTTATCTTTACTAATGCGTTCTTTTGTCATTTTACTAAAGTTACCCTTTATAATTTTAGCTTTGATTCTTTTTAAAATTGTAAACTCTGAGTTCTGGTCTAAAACAAAAAAATATTTCATTTTTTCATCTTCATCTTTAAGTTTTATAGCTTTAGTATTATTTATTAAAGCAAAAACGATATCCTTATCATTAAATTCATAAAACTTCCCCACATCTAGTTTTATAACTAATTTATCACTCATACTATTATAGTTACCGTTATCAAACTTATAATATTTATCATCAACCGTATGAATAATAAGCGTATTCGCTTCGCCTTCAAATCCAAGCGGTGAACCTTCAACGTAGTTAGGGGAGTTTGGATTGTTATTCACTTGACTTAAGGCATCATTTACATATACATTAGTTCCCAAGTACTCTTGTGCTGGAGATAGCTGATTTGGCATTAACTGCGGAGTTGATCCAATAGCGTAACTTCCTTCTGAAATTTGAGAAAACCCCAAACTAGAAGCGCATAATAAAAGTAATATGATTCGATTTTTCATTTTTAAAGGATGTGTTTAATTACTTTATTAAGATAACACAATAAATTAATAATTACAAACAACCTGCAAACGAACTCATTAAACCAGATAATTGATTAAAACAGTTCTAAAAAACTGGACATAAAAAAAGGGATAAACCTTAATTGGTTATCCCTTTTTTGTTTTAATAAACGTTTATTAAAGCGTTGTATAATAATTAAATATTTTAACGAAATCTGATTCCTCTTTAATATTTAAGTCACTTTCTTTTATATACTTTTTCATCTGTGATTCCTTATCCGAAAACAATTCAGAGATAAGTTTTTTCTTCAGTTTAAGTTCTTCTAATTCCTCACCATTCTTGATGTATAAATCTTCAACCATGTAATATCTATCGTTTGATGTACGTGCTTGCGTCATTTTGTTAACTCCACCTGGCTTAATTTTAGCGACTCTCTTTTTTAGAATATAAATACTATCGTGGGAAGCTAACACCTCATAATAACGAGCTCTTTCTTTCTCGCCACTAAAGCGTTTCATTTTCTTGTTATTTAAAAGTGCAAAATCAATAGTCAATGTATTCATAACATAAATAGAATCTTTATTTAATACAGAAACAAACTGATCACTTTGTGCATTATAATTTCCGTTAGGAATATTAAATTTAGTACCATCTTTAGCAACTAATATCAATTTATTATCACCTTCTTCAAAGGCCAAAGGTGTTCCATCAACAGAATATCTGCTTTTATTTGGCAACCAACTACCTCTTGAATTTAAGGCATCCATGGATTGACCTAAAGAATTACTTTGGGTTCCTTGTAAATTTGATAAACCGCCATTTGATCCTTGAGCGAATGAAGTTAATGTTGAAAGGGCTATAACTGCTAGTAAAAAAAAGTTTTTCATAAATATTTTTTTAATTAATGGAAACAAAAATAGGATAAATTTTTACAATTTATCCTATTAGAGCACTGCGTTAACATAAATTAACGTTTATTCTTCTTCTTCGTTTGAAGCTTTAGTTTCTGCAGCAGGAGCAGCAGCTGGTTTAGCACCACCTCTTCTACTTCTACGCGTTGTTTTCTTAGTTGCTTTATCAGCATTGTAGATTTCGTTGTAATCAACTAATTCTATCATGGCCATATCAGCGTTATCACCTAAACGATTACCTAACTTGATAATACGCGTGTAACCACCTGGACGATCACCAACTTTTGGCGCTACATCTCTAAATAATTCAGCAACTGCCTCTTTTTGTCTCATTCTAGCCATTACTATACGTCTGTTATGAGTTGTATCCTCTTTAGACTTTGTAATCATTGGCTCAACAAATTGCTTCAACGCTTTTGCTTTAGCAACAGTTGTGTTAATACGCTTGTGCTCGATTAATGAACATGCCATATTAGCTAACATTGACTTTCTGTGAGCAGTTTTTCTACTTAAGTGATTTATTTTTTTTCCGTGTCTCATGACATTTGTTTTATCATCTTGCTACTAAACTCGACATCGAGGAGCAAAATATGATTAATTAATCTTTATCTAATTTGTATTTTGATAAATCCATTCCGAAATTAAGACCTTTAACATTTACAAGCTCTTCTAGCTCTGTTAAAGATTTTTTACCGAAGTTACGGAACTTCATTAAATCGTTTTTGTTGAATGATACCAAGTCGCCTAAAGTATCAACTTCAGCAGCTTTTAAACAGTTTAATGCACGTACAGACAAGTCCATATCAACCAATTTGGTTTTCAATAATTGTCTCATGTGAAGTGATTCTTCATCATACGTTTCAGTTTGTGCAATTTCATCAGCTTCTAATGTAATACGCTCATCAGAGAATAACATGAAGTGATGAATAAGTGTTTTAGCAGCTTCAGTTAACGCATCTTGTGGGCTAATTGAACCATCAGTAATGATTTCGAAAACTAATTTTTCGTAATCTGTTTTTTGTTCTACACGGAAATTTTCAATGCTATACTTAACATTCTTAATTGGTGTGTAAATAGAGTCAGTAAAAATAGTACCAATTGGTGCAGAAGCTTTCTTATTTTCTTCAGCAGGCACATATCCTCTACCTTTTTCTATGGTGATTTCCATATTAATATTTACTTTAGGATCTAAATTACAGATTACTAATTCTGAATTTAATACTTGGAATCCTGAAATAAATTTTTGAAAATCGCCAGCTGTGATTTGCTCTTGACCAGAAATAGAAATAGAAACAGATTCGTTATCTACATCTTCAATTTGTCTCTTAAAACGTACTTGTTTTAAGTTTAAAATGATTTCTGTTACGTCTTCAACTACACCTGCAATTGTTGAGAATTCATGGTCTACGCCTTCAATTCTAACGGATGTAATTGCAAATCCTTCTAAAGAAGACAATAAAACTCTTCTTAAAGCATTTCCTACTGTTAAACCATAACCAGGTTCTAAAGGTCTGAATTCGAATTTACCTTCGAAATCAGTAGAATCAATCATGATTACTTTATCGGGTTTCTGGAAATTAAATACTGCCATATTTTTCTTCGTTTTAATTGTTATTTAGTTGCGCGATTTAAACGTATGAAGAAGACCTATAAATCCTTTGGCTAAATAGCAATATATTATATTATTATTTAGAATAAAGTTCTACGATGAATTGCTCGTTGATGTTTTCTGGAATTTGAAGTCTAGCAGGAACAGATACATACGTACCTTCTGATGTAGAGTTATTCCAAGTAATCCATTCGTAAACGTTACTTGAGTTAGCTAAAGAGTTCGTAATAGCTTCAAGTGATTTTGATTTTTCTCTAACGGCAACAACATCTCCAGCTTTAAGTTGGTAAGATGGAATGTTTACTAAGCTACCATTTACAGTAATATGTCTGTGAGATACTAATTGTCTAGCACCGCTTCTAGAAGGAGAAATTCCCATTCTGAAAACAACGTTATCTAAACGTGATTCACATAATTGTAACAATACTGTACCTGTAATTCCAGGAGCAGCCGTTGCTTTTTTAAACATATTTCTGAATTGTTTTTCTAAAATACCGTAAGTATATTTAGCTTTTTGCTTCTCCATTAATTGGATTGCATATTCAGATTTCTTTCCACGACGCTTGTTTGCACCATGTTGACCTGGAGGATAGTTTCTTTTTTCAAAAGATTTATCTTCTCCGAAAATAGCTTCGCCAAATTTACGTGCTATTTTAGTTTTAGGACCAGTATATCTTGCCATTTTAAAAATTTGTTATGAGAGTGGCTATGAATTAAGGTCTTAATCTTATCCTTCGATAACCGTTACTCTCTCGTTGATACTTGTTTATAATTTATTTTTTTAGTTTGCAAATTTACATATAAATATTGACATCAACTATAAAAATATAGTTGATGTCAAATTTAAGATATATATAAATTATACACGTCTTCTTTTTGGAGGACGACATCCATTATGTGGTAATGGCGTAACATCAATAATTTCTGTTACTTCAATACCTGCATTGTGGATAGATCGGATAGCAGATTCTCTACCATTACCTGGACCTTTAACATACACTTTTACTTTCTTTAAGCCAGCTTCTGTTGCTACAGCTGCAGCATCTTCAGCAGCTAATTGAGCAGCATAAGGTGTGTTTTTTTTAGATCCACGGAATCCCATTTTACCAGCTGATGACCATGAAATTACATCGCCTTTTTTGTTGGTAAGAGAAACAATGATATTGTTAAATGAAGCAGTTATGTGAGCTTCACCAACAGCGTCTACTATTACTTTACGTTTTTTTGTACTTGACTTTGCCATATGATTATAGTTTCTAGTTGTTAGTTTTTAGTTGTTAGAATCCTAAACATTGCTATTTCAAACAGATTCATCTAACGGCTAAACTCTAATGACTAATGTCTATTTATTATTTAGTTGCCATTTTTTTGTTAGCAACAGTTTTTCTTCTACCTTTTCTAGTTCTAGAGTTGTTCTTAGTACGTTGACCACGTAATGGAAGTCCAGATCTATGACGAATACCTCTGTAACATCCAATATCCATTAATCGCTTAATGTTTAATTGTGTTTCAGAACGTAATTCACCTTCAATCGTGAACGATCCAACAGACTCACGAATGTTTCCAATTTCGTCATCCGTCCAATCTTGAACTTTAGTACTTTCTTCAACTTTAGCTTGTGCTAAAATTTCTTTTGCTCTACTTCTACCTATTCCATAGATATACGTAAGCGAGATAACACCTCTTTTGTTTTTTGGTATGTCTACACCTGCAATTCTTGCCATAATTATCCTTGTCTTTGTTTGAATCTAGGATTCTTTTTGTTAATCACGTAAAGTCTACCCTTTCTGCGGACGATTTTACAGTCTGCACTTCTCTTTTTAACTGATGCTCTTACTTTCATCTGTTCCTTTTTATTAGTATCTATAAGTTATTCGAGCCTTCGTTAAATCGTAAGGACTCATTTCTAATTTCACTTTATCCCCTGGTAACAACTTAATGTAATGCATACGCATTTTACCAGAAATATGTGCTGTCACAATGTGACCGTTTTCTAATTCAACACGAAACATAGCATTTGATAATGCTTCTATAATTGTTCCGTCTTGTTCTATTGCTGCTTGTTTTGCCATGGTATAATTATTGAGCTACTGCTTTTCTATTTTTACCTGTTTTCATCAAGCCATCATAATGTCTGTTTAACAAGTATGAGTTTACTTGTTGCATTGTATCAATAGCAACACCCACCATAATTAAAAGTGAGGTTCCACCGAAAAACAATGCCCATCCAGATTGTACACTCATAAGTTTAACGATAATCGCCGGGAACACAGCAATAAGTGCTAAAAAGATAGAACCTGGTAAGGTTATTTGCGACATAACTTTATCTAAATATTCAGATGTTTCTGTTCCTGGACGAATGCCTGGAATAAAACCACCACTACGCTTTAAGTCATCTGCCATTTTATTGGTAGGTACTGTAATAGCTGTATAGAAATATGTAAATACTATAATCAATAATGCAAACACTAAATTATACCAGAAACCAAATATGTCAGCAAAATTAGTAGCCATCCATTGTCCAGTTGCCGTATCTTTCAAGAATGATGATCCACCAATTAAACTTGGAACGAACATAATTGCTTGAGCAAATATAATTGGCATAACTCCTGAAGCATTTAGCTTTAAAGGAATATACTGTCTAGATCCAAATACGTTTTTCTCATAACCACCAGAGGCAGTTCTTCTTGCGTATTGTACGGCAATTTTTCTAACTCCCATGACCAGCATGATTGAAGCTAAAATAATTAACAACCAGATTACCAATTCAAAAAGAATCAGCATCACACTGTTTGATTCTAATCTTGAAGATGCGTTTAACAAAAAGTTCTTAGGTAATGTAGCAATAATACCCACCATAATTAATAATGAAATACCATTACCAATTCCTTTATCCGTAATTTTTTCACCTAACCACATCGCGAAGATACAACCAGTTACTAAAATGATAACAGATGAGAAATAAAACAAACCGCCTTGACCTAATAAGAATGCCGATGGTGGAATTCCTAAAGCTGGTAAGCTTGCTAAATATCCTGGAGCTTGAACTAAACAAATAGCAATGGTTAACCATCGTGTTATTTGATTAATTTTCTTTTGTCCACTAGCACCTTCTTTTTGTAATTTTTGCAAATACGGAATAGCAATTCCCATTAACTGAACTACAATAGAAGCCGAGATATAAGGCATAATACCCAACGCAAAAACAGAAGCATTTGCAAACGCACCTCCTGTAAAAGCATTTAATAAACCTAATAAACCGTCTTCAGTACTACCTTGTAAACCTTCTAATTGCGCCGCATCAATACCAGGTAATACAACCTGTGCACCAAAACGATAAACTAATAAAAGACCTAATGTAACAACAATTCTGTTTCTTAATTCTTCTATTTTCCAAACATTTTTTAATGTCTCAATAAATTTCATGCGCTTAAATTAGATTATAAAGTTACTACTTCACCTCCTGCAGCTTCTATAGCAGCTTTTGCTGAAGCGGTAAACTTATGTGCAGATATTTTTAATTTTGCTTTTAATTCTCCACGTCCCATAATCTTAACAAGATCATTCTTGTTAATTAGACCAAGAGTCATTAGAGTTTCAAAATCTACTGTATCTTTAATTTTCTTATCGTCAACCAATTGTTGAAGCGTATCTAGGTTTACACCTTGATGCTCTATACGATTGATATTCGTAAAGCCAAACTTAGGAACACGTCTTTGAAGTGGCATTTGACCACCTTCAAAACCTATTTTCTTAGAATAACCAGAACGAGATTTTGCTCCTTTGTGACCACGAGTTGCCGTACCACCTTTTCCAGAACCTTGTCCTCTACCTATTCTTTTACCTTGACTTTTAACTGAACCTTCTGCAGGTTTTAAATTACTTAAATCCATTTTTCAGTATTTTATTTTGTTTCTTCAACAGAAACTAAATGTGAAACTTTAGCTACCATACCAAGGATATTTGGTGAGGCTTCGTGCTCTACAACTTGACCAATTTTTTTAAGACCAAGAGCTTCTAAAGTTCTTTTTTGTCTTAATGTACGATTGATTGCGCTTTTAACTTTTGTTACTTTTATCTTTGCCATCGTTCTTATCCTTTAAATACTTTATCAAGAGAAATACCTCTATCACGAGCAATTGTTTTAGCGTCTCTTAATTGCAATAATGCATCAAAAGTTGCTTTTACAACGTTATGTGGGTTAGATGAACCTTGAGATTTTGATAATACATCATGAACTCCTACTGCTTCCAAAACTGTTCTCACAGCTCCACCAGCAATAACCCCTGTACCAGGAGCTGCAGGAATAATGTTTACTCTTGCTCCACCATATTTACCTTTTTGTTCGTGTGGTAACGTTCCTTTTACAATAGGAATACGTACTAAATTTTTCTTAGCATCTTCAATTGCTTTGGCAATTGCACTAGCCACATCTTTAGATTTACCTAAACCTTGACCAACTACACCTGCTTCATTTCCTACAACAACAATTGCTGAAAATCCGAATGCTCTACCACCTTTAGTTACTTTTGTAACTCTCTGTACTCCAATTAAACGATCTTTAAGATCTAATCCACTTGGTTTTACTAGCTCTGCGCTTTTGTATTTTTGATACATAATTTCTTAAAATTTAAGTCCTGCTTCTCTAGCACCATCTGCTAATGATTTTACTCTTCCGTGATATAAATATCCACCTCTATCAAAAGAAATAGTATCTACACCTGCTTTAAGGGCTTTTTCAGCCACAGATTTCCCTACTAATGTAGCAACCTCTGCTTTTGTACCTTTTGCAGAACTAATGTCCTTATCTCTTGAAGATGCTGCACTGATAGTTTTACCAGTAACGTCATCTACAACTTGTGCATAAATTTCTTTATTGCTTCTGAAAACAGATAATCTTGGTCTAGCTTCTGTACCAGAAACTACCTTACGAACTCTGCTTTTTATTCTTAATCGTCTTTCGTTCTTTGTTAATGCCATAACTTACTTATTAAGCTGATTTACCTGCTTTTCTTCTTAATTCTTCGCCAACAAACTTCACACCTTTTCCTTTATAAGGTTCTGGTGGTCTAAAGCCGCGGATTTTGGCAGCTACTTGACCTACAAGTTGTTTATCATGAGAGGTTAATTTAATGATTGGATTTTTCCCTTTATCTGAAATAGTTTCAACATTTACTTCTGGAGCAATGTCTAATACTATATTATGAGAAAAACCTAAAGCTAATTCAAGTTTTTGTCCTTGATTACTCGCTCTATATCCAACACCAACTAACTCTAAATTTTTTGTCCATCCATTAGATACACCTTCAACCATATTATTGATTAGTGCTCTATAAAGACCATGTTTTGCTTTTTCGTCTTTCTTATCAGAAGAACGCTCAACTATAACATTTCCTTCTTCAACTTTAATTGTTACATCAGAAAATTCTTGTGATAATTCACCTAATTTTCCTTTTACTGTAACCACGTTATTGTTGATTTCAACTGTAACTCCTGCTGGAATTACTACTGGGCTATTACCTATTCTTGACATGTTCTATAGTCTTTTTTAATTAGTAAACGTAACAAAGTACTTCACCTCCTACATTATCTCTTTGTGCCTGTTTGCCTGTCATTACACCATGTGATGTAGAAACGATAGCAATACCAAGACCATTAAGAATTCTAGGAAGTTCTTTTGAACTTGCGTACTTACGTAAACCTGGTTTACTTATTCTTTGAATCTTCTTAATTACAGGCTCTTTAGTTTCTTTGTTGTACTTAAGGGCTATTTTAATAGTTCCTTGTACAGCTGAATCTTCAAACTTGTAACTTAAAATATATCCTTGATCGAATAATATTTTAGTGATTTCTTTCTTCAAATTAGAAGCAGGTATCTCTACCACTCTGTGATTTGCACTCACAGCATTTCTAATTCGGGTTAAATAATCCGCGATTGGATCTGTAGTCATAATTATAAATTTGCGGTAACGGTTTTCAATCTTATTTTTAAGGATTAAACCTGAAACCAATTAATATTTTTTACCAACTTGCTTTTCTAACACCAGGTATTAAACCTTGGTTAGCCATTTCTCTAAACATTACACGAGATAAACCAAATGTTCTCATATAACCTTTAGGTCTTCCAGTTAATTTACAACGGTTGTGTAAACGTACAGGTGAAGCATTTTTAGGTAACCTTTGTAATGCTTCATAATCGCCAGCTTCTTTTAAAGCTTTACGTTTTTCAGCATATTTAGCTACTGTTTTTTCTCTTTTTACCTCACGGGCTTTCATTGATTCTTTAGCCATATCTTAATTTTTTTGAAAAGGTAATCCTAATTCGGTTAATAGTGATTTTGCTTCTTTATCAGTATCCGCATTGGTTACAAAAGTAATATCCATACCTGAAATTTTGTTCACTTTATCAATGTCAATTTCTGGAAAGATAATTTGTTCTGTAATTCCTAAATTGTAGTTTCCTCTACCGTCAAATCCGGTTGCTCTAACACCATTAAAATCTCTTACTCGTGGTAAAGCTGAAGTTACTAAACGATCTAAAAATTCGTACATTTTTTCACCACGTAAAGTTACTTTAGCGCCAATTGGCATACCCTTACGTAATTTAAATGATGCAACATCCTTTTTAGAGATAGTTGCTATTGCACGTTGTCCTGTTATAGTCGTTAATTCTTCCACTGCGTGGTCTATTAACTTTTTGTCTGCAACTGCTGCACCTACACCTTTAGATAAAACTATCTTTTGTAGTTTAGGCACTTGCATAACATTATCATAACCAAATTCATCCTTAAGAGCAGCAATTATTTTGCTGTTGTACTCTTCTTTAAGTCTCGGTGTATATCCCATAACTATATTACTTCATTTGATTTTTTAGAAAATCTCACTTTTTTGTCGCCTTCCATTCTGTATCCTACACGTGTCTCTTCACCTTTAGCGGTTAATAAAGACAAGTTAGAAATATGAATAGCTGCTTCTTTTTCAACGATTCCTCCTTGAGGGCTTTGTGCACTTGGTTTCATATGTTTTTTCACCATGTTCACACCCTCAACAATCGCCTTGTTCTTATCTATTAATACCTTTAGTACTTTACCTTCAGATCCTTTATGATCTCCAGCATTAACTTTTACGGTATCTCCTGATTTAATTTTAAGCTTTGTCATTTTATTTTTCATTAAAGCACTTCAGGTGCCAATGATACAATTTTCATGAATTGTTTATCACGAAGTTCTCTAGCAACAGGACCAAATACACGTGTTCCTCTCATTTCACCCGTTGGGTTTAATAAAACACATGCGTTATCATCAAATCTAATATAAGATCCGTCTGGTCTTCTTACTTCTTTCTTAGTACGTACGACAACTGCTGTAGAAACAGCACCTTTTTTAATGCTTCCATTAGGTGTTGCATCTTTAACGGAAACAACTATTTTGTCTCCTACAGAAGCGTATCTTCTTTTAGTACCACCTAGTACACGAATGGTTAAAACCTCTTTCGCTCCGGTGTTATCAGCTACTTTTAATCTTGATTCAGTCTGTAACATAATTACTTCGCTCTTTCAATTATTTCAACTAATCTCCAACATTTAGATTTACTCATAGGTCGTGTTTCCATGATCTTTACAGTATCTCCAATGTTACAATCGTTCGTTTCATCGTGTGCAACATATTTCTTTGTTTTCAACACGAATTTTCCATACATAGGATGTTTTACTTTCTTAACTTCAGCTACCACAATAGATTTCTGCATCTTATTACTAGTAACAATTCCTACACGTTCTTTTCTTAAATTTCTTGTTTCCATCTTTCTGCAGAATTATTGTAATTCTCTTTTTGTTAATTCTGTTGCAATTCTTGCTACGGTTCTTCTTGCAGAACGCAACTGAATTGGATTTTCTAGAGGCGAAATTGCATGAGCCATTTTCATTTCTGAATAACTCTTCGTTGTCTCACCAAGTTTCTCTTGTAACTCGGCTACAGATAATTCTTTAATTTCTGATTGTTTCATAGTATCAAATAAATTATGCTTCGTAATCTCTAGCAATTATAAATTTAGTTTTAACTGGCAATTTCTGTGCTGCCAATCGTAATGCTTCCTTTGCAACATCTAGTGGTACACCACCTACTTCGAAAAGTACGCGACCTGGCTTAACTACTGCTACCCAATATTCCACGGCACCTTTACCTTTACCCATACGTACTTCAAGAGGTTTCTTTGTAATAGGCTTGTCTGGAAAAATTTTAATCCAGATAGATCCTTCTCTCTTCATGAAACGTGTAGCGGCAATACGTGCTGCTTCAATTTGACGTGCTGTAACAAAGCTAGTGTCCATTGATTTTATACCAAAGGTTCCGCTAGATAGTAAATGCCCTCTTCCGGCATTACCTTTCATACGTCCTTTTTGTTGCTTACGAAATTTTGTTCTTTTAGGCTGTAACATTCTTTCTTTTCTTTAAACGATTACTTTCTACGACGAGGTTTTGAATCTCTGTTTCCACCACGTCCACCTTTTCCTTGCTTTTTAGATAATCCAACAAGCGGAGAAAGTTCTCTTTTACCATATACTTCACCTTTCATGATCCATACTTTAACACCTAGTCTACCATAAGTAGTATGTGCTTCAACTAAAGCATAGTCAATATCGGCTCTAAAGGTTGATAAAGGAATACGTCCTTCTTTGTAATGTTCGCTACGTGCCATTTCAGCTCCGTTTAAACGACCACTAATTTGAATTTTGATTCCTTCAGCATTCATTCTCATAGTTGCAGCAATGGCCATCTTAATCGCACGTCTGTAAGAGATACGATTTTCAATTTGACGAGCCACACTAGATGCAACTAAAAACGCATCAAGTTCCGGTCTTTTAATTTCAAATATATTTATTTGAACTTCTTTACCAGTAATCTTTTTAAGCTCTTCTTTCAACTTGTCTACCTCTTGACCGCCTTTACCAATAATGATACCTGGACGAGCCGTTGTGATAGTAACGGTTACAAGTTTAAGCGTACGCTCAATAATTACTCGTGAAACACTAGCTTTAGATAGACGTGCATGAACGTACTTTCTGATCTTATCGTCTTCGGCAAGTTTATCACCATAATCGTTTCCTCCGTACCAGTTAGATTCCCATCCTCTGATAATTCCTAAGCGATTTCCGATTGGATTTGTTTTTTGTCCCATATCTATTTAAGCTTGTGTGTTATTGTTGGCTCCAACTACGATTGTTACGTGGTTTGAACGTTTTCTAATTCTGTGTGCACGACCTTGTGGTGCTGGACGCAATCTCTTTAACATTGAACCACCATCTACACGGATCTCCTTAATAAATAATTCAGCATCTTCAATACTTGCATCTTCGTTCTTCGCTTGCCAGTTTGCAATTGCAGACAATAACAAAGTCTCTAAACGACCTGATGCTTCTTTTGAGCTAAATTTTAAAATATTAAGCGCTTTCTCTACGCGTTCACCTCTTACTAAATCGGCTACTAAACGCATTTTTCTCGGTGATGTAGGACAGTTATTAAGTTTTGCAAAAGCGATTTCCTTTTTTGCTTCCTTAATAGCGTCTGCCATTTGTTTTTTACGACTTCCCATAGCTTACTACTTTTTACCTTTATTTTTAGCACCTGCATGACCTCTAAAAGATCGTGTTGGTGAAAATTCTCCTAATTTGTGCCCTACCATGTTTTCAGTTACATAAACTGGAACAAACTGACGTCCGTTATGTACTGCAATTGTTTGACCAACAAAATCCGGTGTAATCATTGAGGCTCTAGACCACGTTTTGATTACCGTTTTTTTGTTACCCTCCACATTGGTAGCCACTTTCTTCTCTAATTTATAATGAACGTAAGGTCCTTTTTTTAATGATCTTGACATGTCTTATTTCTTTCTACGTTCTACAATATATTTATTACTCGCTTTTGTTTTAGAACGGGTTCTATAACCTTTAGCAGGTATACCATTTCTAGAACGTGGATGACCACCTGAAGATTTACCTTCACCACCACCCATTGGGTGATCGACTGGGTTCATCACTACTGGTCTTGTACGAGGTCTTCTTCCTAACCATCTTGATCTACCAGCTTTACCTGATACTAACAATTGATGATCTGAATTAGATACAACACCTATTGTAGCCATACATGTAATTAACACTAAACGTGTTTCACCTGATGGTAATTTTATAGATGCAAATTTATCACCTCTAGCCATTAACTGTGCAAATGTTCCAGCACTTCTAGCCATAACAGCTCCTTGTCCTGGACGTAATTCTACACAAGAAATAATAGTTCCTAATGGAATTTGAGATAGTGGCATAGCGTTACCGACTTCTGGAGCTACATTGCTGTTTCCAGAGACGATAGTCTGACCAACTTGTAAACCATTTTGAGCAATGATATACGTTTTCTCACCATCTTGATAGTTTAACAACGCAATAAACGCTGTTCTGTTTGGATCGTATTCGATAGACTTAACTTCAGCTGGAATTCCAGTTTTGTTACGTTTAAAATCGATAATACGATACCTTTGCTTATGACCACCACCTATGTAGCGCATAGTCATTTTTCCGCGACTGTTTCTACCACCAGACCTTTTTTTCGGAGCTAATAAACTTTTCTCCGGCTTATCAGTAGTAATGGCGTCGTAACCATTTACTACTCTAAATCGCTGTCCTGGTGTGATTGGTTTTAATTTTCTTACTGACATTTTTTGTTGTCTTTAATTACATGTTACTGTATAAATCAATCATTTCACCTTCCGCCAGTTGTACAATTGCTTTTTTAACAGCATTTGTTTTACCATGTTGAATACCAGTTTTTGTAAACTTAGTACTTCTATCTGGACGGACATTAATAGTACGAACTTTTTCAACAGAAACGCCATAAGCAGCTTCCACCGCTTTTTTGATTTCTACCTTGTTCGCCTTGGTATTCACCGCGAAAGTATAGCAGTTTCTCAACTCGCTATTAGCAGTCGCTTTTTCTGTGATTATAGGTTTAATTAAGATGTTCATCTGTTTCTTATTTACTTAAATTCGTTACAATTCCTTCTAAAGAACTCTCTAAAAGTATTACTCGATTTGCATTTAAAATCTTGTAAGTACTTATCTCCGAGCTAGTTATAACTTCAGAACCTTTTAAATTGCGTGACGACAAATATACATTATTATTTGAAGCACCCAACACAAAGAGAGATTTTTTATTGACTAGGTCTAAAGCTTTTAAAACTGCTGTGAAGTTTTTTGTTTTTGGAGACTCAAAATTAAAGTCTTCTAAAACAACTATTGACTTCTCGCTTGCTTTAATTGAAAAAGCAGATTTACGAGCTAATCGTTTCACATTTTTGTTTAATTTAAAGCTATAGCTTCTAGGTCTAGGTCCGAACATACGTCCACCACCTTTAAAAAGACCAGATTTTATACTACCAGCACGAGCTGTACCTGTTCCTTTTTGTTTCTTTATTTTACGTGTACTACCAGAAATTTCTGCACGTTCTTTTGCTTTATGAGTCCCTTGTCTTTGGTTTGCTAAATATTGTTTAACATCCAAATAAACCGCATGATTATTAGGCTCAATAGCAAACACATCTTTAGACAAGTCAACTTGTCTTCCTGTGTCTTTTCCGTTTAAATCTAAAACTGCTACTTTCATTATTTTCTAATAATTACATAAGCGTTTTTATGTCCAGGAACACATCCTTTAACAACTAGTAGGTTCTTTTCAGCAACTACTTTTAAAACTCTTAAATTTTCAACTTTTACTTGATCAGTTCCCATTCTTCCGGCCATCTTCATTCCTTTAAATACTCTTGCAGGATATGAAGCCGCACCAATAGAACCAGGAGCTCTTAAACGGTTGTGTTGACCGTGAGTAGCTTGACCCACACCAGCAAAACCATGACGTTTAACAACACCTTGAAATCCTTTACCTTTTGATGTTCCAGAAATATCCACGAACTCTCCTTCAGCAAAATGCTCAACTGTTATTGCATCACCTAATTTGTACTCCTTATCAAAACCTTTAAATTCAACGATCTTGCGTTTTACAGAAGTTCCTGCTTTTTTAGCGTGACCTAAGTCCGCTTTAGTAGCACTTTTTTCTGTCGCGTCATCGAAACCAAGTTGTACAGCACTATAACCGTCAACTTCTTCAGTTCTGACTTGGGTAACGATACATGGTCCAGCTTCGATTACTGTACATGGAATGTTTTTTCCATTTTCATCGAAGATGCTGGTCATACCGATTTTTTTTCCAATTAACCCAGACATAATTTTTCTTTATTATATTATGGACAACTCGCGATTTGTCCTGCTTGTTTGTTTATGGATGATTCGCGACTCACCCGTAAAATATTCAAGGCTGAAAAATACGTTTCAGCCTTGAATTGTATTTTTCCGTTTTTCCTTAACCAATCGTTAAGGACATGTAAGCTTATAACTAAACTTTGATCTCTACTTCTACACCACTTGGTAACTCTAACTTCATTAGAGCATCAATTGTTTTTGAAGAAGACGAGTAAATATCAAGTAAACGCTTGTAAGAGCTTAATTGAAATTGTTCCCTTGACTTCTTGTTAACGTGTGGAGAACGTAATACAGTGAAAATTTTCTTGTGTGTTGGTAATGGAATTGGCCCCGTTACGACTGCACCTGTACTTTTTACTGTTTTTACAATCTTTTCAGCAGACTTGTCTACTAAATTGTGATCGTAAGACTTTAATTTTATTCTAATTTTTTGACTCATTTTCTTAAGATTTACGATTCAATACCTTTAGCAGCTTTTATAACTTCTTCTGAAATATTAGAAGGCGTTTCAGCATAGTGTGAAAATTCCATTGTTGATGTTGCACGTCCTGAAGACAATGTTCTTAATGTTGTTACATAACCAAACATTTCAGATAAAGGAACAGTAGCTTTTACAGTTTTTGCACCTGCTCTGTCACCCATATCACTCATTTGTCCACGACGACGGTTTAAATCTCCTACAATGTCACCCATGTTTTCTTCAGGTGTAATTACCTCAAGTTTCATGATTGGTTCCATTATAACCGCTTTAGCAGCTTTAGCACAGTTTTTAAATCCTAATTTAGCAGCTAATTCGAATGATAATTGATCCGAATCCACATCATGATAAGATCCATCTCTCAATGTCACTTTCATAGAATCAATTTCATAACCTGCTAATGGACCATTAACCATAGCCATTTTGAATCCTTTTTCAATAGAAGGGATAAATTCCTTAGGAACGTTACCACCTTTAATTACAGATTCAAATTGAAGACCTACTACACCTTCATCTGCTGGTTCAACCGTAAATACGATATCAGCAAATTTACCACGACCACCAGATTGTTTCTTGTAAACTTCTCTATGATCTGCAGCAGCTGTAATAGCTTCTTTATATTCAACTTGTGGTTGACCTTGATTTACTTCTACTTTAAACTCACGACGTAAACGATCTACAATAATATCTAAGTGAAGCTCACCCATTCCTGATATAATTGTCTGACCAGAATTTTCATCAGTTCTAGCTGTAAATGTCGGATCTTCTTCAGCTAATTTAGCTAAAGCCATACCCATTTTATCAACATCTGCTTTAGTTTTTGGCTCAACCGCAATACCAATTACTGGATCTGGGAAGTCCATAGACTCTAAAACAATTGGATGTTTTTCATCAGACATGGTATCACCAGTCTTAATATCTTTAAATCCTACTGCAGCTCCAATATCTCCTGCTTCAATAAAATCGATAGCATTTTGCTTATTAGCGTGCATTTGGTAAATACGTGAGATACGCTCTTTTTTACCTGAACGGTTGTTCAAGATATAAGAACCAGCATCTAAACGACCTGAATAGGCACGGAAGAATGCTAAACGTCCTACGAAAGGATCAGTAGCAATTTTAAATGCTAAAGCAGCAAAAGGCTCATTAACATCTGGTCTACGTCTTTCTTCTTTATCTGTATCTGGATTAACGCCAACCACACTTTCTCTATCCATTGGAGAAGGTAAGTAACGACAAACCGCGTCTAATAAGAATTGAACCCCTTTATTTTTAAATGAAGAACCACAAATCATAGGAATAATAGCCATATCCATAACAGCAGCTCTAAGCGCAGCGTGCACTTCGTCTTCTGTAATAGAATCTTCATCTTCCATGAATTTTTCTAATAAATTCTCATCGTAGCTAGCAACTTCTTCAATCAATAAAGCTCGGTATTTACGAACTTCATCTTTCATGCTTTCTGGAATCTCCACTACGTCAAAAGTGGCACCAAAATTTTCGTCATGCCATACGATGGCTCTGTTCTTAACTAAATCTACAATACCTTTAAAGTTTTCTTCATCACCAATATTCAAAACAATAGGCACTGCATTAGAACCTAACATTTCTTTAACCTGGTTACAAACCATCAAAAAATCTGATCCTTGACGGTCCATTTTATTAACGAAACCAATTCTTGGCACTTTATAGTTATCAGCTAGTCTCCAGTTAGTTTCAGATTGTGGCTCAACACCATCAACTGCACTAAATAAGAATACTAAACCATCTAATACACGTAAAGAACGATTTACTTCAACCGTAAAATCTACGTGACCAGGAGTATCAATTATATTAAAATGGTAACTTTGTGCATCTGGAGTTGGCTCTGCGTTTTCTTTCGGGAAAACCCAATCACAAGTAGTTGCAGCAGACGTAATTGTAATACCTCTTTCAGCTTCTTGCTCCATCCAGTCCATTGTAGAAGCACCATCATGTACTTCACCAATTTTATGTGAAACCCCTGTATAAAAAAGAATACGCTCTGTTGTTGTTGTTTTACCAGCATCAATGTGAGCAGCAATTCCAATATTTCTTGTTAGTTTTAAATCTCTTGCCATTTCTTAAAATCTAAAGTGTGAGAATGCTTTATTTGCTTCTGCCATCTTATGTGTATCAACACGCTTTTTAACGGCTGCTCCTTCTTCTTTAGCTGCTGCTAAAATTTCTGAAGCTAAACGCTGCGCCATTGATTTTTCATTTCTCTTACGTGAATAGCTAATTAGCCATTTCATTGCCGTTGAAACTTTACGATCTGGACGGATTTGCATAGGAATTTGGAATGTAGCACCACCAACACGACGACTACGTACTTCTACGTGAGGCATCACATTAGATAAGGCATCTTTCCACATTTCTAATGCAGTTTTCTCATCATCTGTTTTCTTTTCTTCTACGATATCAATTGCATCGTAAAACACTTTAAAAGCTACTGACTTCTTACCATCCCACATCATCATGTTTACGAATCTAGTTACTAACTGATCGTTAAAACGTGGATCTGGTAAAAGCGGTCTCTTTTTTGCTGCTCTTTTTCTCATGTCTTCTTCTTAAAGTTTTTTAATTACTTCTTAGGGCGTTTTGCACCATACTTAGATCTACGTTGCGTTCTACCTGCAACACCTGCTGTGTCTAAGGCACCACGTACAATGTGATATCTAACTCCTGGTAAATCTTTTACCCTTCCACCTCTAACCAATACTATCGAGTGTTCTTGTAGGTTGTGTCCTTCTCCTGGGATGTAGGCGTTTACTTCTTTACCGTTTGTTAACCTTACCCTTGCAACTTTACGCATTGCAGAATTTGGTTTCTTAGGTGTAGTAGTGTAAACACGCGTACATACTCCACGTCTTTGTGGACACGAATCTAAAGCAACCGATTTACTCTTCTTGGTTATTTTGGTTCTTCCTTTACGTACTAATTGTGAAATTGTTGGCATATATTTCTATATAATTTATGTTTAACCTCTCATTTGAGGGCTGCAAAGGTAGAAATAAATTTTTATTTTTCAAACGTTAATTCATTAATTTTCAATTCTTATTAAAAATCACACCCCAAATTATATCAAAACGAATCTTTTTGCGTTAGTTTTACATTCTAAAGACTTTCAGAAAAAGCGTGCATAGATTTCTTATTTTATTCCTTATTATACTCTTTGGATCAACCTCTGATTTAATGGGACAAAATTTGTACCTCAAAATTCAAAACGAATTCGCAGAAAACACGCATGTCATAGATTCCATTAGCTACCATAAAAAGCACACGGATTACAATTCATTAAATAGCGAAATAGATACACTTAAATATACATTAATTAGATTAGGTTATATAGACGCCAAATGGCAAGGTGTTACCAAAATAAATGATACTATTTTTGAAACTTCAGTTTCACTTGGCAAACCCTTCAAATCCATAGATGTCTATTATGATCTGGAGACACTTCCGCCAGGTACATTAAAACAATTACGTGTTCATAGCAGTAAATTATATTTTACAATCCGTTTTAAAGAAATTGAACAAACACTTCAATTTATCAATAAAAAAATAGCAGACCAAGGCTTGCCTTTCAATACCCTTAAACTTGATAACATTAAAAAAACGAATAATAACACACTAAAAGCCGATTTAGTCCTGTCAGGAGATAATGAAAAGCGTTTTGTAAATAAAATAATCGTTAAGGGTTATGAGAAATTCCCAAAATCGTACTTAAAGTATTTTTTAAAACTTAGAACTGGCAAAACTTTAAACTTGTCAGAAATAAAGCAACAAACAAATTTACTTCAAGAATTACCGTTTGCGAATCAAATAAGAGAACCTGAAATTTTATTCAGCAAAGACTCCACCATATTATATGTGTACATTGAAAAAACAAAAAGTAACACGTTTGATGGTTTTCTTGGATTTGGCACCAATGAAGAAACCAGCAAATTAGAATTAACAGGTTACCTAAACCTTGAACTCACCAACAATTTAAATTTCGGAGAAAGTTTATCACTTGCGTATAGAAGTGATGAGAGTGAACAAAAGTCCTTTAATGTCAATATTAAGTTACCATACCTTTTCAGTTCGCCAATTGGTACAGAATTAGAGCTTAATATTTTTAAAAAGGATTCCTCCTTTACAACGGCCGACCAAAGTGCGCGAATTAATTACCAATTAAACTCCAAAAATCAATTTTCCGTCGGAATTAAATCTACAAAATCAAATAACCTACTAAGCAGTGCCAATTTAAACCCATTTATTAAAGATTACGAAACAACTTTCTACACAATTGGATACACTTTTGTTAATCGCGTTACAGATCGTTCAATTTTTAGAAGAAATGCACAAATCCGAATTGAAACAGGCATTGGAAATAGAACTATTGCACAACTAAAAGATCAGCAATACCAATATACTGTAGACGCATTCAAAATATTCAACTTAAACCCAAAGAACAATGTTTATTTAAGGACAACAAGTTTTGGTTTATTTTCAGATAGTTATTTAGAGAATGAATTAAGCAGGTTTGGCGGTATTAATTCTATTAGAGGGTTTGAAGAAAATAGTTTAAGTGCTACGTTTTATGGCTTAATAGCTACTGAATATCGTTATTCATTAAGTAGTGATTTATATATTCATTCAATAATTGACATTGCTTATTTTGAAAATAAAATAATAGATCAAAAAGAAAAACTATATAGTTTTGGTTTTGGTTTTGGATTAAACACCAAAGCCGGACTTTTACGCTTCAATTATGCCAATGGTAAAAGCGAAAATCAAAGTTTCAAACTATCCAATTCTAAAATACATTTAAGTTTATCCGCACTTTTTTAGGAATAATAGGTGTTAAAAAGCGTAGATTTTGAAAATAATTTGAAATTTTAACCCTTATTTATTGTTTAATTAACTTTTTATTATGATTTTTGGCCTAGACTAATTCAAATAAAATACAAAATGAAAACAAAGTTTAGTGGAATTTTAACGCTGTTTCTAGCGTTTGTTGTGCAACTTACGTTTGCGCAAGAAAAAACAATTTCAGGAACGATTTCCGATGAAAACGGATTACCTCTTCCCGGAGTTAATATTATTGTAAAAGGTACTACAACTGGAACTCAATCAGATTTTGATGGTAATTACTCCATCAATGCGAGCACAGGAGATGCCCTATCCTATTCCTTTATTGGATACACAACCAAAGAAATGACTGTTGGTGCATCCAATACAATTAGCTTTGCAATGGAGGTTGATAGTGAGGCTCTTGAAGAGGTTGTCATTACCGCTTTAGGTGTTGAGAGAACAGCTGGTCAGTTAACTGCTGCTACGAAAGTAGTTGATGCAGAAGAATTAACACAAGCTGCCAATCCTAACGTTGTACAGAGTTTAACTGGTAAGGTTTCTGGTTTAAAAATTAACACAACTAATAATGGTGTTAACCAAACAACTAGAATTGTATTAAGGGGTAACCGTTCATTAACAGGAAACAACCAAGCGTTGATTGTTATTGATGGTGTTATTTCTAGTGCAAATACACTTTCTAATTTAGCTCCTGAAATCATTGCCTCTACCAACGTTATTAAAGGTGCTGGTGGTAGTGCATTATATGGTTCTCAAGGTTCTAACGGTGTAATTATCGTTACGACTAAAAGTGGATCTTCTAGTGAGAAAATTGAAGTTTCTATAAATTCTTCTATCTCTTTTGAAGATGTAGCATTCGTTCCAGAACGTCAGACTAAATACGGTCAAGGTTGGAATGGTGTTCATACATCATACGAAAACGGAGGTTGGGGTCCAGAATTTGATGGTACTATGCAGCCTGTAGGTTTACCTCAAGCTGATGGTTCTTATATTATGGCACCTTACTCTGGTGATAGTGACAATATTAAAGAATTCTTTAAAACTGGTACTATTTTACAAAACGGTGTAACACTTTCTGCTGGTGATAAAACAGGTAATGTTTTACTATCTGTAAACAACCAACAAACAGAATTTGTTGTTGAAGGTGATGAATTAAACAGAACTACTGTTTTATTTAAAGGTAACAAACAATTAGGTAAATGGAATGTTGGTGGTAACGTAACGTATAACACGTCTTCAGTTAAAACTACAACTTCAAACTTATTTACTGAATTATTACAAACAGCGTCTAACGTTCCTGTTGAGCAATTTGAAAACTCTGGAAACGAAGGACACTGGACATCTTACTACAGAAATCCATATTGGATGAGAGATAACATTAGAAATTCAAGTAATACGACTAGAATGAATGGTGTTGCAAACATTAAGTATGAAGTAAATGATAACATCAACGTTGTATTGAACAGTAGTGTTCGTAACTTCAAGAGTTATTCAAGAAATTATACAAATGAATACATTGACACGATCGGTATTGGTGGTGGAGATCATTCTACAGTTTCACAATTTGGACAAAGTAATAGTGAAGAAACAAATATCTACAATGATATTTTTGTGAACTTTGACTATATGTTAACTGATGATATTTCATTAACAGCTTTAGTAGGTAATAACATTCAAGATAATATGTATTCTGCTACTTCAGTAAGTGGTAGTAACTTAACAATTCCTGGATATTACAACATTGATAACATTACAGGAAGACCTAACACATTTAACTCTATTGAGAGAGACCGTCGTTTCTCTTTACTAGGAAGTGTAGATTTAGGATATAAGGATTTCTTATACATATCTGTAACTGGACGTAATGACTGGACATCAAGATTAGCAGACGATCGTAACTCGTTCTTCTACCCTTCTGTTGGTTTATCTTTTGTAGCAACTAATGCTTTCCCTGGATTAAAGAAAGGTGGTATATTAAATTATGCTAAAATTTCTGGAAACTGGGCTAAAGTTGGTAACGACCGTGTTGGACCTTACCAAATTAATTCTACTTTAAACCAAGCAACTGGTTATCCATTTGGAGGTTTAAACTCTTTTGTATTAGATCAAACAATTGCTGATCCATTATTAGTAAATGAGTTTATAGAATCTTATGAGTTAAACCTTAACTTAGCATTCTTTAAAGGTGATAGAGTTCGTTTAGACTTTTCTATCTATGAAACTAAAAACACGGATTTAGTAACAGGTATTACAACATCTGCTGCTTCTGGTTTAGCTAATACTACGGTTAACGTAGCAGCTTCTACTACATCTGGTTTTGAAATTGATTTAGGTTTAACACCTATTAGAACAAAAGATTTCCGTTGGGATTTAGATCTTAACTTTGCAACAGATAAAACAGTTATCGACAAGATCTCTGACAATTCTGACGAAGTTGCTTTAGCTGCTTTTGCTGATGTTGGTATTTTTGCAACAGCTGGTGAAGAGTTTCCTTTAATTAAAGGTACTGCTTACCAAAGAGACCCTCAAGGTCGTGTATTAATTGATCCTTCTACAGGTAACCCATTAAAAACTGGTAGTTTCCAAGTATTAGGTAAGTCAAACCCTGATTACGTAGTAGGTTTAAACACTGCTGTAAACTATAAAGGAATCAGACTTGCTGCTGTAATGGACTATAGAACTGGTCACCAATTTTGGGCTGGTACTAAAGACTGGTTATCTTGGTCAGGTCACTTAGTAGAATCTGCTGATGGTGGACGTAGAGGATTTATTTTCCCTAACTCTGCAATCAATACAGGTACTGCTGCTAACCCAGTATACGAAGCAAACACAAATGTAATTACAGGTGGAACTACATACGCTAACTATTTAGATTATTTCTCTAATGAGTACAGAAGTGTAAGTGAAAACTTTGTATTGGATGCAACTGCATTCAAAGTAAGAGAATTATCATTAAGTTATGCATTTTCTAAAGAAATGTTGAAAAACGTAGGATTATCAAGTTTAAGACTAGGTGTTAATGCAAGAAACCCTTTCACTGTATTACCTGCTGAAAACAGAGGTTATGCGGATCCAGAAATCGGAAGAAGTTCTGGTAACGATCAAGGTTTAAGTGTTACTGGTCAATATCCTATCACAAGAACATACGGTATGACTCTTAATTTAACTTTTTAATAAATAAACATGAGAACGAAATATAAATTTTTATTATTAGTAATCTTCGCGATTACTGTATCGTGCAGCGATTATTTGGATGTAAACAAAAGTCCAAATTCACCTTCTGCCGAAGATGTGACACCGGATTTAATTTTGGCAGGTGCTATGAGTGATACTTATAGAACACAAGCTAGAAGAATGAACCGTTTAGGAAATGTCATGATGAATAACTGGGGAGCTAACGTAAACTCGTTTACAGGTGGTTTCTCTGAAGAATTCACGCTTGCAATTGATAACAACTTTTACAATGATCTTTTTACAGGATTATATAGAGGAACATACAATTTCCAAGCTATTATAGACTATGATAGTGCTGATTATGACAATCATAAGGCAATTTCAAAAATCATGAAGTCTTTCTACTTACAATATGTAGTTGATTTATATGGTGATGTACCTTATTTTGAAGCACACCAAGGAATCAAAAACTTGACACCTGCATACGACGATGATCGTGCAGTGTATGAGGAATTATACAATCAAGTTGATGAGGCAATTGAATTAATTGCAAACGCAGGATTAAATACAATTCCTGTAGGTAGTGAAGATGTTATCTTTAACGGATCTATGTCTAGCTGGGTTGCTTTTGGTAACTCATTAAAATTACGTTTATTATTACGTCAAAGAACGGATGCTACAATGAATGGTGATACTGAATCTGCTGCTTTTATAGCTAGCAAATTACCAGAATTACAAACTGCTGCGTTCTTAAACAATGATGCAACAATCAACCCTGGATACTCTTCAGAGAGTACTGCTCAACAAAACCCATTTTATAACTATATTGGTTTCTCTAATAACGAGACAACGGCAACTGGTTATAACTTCTACAGAGCATCTCAATATGCTGTTACATTTTTAATTAACAGTGCAGATGATCGTGTAAACTTCTTATATGACGAAGCTGATGATGGAAGTGGTGGAGTTGTTGGTCATGAACAAGGTGCTGATAGTGATAACTCACCAGCTGGATTATCTCCAATTGGACCAGGTTTATTAATTGACTCAGCTCAAGATGGTTATGTAATGACTGCTGCTGAAAGTTTATTAATGCAATCTGAAGCACAATTATTCGGATTAATTCCAGGTGACGCTCAAGCTAGTTTTGAAGCTGCAATTGATGCATCTTTCCAACTTTTAGGAGCTAACAGAGCTGGATACACACCAAACCAACCAGGAGTAGGTTGGGTAGGATCTGATAGTGATAAGTTTGAAGCTATCATGAGACAAAAATGGATTGCTACTAATGGTATAAATGCTATTGAATCTTATATCGAGTTCACAAGAACTGGTTTCCCAGATGATATTCCTTTAGCTTTAACCGCTCAATCTTCAACCAGACCAAAGCGTTTGATGTACCCATCTGATGAGTATATTTCAAATTCTGCAAATGTACCAGACCAAACAAGTGCTGATGTATTCGCAACTGGACCATTTTGGGCACAATAATTAAAAAAAAATAGAAATTATGAAAAATTTAAAAATTTATTTTACAGCGGTTTTCGCCTCTGTAATTTGCTTCTCGTGTATAGTAGACGATGAAGTAGAGAACGCAACTCAAAATGAAGATTTGTCAAGAATCATTGGGTTTAAAGAAGATGTAACTTTAGGTAACTTTGTTCAAAGTGCTGGTACTACATTTGATTTTGGCGTACCTGTTCACTTATTAGGTGGAAACAATGGGTTAGCGTTTGATAGTGAAATCACAGTTACTTATGAAATTGGTGATATTCAAGATTTAAACTTAAGTGCAAGTGAGTATGCAAGTACTTTTAACTTAACTAAAGATCAAAGATTAGCAATAGAAGGTGGTACAGCTACTATCTATGACTTCGCTGTGGAAGCACAAGAAGGTGTTCATTTTGATTTAGTTGATACAACGTTAGAATCAACTATTCCTGCAAATTCTACATTCGATTTAATTGATACGAAAGTGTACAATGATGAATTAAATGCTAGTAAAATTTCATTTTACGTTTTAAACTTAAAAGCAATCACTACAAGTGGTGATGTTGTAATTGGTGAACAACTAATAACAACTATTGTTAAGTTACAATTATGTAGAACAGATTTAGCAGGAACTTATACTGCATCAGGAAACACAAGTGGTTCATTTACTATTACTAGTTTAGGTGGTGGTGATTACCAATTGAGTTCTATGTTTGGATGGCCAACTAGTGGTTATACATCTTTCTTTTATGCTTGTGCTGGTCAATTAGTATTTACAAGCTGGCCTTACTCCAATGAAATTATTCAAGGTGTTCCTGGTTATGTAAACGGTAGTGGTCAAATAGTATTTGAGCAGTTTGGAATTGAAAACGTTTATTCAGGTTGGACAGTAATTTTGACTGCACAATAAGCATTAACTAATAAATAAATTAAAACAAAATGAAATATATAAAACACTTAATGCTTTCAGCTTTAGTTTTAGCGAGCTTCTCGTCGTGTATTGATGATGACACAGAATACACGTTTACGCCAAAATCGCTTGTAACTATTGATAATGTATCTGAAAGTGCTATTACAGAAGGAGAGAGTGTAACTGTAACTTTAACAGTTGATAAGCCTTTCAAAGAAACTTTAGATTTCAAATTAGAAATGATGTCTGGAGGCGATAATTCAGATTATACTGTTGGTAATGACCCAACTGATCCAAATTCAGCTACAACAGCAGATGATGGTTTTGGTAGCCAAGGATATTTAGTTCAAATACCTGCGTATGCATCATCATATACGTTTCAAATTAACGCTGTTCTGGATTTAGACGTTGAGGGAACTGAAAAGTATACCTTTAAATTAACCAACACTAGAAATGGTCAAGGTTTAATAAATGGTAACAACATCATTAAATTTGATGTTGCTAACTATACGGATGATAACATGGGCTTACGTTTAAGCTGGGCTAAAGATGAATCTTTCCAATATCTGAAAGAGAATGTATTACTAGCGATTGATAATGACACAGGTCTAGAATATGTTTATACGGATGATGATGAAATATTATCTGACACGAAAGATTTATGTGGTGTTGTTGATTTTGATGTATTTTTAGATAATGCTAACGTTTTTGCTTATACAGGTGACTGTCCAGAATATGTTATTACTGGTAGTGCAGTTCCTAATGCAAATAACACAGAAGTATTAGCTGATGGTACTTATCAAGTAATAGTTGATATGTGGGATTTTGATTTGAATTTTGATGATGACGAATCTTTAGTTGGTGGTTTTGCTGTTCCTTTGGAAATAGAAATCGCAAAAACTGGTCAATTCCATACAAGTATTTCTTACCCAAGCTTGTTTTTCTCTTACAGTGATGTTAGTACTCCTAACACTGCTAATGGTCAAAAGCTTGTTGCTACTGTAGAAGTAATGGGAGGTAAATACACAGTATATAATAACCTAGGTGAATTAGTTGCTCAAGAATAGTAACTATTTTATTTATAATATTAAAACCGCTTCTTTTTAGAAGCGGTTTTTTTATACCTTTGTTTTATGGAACAGGAAACATTAATTTTTGGCTTACATTCAGTTATAGAAGCTATTCAAGCCGGTAAGACTATTGAGAAAATCTTTATTCAAAAGGGGCTACAAGGCAACCTTGCCCACGATTTAGAATCTCTTATCAGAAAAGAAGGTATTAACGCCTCCTATGTGCCTGTTGAGAAATTAAACCGATTAACATCCAAAAATCATCAAGGTGCCGTAGCGCAAATATCGCCTATTGAATACCATGATATTGAGAATTTAGTGCTAAACGTGATTGAATCGGGTAAAACCCCCTTATTCTTACTGTTGGATCAATTAAGTGATGTTCGTAATTTTGGAGCTATAATCCGTACGGCAGAATGTACAGGTGTCAACGGCATTATTATCCAAAAAAAAGGAAGTGCACCCATAAATGGTGATACCATTAAAACAAGTGCTGGCGCTGTTTTTAAAATGCCTATTTGTCGGGTAGACCATATTAAAGATGCCATGTTTCATTTACAGGCTTCTGGTATAGCTGTTATAGCCGCTACCGAGAAAACAAATGATACTATATATGATATTGATTTTAAAGTACCATGCGCTATCATCATGGGATCTGAAGGTCGTGGTATAAATCCATCCGTACTTAAACTTGCAGATAGTAAAGCTAAACTACCGTTACTTGGCACTATTGAATCCCTCAATGTATCCGTTGCTTGTGGCGCCATTCTTTATGAAGTGGTAAGACAACGCTTAGTTTGATGAATCGTCAGACTTTTTAAAAATATAGTTAATAGAAATGGGTTGGTTCTCCTCCTCTACTTCTGTTTTAATGTCTTCGGTTTCTGGTAAGCTTTCAATAAAGTTACCATGTTCATCAAAGTGTTTTAGAAACGGATCTTCTTCTTCTATATAACTCGGTTGTTCCCAATAGTATTTATTAGGTATTGGAAGATGTTTCTTAAAGATAAAAGCAAAAACCAATCCCACAATTAAACCAGATAAATGTCCTTCCCAGGATACGCCGTCTTTAATAGGTAGCACATACCAAATCATACTTCCATATAAAAAGATAACCAATAGAGATAAGGCAATTAGCCGAAAATGCTTGGCTATAATACCTTTAAAGAATAAGAAACTAACTAATACATAAATAAGTCCACTGGCACCAATATGATAAGCTGGCCTGCCAATACTCCACGTTAATAAACCCGAAAGTAAAATTCCTAGAATAAGGATTTTCCAAGCCATCTCCCTATAGAAATAAAACAAGGCGGCGGTTAGCACAAACAAGGGAATAGTATTATGATATAAGTGCGTAATCCCAGAATGAATAAACGCACTAAAAACAACACCACGGAGACCAAATAATTTCTGTGGAAATATGCCATAATTTGTGAAGTCGAATCCAAAACGTATTTCAAACCAGAATACTAACCAAATGAGCAAGACAAATGCTACTGGGACTAAAATAACCTGATTAGAAAATTTAAATTCTTCTTGACTTTTCATAAACAAACCATTACAAATAACTAACCATTAATGACGTTCTGTTAAATTGTCAGTCTGCAAGATTGACAACTAATTACAAATTGTTAATCAAAATGTACAAAACCATTCCAATAGAACCTATAATTATAATTAAATTTGCGCTATGAATGAACCTTTAGCAGAACGATTAAGACCCAAAACACTTGACGACTATATTAGTCAAGCACATTTAATAGGTCCTAATGGTACGTTAACCAATCAAATAAAGCAAGGCTTAATCCCATCCCTTATACTTTGGGGTCCTCCTGGTATTGGAAAAACAACCTTAGCAAATATTATTGCTACAGAATCCAACCGACCTTTTTATACATTGAGTGCTATAAATTCAGGCGTTAAAGATATACGTGAGGTTATAGATAAAGCCAAACAGTCTGGCGGTTTATTCACTACCAAAAACCCCATTTTATTTATTGATGAAATTCACCGATTTAGTAAATCACAACAAGACTCGTTATTACAAGCCGTAGAAAAAGGTTGGGTAACATTGATTGGTGCCACAACTGAAAACCCGAGTTTTGAAGTAATTCCTGCATTATTATCACGATGTCAGGTGTATATTCTAAATGCCTTTAATAAAACGGATTTAGAAGCCCTTTTAAAACGCGCCATTGAAAAAGACACCTACTTATCTCAAAAAAATATTACGCTAAAAGAAACGGAAGCTTTAATGCGTATTTCCGGAGGTGATGCCCGAAAACTATTGAATATTTTTGAGCTAATAGTTAATTCGCATGAAACTGGAGATATTATCATTACCAATGAATTGGTTACACAACGCATTCAAAATAATACAGCCAGATATGATAAAACCGGCGAGCAACATTATGATATAATTTCAGCACTTATAAAATCTATTCGCGGTAGCGATCCCAATGCCGCAGTGTATTATTTAGCGCGAATGATTGAAGGTGGTGAAGATGTAAAATTTATAGCCAGGCGCCTCCTTATTTTATCGAGTGAAGATATTGGAAATGCAAACCCAACGGCTTTAGTTATTGCCAATAATACGTTTCAAGCGGTTTCTACTATTGGACATCCCGAATCCCGAATTTTATTAAGTCAATGTGTGACGTATTTAGCCTGTTCACCTAAAAGTAATGCCGCCTATTTGGCCATCAGCAAGGCACAACAAGTGGTACGTGATACGGGCGATTTAAGTGTCCCATTATCCATTAGAAATGCGCCAACCAAACTGATGAAAGAAATTGGTTATGGCGAGAATTACCAATATGCCCATAACTATGAAAATAATTTTGCCAAGCAGGAGTTTCTGCCAGATGACATTAGTAACACCAGATTCTATGAGCCAGGAAACAATGCACGTGAAAACGCACAACGGGAGTTTTTAAAACAACGCTGGAAGGACAAATATGGCTATTAAAACGTCACGTTTAAAGTATGAATTAATAACGAGCCATCAGCAGTTGTTTTAGCAATGACCCAATTATCGTTTACTTTATAAACGGTAGCCTGTATACCTTCCACCATATAAAATTCTTCTTTACCCGAAAAAATTAAGGTATAAACTACTTCCCCTTTGTCGTTCAGTAACTCATAATTAATAACATCCTTCTTTTTAGCTGTTAAAGCTTGAGTTGCATCTGTTTTTTTAGATTCAGAAATTAATTGATCACCCAAAGCAACTGGAGGTGCTATAGCAGCGGGTTTTGTTATTGTACTTGCAGTTGCACTTGCTGCTTGAGTTGCCAGGTCAGCATTGTAACTATAATTCAATGTATTAAACGACTCAAATGCTTGTCTTAATGATAAGTTATAAGCCACTTTATATTTTTTTTCTCGCGATTGCCCAATTCCGGATGTGAAAACAACTTGTTTTTGACAGTTTTTCAATTCTATTCTAAACTTGGTTTCAAAAATGCCAGATTCATTTAACACATCTGCCCATAAAGCCAGACAGCCATTATTTATTATATCTTGTGGTAGAGGCTCATCACTCATCAGTGCTACAAAGCCTTGCTTTTCAAATAAAAATTTGGTCAATGAGTTTAATTGATATTGGTCACGTTCTGTACAGAATTCATAGGAAGTTGGTACAATTACATACTTATATTGATTCAAATCACTTTGTGAAAAACTAGATTGAACGGTTATAAATAAAGCGAATAAAAGGGTGATTTTTTTTATCATGATTTTTTTTAAAAGTAAAGATTAAAGATACATTAAAATTACAAATAGGCTTTTAATTCCTTCAAATTTGTAACCTGTTTTATGTTACTATCAATTTTCACGCCATGGTAGTTAAAACAAATAGCGTCCATGCCAAAATTTAATGCTCCTAAAACATCAGCTTCCAAATTATCGCCAATCATTAAGCTCTTCGTTTTATCAGCTGCTGCCCTATTTAGTGCATAATCAAAAATTATGGGATTGGGTTTCTTAACACCTGCTAATTCAGAATTAGTAACTGTTTTAAAGTATTTTGATATTTTAGATTGTTCCATCTTTTTATCTTGTGCCTCTTGAAAACCATTGGTAATAATATGCATTTGATAATGTGGCTGTAAATAATTTAATAAGTCAAAAGTGCCTTCAAACAAATGATTAAACGTGGGTAAACTAACAATATAATCTATAGCTAATTGATTAATAACATCGTCGTGAATTACGGTTTTTATAGCATCAAAACTTTCTTTTAATCGTCTGTATCGCAATGATTCTTTATCAATCTGATCATCTCTATACAATTTCCAATAGCTTAAATTTATGGGTTCGTAAACTTTTAGAAAATCAAGTATATCAACGTCTATATTATGTGTGTTGAATATTTCCTCAAATGCTAAAGCCGAATTTTTATCAAAATCCCAAAGGGTATGATCTAAATCAAAAAAAATATCTGTAATGCCGTTAATCTTCATTTGCTGAATCTAATATCATATTAAACAATTCTTTATAACCTCTCCATCGTTCCATATCACTAAACGTATAGTTATGAAAAACAGAAACAAACTCGCCATTTACTTGTTTCACTTGGTTGATAACACGTAACAGAGATTCCTTTTTATCTAATAAAGAATTATGTTTTAAAAGTGTATAATCCATAACGTGGTAAGCCGTTATTTTTAAAGGTGTTTGTATTTCAAAATCCAAATCATAAAAGAAAAATGGCGTACAGGTTCCTGCTCGAAATCCACTGTAATTAACATACCCCATGGTATAATCTTCCATGATTTCCAATTCTACCAAATTTCTATACGAAATAGGTAAATTTAATTTAGAAAAGGAGTGTCTGGATGCTAATAGTGATGTGTTTAAAATAGATTCCATCCGGAGTTTTTCCTTCTTCAAGATAGCCATATTATCCAACGCAAAAAATGATGCTTTAAGTCCTACATGGCAATAATCTGCTACTTGTTTTATAAGGGATATAAATTCTTTTTTTTGTGCATTAACACCTTTATCATAGGTGGAATAATCACCTATTAAAAAGAAAAATAGAAACTTATTTTTACGCTGTTTTTGTCGATTTATAATATATTTAAAGGTATCATCTGGATCGTGTTTTAAGCCTAATAACACCATAAAACGCATATATAATCTACGAAATTTAAAGCCAGATAAATCCTTAAGCGTGCCGCCAATAGTACGCATTAAACCCTTCGCTTTAAAACTGAAGGCTGAAGGCACATCAATAATTGGCTTAACAGAATAGGTTTTACTTGGAAAAACAAAATCGGGATAGTGATTTTCTAATATTAGTTTGAATTTATAAGCCCAAATATCAACTACTGGCTGATGAAGAAATCCATGTTTAAAGGCCAAACTTTCTTCTGCCGTAAAACGACCAAATTCATCCTTTACATGTGGCAAATACTCTTCATAGCGACTTAACAAATAAAAAGTAGCCGCAAACAGATCATAAGGTATACAACTCTTATCATTGGTTGTGAAAAAACATTTGGTTTCCTCCCAATCATGCACTTGCACCTCAACATCCGATAAGCCTTGTTCAAAAAGAAGTTCATGACTTTTTATAAATAACTCGTTCCCTAATGGTTGTTTGGCGTAGGAAATTTTAATGGAGTTATGTGAAATAAACTCTTCCACAGTGGTTGTGAAATTTACAGGAACTTTTAAGATACGCGTAAAAACATGCTTAAAAGCATACTTAATACGTGGTGTTATTTTGGGAGTGTATATGAGAATCATTACAGTAAGTTATCATCTGCAAAGCTAAAATAGGCCTTTTCCGTTACTATAAGATGATCCAATACCTTAATATCTAAACTTTCGCCTGCTTTTTTTAATTTTTGGGTAATTTGCTTATCGGCTTCGCTAGGTTTTAAGGTTCCAGACGGATGGTTGTGCGCTAAAATTATTCCAACGGCTCCAAATTCTAAAGCATTTTTAAGTACCAATCGTACATCTACCAAAGTTCCTGTAATTCCACCTTTACTCAACTGTTGTTTTTGAAGTACTTTGTTCGCATTATTTAAATAGATAATCCAAAATTCTTCATGTGGTAATTCGCCTATAATAGGTTGCATGAGTTCAAAAACGGACACACTGGATGTGATTTTTTTACGTTCCAGAGCTTCTTCACCTCTACGTCTCCTACCCAATTCCATAGCAGCTGCAATAGATATGGCTTTTGCTTCACCAATACCTTTAAAATCCATGAGTTGTTTAATACTTAACTTACCCAACTGATTTAAATTATTATCCACGCTTGCCAAAATACGCTTGCATAAATCCAAAGCGCTTTCATCACGATTGCCAGAACCTATAATAATGGCAACCAATTCGGCATCGCTTAAAGCGGCTTTACCTTTGTCGCGTAATTTTTCGCGAGGCTGATCGTCCTGCGACCAATTTTTAATGGATAATGATGGTGCTTTTTCTGACATCCGTTAAAGATAAATATTGTAAATTTCAACTGCAATAAATTAGCCACTTAAATAAACCCGTAAAGGCAAAACAAAAATTTTGAATTACCCACCAAAACAGCATCAAGATAGCAGTAGAAAACATTTAATTCATGTGATAAATACCTATCCGTTGGCAACCGTTATTTCCGTTTTAAACAACGAACCCATAGTCACACATATTCCGTTAATTTATGAAAATAACAAATTAATTGGCCATTTGGATGGCAATAATCCACATGCAGCATTGCTACAAAACCAGAATAAGGTAACCGTAATTTTTTCGGGTCCACAATGTTATATTTCACCAAGTATTTATACAACCAAACAGTTACCAACTTGGAATTATGTAAAAGTGCACGTTGAAGGCGTAGTTTCAGAAATTGAAGACCCAGAAAGCATTAAGCAAACTATGGTTGCTATGACAGAGTTTTTAGAGCAACCGCATCACAACTATACATTAGATAAAAATGATCCAGATATGGACACATATCTTCCCTATGTAAAAGGTTTTAAAATAGCTATTACCAATTGGGAAGGTAAATTTAAACTCTCACAAAACAGACAAACGGAAGATTTTGAAATAGCAAAAACCGAAATGATAAAGCATAACCAAGTTCATCTTGGCGATTTTTTAAATCAAATAATCCAATAACAAAACGTTTGTACAAATGAAAAAAGGTGCCTTAATCATTTTTCTATTTCTTATTAGCTTTTCAGCAAGTGCTCAAAACACCATTCTGTGGAAAGTAAGTGATACTATTAACCAAAAAACCTCTTATATTGTAGGAACCTTTCATCAGTTTGGAAATTCATTTGTGGACAGCATTCCGCAATTGCAACAGGCTTTATTAGGATCTGAGCTCGCTATTTTTGAATCTGTTAACAATACGGAAAGCGCTCAAAACATTATCAATTCACGCCAAGCTACAAATGCTATTGAAACCGGTTTGAAAAAGCGTGATTTACAAAAACTTAAAACTATTACAGGCAACTGGAAAGTAGATTTGCATAAACTAAAGCCGTTAGAATTACGCTGGAAACTACAACAGGAATCTCAAAAGGTAATCTGTGAGACTGTTAAACCTACTGATACTTGGGATCACTTTGATAATTACTTGATACATATTGCCAAAACAAATACCATTCCTGTTTTAGGTTTAGAAACGGATAGCTTACAATTGGAATTTATAACCAAAGAAAATAAAGATCCTAATTGGAAGCAGGAACGTAAAAACATTTCCAAGCTTATAGAGCAGCTCACTACAAATAAACCCAATATGGATTATTGTGTTTTTGCTAACAAATACAGGAATTTTGAGCTCGACTATAAATTTGAAGATTCGTGTCCAGAAAACATACTTATAAAACAGCGTAATTCCGATTGGCTACAAGTGATTCCCGATTTATTGAAAACAAAAAATACCTTTATAGCCGTTGGTTATGCTCACTTACGAAATAGCTGTGGACTTTTAGAGCAATTAAAACAAAATGGCTTTTTAATAGAACCGGTGTTGCTTAAAAATAGCAATTAAACGTTTTTATAAATAAAGTTGCCAAGCAATTACTGCTTTGCATTTCATTTTACCAAAAATTCATTAAATTTATAGTGTGGATATAGACTATTGCTTATATCCAATTGTTACCACACATTTGAGAGCAACATTGAGAAATTGGAATAACATAGAATGGATTTTTGAAAAGGATGGAGCCTTAAGGGATATTTATGTCCAAAACGCAACGATTGCGGATTGGGAAAAAGTAGTTGATTTATTAAACTCTGAATACAAATTGACTTTTGGAGTTTATGAAGATAATTTGACGGACAAAATTGACTTCGGATACGTGAAAACAATGTTTGCGGACGAAACTGGCGAATTGGAAACTAAATCTGCAACTATTGATTTAAGTGGAATTGTTGTTAAGTGCTTCTTTTTTCTAGAAAACCAAATTGAGTTTGACATAAATCCAACCGAAATTAAAACGGAATCGGAATTTAATAAGATTACGGATTTTATGAAATCCATCAGTTCCAAATTGGAAAAACAGATAACACTTTGTGGAGAAAACCAACCTGAATTTCCACTAATAAAAATTGACCCTAAAAACGGAATTGAAAAAATACTGACTGAAAAAGAGGCTGAAAATTTATGGAAAAAATCTGACCAGAATTTTAGCGGATTTACAAAGTTAAAATCAAAAATAATAATGAAATACTTTCCGAAAATATTTGAAAATAAAATTATGGAAAGTGCAAATAGTGAATATAAATCAACACCGAAAGAAAAAAACGTGTGGTAACAACGTGTATAACCAATTGCTCAGTTTGTGTGTACTCGGAAAATCCTGCGGATTTTCCTACTGGTTCGTTTTCTTTTGCTAACTTAGTTCTCGCCAACGCAACAAGCCATACACGAACACGTTGCCATTAATTGCGGAGCGCACTCAAAACCTGAAAAATATGAGTATAACGAAAAAAGATTTTGGAATTAATTTAAAGACAGTTAATTGTCCAAAATGCGGAACTGAACAACCAAAAATAAGAATACCAAAAAGTTGGAAAGAAATTTTATTTGGTGGAAATACCTGTATTAGTTGTGGATGTAAAATGGATAAATACGGAGCTGAAATAAAATAAACTCTAATCTAGTTTTAAAACCAAAACCGTATACGGTATTTAGCCTGTGTCGGAATTATTCACTCAAATGGATTTTAAAGTTATTGCGGAATAAAGTACTGACCCAACTTACTCAAACTCTGAAAAGCGGAAAACGGAAAACGGAAAACGGAATTTAACTGAATGAAAAACAACGAAATGGCAACAAAGTACTGTGGTGAAAAACAAGTAAAAACTCATTAATTCATTCCTAACTTGAGTTGCATTAAAGACATTAAATTGACACAATTAAATAAGATTACATTTATCTTTATACATTAAAAAACCAAATAAATGATAGGGATTTTAATTGCAATTGCCATTTCGTGGTTGCTTTTATATTTAACTGAAAAGAAGACTATTCTAGCTTTAGGGTTTCTTCCTGTAGGTAAAAGATTAAAACAACTCGCAATCGGGTTTATAATTACCGGAATGCTTTGCGTTATGGTTCAGTATTTGGAGGTTTATCTAAAATCATCAACTTGGGTTTTGAATGAAAATATTACGCGCGCAATTATTTTAAAATCATTTTGGTGGGATTTTAAATCTGTACTTACAGAAGAACTGATTTTTCGCGGCGCATTATTATATATTCTCATCCAAAAAATTGGTGCAAGAAAAAGTATCTTAATTTCCGCAATTTCATTCGGAATTTACCATTGGTTCTCTTACGGCGTTTTGGGAAATATAATGGCAATGATTTTAGTTTTCATAGGAACAGGAGTAATGGGTTACGCTTGGGCTTGGGCTTTTTCAAAAAGCAAATCTATAATGCTCCCTTTCGGACTTCATCTAGGTTGGAACTTTATTTATAATACATTATTTTCAAAAGGACCATTGGGCGAATTAGTGCTAATTTCAAAAGGTGGAAATGAACTGACCGATTGGGCTTCATTATTAAACTTTATTAGTGGATTAGTCATAGTTCCTATTTTGGTGCTGATTTATGTAAAGTATTTTGTAAAAAAAAATGGAAATAATAACAACCGAATAAATCGTACACCAAATTCACTTAAACGCTGGAATAATAAAAACTAAAATTAAGTCAAAATAGTAAACCATCTGAATAAAAACAGCCAAATGCTAACTTAAGCCATGCATAACATATAACTAGCTTTACCTTATTTACAAATCTAGAAGTGTCAGGCCTCACGCATACGTGGCGGCAGACAGGATTTTCTATTCGGTTTTTATTTGCTAAATTACGTGCTAAACGTGGCAACAAACCTTATACAATTACGTGTGCCATTAAAAAAACACCAAAATGAATGAATAGAAAAACAAAATTAATAATTCTATTTTTTTGTATTCTAAAACTGGTTTTACACGTAATAGCAGATAGCCATTCAGGATTTCAAGGCGACGAATTATTACATATAGAAGCGGGAAAACACCTAGCATTTGGCTATATGGAATTTCCGCCTTTAATTGGTTTAATGGCCTTTTTGCAAAATTTATTTCATTCGCATTCCGTTTTTATCCATCATCTTTTTCCGCATGTCGCAACCATACTTATCTTAATTTATGTTGCCAAGACCACGTTTGAATTGGGCGGAAAAAACAAAGCCATATTTTTAGTGCTATTGGCTATTATTATTGCACCTGCTTTCGGACGCTCTCAACAACTTTTTCAACCCGTAATTTTTAGTCAATTATTTTGGGTTCTGGGTTTTTATCAACTTGTCCGTTTTATAAAATACCTCGATAACAAATCGCTATGGTACCTGACGCTATTCTGTACATTAGGTTTCTTAAGCAAATATGATAGTATATTTTTCCTATTCGGTCTATCCGTATTGTTACTCTTCAAAAACACGAGAACCGCATTAATACAAAATAAGTTTTGGTTCAAGATCCTTGTTTTTCTTTTATGTATCTCACCAAATATCATTTGGCAATACTTAAATGACTTTCCTTTAGTGCAAATGACCAATAGGCTTTATGAAACGCAATTGGATAAAATAAGCAGAGTTGAAAGTTTGATAAATTTATTAATGGCAGTAAATCCGTTGACATCTTTATTATTGATAATTCCAGCCGTTTTTTTCCTTTTCAAATCAAAAAATGAAATTGTATTTCAAATGCTGTCAATCGCAATTGGATTATCATTTGCTCTACTCATTTACAAAAACGGAAAAGGATATTATTTTTATCCCATAATATTGACTTTGCTTCCATTTGGAGCGCTATTTTGGGAGCAAGTTGTGTTAACAAAAAAAAGGTGGGCAATTTATCCCATTTCAGTTTTATTGATTTCAGGTGCTGTTCTTATCCCATTTGGGATGCCTGTTTATAGCTTTAATCGCTATCTTGAAAAAGTATATCCGCATGAAGAGAAACACATTCAAGGCGGCAAATTCGGAATTAAATACGATGAATATTATACAAAAGACAAATGGAAAACAACCATGTTGACCTTAAAAAAGGTTTACGACAGTTTACCTGATAAAGAAAAAGAACATTGTTTAATTTGGGGCAAACATTATGCGCAAGCTGGAGCGGTAAATTTGTTTGGAACAACGTACAACCTTCCTAAAGCTTTTTCCTATCACGGTAGTTTTTATAGTTGGGTCCCTAAAGGGAAAATGCCCAATACAACTATTGCATTGAGTTACCAAGTTGGCGACTTTTTTAAACCTTATTTTGAGAAAGTGACTTTGATGAAATCAATTTACAATCCGTATGCAGACAATGAAGAGGAACTTTATCAAAAGATTTATATCTGTGAAAAACCCAAGCAAAATTTTGAGGACATGAAGCTATTATTTGAGAAAAGAATATTTGAATAATAAGCAGCCATTAAACCTAGTTATAAAATATCTTTATCAGGTCCTTATAATTATCGAATTTAAAATAACATTTACATGGATGTTGTTAATCTGAATCAGAACTTTGCTAACGCTAGGTCCACCAATTAGCCATCAAAAAAACGCCTCGTGCTGATTGAACAAAACATTATGAAGAAGAAACAATTAAAACGTATATTCCGAATACTCTTTATTATTACGAGCATAAGTTCTCTTTGGTTCGTACCATGGATTTTGGTAAAGGCATGGATATTACCACTGCCTGATACGGTTCAAGAACAAGTAGAAGAAGCTATTAGTCATGGCGTAGATGGCATGATTGTTTATGTAGATGAAGCAGGCAAACCCCCTGCATTTTATGCTGCTGGCTGGCACGACCGAGAAAACAAAATTCCTGCCAACCCGAATGCTTTGTTCAAAATTGGTAGCATTACCAAATTATATGTTGCCGTAGCTGCAACCAAATTAATAAAAACTAAGCATTTGTCCTTGGATAAAACTTTAGCGGACTACTTTCCAGAACTCATTGGAAGAATTGAAAATGCCAATGAAATTACGTTGCGAATGATGTTGCAGCATCGTAGTGGCATTCCTAATTTCACCGATCATACAGATTACTGGGTTAATCCACCAGACGCTAGGCAAGAAAAGTTGGAATATGCGCTTGATTTACCGGCTAGTTTTAAACCAGATAAAGGATATGAATACTCCAACACCAATTATATGCTAATCTCTGATCTTATTGATAAGGTTTTGGGTTATAGCCATCAACAATATATTAAAGAAGAAATCTTAATCCCACTCAACCTCAACAATACTTTCGGGTCGCTACACAATGTAAATATAAACGATGTTATGAGCGGATATTACGTTGGAATTGAAAACGACATAAAAACTGATTATTCTGGTTTAATGATTGCCACAGCACAAGATGTTGGTGTATTCTTGCGCGCCCTGAATGATGGCTCTGTATTTAACGAAGGTGAACAGGAAATTTATTCTTACGTTTACGAACATGGCGGTTTACTTCCAGGCTATCAATGTCTTGCGGAATACCATAATGAGATAGATACCGTTGTTGTGCAATTTATGAACACGACCAATTTTGATGGATACAATTGGAATTTATCGCAAATTGTAATAAATAGAATTGTAAAAATAATAAAGTGCAAGAAAGACCAATAACAATTAAGTTGAACTCTTGAATTGAACAACAACATTATTCAATCGCCTATGTATCACTAACTACATCTAATCCAAAAAACTGGCAATCAAACCTCTTGGATGCGTGGTGTTAGGAACCGGAAAATCAAACCAACTTGACATACTTTTTTCAAAACCTGCCTTATTTAAATAATTATGTAGCGCCAAGTTTAATCCTCTGGTGTATGTAGGATGATCTGCACCTTGCGGATCTTGGTGGTATAAATCATTTTGAGCAAACCCTTTAAAAACTGGCCCTGTTATTTCTATTCCAAACGCTTCAGGATTCTGACCGATGGGACTGTGAATTGTAGTTGTAAATTGATGCCAATATGCCGACTGAATACAGTTTCGTTCAAATAACTGTTTTACCACTTCCAATGAATCGATTGTTTCTTGTTCAGTTTGAGTCGGAAATCCATACATTAGATACGCATGAACCATGATATTGTTTTGAGAGAAATTATCAGTCACGCGTGTTACTTGGGCAATATCCACACCTTTTTTCATTTTGGACAATAATCTATCTGAAGCCACTTCCAATCCGCCAGTTACCGCAATACAACCCGATTTTGCCATAAGCGCACACAATTCTAAATTGAAAGTTTTTTCAAATCTAATATTTGTCCACCAGGTAATAAATACGCCTCTCTCTAGTAATGTATTAGATAAAGCACGGAGCATTTTAGGTGGAGCCGCTTCATCAACAAAATGGAAACCGGTTATACCTGTGTCTTTTACTATTTTTTCAATTCTATCAACTAAATCTTCAGCTGTTGTATTTTGATAGTTTCCAATATAATCCAAGCTCACATCGCAAAACGTGCATTGCTTCCAGTAACAGCCATGAGAAATGGTTAGTTTATTCCATCTGGCATCTGTCCACATCCGATGCATGGGGTTTACAACATCTAAAAAAGACACATATTTATCAAAAGGTAATCCAGAATAATCGGGCGCAGGTAAATTTTTATGATGATAAATGGTATTTGGAACTTTGTTTTTATAGCTAACAGTAGCATGTTCTAAAACAAATGTGCGTTCTAAATCATCTATAGAAATATGTCCTTCCAGATAATTAACCATTTTAAGCAAAGGGCCTTCGCCATCATCCAATGAAATGAAATCTACAAATTCAAAAATCCGTGGATCTGTAAGCGATCGTAATTCGGTATTGCAATAGCCACCACCAAAAGCCACATGAATATCTGGAAAAAGCTGTTTTATAAATTGCGCACAACGTAAAGCAGCAAACAAATTACCAGGAAATGGAATGGTAAAACAAACTAAATTGGGTGTTTCGGTTTCAATTTGTTCGACTAAAATATCCAGCATTCTCTCTTCAATGATAGTCGGTTGGTAACTTAAAAACTCATCCAACTGATCAAAACTACTCGCAGATGTTCCAATTTGTTCCGCATATTTAGTAAACGCGAAAAACTCGTCCACGTTGGCTTGTATAAAATCGCCTATTTCTTCAATAAAAAGTGTTCCAAAATGCTTGGCTTTATCTATGACACCTATATTTCCAGCTTCCCATATAATTTCTGTATTTGCTTTGGATAGCCGGTGTCCTAAAGGTAAAAAATCAGGTTCCAAAATTTTATGAGCCGTTTTAATATCTTGCTTCTGAAGAAATGCGAGAACAACATCAACTCTTGAAATGTATTGGTGTTTCATCTTACTCACTTCAGGATACTGATAATTTTCCAAGTCTGCAGCTTCCTGAAACATAACACGTAGAAAATCACCCGTAAAAATGGCGGTAAATAGCTCGATACTCAAATCGCAATGTGCAACAGATATCTGTTGTTCTTCTAAAAACCCTTTTAAATAAGCCGTTGCAGGATAGGCTGTATTTAACTGCGTAAAGGGTGGCGTAATAAAAAGGATTTTAGATTGCATCGTGCAAAGATAGCGTTCTATAAATAGATTGTGTGAAATGGTATTGTTTTCTAAATCCAGAATATATTTCAGTTTCTATTTTTTTCAACCTGTTAAATTTTAGCCTGATACGTGTATAATTCATAATATCTGCCTTCTTTAGCTATCAATTGGTCATGTGTACCACGTTCCACTATATGGCCAGCTTCTATGACTAAAATTTGGTCTGCTTTTCTAATGGTACTTAATCGGTGAGCAATAACAATAGTGGTTCTGTTTTTAACTAATTCATTTAAACTTTTCTGAATTAGCGCTTCACTTTCGGTATCTAAACTAGACGTCGCTTCATCTAAAATAATAATGTTTGGGTTTGCTAAAATAGCACGAGCAATAGCTAAACGTTGTCGTTGACCACCAGATAATTTCACACCTCTCTCGCCTATTAAGGTTTCTAAACCGTCATCAAAACGATCCGTAAATTCATTGACGTATGCGGCTTTTACCGCATTTTGCACATCGGATTCAGTGGCATCTGGTCTTGGAAACATGATGTTCTCACGAATGCTACCTTCAAATAAAAATTCGTCTTGCAGCACGACACCTAAATACTTCCGGAAACTACTTAATTTAACCTGTGATAAATCGTGATTATCAATGGTCACTTTACCAGATTTTGGTGTTAAAAACGTTGCTGAAAGTCCCGCAATAGTGGATTTTCCAGAACCAGAACTTCCAACCAATGCCGTTACAGAACCAGCAGGCGCTTTAAAACTGATGTTGTGTAATACGTTTTTGCCTTCTTCATATGAAAAAGATACGTCATCAAATTCAATAGCTCCTTTTATGGTATTCAATTCAATATGTCTAGCTTTGTTATCCTCTTCAGCCGTCATATTCATAAGCTCTTCCGTTCTATCTAATCCAGCAAGGGCTTCCGTTAATTGACTTCCTATATTACTCATTTGTACAATTGGAGCAATCATAAAACCGAGAATTAATGTGAAGAATAAAAAATCACCTGTGGTCATTTCACCTATCATCATATAATAACCACCCATTCCCATAATTCCAGTAGTTGCCACACCAATTAAAAACGTGGAAGAACTCGTCATTAAAGCGGTTGCTGTTAAACTCTTTTTGACGTTTTGATATAATTTATCAACCCCTTTTTCAAAAACCGTGTTTTCTTGTTCTTCAGCATTAAACGCTTTTATTACACGAACGCCAGCCAGAGTTTCTGTTAATCTGCCTGTAACTTCGGCATTAATTTTACCACGTGCTCTAAAAATTGGACGAATAAATTTGAAGGCACGCAAGGCGATATAACCAAATATGGATAATGGCACAAACACGAACAAGGTCATCCAAGCGTTCAGTTTTATTAAAATTATTAAGGATACAACAGCTGTAAATGAACCACCAACTAATTGCACCAAACCGGTTCCAATTAAATTTCTGACACCTTCCACATCGCTCATAATTCTGGACACTAATGCACCAGATTTGGTATTATCAAAAAAACTAATAGGCAGCGAAAGCACCTTTTTCTGAACTTTTGATCGTAATTCGCTAATTAAATATTGTGCTTGAACGCTTAATATTCTAGTTAATAGAAAGGACGTTACAGCTTGTATGGTTATGGCACCAATTACAATGGCGATTAAGGTGTATAATTGCGACGTATCTTTATTTGGAACCACCTCATCTAGTAAAACTTTACTTTGCCATGGTAAAACCAAACCCGATAAACTTCTGATTACAATCAAAAGGAGACCAATAAAAACCAAATTTCGTCTTGGCCAAATTATGGTTTTAAAAGCCTGTTTCATGGTGACTCTCGGCTGTGATTTATCTTTTTTATCTGATGTTTTTTTTAAATGTCGCATGTTTTCTATTAGGTAATACAATTTGCAAAAATACGCATTACAACATCGTTAATTGATCAAAGCAAATAAAAAAGCATGAACGTTAAAAATAGATAGTCCACGCAAAGAAATTAAAGATTTAGTATCTTGCCTTTATCATGAAGATGTAACTTACTATTTAAGTCTGATTGTATAGATTCATTAAGTCAACACGAAAAACCAATATAATATGAAACGTATTATTACAACATTACTATTTGCAGGAATTCTAATTTCTTGTAACTCATCAGACAAAACGAAAACGGTAATTGAAGAATCTTCTGAAATTAAAAACCCTACAGATAGCGCAACAAATAAAGTCAATAAACAACTAAAAAAAATTGATTCAGACGAAGCTCTAATTGCAACCGCATTAATGGCTGCTCCGGAAGTAAGCCGATCTGGCGCTAAAATTATAGGTTATAATATGGCTGGTGAATTTGTGACCTTAAGAGAAGGTAACAATGAATTTATTATTCTTGCTGACGATCCGAATAAAGATGGATTCAGTGCCGCAGCGTATCATAAAGATCTTGAGCCATTCATGGCAAGAGGGCGCGCTTTGAAAGCGGAAGGAAAAAAACATCAAGAAATATTTGATATGCGCGAAGAAGAAGTGAAATCAGGAAAACTTAAAATGACCATTGGGTCAACCTTGCACATTTACTATGGTCCTGATACGAATTATGATCCTGAAACAAGTAAGGTTGAAAACGCGAAACTTCGCTATGTCGTTTATATGCCATACGCAACAGCAGAATCTACAGGTTTACCAGAAGTTCCAATTGCTCAAAACCACCCTTGGATTATGAATCCAGGAACGCATAGAGCACATATTATGATTTCACCAGTAGCAGAAAGCAGCAAGTAGTATTTAGGTTATTCCAAAATGCGACTTGAATAAAATGACTAACTCCAAAAACAATTCCGCTAACTATACCGTTTGCCCTGAATGTCATGGACGTGGTAAAAAAAGACGCAAACTTCGTAAAAAAGTTCGACTTCAATATCAGTTTGCACTGGATGTGGTTAAAAAAATAAATAGCAAAGAAACAACTCCAATTTGTCCTAGAGGTCACCTCTACTTCTGCTTGAAGTGTTCGGGTTCTGGTTTGGTTTCAGCTAGTCATCCACCTCAAGCCGATACCGAAAATTATCCACACGTGGCTATTATTGGTGGTGGCATTGGTGATGTAGCGTTTGCTGTGGCTTGCATCCATCGTGGAATTCCGTTTAAACTTTATGAGCGTAATAGTAGTTTTGATGAACGCAATCAAGGTTACGGACGCACTTTACAACAAGCCAGCAAAGTCGTTGCAGGATAGGCTGTATTTAGCTGCGTAAAGGGTGGTGTAATAAATAGGATTTTAGATGGCATCGTGCTAAGATAGCGTACCTTAAAATAAGTTGCTTTAAATGGTATCATATTATATCTATAAATCCAAACCATAAAGCAAAAAACCTATCTTTGCCCAACTAAATAACATCATGGCTCATACGCTTCTTTCATCACCTTTACAAGGTTTTACAGATTTCAGGTTTCGCAATGCTTTCAATCAGTACTTTGGTGGTATTGACACCTTTTATGCACCTTATATTAAGCTTAATGGCAAACTGAAAATTAAGCAATCTTACCAAAACGATTTACTACCAGAAAACAATGCGACTATAGAAGTCATTCCGCAAGTAATGACCAATGATCCTGATGAATTTTTATTTGTTACCAAATATGTTCAAAGTTTAGGCTACAAGGAGCTAAACTGGAATTTAGGTTGTCCTTATCCCATGGTTACCAAGTCTGGAATGGGTTCTGGCTTAATTTGTAACCCGTCACGAATTGACGAGGTTTTACACAAAGTACATAATGAAACGGATATTCTGGTTTCTATGAAAATGCGCATGGGCTATGAACATGCAGAAGAAATTTTAGATGCCTTTCCTATTTTAGACAACTATCCACTTAAAAATATTGCTATTCATGCCAGAATTGGAAAGCAACTTTACAAAGGACCAGTGGATTTAGATGCGTTTGAAAAATGCATTAGTAGCACCAAGCACAAATTGTATTATAATGGTGATATTACCAGTGTATCTGCTTTTAAAGCCATGGAAAAACGCTTTCCGAGTATTGATCATTTTATGATTGGTCGTGGCCTAATTGCCGATCCGTTTTTACCAAGTATGATAAAAAATGACACCACAGAATATCCTGAAAATAGATGGGAAATATTTTCAAAATTTCATGATACTATTTACCAGCAATACGATGAGTACTTGTCTGGCCCAACACCTATAAAAATGAAAATGCTCGGCTTTTGGGAGTTCTTTTCACAATCGACTTCCAATCCACAAAAAGTATATAAAGCTATAAAAAAAGCTTCAAACCCTGTGAAATACAAACAAGCGGTTGATAAAATTTTAAGTACGGAAATGAAAGCAAAAAGTACATTGAAATAGCTTTTTGTGTCAAGTATCAAATTCTAGTTTTAATAAGAAACATACGTACCAATTTACAACGAAAAGATGTTATAAAATGGCAATAATAGTCTGTGTTAACAAAGGTCTTCTTTAAATTAGGCAAATTGGAATATAAGGGCTATGTTTACCTTTTAATCGCAAGTAAATTGCTTGTAGAATAGAAGTATGAATCTAATAAGAACAAATCACCTAATTACTTTTTACGAAACGCTCGTAAGCAGGTTTTTTGATCTTTATTTCTATTTTGAAATATCTCCAAAACGCCAAATTATCTTCCCGAATTAGTCAGGCATAGCGCGTGTGCCTGAACAACTCCTTTACATTATTTATTACAGAAGCTATTCAATTTAAACATACTGAATACCTGTACTCGCATTAAAATAATGTAGAAATCCGGAATTAAAACGATGTTCTATTTTTTATATAAATTTAAAATAACAATATCATGGCTAAATTAAGAAAGAAGCTTACAAAAACTGAATTAAACGATAGGAAACAAGAGAAGATTCAAAAGAAAATGGAAGATAAAAAAATGAAGAAGCGTAAATCTAGAGTCTAACTTTATGGTTTATTAGATTTTCCTTAAATTTTTATAAAAAAGGCTGTAAATAAATATTTACAGCCTTTTTGTTTTGCGAAATATCATGTAATTATTCCGCCAAAAAAATAGCAATCAGGCGAAGCATTCGGGTAATTAAAAAAATAGTTTTATCTTAATGAATTAGGAAAACAAAAATGCACATAAATTATGAGTAGAGGATTTGTAAAAGAAGATGATCAGGAAGAAATACCTTTTGTAGCACCACGAGCAGATTTGCCTGAAGGTGTAACAAACTACGTGACCCAAAATGGGATGGATATGTTATTATCCGAAAAACAAGTCTTTGCTGACGAAAAAGAACAATTAGATATTTCAGACGAAAAAGAAAGACGTATTGCCATAAACCATATAAACGCCAAATTGCAATTACTAACAAACAGAATAGCAACCGCAAAAATTGTTGATTTATCCAAACAACCGCAAGATGAAATTCGTTTTGGCGCATTAATTACTCTTAAAATTGGAAGTGCTAAAACGTCTCAAAAATATCAAATAGTTGGTGTGGATGAAGCCGATATTGCTAAAGGTAAAATTTCCTTCATCTCACCCATTGCGAGATTATTAACAGATAAAAAAGTAGGCGACCAAGCTATTTTAAAACTAGCCAAAGAAGATCGGGTTTTTGAAATCATGGGTATTTCTTATGAGAACTAATCATAGTAAACTACCTCGTGGCATTGGTAGGAAATGAACTTTTAATGTCAAGGCAAGCCTCGGGGAATTATACCCTTTGGCGGTGCCAATTAGTTTAACCGGGGATCTGGTTTTAGCGCCATTTTTTGAGTCCAAATAATTTCAACACTACAAAAATCAAATTCTTCAGTTATTTTGCCATAACACGCATATATTCCAATGCCATGAATGGGATATTTTTCTACCGTATCATGAAAGTGTACGGTATCAAAATAACACCCTTCATCATCTACAAATGTGCAAAACCGCATGAGCTTTCCTGTGGCACCTTTATGAAATCGTGTATTTACCAATTTACCATATAACAGCACGTTTTCATTTCGATGTTGAAACATGTTTTTGGCTTTGATATGTTCCCGAATGGGTTCATTTATCAAATCGAAATAATTGCACAAAGGAAAACCCAATAGTTCCATTTGGTCATAAGCATCTTCTATCCAACTGGAATTAAGTTTTGGCAACGTAAATGCCTTATGATTTGGTTTGAATAATTGTTTTTGAGGTGTTTTTGCTTTACTAGAATTTATCTTAAAAATAGCATTCCAAAGTAATTCGGATTTGGGGATTTCTGTAAAATTAAACGCACCAATTCTAATTAAAATGGTTAATTGTTCAATACTAATCACCACGCGATCAATAAAATCATCCAACGATTTGAATTTACCATACAACTGCCGTTCGGTTAAAATTCGTTTTACCGTATAACTCTCTAAATTTTTAAGATAGCCAAAACCTAAATAAATCGTGATTCCTTCTATTGTATTGGGATGGTCACTTTTATTAATACACGGTGTTTTTATAATACCCTGACACATTTTTGTTTCATGAATATAATGTTCGGTGCTATAAAATCCACCACCATTATTTAAAACGGCCACCATAAACTCTAAAGGATAATAGCATTTTAAATACAGACTCTGATAACTTTCCACGGCATAAGAAGCCGAATGTCCTTTTGCAAATGCATAGCCTGCAAAACTCTTTATTTGCTCCCAAACTTCAAGGGTTAGTGCTTCTGTATAGCCTTTAGTTTTACAATTGGCTATAAATTTATCTTCAACAGCTTGAAATTCGGCTCTCGACCTAAATTTACCACTCATACCACGTCTCAACACATCGGCTTCTCCTAATGTTAAGCCTGCAAATTGATTAGCCACTTTTAGCACATCTTCTTGATATACCATAATACCATAGGTTTCTGGCATAATCTTTAACAATATCGGATTGGCTTCTTTCCGACGTTCTGGATGTCTTTGGCGTTTAATAAATTCTTGTTTCATCCCTGAACCCGAAACGCCTGGTCTTATAATGGAACTTGCTGCCACCAATCCTAAATAATTTTGGGTTTGGAGTTTACACATTAAACCTCTCATGGCTGGCGATTCTACATAATAAGCACCTGTGGCTTTTCCGTTTTTTAATAGCGCATTTACTTTGGGATCTGTTTTAAATTTTTCAACATCTGTGATATCAATTTCGGGTGCTTCGGGTCTGTTATATTTAATAATTTCCAACGTATCTTTAATTTTTGCTAATCCACGTTGTCCTAAAATATCGAATTTGAAAATCCCAGCATCTTCGGCTATAATCATATCAAACTGAACGGTTGGAAAGCCTTTTGGAGGCATATTGGTTGCTGAATAATAATGAATAGGTTTATCCAGTATTAATATCCCACAGGAATGTACACTCACATAGTTAGGAAAACCCTGAATTAATTCGCCATACTTAATTACCAAAGCACCCATTTCATCAAATTCTGGCTTTTGATATCTACCAGTACATATTTTATCTATTTCTTCTTTGGGCATTCCAAAAACCTTCCCTAATTCTCGAACAACAGCTCGGAATTTAAAGGTGTTATAAACAGCTAATAAGGCAACATTTTTAAAGCGTTTAAAAATATATTCGGTAATATCATGGCGTTCTTTCCATGAGAAATCGATATCAAAATCAGGTGGCGATTTTCGGAATGGATTAATAAATCGTTCAAAATACAAATCCAATTCTATGGGATCTACATCGGTAATCCCTATAATGTATGCCACAATACTATTGGCACCACTTCCCCTTCCTACATGAATATATCCTTGACTTTTTGAATAACTCACAATATCATAATTGATAAGGAAATAGGATACAAAATTCATTTCCTTAATAGTTTTGAGTTCAGTTTCTAATCGTTCTCGTACTTTTATGGAAGGAGTTGGGTAACGTCTGTAAATTTTCTGTTCGCAGAGTTCCTTTAAATAATTAAAATCTTCTTGTTCCGTTTCCAGATATACAGATTGATTTTGTGATATGCGATTTTCACCAAAACTAAACTCAATATCACAGGCTTCAAACAGTTTGTTTGTATTATCAATTATAAAAGGAAACAATTGAAAAAATTGCTTTAATTCAATGGATGAATACATTTTGTCATGCTCACTACATTCCTCTGTTTTTGATAATTTACTCAACAAGGTATTGTTATCAATGGCACGCAACAAACGGTGTGCATTAAAATCTTTTTTATTCCGAATAGTCACTTGTTGCTGGACGACCAGTTTATCTTCATAATCCTTATAAATTGTAAAGGGCAACTTTTTAAGATCATTAATAGTGATACCTATAAACTCAAAATCTTCAAATTTGGTTTTCTCAAGTTGCATAACTTGTTCCAACGGGTAAATTACAAACGCATTCTCAAATTTTGGGGACACGTCTGGAAGCTGCTTTTTTTGATGTGCGTATTCCGATAAAAAAACATTCAGTTCCTGAAAGCCGTCATTATTTTTTGCAATTCCTACAAATTGTTGTTTCGCGCCATTTCTAAAATCGATTCCTACAACAGGTTTAATGTGATATTCCTTCGCTTTTCTAATAAAATTTAAACAAGCCGATGTATTATTAATATCGGTTAACGCTAAATGTTTTACACCACATTGCTTGGCCAATTCCAAAAGGTCAACTTCTGAAAATGTGCCAAAACGCAAGGAATAATATGAGTGACAATTAAGATACATTAGTGTTTACGGTGTGCTAAAATTACGGGGGGTTCGCCATTAAATGGATTTTTAAAACGTCCAATGGTTTTTGCGCCTATGGACGCGGCGCGCTGAATGCTTAATTCGCCATATTTACTACGAATAGTATCCATAGCGTTATATAAATTCAGCATGTCTTCGGTATCATCAAACAAATTAATTTGATAATTTCCTGTAACAATATGGGTGAATTTAACGCCTACCAAACGGATTAATAAACGCCGTTGGTATAGTTTATCAAATAGTTCCAAAACCGCAGGAACAAGAATATGGTCTGCGCTGGTGTATGAAATTTTAATTTGTTTGGTATAGGTATTAAAATCGGAATACCTGATTTTAACAGCAATACAAGCTGTTAATTTATCGGCTCTTCGTAACTGAAACGCCAAATTTTCTGCCATAGCAAAAATGGTAGTTCGTAATTTTACAACATCAATGGTATCTTTTGTAAACGTGCGCTCGGTAGAAATAGATTTACGCTCATGAAACGGAATTAGTGGTGGATTATCAATACCATTGGCACGCTTCCAAATAGTTTTACCGTTGGCACCCAAAACACTTATCATCATTTCCAAAGGCATTTGCTGAACCACATGTACTTTATCCACTCCCAAATTCCGTAATATTTGATAGGTTTTTTCGCCAACAGATGGAATTTTCCGAATGGATAATGGCGCTAAAAACGATTTCTCATAACCCATATCAATCCGTAATTGATTATTCGGTTTGGCTTCACCTGTAGCTACTTTTGACACAATTTTATTGGCTGATAACCCAAACGAAATAGGCAATCCGGTTTCTCTTATAATTTCCTGGCGTAATTCCGAAGCATATTTATAGCTCCCAAAAAATTTATCCATTCCGCTTAAATCGGCATAAAACTCATCAATACTTGCTTTTTCAAAAACAGGCACGCGCTCTTTAATAATTTCAGTCACCAGGTGTGAATATTTGGTGTAGGTAGATGAATCGCCTCTAATAACAACCGCTTCCGGACATAAGCGTCTGGCTACTTTCATGGACATACCAGAATGCACACCAAAACGTCTGGTTTCATAACTACAAGCTGCTACCACACCTCTATCGCCAATTCCGCCAACTAATAATGGTCGTTTTTGTAATCGACTATCAATCAGGCGTTCACAGGACACAAAAAAGGTGTCTAAATCCAGATGTAAAACTTGTTTGCTCATGCCGCAAAGTTAGCTACATTATTAAGCAATTATTGCTTACATTTGTAGCATTATGAAAAATATCACTAAAAATATTCGGCACCTTCGCCATCTCAAGGGGTTAACGCAAGAAGTATTTGCGGACGATCTAAAAATTACGCGTTCTCGAATCAGTTCGTATGAAGAAGGTCGCTCTACGCCTTCTATTGACATGCTTATTGAACTATCAAATTACTTTAAGATTCCTGTGGATATTCTTATTAAAAACGATTTAACCAAGTCTAAAGACACCTCCTTTATTGAAATTGGAAACAAGCGTGTTTTATTTCCCATAACCGTAGATGATGACAATGAAAATTTAATTGAAGTGGTTCCCATTAAAGCTTCTGCTGGTTATTTATCCGGTTATGATGACCCCGAATATATAGAGCAATTACAAAAAATTAAATTGCCGTTTTTACCATCGGGAAAACACCGTGCGTTTCCTATTAAAGGAGATTCTATGTTGCCTTTAAAAGAAGGTTCCTATGTGGTTGGTAAATTTGTTGAAGACAGACGTGATATTTCAAGCAACCGAACGTATGTTTTATTAACGCTAAACGACGGTATGGTTTACAAGCGTGTCATTAACACCATTAAAGAAACGAATAATTTAATGTTGGTTTCAGATAATCCACTTTATCAACCATACGAAATACCTATAGATGAAGTATTGGAGCTTTGGGAATTTACATGCAGTATTAACACCCAAGAATACGATCAAGAAGAGTTAAAAATTAGTAGTATTATAACCATGTTTAACAGTTTAGGTGTCGAACTTAAATCATTAGAAAAACATATTAGATGACCTATACAATTATAGATGTTGAAACAACGGGACAGTCCAATAGAATTACTGAAATTTCTATTTTTAAATATGATGGAAATGAAATAATTGATGAGTTTACATCCTTGGTAAACCCGCAAACTCTAATTCCTATTTACATAACAACTTTAACCGGCATTGACAATGCCATGGTGGCTAATGCACCGACTTTTCAAGACATTGCACAAGACATTCTTGCCATAACTGAAGATACGGTTTTTGTGGCTCATAATGTAAATTTCGATTATAACGTGATACGCAATGAGTTCAAGTTATTGGATTTAGATTTCAATCTAAAAAAATTATGTACAGTCAGATTGTCTCGGAAATTATTTCCAGGATTTCCATCTTACAGTTTGGGTAAATTGTGTAAAAGTTTAGATATAAATCTAACTGACAGACACCGAGCAAGAGGTGATGCCAAAGCCACTGTGATTCTATTCGATATGTTATTGAAAAAAGATGAAACAGGCGAAGTTTTTAGTAGTTTTTTAAATAAATCGTCCAGAGAGGCTACACTCCCATCTCACCTACCAACAGCGGTTTTTAATGCCATTCCCAATACGGCTGGTATTTATTACTTTAGAAATAAAGTAGGAAAAATAATCTATGTAGGAAAAGCCAAGGATTTAAAAAAGCGTGTGTTGAGTCACTTTTACAGCAAGACTCAAAAATCATTAGATATGTGTCGTGAAACTAGAGGTATTGACTTTGAGTTGGCTGGCAGTGAATTACTAGCACTTTTAATGGAAGATGCCGCTATTAAACATCATTTTCCGAAGTTTAATAAACAAGCAAAGCGCAATCCTAAAAGCTATGGAATCTTTAGTTATCAGGATCGGAATGGCATTATGCATTTAGCATTCAATCCTGTTAAATCATGTCCAAACCCGATTAAGGTTTTTCATAATATTAGAGACTGTCGTTTGTTTTTAGAGGAACTCTGTTTAAAGTATGAGTTATGCCCAAAATATTGCCATTTGCAAGAAGGTGTGGCGCAATGTTGCCATTATAACATTAAAACCTGCAAAGGTGTTTGTGCTAATGATGAACGACCTAGTGACTATAATAAACGCGTTCAAGATGCGCTAGAAATTATAACCAAAGTTGAAGAACATAAAGTTATAAAACGAAAAGGTCGTACATCTGACGAAGAAGCGTTTATTTTAATTAAAAACGGGATTTATTTAGGTTATGGATTTATTGATAACACCGAACAAATAAGTTCTCCTGATGATTTAGATAACTTTCTAATTCCACAAAAAGACAGTTTAGATGTCCAAAAGATTTTAAGAACATTGGTTTAAAGTGCTATTTACTTTTTTCAATTGTCACTTGAAACTTTTAAAATGCAACTTGGAGTCACTAAAAAAACAGTTTATTATTTTGATGTTAGATTATTGGTTTTAAATAATATTAAATTTATCTTCGAACGCATAGCTCATGTATCGTGGATAAAAAACTCATTTCCAAAAAAAAACCCGCTTTTCCTATCACGCCATTATTGTCGGAATACCTGACTGCGCAAGGACGAAATATTAAAATCCCCATTTTTTATGACGATTTACTGCGCTTTCAAGGTGCTGTAGAAATTCTAGACGAAAATGATAATGACACCCTATGGATTCGGACGTATTTTGCAGAACATGAACGTCACGAAATTGAATACAGCCTAAAACAAATGTATTCCATTCTGCATTCCGATGGAAGCGATAGCTTAATTCCTTACCTCAATATTGATAGTATAGACTTTTGCACCTTTGGTAATACCAAACCGTTTCGTATAAAAGTTCGGAATGTTTTAAACGATAATTACATTTTTCTATATGTAAAAAAAGCTGATGCTTCCCGTGTTTACGGACTGGAATTGGAGCATTTACTATCGCCTAATCACATTACATTTCTGGTTCATAAAGACACCTTAATTGAAGAACATATTTCTGGAATTGCTGGCGATACCTTTATTAGTGAGCATTTAGAAAAACTATCTGATCAAGACAAACGGGCATTGGCCAAGGAGTTTGTAAAATTCAACGAACGTTGTTTTGTACGGCTTTTAGCAGATATGCGTTCCTATAATTATGTGGTGGTTATTACACAAGATTTTGACCGTGTGCAATACCGTATTCGCGCTGTCGATTTTGACCAGCAAAGTTATGAAGGGAATCCTAAAGTTTACAAACCCCAGTTTTTAAAAGAAAACAATGCTTTAGTAAAATTAAGTTTGGAGGTTTTAGCGCCTGAATCTATAGTACAATATGAATTAGAAGAACGTTCCTTACTCGCTAAACGCGCTACAAGTGAACATGAGCGCTTGGAGCATCTTTTAAATTGCATGAGAGAAGACAATATATCAACACCAGAAAAAGTAAAGCAACTCAAAAAAGGATTATTTGAGTTGGTTGGTGATGTCAATTTTAAAAAATCTAAAAATATGGGTGAATTGTTAGGTAATGCTATCGATTTTATTGTTAGAAATTACAAAAATGAAAATCCTTATATCATCAAATAAAACGGACAAGACATGAAAATTAAAAAAGTATTAATTGCAAATAGAGGTGAAATTGCTATACGTATTTTACGTGCTTGTACCGAATTAAATTTGGATACGGTTGCCATTTACACCTATGAAGATCGCTATTCCCAACATCGAAATAAAGCAGATGAATCCTACCAAATTGGTGAAGACAACCAACCCTTAAAACCATATTTGAACAGTGATGAAATTATTGCACTGGCCAAATCTAAAAATGTGGATGCTATTCATCCTGGTTATGGTTTCCTTTCAGAAAATTCAGAATTTGCTAGAAAATGTGCTCAAAACGGGATTATTTTTATTGGTCCAAATCCAGATGTTATGGATGCTTTGGGCGATAAAATTACCGCTAAAAAAATTGCTGTAAAATGTAATGTTCCCATTATTGAAAGTAATAAAAAGAAATTAACCTCATTAAAAATCGCCATTTCTGAAGCCAAAAGTATAGGCTATCCACTGATGTTGAAAGCTGCTTCTGGTGGTGGTGGTCGTGGTATGCGAATCATTCGTAAAGATGAAGATTTAGAACAAAACTTCGATTCCGCAAAAAATGAAGCCTTAAATGCTTTTGGTGATGACACCATGTTTCTAGAGAAATATGTTGAAGACCCAAAACATATAGAAGTTCAAATTGTAGCCGATAATCATGGTAATATTCGTCATTTATTTGAACGCGATTGTTCGGTTCAAAGACGTCATCAAAAAGTAGTTGAAATTGCACCTTCTTTTAATGTTTCAGAAGACGTAAAACAATCATTGTACAAATATGCTATCAGTATTGCTGAAGAAGTAAACTATAACAATATTGGAACCGTTGAGTTTTTAGTAGATAAAGCTGATAATGTTTATTTTATTGAAGTCAATCCGAGAATTCAAGTAGAACATACGGTTACGGAAATGGTTACTGGAATTGATTTGGTTAAAACACAAATATTTGTTGCAGGTGGCTACAAATTATCTGATCAACAAATTAAAATTTACGAACAAGACACCTTACGAACTTATGGTTTTGCTTTGCAGTGTCGTTTAACCACAGAAGATCCTTCAAATAATTTCACACCAGATTACGGAACCATAACCACCTACAGAAGTGCTGCTGGAATGGGAATCCGTTTAGATGCAGGAAGTATTTATCAGGGTTATAGCGTGAGTCCGTTTTTCGATTCTATGCTAGTAAAAGTCTCTGCTCATGGTAGAACATTGGATGGAGCGGTGCGGAAAATGGTTCGTGCTTTAAAAGAATTTCGTGTTCGCGGTGTTAAAACAAACATTCACTTTTTACGAAATGTTATTCAACATGACACCTTTAAAGCGGGCGAAGTGACTGTTAATTTTATTCAGAATACACCCGAACTTTTCAATATTAAATTACCACAAGATAGAACCTCCAAAGTCACACAATTTTTAGGTGAAGTGATTGTCAATGGAAATTCGGATGTGAAGCATAAAGATGATAGCAAGATTTTTAGAAACCCGAAAGTTCCTAAATTCAATATAAATGATCCGTATCCAAAAGGCACAAAAAACTTACTCACGGAATTAGGTCCAGAAAAATTCTGTGAGTGGCTTAAAAACGATACTAAAATCCATTATACCGATACCACCATGCGTGATGCGCACCAATCGTTATTGGCAACCCGTATGCGAACTTTTGATATGATGAAAGTAGCAGAAAGTTATGCTAAAAACCATCCAAACACCTTTAGTATGGAGGTTTGGGGTGGCGCCACTTTTGATGTTTGTTTACGCTTTTTACATGAAAGCCCTTGGACACGATTACGGGAATTACGAAAAGCCGTTCCAAACATACTTTTTCAAATGCTCCTTCGTGGTAGTAATGGTGTTGGCTATAAAGCTTATCCAGATAATTTAATTGAGAAATTTGTAGAAAAATCATGGGAGAATGGCGTGGATGTTTTCAGGATTTTCGATTCCTTAAACTGGGTAAAAGCCATGGAACCAAGCATCAATTATGTTCGTGATAGAACAGGTGGTATTGCCCAAGCAGCTATCAGTTATACGGATGATATTTTAGATGTGAAACAAACCAAATACAACTTAAAATACTACACCCAATTAGCCAAAGATTTAGAAAATGCCGGTGCGCACATGATCGCCATTAAAGATATGGCTGGTTTATTAAAACCGTATGCAGCTACCGAATTGGTTGCCGCTTTAAAAGACACGGTAAACCTTCCTATTCATTTACATACACATGATACCTCATCATTGCAATCTGCAACCTATTTAAAAGCTATTGAAGCTGGTGTAGATGTTGTGGATGTTGCTTTAGGTGGTTTATCTGGTTTAACATCGCAGCCCAACTTCAACTCGGTTGTAGAAATGATGAAATATGAACCACGCGCTCATGCTTTTGATATGGATACGCTGAATCAATTTTCAAACTTTTGGGAAGATACACGCGAATTATATTACCCATTCGAATCTGGATTAAAAGCAGGAACAGCCGAAGTTTACAGACATGAAATTCCTGGCGGTCAGTATTCAAATTTACGTCCGCAAGCTATTGCTTTAGGATTAGGCGATCGTTTTGACGAGGTGAAAAAAATGTACGCTGAAGTGAATCAAATGTTTGGCAATCTAATTAAAGTAACCCCAAGTAGTAAAGTGGTTGGCGATATGGCCATTTTTATGGTGACTAATAACCTAAAACCACAGGACGTTATGGAACGTGGTGGCGAAATATCATTCCCAGAATCGGTTATTAGTTTCTTCAGAGGTGATTTAGGTCAACCAACAGGTGGTTTTCCAAAAGAACTGCAAAAAATAATTCTTAAAAATCAGAAACCATATACGGATAGACCGAATGCACATTTAGAGCCAATAGATTTCGATTTAGAATACGAAGATTTTAAAAAGAAATTTCAAAAAGGATTTACGCGCGCTTTAGAAATTGAAGATTTTCTATCCTACACATTGTATCCAAAAGTGTTTGAACAAGCACATGAAAACTACAAACTGTACGGCAATTTAGCACTCGTTCCTACCAAGAATTTCTTCTATGGCATGAAACAACGCGAAGAAACGTTGATAGAATTGGAGCCAGGGAAAACAATCATCGTGAGATTACTTTCCGTAGGTATTCCTAACGAAGATGGTGTTCGTATTGTGTTTTTTAGTGTGAATGGTGAAAACCGTTTTGTAGAAGTTTTAGACCGTTCGTTAAATATTAAAAAAGAAGAACATATAAAAATTGATCCTGAAAACTCTAATCACATAGGTGCACCATTACAAGGATCCTTAACTAAAGTTTTGGTAAAACGCGGACAACAAATTAAAGAAAACGATCCGTTATTTATAATTGAAGCCATGAAAATGGAAACGACTGTAACCGCTTTTAAAGCTGGAAAAGTAAAATCTATTGTTTTAAAAGAAGGCACTATGGTCATGCAAGATGATTTAGTTCTGAGCATGGAGTAATTACATATACCAATGTTACACGCCATAAAATGATAAGCATTAGTGCTAATAATTAATTCATTAGAGCAAATGTTTTTCAATAATCAAGCGTATTTTAGGTTCAACACTTAAAAAATATAATTATGAAAACTATAAGCAACCTATTGGCTATTCTATTTTTTGCATTTGCGGTTTCATGTAAGAATGAACCGTCTGATAAAAATGCAGATGTGGAACAAAACCCGATGAATGAAGAATTGACCAAAACCACCAATTATGAAGAAAGCGGGAATTTTAAAGATGAAGAATACATTTTAGACGCCAATAAAGACAGTTTAAATGTTAATTGGGATTTAGACAATCCAGAAAGACAACAAAACCTATATAAAACGTTTAGTATGACTGAAATTCAAATTCAGCAATATGAAAAAGCGTTAGAAGATTGGTGGAAATCAGATGATGATAGTCCTTATGATAAATTATCAGCCAATGAACGCATTAAAAAAGAAGATGAAATTTTGAAAGATATTTTAAATGATTCGCAATATAAAAAGTATCGCGAATGGGCCAATGAAAATGACAAGCGTGGCATTTAATAATGATCTATTCATCACTAGTTAAAAAATTTAAAAGTCTCAAATTGTATATAAATTTGAGACTTTTTTCATTCAATAAAATTTAGATTATTTTTGCCAAGATATCCATTGAAATATACTTCACAAGATGTCTTTTATTTAAATCACATCTTTAAGATAATCACGTTAACTACTTTCAAAGTGAATAAAGCGAAAACAGGCAAGACATATTGGACTACGTGCCAAGAATGTCGAGGACTTGGTAAAAAAAGACAAAGGCTTCGCAAGAAGGTGCGACTTCAATATAGGAAGGCATTAGAAGTATTTGAAAAAAACCACAGTCAAGGAATTACACCTGTTAAGCCAAAAGGCCATTTAAATCCATGCACAAATTGCAATGGCTCTGGTTTAATTCCAGCCGATAGCAATCCTATTCCTGACACTGAAAATTATCCACATGTTGCTATTATTGGTGGCGGAATTGGAGGCGTTGCGCTTGCCGTAGCTTGCTTACATCGTGGCATCCCGTTTACACTTTATGAACGCGACACCGATTTTAATGCACGATCTCAAGGCTATGGACTTACGTTGCAACAAGCCAGTAAGGCTATTGAAGGGTTTGGTATATTTTCTTTAGAAGCAGGCATTGTTTCAACAAGCCATGTGGTTCATACTACAGACGGCAACGTGATTGGCGAATGGGGAATTAGGAAATGGGTGGATTCAGATGAAAAATCGCCACCAAAACGCACCAACATTCATATAGCACGACAATCTCTACGCTTGGCACTTCTAGAACAACTCGGTGGACATGACATGGTAAAATGGGGACATCAGTTAACCAATTTTAGTGAAGACGAACAAGGTGTCAATTTAACCTTTGACGTGAATGGCACAATAAAAAATGCCAAAGCAGATCTTGTTGTAGGCGCGGATGGTATCCGAAGTTCTGTCAGGAATTTATTGATTGGCAATAACAAGACGCCTTTACGGTATCTAGATTGTATTGTAATATTAGGCATTTGTCCGTTGGCAGCTCTTGAAGACGTGACTAATGATTTATTGGATTCGGCTACAGTTTTTCAAACCGCCAATGGACACGAACGTATTTACATGATGCCTTATAGCCAAGATGCCATCATGTGGCAATTAAGTTTCCCTATGATGGAAAAAGAAGCCCAAGCCTTAAGTGCTCAAGGTTCTCACGCCCTCAAAGAAGAAGCGTGTAGTAGAACCCAATGGCACGATCCCATTCCGCAAATTATGGCAGCTACGGATGCCAGTCAAATTTCTGGATATCCAGTTTACGACCGCAAATTATTGACATCAGATTTGTTAGAAAGAGGCCAACAAATAACTTTAATTGGAGATGCGGCTCACCCAATGAGTCCTTTTAAAGGCCAAGGCGCAAATCAAGCGCTTCTTGATGCACTGGCATTGGCTCGTGGCATTTCAAAAGGATGTAGACCTTTAACACAATGGCGAGAAATTGGCATTAAAAAAAGTGTATTACAGGAATTTGAATCCGAGATGTTAGAACGCAGCGCTTCCAAAGTAAAAGATTCAGCAGCTGCTGCAGAATTTCTACATTCCGAAGTTGCACTCTTTGAAGGTAACGAACCAAGAGGACGTTGTTTAAAAACCAATGATTCCTAAAAAAAACATCACTACCTTTTGATGGATAATGATGCTTATAAAATTTTATATAAATGCGTTTTAAATCAATTTTTCTATAATTTAAAGGTCATTACTGGCAGTTTAGATTGGTTTGCTAAATCTTCAGAAATACTTCCTTTTAAAAGGCGATTTAGTCCCTTTCTAGCATTTGTACTTATTCCAATAACACCTGCATTAATTTCCTCGGCATATTGTATTAATCCGTCTTCAATTGTATGTCCTGCTATAAATTTAACTTGACTTGAACCTCCAGATTCCGCAAACTTTTTAAGCTTGGCATTAAATTCTTTAGTGTTTATAAAATCATTAAATGGTCTATTAACGTAAACAGGTTGCATGGTAGCTCCTAACTCTGAAAAAATAATACTTGCTCTCTTATAAACAGGTACACTTTCGATGCTCATATCTGTAGCAAAAATCGCCTTATTAAGATTAAAATCTTTAGGACTGGATTTTACAATTAAAACGGGCGTGCTACTGTTACGTACCATTTTTTCTGCATTTGAACCTGCAAAAATTCCATCCTGTAACGTAAGACCTTGGGATCCCATAACGATTAAATCTGCATCTACTTCTTTGGCTATAGCATCAACTTCATTGTATACCTTATGTCGTTTAATTAGAGGTTGAACGGTAACATCTTTTAAATAATCTTTATCTAAAAATGGTTCAAACTTCTTTTTAGTTAAAGCAACCATAAACAACATTTCGTTTTTATTATCAGAATCCGACTGCGAAATTAACGAGTCTGACAATTCTAGCATGTGCAATACATGTAGTGTGGCGTTATGTTTTTTTGCTAAAATGGCTCCTGTTTCTAAAGCAAATTCTGACTGCTTTGAAAAGTCAACAGGTATGATGATATTTTTCATGTTATAAATATTTGTGGTTAAACTTATTCCGTTTCACATTATGATTTAGAGTTAAAGACTACTCAATTTACTGATGATCAGCAGTTTTCATATAAAAACAATCATAATAAACAACTCACATGCAAATTACGAAAGAATATTGGAAGTATTGAGAAAGATTTAAGAAGAACTACATTTATCTATTCAAAGTTGATAAACAAAACATGGCAATTTTAAACTAATTAGTTGAAGCCTAACAATTGAATTTATGGGAATATTAATAATAGTAAAGTGAGCATTATGATTAATTTCCAACAGCTTATATGAATTGGTTTGTAGTTAATTTATTTAAATTGATTAATTTAGCCCCAACACTAAAAGCACAGATTTTAAAGAATCTATGCATATCATTAACTATAACCACCAACCAATTATGAAATCAATTTTACTATGTAACATTAAAAATTTATGTTTTGCATGTATTTTGTTATTTTGTTCAATACAAGTAAATGCACAGATAGCCTGTGGCATGCCAGATATTACACCGGCAGAAGCTAGAACCCTTATTGAAGATCTTGGAATTCAAAGACGTGCAAATATTTCTCCTTCTGGATTAATTACTGTGCCTTTTCAAGCTCATGTTGTTAGAACGAATGCCGGAACTGGCGGACCAAACGCAACAACAGTGATGAATAATATTATAGCTGCGAGAGATAAATACTTACCATATGGTATTACGCTTAATATATTACCTATTAACTATATAAATAATACGGATCTTATGGTTTTAGGAACCAATGGCGTTGCTGGGTCTGGTTACACTGAAGGTGACAATGTACTGCAACTAAACAATATACCGAATGTGGTAAATGCTTATTTTTTAACTGCAGCATATGGTTCAAGCGGAGGAGCTGTTGGAGGCTATGCCAGATTTCCTTGGAATTTACCAAATGATTATTTTGTTGTTGTTAATAATAGTGTTGCTGAAAACGGCGCAACTGTTGCTCATGAAATGGGTCATTATTTCGGCTTATTACACACCTTTGAAACAGCTTATGCTGAAGAATTAGTAAATGGCTCTAACTGTGATTCAGCAGGTGATTTATTATGTGACACACCAGCCGATGGCTTTCATACTTTTGGCGATGTCAATGGAGGGTCTTGCGCTTATTCTTCAGGTACAGATGCTAATGGAGACACTTATGCTGCAGATGAGACACAAATCATGTCTTATAATCAACCTTTTTCATGTGTGTCAAACTTTTCTCCTGAAGCAGAGTCACGCATTAGATTTTATATGGGTAAAGAAGATCCAACAAATACAAGAGCCTATTTATTTCAGCCTACTATGGTTTGTAATACTTTTAATGCCGTATTAGGAGCCGGTGGTGACGTATCTATTTCTGGCGCTAATATTGATGGAGGTACAACAGATCCTAATGGTGATGCGGTTACACTAACTGTAAGTCCATCATTTTTTACCTGTTCAGATGTTGGTGACCAAACGGTTACTCTTACAGCAACAGATCCTAATGGATTTACAAATTCGTGTACAACGATAGTTACTGTGGCTGATAATCTGGCACTTTCAGCCGTTTGCTCAAGTCCCATAATTTTTTTAGATAATTCTGGATTAGCAACCGTAACCCCAGCCAATATAGATGGAGGTTCTGCCGTAGGAAATTGTGGTTTAGATTCTGAATATTTGACTAATGGTTTTGCCGATGTTTCATTAAGTGTGTCTAACACTGCCCAAGTTGTTGGTCCAGGATACATGTTTGACGTTAAAGCAATAAATGCAATCACAATCAATTCTTTTAGCATTCGCCCATACAACACCGCAAATGTTGGTGGAACAGCAACTTATGAAGTGTATTACAAATCAGGCTCATGGTCTGGGTCTGAATTTAATCCTGCAGCATGGACTTTGTTGGCAAGCCCAACGTTAGCTGTAAGCGATTTAACTGTTACACCTTTAAATTTGTCATTAGGTATAGCCGTTGACGCAGGAAATACGGTTTCATTTTATATCACTTCAACTGATGCATCAGGTATTCTTGTAGAACAAGCTACAGCTGCCGGAAGTTTATGGATTAGTGATACGAATCTAGAGGTTTATGAAGGTCCTTATAGTGGTTATCCTTTTGCAGGAACAGCAGCCAATCCATATATGTTTAATGGAAATATAGATTATAATGCTGCCGTGCCATTTGATGGGGATTTTGACTGTTCTGATATTGGTGATCATGTCATCACATTGAACAGAAAAGATAATGCTGGCAATATTGAAACTTGTAACGCTACTGTTACTATCCAAGATGCGCAAGTACCTTCCGTAACATGTTTAGCAGATTTTACAGTTAATAGCACAGGAAACTTTACGCTTCCTGATTATTATGCTACAGGTTCTGTAACAGCTTCAGATAATTGTGGTATTGCTTTTGTTAACCAATTACCACCAGCTGGAGTAAGTTTAGCGGATGGTGTTCATGTAATAAGTTATTCAGCTTATGATGATAGTGGTTTGATAGGGACTTGTTCGTTTAATTTAACGGTGGACGATAACACTTTAAGTGTGGATACTTTTGAATTAGGTGTAAATGATATATTAGTAATACCAAATCCAACGTCAGGTATCATTACAGTATCTAATGATAGTGAGACCAAATTAATCTCTGCACAATTAATGGATTTAAACGGGCGTATCTTAAGGACTATTAATTTAGAACAAATGCAATCCAACAAAGAGATTGACTTATCTCAATATGCTAGTGGTATCTATTTGATGCGAATTGCTTCAGAAAAAGGAAGTATTACGAAACGGATAATTAAACAATAAAAATTAAAAAAGCCTTGTAAATAATTACAAGGCTTTTTTTTATTAGACTATTGAAGTTCTTTTTACAAATTAGAAAAATCTATTTTGATACCATTCATTTATAAACAATTAAGCATCTAACGTTTACAAAAACACTTCGAGAGCCCTTATTGTTTAAGCTTCAATTCGTTTTTGTTCGTTCCTTATTTTCCGTTTTCATAACAATAGTTCTATAAGGGAATGGGATTTCAATACCTTCCTTATCAAAACGTTTTTTAATACTTTCTAAAACATCAATTTTAAGTTGAAAACTATCGTTATAGCTTCTTCCCCAGGTCCAAGCTCTTATGGTCATTGAAGAGTCATTTAATTGTATGAGAGCTGTTTTTACTACTGGTAAACCTTCCTGTATTTCTAACTCTGTGCGGTTGTCTAAAATAAGTGGATGTCTCTCACATTCCTCCTGCATAATTTTTTTGGCCAAATCAATATCACTATCATAGGATATTCCAATTTCAATACGTTCACAACATTTGAGTTCGCCCATATCATAATTAATCAGCTTTTCCTTATTTATTATGGAGTTTGGAATAACAATCATCTTATTTTCAAAATTACGAATGACTGTATGCCGTAATGTAATATCTGTAACTCTACCCACCATAGCATCTGTAACCTTGATAAGATCGCCAATTCTAAAGGGCTTAAAAGTAATAATAAACAAACCCCCAATAACATTTGCCAAGGCTTCTTGTGCTGCAAGACCTGCTATAAGCGCTAATACTCCTGCTCCACCCAAAGCCGTTTGTGCAACACCTTTAAGCGAAGGAAAGGCTAAAAGACAAAGAAGAATTCCAACAAAATAAATAACAACAAGAACAACGTATCTTAAAAATTTAAAACTGGTTGGATCATGTTCGTTTTCAATCTTTTTTTGGATATCATATTTAAACCACATATTTGCTGTTGAAGCCGCAATTATGGTAAGTGCCAAAACAACACCTATGTAGAGAACTATTTTAAAATCGTCTGTAAGTGCATTATGTCGACTTTCATCTAACACCAGGTAACTCAAGGCTATTAATCCTAAAACAACCCATAACGTATTAAGAATACGCTTCAATAACCGCAACGATGTTGATTGTTCTCCAGGAAATTTTCGCTGTTTCTCTCTAGCCAACCAATGATGCAATTTAGTTGTCAGCATTCGTAACACTATAATTGCAACAATAACTATTGTCCCGTAAATAATATTCTGTTTATATGTTTCTAAAAATTCTATCATAATTAGTTTCTTGCTAATCGTTACTTAAATCATTTTATCAAATTGAAACGTGACGCCTAAATTACGACAATTATCTTCCTTTCTTAATCAAACCAATCACATCATATTATAAGTTTTATTCATTTCCTGTTGTATTAAAATTTACACTAGTTATATGATATACTTTGGAATCAAACATACAATTAGTTCATGATATTATATACAAAAAGATAAATGAGCTATTTAATAGACTTCATTTAGAATAAATCACTAATTGCATGGATTTATTAGAAGCAACTAGAAAAGGCTTACCGCAAATAAGCAGCCTTTTGGATACTGCCTTAAGAAAATTATCTTTACATGATAACGCTAACATAAAACGTACTATATCCTGACCTAATAAACGGCTATCAGTTATAAAAACTACTATAAAACACGTTGTATCACATATAAACAAACTGATGAACAAAATTTTATCATTCCTGATTTTAACATTAATAGTAACTTCTTGTAAAAAAGATATTGGAGTATCTGACAAAGAAGTTAATTCAGTCCAACAAGTTTTGAATTTTTACGATGGAGAGTGTTTAAGACATAAAGGATTTGAAACTAAAAACGTAGAAACAATAACTTATTTCGAGCTTGAAATGAGTAAAAGTCCGTTACTTAATAAAAATGCGGGAAATTTAAACCCACACGCTGGAAATATTGCCTATTTATTTCATTCAAGTTTAGAGGACGAAAAAAGTAACTATAATCAAGTTAGAGTTAAAATAAATCTGGAAAATGGAACAAGTTCTGAATATTCCTATTCCGACAAAGAAATAGCGAAAATTGAAAAACTAATGCCGAAAATAAATCAGATATCTGAATTATTAGAAAATAAAAAATATGAAATTTTATTAGGGATATTTGATAAAACTATTGAATTAGAAATAAGTGATTTAACTGAATTATTCAACAATTTAGAAAATGAATACGGAATTATAAAACAATCTCAATTTCAAGGCTTTGACCTTTTAGATACCAATAATTTTGGTCAAGTAATTAAAGTTAACATTGTTCAAGTGAGAGAAAAAATTGCTTTGAAAATGGTTTTAACATTTAAGAGAAATAATCGGAATTTAATAGCAATAGAATTTGAATAAAATGCTAACTTAAGCCGTATAAAAATAATTGCGGTTTAGTGCTAAATCACAGGTCGATGCGTGTTTGTAACATCGGAATTTTCTCTGGTTAGTTTTTGTTCACTAAATTAGATCCTTACACACGCAACTAATCATAAACGAAACCGTTAGCAGTAAATGAAATTTATGCAGAAATTCCATTACAAATTTAATTTAGATTCAATTTTAGTTTTGCTACTTCTTTTTTTAATTAGCGCTTGTAATCAAACGTCAGGTGTTAAAGATCAAAATGGATGTAAATATTTAGTGAATTTTAAAAATGATGAATGGCATGGCAAAATTATTGCCAAACACATCGATCAAACACTTAACAATTCTGGAGTAATAAGTATCGAAAACAGTAATGGAATTCTTGAAATTAGTGATGTATTTTTATCCGATTCAACAAATTATAAACTTATTAAGGTCGGAGATTCCATTGTGAAAATTAAAAATGAATTAATTGTTCAGTTATATAATTCAAGCGGTGTGACAAAAATGAAAACTGATTTTGATTGTGACTCATTTATTGTAAAAGACCAGGATTTTCTTTATGACATAATGGATGGATGGTTAAAATTAGGACTAAATCAATCTGATGTTATAAATAAATTGGGCCAACCAGATGAAAAAAGTCCAGAAGAATTTTGGGGAGCAATTGGAACATATGTAGAAAAATGGAATTATAATTCTAAAGGAATCACACTTCAAATGGATTCTGAAAACAAAGGTGGAAATAAAAAAGTTTTAATGATTACCAACAGTAAATTAAGTCAAATGAAAACTGTAAAAATGGTTCGCATTAATTCAAGTAGAGATTTTGTTTTAGAAAAATATGGAGCAGATATAAACGATGAATATTCTAGTGAGAACGTAATTATAGTTGGTTCTATTTATGGAGGAGTTATTTTCGAATTAGAAAATGATAAAGTAAAAACGATATTTATAGGAGCCAAAGCCGAATGAACAAATAATACCAACTGTGCATAAAAAATGTGTAGTTTAGTGTTAAATTAAAGAGAAGTGCGTGTTTGCTTTCTTTTCATTTTCGTTCCAAAAATCCGCTGAAGCATATACGCATTAATCATACACAAAACCGTTGCTAATAATATGAAAAAACCTACATCTACATGTTTTTTAGTTCTATTTCTTTTTTCATTTATGCTTTGTAACAGTCAGGAAAACACAAAAACAGAAATAATTCAAACACCAAAACACTTTAAAATTCTTGCCGAAAAAGAAGGGGATTTAGATAACGACGGCGTTTTTGAAAAAGTTATAGTTTACGATACCGAAAAAGAAACCGATATGGGGACGGAAAGGCAATTATACATTTACAAAAAGAATCATGACAAATGGGAGTTGTGGAAAAAATCTGTTGGTGCCATATTACCGAGTCAGCACGGAGGAATGATGGGCGATCCTTTTGAAGGAATCTCCATTGTTAGAAATTGTATTGTAATTAATCATACAGGAGGCGCTCGTCAAAAATGGCATTATACGCATAGGTTTAGGTATCAAAGTGATTATTTTCAATTAATAGGCGTAACTGTAAATTTTGGTTCATCCTGTGATAATTTCTATAATTTTGATTATAACCTATCAAACGGTAAGATTCATTATGAACAAGAAACAAGCGATTGTGAAAATAAAGGTTCCAAAATTGAGAAAAAAGAAATAGTAAGAAAACTCAAAACCTTGCCCACTATGGATCATTTTTATCCGGGAAACACGAAATTTACCTTTCCGAACTCAGAAACTATAATTTACTATTAAATAAAAGCGATTTGCAAACAAAGTTTATAATTAATGGCTAGTTCCAGCTTGCTTACAAACCCCGAAACGTCTATGCTCGCGGATTTGCTATTCGGTATGTTTTTGCTAACTTAAGCGCTTAAACACGCAACTAACCTTATACGAACACATTTCCTGCAAGCTAAAAAAAATGAAAATCGGAAAGAAATTTAATCAAATAAGTAAAAGTGACTATTTTCACTTGATAGATAATCATAAAAAATATACAGATTTCAATACTTTAGGAATGTACCGTTCGATTTGTGAAAATGAAACGCTTGAATTGCGTGACCGAATTGAAATAAGAGATTATGCAAATGCTATGTTTCATAAAACATTCAATTTCTATCAACTAAAAGACCCAAAAACATATTTTGATCTAACAACATTAGGAATTGAAATGACTGTTGCAGACGAAAGACAAATTTGGGATGATATTAGAGCTAATCAAGAAAAGATATTGTCCGAAAAGAAAATTAAGCATAGAAATTTTGGAGATTACTCAAAGCACAACTGCGGACATGAGGATTGCCCTTATAACGGATTAATGATTAAACAAGGTTCTTTTTTTTCAGAAGGAAGCATTCACTTCAAATCTGATAAAAATTCAGATTCCGCGAAATTGAAATCTGAACGAATTAAAAAGCAACGGAAAAACAAAAATCAAATAATAAGAGATGAACTTGACGATTAAAGAAACTTACAGCCACCAAAGTACTATGTATAATTAGTAGTTTATTCTCTCTTACCTACAAACCAAAACCATTAGAGCTCACAGATTTTATACTCGGTTGGGAGTTACCAAACCACCTAATAACAAGCTGTTAGGCTACATTGAGCCAAACCCCATTCATAGAGTTAAAAAATAAGCGTTATGCACCTGAATAAATGCTTACTCTGAATAATTTTCAACGGCTAAAACGCCCCATTCTGCAATAGACATTATTACTGGAATTAATGTTTTTCCAAAATCAGTTAGCGCATATTCCACTTTTAGTGGTGGTTTAGACGTGAAAACCGTTCTTTTTATTATCCCATCTTCTTCCAAAGTCTTTAATTGCAAACTTAAAGTTCTTTCAGTAACAGTCGGCATTTCTTTTCTTAACTCGTTGTAGCGTAATGCACCTTCCCTTAAATGAAACAAGATTACAGTTTTCCATTTACCACCTATCATTCCCATTGTTAAACTCGCGCAACAAGGGTATTCTTTTCCTTTAAATTTATACATAGTGCTTGATAAAATTATACTATCCTTTTTGACCGTTATTGCAAAGGTAAAATACTATACTTACTTTTGCAACTATAAAAATTATAGTAATAAAAAATTTCAAAATGAATACACCCAATATTTTAAAAAAAGACATTATAAATGCGTTTCAATTTAGACATGCAACAAAGGAATTTGATTCAACAAAAAAATTATCTGATGCTGATATAAATTTCATTCTACAAACCGCCAACTTATCACCAAGTTCATTTGGATTTGAACCTTGGCATTTTGTTGTAGTTCAAAATCTAGAACTACGCGAACTATTGAAACCTGTAGCTTGGGGAGCACCTGTAAAACTAGATACGGCAAGTCATTTTATTTTAGGATTAAGTATGAAAGCGCCAATGACAAAATGGGATGCCGATTATATTATGCATATAATGAAAGATGTAAAACAACTCCCAAAGGAAGCAATTGACATGTACACAAAGTTCTATCGAGAATTTCAAGAGCGTGATTTTGATTTAGATACGGATAAAAAATTGTTTGATTGGGCTTCAAAACAAACTTATATTGCATTAGGTAACATGATGACTTCTGCAGCATTAAACGGTATAGATAGTTGCCCAATTGAAGGATTTCATCAAGAAAAAGCAGAAGCCTTATTACGAGAAAAATTTGGGATAGATACAGACAAGTACGGTTTATCGTTTATGGTTGCTTTCGGTTATAGAAAAGAAAATCCACCTCATGCAAAATCCCGAAGAGATATTAGCGATATTGTTACTTGGAAATAATAGACTAACTAAAAAGGCAAGAAAACCGACTAAATATGGATTTAGAGCAAAATAAAAAAAACGCTATTGCCTTTTATAAAATTTCCTACGAAGGAAATCCAATAAAGGCTGTAGAAATGTATGTTGGTGACGAATATATACAGCACAATCCTATGGTTGAGAATGGTCCTCAACCGTTTATAGAGTACTTTAAAAGAATGCAAAAAGAGTTTCCCGTAAAATCGATTGAGTTTGTTAGAAGTGTTGCCGAAGGTGATTTGGTAGCTCTTCATACACATCAGGTTTGGCCGGATAATGATGAATATATTACAATGGACTTTTTTCGATTTTCAAATGAGGGAAAAATAGTGGAACACTGGGATAGTATCCAACAAATCCCAAAAGCTTCCGTAAACAGCAATACTATGTATTGAAGACCTTTATTAATAGCAAATAAGATTGAATAGAAAGTAGACTAACAACTATAAATTGGATATACGAATTTTTGAATAGCGAAAAAACATTATATCTATTCACAGGAATAATTGGTGTTATTTCAGTGGTTGTTAGCTTACTTTTTTTGTTTTTTTTAAATTAAAAAACGTTCCAATTACTATGATTGTAATAGGTATTTTGGAACTGATAATTACGTTCCCTACATATCTTAAATACCGACAAAAAATTGATGGTACGAATTCGAAATTTTAAACCAATGAAATCAAAATTTTTAAAGACGAGCAAATAGCTACCAAAAAGGCATTAAAAGCCTTCTTTTGGCTAAAATTGACTTATGGTATTCTGATTGTAGTACTTATCTTAGGAATGTCATTTTTCAATCCAAAGTCCGTACTTTTTGGAATTTCCATAGCACTTAATTTACATTTATCCTTTGCAATTCTCATTGACAATTTTGGAGAAATATACACGAAAAAATATCTAGCTGAATTAGTAAAAGCCTAAAAATAACGTGGCATAACACTACGTTTAGCACAGTACTTGGTGTAAGGTTGATAGCAATTAACACGCAAACTCTAAAATTAAACACTACTTTTATAACAAAATGATTCAACTGGTGTTTTTAGAATTATAGTAGTATTTAATAAAACTGAAATAGCAAAATTTGGATACAAACAACTGCATGGAATTAAACCAAATTATAGATAACATATATCCGCTAACAGCAAAATCCAAAAACGTAATAAAGGCGTCAATAATTGAAACTACCTTTCCCAAAGGGCATATTTTATTTCAAGCAAACAAAATTGAAACAAGTATATATTTCATCAAAAAAGGAATAGCAAGAGCATATGCTTATTCAGATGATAATCAAATTACGTTTTGGTTTGGCACAGAAGGCGATCCTATTGTTTCAATGCAAAGCTATGTTAACAATCAAAAAGGCTACGAAGATGTAGAATTATTGGAAGATTGCGAGCTCTACGAATTAAAAATAGAACAACTTCAAAAACTATTTTCAGAAGACATTCAAATTGCAAATTGGGGGCGTAAATTTTCAGAATTAGAACTTATTAAATCCGAAGAGCGACTTATTTCTTTACAATTTAATACCGCAACTGAACGGTATTTAGCACTACTTAAAAATTATCCCAGCATTATACAACGGGTTCAATTATCTTACATAGCATCCTATTTAGGCATTACCCAAGTTAGTTTAAGTAGAATTAGGGCTAATATAAAATAAATGTCGTTTTTATCATTTGTTAAATGGATTCTTCAGAATGTTTAAGACTTTTGTCTTGAAATAAGATTCTATATGGGAAGGGGTAAAATTGTTTTTACCTGTCTAAAACCGGGAATCATTAAAAATTCATTTTAAAATAAATTTAGATATGTCAAATACGATAAAAACTAAAACGCTTCTTTTTCTATCCTTATTCATGGTTCTACTTATAGGCTGCAATAATAAAAACAATCCAGATAAAACTTCAGTAATAGTAGAAGAGAAAACAGAAACGAAAGCCTTAAAAAAGATATTGTTTGTAGTTACAAGCCATAGTGAAAAAGGAAATACAGGAGAGAAAACGGGCTACTATTTAGGCGAAGTTTCGCATCCTTGGGATGTATTGCATGCTGCTGGTTACGAAATAGATTTTATAAGTCCAAAAGGAGGAAAAGCACCGGTAGACGCATTTGATATGAATGACTCTATTAATAAGAAATTTTGGGATAATGACACTTATCGTAACAAAATTGAAAACACAAAAAAACCTAGCGACGTAAATCCAGAAGATTATGTAGCCATTCATTATGCTGGAGGTCATGGAGCCATGTGGGATTTTGCAGACAACAAAGAAATTGCTGAAATAGCAGCTAAAATATATGAAAACAACGGTGTAGTAAGTGCCGTATGTCACGGACCAGCTGGCCTTGTAAATATTAAACTAAGCAACGGAAAGTATCTTGTAGATGGTAAAAAAGTAAATGCCTTCACAAATGAAGAGGAGATTAAAGTTAAACTTCAGGAGGTCGTTCCATTTTTATTAGAAGATCAATTAACGGAACGTGGTGCTATTTTCGAAAAGTCTGCACCTTTCACTACACATGTGGTTAGCGACCAAAGATTAGTAACAGGTCAAAACCCACAGTCTGCTCAAAGTGTTGGAAAGGCTACCTTAAAGGAGTTACAAAAACGAACTAAAAACTTAAAATAAATGAGTGGAGAAAAAAATTTAGAAACGCTTTTAAAATCAATGAAACCGAAACACAATGTTGGTGAATTTGTCTTTTGTAAAACAGATAATTTGGATGAAATAAACTTGAGTCAAATCATCATGACTTTTAAAGAAGCAGAAAGCATTACTCTTATAACCAAAAAGGAAATCGCAGACCAACTCAATTTAGACTATTCGTTTATTGCGTCTTGGATTACGCTTACCGTACATTCTTCTTTAGAAGCTGTTGGTTTAACAGCCGCATTTTCAAAGGCTTTAACCGAACATGGAATCAGCTGTAATGTTGTTGCTGCTTATTATCACGATCATATATTTGTAGATAAAAAAGACACAGAAAAAGCAATGGAAATTTTAAATGCATTTTCGAAATAAAGAATTAATGAACTGGATACTATTAATAATTGCTGGACTTTTTGAAGTTGCTTTTGCCGCTTGTCTTGGAAAAGCAAAAGAAGCAACAGGAATTGAATCGACCTATTGGTATCTTGGTTTCCTGGTTTGTTTGGTAATTAGTATGTTACTTCTTATAAAAGTAACACAACAATTGCCCATTGGAACAGCCTATGCTGTTTGGACAGGCATTGGTGCTGTAGGAACGGTTATGGTTGGAATATACATCTTTAAAGAACCAGCAACATTGTGGCGACTATTTTTCATGACCACATTAATTGCTTCAATTATTGGGCTGAAGATAGTTTCGCATTAAATGAATAAAACAATGCAAAAAATTATTGATAACTTCGCTCATAATTAATTGCTAGTTATTGCCTGATTACAGATGTTTCTTCAGAATATTCTATTCCTTATTTATCCCCTAAATTAGTTGATCAAACACGCCACAATCGCACACAAGGCCGTTACCTGCAAGCTAAAATAAAACATAGGCCAAATTTAACCAACAACAATAAATGAATACTTCAGTTTTAGAATCTAAATTGAAAAGGCACAAAATTTCTTATTCAAATGACAACGGTAAAATAATTATTGGGAAGTCGAAAACGGATTACGGAACGCTTATCGGACTAGTCATACTTCCCATAATTGCAGCTCTCGGAATTTCTATTTTCATGCTTGTAAACAACGCTGAATATCGCGGAAAAATAATTGCTGCCATTATATTTTTGTTCGGAACAGGATTTTATAACTATTCAAGAACACGAACCAAAAAACAATTAAATAACAACTTCATACTATTTGACCACAAAGTAATTAAAGTAAAAAACGATTTTGGCGAATATATTTTTGATTCAAAAAATATACTAGATTTTGAATACACTGCTGAACAAATTGACGAAGAAACGTATGAAGGAAATCTATACTTAATTGACAAAAAAGAAAGAAAACATCAAATTCTCGGATTTGACGATGAAAATGAAAAATATGTTCTGAACGATTTAAAATGGTTTTCGGAATATTTAATAAATCACGTGGATTTAAACAACCATGCGAATTTAAAAACATAGTGTAGGTGAGTTAATTGGAGGAAATCTGCAGAACAATTGTTTATTATACACTTTAGAGGCTTTAATATTGTTAATGTTGAATATAATGAATATCTTTGTAACTCATTAATTCTTAAACAGATGGCAGCCATGTACTTTCTATATACAAAAAAAAGCCTTTTAGGGTTTGCGCTGTCATTGTCTTACTTACATGACGATATTTTTTTAAAAAATTCAAAAGAGTTTATTAATTAATCCCTGTTACGACTCAAGAACAGGGCTACTCTTTATTATTTTTAAATTTAATCTTTTTTCTTCATAACACGACTATTAGCACTCATAATAGGAGCTCGGTATACGGCGCACTATTTTGAATGATTGAGTCACAACAATATAGTATTTAGAAGGAAATTCAAAAAAAACAAATATTATGTCAAAAAATGTAATTTTAACAACCGGAATATACGATATGATTAAAGATCATATCCGAAGAAAAAAAGTAACCAAACAAGAAGAAGAATTATTACTTCAAGAATTAAGAGAGGCCAAACAAGTACTTAGGCGAGACTTACCAAATGATGTTGTTACAGTAAACCGACGTGTAAAAATTAAAGATTACACGGATAACAATGAAAAAGAATATATGTTTGTGGCCACCACTAAAACAAACAATAAAAAAGGAAAATTATCTATTTTATGTGATGTTGCCGTTGCCACGGTTGGCAGACAGGTAGGCGATATAATAAATTGGCCTTTTAAAGATGGTGAAAGAAAATTAGAAATTTTAACGGTTGAAAATATTTAACCTTCAAAAACAAGAAAAAGAGCCTTTGTTATAATAACGCAAAGGCTCTTTTTAATTATATTACTATCAGTTTTTTTTGATGAAACCAATCGTTACTCACCCTTCGGCCAATCAATTCATTTTCATGTAAGATTGTGTTCAATACGCTTTGGATATCGAGTTCATGGTAAGTTGCCGTTTCATTCCATAACATCCCCTAATGCAAGTCGATCTTCTTTGTTTTATATCTATTGGCAATTTCATAGACATTTTTCATCCGTTCGAGCATGCCGGTTTCAGGATTTGGATAGGAATAATAGACATGCCAAGATTTTTTAAAAGCGGTGGTTTATATCCACTCCGCCCGTGTAATCAGGTTAGTTGTAGTTGGGTTCCATAGGGAAATCATGTACTGAATCATGTACCTGCAATATAAAACTTAAAGCTGAAGTCATAAAAAAAAGGGTTGTGAATACACAACCCTTTGATTTAATTAGCCTAAGCCTAGTAGCGGGAACTGGACTCGAACCAGTGACCTTCGGGTTATGAGCCCGTTTTAAGCTACATCAGCAACACAAACACTGGGCTTGCGAGCTGTTTTATTTTGAAATCGTATGCAAAAACGTATGCACTTTTGACTTTCTGATTATTAT
>NZ_VSKL01000007.1 GCF_008086165.1 Algorimicrobium algoritergicola | reverse complement strand
GTTACATCCTTAACTGCTCCTACTGCTACTGATAATTGTGGTGGAACTGTTACCGTTACTAACGATGCAACTTTACCGATAACAACGCAGGGAACAACTGTTGTTACGTGGACTTATACAGATGTGAATAGTAATGCATCTACGCAAACGCAAAATGTCATAATCACCGATAATACAGCTCCTGTTGCTGATGCTGCTTCGCTTGCTGATGTAATTGCACAATGTGAAGTAACAACTCTAACAGCGCCATCGGCAACTGATAATTGTGGTGGAACTGTTACCGTTACTAACGATGCTTCTTTACCGATAACAACGCAGGGAACAACTGTTGTTACGTGGACTTATACAGATGTGAATAGTAATGCATCTACGCAAACGCAAAATGTTGTTATTAATGACACGGTAGCTCCAATTTTTAACACCTGTCCGCCTAGCGTCTCATTAAATAATGACCTGGGTGCTTGTGGTGCTATTGCCACTTATCCAATGCCAACAGCTAGTGATACCTGCGGAACCGTTACAATAACGCAAACAGATTCGACAGGTTTAACATCTGGTGATGTGTTTCCTATTGGAACCACGACAATTGAATTTACAGCTGACGATGGTAATGGTAATACCGCAATCTGCTCATTTACCGTAACCGTAACGGATGCTGAAAACCCTACGATAACGTGTCCTTCAGATATAATTGTCAATGCAGATACAAATTGTGAAGCGACAACCGTAAATTTAGGGACACCAACCACGAATGATAATTGTGGAATTGCTTCTGTATCTAATGATTTAGCTGGACAATTACCGTTGCCTATTGGAATTCATACCATTACATGGACCGTAGAAGATTCTGCTGGATTAACCACAACCTGTACGCAACAAGTTACAGTTCAGGATGTGACACCTCCAGTTATCTCTTGTCCAACGCCTAATGCTTTTTACAATACAGATGCTGGGCAATGTAATGCAACATTGACATTTAATGCTACAGCTTCCGATAATTGTAGCGCCGCCCCATTAATTTCTTATGAAGTGGGAGGATCTCCTATAACGTTCCCTTATGCATTCCCTGTTGGAACAACCACAGTAGATGTTATTGCAAACGATGGAAACGGACTATCTTCGACCTGTAATTTTGATGTCGTTGTTCAAGATAATGAGGCACCAACGGCTATCTGTCAGTCTATTTCAATCCCTTTAGATGCTTCTGGAAATGCAAGTATCTTGGCTTCTGATATAGATGGTGGCTCTGTTGATAATTGCTCGACAGTAACACTGAATGCTTCTCAAACAACATTTACTTGTGCAAATGTCGGTACCAATAATGTAATATTAACAGTGACTGATGCTGCTGGAAACGTATCAACTTGTAATGCCGTAGTAACAGTTTTAGATCCTGTACAGGGAGCAACTGCTAGTATATCTTCGTCGCCAGGATCACCAATTTGTAGTGGAACAGCTGTAACTTTTACAGCAACAAGTTCTAATTTAGGTGCAAGCCCCAATTATGAATGGTTTGTGGGTGGAAGTTCTGTTGGAAATAATAATGCTAGCTATACAACTACATCTTTAACTAATGGTGATGATGTATATGTTGAAATTACATCGGGACCTTGTAACACCGTTACAACAAGTAATAGTATTACAATGACTGTTAATCCGTTATTACCCGTTTCTTTCACCTTAAACACATCTGCTAACCCAGCCTGTACAGGTGAAAACCTAACGTTTTTTGTAACAGGTTTAACAAATGGAGGTGCTACACCAGCATACCAATGGTATGTAAATGGTTCTCCAGTAGGCTCCAATACGAATGCGTTCACCTCGACAACGATTTCAACGGGTGATGTGGTTTCTGTGGAAGTCAGCTCAAGTCTTACTTGTGCTACGCCAATTCCAGCAACAGAAAGTATAACGATGACGGTTAATCCGTTACCTACAGTAACGGCACAAGCAAATGGAAGTTCTACCAATATTACTATTTGTGAGGGTGATAACTTAACCTTAACGGGGAGTGGTGCTTCAACTTATACGTGGGACAACGGCGTTGTAAACGGTGTACCTCTTACACCATCAGTTGGAGTTCATACTTACACAGTCATAGGAACTGATGTAAATGGTTGTGAAAATAATGATATTATTACTGTAACCGTTAATCCAAATGCTTCCATAACCTTACTTTCAGCAAGTGCCGATCAAAGTGTTTGTCGCACAGGTGGAAATCCAATTGGAACTGTTGAGAATATTGATTTTAATATTTCAAATCATACATCTTTTACCGTAACCGGTCTACCAAACGGTGTAAATTATACTTTTAATGCCGGTCTAGGAAGATTAAGAATTAATGGAAACCCAAATAATGCAGTTAGCGGTGTTTTTCCATACACAATTACCGCAATTAATTCTTGTAATACGGTTACCGCCACGGGTACTATAACGGTCTATTCTGGTACACCTTCAAGACCAGAAAGCATCAATGGGCCTAGTTCATTTGGATGTCCTATAAGTACAGCTATTTATTATGTTGCTGATGATCCCAATGTAGAATCTTACAATTGGACCGTTCCTGGTTCCATGACTATAGTAAACGGGCAGGGTACCAATCAAATAGAAGTAGACATCACAGGAACAGCAACATTTTTCCAAAATATTACGGTTACCGCAAGTAACGCCTGTGGCACTTCCTCACCTCGTTTGTTGGGAGTATTGATTAGCTACTCCTCTAACCCTATTGACGCAGGTCCAGATATTTACGTGTGCGAAGGAACAACAACTGTCTCCATGGATGGAAATGTGGGAGGCATACAAGCCTACGAGTGGGAATGGTCTGATAATGGAGCTGGCGGAAGCTTTTCTACTGTAGGAACCTATGATCCACCTCGTTATTGTGATGGATGGTTTATCTGGGGAACTTGCATAGGTACATGGGTAGATCCGCCTCCAAGACCTTTATATTCTGAAACAAGCACATACGCACTGCCTCCTGGTGCAGAAGCTGGCGATGTTATTACCATTAGTTTGATATCAAATAATGTTTGGAATCCATTTTGTGACCCTATTGTGAATACGATGCAAGTGTATGTTCTGGAAAGTCCAACAGCTACGATTACCAACGCAGCTACCATATGTCAAGGTGATGATGTTGTGGTTACAGGAACACCGAACACAACTGTTACCTATACAGATGGAACAAATACAACTACTTTTCCATTAGACGCAAGTGGTACAATAACATTTCCAAATCTTGGTGCTGGAACCTATACTTTATTAGGTATTCAATATACCAATCCACCTAATAGCAATGGTCTTGGCTGTGTCAATCCACTTACAGAAAGTGTTATTATAAACCAACCAGCAACCGTATCAGCACCTGCCGATGTGACTATTTGTGAGGGTGAAACCGTAAGTTTAGCAAGTGCAACCATAGGCGGTTCCAATGCCGTTGGTTCTTGGTCTTCTTCTGGAAGTATGGGAACCATTTCAGGCAGTACATACACACCAAGTCCTGCTGATATTTTCAATGGTTCGGTAACTTTAACATACACCAACACACCTAGTGATGGTATTTGTCCGGCTATGAGTGACAGTATGGTGGTAACCATTAATCAACTACCAACGGTTGACGCCGGTGTAAACCGAACAATCTGTAGTACAGAAACAGTAACATTAAACGGAAGTATCGGTGGTACAGCAACGTCTGCCACTTGGAGTGCTCCTAGTGGAAGTTTCTCCAATCCGAATGACTTAAATGCCACTTATACACCGAGTATTTCAACAGGTACTGTTACTTTAACATTAACTTCAAATGATCCTGCTGGTCCATGTGGTCCAGATATGGATACGGTTATAATAACCGTTAATCCGGCAGCAACAGTTCATGCTGGTCCAGATCAAACGATTTGCTCGAATGAAACGGTAACTTTGGTCGGTTCCTTTGGCGGAAGTGCGTCATCGGCAACTTGGGGGTCTAATGGTACAGGAACATTTTCGGGTTCTGTATATACCCCTAGTGCTGCAGATATTACGGCAGGCTCCGTAATTCTTACCTATACAACCAACAATCCTGCTGGTGTTTGTGGTATTGTTTCAGATTCTATGCTGGTAACTATTAATCAAGCAGCTTCAGTTAATGCTGGATTAGACATCACAACATGTTCTATTAATGCCACGGTAAATTTAGTTGCTGTCGCCAATACGGCTGGTTCCTGGTCTGGTGGTTCGGGTACATTCGCTGATGCGAATTCACCTAATACAACGTACACATTAGGTGTTGGTGAAACAAGCGGTACCGTAACATTAACCTATACCACGAATGATCCAGACGGTGTTGGACCATGTAATTCGGCTTCGGACGCTATGGTGATTACAATAGTTCCTTTTGTTTCTGCAACGGCAAGTAACCTTACAACTATTGGCTCATGTAGTGATACAACCATTCAGCTATCTGCTAATGGTTCTGGACAATGGTCTGCGGTTTCAATTCCTGCAACAAGTACGTATTCATTCTCTAATGCAAATGATCCTAATGCAACCTTCACAGGCGAAAGTGGTGTAAACTATACATTAACTTGGACTTTAGATAATGCAGCGCCTTGTGCTGATGATTCGGCTACGGTGGCTGTTAATTTCCCAAGTTGTGGTGATTATATTGATTTTGACGGAACAGACGATTCGGTTAACTTTGGTAACACCTATAATCTATCAGGTTCATTTAGTTTTGAAGCTTGGATTAAGCCAAATATTATATCTAGCAGTGTTAAAACTATTATTTCTAAAAGAGATGCTGGTAACCTATCAACTGGTTATGACTTACGCTTAGTAAACGGAACAGTTTCATTTAATGCCAATGGATCGAGTATCACGGCGAATGGAATAACGGCAAGCCGTTGGTATCATATTGCTGTAACATATAATGGTACACAGTACAAATTGTATGTTGACGGTATAGATAGAAACACGAGAACTGGTCCTATTCCTACAGCTAATAATTATAATACACTATTAGGAGCTATGGCTAGACCTAATAATACACCAACTAATTATTATTCAGGTTGGATGGATGAATTACGTATCTGGAATACCAACTTAAGTGCTGCTCAAATTCGCCAAATGATGAACCAAGAAATTGGAAACAATAGTGGTTCAGTAAATGGATTAACAGTTCCTTTAGATGTTTCTGGAATAACCTGGAGTAACTTAACAGCGTATTACCAAATGAATCAAGGTACTGCTGATATTTCAGGAGGTAATTTGGTAGCAGATGTGGGAACAAATGGGCGATTAAGAAACATGACAACCCTTCAAGAGGAGTCAGCGCCATTACCTTACATAAGCACTCAAAATGGAAATTGGAATTCAGCAAGTACGTGGTTACATGGAAACGTACAAATGATTCCTAACACCAATGCAGTTACTTGGAACATAGTAAGAACTGCTCATAATGTGGATTCTGGAAACCGAGCAACAACAGTTCTTGGGTTACTTGTAGATGCAAATATAGTTACCATTTCAAATGAACAAAGTTTGCAAGTGAATTCCTATTTAAGAATTGATGGTGTTTTAAATTTAGAAGGTGAATCGCAACTCCTACAACCTACGGGAAGTATTGTTGATTACACGGGAACAGGATCTTTACATCGTGACCAACAGGGAACAACAAATCTATTTAACTATAATTATTGGACATCGCCAGTAAGTACAGATGGTGCAACCTTTAAAATTGGAAACGTATTATACGATGGTACAAATCCTGTAAATTGGGTGCCAGGTCCTAGTGCAACAGGAAGCACAAATCCTGTTACTTTAAGTAGTCGTTGGTTGTATTTATATGAAAACTACCCAGCAGATTCCTATGCCGCTTGGAATGACATAGATACCAATTATGATGTTCCTGTTGGTTTAGGGTTTACCATGAAAGGTAGTGGTGTTGGTCATCCTATTAATGATCTACAGAACTATACATTTGTAGGAAAACCTAACAACGGTACCATAACAACACCTGTTACGGGTGGAAATGAAGCCCTAGTTGGTAACCCTTATCCATCAGCTATTGATGCCACACAATTTATAAATGATAACGCAGGTAGTATTACTGGTGCTTTATATTTCTGGGAACATTCTAAAACAAATAATTCCCACATAACTATTGATTATGAAGGTGGTTATGCAGTAAGAAATCTGTTAAGCGGTGTTGCAGCCACATCACCTCCTACTGGAATAGGTAGTGTTGGCATGGTAGGCAAAATTCCACAACGTTATGTGTCCGTTGCTCAAGGGTTTTATGTAACTGGAGATTCTGATGGCGGAAATATTCTATTTAACAACGCACAGCGCGCTTTCAAAAAAGAATCTGAAGCAAATACATCCGTGTTCTTTAGAAATGAATCTAATGGAGAGGCAAATACTGGAGTAGAAAACGACAATCTATTTAAACTGATTCGTCTAGATTTCTCTTCACCTGAAGGGGCAGTAAGACACTTAGCTTTAGGTTTCACACCAAACAATGAAGCTAGTGAAGCTGTTGACTACGGTTACGATGCCTTAAACACAGATTACTTCCCAAGCGACATGTCTTTCCAAATTGAAGATGGCAAATACATCATCCAAGGAGTCGGTGAATTCAACGACGAAAACATGTACCCTATTACAATAGATATGGGTATGACAGGTAATGCAGAAATAGCACTTACCGATTTAGAGAATTTTGACGAAGATCCTGATGTATTTGTTTATGATGCGCTTTTAGGAACCTATACACGTATCAATGTGACGCCATACCAAACAAATCTGGATGCTGGAACACATGAAGGGCGTTTCTATATTGTATTCCAAGAGGATAATGTATTAAGTACAGAAACGGATGAGTTTCCTAATGTCATTGTGAACTACTTGAATAATACCAATCAAATTTACATTAAGGTTCCTTATAGTATGGACATCAAACAAGTGTACCTGGTTAACATGCTAGGACAAACAATTAAGTCTTGGAATAGTACCAATGCACCATTATCTCAAGAATGTAAAATTCCTGTCAGACAGTTATCTGAAGGAAACTACATTATTAAGGTGCAGACTACAGATAATCAAACCATCAATAAAAAGGTGATTGTTAAAATGCAGTAAAAGATTAATAACTTTTAATATTAACGACCTCTCAATGAATTTTGAGAGGTCGTTTTTTATTCCCCTATTTTACGGTTATAATAGTATATGGCTAGTATATAGCTAATGTATGGATATAAGTAAATTAAATTGTTATTAAAATAGTTCGTGAAAGATTTTCCCATAGTTGCCCTATGGATACCCTTTGGAAATTATAAAAGTAATTCAACTAAAAATTGTTCGAAATTAAAAGCTCGTAAAATCGCATCCCAAATGATATAAAAATGCATTTCAACGAATAATTTAGCATTTCATAGATGTTTTTAAAAAATAATTCTATATTAGCCATCCCAAATCATACTAACATTCATTTAAACCCCAACGCAAATGAATACATTAACCTACTTATACACATGGGTGTTTTGCGCGCTATTTTTAGGCCTAACACCAGCAGCTGCTAATACCACAGAATCCACTGTAGCTTTTAATCAACCCCAATTAGTCCGCATAGATTTTACTATGCCTAATGGCTACGTCAGGCATTTATTATTAGGTTTTACTCCTGACAATGCCGCATCAGACGGTGTTGACTATGGCTATGATGCTCTAAATATGGATAACTATCCAGACGATTTAAATTGGATGATTAATGATCAACGATACGTAATACAAGGCGTGGGAGCTTTTGATGATTCTAAACAATACCCTCTGGGCATGTTTTTGTCTAATGCTGGCAACGTAGAAATCGCTTTGGATAGATTAGAAAACTTCAATAACCCCATAAATGTTTACCTGTATGATGCTGTAAATAATACCCATACCTTATTAAATGAATCCGATTTTCAGGATACAATTTCTGAAGGAACGTATTTAGATCGTTTTTTTATAACCTTCAAAGACAATTCAGGCTCTTTAGACGAATTTGGTAACGTTATTCTTTCAATAGATGATACTGTTGATGAAAAAACAAGCATCACCTATGTAAGGAATACCAAAGAATTACATGGGAAATCACATCAAACCATTACTCAAATAGAAATCTATAATATATTAGGAAAACGCATTGGAAATTTCCAAAATATAAATAGTAAACATATTAGAATACCACTCCAGATATCAAAAGAACGTTATGGTATTATAAAAATCTATACCAAAAATGGTTATACTAGCAAAAAAGTTATTTTCTAATTGAACTGTTTATTTTTAAGTGTAAAAACTAGTGAATCATACTCACTGGTTTTTTTTTATTTACAAGGGAAGTTGGTCAATAATTTGATAATTAAGTAGTTAAAATCTTACTTATTAAATAAAAACAAATCACATCAAATAAATACTAATAACTTGTTTTTCAAGTATTTACAAAAGTTCACGCAAAAAACATATACTGTTTGTCGATTTTATATGCATTTCGTGGATGTTTTTAAAAAAATTAAATATATATTAGCAGCATCAAAAAACTAATCTAAAGTTGCTATGAAAATAAACTACTCGAAATTAAAAATCCAAACGACCTTGTTCGTGTTTTTATTTGCATTCAGTATGATGCAAGCCCAAGTAAATGCATCACGTCAGGCAAATCAATATTTAAGTGAAAAAGGTGAAGTCACTTTTAGCTTTCAAATAAATGATGTTTCTGAAATAGAATCAATGACTTCAGAAATGTCTATTCTGAATTATGACCCTAATACGCGAACCGTTTATGCCTGGGCCAATACAGAACAATTTAGAAGATTTGAAGCTAGTAATAGAACTTTTGAAGTGAACCCTGCCGATAACGAAGCTACAGGTATCGTGATGTCTAATGAATTACCTGCTAGTCAAAATAGAGGCCCTTATCCCCTAACCTTCCCCCTTACAGCCTATCCAACCTATGCGGATTACGCTTTACAAATGCAAGAATTTGCCATCAACCATCCAGATATTTGCGAATTAGTAGATATAGGAGGAACTACCGAAGGCGCTAGCGGTGGAAACAAACGCTTATTATTTCTGAAACTATCTGATAATATCGGTACTGAAGAAGCAGAACCTAAAGTGATGTATACATCTTCCATTCATGGTGATGAAATTACAGGATACCCATTAATGCTTAATTTAATTGACTATTTCATTACAGCATATAAAAACACAGGTCATTCAGATCATTTACGAATTAAAAACTTAATTGATAATTCGGAAGTATGGATTAACCCTATGGCAAATCCAGATGGTACATACTTTAATAATGCATCCAACACATCGGTAGTAAGTGCTAGAAGAGCCAATGCCAACGGTAAAGATTTAAATAGAAATTATCCAGATAACGTTAATGGTCCACATTCAAATGGACATACGTCTTATGAATTAGAAACCCAACATTTTATGAGTTTAGCTGCTAATACCCATTTTGTATTATCTGCTAACTTCCATGGTGGCGTTGAAGTTGTAAATTACCCGTGGGATAATACCTATGATAGACACGCTGATGATGATTGGTTTATCCAAATATCAAGAGAATATGCTGACAATGCGCAAGCTAATAGCCCAAGTGGTTATATGACCGGTTTAAATAATGGTATTACACATGGAGCGGATTGGTATCGCGTTTATGGCGGACGTCAAGATTATATGAACTTTACCCATCAATGTAAAGAAACGACTATGGAGTTGTCTGATACAAAATTAATTCCATCAAACCAACTAGTTAATCATTGGAACTATAATCGTGAAGCTTTAATTGAATACCTAATTCAAGGAACTTACGGTTTTCAAGGAAAAGTAAAAGATGTCGTTTCAGGAGATCCAATTGAAGCAACCATAAAACTTGTTGGTCATGATGCTGTTGGCTCTCATACCGTTAGCAACTTACCTCAGGGTGATTTTTACAGACCAGTTTTTGCGGGAACTTATAATATTTTAATTGAAGCGCCTTGCTACCAATCGGCAACCTTAACAAATCAAACCATAGCAAACTATCAAACTATTACACTGGCAGATATTTTATTAACGCCTTTAACGGCAACGGCTCCTACAAGCTTAAATACATCTGGAACTGATGCTAGCTCCACCAATGCTAGCTGGACAGCGGCAACCGCTGATAGTTTTGATCTTCGCTATCGTGAAGTAGGCACTCCTACTTGGACTGATATTTTAGGAATTTCATCCAACCCATATCAAATTACAGGATTATCACCAAATACAACCTATGAGTTTCAAGTAAAATCGTATTGTGGCTCTAACAGCACTACCTATTCTAACTCCCAACAATTCACTACAACCAATATTAATTACTGTAATGCACAAGGTAATAGCATAGAAGATGAATTTATAGGAATTGTTACTATTAATGGAACGAGTAATAACACGGTAAACTCTACAACGTCTGGATATTCAGATTTTACGGGAACGAATGTTTTTGGAGATTTAGATATTCTAACTAATGCTACTGGAAATACTATAAGTGTAACTAAAGAATGGAGTGGTGCTAATTACAACGATGCTGTTACGGCTTGGATCGATTTCAACCAAAATGGTACATTTGAGACCTCTGAAAGAATTTTCAGAAGCAGCTCTAGCACCAACAATCCAGTATCTGGAACTTTCGATGTTCCCAATGATGCTGCTTTAGGAAACACACGTATGCGTGTATTATTGAAATACTATAGTGGCGCTGGAAATAACGCTGACAATCCATGCGAATCATTTAATTATGGTGAAGTTGAAGATTATACTTTAAACATTACAAATTCAACCTTAAATGTGGATAGTTTTAACGCAAATACCATTAGAGTGTTCCCAAACCCTTTTAATAACTCTGTAAACATTAAGTTAATGGACAGCAACCCGGTGGATATTAGTGTTTTTGATATTAGTGGACGTATCGTTTCAAAATTAAACGAAGCCAATCCCGTAAATCAAACAATTACGCTAGATAACTTAAATAAACTATCAGCTGGCACCTATTTTATTCAAATACAAAATAAAGCAGGTGATAAAACAGTTGTTAAACGAATTATAAAACAGTAAAGAAAGTATAAGAGGTTAAAGCTATTGGTTTTAACCTCTTTTTTTACACTGAATTTCAACAAATCATATAGTATACTTACATTTTATCGATTTTTTTGCACGTCATAAATTGATTTTCAAAAAAACCAATAATTAGCACCTACAAACCCAAACCAATGAAATTAAACGCCCTTAAGTTTAAAACCTTAACTGCCCTAGTAATGTTTTTACTAGCTTTCAGTATGATGCAAGCCCAAGTAAATGCATCACGTCAGGCAAATCAATATTTAAGTGAAAAAGGTGAAGTCACTTTTAGCTTTCAAATAAATGATGTTTCTGAAATAGAATCAATGACTTCAGAAATGTCTATTCTGAATTATGACCCTAATACGCGAACCGTGTATGCCTGGGCAAATACAGAACAATTTAGAAGGTTTGAATCTAGTAATAGAACGTTTCAAGTAAATTCAGAAGATAACGAAGCCACCGGTATTGTTATGTCTAATGAGTTATCGCGAAGTGAAAGACGAGGCCCTTACCCCCTAACCTTTCCGTTAACAGCCTATCCTACTTATGCGGATTACGCTTTACAAATGCAAGAGTTTGCCATCAATCACCCAGATATTTGCGAATTAGTAGATATAGGTGGAACTACCGAAGGAACTGGTGGTGGAAACAAACGCTTATTATTTCTTAAGTTATCTGATAATATAAGCACTGATGAAGCAGAGCCTAAAGTGATGTACACATCATCTATGCATGGTGATGAAATCACGGGTTACCCAATAATGTTAGATTTAATTGACTATTTCATTACTGCATATAAGAACACAGGTCATTCTGACCACTTACGAATCAAAAACTTAATTGATAATTCCGAAGTATGGATTAACCCAATGGCCAACCCAGATGGTACGTATTATAACAATGCCTCTAATACATCGGTAGCAAATGCGAGACGCGCCAATGCTAACAACGTAGATTTAAATAGGAACTATCCAGATAATGTAGCTGGTCCTCATGACGACGGTTACCCTTATCAAATAGAAACGCAGCATTTTATGAGTTTAGCTGCTAATACCCATTTTGTATTATCCGCTAATTTTCATGGCGGTAAAGAAGTAATAAATTATCCATGGGATAACACTAGCGACAGGCATCCTGATGATGATTGGTTTATGCAAGTGTCTCGAGAGTATGCAACTAATGCACAAACAAATAGTCCTAGTGGTTATATGACGTACTTAAACAATGGTATAACCCATGGTGCAGATTGGTATCAAGTGTATGGTGGACGTCAGGATTATATGAATTTTTCGCATCAATGTAAAGAGGTAACTGTAGAAATTTCTAATATTAAAACGGCGCCAGCAAACCAATTGGTAAACCATTGGAACTACAACCGTGAAGCTTTAATTGAATACTTAATTCAAGGAACTTTTGGCTTTCAAGGAAAAGTAAAAGATGTCGTTTCAGGAGATCCAATTGAAGCAACCATTAAACTTGTAGGTCATGATGCTTTAGGTTCGCATACAGTGAGTTCTTTGCCTCATGGCGATTTTTACAGACCGGTTTTTGCAGGAACTTACAATATTTTAATTGAAGCGCCTTGCTATAATTCTTTAACATTATCTAATGAAACGATTGCTAATTATCAGACAAAATCTCTTGGCGATATTTTATTAACACCATTAACAGCAACTGCTCCTTCAAGTTTAAGCACTTCCGGAACAAATACAATTTCTACAAATGCTTCTTGGTCTGCTGCAACTGCTGATAGTTTTGATATTAGATACAGAACGCTTTCCGCGCCAACATGGACAGAAGTATTAGGTGTTACAAACCCGTATCAAATTACAGGACTTACCCCTAATACCACCTACGAATTTCAAGTAAAATCGTATTGTGGTTCTAATAGTACTGCTTATTCTAGTTCTCAACAGTTTACAACAACCTCACCTATACCATGTATTGGTAGTGCTGTTTCGTCCTTTCCATATACTGAAACATTTGATGGTGGCCTAGGCCTTTGGTCTCAAGGATTGAACGATATTCCGGGAGTTAATTATGAAGATTGGACTTTAAATGCTGGATCAACAATTTCTACTGAAACTGGCCCAACCGATGATTTCACTGGAGGTGGCAACTATTTATATACAGAAGCCTCTGATGCCAATGCATCGACCAATATCGGACAAGGTGTTACAGTAACCCTAATTAGTCCATGTATCGATTTAACCGCTTATGAAAATGCAAACTTTTCATTTTATTATCATATGGTCGGGGCTACAATGGGTACTATTTCAGTTGAAGTAAGTCTGGATAATGGAATTATTTGGAATCAACTAAATGCTGCTGGAAACACAGTGACAAATACACCAATTTTAATTGGTCAACAACAAACAAATCAAGGAAGTCCTTGGTTAAAACAGGCTATAAACTTGAGTAATTATGATGGTCAAGTCATCAAATTACGTTTTTCTGGAACAACGGGATCAACATGGAGCAGCGATATGGCAATCGACCAGGTTCAAGTTTCTGCAGATTTAGCGTCTAGCTCTGCACCTCCTACAGCAGTATGTCAAAACATCACAGTGCAACTAGACAATACAGGGAATGCAACGATTATAGCTACAGATGTGGATGGGGGTTCTACTGATGATGTTGCCATTACCGATTACGACATTGATATTAATTCATTTGACTGCAGTGATATTGGTACGCCCGTAAATGTAACACTTACTGTTACAGATGCAGAAGGTCAATCAGATACTTGTAATGCCACAGTTACTGTCGTTGATCAAATCGATCCAGAATTTGAGAATATTCCTGCTAATATTTTATTAACATGTGGAAGTAATCAGCCGACATGGACGGACCCTACAGCTACTGATAATTGTGATAACACATTAACAGTTACAAGAACGGATGGTACGGGTTTAAATAGTGGTGATTTATTCCCGAATGGCATAACGACAATCAGCTATTCCGTAACCGATGATTCAGGAAATATAAATACAGTTTCATTTAATGTAAATGTAACCGTTGATAATCAAAACCCTGATGCTATTTGCAAAAACCTAACCATTCAATTAGATGGCAGTGGTAACGCTACAATAACAGCGTCTCAAATCAATAATGGTTCTTCAGATAACTGTGGAATAGCCTCTATTTCTGCGTCTCAAACCGCATTTACTTGTGCCGACGTAGGTACAAACAACGTTACTTTAACCGTAACGGATGCAAATGGAAATTCAGATACGTGTATTGCCGTGGTAACAGTTACTTTACAAGATGAACCAACCGCTACGAACTGTTGGGATAATTATGTATTCAACACGGGAGATTGTGCTTGGGAAAATACTGGTACACAACCTACCGAACCAACCGCAACAAACTGTTGGGACAACTACGTATTCAACTCTGGAAATTGTACTTGGGAAAACCAAGGGTCGCAACCTGCTGAACCAACGGCGACGAACTGTTGGGATAATTATGTATTCAACAGCGGAAACTGTACTTGGGAAAACCAAGGAACGCAACCGACTGAACCAACCGCAACGAACTGCTGGGATAACTTCGTATTCAATTCTGGAAACTGTTCATGGGAAAACCAAGGAACGCAACCTGCTGAACCAACCGCGACTAATTGCTGGGATAACTATGTGTTCAACACCGGAAACTGTACTTGGGAAAACCAAGGAACGCAACCGACTGAACCAACCGCTACGAACTGTTGGGATAACTATGTGTTCAACACCGGAAACTGTACTTGGGAAAACCAAGGAACGCAACCGACTGAACCAACCGCAACAAACTGTTGGGACAACTACGTATTCAACTCTGGAGACTGTACTTGGGAAAACCAAGGATCACAACCTACCGAACCAACCGCAATGAACTGCTGGGATAACTTCGTATTCAACACCGGAAACTGTACTTGGGAGAACCAAGGATCACAACCGACTGAACCAACGGCAACAAACTGTTGGGATAACTATGTGTTTAATGTAGGTAACTGTACTTGGGAAAACCAAGGGTCACAACCGACTGAACCAACCGCAACGAACTGCTGGGATAACTTCGTATTCAATTCTGGAAACTGTTCATGGGAAAACCAAGGAACGCAACCTGCTGAACCAACCGCAACAAACTGTTGGGATAACTACGTATTCAACACCGGAAACTGTTCTTGGCAAAATCAAGGATCACAACCAACTGAACCAACGGCGACAAACTGTTGGGATAATTATGTATTCAACTCTGGAAACTGTTCTTGGGAAAATCAAGGAACGCAACCTACGGAACCAACCGCGACGAACTGTTGGGATAATTATGTATTCAACACAGGAAATTGTACTTGGGAAAACCAAGGGTCACAACCTACGGAACCAACGGCGACGAACTGTTGGGATAACTATGTGTTTAATGTAGGAAACTGTTCTTGGGAAAACCAAGGGTCGCAACCTGCTGAACCAACTGCTACGAACTGTTGGGATAATTACGTATTCAATTCTGGAAACTGTTCATGGGAAAACCAAGGCTCACAGCCAACTGAACCAACGGCTACGAACTGTTGGGATAATTATGTATTCAACACAGGAAATTGTACTTGGGAAAACCAAGGGTCACAACCTACGGAACCAACCGCGACGAACTGTTGGGATAACTATGTATTCAACACAGGAGATTGTGCTTGGGAGAACCAAGGAACGCAACCTGCTGAACCAACCGCAACAAACTGTTGGGATAATTATGTATTCAATTCTGGAAACTGTTCATGGGAAAACCAAGGCTCACAACCTGCTGAACCAACGGCTACTAACTGTTGGGATAACTATGTATTCAGCACAGGAGATTGTGCTTGGGAGAACCAAGGAACGCAACCTGCTGAACCAACGGCTACGAACTGTTGGGATAATTATGTATTCAACACAGGAAATTGTACTTGGGAAAACCAAGGGTCACAACCCACGGAACCAACCGCGACGAACTGTTGGGATAACTATGTGTTCAACACAGGTAACTGTTCTTGGCAAAATCAAGGATCACAACCAACTGAACCAACGGCGACAAACTGTTGGGATAATTATGTATTCAACTCTGGAAACTGTTCTTGGGAAAATCAAGGATCACAACCAACTGAACCAACGGCGACAAACTGTTGGGATAATTATGTGTTCAACTCTGGAAACTGTTCTTGGGAAAATCAAGGAACGCAACCTACTGAACCAACAACTGCTTTAGAATGCTGGGAAACCAGATCATTCGATGACACCAATTGTGAGTGGATCGTTACTGGAACGCAACCGACTGAACCAACCGCAACGAACTGCTGGGATAACTTCGTATTCAACACAGGAAACTGTACTTGGGAAAACCAAGGCTCACAACCTGCTGAACCAACCGCAACAAACTGTTGGGACAACTATGTATTCAACACAGGTGACTGTACTTGGGAAAACCAAGGATCTCAACCTGCGGAACCAACAGCAACAAACTGCTGGGATAATTACGTATTCAACACCGGGAACTGTTCATGGGAAAACCAAGGAACGCAACCTGCGGAACCAACAGCAACCAACTGTTGGGATAGTTATGTATTCAACACTGGGAACTGTACTTGGGAAAATCAAGGGTCGCAACCTGCTGAACCAACCGGTTTAGAATGTTGGGAAACAGCAACCTTTAATACGGCAACCTGTGTTTGGGATGTTACTAATGATGGGGATACTGTAGATCCTGTTTGTAATATTCAGAATATAACGGTTGAATTAGATGCATTTGGAAATGCAACCATTACAGCTGATCAAATTGATAATGGATCAACTGATGCTTGTGATATAGATACCATTTCTGTTACCCCTAATACATTTGATTCGAATGACATTGGTGACAACAATGTGGTATTTACCGTAACAGATAACAGTGGCAACACCTCAAATTGTAACGCCATAGTTACGGTTATGGAATCCACATTAAGTAACCCAAAATTTGATTATGAGAATGTAAGCATTCAGCCAAATCCGTTTAACAATTATATACAAATCAGTTTACCGACGTCTATTGCTAATGATCTATTTACAATTCAACTTTTCGACGTAAATGGCAGATTGGTGTATAACCAAATACAATCTGGTAAACAAGGAACCCTTGCGGTTCAAGGATTAGACAAATTACAACAAGGTCCATACTTTATAAAATTAATTAATAAAAACAATGGTTATAGCGTGGTTAAAAAGTTGATAAGGTTCTAATAATCAATTAAGTGATAAAATCATGGCAGGTCTACAAAAACCTGCCATTTTTATAGCACTAAAAATCAATGAGTTAAAAATTATATTTGCATTTCGTCGATTATATTTGCATTTCATGGAATATTTCTCTTATATTTGTCCCCAAGCTATTAATAAAAATTAATTAGTCCCAAAACTAATAAATTGACTACTTATGAAAAATTCTACTATCCACGTACGAAAGTACCTATTACTATTTAGTGTACTTTTATTTTCAAGTTACTCATTCTCTCAAACAACCCTTTATTCCGAAAACTTCCAAAGTAGTTTTGGGGGCTGGACTGTTTCTTCGTCGGGATCTGGAACTGGTGAATGGTTAAGAGGCACAAACGTATCTCATAACACGGGTAATACGGGAAACTATATTCATTCTAGTAAATACACATCTCAATATAACAACAATACATTTATAACAGCAACTAGTCCTACCATAAACTTAAGTGGTTATACCAATCTAAATTTAGAAATTGATATCTGGTACGATACGGAAGCAGCCTGGGACGGCATGAAAATAGAGTACTCGCTTAATAACGGTTCTACTTGGAGTGATTTAGGATCTGTTACTAATACCAATTGGTATAATGACACGGATGTGGATGCCTTCAATAATGGTGAAGATGGTTGGTCAGGAAGTAGTGCAGGTTGGATAACACGAAATCTTAATTTGTCAACGGAGAATATAAATTTTGAAACGAGTACACAAGTTAGGTTTAGAATTTTATTTGCTTCCGATGGAAATGTGATTAGGACAGGTGTCGCTTTTGATGAAATATTAATTGAAGGAAACATAGCGGTTCCTCAACCAGAAATAGACATCACAGGACTAACAATCTCCATACCTGATGGTGATACTACACCATCTACTGCCGATGACACAGAATTTGGAACGGTAGGATCAGGATCTACAGCAGATCATACATTTACCATACACAATCGAGGAACAGCTACTTTAAATTTAACCGGTGGATCACCGCTAGTTGATATTTCTGGAAATGCAGCTTTTACCATTCTAACACAACCTGGAGGAAACACCATAGCTGCTGGAAACAGTCGCACATTTGTAGTACGCTTTGCCCCTACGGCCATTGGAATAGTGACAGCCAATATTTCAATTGACAATAATGATAGTAATGAAAACCCTTATAATTTTAGGGTTCAAGGAACAGGCGTTGCGCCATTAACTGAAGGTCCTGGTGGAGTCACTAGCGATTTAGCCCTATGGTTAAAAGGAACCGATGGTTTAGCGTACACAGACGGGCAACCAGTTTCCTTGTGGGCTGACCAAGGCCGCGGTGCTAACGCAACTGCTCCAACGGGATTAGAACCAACCTACCGCGATGCCCCTTTATTCAATGTAAACTTTAATCCTGTTGTAGATTTTGATAATGATTATGACACTGCCGGAGAAGACTTTGACTTTTCGGACACCAACAGAAATACATTAGTAGGAACAGAAGGTTTTTATACACAAGATATGTTTGTGGTGGTTATTCCTGATGTAAATGTTACTTCGTCATTAGCCAGTATGGATGTCTTTTGTGGAGACATAGACCCTGTAACTAACGAAAGGGATGGATCTGGTATTGGATATGGTAAATATTCTGTACGATTTGACAATGAAATTATTTCATATTGTGTTAACACAACATCAACTTCAACTGTACCTGTGGCTGATAGAGGTTACGGAATTGCACATACCGGCACATCAGATAATTATAACAATGTAGGTATTATTAACTCCAAAAATAATTCAAACTCCCCTACAAGTAGTGTATTATTATATAATGCTAATGATATAGGAAATACAGAAGTAGGAGTGCCACAATTTGAAAATGTTACCAACTCCAGATACTTTTTAGGAAGAAGTGAAGCGTTTAAAGGTAGTTACGAAGGTAGAATTGCTGAAGTTATCACATACTCGGCTAAAAAAGATGATGCCAATCAAACGCAAGAACGCAACCGTATCCAATCCTATTTAGCCATTAAATATGGTATTACATTAGGTGCTAATGGAACCTCTCAAGATTATGTAGATAGTGATGGAACACTGATTTGGGATGCGAATACAGGTACACCTGCAGAAGATGTTTTCAACTATGATATTGCCGGAATAGGTCGTGATGATGCATCTGATTTATTACAAAAACAATCTCGTAGTGTCAATAACGCAGTTGATGGTGGCTTTAGAGCACAAGGTGTATTAACCATTGGTATGGGAGCTATTTCTAACACCAACAATTTAAATGCTAATTCAGAATTAGATGATAAAGAATTCCTAGTTTGGGGTAATAATGGCATTGATTTAGATACGGCCTCACCAGATATTACAGTAAATATGAGTTCGGCTATTTCACCAGCCCTTACAACAGATGTGTCATTTTCTGCTATCAGTAGAACATGGAAGGTTGTGGAGAATGTTGGTAGTGGAGGCGATATTCCTACTGTAGAAGTCGCTATTCTAAGAAGCGCTGTAAGAACTGCAACACCTCCAAATGGTCGTTATTTAATGTTTATTTCTGATACACCAAACTTTGATCCAACGGCCGATTACCGTGTTATGACAGAAGGAACAAACGAATTAGGTGAAGCTATTTTAAAAACGAATTATGATTTTGATGACACCAAATACATCACTTTTGGTTGGGCACCAGAGCGTACGTTTGAACGTTCAGTATATTTCAATGGAACTACAAACTATATGGACATGGAAGATGCTTTGGATGTTAATCCAACGGCCTTCACTATTTCATCATGGATTAGACGTGATGTAAACTCTTTAAATAAATCTATCGTTTCAAAACGTGATGCAGCATTTACTGAAGGTTACGACTTAAAAATAAACGCTGTTGGTCAGTTTGAAGCTTCTTGGAAAACAGCTTCCGGAGCAATCCAAAGAACAACCTCTAATACCATTATCCCTGAAGATGAATGGCATCAAGTAGCAGTTATTTATCAAGGTGGAACTGCTTATATATATATTGATGGCATATTAGATAAACAAGCTGCCAAAACAGCACCTAATAATACAGATCAATCATTTTATATTGGCGCAGCATCCAAATTAATTCCTCAAGCATTTTTTAAAGGAAATATAGACGAAGTACGCGTTTGGAATACAGCTTTAACGGTTAAACAATTGCGCTATATCATGAATCAGGAAATTGCAAACAACTCTGGATTTGTTGGAGGGGCTTATTTCTTGAGTAAAGGCGTAACACCTACAAAAGATGAAGTTGCTGCTATTCCTTGGTCTAGCTTGGCTGGTTATTACCCAATGTCTACTTACACGTATACCAACACGAAAGATGAATCTGGTAATGGCCACCAAGGTGCTTTACGTAGCTTAAGAACGGTAGATAGACAAACTGCCCCATTACCTTATAAAACCATCGGTACGGGAACGAGTGATTGGAGCCTGCATACGACTTGGTTAAATGGAAATTTACAAACCATACCTGGAGCTAATTCTTTAGTTGATAATACGATTACTGTAGATTGGAACATTGTTGAGATTAACGATGACGTTACCATGGACAATAGTAGTTTAACAGCAGGGAATTTAGGAAACCGAAACCTTTTAGCTTTATTTGTGGAATCTAGCAAATTAACTTTAGATGGAGATAACACAGCAGAAACAGGAAATGGTGTAACCGTTACGCACTACTTAAATTTGTTAGGAAAAATAGATTTAGAAGGTGAGTCGCAATTAATACAAACCATTGATAGTGATTTAAATGTCGGTATTTCGGGTTCTCTTGAAAAAGATCAACAAGGTACACTCGACGTATTCACTTATAACTATTGGAGTGCGCCTGTAGGAAACACGGCAACGGCAAATTCAAATAATTTTAGTTATTCGTTGAATAATAACATTATGAAAGATGGTACATCATCAGGAGCACCAGCGAACATAACTTATGTAGGTGGATATAATGGTTCTAATAGTGATGCCGATCTTAAAATTGCGCACTATTGGATATGGAAATACAATAACCGTATTGCAGATAATTACGCGTCTTGGCAGCATGTTAGAAATACAGGAACGTTATTAGCCGGAGAAGGATTCACCATGAAAGGTGTTACTAATACGTCTGGAGTCGTATCGCTAGAACAAAACTATGTGTTTGATGGAAAACCGAATAACGGAAATGTTGGCTTATCTATTAATGCTGGTAATGAATATTTAGTTGGTAATCCTTATGCTTCTGCCATTGATGCAGAACAATTTATAACAGATAATGGCCCTACCATTTCAGGATCTGGAGCAAATCCTGCTATTAGTGGTACGCTTTATTTCTGGGAACATTGGGGCGGAGGCTCACATGTTACCGCTGAATACCAAGGTGGTTATGGTACTTATAATTTCTCGGGTGGTACACCTGCAGCATCTATGGGTTCAAATCATCCCGATGGTGGAACTGGTGGCACAGCTACTAAAACTCCAGGACGTTATATTCCGGTTGGACAAGGTTTCTTTGTTGCAGGCGAGTCTAATGGTAGCGTCGTGTTTAATAACGGACAACGTAAATTCCAAAAAGAAGGCGGTACTGCTTCTGTATTTATGAGATCTACGGAAGACAATATTGATGTTGTGGATACACGTATGAAAATCCGATTAGGTTTCAACTCCTCGAATACCATTCACAGACAATTATTAGTTACCGCTGATGATCGTGCCTCTATAGATTACGATTGGGGATTTGATGGCTTATTAAATGAAGTCCAAATTGACGAAATGTCATGGGTAATACATGCAGATAAATATACGATTCAAGGTATTAATACCTTTACGGAAGATACGGTTCTACCATTAAACATCATTACTAGTGATGCCGGTTTAAATAACATAACGATCGATAGTTTAGAAAACATTCCGAATGATTTAGACATATTTGTACGTGATATTGCGTTAGATATTTATCATAATCTACGTACAAATGGCGACTATGAAATCTATTTAGATGCTGGTGAATATACTGATCGTTTTGAAATTACATTTAGAGATGGCTATTCGTTAAGTACTGAAGATGTTACGGTTCAAGAAAACTTACAAGTTTACTTCGCTAACACCAAAGGAAGTATCATTATCCACAACCCGAAAAGGGTCCATTTAGATGCTGCTGAAATGTTCAATATTTTAGGACAATCTATAATTCGAATTGATACTTTAGAAGATACAAACTATCAAGAAATTAAAGTGAATGGTTTAAGTACGGGTACCTATATCATTAATCTTGAAAAAACCGATGGGAGCATCATATCCAAAAAAGTAATAGTGAAATAATCATAATATATTATAAATAAAAAAGCCCTGAAAAGAAATTTTCAGGGCTTTTTTTATGGATTATTTTTGCTTCTACTTACAATAGCTTTAAGCTAATTTTTGAGCCAAAGCAACTAATGACAATTCATATTGCTCACCTGAAATCATATTCTTTAACGTGTATGTATCCTGCTCCATTTCGTTATCACCTACTAAAACCACAAAAGGAATGTTTCGCTTATTTGCGTGATTCATTTGTTTTTTCATTTTAGCATCATCAGGATACAGTTCGGCATTAATACCTTTTAAGCGCAATTGCTTAATAGCTTTTAAACTAAACAGCGCTTCCGCTTCACCAAAATTGATAAACAAAACATCAATATTTTTAGTAACCGTTTCTGGAAATAAATTCAGTTCTTCTAATACTAAATAAATGCGGTCTAACCCAAAACTAATTCCAACACCACTCATATCTTTAAGACCGAAGATTCCCGTTAAATCATCATAACGACCACCTCCACCTATGGATCCCATATTCACACCTTCTGGTGCAGATACTTCATAAATAGCACCTGTGTAATAATTTAAACCACGCGCTAAAGTAACGTCCAATTGTAATTTGGCAGATTGTAAACCGAGTTCTGAAATGGCTTTATCAATAAATGCCAATTCATCAAGACCTTTTCTACCTGCTTCTGAAGCACTCAAAATAGTTTTAAGTTGTTCTATTTGCGAATTGAAGTCGCCAGACAATGTAAACAACGGCTCTAATTTATCAATTCCATCTTGCGAAATACCTTTTTCCAGCATTTCCGCTTTTACCTTCTCCTCACCTATCTTATCCAATTTATCTAAAGCAACGGTAAAGTCGATAAGTTTATCACTGGCACCAATAACTTCGGCTATACCCGATAATATTTTACGGTTATTAATTTTAATGGTAACACCTTCTAATTTTAAAGCTGAAAAAACGCTGTCATATAATTGGACGAATTCCACTTCTTGCCATAAGGATGTTGATCCAACCACATCGGCATCACACTGGAAAAATTCTCTAAAACGTCCTTTTTGCGGTCTATCCGCGCGCCAAACAGGTTGCATTTGGTAGCGTTTAAATGGAAACTCAATTTCGTTTTGGTGTTGAACAACGTAGCGCGCAAACGGAACGGTAAGATCGTAACGTAAAGCTTTTTCAGAAATGCTAGCTGTTATTTTATTTGAATCTTTTTCAGAATACAACCCATCATCAACCTTACTCAGATAATCGCCTGAATTCAAAATCTTAAAAATCAACCGATCACCTTCTTCGCCATATTTTCCCATAAGGGTATCCGAATTTTCAAAACTAGGGGTTTCTATTGGTTGAAATCCGAAAGTTTCAAATTGGGTCTGGATGGTTTGAAATATATAATTACGTTTGGCTACTTGCTCTGGATTAAAATCGCGTGTGCCTTTTGGTATGCTTGGTTTTTGTGCCATAATCTTTTACCACGAAAGTGGAAATCTCTTTTTAATCCCGACAAACATCAGGACTTATTTATACTAACTTCTTAACAAAAATAATTAATAATCAGCTGTCATTACGCTCTTTTTCCTTTAAATAAGCGTGATAATCTTTTTAAAAATATGCAGAACGTAAATTATAAAGATTGCCACGTCACTCCTATCGTCGTTTCTCGCAATGACAATGCTACTATTAATTAATCAGTCTATCTAAATACTGAAACAAGTCGCCTTTAGTAATAACACCGCCTTGTTGAATGAGTTGAAATTTATCAGCATTTTTATCGTCTGTATAGTCTTTTTTCGCTTGAAGAAACTCCACATCATCATCCATTAAATTCTCACGCAACCAATTAAAACCGTCTGTTGTGGTTAAATCGATTGGATTTTTCAACTTCACAGCTATCAGTTGCATGTTGTCTTCTTTTAAATGAAACAGATGCATTTGTTGTGGCGAAATATGTTCTATATAATCCACTTTATTTAAAACACCTTCCCAAACTAGATCACTAAACACGTCTAATTCCTGTTCAGCTACTTCGGGTTTGTTGGTTTTAATATCGGTCCACTCATCTGCTGTGATGGTCTGTGTCGCTAGAAAATTTATAAACTCTTGATGTAATTCTTCAAATTGTTCTTTGGTTAATCTTGCGTATTTCATGAGTACTAATTAATTTATTATTCTATTATTTTAAAATATTCAACGCGTTGGCTGCTTCAAATGGTCTATCGGTTGCAAAAACATCAATACCTAGCTTTTGCCATTTCATATAAAGTATATCGCCTTTGGTTTCCGCTTGTTTGTCCAAGTTACCAAGTGTTCCTAACATGGTTTTAATTCCTTTTTTATGCAAATTAGTATATAATGTGGTGTCAGATAATCTGGTTCCTGTAAAGGCAATCATATGCTTCGTAGGAATTTCAGATTCCAATAACCAATCTAATTCCTGCTGATTCCTGGCAGAAACAGATAGCAATAATTCGGGTGCTAATTGATATGCTTTATTAGCTTGTTCCATATCATACGTGATAATTATAGAAATATCTTCAGCTTGGTTTTCACGAATGGCTTGAATAACTTCAGCAACATCCACACTTTTTTTAATATCAATCGTTAAAATGGCATTATTAGCTTTGGACCATTTAAGGACTTCTGTAAATTTTGGAATTTTAAAATTGGTACTATTTCCAAAGTCATCAATTAAATAAAAAGCTTGAAGTTCATCAAACGTATAGTTTGTCAATTTATCCGTTCCTGTTGTTGTGCGTTCCAAGGTATTATCATGCATTAAAACCAAGACGCCATCTTTTGTTTTAGCCACATCAATTTCAAAAACGGCGGCAATACTATCGTTCACATATTTAATAGTTTCCAAACAGTTTTCAGGATAATTTGCTAAACCAACTCCACCTCTATGCACACTAATTAAAGGTGATGCATTGGGTTGGTACTGAAACGTTTCAATTAAAGCTGAAGGTTTAAAAGTAGAACTAACCGTGTCATTTGATTGAATTGGTTGATTTGGTTCATTGGTTTTATCCTTACATGAAAAGAGGACTAAAAAAACGAGTATTAATGATATTCTCATGGTAAGCATTTTAGGGTAATAATCTTTAAAAATTGACATTAAAAAAACCGTTTAGAGCCATTCTAAACGGTTTTTATTGTACTATGCAAAGTGTTAAATTACGCTTGTGCAATAACCTCGAATGGTAATTCTACAGTTACTTCTCTATGTAAACGAATAACCGCATCATACTGACCTAAACGCTTAATACTACCACCTGTGATAGTAATGAATTTTTTGTCAATAGTGTGTCCTTCTTTTTCAAAAGCTTCAACTAAATCTGCTTTGGTAATTGAACCAAATAATTTATCACCAGCTGATGCACCTTCAGTAGCTTTAGCAGTAATCTTAATCTCTAGAGATTTGATTGCTTCAGCAATTTTAGTAGCATCATCAATAATTTTCTTGTCTTTAAATGCACGTTGCTTTAAATTTTCAGCTAATACTTTCTTTGCAGAAGTAGTTGCTAAAATAGCTTGACCATGAGGAATTAAAAAATTTCTCCCATAACCATTCTTTACAGTTACAACATCGTCTTTAAATCCTAGATTCTCAACGTCTTGTTTTAATATAAGTTCCATTGTTATGAGTATTTTATTTTAATAAATCGGCCACGTATGGCATTAATGCTAAATGACGTGCTCTTTTTACAGCTACAGATACTTTTCTTTGGTATTTTAAAGAAGTTCCTGTTAAACGTCTTGGTAAAATTTTACCTTGTTCATTTACAAATCCTAATAACCAGTCTGGATTTTTATAATCCACATACTTGATACCAGATTTCTTAAAACGACAGTATTTTTTCGCTTTGTTCGTGTCTATATTTAACGGTGTTAAATATCTAATTTCACCGTCTTTCTTTCCTTTTGCTTGTTGCTCTATAGATGACATAATTACGCTTTTTCTTTAAGTTTAACTCTTCTTCTTTCTGCCCAAGATACAGCATGCTTATCTAAAGCAACTGTTAAGTAACGCATAAAACGCTCATCACGTCTAAACTCTACTTCTAATGGATTGATAACTTCGCCATCAACTTGATATTCGAATAAGTGGTAAAAACCACTTTTTTTGTTTTGAATTGGGTACGCTAATTTTTTTAAGCCCCAATCCTCTTTGGATATCATCTTCGCTCCTTTAGAAACAAGAAATTCTTCGTATTTCTGTACTGTTTCCTTTATCTGAACTTCAGATAAAACGGGATTTAAGATGAAAACAGTTTCATAATGATTCATAAAAATCTAAATTTTATAGTTAAAAATGGGTGCAAAAGTAATTATTTATTTCATATATTACAACATAATTCCAAAGTATATTCGTATTTTAATTATTTCAATGAATTCTTGTTAACGAAATGTTAAAATAAACGTTTTATCGGTGTTATTTGGTTTTTAACCGAATTTTTTGTACTATTGTCGATATCTTAACCGAAATAAAACATAATGTTATGACATTAAACTGTGTAGTAGTTGACGACTCCGCGATTCAACGTCTCTCGATTGTTAAATTAATTGAAAATCACCCCTCTCTTAATTTAATTGCCGAGTACAATAGTGCGTTAGAAACCAAAAACGGCTTAAATACCCATAAAGTAGACTTAATTTTCTTGGATATTGAAATGCCTGTATTAAATGGTTTTGAATTGTTGGATGTTTTAAATAACAAACCCCAAATTATTTTTGTAACTGGTAAAACGGAATACGCCTTTAAAGCATTTAATTATGATGCTACGGATTATTTACACAAACCTATTACACGCGAACGCTTTAATACAGCTGTTGATAAAGCCGTTGAGCAACATAAACTTAAATTAGATTTTAACGAAACTGAAGGTGAACACATTTTTGTGAAAAGTAACTTGAAAAAACGTAAAGTCTATATTAAAGATATTAAATGGATTGAAGCACTTGGCGATTATGTAAAATTAGTTACTGAAGAAACCAGCCTTGTTGTCCTTTCTACTATGAAAGCTTTTGAACATGAACTTCCTGAAGGGAAATTTTTAAGGATTCACAAATCTTATATCGTGAATTTAGATAAAGTGGACCGATTCAATAGTAAAAACGTTGAAGTTGGCGCTTATGAAATTCCTTTAAGTCGAAATAAAAAGACCCAATTGGTCGATGCACTAAACAATATTTAATAAAACTCCTGATCTAAACATCAGGATTTTTTTTGTTTTATAGCTTCGGTTTAAGATTGGATGTAATCAATTATCTAAAATCATTAATTTGATATTTCTATAATTTTTATTGTCAAATAATATACCGATCCTGTGGAGCTTGGCATTATTCTCGAAAACTTATTCTATTAATATTCCGCTCCTCTGGAGCTTTTCCGATCTTGAGAATCTCAATCCTTCTATTAATATGTCGCTCCTCTGGAGCTTTAGGATATATAGGACGTGATAGTTGAAATCCTATGAAATTATAGATGCATCTTTATTCTTTCCTCTTTTATTCTCTCTTTTTTCTAGTTTTTTAATAATTATCTACATTCAGAATTACCCGAATTGGCCTAAAATCCTTTACGCTTAAAAAACTTGTGTTTATTTTTAAAATAGCCGCTTTTGTTTTGGCTAGCGATTGTTTATTCGGAATTTTAACCAATATATTTTTATGATATTGATTTCTAATTCTAGAAACGGGCGGAAATTCAGGACCTAAAACATACTGTTTAAAAACCTGTCGTAAGGATTTAGCATACCAATCCGCTCCAACATTTACCTTATTATAATCTCGATGTTTTAACGTAATTTTTATCAAGCGATAAACTGGTGGATACTTAAAATTATATCGGTCGTCCATCTGCTCTTTAAACATCTGTAAATAGTTGTTGTTAGAAACCTGTTGCAGAATATTATGATGTGGATTATACGTCTGAATTAATACCTTTCCACGCTTGTCTGTACGTCCGGCACGTCCTGAAACTTGCAATAGCAACTGAAAACTGCGTTCATGCGCTCTGAAGTCCGGAAAATTAAGCATGTTATCAGCATTCATAACGCCAACTAATTTTACGTTTCTAAAGTCTAATCCTTTGGTAAGCATTTGTGTTCCTACTAAAATATCGACTTCTTGATTTTCAAAGGTGGTAATAATTTTTTCGTAACCATATTTGCCACGTGTGGTATCTAAATCCATACGTGCCACCTTATAATCTGGAAATAGGATGCTTACCTCCTTCTCAACCTGTTCGGTTCCGAAACCTTTATTATCTAATTCCACACCACCACAAGCTTCGCATTTTTTAATCATGACACTGTGATACCCACAGTAATGACAACGCAGCTGATCGCGATATTGATGATAGGTTAAACTCACATCACAACTTGGACATTGTGGCGAATGTCCACAGGTTTCACACTCAATAATTGGCGAATACCCTCTCCGGTTTTGAAATAAGATAATTTGATGACCATCCTCCAAGGTTTCCGTCATTTCCTGAATCAACCGATCGCTAAAATGGCCTTTCATCCGTTTGCGCTTCTGCTTGTCTTTTATATCTACCAATTCAATGTCTGGCATCATCACATCATTAAAGCGGGTGGTTAATTCTACCAATCCATATTTTTGCTGTTGCGCATTAAAATAGCTTTCCAGACTTGGTGTTGCCGAACCTAATAATGTTTTGGTTTTAAAAATACTTGCTAAAACAATTGCTGTATCACGCGCATGATATCGTGGAGCAGGATCAAATTGTTTATAGGATTGTTCGTGTTCTTCATCTACAATTATCAAACCTAAATCGTGAAATGGCAATAAAACAGACGATCGTGCACCCAAAATAACTTGTGCTTTTGGCGAATTACTCAAAACCTGATTCCAAACCTCAACACGTTCGTTGGTGGAATATTTAGAATGGTAAACAGCTACTTGCTCGCCAAAATAATTCTGTAATCGAGATACTAATTGCGTTGTAAGGGCAATTTCTGGAAGTAAATATAGGACCTGTTTTCCTTGCTGCAAGGCATTTTCAATAAGCTTGACATATATTTCTGTTTTCCCAGATGATGTCACGCCATGTAGTAAAACAATATTCTGACTTTTGAAAGATTCTAAAATATCTTTCATAGCCACTTCTTGCGCTTCATTTAAATGTTTGGAACCTTCCGTTTCCTGATCGTCATATTGCACACGATCTGTTTGGACAAAATATTCCTCCAGAATATTCTTATCTATCAACGATTTCACAATAGCTGATGAACTATTGCTAGCTGTTGTTAAATCGGAAACTGGAATGGGTTTTTTCGATTTTGCTGTTAATGAGAACAGTGTCATTACCACATCGCGCTGTTTTGGCGCGCGACTTAACTCTTCTAATAATTCCTGTAAAGCCGCTTGCGCATGAAACTTGTTTTGAAGTTTTACATAACGAACCAATTTGGGTTTATATTTATCGAAAATTTCTTCGTGAACTGAAATCGCTTCTTTTTCTAACAAGCGTTTCACTAATGGTAGCACATTCTTTTTATCGACAATATTACTAATGTCTTGGATTTTTAATGAAGTTTGATGCTGTAATGCGTCATAAATTAGAAACTCATCATCTTTTAAATCGGCTTCATTAATTTCCAAAGTCAAATTTTTGGAGATAATGGTTTCACTATCTAAAATAAAAGCGCCCGGAAGTGCTGCTCGCATCACATCGCCAACTGTACACATATAATAATTGGACATCCATTCCCATAAACGGAATTGCGCTTGGGTAACAATTGGTGTTTCATCTAAAATTTGATGAATATCTTTCGCTTCATAAATCAACGGTTCGTTGGTATGGATAGCTTGAACAATTCCGGTGTAAATTTTACTTTTTCCGAAAGGCACAGACACACGCATGCCTGGTTTTATAAACTCGGATTCGGCAGGTGTAATGCGATACGTAAAGCTCTTTTCAAGAGGAATAGGCAATATAACGTCTATAAAAAAATCTTTCATATTAAAACCCTTTTCTTAAACGATTCAAAGACGCATTTAATTCATAGCCCATGAGTAGAATATTACTATTTAGCCACAGATAAAAAAGCAATATTAAAAGTGCTCCAATTGAGCCGTAAAGCTTATTGTATTGAGAGAAATTAGTGATATATAATCCGAAAAAATAAGACGTTACAATAATTAATAAGGTTGTAAATAAGGCGCCAATGGAGAAGAATCTGGACTCTTTGCCTTCTCTGGTACCAAAATAATATAAGGTGGCAACTGCCAAATAAATCATGATTACAAAAAACACATATTTAACAATGGGCACCCAAACAACTGTGCTTTCTGCATCTACATAACCATAGGTTTGCAAATTGCCTATTATATAGATTTGAAAATACCCAAAAAACGCAACGGTAAGAATAGAGAGAAACGCAAGAATTAATGCTACACCCAAAGCATACATGTATTGTTTAAAAATATTTCGACTTAATTGTTCGTGATAGGAGCTTTCAAAACCGGCAAAAACCGCATTTATTCCATTTGCCATTAAAGCAATAGACACTAAAAAAACAGAGGATAAAAATCCGCCACGTTCTGTACTATCAATGTTTTCGAAAATATTAGCAAAGAAAAAATCGGAGGTGCTTGGTGGTAAAAACGAATTTAGAAACCGTTGAAATTCTATTTTAAAATCGTCTATAGGAATGTAGGGAATAACAATCAACACAAATAATAAAAACGGAAAAATAGCCGTAAAAAAGTTGAAAGCAATAGCACTAGCACGTGTGGTTAAAGCGCCTTTTACAATGCCAATTGTGTAGAGTTCCATTAAATCATACAAGGACAAGCCTTCCAGGCCAGGTAGTTTGAATTTCTTTAAAAATTTAACCAACAGATTGACAACGGGAATTTTGGCCAATTTATCTTCTACAGGTTTCGACATTTAGGGTTTTATTTTTTTTAGGGGTTTTTTGCAATGTATTAAACAGCTTTCAAGCTTAAATCCATATTATAAACGGAATGTGTTAAAGCACCTGATGAAATATAATTAACGCCACATTCGGCATAGTTTCTAATAGTCTGCTCATTAATACCACCTGAACTTTCAGTTAAGCATTTGTTGCCAATTAGCGCAACTGCCTTTTTGGTATCTTGATAATTAAAGTTATCTATTAAAATACGATACACACCTTCGGTTTTTAAAATTTCTTGTATTTCATCTAGGTTTCTAGCCTCAACAATAATTTTTAAATCGCGATTGGTGTCTTTTAAATATTGCTTGGTTTTTTCAATGGCTTTGGTGATACCTCCAGAAAAATCTATGTGGTTATCTTTAAGCATAATCATATCATACAATGCAAACCGATGATTTTCACCACCTCCAATTTTAACGGCCCATTTTTCTAATGCGCGAATGCCAGGTGTTGTTTTTCGGGTATCTAAAACTTTGGTTCCTGTGCCTTCCAATAAATCTACAAACTGTTTGGTTTTTGTTGCAATAGCACTCATGCGTTGCATGGCATTTAATACCAAACGTTCGGCTTTTAAAATGGATTGTGAAGATCCTTCCACATAAAATACAATGTCGCCATAATTAACTGGACTACCATCGTTAATACATGTTTCTACTTTTAGGTTTTTATCAATATAAGCAAATACTTGTTTTGCAAATTCCACACCTGCAATAATGCCTTTGTCTTTAACCAGTAGTTTTGCTTTTCCTGTTGCTTCTGCTGGAATACAGGCTAATGAGCTATGATCGCCATCACCAACGTCTTCACGAATGGCATTGGTTATTATTAAGTCTATTTCTGTATTGAATTGGTCTTGGGTTATCATTTTTTATTATTTTAGACACTACGAAAATATAGCATTTTTAATTAAACCGACTTAATGAATTCAAAAAAAATAAACCTGATACATTTACAGGTTTTTAATAGACTAAACCATCCCATATTTTCAAACTATAATTTCCGAAAAAATCGATAAATTTGCACATGACTATAAAACTTCTTGCCATTGGCAAAACCGATAATAAACAACTACAAGCCTTGATAGACGATTACCAAAAGCGACTATCTCATTACATCAAGTTTGAATTTGAAATAATACCTGATTTAAAAAAGGTAAAGAATTTAAGTGAAGCCCAACAAAAAGACAAAGAGGGCGAACTGATTCTCTCCAAACTCAATGCTACAGACACGCTCATATTATTAGATGAAAATGGCAAGCAAATGCATTCTGTTGCATTTTCAGAATACTTACAGAAGTATATGAATTCTGGAATAAAGCAATTGGTATTTGTTATTGGTGGACCTTATGGATTTTCGGAAACTGTCTACGCAAAGGCCCAAGGTAAGTTATCACTTTCAAAAATGACATTTTCTCACCAGATGATACGGTTGTTTATGGTGGAGCAGTTTTATCGTGCGTTTACCATATTAAAAAACGAACCGTATCACCATAGGTAAGATGTTTGTTATTTAACAGAAAATGTATGTTTGCGTTTTTTAAGTTGTTTTTCTAAATCGTTGATGGTTTCTTTTACAGACGCTTCAAAATTCTTTTCATTAGAAATAGCATAAATTCTAGGTCCTGGCAAACTTAATTCCATACTACAAATATAACCTTCTTCTTTGGTGCTGTGTTCTTTTTTAAACTGTACATCACAATTAATTAACCAGTCGTATTTTTTTATAAGCGATTGTAATTTTTCTGTAGTAAAGGCAGTCAAAGCTTCACTCGTATCTAGATTAACGTATTGAAAGTTTATTGTCATAATTATAAGATTTTTGGATTGTTAATATTCAAATTTACTATCTACTTGTCAATTTAAATATGATATGTATCATATATACTCATATATCGTATATCATTTACATAAAAATACCAATTATTTCGTATTTCAGCTTAATTTTATCAAAGGATTAACTATTTATTCTTCTTTTTAGCCCATAATTTATAGCCAAAAGCCAATTTAGCTTTACTTAAACTAAAAAGTTGTTTATTATCAAAATCCAAGCTTGTAGAATAAGCACTGCCATTATAAATAAGACTTACATAATAACGTTCCGCATTATACGCTAAAGCCGCTGTGTAATCTATTTTATATAGCATTGGGTTGGATGGTCTGTAGGTGTCATCTACAATAGTTACACGTTTATTCATAACGGCAATTCCTGGCATAACATTAAAGGAAGCTATCAAGTTTTTAGGCAACATAAAAGCTGAAATAAATCCGGCTAAAACACCAATTCCATTAGAGCTATAGCGTTTTATATTGGCTTGCTCATTATAATACAAGGCACCTTGATCTGATAAAATAGTTTCATTCCCTGAAAAGTAATCGAAAACAGCAAAAGTACCCAAACCACCTGTTATATGCACGTTTTTATTCCGTTTTGAAACACCGGCTTTTAGCATGGCATAAGAAAATTCAATTTCAGACAATGTAAATAGGTAGTTAAAACCTACGGTTGCCGACTTGATATCACCTCGAAAAACAGTAGGTTCATTATAGTTGTTTTTCACATTGTAACCCTTGTAAGTTTGCACATAGAAGTTAACAAAATGATTCTTACCAATAATAGTTGTGCCTTGCATATCAAACTTATTAGTAATCCTGTCCTTATTGCTTTTCAGATTAAAGGCAATATCAACTACTATTTTTCTACTGGCAAAACCAACGCCAACACCAATCGGATTGCTTGGAATAAAACGTGTTTTTGAATCGTCATCACGAAGGGTAAAACGTTTGACTTTGTAGTTTGAAAACAGCCGTACCGAATAATTTTCTAAATCCCGATCAATAAACAAGCTATCGACCATCTTATACACTTTGGTGGAATCGACGTCTTTCAATATTTGCGATTGCATTGAAAAATAACACAAAAAAAAGAAAGTAAAAAGTAGAAAAGCGTTGCGCATAAGGAGGTTAAAGTTTATCTGATTCCAGATTTTAAAGTACATTTGCTATCAGTTAAAAATACATTAAATTATAGAATATGCAACTCGTTTTCGCTACAAACAACTTAAATAAATTAAAAGAAGTTCAACAATTAATTCCCGAGCATATTACGCTATTGAGTCTGAAAGACATAGGTTGTGATGTAGATATTCCAGAAACCCAAAATACCATTGAAGGCAATGCCATCCAGAAAGCAAACTATATAAAAACCCACTATGGCTATAACTGTTTTGCTGATGACACGGGCTTGGAAGTTGAAGCCTTGCATGGCGAACCGGGTGTTTATTCCGCACGTTACGCAGGTGAACAACGCGATGCCCATGATAATATGAACAAGCTCCTAGCCAATTTAGAAAATAAAAACAACCGGAATGCCCAATTTAAAACCGTAGTTGCTTTACACCTAAATGGAACGTTAGAAACCTTTATTGGTATTTGCAAAGGCAGCATTGCAGAAACCAAATATGGAGTCGACGGTTTTGGTTACGACCCTATTTTTAAAGCGGATGGTTACACCCAAACCTTTGCAGAAATAGCGTTAGACGAAAAAAATCGCATTGGCCATCGTGGAAAAGCTATTATGCAATTGGTAACCTTTATAAATGAGTTGTGAAAAATTACGTAGAACTACTTATAAATAAACTTATTTGAAATGATTAGATTTGGAATGTATAAGTTGGATCTAGCCTTTTGGCTATATTTAATTGTTGCGCTTCATTAAACCTGAACTATAAATGAAAATTGAAAAAGTAAAAAACTACAATCAAAAAATTCTAGCAATTCTTGGAACACTTGCTATTATTTTAGTTATCGTTTCAATTTTAGGAATAGGTGGAATAGCTATTTCAGAGCTTTTGAGATTTAACAGTTATGATGATATTGAAACTGGAATTCTTTCAGATGATAAAATTGAGAAACTACAAAAAGAAAATAAAAGAGAGCAAGTTATTTCATATCAAAACCCAAAACTAATTGATACTATAAATTCTATTTATATAATTCCTGTTTCTCATAAAAACCTGAATGAGTCAGAAAATATTAATGGTCTTTTGAATATTAGAAAAACATCTAGCAGCAGTTATGAATCAAATGACAGTAGATACTCTAGACAATATTACGGAGCATATAACAACCTGATTATTTATAATCAACAAAATGATTTGACAAACAAATTGTTTGACAAAAGAGTTAACTTCAATAATATTGATTCAGAATATTTTTCTGATGAAATCCTTTTGCTTTTTAAAGTTGCTGAAAAAGATACTTATAAAGATGGAGTAATTAATTTATCGGATTTTAAATCACTTTATATTTATTCATTAAATAAAAAGGAATTAAAGAAAATTGAAAATTCGGAAATGGATATAGTTTCTTATAAGTTCTTAAATGAAAGTAAAGATTTAATTATAAGCTTTGGGATTGATAAAAACAATGATGGGAAATTCGAAGATTTAAACGAACCGACTATAATTAAAAAGTATAATTACAAAACAGGAAAACTAACTGACATTATTGGAGAAAAAACAAATTCTGAACTTCAAAAAATGTTAGAAGGAACGGAAAAATAACGAAAGCACAACACCCTATATAATTTATTGCTAGTTCTCACCGACTTACGAATATTCCTGCGGAATATTCTATCTATATTTTATTTACTAAATTCATTGCCAACTAAGCAACTACTCATTCACAAACAGGTTGTGAGTCACTAAAAATCGAATTTAAACATAAAACATGACAAGACGCTTTATTTTCTTTTTAACACTTTCTATTATTTTGAGTTGTAAACAAAATAAAAACAACACAGATACAATTAAAAGCCGGATTCATAGCACAAAAATTGATACATTAAAATCGAATAATCATAATACAGCTAAAATTATTTTAGAAACAAAAAAAGCTGAAATAAGTTTAGATACCTTAATTCCAATTGAAATTTTAAAAAAACAAAGTACAAATGTTTATAAAAAATATGGGTTAGAGTTTACGGGAAATTGTTATGATTGTGATTTAGCTGAATTTAGAATTGAAAATGGAAAAGTTTTTATTTATAATGTTTGTGATATAAATGAATATTTAATCTTTGATATTTTAGAATTAAAAAATCAAGAAAAAAGTATTGAAATTAAAACTAAAAAATTCACTTTACTATTTTCAAGAGTTGAAAAAGAACCAATTTTTAAATTAGACATAATAAATTATGACTTTAATAAAAGGAGTTTAAGAATTAGTGAATTTTATACATTTAAAGAAAACTTAATGAAGTTTGAAACTCACGATTGTGGTGATTTTGATGGTTAAAAAACGAAACACAACACCCTATATAGTTTATTGCTAGTTCTCACTGACTTACGAACATTCCGGCCGAAGATTCTATCTGTGTTTTATTCACTAAATTAGGTGCTCAAACACGCCACTAATTATACATAAACACGTTAGCCCTCATTATGACCAACCGCTAAACAATGATAAAGTTCTTCAGGAAAATTCGCCAAAACTTGCTTATGGAAAACAAAACGGGAAAGCCTGCCTTGCCGCCAGCCAGGTATTTTAAATATGCAATAGGAGAAATAATACTTGTAGTAGTTGGGATTTTAATTGCGCTTCAAATAAATAATTGGAATGAAAATAGAAACGAAAAGAATTCTTTAAAAATTCTTACAGAAAATCTACACAACGAGTTTACAACCAATTTAAAAGAGTTAGAAATAGATTTAATTCGCATGAAAAGAAAAATTTCAGCAGGTAACGAATTACTAACTTATTTTGGAAAGGAAAAAATGGATATCCCTGAATTAAATATTGATAGTCTTTTATTTGAAACTATTGAATTACCAACCTGGAATCCAAGTACATTTACTTTGAATGAGATTAAAAATTCTGGAAAATTATCTGATATTAAAGACGTAGAACTAAAAGAGTTGTTATATAAATGGGAAAGGCTTTATGAAGACATATTAGAATGGCAAAATGCGCTAGAAACATCAAATGATGGTCCAATAAATATTATAAAGACAAAAGGCTCAATAGTTAATATTGACTTTTATAAAGACAATACTCAAAATTCTAAATTTGATATTAATAATCTAGCTTTATTACAAGAAGTTCAGTTTGAAAATGAAATAGAAAACAATATCTTCAATGCTCGTGTATTAGAAAAAAAATATAGAGAAGCAAAGGTTTTATTAACTGAAATTACTGACCTCTCTATAAGTGAAACTATTAAATAACGCAAGCACAACAAAGAACTGTGGTAAAAAAAACAATTAAAATCTTATCAGCTTTTCGATAATCTTTAACTGTCAATATCTCTAGCTAGTCTTCTTAAATCTACAATTAATTCATTAGAAAAAATTGATGGAATTATTTCCGAAGAATTACAATTTGGTTTCTAAAATATTGAATTAAGAATATAGTATTGACTCTATGTAATTGATAGCAATACACTTAAATCAGGATGGATACTAAAAATTGATTCTCTTACCACTGAAGTACTTCCAATAGCATCATGACATAAACATCTTGTTAAATTAGTTATAATTAATACGCATCATGTTTCTTAAAAACTGCTTTAATTATAGTATTTTGGTTGAAAATATATTAAATGATCCAATCCTATAAGCAAAAACCTCAATTACAAGAAATTTACGATACTATTATAATTGGATCTGGCATGAGCGGACTAGCAACAGCTGCTATTTTAGCCAAAGAAGGACAAAAGGTTTTGGTTTTAGAACGTCATTACACAGCTGGAGGTTTTACACATATTTTTAAACGTAAAGGCTTTGAGTGGGATGTGGGAATTCATTATATAGGAAACGTGCAAAGCGAAAAAAGTATCCTACGCAAAATTTTTAATTATGTCAGTGATAGCCGGTTGGAATGGGCAGATATGGGTCCCATTTATGATCGCATTATTATTGGTGATAAACCTTACGACTTTGTAAAAGGTGTTTCTAATTTTAAAGAAAGTATGATAGCATCGTTTCCAGACGAAGAACATGCTATAAACACCTATGTTGACACCGTTTTTAAAGCGGCTAAAACAAGTAGAAATTTCTACTTAACGAAAGCCATTCCGCCGTTTTTAAACACGTTAATTGGATGGTATTTAAAACGCCCTTTTCATAAATTTTCAGATCAAACAACGTACGAGGTGCTGCGCTCTATAACCGATAATGAAGCTTTAATAAAAGTCTTAACGGGTCAGTATGGCGATTACGGGTTACCACCAAAACAAAGTAGTTTTTCTATGCATGCATCTGTGGCTAGTCATTATTTTGAAGGTGGAAGTTTCCCTATTGGAGGCTCATCACAAGTTGTAAATACTATCGATCCAGTTATTGCGGCTTCTGGAGGCACTATTTTAATAAGTGCCGAGGTTAAAGAAGTCATTGTTGAAAACAATAAGGCAATTGGTGTCCAGATGAAAGATGGTCATGTTTTTAACGCTAAAAACATTGTAAGTAGTGCTGGAATTGTAACCACGTACACAACATTATTGCCCGAAGCTACTGTTATAAAACACAAACTGAATAAACAGTTGCAAAAAGTAAAACCGTCTGTAGCTCATGTGAGTTTATATTTAGGTTTAGAAGGTACGCCCGAAGCGCTTCAAATTCCGAAAACAAATCAATGGATTTATCCAGCGGAAGGCGATCATGATACTTGCGTTGAAAATTATTTAAACGATTTATCACAACCTTTTCCTGTCGTTTATATTTCGTTTCCTTGTGCTAAAGATCCGGATTGGTCTAATCGGTATCCGGGAAAAAGCTCTATCGATATTATAACCCTTATTCCCTATGAAACCTTTGAGAAATGGTCTGATACCTCCTGGAAAAAAAGAGGTGATGAATACGAAGCCATTAAGGAAAATATTACCAATAGACTCTTAATAGAATTGTATAAAAAATTACCGCAAGTTGAAGGGAAAATAGTTCATCAAGAATTATCAACGCCCCTAACTACCAAGCATTTTGTTAATTATCAAACAGGCGAAATTTATGGATTAGACCATAGTCCTTCAAGATTTAGACAACCCTTTTTAAAACCAAGAACACCTATCAAAAACTTTTACCTAACTGGTCAAGACATTGCCACAGCAGGCGTTGCAGGTGCTTTATTTTCAGGTGTACTTACCAGTATTGCCATTACTGGAAAAAACATTTTAAGCAAGGTCTAGATTTCTAGTAAGGATCAAGTTAAAACCTGGTCTTCATAATATAAATTATGGACTATTATTTTTAATTGGAATTTTCTACAACGCTTGGTTATTTGGATTGGCAGCCTTATTTGGCACAATAATAAGTACAGTTACGGCTCATGTCTTGAAGTATCCAAAAGACGATATTAAAAACGGGCTTTATGGATTTAATGGAACATTAACAGGTATAGCCGTGACAGGATTAATTACATTAACTGTTCCTTTTGTATTAGCAACTTGGGGAGTTTTAATGTTGAAAAAAGTAAAAATTTAAATCAATAAATTGATTGTCTTGATATTAAATACACAACCTATCATTTGAATTAGAAATTAATTCTCTAAATTGAAAGTGGAAAAACAGAATAAAATGGATCTACCAACTAGCAACCCGTTATTTATAATACCTGTGTCTACAGGACTAATTTTCTTAATCGTTGGATTCATCATGATGAAGTTTCCGCCTAAAAAAATAAATGGCCTGTATGGCTATCGCACGTCAAGTTCTATGAAAAACCAAGCGCGATGGGATTTTGCACAGCACTATTCCGCTCAAGAAATGATGAAATTGGGAGTCATTTTGGCATTAACTGGGTTGCTGGGTTTTATAATTCACGCCAATGAAAAAACAGCCACACTAATTGGTATCAGTTTCATGATTGCACTTGTTGTTGTGCTTTTTATTAGAGTAGAATCTGCTATAAAGAACAAATTTAATTCGGAAGAAGGTTAAATCAATTTTAATAAAACAGAAAAAAATAATATTAAACTAAAATTACACAAAAAACTATTCCATAAAACGCAGTAAAATAAGCACTTCAAACCTAATTTCAACTAAAAAAATCACTCATGAAAAAATTCGCATTTTACCTCGCAATCATAGTAATATGCTTTAGCAGTAATTTATATTCTCAAAATACAATTGAAGCTCCGAAAGGCTATTCTACACAGATAGGAAATATGGTGTCCATGCTGGAAGATTTAAAAGCGCGTGTTACTACTAGTGTTGTGAATCTGAATCAAAATGAAGTCGATTTTTTATTAGATGATGATGCGAACCGCATTGGCGCCATGATTTTACATTTGGCAGCCACCGAAAAGTATTACCAATTATATACGTTTGAAAATAGAAGCTTTAACAATGAAGAAAACGAAACGTGGTTATTGCCTTTGGAATTAGGCGAACCTGCAAGAAACGAACTAGTAAATAAACCTATTAGCTACTATCTAGATATTTGGGATGAAGTTAGAAAAGAAACCTTGAGACTCTTAAAAACCAAAGATGATAAGTGGTTTAATTCAAAAGTAAAAAATTCTAGTATGAACAACCATTGGGCTTGGTATCATGTTATGGAACATCAAGCAAATCATATGGGACAAATTCGATTAATTATAAAAAGAGCTCCTAAAAATTAAAGCTAAAAAATCAATAATGGGGAGACGTTAGGCGACCACAACATCAGTTCTAACCTCAATTTTTGACATTTCTGCTTTCATAATAATTTTATTCCAAATAAAAGTGTACCTTTGCACGAAATTTGGTGGAACCTGACGTTCTGTTAAATTAATTCCTCAGGGTGAGGATGTGTTACTGGAAGTTTAGGTTAAGTATGTCGATTCTCTTCTTTTGTAACACTACAAAACATAATCGATTACTTATTAAACACGAATGAACACATTCCAAGATTTAGGTCTTAATGACGACCTTTTACAAGCTATTACTGACATGGGTTTTGAAACCCCTAGTGACGTTCAAGCACAAGCAATTCCAATTTTATTAGAAAAAGACACCGATTTGGTTGCCCTAGCGCAAACTGGAACGGGAAAAACTGCTGCATTTGGTTTTCCAATGTTGCAAAAAATCCAGATGGATAGTCGCACAACACAAGGTTTAATCCTGTCGCCAACACGTGAACTGTGTTTACAAATTGCCAACGAAATGAAAGCTTACGGTAAACACTGTAAAGGTTTAAATGTTGTAGCTATTTATGGCGGATCTAGCATTACAGATCAAGCACGCGACGTAAAAAGAGGTGCACAAATTATTGTTGCTACTCCTGGTCGTATGAAAGATATGATTAAGCGTAGATTAGTAGATATTTCTAAAATTGAATATGCCGTTTTAGATGAAGCTGATGAAATGCTTAACATGGGTTTTAAAGAGGATATCACTGATATCTTATCTCATACACCTGAAGATAAAAACACTTGGTTATTCTCGGCTACCATGCCTAAAGAGGTTTCCAATATTGCCAAGAAATTCATGGCGAACCCTATTGAAATTACGGTAGGAAATAAAAATGAAAGCACGAGTCAAGTATCTCATGAGTATTATTTAGTTAATGCACGTGATCGTTATGCAGCTTTAAAACGTTTGGCAGATGCGAATCCAGATATCTTTTCAGTAATTTTCTGTAGAACAAAACGTGATACGCAAAAAGTAGCTGAACAGTTAATTGAAGATGGCTACAGTGCTGGCGCATTACACGGTGATTTAAGTCAGAACCAACGTGATTTGGTGATGAAATCTTTCAGAAACCAACAAATACAAATGCTTGTGGCAACAGATGTTGCTGCTCGTGGTATTGATGTAGATGATATTACACACGTAATAAATTATCAATTACCTGATGAACCTGAAATTTATACTCACCGTTCTGGAAGAACAGGACGTGCTGGTAAAACAGGTATTTCTATGGTTATTGTTTCCAAAAGTGAGGTTCGTAAAATAAAAAGTATTGAACGTATCATTAAAAAAGACTTCGTTAAAAAAGAAATTCCTGATGGTATGGAAATTTGCGAAGTACAGTTAATGTCGCTTGCAAATAAAATTAACGAAACGGAGATCAATCCTGAAATTGATAAGTATTTAGAAAGTATCAATGAATTGTTTACTGATACCACTAAAGATGAATTAATTAAAAAATTCTTCTCGGTAGAGTTTACACGTTTCTTTAATTACTATTCAAAATCACGTATTCAAAATGTAACCGAATCTCGTGGAAGTGATAGCGCTGGCGATGGTGGAGGTCGTGGTTACACGAGCAATGCCAATGATACACGTTACTTTATAAACGTAGGTCGTAAAGACGGTTACGATTGGATGAAGCTAAAAGATTTCTTAAAAGAAGTATTAGAGCTAGGTCGTGATGACGTGTTTAAAGTTGATGTTAAAGAAAGTTTTTCATTCTTTACAACTGATAAAGGCTTACAAGAAAAAGTATTGGCATTCTTTACAGATTTCAAGCACGATGGTCGTTTTGTAAACGTTGAAGTGAGTGAAGATAAAGGTCAAGGAACTAGCAGAAACAAACGTCGTAGCGGCGGAAGTGGCGGAGGCGGCTTTGGTGGTGGACGTAAACGTGACGATAGTTCAAGAAGCGAACGTCGTTCGTCTGGTGGACGTAGTGATCGTGGTGGTGATTCTGGAAGCAGACGTAGCCGTAGAAGCGATAGCGATTCTAAACCAAGACGTACAGAATCTAGCAACGATTCAGGTTCTGAAAGACCTAGACGTTCTAGACGCTAAACACAACTGTTAATAATAAGTCAAATAAAGTACTAAATGAGAAATCTATTTTTTTGTTTAGTACTTTTATTGTTTAATTTAGCCAGCATGAAGCACTACCTATTCCTACTTATTGCATTGTTTACCTTTTCTATTGGTTTCGCACAGGACCAAACCTATGTAAAAGGTGTTATTATAAACGCATCACAAGGGGAACCTTTGGAAAGTGTTAATATTGTAAATTTAACACAGGTAATTGGTACCACAACCAATGTGGAAGGTGAATTTACTTTGCGTGCCAAAGCAAATGATACGCTCCACCTCTCCTATTTAGGCTTTAAATCCATTAAAGTTCGTGTAACGAATGACTGGATAAAGTTTGGAACCTCTACCATTCAATTAAATGAATTAGCCTTAGCTTTAGAAGAAGTGGTCATTAATGACTTCCGCTTAACAGGGATTCTAGAAGTGGATATCATGAATGTGCCCATCAATAATAATTACCGCTACAGTATTTCTGGTTTACCATCTACAGGTTATGAAGCTGGAAACCGTAGCAATGCCATAACCAAAGCATTGGGTGCTATTTTTAATCCTGCTGATTTCCTCTATAAAATGTTTGGGAAAAATCCGAATGAGATGAAAAAACTCAAACAGATGAAGCAAGATGATGAAATTAGAAACCTCCTAGCTTCGCGTTTTGATCGGGAAATGTTAACAGTTTTACTACAAGTAGATCGTGTGGATTTAGATGAAATAGTGCGTCAATGTAACTATTCTGCCGATTTTATAAATAGCGCCAACGATCTTCAAATATTGGATGCTATTAGCGAATGTTACGAGGAATACAAAGTGTTAAGCCGTAGTCGTAAGAAGCGATAAAATATTTAAGCATTGAAATTAAAATTTATTAAAAATTTAGTATCATTTTTATTTCTAGTAAGCAGTTTCTTGTTAAATGCTCAAGAAAGTCAATACGTTTTACCAAATTTTCTAGGTGAAAATCTACAATCAATTGAAAATAATTTAGGTTGGAAAACCATTCAAAAGGCCATAGGAGACTTAAATAAAGATGGACTTGAGGATTTCGCTTTGATATTAGAATCTACAGATAGTATTTTCGAAAAAAGATGCAATGACTGTAAAATTTTAAAAAATAAAGCACGAATTATACTTGTTCTTTTTAATAAAAATGATAGTCTCATAGTCGCAATCCAAAACAACAAATTTATTGCCAGAAGCAATGAAGGTGGTATGCTTCCATATTTAGAACCCGAACTAAAAATTAAAAAAGGTAAGCTTATTATTTATTATCAGTATACGCGTTCAAATCAAAATTATACTTTTGAATGGAATAGTAATCAATTGCTAATAACATCTGCTGAAAGTAATGATATACATGCAACCACTGGAAATTATAAATTTGATTCCTTTGATTTTAAAAAAGACGAAATCATTACGCGAATAGGAAATATTTCAGAGGAAGATGAAAAAACTAACATTTTAAAGTTTAGTGCTAAACCAAAATCACTTTCAGAATTTGGTTATATGTATGATTGGAAAATAATAGAAAACAAATTTTTATAAATGGTTAAGTGCCTCTGCTAATTCACTACAAATTCTTATCCTCATAATACCGCTCCAAAATCTCATCATAACTTTTAACCGTTTTCTTAATCCAATCCAGACGTTTTTCTAACTTTTCATTTTCGGAAAGTTCCCAAAGAATATCGGTTTGTTTTAACTTGGTGGTTACATGTTGCAAAATAATAGCTGCGGAAACAGAAATATTCAGACTTTCGGTAAATCCCGCCATTGGTATTTTTAAAAAGCCATCAGCTGCATCTAAAACCTCCTGAGATAATCCTTCTGTTTCTCTTCCGAAGAAAAAACAAGATTTTTTTGTCACATCAAATTCATGCAAGTCGCAATCGTTGGTATGAGGTGTGGTTGCAATAATTTGATAACCTTCTTGTTTCAATTTTTTAATAGCATCGTTAACACTGTGATGGCGTTTTAAATCGACCCACTTTTGCGCGCCCATAGCAATTTCGCTATCAATGCGCTTGCTATTTACTTCTTCTACAATATGGACTTCTTGAATTCCAAACACATCACAACTTCGGATTACGGCACTTGTATTGTGCAATTGATACACATCCTCTGTTGCTACCGTAAAATGTTTGGTACGACCTGACAACACACGAAGAAATTTCTCGCGTCTGCTATCGGTTAAAAAACCTTCTAAATGGTTTAGTAATTGTAAATCTATCATGATTGGTAAAAAGGAAAAACCTGACATGACATCAGGTTTTTATTAGTATATAAGCGCTTTTTCTAATTATCCACATTCACACCAATATTGCCTTGAGCAATAATCGTCTCTATATTAGCTGCACTTTCGTGTACGTTGATATAACCATTAACTTGAAGTACATCGTCATATCCAAAAGGCGTGGTATCATTTAACTGAATTATATTAGTCTGACTCATACCTGTTTCGCCATCCACTGGATTAAAAGTCAATAAAATGCCGCCAGTCGTAACAATATCATTTGCATGAATATGCGCTGGATGTGAATCGCCAGCTATGGTATTTTCAATTTCTAAAACCGCTAATGCATCACCACTTTCACGTTTGAAAAACGTTGCTGTTCCTTGAATTCCGGGTGTGTCAACTTCGTTTAACGTATAGACTACTGATTCACCTGTTAAGCCGTTTATTCCAATATCACCTTGAGCAATAATAGTTGTTAAATCTGCTGGACTTAAATGCACGTTTACATATCCATCAAAAGCTATCAAATCTGCATAACCAAATGATGTTCCATCATCTAAAGCAGACACATTGGTTCTACTTAAACCTGTATCACCATCAATAGTATTAAACGTAAAGGCAATAGTGCCACCATCAAGTGCTGTATTCAAATGAATATGTGCAGGATGTTCTGTGCCCGGAATGGCATTGGTTAATTCAATACGCGCGAGTGCTTCGCCATTTTTACGTTCGGAAAATTTGGCGTTTCCATTAATTTCAGGAATATCACGTGTGCTTAATGTATAGGTTTTTGAAACACCTGTTAATTCATTCTGACCAATATCACCTTGGGCTAAAACGGTAACTGGCGCGTTGTTATTTAATCGGACATCTATAAACCCATCAAATTCTAACAAATCTTCATAGGTAATATCTGTACCATCATCCAAGGTTGTAAACGTGGTTGTACTTCTTCCTGTTGTACCGTTCAAGCCCTCTAAACTTATGGCTGTTACTCCACCTTCGGCTGCCGTATTGACTCGTAAATCTGTTGGATATGTTTCTCCTGGTGCTGTTCCAGACAATTTAATTTCTATGGTAATAGATGCGTCTTCGTTTTTTATCATGCGCGCATCACCAATAATTGCTGGATCTGAAACAGGATTTAACGTATATGTTGTAGAAATCAGCTTGGATTCTAATTCGGTAATATTGTCATCGCTTGCACAATTTGTTAGAACTAACATGGCGCAAATACTCACAACCATTAAAAAGGACTTCTTCATAAATACATTTTTTATATCTGCCATAAATTTACAATTTAAACTAGTATTTGAAAACGGAAACGTATTATTATATGAATTTCGTACGCAATTTTATATTTTTAAGGTCTATGAAACATATTGTTGTATTAACAGGCGCCGGAATTAGTGCCGAAAGTGGCATTAAAACATTTCGCGATGCGGACGGATTATGGGAAGGCCATGATGTTATGGAAGTGGCTTCACCACAAGGTTTTCGGGTGAATCCGGAATTGGTTCTAGATTTTTATAATCAAAGACGCAAACAGCTTTTAAGCGTGAAACCCAATCAAGCACATGTGGATTTGGCGAAATTGGAAACCGGTTTTAAAGTCACCATTATTACTCAAAATGTAGACGATTTACATGAACGTGCTGGCAGTACCAACGTCATTCACCTACATGGCGAACTATTAAAAGCTAGAAGCACCTTTAATGACGATTCCATTATAGACTGCAAAACGGACATCAATTTTGGTGATATGTGCCAAAACGGTTACCAAATGCGACCACATATTGTATGGTTTGGTGAAGCGGTTCCCATGATAGAAAAAGCTATGGACGTTTGCGAAACAGCAGATGTTTTAATGATTATTGGCACGAGTATGCAAGTGTATCCTGCTGCTAGTTTAATGCATTATGTCCCAGAAAATACGCCAACTTATTTTATAGACCCGAAACCAAGTATGACGAGAAATAAACAATTAACAGTTATTTCAAAACCTGCTACATCAGGTGTTCAGGAAGCTATTGAGTTGATAAAAAACAGTTAACCTAATGTTTTAATTCAGCATCAATGGTTTGAATAAGTTCTTCGGTTAACTCTAACAGTATTGTACTTATCTGTTTTATGCTTTTTGACGCGCCATTTCTATATCGTAATTGCATATCCAATAAATAGCGTTGTTCGTTGGTGAAATCAATAGTATCAACAAATTTACCGGTTTCATCTATTTGAAAACCCAAAGCATTGTTAGAAGCAAACTCCCCAAAATTAGAGTCCACCATGTACAAATTATTATTGTTTACAACGGATTCCACATAATCCAAACGTTGAAAATAACGGATAATCGTATTTTGTAAACTTGTGTTGGAAATTAAATTAACACTGCCACTGGCTATCATATTATTAAATGTGGCGCGATTGGCTTTAAAGGTACGTCGTGCTGTTAATTCATGAAGTTTTCTTGGCAAAGTTGCCTTGTTATAATTAGGACTCATAAATTGAAGTGCGGAATCTATTTGAGCCATCATACCTATCTCATAATCAATCTGCTCAATGATCAATTCTTTCTGAATGATGAAATCTGATTTAAAATCTTCTAATAGTGTCTTTTCTAATTTAAGATTATGATTTTCTTTACTCCACGTGTTGATTTGTAAGGCTAACAATATTCCAATAACCACCAGAAATATTTCACCTATGGCATAGAGAACATAACGTTTAAATCGGTTTTGTTCAAGCAGTCTCTTTCTGATTCTTCGTATTGCTGAAACCATTAATCAATCCGTTTTAAATCCAAATCTTGAAAGTCGAAGCTAAAATCAATATAAGGCGAAATCCCTTTCATAGTAAATCCATTTGCTATTCCGTTTTCACCTAAAGTGAACATGGCAAAAGCATCCGCATTCATGTCTTGGTATTCCCATTTAATGGCGAAAGTTTCATCTTTAAAAAACTGTAATGGTCCATTTAGCAATGGCGAACGATGGCTTTTAATCCACAATTGCTTGTCTTTCATAAACACTTCCATTTTTCCAAACCAAACATCTTCATACATACCAATGTAATTACTTGTTTTTATTTTAGATTGATCATTTTTAGCAACCGAATCCCAAACTTTCTCTACAACGTCATTTGCGCCACTTTCATTGGATTTCATATAAGCTGCATATTTATCAATCCACTGAAAATCGTCCATTTCCAGGTACATATCTATAATAGTTTGGGTAATTGCCGAAAACATGCCACCACCATCATTACTAGTATTAGTCAAAACAACAATACCTAAATCCAAATCGGGAATCATAACCACTTTAGATAACATACCAGGCAAACCACCTGTATGCTCTACTTGCATATTGCCTTTTACGTCTGTAAGAAACCAACCTAAACCATATCCTGCAAAATGACTGTTGTATCGTGGATTGGTATTCGCGTCCATAATGGTATGGATTTTCCACATTTCGTAATGATTATCTGCGGTAAACAATTGCTTTTTCAATCCTTCGCCATATTTTCCAGCATGTAATTGTAATAGCATCCAGGCTGACATATCATTCACATTCGAAAAAATACCACCTGCTGCACCATTTATCATTTCTTCAAACGTTGGAATAATACGCATGGTTCCCGTTTCAGTGGAATGTGAAGCGGATAAATTACTTGTGTCTGAAATTTCAGCAAAAGATGCATAAGAATTGTCCATGACTATCGGTTCAAAAATCCGCGAATCTATAAAGGCTTCCCAAGTCATGCCACTTTTTCTAGCAATAAGTTCGCCAGCAACGACATACAATAAATTGTCATAATCCCATTTGGTACGAAATGCCGATTCTGGTTTAAAGTACTGAAAACTAGCTAGTAAATCATCTATGGTAAAATTAGATCCTTGTGGAAAAAACATTAAATCGCCAGCTCCTAAACCCAAACCACTTCTATGTGTTACTAAATCGATGATATTAAAATTATCCTCCACATATGGATTATACATGGTGAATTCTGGAATATGGGTTTTTACTCTATCGTCCCAATTCAGTTTACCTTCTTCCACCAACATGGCTAAAGCTGCTGTGGTAAACGCTTTGCTATTGGATGCAATGGCAAAATTAGTGTTTGGATTAACGGGTTCTTTGGTATCAATAGATTTGACGCCGTAACCGCTTTCATGAATTATTTTTCCGTCTTTTACCACAGCCACTGCACAACCAGCAACGTTGAATTTAGACATAGCATAATTAACTACAGAGTCTATTTGTTTGGTTGAAACTTGGGATTGAACTGGAATGGCGCAGACAGCTACAAAGAGCAGTAAAACCATTTTTTTGAGGAATGTGTTTTTCATGATATGGATTAAAAAGGATTAATGACTGATTGAAAGGTACTTAATTGCCTTTCAAATTCCTATTTCACATTTATATAAAAAGGTAAATTCAAAATAACAATTCGTCAATTCGAGTGAGTTTTACGATTGAAATGAGTAAAAGTTGTATCGAGAATAAGAATTGTGTTCTAAAATCAATTCTCGATACAATTTTTCGTGCCTCAAAATCACTCGAACTGACGTTTCCAGGAGTCAAGTTTTACAATCAATCTTTGATAGGTCAATTTTGGGAAGTTATACATCCAAAATAACTAAAACTAATTATTTCTTTAAATCGATTTGCTTTAAGTTTTCCATACGATTACGGATTAAGAAATCATCAATCGTTTCAAAATGCTCAATGACGCGTTGGTCTTTAAACTCGAAGACTTTTTGTGATAAGCCTTGGAGGAAATCACGATCGTGAGATACCAAAATTAATGTACCATCAAAATTTAAAAGGGCTTCTTTTAAAACGTCTTTACTTTTTAAATCCAAGTGGTTTGTTGGCTCATCCAAAATGAGCAAGTTAACAGGTTCTAAAAGTAATTTTACCATAGCTAAACGTGTTTTTTCACCTCCAGATAACACACTTACTTTTTTATCAATGTCATCACCTTTAAACATAAAACCGCCCAAAATATTTTTTATTTGGGTTCGAATATCGCCTTGTGCAACTTCATCAACTGTTTGAAAAATGGTTAAATTCTCATCTAATAAGGATGCTTGATTTTGCGCAAAATAACCCACTTTGACATTGTGTCCTAATTGACAGGTACCATCTACAGGAATTTCACCCATAATAGCTTTTATCATGGTTGATTTCCCTTCACCATTCCGTCCAACAAAAGATACTTTTTCACCTCTAGAAATGGACATGTTAGCATTTTTAAACACCACAAGATCATCATAAGATTTAGATAAATCCTTTACTGTCACAGGATAATCACCGGATCGTTGTGCGGCTGGAAATCGTAATTTTAAAGCGGATGTATCAATATCATCTACTTCAATTATTTCCAGTTTCTCCAACATACGCTCACGAGAATTCACCTGATTCGTTTTGGAGAATGTTCCTTTAAAACGATCAATAAACGCCATATTATCAGCAATAAATCGCTGCTGTTCTTTAAAAGCTTTCACTTGATGAATTCGACGATCTTCACGCAATTGTAAATAATGTGTATAGTTGGCTTTATAATCGTAAATACGCCCCATAGTCACTTCAATTGTACGATTGGTAATATTATCAATAAATGCCTTATCATGGGAAATAACCATAACGGCATTGGCTTTGTTCAATAAGAAATCTTCGAGCCAAATAACGGATTCAATATCAATATGGTTGGTAGGTTCATCTAATAAAATTAAGTCTGGTTTTTGAAGCAGCATTTTAGCTAATTCAATTCGCATACGATAACCACCACTAAATTCACTTGTTTGTCTGGCGAAATCTGAACGTTTAAAACCTAAACCATTTAAAGCTTTTTCCACTTCCGCATCATAATTAACATCTTCTAAAGCGTAGTATTTTTCACCTAAATCGGATACCTTGGTAATAATGTTCATATAGTCATCCGACTCATAGTCCGTTCGGGTTTCCAAGGCTTTATTTAAGACTTCCATTTCGTCGCGCATTTCGAAAACATGAGCGAAGGCTTTGGATGCTTCTTCAAAAACGGTACAATTGTCTTCAGTCAATAAATGTTGCGGTAAGTAAGCAATAACAGCATCTTTAGGAAAACGTACATGGCCGCGCGTTCCTTTTTGAACACCTGCCACAATTTTCATCATGGTCGATTTTCCAGCACCATTTTTACCCATAAGGGCAATTTTATCATTTTCATTTATGGTAAAGGACACATCGCTAAATAAGGTGTGACCGCTAAACTCTACTGCTAAATTATCTACGGAAATCATGGCTTTAATTTTAAAGGCGCAAAGCTATGAAAAAGCGCGTCAATTTTAGTAAATATTCTGAAGTGCTTATTTATTTTTTAATTCGATCCACTTACTCATGAATTTCGTGCTTTGGAGTGACTGATGGTGCAGCATCTGACCTGTAAAATTATTTTCTCTGTGATTTGGTAAATTGGCTCTTAAACTATTGATAGTTTCTATAAAAGAAGATTCAAATGGCATTTTATTAAATCGGTTATTTATAATGTGAAATCCGTTTTGTTGTTTGGTTCTCCAAGTCGTTTCAGTGGTATAAAGTTCCACGGCTTTGTTGATAAATTCGTCTTGATCATCAGCAATAAATCCATTGGAATCTAATGTCCCGAACATACCTTCCGCAGCAATCGAACTCATAACTGCTGGCGTTCCGTTTTGCATAGCATCAATTAATTTGCCTTTCAATCCAGCGCCAAACTGTAATGGCGCCAAACAGACTCGTGACGCTTGCATGACTTCTGAAACCTGATTTGCAAAACCTTTAATCAAAAAACCATCTTGTTTTTTGTGTAATTGCGTGACCTTCTGACTTGCATACGCACCATAAATATGAAGTTCCGCTTGTGGTAATTGCTTACGGATTCCAGGCCAAATCATTTCTTTTAAATATAAAACCGATTGGTAATTGGGTTTATGAAAGAAGTTTCCAATGGTTATGAAATTTGCTCTGGCATGAAAATCGGGTAACATTTCAGAAATTTCATTAGAGATAGTCTCTAATAAAAATGGTAAATAATGAATTAAGTTGGTATCTACTTTAAAGAAATTTTTAAGTAATTCTATTTCCGCTTCGGAAATAATGAGGCTTAAATCGCATCTATATATACTGGCTATTTCACGTTTGGACGTATCATTTACGAGGTATTTTCTAAAATCGGCATCATTAGCTTTTAAAGCTAACTCGCGTGCTTTTCGTAAGCCATGTAAATCTTCGGTGTCTAATAATCGGAAAGCATTCGGGCAATTTTCGGCTACACGCCATCCAAACTGTTCTTCAGTTAAAAACCGATCGAACAATACCATATCTGGATTTTCAGATTTAATGAAATTATCAAAACTCGAATCGTTTAATTGAATAGCGACTTCCGGAATTCCGAGTGTGGATAAATTGAACGCGTTTTCTGTTTTTGATGTGGCGGTTGCAAAGGTGATTTTATAATCTTCTGATTGAAAAAGCTTTATAAGTTGCAACATACGTGTACCAGCTGCTGAACTTTTTGGTTCAGGCCAAACACAACCAATTATAAGGAGTTTTTTAGTCATATAACAAATAAAAATCTATTCGGGTCTTGGCACTAAACCATAGATTACACGCATATTATTAGCCCAATTCATGACACTTTCAATTTGAGCATCCGTTAAATTTGCTTCCTCATGCGTCCACAAATAAGAGTCTAATGGCATTTCTTTCTCTTCAACCATCTCTATTAATTCTTCTAATTTATGATCTTTCTTTTTTACAGAATAATCATTCCAAACAGAAACATTAAAATGCTTTTTTCCATCATTCACATGCTCTGCCAACCAATAATTTACAGGTGTAATATTATCATACCAAGGATAACGCGTGTGGTTACTATGGCAGTCAAAACAGGTTTCTTTAAGAATAGCAGCAACATCTTCTGGTGGATTTGTTTCCGTTAAAAACGGTTGCACTGAAGCAAGATCGCCTGTGTTTTTTTCCGGACCAAAAAATTGTGCAATAACAAATACAATTAATAAAGCAATCAGAATTTTCTTTACTATTTTCATTTTATGTAATTTTATCTATCAAAAATAGGGAAAACTAGTGACTACAGACCAACTCTACACCGAATTAAATTATGTAAACCATTCACGAGAAAAACGATTACATTATGCCAATTTGGTAATAGACAACCCAAATTTAATTCCGAAGTTAATAGAGATATTATTTCGTGTTGATGATAAAATTTCCTGCAGAGCAGCTTGGGTTTTAGAATTTATGTGTGGGCAAAATATATTCTATTTGATTCCGCATTTAGATGTTTTTACCGAGAAAATGCATCAAGTTCATTTGGATCCTGCTGTCAGACCTGTTGCTAAAATTTGTGAGTATTTAGCCAAAGCATATTATTCAAAATCACGAAATGCCGTTCAACTCAATCTAACAAAACAGCATCAAGAACGTATTATTGAAGTCTGTTTTGATTATCTCATTCGTGACGAAAAAATTGCACCTAAAGCATATTCCATGAATACCTTATATCTTTTTGGAACCGATTATGATTGGATTCACCCCGAACTCGTTATAATCTTAGAACGCGATTTTCAGATGCAGAGTTCGGGTTTTAAGGCACGAGCAAAACATATTTTAACGAAGATTAAAAAGTAGCTGAATTTATTATGCAATCAACACTCTGGGTAAAAAAATCACGTTAAAAATTACATGTCATAATCTGTCTATTCTTTTGGATTTCCGTATCTTTGCGGCTTTTAAAACACAACAACAATCATGTCTATATCTTCCTTAAATGCCATCTCTCCTATTGATGGTCGGTACCGTAATCAAGTTGAAAAATTAGCCCCTTACTTCTCTGAAGAAGCGCTAATTAAATATCGCGTTCAAGTAGAAATTGAATATTTTATTGCATTATGCGAAATTCCGCTGCCACAGATAGCCGATTTTAACACGGCATTATTTGAAGATTTACGGGCTATTTATAAAAATTTTACATCTATTGATGCATCTGCCATTAAGGAGATTGAAAAAGTAACCAATCACGATGTGAAAGCGGTTGAATACTTTATCAAAGAAAAATTCGATGCCTTAAATATTTCAAAATATAAAGAGTTTATTCACTTCGGATTAACCTCTCAAGATATTAACAACACATCTATTCCATTGAGTATTAAGGATGCTATGAATGATGTGTATGTTCCTGAGTATTTTGAAGTTTTAAATAAATTAAAAACGCTTACTGAAGATTGGAAATCCATTCCCATGTTAGCTAGAACACATGGACAACCTGCTTCTCCTACACGTTTAGGTAAGGAAATTCAAGTATTTGTAACACGTTTGGAAGCACAATTTGATTTATTGAATGATATTCCAAGTGCTGCAAAATTTGGTGGTGCAACTGGAAACTTTAATGCACATCATGTTGCCTATCCACAAATAGATTGGAAAGCTTTTGGTGGTCAATTTGTACAGGAAAAATTAGGGTTACACCACTCTTTTCCTACCACACAAATTGAACATTACGATCACATGGCCGCTTTATTTGATACCTTAAAACGAATCAATACCATATTAATTGATTTAGATCGTGATATCTGGACTTATGTGTCTATGGATTATTTTAAACAACGCATCAAAGCAGGTGAAGTAGGAAGTTCGGCCATGCCACATAAAGTAAACCCTATTGATTTTGAAAATAGCGAAGGGAACTTAGGTATTGCCAATGCTATTTTTGAGCATTTATCGGCCAAATTACCAATTTCCAGATTACAACGCGATTTAACGGATAGTACGGTTTTACGTAATGTAGGTGTTCCTTTTGGACATACTATTATTGGTTTTAAATCTATTTTAAAAGGTTTAAATAAATTGCTTTTAAACGAAAGTAAGTTTGCCGAAGATCTAGAAAACAATTGGGCTGTGGTTGCTGAAGCTATTCAAACTATTTTACGTCGTGAAGGGTATCCAAATCCGTATGAAGCTCTAAAAGGTTTAACACGTACAAATGAAAAAATTAATCAACAATCCATTGCAAACTTTATTGATACATTAGAAGTTTCTGATGGAATTAAAAAGGAGTTAAAGGCTATTACACCTAGTAACTATACAGGAATATAAGTATGTTAACAGATAAACAATCGCTAATCCTTTGTGGAATTGTAGGAGTCGGATTTTCAGTTGCTGGGATTTGCGGTTTATTGGAAAACTATATGGTAAGCGGGATTTTCATTGCGTTATTCTTAGTCATTTTGGTCAATATAATTGTTACGCTTACAAAGCATCATAAAAAGAAGGATGACCAAAACGACTTAAACCAAAAACAAAAAAAGGATGTCTGAAAAGTAAATTTTTACTCTAAATGCCACATTGAGCGCAGTCGAAATGTTCTGATTTTCGCAATACTAAAAACTTCGACTGCGCTCAATTTGACAATGGGAGATTACTTTTCAGACTACTTTTTTTAAGATTATTTTTCTGAAAATTATTTAAAGAAATTGACAATATCTTTTAATTGATCAGAATCTTCAAAATTAGTATTTTGAACTGCACTAGCTAATGTTCCAATTTGTTCAGGACGCATGTTATCACCTAAAATTCTAACAACGCCAAAGCCCATTTCTTTGGAGCTTCCAAAGACAATAACTTCTTCAGCACTGTCATCATCACCCAAATAGGAAATTACGAAGGTCATCCCACTGTCTCTAAACTCCATTAGTTCTGTATATTTTACATCACTTAAAATAGCCTTAACTTTTGCTAATTCCGTGTTATATGTTGCCATATTGGTTTCGCTTGCTTTAAAACCTAAAAAGTTTAAGCGTTGAACAGACTTATACGCTTCTTTTTGCTCATCGGTTAAAGTAGCTTCATCCAACTCTACAATAGACGTTGGAATATCAGCTGTAACAAAATCGGCTTTTTCCTGATTATCTACAAAATACGTTTGTAATGATTCGCCCGAATTACAGCTTATTAGTGACATAGCCACTAACAAGCTGAACAGGGTATATTTGATTGATTTTTTCATGCTGATTATTATCTCTTATCTTTCTTTTCCAAATGCTCACCACCTGGAATATTCATTTTCTGGGTCAATTTAGAAATTTGATTTAAGTTAATATCTCCTGTTAAGGACACTACTACTGTTTCAAATTCACGTTTTTTACCATTCATATTGATATCCATATCTTTTGTAACAGCTCCAATACCATCAACAAACATCAGGAATTCACTTACATGGTCCGAATCACGACCTTCCTTAACATAGAATGTCATATTCATTCCGTCATCTTTAACGACCATTAATTCCTCTAAACCACCTTTTCTCGATTTCACCCATTTAGATACATCGGCAGAAATGGCTTTATCTCCTGTTGAAATCACTTTAAAACTGGTAATACTATTCACCATATTGATATATTCCTGTGATTCTGGATCATCCGTATTAATATCCATTTTTGCTAACATTTGAAACATTTTAGGCTTAATGGATACATAGGTTACTTCAGGGCTTTCGCTGTATTTAGCAAAAATATCTTGTGCTTGAGAAGCAAATGGCATCATCATAAGTGCCAAAACGAAAATAAGGGTGTACTTTTTCATAGGGTTTGTTTTTAAATTATTTAATTTTTCACGGTCAGTGATTGTATTATAGTTGTTATTATCTATTGTTTTCATTTCTGTTTATTGTTTGTTTTTAAATATTCTATTTGTGGAATTCTCCATTTCTTTTAAGTAATTGACTTTAGACATGCCATCATTAACAGCATTCAAATAATTTACTTTTTCGAAACCTTTATTCATGTGTGTGGATATCATTTCGAGTGATTTGACCACTTCATTATAAGCTAACATGGGATCGTCATAGGTTCCTAAATCTTCTTGTGTTTGAAACGGATTATTGAAATATAAGCTTATTGAAAGTACTGCTATTGCCGCAACTGTCAGCCATTTATAATTAAATATGGTTCGCGATTTCAAAGGCAATTCTTTAATAGAGACTTCTTCCTGATTTGCTTTAAAGTAGGCAAACATAGGTTTGTACATCTCTAAATGTGGTGCTACATCATCTTGTGCAAAATACGCCTTCAATTGTGCTTCTTCCTGAAGCGTGGTTTCGGCATTTTCATATTTTTCAAGTAATTTTTCTATATTATTTAATACCATAATTATGTGTATTAGTTAATTTTTCACGTATTGTTTTTCGAGCTCTTGATAAAGCTACGCGAACGGCTGTTTGATTCATATCTAGCATTTTAGCTATTTCATCATAATCATATTGCTCAATATCTCGTAACTGAACAACCATTTTTTGTTGTTCTGGCAAATCTGCCATAATCTTGCTTACCCATTCCAAACTATCATTGACCTCAACTTCCTTTTGTAAAGACACATTATGATCTTCATAATTGCTGTGTACAATCTTTAAATTCTGTGCTTGTTTGGATTTTAATTTATCTAAACAAAAATTCTTTGTCATGGTCATTGAAAAGGCTTCTATGTTTTTATAGTCGCTTATTTTCTCTTGATTTTTCCACAATTTTAAGATAATCTCTTGAGTGACATCTTCTGCTTCCTCCCGAGACACAAGCAATCGTTTGGCTAAACGAAAGACTTTATCTTTAAATGGCATGACAATATTTAAAAATTCTGTCTGTGTCATAATTTGTGGTTAATCAATAATAGCTGGTTTTTGGCTACTTACTATTACGACGAGTGATAACTTAATTTGTTACAAATAATTTTTATTATGTTATAAAGTAACTACTTTTAATTCGACAAAAAGAAAAATTAAAATGAAAATGGCTATGAAAAACCGATCTATTTACTTGCTGATAATATGCGCATCTGCTCTATTTACGGGTTGTTTTGAAGATATAGATGATAATCCAGCATCCACCCAAGACTTAAATGATTTTGTTTGGCGAGGCTTAAACACCTATTATCTCTACAAGGATAATGTGCCAGATTTAGCAAACGACCGATTTGATGCAGGTTCTTATGAAGCGTTTTTAAACAGTTATCCATCACCTGAAGCCTTGTTTGAATATTTACGTTATCAACCACAAACGGTAGATAGGTTTAGTTGGATAACGTCTAATTACATTCAATTGGAACAATTATTAAATGGTACAACACAAAACAACGGCATGGATTACGGCCTTATGCGCTATCCAAACGGTTCAGAAAACGTATTTGGATATGTTGGCTATGTATTGCCAAATTCTAGCGCTAACAATCAAGGCGTCTCCAGAGGAACTATTTTTTATGCTATTGATGGCACACCGCTTACAACAACTAATTTTAATAGTTTATTACGAAACAATACCTACACTATTAATTTAGCTGATTATGATGATAATGGAACCTCTGAAACGAGCGATGATAGTATTACACCAAATGGTCAAAGCATCACACTTTCAAAATCTGCCATTACAGAAAATCCTATTTTTAAAACAGACATATTTGAAGTTGCAGGTAAAAACGTGGGTTATTTAATGTATAATGGGTTTACAAGAGATTTTGATTCACAATTGAATGCGGTGTTTGGGGAGTTTCAAGCAAATAATATTCAGAATTTGGTTTTGGATTTACGTTACAATTCTGGTGGTTCTGTAAATACGGCAATCTTATTGTCTAGTATGATAGCTGGACAAACAGGGAATGTGTTTAGTACAGAGGAGTGGAATTCTGATATTCAATCCCAATTATCAGAAGACCAAACCACCAATTATTTTACAGATAATGATGCTGGCGCACCTTTAAATATTTTAAATCTGAACAAGGTGTATGTTTTAACCACAAAACGATCGGCATCTGCTAGTGAGTTAGTTATAAATAGTTTAGATCCTTATATAGATGTGATTCATATTGGAACCGAAACTGCTGGTAAATTTCAAGCATCCATTACGCTTTATGATGCACCTGATTTTCGCAGAGCGAATGCAAATCCTTCACATTTATATGCTATGCAACCTCTAGTATTAAAATCATTGAATGCCGTTGGTAACACAGATTATAGTCAAGGATTATTTCCTGCTATATCACAGCCTGAAAATTACGGTAATATGGGAACACTTGGTTCTGAAACTGAACCGCTTCTAGCAACAGCTTTACAACTTATTTTAGATGGTGGTCGTATGTCATTTCCTAATATTAAACCTTTAGATTTAATTGGAGACAAGTCGGATTTCTTACCTTTTTCTGTTGGCATGTATGTAGATTAGTTGTTAGTTGTTAGTTGTTAGTTGTTAGTTGTTAGTTGTTAGTTGTTAGTTGTTAGTTGTTAGTTGTTAGAAAATTATACTATTACGTATTCATCCAACACTATTTGAATTTATAAAACAAAAAACCCAGACTTTCGTCTGGGTTTTTCAATAAAATATAATTTAATAACTACTTCACTTATTAGTTTTTAATAACACGAATTGTTTCAGTCGTATTACCAATAGTTACTTTTACAAAGTAAGCTCCTGTTTGTAAGTTAGCCATATCTACTTCGCTTGCAACAGTATTAGGAGAGGTACGAAGTACTTCTTGTCCTAACATATTGTAAACAGCCACCTGTTGAATTGCTTTTTGAGCTTTTAACATTAATAAATTATTAACCGGGTTTGGATAATACGTTAGAGCTGAATCAATCTCAAAATCTTGCGTTGATAAGGTTGTATTAATTGTAATATTATGAGTTGACGGATCTCCTGTATTTATCCAAGCTCCTACTTGAATATAATAATTAGTTCCAACTACTGATGTAAATGTCAAAACAGCAGGATTATTAAATGGATCTACACTAAAATCACAAGTACCTAGAGTTATTCCTGCACAATCAGGACTTGCAAAGATACCTATTTGTGAATCTTCGCTAGGGGAATCAACTGTAATAGTTAAATCGCCACCATCTCCAACAACCGTGTACCATACATCATTCCCTATTGTTCCATTACAAGAAGTTGAGGATGCACCTGTTGCATTAAAAGTTGTACCAGATGTTGTACTTCCAATTGCAATTGCAATTGCTCCCGAACACGCGTCGTTTGCTGGAGGTGGACCTGGTGTATTAAATGTGTAAGGTCCTACCCAAATACTGGTATCGCCTCCTCCACAATCTGAACGCACATAGAAATCATAAGCTGTAGAAGCAGATAAAACTGTAAGTGATTCCGGATTGTTTGTAGTTCCCGTAATCATTGTCCCAGTTCCTAACGTAAAGTTTTCTGTTCCCCATTCTATGTCCCAAGTTGTTGCTGTTCCATTCTCAGTCCATTGCAAATCAGCCGTAGTTTCTGTTAAGTTAGCTGCATTTAAACCTGTTGGTTCAGGACACGTTGGCGGTGTGTTTAAACAAAATGTTACATCACCAAAATCATCATGACCCCAATCGTAAATTCTTACATAATATGTAGCGGCAGGCGTTAAACCTGTAAAGCTAGCTGTTATGGCTGTAGTACAGCCAACTTCTACCAAGGAACCACAAGAACCACTAAATAACTCAAGTTGTGTTGTAGAAAAAGCAGAAACACCTCTAGTATACACTAGTTCTGTTTCACCTGCTGGCATATCAAATTGGTACCATATATCTCCGCCCGCATAAGTTGCTGTTGCACAACCTGCTTGAGCAACTCCAGAGTCTGTTGCGCCTGTGTTATTTCCAGTTACTGTTGTTCCACAAGAACCAATTCCAATAGGAGCAACTTCTGCATTCGCACAGTTATCATTAGTTGGAGGGCATGTATCTAAACCAAAAGTTCCTAATGTATAATCGCATCCAGCGTCTGTATGCTCTACATTTAATGTTGTATCAACACCAAATGCATAAGGACCAAATGTTACTGTTCCTGTAAATGCTTGCGGAGAAACACCATCTGTAATATTTGTTGCATCTCCGGCATCAGTTACTACTACTTCAATGGTGTATGTTGATGTTCCACAATCTTCAATGACTGAAGTAGTGGCCGTTCCAGGTGTACAGTTTAAACAAATAACATCCCAATCCCAGTCCACGCCAGTAGCACAACTTTGAATAGAGCCATCAGAATCTACAGCTACCGTAATAGAAGAACCGGAAGCAGTAAATTCTAAACCACTTAAGTTTCCACCATTTCCACCTCTATATAATTCCGTTACGCCATCACTATCTATAATTACTAAATCATCACAACAATCTTCAATAGAACCTGCATTAAAAATAACTTTCAAGTTAGATCCATCACTACTTTCATAAACGAAGTCTGTGTTATCATTAGCTACATAACAAAATGTTGTATTTAATGGCGTTCCGCACGTAACAATACTAGGACATTCATCATACGAAAAATCTCCTAAAGTGAAATCGCATGCATTATCGGAATGAACCACCATCAATGTTTGTGTACTCCCTATAGCAAAAGGACCCGCAGTAGACGTTGTTCCTGAAATTGGATATGTTGTCGTTCCATCGGAAACACCTGTGGCATCTCCAACAGTTGTAAACTCTACATCTACAGAATACTGGGAAGCAGCACAGTCTTGAACCACTGTAGAAGAGTCTACTACTGCAAACGTACAGGTAGGAGGCGTTCCATCTATATAGTTAAACTGAATGTTAGGTCTGTTGTTTATTACATCTGAAGTAGGTAACCCACAAGCTGTTGTTCCGTCTCTTCTAACTGTTCTAGCGCCATTTGCCGTATTTGCAGTTGTAGCTACTTGACCATAAGGTCCTGAAAATGGGTTCTGTCCATCCGTACAAATATCAATTACTATATTATCAACACCGTTCCAAACAAAATTAGATGTGAACGTTATCATATCATAAACACCAGATGCCGTTACGGTAGGATCATAATCTGTTGGTCCAAAAACCGTTGCGGTAGGTGATGTATTATGCGCTGCTGAATTTATGGCTGCTGTATGGCCAATTTTAATAGTATAACCTAACAAAGCTCCACCTGCATAATCCCCCACTATATCAAAGCCTAAAGCTGAAATTTCATCATAGGGCGTCATCATGGTACTTAATTCTGCAGCCGTATATACTACTTGGTATCTCATGGCATTATAAAAGCCATGAATTGGGTCAGCAGCCGTAGAGCCCGTAACATCTGTTCCAGAGCCAATAACGACCGTTTGCGCGTTAGCCTGCCACGTGAAGGCAAAAGCTAAAATCATAAAAATTTGAATTGTAGTTTTTTTCATTTTAAAATTTGTTTAATTAAATTAATAGACTTGTAATATACTACATTTATTATAGATGTTAAAATATTCATAACAGTTTCATAGTTTAACAACATAGACGGTAATAGCCTCGTTTATAAAAGATTAAATAATAAAAAAGGAGTCAAATATTTGATAGAGAAGGAAAATGCGGTTCTAATTGAAATAAAAAAACCCAGACTTTCGTCTGGGTTTTTCAATACACTATAGTTTAGTAACTACTTCGTTTTATTAGTTTTTAATAACGCGAATTGTTTTGGTAGCATTACCAATAGTTACTTTAACAAAGTAAGCACCTGTTTGTAAGTTAGACATATCTACCTCACTTGCAACTGTATTAGGAGCCGTACGAAGTACTTCTTGACCTAACATGTTGTAAACAGCAACATTACTAATATTATTTTGTGCTTTCACATTTAACACATTTGATACTGGATTCGGATAATACGTAAACGCATTTGGAGAATCAAAACTATCTGTTGACAAAGTAGAATCAACTATTAGTTTATAGTCTTCCACTTCACCTCTACCAGAATTTAATCCACAAGCATCTTCCGAAGGGTTTGAGTCATTCCAATCAATCATAACACGCAATCTGTAATCACCATTTGCAGTACCAGATGGCACTGTAACAGTTCCTGTAAACGGACCTGATCCGAATCCAGTAGTATTAAATACTGTTTCAGTGGCTTCATCAAAAATGAAATCATTATTCCAGTCAATCCAAATGGCACAGCCAACAGTTCCGGAAACGATTTCCACATTAAAATCAAAAGTTTGTTCAGCAGCTAAAGCAACTGATTGACTTGCATAGAAATCACCATAATTATCAGTTGATAAACCAGAAGCCGTATTATTAATATTGCTTACTGGACCTGTAGTTGTAAATGTATCAATATACGTATTTACGTTAGTTCCACTTGGAATACAGTATCCTGCATTAAATGTAACTGGACCTGCAAACGCACTTAAATCACCGCCACCACAATCAGACTGCACATAAAAATCATATAACGTATCTGGAGTTAAACCGGTAGCTGAAGCAGCAGTTCCTGCAACATTTCCACTAGCAACTACACCAGTACCTTGAGGGCTTCCTTGAGGTACAACTTCCCAATTATAACTTGCAGGAGCTGTTCCATTAGTTGGAGCTGACCAAGTTAAGTCTGCCATATTTGGCGCAACAAAAGATGCAACCAAATCTTCAGGCACATAGCATGTTGGCGCGGTTCCAACACATACATCAAAACTTGTTCTAGTCGAAGCAGAAGAACTATACGTATAAATTCTAAAGAAATACGTATTTGTTGGTGTTAAACCTGATAAATTAATTGGTGAATTAGGCGTATCTTGACATACTAAACTTGCACCACCACATGAATCAAAAACTTGAGTAACGATATCAGTTGCACCACCAGTATTAGTAATTGTAATTCTATGATCCGTACTTGTTGCAACAAAAGAATACCAAACATCATCATTTGCTGTACCGCTACAACCTGCTAAACTTTGTGTTGCGGCTATAGTAGTTCCTGAAACAACACTTGCACAAGAATAATCTGGATCCACAGTTAAAGCTGTAGCATTTGAACACTCATCGTTGCTTGGAGGACACGCTGCTATAGTTGTGAAAGTATCAGTAGCATTACAGGTATCACCTGCTGCATCCTCCACAGTAAAATTAACTACAGTACTAGCAGCATAAGGACCAACAGAATATGTTCCTAGACCAACAGCCGTTTCTAATACACCACTATCATCTGAAATATCTACAGATAATCCAGTACCTAAATTAGTCACAACTACATCAATAAAGAATTCTTCGGTAGGACAATTGTTAACTCCATTAGCTAAAGTAAAAGTAGCTGGCACACAAGCTGGTGGTGGCACGCATGTAATAGCTAAATCAAAATTACCATTGTTTGATCCAAAGCCTTCTACCATAATATAATAAGTTGTTGCTCCATCTGAAGTAAAGGTTACTTGAGATTGTGGGGAACAAACTCCTGAAGCGTCGTCATTAAATGCAACTTGAGTTCCTGCACAAGCATCAAATACTCTAATAAGCGTGTCATAATCTGAACCACATAAACTAGCTGTAATTTCTTCTCCATTAGCAGTTCCAGCTAACACATACCACACATCATTAGCTGTATTGTTTCCACTATTTGTAGCAGTTAAAGTTTGACCACTTACCGTATCACCACAGCTAATAGTTTCTGCGTTAACACATTCGTCATTGGCAGGAGCTGGTTGAGGTGTACCATCTAAATTCTGTACAGTTGTAACCACACATGATGATCCAGATGTACATGCGGCATCAGCAGCCCAGTGTGCTTCAACAGCTCCTACAGTTGCTACCCAGCTTAATGGCGATACACCGCTAGCTAAAACGCTTACGCCATCTCCAGCATCAATAATGGTTATAAAACCTCCGGCTGCTGCAAATTCATAATTATCACCTATTGTTAGGTTTGAAATATCTGAATATTCGCCAAAGAAGTTACAGGAATCAACTTCTTCCACATTTCCACTGTTCGCGAGAATCAAGGAAGCATAAGAGTTTCCATCAAAATCACACTGTGCATACGAATAGCTGCATAATATGAAAGTGAAAAATAATAATGTAAATTTTTTCATTTTTTAAATTGGTTTTAAATTAATAGTGCTCCAATATATTACAATTAAAAAGGTTATACCATATAGATGAGATTGTTATCGACAAACAGCTTTATTTAAACGTTAAATGGATGTTAATTTTTTATGCATGCATAATATAATTCTTAATAAATTATCGATTTCATAGGAGTTCTATAAGTAGATTCAGAATACATCTTAAAATATAAAATTTTTACTGAATAATCCGTGAAACCTTAACGTTTATAGAAAAACAAAAAACCACATTTCCATATAGTTGAAAACGTGGTTTTTATCAATTTTAGGCGTTTAGCACGTGCTTAAAACTGTATGTCTAATTAAAATAAATTTTTGAAGCATTTACACCTACTTCAAACGTATGAATTAAATTGCCTGAACTTAATTCGTAAACCAATAAATCGCCTAACGATGCAAAATCTTTTGCGTCAGTAATATAAATATGTTCATTTTTTACAGCCATACCATAGGTTGTTATAGCGCCTAAATTAATAAGTGATGTTGTTGGCAGACTTGTTGCTGCGTCAGCCATTTCATAAATTTCATTATTCAAAACATAATAAATAGTACCATTACCGTAACTCATTTGGCTAGGGTGATTGCCAACCTCAAAAACATGTAAATCCATAATAGTATTATCTGTCATGTTTATTGTTGCTATGGATCCTTGCGTAATATTTGGTGGTGACAACCAATATTGATTAGCACCCTCACTTAATACAACCAAATTGCCTTCATCATTAATTAACATCTCATCTGGGACATCGTTAACTGTAATAGTGGATATTAAATTATTATTCGTATTAAGAACCGTAATAATATTGTTTACGCCATACCCTCCTTTATGCGATATATACAATGTATTACCGTTTGCAATTATTTGCTCTGGACCTTCGCCAACAGGAATCGTACTTTCTACTGTATTTGTAGATAAATTAATTACAGCAATAAAATCATCATCAGCGTCATTCCCATCTCCCCAATTGGTTACATAACCTTTACCGTTTGCAAAACCAATGTATCTTGGAGTATATAACCCAGCTGTAATGCTACTCTTTTTATTAAATGAATATCGATCAACCACATTAATGGTGTTTACATTGTCAGAAATAATATAAGCTTGATTTCCATTAAATCCTACTGATTGTAAATAATTACCTAAATCTTCTTCGTTTACATTAAAAAAGATATTGTTTTCTATTGTAGAAAAATCATTGGAAATATAAGATACAGATGAGGGTCCACCTTCAGCACTTACTAGAATGCCGTTTTCATAATCTCCCAGTGACACTTGGGGTTCTGAAAAATTGTCATCATCACTACTACAGGATGTGAATACAAATGCAAATAACAGACTAAAAATTAAAAATTTAATTACGTGTTTCATAGTTTAAAAATTGAGGTTAAAATAAAAATTATAGTTAATACCAGGCATATAGCGATTTGCTACGCTCTGGTAGTTTTCGTTAAATAGATTTTTAAGTTGTATACCAAACCTGTATTGTTTGGTTGCACCCAACGCATATTCAGCGCCAACATTGGAAACTGTATAGGCATCAAGCGTGTATTTTGGGTTGTTATCTGATAACGTAAAAACGTCTCCAACATATAGAAGTTGATAATAGGTGGACATCCTCTTAAATGTGTAATTAAAATAACCCGTAGCTTTATGATTGGGAACATAAATAAGTTGTTTTTTAGTTTCCTGGTTCTCGGAAACGGTATAACCATAACTGGCTCCTAATCTGAATTGGTGCTGATGAAACTGCTGTTTAACTTCCAGTTTCGCTTCTAAACCATAGGTTTTAACATGGTCTGTATTAATGGGTTTCCAAAAGGAGGTTGTTGGTACCCAACGAATCATATCTTGAATATCATTATAATAACCGGTTACGGACAATGAGATGCTTTTATATTGAAATGCGTGTCCCATTTCTACCTGATAAGAATCTTCGGGATTTAATTCCGTATTTCCACTACCTTCCCAATACAAATCGTTAAAGGTTGGCATTCTGAAATTTCGAGAACCATTCAAAGTCATCGTATAAAAATCAAATGGTTTATAATTCACACCTACATGAAATAAAAATGGGGTTTTATAATTTTCCGTGAGTTCTTTTCTGAAGGACACTTCATATAACAATCGGGATGTTATGTTATGTTTTAAAAGTAGATTGAAAGCTGTTATGGTACGCGATTCATTTATTATTGAAGACCCTTCAGCCGTTGTTTGCGTCATATCAATAACCGAATTAAGCAGCAGATTTTTATTTACTTTAAAAGCCAAGTCATGTTTGGCAATAAGTGTTTTAGCTTCGGCTCCTGTTGAATTTTTCTTGTTTATGTTTGCAAAATAATTATAATCCTCCGTTATGTAGGCCAACTTTAATCGGGATGTAAATTGGTTGTATAAGCCAACCCATTCCAATAAATTCCGGGTGTTGAAATCTTGATATTTTGTAGGTGTTTCGGAAGGAAATATTTGCGAAAAATGGCGCTCACCATCATACACATAGCTGTAGAATTTTAAGGTGTTTTTTCCACTGAATTTGTATGCTATATTCGCCGAAAAACTCTGATTGTAATACGCACCGTTAGTGTTTTTTTTATTAGAATCTACAAAGTCATAATCGTTTTCAGAATTGCTGCGACTCACTTCAAAATTAACAGCTAATTTATCCGTAGATATTCCCGATTTAAAACTGCCATCCCAAGTATTAAAGCTGCCGTAACGTAAATACAGGCTGTTTTTAAAACCTTGATTAAATTTCAACTGATTATTTAAGTGAATACTGCCTCCAATGGCACCACTGCCATACAGCACGCTTCCGCCGCCACTCCTTACAGTAACATCATCAAAATTTCTGATGTTTATGGTGTTGAAATCCGTTTGACCCGTAAATTGCGAATTGATATTAATACCATTCCAAACAACAGCCGTTTGTTGTGCGGTGGTTCCTCGAAATGAAGCCGAAGATACCATGCCCAAACCATTCTCCTTAAAATAAATAAGCGAATTATAATTTAAAACATCGGTTAATGATGCGGCACTTCGTGTTAAAATAGTATCGGAAAGTTGTTCGGTTTTTTGAGTTTCAGAAAAGCGATTTAAACCCATATCGGTTTTTAAAATCACTTCATCTAATTGCTGCAATGAGTCTAACGCTGATTGAGACCATGCACCAAATTGAATACCTACTATAAAAATAAAAATTATAAGCCGTTTCATATCCATGAAGCCTTTTACCCGAAAGCTCTTCGTTTTTTAGGTTATGAAGTTGGCAGGTCTCCTGACTTGTTTTATGCTATTAAACCTTCCCAGTAATAAAACCAGTGGTTATTGAAGTAATAACATCTCTAAATAGAGATACTCAATTGCGTTGAGTATAAACTTACAGTTGCGGGAACAGCTCTGGATTTTAACCAGATTCCCTTTTAATTGTAGCAATCGTGAACGTTTTTAACAGGATTTAAATACCACTTAAAAACATGCTGATTTACTATCAAACCAAATTCACGGCAAAAGTAATTATTCTTTTCAGATTAGCACCATGAAGCCTATTTTTTCTTGGTCATTTTATAAAGTAAATAAATAAATCCTGCTAAAAAATGAAAGATTACAGCGCCAGCTACTATATATAATGTTACATTTGAACCGTCACGCATAGTTAAAAATTTTCTATAAATTTACGTGATTTTTAATTCTTCAAACGTTACAAATGTTACATAAAAAGATAGTTTTCATTACGCTTCTATTGAGTTTATTTTTCTGGAATTGTCAAGACAAAGCCAAGCAAGAAATTAGCCTGCCCGAAACCAGTAAATCATCTGTAAAAATTGATTATGCCACAGGTTTTGCCATTACAAATTATGAAAATTACACACTTCTAACTATTAACAATCCTTGGCCAGATTCTGATAAAAACTACCGTTATCTTTTGCTCACAAAAGCGCAAGCTGCTGTAAGTACATTTAACAAAAGTGATTACGATGGCATTATTACTATTCCTGTTGAGAAAATGGTGGTCACATCTACAACGCATATTCCTGCATTGGAATTATTAGAGGTTGAAAACACCTTAATTGGATTTCCAGGAACCGATTATATTTCTTCCGAAAAAACACGAAAATTAATTGAATCTGAAGCCATTAGAGAACTCGGTAAAAATGAAGGCATTAATACCGAAGTATTGTTAGAACTAAACCCAAATGTGGTAATTGGTTTTGGTATTGATGGTAATAATAAAAGTTTTGAAACCATCAGAAAATCAGGAATTCCTGTTATTTACAATGGTGATTGGGTAGAAACTTCGCCATTAGCAAAAGCAGAATGGGTTAAATTTTTTGGGGCACTTTATAATAAAAGTGATGAAGCTGAAACTGCTTTTAAATCAATTGAAACCGCTTATTTAGAAGCTAAAAATTTAGCTGAAAATGCCACCAGCAAACCAAGTGTTTTAAGTGGCGCCATGCATAAAGACATTTGGTATTTACCAAGCGGAACAAGTCCAGAAGCGCAACTTTTAAAAGATGCCAACGTAGATTATTTGTGGAAAAATTCGGAAAGCAAAGGAAGTTTAGCTTTAAATTTTGAAGTAGTTTTTGATAAAGCCAAGGATGCGGCTATCTGGATTAGTCCTTCCTACTATAACTCATTAGAAGCTTTAGAAAAAGCCAATTCACACTACACCCAATTTGATGCTTTCAAAAATAAAAACATTTATTCTTTTGTCAATACTGCTGGCAGAACAGGCGGTGTAACCTATTATGAATTAGGAACTGCCAGACCCGATTTGGTATTGAAAGACTTGGTGAAAATAACGCATCCTGAATTGCTTGAAAATTATGAATTACAGTTTTTTAAACGTTTAGAATAAACCGATATTTGCACGAATCCGTTTTATGAATACCAACTACACATACGCTTTTATTACCCTCATAATCGTACTGGTAATTTGCTTTTTAGCAAATATTAGTTTGGGTTCGGTATCCATTCCCATATCTGCAATTATTGAAAGTTTTATTGGCACTTTAGATCACGAATCTTGGTCTTATATCATTAAAGATTACCGCTTACCAAAAGCGCTGACGGCTATTTTAGTCGGTTCTGGTTTAGGTATTTCCGGATTATTAATGCAAACCTTATTTAGAAACCCATTGGCTGGTCCGTTTGTTTTAGGAATTAGTTCCGGCGCTAGTTTAGGTGTGGCACTCGTTATTTTAGGAGCTGGAATTTTTGGCGGCGCATTTGCCACAATTTTTGTATCCAAATGGAGTATTATTATTGCGGCTAGTTTAGGGAGTTTTCTCGTGCTCTCAGCAGTTTTAGTTGTTTCTTCAAAAGTGCGAGACACCATGGCTATCCTCATTATAGGACTAATGTTTGGTAGTATTACCGCTGCTGTGGTCAGTGTCCTCTCCTACTTTAGTAGCGCAGAACAACTTCAGCAATATATTTTCTGGGGATTTGGAAGTTTAGGAAACCTATCATGGCAAGAATTGGGTATTTTCTTTATCGTTTATAGCCTCGGCATGCTGTTGACGATTTTCTCAATCAAAGGTTTAAATTCACTTTTATTAGGTGAAAATTATGCGAAGAGTCTTGGATTAAACATCAAACAAACGCGACTTATTATTATTATTTCTACTAGTTTATTAGCCGGAACCATAACCGCTTTTGCAGGACCTATTGCTTTTATTGGTTTAGCTATTCCGCATATTACACGCCAAGTATTTACAACATCTAATCATAAAATATTAATTCCAGCCGTATTTTTATTTGGCGCCATTATCATGCTTATTTGCGATAGTATTGCGCAATTACCAACTAGTGATTATACCTTGCCAATTAACGCAATTACGTCATTAATTGGAGCTCCTGTGGTTATTTGGTTGTTGGTGCGTAAACGTAAAATGTTATTTTAAGATAATAGAATATAGAATATAGAAAGTGACTAAAAGCAATCAACATACCATTCTTAAAACGGAAAACCTCACCATCGGTTACGCTTCCAAGAAAGCAGATACTATTGTGACTTCCCATATTAATATGGCCTTACAAAAAGGGCAGTTAATTGGTTTAGTTGGTGCTAATGGTATTGGGAAGTCCACACTGTTACGAACGCTTACTCATGTGCAAGATAAATTATCAGGCACGGTTTTTCTAAATGAAAAAAATCTAGAAACCTATACAAATGCTGATTTGGCCAAAACCATGAGTTTGGTATTAACTGAAAAAATTGCCTCTAAAAATTTATCTGTTTTTGAATTGGTGGCTTTAGGCCGACAACCATATACCAATTGGGTTGGGAATTTATCTGCCAATGATTTGGAAGTTGTTAATCGGGCTTTAAACCAAACCAATATTGAAGCTTTAAAAGATAAAAAGTGCTTTGAATTAAGTGATGGTCAATTACAAAAAGTCATGATTGCACGTGCTTTGGCTCAAGATACCGATTTAATTATTCTGGATGAACCTACGACGCATTTGGATATGTATCACAAAGCTTACATTCTAAAATTGCTTCAAAGGTTGGTTAAAGAAACCAATAAAACCATTCTATTTTCTTCGCATGAAATAGATTTAGCTATTCAATTGTGTGACACTATGGTGGTCATGACAAACAACACGGTTATAACCGATACACCTTGTAACCTGATTTCTAAAGGTGTTTTTGATACGCTTTTTCCTAAAGATTTAATTGCTTTTGATAATCGGACTGGTAGCTTTCGGGTTAAAAAGTAACTATAAATTTTCATTTTAAGCCCAAAAGAACTACATTTAGTGTATTCATTTTCAATATATTAACAAATCTACTTAATTCTAACCTATCTTAATTATTACGCTAGTAATCATTAATCCAAAGGTCATGAAATTCAAAATCAGTTTAATTCTTGTCACATTAGTTTCTTTAGTAAGTTTTTTGCTTTTTCATTATAACAAAGAAGCAGAATTTGATTATACAAAACAAGTCGGTATGAATTACATTAAATGTATGCCTGCCAAATTCCTGTTAACAGATGTTGATACCACCAAACAAATTTCGCCATTATTTGAAAATCTTGGTATACACAGCTATAAAGTCAGTACCAAAAATGAATTGGCACAACGCTTTTTTAATCAAGGCTTACGGTTAACATACGCTTTTAATCATGCGGAAGCTCATCGTTCTTTTATGGAAGCTTCACGTTTGGATCCTAATTTAGCTATGGCTTTTTGGGGACAAGCCTATACGCTTGGCCCAAACATTAATGACCCATTTCCAGATGATGATCGTAAAAACAAATACAATGAAGCCATAGCAAAAGCTATAAAATTGGCTCCGAAAGCCACAAAAAAAGAACAAGCTTTAATTAATGCTTTAACTTACCGATACTCCAAAGATTTAACAAAAGACACAGGTGATTTAAACTATAATTACATGGAATTCATGGCTGAAGTGGCAGCAGAATATTCAGAAGATTCCGATATCCTAATTCTTTATGCAGCTTCGGTAATGAACACAGTACCATGGAATTATTGGGATAAAAAAGGAAACCCGTCACCTAATATTCTAGAAGCTAAAAAAGCATTAGAAGAAGCCATGGTTTTAAGTCCCGATAATCCTGGAGCACACCATTATTATATTCACATGGTGGAACTACCTAAACCAGATTTAGCCATTCCAAGTGCAGATAAATTAGGAACTTTAATGCCTGGAGCAGGACATATTGTTCATATGCCTTCTCATATTTATATTCGTGTAGGTCGTTATAAAGATGCCGTTTTAGTGAATCAGCAAGCTATTTTAGCAGATGAGGATTATATTTCACAGTGTTACGCTCAAGGCATGTATCCTTTAGGTTATTACCCACATAATATTCATTTTTTATGGTCTGCTGCTAGTCTGTTAGGTAATAGTGAAATTGCTATTGACGCCGCAAAAAAAACAGCTGAAAAAGTTCCCGTTGGCGAAATGAAGGATTTACATTTCTTACAAAATTTTGCTGCCACACCTCTTTTAGCCTATACTAGATTTGGAAAATGGAATGATATTTTAACCTACCCAAAACCTCATGATGATATAAAACATTTAAAACTTATCTGGCATTATGCAAGAGGTGTTGCTTTTGTTAGAAAAAACAATAATAAGGAAGCAAAAGAGGAACTGGAGGCTATTCAACTATTAATTGATGATCCAGACATGGAAAATATTACAGCAACTGGATTTGACAACGGAACAACCATTGCAAAATTAGCTTATGAAGTAGTTGCTGGTGAAATTGCTTCATTGGATAAAAAATACAATCTTGCCATTTCACATTTTGAAAAGGCTGTAGAATTGGAAGACAATTTAATTTATAATGAACCTGCATCTTGGTACATTCCACCAAGACAAAATTTAGGAGCTACCTTACTAAAAGCGGGTAAATATCAAGAAGCTGAAAAGGTATATTTAGAAGATTTAATGGATTTAAGACAAAATGGTTGGTCTTTAATGGGGTTGTATGAAAGCTTAATGGCGCAAGAAAAATTAGACGAAGCTTCCGCTATTATGCAAGAATTTAACACGGCTTGGCAAGATGCAGATATTGAAATTAGTACGTCCGTTCTTTAATGAAATATTAAATTGTGTGTATTGCTGATAATTCATATCTATACTTAAAAGTACCTCTTTAAGTCATTCTGTTTGTTGTTTTCGAGTAAAAACAGGATATATTTTTTACCCTTTTACAACATCTATTAAATGATAAAACTTCATATGGCGAATTTTACAAGTTCCAATTAAAAAAAATTATCTTTGGTGAAATTCTCTTTTTAAAAATGATTGACAGCCTTATTCTCATTATTGCTATTATTTTTTCGGGTGCTATTGGCGCCTATATTGGTCTGACTATTTCCAAACTAAAAAACAAAAGTGACACAAGTACACTTGAGGAGCGAAACACTAATTTGCAGCAACAACTCGCTAGCTTGAAGGTGTCTTTTGATGAAGAAACTCAAAAACAACAATCCTATTTTAATCAACAAACAACTGATTTAAAAGAACTCCTATCCAAAATTGAAATTGATAGAGATGACATTAGAAAAGAAAAAGAACTTCTAAATTCAGAATTAGCACGGCGCAATTCAGAATACGAAAACTTGGAACAACAACTTTTAAAACGCGATGAAGAATTAGAACTTCGCCAAGAACAATTACGTAAGGATTTTGAGCTATTAGCTACTAAAATTTTAGACGAAAAAACAGAGAAATTCACCCTTCAGAATAAAGAGAACATAAAAAATATTTTAAACCCGCTTCAAGAAAAAATTCAAATTTTCGAGAAAAAAGTAGACGATACACAAAAGGAAAGTATCAGCATGCATTCGGCTTTAAAAGAACAATTGTTGGGTTTAAAAGATTTAAATCAGCAAATGACCAAAGAAGCTACAAACCTAACTAGAGCTTTAAAAGGTGATAGTAAAATGCAAGGAAATTGGGGCGAATTAGTTTTAGAACGTGTTCTAGAAAAATCTGGTCTAGAAAAAGATAGAGAGTATTTTGTACAACAGAACTTTACGAGAGAAGATGGCACCAGAGTGCTTCCGGATATTGTATTGCATTTACCGGATAATAAAAAAATGATTATTGACAGTAAGGTGTCATTAACAGATTACGAACGCTATGTAAACGCAGAGGATGATGAACGTGAAATTTATCTTAAAGCACATATAAATTCTATTAGAAAACACGTAGACCAACTTTCTGAAAAGAAATATGAAGATTTATACGATATAGAAAGTCCTGATTTTGTATTACTTTTTATTCCTATAGAACCTGCTTTTGCGGTCGCCATTAATGCAGACAACTCCATTTACAATAAGGCATTCGAGAAAAACATAGTTATTGTTACACCTTCTACCCTTTTAGCTACTTTACGAACGGTAGATAGTATGTGGAATAACGAAAAACAACAACAAAATGCCATTGAAATTGCCAGGCAAGCTGGTGCTTTATATGATAAATTTGAAGGTTTAGTAAAAGACCTAACAGGCGTAGGAAAGAAAATTGATGATGCTAAAAAAGACTATTCATCAGCCATGAATAAGTTAGTTGAAGGAAAAGGAAACCTTATTACAAGTGTTGAAAAAATTAAAAAACTAGGTGCCAAAGCTAAAAAAGCATTACCTGAAGCTATTTTAAAAAGAGCAAAACTGTCATCTGATGATGACGAATAACAAACAAATTACACGATGAAAAATATATTAACTAAATTAATTGTCGCTTTAGTCCTAGTCATAGTTGGTTATGGCTGTTTTATTTATTTTGCAACATATAGTGAAGGTATTCGCGCTGGCGAACTGGTTAAGTTTAGTAGTAAAGGCGTTATTATAAAAACGTGGGAAGGTGAAATTAGTCAAGGTGTTTCAGAAGCCCAATTGTTTGAATTCTCTGTGGAAGATAGCGAAGAGCAAGTCATTAAGGACTTAACAGAAATGCAAGGTAAATATGTGAAATTACATTATTATGAACGTTATAAAACCTTATTTTGGTTAGGTGACACCAAATACTTTATCACTAAAGTAGTATTGGACAAAGAACGTAATAACAGGCGCTATTAATATGAAAAAATCTTATAAAACTGTAGAATGCTCGCGTATTAGCATTGCTGAATTAATGCAACCGTCACACTCTAATTTTGGCGGTAAAATTCATGGTGGCTATATGTTGAGCCTTATGGATCAAATTGCGTATGCTTGCGCTTCCAAACATTCTGAAAATTACTGTGTGACCGCTTCTGTGGATACCGTAAATTTTTTAGAACCGGTGGAAATTGGCGAGCTTGTTACCATGAAATCTTCCATCAATTACGTAGGAAAAACATCTATGGTTGTTGGAATTCGTGTGGAAGCAGAAAATATTAGAACAGGACATGTTAAACACTGTAATTCATCCTATTTTACCATGGTTGCCAAAGATGATAACGGAAAATCGTCACCAGTACCTGGACTCATTTTATCATCTTTAGAAGAAGTAAAGCGATTTTTAAAAGCTATTGAACGTAATAAAACCAAGAAAAATAGGCTTATTGAGTTTAATAGTACAGATTTTGTTTTGGAAAATTATTTGAAAGAATTAGCCGATTACAATATTAAAATTGATCTATAATCTTGGTTATATAACCCAAACACCCTTTTTAACTTTGTTTTGATTACCAACCATTTGGATATTTCAATAAAATATTCGATATTTGATTATTCCTTTTAAACGGAATATATTAATTTATTCCTTAATTGTGGAATATTTTGAATTATTCATATATAAAGGCATATAATTAAAGCATCAACATTTATGACTAGTGTTATTACAGGCGATATTATAAATTCTAAAAACGTGAAACCAGCTATTTGGTTGCCGCAACTCAAGGATGCGCTAACCTTTTTAGAGTCTGACACGCGTTTGTGGGAAATATACAGAGGTGATAGCTTTCAAATAGAAATAAAAACCCCTCAAAACAGCTTTTTACATGCTGTTTATATCAAAGCTTGTGTTAAAATGATAAAGGGCTTAGATGTACGCATAGCAATAGGAATTGGTACTAAAACATATCAAGGTGAAACCGTAACCGAATCAAATGGAGAAGCCTTTCAATTTTCAGGGGAAACATTAGAAAACCTAAAAAAGGACAAGATTAATTTAAAGCTGAAAACATCAGATACTATTTTAAATAGAGATATGAATTTATACTTTAAATTAGCTATGATTAGCATGGATAATTGGACCGTAAATTCTGCCGAAATTATAAAAATACAAATTGAAAATCCCCATAAGATTCAAAGTGAAATTGCACAACTAATTGGTATTAATCAAGAAGCCGTAAGCAAACGGATGAAACGCGCTAATCTTGAAGAAATATTAGAACTGAACAACTTGTATATCATTAAAATAAGTAACTTGTAGGATGATTTTATTAGTAAAACTTATTTTAGCACATTTGATTGGAGATTTTATTCTTCAACCAAAGTCTTGGGTAAAAAGTAAAGAAAAGAGAAAACTAAAATCGCCTAAACTATACTTACATGTTGCCATTCACATGGCGTTGTTATTTATTCTAGTTTGGGATGTATCCTATTGGCCATTACTACTAATTATTACATTATTGCATTTTATTATAGATGCTATCAAACTGTTTTTTCAAAATAAGAAAACCAAACGTCAATGGTTTTTTATTGATCAGCTGTTACACATCATCAGTATTTTTGCTGCTTATTTCATCTACACAAACACATCGTTTACAACATCTGAAATACCTGCCGAATCTGCTCTACTTCTACTTACCTGTTTGCTATTTTTAACAAAACCTGTTTCAATAATCATGCAGGCTATTTTTAGTAAATGGAATATAGAGAAACTCACCAAAGGCAACGAATCATTAAAGGATGCTGGCAAGTATATTGGGATTCTTGAGCGTCTTCTGGTATTCATCTTTATTATTATGAATCATTGGGAAGCTGTAGGATTCTTAATTACAGCAAAATCCGTTTTTAGATTCGGTGATTTAAAAGAAAGTAAACACCGAAAACTCACGGAATACATTTTAATTGGCACGCTCATTAGCTTCGGTATTGCCATCATTACAGGTATAATATTTCAAGTATTAGTATAAAAAAACCACCAGATAAATCTAGTGGTTTGTATATGTAATATAAAAATTAGGTTACTGCTTTACAAAGCGCTTTGAAATAGTTTCTTTAGTATTAGAAATTCGCACTAAATAAACACCACTATCCCACTGACTCACATTTATGGATGTATTTAAAGCCTTAATACGACCTTGATACACACGAGATCCTAAAATGTTATAAACTTCAACTTTAGAAAAATTATTAGATGAAGCTACACGGATATTTAATTTCGACTTACTTGGGTTTGGGTAAATAGTAAAACCCAATTCCTTTGTAAAATTAGAACGACTTAACGTTGTAGAGGCCGTAATATTATCAACACGTAATGTAGATGCAATTACTTCACCTTTCCAATTGTCAATTGAAGAATGACTTAAAATACGCATAGTTGACACATCTCCCAACACTTCTGCAACAGAAGCAGGTCCTTGAACAACTGTGAAATCAGATACTGCAAGTGATAATGCAACACTTGTCCAACCAGTTCCCGCAGCAAGAAAAACAGGGTTTGTAGAAACCATACGAGTTCCCATTGGTCCTTGAAACGCTAAACGTAAATTTAAATCGTTTGTTAACGCTTGTGCTTGAAATTGAATTTCAACAATACCTTCCGAAATAAAATTACCAGACCATTGCGAAAAGGAATTAAAAAATACCATTCTACTTCCTGCTCCACTACCACCTATGGATGTGTATTCTAAAAAATTATCATCAACACCGTTTGGTCCACCAGTAGTAATGTTTTCTGGTGCTCCAGTAGTAGATCCAATAATCCAATTCTGAACGGTTCCATCTTCAAAATCATCTATTTGTCCCGCAGATACTTGTGCAAAAGTCCAGAAAGAGATCATTAAAAAAGGTATAATAAGTAGTTGTCTAATCATGATTAGGATATTTACAAAACAAAAGTAACGCTTTTTTAAAAGCAATTTTTAAAAAAGCGTTACTAAAAAAAATGTTACTAAAGATTTCTTAATTACTTACTTAAGTACATTTTACGTCTCGCATATAAGTTGTAAAACTCATCGTCTTTCAAGCTATCGATAAACAAAATACTTTCACCTGTACTCTTCATTTCTGGTCCAAGCTTTTTATTAACATTTGGAAACTTGTTGAAAGAGAAAACAGGTTGTTTAATGGCGTACCCTTCTAACTTTGGGTTAAAGTTAAAATCGGTAACTTTCTTTTCGCCTAACATAACTTTTGTTGCGTAATTTACATAGGGTTCACCATAAGCTTTTGCAATAAAAGGAACTGTTCTTGATGCTCTTGGATTGGCTTCAATAATATAAACCACATCATCCTTAATTGCGAATTGTACATTTATTAAACCTACTGTATTTAAGGCTAATGCAATTTTCTTGGTATGATCTTTTATTTGCTGCAACACCAAATCACCTAAATTAAAAGGTGGTAGTACACCATTACTATCACCAGAGTGGATTCCACAAGGCTCAATATGCTCCATAATCCCAATGATGTATACGTTTTCACCATCGCAAATAGCATCGGCTTCCGCTTCAATAGCACCATCTAAATAATGATCTAACAACAATTTATTATCTGGCATCTGGCGTAATAAATCTACCACATGCTCTTCTAGTTCTTTTTTATTGATAACAATTTTCATGCCTTGACCACCTAAAACATAAGACGGTCTAACTAGGATTGGAAAATCTAAAACATCTGCAATTGCTAAAGCTTCATCTGCATTTGTTGCCACAGCAAATTCTGGATATGGAATATTATTTTCTTTTAAAATAGTTGAAAAACTTCCTCTATCTTCAGCTAAATCTAGAGATTTATAGGTTGTTCCAATAATTTTAATACCGTAACGGTCTAATTTTTCCGCTAATTTTAATGCCGTTTGTCCACCAAGCTGTACAATAACACCTTCTGGTTTTTCATGACGAATAATATCATAGATGTGTTCCCAGAACACTGGCTCAAAATATAATTTATCGGAAATATCAAAATCGGTTGAAACTGTTTCCGGATTACAGTTAATCATTATGGTTTCGTAACCACATTCCGCAGCTGCTAAAACACCATGAACACAACAGTAATCGAATTCAATACCTTGACCAATTCGGTTAGGTCCAGAACCTAAAACTATAATTTTCTTTTTATCAGTAACGACACTTTCATTAGAGGATGCTATTTCACCATTTTCTAACTCTACTTCATTTTCAAAAGTTGAATAGTAATAAGGTGTTTGCGCTTTAAATTCGGCAGCACAAGTATCAACTAATTTATAAACACGTTTAATTTTGAATTCTTCTCTCTTTGTATAAACCTGACTTTCCAAACATTTTAGCATGTGTGCTATTTGTCGGTCGCCATAACCTTTTTGTTTACCTTCTAGTAATAAATCGCGTTCAATAGTTTCAATTGAAAATTTAGAAATTTCTTTTTCTAAATGATGTAATTCTTCATATTGCTTTAAGAACCACATGTCAATTTTTGTAATCTCATGAATACGACTTAACGGGATACCCATTTGAATAGCATCATAGATCACGAAAACACGATCCCAACTTGCGTTGGTCAACTTTTCAATAATTTGATCGTAATCTTTATAACCTTTTCCATCAGCTCCCAGTCCGTTACGTTTAATTTCAAGCGATTGCGTTGCTTTATGCAAGGCTTCCTGGAATGAACGACCAATTGCCATAACCTCACCAACTGATTTCATTTGAAGTCCTAAAGTTCTATCTGATCCTTCAAACTTATCAAAGTTCCAACGTGGAATTTTTACTACCACATAGTCTAAAGTCGGTTCAAATAAAGCGGAAGTAGATCCTGTAATTTGATTAGTTAATTCATCTAAATTATAACCAATTGCTAATTTTGATGCTATTTTAGCAATGGGATAACCTGTTGCTTTACTTGCTAATGCCGAAGAACGTGATACACGTGGATTAATTTCAATAGCAATAATATCTTCATTCTCATCTGGACTTACAGCAAACTGCACATTACAACCACCCGCAAAATCACCAATACTACGCATCATATGGATAGCCATATCACGCATGCGCTGGAAGGTTTTGTCTGACAACGTCATTGCTGGAGCAACTGTAATAGAATCGCCAGTATGGATTCCCATAGGGTCCATATTTTCAATCGTACAAATAATAACAACGTTATCATTTCTATCGCGTAATAACTCTAACTCGTATTCTTTCCAACCTAAAAGTGCTTTGTCAATCATTACTTCATGAATTGGCGAAATTTCCAATCCACGTGTTAATAATTCATCAAAATCCTCTTCTTTATAAACAATGGAAGCTCCTGCTCCACCAAGTGTATAGGACGCTCTAATAACCAACGGAAAACCAAACTCTTGAGCAATTTCCTTACCTTTTAAATAAGACGTTGCTGTAGCTTGAGGTGCCATTGGGATTCCAATTTTCAACATGAGTTCACGAAACTGCTCACGATCTTCAGTAATATTAATAGCTTCTATATCAACACCTATTAACTTGACATTGAAATCATCCCAAATTCCTTTTTCATCTGCTTCAATCGCTAAATTTAATGCAGTTTGTCCGCCCATTGTAGGAAGAACAGCATCAATTTGCGGATGTTCATTCAGAATTTTAATAATGGATTTCGTGGTAAGTGGCAACAGGTAAACATGATCTGCCATGGAAGGATCTGTCATGATGGTTGCTGGATTAGAATTGATAAGAATAGTTTCAATTCCGTCTTCTCTTAATGATCGTAATGCTTGGGTTCCTGAATAATCAAATTCACAAGCTTGACCAATAACTATGGGTCCTGAACCTATAAGCAGAACAGATTTTATGTTTTTGTTTTTAGGCATGTTGAAATATTTTGTGCAAAAGTAGTTAACGAATGGGTATAAAAAAAGGCGTTACCAATTTGGAACACCTTTATATATTAACAATTGTTAATTCATTATTTTTTATGTCTTAACTCAGAAGATACAGATATTTTCTTTCTTCCTTTAGCTCTTCTACGAGCAAGGACTTTTCTTCCATTAGCACTGGCCATTCTTTCTCTGAAACCATGCTTGTTTTTTCTTTTTCTTTTTGACGGCTGAAATGTTCTTTTACTCATTACTTATATCTTTAAAGTCTTCTTAATATCTTTTAACCTTGTTTTAGGTTCTATCCCTAAAACTGCGTGCAAATATACAAACCCTTTTTTATTTAACAAACCTTATTTTAAAAATATTTTATAGATAAAATTTTAGTTTCTTTGTAGTCCTTAAAAAAGGTAAATAAATGCAGAGAATTTTAGCGACTAGTATATTACTATTCACCCTATTAGGTAGTAATACCTATGCACAAACGCAGTTGCAATATAAATTAAAAATTGGAGATAGCATTGCAGTTCATCAGAAAGCTAATCAAAAAATTACCCAAGATATTGATGGAACGAAGCATGAAATGACCAATATTTTGGAAAGCAAGTTTGTTTTAGCGGTTAAAACAGTCACAGATAGCTCCTATATTTTAGATTTTACGTACAAACTTTTTAAACTGCAGTCAAACTCCAATTTATATGGCGAAATTATGTCTATTAATACAGATGAACCCATTGAAAACGGTGATACGGAAGCGGCTATTTTTTCTGGACTAACCCAATCTAAACTAAAGATTGAACTTTTAAAAACTGGTGATATTATTAGTGTTCGTGGTACAACACGCCTAATTAATAATATGATGAAACACGCTGGAATTGAAGACGAATTCACAAAACAAATCATGATTGAGGAAATGAAGAAAGAATTTGGTAGCCAAAGTCTTTCAGATAGTTTTGAGCAATTCACCTTTATTTATCCGTCAAAAAAAGTGGCTGTTAATGATCGCTGGGAAAACACCTATTCGGGTGAATTGGAAGCCAAAAATACATGGACTCTTAAAGCATTAAGTCCATCGATTGACATTTTAGGCACCGCATATATTTCTTTAGAGTCTGTTGAAGAAAATTACACTATGATTTTAGAAGGTGAACAAAAAACGCTTATTTCTGCAGATATTAAGACGGGTATTGTAAAAACTATGTCTGTGACTTCTAAAACTCAAGGTAACACTGTATCTTTGCAAAATAATTCAGTAAAAATACCAACAACTATAAATTCGGTTACAACCTATAAAACGAAACTTTATGTACAATAAAATTATAAAATTAATCATAGCTATAGGCATCATTGCGTTTGCTATTTATCAATTTGTGGAAGGTAACATTGGTAATGGTATCATGTTTATATTACTATCGTCAATTTTTGTGTTTCTATATTTTAAAAATGAATTTATTCTAATAGCATTCTTAAGACTTCGAAAACAAGATTTTGAAGGTGCGAAAAAATGGCTTGATAAAATTAAAAACCCAAGTAGCGCTTTAGTAAAGAAACAAGAAGGTTATTACTACTATTTACATGGTATTATGGTATCTCAATCTAATATGAATGAAGCCGAGAAGCACTTTAAAAAAGCAATTTCTTTAGGCTTATCTATGGATCATGATTTAGCAATGGCCAAATTAAATTTAGCCGGAATTGCTTTTACTAAAAACAGAAAAAACGAATCTAAATTACTTCTTAAAGAAGCGGAGAAATTAGATAAACGTAACATGCTTGCTGATCAAATTAAAATGATGAAAGAGAACATGAAACGTTCTCAAGGCCCAAATCAACATTATGGTCAGAATCAAATGCGCGGTAAAAGACGTTAATTTATAGTAACGGTGACCAAAGTCGGCAATAGGATTCTTTTAGTTTAGCAAACTTGGAACGCTGTTGCCATTTTTCTAATATAAGTTCCTCGCTATCTTCAAGGTCTTCTAGAAAAATATTTTTTAGTTCAACACTTGTTTCTTTATTATAGATAAGCGCATTAATTTCAAAATTAACATTAAAACTCCTGTAATCTAAATTTGCGGTTCCAATGGTAGAAAACAAATCATCTACTACCATCGTTTTTGCATGAACAAAGCCTTTGGTATAGCGGTATACTTTTACTTTCGCTTCTAATAAGCGCTCTATATGCGAGTTGGTAGCATGTTTGGCTGTCCAAGAATCTGACGTTTTAGGAATTAGCAATCGTACATCCAAACCAATCTTTGCTGCTACCTGCAAAGCTGTAACTATTTCATCATTTGGAATAAAATAAGGTGTTGTTATATACACATAATTTTCAGCTGTATTAATGGCTACAAACATAGCTTCCATAATATTTGCCCAATCGGTATCAGGACCACTTGCGGCAATTTGAACTGCTTTGGTGGATTCAATTTGAATATCAGGGAATAATTCCGAAGAAATTTCACAACTTGAATTAGATACAAAGTCCCAGGTCATTAAAAAATGTACTTGAAGCGGTTTTAATGCTTCGCCCACTATTCGTAAATGGGTATCGCGCCAATACGAATCACCATTTTTATAATTCACATAGCTATCTGAAATGTTTACACCTCCAACATAGCCTATCTTTCCATCAATAATAGCAATTTTTCGATGGTTTCTATAGTTCATTTTACCCGTGAAACTGGGAAACAAAACAGGCATAAACGCATAAAACTCAATTCCACTTTGGCGCATTCTTCTTTTAGTTCTCCAAGACATTTTACTTCCTACATCATCAAAAGTTAATCGGACTTTAATACCTTCCTTCGCTTTATCACAAAGAATATCAATAAGTTTTGTTCCGATATTATCGTCTTTTAAAATGTAGTATTCTAAATGAATATGATGCGTGGAATTTTTTAAGTCCTCAAATAATAATTCAAACTTCTTTTTGGCATTTTTAATTATTTGAAGGTCATTATGTAATGTTACAGGCGTGTTTTTATTAGTATTAAGGAGATGAACGAGTTTAATTTTTTCGTCTAAAAAATCATCTAATTTATGAAGCTGGCTTTCACTTAACTCAAAATCTCTCCCCAGATTTTGTATAATTTTTTCGTTGAGAACATTTTTTCGGTTGAAAATTTTATTCTTACGGTATTCCTGTCCAAAAAAGTAATAGACTATCAATCCTAAAAATGGAAAAACCACTAAAACCATTATAAAAGAAAGGGTTTTAGTGGGATTTATGTTTTTAAATAAAATAGTTATAGCAGCCGAAATTGCTAAAACATAATTCAGGATAATTACAATGACCCAAATATTATCAATTAAGAAGTCTAACATTAAGGTTTTGTGGAATAGTAACCGTCTTGCGGAATTTCAATCAAATAGTTTTTTCTAGACTTATTGTTTAAAAAAGGTTCACGTAACCAAGGGTTATGAATTTTTAATATTTTATAATTGATTTTATAATTTTCTGCAAAAGCAGTAAAATCCGTAACCGCTGTATCTACAGCTACCTTATAGGTAGGAATATTTATATATAAGTCTTTATCTCTAAAATTAAAACCATATTTATCTGCGTTAGATAAAATTTCTTTTAATGCAACAATTCTAAACATATAGCGTCCTGTTTCTTCACCTAAAAGCAAATCATAATATCCAGTAACATTTTGTTCACTTAAACGTCTAGATATTCCAGACATTCCAGCATTATAAGCCGCAGCTGCCAATGTCCATGATCCTAATTTCTCTTTGGACTTTTTTAAGTAATCGCAAGCGACTTCAGTCGACATTTCTAAATTATATCGCTCATCTACATTATCGTTTACTTCCAATCCATATTCACGTGCAGTTGCTGGCATTATTTGCCAAACACCTCTTGCACCTGCTGGCGAAACAGCATTTGTTAAACCACTTTCTATAACGGCTAAATATTTAAAATCGTCAGGAACACCATGTTTTGCTAAAATAGGCTCAATAATTGGAAAGTACTTTTTGGCACGCTTAAACATGAGTAAACCGTTGGACTGCCAATAGGTATTTACCAATAATTCACGGTCCATGCGTTCATAAATATCCGGGTCTTTTAATGGTAATGCTTCACCTGCAAAATCTAAATTATCAGGAATTTGCAGTGCATAAACATTATAATCGTTTATGAGTTGCTTCTCAAAATTTTCATCGGTTTTTGCATTCTGTTGCGCAAAAATAAATAGGAAAGTTAAACTTAACAATCCTACCATCATTAACATTCTTTTCATCAATTTCATCTCTGTAAGTTTTTGTTTAAAGTTATAAAAAAAATCAACATGATTCACTAGAACCCTCTAAAATAAGTTGTGGTAAATGTTCATTAAACCAACGGTATTTATTGAGGATCATGATATGGGTTCCTTTATCAATCGTAATACAATTTTTAATATGCCTGTATGGGAAAACATTATCCAATGATCCGTGTATATGGATTATATTCTCTGGTGCTTTATTTTGATTCCAACAAATCATTTCTTTTACCGCCCAATTAATATATCTTGGATCTGTTACGGAAAGATACTTTTTATAAAGCGCCACGCGCTTTTTAACGGTTTCTCCAAAAGCGTATTTTGCCATTAGATCCATGTTACCCATTAAAGAAGCTGGAAACAATTTAAAGGCTTTAGTTGCACGCATAATTTTCATCCGATTCGGCATTTCTTCTTTGCTTTTTATGCTAGAAATAATTATTAATCGCTTAATTTTTAAATGCTTACTCATTTCCTGAACTAAAACCCCACCAAATGAAACGCCAATTAGCGCAATATTATTTTCTGTTATTTGATTTACTAATCGTAATGCATAACTAGATAGTGTTTCATTAACTTCCGGAATTTGCCATTCCAACAAGTGAATTTTAAAATTTGATTCGGGTAGTTTTATATATTCAAAAATGGTTGGACTTGCAGCCAATCCAGGCATAAAATATACATGTATTATATCTTGATTCATAAGGTATTAAAAGCCTTTAATATTAACAATGACAATAATTTTTCGTAAATTTGTGTTACAAAACTATATAAAAATAGTTTTCACTCCCTATAATTCCATTGAATAAAAAGAATATTATGATAGAAGAACATGAACTCATTGACAATGACTTTTTGCGTCAGTTTGAGTTAAAAATAGACGATCAACTTGCAAAAATTGAATATTCACTTCAGGAACGTAAAATATTTTTAACCAAGCTTATTATTCCCGAAGACGTGTTTTCGGAATCATTTCAAAACGAATTTATAATTATCGTTTTCAAAAACATCCAAGAGCGTAATTTAAGCGTTGTTCCCACAAGTCCTGAAATAGCCAGATTTATTAGAAAAAACAGACAATACAAAAGTATGCTTCCCGTTGGTGTTCGCATCTAATATTTATCCCAATGTTTATTTTTGATATAATTGTTTTAAAAAATGTATTTTTATCAAAAGTTTTTAGTTTTTTTATTCGGCTAATCTGATATGTTTCTTACTCTTAAGAATGAAATACATTTTTATACTTTTTTTACTTGTTTTAGGCTGTTCACCTGAAAATAAAGAATTGACAAATATTTTTCGGTATAATGAACACAAAAACATCAGTTCGCTAGATCCAGCGTTTTCTAAAGATCTAGCCGATATTTGGGCAACCAATCAGCTTTTTAATGGCTTGGTTGAAATGGATGACAGCTTAAACGTCAAACCAAGCATTGCCATAAATTGGATAGTTTCAGATAGTGCTAAAACCTATACGTTTACGTTACGTAATGATGTGTATTTTCATAATCATGGTTTATTTGGAAAGGATTCTACCAGAACGGTAAAGGCTTCCGATTTTGAATACAGCTTTAACCGAATTAAAGACAAACAAATTGCATCGCCTGGCAGTTGGGTGTTAAATAAAGTAGAGGACTTTTATGCGGTTAATGATTCTATCTTCGAAATAAAACTGACACAGCCCTTTCCTGCTTTTTTAGGCTTACTAACCATGAAGTATTGTTCCGTAGTTCCTAAAGAAATTGTAGAACATTATGGCACTGATTTTAGAGCTAACCCAATAGGTACTGGTCCCTTTAAATTTAAAAGATGGGAAGAGAATTTAAAGCTCGTTTTCAGAAAAAACAATAACTATTTTGAATCTGACAAACAAGGTGAAAATCTGCCGTATTTAGAAGCCGTTGCTATAACATTTCTTCCGGATAAGCAAAGTGAATTTCTACAGTTTGCACAAGGAAATTTAGACTATGTATCTGGCTTGGATGCTTCCTATAAAGATGAAATTCTAACAGCCAATGGAAAACTTCGTGACAATTATTCTAATGATGTAAACATGATACGTGGTCCTTATTTAAATACGGAATATTTGGCGTTTTATATGGATTCTGACGTTTCGGAAATACAATCAGAATATATCAGAAAAGCAGTAAATTATGGTTTTGATAGAGAGAAAATGATGATTTACCTCCGGAATGGCGTAGGTATTCCAGCTCATGGCGGGTTTATTCCGAAAGGCTTACCTGGTTACAGTCAAAAATCTGGATTTAATTATCAACCAGAAAAAGCAAAAAAATTAGTTGAACAATTCAAAACAGAAACTGGCAATAAAAATCCTGAAATCACGATTACAACTACAAGTAATTATTTAAGTTTTTGCGAGTATATTCAGAGAGAACTCCAAAAAACTGGCCTTTTGGTTTCTATTAATGTTATTCCTGCGTCTAGTTTAAAAGACTCTAAAGCGAATGGTAAATTAGATATGTTTCGCGCTAGCTGGGTAGCAGATTATCCAGATGCTGAAAATTATTTATCACTCTATTACAGCAAAAATTTTGCACCTAATGGTCCTAATTACACACATTATAAAAATGACCAGTTTGATGCTTGGTATGAACAGGCTTTTACAGAAACTAACACTTTAGAAAGAGAAAGGCTTTACACCAAAATGGATAGTTTAGTGATGGCCTCTGCTCCTGTTGTGCCAATGTTCTATGATGAAGTTGTCCGATTTACCAGAAAAAATATTTCGGGTTTGGGGATTAACCCGATTAATTTATTGGAGTTAAAACGCGTGAAAAAGACCGATTGAATTCAATGAATAAAATAAAACTTTTAACCTCTATTCCCTTCTAAACCGTTTCGTTTCTTCAAAAACATGCTCTAAAATCGCGGCATCTTGTGCTGTGAATTTTATATCGCGTCGTGACATAACAACTTCTGCAACTTCAAAAGCTTTTTTGGTTAAATAGGTTGTAAAACCACTACTTCCTCCCCAAGAAAAACTTGGTACAAAATTTCGCGGAAATCCACTCCCAAAAATATTAGCACTTACACCTACAACCGTTCCCGTATTAAACATGGTGTTAATACCACATTTACTGTGGTCACCCATCATAAGTCCGCAGAATTGCAAACCTGTTTTTGCAAACCCTTCCGTTTGGTAATCCCAAAGGCGTACCTCCGCATAATTGTTCTTTAAATTCGAATTATTGGTATCGGCGCCTAAATTGCACCATTCGCCAATAACAGAATTTCCTAAAAAACCATCATGACCTTTATTAGAATATGCGAAAATCACGGAATTAGTCACCTCTCCTCCTACTTTACTATGAGGTCCAACCGTTGTTGGTCCATAAATTTTAGAAGCCATTTTCACGGTTGCATGATCACATAAAGCAAAAGGTCCGCGAATAACGCTTCCCTCCATAACTTCGGCATCTTTACCAATATAAATAGGGCCATTTGTAGCATTCAAGGTTACAAAATCTAGTTTTGCGCCTTCTTCTATAAATATAGATTCCGGATGAATTGTATTAACCGTTGCTGGAATGGGTTGCGATTTTCTATTCGTTGTTAGTAGTTCAAAATCATCTTGAATCGCTTCGCCGTTTTTAGAGAAAATATCCCATGTATTTTCAACTTTTAAAAGTGATTCGGTATATTCAATAGCCTCATAAGTATCAAAATTAACTTCCTCTTGAGATTCTTTCGTATAAAAAGCAATAACATCCTCATCCTTAAAAATGGCTTGGTTTTCACTCAAATCTGTAATCATGGCTACCAATTCATCATTTGGCAAATAAGAGGCATTAATCATGACATTCTGCTCCATTTCAACCATTGGGTATTTGTCTGATAAATACTCTTCTGTTACGGTCGTGGTTGTAGAACCTAAATAAAGTTCCCATTTCTCGCGAATGGTTAATATACCAATGCGAATGTCTGCAACAGGTCGTGTATACGTAAAAGGCAATAAATTATTGCGCGAAGGACCATCAAAAAGAATGTAGTTCATGAGATATGCTTTTTGGTAAAAATAAAAAAAGCCTTTCAATAGTTGAAAGGCTTTTAGAAATATATTTTAGACTAAATTTATTTTTTAAATTTAGCGTATTTAGTTTTAAACTTGTCAATACGACCAGCTGTATCTATTAATTTAGATTTACCTGTGTAAAACGGGTGTGATGTTCTAGAAATCTCCATTTTAATTAATGGATATTCAACACCTTCCACTTCTAAAGTTTCGTTCGTGTTTGCTGTAGATTTTGTTAAAAAAACGTCTTCATTAGACATGTCTTTAAACGCTACTACTCTATAATTTTCTGGATGTATTTCTTTTTTCATCGCTAAATGCTTTAATATCTTAACTTTTTTCGAAGTGCAAATTTAGGCAATTTTAATAACTATGCAATACTTTTTTAATTTATTTATATGAAATATGTCATATTGCTAAATTATTCCGTCTCACCTCTTTTTTCTAATTGCCTTTCTTACTTCTTTTTCTTCTAAAAGCAAAAGTAGTCAAATTCCCATAATTAAACAATAAGTAGGTATTTAAAATACAGTTTATTGTAACGTTTTGTTATATTTGTTTACTAACTTTTTATAATCAACTAAAAGAAATTAACAAAATGGAAACATCTACTAAATCAATTGCAATTAATTTCGGTCTATATCTTGGCGGAATTTTATCATTATTAACAGTTATGGCTTATGCTATAAGTCTAGATTTATTTACTAAATGGTGGTTTGGAATTGCCATGATGATTTTGGTTATTGTTTTAGGTGTTATGTCTTCAACAAAATCAAGAGGCGCACTAAATGGCTTTATTAGTTTTAAAGGCGCATTTACATCATTTTTTATTACAGTCCTTATAGGATTAGTGATTAGTACTGTTGTTAGTTATGTAATTTTCAACATTGTCGATCCAGAAGCTTCAGGAATATTACAAGAAAAAATACTGACGTCACAGGTTGAAATGATGCGTGGTTTTGGTGCACCAGAAGAATCAATTGCTCAAATAGTTGAAGAAATGGAAAAGCAAGAGGATATGTATTCTATTGGTAATATTTTACAAGCTTTGGCATTTCAATTGGTCGGTTTTAGCGTCGTTGGCCTTATTGTTGCTTTGGTTGTTAAAAAAGAAGATATACAAGCTTAAATAATTTCGTTACTTTTGGTGTTTCACCTATGAAATCACATCCATGAATATATCAGTAGTCATACCACTACTTAACGAACAAGAGTCTTTAATAGAGCTACATGATTGGATTGCAAATGTTATGCAATCCAATCATTTTTCTTATGAAATCCTTTTTATTGATGATGGTAGCACAGATGATTCTTGGAAAATCATTCAGCAGCTTTCAGAAAAAAACAAGGCTGTAAAAGGTATTCAGTTTTTACGGAATTTCGGAAAATCGCAAGCCTTACACGCTGGTTTTGAAAAAGCCGAAGGCGATGTTGTAATTACTATGGATGCGGATCTTCAAGACAATCCAGAAGAAATTCCTGATTTATACAATATGGTTATTTCTGACGGTTTTGACATGGTTTCCGGTTGGAAGAAAAAACGCTACGACTCCGTACTTTCTAAAAATATGCCGTCAAAACTATTCAATTGGGCAGCTAGAAAAACGTCTGGTGTTAAACTCAATGATTTTAATTGTGGCTTAAAAGCATACCGACAAAATGTGGTAAAAAACATTGATGTCAATGGTGAAATGCATCGTTATATTCCGGTATTAGCAAAAAATGCAGGCTTTACTAAAATTGGTGAAAAAGTGGTGCAGCATCAAGCTAGAAAGTATGGCGAAACAAAATTTGGAATGGATCGTTTTATTCACGGTTTTCTAGATTTAATAACTATTTGGTTTATTTCCAGATTTGGAAGAAGACCTATGCATTTATTTGGTGCACTTGGCGTAATGATGTTTGCTATTGGATTTGCATTTTCCTTTTATTTAGGAATTGATAAACTATTTTTAAATCCTTACGGCCGACTTATTACCGAAAGACCACAGTTTTTTATTGCCTTGGTAACCATGATTATTGGTACCCAATTTTTTGTTGCTGGTTTTCTAGGCGAAATTATATTACGAACCAAAGAAAACAGAAAACGGTATTTAGTAAAAAATGCTATTTAACGGTTATCCAGCTCACATTTTTATGAATTTCGTACTGATGTACGCTACTTTATTACAACTATGATACATATTAAACCTGAATTATTAGCGCGTATAAACACTTGGTTAACGCCTACTTTTGATACAGAGACTCAAGATTATATAAAAAATTTAATAGCAACCAATCCATCGGAATTACAAGAAGCTTTTTATAAAGATTTAGAGTTTGGAACTGGAGGCATGCGCGGTATTATGGGAATCGGAACCAACCGAATTAACAAATATACGTTAGGAAAAAACACACAAGGTTTAAGCAACTATCTGAAACAAAGCTTCCCTGGTGAAATTATAAAAGTTGCTATTGCTTTCGATTGTCGACATAACAGTCAATCTTTAGCCAAACTGGTTGCAGATGTGTTTTCAGCCAATAATATTGAAGTCTTTTTATTCGAAGATTTACGTCCAACTCCTGAATTATCCTTCACATTAAAATATTTAAAATGCCATTGTGGTATTGTATTAACGGCTTCTCATAATCCGCCAGAATACAACGGATTTAAAGTGTATTGGCAAGATGGTGGTCAACTAGTTCCACCTCAAGATGCTGAAATTATTGCCGAAATTAATCGCTTAGAATATTCTGAAATTAATTTTGAAGCGCAAGAACCGCTAATTAATTACATTGGTGAAGCTTTAGATAATGTGTTCATTAATGCTTCTGTTAAAAATGGAAGTTTTAATACAGATCCGGAAGCAAAAGACAATCTAAATATTGTTTTCACTTCTTTACATGGTACATCTATCACTATTATTCCAGAAACCTTAAAACGCGCTGGCTATAATCAGGTGCATATTGTTGAAGAGCAAGCCAAACCAGACGGTAATTTCCCTACTGTAAAATCGCCAAATCCTGAAGAACCTGCAGCCTTAAAAATGGCTTTGGAATTAGCAGAAAAAGTACAAGCTGATATTGTTATTGGAACTGATCCAGATAGCGATCGTGTTGGTGTGGCTGTTAGAGATTTAGATAATAAAATGATTATCCTCAATGGCAACCAAGCCATGATAATCATGACGGAATTTTTATTAAAGCAATGGAAAAAATCCGACAGAATTAAAGGCAAGGAATTTATTGGTTCTACCATTGTATCCACGCCCATGATGCAAAAGTTAGCAGATGCATATCAGGTGGAATGTAAAATTGGTTTAACCGGATTTAAATGGATTGCTAAAATGATAAAAGACTTCCCAGAACTTAATTTTATTGGTGGTGGTGAAGAAAGTTTCGGGTTCATGGTTGGCGATTTTGTTCGCGATAAAGATGCTGTTACCGCTACCCTTTTGGCTTGTGAAATTGCAGCCCAGGCAAAAGCACAAGGCAGCTCCATTTATGAAGCATTAATCAACTTATATGTAGAACATGGTTTTTATAAAGAACGTTTAGTTTCTATCACCAAAAAAGGTATTGAAGGTGCTCAAGAAATTAAACAGATGATGTATGATGCACGCGAAAACCCTTTGGAAAGAGTGAATGGATCTAAAGTTGTTAAAATTGAAGATTATCAATTATCACAATCTAGACAGTTAAGCAATGGCCATATTGAACAACTTCATATTCCAAAATCAAACGTATTAATTTACTATTTAGAGGATGGTAGCCAAATAGCTTTAAGGCCAAGTGGAACGGAACCGAAAATTAAGTTTTACATTAGCGTTAATGCCACTTTGGACAATGTGTCAGCGTTTCAAGCAACGGAACAGAAATTGGAAAACAAGATTGATGCAATTTTGAAGGACATGAATCTAAACTAGATGAAAAAAATAATAATCCAGCTATTACCATTTATTAAGACCTATAAAAAACACGTTGTTTTAAATGTGATTTTTAATGTTCTAAATGCGTTGTTTACAACCCTTTCCTTTGTCGCATTAATTCCTATGCTTAATGTTTTATTCGATAAAACGAATAGAGTAACAGAAGCACCAATTTGGAATGGCATTGGCGACTTAAAGAATTACGCCAATGATTTGCTTAACTTTAAAATAAGCGGTTATCTGGATGCTAATAATGCCCAAATGGCTTTGGTTATAGTAATCGCCATCGTTATTTCCACATTTGCGCTAAAAAACCTATTTGGTTATTTAGCGAGTCAACATGTTATGTATCTTAAAAATGGTGTGTTAACAGATTTACGTAATGATATGTATGACAATATTATTAATCTGCCATTAAAATTCTACTCAAAAAGACAAAAAGGAGATGTCATGGCACGTATTTTAGGTGATATTGGTGAAATGCAAAACTCTCTATTTATCGTTTTAGAATTAATAGTAAGAGAGCCCTTAAACATTGTTTTTGCTTTAGGAACCATGTTTTATATAAACTGGCGCTTATCACTCTTTGTTTTAGTTTTTATCCCAACTGCTGGATTTATAATTTCGAGGATTGGAAAAAGACTTAAAAGTGAATCTTTAACAGCACAACAAGAATCTGGTCGATTAATTTCTATAGTTGAAGAAACTTTAACGGGTTTAAAAATTGTAAAAAGCTATAATGCAGAACCACTTTTTAAAGAAAACTTTAGAAACTCGGCAAGTAAGCTTTTAAAGTTATCCAATAGTATAGGCCTAAAAAATAATCTTGCTGGCCCTATAAGCGAAATACTAGGAATCATTACCATAGCCGTATTATTATGGTACGGTGGTAAATTAGTACTTATTGATGAAGTGATAGAAGGCACAACATTTATTGGTTTCATGTTACTTGCATATGGTATTTTAACGCCTGCAAAAGCAATTAGCAAAGCGAGTTATAAAGTTAAAAATGGTATGGCAGCTGCCGATCGTGTTTTTGAAATTCTACATGAAGAAGACAACATGGAAGATAATCCTGATGCTATAGATTTCAAGGATTTTAAAGATAAAGTTTCTATCAATAACATTTCGTTTAAATACGATAATGATCTTGTTCTAAAAAACTTTAGCGTACAAGTAGCGAAAGGTAAAACCTTGGCGTTTGTTGGGCAATCTGGTAGTGGAAAAAGTACCATTGCTAATTTGGTTACCCGTTTTTACGATGTAAATGAAGGCAATATTACAATAGATGGTATCGATATAAAGGACATGACCAAAAAGTCATTAAGAGACCAAATGGGATTAGTAACCCAAGACTCCATTTTATTTAATGACTCCATAAAAAACAACTTATTAATTGGTAAACCAGGTGCTACCGATACGGAAGTAATTGATGCTTTAAAAATAGCTAATGCTTGGGAATTTGTTCAAGAATTACCAAATGGGATTAACACCAATGTTGGCGATGCTGGAAACAACTTTTCGGGCGGACAAAAGCAGCGTTTAAGTATTGCTAGAGCTGTTCTTAAAAACCCACCAATTATGATACTAGATGAAGCCACTTCGGCTTTAGATACCGAAAGCGAACGATTAGTTCAAGTGGCGCTTGATAACATGATGAAAAACCGAACATCTATTGTTATTGCACACCGTTTATCCACTATTCAGAATGCCGATTTAATTGTTGTTATGCAACATGGTCAGATAGTGGAACAAGGAACACATACTGAATTGATAGACAAAAATGGTATGTACCGCAGATTGGTAGAAATGCAAAGTTTTGAGTAGATTTTAAATAAAAGATAATTTGAAATTTATCAATTAAACCATCTAATTTTCCTTGTAATTACATCTAATTCTTTAGCTTTTAGTCTATTTTCTTTACGCTATATTCTCTGTTCCTGTTTTTCTGTTCACTGAATACTGTAAACTTATTCTCAAAGTCTCATTAAACTTTTTTACCTTCTGCTAGTCTAAAGTAAAAATCGATTTGTGAATACCGAAACCCAATTAGTAGCCGATTTAAAGTCTGAAAGCACACGTCATGTGGCTTTCAACGATTTGGTATCGCAATACAAAGAGCGACTATATTGGCATATTCGGCATCTTGTTAAATCACATGACGATACAGATGATGTGTTGCAGAATACCTTCATAAAAATTTATCGCAATATTGATAATTTTAAAGGTGATAGCAAATTATTTTCTTGGATGTACCGCATTGCAACTAATGAAGCCTTAACATTTATTAATAAGCGCGCTAAACAGATGCAGATCACCAATGAGGAAGTTCAGGATCTAGCTATTGCAAATCTGCAAGCTGATGTTTATTTTGAAGGGGAAGATATTCAACTAAAATTACAGCGTGCTATTGCTAGATTACCAGAAAAGCAACAACTCGTTTTTAATATGAAGTATTTTCAAGAATTGAAATATAAAGACATGTCTGAAATATTAGAAACTAGTGAAGGTGCTTTAAAAGCATCTTATCACATTGCGGTTAAAAAAGTAGAAGACTACTTACTGAACGATTAAACCTTTTTAAGAATTTTGAGTCTAAACAGTAATGAACAACAGTAAATTACATACTATTAAAAAATCAGGTTTTAAAACACCAGATAATTACTTCAAGAATTTTGAGGAAACGCTTTTAAGCGAAATAGCTCTCAAAGAACAAAGTAAGTCATCGGGTTTTAAGGTACCAGAAAATTATTTTGAAACTTTCAAAGTACCAAAACTGGATATAGTTTCAGAAGAGAAAACGGAAACAAAAGTTATCCCGCTCTTTTCTAAAAAAACCTGGCTCTACGCTGCTAGTATTGCTGCTATTGCCATTTTAGTGATAAGTTTGCCAGATTTTAATAAACCGGTTAGTTTCTCATCATTAGATAATGAAAGTATTGAAGATTATATACTTTCAAATGATTACGAATCATCAACCTTAAACAATCTTATTATTGATCCTTCAGCTTTTGAAGATGCTATTTACACAGACGCTTTAAGTGATGTGTCACTAGAAAGTTATTTGTATAACAATTCAGAATTAGAAGATCTTGAATAAAAATAAAACATACGGAATGAAACAGACAATTTTAATATTAGTAACTGTATTATTAAGCACAGTTGGCTTTTCTCAAAATCGTGATGACCATCATGAAAAAATTAAAACCTTGAAAGTAGCTTATATCACTGAAAAATTAAACCTGACACAAACGGAAGCACAGAACTTCTGGCCTATTTATAATAAGTTTGAGGAAGATCACAATAAACTACGCAACGACGTCTCAGATAAACGAAAAGATATTGATATGGAAAATTTAACGGAGAGCAACGCCAAGAGTTTAATAAAGGAAATGGAATTGCTTTACGAGAAAAGATATCAGTCTTATCAGAAATACATGAAAGACTTACAAACCGTTTTACCTGCTAAAAAAGTTGTTCTACTAAAAAAAGTGGAAGATGATTTTAAGCGTAAAATGTTTGAAGAATACAAAAACCGACACGGAAAGTCGAAAAACACACCTTAATAAAAAAGCAGCTAATTGGCTGCTTTTTTATTATCGTTTAAAAACGAGTTTACTAACCCTTCCTTGTCCAGATGCATAAGCAACACTGTCATTTAAAAAACGAATGGAATAAAACCCTTCATCTGACAGATGCGTCCATGTTGTACCATTATCATTGGAGTAATCCATGCCTTTAAATCCAACAGCTAATAATTCTTTACCGTCACTATTTGGAATATACTGGACACAACTACGGTAACTAGGCTCTTTATTTTCAGCAACCAATTTCCACGTTTTTCCGCCATCTATAGTCCGAATTTTATTTGCTGAATTATCGTCAGGCTTAGTATAATCACCTCCAATTGCAAAACCAGTCATCTCATCATAAAAATCAATAGAATACATACCTGTTGTCTCTAAACCTTGAATAATAGGTGTCTGAATAGCTTCCCAAGTTTCACCTTTATCTTCAGAATATAATACCGTACTTACCTTTCCTCCTGTTGCAACCCATGTTTTTGATCCTTTTACCACAATGTTGGTATTGCTCGCTGCAAATGCGGCGGAACCATTGCTTACATCTGGTAACACATCACAGGGAATTTTTTGCCACGTATTACCAGCATCTCTCGTGATAATAATGCTTAAACAAGTATCTGTTGCGTCACCTATGGCAATACCTTCTTGCTTATTCCAAAATGCCATAGCATCATAAAACACCTTCTCATGAACTTCTTTATAAACTAATTCCATAACTCCAGAATTAGATGTTTTAAATAACAGCGCAGGGTTTCCAACATTTAACATGAAAAAATCTTCAGAATTATTCCCAATCGCTCGAAACTCTAAATCAAGTGAATCATGAGTCTGTTCAGAAACCAACCATGTATCCGATTCCATATTATATAATCCATAGGTGTTTTTATTAGCGCCAAAGGCTAAGCTTTTAGAATCTAGTATTTCTAAAGCACGAATACTCAAGGTTGAATCTTCTAAAATCGTTTCAATTTCAACGCTTGAAATAGGTAGTAAAGGCTTTTTTGAATCGTTCTTACAAGCTACCATTGTAAGGACTACTAGTACTAGAAGCAAATTTCTCATGATTGATTATTTTGTATAAAAATAGAAAAGCTAAACGAATATTTAGATAAACTTCCAAAGAAATAAACTTTGTGTACCTTTGCATGCTTTTAAATAACTAAAAAGTATACCGATAAAGTTTCAAAAAACAATTTCGGAATACAACATATATATACAGAATGCGATTACACAGAAACTTATGTTTTGCCGTTATAGATGGTTTAACACTTATATTTAATGAAGGGAAATATGCTGATAAAGTCATACAGCAATTATTAAAACGCGATAAACGTTGGGGCAGTCGTGATCGTGGTTTTGTAGCAGAAACTACATACGAAATTGTAAGATGGAAACGCTTATATTCTGAAATAGCAGAAGTAAAAGAACCGTATAGTCGTGAAGATTTATGGCGTGTTTTTGCTGTTTGGGCAACGTTGCGTGGTATTAAATTACCCGATTGGAAATATTTTGAAAACACACCTTTACGTAAAATTAAAGGCCGTTTTGATGAACTTTCTAAAATTAGAAAATTCAAAGAATCCATTCCAGATTGGATGGATGAGTTAGGCGTTAAAGAATTAGGCGAAGCGGCGTGGACTAAAGAAATTGCTGCTTTAAATGAGCAAGCAGATGTTATTCTACGTGTCAATACGCTTAAAACGACCAAGGAAAAACTACAAGCTGAATTATTCGATTTAGAAATTGATACGGAATTCATTAAAGATTACCCAAATGCTTTAAAATTAAAAGAACGTGCCAATGTGTTTACATCAGATGCGTTTAGAAACGGACATTTTGAAGTACAAGATGCATCATCGCAACTGGTTGCTGAATTTTTAAATGTGGAACCGGGAATGCGCGTGGTAGATACCTGCGCTGGTGCTGGAGGAAAAACATTGCATATAGCATCCTTAATGGAAAACAAAGGACAAATTATTGCATTAGATATTTATGCCAATAAACTGAATGAATTAAAACGTCGTGCAAAACGAAATGGCGCTCACAATATTGAACCAAGACATATTGATTCTACGAAAGTCATCAAAAAACTATATGATAAAGCAGATCGTGTTTTAATTGATGCACCGTGTTCTGGTCTAGGCGTTTTACGAAGAAATCCAGATGCGAAATGGAAATTAAAACCTGAATTTTTAGATAAAATAAAAATTACACAACAAGAAATTCTTCAACAGTATTCACGAATTGTAAAGTCTGGTGGACAAATGGTTTATGCCACCTGCTCCGTTTTACCTTCTGAAAACCAGAATCAAGTGGAAACATTTCTAGCTTCGGAAGCTGGAAAAGATTTTACATTTGTAAAAGAGAATAAAGTATTAGCATCGAAAACTGGTTTCGATGGATTTTATATGGCCTTACTTCAAAAAAAATAAAAAATTAATAGCATGAAAAAATTTTACACCCTACTCGTTTTATTAATCAGCACTGTTGCTTTTGCACAAATTCCAGCTAACTACTACAGCACAGCAACTGGAACTGGTTACACATTAAAAACACAGTTAAAAACCATTATAACAAATGGTCATAGCCCTAAAACTTACGATCAATTATTCAATTTAGCAACTGGCTATAGAGCTTCAGATGTAGACGATTTTTATGAAAACGATGGTTCTGTTATAGACATGTATTCTGAAAATCCTATCTCAACAGATCCATACAATTACAGTTATTACGCAAACCCTTCAGATAAATGCGGACAATATAATAGCGAAATGGATTGCTATAATGGAGAACATTTAATGCCACAAAGTGTGTATGGAAGCGCTATGCCAATGGTTGGAGATATACATCAAGTAATCCCTACAGATGGCTATGTAAATAATGGGAGAGGAAGTTTAGCTTTTGGTGAAACAAATTCGGCAAGTAACACTTATATGAATGGTTCTAAAAGAGGAACTAGTAGTGTTTCTGGTTATACAGGGACTGTTTTTGAACCAATAGACGAATTTAAAGGAGACATTGCAAGGTGTCTTTTATACTTTGCTGTTCGTTATGAAAATCAAGTTGCTTCATGGAACCATGCCATGTTAAACAACACAAGCGATCAAGTTTATGAAGATTGGTTTATTGCTTTATTATTAGATTGGCATAACAACGATGCTGTAAATCAAAGAGAAATAAACAGAAACAATGCTTCATATATTCACCAAGGAAATAGAAACCCTTTTATTGACAATCCTGGTTATGCCAATTTAATTTGGAACCCAACTCCAGATACAGAAGCACCTTCAATCCCTACTACCTTAATAGCATCCAATCCAACGGATAATACTATTAATTTAAATTGGACAGCTTCAACAGATAATGTTGCCGTTACTTCTTACGATATCTATGTTGAAGGTGTTAATTCGTTCAGTACATCTGGAACTAATTTTACAGTTCCTGGTTTAACAGCAGACACCAACTATTGCTTTACCATTAAAGCGAAAGATGCAGCTGGAAATGAATCTGGTTTTAGTAACCAAGCTTGCGAAACCACTACAGATAATGGTGTAGGTGTTAATTGCATGGCTGAAACGTTTGAGAGTATTCCTGCAAACGTTGGCAATTACGATACAAGAAATTGGACGGGTGACAATGGTGGAGACTGGACGGCTACAGATGCTAGAACAGATCAATCTATAACAAGTAGAGCTATTACAATTAGAAACGGAAGCCTTACTGCTCCTACTGCAACTGGAGGCATTGGTAGTTTTACCATATCCACTAAACGTGTGTTTGGAGGTTCTGGTGGAACTTTTAATTTGAAAGTGAATAATACAATTGTTGGCACTATTGCATATGGCGATCAAGATGCTGTGCAAACTATTACTATTCCTAATATAAATGTTGAAGGATCTGTTTCAATTGTCATTGATGGAAATAGTAGTACAACCAATAGAGTTGCTTTTGATGATTTATCATGGACATGTTATACGAATTTAAGCACGGACGATTTTGCAGTTTCTAATATTAATATATATCCAAACCCTGTAAAAAACAGTTTAAATATTAACTTAAATAACCCGAAACAAACCCAAATAGATATTTATAATGTTCTTGGCAAAAAGGTAATTTCTAAAGTTATCTATAAATCTGATATAATTAATACAGAACAATTAAGTAGTGGTATGTACATTATTCGGATTAAACAAAATGAAACAACCATAAGCAAAAAGCTTATTAAAAAATAAACTTCAAAAAGCGACTTTAACGAGTCGCTTTTTTTATGGTTAATAACAGCGTGGATAACTCGCCATTTTCAATAATAGAAATAGTAATTATTACGTTGAAAAAAAGTAAATTTGCATTTTAAACAACCTGCCAGACGAATAGGAAGGCAACTATAACTCATACATAATGATTCATTTCTTCGGAAACCAAAACAGTAAAATATTTGCTGTTCAAGCAACAAAAGAATTATCAACCGAAACCACATCTAAATTAATGTGGTTGTTTGGCAACCAGCCAAAAATAGAACAAGCATCTCTAGATGCTTTTTTTGTTGGACCTCGCGCTGCCATGATTACACCTTGGAGTACCAATGCTATGGAAATTACGCAAAACATGGGTATTGAAGGCATTATCCGTATTGAAGAGTTTCAAGCGGCTGATGAAGATTTCAAGGATTACGATCCTATGATTTCAGAAAAATACAACGGGTTACATCAAGATTCTTTTTCTTTTGATATCAAGCCAGAAGCTATTTTAAATATTGATGATATTTCAGCTTACAACCAACAAGAAGGCCTAGCTTTAAATGATGAAGAAATAGCATACCTAGAAGGGGTTTCAAAAAAAATAGACAGACCATTAACTGATTCTGAAGTTTTTGGATTTTCGCAAGTGAATTCAGAGCATTGTCGCCATAAAATTTTCAATGGCACTTTTGTAATTGATGGTGAAGAAAAACCAAGCTCACTTTTTAAATTAATAAAAGAAACATCCAAACAACACCCAAACACAATTGTTTCAGCATATAAAGATAACGTAGCTTTTGTAAAAGGACCACGAGTGGAACAGTTTGCACCTAAAACAGCTGACAAACCAGATTTTTATCAAATAAAAGAATTTGATTCTGTTATTTCGCTTAAAGCAGAAACACACAATTTCCCAACAACCGTCGAGCCTTTTAATGGTGCTGCAACAGGTTCAGGTGGTGAAATTCGCGATAGATTAGCAGGCGGAAAAGGTTCATTACCATTAGCTGGAACAGCTGTTTATATGACAGCATATTCGCGATTAGAAGAAAAGAGATTTTGGGAAGAAAAAATGGAAGCACGTCCGTGGTTGTACCAAACACCTATGGATATTTTAATAAAAGCATCTAATGGTGCTTCAGATTTCGGAAACAAATTCGGGCAACCACTTATTTGTGGTTCTGTTCTAACATTTGAGCACGAAGAAAATGCCGCATCTAGCGATGCAAAAGCAAGGAAATTGGGCTATGATAAAGTTATTATGCAAGCTGGTGGAATTGGCTATGGCAAAGCAGATCAAGCACTAAAAGACACGCCAAAAGTTGGTGACAAAATTGTAATTCTTGGTGGTGAAAACTACCGAATTGGAATGGGTGGTGCAGCTGTTTCATCAGCAGATACTGGAGAATTTGCTTCTGGAATTGAATTAAATGCCGTTCAGCGTTCCAACCCAGAAATGCAAAAACGCGCCGCAAATGCGGTTCGTGGTATGGTGGAAAGTGATGAGAATTTTATTGTTTCTATTCACGATCATGGTGCTGGTGGTCACTTAAATTGTTTAAGTGAATTGGTTGAAGACACTGGAGGTAAAATTGATTTAGATAAATTACCTGTTGGAGATCCTACCCTCTCGGCTAAAGAAATTATCGGAAACGAATCGCAAGAACGTATGGGCTTGATTATTTCTGAAAAACATATTGAAACCTTACAAAAAATTGCAGAGCGTGAGCGTTCGCCAATGTACACAGTTGGTGATGTTACAGGTGATGATCGTTTTACTTTTGAGTCTAAAACCACGGGTGAAAAACCAATGGATTTAGCGTTGGAAGATATATTTGGAAGCTCGCCTAAAACCATCATGACAGACAATACAGTTGTCAGAAAATATAAGAATCCAAGATATAAATCGAAAAACGTACTCATCTATTTGGATCAAGTTTTACAGTTAGAAGCTGTGGCTTGTAAGGATTGGTTAACCAATAAAGTAGATCGTTGTGTTGGTGGAAAAGTGGCCAAGCAGCAATGTGCTGGACCTTTACAGTTACCCTTGAATAACTGTGGCGTCATGGCTTTGGATTATAAAGGAAAAGAAGGTATTGCAACTTCTGTTGGTCATGCACCGATTTCAGGATTAATTTCACCAAAAGCTGGTAGTAGAAATGCCATTACAGAATCACTTACCAATATTATTTGGGCTCCTTTAAAAGATGGATTGAAAAGTGTTTCTTTGTCCGCCAATTGGATGTGGCCTTGTAAAAATGAAGGTGAAGATGCACGGCTTTATGAAGCTGTTGAAGCCGTTTCAGAATTTGCTATCCATTTAGGAATTAACGTTCCCACTGGAAAAGATTCGCTTTCCATGAAGCAAAAATATCCGAATGAAGACGTTATTTCTCCAGGAACGGTTATTATTTCAGCTGCTGGAAACTGTAATGATATTACGAAAGTTATAGAACCTGTTTTTCAAAAAAATGCTGGAAACATCTATTATATCAACATATCCCAAGATGATTTTAAATTAGGTGGAAGTTCATTCAACCAAACCTTAAATGCCATTGGAAATGAAACGCCAGATGTAACAAATCCAGAATTTGTAAAAACCGTTTTTAATACGATTCAGGATTTAATTAAAGCTGATAAAATTGTTGCAGGACATGATGTGGCTTCAGGTGGTTTAATCACGACACTTTTAGAAATGTGTTTTGCAGATGTGAATTTAGGAGCCGAATTAAACCTAACTGACTTGGCTGAAGCGGATTCTATAAAACTCTTTTTCTCTGAAAATGCTGGAATTGTTTTTCAAGCCGCTGATGATTCAGTTGAACAACTATTAACAGACGCAAATATTGAATTCTTCAATATAGGAACCGTTCAAGGTAGTGATGTATTAAGCATTATTAATGATGATGAAGTTTTCACATTAACCATTTCAAGATTACGTGATGTTTGGTATAAAACATCCTTCCTATTGGATCAAAAACAAACAGCAAACGGCTTGGCACAAGACCGATTTGACAACTATAAGAATCAGCCATTAGAATATATTTTCCCTAAACATTTCACCGGAAAACTTCCTGTCATTCAGAACGCAAAAGAAGAATCTAAACCAAAAGCGGCTATTCTGCGTGAAAAAGGTTCAAACTCTGAACGCGAGATGGCAAACGCCATGTATTTAGCTGGATTTGATGTAAAAGATGTTCACATGACCGATTTAATTTCTGGTCGTGAAACACTTGAAGACATTCAGTTTATTGGCGCTGTTGGTGGTTTTTCAAATTCAGATGTTTTAGGTTCTGCTAAAGGTTGGGCAGGTGCTTTCAAATACAATGAGAAAGCCAATACAGCTTTAAAGAATTTCTTTAAACGTGAAGACACACTTTCAGTAGGTATCTGTAATGGCGCACAACTTTGGATGGAACTCGAGTTGGTAAATCCAGAGCATGATACACATGGAAAGCTAACCTATAATAACTCCAAAAAACACGAAAGCGCGTTTACTTCTGTAGAAATCCAGAAAAACAATTCTGTTATGTTATCCAGTTTAGAAGGATGCAAATTAGGCGTTTGGATATCTCATGGTGAAGGTAAATTTAGTCTACCAAACAAGGAGAAAGATTATAACATCGTCGCTAAATTTGGTTATGAAGGTTATCCTGCGAATCCTAATGGTTCAGATTTTAATACAGCCATGATGTGCGATACTACAGGAAGACATTTAGTAACCATGCCACATATTGAGCGATCAACATTCCAATGGAACTGGGCAAATTATCCAGAAGGCAGAAAAGACGAAGTTTCGCCTTGGCTAGAAGCTTTTGTGAATGCTAAAAAATGGATTGAGAATAAATAATTCAAAAGTATAATTAATTACTAATCAAGGAGCTTGGATATTTCAAGCTCCTTTTTTTGTGTAGTTATTTTAATATCAGTTTTTTTTCATAATTTGCAAGTCTTCAAACTTCATATAAACATGACTCAAATTACCAGAATTTTTGATTTTCCACAACATCAGTTGGAAACATACAATTTAGATAAAGCCCTTACATCCAAAAAAAATGGTAAATGGGAGTCTATTTCCTCACAAGAATATGTAGATCAGTCAAATGCTATAAGTCGTGGATTACTGCGCCTAGGAGTGCAACCAAACGATAAAATTGCTGTTATTTCAACCACAAACAGAACGGAATGGAATGTTATGGATATTGGTATTTTACAAATTGGTGCTCAAAATGTGCCTATTTATCCAACAATTTCCAAAGAAGACTATGAATATATTTTAAATCATTCTGGAGCCACCTATTGCTTTGTTTCAGATGAAGATATTTTAGAAAAATTAAATGACATCAAGGGCCAAACAAAATTAAAAGCCGTTTATACATTTGATGATGTTGCTAATGAAAATAGCTGGGAAGATATTTTAGAATTAGGAAAAGATACGACTAATCAAAATGAGGTTGACGATAGAAAAGTAGCCGTAACCACAGAGGATTTAGCCACGCTTATTTATACATCGGGAACAACAGGACGTCCTAAAGGCGTCATGCTATCTCATAAAAACCTAGTGTCCAATGTATTAAATAGTGAAAAACGTGTACCATTTGATTATGGCCATTCTAAATCATTGAGCTTCCTTCCTGTTTGCCACGTTTTTGAACGGATGATTTTGTACCTATATCAGTATTGTGGTGTGGAAATTTATTTTGCCGAATCTATCGAGAAAATGAGTGATAATCTCAAAGAAATTAAACCTAATGTAATGACCGCTGTACCACGTCTTTATGAAAAGGTTTTTGACAAAATAGTCGCTAAAGGAGGCGAATTATCAGGAATTAAAAAGGCGCTTTTCTTTTGGGCTGTAGATTTAGGATTGAAATACGAACCATATGGTGCTAATGGTTGGTGGTATGAAACACAACTAAAATTGGCTAGAAAACTAATTTTTAGCAAGTGGAAAGAAGGATTAGGAGGTCAATTGGATTTAATGGTATCAGGTAGCGCGGCATTACAACCACGATTAACACGTGTTTTTGCAGCTGCTGAAATGCCAATCATGGAAGGTTATGGCTTAACTGAAACCTCACCTGTTATTTCCGTAAACGATATGAGAGACGGAGGTTTTCGCGTAGGAACCGTTGGTAGAGTTATTGATCAAGTCCATGTGAAAATTGCAGACGACGGTGAAATTTTAGTTAAAGGACCAAATGTGATGATGGGATATTTTAAAGATCCTGAAAAAACAAAAGAAGTGATGACAGGTGACTATTTCCACACGGGCGATATTGGCGAAATTGATCCAGATGGTTTCCTAAAGATTACAGATAGAAAAAAAGAAATGTTTAAAACGTCTGGTGGTAAATATGTAGCACCAGCATTATTAGAAAATAAATTTAAACAATCGCGTTTTATTGAACAAATCATGGTTATTGGTGAAGGTGAAAAAATGCCAGCTGCTTTAATTCAGGTTAATTATGAATTTGTTGAGGAATGGGCAAAACGACACAACCATCCCTTAAAATCTAAAGACGATATCCCTTCAAGCCAAATTTTGCGAGATCGTATTCAAGAAGAAATAGATGAAGCTAACCAAAAGTTTGGTCATTGGGAACAAATTAAAAAGTTTGAAATAACACCCGATGCATGGACCATTGAAGGCGGACACTTAACGCCTACTATGAAAATGAAACGAAAGGTTATTAAAGAAATTTACAAAGACCTCATCGAAAAAATATACCGTCCTTAAATAACAAACTCCTAATTCTTTAGGAGTTTTTTTTTGTCCAATAACAATGTTAAAATTTTACAATTTGTTATGCGTGCATAATAAATTTTTACTATATTTGGATTCCAATAAGCAAATATGAAGGATAAAACCATCGATTATATATTTAGAACCACATGGTTAGCTATTAATAAAATGTATAACGAAGAGGCTGCAAAATTTGAGACAAGCATGTCTACAGGGTTTGCATTATTAAGTATAGACCCTGAACACGGCACAGCAAGTACTTCATTAGGTCCTAAAATGGGCATGGAAGCTACAAGTCTTTCTAGAACATTAAAGATCATGCAGGATAAAGGACTCATTGAGCGAAAGCCAAACCCTGAAGATGGTCGTGGTGTTATTATTCACTTAACCGAATTTGGTCGTGAAAAACGTGCCTATTCAAGAGAAAAAGTTTTGACTTTTAATGACGCTATTCGTAAAAATGTTTCAGCAGAAAAATTAGAAAGCTTTTATGAAGTTGCTGACATTATCAATAATATGATATCTAACAAGAAAATTTACAATCAAAAAGAACACAATCCTAAATAATATGAGTAAACGTAGAATAAAAAAAATAGCAGTTATTGGCTCTGGAATTATGGGAAGCGGTATTGCTTGCCATTTTGCCAATATTGGTGTCGATGTCCTATTATTAGACATTGTTCCTAGAGAATTAACCGCTACAGAAGAAGCTAAAAAACTAACTTTACAAGATAAAGCAGTTAGAAACCGCATCGTTAATGATTCATTAACAGCCGCTTTAAAATCAAAACCCTCTCCTATTTATCATCAAAAATTTGCTAGCCGCATTACCACTGGTAATTTAGAAGACGATATTGCAAAGGTAAAAGATGTAGATTGGATTATTGAGGTTGTTGTAGAACGTCTCGATATTAAGAAGCAAGTTTTTGAAAACTTGGAAAAACACAGAACGCCAGGTACTTTAATTACATCTAATACCTCTGGTATTCCTATTCACTTTATGAGTGAAGGTCGTAGTGAAGATTTCCAGAAACACTTCTGTGGAACACACTTCTTCAACCCAGCACGTTACTTAAAGTTATTTGAAATTATTCCTGGTCCAAAGACAGATCAAGCTGTTTTGGACTTCTTAAATGAGTATGGTGAAAAGTTTTTAGGTAAAACGTCTGTTATAGCTAAAGATACTCCAGCATTTATTGGAAATAGAGTGGGAATATTTAGTATTCAAAGCTTATTTCACGCCGTTAAAGATTTAGATTTAACTATCGAAGAAGTAGACAAACTATCTGGACCAGTTATTGGACGTCCAAAATCGGCAACCTTCCGTACAGTCGATGTTGTTGGATTAGATACTTTAGTTCACGTTGCTAACGGAATTAGAGAAAATTGTCTTAATGATGAACGTTTAGAGTTGTTTGAATTACCAGATTTCATCAAGACTATGATGGAAAACAAATGGCTAGGAAGTAAAACAGGTCAAGGGTTTTATAAAAAGGTAAGAAAAGATGATGGATCTTCAGAAATTTTATCACTTGACTTAAACACATTAGAATATAGAGAGAAAAAACGCGCGAACTTTGCAACATTGGAATTAACTAAAACAGTTGATAAAGTTATTGATCGTTTTAAAATTCTAGTAAAAGGAAAAGATAAAGCAGGTGAATTCTACCGTAAGAGTTTTGCGGCATTATTCGCTTACGTTTCAAATCGTATTCCTGAAATTGCAGATGATCTATACAAAATTGACGATGCTATGAAAGCTGGTTTCGGTTGGGAACATGGACCATTCCAAATATGGGATGCTATTGGTGTTGAAAAAGGAATTGAATTGATGAAAGCGGAAGGTTTAGAGCCTAATGCTTGGGTAAATGATATGTTAGCTTCTGGAAGCAAATCTTTCTACACAGTAAAAGAAGGCGCTTCTTATGCTTATGATATTCAGAAGAAATCTCAAGAAAAGATTCCTGGACAAGATAGTTTCATCATTTTAGATAATATTAGAAAATCCAATGAAGTCTTTAAAAATTCAGGCGTTGTTATTGAAGATTTAGGAGATGGCATTTTAAACTGCGAATTCCAAAGCAAAATGAACACCATTGGTGGCGATGTTTTAGCTGGTCTTAATAAAGCGATAGATTTAGCAGAAAAAGATTTCGACGGATTAGTTGTCGGAAATCAAGCCGCTAACTTCTCTGTGGGCGCAAATATTGGAATGATTTTCATGATGGCTGCCGAACAAGAATATGATGAATTAAATATGGCTATCAAATATTTCCAAGATACCATGATGCGCATGCGCTATTCTTCAATCCCTACAATTTCTGCACCTCACGGTATGGCTTTAGGTGGTGGATGTGAATTATCGCTTCATGCTGATAAAGTAGTTGCAGCAGCAGAAACTTACATGGGACTTGTAGAGTTTGGTGTTGGTGTTATTCCTGGTGGTGGAGGTTCTAAAGAAATGGCTTTAAGAGCTCAAGATCTTTTCGAAAAAGGCGATGTGCAATTAAATATCCTACAAGAGCATTTCTTAACTATTGGAATGGCTAAAGTATCAACTTCTGCTTATGAAGCTTTCGACTTAAACCTGTTACAAAAAGGTAAAGATGTGGTTGTCGTTAATAAAGACCGACAAATAGCCGTTGCTAAACAGCATGCCAAATTAATGGCAGATTCAGGTTATACGCAACCCGTAAAACGTACAGACATTAAAGTTCTTGGAAAACAAGCATTAGGAATGTTTTTAGTAGGAACCGATTCTATGCAAGACAGCAACTATATTAGTGAACACGATATGAAAATCGCTAATAAATTGGCATACGTAATGGCTGGTGGAGATTTATCAGAACCAACATTAGTAAGCGAGCAATATCTATTGGATTTAGAGCGTGAGGCATTTTTATCACTTTGTACGGAGCGTAAAACATTAGAACGTATTCAGCACATGTTGAAAACAGGAAAACCATTAAGAAACTAGAAAAATGAAACAAGCATATATAGTAAAAGCATACAGAACAGCCGTTGGGAAAGCTCCAAAAGGTGTGTTCCGTTTTAAAAGAACAGACGAATTAGCAGCAGAAACCATCAAATACATGATGAAAGAACTGCCTAATTTAGATCCAAAACGCATTGACGATGTTATAGTAGGTAATGCTATGCCAGAAGGTTCTCAAGGTTTAAACATGGCGCGATTAATCTCTTTAATGGGATTAGATATTGTAGATGTTCCTGGTGTTACCGTAAACCGTTTTTGTTCATCTGGAATAGAAACGATAGGAATGGCAACCGCTAAAATTCAAGCTGGAATGGGCGACTGTATTATTGCAGGAGGTGCAGAAAGCATGAGTTCGGTTCCTATGACAGGTTATAAACCAGAATTAAATTATGACCTTGTAAAATCTGGTCATGAGGATTATTATTGGGGAATGGGAAATACGGCTGAAGCCGTAGCCAAGCAATTCAACGTATCTCGTGAAGATCAAGATGAGTTTGCATACCATTCACACATGAAAGCTTTAAGAGCACAAGCTGAAAATCGTTTTCAAGATCAAATAGTTCCTATAGAAGTTGAACAAACTTATGTTGATGCTAATGGTAAAAAAGCAACAAAATCATATACTGTAACCAAAGATGAAGGACCTCGTGCAGGTACTAGTAAAGAAGCCTTAGCTAAACTACGAGCGGTATTTGCTGCTGGTGGAAGTGTAACTGCTGGAAACTCATCACAAATGAGTGATGGTGCTGCCTTTGTTATGGTTATGAGTGAGGACATGGTTAAAGAATTAGGTTTAGAACCAATTGCGCGTTTAGTAAACTATGCAGCTGCTGGTGTAGAGCCTCGTATTATGGGAATTGGTCCTGTAAAAGCTATTCCAAAAGCATTAAAACAAGCTGGTTTACAACAATCAGATTTAGAGCTTATAGAATTGAATGAAGCATTTGCATCTCAATCATTAGCCGTTATTAGAGAATTAGACTTAAATCCGGATATCATTAATGTAAATGGTGGAGCCATTGCTTTAGGTCACCCATTAGGCTGTACTGGCGCCAAATTATCAGTTCAGTTATTTGATGAAATGCGCAAACGTAACATGGCCGGCAAATATGGCGCTGTAACCATGTGTGTAGGGACAGGACAAGGTGCTTGTGGAATTTTTGAATTCCTGAAATAAGCCTATTAGAAAATCCAGTCTAGAAATTAGACGTAACCAGAAATTAAATCAACAAAATACAGTTTAGAATTTAGTTACTAGCTGTTTAGAATCAACAAAAAAATGGAAGCAAAAAAAGATAAAGACATCCTAAGAGGTGGCCAATTTCTTGTAAAAGAAACGAATTGCGCAGATGTGTTCACACCTGAAGATTTTTCAGAAGAACAAACAATGATGAAAGAATCGGTTAAAGAATTTAATGACCGAGAAATTATTCCTCACAAAAACCGCTTTGAAGCAAAAGATTTTGCCTTAACGGAAGAAGTTATGAAAAAAGCTGGTGACATGGGCTTTTTAAGCGTTGCTGTTCCTGAAGAATATGGTGGAATGGGTATGGGCTTTGTATCTACTGTGTTAACCTGCGACTATATTTCAAGTGGAACTGGATCCTTCAGTACCGCATTTGGTGCGCATACTGGAATTGGTACAATGCCAATTACACTTTACGGAACTGATGAACAAAAACAAAAATACGTACCTAAATTAGCTTCTGGTGAATGGTTTGGAGCTTATTGTTTAACGGAACCAGGTGCTGGATCAGATGCCAATTCTGGAAAAACAACCGCTACCCTATCTGATGATGGAAAGTCATATAAAATTAATGGTCAGAAAATGTGGATTTCAAACGCCGGATTCTGTCGCTTAATGATTGTTTTTGCACGTATTGAAGATGATAAAAACATTACAGGTTTCATTGTTGAATACGACAAAGAAAATCCAAATGGTATCACTTTAGGTGAAGAAGAACATAAATTAGGAATTCGCGCCAGTTCTACACGTCAAGTTTTCTTTAGTGATACAGTTGTATCTACTGAAAATATGTTAGCAGGTCGTGGTGAAGGTTTCAAAATTGCTATGAATGCTCTTAACGTTGGTCGTATTAAATTAGCTGCTGCCTGTTTAGATTCGCAACGTCGTATTTTAACAACAGCCGTTACGTATGCTAATGAACGTAAACAATTCAACACACGTATTTCAGATTTTGGAGCTATTAAAGTGAAATTAGCTGAAATGGCTGCGAGTGCATATGCTGGTGAATCGGCAACATATAGAGCGTCTAAAAATATTGAAGATCGTATTGCTATGCGTCAAGCCGCTGGAAATTCGCATCAAGAAGCGGAATTAAAAGGTGTTGAAGAGTATGCTATTGAATGTTCTATTTTAAAGGTAGCTGTTTCTGAAGATGTTCAGAATGCTGCTGATGAAGGGATTCAAATTTTTGGTGGTATGGGATTCTCGGAAGAGACACCTATGGAAGCTGCCTGGAGAGATGCACGTATTGCTCGTATTTACGAAGGTACAAACGAAATCAACCGTATGTTAGCTGTTGGTATGCTTGTTAAAAAAGCCATGAAAGGTCACGTTGATTTATTAGGTCCTGCTCAAAAGGTACAGGATGAATTAATGGGAATTCCTTCATTTGATACACCAGATTACTCTGAATTATTTTCTGAAGAAAAGGAAATGATTAAGAAACTTAAGAAAACATTCTTAATGGTTGCTGGTGGAGCCGTTCAAAAATTTGGTCCAGATTTAGAAGCACATCAACAATTATTAATTGCTGCTGCTGATATTTTAATCGAAATTTATATGGCAGAATCGGCTATATTAAGAACCGAAAAGAATGCGAAACGTTTTGGTGAAGACGCACAATCTGCTCAAATTGCCATGGCCAAATTATATTTATATCACGCAGTGGATATCGTAGAAGAAAAAGGAAAAGAAAGTATTATTTCTTTTGCTGAAGGGGATGAACAACGTATGATGCTTATGGGCTTAAAACGTTTTACTAAATATGCAAACTATCCAGATATTGTAGATTTACGTAAAGAAATTGCTGAAAAAGTAAAAGAAGAAGAGAAATACTGTTTTTAAGTATAGATTAAGTTTAGTTAGAAGCGAAAAGCCGTTCCGAAATTCGGAACGGCTTTTTAAATTTATTAGGTTTTTACTCTCCGAAAGTTACTGCACCCTTTACTTCCTCCAATGATAATTTCGTGCTTTGTAATTTATTGTAATCACCACTTTTAGGAATTTTAACGATAATTGCATTTCCGAAAATTGCGTTTTTATTAGATGTCCAAAAAAAGGCTTTCATAAGATTAGTGTTTCTGTCGGAATCGTTATTTATAAATATAAAATCTCTATCGTTGGTAAGCTGATGTTCTTCATAATTATAGAATTTCATTAACCTCTGTAAATAGTCAATATAATTTTTTATGTCGATTTCTTTCACAGTTTGGTTATCCACATCAATTACTATTGCTTTAATACTCCTTGATTTACTAGTATCCTCATAAAAAATTGATGATTGATTTGGTTTGATGTCCCATTTCATAGTTTCTGGTTTTAAGTTTAAACTTTCTATATATTCAAATTTATTTATAAATTCGTTAGACTGCAAATAATTAAAATTAACCATTATTCACAATTTAATACACAAAGATTAATTAGCTCTCTTTTTTGAATTAATTTTGCTATCCATCAATTGCAAATTGGTGTTTTTTCTAATTAAATCCATATCATTTTTCAATTGGTTTAAGTTTACTTTATCAAGAAACATTTCAGAAATTAACTCATTTGAAATTTTAGCCAATTTAGGACGATTAAGTTTTTCTTTTTTCAATTTAATATTAATTTCGTATGTTATTTTTTGAAATTCGAAAAGTTGGCTTCCAAGTTTATCCATAATTAGCTTCATTGGTATGATATGATCCAATGATATCTTTTTTAGCTCTTTCGTTTTGAAAGGACTTTTATCTATGTTATTTTCGTGTTTAGTATAAACATGTAAGTACTTATTTTTAAGATCAATTTTAACACCTTCTGAATCAATATATAAATTACTAATTTCATTTAGTTTTATTTCGCTATTTTCAAGATGGACCTCTGTATTATTTAATATATTTTTAATCCATACATCAAAAAAGGCTTTATTATTTGTTTTATAAAAAATCTTCTTTATAAAACTAATAGGGAAATAAACTTCACCTGAAAGTCTATCTTGTGTAATTAGTCTTAAAGTGAAGTTTTTAAATAAGTCTTGTTTCGTGTATGATATTTTATAATCCATCAACAAACTTTCATCGTCAATCTCATAAGCGATAGTTCCCTCATCCTCAAATTGAAAATTGTTTACTAAAAACTCTCCGTAAGCACGAAATCCACTTTTCCAATTGCTAATAGTTTTATCTGCCTTGTTTATTTTTTTATAAAAATCTTTAGCAGTTAAAATCTGTAACACTTCTTCTATTAATTCAGAATAATTTTGAGATATTTCATTTTTGTGTATTTCCAACAATTTGTTGTTAAAATATAAATCATTATTATTGTTTACAGAATTAACATAAGAACAATAACTAATTGCAGATGCTTTACTCGTAATGTTATTATCAATCAACCAGTCATAGAAATTTGACTCTTCAAAAAAGCGATTGTTTTTTTTTACCATGTTTTTATTTATTGTTTAATTTTATTTTTAAAAAGTCTCTAAAATGACATTTCTTATACCAAATATAGCATAATCATTTCCTTTAGAAGTATAACCTGGAGACCTTAACACTCTTATAATATAAGATTACCAAACCTCAAACAAATCCAATCCTGAATAATCAGTAGTAAGTTTTTCCCAATCGAAAGGGGTTTTTAGAACAGATACTTTTTCACCTCCAATAGATTCCATATCTAAATTTTCTACATAACTAGTTACTAGAAATTCATTTTGTTTATAATAGTTATATTCTTGAATCAAACCTTGCAAAGATTCTTGAATACCAACATCGAATCTATCCAAATACTCTAAATATCGAATGCCATGTATTAAGAATTTTTCAGAAGTGCTATTTAGTGTGTCTTCTATAACCGCGTAAATTTCTATGCCTTTATCACAATCAGGAGATGATTTGAATTTAGATTCCTTTCCTCCTATTTCAATAGCGTTTCCAGAATCGAAGTAGTGCTGTAAATCTATCCGAGCTTGTGCATCCGTGGTGTGCTCCTTTCCTAATCCTTCATACAATACATCTAAAATGCTAAAATAATGATTGAAGGCATTTTCTCTAGCGAGAAAAGGAGATTTGTTTTCAAATTTAGTGGATGATTCTACTATATCTGTTTTTTTAGGAACTGTAGTGGTAAACTCATCGTGAATATTTGGAACGTTTCGTCGCCAATATTTAGTCTCTACTTCATAGTAAATGTTTGTGTTCATGTATATAATTTTGTTAACTTTAAATTGATAAATACAAGAGCTTATAACCACGACATAACATCTTGTATTAAATGTTCTGTATCGTTCAAATATGTTTTACCGTAATGTTCATCTGTTAATTCTACAAAGTTTATACTACTATTCCTTAATAAACTATTTATAAAAACATCAATATCCGCAATATAATTTTCTGATTGTGGAATTTGTGATTCTTGTATTAATTGCACAAATCGAAACGTGGTTTCTAGAAAATGATATCCTTCATTTAAAGAAAGTGGTAAAAATTTATAAGGCACCATTTTTATTATTTCTTCAGGAGTTGTAGCCTTTTTATTAATGTGGTTTTTAATCAAAATATTAAAGAATCTTTGGTCGTTTAGGTTGGTTTCAAATTGTAATGTTTTGCTAAGTGTTTTTTCAGAATGTCTCTTTTTATTCAAAAAATTATCGCCTTTAGAAAACGCGTTTAAAGCATGCATTAAAAGGGTGAGCATGATAAACGTATTTCCTCCATTTATAATTTCTAAAAATCTCTTTTTTTCTTGTCGTACTGTTATCGTTTCAAAATAAAAATGATGGGGTTTTCGCTTTTCTTTACTATCGAAAGCATTATTTGAATATAGTTGTAAACAAACTTGCCATATATAATCAATATTCAACTGGTTATACGTATATATATCATGGTAAATAGGCACGAAATAGGAATCTTTTTTGTCAAATAAAAGTTCTAATCGTTTTCGTTTTGCACAATCGAAAATATTGGAAGATTCCGCCGAATTATTAATCTGTTTTTTTTTCATAAATTGATGAAGAAACAATCTATATTTTAATAAGCCTATTCGTAAAGCATTCCACTTATTATCAATAATATGAGCGTTATTACGAATTGCTTTCCGTTCAATATTATCTAAAAATTTTATAATAATCTCTTCAACTCTTTCTTGATTATCACAGCGTATCTCATTTTCCAACATCTCAAATAAACAAATTTGGTTTTCCATAATATGGTGTGATTCGGTTAGTTTAATTATTTGGTTAATATAAAAAGATGTCTTAAAACAAAGTACACCTTTTAGATTATCTAAATAGTTTTCAAATTCGGTTTTAAGTAAAAAATTATTTTCCATGCTGTTATCTTTTGTTTGTTTATACAAAGAACGTATCACATACCGCCAAATGATGTCGGACTGAAAAATTAATCTTATATTTCTAAAAAAAAAGCAAACTTGTTTTGTGTTTAACTCATAATTTTGAAGTAAACTCCTTCTATGGCAGACTATAAAATATTAAAACGATTGAACTGTATAGCACAAATAGTTAAAGCAAACCCTAACATCACTAAAAATGAGATTTTAGAACGCTTGATCAATAATTATGATTTGGTTGTGGCAGAACGCACTTTAGAACGCGATAAAAACATTTTAGAATCAGACTTTGGTATATCAATCAATTATAACCATAAATCTCGCGGTTACACAATTGAAGATACGGAAGATTCTTTAGCCCTATTTTTTAAGTTTGCAAAATTCGCGGCTATGGCAGAAGTATATGAGCGTGGTTTAAAAGATTATAAATCCTTTCAAAAATGGATTATTCCAGAAGATAGTTCTGGATTTACAGGAATTCATCACCTGAAAAAGCTTATCCAAGCTATATCAATAAATCACAAAATCACATTTGTTAAAGAAAATTATTACGAAAACACTATAAAAGAGTATACGGTTTCTCCTTTATGTATCAAGGAATACGCAAATCGCTGGTATTTAATTGCTGTAGCTGATGGAGAAAAAGAAATTAGAAATTTTGGAATTGATAGACTTTCTAAAATAGAGATAATAAACACGAAGTCTTCAAAGATTGAAAATGTTGAAAAACAATTAAAGCAATACGATTATATAGTTGGGTTAAATTATAGTGAGACTGAAAGCGGCAAGGTTGAAGATGTTATTATTAAAGCGCATAACAACCAACTAAAATATTTACGTAGTTTACCAATTCATAAATCGCAAATATGTGTGAATGGCATCCAGGATTGGGGAACCGTAACCTATAAACTAAAGCCTAACTACGAATTTGAAATTCAAATTTTAAAACTAGGTAACATGGTTGAAGTGTTAAAACCACAATGGTTTAGAGATAAAATAAAAAAACATATTAATGAAATGCATCAATTATACAAGTAATAAATGTCTTAACATAAAAGTTTAAATCAGGTTTTACAATATATAGTGGTTTTCTCTTTTTTCCGTATTTTAGTAAAAATTTTATCATGAAAATATACAGACTCCTAATAGTTTTTTTTCTACTACCATTTACGATATTTAGTCAAGGTTTACTTCAAGAAAAAAACACCTTTACACATCAAGACACGCTTCGTGGTTCCATAACACCAGAACGCGAATGGTGGGATTTAACCTATTATCATTTAGATATTTCTGTAGATCCAGACACCAAATTTATTAAGGGAAAAAACACGGTTAAATACACCGTTTTAAAACCGTATGCCATTATTCAAATCGATTTACAAGAACCTTTATATATAACCAAGGTCACACAAAATGGTAAAGAATTGAAAGCATCGCGTGATGGCAATGCCTATTTTATCGGATTGATTGATAAACAAATTCTTGGCTCCAACAATGCTATTGAAATACACTACGAAGGCCATCCAAAAGAAGCCATTCGTGCACCTTGGGATGGTGGTTTTTCCTGGAAAAAAGATACTAACGGCAATCATTTTGTGGCCACATCTTGTCAAGGTCTAGGCGCTAGTATTTGGTGGCCGAACAAAGACCATATGTATGACGAGGTGGATAGCATGGATATTAGCATAACAGTGCCAAAAGGATTAATGAATGTTTCTAACGGTCGTTTACAAAGTATTGTTCAAAATAAAGAAACCACGACATATAATTGGGCTGTAAAAAACCCAATTAATAATTATGGTGTGAATGTAAATATTGGTGATTATGTACATTTTTCTGAAGTTTATTCAGGTGAAAATGGGCCTTTGGATATGGATTATTATGTACTCCGTGATAATTTAGAAAAAGCAAAAACACATTTTAAAGATGCGCCTCGCATGATGGAAGCCTTTGAGCATTGGTTTGGACCATATCCATTTTATGAGGATGGTTTTAAATTAGTGGAAGTTCCGTATTTAGGCATGGAGCACCAAAGTTCTGTAACCTATGGGAATCAATATAAAATGGGTTATTTAGGAAACGATTTATCGGAATCCGGTTGGGGCTTAAAATTCGATTTCATCATTATTCATGAGGCTGGACACGAATGGTTCGCCAATAATATCACGAATAAAGATATTGCCGATATGTGGATTCACGAGGGGTTTACAGCCTATTCTGAAAATTTATTTGTCGATTATTTTTATGGCAAAGAAGCATCTGCCGATTATGTGATTGGCACCCGAAAACGTATTCAAAATGATACACCTTTAATTGGAACTTACAATGTAAATAAAGAAGGCTCTGGTGATATGTATTACAAAGGAGCCAATATGTTGCACACCTTACGACAATTAGTTGCCGATGACGAAAAATGGCGTAATATTTTACGTGGATTGAACAAAACGTTTTACCATCAAACAGTCACAACCAAACAGATTGAGGATTATATTAGTGAAAAATCTGGAATTGATTTAACCGCATTTTTTAATCAATATTTACGTCAGTCACATATTCCTAACTTGGAATATAGTATTAGCAATGGTAGTTTAAAATACCGTTGGAACCATGTTGTTGCTGATTTTGATATGCCAACCCAAGTAACTTTTAATAACAAAGAACAGTGGCTTTATCCAACAACGGAATGGAAAAAAACTACTATTTCAGATGAAAAACTGACAGTTGATAGCGATTTTTACATTCAAGTTTCTAAATTATAGAATTTTGTTGAATTTGCGTTAACATAGCTTTAAGAGAAAAAACCAAACAATTACTTATTTTCGCATGTCCCATAACTACTTAACTTGAAGGAAAAACGTAAAAAATTAGCTAAACAATCACGATGGTATCGTAAAATGCATCGCTTTATTGCTATGCCATTGGTTGTATTTATGTTTATTTTGGGAGCTACAGGACTACTCCTTACATGGAAGGATGAATTACAGCTAAAACCAAAGTCTCAAAAAGCAATAAGTCAACAGTTGGAGCTGATTAGTTTGGATAGTATTCAAGCCATTGCCATCAATTATGTAAACCTGCAGAACTTACCTTCTGAAATAAACCGGATTGATTACAGACCCTCTAAAGGCATTGCCAAAATACGCTTTGAAACCCATTTCACCGAAATTCAAATTGACTGTTATTCGGGTGCTATTCTATCGGACAAAACCCGAACTGCTGATATTATTGAAATGATTCATGATGGCTCCATCCTGGATTATCTTTTTGGAAATCAGTCAAAACCTATAAAATTATTTTATTCCACTATTAGCTCACTAGGCTTGATTTTATTAGCTTTTACGGGATTTTGGTTGTGGTTAAAACCGAAACAGATTAAAATGAAAAAGCGATCAAATTGACCGCTTTTTCATTTTTAATTAATACCTATTTTTATAAATCACTGATAAAACTACCATAGGGATCTTTAAACTGTAGCCCTTCTGTAAAGCGGTATTTACTCAATAATTTATGTTCCACTAAAGCCCAAAGCACAAATTCTTTCACGAAATAACTTTCCTTTTTGGAAAGTTTTGGTTGGTGTTCACCTAATAAATCATCTAAAGGCGATACCGATTCTAATAACAATTTATACGCCTTATCACGTAAATCGTCTAACAATTCAAATTCATCTGTGTTATTAAAAAACCAAGATACAATAGGATCATACGGACTCTCATCATTTTGTTTTCGGAGTTTTTCTATCTTCGGAAAAAACTCGGGAAATAAACTTTTAACCGCTTCACCTATTAAATTGTATGCCACTTGAGCTGCGCCTTCTTGTTCTCCTTCATAAACCAATTCTACTTTTCCTGTAATGGCTGGAATAATGCCAAGAAAATCAGACAAACGAACCGTTGTTTTAGCATCGCCTGCTTTTAGCGCACGTAATTCTGCTGTACTTAATAAATTCTCAAAAGCTGTAATACTCAATCTAGCACTAACACCACTTTTTTCATCAATGAAATCGCTTTCACGGGCTTCAAAAACTATCTGTTCTAATAAATCTTTGGCTAATTCTGGTACATGAATATTTTCCTTTTGGCGTATATCGGATTTGGCTTCTTGCTGTGTAATCAGTTTAGCCGTTTCAATATCATCTGGATAATGCGTCAAAATTTGAGAACCAATTCTATCTTTTAATGGTGTAATAATGTTACCACGATTGGTGTAATCTTCTGGGTTTGCTGTAAAAACAAACTGCATATCTAAAGGCAATCGTAATTTAAATCCACGAATTTGAATATCGCCTTCTTGTAAAATATTAAATAAGGCTACTTGGATTCTAGCTTGTAGATCTGGCAACTCATTAATAACAAAAATACAACGATTTGCACGTGGAATCATGCCATAATGAATGACACGATCATCAGCATAACTCAACTTTAAATTGGCTGCTTTTATAGGATCTACATCACCAATAATATCGGCTACTGTAACATCAGGTGTGGCTAATTTTTCGGCAAAACGCTCACTTCTATGCATCCAAGAAATTGGGGTGTTATCACCTTTTTCATTAATTAATTCTTTGGCGTATCGGGAAATTGGATTCAACGGATCATCATTTATTTCAGAACCTTCAACAACGGGAATATATTCATCTAACAAGGTGAGCATTAAACGCGCTAAACGGGTTTTTGCTTGTCCACGAAGTCCTAATAAATTAATATTGTGTCGTGATAAAATAGCACGTTGTAATTCTGGAATAACGGTATTTTCATAGCCGTAGATTCCTTCAAAAATGGGTTCTTTATTTTTAATTTTTTCAATTAAGTTATCGCGCAATTCATCTTTTATGGATCGCGATTGGTAACCTGATTCTTTTAGTTGTACTAATGTTTTAATACTTTTTATTTTCATATATCATTTTTTCATAACAGTGAGAAAAACTCACAACTATTAACTTGTAACTCTTAACTTTTATTTACCCCTTAATCCGTTTCTTTCTATTCGTTTCATAATCCTCAAAAATCATTTCGCCTAAACCTTTTAGGCCTGTGTAAAATGCTTTGCCTTGATTTGCTTTTGTAAATTCTTCAACAAACTGCATTAAATAGGGATCTTGAGCAATCATAAATGTTGTAATGGGAATATGTAATTTTCTGGCTTGTTGCGCCATAGCATAACATTTATTAGTAATGTGCGGATTTAAACCATTACTATCTTTATAATAAGTGCCATCTGGTAACTTTAAGCAACTCGGCTTGCCGTCTGTAATCATAAATATTTGCTTGTTCGTATTTCGTTTTCGTCTCAACAAATCCATAGCCAATTGTAATCCTGCAACTGTATTGGTATGATAAGGCCCCACATTTAAATACGGCAAATCTTTAATTTTTATTGGCCACGCATCGTTTCCAAAAACCAAAATATCAAGTGTATCTTTTGGATAGCGTGTGGTAATTAATTCTGCCAATGCCATGGCAACTTTTTTGGCTGGCGTAATCCGATCCTCACCATACAGAATCATACTATGGCTAATGTCTATCATTAAAATAGTACTCATTTGCGATTTATGTGTGGTTTCTTCAACCACTAAATCATCTTCGGTTAAATTAAAATTTCCTATCCCATTATTAATTTGGGCATTCCGAAGACTTTCCGTAATATTCACTTTATCCAAGCCATCACCAAACTGGTAATTTCTAAAATCCCCTGTATGCTCATCACCTATTCCAAGACCTTTACTTTTATGATTACCGCTTCCACTCTTTTTTAAATTTCCAAAAATTTGGGCTAACGCAGATTGTCTAATAGCACGTTCCGTTTTTGCAGTAATGGCTGTCCCTTTTTTACCATCCGGACGAATTTCCTCACGAATGTAGCCTTTCGCTTTTAGATCTTCAATAAAGTCTTCAATTGTGTAATCGGGAGTTGTTAACTTGTATTCGTCATCCAATTGTTTTAACCAATCTATTGCTTCATCAAAATCACCCGATGTATGGGTAATCAGCTCTTTGAAAACATCAAAAAGTTTTTCAAACGGGCTTTGTGAAGGCGACTCATATTGTTTAAATACGAAGCCTTTTCTGTGTTTATCTTCTTTTTTCATGCATCATAAAAATACGACAATTTTCACTCAAAAATTAAGGCCTTAACATCTATTTAAGTTTTCTTGCTTAACTTTAAGGCAAACTAAACTACCACTTATGAAAAAACGTTTTCTTATATTATTCCTATTTATATCAATTTCAGGGTTTTCGCAAGATTTCAACCTCGATTTAGTAAAAAACATGAAACCCAGAAATATTGGTCCTGGAGGTATGTCTGGTCGTGTAACGGCTATTGATGTTGTACATTCCAATCCAGACGTAATGTTTGTTGGTACTGCTTCAGGTGGTTTATGGAAATCGACTTCAGGTGGCATAAAGTGGGATCCTATTTTCGATCATGAGCTTACAGCATCTATTGGTGCAGTTGCTATTCAACAATCAAACCCGAGTGTTATTTGGGTTGGTACTGGTGAAGGGAATCCTAGAAACAGTTTAAATGGTGGTTACGGAATTTATAAATCTTTGGATGGTGGCAAAAACTGGCAAGCTATGGGCTTAGAGAAAACACGACATATTCATCGTGTGGTTATTGACCCAACAAATCCGAATGTGGTTTATGCTGCTGCCATCGGCTCACCTTGGGGAGAACATCCAGAACGTGGTGTTTATAAAACAACGGATGGTGGAAAAACATGGAAAAATATTCTCTTTGCCAATAATAAAACTGGTGCTGCCGATTTAATTATGGATCCAACCAATCCTAACAAATTAATTGCTGCCATGTGGGAACACAAACGCGATCCTTGGTTTTTTAATTCAGGAGGTGAAGGTTCGGGCATGCACATTACCTTTGATGGTGGTGATACATGGAAAAAAATAACCGAAGATGATGGTTTTCCTTCCGGGAATTTAGGAAGGATTGGTGTTGCCATTGCGCCAAGTAAACCAGATGTTATTTATGCTTTGGTTGAGGCCAAAAAAAATGCACTTTACAAAAGTGAAGATGGTGGCTTTACATGGCGCAAAATTAATGACAAAAATGATATTGGCGATAGACCATTCTATTATTCTGAAATATATGTGGATCCGCAGAATGAAAATCGCGTGTATTCGGTATTTACCTATGTAAATGTCAGTCAGGATGGTGGAAAAAGTTTTCAGAGACTTATGCCTGCTTATGGTGTAGATAATGGAATTCATCCTGATCATCACGCCTGGTGGGTGCACCCAGAAGATGGTAGTTTTATGATTGATGGTAACGACGGTGGTTTGAATATCACACATGATGGTGGTGACACTTGGCGTTTTATAGGAAATCTTCCAGTTGCTCAATTTTATCATATAAATGTCGATAATGATTTTCCGTATAACGTATATGGAGGTATGCAAGACAATGGTTCTTGGCGTGGACCTGCTTATGTTTGGCGTGCACAAGGTATCAGAAATAGTTATTGGCAAGAAATTAGTTTTGGTGATGGTTTTGATGTAGTGCCAGACAAAGACGATTCTCGTTACGGTTGGACTATGAGTCAAGAAGGTTCCGTAAGTCGGTATGATTGGGAAACTGGAAGTAATTACACGGTAAAACCCATCCATCCAGATCCGAATGTAAAATTACGTTTCAATTGGAATTCAGCAATTAACATAGATCCCTTTAATAATAGCACCATTTATTTTGGGAGTCAATTTGTCCATAAATCAACTGACAAAGGCGAAACTTGGACTATTATTTCAGACGATTTAACAACCAACGATCCTGAAAAACTCAAACAAAATGAAAGTGGTGGTTTAACCATGGATGCAACAGGTGCTGAAAATCATTGCACCATTTTGGTCATTGAGCCCTCACCTATTGAAAACAATATGCTTTGGGTAAGCACCGATGATGGACGCGTACATATTACCAGAAATGGTGGCGAAACCTGGTCTGACGTATCTAAAAACATCAAAGGGTTACCAGCTGGTAGCTGGATTCCACAGATTAAAGCATCGAATAAAAATAAAGGTGAAGCGTTACTGATTGCAAATGATTACAGACGTTTTAACTATGAGCCTTATGCCTATAGAACTACTAATTACGGAAAAACTTGGACGCGTATTGTTAATGCAGACGATGTAGAAAGCTACACACTGTCAATTATTGAAGATTTAGAAGAACCCAATTTACTATTTTTAGGAACAGATGATGGTTTATATATATCTATAGACGCTGGAAACAAATGGACAAAATGGACCGAAGGTTTCCCCACCGTTTCGGTTAAGGATTTAGTAATTCACCCAAGAGAACACGATTTAGTAATTGGTACTTTTGGTCGTGCAGCATGGGTTTTAGATGATATTAGACCGTTACGAGCCATGGCGAAAAACAAACAAATGCTCAACGCGAATTTAGAGTTGTTTAGTCCACCAATTGCCTATCAAGCCACTTACCAACAACCAACCGGAAGTCGTTTTGGAGCAGATGCTACGTATCATGGTGAAAATCGTAGTTATGGTGCTGAACTCTCCTATTTCGTAAAAGTAGATTCAACTAAAAGGAAAGAACAAAAAGAACAAAAACTAAAAGAATCATCTGAAGCAGAAGATCAGACAGAAGATACACTTGAAGACGAAGATTCTTCAGAAGTCGTAGAGAAATCTATTGCCACCAAGGACTCCATCACCTTACAGTTTTATGATGGCAATCGACTTATTAGAACTTTAAAACGTAAAACACCTAAAGAAACAGGAGTTCATAAATGGACATGGTATATGGATGAAGCTGGTGTTCCGCGTGCATCCCGATCCATTAGAAAACGAACAAGCGAATCTGGTGGTGTTTCGGTTAAGCCAGGAACATACCGTGTGGTCATGACTTATGGAACTGAAATGTCTGAAAAAAATATTGAAGTTAAATCAGATCCGCGATTAAATGTAACACAAGCTAATATAGAGGCCATTTATAATACAGCCAAACGTTTAGAAGTGCTACAAGAGAAAATGGCAAATGCTGTAAAACAGCTTGTTGAAAGCAAGAATACTGCCGATAAATATGCGTCAGATTTAAAGAAATTAGATAAAGAAAAATACAAGGATGCCATAAAAGAATCTAAAGACATTTCTGAACAGGCAGATGCGCTCATCAACCTATATTTAGGAAAACCAGATAAGCGTCAAGGCATTACGAATTCAGATGATATTCCCGTAAGTAGTAGATTAGGAACAGCAGGTTGGTATTCTAGGTCTCGTAAAAATGGTATAACAACTACTGAAGACACCTTGATAAAACACGCGGAAGATGCGCTTAACGAAGCTATTAATAAAACAAATGCTTTCTATAAAGAATCTTGGAAAACCTATCAATCTGAAATGGAAAAACTACAACTCAATCCTTTTAAACCCGTTAAAATGTTTTAAGAAAATCAATATAACAATGGTAAAAATGCTTTAATCTAAAACGATTGAAGCATTTTTTTTAATCCACACGTTTGAGTCCTTCAATATCTGTAATCGTTATGTGTTTACCAGATGTAGCAATCAATTTTTCCTTTTTAAACTGTGATAAAATTCGGATGGCAGATTCTGTTGCTGTACCTACAATACTAGCATAATCTTCACGTGATAATATAACATTTAATGCTCCAGACGAATCAACACCAAAAACACGTTGAATATAAATTAGTGTTTCCGCCATACGTTGCTTAACGGATTTTTGAGCCATATTAATTAGGTCGTCTTCCGCGCTTCGTAAATCTTTAGCTAAATTCTGTAATACATCAAATGAAAAATTTTGATTTTCGTGTAAAGGCGTAATAATTTGATCTTTCGGCACAAAACATAATTCAATATCATTTAAAGCCACAGCACTTAAATTGGTCCGCTCATCACTAATAATAGAGCGTTGCCCTAAAAGTTCACCTTTCCCAAGTAATTTAACGGTATGATCTTTACCATTTGCACTTAATTTGGTTAGTTTACAAACACCACTACGAACACAATAAACGCCATGAAGCGATTCGCCTTCATCAAAAATAATATCACCTTTTTTATAAAAACGTGTTGTTTTACAAGCTGATACCTTTCGCAATTCTTCGCTAGTTAAAGCATTTAAAGAATTCAATTGTTTTGCAATACAGGATTCACATTTACTCATATCAGCCTAAAATAAGTTAACATCAAAAATACACAATACATGACAAAAATCATATTAAATCAATGCTTATATTTTACCTTTGCAAAAGGTATAAATGGGCAAATTTTATGGAACAACACAAATGTTTCCACTGTGGTGATATATGCAATTCAGAACAAATTACTTACGACGAAAAATTATTTTGTTGTAATGGTTGTAAAACGGTTTATGAAATCTTTTCAGAAAACGATTTAACTTGTTATTACGACTTACAAGCATCACCAGGCTCTGCACCTAAAGAGATTCAGGGTAAATATGATTTTCTCTCAAAAGAAAACATTATTGAAAAACTCACGGAATTTAATGATGGACGTATTCAAATTGTCACCTTGTATATTCCGCATATACATTGTAGTTCGTGTATTTGGATATTAGAAAACCTAAACAAACTCAATAATAACATTACAGCTTCTCAAGTTAATTTTGGCAAAAAGAATGTTCGTATAACATATAATACCGAAAATTTTTCTTTAAAAGAGGTGGTTTTGCTTTTAAGTGCTATTGGGTACGAACCCTATATTTCCTTAAATGATTTCAAAACGGGTAAGGAAAATATTAATCGTTCGCTAATTTACAAGCTCGGTATTGCGGGGTTTTCTTTTGGAAACGTTATGTTTTTATCATTTCCAGAGTATTTTGAAGTGGGCGAATTTTGGCTAGAGCAATATAAACACGTTTTTAGATGGCTCATGTTTGCGTTTTCATTACCTGTTGTTTTTTATGCTGGGCGCGATTATTTTACATCAGCTTATAAAGGACTGCGCTCTGGACTTTTAAATATTGATGTTCCCATAGCACTAGGTCTGGCTGTATTATTCATAAGAAGTACTGTTGAAATTATATTAGATATCGGTTCTGGATTTTTTGACAGTTTAACGGGGTTAGTATTTTTCCTGTTGCTAGGCCGGTTTTTTCAACAAAAAACTTATTCATTTCTTTCTTTTGAAAGAGATTACAAATCCTATTTTCCTATTGCAATTACAAAAATTTTGGATGGTATAGAAACACCAATTCAAGTTTATGATATTGAGAAAGGAGATCGCCTTCTTATTAGAAATCAAGAATTAATTCCGGTTGATGGCATTTTAATAAATGGCAAAGCAAAAATTGATTATAGTTTTGTTACAGGAGAGTCTGATGCCATAACTAAAAATTCTGGCGATAAACTTTTCGCTGGAGGGAAACAAACCACTGGTGTTATTGAAATGGAAGCTTTAAAATCTGTGGAGCAAAGTTATTTAACACAGTTATGGAGTAATGATGTTTTTAATAAAAATAAACAAGACAGCTTTACAAACTTAACTAATACTATTAGTAAGCGTTTTACAATTGCAGTTTTAAGTATTGCATTTATAGCAACCACCTATTGGTTACTTGTAGATTCATCCAAAGCCATGAATGTCTTTACAGCTGTTTTAATTATTGCTTGTCCATGTGCTATTGCCCTTTCCGCGCCTTTTACGTTAGGAAATTTATTACGGATTTTTGGCAAGTTGAAATTCTACCTCAAAAACGCATCTGTTATTGAACAATTAGCAGCTATAAATACCATTATTTTCGATAAAACAGGAACTATTACTTCCAATAAGCAAAGTTCCGCCACCTATGATGGTGATGCATTATCCACGTCAGAGGAAATCCTTTTAAAGAATACCTTGCGAGGTTCAAACCACCCTTTGAGCCGTACACTTTATGATATTTTAGATGAGCATGATATCATAACATTAAACCATTTTGAAGAACATTTAGGTCAAGGTATTGAAAGTACTCATCAAAATGATACGATGAAAATTGGTTCCGCCAGTTTTGTTGGCTTCAAACAAGATAAATCCATACTGAATACCACAGTTCATATTAACAGTAACAACCAATACAAAGGAAAATACACCTTTTATAATAGTTATAGAAAAGGATTATCCAAATTGTTTAATAGCTTAAAACATGAGTATGATTTAGTTATCCTTTCGGGGGATAATGCCGGTGAATTGGAAAACTTAAAAAAATTATTACCAGCAAAAACTAAATTAATATTTAATCAAAAACCAGACGATAAATTGGATTATATTAAATATCATCAGTCTGAAGGCGCTAAAGTGCTCATGATTGGCGACGGGTTAAATGATGCTGGTGCATTGGCACAAAGCGAAGTTGGCATAGCTATTTCAGAGAATGTGAATGTCTTTTCGCCTGCTTGTGACGCCATTTTAGACGCATCCAAATTCAATCAATTATACCAATATATAAAAGCATCCAAACAAGCTATAAAAATTATTAAGTGGAGTTTTGCCCTCTCATTTGTATATAATATAATAGGGTTGTACTTTGCGGTTACTGGACAATTAGAGCCTGTTATTGCCGCTATTTTAATGCCATTAAGTTCTATAAGTATTGTGGTTTTTACTACGGTTGCAACCAATGTTATTGGTAGGAAATTAGAATGATTAAAAATAAACAAATATGATTTTTATCATATTTTTGAGTATATTAAGACAGTATTTTTGAACCATAACTTCTATCAGGTATGAGTGTTATATACATATTATTGAGTATCAGCATCGTAGTGGCCATTGGCTTTTTTATTGCTTTTGTTTTGGCAGTAAGAAGCGGTCAATTTGATGATGATTATACACCATCTGTCAGAATGCTATTTGAAGATGAACTCGTAAAAGAAAACCAAAAACAAACTATTAAAACCAAAAAGACTAATTAAAAATTATGGAAGTACAACAATTCTATTACGACAACAAGGTCGTTAAAAATTTCCTCTATGCCACCATGTTTTGGGGAGTTGTAGGTATGCTTGTAGGCTTACTTTTAGCATTTATGTTTTTATTTCCCAACTTAACCGATGGAATTTCGTGGTTAAGTTTTGGTAGATTAAGACCGTTACACACCAATGCAGTAATTTTCGCTTTTGTTGGTAATGCCATTTTTGCCGGTGTTTACTACTCAACACAACGACTTTTAAAAGCGAGAATGTATAGCGATGTTTTAAGTAAAATTAACTTTTGGGGTTGGCAACTTATTATTGTTGGTGCGGCCATAACATTACCATTAGGCTTTTCAACATCTAAAGAATATGCCGAGCTTGAATGGCCCTTTGATATTGCCATTGCTGTAGTTTGGGTTGTGTTTGGTGCCAATTTAATTGGAACTATGATTAAGCGTAGACAACGACATTTATATGTTGCTATTTGGTTTTATATAGCGACGTTTGTAACAGTTGCCGTACTTCATATTTTTAACAGTTTAGAAGTGCCTGTTAGTGCTTTTAAAAGTTATTCTGTATACGCAGGTGTTCAGGATGCATTGGTGCAATGGTGGTATGGACATAATGCTGTAGCATTTTTCTTGACAACACCATTTTTAGGTTTAATGTATTATTTTGTTCCTAAAGCGGCTAACAGACCTGTATATTCTTATCGTTTGTCCATTATTCACTTCTGGTCATTAATTTTTATATATATCTGGGCTGGACCCCACCACTTATTATACACAGCACTTCCAGAATGGGCACAAAATTTAGGTGTGGCGTTTTCTGTTATGTTATTAATGCCATCTTGGGGTGGTATGATTAACGGACTATTAACGCTCCGTGGTGCTTGGGATAAAGTACGTACAGATCCTGTTTTAAAATTTATGGTAGTGGCTATTACGGGTTACGGTATGGCAACTTTTGAAGGCCCCATGCTGTCTTTAAAAAATGTAAACGCCATTGGCCATTTTACCGACTGGATTATTGCGCACGTTCACGTAGGCGCATTAGCTTGGAACGGATTCTTGGCTTTCGGTATGATTTATTGGTTAATACCTCGCTTATTTAAAACAAAATTACACTCCATTGGTTTAGCTAATTTCCATTTCTGGATTGGTACTTTAGGTATCATTATGTATGCCTTACCATTATATGTTGCTGGATTTACACAAGCAAGTATGTGGAAGCAATTTAACCCAGATGGGACTTTAGTTTATGGTAACTTTTTAGAAACCGTTACTGAAATAATGCCTATGTATTGGATGCGTGCCATTGGAGGTACACTTTACCTAACAGGTATGTTAGTATTAGTCTATAACGTTATTATTACTGCTAAAAATGGTAGTAAAGTTACGGATGAATTAGCTGAAGCTCCGGCTTTGCAAAATGTTTCTAAAAGCCGTGTGGGTGGCGAAGGATGGCACTCTTGGTTAGAAAGAAAACCAGTTAGATTAACAATTTATGCAACCATTGCTATATTAATTGGTGGTATTGTCCAAATAGTACCTACCATTATGGTTAAATCCAATATACCTACAATTAGTAGCGTGAAACCATATACTCCTTTGGAATTAGAAGGTCGTGATATATACATCCGTGAAGGTTGTGTAGGTTGTCACTCTCAAATGGTAAGACCATTTAGAAGTGAAGTAGAACGCTATGGTGACTACTCCAAAGCTGGAGAGTTTGTTTATGACCACCCATTCCTATGGGGAAGTAAGCGTACAGGTCCAGATTTACATCGCATAGGTGGAAAATATTCAGACAATTGGCATTTTAATCACTTCTATGATCCGCAAAGCACCTCTTCCGGTTCTATTATGCCATCATACAAATGGTTTATTACCAATAAATTAGACAAGTCCATTACAGAAACTAAAATGGAAGCCATGGTTACTTTAGGTGTACCATATACAGAAGAGGACATTGCCAACGCACAACAAAACATGTTGGAGCAAGGAACAAAAATTGAACAGAATTTATATGCTGATCCTGATTTCGCAGCCACGTATGAGGCTGAAAAAGCTGCAGGTGGCGAAGATTTTGTTGAAATGCGTAATCGTGAAATTGTAGCCGTAATTGCATACATGCAACGATTAGGAACAGATATTAATGTAACTGATTTAGAAGAATAATCTAATAAAATAAACGATGTTAAAGTTTGTAAAAAATCACATGGACAGTATGGAGGGAATCGAGATTTACCCGATTATCTCTTTACTCATATTTTTCATCTTCTTTGTAGTATTATTTTGGTGGGTTGTAACCGCAAAAAAAGATTACATAGAAACTGTCAGCAATATACCATTAGATAACAACCAAAACCACGAAGAACTATGAGACAATCAATTCCAGCTTGGATAAGGATACCTATTATATTTTTCTTAATTGCTGGACTAGCAGAATTCTTTATAGAATCTGGTAGCCAACCAGCCTTTATTGAACAACCACTAGTTATGCTATTTTTAATATTTGTATTAATATTATTAATAGGGATTGAAGCTATTGTGAGCTCAATGGGTAATATTTTATACCAGAGTTTAGACGAAGCGGCAAAAGCACGATATAATGCTAAAAAAGAAAGTACATCTAAATTTGTTATATGGTTTAAAAAACTATACACCAAATCACTAGATTCCAAACCAATGGAAGAGGAACATGACATTATATTAGATCATAATTATGATGGCATTAGAGAGTTGGATAACAACTTACCGCCTTGGTGGATTTATAGTTTTTATGCTTCTATTGTATTTGCAGCGGTCTATTTAGTGAGATATCATGTTTTTGATGGTGAAAACCAGTACGATGAATTGAATTCTGAATATGCCCAAGCAGCTATTGATATTGAAGAATATAAACGAACCGCAAAAAATTTAGTCGATGCTAATACAGTAGAAGTCTTAACAGGTGCAGCCGATTTAAGCGCTGGACAAGCCCTATTTGAAGTTAACTGTGTGGCCTGCCACATGGCTGATGGTGGTGGTGGTATTGGACCAAACCTGACTGATGAACACTGGATTTTAGGCGGCGGTATTAAAAATGTATTTAAAACGGTTGCAGAAGGTGGTCGAGCCGGAAAAGGAATGATTGCATGGAAGCAGAGTTTATCTCCTCTTGAAATGGCACAAGTATCAAGTTATGTGTTAACATTTCAAGGTACAACAGCAGCTAACCCGAAAGAAGCTGAAGGTGATATTTGGAAAGACGATGCAGCAGAATAATACAATTAACAGAAATCATGGAACTAAAATAGTTTGGTGATTTCTGTTATCTATAAAAACAATAACCTAAAATAAACAACAGTGGAAAGCCCAGAAAACGAATCGTTTAGAGATACTATTGGCACATTAGATGATCAAGGAAAACGCGCCTGGGTTTATCCAAAAAAACCAAGTGGTCGCTATTACGAATGGCGTAAAATAGTCAGTTATGGTTTATTAGCCTTTCTATTTGCAGCACCATTTATAAAAATAAATGGGAATCAATTCCTTTTATTTAATGTATTGGAGCGTCGTTTTAATATTTTCGGACTTCCATTTTGGCCTCAAGATTTTTACTTGTTTGTTATTTGCATGCTTATAGGCGTGATTTTTATTGCTTTATTCACAGTTAGTTTTGGTCGTATTTTTTGTGGTTGGATCTGTCCGCAAACCATTTTTATGGAAATGGTTTTTAGACGTATTGAGTATTGGATTGATGGCGATAGAAATAAGCAGCGCAAACTAGATAATCAACCATGGAATTCCGAAAAAATAAAAAAACGCTTACTTAAGTGGTTTATATTTTTAATAATTTCATTTTTAATTGCGAATGTATTTTTAGCATATTTAATTGGAAGTGATAAACTCATTAGCCATATCAAAGATGGTCCAACGGAACATCTAGGAACACTATTTCCATTGATAATCTTTACAGCGGTTTTCTATTTTGTTTTTGCATGGTTCAGAGAGCAAGTTTGTATTATTGCTTGTCCTTACGGTCGACTTCAAGGTGTATTGTTAGATAATAAGTCCATAGTTGTAGCCTACGATCATAAACGTGGTGAAGCTGAAAATGGCAGGAAAAAATTTCGCAAAAATGAAGATCGGGAAGCATTGGGTCATGGTGATTGTATTGACTGTTTCCAGTGCGTTAACGTCTGCCCTACTGGAATAGACATTCGAAACGGAACACAATTGGAATGCGTTAACTGCACAGCTTGTATTGATGAATGCGATCATATTATGGAAAGCATCAATCTTCCAAAGGGTCTTATTCGCTATGCCAGCGAAGATGAAATCGAGAAGAAAGAGAAATTCAAAATGACACCTAGAATTAAAGGGTACATTGCGGTCTTAACAATTCTTGTTGGTCTTTTATCTGGTATGTTATTGCTTCGTAATGATGTAGAAGCAAATATTTTACGGTTACCAGGTCAACTTTATGAACATAAAGAAGGCACTATTATAAGTAATGTATTTACTTACAAATTAGTAAATAAAACGACCAAAGAAATTGAGAATATTCATTTTAAATTAAGAAAATTTGATGGTGTTATAAAAGTGGTATCTAATTCAGAAACCTTTAATGTGCCACCTCAAGATTTAGCGCAAGGAACATTATTTATTGAAATTGACCAAAAAGATTTGAGTGGTGACAAAAACAGATTAATGATTGAAGTTTATAGCAACGATGAACTTATTGAAACTGAAACCGTGAACTTTTTAGGTCCACGGAGTTATAATTAATAGTGTAGCTTGCAATTAATATTAAAACAACCGTTTTTACGGAATCTATTATGAAAATAAATTGGGGAACTGGTATGGTATTAGCACTGATAGGGTTTATAGCCTTTATCATGTTTTTTGTTATTAAAATGAGTGTTGACAGCAAATATCAGCACGATTTGGTTACTGAAGATTATTACCAGCAAGAGTTAAAGGTAGAAGGTAATATGGAGCGCGAACAAAAGGGTAATAATTTAGCCCAAAATGTGCGTGTTACTCAAAGTGAAGAAGGTATACTTATAACCTTCCCAGATTCATTAAACGTATCTGAAATATCAGGAAAAGTAATTTTATATAGACCATCGAATAAGAAATTTGATTTTGAAACACCTATTTCTTTATCAAATCAAAATATGCTTATACCTGAAGATAAATTATTAGATGGACGTTGGAACTTAATCATTGAATGGGATTATAATGGAAATGGATATCGCTTCAAGAAAGAAATAAGGTACTAGCATGTTATGGTCTGCACTTATATTGGGCTTGCTAGGAAGTTTTCACTGCGTTGGTATGTGTGGTCCTATAGCTTTTATGCTGCCTGTAGACCGCAGTAATTCAACGCGAAAAATTACGCAAATTGCTTTATATCATTTTGGACGCATTTTCGCTTATAGTCTAATTGGACTTGTATTTGGCCTTATTGGCAAAAGCTTATATATTTTTGGCCTTCAACAACAACTCTCTATTATCATAGGGGTTTTAATGATTGTTGTCATTCTAATTCCTTACAAAACATTCAATAAATACAACTTTTCGAAACCCCTTCATAAAGTCATTTCAAAAATTAAATCCGGTTTGGGTGCTGCCCTCAAAAAGAAAACTGCCGATACGTTTTTAACTATTGGTTTTCTTAACGGTTTTCTACCATGTGGTTTGGTTTATATGGCCGTTTTCGGGTCTTTAGCCAGCGCGAATGCCTTTCAAGGCGCACTTTATATGTCCTTATTTGGTATTGGAACTATTCCATTAATGACAACCGCTATTTATTTAGGAAAATTTTTAAACGCAACCATTAAGCAACGTATTCAAAAAGCCATTCCGATATTCGTTGTAATTATTGGTTTATTATTTATTCTTCGTGGTTTAGGATTAGGAATACCTTACCTCTCGCCTGCTCCAATTATTGAAAACGTTTCAAGTGAAATAGATTGTCATTAAAAAAGCTTCCAATAAACATTGAAAGCTTTTACTTCATTTTACTTTTAACTTGAATATTCCATTAAAACACATAAGACACATTTACATAGAAATTTCGTCCTTGACGAGGAATATTATTCCAGTCTGCATAAGTTGAATAGTTGGCGTCTAATATGTTTTCCACGCCATACTTGAAAATCATTTTATTATCCTTCACATATAGGATATTTCCTAAATTAAGGTTTAAAACGGCATAAGCTGATGTATTATCTTCGCCATAAAAACTACTATAACGACTTTGATTACCATTTCCTTCCAACTGCAAGGCTACATTAAACTTTGTAAGATTATAAGCTATTTCCGCTACATATGAGAAAGGTTTGATAAGTGGTAAATTCTCACCATTACTTCCTGATCCATAATTGTAGCCTACGGTTGCATTTGCCGATAGTTTATTGGTGAAATCATAACTAGCATTTACAAAAACGTCAAAGATAGACGCATGAGATAACGCATTATAAACACGTACACCATCTGCACCAATAGTCATAGCACTTAAGCTTGGATCTATTTCGCCAATAATGTAATCCATAATGTAGAAATAAGATGCCTCCACACCTACTTGAAAGCGTTTTTTATTATAGTTTGCTTTGGCATTAACTTCCACAGCCTTTTCATTATTTAATGTCGGATTTCCTATATAATCATAGTTGTCAAAACTGTTAAACAGGAAAAAACCATAACCTTCACTAACGGAAGGTGCGCGTTCACCATAGCCAAGACCAAAACTAGCATCATACTTTTTAGTTTTTAGTTTATAATCGGCAGATACACTCATTAAGAAACGATTTTTACTATCCGTTAAATCTGGATAGAAAATTTGTAAACTCTCCAATCCCACTTGCTCTGCAATGGTATTATTATGAAAACCAAATCTAGCGGAAGCCGTCAATGTTTCTTTATTACTTAATGTAATAGCATCTTTGGCAAAAATCCCTGAATATAACGTTCTAATATCCGGCCACGTAAACATAAACATAGCTGGTTGATTGGAGTCATTTGGATACATGGTCATTTCGGCAACAGAACGATTATAAAACCCGTTTAAATTAAATAATAGATCGTGCTTATTTTCTTTTAAACCTAACTTACTATAAAACCCATAGGTATCACTCCAGCCTGGCATATCCATTCTGATGGGTACATCTGGCCGTTTTGAATCGTCCATAATATGGGTAATTGTATTATAATACAGTTTAGATTCCCAGGATTTCACAAATGTAGAATCGTTTTTATACGTGTGTGTTAAAGAGGTAATTAAAGCTTCAGCTAAAGACACATCCATAGGTAATGCTGGATATCCAACATCTGTTGCTTTATCGTAAATAAGATTAGCATCTACTGAATGGTTTTCATTCAATTTATAACCACTTTGAAGCGAGACATTGTATTTTTCAAATTGCGAATACAAAACCTCTTGATTGTTTCCAGCATCATAATTATCAGATTTTCGGTAAATACCATCTGCATTAATATAAAATTTATTACCTGAATACTCTAAATCTAATCCTGCTGTTCGGTAATTTCCGTTGGTTTCGTAACCTAAATCAGCACTGCCTTTAAAACCAAAATCGTAATATTTAGATTGCGGTAATTGTAGGTCGATGCCACCACCAATAGCATGACCATTTTCAGTTCCTTCTTGCCCAGATCCTATGTTTACCTTTTCTAAATTAGAAACATCCACATATGATGTTATCGGATCCATTTTATCCGTACATGCTCCAAAAATTTGCATCCCATCAATAGTAACGTTCAAACGTTCGCTAGTCATGTTGTTCATGGTAGGTTCCCAAGCATAATTACCACGTTTAATCATGGTAATTTTATTCGATTTCTCTAAATAGTCATCAACACTTGAAAGGGTTTTTTCTTGTCGGTAATTACTTAATTTACGCTGGCCAATCAAAATAACTTCTTGGAGTTGCGTGGTATCTTTTTCTACGGTAGTTTCTGTTTCTTGTGCATACATAAAGGCACTAAACAAGAAACCTATGCCGTATATGATATACTTTTTCATAGCTATATAGTGTTTTGGAAAATCTATAGATAGCTTACCCAAAAGCAAACTATCTATAGGTTTTAATTAAGATTTGAATTAAAATTCAAGCTCCAAATAAAGACTACTTTGAATGTTGTCCTCCGTTACATTTTCACCTTTAAGAATTTCACCTTGACCATTCAAAAGCTTTAGGTTTAACACCCAATACCCTGTCATAGTTAACGCTAAATTGGCATGATACAGATTATCAGCAGAATTGTAAGTTAAGTTCGTGTTGTTTGGTGAACTATGGTTACCCATTCCAGGCATTCTTGGGTCTAATGATAAACTGAAATCTTGAACCACTGGGAAAGACATCATATTTTCCATTTCATAAACACCCAACACCAACTCATTATTTCCAATAATAGGATTTGTTGGTGCAACCCTGGCCACTACATAGCGCTTATCATCACTACCTATAAAACTGGATACGTTCTGATTATCATTTTGCATAACTGTGATGTCTGTTGCAGCTGAATAATCTACGTCATCAATCGTGTAGTTTACCGTTAATGACCAACCTGTTCCATCTTCAAGAGCCATTTGATAAATGATATTTCCTTTATAAACCGTGTTTTTACCAGGCGCTTTAGTCGGGTTGGCATTCGGGCAAGAATGTTGCATAGTAGGCATCTGCATTATAGGCATCCAGCTAATAGATGCATTTTCAACATAGTCATTTGCAGCATTATCTTTAATGCGAACGCTAATGGCATTGTATCCTGTATAAAAACGACCTGAAGCATTAAATAATTCAATAGTATGTGTGTTATTTGTAAGTTCTTGAACTTTATTGAGCCCTTCCACTTCATTTACAATTGGCGCCTCATAATTCGTGTCATCTTCAGAACAAGCTGTTGTGAATAAAGCGATAAATAGTACAGGTAATATATATTTTAGTTTCATTTTATGTTATTTTTTGAGTTATAATTAGCACAGCAATTACCAATACAGATAGTGTAAATAGCTGTCCATGGATAAAAAAATATGCTGAAATTTGATTATAAAAACTGTGCCTACACCATAATACATGGGTAGAAACAGAAAAACAAATTGTTTTTTAACGCTAAAAAATTAACTAAAATCTGGAGGAGGTGTTTCCACGGACAACGACTGATTGTCGAGCCTTGGCGTGTATGAATAAATAGGATTAACTGCACGCTTTACAGTTTCCAATTGATCTGAAATCGTATTGATTTCTGAAACAAAGAAGACATCTAAGGTCTGACGTTTTACCGTATTTTGGATTGGCGATTTACCATCCGTTCCAGTTTCATTTTTTGCTAGTTCAGTTTTCAGTTGACACTTTCCGTTACAACCTTGTTGATCCTCTTTTTGAATACACAGAGTTTTTGCAATGAAGTCTTGATTTAAAACAAAATCAGTAACAATAACCAACGAATTAATGTTATGTGCTAACAAAATTAGGACAAGTACATGCGCGGTTATTATATGTGAAACTCTTTTAATCATAGGACAAATTTAAGAATTCATCAGTGGTTTAAACATGATAAAAATCACATTTAACTATAAATTAAAATGCTTAAAATAAGCCTGAATCAATTCTTCTAAATTACTTAATGACGCTTTAGCCATAATCAAATTATTACTTTCTCGTAACGCGCTAATTTCATCTAACATAGGTACTAAAACTACATGTAACTGATCATGTGGCTCACCTGTCATGGTGCAATTTTTAATTACGTAACTGGTTTGTTTAGAAAGTTTATCACCTAATTCTTTATAGTTTTCAGAATTTTCAGAATTGAATTGATTAATGATAGCCTCCATGTTTTTGACACCTTCATGTGTTTCAGCATTTACAAGCCATTTATCACCTTTATTAAAGGTTAACTGTAACGTATCTGCACTAGATATTTTTTGAACAGTTTCAACATTATTCGTTGTTTTAGCTTCGTTTTTGCAGCTTGTAAAAAGTACGGAAGAAACAATTAGAATAAAAAGAATAGATTTCATATTAAAAGTCTTTTTTCTTTGATTTTTGTACGATACGCAAAACTGGCACAAGCACCCAAACTACAAGCATTGTAAAGGATAAAATCAATCCGAAGTTAGTTCCAAAAAATTGTTTAAAAACGGCTCCAGTATAACCAAGTAAAGCAGAAATATCAAGTTTTAATAAAATGAGTGTTCTCGATAAATCCACAGGGTTTAAAACGGTTCCGATTAATGATAATTTATCTAGTGGATAATCTTCAAAAAACAATAATGACATCAAGAACAAGCCATCATAAATAACTGCTAAAAACAGCCACATTAGAATAGCATATCCAAAACCTTTTATTTTATTTTCGTTGGATAAGGCTATGTTGAATGCCAAAGCCGTAAAAATGAGTGTTAAAAACACACCTGTTATTAGTAACAAACTAAAATCCCAAATGGCATTGGACATAAATAAACCGTAAAATACAAACGGGATTCCGAGTCCTAAAATTAAACTCATAGACAAGGAAATAGCCACGCCCAAATATTGCCCTAAAAATATGGATGAGCGTTTTAAAGGTTGTGCTAAAAGGAGTTCTGTAAACTCTTTGGAGTTATAATAATACATGACACCAAAAATAGTTCCAATAAGTGGTACTAAAATAATGATGACATTCATAAGTGTAATGACAGCTTTTGAGAGGTCGTTATTTAAAAATAACAAAACAACACCTAATAATAAATAAAAAGCAAAATACACGTAACTCCAACGGCTACGCATAAGGTCGAAAAAACTATATTTTAATATTTTAAACATGATTTGTAGTTAAAATGGATGCAATTGCGTGTTCTAAATCTGGTTGATTGGTTTGTGCTTTAAGCGCTGGAATAGTGCCTTTAAAATAGATTTTTCCTTCTAAAAGGAAAACAATTTCATCAGAAATTTCTTCCACAAAACTCATAATATGCGATGTAATTAACACCGTTTTACCTTTGGCTTTCTCTGCTTTAATTAGCTCTTTTAATCGAATAAGCGCAATAGGGTCTAGACCAGTTGTTGGCTCATCTAAAATAACCAAAGGACTATCAAACATAAAGGTCAATAAGATGTTTACTTTTTGCTTGGTTCCGCCAGAAAGCTGACCAAGTTTTTTATCAATAAAAGGTTCTAATTTAAACATTTCGATTAAAGCAGCTTCGTTAGTTGAATTACCTCGTAAGTCTTTAATCATTTTAATAAGTTCCTTTACCTTCAGGTTACTAGGGAAATTAGCAATTTGAGGCAAATAGTCTATTTGTTTTCTGTAATTGGAATCTTTTTTAATAGATTTTCCGCGAATAGAAATTGTTCCTTTATCCGGAATTACCATGCCTAAAATAGATTTTATAAGTGTGGTTTTCCCAGAACCATTAGGTCCTAATACGGCAAAAATACCACCTTCATTAATTTCTAAATCCAGACCAATTAATACGTTATTCTTGCCAAATTTTTTATGTAAATTTTCAACACTTACCATGTTATTTTTTTAATTTTAGGGTTATTATCCAGTAAGTTATCTGGTGTAAATACAGGTGATACTTTTTCAGAGAAATCAATAATATCAATAAATAAACTACGTAGTAAAATGATAGTCTCTGGTGTTCGATTTACAATATATGAAAAGAGTTTCACAGGTCTGTATGGTACATCACCTACACCATCTTTATCCAAATCATAACCTGTATAATTACTCCAATAGTTACCATCAAATTCGTTATCATGCACTTTACTGTTATAGGCCATGTCAAAGGAATTATATAAAAAATTATTTCCCTTAAACGTGTTTGAATAGCAGGCACCAAGGACTTTTATAGCCCAGCCATTACTTATAAAGTTGTTGTTTTCATATCGGATTCGGTTGGAACCTTCTGTATTAATGCCAATAGTATTTTGTTCAAACGTGTTGTACATAATTTCGGCATCATTTATTTCTTTAAGCAGTAATCCATAAGACGCAGTTCCCCAATTTTCTCTAAAAATATTATTATACATTTTTATGTCTTTAGAAAACATTACGGCAACGCCAGCGCCATTTTTTTCAAAGAGATTATCCTCATAAGTATCTCTATTGGAAAACATAAAATGTAAACCATATCGTACGTTATGAGAACTCACGTTATTTTTTATAATGCAATCATCTGAAAATTCTAAATAAATACCATCTCGGACTCGCTGTATAAAATTATGCTCAATTTCAATATTTTTACTATACCAAAGTTGAATGCCATTTCCAGAATTATACTCCTCTACCGCATCGCCTATTATTTTGTTATGAAATATTTTTCCATTTTTAGATTTTTCAACATAAATACCAAAAAACAACTTTTCTAAAACAAGATTTTTTACAACAAAATTTTCAACACGTTTCAAGCGAATAGCTGCATAATCTGAAGTATAACTTGTTCCTACGTTCTTGATAAACAAACCGTCAACCGTTACGTTATCTGAAGTAATGGTAATAATTTCACCTTTCATTTCCCCATCAATAATGGGATAATCTTTACCAATAATGGTTAGTGGTTTATCAACGAGTACGTTAATTTCTTTATAGATTCCTTTTTCAACAAAAATAGTGTCATTTGCTTTTGCTGCATCAATACCACCTTGTAGTGTTTTGATATCACAAGTTTTACACACCGTAAGCGTTTGAGAAAAGAGTGTGTTACCAAGCAAAAACATGAGGGTAGCAACTAGTAAATGGTGCTTTTTTAATGGCATCACAAAATGTTTTTAGTGTTTAAATATATTCGTAATTAATATTACAAGTGTTGCAATAAAGCATCCCATGTATAGATCTCACCACCTTGTTCTGCCTGAACAGTTTCCGCCTCTTGCTTGGTTTTAAATGCCGTTAAGAAGGCACCCATAGGACTTGGAACGTTTTTACTAATTAAAAACGTGGCATTCGTAGCATCAATAAGTGTTTCAGGTTGATTAAAGTGGTTGGTTAAATACAGTTTAATTTCTGCTGTATCAAAATCATCCATAAAATTTACCATGCACTCGGTAGCGTCAAACTTGTACACTTTACCTTTATGCGTGACCACCTCGGCTGCATGCACTTTATCTACAATAGTCATTTTACAGAAATGACAAGCATCTTGACCGTAATTTATAGGTTCTGGCTTTACCGTACACGACGTAAAAGTAACGCCAAGAAGAAGTATTAAAATTAAATGTTTCATGAGTGTTTAGTGTTTAATGTTTTTTTTGCAAATTGTTTATTGTGTCGTTTGCTTTAAAGTCATTTTTCTTCCTAACCAGAAAGCAACGAGTGTAAAAGACATACCAATAAACATTAAATATCCACCAATATGAGGCCAAGAATCTACATCAAAATTTAATAATTTTTGATATCCAATTAATGGTGGTTTGTAGGACATTGGTGTACCATCAGGATTTGTAACCTTAATAATGGCATGTGGATCTAGGTTGCTACCATAATCAATTAACCAATTATTAAAATCATACATTCCTAATACGCCTAAGATAGACATTAGTAGAAACCAACCTAAAAAATATTTATAGCTAACTTTTTCAAAAAAACCAAGAAATCCAATGACAACGCCAAGAATTACCATACCTAATATAACTTTTGGGAATACGGAAAACTCCCACATTTCTTCAGGCTTCGGAATTGTTTTCATCCCTATATAATGGTTTAAACCATCAATATTTTGAAGGTCAAATTCCGTTATACCTTTAATACCATCAATATAAATATCCATCCCTAAAGGTTCTGGATATTGTGGTGCTCCAAGCATAATGTTCCAAAGAGGAAATTTAAAAAGTCCTAATAATAATAACGATCCGATAATCATTAAAATGCCAGCCTTTTTCATAAATTTTAATATTTAAAAATTAACCATTTAGTTAATAGTGATTTAAAAAGAAAGGCGAGAGAGATACATCTACTCTCGCCTTATTAGGAAAATAAACACTAAAACAAAATTCTCCTATTCTTTAATTTATTCGCCTAATGACCAAGACAACTCTATATCAGAATCGGCTGGAGACACACGAATATAGCCTTGCATCTCTTGGTGTAATGCTGAACAGAAATCTGTACAATAGAAAGGCCAAACCCCTACTTGTTTCGCATCCCAAGTCAATGTTCTTGTTTGCCCTGGCATAATTAATAATTCGGCATTATTAGCACCAATCATAGCAAAACCATGTGGCACATCAAAATCTTGCTCCAAGTTAGTAATATGGAAAAATACTTTATCCCCGACTTTAACACCTTCAATATTATCTGGTGAAAAGTGACTACGGATAGTTGTCATATAAATATGCACGTTTTTACCATCGCGAACTACTTTAGTATCGGCATCACTTAATGCTTTTCTAGGGTGCTTATTGTCAGCCAACTTAAAGAACTTAACAGATTTATCTTTAATTATTTCAGCTGGAATAGCTGCTGCATAATGCGGCTCACCATGCGTAGGGAAATCTAATAATAATTCCATTTTATCTCCAGATATATCATACAACTGTGCTGAATGTTCCATTTCTGGACCTACTGGTAAATATCGATCTTTAGTAATTTTGTTCATTGCAAACATATACTTACCAAAAGGTTTTCTAGAGTTTCCACCTGGAATTGTTAAGTGACCAACAGAGTAATAAGTTGGTTTTCTGTCTAACACTTCCCAAGTTCCTAATTTCCATTTTACAACTTCTGATGAGATAAAGAACGTTGTATATGCATTCCCTTGTCCATCAAATTCTGTATGTAATGGCCCTAAACCCGGTTGCTCAACTGATCCAGCTAAAACATCTTCAAAATTTAAAATTGGAATACCATAAGCTTCTCCATCAAATTTTTCTTTCTCAATAGCATCAAGCATTTTAGTAAATGAATGCACTGTTAAGTTAGCAGATAGTTTGCCATTACCCACAATATATTCTCCAGAAGGATCTACATCACAACCGTGAGGTGACTTAGGTGTTGGTAAAAAATATACGGCACCTGGAACCTCTGCTGGGTTTACTACTCGTACCTCTTTTTTCATAGTTGATGTTGCCATATGAGTTTCATCGCTATGTATGTTATGTGCATAATTAGCAGGCATCATGGTTCCACCACCATTATTTACATATTCTTCAATCTTTTTCCAATTAATAGCGGCAATGAAATCCTTATCATTTTGAGATGCATTAACCTCTAATAAACTATTTGCTTCTTCTGTATTATAGGTTGTGAAGAAGAACCAACCATGAGATTTTCCACGTCCAGGGTGTGATAAATCGTAGTTAAAACCTGGCATTAAAATTTGAAATTTTATATCCATGTGGCCACTTTCAGGGTCAACACTAATAAAAGATAAAGCGCCTTTAAAGTTTCCTTTGTAGTCCTTTATAGCCATATCGCGTTGTGGTACTGGAACTGAAAAACGAGTTCCCGCTACTACATACTCCGTGTTTTCTGTAATAAAAGATGAACTGTGGTTACCTGCACTGTTTGGAACTTCAATGATTTCTTCAGTTTCAAACGTTTTTAAACTAATACGTGCAATACGTGGTGTGTTATTACCATTGATGAAAATCCAACGACCATCTAATTCACCATTTGTTTGTGAAATATCTGGGTGATGCGAATCATCCCAAGGAATAAAACCATAAGAGGTTTCTAACATCGGTTTTGTTTCTTCTGAATATCCATAACCATTGGTTGGAAACTGTGAAAAAACTGGAATTTCCTTGAACATACGTCCTGAAGGCAGTCCGTAAACGGTTAAGTTTCCGCTATAACCACCTGACATAAATGCATAATGGGAATCGTGCTCACCGGGTGCGACATAGACTTTTTCAGCTGCACTAGACCCTAATGCACCTTTGTTTGATGTTTGCGTTGAATTATTACAACTTGTAAAAGCAAGTGCCACAACCATCAATCCTATTGATAATTTAAATGTGTTTTTCATTATTTATTTAGTTTTAAGTGTTTTATAGTTATTCCGAAGGTGGTAATAATACTTTGTCAATAACATGAACAATACCGTTACCAGCAGGAATACTTGCCAGAATCTTGGCTCCTCCAATCATAGGTTCACCATTAATGACCTCTACTTTTAAATCTTGATTATTTGCCTGACCTAGTTTTTTGAATTTGATTAAAAATTCTTTTGAATAGTTCCCTGGTGTTACATGATATTTTAAAATATTAGCCAACGCCGTCTTATTTTCAGGCTTTAATAAATCGTCAATCGTACCTTCAGGTAAAGCGGCAAATGCTTCATTGGTAGGTGCAAAAACCATAAGTGGTCCTGCATTTACAAGCACATTTTCTAATTCAGCGGCTTTAACAGCGGCTACCAAAGTTGTATGATCTGGTGATCCGATAGCGATATCTAATACTGTTGGTGCACTACCATCATCTTCAATAAAAGCTTGACCAGTTCGTTCTGTTGTTTCTGCAGTCTGTACTTCCGTGGCTGATTGTGATGGTTCTGAATTTTCATTCTTACAGCCTAAAAAAAGTGATAAGCATAAGACTGAAAGCATTAGTTTTTTAATTGGTTTCATATTGTATTTATTTTAAGGTTCTGAAATACTCTAATACAGCTCTTGCCTCATCTTCTGTAAGATTTTGGTTAGCCATTGGTGAACCATTGAACTCCATTAATAATTCTTTTGCTAATGGATCTTCTTTTACCATTTGTTCTGGATTTAGAATCATATTCATAATCCATTCTGGTGTTCTACGCGCCATAATTCCAGTTGGTGCAGGTCCAATAAACTTCTTATCAACTCTATGACAAGCGGTACACATTTTCTGGTAAATGTCGGCACCTTGATCAGCCATAGCTTGATCTATATTAGCGTCCAACACTACTGATGTAATAGGCCCAACACCCTTACTTGTTAAATCAACACGTTTAGAAGCTGATATTACTTCTTCTTTTGGTGTTGTTGTAGTTTCTGTTTTTGGTGTTTTTTTGTCATAAGAGAAAGATTCTTTCTTTTTCTCTTCTTTTCCGCCACAACCTATTAAGGCAATTGCGAATAATAATGTCATTAATTTTAGTGATGTTCTCATAGTGTATTTAAAATTTATAGGTCAAAAGTAAGATTAAAGCCTTTTAAAAAATATGATAAAAATCATATTTCGGATATAATTATCCTTTTTAACTATCAACCTGGTTTATAATACTATAAAATAGTCAAAAACATAGAAAGAGCCAAACGTAACGCTTGGCTCTTTCTCCCACTAAAAAAAATTATTATAAAATTACTATGAAAATTAAATTTTAAATGTCATTACAGGCAATGTGGAATGGTTAGCCACATCTTCTGAAATACTGCCTTCAAAGAAATGAGCTATTCCTTTTCTACCATGTGTAGCTATTGCAACCAGATCAGCACCAATGAGGTTAGCAAAGTTTGAAATACCTTGCTCTACGGTGTAATCACTGACATAAGTGACTTTTGATAAACTTTCCAAATCACCTTCTGCTTTTTTAAAGAAGGTAACTATTTTGCCTTCCATTTCTGCCGTACTCTTAAATTTTTCACCCGGTAAGTTAACGTACACCATATTCATGTTCGCTTTTAAAATGCTGCACATATCTTTGGCCTTTAGGTATGCCGAAACAGAATCATCTGAAAAATCTGATGCAAAAACAATAGTCTCGAATTCGGTTAAAATAGGATTATGCTTAATAACCAAAACGGGGATTTCTGAATAGCGAACTACCTTTTCGGTATTAGAACCTACAAAATATTCTTTAATTCCACTGCTGCCTTGAGATCCCATGATGATTAAATCTGCTTGGTTTACTTTGGCAACCTCATTCACTTCACTAAACACCTTAAAGTGTTTTACAATTGGTGTAACTTTTACACCATCTAAATACGATTTATCCAAAAATTCTGTAAAACGTTTTTCCGCTAGTTTTATAAAAAATACGGTTTCCATTTGGCCATCAGAACCTTTTGTTAAAATAGCTTCAGACAATTCAAGCATATGTAATGCTAAAATTTCAGCATTATTTTTTTTAGCTAAAATGGCTGCTGTTTCCAATGCGTATTCCGAATATTCAGAGAAATCTATCGGTACAATTATTTTTTTCATGATGTAGTAATTTTATTAAAAACGAAAACAAATTGTTAAAACGTTTTTAGGTTGATTATGTATTAATTGATATTTTTAAGTTTTAAATAGTCATTGAAAACAATTGTGATTCAGGTTTTTTTCTCTGAAGTAATAAATCGAAAGCCATGCATACGTTTCTAACATAAGGCTTACCCTTTTCTGTGACTGTAATTGAATTAGTATTTATAATTATTAACCCATCCGTTTCCAATTCTTTTATTTGGACTAAAACATCCGGTAATTCTTTAAAGTAATTTGAATTTAAACTCCAACTCGTTTCAAAATGACACATGAGGTTTAAAATATGACGTCTAATTATTAAATCTTCTGAATTTAAAATATGACCTCTAAATACAGGAATTACATCTGTATCTAATCGTTTGTAATAATCTTCAATTTTCTTTTCATTTTGTGCAAAACCATACCAACTATCGCTTATGGCAGAAACACCTAAACCAACCATTATTTGGGTTTTACTAGCTGTATAACCCATAAAATTTCTATGAAGCTTTTTGGTTTCTGTGGCTTGATATAGACTATCTGTTTTTAATGCGAAATGATCCATACCAATTTCTACATACCCAGAAGCATCTAATTGTTCCTTTCCAAGTTCGTATTGCTTGCGCTTGCTTTCCGCTGAAGGTAAATCGTTATCCTTAAAACCACGTTGTCCATTTCCTTTTATCCATGGCACATGCGCATAACTATAAAAAGCTATTCGGTCTGGCATTAAAGCTTTGGTTTTACTAATTGTTTCAGCTACATGAGCTTCGGTTTGAAATGGTAACCCAAAAATAATATCATGACTTACAGATGTATATCCTATTTCACGAGCTTCTTCTGTAACGCGTTTCACATTTTCAAATGGTTGAATTCTGTGAATAGCTTTCTGTACGGTTTCATTATAATCTTGAACACCGTAACTAACCCGACGAAAACCTAAATTGTATAATGTTTGTAAATGTGTTTTGGTTGTATTATTTGGATGACCTTCAAAACTGAATTCGTAATTATCTGCTTTTTCGGCTATGGTAAAAATGCCATTTATAAGGCGTTCTAAATTTTTAGGCGAAAAAAAAGTAGGTGTTCCACCTCCTAAATGCAATTCTTTAATTTGAGGCGTATTTCCTAATAATTCAACATAAAGCCGCCATTCTTTTAATACATAATCTATATAAGGCGATTCTACTTCATGTCTAGTAGTAATACGTTTATTGCAACCACAAAAGGTGCATAAACTCTCACAAAATGGCAAATGAATATATAAACTAATGCCTTCACTTTCATTACTTTCATTAAAAGATTTTCGCAAACTGGTTTCCCATTTCCCAATAGAAAACGAAGCTTCATCCCAATACGGAACCGTTGGGTAGCTGGTGTATCTCGGACCTGCTACATTATATTTATTTACTAATATTTTTGCCATAACTCACTAAATAATAAGCAAAATTAAAATCTTTTACACGATTAAAATATGATAATTATCATACAATAAAGTCGATACGTTTCATTTTATGTAAAATAATATGTAACTTTCGGATAAACACAAAAACAAACAAATCAGATGAAAAAATTAAGCCTTTTAGCGCTTGTAGTTACTTTAGCTTTTGCTACAAGTTGTAAGAATGATAAAAAAGAAAACACAGAAATGGAAAACACAGAAACCGAAGTGGTTACTGAAACCATGGCTGAAGAAAACGTTGTAGTTGCTAAAAAAGTAACTGCGGAATTAAACGCAAAAAGCGGTAGTAACGTTACCGGAAATGTTGTTTTTAACGAGGAAAATGGAACGGTTACCATGACAGCTCTAGTTAGTGGACTAGAACCTGGAACACATGCGATTCATTTACACGAAACAGCTGATTGTTCATCAGACGATGGAACCTCATCAGGAGGACATTGGAATCCAACAGGCGAACCACACGGAAAATGGGGTGATGCTGCAGGATATCATAAAGGAGATATTGGCAACCTAGAAGCTGACGAAAAAGGAAATGCTACTATTACATTGAGCACAGACGAATGGTGTATTGGTTGTGGCGATCCTGCCAAAGATATTCTTGGAAAAGCGGTAATTGTCCATAAAGGTGTAGATGATTTTAAAACGCAACCGACTGGAGATGCTGGAGCACGTGTTAGTTGCGCTGGTATTATTGAATAAAACAATACTAAAATAAAAATGAAAAGGCTGCCTTGTGCAGCTTTTTTTATTGCTAATTATTTCCTAATTTAGACACTTAATTCAAACTATATGCAGTTAGAAGCTCTGGTTTCACAATTTCAAGACAAAAATGAAAAAGCATTTGAAACGCTTTACAATATGTACAGCGAAAGTATGCATGGTGTAATTTATAATATTGTTCGTGATAACGACCTTGCGGAAGAAGTCATGCAAGATGTATTTATAAAGGCTTGGAATAATTCCGCTTCGTATTCCGTCAAAAAAGGACGTTTTTTTACTTGGATCCTCAATATAGCACGAAATGCTGCTATTGATAAAACACGATCTAAAACCTTTAAGAATTCGAAAAAAAACCTTCAAGCTGATTTTTTCGTAGATATCTTAGAAGACCATGATAACTTAAACGAAAAAACAAATGCCATCGGCATTAAGAAGTTTGTAGATAAGTTAGCTAAAAAGTGTATTGAAGTAATTGAGTTATTATACTTTAAAGGATATACACAAAAAGAGGCTTCTGAAACTTTAGAAATGCCAATTGGTACGATTAAAACAAGAAACAGAAACTGTATCAATGAGCTACGAATCATGTTAGACGTAAATTAATGACAAATCAAGAATACATAGAATCTGGAATTTTAGAGCTGTATATAGCTGGCAGTCTTTCTGATGAAGAAAACGAAGCTGTTTATAACCAACTCCTTGAAAATCCTGATTTATTAGACGAAGTTTTAAAGATTGAAGCTGCCATTATGCAACTTACTGCAGCCCTTTCTCCTTCCGATTCACAACATTTATTTAAAGCCGTAAAAGAAAAATTAGGCTTGGATACTGATGAGGACTCAAAAGTGATTCCTTTACAACAAGCTAAAACAAATTATTTTGCGTATTCTGGTTGGGCAGCATCCGTATTACTAGCTGTGGGTTTAATGTACTTCTTTAATCAAAACAGCGCCTTAAAATCTGACATTCAAGTTGTTGAAACAGAACTACAAGAACAAACTATAGATAACACATTATTAGAAGAACGTATAACTAAAACAACTGCTAACTTAACGGAAACTCAAAAATTATTATCTGTTATACGTGATAAAGATATTCTTTCTGTTCCGCTTGCAGGTCAAGCTGTTTCACCAGAATCCTATGCTAATGTATATTGGGATAAAGATGCCAACACAGTGTATTTAGATGTACAAGGTTTACCTGAACCTCCTGCTGGAAAAGTGTACCAAGTTTGGTCCTTAACCTTAAACCCACTTGCGCCTACTAGTTTAGGAACTATAGACAATTTTACGAGCGATACAAACAAAATATTCACCATTGAAAATGCCAATCAATCGGAAGCATTCGGAATTACATTAGAGCCTGCTGGCGGTAGTGCAACTCCAACTATGGAACAACTGTATACGCTTGGTGCTGTTACTACTAATTCTTAAACTGGGCAATTAGTTATAATTTCTTTTTAAATGTTTATTTTTGTTTATTCTGGCAAACAGTAATAAACCTGATAAAATATGACATTTAAAAACTACTTATGTTTCGTGTTTTTGGTATCATTATTATGCAATTGTAATAATATTACGGACGAAAAAGTTGAAATAAGAGAAACTTCAAATTCCTTGGAGGTTTCCTCAGATACATTAACCAAACACCTAAAACCGTTTAAAAAAAACGTACCAACTATTGGTTTGCTTATGTATTCCGGCGTTTTACAAAGTGAAGTAATTGCCACATCTGATGTGTTTGCAAAAGCTAGTGCATCTGGAGACCAACTTTTTAATGTAATCACCATTGCCGAAACCAATCAAGCTATTACCTCTGAAGAAGGTATGCATTTTGTACCTGACTACACCTTTGAGAACTGTCCGAAATTAGATGCTCTTTTTGTTCCAAGTGCTTATGATATGTATGCGCAGGTTCATAATAAAAATATCATTGACTTCATAAAAGCTAAAAATCAAGAAACCACATATACTGTTAGTAATTGTGCAGGTGCGCAGTTAATTGGAAAGTCTGGAATTGCAGATGGCCATAAAATTGTTACTTGGATTGGTGGTGGAGTACAACTTCAAAAAGATTACCCGAATTTAAAAGTTCAAGACGATGCCACTGTCACTTTTATTGAAGACGGAAAATTTAGTTCGTCTAATGGAAATTTAGCGAGTTATATTTCAGCATTAAATTTGTTAGAAAAAATGACTAGTTTGGAACACAGAAAATTTGTTGAATCATATCTCTATTTAGATCGTTTACAGAATTGGAAGCCTACTAAATAGGCCTACTTAAATTAACGCTTTATAAAAAAAATTCCATGAGAATTACCCTTCTTTTGTTATTAATACTTCCTGTTTTTAGTTTTTCGCAAAAAACCTATCACTTTGATTATATGTTAACTTACGAAACAACATTTTTCAAGGAAGACTCTATTAAAAATAAAACTGTTTATTTAACCAATTCCAAAGACAACAGCTACTTTGCTACCATAACAATTGAAGATAATTTGAACTGTAAATTAATTTTCATGCAACATGATAAATTGTATGCAAACGTGCGTGTTGCTCAAACCGAATTGATACAAGCAGAGTTTATTACCATTGCTTGTGATGCTATTGTAAAAAGCAAAAATAATTTTAAAAATATCACCAAACATTATGAATATATTAGTTTGAAAGATTCCCTCATGCAGAACAAAACAATTGCAGCATACACTTTGAAAAGCACGTATTCACTAAAGAAAAAGCTTAAAAACCATGCAGGTTCTAATCTGTATATTGTGGATACATCCTATAATTTTCATTTACCTATTTTAACGCATCCAACCGCTTATGAAGAGTGGAAAATCCATAAAAACCTACCCAATGGTATTTATATTGAGAAGAAATTTTTCAATGAGCTGGATGAAGCATTTAGTTCTGAAAAACTCATCTCTATTTCTAAAATAGACAAAACCATTGTTACCGATGGAGATTGCAGACATTTACGGTAAATATTTATTGAAAATAAATTTCTTTAGAACAACAAAAAGCGCCTGTATAAAACAGACGCTCACAAACTAACAAAAACACTAAACAAACTACTCTATATAAGGAGCAGCTTGCCAGTTATCCTTATCATCAACAAACACTTAAAACTTATAACTCACGATTCCTTTAATAAAAAATGGTGTTCCAGGTGTAAACGTAATTTCTTCCACAGGATCAATTTCATTTTGCAATCGTGTTTCTGTAGCAAACTGTGTTTCATTCCATTCCGTATCAAATAGATTTTCAATAGCTAGGCCAACACTAATATTTTTATTGAACGCATAATTCATATTTAAATCGGTTACAAAATAACCATTTGCCACAATTGAATTGTCTTCATTAGCTGGTCTGTCATCAATATAACGGTAACGAATTCCGGCAGAAAAACCATTTAAATCATTAATAGATAAACCTCCTGTTAGGGTAAAATCTGGTGCTAATGGAATATAGTCTGCTCCACTTGGTTCATCCACACTTCTAGCATGTGTAAGCGTAGCATCTGTATCAAAGTATAACCAATCTGTAAATTGATAGCGAAGTCCTAAATCTAATCCATAGCGTTCTGATTTTCCACTTGGTTCCACAACACCGCCATCACCTACATACACAAATTCTTGTTCTAAAAACAAATACCATAATGCTGTATTAACCACCATTTTTGGGAACGGTTTCCAAATAGCTCCTAAATCGGCACCATAAGCTCTTGGTAAAATATCTTCGCCACTTTGAGCAACAACCACACGCGCGTCATTGGAATGAAAGCCAATACCTGTTTTTAAGAATAATTGTAAGTTCTTATCTTGATTATAGAAAAAATTCAATTTAGGACTTACTGCCGTTTTTGTTTCAGATAGTGTTTCATAATCTGCCACTAATGCATCATTATACATAAACTTGAAATAATCTAAACGCAAAGCTGGCGCAATTATAAATTTGTTCAGCTTAAATTCAGCATTTACATATCCAAACATATTGGTTTCGTTTACATTTCCTAAAGCTAAATAATTGAGTGTTTCGTTTCTGTTTAATGTATGAGAAAGCTCTACATCATTAACCATATCATAACGCAAACCAAATCCAGATGTAATTTTAGTATCCACATCACCTACATGTGTATCTTTTATAAAAGCGGTATTAAACCCGAAAATATCACGACTTTCAAATTGCTTTATCTGATCGCCATTAATAGGATCTTCTAAAAAGAAGGTGAAATTGGAATACAATTCAAAACCATATTTAGAGTAAAATACATTCGACTTAAATTGTAAGTCGTTATCTAAAATAGATTCATAAGCAACATTCACATTACTTCTTGAGGTAGTTCCGCCTTCGGTATCATCGATAGATCCGAAACGGGAAATTAACCCGCTATCCACAGCACGTTGAGGAATTTGCCCAGAAGCATCCCAACGACTTGTAAAATGTGAAACCGTTAGCGATAGTTTATCATTACCCTTTAAATAGGTACTGAATTTACCAAATAAGTTTAAACGGTTGAAGTTTTGAGGTGAATCATAAGGGCCATCAAACTCAATATATTCTAATGCTACATAAGCATTGGAGCGTTTGTTGTTTTTCAACAAATCAAACATTCCCAAGGTTCTTAATGAGTTAAACTGTCCGAAACTCAAACTAATTTCACTTCCATTGATATTATCTTTCGTGTTGAAATCGACATATCCTGCAGTTGCAAAATCCCCTTTATTGGCATAATATGGTCCTTTACCAAAATTAATATTATTGATGGTTTCCGGAATTACAAAATGTAAATCGCTATAACCTTGACCATGTGCATGAGACACCATATTTACAGGCATTCCATCTACAGACAAACTTATATCTGTTCCGTGATCAATATCAAAACCACGTAAAAATATTTGCTCGGCTTTTCCTCCTCCAGCGTGTTGACCAATAATTAATCCTGGCACTTTTCGCAATATTTCTTGAGATGAGTTTACCGGATTGGTTTCCAAATCCACTCTAGCAATACTGTTCATGGCATTTACTTGTTCCGTAATAACTAATTCATTTAAAAGAATTGTTTTACTCTTTAAAATAATTTGCAAGCCATTTTTAAAATGATCTTGATTAAGAATTACAACCAGTTTTTCATAACCTAATAAACCTATGGTTAATGAATCACCTTGATTATTATTTTCTATTATAAACGTTCCGTTTGATAAGGTGTGTGCATGACTTGAACTATTTACATTATATACATAAGCATTTTCAATAGGTTGTCCTTCATCATCATTTACAACACCTTTTACTGTTTGTGCATGCACCATTTGACTCATGATAAACACGGCAAATAAATACTTAATTACTGTTTTGGTTAGCATAGTTGGTTAGGTTTAATGGGTTAAATAAGTGAAATTTCTTGAGATAGAATAGGTCCTAACTCATAGGAACTAGATTCTAATTCTGGTTTTAGTTTTTGCGCTTTTTCAGTTAATCCATTTGCCTTATAAATAAGGGCTAAATGATAAACGGCAAGTGGCTCAAAAGTATTACCAATAACGAATTCTTCCATAATACTTAACGCTTTTTTAACATTTCCATTTTTATAATAACTCCATGCTAATAAATCATAAGACATAGCTGTTGGGCGGTTTTGTATTTCTTTTTTTGCTAGCTGTAAAGCAGCTTCATGTTGATTTTCAGAGTCTACAAAAAGTTCAATATTATACGCATTATACATATCACCATAAGATTCATTTGAAACCAAGGCTAAATACATATCAATATTACCTTCTTTGGCTTGTTTGTTTTTCATGAAATCTGCAATTTCAGCTTTCAATAAATATAAATCTGGCACTTGGTAATTTTGAGTTAAGGTGTTTAAAATACGCGTGGCTTCTTCTGGGTTTCTTTCATAAGAATACACAATCCATGCAATTCCTTTTTTAGCATAGGCATCATTTGGGTTAATGGCTAGTGCTTTTAGATAATAAGTATAAGACTCTTTTATTTTTCCAGCATGTCCATAAAAGTCGGCCAAATTGGTATAAGCCCATTCTTTAGAGCTATTGATATTAGCGCTTTCTGCCATAGTCGTAGCTTTTTCCATATATTTTATAGCTGAATCTAAATCGCCTTGATGATCGCTCCATTTAGACAAGCGAATTAAGTAATCAAAATCGCTAAAATCTTTTACGCGTTCCAAATACGTTTTTGCAGCTGCCACATCACCAAGTTCTAATTCTACATCAAAAAGCATTTTATAAGTGGCTTCAATGTTTTCTCCATTAGATTTTGCTTTTTGAAGCAATTCTTTTGCTTCACGAAAACGGTGTTGAGAAATATAATTTCGTGATAGTGAACGTAAATAGCCAACGTTATTATAGTTGGTGTGCTCATTTACAGCTTTTAGATTTTCTTCAGCTAATTTTAAATGTTCAACCTTTCCTGTAATAGTAAATAATCGGGAATGAGACGCTGCAATTTTAGCTACATAAGGATATTGCGATGGTTCTTTTTCTAGCTTATTTTCCCAAAATAAAAGGTCCTTTTCAGCTTTTTGCAACGCATCATTCTCGACTAATTCTAAATAATTATTGTAATCTGACTTTTCGGTTATTGCTTCTGGTTGATTTTCACAACTAGTTATGATTAGCATGCAAACAAATAATCCGATATATTGTTTTAAAGTTTTCATGTGTTGATGTTGTTTGTTTGTTTGTTTGTTTGTTTTGTAATAAAAAAATCAGAGCATGCCCTCACATGCTCTGATATGGAATTTCTACCAAGCGCTAGCTAAATATGGAAATTCATTTAAAAAATCTTTGTCATTAGCATCCACATTATCATTTGATAATCCTGGGTTCTCTGGAGCTGTTAATCCAGTTTCACCACCAAAAATCAAAATCAATTCAACGGTAATAACATCATCACTTAAATTACGACCTGTTAATACGTTCGTTCCATCAAAAAATGTTGTTGGAGCATCTAAAGAAACAGTTAGCACATCTGTAGCTAATAATCCTGTAAATTGAGCTGAAGTCAACCCTAATGCATTCATATCTCCTGGATTTGCATAAGCAGGACTTAAACCTTCTAAATTGGTTTGAAACATGCTTTGAAATGCCGCATTTTGTTGAGACGGGATTGTTTTATTAAACATGTTCTTACTATCTCCTGAAACAAAAACGGTGTTTACAGCTGGTCTACCCATTTGATCTTGTTGCGCATAAAACCCAGAAAAACTAGGTCCTGCTACGCCATTTTGAGCTGGTGTAAAATCGTCATCGCTTGAGCAACTTACGGTTAGTGCTGCAATAGCGACTATACTTAATATATATTTTAAATTTTTCATAATATGTGTGTTTTTAAATTGTTAGTTAATTATTGTTTGCGTTTTGATTCAACCCAAGTGTTAATAGTACCTACGTTACCAAATACACGTTTTGGCACTTCTACCACAATAGACATCACGTTAGTACCTGCAAACGTATCGGATCCTGGATTAGCAAATTCTGTTTCGTTTCCTGCTATAATGTCACCATAACGAGCGAAATCCATGAAAAATGGATCGTCTCTTGGTCCAGCAAAAAACTTCATTTGATTAGCCTCTTCAATAATTGCAGATGCACCATATTGTGAAATATCCACACTCCCTTTCGCATTACCAACAAGTACTGTACTGTTTAATCCCGTTGTTGACGGAACAGATGGCCCGAAGAAATACATTTTACCATTTCTTGGAATAGCTTGAATTACTAAATCTTCAATATTGTCTTGATTGATATCAATATTAAATTCAATTAATACATTTTCATCAAATGCTGCATCTCCAGTATTTGCTGGACTTATTAAGCCTTGAACATTTGCTACAAACACCAAATTGTCTGTGTTTTGCCCTTGAAAGGCGTAAAAATCAGTGATATCACTTGTACCACCTGCTACTGCTGGCGCATCGATATGATCGGCTGCTACCAAAAAGAAACCTGCTACGACTGCAACACCGATTCCTAAATAAATTTTCATGTTTTTCATAATTTTGAGTTTTTGTTAATTATTATTGACTCTCACACATACCTACGCAATAACTTTGAAGTCGGTTTTGTTAAAATTTTGTTAACATGATTTTTTAAGGACTTTTTAGATTTAAACTATATCTTTACATCCTCAAACAAACGTACATGAATCCATCAGCAAGTGGCTGGATAAATAAATTATTACTCGTAGAAAATATTAGCACCAATCTTTCTACCTTATCTACAAACACCTTTTATAGAGAGCTTCGTCAAAACGGATTTATTTATGGAAGTAACGTAGGTGTATTTAACGACTATGTCTCTATTTCGGATTTTACAAGTGAAGAGATTTGCAAAGTAAATTTGATTACGGCATTCAACTATATTCATAGCACATCAGATACTAGAAGTAATTTTGTTGATAGTATCCTGGATTTTTACACACATATAAACGCATACAAGGCATCGTTTTTTTCTGAATTATTAGGAGGCAAGAAAAATGTATCTACCCTTGAGAAGATAATTCATAAACGGGTTCAAATTGACGATAACATAATTGAAAGAAGTTTCAATTACTTTATTACAAATGCCTTATTGTTTACAGACATATTAGCCTATAAGACGTTTTTAAAAACAAAAAATATTTCAGAAATCTATCTTCAGAATTTGGAAGCTGCCATAGAAACGGTGGTAATTCAGACTTTAAATTCGAAAATCCTGAAAAGTGATTATGACAAAAGTTTGATTAATTTATTTGAACAGTCACGCAGATATCATGACACCAAGAAAATGGGTTATGACGAAGCACTTTCGCATATTTCTGGAGCTTTAGAAAAATATTACATTCTAGATATTGCCTGTATGGCTGCTTGGGGAGATACTATTATTGATAAGAAAGAATATGATTTTTTAAATAAATTATCTACTGACTTACAATTGGAAGGTGCTAATATGGATGAAGCCACACGCGCCATTAATGTATTTTACGAAACACATAAAGATAAAATAGCCTTATTAAGTTCCAAGAATGTTGTGAAAACGTTTTATGACAATTCTAGCGAAATGGTAAACAAACTAATTTCTAGAAATAGTAAGCGCTTACTGAAGGAACTTCAGGAAAGTAAGGATTTAATGAAGCTATTAACGCAATCTACCATTAGAGAGCTAAATGAAGATGAACAAAAGCGTGTAAACAATCAGTTATTAGATGTTTTTAAATCTATACCGAGTTTGGCAATTTTTTTATTACCAGGAGGTGCTTTGTTATTGCCAATTGTAATAAAATTTATACCCAAACTATTACCGTCGGCTTTTGATGATAATCGGGTTGATGATTAAAAAACCTCATTCTTACCTAACATAAAACAGCTTCATTATTATTCTAACCAATTTTTAAAATCCTTAACACGTTCTCGTGCAACTATAACGTCTTGCTCGTTAAAACTATTCAGTTTTATTTCTAATCGCGAATTGGTGTAACTCACCATATCTTTTATTGCATGAATATTAACGTAGAATTTTCTACTGATTCTAAAAAACTGTTTTGGATTTAATTCGACTTCTAGTTGCTCTAAAGTGGTATCCAGAAGATAACTTCTACCTTGATTGGTGTGCAAATACGTGCCTTTATTTTCGCTATAAAAACATTCTATTTCTTCAATTGTAAACAGCTTTAAATGCTGTCCTACTTTTACGGAAAAGCGTTTCTTATATTCTGGCTCAGATGCATTGACCAGTAGGTTTTTTATGGCATTAAAATCTAAAGCTACCTGTTGCTCTTTAAATTGATGTTCTTTAAACTTTTCTAATGCCTTAGCCAATTCATCTGTATCAATAGGCTTTAACAAATAGTCAATACTATTTAATTTAAAAGCTTGAAGCGCGTATTCATCATAAGCTGTTGTGAAAATAATAGCAGATTTGACTTTTACAGCATCAAAAATTTCAAACGATAAACCATCACTTAACTGAATATCTAAAAAAATCAGATCTGGATGCGAATTATTTTGAAACCAATTTATGGACTCTTCAACCGAATGCAGCATGGTTTCAGCTTGGATTCCTAATTTATCTAGCATACGTTGCAATCGTCTTGCTGATGGTTTTTCGTCTTCTATTATAATGACATTCATAGTGTTTTAGCTGGTTTAGGTTGGTTTTATTTCCTTTTATTGCGTTCCATGTATTCCTTAATTTTACGTTCTTCCCAGTTTTTTCCTAAAACCCAATTTGGTAAAAAGACAGATAAACCATGGACTAATAAACCAAATCCCCAAAATGTTAGTGTGAAAAAATTCTTGAATTGAAAGTAACTTTCACCGGGTTCCAAATCTTGGACATTTATAACAACAATCATTAAATTTATAACAACATACACCAATAAATGTGAATAAAAACCTTTTAGTTTTTTTACTTCCGCTTTTGCGCGATCAATGCGGTCTTGAGCTTCAAAATTAAAATCAGTACTCATTAGTTCCATTTTTTTTGATTATTATCTTTATTTAAAATCTCTTGTATTTTTCGTTCTTCCCACGTTTTACCATAACCAAACACAGCAAAAGCATGAAATACAATACCCATTCCCCAACCTAACATAGGAAACCAAAACCATTGAAACTCCCAAGATGTCCTATAATTTAAAAAAATTAAAAAAGGAATAACGAGACAGTAAGATATAAGGTTTCCATAAAACCCTTTTATTTCTTCTACTTGCTTTTTAGCTCGATAATAGGCTTCTTCTTTATTGGTAATTTCTTGTGGTTCCATAATTGTTATTTGTTTTGTCAGCATTGGAATTGATACTTTAAAAACCGATGCTTGTTGGTTAATTGAAACTTTTTTAGTTGTTAATAGCTTATAGCGTTCCGTTATATTACTCAACCCTACACCACTACTCTTTTTTAATACTTGTTTGGTTTGTAAATTATTCTCGACTACCAGATTACCTTGGTGTTCGTAGATTTTTATATGTAAAGGCTTACTTGGAGTAACCATATTATGTTTTACGGCATTTTCCAATAGCAACTGAAGCGCTAATGGCACCACTTTGCTGTCTGGATTTGAAGCCTGATTTGGAATATCAAAAATAATACTGTCTTCAAAGCGCATTTTTAATAGCAGCATATAGGTTCTAGCAAACTCCAATTCCGCATCAACGGATACCAAATCTTTGTTTTTCTGCTCTAAAACATAGCGGTATATTTTTGATAAAGACGTCGTAAATTGTTGTGCATTATCTGGATTTTCTTCAATTAAACTAGATAATACATTCAGACTATTAAATAGAAAATGAGGATCTAATTGGTTTTTAAGTGCATCAAATTTAGCCGTTTGGGTTTGTGCTACTAGTTGTGATTCTTTAACCTTTTTTTCTTGGGATTGCTTATAAAAATAAACCGCATGAAACGTTATTACAATGGTTAATGTAATCCATAAACCGAAGGTATAACTCCTATAAGATTCATTAGCAATAAAGGTTTCAAAGCTTTTACCGTCCAGAGCTAAAGCTTCAAACATATGTAATAGAAACAAGCCAAAAAGTGTAATCATGACAGAGCCAACGATACCTACAAGTATTCGTTTGAAACTTTCATCATCTTTCCAATTGAGTTTCCCTAAGTATCCAAAAAAATACATGTTAGAAAACCCTAGAATAAAAGCATACAACTGATAAAACATGAAGTTCACAAGAAAGTCATTAAAACTCTCAAACTCAAAGCCACGAGATAATGCATTACCTATCAAGAAAACCAAAATACCTATACCAATAGTGAGTACTATATTTTTCATTAATCTATTCATGGTTTCGTGAGTTGTTGTTATTATAGATTATTTGCAGTTAGCCAATACCTGTTCGGCACGTTCTTTTCCCCAATTTGGATGAAAATCTGAAGCTGGTTTAAAGGTAACACAAAGTTCTATGGCTCGGGCAATGTCTTCACAGTAAGGCTTGGTGTCTTTGCCAAAAAATTTGGCGCTTCCCATTTCCCATTCTGCTTTATTAAGGACCACTCTTGGGTTTTCTGGATCCAGTTTATACGCTTGCTTATAAAGTTCATTTATTATGGAGCTGTATTTCATGCCATATATAGCACCATCAAAAGCCACCCAATTGGTATAAATTTGGGCTTGCATAACTAAAATTTCGGCATTATTTGGATCGATAGCTTTGGCCATATCTATATAATTTTGAGCTTTCTCTAATTGAGATGTCAATACGCTTACATCCTTTTCTGTCCAACTTTTTAAACTATTGATTTGCGCAATATAATAGCTTGGAAGCCATTCATCTGGTTCAGCATCTGCAATGCGCTCAAAAAGTTGTTCCGCACCATTCATATTATCAGACTGCCACATAGAAAAAGCCTTTGTCATACCTTTTTCAAAATTAGTTTGCCCTTGTGCAGCAACGCCCATTAAAAGAATAAACGTTATTATAAGTGATTTCATAAGATTGTGTTTTAATTTGATAGTACAAATATGCATCAGAAATAAGGTTTTACAAAAAGCAAACCTCTCAACTGTCAGATTTTGTGGATGAATTGTTTTTAAACCCCAAACTACTCACAAATCCTAATAAAAACAAGAAACCGTACTAATTGATACATGAATCAATTTAATACGGTTGCTAAAATTATAAAATATCCAGTAAGGTTATTCAATTTTAAAATTTATCGGAATACTATACGGTACTTTTACAGGTTTTCCGCGTTGTTTTCCTGGCTGCATAACTGGCAATAAACCTATTATGCGTTCTGCTTCTTTCTCTAATTGCGGATCTGGACCACGCGATCTTATATTACTTACACGACCTTGGGAATCAATAATAAACATGACATACACTTTACCATGAATTCCTAAATCTAGAGCTGATTCTGGATATTTGAAGTGTTTCTGGATGTGTTCGGTAATTTTCGCACTAAAGCAGTTACGCAACTCCAAATTATCACCAGTACAACCAGGAAATATAGGCACGTCTTCTACAACTGAAAAAGGCACAGAAACCTCTTCTTCAACCTCTTCCACGAATACCTCTTCAATGGCTATTTCTCGCTCTTCAATACGATCTTCCTGACCAGACTCCGAGCTTTCTATTATTGTTTCTTCAATCTCTTCGGTATCTTCCACTATGGTAATAACTTCTGGAATTGCCGCAGATGCAGGTGGTGGTGGTGGTGGTGTTGCTTCAAGATTGGTAATAGGAATGTCGTCTTCAATCTCATCGGTAAAAATCAAGAGTTCTTGATTAATGTCTCGTTGGTCGTACGTGCGATATTCCAATCCACGCCACGTAAAAAACAGCATGATATTGAGACCAACAGCAAAATAGATAGCGCTATTGCGACCAATTTCTAAATTCGGATTTTTTTTGAGTTCCATAATTTCTAGAGTTAAACTGAAATTAAATTACTCAAAATACCTTTAAAAAACTATGACTTAAATCATGTTTTAGACTGCTTATCAAATAGTTAAATAACTTTGAGTTATAAATTATTTAATTGATTATCCGTGCCTTTCTCACTAATAGTCCAGAAAAACCCAATAAAGAAAAACTGATCCGCTGCAGGTTTTAAAGCACGACTTGCAAAGTTTCCATTAACATCTGGCGAATTGGCAAACTGATACCCATTAATATTATTAAAACCCAATGCATTGTTTACGGATACATACAGTATTTTTTGTGGTGTTACTAAATATGCCCAATTCAAGCTTAAACTGTTATAGCTTTTTGTTTTCTGATTTAAAAACCCGTCAAGGTATGGGTCTGTGTAAGTACGTCCAGAGGCAAAATTATAGCTTAAACCAATCTGACTTTTCCAGTTTTCAACCCAATATTTCCCTACTATAGAAAGATTATGAGTATTTGCAAAATTAGGTGTAGCGGTTTCTGCGTAATTTAAATAGTCGCGCTCGCTATCTAAAAAGCTATAACTTACCCAATAGTCAATGTTTTTTAAGCTTTTGTTATCACGCCAAAATAAATCGATTCCTTTGGCATAAGCGAAGCCCTGATTATTAAAATCACTATTAAATCTGGCAAACTCCGTGTCGTATTTAATTAGATTACTATAATCTTTATAAAAAGCCTCTGCTCTAAAAATTTGACCATCACGATTTAATTGGTAATTCAATATATAATGCGTGGTTTTTTGAGCTTGTAAATCGTGTTCAAATTTTAAAATACTACTATCAGGATTCTGGTAAAAATTACCATAAGCCAGAGATACTTGACTGTTTTTAGATGTTTTATAAGCCAATGATAAACGAGGAGATACCGTAACTTCATTGAACAGCGCACTATATTCTAATCTCAAACCACCTTTTAAAGCGAATTTTTTTGAAAATATAACATCCGCTTCCGTGAAGGCTGCAGAAATATTATTTTTAAATCCATAGGATAGTTTTTCCGTTAAAGGACTTTCATATTTCTCATTAAAATCTGTTGAAAAATATTCAGCACCTACCTGAACTTTAAAGCGATTGCTAAAACGCCGTTTCAATTTAAATTTTGCATGAACAGCATTTTCAGTATCATTAATATTATCTGAAAATACTTGAATATCATTATTGGAATATGTGTAACTCAATCCTCCAAAAACTGTCCAATTATCAGAAAGCATACCTCGATACGAACCATTGAAATAGAGGTTGTTGTTTTTTAGTTTATAGTAAACACCTTCTGGAACATTGATGTCTTCTTGTGTTAGGGCAAAACCACCTGATTCAAATGCGGTATAAACTTTAAGTATACCTAAATTAAACTGACGCCTAAAAACAGCTTCACCCGAACCACCATTAAATGGTTTATCCCATTCATTTCTATCGGGAAATAAAGCAGTATAAGGTGCCAAATTAATGTAGGATCCATTAATACTCAAGGAACTCTTTTTCCATTTTTTGGTATGCCCTAAAGAGCCTCCAACACTCATGATTCCTATATCTGTTTTATTCTGATCTGGTTCATTTATTGTGTTTAAAAGAAGTACACTTGATAAGGCTTGGCCGTATTCGGCAGAGTAACCACCTGTTGAAAAGGTGATACCATCAAATAGAAACGGTGAATATCTGCCACGTGTAGGAATATTATTTGTAGTTGGCGTATATGGTGTGAACACACGAATACCATCAATAAATATTTGTGTTTCATTGGCATCACCTCCACGCACGAATAAGCGACCATCTTCTGCTACAGTAGAAGTTCCTGGCAATGTTTGCAAAGCTCCAACAAAATCACCTACTGCGCTTGCCGTTGTTACTACATCCAGTGGTTTTAAAACGGACACTTTGCTAGCATCTCCCGCTTCAAATGTACCTGCCGAAATAACAACTGTATCTAAGGCATTAACGTCTTCTCGTAATTTAATGGTAATATTTGAAAATACCGATACATCTGCTTCTAGTTTATAAGTTTCATAAGAAAGAAATGACACAATTAATGTTTGCAAATCAGTTTCTGAAGTTTGAAATTGAAATTCACCCAAAGCATTTGATGTTGCACCATCATAGCTGCCTTCTATGTAAACATTAGCTCCTTCAATGGGATTGTTTTTAGAGTCTAAAACAGTCCCCGTTATTTCAACTTGCGAAAAAGCTGAATTGGATATTAAAGTTAGAATAATGATGAATATGGTTTTCATATTGGTCGTGTTTCATTTTTGATACAACAAATATGATCTTACTTATAAAATTTTAAAAAAGATACCTACTCAATTGTAATTTTTAATAGCTGAAATGTAAAATGCATCTAATACTAATAATAAAATGCTACTTTAGTGGATATGATTAACCGTCTAATGAGATTTTTACCACAAATACCAAGCAGAACCAATCTATTTCTGCCCTTATTTACCTTATTTATTCTATCCATCCCTAATAAGAATAGCGCACAAACTACACAAGAAGACATGATAAACATTGGTGTTTCCCATACCATTGAATCAACCATATTAAATGAAAAACGGACAATTTGGGTTCACGTTCCAGAATCAGGTTCAGATACTGATGATGGCTTTCCTGTGGTTTACCTACTTGATGGTGATACCCATTTTACATCTGTAGTTGGAACCATTCAAGAGTTAAGTACTAAAAGCAATTCTGTTTTACCAAAAATGATTGTTGTTGGCATACTTAACACGGATAGATTGCGCGATTTAACACCCAAACATGGAAACCGCGAAAATGGTCCAAATACATCAGGTGGTGGCGAAGCTTTTATGGAATTCTTGCAAAAAGAACTAATTCCCTTTGTTGATAAAACATACCAAACAAAACCTTACAGACTTTATATTGGTCACTCTTTAGGGGGCTTAACAGTGATTAACACCATGCTAAAACGTCCAGAACTTTTTAATAGTTATATAGCTTTAGACCCTAGCTTATGGTGGTCTGATTCGGCAATGTTGGAAGAAGCAAAAATGATTTTAAACAATAAAAAACTTTCCAATGAAATCCTGTATGTAGGCATAGCTAATTCCATGCCGGCCGGAATGACATTAAATACAGTAGAACAAGATACCACCAAGCAAACACAGCATATTCGGGATATTTTAGAGTTTACGAATCAGGTTGTTCCAGAATCTTCATCACAAATTGATTTCAATTCCAACTATTATCCTAACGAAAGTCATGGCACCTTACCTTTTATAGCTACCTATGATGCCTTACGCTATATTTTTTCATGGTATGATTTGGATAAAAGTTTTATACCATTAATTATAAATCCAGAAGTTAAAGAAAGTACCGTAATCAAAACGCTTAAAAATCATTATCAATTAGTATCAAATAAAATGGATTATACCATTCTACCCCCAGAATCTTTGGTAAATCAATTTGGTTATGGGTGTTTAAGGCGAAAACTTTATGATAAAGCTGAAGCCTTCTTTAAGTTAAATGTTAAGAATTATCCAGAAAACTCCAATGTTTACGACTCTTTAGGTGATTATTATGTGGAAGTGAATGAAAAAGATAAAGCCGTTTCAGCATATCAAAAAGCATTAAGTACAGGCAAGGGTAATAATTATTCCAGAGATAAACTTTATACGCTTTTGCTAAAAGAAGACAGTTCACACTAAAAAAATCTAATTATAAACACCTCTAATTTACACTTTAAATTGCCTGCTATATGAAATTTACCAAACTTGAAAAATCATTTATTATCCTTTTTTGTTTCATATTGATGGCAGAAATTCAAACTGGAATGTCCTATCCATTCTTACATTATTTTGCAAAGCCCGCTTTATTAGTTTCGTTAATTTTCTTTTATTACAAACAAAATTCATCTATCTCAACCAAAATAAAACAGCTTACTTTTGGTGCTTTAATCTTCTCATTATTGGGTGATATTTTATTGATGTTTGTAGACAAATCTGAACACTTTTTTACGGTAGGTTTAGTCGCATTTTTAACAGCCCATGTCCTCTATATTTTGGTGTTTTTAAAGCGAAGAAACGCTGATAAAAAACCCTATCTTTTTAGTGTTATTTTACTCGTTTATGGCGGACTACTTTTTTACCTTTTGAAGAACAATTTAGGCGACATGATAATTCCTGTTATTGTGTACATGCTAGTCATTTTAACCATGGGAACAACGGCATATTTACGGAGAGGTGAAGTACCAAATGGTAGCTATATTTTAGTATTTGTAGGGGCTATTTTATTTATGGTCTCTGACAGTTTACTCGCTTTAAATAAATTTTATGAGCCCTTGCCTTTTTCGAATATAAGTATTATGTTTACATACGCTTTTGCACAGCTTTGTATTGTTTTTGGACTCCTAAAAGCGCAATAGATTTTTCTTATAGCAAATACCCAAAGCAATATTAACCAACTACTTAATTACATCTTATTAAACTATTTATTTAACTTGTTGAAAGGTCTAATAATTAAGCGTGCTGCTTTGTCAAAATTGATATAATTATAGCTCCAATTGAAGAAAACTACGACTCTATTTCTAAATCCAACCAAAGCCATCAGGTGAATAAACATCCAAACAAACCAAGCTAGAAATCCAGAAAATTTTAAAGACCCTAAATCCACAACAGCTTTATTTCTTCCTATAGTTGCCATGGAACCTTTATCCTTATATTTGAATTTTTTCATAGGTTTATTGGCTATTAATTTTACAATATTTTTAGCAAATAATTGACCTTGTTGAATAGCTGGTTGTGCTACTTGCGGATGCCCTTTTGGATAGGCTTCCGTTTCCATATAAGCAATGTCTCCAAGCGCAAAAATATGAGGGTAATTTTCCACCTGATTATACTCATTTACGCGGTACCGATTTAGCTTCTCGAAAAGCGCTTCAGAAGCCAATCCTTTCACTGGATTTCCGGTAACACCTGCAGCCCAAATTAAGGTCTCGGATTCTAATTCCAAATCTGTATTTGTTTCCACTTTTTTTCCATCATAATTTTTAACAAACGTATTGCAATGAATATTAACGCCTAGTTTATTTAGAAATTCAGCCGCTTTTTTGGATGCATGTGAACTCATTGGCGGTAATAATCGATCACCGCCTTCAAGAAGGTGAATATGCATATCATTCGCATTCAAATCATGATAATCTTTAGGAACAATATTATTCTTTAATTCGGCAATAGCTCCAGCCAATTCTACGCCTGTTGGTCCACCTCCTACTATTACAAAGTTTAAAAAAGCATGACGCTCTTCAACCGTTTTTGCTATGGTTGCTTTTTCTAAATTCTGAAGTATTAAACTTCTAATATTTAAAGCCTGTGGAACCGTTTTCATTGGCATACTATAGGTTTCAACATCTTTATTCCCAAAATAATTGGTTTTTGTTCCTGTAGCTAACACCAAATAATCAAACGTTAAATCGCCAATTGATGTTTGAATCGTATTCGTTTGCGCATCTATTGTCTGGACTTCTGCCAACCTAAAAAAGATATTTTGAGAAGATTTGATAATTTTTCGAAGGGGATAAGCAATGGAATCAGGCTCTAAACCCGAACTTGACACTTGGTATAATAGCGGTTGAAAAGTATGATAGTTTCTTTTGTCTATTAAAACAACTTGCACGGGTTTGTTTTTTAAGGATTTGACTAGATTAACACCAGCAAATCCACCACCAACAACCACTATCCTTGGAAGATTAGATTCAGGAATATTCATAAATTAAATGGATACGTTTCAGATATACAAATATAAACCTTAACAATTTAAATGGCTATTTTTGAATAATATTTGTATTCCCTGTAACTTTTTAATAATTATGCTACTTATACAGTACTAAACCATCAATTTGAGCCAATCATTAGAACATAATTTTGTTGAACAGCTTGAAGCAAATCAAAACATTGTGCATAAAGTGTGTAGACTCTACACCAATAACCAAGATGCACATAATGATCTGTTTCAAGAGATAACCATACAACTTTGGAAAGCTTTTCCAAAATTTCGTGGTGACTCAAAGTTCAGTACTTGGATGTATCGTGTCGCGTTGAACACCGCTATAACGCTTTACAGGAAGAAGAAACGCCGCATAAAGACACAAGAGTTTGATAGCATTGAATTCAAAATTAAAGCCGAAGAATATGATGATACGGAAGAGCAACAATTAAAACTACTATACAATGCTGTTAAAGAATTAAATGATATTGAAAAAGCATTGGTGTTTTTATATTTAGAAGAAAAAAATTACAAAGAAATAAGTGAAACCATGGGAATTAGCGAAGTAAATGCACGTGTAAAAATGAATCGCATAAAAACAAAGCTTAAAACCATTTTAAATCCGTAACCCTATGGATGAATTAGAATTATTAAAAAAGGACTGGAATAAGGATAACAATGCGTATCCAAAATTGTCTTATAATGATATTTATAAAATGATTTTAAAAAGGTCGTCATCCATTGTAAAATGGATATTTATCATTAGTCTGTTAGAATTTATTTTCTGGCTGGTTATATCGTTTGCATTAAAAGACAGCAAAGGCATGGAGCGCTACAACAGCTATGACGCTGATTATGTTATTATACCACTGACCGTATTTGGTTATATTATTCTAGCTTATTTTTTCGTCATGTTTTTTAAAAACTACCGAACTATTTCTGTTACGGATAGTGCAAAAAAACTCATGGAAAATATTTTAAAAACGCGTCAAACGGTAAAACGCTACGTCGCTTTTAATCTCTTATACTTAATACTATCCGTTGTAATTGTACTATTTGTAGAATTTGACCAAGATCAAGAACTTATAAATCTTGCAAACAGCGCAGCAGCAAGTGGAGAAACGTTTAAGTTTTACACCATTTTTACATTAACTGTAATAGCTCTTTTAGTTGTTGTTATACTTACCTTACTTCTATTTTATTGGTTAGTTTATGGTATTTTATTACGTAATTTGAATAAGAACTATACGGAGCTAAAAAAATTAGATTTATAAAATTAAGGATTATTAGGTCGCCATTTTCGCATTTCATTTAAAGCTTCTTCAGCTTCTAAAACATCCTGTGGAATCACTTTTAAAAAGGAAGGATGTTGCTCAATAGCATATTCAATTTTTTCAACTATTTCAGCAATAGAGTCATTTTCGTAATCAATCTGTAATGGCTCTTTAATTTCTAAAGATTGCAAAATATTTTTCTTCTTAACACGTAGTCCTTTTTTATCAAACGAACGCCTAAAACCATCAATAACTATAGGCACAACAACCGGTTTGTAATGCTTAATAATATGTGCCGTTCCTTTTCTAATAGGTTTAAAAGGTGTTGTAGTACCTTGAGGAAATGTAATAACCCAACCATCATCTAAAGCTGTTTTGATAGCTGAAATATCGCTCATTTTTACTTGGCGATTAACATCTTCCCCTTTTGCTCGCCAAGTCCGCTCAATACTAATAGAACCTGCATAAGCCATTATTTTAGGGAGTAAACCAGATTTCATGGTTTCTTTAGCTGCTACATAATAAATGTTCATTTTCGGATTCCATAAATAACCTACATTTTTAATAGAATCGTCTCGATCACTCAAACTCGCGTTAAAGACATGAAACATGGCAACCACATCTGCAAAATAGGTTTGATGATTAGATATGAACAGCACGTTATGATCTGGCAGATTTCTTATAATTTCAGATCCTTCAATTTTAAGTTCATTAAAACCTCTAAAGCGTCTATGTGTTAGACCGCCTAGAATTCTGATTACCCATTTTTTTAGAATGAGATAATGACCAAAAGGATTTTGTTTAAACAATCCCATACGTATAATTTAAAACTGATTTAAGATTACAAATGTAATAAAACTGTCCGTTTACAGCAGTTCTTTTAACAAGTCTTTTATTTCGCTCAACATCATGGCTGTTGCTCCCCAAACAATATGATTGTTTAATTGAAATGCTGGAACATCCACCTGAACACTATAGGAAGTTGATACCGTTTTAGTTACAACACTAGAATCACTGATAAAATCTTGTAAAGTCACTTCTATAATATCTTCAACTTCCGTATCCTGTTTAACAAATTTAGGCGTACATCGAGAAATTCCTATAAACGGATAAACAAAAAAATTACTTGGTGGAATATATACCTTGGTCATGGCACATAAAATTTCTATTTCCGTCTCTGGCACGCCAACTTCTTCCCAAGTTTCGCGAATAGCAGCATCTTTTATAGTCGCATCCGTTTTTTCCACTTTTCCACCAGGAAAGCCTACTTGGGCAGAGTGCACTCCTTTATATGTTTTCCGAAGAATTAAGACTAATTTGGTTTCATGTTCTTGATCAGGGTAAAACAAGGCAACAACTCCAGCATTTTTAGCATTTTTAATGGCATTTTTTTGCTGCGCTTGGAGCTGCTCTCTAAAAGGTGGCGACATTTTAAATTGTGAAGATTCGGCTGGCAGTTGTATATTTTCTATTTTTGATACCGATTGTAAAAATTCATCAAATTTCATCTATGATTCGTATTCTTATGTTAGTCGCTTTTATTTTTTTTCTTGGTTGTGAAGATAAACAATCAAAACCAAAAGAACCGACTCCTAAAACGACAAAAACTGTTAAAAAACCATCTGAAAAATTAGATAGTGCGGAAATAGAAATCCCTGAATTCCCTTTCCTAACGGATGAAAATGCCATGGAATTCTTTTTAGAATACGAAAAGAACAATCCGGAAAATAAAGTTAGAATAACAACCAAATTTGGAAATATTGATATCTTATTATTTGATAAAATTAAGTTTCATCGTGCAAATTTCGTCTACTTAACCAAACGCGGTTATTTTAATGGTACACAATTTTACCGTGTGATAGATAACTTCATCATACAAGCTGGAAATACTGACGATCCAAAAATAAAACGAAAACGAGGTGATATTGGTCGCTATCTACTTCCACCTGATACCAAACGTGGTTTTAAACACCATAGAGGTATTGTGAGTATGCCAAGTAGCGAGATTGAAGATGCCTATAAATTAGCATCGCCTTTTGAGTTTTTCATTGTCCAAAACAAAGATGGCGCCTATCATTTGGATGGCGATTACACCATTTTTGGCGAAGTTATTTCTGGTATGGATGTGGTTGATGAAATTGCAGCTCAAAAAACCGACGATGGCGATTGGCCTTTAAGAAACGTATACATTAAGAAAGTGGAGATCATTAAATAAACGTCTTCTATTTATAAAGCGTTGGTAAACTAACTTTAAATCGGACGGCAAGTAATCTGATCGTGATAACCACTAAACCGGCAATAATAAAAACAACGTTATCATCTATAGGCAATTTACGGATTAAAAAATACGTAAGACCTCCTAAAATACAGGCCGTTGCATAAATTTCTTTTCTGAAAATTACAGGAATCTCATTACACAAAATATCACGAATTACACCACCAAAACAAGCAGACATAGTTCCCAATGCAATACATATAATAGGGTCTAATCCGGCTGAAATTCCTTTTTCTACACCAACAACTGTGTACAAACCAATTCCAATAGTGTCAAAAAGAAACAGGGATTTTCGGAGGTAATCAATTTTATTTTTAAAAATAATAGTCAATACAGTACTGGCTAAAATAACGTAGATATAATTCAAATTAAGCATCCAACTCACTGGCGTTTCACCAATTAAAACATCACGAAGTGTTCCACCACCAACAGCTGTAACCGTAGCAATGATTAAAATTCCAAATACGTCCATGCGCTTACTTAAAGCGACTAACACACCTGAAATAGCAAATGCTATGGTTCCTAAAATATCTATTGCGTAAAACATGACTGTTACTGATTAGTTTAAAATGCAAGCAAAGGTATAGAATGAAAGCTATTTAGTGAAACGGAAGACCTACTATTTTTCAGGCTTATTTTGCGTGGTTGTAAAGTACGTTATGAAGCAGGAATCAACTTTTTTTTAATTAATACAACGGATTCAAAAGTATTAACATGAAATACCATTATGAAAAAGGCCAAAACATTTCACACAATTATATTTTTGATAGTTGATTTAGCATTAGCTCAATTAAGATAGACACCGTTTTAAAAACGGTGTAAGCGATTCACTCAATTTCTTTGCAAGAAATTGGTTCTCTGCTTACATATTTTGAGTGTAATAATTATAATCCTTTAAAATGGTATCAATAAACTCTTTATCAAACATATCCGATTCTATTTGCAGCAAGCCACAAATCTTATTTCGTATAATTGTTAAGGTTTTGAAATCATTATTACGTTTGGAAATTAAAAAGGCTTCTTTAATAATCCGAACGTCCTTATCACTCAACAATGTTACATTATTAAATACAGGCTCATAATCGTCTGTTATTTCTTCAAGAATGGTACTGGTGATTTTATGTTTTTGTTTCACACTAATAACCACGGTTCCAGCTGCTGAATCACCAACACGTTGCTTTCTATCGGACAATAAAATGCTCATTACGCCAATAGAAGCAAAAAACATCCAAATATCAATAATACGAAGCATCCAACGTACTAATAAATTATACCATTGGGTTGGTGCACCATCAAAACGAACCACTTTTATCTTCATAATCATTTTACCAATGGTTTGCCCACTAAAAAGCACATGGCAAAGTAAAGAATAGAACAAAGCAGGAAGCGTTAACAAACCTAGAAATCCACGACGGGTCCAGCTATCTGTATCAAATATTTCAGAAACAGCTACCAAGTTTTCCATGATGGTCATGTAGGCAATTAAAATCAAGCCATCAATTAAAAAAGCGACAAAACGTTCGCCAACACCAATTAGTTTGTAATCTAAATTGACATTTTGGGCTGTGTTAATTGCTATATTGCTCATGGAAATGTATATTCGTTTAAATTTTAAATAGTCTATGCGCGAAGCATCATTCGTGAAGCAAAATAAGGAAAAATGGCTGGTATTTGAAAAGGCATTACACAATAATGTTAAAATAAATCCAGACGATTTAGCTTCATACTATATTCAACTTACTAACGACCTCTCTTATGCACAGACTTACTATGCTGATAGTAAGACGCTTTTGTATTTAAATTCGTTGGCTTCAGAGGCGCATCAGAAAATTTACATCACCAAAAGAGAGTCGAAAAATAAAATCGTTTCCTTTTGGAAATATGAATTTCCGCTGTTTTTTAAAGCCTATCACAAAACCTTACTGTATTCATTTCTTATTTTTATGTCTGCCGTTTTAATTGGTATCGTTTCTACTTTAAATGATGATAGTTTTGTGCGTTTAATTTTGGGAGATGCTTATGTAAATATGACCATTGAAAATATTGAAAAAGGAGAACCTATGGCTGTTTATAAAAGCGGAAGTCAAATGGGGACCTTTCTCGGAATTACCATAAACAATATACGTGTGGCTATTTTTGCATTTGCCGCAGGTGTCGTTTTTAGCGTTGGCACCATTTATATTTTGTTTAGTAATGGCATCATGTTGGGCGCTTTTATTACGTTTTTCTATAATTATGGCATTTTAGAAAAAACATCAACTGTTTGGCTTCATGGTACTATTGAAATTTCGGTAATTGTTATTGCTGGTTGCGCTGGTTTGGTAATGGGAAATAGCTTTTTATTTCCTAAAACATATTCCAGACGCGTTGCCTTTATGAAAGGCGCAAAAGATGGCTTAAAAATAGTAGTCAGCACCATTCCCTTTTTTATTGTAGCTGGTTTTATTGAAGGGTTTATAACCCGCTTTGGCGAACAAATGCATCCTGTTTTAGCTTATGGAATTATCCTCGCATCTTTAACCTTAATTGTATTTTATTATATAATTTACCCGATTAAATTGAATAAAAAAATGGCCTTAAATCTATAAAACCTACCGTGTGGAAAAACCATATTTAGAACTTCGTACGCGAAATACCTTTGGCGATATTGTCAATAACTATTTCCAGTTTTTAAAACTAAACTTTAAACATTATACCAACCTTTACTTGCGTTACAATGCCATTAGTATCATATTAACGCTAATTGGATCTTATCTGTTAGTAACCGGATTTATGGGCTTGGCGAGTCGTGATTTCAGATTTGGCATGGAAACCAGCATGGATAATGATTGGTATTTAATAGTTGGCGGATTGCTCTTGGTTGTTATTTTATTTGTTACGGCCGTTTTAAATTACAGTTTTTCTAGCGCTTATATGACGGAATATGTAAAGCATGAAGGCGACGTGAAATCGGCAAACATATGGTCTGCCATTAAAAAGAATTTAGGAACCATCATCCTATTCATTCTCATTGGCATTGCCATGTACATCGGTTACTTTGTGGTCTCACTTGTTTTGGCGTTCATCCCGTTATTAGGCATGTTAGCACAATATGCCATCAGTTTTACAATAAGCGCCCTTTTTGGTTTATCATTTATGTCTATTTTCAGTACTAATAAATCGGTTGGCGAAGCATTATCTGAAGGTTGGTCTTTCACGTTTTCTAATTTTATTCGTGTGGTTTTCTTCGGATTGGTAATTGGAATTCTAAATCTAATGCTAACGTTTTTAATCCTATCCATTCCAGGATTCATTATTGGTTTTTACACCTATTTTTCTATTGAAAGTGAAGTCGATTTTTTAACAAGTAACTTTGCAACTATTGTTTTTACACTGGGTTTCACCATGTTTATTTTAGCTTTTATTTTCTCGCAAGCCCTTTCACAAGTAGCTTATGGTGTATTGTTCTTTAATTTACATGAAGAGCGTCATAACACGTTTTTACGCGAACGCATTGAACAAATAGGTGTGAATGAATAAACCAAACAGACATATCACTTTAGCGGCTTCAGGCTTGTTTTTTATAAAGCATGCGGTTTCTGTTGCTCAAAATAAAATTCAGGAAGATTCTACAGATATCACGGTTACCTATTTTAAAGAAGGCATTCTTGATCGCTATTCCGGAAATGATTTTAATTACAATATCAATGATACAGGCGGTGTTAATTTATTACAACAATTGCTTCGGAAATTTTTTAATTGGTTAGGTGATATATTCGGGATTGACATAGACTTTGTAGATTATGAAACCTTGGAATACATTGTTTACGGCCTTTTAGCTGCTGGAGCTCTGTATTTATTTATTAAGTTTTTATTACAATCACCAATGAGTTCCGTATTTAAAACGGAAGAAAAAACCATTGATAATTTTGGTTATATTGAAGAAGACATCCAACAGGTTGATTTTGAAAACTTGATAAAAACAGCGTTAAAAGAGAGCAATTATCGTTTGGCAACGCGTTATTTATATCTAAAATCACTTAAAAACTTAACGAACAAAAACATCATCGATTGGCATTATGACAAAACCAATTCAGACTATCTTAATGAAATTTCAGATGATGGTATCAAACAATTATTTAAACGAATTTCCTACATCTATGATTACGTTTGGTATGGCGAATTTGCCATAGACGAGCAAGCTTTCAATAGAAATCAAGACGATTTTTCAACCTTAAATAAACGCATAAATGGATAAACGCTCAAAAATAGCTTTATATAGCATTGGCGCCATTATCGTGTTGTTAATGATAGCTGAAGTCACAAAACCAAAACCATTGAATTGGCGAAACTCCTACTCCGCTGCCGATAAAATTCCTTTGGGTTGCTACGTGCTTTATAATGAATTGGAACCGTTTACATCCAATACTATAGAAACATCTGATGAAAGTCTGTATGAACGATTGAAAGATTTTCCAAACGCGACAAACACCACACTCATTCTTATTAACGATTATATTAATGTTGAGGAAGAAGGTTCCAATGCCCTTTTAGAATTTGTTGAAAATGGGAATACCGTTTTTATTAGTACCAACTATGTTTACGGAGCATTTGCCGATTCGCTAAACATAGAAATAGATCGCGATTATGATGGATTTTTCAAGGATCCTTCCAAATCTATATTCACTAATAAAACATTAAAAGCTAACGAACGTCTGTTTGATGATGTTATTGAAAACAGCTTCTTCACCTCCATAGATACATCTACAGCAACCGTTTTAGGTTATATGATTGATGAAAATAAGATAAGGAAGGAAGTTAATTTTACGAAAACGCCTTTTGGTGATAATGGTGGAGCCTTTTATGTTCATAGCAATCCGTTTGCCTTTACAAACTATCATTTATTAAATGATAAAGCAGATTATGCAGCAACCGTTTTATCATTTTTGCCTAAAAATAATAGCATCCTTTGGGATAACTATTACAAAAGCGGACGCAAAGTTATTAAAAGTCCATTGCGTTTTATTTTGAGTAGTCCTGCTTTAAAATGGACATTCTATATAAGTTTATTAGGCTTAATCATCTTTGTAATTTTCAAAGGAAAACGAACCCAGCGTATTATTCCAGTTGTAGAACCCTTAAAAAATTCTACGGTTGAGTTTACCCAAACCATTGGCGATTTATACTACCAACATGGTGATTATTCGAATATCATTCATAAAAAAATCACGTATTTTTTAGAATTCATACGAACCGCATACTATTTAGAAACCAATGAATTTAGCGAGCGTTTTATTCAGAAACTCGCTGTTAAATCATCAAATACGGTTCAAGACACTAAATCATTAATCGATTTAATTACGTTTTTAAAATCGAAAAATAACCATACTGAAAAAGAGCTCATTGCCCTTAACAAACAAATAGAACATTTTACAAAAAACACTATATAATGGAAGATACGAACCAGCACGAAAGCGAAGATTTAAGCTTCACCAATAGAATTGACCTCAAGCCTTTACAAGCGCATGTAGAAAGTATTAAAACGGAGATTGGTAAAATTATCGTTGGTCAAAATGAAATGATAGAATTGCTTATCATTTCCATTTTATCTAATGGCCACACACTTATTGAAGGTGTTCCAGGTGTTGCAAAAACAGTTACAGCCAAACTTTTAGCACGTACCTTGGATGTGGATTTTAGCCGTATTCAATTTACACCAGATTTAATGCCGAGTGATATTTTAGGAACCTCCATTTTTAATGTGAAAACGAGCGAATTTGAATATAAAAAAGGTCCTATTTTTTCCAATATTATTTTAATTGATGAAATTAACAGAGCACCAGCAAAAACACAAGCCGCTTTATTTGAGGTCATGGCAGAACGCCAAATAACTATTGATAATAATCAATTTATTATGGAACCGCCTTTCTTGGTTTTTGCTACTCAAAATCCCATTGAACAAGAAGGAACCTACCGATTGCCAGAAGCCCAATTAGACCGTTTCTTATTTAAAATTAATGTGGATTATCCATCATTAGAAGATGAAATTCAGATTCTAGTGGACAACCACAAACGGGAAGATCAATTAGATTTTAGCACAATAAATCCTGTTTTAAAAGCAGCTGATATTATAAAATACCAAAGCTTAATAAAACAAATTTTAGTGGAAGATCATTTACTCCATTACATTGCTTCCATTGTTAATAGCACGCGTAATAACGCTAATTTGTATTTAGGAGCATCACCAAGAGCATCCATTGCCATTTTAAATGCAGCCAAAGCAAATGCAGCTATTCAGGGTCGTGATTTTGTAACACCAGATGATATAAAACGCTGTACCAAAGCCGTTTTAAAACACCGCTTAGTACTAACACCAGAACGTGAAATGGAAGCCTTTACAGTTGATAAAGTAGTGGACCAGATTCTTGAAACGATTGAAATACCAAGATAATTGAAACGTATTTTTAAACATATCTATTTAGAGTTTCGGTTTTTTGCAGCCTTAATGGGATTCGCATTTCTATTTCTGATGGCGTATCAATTTCCGGGATTATTACCAATAAGTATCATGCTTTTTGGTGCTTTTTTAGTACTTATTCTTATAGATAGCATATTGTTATTCAAACAAAATGGATTAGAAGCCAAACGATTACTTCCAGAAAAATTGAGTAATGGTGATGATAATCCGATTGAAATCACGTTGAAAAACACGTATAATTATAAAGTTAAACTAAAACTGATAGACGAAATGCCCTTTCAATATCAGAAGCGCGATTTTGAAATTGACACCCAACTTGATAAACTAACGGATAAAAAAATCACCTATACCTTGCGTCCTTTGGAACGTGGCGAATATCATTTTGGAAACCTGAACGTTTATGTAACGTCTCCAGTTGGATTATTAACACGTCGTTTTCAATTTGGAAATAACGCTATGGTACCCAATTACCCATCGTTTCTGCAGTTAAAGAAATATATGCTTTTAGCATTTTCGAATAAAATTTTCGAATTTGGATTGAAGAAAATCCGAAGAATTGGTCACACCATGGAGTTTGAGCAAATTAAAGAATATGTTCAAGGTGATGATATTCGGAATATAAACTGGAAAGCGACAGCCAAACGGAGTCAATTGATGGTGAACCAATTCCAAGATGAACGCTCTCAACCTATTTACAGCGTAATTGATAAAGGTCGTGCTATGAAAATGCCGTTTAACGGATTAAGTCTTTTAGATTATGCTATAAATGCGACGTTGGTTATTAGTAATGTGGCTTTAAAGAAACAAGATAAAGCTGGTATGTTTGCCTTTTCTAGGAAAGTGGATAATAAAGTAGTTGCTGAACGCAGACCATCACAGATGAATCAAATTATGGAAACGCTCTATAATTTAGATACCGATTTCTCCGAATCCGATTTCTCCAGATTATATATTGATGTAAAACGTAGCTTAAATCAACGAAGCTTATTATTACTCTACACCAATTTTGAAACTTTAGATGCTTTACACAGGCAGTTACCGTATTTACAAGCCATAGCCAAACATCATGTATTGGTTGTTATCTTTTTTGAAAATACCGAATTGGATAAACTCACGCAGAAAGAATCACGCAATACCTTTGAAATATTCGAAAAAACCATTGCCGAAAAATTTGTTTATGAGAAGAAACTCATCATTAACGAATTGCAGAAACATGGCATTCAAAGTATTTTAACAGCTCCAGAAGATTTAACCTTGAATACCATTAATAAGTATTTAGAAATTAAAGCTCGTGGGTTAATTTAATCGGAATATTTATAACAATCTTGAAAAAAAAACCTCTTATACTATTAACAATACTAATTGCAACAATTGTTGTCTATTGGAATTTCAGGTTGGACATTGAAGAATATTTTTTTTCAAAGCATGTAATTTATTGGTCACCGAATGCTAAATTAAACTATTCAGATTTTCAAGAAAGGTCTAATGAAAATTCGATTGATAATGTCCATTACTACTATGGTCTTTATTTAAAAGCAAATAGCATTGACAAAGCTTTTGTACGCGCTTATTTTAACAAAAACCAATCAGGAATTAAAGATACATTGGATTCGGGAATAGATACCGAAATGAAAATTCAAAAATTGATATTTGATTTGCACGAAGTTTATGCGCGGAAATTCAATTTCGAAATTAATAAAATCAAATTTGATGCAAATACAAAATATGCAGATCTAGAAAAAATTGGTGCAAGAATATTTCCAGAACTGCAAACTAAAACTGATTTAATATTTAAAACTAATGAACCTGATGCCGAAATTTTAGCAATTTGGAGACCAAAAATAGATTCACTTTTAGCACAACATAAATAAATATTACAGCTTCGAATAAAATAACTGCTTGACCATATTCATAAATTTTTTAATCATTTTACAATCCATCCTAAAAAAACAACAGTTCAGTGAGCTTACTTTTCAGAACATAACGGTTTGATATATATTTACAGTGTATTAATCTAAAAACCAACAATTATGAAAACGCTTGCAGTTATTATCGCTTTTACCTTAACATCTTTTATTTCTCACGCACAAGATAGTTTACAGACTTATACCATTTCAGTTAAAGTGGTTAATCCCTTAAATAATAATGGGCATGTTTTAATAGGACTGCATACTGCTGATACATTTATGAAAGCGGATGGCATTCAAAGTGCTAAAATTAAAGTAATAGACGGTCAAGCAATTGCTTCTTTTGAAAATTTAAAACCTGGAAACTATGCCGTTATGGTTGTTCATGACGAAAATGATAATTCCCGAATGGATTTTGAAGCTAATGGCATGCCAAAGGAATCTTATGGTATGTCCAACAATCCTATGTTAATGGGCCCGCCAATCTTTAATGACGCTAAATTTGAATTGAAAGAAGATACTGAAATCAGTATTCGATTTTAAATGTTACTACTATAAAAAAAGCGACCTGCACTAATAGTACAGGTCGCTTTTACTAATAATCAAAAATTAATTATTAAACAGTTTCGTTTAACCATGCTTTAAGCATCCAAACTGTTTTTTCTTGTTCCGTTATAAAATCACTCATCATTGAGTTTGTTCCTTCATCACCAACTTCGCCTGTTTTATTTAAAATCTGACGTTCAATTTTAAGTAATTCTGAAAGCGAATCAACAATTAAACGCACCGTTTTTTCATCTTCAGAAACATTTTTTCCTACTGGAACTTTTGCTGCTTTCGTATAATCATCAAACGTATGTAATGGTGTTTCGCCTAATGTTAAAATACGTTCTGCTATTTCATCAACTTTTACATTGGCATCTGTGTACAACTCTTCAAATTTGACATGTAAATCAAAGAAACGTTTTCCTCTAATATTCCAATGCACACCTCTTAAATTCTGGTAATACACCTGAAAATTCGCTAATAAAACATTTAAATCTTTGGCTATATCTTTAGTTTTTGTTTGGCTTAATCCAATTGTGTTTAATTTCATAATCATCTCTTATTTTAAGTTCAATTCAAATTTAAGACATAATTAGTATCTTTTAGCATAAGTTTTATTGATAGTTTTTATATTTTTATAGTCTAAATTGATACCTATGACAATTACGCAACTTTATTACGTATTGGCCGTTGCCGAGCAGCAAAATTTCACCAAAGCTGCTGAAACATGTTTTGTTACCCAACCAACATTGAGTATGCAAATTCAGAAATTGGAAGATGAGCTAGACGTTCTTATTTTTGATAGGAGTAAAAAACCGATTGAGTTAACAGAAGTTGGAAAAAAAATTGTGAGTCAAGCCAAAAATATTGTGAATGAATCTTACAGAATTCAGGATATTGTAGATCAAGAAAAAGGATTTATTGGTGGCGAATTTCGGTTGGGAATTATTCCAACCATCATGCCAACGCTACTACCTATGTTTTTAAAAACGTTCATAAAAAAATACCCAAAAATAAAGTTGAAAATTGAGGAGCTTACTACGGACGAAATTATATCGCGTATTAAGGAAGGCCATTTAGATGCTGCCATTGCGGCCACTCCTTTGGAAAATGAGTATATAAAAGAACGCGTATTATATTTTGAACCCTTTGTAGGCTATATTCCAGAACACCATAGACTACACAATAAACAAAAATTAAATACAACGGATTTAGAAATTGATGACATGCTTCTTCTTGAAGATGGCCATTGTTTTAGAGATGGTGTTATAAATTTATGTAAAGCATTCAAAACTCAAAATGAAGACCAATTTCAATTAGAAAGTGGTAGTATTGAAACATTAATTAAACTTTCAAATGAAGGATTGGGTATGACGCTTCTTCCCTATTTACATACTTTGGATTTAAGTGATACAGCCAAACAAAATTTACATTATTTTAATGAGCCTTCACCTGCTAGAGAGGTCAGTTTACTCTACCATAAAAGCGAATTAAAAATGCAAATTATTGATGCCATGCATAATGTTATTTCAGGCATCATTAGAGGTGCCATTAAATTCCAAAATGTGAATATAGTTAGTCCACTTCCTAAATAAAAAAAAGCGATCAATAAAGGTCGCTTTTCTATTTTATGTTTTCAAGTATACTAAACACTGATCTAAATCTGGATTCTGCCTTACTAAAGATTCAATATAAATCTTAAGTTCTTCAATTTCATAAGGTAATAATCTTTGAAGGGCTTTTTGAACTTCTCTGCAAAATAATGTTGCATCAAAACTCACTTTATTGAGTACAGTTTTCGTGTACTCGAACATTGCTCTGGCCATTTCTTAAAAATTTTAGGTTAAAAAGTAGATTTTTTAATAGGCAAAAATATCTTATTTGGTTTCTATAAATATAGTGAAAAAAGACATCGCTTCTTAAACGTAAACAAAACTTTAACATCAAAAAAATCTTTGATTGCGTTAAAAAAACAGGTTAACTCTTATTATACATCACGTTACGACTAATTGGTAATTGTTAATAGCCTGTTGAAAAGATTAAAACCGGTTATCACCATCTAGCAAATCTCCTAAACCACCTAAAATACTACCTTCACCTTTATCTTTTCCGCCGCCCTGAGGTGCTGATGCCAATACACGGCCTGCTAACCTGCTAAACGGTAAGGACTGAATATAAACGGTTCCAGGACCCTGTAATTTAGCAAAGAATAAACCTTCGCCTCCAAAAATGGTGTTTTTAATTCCTCCAACAAATTCCACATCATAATCAACACCTTGCGTAAAACCGACAATACATCCTGTATCCACGCGAAGAATTTCACCAGGTTGCAAAGCACGTTTCGCCATAGTTCCGCCAGCATGCACAAATGCCATACCATCACCTTCTAACTTTTGCATAATGAAACCTTCACCACCAAAAAGTCCGCGACCTAAACGCTTGCTAAATTCAATACCAATAGTAACGCCTTTAGCTGCACATAAAAAAGCATCTTTCTGGCAAATAAATTTACCGCCAAACGCCGTTAAATCAATTGGTAGAATTTTCCCAGGATAAGGCGACGCAAAACTGATGCGCTTTTTACCCACCAAATCATTATAGAAAGCGGTCATAAATAAACTTTCACCTGTAAGAATCCGCTTGCCAGCTCCTAATATAGAACCCATGAACCCTTTGTTTTTAGCAGAACCATCTCCAAAAATAGTTTCCATTTTAATGCCATCATCCATCATCATAAAACTACCAGCTTCGGCAACAACGCCTTCTTGAGGGTCTAGCTCTATTTCAACATATTGCATTTCTTCGCCGTAAATGGCGTAATCTATTTCGTGTGCATTCATAATATTTGAGTTGTTGAGTTAAAGATAAAAAATTACGAGTAGAAATTATAAATTAGTGTTTCACCTTTAAAGTCCATTCAAAATTAAATTGTGAAACTTCCATGTTATCAGAATTAGTTCCAACTACATGCATCCAAATAGTTTGTCCTTCTCCAGTTTCTATAGTTCGCTTTATGGCTTCATCTATCTTATGGCCTTCGTTGCAAATAAATGTAATGCGTCCTGTTGCTTTTTTCGAAAAACTAGCATTATTTGATGCTACCAACATAGAAATGTTTTTCCCACTAGCTTTAATTTTTTGCATAACCAAAGCTCCAGTTGTTAATTCGGCAGCCATACCTTGAACAGCCCAAAACATAGATTTAAATGGGTTTTGATTTATCCATCTATGCTTAACAGTTACCACACATTGTTCAGAATCTAATGATTTTGTTCTGACGCCTGTAAAGTAAGCTGCTGGCAATTTGAACATTAGAAACATATTGAGTTTACTAGGAGAAATAGTCATTTAGTATATATTTTATAATCGCAAAATCGAAATGCACAGCTTTTTTAAACGAAATGCACACTCATTCACTTAATTTATTTAGTTATTACTCAACAAATATAACTGATTTAATACAAATTTAAACCACATTTAAAAGCCCC
>NZ_VSKL01000006.1 GCF_008086165.1 Algorimicrobium algoritergicola | reverse complement strand
TCTCTAATTGGGCTTTTCGTAGAAGAGCCTTAAATGCGCACGTAATTAGCTAATTCCCTTTAAACGCAAAGGTTTAGCCGATTTTTATCCTGTTTATTTATTTGGGCAAAACGTTTTTGGGGGGGTAATTTTTTATAAATATATCGAAAATAAACGAATCCCTATTTGTTAATTTTATGTTAATTTTTAGTACTTTGTATTGCATAATACCTTCCTTTAGATATATATTTGCATAAGAAACTATTATATACTTTTAAAAATGATCGATAATCACCAAAAAAATCTAGCCACATTTATTCACCTTTCCACTTTTACTAGATTCTTGATTCCTTTTGGAAATTTTATAGGACCATTAGTTTTATGGGTTATGAATAAAGATAAATCGGAATTTGTAGATGCGCATGGAAAGCAAGCTATTAATTTTCAGATGAGCATTTTATTATATGCTTTAATTATTGGCATGGTAACTATTCCTTTTTTCATTTTTAATTTGATTAGCGGTTTCGATTTTTTAGATATCAATACGTTTGATAGTATTCGTATTAGTATTACCAAACCTTCACCGCTACTTTATATAACAGGTGGATTAGGATTTTTAGCCATAATCGGGTTTATTTTAGAGCTCGTTTTTATAGTGAAGGCAGCATTATCAGCTAGAGATGGCCAAGCATTTCAGTATCCATTAACGATTAAATTTTTAAAATAATCATTATAATTTCATCAATAAATAAATCAATCAATCCTGTCTAACGGCAGACAAGCAATCAAAAAATGAACAGTTTAAAAAAATTATTAGGAAAAACGCGCTTTAAGCGGTTTGCCTTAATTAAAATTAAAAGACACATATGAAAATAGAAAACACAAAAGCACAAATGCGTAAAGGTGTTTTGGAGTATTGTATTCTTTCGGTATTAAAAGACGATGACGCTTATGTAGCCGAAATATTAGGAACTTTAAAAGATGCCAAATTACTAGTCGTGGAAGGAACCATTTATCCGTTGCTTACCAGACTTAAAAACGCTGGACTTCTTAATTATCGTTGGGAAGAATCCACATCTGGACCACCACGAAAGTACTATGGCCTTACCGAAACCGGCAAGTTGTTTTTAAATGAATTAACCACAACTTGGAACGAATTACAAAATGCAGTTAATATAGTAACCAGTCAAAAAAACACGAAATAATGAATAAAACAGTCAACATAAATTTAGCAGGTATCTTTTTCCACATTGATGAAGATGCATACCTAAAATTACAACGCTATCTTGAGGCTATAAAACGTTCATTTACTGACTCTCAAGGACGATCTGAAATCATTTCAGATATTGAAGCGCGTATTGCCGAATTATTTAGCGAGCGCATCAAACATGATAAGCAAGTTATTGGCAATAAGGAAGTAGAAGATATTATTACCATTATGGGACAACCAGAAGATTATTTGGTTGATGATGAAATCTTTGAAGACGAACCACAGAGCCAATATCAACGTACATCGACTCCGAATAAAAAACTGTTTAGAGATACTGAAAACTCCTATATTGGAGGTGTATCAGCGGGATTGGGACACTATTTTGGCATTGATACTATCTGGATTCGCTTATTATGGATTATCTTGATATTTGGTGCTGGAACAGGTGTATTCTTGTACATTATACTATGGGTTTTAATTCCTGAAGCCAAAACGACTGCTGACAAGCTTACCATGACTGGTGAGCCTGTCAACATTAGTAATATTGAAAAAAAAATCAAGGATGGCTTTGATAACGTTTCCGATGTTGCTAAAAATGTCGGCGATTCTTTGTCAGGAACGGCCAAATCAGTTTCCGATTCGGTTTCTGGTGCCGCAAAAAATGTCAATTTTCAAAAGCATGGAAATAGTATTAAATCTAGCTCACAAAGTTTTTTTGATGCTATTGGGAATATCTTTGTTTTCTTCTTTAAAGTTATTGCCAAGTTTATAGGTATCATTCTAATTATTATTGGAGCTGGTACATTAATCAGCTTGCTTATTGGATTGTTAACGGTTGGTGTAACCGACATTATCCATATTCCAGGATTTGAATTATTAGATGCTGCAAATGCTGCTAACACACCTATTTGGCTCGTATCTATGTTGTTCTTTTTTGCTATTGGAATTCCTTTCTTTTTCGTCTTTTATTTGGGACTTAAAATTTTAATTAACAACCTAAAATCTATTGGAAATATTGCGAAATTCTCCCTATTAGGAATTTGGTTAGTAGCCATAATTAGTTTGACTATTATTGGTATTAAACAAGCCACACAGCATGCTTTTGATGCGAGTGTATCACAAAAGGACACACTAAATATTACAGCTAATGATACATTGGTTGTGAAAATGGCAGAGAGTATTACCTATAATAAAAACTTTAACAGACATGGTAATTCTACGCGATTAGCTTACGATGACAACAATAAAAAAATTATTTACTCAACGGATATTCGTTTAATTGTAAAATCTACCCGAGATTCTTTAGGCTATATAACTATTGAAAAACAAGCCGATGGCAGCGATTTTCTTTTAGCTAAAAAACGTGCAGAAAACATTAATTACAAGTATGAATTGAAAGGCAACACGTTAATATTGGATGCGTTTTTAACAACTGAAATCGACAATAAATTTAGCGATCAAGAAGTAGAAATCACCTTGTATTTACCTGAAGGAAGCACCTTATATGCAGATGACAACACATATAATTTTCATAGAAACTCCAGCTATTACAATGACATTTTAGATAATGGTATGGAAGAGCATTATTTAAAAATAATAAATGACGGTGTTATTTGTGAAGATTGCCCTGAAGACGATTTTAAAGTGAACATAAATGTCAATGATGACAATTCAAGCGTTAGAATTGACGAGAATGGTGTTCAAATCAAATCAACCGACTCTAGTTTAGAAGTAAATGAAGACGGCATAAAAGCCAATAGTGAGGAAGTTAAAGTAAATATTGACAAAAATGGAATAGAAATAACAACCGATAACAACTAAAAACATGTCATCCTGCCTGTCGACAGGCAGGCAATCAATCAATCAATCAATCAATCAAAAATCAACCAATCATGACCACCTTATCAAAAATTATTATTTCCATTATTATAACACTTTATATGTTTCTCTTTTGAAAGAAACAAAGCACAAAAAAACCGAAGCAATTGCTTCGGTTTTTTATATGTGTAATCTTTACGTTATTTAGTTATAAGTAGATGTGCTTACTTCAAAATCAACATCTTGAGCAGCCAACCAACGTTCCGCATCTAAAGCAGCCATACAACCCGTTCCGGCAGCTGTAACCGCTTGTCTGTATACATGATCTGCAGCATCACCAGACACAAAAACACCTTCTACATTTGTTTTAGAAGTTCCAGGTACATTAATAATGTAACCCGTTTCATCTAATTCTAAAAAGTCTTTAAAAATATCCGTATTAGGTTTGTGTCCAATAGCAACAAAAAATCCGGTTGCAGGAATTTCATGTTTTTCCTGCGTTTTATTATTGTAAGCGCGCACGCCAGTAACCACTTGACCATCACCTAAAACTTCATCCGTTTCCGTGTTATAAAGGATTTCGATGTTTTCCGTTTTCTGAACACGAGCTGCCATAATTTTAGAAGCTCTAAATTCATCACGTCTAACTAACATCGTCACTTTTTTACAAAGTTTAGATAAGTAGTGAGCTTCTTCGCAAGCACTATCTCCTGCTCCAACAATTACGACTTCTTGATTTCTGTAGAAAAAACCATCACAAACAGCACATGCCGAAACACCACCACCTAATTTCAAGTATTTCTGTTCCGAATCCAATCCTAAATATTTAGCAGATGCACCTGTAGAAATGATAACCGTTTCACAATGAATTTCCTTGGTTTCATTTACCCATACTTTATGTATGTCTCCAGAAAAATCAACTTTCGTTACCCAACCATCGCGTACATCTGTTTCAAAGCGTTCTGCTTGTTTTTGTAACTCCATCATCATGGCTGGACCCGTAATACCATCTGGATAACCTGGAAAATTCTCTACTTCATTCGTAGTAGTTAACTGACCACCTGGTTGCGTTCCTTGGTATAAAACAGGTTTCATATTTGCTCTGGCTGCATAAATAGCCGCTGTATAACCAGCAGGACCAGAACCTATTATTAAACATTTTACTTTTTCTATCGTTTCAGACATAATTTGAGTGTAAATTTATTAATACAAAAGTAGAATTTTTAGTAGAAACCTTACAGTAAACTTGTTAAAAGTTATTATGTAACAATTAATTTTAGTGATACAGCTTGCGTATAAACTGTTTAGCTCAATTTTTAGTTTAACAGGTCTTACAGCCTTCCTTTCGAGTTAAAATTTAATTTTATTACGCTATATTGCGTTACTTTTTACAAATAGATTTATAATAAAAATGAAAGAAGAGGATTCTATGGGAACCATTGCAACCAATAACAGAAAAGTGATACTGTATTATAATTCAGAAACTTCATTAGGACAACAAGCTTATGCTTATGTAAACACCACTAATCGTGGCATTTTAGCAATTGATATTTCTAAAACAAAAGTAACTGGAACGCAATGGGCTGAAATTGCTACCAACCTTAATACTACTTTGGGTGGTTTAGTGAATCAAGAACATCCCGATTTTAAAAATAGTTATAATACAGATAAAGCATCTTTATCTGAAGATGATTGGATTAAAATTCTTCAAAATCATCCAAGTAGTCTACGTTGTCCTATTTTAGTGGACGGTAAAAACTTTCATTTTATTGAAACGCCTTCAGAAATATCAAAGTATTTTGATAAAGAGGAGAAATCTGTTGATGGTAGATACCCTATAGAATAACGTTATTTTAAATAACGTCATTAGAATGATCATTCTCTGCTGGTATTTTTCTAAAAAAACTATCTAAATCGGTATCGCTATCTATACCATAACTAGCCGTAACCAGACCTTTTTTTCCGTCTTCTGTTTCTATCACGTATAGAATGGACATATCTGATGGGTTGCTTATCCCTTCAAAACGCTGTGTCCTCTTAATAAAAATTTGATTTGGTTGATACCCCCTTTTACTTATTAATTCAACTAGAGAACCAGCTTCACATCTGAAACTACTTGTATAACCACGTTCTTGATACTTTTGGATATGCTTTAATTCCGTTCGTTCTTGTTTCATAATATAAATTTTAAATTACAATAAAGCAGGATATTCACTAAACGCAAACACCTGCTTTAATTACTAACCAAAATACGACTTTGGATAGGTTTAATAAAATATAAGTACTGTTATTTTAATCAATAGCATCTTCTACATCGTCTGCTACATCTTGAGCAGCATCTCCTACATCATCCGCAACATCTTCGATACTATCATTTTTTTGATCTCTACAACTTGGTAGTACTAGTGACATACTGAATGCCACTAAAAAAACATAAAGAAATTTTCTCATAATAAGTGGTTTTAATTGTTAATTAGAATTTAGTTTATACTTTTCTTCCTCGAATAAGTGAAATAATAAAAAGTACAATAAATATAAAAAATAATACTTTAGCAATACCTGCTGCTCCTGCTGCTATTCCACCAAAACCAAAGATTCCAGCTATAATTGCTAATACTATAAAAATAATTGTCCAACGTAACATAATGTGTGTGTTTAATGGTTAATTAGAAAACTGACTATCAGCGTTCTACAATGTAAATATCGTAATTTTATATACTTTAGAGTTGCTCTATCGGGATAGCTTTTAACTCAAATAAGTTTTAATAAAAAAGGATTCTTTATAAAAGAACCCTTTTTATTAATAGATTTAAACAAAGATTATTTCAAATCCTCTAGTTTTTTAATCGTGTTTAATTCTTGCCAAATAGTATTTTTCTGATTTAAAACTAAATCTCTGGTTGATGTTGGCAAGGCTGTTTCTTTCAGCACCTCTTCATATTCTTCTACGGACGCCTTCTCGCCACGAATGGCTTCTTCAAGCATAGACTCTTCATTGTCACTTGAAAAAACTGCTTTTACATCCATCCAAGCTCTGTGTGCTGTACCTGTAGCACTTCCACCTGTTTCAGGTTCCTGACCAAAATTTTTAATTTCAGACTTTAGTTGATGTCCAAAATCATAACGTTCAGCGGCTTTACGATTAAAAAAATTCTTTAAAGCTATGTGATCTGTATTTTCAGCTGCTTTTTTATAGCCTTTTTCAGCATCATAATTTTTTTCTAACAACGCATTTAGTTTGCTTCCTACTTCTTTTGTGTATGGGTTCATAATAATATGTATTTAAATTTCTAGCAATTTATTTATGGATGTTTGCTTTTTGACATCTAGCACTATAAACAACTTAAAGCACTTACTATTATAAAGATACATGTAGAAAAAAGAATGCGTTAATCTAAAAAAAAATTAAATTAACGCAAAAGATTAAAAGTAAGTCTCTAGACTTATAAATTATTTTTCATGTGACTTTGGTATGAAGTTGCCAAAGATTTTTTTTGAGTATCACTAAAAACTTTTCCTGCTAATTGGAAAAAACTATGTTCCTCATCTTCTAGATGATGTTCCACTTTATGTTTTAAATCTTTTGCAATTTTTAACCAAGATGACGCATCGCGTTCGGTGTTTTCCAACTGCTCAATAAGCTCATCTATTTCATGATGTTCCGCTATTCCATGTCTAGCATGTTCTTGCATCATATCATTACTAATTAACGGTTTATAAAAATGACGTTCTTCAGCATCTGCATGAACCTCAAGTTGTTTTTTAACCGCTTTAAAAATTTTATCTCTTGTTTTGGTATCACCTGATGTTTTAACGAGCTTGTCTAATAAGTCCCGTTGTATATCGTGATCCTGTCTTATAGCTTCAAAAATTGTCATGTTTTTTTGGTTTAGTTATAAAAATAAAAAGAAGGTTAATATGTTATAACAACATATTACCTTCTTGAAAAAAGCTTTCTAAAAAGAACAAATACGCCATATTTACTAGCACCTTTTACTATTGGCTCAATCCAGTTATACGGTCTGAAGTCGTCTTTTATTTCTGTTTTCAGTAATTTTAATTCTTCCCAGGCAATTTTGCGTTCTAAATTTAATTGCTTCAGTTCGGTTTCAATGTCGTGAAAGTTCGTGTATGGTGGTTTCATAAGTAATTTCTTAAAAGTAAGTTCAAATTAATAGTCTATATCATCTTCTAAATAAAATTTAGATCCTATTTTCATTATAACATATGCGCTGATAGATTTACGCGCCATATAAACAATGAGTCCGATAATAAAGAATATTCCTGCTACAGAAAGGTACCCTAAAGCCAAATTTTCTAAAAGCTGTCCTAAATGAATAGCTCCAGCAACTGCGCCAAAAATAAGCCCTAGAACCATTAAGGTCCCAACAGCCAAAAGTTTAGCTACCATGCTTAAAGAATAAGCTAATTGTTGAAATACTTTAAGCTTAAAATATTGGTGAGATTTTTCTAAAAAGTTCTCACCAATATCTGCTGCTCTTCCTGTTTTTTCTCCTATGGATTCAAAAACATTCATAATCAATTATGATTTTTGAAGTTTCTTATTCTGCATTTTAAGATCTTTAAGTCTAGATTCTAATGCTGTAATAACATCTTCAGCTTTATAACTTGCATCTGTTACCAAAGATTCCACTCTATCTTCTAAATTGTGTTTTTCTGTGCTTACTGTTGAAGCAACGCGATCACGTAAATCTAATGCTGTTGATGCTAAACGTTGTTTTTGTAATTCTGCTTCATCGGCTATGCGTTGTCTTGTAGCACTTCCTTTATCAGGTGCAAATAAAATTCCTAATACTGCTCCTATAGCTGCTCCAGCTAAAATTCCTAATCCTGTACTTCCGTTATTTGTCATGGTATATATTTTTTAAATTAAACATGTGTTTCAATACTTCAAAGATCATGATAATAAGCCGTTTACATTAACGCTAATCATTTAATTATTGCCGTAAAACAATTTCATGTATCGCGTTAATTGTTTTATGGAATACGTTAATTTCAACAACCGTTAAAAATTAACTTGTAAGCACTTAAAAAAAAACAATGTCTACTAAAACAATTAAAACCATAAATCCTTATAATGGGAATATCTTGGAAAGCTATAAACAGTTTTCTGATGATAAAGTGGAAAGCTATTTAAGTCTTGCTAACCAAACGTTTGAGGAGTGGAAAACTACAGAAATTTCTGAACGCATTACGTTGTTTAAACAATTAGCTGATACGCTTATTAAAAACAAGCAACTTTATAGTGAGCTCATGACAAAAGAAATGGGAAAACCTATTTCTCAAAGCATGGCAGAAATTGAAAAATGTGCATTGTTAACCGATTTTTACATCACTAATGCTGACGATTTTTTAGCAGATGAACTTATAGAAACCGATGCTTCGGAAAGTTTTATAAGTTATGATCCCTTGGGTTGTATTCTAGGAATTATGCCATGGAATTATCCATTTTGGCAAGTTTTACGTTTTGCCATTCCAACTATTACAGCTGGAAACACCGTTTTACTTAAACATGCGGCAAATGTGACAGGTTCTGCATTAGCAATTCAAGATTTATTTGAAGAAAGTGGTTTTCCTAAAGGATGCTTTCAAACATTAATTGTAGATCACGATCAAATAGAATCTATTATTGCTGACAACCGAATTCAAGCCGTTTCTTTAACAGGAAGTGAAAAAGCAGGCAAACATATTGCCCAAGTAGCCGGGAAAAATCTCAAAAAAACAGTTTTAGAATTGGGTGGAAATAATGCGTGTATTGTTTTAGCGGATGCCGATTTAGATTCTTATCTAGATACTATGGTAAATGCCAGAATGCAAAATACAGGACAAAGTTGTATTGCTGCCAAGCGTTTTATTGTTGAAGCAGCTATTTATGATGAATTTTTAGAAAAATTTAAAAATAAAGTAATGTCCATAGAGATTGGTGATCCTTTAAAAGAAGCAACTGGATTAAGTGTTCTAGCTCGCGAAGATTTAGCAAAAACCCTTAAAGATCAAGTAGATAAATCCGTAAAAAAAGGTGCTAAAATACTTATTGGAAATAAAAGCGACAAGGCCTTTTTTGAACCCACAATAATTACAGATGTTACACCAGGTATGCCAGTTTTTGATGAAGAAACCTTTGGTCCTGTTGCTGCCATCATAAAAGTAAAAGATGCTGAAGAAGCCTATAAACTAGCTACCAATAGTAGATTTGGTTTAGGCAGTATGGTTTTTACAAAAGATACTGAAACTGCAAAACACCAAATTAATCGGATTCCAGATGGCGCCTTTTTTATAAACGACATGGTAAAATCAGATCCAAGATTACCGTTTGGAGGCACAAAAGCTTCAGGTTTTGGTCGTGAATTATCAGTGGAAGGCATCCACGAATTTGTAAATAAGAAAACAATATATATTAACCTTTAAAAAATAAAAATTATGCCAGTAGTTAAAGATAAAGATTCAGATAGAGAAGATTATTTATTACAAGATGATAAAAAAACAGTATTCACTGCAACATTTATAATAGTTGCGCTAATAGTTTTGGTTATAGCTGTTATTATTTCAGGAATGTATTTTGATTGGTTTTAATCTTCTAAAAGGATATTAAAATGTAATCAGAAAACAAAAAAGCTCAACTATATGTTGAGCTTTTTATATGTTATTTAATTATTAATTCTATTTAAAACCTCAACATAAAAATCATGTTAAAAGTTTGTCTTTAAAAAGACGGTTTCAAATTAATTATTAGGCTGTCATAGATAATTCACGTTGTGCAAACTTGTAATCTTTTGGGCTACAGTTATACTTTTCTTTAAATATTTTAGAAAAATAACTTCTACTTGTTAACCCAATCGTGTAAACCACTTGCGAGATGTTCATATCTGTATTTTTCAATAAACCTTCGGCCTTTTTAATACGTACCTCTCTAATATATTCCGTTACAGTATGACCATGCATTAACTTAAATCCTTCTTGTAACTTTGAAGGTGATAAACCAAATTTACCATATAAATCTGTAATAGTAATTTGTGTTTCTGAATTCTCATTTACATATTCTGAAACGGTTTTAATTGTTTTCATTTCAGTAACGGTAAGCGATCCCGTTTTTTGGTGTTTGTTATTTAAATCGTCTGAATGCTGTTGGATTTCCAATGCTAAAATAACATGAACCAATCCTTGAACTAATAAGGTTCTTACCAAACCTTCTTGAGAAATAGCCTGAAGTTGGTCTATTTTTTTAGAAATTTTTAAGTTGTGAGATCCTATATATACAAAATTTTCTTCATTGTGATTTTTAAAGAATGTTTCAATTAGTTTCTGTTTTAAACCTTCAGAACCGGACTCATAATTCAAGTTTGTAGTTTGTACTGAAATAAGCGTCGTTTTTAATTGCTCATCCTTTTTAAAATACAGTAAATTTTCTTCCGCTTTTCTGCTAGTTAAAATTCCAGTTTGGAAACTTTCTAACGTACGCTTCTCTCCTGTTTCTCCAAAACTATGTCCTAATTGTCCTTTAGAGCAATATGTGAAATAGATTGGGTTTTTATCAGGCGTATTAATGGCCAAAACAAAATCGTGATTAAAAATCATGTCAAATTCCAAATAGGTAATTCCATCATTTAACGAAATTCCTGTAATAATTCCTTTTCCTAATTCACTATCCACTTTTAAAGAATGTTCTTTATGGTCTGTTGTAAAAGTACCACCAAATGTTTCTTCTAATTGTTGGAAAGTAGCTTGTATTGTATTGGCTTCTAAATATGCAGTTTTCATAAGGTCGTATTTTAAGTTAGTAAATTAATCTCTTTGTTTTGTAAATCATTAAAATGAAATATCCATAATTAATGATACTGTAAAGATCGATTAAGTAAGACCCTTTGCTGTTACACAATTTCGGCATTGTGTTATATAATCTTTAGATTTAAGCCCAAAAACCTTGATTTTCAAGTGAATAAAAAAATAAGTTTGAAAAAGTGTTTTAATTACTAAAAACATCTAGTCGATGTTTAATATAACCATTTAATGGAAGTCTAATTAAGCTGGTAAGAATATAATGAATTGCGCACCTTCGCCTAATTTTCCTTTGGCATAAATATAGCCATTATGGTTTTCTACAATTTTTTTACAAATAGCTAATCCAATTCCAGTTCCGGTATATTCAGTTTTTTGATGTAAGCGCTGAAAAACTTCAAATATTTTTTCAGTATACTTCTCATCAAAACCAATACCATTGTCAGAAAACGTAATTTTATAATACAACTGACTCGTGGTTATAAAATCTTTAGGTAATTCCGAACTGCTTACTTTATTAGACTGAATTACAATTTTAGGAACCGAAGTTTTGCTTCTATACTTTAGAGCGTTGGCCATAAGATTGGCAAATAACTGCTCCATTTGAAAGAAAACACCATGAATATCTGGTAGCTTATCTGATGTAATTTCAGCTTCTGTATCTTTAATAGTATTAGCTAGGTCTTCTTGAACTTTAAGTAAAACATTATTTAAATCAATGCGTTCTAAATCTGTTTTACTACTATCAATCCTAGAATAAGCTAATAAATTTTGAATAAGATTTTGCATGCGTTCGGCAGCATTCTTAACTTTCACAAAATAATTGCTCCCTTTTCCCGAAAATGTTTCGCCTTCAATATCTTCTATTCTGGAAATAAAGAGTTGTATTTTACGGAGTGGTTCTTGCAAATCATGGCTGGCTACTCGGTTAAAAGATTCTAATTCGGCATTACTCTGCTGTAACTCGGAATTACTTTTACGCAATTCTTCAGCTGCGCTAATGGTTTGTGTAACATCTTGCACAACACCAATCATAACCGTTTGTCCTTCCTTATCTAAAAATTGACCATTGGTTTTTACAAATTTAATTTTCCCTTTTTTAGTTATTATGCGGTAGGTAAACTCATCAGATGTTAATCCGTTTATTGAATCTTTTAACCGCCTATCATATACTGCTAAATCTTCAGGGTGAATAAAATCTCTATATTTTTTTGATGAGGATAAAAATTCATTAGGATTAAAACCTAAAATGCGGTAAAAATTATCGGATAATTCACGCGTGTCTGAATCCTTATACCATAAGAAACTACCAATTTTAGCTATACTTTCAGCATCGTTTAAAATGGAGTTCCTAATAACTAGTTGTTCATTCAGCTTTAATAATTGATCAGATTTTTCCTTTTCATCCGTTGTTTCTCTAATGGTAACCGTAACGCCATCGCCAAGTTTTATAGCTGTAGCAGAAAACCAATGTGTTTTATCCCCTTTTTCATAAGGAACATCATATTCTATTGTTTTATTATTTTCAATTGCATTCACTAAATGTTCAAAAACACCTGTTTTAAAAATCTCTGGAAAAACATCAGAAACGTTTTTATTTTTAATTTCTTCGGGAATATCACCAGTTACAGGATTAATGCGGTCATTAACAAATAGAACTTGGAAGTCAATTATTTCATTGTTTTCATTTCTAATGGATTTAAAATGCATTACAATATGTGAGATGCTTTTAAATATATTAGCCAATAATGCCCGATTATCTAATAGTTTTAGGTTTTGATTTTCTAATCGTTTTTTAAGTTTAAGCTGTGTGTTTTTAGCCTGCTCTTGAGCGGTAATATTTCTAGCGGTAACTAAAATACCATTGGACAACGTAGTTACTAGCGATTCAAACCACATGTGTGAATCGTTCATCGTCATTTCAATTTCAAATTTTACTTTTTCTTGGGTATTATAACACTCTACAAATTTGCTAAATGCGTCACTACCTTTTAAAAACGGAAAGACTTCTAAAACCGTTTTCCCTAACATATCGTCTGGATCTAAACCAAAATAATCCCGATTACAGGCGTTGGCATATATAATAGTAAAATCTATAATTTCGTTATCATCATCATTAAATATGGGTTCATAATAATTTACCACATTATCGGTTGTGCCTAGAACATTTCTCAAAAAGTTCTCCGATTCTCTAATTCGTAATTTGTTTCTATACATTCTTAAAAAAGAAAGTATAAAAACTAATAACGCTAAAAAGGCTAATAGTAATAGTAATAAAGGAGCTAACGATTTATCCGATTCATAGGTTTCTTGCCGAAGTTGCATAAGCCGTTGCTCTTCACTCAATATGTCACTTTTTAGACTTCTTATTTGGTAGAGCGTAATACTAACTACGGACTTTTGCGCATCTCTATATTGCAACAAAGTATCATCTGTATCTAAATCTGTTTCATCTAAGTCTTGAAGCTGATTATATAAGTCGCTTAATAGGCCTTTGACTGATTGTAACCGTTTTATTTGTGATGGATTATCATCCAGCAAATGCGTCAAGCTGTCCATGATAACACGCCCTTCTTCACGATAAGCTTGATAGACGTTTTCACTTTTATCTGAATTTAGCAATGCATCCCTAAATTCTTCTGAATCTGCTTCCGTATAATGAGCTGTTAACAAACTAATTCCGTTATACACATGAAGAGAATGTGAAACCATTTCAGCCGAATTCTGCATGACTACAACCTGTTTATAAGCCATAGTTGATGTAAAAACAAGCAATACAAGTGCCAAAAAAGATAGCACAAAGTAGGTTTTAGTAGATGTATAAACGCGTTTAAAATTCATAATTGTTAGATACGGAAGAGAAAAGTATCTTTATTCAAATTGGAGGTATGATATTGCCAATTGAGTTGTAAGACTTTTTCGACCACTTCTCGCAATTTACTAAAGTTATTGGGCTTATTTACATAAATATTTGCTCCATTTAAAAAAGTATCTTCAATATCTTTCTCTGATGAAGATGTAGAATAAATAGCCACACATAAATCTTTTAATTTGGGATTATTCCTAATTTCAATTAAACATTGCTTGCCATTTTTTATTGGCATATTTAAATCTAGAAAAATCAAATTTGGCAAAACAACATTTGGCAAAATTAAATAATCCATGAGCTCTTGCCCATGATTAAATAAAGATAATTTGGTGCGCATATCAATTTCTTCAATGGCTTCACTAAACAACATTCTGTCATCCTCGTCATCATCTGCTAATACAATATTTAATAGCATGTCATTCATTCCATTCATTTTATTAAGTGATACTTATAGATTTCTATTTTTCATAATCCGCTGAAAACCACTTGGTGTTAAACCCGTTGTTTTTTTAAACTGACCTGATAAATGGGCCACACTACTATAGTCTAACTGATAGGCTATTTCTGTTAAGGTTAAATTGGTATTACAAATACGCTCTTTAACTAAATCCACCTTTTTTAGAATCATATAATTTTCTATGGATGTGTAGGTGCTTTCAGAGAAAACTGTTGACAAATGCGCATACGAATAATTTAAGGTGTCTGATAAATAGCTAGACACTTTTAACGTTCGCAAATCATTGTTTTTAAGCATCTCATCAATAGTATGCTTAATGCGTTCCACCAATGTTTCCTTTTGATTTGATAAAATTTGAATACCGTATTTTTTTAAAGCGACTTCTAAAGCTGATCGCTTTTCCGTGTCTAAATCTTTATGAATTTTAATTTCACCAATACTGGTAATAGTATGCGAAATATGAAGCGCATCTAATTGTACTTTTATTACGGTTTTACAAACCAAGTCTAAATCGTATTTTACAAAAAGTGTCATGATAAATTGAAACCTATTCTTTAAATTTTTTCCTTATAAAGGTAGACGTATTTACTGAAATAAATTCTCGCAAATGACAAATATTTACTAATATACTGACAGTCAATATTCAATTAATACTTTAATCTTCCTAAAGTACTATATTTAAACGAGTTTCTTATAAATTAAATTTTCACAATAAAAAAGAGACAATAAATCGCCTCTTATCATAAAATATTTCAATTTACATTAAGCTGATCGCGATGCGTTTACTAAATATTGTAAGTCTTCTCGTGATAAGGATTTACCATAAATAGCTTGATCTGGATCCATAATACTAGTATCGCTTAAGCTCCCAACATACAAGGGTTCAAAACCTATATCCTGAATAAGTTGTCTTGCTACTAATTTGCTTTCTTCATCTTGAGCTGCAAAAGGAATAGCAATTTTATCAACATCATTAAAAGCATAGTTTTGTAAATCTTCTGCCTTAATAGTATTAAACGCCTTAATAGTTTTTGCTGTATTGAACTTCATGGCTGTATATTCTGTAGCATTATAATTTGCATTTCGTACGTCTTGTGCTATATTTCCATCGCGTTCTGGATAGGGGTTAGTAGCATCTATAATAACTTTATCTCCATACTCACCGGCATAAACTTCTGCTAGTTCATCAATAGCTTCAAAAGGTGTTGCCAATAAATATACGTCAGCATTAGCCTCAAAAGCACTGGCAACGCTAACAGCTTTAACATGTCCTTCACTTTCTTGAACTAAAGGTTGAAGATTTTCCGGATGCCTGGAACTAAACAAAACTTCATGCCCAGCTTTAGCCCAATATTTCCCTAAATTCCCACCTATATTACCGCTTCCTATAATTCCTATTTTCATGATATTTTAATTTTTTTTTACTATTACTATTTATTTCTCTTCCCACATGCCATTAAAAGCAAAGCTTTCTTGAGGCTTTCTCCTGCGTTTATCTAATTCTTGTTTTTGTAAATCCTCTGGTAACGCATCTAACTCACCACCATAATAGCCTAAAGCTATTGCCGTAGCAACATGATATCCGCTAGGAACCTTAAATTGTTTGTGTGCTTCTTGCCAATTAATACCAGCCATATGGTGCATACCAATACCTAAATATTGTGCTTGCAAGGTCATATTTCCTAAACTTAATCCCAAATCGTGTAGTGCATGAAAGTTTTCATTTCCATCATTATTAGTTTCCTTGTATGCTGCTAGCATTAAAAGTGGCGCGTTACTTGCCCAGGTTTTATTAAAATCGCTTAAACAGTCAATAATTTTCTGATAAGCTTTCGTTCCTTGTACCGCATAAATAAATCGCCATGGTTGTAAATTATTGGAACTTGCAGACCAACGGACGGCTTCAAACAGCTGACCTAAATGTCGGTTGTTAATTAATTCATTTTTAAAAACCCGCGGACTATAACGTTGCTTTAATAAAGCAAATATTTCAAAATCTGTTTCTGCTATATTTTCTAATTGTATTTGATTTGATGATTTCATATAGCTTAAATTTTTAAGGTTCTTATTACCGTTGCAAAATATTCATTTATAGTCGAAGTATTTGCCGTTATCCCCCAAAAAATTAATGCAATAAAAATAAAAAAACAGAAATTTTATTGCGTTAATAAAAATTTTAATTGAGAAGAAAACAGAGTTAATTTCAGGTATCTTTGCATTTTTAAAACTCAAAAATGATTAAATTTAGCCTTCTTACGTTAGTATTATTGTTGCATGTTTCAGTATTTGCCCAAGAGACTAAAACGTATAATAACGAAATAGAAATAGTAACAGATAACGACTTTTTTGTTATTTACAATACTTCTGATAGAAACTACACCTACGGCATCAGTGGTAGATATAGATGGAAAACCAATAATACTAATTATTTAGGATCATTGTTTAAGGAAAAACAAGGTCATTCCTATATGGCTGGCATTAATATTGAAGCTTACACACCCAATTATCTTGATGATGACACGAAAGATGACGAAATTATTGAAAGACCTTACGCTGGTTGGAGCTATGCTGAATTTCAAACAAATTATATTTTTAATAAATCGTATTTTCGTTTTGGTTTAGAAATGGGAGTTTTAGGAAAAGCATCACAGGCTGGCGTTATCCAAAATTATTTTCATGAACATATATCGAGAGATGAACCCATTGACTGGAGTGATCAAATACCAAATCAATTTGGTTTAAATTTTACCGGTAGCTATGCCCATGAAATATATAGTACTGGCTTTTTGGACACGTTTGCATCCGTTGATGCGTCATTAGGAAATATTCACACCTATGTTTGGCCAAAATTAAATTTTAGATTAGGAAAACTCAATAACATAAATGCATCCGTTGGCAGTAAAAATGGTCTATTTTCTAATAATGAACATGCGGAATGGTTTTTTGACTATGGTGTAGGTTATAAAATATCATTTTACAATGCCACAATACAAGGAAATATTTTCAACACCAATTTAGCCAAACCGGAAACACAGATAAATCATTATATTTTTACCTCACATGCAGGTGTCCAATATTCCTTTAAACGTTTTGCGGCCACATTTTCCATGCAATTTAATACAGGCGAATTTGATAGAACTAAAAATCATTCTTTTGGAAGCTTAAAAATATTATACAGATTTTAAAGTGCGTTTTCTTTTTGATTCGCATATTCCTTTTTATAAATACGAATGATTACTAAAGCCAAACTAATTAATAAGGGGCCAAAAATTAAACCTATAAAACCGAATAATGGAATCCCTATTATAACACCAATTAAAGTGATTAATGGATGAACATCATCTAATTTCCGAAGCACGAATAAACGAATTAAATTATCGGTAGATCCAACAACCACAATACCATAAATAAGGATTCCCCAAGCCTCAAATGTGTTACCACTTGCCATAGTAATGATAAAAACAGGGAGTGTCCCTAACATATTACCTACAAAAGGCACCATAGAACCTATAGTTACAATTACGGCCCAGAAAAAAGGCGATTCTATACCGAAAATTAAAAACCCTATTAAAGCCACAATACCTTGAGCTATAGCCACTAAAGGAATTCCCAGTGCATTCGCTCTTACCATAGCATGCATTTCATTACCAACTATCTTTAAATTATCCCGGTTTATTGGAATGTAATCCATTAAGGATTCACGTAGTTGCTTCCTATTTGTAAACATGTAGAAAAGCATAAAGTACATTATGGAAATAGCAATAACCGTATTAAAGGTGCTTCCAGCAAAACTTTGAAGATTATCAGATAACCAACCTGAAATGGCCGATGCATCTATTTGAGACGTTAAATCATACCCAAAACGAGTTTCAATTTCTGTCAATTGGGTTTTAACAATTTTAGTTACGCGTTCGGAGTTTTCAACAGCTCTGCTAATTTTATTACCTAACATGACTGCCGCTCCTGCAATGGGTAATAATATGGTGAAAAATGACATCAGCATAAGCGTTATGGCTGCTAGATTAGGACTCCAACCTCGTTTAACCAGTTTTGTCATTGTTTTTCTTAATAAAACATAAATGGTAATGGCCCCTAATACACCTGAAAGATAGGGTGTGATTTCTCGAAAAATCAAAATAGAGACAAGTAATATCAGCATCAATAAGAATAACTGACGGATAACTTTTGGTGGAATAATATTCATACTTATAATTTGCTTAGTTAATAATTAACTTTAATAAATATAGGTTTTAATTGTTTTGTAAGGCTTTTATTAATTCGGATTTATTCATTTTGTGCGTCTAACAGTATCAACATTTTGTACTTGACTATAAAACTCTTGTTTTGTCCAATATTCATTAGGTTTTGCTTGCCCTCCTTTTTTCCTGAATAAGCCGAATTGGCTATTCTTGCTAATTTTTATTTACTATAACCTGTATCACGTAAGGCCTCATATTGTGCTTCATTATTTATGCTTGGGATATCCATGGTTAGGTTTGTATGTAATTATCTAACTTTAATTACTTCCATCAAATATGCAAGATTGCTTTTTAAATCATTAACACTATCCAATAAAAAATGAATGCCAATAAATGTAAAAATGAAAATTTATTGCTGCCATTTTTTTATTAATTGAGTTCATAATTGCTCTCTGTCAAACGTATCTTTATCAAACAATTAAAATGAATATTAACTTAAATTTTAAATCATGAATAAGGATCAATTAGAAGGAAAATGGAAACAAGTAAAAGGTGAGTTTAAACAAAAGTATGGTAAACTTACGGATGACGATGTAACTTACGCCGAAGGAAAATTCGACGAAATGGTTGGAAAACTTCAAGAAAAAACGGGTAAAACCAAAGAAGATATTGAAAAAGAAATTAAAGAGTGGTAGTCACTAATTAAGTATTAACCATTCATGAAAATATCCCTAAATATTAATTTAGGGATATTTTTTTGCTTCTTTAATACTGTTTTTATTCAACTTTTGAACTTGCCTTAATTCCAAATCCATACCTTTCGGCATATACCCATGTAAACTGCGCTCCAAAAAATAGAATTAAACATGAGTAGGATACCCATAGTAAAATAAGCACAATGGTTCCTGCTGCTCCATACGTTGATCCAGGATTTGCCTGACCGAAATATAAGCCTAAAAGGAACTTTCCTAAAACAAATAAAACCGAAGTAATTAAAGCACCAATCCATACGGTTTTCCATTTTATTTTTGCATCCGGTAAAAATTTAAATATGAGTGCAAAGAGTAAGGTTATCACACCAATTGACACTAGAAAATCAAATATAAAAGCAATATAAACTACAAGGTCTGGGAATAACCCTTGGATATAATCATTTAATGCTGATATGATTGCCGTAACTAAAAAACTAATAAGCATTAAAAAGCCAATAGCTAAAATAAAGGCAAAACTACGTGCACGATCTAAAATCATTTTCCAAATCCCCAGGCTGTTTTCTGAACCTATTTTCCAAATTTGATTAATAGATATCTGTAAATGATAAAAAACACCTGTTGCACCAAAAATTAAAGTACCAATCCCCAAAATGGTTGCCAAAGTACTTTTTTCATTGTTTTGTGTTTCTACCATCATGGCTTGTATGGATTCAGCAGCATCACTACCTAAAGCTCTTGAAATTTCATTAGTTAATTGACCTTGGACAATTTCAACCCCCCAAAAATAGCCTACTAAATTTATAATAATTACTAAAAGTCCTGGCAAAGATAAAACGGCATAATATGCTACAACCGCACTTAATCTAAACGGTTCATTAGCATCCCACGCTTTATAAGTATCCACTATAAGCGATGGCAAATGTTTTAATTTAAATTTTTCACTATTTTTTTGGTTCATTTTTTTGGAATAAAAAAGTTAGTAAAAGCATAACACCTAAATTTAGCTCTTTTAATTGATTGAAAAAAGGTTGACTTAAAAGCCAACCTTTTTTAATAACTTGGTCTTACTCAATTACATTTTAAATTTGTGATAACTAAATTTTTGACCAACAACTGAAATGTCAGCCATTAATCCTGCTTTAGGCATGGTTAATACTATAACACCATCGCTATAATTTGTGTTTTGAGAAACGCCTTTATCAACGGCAACAGCTGAAGCTTCGGCTCCAAATTCAAAATTTCCTTCTTTAAATTCAGCTAATGCTTCATCGGTTTCAAAGAAAACAACCTCAACAATAGCTTGACCTCCAGCTTTTAATCCGACACTTAGTTCTTTTAAATCTGCCATACCAACAGCTTTGCCATTTTCATAAACAACGCCATTTCCACTAGCTCCACCTACTATTAAACCACCTTTGCCAACATTTGGAAAAATAACATAACCTGATGCATTTTTAAAGAATTTTTCAAAACCAGCATCTTTCTCCATAATCATGGTTTTAGCGTGCTCTGCATCTTTCATTATTTTTTTGTCCTTGTCATTTTGTGCAGTCGTGCCAACGGTTATAAAAAGGAGGCATGCTGCCATAATTGTTTTTAAAGTTTTCATAATTTTATGTTTTAATTATTAATACTCAAACTTAATTATATACTAGCACTATTAATGACACAATACGTAAAATCCTTATCGTAAATAGTTTAGAATTATAATTTATGGCATAAAAAAAATCCATATTCATAATATGGATTTTTTTAATTTGTAGTATTCTAATATTATTTTAAGAAACGCTTCATTACCATATACAAACCATATTTTCCAGCCACATTAAGCAGCGTATTAATCCAATTTGATGGTTTTAAATCTTCTTTAAATTCTGTTTTAAGAAGTTTCATTTCCTCAAAAGCTATTTTACGTTCTAAATCTAATCGTTTCAGGTCAGATTCAATATCTGTAAAAGATTGGTAGTTTTTCATAGTTTATGAATCAAAAAATTTGGAAGAAAGACTCTTAATAATAACTTTATTAATGGCTGCTCGTTTTAAATATATAATTCCTGTTACAAGTAAAAACACACCGGCAACTATTAAATATCCCAGTGCTAAATCTCCCAGCCATTCACCAATAGCTAAAGCTAATGCAAAAGCAAGAAACAACAAACCTATACCGAGTAGCCCACCTATAACCAAGGCTTTAGCAACCATACTTATGGAAACTGTTATTTGTTGAAAAATCTTGAGCTTGAAATACTCTTGAGATTTTTCAACATATGTTTCTCCAGCATCGGTCATTTTGCTGGTAGTTTCATTTAAAGATTCGAAAATATTCATCTACATTATGATTTTTGGAACTTCTTATTTTTAGCTTTTAAGTCACTTAATTTTTGTTCTAAACTGGTAATAACATCTTCCGTTTTATGACTTACGTCACTTACTATAGATTCCAATTGCTGATCAAAATCCGCTTTCTTATGTGTAACGGTATTGGATACTTTATCTCGTAAGTCATGAGCTGTTTCACTCATTTTATCACGTGCATGTCCAGCTTCATCTGCAATTCGTTGTCTTGTATTTGATCCCTTATCTGGAGCAAATAAAATACCTAATGTTACGCCAATGGCTGTTCCTGCTAATATTCCTAATATTGTATTACTTTCTTTTCCCATGATATTTATATGTTTATTTTATTAAATTAAATTTCAGTTTTTAAATCTTAATTCATTAAAGACTAACGATTCTAATTTAATGAATTTTCAGCATATATGACTACTTGCGCAATAGATTTATTATGTTATAATATAGAATATTATAATAACTGATTTAATAGGGAATAAGTTAATTCTTAAAACGCAAAAAGCTTGAGTGAACCTCAAGCTTTTTTAGTATACAAATATTAAAAATTATGTTTACTTAATAGATACTAACTCTAATTCAAAAGTTAAATCTTGACCAGCTAATGGATGATTGCCATCAACTACAATATGATCGTCGTTTACTGCGGCTACACGAAATTGGTGTTCAGTTCCATCAGGATTTTTAGAGGCAAGACCCATTCCTACTTCAGGCTTGATATCTTGCGGTAACTGATCTTTCTTTACTTCATGAAACAATTCTTTTTGAACGTCTCCGTAAGCTTCAGTTTTTTCTATTACGACTGTTTTTTTATCGCTAACTTTCATTTCTAAAACTGCCTTTTCAAAACCTGGAATTAGCATACCTTGACCAAGTGTGAATTCTAATGGCTCTCTATCTGCAGAACTATCAAAAACTTGACCACTACTTAATTTTCCTGTGTAATGAACTTGTACAGTATCATTTTCTTTTACATGACTCATAAAAAATATGTTTAATTTAAATTTAAATTCGTGCAAAACTAACAATTATTAGTCGGAATACCATAGCAGCTCAACGTCTTATCAAAATATTAACGTTTAGTTTGTTATGAAAGTGGTATGAAATAGAGATTACCTTTTAAACTAATGGTAATTTAATTTTAGATCTGAATTAGTTTTATTTACTATTTTTTAATGATTACCTCCAATTTATATATAAAACAAGATATATATCCCAAATTACTGTCATTGCTGAAAAAGCCATTTCTTTCGTTCGTCTAAAAATGAAAATGAAAAAATATATTATTGATTAGCGGCGCTGATCCTGAAGTGGATTCGTTGCTCAATTAAGCCTAAACTGCTAGCGCAGTTAACGACTTTTTTTATGCCATTTCTTTCGTTCGTTTAAAAATGAAAATGAAAAAATATATTATTGATTAGCGGCGCTGATCCTGAAGTGGATTCGTTGCTCAATTAAGCCTAAACTGCTAGCGCAGTTAACGACTTTTTTTATGCCATTACTTTCGTTCGTCTAACGACGACGATGTAATTGCATAAAAAAAGCCTAAAATCCATTCAGATTTTAGGCTTTATTGGTCGGGGTGGCAGGATTCGAACCTGCGACCTCCGCGTCCCAAACGCGGCGCGATAACCGGGCTACGCTACACCCCGAATTGGTTATCTTTTCAGCTTTAAAATAAACATTTCAAAACCGAGGTGCAAATATATAGCTTTTCTTTAGAACCATGCAACAAATATTTTTTAAATTTATAGTTAAAATATAGATATCATGAAATCACGTTTTTACATATTAACTTTAATTCTTTCAATGAGCATTTTTGCGTGTGCTCAAGATAAAAACCCAACAAATACCAATCATTCGCATCAAGTGGTTGTTCCAGATTTAAAAAATCCTTGGGGCTTTGTATTCTTACCTGATAACTCCATGCTGATTACAGAAAAATCGGGAGCGCTTATTCATTTCAAAAATGGCAAGAAAACACGAATCACGGGGCTTCCTGAAATACATGTTTATGGACAAGGTGGTTTAATGGATATTACGCTTCACCCAGATTATAAATCTAATGGATGGATATATTTCTCTTATGCTTCCGCGGAAGGTGATGACAAAGGTGGAAATACCGCTATTGCACGCGCAAAACTGAACAACAATTCATTAATTAATTTTCAGGTACTATACAAGGCGTCTCCTAACACAAAAGCAGGTCAGCACTTCGGTTCACGAATTGTAATTGATACCGATAACTTTTTATTTTTCTCCATTGGCGATCGTGGTGATCGGGATGTCAATCCACAGGACTTGACTAAAGATGGCGGAAAAATCTATCGCTTACATGATGATGGCTCTATTCCTAAAGACAACCCTTTTTTAACTTCGCCTAATGCCAAAAAAGCCATATATTCTTATGGACATCGTAATCCGCAAGGCATGACAATTCATCCAGAAACAAAAGCTATTTGGATTCATGAACATGGTCCAAAAGGTGGTGATGAAATTAATATTGTACAAGCTGGCAACAATTATGGTTGGCCAAAAGTTACGTATGGTGTAAACTATTCCGGAACTGAAATTACAAATAAAACAACCTTACCTGGTATGACGGCACCTATCCACTATTGGGATCCTTCCATTGCACCAAGTGGCATGGCATTTATTACCAGTACCGTATATCCAGATTGGAAAGGGAATCTTTTAGTTGGTTCTTTAAAATTTCAATACCTAGATTTGTGTTATCTCAAAGGCGAAAAGGTTATAAAAGAAGAACGCCTGTTAGATGGCTTAGGTCGTGTGAGGTCAGTTGTACAAGGTCCAGATGGTTACATTTATGTTGGTATTGAAAATCTTGGAATTGTGAAAATTCTACCTAAAAAAGAGTAAATCAAACATCAGTAACGAAGTTTAAATAAATGAACCAATAAATTCCATACTAAATAACTAAATTTGTACCCATAACTAAAAAAATAATTCATGCTTATTATTGGTATTGCTGGTGGTACTGGCTGTGGTAAAACAACCGTTGTAAATCAGATTCTGGATCAACTTCCAGAAGGTGAAGTTGGTGTAATTTCGCAAGATTCTTATTATAAAGATACGACACATTTATCGTATGACGAACGTATAAAAATCAATTTTGACCATCCACGCTCCATCGATTTTGAATTATTAGAATCGCATTTAAAAGAATTAAAGAAAGGAAATGATATTCAGCAACCTGTTTATTCGTTTATAAAACACAATCGCACTGGTGATATAATACTTACACACCCAAGAAAAGTGATGATTGTTGAAGGTATTTTAATACTAACAAATCCGGAATTACGAGATATGTTTGATATTAAAATATTTGTTCATGCAGATAGTGATGAGCGCTTAATTCGCCGATTAAAACGCGATATTTCAGAACGTGGTCGGGATTTAGATGAAGTTTTAAGCCGTTATCAAAATACGCTTAAACCCATGCATCAACAGTTTATTGAGCCTATGAAAGAGTATGCTGATATTATTATACCAAACAATAAATACAACACCGTTGCTGTGGATATTGTTAAAACTATTATCAATCAACGTTTAGTATAATGGCAAAACTAAATCGCAAATATTTAAAACCTTTTAAAAATATTTTCATCCTAATAGTTGTAGTATTTGCTGTATGGATGATTTTCTTTGATGCCAATTCCTATTTAATTCACAGGGAATTAAATACGGAAATTGATGAGCTTGAAACTGAAAAAGAGTACTATAACAAGGAAATTGAAAAGGATAAAAAAGCCATTAAAGAATTGAGTAGCGAATTAGGTGTTGAAAAATTAGCACGCGAAAAATACTATATGAAGAAAGCCAATGAAGAAATCTTTATAATTGAATATGAAGATAGTATTCCAAAAGAAAATAAAAATGACTAAACCTTTATTTAGCATGTTTCCTGAAGTATCTTCCAAAGAATGGAAACAAAAAATACAATCTGATTTAAAAGGTGCCGATTATAACGAAACACTTATTTGGCAATCTAATGAAGGTATTAATGTGAAACCATTTTACCATCAAGATACGTTAGAAAATGTTTCAACCAAAGCAATTTCAAATACGCCTTGGAATATTTGTCAGACCATTTTTGTACAACAAATTGAAGTAGCGAATGGCATTGCCGTTTCTGCTTTAAAAAATGGTGCTGAAAGCATTAAATTCATTATTCCAGATGATACCGTTTCTGTAGATAAACTCTTAAAAAGTATTGACTTAAAAAAAACAACTATTTATTTTAAGTTACAGTTTTTATCGGAATCCTTTGCTGAAAAAATCACCAATTTAGGCGTTAATAATCAAGCCATCATTCAAACAGATATTATTGGAAATCTAGCTCGAACTGGAAATTGGTTTTCTAATTTGAATGCGGATCATGAAGCTTTTAGGAGCATCGTAAAACGTACAAATACGGTTACTATTGATACCACCTTATATCAGAATGCTGGTGCTAATATGGTGCAGCAATTAGCCTATGCTTTGGCGCACACCAATGAATACTTTAATCATTTAAATGAGCAGTTTTCAGTATCAGAAAAACAAACATTTAAAACGGTTTTTCAAATAGCAGTTGGTTCAAATTACTTTTTTGAAATAGCTAAAATTCGTGCCTTACGCGTTTTATATCAAGCGTTGGCAGCTGACTATGGCTTCAATACAACCTGCCATATTTTTGCAGTTCCAACCAAACGCAACAAAACCATTTACGATTATAACACCAACATGCTCCGTACAACCACGGAATGTATGAGTGCTATTTTAGGTGGTGCCAATACTATTTGCAATATGCCATATGATGCTATTTATCATAAAAATAATGAATTTGGAGATCGTATTGCACGTAATCAACTTTTGATTTTAAAGCATGAAAGTTATTTTGATCAAGTTAAAAACCCTTCTGAAGGTTCTTATTACATTGAAACATTAACAGATCAATTAGCTGAAAAAGGATTGGAACTCTTTAAAGATATTGAATCAAATGGCGGCTTTTTAAAGCAGTTAAAAGAAGGCATCATTCAACGTAAAATAAAGGAAAGTGCCAACAAAGAACAATCTCAATTTGATGCAGGGAAAATCACCTTACTTGGAACAAATAAACATCCAAATAAAGCCGATAAAATGGCAGATGAATTGGAATTGTTTCCCTTTGTTAAAACACAGGCAAGAAAAACACTTATTGCCCCTATAATTGAACGACGATTAGCCGAAAACTTGGAACAAGATCGTCTGCAAACGGAACAATAACCTATAACTATTAGAGGCAAATTTGCAAAGTGACATCGCATCCATTAAACAATCTATTATTATGAGTCGGAAAAACATTCAACATATTCAATTAAAATCAACAGATACTCAAACAGTAAATGATTCTTTTGACACCTTTAATTCTGCTGAAGATATTGTTATAAAATCTGTTTATTCAAAAGCAGATGTCGCCAATTTAGAACACCTTAATTTTGCGGCTGGTATTACACCAAATCTTCGTGGACCTTATAGCACCATGTATGTTAGAAGACCTTGGACCATTAGACAATATGCAGGATTTTCAACAGCTGAAGATAGTAATGCATTTTACAGACGAAATCTAGCTGCTGGACAGAAAGGCTTATCAGTTGCATTCGATTTAGCAACACATCGTGGTTATGATTCCGATCATGATCGTGTGGTTGGCGATGTTGGTAAGGCTGGTGTTGCCATTGATTCTGTTGAGGATATGAAAATTCTTTTCGATGAAATTCCGTTGGATAAAATGAGTGTTTCCATGACCATGAATGGTGCCGTTTTACCTATTATGGCTTTTTATATTGTAGCCGCAGAAGAGCAAGGCGTGAAACCAGAACTTTTAGCGGGAACAATTCAAAATGATATTCTAAAGGAATTTATGGTGCGAAACACCTATATCTATCCACCAACACCTTCCATGAAAATCATTTCGGATATTTTTGAATATACGAGTAAAAATATGCCGAAGTTTAATAGCATCAGTATTTCGGGTTATCACATGCAAGAAGCTGGTGCCACTTGTGATATTGAATTGGCTTACACCCTAGCCGACGGACTGGAATACGTTAAAAAAGGAATAGCCGCAGGTATGGATATTGATACGTTTGCTCCACGTCTATCATTTTTCTGGGCAATTGGCATGAACCATTTTATGGAAATTGCAAAAATGCGAGCAGCGCGAATGCTTTGGGCCAAACTGATAAAACCATTCAATCCTAAAAATGAAAAATCGCTAGCTTTACGAACGCATTGTCAAACTTCGGGTTGGAGTTTAACTGAACAAGATCCGTTTAATAATGTAGCACGAACTACTATTGAAGCGGCGGCGGCGGCTTTTGGAGGCACACAAAGTTTACATACAAACGCTTTAGATGAAGCTATTGCCTTGCCAACTGATTTTTCAGCACGAATTGCCAGAAATACACAAATCTATTTACAAGAAGAAACGCAAATAACGAAAACGGTCGATCCGTGGGCTGGGAGTTATTATGTAGAAAAGTTGACGCAGGATATAGCCGAAAAAGCTTGGGAACTCATTGAAGAGGTTGAAGAATTAGGTGGTATGACCAAGGCTATTGAAGCTGGAATTCCAAAACTCCGTATTGAGGAAGCTGCTGCCAGAAAACAGGCACGTATAGATTCCAATCAAGATATTATAGTAGGTGTCAATAAATATCGATTAGCAGAAGAAGCACCAATTACCACTCTGGAAGTGGATAACCAAACGGTTAGGAAATCACAAATTGAACGCTTAAACGCTATTAAAGCAACAAGAGATTCTAATAAGGTGCAACAAGCATTAGCTAATTTAACAACAGCTGCAAAATCAAATCAAGATAATTTATTAGCTTTAGCTGTTGAAGCAGCTCGAGAACGTGCAACACTAGGAGAAATTAGTGATGCGCTAGAAGTTGCCTTCGGTCGATATAAAGCACAAATTAAATCCTTTTCAGGCGTGTATAGTAAAGAAATTAAAGATGATGAATCTTTCAAAAAAGCCAAAGAATTAGCAGATAAATTTGCCGAACAAGATGGCAGACGTCCGCGAATTATGATTGCTAAAATGGGACAAGATGGTCATGATCGTGGCGCGAAAGTGGTTGCTACTGGTTATGCTGATGTTGGTTTTGATGTGGACATTGGCCCACTTTTTCAAACGCCCCAAGAAGCCGCAAAACAAGCTGTTGAAAACGATGTACATATATTAGGTGTGTCATCTCTAGCTGCTGGTCATAAAACTTTGGTTCCCCAAGTTATTGATGCGCTTAAGGCGTATGGCCGCGAAGATATTATGGTTATTGTTGGTGGTGTCATTCCAAAACAAGATTATCAATATTTATTTGATGCTGGTGCTGTAGCCGTTTTTGGCCCAGGAACAAAAATTAGTGAAGCGGCTATTCAAATTTTAGAAATTTTGATAGATTAACGTTTACCATAAATACTTACTTACACGTCAATTTACAAAATATAATTTTTAATTCGGATAAATTTGTCTGAATTAAAAATATGTTATATATTTGTCCCATAAAACAAAACTATGTTTTCTAAAGCTTGTGAATACGGCATCAAAGCCTCCATTTTTATCGCCTTAAACTCCTACCAAGAAAAGCGGGTGAGTTTAAAAGAGATTGCTAAAGAAATTGCTTCACCAGAAGCGTTTACAGCAAAAATTTTACAAGATTTAGCTAGACATAACATCATTAACTCCGTAAAAGGAGCGCATGGTGGTTTTGAAATTGTAAAATCGCAAATTTCGAGTATTAAATTAGAAGAAATTGTTCGTGCAATTGATGGGGATAAAATTTATAACGGTTGCGGATTAGGCCTGCACACCTGCGATGAAAACCATCCATGTCCTGTACATGATAAGTTTAAAGATATACGAAATGATTTGAAAGTCATGTTGGAAACAACGAATTTGGAAGAACTAGCATTAGACATCAAATCAGGTGCAACCTTTTTAAAAATTTAAATAACACAAATAAGTAAACGTAAAAAAAATTTAATTATAAATAGGATAAATTTATCCGAAATAAGTAACAATATGGAAACATTACATAAAAACATGAGCAAACCGATTGGCGAATTTGTAGCCGATGATTTTAGAACAGCTGCTGTATTCAGTAACTATGGAATAGATTTTTGTTGCAAAGGACACAGAACTGTAGAAGAAGTTTGTAATAAAAATGGCGTAAATCCAGATGAACTTTTAAGTAAACTTGATGCTGTTTTAGATTCCAAAGGCAATAGTGCCATAGATTACAAATCATGGCCATTAGATTTACTTGCAGAATATATTGAGAAAACACACCATAGATATGTGGAAGAAAAAATTCCCGTACTACGTCAGTTTTTAGATAAATTATGTAAAGTGCATGGTGGAAATCACCCGGAATTATTTAAAATTAATGAACTCTTTACTGGTTGTGCTGGCGAACTTTCAGCGCACATGAAAAAAGAAGAATTAATACTATTTCCATTCATCAAAAAAATGGTAAAAGCAACTTTGGCCGGACAAGCTATTGAAGCGCCACATTTTGGAACCGTTGAAAATCCAATTGCCATGATGATGGAAGAACATGAAAACGAAGGTGAACGCTTTAGAAAAATTGCTCTTATAACTAACAATTATACACCACCTGCAGATGCATGCAATACATATAAAGTAACATTTGCCATGTTAGACGAATTTGAAAAAGACTTACACCTACACATTCATTTAGAAAATAACATTTTATTCCCTGAAGCCGCCAAATTAGAGCAGCGCTTTTTCCAAGAGTAAATTAATAGCAATTGTTATTTTCAATAACTGGAAGTTAATACCTTTTTAACTTCCAGTTTAATTTAAAAATTAGTAATTAATAGTTTGTTTACTGATACACTTCTCCTGTCTATTTTATAAATAAGTATTTTATTAGAGGGAATATTTATTGTAAGTTATGGTTTCAACAAGAGAAGTGTTTTTTTTTATCTATTCTAACGTTTTAATGCATGCCAAAAAATCCGGTTCTTACCTGTCTATTTAATTTTTTAATAGCAGCACTCATGGGTTTGACGTTGCGCTATTTTTACCTGAATCCCATAGCTATCAATTATAGGTTTCTTACGCATGCACATTCTCATGTTGCCATGTTAGGTTGGGCCTACTTAATGCTTTATTGCTTTTATGTTCACTATTTTGTACCAGAACAAAAACCAATTTATTCCAAACTTTTTTGGCTGACCCAAATTGCAGTTATTGGCATGATGATTAGTTTTCCGTTTCAAGGATATGCTGCTATTTCAATAAGCTTTTCAACGTTACATATTTTTTGTAGTTATTATTTTGTGTATCGGATTTGGAATGACTTACAGATAGAAAACAGCTTTGTAAAACAATTGGTTAAGGCATCCTTGCTTTTTATGGTTATTTCTACCATTGGTGTTTGGTGTTTAGGGCCTGCTGTAAGTTTATTAGGTCAAGCATCGGCTTTTTATCAAATAGCTATTCAGTTCTTTTTAAACTTTCAATTTAATGGCTGGTTTCTATTTGCTGTTTTAGCAATTGCTTGTCATCAGTTAAACATTCAACCATCAGAAAACGCAAAAGCATTCTTTAAATATCTTGTTTTAGCTACCGTTTTAACCTTTGCCTTACCTATACAATGGTTTGCAAGTCACCCACTACTCTATTGGATTAACGGATTAGGGATCCTGTTACAATTAGTTTCACTTTTCTATTTCATAAAAATTATAAAACGTAAATTTCAAACGTTTAAGGCCGAAACATCTCTGCTAGTTATACGTATGTATCAGTTTTCGTTAGGCTGTTTTATCATTAAAACTATCTTACAAACCCTATCTATAATTCCGCAATTTTCTTCGGAACTATTTGAGCATCATAATTTTATTATTGGCTTTATTCACTTGACTATGTTAGGTGTTATTAGTGGATTTTTATTTGCATTTTTATTACAATCTAAAACTATACTGCCAAGTAGTTTTATTTCCGTTGGCTTATCCTTATTTTTGCTGGGCTTTATTTTAACGGAAGCTATTTTATTTATTCAAGGCGCATTTTACTTTTTAGGTATCGGACTTTTGCCAAATTATTACAGCATTTTATTTGTTGTAAGTATCTTTCTACCAGTTAGTATTGCGCTTATTTTAATAAGTTATCTTAAACAAAAATCGTATGGAACCCAAACCACTTAAACGTCATAAAGCATTGCAACCATTAAGTCGTGAGCATCATCATGGCTTGTTATTATCATGGAAAATCAGGTCAGGTTTCAGTAAAAACGTTTCAGTAGAACGTATGAAAACCTATGCAGATTGGTTTTTTGAACATCATTTAATTCCACATTTTGAATTAGAGGAAGCTAAAATTTTTTCCATTTTAGATTCTCAAAATGAGTTGGTAAAAAAAGCGCTTGCAGATCATAGACGCTTAAAACGCTTATTTGCAGAAGATACCAGTTTAGACAAATCATTGAGTAAAATTGAAGAAGAATTGGAACAGCACATTCGTTTTGAAGAGCGTATCTTATTCCCTGAAATACAGAAAGTAGCAACTGAAGAACAACTTCAGCATATAGCAAAAATTCACCAGCCAGAATCTTTTGAAGATAACATAACTGATGAATTTTGGAAATAAACGAATAGGCAACAAAAACTAGTATCCGAACATAGTGCTGCTATTCGTTAATCTTAAAACTTGTTTTAAATAAACTAGGTTTTATGGTAATCATAGCCCAAGCCCAATTAGTTGTTGCATTGGCATTTCCACCTTTTAAAACGGCCATGGTTTCTGTTGCAAACATTTGCGAATACCCTGCTTGAAAACTCACGTCTTTAGTCCATTTATAGGTTAATGCTAAATCTATTTCTGTTCCTAGATAAGCATCCATATCTTCGTTTAATGAATTAGTTACTGTTGCCGCAGACGAAAACATATGCGGAATAACAGAAACTGAAAATTTGTTTTTAGTATAGGTTATATTGGCGTAAACATCAACCAACCCAACGGAATTGATGTGATTTCCGACGTAAAAATAATCCATCCATCCATTAAATTTATGATTTGTTCCATACCAAGGATTAAAGGAATTGATATCAGAATTTGTAGTATCCATATCGGTTCCTGAAAGATATTCCACTCCTAGTCCTGGTTTTAAACCGTTTTTAAAAGTGTAAGATCCATTAATAGATGCGTTGTAAGCTCGAACTGGTTGGTCAGCAATTTTTCCCGTCTGAAAATATAGGGATGCTTCTGCGTTAAATGGACTTTTAGCCAATTTAGCATACGCACCAAATGTTTGGTTGTAATCTACTTCTTGCTTCCCATTTTTTATAAAAGCTAATCCGTTATTAAGTGCTAAAAAACTTAAATCAACAGGTGACAATTTCGTGTGATACCAAATATATTGTAAAGATTTGTAATTGTTTAAAGCGTAATTGGTTTCAAAAAGACTTTCAGAAGTCGCATTTAGTGCTAAACCCAATTCAAAATGATTATTGGTATTAGGTTTATAAATAGCTAATAAAGCGTCGTGACTTCTTGCTTGTTGTGCCCAACCTACGGCTCCAAAAATCCGTTGATCGTCATAAGAAATTTCTTGACGACCCAGTTTTAAAGTAAATTCAGGCGTTAATAATAATTCTGCCCAAGCTTCATGAATGGATGTGCCATTAGCATCTGTTGTATTTAAAGTAGGAACATCTCCCCAAACACGAACATCTTGAATGCTTAAATACACATTAATTTTTTCACTCCCATATCCCAAATTTAGTCGGGTACGCTGGGATACAAACGAAGCCGCATCCAATGAATCTACTGTCAGCGTTTTATATCCATTACGATATTCAAAACGTGGCCTAATTTCTGCTGAAATTTCGAAATTTTGGGCAAAAAGGGTCTGGCTCATGACTCCGAAGAGCATGATAATTAGTAGTTTTTTCATGATATTATTAGTTTACTTTCGCATGCCAATTTGCATGCATGAGGATCTTTATGTTATGGTGTTAATTCTAAAATAGTTGCAATAGTTTCTTTATTATCTACTCCCAAACCTTCTTGCTGATGCATTAATTCGCCTTGAGCATTAAACACAGAAATGATATTGGAGTGCGAAAAATCTATAGGTGAAATCTCCTTATACTTTACAGATAGGACATTGGCAAACTCTCTTACACCACTTTCTGTACCTTGTAAAAATGTCCAATGTTCAGCATCCACAGCGTTTTCTATGGCAAAATCTTTTAAGCGTTCTGGTGTATCGATTGTAGGGTCTATACTTACTAATATAAATTGAAGATCCTCCAAACGCTCTTTAGGGATTTGTGCTTCAATATTCCGCATATCTGCTACCAATCTTGGACAAGCAGCTTTACAAGACGTATAAATCATGACCATGACCAGGGTTTTTCCTTTTAAATCTTCAAGCTGAATTTCTGTACCTTCTTCCGTATTCCATTTACTAGTCAGGTTGAAAATAGATTCATCTGAAATCTCTCCAGTAGCTTCCGTTTTTGATACTTTGTCCTCAACTAGCTGTAAATCCATTTTACAAATAGGACAACCAACGTTTTTATCATAGGTTTTATCGCCTTCACATTGCATAGGACACTGATAAACTTCAGTCAGTTGATCGGTGCTTTTCTTATCGGAATTACAACTTTGAAATGCAACAACGGTTAGCAAAACAACAATTATATATTTTAGTGTTTTCATTTTATTTCAATTTTTCGACATCTTGTACACAACGAAAACCTAGGTTTTTCATTGAGTTCTTTGCTTGTAAACTTCCTCTTATTGCATAACGCATAAAGGCGGCATAATTCATTAAGTCGGTTGCATTTATGGAAGCACTACCGCAAAACAAATTACTATCGGTATCACTATCTTTTCTAGATTCTCCAGTAATTAACACCGAATTAAAATCTAGAGTCCACTCCCAAACCAAACCATGTAAATCATAAACTCCCCAAATGTTTTTTGGACTTTCACCAATAATATATTCTTTACGAGGTGCTTCATACCAAGCTAAAATTCGTGCGTTATATTCGGGTTTAACTCTGGCGTCTTTGGTGGTTTCATCAGCCATAGCAGCATATTCCCATTCATCTACAGTTGGTAATCGTTTGTCTTGACATTCGCAATAGGCTTTTGCGGCAAACCATGATACATTTGTAATTGGGCTGTTGGGATTAACAAAATCATTCATTTTTAAATCTGATTCCCAATTAGTCAAGTAGCTTTTGTCTGCAAATAATCCTTTTACTTGCGACTTTCGCCATTTTAGATTATCGTTTAAAAACGCTTCATAGTCCTTAATACTAACGGGATACATATCCATTTTAAAATCGTTGACAGCAACTACTGTTGAGTCACGACCATACAATGGTAAATAGCGACTTCCTTCTATAAGAACCATATCTTTAGCTTGCCCAAACATAATAGATTGAAACACTAAACACATTAAAAGCAAGCTAAAGACTCTGGTTTTCATAATTAATTATTTTTTATTCTTTACTTTATTTACCATTTCTGTTGTAACAACCTCTTTATTGTTACCCCAACTATTATAAACGTAGGTTAATACATTGGCAACCTCTTCAGAAGAAATCATCTGTCTAGTCATAACACTATTATATGTATTTCCGTTTACAGTTATCTCACCACTTAAGCCATTCACTACAGCACTAATTGCACGATTTACATCAGCATTTAAGTAATCTGATTTCGCCAATGGAGGAAACGCATTAGGAATACCTTGACCTTCGCCTTGGTGACAAGCAAAACACGTTTGCATATATATTTGCTTACCAAATTCCATTTGCTCTTCAAATGATTTTGCTGGAATTTCCGATTCTACAATTTCATCTGTTGTAGGCATACTTTGAATACCAGGACCTTCTGGTAAATAAATACCTTCACGAATTTCACCTGAATAAATTTTCTTATTCTTTTCACCTTCAACATTCAGAATTCCTAAAGCACCTTTATTAAACGCTCTAAAAATAGAGTGATCTACTAAAACAAGTGATCCAGGTACATCTACACGGAATTCTACAATAGCAGCTCCACCAGCTGGAATAAGAGTTGTTTGTATATTTTCATTAATTAAGCCGCCACCTTCAACATATACTTTATCAAATATTTCTCCAATAACGTGGAATGATGATACTAGGTTTGGTCCACCATTACCAACATAAAGCCTTACGGTTTCTCCTACTTGAGCTGTAATAGCGTTATCACCTGTTAAACCATCAACACTTCCGTTAAACACAACATAATCGGCATTTTCATCAACAGCTTTTTGCATATCAAAAGGTTGTAATCCTCTTTCACCATTTTTTCCTTTGGTATAGAAATCACCTTGCATGATATAATACTCTTTATCTACTGGTGGTAAACCGCCTTCTGGTTCAACCAAAATTAGACCATACATACCATTTGCAATGTGCATTCCTACAGGTGCTGTAGCACAATGATAAACAAATAGTCCTGGGTTCAACGTTTTAAAAGAAAACGTCTTTTCAAAACCTGGTGCCACGAAAGAAGACTCTGCTCCTCCTCCAGGTCCCGTTACAGCATGTAAATCAATATTATGAGGTAGTTTATTGTCTGGGTGATTAGATAATGTAAACTCCACTTCATCACCTACTCGTGTTCTAATAAAACTTCCTGGCACAGAGCCTCCAAAAGTCCAATAATTGTATCTAACGCCATCTGTTAACTCACCTTCTTGCTCAAGGATTTCCATATTAACTTTGAGCTTTTTCGCTTTTCTTCTGCCAATTGGTGTTGGTACATGAGGTGGTGATGTCAATTCTGCCATCATTTCTTGACCCGCTGGAATATCTTCAGAATTTTCATACGTTGTTTTTTCTTTGTCCATACAACCTATAAAAAATATAGCAAAAGCCAACGATAATAGCATTGGGTAAACAGGTTTTTTAGTTTTGTTTGTTTTCATAGTTTTAAATAATTAATTAGTGTTTAAAAAATCAACTCGGATGAATCCATCCTAATTGTGTAACAAATGTAATCATCAAACCAAGTTTGTTTTATGATAATTATCAGTTTTCTTAATTTTGAGTTAAAATAACAAAAAAACAGGCTAAACCAATTAAAATCAGCTCTATTAAAAAAAACGTCCAGTGTTTAACGTTTGTTAACAACTTCCATTTTCTAAACCCACAAATAATTGTATTTTTACGCGTAATTAAACCAAATCAATTAATGGGTAAAATAATAGCTATAGCTAATCAAAAAGGTGGTGTTGGAAAAACAACAACCTCCATAAATTTAGCTGCTTCCCTAGGCGTACTTGAAAAAAAAGTACTCCTTATAGATGCCGATCCACAAGCTAACGCAACGTCTGGATTGGGTATTGATGTTGAAACTGTCGAGATTGGAACCTACCAACTTCTTGAGCATTCTAATAGTGCCAGAGAAGCCATTATCAAAACCGACACGCCAAACCTGGATATTATTCCAGCACATATAGATCTTGTTGCTATAGAAATTGAGTTAGTAGATAAAGACGAACGCGAATACATGCTTAAAAAAGCATTAGGCGACATTGTTGATGACTACGACTTTATATTAATAGATTGCGCACCTTCTTTAGGCCTACTGACTTTAAACGCTTTAACGGCTGCTCATGCTGTAATTATTCCTATTCAATGTGAATATTTTGCTTTAGAAGGACTTGGTAAACTTTTGAACACCATTAAAAGTGTGCAAAAAATTCATAATCCTGAATTGGATATTGAAGGTTTACTATTAACGATGTACGATTCACGTTTACGCTTATCAAACCAAGTGGTTGAAGAAGTTCAAAAACATTTTAACGATATGGTTTTCCAAACCATTATTCAACGAAATGTACGTTTAAGTGAAGCACCTAGTTATGGTGAAAGTATCATTAACTATGATGCGTCAAGCAAAGGTGCCACAAATTACTTAAGTTTGGCAAAAGAAATTATTAATAAAAACTCCTAAAACATGGCGAAGGCAACCAAAAAACAAGCTTTAGGTAGAGGATTATCAGCATTGCTAAAAGATCCTTCGAACGATATAAAAACGAGTCAAGATAAAAATGCAGACCAAGTTATTGGTAGTATTGTAGAACTTGACATTGATTCTATTGATATTAATCCGTTTCAACCACGTACTAATTTTAACGAAGAAACTTTACGTGAATTAGCTTCTTCTATTAAAGAATTAGGGGTTATTCAACCTATTACGGTTAGAAAATTAGACTTTAATACCTTTCAATTGGTTTCTGGTGAGCGTCGTTTTAGAGCGTCAAAACTGATTGGTTTAACAACCATTCCAGCTTATATTCGGATTGCAAATGATCAAGAATCGCTTGAAATGGCTTTGGTTGAAAACATTCAACGTCAAGATTTAGATCCTATTGAAATTGCATTATCCTACCAACGATTAATTGACGAAATTAATCTAACGCAAGAACAAATGAGTGATCGTGTTGGTAAAAAACGCTCAACTATTGCCAACTATTTACGCCTATTAAAACTAGATCCCATTATCCAGACAGGTATGCGAGACGGTTTTATCTCTATGGGTCATGGTCGTGCCATCATAACCATTGAAGATCAAAGTCTCCAATTAGATATTTATGAGAAGATAATTACCAATAAATTATCTGTTCGAGATACGGAAACATTAGTCCGTGACTTTCAATCAGATAAAACGTTAAAAACACCAAAAGAACCAGAAGAACTTCCTAAATTTGTAAAAACGGGTATCAAAGATTTTTCTGAATACTTTGGTCATAAAATCAACGTTAAAGTATCAAAAAATGGAAAAGGTAATATTTCTATTCCTTTTCATTCGGAAGAAGACTTTAATCGTATTTTAAAATTGGTAAAACGTGCTGAATAAATATGCCATAGTGCTTATTATTATCTTGGCTTTTTGTAGTAATACGTGGGCTCAAGAAGATAAAAATTCTGAAGACAAGGAAGAAGTCAAAACAGAAACACTAGAAGAACTACAAGTAGAAGCTAATAATATTGTTTCAGATCCTATTGATCCGTTAGCACCTGCTCGTGCCGCTTTTTATTCTGCTGTACTACCAGGATTAGGTCAAGCCTACAATAAAAAATATTGGAAAATTCCTGTTGTTTATGCTGGTTTAGGAATTGGCATGTATTTTTATTTAGATAATAATAAAGAATACAAACGCTACAGAAGTGCATACAAAAGGCGATTAGCTGGTTTTACAGACGATGAATTTTACGGAACCATTAATGATGATGGCTTACGTGAAGCTCAAAAAACATTGAGCAGGAATAGAGAAATTTCACTTCTGGTTACCATTGCTATTTACGCCTTAAATATTATTGATGCCAATGTGGATGCGCATTTACTGCAGTATAATGTAGATGATAACCTATCTCTAGCACCTCATTATAAAATTAATGAATTTGATAATACAGGTGATTTAGGGATTACTGTTAATTTTAAATTTTAAGCATGAAAATTGCACTTTTAGGATATGGTAAAATGGGTAAAACCATTGAAAAAATAGCTATTGAACGTGGCCATACTATTGTTATTAAAACCAACGATGAAGAAGGTTATGATATCACTGAAGCAGATGTTGCTATCGATTTTAGTGTTCCCAATGCTGCTTTTTTTAATATCATAAAATGTTTTAAGCATGGTGTTCCGGTTATTTCTGGAACTACCGGTTGGTTGGACAATTTCAAGAAAGCAAAAGCACTTTGCGAAGAAGAAAATGGTGCTTTTATTTATGCGTCAAATTTTAGTTTGGGTGTCAACATCTTTTTTGAACTAAATAAACAACTAGCCAAAATGATGTCGAAAATTGAGTCTTACAAAGTTTCTTTAGAAGAAATCCATCATACTCAAAAACTGGATGCGCCAAGTGGAACGGCTATTTCATTAGCAGAGTCTATCATTTCAGAGCACGATTCCTATACAGATTGGAGCCTGCTTTCCCAAAAAGAAAATACCATACCCATTTCAGCCAAACGCCTTGATGATGTTTCTGGAACCCATGCCGTTTCCTATACTAGCAATACAGATACCATCACTATTGAACACGAAGCCCATAGTCGCGAAGGTTTTGCGCTAGGCGCTGTTATAGCCGCTGAATGGCTACAAGATAAAACAGGTGTTTACACCATGAAAGATGTGTTAAACATAGGTTAAAACAATCAATTCAGGTAACGAAATATGTAGGTTGCCTACCAATAAAGACAAAAGTAAAAATATATGACACTCATTCAATTGATCATAGTTATCCTAATCATTCAAGTTATTCATGGATTAGGAACTTGGAAATTATATATAAAAGCTGGCAGACAAGCTTGGGAAGCCTTTGTTCCCGTTTACAACGCGGTTATTTTAATGAAGATTATTAACCGTCCCTGGTATTTGACTATTCTACTCTTTTTACCTATTGTAAATCTCATCATGTTTCCAGTAGTATGGGTTGAAACCGCTAGAAGTTTTGGGAAAAATTCCACGACAGATACTGTTTTAGCACTATTCACTTTAGGCTTTTATAATTACTATTTAAACTACGCTGTAGATGTTCATCATGTAAAAGATAGAAGTTTACATCCGCGAACGCCTCTTGGAGACTGGGTAAGTTCTATTCTGTTTGCTATTGTGGCTGCAACCGTTGTACACACCTATATTATTCAACCTTATACCATTCCAACGTCCTCTTTAGAAAAATCATTATTGGTTGGCGATTTCCTTTTTGTTAGTAAATTCCATTATGGAGCGCGCGTGCCAATGTCTACTGTAGCTGCTCCAATGGTTCATGATACCATTCCGTTTATTAATAAAAAATCATATTTATATGATGATAATGTAGAAAACAGAAACACATCATTCATAAATAAATTATCACTACCCTATTTACGAATTCCAGGTTTTCAAAATATAAAACATAATGATATTGTTGTTTTCAACTGGCCAGTAGATACGTTGTATAATATGTATAAAACGGCTGATAGAAATTACTACAAACCTATTGATAAGAAAACCAATTATGTAAAACGTGCCGTTGGTATTCCTGGAGATTCGTTAGAAGTGCGAAATGGTTTTGTATTCATTAATGGAAAGCAAAACGCACTACCAGACAGAGCTAAATTGCAGTTTTCTTATAAAGTAGAAACAAAAAATGGGCCTTTCAACAATTATATATTGTCAAGCCGATACAACATAACTGATTTCCCGCAGTATAACCAAGACTACTCGGTGAGTTACTTTGCTGGAATTTCAGATGAAAATTTAGCGAAATTTAAAAACCATCCAAACGTAAAGAGTGTTGAACCTCTTAAACGTGAAGAAGGTGAACGCGAATTAAGTGTTTTCCCTCATGACGCTAATTACAATTGGAATAACGATTGGTTTGGACCGCTTTATATTCCTGAAGCTGGAGCAACAATTGACTTAAATTTAGAGGTTTTACCACTTTATACACGTGCCATTACAGAATATGAAAATAACACCTTACAAGTAAAAGGCAATCAGATTTTTATTAATGGTGAAGTTGCCAATAGTTATACATTCCAAAAAGATTATTATTGGCTCATGGGAGACAACCGTCACAACTCATTAGACGCACGTTCTTGGGGATTTGTGCCTTTCGATCACGTGGTTGGAAAACCGGTGTTTATTTGGATGAGTTATAATAGCAATGGCCAAGGCATTAAAGAAAAAATTCGTTGGGAGCGTTTATTTACTACCGTAAATGGCAGTGGTGAACCGGTTTCGTATTTTATTCCGTTTTTGGTTTTATTAGCCGCTTGGTTTGGTTTCAGTAAATGGCGAAAACATAAGAAAGCTAATAGTTAGTTGTAAAACGTAAAGTTGTTCGGCTATTTTTCTTTACAACTTTACAACAAGCATCTAAACAAATGAACATCCTTATACATCCTACATATTTTCCGAGTATTGCGCATTTTGTAGCTATTAGTCAGGCGGAAACTGTCACCTTTGAAATGGCTGATAATTTCCAAAAGCAGACATATAGAAACAGAACCTATATTTATGGTGCAAATGGTAAATTACTGTTGAATATTCCAGTAGTTCACACCCAAAAGGATCGTCAGCAATATGTGGATGTCCTTACTTTTAATGACGAAAACTGGCAACGAAATCATTGGAAATCTTTAGAATCGGCTTATAAAACATCGCCTTTTTTTGAATTTTATGAAGATGAATTAAAGCCCTTATTTGAAGAACCGGTTTCTAATTTACTCGATTTTAACCTACACTGTTTTCAAATTATTTCCGATTGCCTGCAATTAGAAATTGAAATCAAACAAACAACCACTTTTGAAAAAGAGCCCGCTCAATTTACCGATTTACGGCATCTAGTAAAAGCCAAAGGCGAAAAAGCACCTAATTTTGAATCCTATACCCAAGTTTTTGATGATAAGCATGGCTTCATTAACAACTTAAGTATTTTAGATTTGATATGTAATGAAGGCCCAAATGCCTTAAATTACCTAGAATCTCAAAAATCATTCTGGTAATGCTACAAAACCTCGTTCATTATAATCTGCATTTCTTACTGCCTTTAGTAGTTGCTATAGCGTTTTACAGAACCTTTTGGTTAAAGGCATATCTTATTATGGTGGCAACTATGGTTATCGATTTAGATCACCTATTAGCAACACCCACTTTTGACCCAAATAGATGTAGTATTAATTTTCATCCATTGCATACCTATTGGGCAATTGGCTTGTATGTGCTTTTATTAATTCCGAAGAAAACCAGATTAGTTGGTATTGGATTGGCAATTCATATTATAGCAGATTCAGCCGACTGTGCGTTAATGTAACTTCAACGTGGTCATTATGGGATAATGATCTGAATATTTGTTGTCTATAGTTTTAAAATCAGTAATTTCAAAAGACGGATCACTGAAAATAAAATCGATTCGGATTGGGAAAAACTTGAAGTCGTATGTTCTACCAAACCCATTTCCTGCCTGCTTAAACGTATCCTTTAAATCACCTTTCAACTCCTTATACACGTAAGAAAACGCGGTATTATTAAAATCGCCAGAAATAATAACCTTATAAGAACAAGCGGCTTTATGCTCTAAAAACAATTCAGTTTGAAGTTGCTGCATTTCAAACGTTTGTTCAATACGTTTTAATAAACGTTCAGAATCTTCCTGTTTCAGCTTATCCATATTAGCATCAATCTTTAAGGATTGCAAATGAATATTATAAATGCGAATGGTATCATCTGCTTTTACAATATCCGCAAAGATGGCATTGTTCGATGTCTCTGGAAAGCCCACAGAACCTGAATTGATAATGGGATATTGTGATAAAATAACCTGACCATATTTGGTTTTATTCCCTGATAATTTTTCGAATTTATATTTAAAAGATGTTAAATCGACATCAGGATGCGGATGATATTCTTGAATAGTCAGTACATCTGGTGCTTTCTGTTTGATTAAATCCACCATTTTTACCGCTATACCTTTTTCAGGAATCCAATCGTACAAATTAAACAAGCGTACGTTATAATTCATGACTTTAAGTTGGTGGTCATGAGTTTTATCATCTTCTGAAGAAAACTTATATAAAGATCCAAAGCTAAAGTAGCCGATAACTAAAACAACTGCCGATAATATCAACTGTTTTTTGAGTTTGATTAACCAATATAAAAAGAAAACCACGTTTATAAGAATCAAGAATGGTACGCCTAAACTCAACACAGAAAGCAATGCAAACGTTTTAGGTGGTACAAAAGGCAATAAATAAGACAATAGCAAAACAAAGGCTAACAGACCATTTAAGAGGTATACAAATTTATCTATTAACTTTAAGTTTTTCATATAATTTGAATGAAAACGGCAAGCCGAAATCTAATAACAATACTACAAGCTGCTATAACTTACATTTACTAAAAATAGTATATTATTTTCCAGCTTTAAACAAAAACGCTTTTTCGGCTTTCGTTAAACTATCGTAACCACTTTTACTAATTTTATCAAGGATCACGTCTATTTTCTTCTGATTATTAAACTGATCGAATTCTTCTTTTGAAAAACCCGCAACTTTACCAGACTTCTTTTTATAAACAGTTTTTAAAGGTGATTTTTTCGACTTTGAAAACAGATTCATAAATTGATCCATATATTTTTCGAACCCTTTCCCTATATCTTTTCCTTTAACTAATTGTTTCGCATAAAAATAACCTAAAATAGCACCACCTACATGTGCCAAATTACCGCCAGCATTACCAGAAACAGGATCATTTATTCCTGCAATGATACCTAGAACATCAAAAGCAACAATGGCTGCACCAATATACCATAACTTTAAATTAAAGGTGAAAAAGCGAACATCCATACTCGGCATATAGGCACATAAAAAAATCAATAATGCGCGAACAGCTGCTGAAGCTCCTACCAATCTGGTTGGCGATTGGAACAAATTTGGAAACAGATTATAACCTAATAAAAACAGAAGTCCTCCCGAAATAGCTCCTAAAAAATATACATTCAGTCCCATTTTTTTAGAGAACATATTATTAAACATGCCACCAATAAAATAAAGCCAAATCATATTGAAAAAGAAATGCCAAAAATCATAATGCACAAACGCATAGGTGATAACACTCCAAGGTTGAAATATAAACTCACCAAAAATACTCGGTAATTCAAACCAATTTAAATCGAATTTGAAAAGTAGCGTTACTAATAATCCGACTATAAAAACAGCCAAATTAACAACTATCAGTTTCTCAAAAATATTGAGATGCTGTAATTTATTGCGGATATCTTGATTTAAGTTTGCCATTTTAGTCCCAACGGTTTTTGTTGAATTGTGTTTTTTTCCAATACCACATAATTAAAAACCCAGTCAAAGCACCACCAAGGTGGGCAACATAAGCTGTATTACTTGGGCTAAAAAAGGATTGTCCCGTAACGGCCGAAATTAAATCTAATGCAATAATACCGGGAATAAAATACTTGGCTTTAATAGGAACAGGCAGGAAGATTAACATCAATTTAGATTCTGGATACAACATACCAAAGGCAACTAAAACGCCCATGATAGCGCCAGAAGCACCTACCATCGTGCTATTAAAAACACCAATAAACTGCTGCATATCTGCAGCACCCATAATTTGTTGCCAACCAGTATTATACATACCTGAATTTAATGTTTCAATAATTTGAGATTCACCAACACCTGCTGCGGTTAATGTGCTAAGGCCTGAATAAAAGGTAATATAATAATACCCAATCATACAAAGGGCAGCTCCCAAACCAGATGACAAATAGAAAAATATGAATTTTTTAGCGCCAAAACGTTGCTCTACAGCCGTTCCAAACATCCATAAGGCAAACATATTAAACAAAATATGCATAAAACCGCCATGCATAAACATATGTGTAATTATTTGCCATGGTTGAAACGCCACATTTTTCGGAAAATGTAAGGCAAACCAATCATAAAATACGGTGTTTTCTCCAATTGCGGCTCCTCCAACTGCTAGCGTACCAACAAACATTAGCACGTTTAAAATGATTAAATGTTTGACAGTATCGGTAATATTATTCATCATAAGATTTTACTTATATAAATTTTTTATCTATTTCATCCACGCTTATCGTAATGAAAGTTGCTTGATTTGTTGGCGAACTATTAGGGTCTTTACAAGCAAATAAGCTATTTACTAAATGTTCCTGCTCCATCAAAGATAAGGATTGCCCTCTCTTTATAGCCAAACTCTTCGCCATAGATTTTGCTAATAAATCGGTTGCACTAAAATGCGTGTCTGGCACTTCATTTTCTATATCACTAATTAACTGTTCCAAAATAACAGTGACTTCGCTCTCCGGAACACTAATTGGAACACCTGAAATTTCAATATGATCATTATGAAAATTAGCAAATACAAATCCGGTATGTTCTAAATCTTCTTGTACTTCCTTTATACAATCCATTTCTTGTTGCGATAAAAACACTAATACAGGAAATAATAATTGCTGACTTACACTCTCTTTAATAGTGATGTGCTTTAAGAAATTTTCATATAGAATCCGCTGGTGTGCACGATGTTGGTCAATTACCAACATACCAGATTTTATAGTACTAACTATATATTTATTATGAAGTTGATAAGTAGATTGTTTCACGTCTAAACTAGAATCGTCTTGAAACATGTTTCCCGTTTGTTCATCGCTTTCAAAACGCATTTCATTGAAATCGGTTGCCGATTTGGTACCTTTAGATTCCATTCCAACATACAAACCTTCCCAAATTCCAGCTGGTTCTTTTTTATACGACGTATTGAAAGATGCTTTAGATCGAGTTTCTTCCTGAAAGGGATTAAACGAACGATCTACTTCTATTTTAGGAGTTTTTACTTGTTTGTTTTCGAAATTATAAGGCGTATCAAAATTGGAATCGCGATCAAAATCTAAAACTGGCGCAATACTAAATTGCCCTAAACTATGTTTCACTGCCGACCTTAAAATAGCATACAAGGTATGTTCATCATCAAACTTAATTTCTGTTTTTGTTGGATGAATATTAATATCAATAGTTTGCGGATTTACCGTTAAATCTAAAAAGTAACTCGCATGCGTTCCATCTTTTAATAATCCATCAAAAGCTGAATTAATAGCGTGATTTAAATAAGCACTTTTTATAAAGCGATTATTTACAAAAAAGAACTGTTCGCCACGCGTTTTCTTGGCGTATTCAGGTTTTCCTACAAATCCTGAAACGGTTAAAACTTCAGTCGTTTCATTTACAGGCACCAATTTTTCATTGGTTTTTGTACCAAAGATATTTACAATACGCTGTCTGAAATTACTGGAAGGTAACTGAAACGTTTCGCTTCCATTATGATACATGGAAAATTGAATAGATGGATGTGCCAAAGACACACGGTGGAATTCGTCAATAATATGGCGCAATTCCACCGTATTCGATTTTAAAAAATTACGTCGTGCTGGAATATTAAAGAACAGATTTTTTACAGCAATAGAAGTTCCTGTTGGGGTTACAACCACTTCTTGTTCCTTTACTTCGCTGCCTTCAATGACTATTTGGGTGCCTACATCATCCGCTTCCTGCTTGGTTTTTAATTCCACATGGGCAATAGCGGCAATACTTGCCAAAGCTTCACCACGGAATCCTTTAGTACTTAATTGGAATAAATCGTCAGCCGATTTAATTTTAGATGTTGCATGACGTTCAAAACTAAAACGTGCATCTGTAATACTCATCCCAGAACCATTATCGATTACTTGAACGAGGGTTTTTCCGGCATCTTTAATAAGCAATTTAATTTCTGAAGCATGCGCATCAATGGCATTTTCTAAAAGCTCTTTTACTACGGAAGCTGGTCTTTGAACAACTTCACCTGCAGCAATTTGATTGGCTACATGATCGGGTAATAATTGAATAATGTCTGCCATTAGTTTTCAGGAAGGAATATGGATAAATCGAAACCAATAATGAGTAAAAATATAAAAACTAAAACGGCTATTATGATCAATACACGTCTATTGGCATGATTATCAGCATTGTTTTTATAATCGTCCCAAGCGGTATTTATCTTTGTTTTTAAACCACCACTACTACCAACGGTTGAGCGAAAATCATCGAACTTATGTTTTATTTCGTACGGATTCTCACCACCTTTATAATAACGAGGTGTGTAGCTGTATTTTTTATTTTTTCGCTTACTAAAAACTCCCATAATTCTATATTATTCGTAGCGACTTAATACGTAAATCACTACTAAGATAGTAATCAAAAACAAGACCAAAAATAATGATGAGGTAAGAAAACTACTTTTTCGCTTTCTATCGCCTTTTAAACCTTGCCATTTTGTCTGAATATCATCTGGCTGATTTTTTTCAGGCGCATCTTGGAATCTTGGTTTATAACTAAAGCTTTTATTTTTTTTAGCCAATGTACTTTCTAATTAGTTGCTTTAACTTCAAAAGTACTGAATTTACAAGGAAAAAGGACATTCAGATTGCCAAAAATTGTTAACAATATCCTGCTTAATAGTCCATGAAGTTAGTTCATGTCTATTAAAATATGTAAAATAAAATTTAAGAAATTAGGCTGCTTACTTGTTCAGTTCTGCCATTTTAATAGCAGCAATAGCCGCTTCAGTTCCTTTGTTTCCGTGTTTTCCACCCGAACGATCAATAGACTGTTGAATATTATTATCGGTTAGCACACAAAAAATAACAGGCACGTTATGTAATACGTTAAGGTCTTTAATTCCTTGAGCAACGCCTTCACATACAAAATCGAAATGTTTGGTTTCGCCTTGAATAACACTTCCTATGGCAATAACAGCATCAACCGGTTGTTGTTGCATTTTTTTACAGCCAAAAATTAACTCATAACTACCAGGAACATTCCAACGAATAATATTTTCTTCTGAAACGTTATTATCTAATAAAGCCTCGATTGCGCCTTTATAAAGTCCTTCTGTTATGGTATCATTCCATTCTGAAACAACAATCCCAAACCGAAAATTTTTCGCGTTTGGGATTGTAGCTTTATCGTATTCTGATAAATTGTTATTTTCTGTAGCCATGTATTAGTTACTTGCCAAAGCCTCTGCTTTTCCAATAAAGATATCAATATTAGTACCTTCAGTAGACGTTGGATAGTTTTCTTTAATATTTTTAAAATGCTTAAGCGCCACATCTGTTTTACCTAAATCTAAAGCTATAACACCGGCTTTATATAAAAACATAGGTGTCGTAAACTCATTTGAACGCATTTTAGCAGCATCTTCATAATACCCTAAAGCATCTTCTTGCTGGTTTAATTGTACAAAAGCATCACCTATACAACCTTTAGCCATAGGTGCTAAAATTTCATCTTCTCCTGAAAAATCACCTAAATACGAAACCGCATTTTTATAATCTTTCATATTCAAGTATGCCATACCAGCATAATAGTTAGCCATATTTGCAGATGGTGTCCCACCATATTCAGAAATAATATCTAACATTCCAAATTTTCCTTCACCACCATTTAAGGCCAAGCTAAATAACGAATCTTTTTCAGCCGTTGCATTTACTGCTTGGTCATAATATTTTTGCGCTTGGTACATATCATTCATAGCTTCCGTTTGCTTTGGTTTTGCTATAAATTCGTTATAACCTAAATAACCTAAAACCACGGCTGCCACTACTGCAATGATAATAAAAATGTATTTCTGATTGCCAATTACCCAATCTTCAGTCTTGGAAGCACTTTCATCAAGTGTATTAAAAACTTCTGCTGTTGTTGAGTTCTCTTCAACATCATGCTGCTTGTCTTCTTTCGATTCTGGTTTATATCCTCTCTTCTTGTACGTTGCCATATATTCTTAATTAATGCGGTGCAAAAATATAATTTTTCTTTAGATTTGAAAGCCTATTTATTTGTTATTTTTCAATAATTTGCACTTCCTTTAAACTAAACACTTTTTTAAGTTTCTTTTTACATGATTTTGAAATCCTTATCGGTACTTAATTATAAAAATTTTGATGAACGCAGCTTTGTTTTCAATGAGAAAATAAACTGTTTTGTTGGAAATAATGGTGTTGGAAAAACCAATGTGCTAGACGCCATCTATCACCTATCATTTGGGAAAAGTTACTTCAATCCCATTGCTTCTCAAAACATTAAACACGACGAAGCTTTTTTTGTGGTGAATGGTGAATATGAAAAAGAAGATTCGCCAGAAAAAATTGTAGTGAGTTTAAAACGAGGTCAGAAAAAGATTATAAAACGAAACGGCAAAATTTATGAAAAGTACAGTGATCACATTGGATTTTTGCCTTTAGTGATTATTTCGCCAGCCGATCGGGATTTAATAATTGAAGGAAGTGCTACGAGACGTAAATTTATGGATGGTGTTATTTCGCAAAGCGATAAAAACTATCTGAATGCCTTATTGAAATACAATAAAATTTTAGCACAGCGTAATTCGCTTTTAAAATATTTTGCCTTAAACCATACTTTTAATAAGGACACGTTAGAAGTTTATAATTTACAACTAGATCAATATGGACATGAAATTCATGAGAAGCGTCAAGCATTTTTAGAAACCTTTATTCCTATTTTTAAGGCGCGTTATGAAGCTATTAGTAACGGCAACGAATGGGTAGAATTGGTTTATGAAAGCGATTTAACAGACAACCGTTTGGAAGCTCTTTTAAAAACCGTTATTAATAAGGACAAAGCCATACAATATACCAGTGTTGGAATTCATAAAGACGATTTAATATTTAACATTGCTGGACATCCTATTAAAAAATTTGGAAGTCAAGGACAGCAGAAATCGTTTTTAATTGCTTTAAAATTGGCACAATTCGATTTTATAAAATCTAAAAGTCACGTAAATCCTATTTTGCTATTGGATGATATTTTTGATAAATTAGACGAACAACGCGTATCCCAAATTATTAAATTGGTAGACGACGAAAATTTTGGTCAACTTTTTATAAGCGATACACATGCTGATCGTACGGAAGCTGTTGTAAAGCAAGTGCATCAATCTTATGAAATTTTTAAACTATAGAACCGTTTTCATTATGAAACAGAAACTTCAAAACTTCACCTTACTCCTGGTTATTACACTTGTTATTTCTAGTTGTACTAAAAACCCAGAAGAATCTTTAAAAAACCTTGAAGGGTATTGGGAAATTGAGCGCGTAACCTTAAAAGATGGTAGTACTAAAGAATATAATTTTAATGATACGATTGATTTTATAAGTTTAGAAGATTCACTACAAGGTGTCCGAAAAAAAATGAAACCTAATTTTATGGGTACTTTTGAAACATCAAATAATGCCGAAACCTTCACCATTAAAATTGAAAACGATAGTTTGAATGTGTATTATAAAACACCTTTTGATTCTTGGAAAGAAACCATTTTGTTAGTAACTAAAGAGCAATTAAAAGTAGTAAACAAACATGAAGCCGTATTTTTGTATAAACGCTACAAACCTTTAAATTTAGACTAATGGCTAAACGTAATAATGAAAATTTAACAATTGCAGACGCACTTAAGGAGTTTGTTGAAACCAACAGATTAGAACAAGGATTAAATGCTGTAAATGTACAAGATGCATGGCAAAGCATGATGGGTAATGGTGTAAATAATTATACGACTGCTATTCAACTTAAAGGCGAAACATTGTATGTCCAGTTAAGTTCTAGTGTCCTGCGTGAAGAATTAAGTTACGGGAAAGAAAAAATTATTTCTATGCTTAACGAAAATTTAGGAAAGCAAATTATTAAAGAATTGGTGCTACGTTAGTTGTTAGTTGTTAGTTGTTAGTTGTTAGTTGTTAGTTGTTAGTTGATTAAATATAATAATAGAAAAAAGTCCATCTATACTTTTAAAAATAAAAAATCCCGCAAACTGCGGGATTTTTTAATATAATATAGAACTCAATTATTCCTTAATCAATTTAATAACGGTGTTTGCTGTTTTAGTATATACTTTCATAAAGTATAAACCAGAGGCAACACTAGAAATATCTAAAGTAGTTGTATCCTGAATTCCAGATAAATTAATAGATTTCACTAAACGGCCATTGATATCCATAACATCAGCTTTCACTAAATTTAGATTTCCAATATTCTTCATAGTAAATTGACCATTAGATGGATTTGGATATACTTTTATGCCATTTTCCACAGCAGTAAAGTCTTCAACCGATAAGGCGTAGTTACAATTATAAATAGAAATATCATCTACATACCAACCTACTAGACCATTACAGCCATCGGTTCCCATTTCAAATCGAAACTGAACTGTACTTCCTGCTACGACACCAGTAATAGATGACAAATTCACAACACTACGTCCCCAACTTCCGGAGTTAGATCCACTATCAGTTCCTGTAAAGCCATCTTGGCCAGCCAATGGGTTATCATTATCTTCTCTTACAGGGTTAATCCGTGCGTTATATCCATTAGCAGTAAAGGCGGTTTTAGGAAGTAGTCGCCAGTTACCAGAACTGTTTAATCGGTATTTAATGTTTCCACCATCCCAACCTTCTTCGGTAGCGATATAATGCATAAATATCATTTCAAAAGTTCCTGTTAGATAATCGTTAGGAATAAAAACTTCAGGGCTTTCTAATCGGATAATTCCATTTTGCATGGAACTGGTACAATTACCATTTACGGGATCTGCACCAAAAACAGCTTGTCCCAATCTCCCTTGGGGCAGACTACTAGTAACTTCCCAATCTCTAGGCTCCCAGGAATTTGAGTTGACAGGTAACTGCTCTAAGGTCCAGTTTCCTAAACCAGATTCCCAATCTTCATAAAATATTGGATTGTTAGTTGAAGCTTCACAAGGATCATTAGTTGCCGCTAAAATAGCTTCATATCCACAAGACTCTGGAAGAATGCGTAATTCCACCGCTAGAATAGCTTTCACTAATTCATTATAGTCTACCATAGTAATAATCTGATTGGATGGTCCAGCCGCAGTTGCTACTGTGGATAATCCTTCTAAATTAATACCTAATAAATCTGTGCAGGATGCTTCAAGCGCGTCTGCCAACGTGAAAAAATCGCTAGTAGCCGTTAAATACGTACTTTGCGCACGCCAAAAAATATGAGCCGCTTTTGTCAAGCCAATGCCGTTAATAGTTTGTCCATTATAGGTACCACCATCAACCAAAAGTGCATAGGCGTGATTTGGAATACCAGAATTAGAATGGACACCTCCAAAATCCCCCTCGCCACAACGAAATAAGCCATCGGTAACTTTTCCTGGGTCGTTATTACATGGTGGATTCCACATATCGCGAATAGCACCACCAAAGGCAGTCGCATCTTCGCCAATTCGCCAACGATCAGAACTATTGCAGCCTGTTCTTAAGGATACATCATCATCTTCATCCGCGTAATCATTTAATAAATCAACCGTTTCTCCCCATATATCTGAAAACGATTCATTCATAGCACCCGATTGCCATGCGTAAATTAAGCCGCTTGTATATTCAGTATAAGCGTGTCCCCATTCATGCGCAACCACGTCATCAGTTGCTGTACCATTACAATAGTTAGCAGAAACTCCATTCCAGTTTGCATTAGGACAATTAAAATTGGGATTGTTACTGTTATTAATGGTTATCATTTGCGCATCCGCATTATTATAAGACACATAACCAAAGGCGTTATTGAAAAAATTATAGACATGCCCTGAAGCTTCCACTTCATTACGTTGCCAGATAGTCAAATTACCTGGAAAAACATCACCTTCTTGCCAAGCAACAGTAGTTGTATCTCCTTCGTAAACAATACGATCTAAAGCATGTGGCATACCCGTGAATTGCTCTACCAAAGTACCATCATGCGCATTGACATAAAAATATTCTCTAACATCTGCATTGTTTCTGGCTTCCACCTCATACACCAAATAGCTAGATCCTAAATTATTTTCAATAAGGCCTTTTTGAAAAACAAATAAATTTGTTTCATATACAAAAACGGTTTCACCAGAATAGTTAAGATCCTGTTTAGCTAACATATTTAGAGCAACAGCATTTGCCGCTTGCTCTGAAATTGAAGGAACAGCATTTACTTTAATATTTGTAATGTAGTTCCCATTAATTGCAGTTAGTTGATTAGAATGATTAAAATGAAATCGCAATTGGCCATCAAAAACAGGAACACCTTGATGTTGCTGATTCATGGTTACACTTTGAAAACCATAGCTGTCTTTTTTAGCGGGTTGAAATGTAAAGTTGCTTAAATCTTGACTGTCATTAAACAACCCTGTATGGGTTTCTAAAAACGTTCGGATTTTTTCTTGAAGCGTACCACCAGACAACGTTAGTGGTTGATTTGCAGGAAATTTAATAAACTCGGGAACTCCAGATTGGACATTCACCGAAACTCGCGCTTGCGTAACTATTTGTAATTCATTGATAGCTTTTTGAGAGTTTTGGGCTATTAATAAGGTAGAAAACAGGACACAAACTAATAAGGCATAGTTTGTTTTTTTCATAGTATTCTTTTTTTAGAACACAGTAAAGGTAATACTTTGAATAAAAAAAGCCTAAAATGATAAACATTTTAGGCTTTATAATTTTTATAATGCATGTAACTAAAACATCTCACGTCCAGAAAAATGGAATGCGCTTTCAATAGCAGCATTTTCATCGCTATCACTTCCGTGAACAGCATTTTCTCCCATAGAAGTTGCATATAACTTACGAATAGTTCCTTCAGCAGCATCAGCAGGATTGGTAGCACCAATTAAGCTTCTAAAATCTTCAACAGCATTATCTTTTTCTAATATAGCTGCTACAATTGGACCACGTGTCATAAACTCAACTAATTCACCAAAAAATGGACGCTCGTTATGCACTGCATAAAAAGCTTCAGCATCAGCTTGTGTCATTTGTGTTTTTTTCAATGCGACTATTCTAAAGCCTGAAGCATTGATTTTCTCTAAAATTGCGCCAATGTGCCCGTTTTCAACTGCATCTGGCTTAAGCATGGTAAATGTTCTATTTGTTGCCATTCCTTTGTTTAAGTTATATTTCTATTAATGGATTCTAATTAAGAAAAGCTATTTACGATCTAAATTTCTTTCCTTTAAATTTCGTGCAAAAGTAATGTATTTCTTAATAAAAACCATATAAACCAATACTAAAAAATTGTATATTCGTCACCTATGAAAAAAGAAGCTATTTCAGACATTAATCAACTACTACGATCACCAAAAAAAATGGTTATTGTTCCGCATAAAAATCCAGATGGTGATGCTATTGGTTCAACTTTAGGACTCTATCATTATTTAAGGATTCATAATCAGGAAGCTGTAATTATTGCACCTAATGATTATCCCGAATTTCTAAAATGGATGCCAGGAGAAGACACCATCTTAAAATATGACACGGATACAGAAAAATGTGATGCCTTAATTCAGAATGCTGATATCATTTTTACATTAGATTTTAATGCATTAAACCGAACAGGTTATATGGAAGCGGCTTTAAAAGCCAGCTCTGCCATGAAAATAATGATAGATCATCATCAACAACCAGATGATTATGCCACGTATATGTATTCTGACGTTAGCATGAGTTCCACCTGTGAAATGGTATACCATTTTATTGATATGTTGGATGACAAAAACCTTATCAATCAGGATATTGCGACGTGTTTATATACCGGAATTATGACAGATACAGGATCGTTTCGTTTTGCTTCAACTACAAGCGAAACGCATCGTGTTACGGCCTTCCTAATTGATAAAGGTGCACAACACGCTGAAATTCATAATGCGGTTATGGATGCCAATAGTTTTGAACGCATGCAACTTTTAGGCTGCGCGCTTACTAATTTAAAGGTTATTCCAGAATCTAGAACGGCTTATATTACCTTGTCTCAAGATGAATTAAATACATATAATTATAAAAAAGGTGATACAGAAGGCTTTGTAAATTATGCATTATCCCTTCAAAATATTATTTTTGCAGCTATATTTATTGAAGATAAACAAAACAATATTATTAAAATATCGTTACGTTCTAAAGGCGACTTTTCTGTGAATGAATTTGCACGTGCACATTTTGAAGGCGGTGGTCATACAAATGCTGCAGGTGGCAAAAGCGATTTGTCGCTTCCAGAAACGGTTGAAAAATTTATTAGTATATTACCCGCTTATAACAATGCCCTGAAAAATGAATAGATTTTTAGTTATAATATGTCTACTATTAACTGCTTTTGCTTGTAAATCACCAGAAGCAAGACGTCCCATTTCTGCTAAATCGGGCTCGTTTATTGATCAGTCTGTGGAACGCAATAAAAATTTAATTAATAAGGAACGTGCTGTTTTTGAAACGCTAATGGCTAAAGATTCTGTAACAGATTATATAGCTTCCAACAGTGGATTCTGGTATTATTACCAAACCAAAGTAGCTGATTCTTTAATAACCCCTGATTTTGGTGATATAGTTACTTATAACTATACTATTAAAGATATAAACGAAACAGTAATATATAGTAAAGCCGATTTAAAAACGCAAACCTACATCATGGATAAGCAGGAGTTGTTTACGGGATTGCGTGAAGGTTTAAAACTCATGCGAGAAGGCGAAACGGTTACATTTTTATTTCCTTCTCAAAAAGCCTATGGCTATTATGGGGACGAAAATAAAATAGGCACCAATGTGCCACTTATTTGTGAAGTTTCACTTATAGACATAAAAACAACAGAACCCAATTAAATTGATATAAACACTTATTTAAAACTTAAAAATGAACACATTGAAACATACCATGAAATTATTAGTATTGGCACTTTTAGTAAGTTTTACATCTTGCAGTCAGCAGTATCCTGATTTAGAAGATGGACTTTACGCTGAATTTGTGACCAACAAAGGTACCATGGTTACCAAATTATTTTACGACAAAGTTCCTGTAACAGTTGCCAATTTTGTGGCATTAGCAGAAGGTACACATCCAGATGTTTCTGATGCGTATAAAGGAAAACATTATTACGACAGTTTAACATTTCACCGTGTTATTAATAAATTCATGATTCAAGGTGGTGACCCTACTGGAACGGGATCTGGAGATCCTGGTTATAAGTTTACTGATGAATTTCACCCAGATTTGAAACATAGCAAACCAGGTATTTTATCCATGGCAAATTCAGGTCCTAACTCTAATGGTAGTCAATTTTTCATTACGGAAGTACCAACAGCTAATTTAGATAATAGGCACTCTGTTTTTGGAGAAGTTGTAATTGGCATGGACGTTTTAGATACAATCTCTAACGTAAAAGTTGAGCCAGGAAGCAATAAACCTGTTGAACCTGTAATAATTGAAAAATTAAACATTATTAGAAAAGGAAAAGCTGCTGAAGGTTTTAACGCTGCAGAAGTTTACAAAGAAGAACTCCCTAAAGTTTTAGAAAAGCAAGAAGCCTTAAAAGAAGCGGCTCGCAATAAAATGAAAGAATCGGCTAGTGTGGCTGCTGAAGCATTTATCGCTAAAAATTCAGATTTAGGAATCGTTAAAAAATTAGATACTGGTGTCATCATGATTTTCATTGAAGAAGGTGAAAATACAAAACCATCAAGTGTTGATAAGGTATTAGTAAATTATGCTGGTTTCTTTGAGGATGGTCGTTTATTTGATACAAGCTGGGCTGAAGTTGCCAAAGCAAACAACGCTTATAACGAACAGCGTGATGCACAAGGCGGTTACAAACCATTCCCTATGATTTATAATGAAACTGCTGGATTAGTTCCTGGTTTTAGAGAAGCCATGTTAAATATGAATGTTGGTAATAAAGCAAAAGTTTTTATCCCTTCGTATTTAGGATATGGTGAAAATGGCTCTGGTCCTATTCCACCAAACTCGAATTTAATTTTCGAATTAAAAATTGAAGGTATTCAAGGAAAACAATAATCCAAACACCCTATAAAAAAAGCCGCGTTTCTAATTTAGAAACGCGGCTTTTTTATGGTATTAATTACTTGATTTATTTTATTGCTTCTTCGGAATATTCTTTAAAATCTCTAAAACAAATTTCCAGTATTTTTGTGCTGATGAAATTTGAGCACGTTCATCTGGACTATGCGCTCCTTTAATATTAGGTCCAAAACTAATCATATCCATCTCTGGATAATTCTGACCTAAAATACCACATTCCAATCCTGCGTGACATGCAGCAACGTGTGGCTTATCATCATTCATATCTATATAAAGCTTTTCTAAAACTTTTAATATTTTAGAATCCATATTCGGTGTCCAACCTGGATATTCACCTGCAAATTCTACTTCACAACCTGTCAATTCAAAAGACGCTCGTAAACTATTGGCTAAATCCCATTTAGCACTTTCAACTGAAGAGCGTGTTAAACAGGCTATTTCTATATTACCATCTTTCATAACAACACGGGCAATATTATTTGAGGTTTCAACCAAGTCCTTAATATCTGCACTCATTCTATACACACCGTTTACGGCCGCATACAATGCACGCGTAACACCTTCTTGAACACCTAAATCCATAATTTTTTCAGGCGTTTCTACTTTGGAAACTTCAATTTTTAAATCGGGTTCCATCGTTTTTAGCTCGGTTTGAATAACCTGTGCATAGTCTGCCATTTCGGCAACAAAAGCATCTTCATGAATGGAATCGATGGCAACAATAGCATGACTTTCACGTGGAATAGCATTACGTAAGCTACCGCCATTAATTTCAGAAATACGTAAGCCAAAATTCTCAAAACCATCAAACAATAAACGGTTCATAATTTTATTAGCGTTTCCTAAACCTTCGTGAATTTGCATACCTGAATGACCGCCTTGCAAACCTTTTACAGTAATAGCATAACCGGTTTTAAATTCTGGTGTTTCTTCTTCTTTGTACGTTCTTCTAGCTGTTACATCAACACCGCCTGCACAACCTACACCAATTTCATCATCTTCTTCAGTGTCTAAATTTAATAGAATTTCGCCTTGAAGTAAACCGCCTTCAAGTCCCATAGCACCTGTCATTCCCGTTTCCTCATCAATTGTAAATAAGGCTTCAATAGCCGGATGCTCAATATCGGTGCTTTCTAAAATAGCCATAATAGTAGCAACACCTAACCCGTTATCGGCTCCTAACGTTGTGCCTTTAGCACGAACCCAATCGCCATCAATATACATCTCAATTCCTTGTATATCGAAATCGAAATCTGTATCATTATTTTTTTGATGCACCATGTCTAAATGCGACTGCATGACAATAGCTGTTCTATCTTCCATGCCTTTTGTGGCTGGTTTTTTTATAATAACATTTCCAACGTTATCCTCTATAGTTTCAAGACCTAATTTTTGTCCGAAATCCTTCATAAATGCAATAACCCGTTCTTCTTTTTTTGAAGGTCGCGGTACCGCATTTAAATCGGCAAATTTATTCCATAAGGCTTTTGGTTCTAGTTCTCGTATTGCTTCGTTCATATCTGTATTTTTTAAGTTTTACAAAGGTAATTATAATGTATAGAGTAATAAAACAATTCCTTATTTTTGAAATATGCAGAAAAACCCAAAGCTTTTAATAGCGCTCGCGCTTATTCCACAGATTATCCTCATTAATATTTTAGCACAATTTCCAGAATTTGTGGAAACGTATTACAGTAATTGCCTTTACCAATGGATTTCTGCCTTATCCCGTTATGTTTTTGGTTGGATGCCATTTTCTTTTGGCGATGTTTTTTATGCAGCGGCCATCATTTTCATAATCCGTTGGTTGGTTATAACTAGAAAACGGATTTTTAAAGATTTTAAAAACTGGATTATTGATATTTTCGCAACCATCTCTTTAATCTATTTCGCTTTTCATCTGTTTTGGGCTTTTAATTATTACCGATTACCGCTTCATAAAAACCTGAACCTGAAAGCCGATTATTCAACCGAAGAACTCATTACAGTTACCGAAAAATTGATTAATAAATCGAATGCCCTTCATTTAAAAGTCGCAACTCATGATACGGTAATAGTAGATTTACCCTACTCCAAAAAAGACATTTTAAGCATGGCGCCTTTGGGTTACGTGCAATTACAAAAGCAGTATCCACATTTGGAATACCACCCAAAGAGTATTAAAATGTCGTTGTTTAGTGTGCCGCTAACGTATATGGGATTTAGTGGCTATTTAAATCCTTTAACCAATGAAGCTCAAGTAGACGAACTCATTCCCATATATAAATTCCCAACAACGGTTTCCCATGAAATTGCACATCAGTTAGGTTATGCCGCAGAGAATGAAGCCAATTTTATTGGTAGCTTGGCTGCTATGTCACATACAGACCAACATTTCAAATACAGTGGAACAACCTTCGCTTTACGCCATTGTTTAATGGAAGTTTTTAGACGTAATCCCGAAAAATATCAAGAATTATTATTAACCATCAATATTGGTATTCTGAAAAACTATCAGGAAGTTCAAGATTTTTGGAGGCGTTATCAAAACATCACAGAACCCGTTTTTAAAGAAACTTACAATTCCTTTTTAAAAGCCAATAACCAACAAGGCGGCATGGAAAGTTATAGCTACGTAGTTGCGCTTTATGTGAACTATTTTTTGGAAAACTAAACAAAATGTTAAAAAATATCTAATTCATTTAGCACCCATTTCTTATTACTTATATTTAAGTTTTTAAATTTCAAACCAACCTAAACCCATGAAACAACTCCTTACGCTTTTGTGTTTTGTGTTCAGCATATCGCTGTTTTCACAAAACTATTTTCCAAAAAATGATGGTGTAAAAACTGAAAGTCATAGTTATCATGCTTTCACCAATGCAACCATTCACATTTCTCCAACTGAAACGCTTGAAAATGCCACACTATTAATTAAAGATGGCAAAGTTATTTCAAGTGGAAAGCAAGTTCAAATTCCAGAAAACACAACAGTAATCAATTTGGAAGGCAAACATATTTATCCCTCATTTGTGGATATATACTCATCTTTTGGAACCAAAAAACCAGCACGTGCAGAAAACTCTAATAGCCCACAATATGATGCGTCTAGAGAAGGTTATTATTGGAACGACCATATTAAACCAGAACAAAACGCTATTGAGGCTTATGCTTTTGATGCTAAAGCGGCAACCGAATTACGCGAAGCTGGTTTTGGAACGGTGAATACCCATATTCCTGATGGTATTATTCGTGGAACTGGTAGTTTAATTGCTTTATCCCCAAGTGGAACGGATGCCTCTCGCATTTTGTCAGATCGTTCTGCACAGTATTTGTCAACTAGTAAAAGTGTTACGTCTAGACAAGCATATCCAACTTCTTTAATGGGCGCAATGGCGTTGATTAGACAGGTAAATTATGATGCCGATTGGTATGCCAAAGGCTTGTCGGAAACAAAAGACAGATCGTTAGAAGCGTTCAATAATAATAAAGATTTAGTTCAAATAATTGATGCAGGAAGTAAAATGAACGACTTGCGTATGGACAAAGTTGGAGACGATGTTAAAACCCAATATGTTATTGTTGGTGGTGGTGATGAGTATGAGTTAATTCAAGAAATTAAAGCAACGAATGCCGCATTTATTATTCCTATCAATTTTCCAGATGCATTTGATATGGAAGATCCAATTATGGCAAACACAGCTAGTTTGTCTGATATGCGTGAGTGGAACCAGAAACCAAGCAATCCTGCTGTTTTATATAAAAACGGTGTGCCATTTGCCCTCACCATGCACGACTTAAAAAAATCGTCTGAATTTATGCCGAACCTGCAAAAAGCTATTGAATACGGTTTGGATGAAACGGCAGCATTAGCAGCGTTAACAACCGTTCCTGCAAAAATAATAGGAAAAAGCAGTGAAATAGGAACGCTTAAAAATGGGTCTTATGCGAATTTCTTAATTACTTCTGGAACTATTTTCGATACCAAAACAACACTTTATGAAAACTGGGTTTTAGGTAACAGACATGAGATTGTACCTATGAATACAAAAGATATTCGTGGAGATTATGAATTGCAAGTTGCCGGAACAACTTACGATTTAAAAATTTCTGGTGAAATTTCGAAGTTAAAAGCTTCTGTGAAAACGGACTCCCAAACCTTGGGTTCTAAAATAGCTATGACTGATGATTGGATGTCACTAACCTTTTCAAGTATAGATACTACCAAACAAGATTTTATAAGACTCTCTGCAAAAATAGCTAACACATCTAATTTAAATGGTTCTGCTATTTTACCAAACGGGAATGAAACAACTTTTTATGCTAAAAAACTGGAGTCTAAAGACGCTGAAAAATCAGATGATTCCGAAGATAAGGACGAAAAAGATTCTAAATCTGATATTAAGATATTTCCCGTTACTTATCCTAATGAAGCCTATGGTTTTACTGAAAGACCAAAACAGCAAACCATTTTATTTCAAAATGCTACGGTTTGGACCAATGAAGAAGCTGGTATTTTAAAGAACACCGATGTCCTTGTTAAAGACGGCAAGATTGCTAAAATTGGCAACAATTTAAGCGCAGGAAATGCTCTGGTTATTGATGCCACAGGAAAACACATTACCTCTGGTGTTATTGATGAACATTCGCATATTGCAACAGCAGCTGTTAACGAAGCAGGACAAAACTCTACGGCAGAAGTTACTATTGAAGATGTTGTCGATTCCGATGACATTAATATCTATCGAAATTTAGCTGGTGGTGTTACAACCATCCAAATTCTGCATGGTTCGGCAAATCCTATTGGTGGTCGCTCTGCAATTATTAAATTAAAATGGGGAGAATCAGCTCAAAATTTAATCTTCCCTGATAGTCCTAAATTTATCAAGTTTGCGTTAGGTGAAAACGTAAAACAATCTAATTGGGGCGATTATTCGCGTTCCCGTTTTCCGCAAACCAGAATGGGTGTGGAACAAGTATATACCGATTATTTCACCAGAGCAAAAGAATACGAAGCTTTAAAGAAAAGTGGTAAACCGTATCGTAAGGATTTAGAAATGGAAACGCTTGTTGAAATTTTAAATAAGGACCGCTTTATTAGTTGTCATTCCTACGTTCAAAGTGAAATTAATATGCTGATGGAAGTTGCAGAACGTTTCAATTTTAACATCAATACATTTACACACATTTTAGAAGGTTATAAAGTAGCTGATAAAATGAAAGAGCATGGTGTTGGTGCCTCCACATTTAGTGATTGGTGGGCTTATAAGTATGAAGTGAATGATGCCATTCCATACAATGCCGCTATTCTTCATAACCAGGGTATTGTAACGGCTATTAATAGTGATGATGCCGAAATGTCTCGTAGATTAAATCAAGAAGCGGCCAAAACGGTAAAATATGGCGGCGTTAGCGAAGAAGAGGCTTGGAAAATGGTAACATTAAATCCTGCCAAATTATTACATATTGATAATCGTGTTGGTAGTGTAAAAATTGGAAAAGATGCTGATATGGTTTTATGGAGTGATCATCCGATGTCCATTTACGCAAAAGCTGAAAAAACATTGATTGAAGGAAAAGTTTATTTTGATATTGATCGTGATAAGCAAATCCGCGAAAGCATAAAACAAGAGAAAAACGAATTAACAACTATGATGTTACAAGCCAAAAATAAAGGTTTAAAAACCAAGCCCGTTGTTAAGAAAGTAGATGAACATTTCCATTGTGACACGATTTAATATTCTAAAAGAAAATAAGATGAAACATTATAATATATACATCCTTGTTATTACGCTATTTATGGGAAGCTTTTCCTTTGCGCAACAAACACCAGAATCCAAACAAACAAAATCCATTGCTATTGTTGGTGCTACGGCACACATTGGAAATGGTCAGGTAATCGAAAATTCTGTGATTGTTTTTGAAAATGGAAAAATCACATCTGTAAATGCGACAAATTCCAATACGTCTGGCATGACTGTTATAGATGCCAAGGGGAAACATGTATATCCCGGATTTATTGCAGCCAATTCTGCATTAGGATTAGTAGAAGTAGATGCCGTAAGAGCTTCGGACGATCAAGATGAAGTTGGCGGTATGATTCCACATGTACGCAGTTTAATTGCTTACAACACGGAATCTAAAGTAGTAGAATCTATGCGACCAAATGGCGTATTAATGGCACAAGTATCGCCAAAAGGTGGTCGTATTTCTGGAACCTCATCTATAGTTCAATTGGATGCATGGAATTGGGAAGATGCTGCTATTAAAGCAGATGACGCTATTCACCTTAATTGGCCAAGCGCTTTTTCTAGAGGTCGTTGGTGGTTAGGAGAACCTGCAGGTTTAAAACCAAACAAAGATTATGCAGAACAAATAAACGAGGTTACGGCTTTTATTAACGATAGTAAAGCCTACTTAAAAGGTGATAAAAAACCAATTAACCTACCTTTTGAAGCGATGCAAGGCTTGTACAATGGAAAGCAAAAACTGTTTGTTCATGTAAATGATGAAAAAGGAATTACGGATGCTATTCATTTTGCAAAAGACAATAATATTGAACAATTAGTTATTGTAGGTGGTGCAGAAGCGCATAAAGTAACGGATTTATTGAAACAAAATAAGGTGCCTGTTTTAATTAATACGCCACATACATTACCTGCCAATGATGATCAGGACTATGATATGCCATTTAAATTAGCGAAACTTTTACACGATGCTGACATTTTGGTTGGTATTCAAGTTGGAAATGCTGAAAATTTCCAAACGCGTAATTTACCTTTCTACGCAGGAACTTGCGCAGCATACGGCATGGACAAAGAAGATGCTCTAAAATTAATTACATCTCATAACGCTAGAATTCTAGGTATTGATGCGTTTGCTGGAACTTTGGAAGCAGGAAAAGATGCCACACTTTTTATTAGTGAAGGTGATGCATTAGATATGCGAACCAATGTTTTGACGGAAGCGTTTATTCAAGGACGTCAGATTAGCTTGGAAAGTCACCAAACAGAACTTTGGAGACGTTATTCCGAAAAGTACAAGAATCAATAAGTTTATATAAAATTAAACAAAAACAAAAAAGCGAGCTAATTTCAATTAGCTCGCTTTTTTTATTTAATTTATGAATTCTAGTTTACAAACTCTCCTTTTTCTGGTTTTGCAAATTTGCTAGACTCGATCTCTTTATCGGTTACTTGTACATCTATAAACTCGGTACTTTTTTTCGCTTCTGTTGGTTTATCATCTTTGAAACCATAACCTACAATTGTTTTAGGCAATAATAAGCCATTCACTTTTTGCCAATTATCATACCTTCTAAAGTGTAATTCTTTTTTATCTATACCTGGAACAAAACTAACCGTATACCCTAACCATTCCATTTGATATGTTGTTGGGTTGTAATACAACACATAGCGGTCTTCTGGTGTTTCCCCTACTCCAACATTGTAAGTAATTTGTATTCCTGGATACGTTACGCCTTCAAAAACCAAAGGTTCAGCTTCGGCATAATTAATTCCATCATCAGACAAGACAAAAGGCATGGCATAAAAATAGAACATCAAATTATAGTAATATAACGGCTCATATCCTTGATAGTCTCCTTCTGTTTTATTTAAAAACCACGCTTTGCTACCATCAAATCCGATATTTGCATTAGGGCTTTCAATCAGCGCTTCTCTTGAATTAAGATTGGTAGTTGTCACTTCTTTTCCGTCTGGTTTCTCCATGGTAAATGCTATGGACTTCATCGATTTCCAAGCATCAATTCCACCATGAGCATCGAATACTTTAGTCAGATTTTCTGGATATTTGGTTTTTTCAACTTCAACAACTCCTACAGTTTCTTCAGAAGTTTCTATCGTTTCTGGTTTGGCATTATTTTGTTTGCACGCCGAAAAAACAACCAAGATTGTCATTGCAAGAATATAATTTTTCATAAAATAGTTTATTTTAGTGGTTATACTGCTTTGTCGAATTTCAAAAGTAGACATTACAAAAAAAGCTTCAGTAAAACTGAAGCTTTTTTTGTAATATTTGACGTATATAATTAGTTTACAATTAGCTTTTCAATCGTCTTAAATCCGTTGCTCTTCAATTCAATAAAATACAATCCTTGAGGTAAATTAGCAACATTAAGAGAAAGCTTATTACCTTCTAATATGAGATTCGATTTGGATACTAAATTTCCGGTTACATCAAAAACTTGTATCTGAATGGTATTCATGTTTCCCTTACTAAACTCAAAATTAACCACCGTATTTGCTGGGTTTGGATACATAGTATAATTAACGGATGCAAATTCACCAACGGACAAGTTCGCTACAAATTCGGTTTCAAACGTATTGGTGGTAATAGCTGGATTAAAATCGAAATAAATATCGGCTGTATTTGGAATCAGATCACCTTCAGAATAACCTGGCAAAGGTTTGATTTTAAAATACACATAACCATGGCTATTTGGTTCGTCCATACTTTCGCTTGGAAGGTTTATAGCATCAAACTGCCATGTTAAAGCATTGTCAACTCGTGTCACAGTATAATCATGACTCGCCTTTAACATTTTAAAAGACGCTGGATCCAATTGATTATCTAGTACATCTTCCACTCTAATTTCAAGTGCTTCAGCAGTACCTAAATTTTGAAAGTTAATAGTATAGTATAGATAGTCTTCATTTGAAAAGTCAGCCAATTTAATTTCCGGACCGTGAGACTCCAATTTATCATTCGGATCATAGGAGTTTACAATTGCTTGTGTTAACGTGGAACTATTATTGCTAATATCTAAATCTGTTTCACTATAAACTACAGAATTGGTAATAAAATCGCCAATATTTAAACTCGTCGGTACATCTAATGCGACATAAACTTCTTCGTCCATTCCTGGTGCTAAATTATTGAAGTTTAAGACAAAACCAGTACTCGTATTCGTTATAGTATTTCCAGCATTTAAACCTGACACATTATTAAATGTGACTTGAGCATCGTGCGTGAATGTAACAGAACCCGAAACTGGGATATTTCCTAAATTCTCAACTACGAGATAATTGGTTTGAATCTGACCAGGTCTTGGTGGCACGTAAGAAACCAAGTTCACAGCAATATCGGTACATTCAGCTATACGTGTTAACGGGAAATTAACCGCTACAGTTTCTCGTTCAATGGGTGCAACATTTTCAATTAGGGTAATAGTTTGTGTGAGGCATTCAGTATAGTTTTCATACATCACAAAGCTAACATCATAGGTATTTCCTACTGTTGTGTTTGGAATAATAAAACTGCCATACGATGAATTGACATAATTAATAACACCATCATTATTCACCTCGTAACTAAATAGTCCTTCGTTAAATTTCACTTCTGAATCATCAAAAATAGAATCGCCATTTTCGTCTATAAAAGCATTTACTACTATGGCATTCTCAAAATTTAAACAGTATACATAATATGAAATTGGGTTGCGTGCGCCGGAAGCACAACTAACAGAACCATCAGAAAGTACTTTGATAGTAATTGAATCACCAGTCGATGTAATAGTTAATCCAGTTACATCACCAGAATTACCATAGCCATTGTATAATTCTGAAATACCATCTGAGTCCAATATTATTAATTCATCAAAATTATTTTCTACCTGACCAGCTGTAAAAACAACAGTTAAAGGAGAACCGTTATCACTGGTGTGCACATATTCGGTCGTGTCATTGCTATCATAACAGAATGTATATGTTTCTTGGCATCCAAATGGACAATCTAAATCTACAACCAGTTCCAATGTGGTGGTTGCAAAACAGCCTGCAGAGATATTATCTACACGTACAAAAACGGTTTGATTATTGGCAATTACATTCGTATAACTAGTCGCGATTAAAGCGTTCAGGCTTCCTTCAGCATCTAAAAGGGTTTCATAATAACTAATGGCGTAATTATTGGGTTCTAATCCGCCTAAAATTTCTGAATCCTTGTCGCTTAAGTTAAACAAGGCAAACCCATCTGCCGTTCCATCTAAATCGCAGACCGTTAATGGCGAAGGTGTTGTTAAAGTGATAGCTTCTTCTACAAATAGCTCGATTGTACTGAAACCTACGCAACCAGAAGTTAAATTTTCACCTCGAACGAAAATAATTTGCGGATTGCTGGTATTTGTATAGCTTTCTACATTACCAATGGGATTAGTAGCGTTATTGGCATCAGTTTCACTTTCGTAAAGTGTTAGCTCCAGATTAGGCTGTCCATTCCCTACTTGTTGTAAAACACTTGCTAAATCAAATTCAGTAAAACCGTCACTTATGTCATCATCACATTGCACTAAAGAAACATTTTGCAAGTTTGTACCATCTAAAACACTCACATAGCATTCAGTATATACAAAACAACCCGTATTAGGATCTGTTACTTTCGCAATTAATCCTTGACTATTGGCTACTGTGTTTGTGAACGGACTCACCAAAGAATTTCGGTCATTTTGCGCATCTACAATAGATGCATAAAATGAAAATTCAAAACCTGAATTCGGAACTGTAATTAATTCTGATAAGACATCTAAATCAAATTCAGCAAAACCAGGTGTGGTACTGCAAGCTTCCATTTCTGCTTGAGACGTTGCTGGCAATAAATCAATTTGTATGGTAAATGAACTGGATTCAAAATTCCCTGAATCTGCATCCTCCACACGAACAAAAATGGTCTGCGGATTTGATGTGTTTGTATAACTGCTAGGATTTGAAATGGCATTATTACCAGTTTCTGCATGAGCTAAAGTTTCGTGGTACGTAACAACACTACAAGTCGAGCCACCTGTAATAATATCTGTTTGTTGGGTTAAATCAAAAAGTTCATTGGTAACATCACTACACACTTGAAGATTAGCTGGTGCTTCACCAATTAAACTGGTGTAAACTATAATATCTTCAGAATACGTTTCATAACCAAAAAAGCTAAAATTAAAATAGGACGTTTCTACGGTATAGGTTTCATCTGTTGCAGGACAAACAGTAACCATTGGAGTTGCACCAATTATATCTCCTGCACTATTAGACCATTGATAGGTGTTTTCTACAACAGTTCCAGAGGGATTAAAACGCCACGCTTCATTAGTTGCTTCCCAGGCGCTTGTATTTCTACCAGGCGGAACAACAGCAACAGTGCCAGCAGGATTTTGAATACCTAATACGGCATTACCATTATTCCATGTTTCGCAAATGGGTTTGTCTTGTAAAAATACCTCTATAATGTTAGTCGTTTCATAAAGAACCATCATTTGGGTAGTTCTTAAATCGTTGCACCCATTTCCATATTGAGAAACATTATAATAACTAACAATAAAATACCTAAAAGGCGCTTCTCCAAAAACTTCATATCCAACTTCATGGGTATCTATACTTGTTCTGGAATCCATATCGTGTCCTGCTCCAAAAATATTGGCCTCACTCAATGTTTGGTTTGTACTACTCGGTAAAGTTTGGTTTAATTGCCACCCATTACCAGTTCCAGCATTTGAAACATCAAAAGAAAGGACACCATTGTCTCCAATTACTAATTGATTATAGCTTTGTTCAAAAAAATTAAAATCAAAGGGCAAATCAATAACATTACTCCAAACATCATCCAAAATTAAAGAATTTTGCAATCCGTTAAAGTTTCTTGGTGGATTAAACGGAATACTAGCAACATCATAATCACTTGTTTCCTGAATTGTTGGAAAATTAACGGTGAGTTCTGAACAACCTGTAACACAATCTACATTTTGCGTTATAAAAGAGGATTGACCAAAATTATTGGTCGTAAATAGTACAGTAATAAGTATAAAAAGTAGTTTTTGCTTCATAATAATTTAACTTTGTGGCGACAAATATAGCCATTTTCATGATGAACAAAGTTATTTCAAGTACACAAAATTCCTACATAAAAGATTTAGTGCTTTTAAAAGAAAAATCTAGAGCTCGAAAAAAGTCTGGCTTATTTTTAATTGAAGGTTCTCGAGAGATTAGTTTGGCACTGAAAGGTGGTTATGAAATAGATACCATTTTGTTTTATCCGGAATTGTTTTCAGAAGAAGCATTAAAGAAATTAATAGGCGATTTTAATAACTGTATAGAAGTCTCCAAAGACGTCTATCAAAAATTAGCGCATCGTGATACGACTGAAGGCGTTCTGGCCGTTGCCAAACATAAAGTACATGCTTTAGAATCGGTTATATTAAATTCCAAAAACCCATTAATCCTAATTGCGGAAGCACCTGAAAAACCAGGTAATATTGGTGCTTTATTACGAACGGCAGATGCCGCAAATGTAGACTTGGTTATTATTGCCAACCCAAAAACGGATTTATACAATCCAAATATTATACGCTCTAGCGTTGGTTGTGTGTTTACCAACCAAATTGCCATGGGTTCTACCAGTGAAATCATTCCGTTTTTAAAGGAAAACCAAATTCCTATTTATTGCGCCGCTTTGCAAGCCTCTGTAGATTATCATACGCAAGATTACACGAAATCAACGGCCTTGGTTGTTGGCACAGAAGCCACAGGATTAAGTCAAGAATGGCGCGATGCTGCTGCGCAAAATATTATTATTCCCATGCAAGGCGAAATAGACTCCATGAACGTCTCTGTTGCGGCAGGAATTCTTATTTTTGAAGCGGTTCGTCAGAGGCTAATGAGTAATTAACAATTAGCGATTAATAATTACCATATGAAAGATAATATCATAGCAATCAAGTCTTACAACTTTGCGCTATCCATAGTGTTTTTAAGTAAAAAGTTAGTCGAAAATAAGGTGTATGTGCTATCGAGACAAATTTTAAAATCAGGCACATCCATTGGCGCTAATGTTGAAGAAGCCATTGGAGGCATTTCTAAACGAGATTTTAGAGCTAAAATGTCCATTTCATATAAGGAAGCTAGAGAAACACATTATTGGTTAAGACTTTTAAAGGATTCCAAAGATATTACTGCTGAAGAATTTAACGCTCTTGAAAATGAACTTTCAAGTATTTTAAAAATATTATTTAAGATCATTCAATCCTCAAAAAGATAATTAATTACGCATTATTCATCATTAATTTATATGACCGCAACCACCCTATTCTACATCATCATAGCCATCATTATAGTAGATTTTCTTGTCGATAAAATCCTCGATGCTTTAAATGCCAAACAGTATAACGATCCTATTCCAGAAGAATTAGATGATGTTTACAATGCCGAAGATTATGAAAAATCCCAGGCCTACAAAAAAACCAATTACAAATTCGGCATTATAACATCCACATTTTCACTAGTACTTACATTAGCGTTTCTATTTTTTGATGGCTTTGAATTTATTGATAATGTAGCAAGAAGCTATTCTGAAAACCCTATTCTAATCGCGTTACTATTCTTTGGGGTTATTATGATTGGGAGCGATATTTTAACCACACCCTTCGCCTATTATCAAACCTTTGTGATTGAAGAAAAATTCGGATTCAACAAAACCACGAAAGGCACTTTTTTATTAGACAAGATTAAAGGTTGGGGAATGATGGCTGTTTTAGGTGGTGGCATTTTAGCACTAATTATTTGGTTTTATCAAGCATCGGGTAGTTACTTTTGGATTTATACTTGGGGACTTGTTGCATGCTTTACCATTTTTATGAATATGTTTTATGCACGACTGATTGTACCCATATTCAATAAACAAACACCTTTGGAAGATGGTGATTTACGCGATAAAATTTCAGCGTATGCAGAAACAGTAGGTTTTACACTGGATAAAATTTTTGTGATTGATGGTTCAAAGCGAAGCACCAAAGCCAATGCTTATTTTTCAGGTTTTGGAAGTGAGAAACGCGTAACTCTTTATGACACCTTGATAACCGACTTAGTGGATGATGAAATTGTAGCTGTTCTGGCACATGAAGTTGGACATTATAAAAAGAAACATATTGTCTTCAATTTGGTAACATCCATTCTTCTGACTGGATTAACCCTGTATATTTTATCTGTTTTTATTTCAAATCCGCTATTATCAAATGCCTTAGGTGTTGAAATACCAAGCTTTCATGTCGGCTTAATTGCCTTTGGTTTATTGTATAGTCCTATTTCCGAAATTACCGGATTAATTATGAATTGGTTCTCCAGAAAATTTGAATACCAAGCTGATAATTATGCTAAAAACACCTATGCTGCAGATCCGCTAATAACGTCGCTTAAAAAATTATCAAAAAATAGTTTAAGCAATTTAACACCACATAAAGCCTATGTGTTTATGCATTATTCGCATCCAACCCTTCTGCAACGTATGAAGAATTTGAAATCTTAATTAAAAACAACTATATTTAAAGCACGGTTTAATCTAAAATTACAACATGAGAGATTTAAAATTAATTTGGGATTTTAGAGGTCCAGATGCCTTAAAAATTGCAGAACATCATGAAATTCATTTAAAAGAATATATTCAAAGTGAAAAATTAGATTTAGAAATCACTGGTTTCCATGCCGAAAATGATATGCATGCCATTGCGTATTTAGTGGTTCCCGAAAACATCATGAAACCCATTCGCGATGCGTTAAAACCACATCGTGGTCAACTTTACACCGAAACATTATGATTTTAACAGCTGTTATATTTATAGTATGTGCCATATTGGTCTACAACTTTAAATTCTACGATTTAATTGCTGGTTTCAATACGATGTCTGATGACGAAAAAGCAACTTATAATATTGAAAAAATAGCACGTTTGTTTGCCTTCGTGATGTATAGCATGGCTGCCATTATACTTATAGGATATGGACTTTCAAAATGGTTGGACAATGAACAAATTGGCGCTTATGGTATTTTGCTCGCTACTTTATTGGGCGTACCTTTCCTCTTGATAAAAGTTAATTCCAAGGCTTATAAGAATAAATCTAAAAACGATTAATTATCGTGAATAATTAGGAGATTCTTTAGTAATGGTTACATCATGCGGATGGCTTTCATTAATTCCAGACGCCGTTATTTTCACAAATCGTCCGGTCTCTTTTAAAGTCTCCACATCTTTAGCACCACAGTATCCCATTCCGGCTCGTAAACCTCCTACAAATTGATGAATACTCTCATGCAATTCGCCTTTATACGGTACACGCCCTACAATACCTTCAGGTACTAATTTCTTAATGTCGTCTTCAACATCTTGGAAATAACGGTCTTTACTCCCTTGCTTCATTGCTTCTACAGAGCCCATACCACGATAAGACTTAAATTTTCGCCCTTCATAAATAATAGTTTCGCCTGGCGATTCTTTGGTTCCTGCTAAAAGAGATCCTAACATAACAGAGTCTGCTCCTGCTGCTAAAGCTTTTGGAATATCTCCAGTATAACGAATTCCTCCATCTGCAATTACTGGGACTCCAGAGCCTTTTATAGCTGCTGCGACTTCTAGAACTGCAGAAAATTGTGGAAAACCCACACCTGCAACCACACGCGTTGTACAAATGGAACCAGGTCCAATTCCTACTTTAACGGCATCTGCTCCTGCTTCTACTAAATATTTAGCCGCTTCAGGTGTCGCAATATTACCGACAACCACATCTAATTGTGGAAACTTGGCTTTTACTTGCTTTAAAATAGTTACTACGCCTTTCGTATGTCCATGAGCCGTATCAATAATAATAGCGTCAACACCAGCTGCTACAAGCGCCTCAGCACGTGCAAGTGCATCACCAGTAACACCAATAGCTGCGGCTACACGCAAACGTCCAAAAGAATCCTTATTGGCGTTTGGTTTTTGCGTAAGTTTGGTAATATCACGAAACGTAATTAAACCAATAAGTTTATTGTTTTCATCAACTACGGGAAGTTTTTCAATTTTATTTTCTTGAAGAATGCCTTCAGCATCTTGTAAGGATGTACCTTTTCCGGCAGTAACCAAGTTTTCAGAAGTCATAACTTCTATAATTGGCCGATTGTCATTTTTTTCAAAACGTAAATCACGATTGGTAACAATGCCTTTTAAAACACCATGGTCATCAACTATTGGAATTCCACCAATACTATATTCAGCCATATTTTGTTTGGCATCGCCAACTATGGCCGTTAATGGCAAAGTAACTGGGTCGATTATCATTCCACTTTCTGCACGTTTTACTTTCCGTACTTTAAAAGCTTGAGCCTCAATAGTCATGTTTTTATGAAGTACGCCAATGCCTCCTTCTTGCGCCATGGCAATAGCCATTTTACTTTCGGTTACCGTATCCATAGCTGCGGATACAATAGGTACATTTAACGTAATATTTCTTGAAAATTTGGACTTAATGCTGACTTCGCGAGGTAAAACTTCAGAGAATGCTGGAACTAATAAAACGTCGTCATACGTTAATCCTTCTCCTAAAATTTTGTTGGTGTGTGCTATCATGATGCAATTACAGTTATAATTGCGTGCAAATATACAATTTATAAAAAGAAATTTCTTTTAAGTTTCTTATAAATTATTCATAGCGTTTTTTACAATACACACGCAATTGCGTTAAAGCATACTGATAGCGTGAATTCTGATTAGAAATATCACCTTTAAATCGAATGGCTTTCGGCACCATCAAACTATAAAACCCTTTACCTTTTGCCATTTTTTCAATGGTTTTCAAAGTGTTTTCATCAATATCATTATAAATAGTTTGTATCCAATCAGCCTGCTCTTTATATAATATAGCTTCATCCCAAGCCAAAGCGGCTTCCGATTTTAAAATGGATTCAGAATTGTAAAGTATTTTCAAATTTGAAAATACTTGCATGAAAACCGTTTCACTTCCTTGATTTGCATACGATTTAATGGATTTATTAGTAAAAATAGTGAATGGAAATGCTTTTGTTAAACGCAATTTGGTAGAAATATAATGTGCCATTTTTGGCCATACAACGTCGTGTCCTTTTTCTGAAATTGCTGTATAATACCATTCGTAAAAATCACGTCGTTGTCTTATGGTGCTGTATTCTGAAGGTAATTGATTTTCTAAATTAAATGTATTGGCTTGCTGCCAGACTTGAGAGTTTCTTCGTCTGTCAGATGTTAACCAATCTTTTTCAGATAAGGCTTGTTGCCCAGTTTCTTGTTGATAGATTTTTAAACATGACCACTCTGAAGCTAACAGTTGCTGCGAAATAAATAACATAAAAAAGACCCAAGTATATTTCATAATGTAATAATACAGAGGTCTTTTTTAAAAAGCAAATTAGTATAAGCGAGATTAATCTAACAAAAACTTAAATCCTGCAGAAGCTATATGTGCATGCATGCCATCACTCCTATCATAATATCCGTAACGAAAGTCGATACTTTTTAATCCTAATTTCCAAATATGTGCAGCGGCAAAAATATCTGTATAATTAAAGCCAAAACCATACTGGCTACTATTAAATTCAGATAAATCATAATCCGATGTATAAAACGTTTCCGTGGACAAATGCGCTTCGTAAGGTGCAAAATAATCGGCTGCAGTTTGGGTATAATAACGATATACAGGATAGACTGTGAATTTATCAGAAATTCTAAAAGGCAATTCTACACTAGCCGTATGCGAGTTTATTCCCCAATCATCATTATAAAAACGATAATAGGTTCGTACCGTTAATCGCTCATTAATAAAATAATTTAAACGTGCACCAACTGGAATTTTAAATCGTGTGTCTGGTAAACGTTCTACATCATCTGCCAATTGAAAATCGTCAATAAAAAAATCGGGTTGATCTTGAAAATAAACACGTTGATGTGGTGTTGATAATAGTCCATTTTGCTGAACAACATCTATAAAAACGGATGCTTGTAAGTTTTTAGATAGTATTTGAGAAAAACTTAATGATACACTATACGAATTTCGGGACTCATCCGTAAATGCTTCGTATTTAAAAGGATTATAAACACCTGGTCCAACTATATTAGGATTTGTAAAATCGGGTCGTAATTCAATAGGGTACTGTGGATTCCATGTATCTAAAAACACATTCGCTTTAACGCTTAATTCGGTGTTTTTCTCATTAAACAAATGTGTATAACTTCCTCCAAAACCAATTGAAAAATAATCATATTCTGATGCGACACTCACATGACCTTCAACAATATTGTTTCTGTCATCCGAACTGTGCGCATAACTAAAATTACCATTAACCCATGTATCAGAAGCCGAAGCTCCTGAAGAGTCCGAATATGGACTAGCAGGATTTGAAGAGTCAAAAGGATTAATATTACTTGATGAAGCCGACGAATAGGCAGAAATTCCGGCATCTACTGTTAAAACATCATCACTATTTAAAGGTATTGCAACTACAAATGTTGGTGTAATATCTGTTAGTTTTTCAGTTCCTATACCTCCAGAAACGGCAGCATGATCGCCATCTTGCGTATAATAACTCATTAAAAAATCGACTTCAATCGTTTCTAATACACGCTTTTTGTACGTGGATAAACTATCCGTTTTTTTAGATTGTCCAAAAGTTGCCAAACTGAAAACGAAAACGAAAATGGGAATTATTTTTCTCATATTAATTACAACCGCAGCCGCCTCCTGTTTTCCCACCATTTGCACCTGATGATGCTTCACGATATAATTGAAAATTAGTTTCAAAGCGTTCTATTTTTTTTGCTGAAAGCACCATTTCAGGGTCATTAATGTTCACTTTATCATATTCCTTAACGGTTACGCAAGAATTTAATAAACTACCAAATAGCACAAGTACTAAAAGTTTTTTCATTGTTATTGTTTTGGTTGAATTTTATCAGAGTAAAAAATTTCACCTGATTCATTAATTATAATACAATCAATAGTTTCTAATTGGTTTACAAAATTGAGTCCCACATCTTTACCCATAACATATATGGATGTTGCAAGCGCATCTGCTAATTCTGCTTTTGGTGCTAAAACACTCACGCTAATAATACCTATACTTGGAAAACCCGTCCTTGGATCAATAATATGCGAATAGCGAACATCATTAAATTTCACAAATTTCTCATAATTCCCAGATGTCACAATAGCACGATTATCAACTGGTAACATGGCAAACACCTTGTCTTTATTTAGTGGATTGGTAATGGCTATTTTCCAAGGCTCTCCTGTTGTTTGATTACCCCAAGTATTCATATCACCAGACGCATTTATAATTCCAGCTTTAACACCATTTCGCTTTAGCAGCTCTTTGGCACTATCGGCTGCATACCCTTTACCTATGGCTCCAAAGCCAATTTTCATACCTGCTAATTTCAAGAACACACTGGTATCTTCTTTATTTAAAATAATATTTTGATAGCCTACTTTTGCAACGGATTCTGAAATTTCAGAATCAGACGGTTTTTTCGTCATACTCCCATCAAATTTCCAAATTTTATCCATGGAGGCATACGAAATATCAAAAGCACCTTGCGTAAGTTTTGATATACCAATAGCACGTTCAATTAGATGATATAATTCCTTATCTACAACAACAGATTTTATACCTGCGTTTCTATTTATTAGCGATGTTTGGGAATTAGGGTCCCAAGAAGATATTAAACGCTCAATCCGTTCAATTTCGCCAACGGCTTGGTCTATAAAACCATCAGCTTGAATTTGCGAATCTGCCACAACAGTAATATCAAAGCGACTTCCCATTAATTTCATAGTGCGCTTATAAGTACCTTGCGCAAAGGTAATTGTTGAGAGTAAAAAGAGACAATATGCCGTTACAATGACTTTCATTTATTTTAAAAACGCTTGCAGTTTATTCACGTAAGCTTGTGGTTCAATTTTTTCATAACCTAGTTCGCCTAAAACGGCACCTTTAGCATCTAGTATTAAAACAAACGGAAAAAAGCCATTTGGATTATACCTTTCAGCGAGCTTTCTATTTTGCTTTTGAAGTGTTTCAGATAATGCATTTTCCTTCTTTCTAGGAAAATCTGCACGAACTAAAATAACCTTTTCAGTCGCATAGGCTTTAAACGCATCCGATTGAAAAATTTGTTTATCCAATTTAATACATGGCGAACACCAATCTGTTCCTGCAAACACAAGAATAATCGGTTTTTTTGAATGTGTTGCCTCTAGTTGAGCTGCCTCAAAATTAGTCTGCCAATTCTGCGAATAAATACCAGTTGAAAAGAAAACAAATAGTATTAATAATACATAGTTTCTCATAGGTAACTTGTAGATTTTAACTAACAATAAATAACGCTAATTAAATCTTTATATTTTATTCTGAATGTAATAAATGTTACTTATCAAAAAAAAACATGTTATTTACTTATAGTTCCTACTATTTCCAAATTGAACTAAAGAAAGACTTTTTTTGATTTTACTTTTGGCTTATAAAAACAAATTCACGCCTTGATTTGCATACGCCTTAATGGATATTTTAGAAAAATACTAAATGCAAATACTTTGGTAAACGCAATTTTGTTGAAATTTAATGGGCCATTTTTGGCCATACAACGTCGTGTTCTTTTTCTGAAATTGCCGTATAATACCATTCGTAAAAATCACGTTGTTGTCTTATGGTGCTGTATTCTGAAGGTAATTGATTTTCTAAATTAAATGTATTGGCTTGTTGCCAGACTTGAGAGTTTCTTCGTCTGTCAGATGTTAACCAATCTTTTTCAGATAAGGCTTGTTGCCCAGTTTCTTGTTGATAGATTTTTAAACATGTCCATTCTGAAGCATAGCTTGTTAAAGACAACAGACTTAATAGTACAAAGCAATATTTAAGCATTAAAACAATTTAAAAATACAGAGCAAAATACACGAAAAAATTAAGAAATTTGTTTTTTAGAAATAAGGAGTTGCTTTAAAATAATTAAAATGGAAATTGTGTACGTTAACGTCATTAAAAATCCTGAAAGCATAACGATGTATTTCATCCAAAAAATTTCTAACCACAAGAAATACAAACCTCCAAAAGTTAATAGGACTGAAATAAACGGTTCAACAATTAAAAGAGTTTTAAGTCTTGTGTTAAGTTCCGTGGTGCTTAAAATTAAGCCTATTAAAAAGAAAATTAGTGACATGGAGAGTATGTGATTATGAACCAATGTCAGCATTTCCTGTTCACTTTTTTTAAACTTCATTACTGTAGCCGCCTCATCATTTTCATTGCCCAAATATTGCTCTTCAATGCCACTAGGATTCGTAGAGGAGGTTTCTGAAACAAATAAAAGACCTGTGTAGAACCCAATACTTAAAACGATCACAAATACGCCAATTAACAGTTTAATTTCTTTTGGAAAGGTATAGATAAGACCGTTAAGTTGCATATTATAGTATGTTTTTAGATCGAAGTATTTTAAGCGATTTTAGGAGGTTATTCACCGCATTTGTCATGGATCTAACGGAAATAGTAGCGCCTGAAATAGCCACAATATTTTGCTGATATTTTAAATCATCATCTTGTGTTTTTCCAATAAACTGTTTAAGCCAACGTTTGCTACCTATTTCGCCTCCATAATCTTCGCGATACGCCAGTACTTTTGTTTTAACAATTACCAAATCCGTATCCAATAATACCAAATAATCAAAATCATCTGTTTTGCTTGGGGCTTTACTAACATAAGCGTAACCTAGTAATTCATTTTCTGATTTAATTTCAAAAAAATTATCCTTTGCAAAAGTAGCAGGTAACGTTTTCGCCACGTTAGGCGAAATAACTTTTTCTAAAAAAGAAAAAGTTTCAATTTCAAATGTATTTTCAATTTCGGCATCAACCCTTTTCTGAATGTTTTTGGATAGACCAATACACAATCCTAAAAAAATGATAATACTCGTGATCTTTAAATTCATATGGCAAAGGTACTAAAAATACAAAGCGCATTTTATTACTATAACGTCTAATAGCCAAAGCAGTTTGAGAACCTACTTTAGCCAAAAGACAATTAAAAACTAAATCAATAAATTAACTTTTAGAACCAAACACCTATTCCAACATTTAGCTGATTGGGTGTTTCAAATTCTGAAGCATTATTTTTTATTTGATAATCTGCTTTAACTACGGCGCCTGGTGTTAATTTGTAACTTAAACCAAAAGTCCATTCATCTCTATTATAAGCGTCATTTTTAACCAAACTACCACTTACGGAAGCTTGTGTATCATAATCTTCATAGCGTGTAAATGCATAAAGCTGTTGCTTTTTAGTTTGAGGTAATAAATTAAAAGCTGCTTCTAAATACCAACCTTGTAAAGCACTTCCTAAATCACTATCTGTTGCCATATTATAAGCTTCAGTATCGGTTAAGTTTGCGTAAATAAACTGACCTCGCGCTGCAAATCTCTTTTTTGAGTATCGCGCATCAAAACCTACCATACTCATACCGATAGTTGCACCATCTAGCATATCCACATCATCAGGAGCTTGTGTATCACCAAAATATCCAGATAGCCCTAAACGCAATCCTGGTAATCCATAATAATCTAGTTTAGCAGAAAAATTAGGAGAATTAACCGTTGATTGAATACCTTTTTGACGTCCGCCTCGAATGCCATTACTTCCACCTAATTTACCGGAAGTAATAACGCCCTCTCCATCGGAATTAACAGATTTAAAACCATTGAATATATACGCTTGATATCCTAATGAGATATCATTAAAACGTCCTGAAACACCCACACCAATTTCACGCCATGTAGTTGGCACAATACTTTTATCCATGCTTGGTCTTTCAACACCATTAAAGGTGGTTGGCTCATGGTATTCATTAACAATTCCCATGGGTACTAACATTAATCCACCTCTTAAATTTACGTTATCAGCTATACTGTATTGTAAAAAAGCTTGCTCAACAAACACTTCCTCTACATGTTCTAGTTCCACTTCTGTTACAAACTGAACCTTATCACTAAATTTATACCCAAATAATAATACCAAACGCTGAACATCCAATTCCCCATTGTCACCATCAGGCTGATTGTAAGTCACTTCCCCATAACCGCCTACTGTAACACCAGAACTAACATTTCCTGACAAAATACGCTGTGCAGAGTTTTGTTGATCTTTTGGACTTATGTTTAAAGAATCTGGAACTGTTTGTGAAAATGTGATAGCAGTTGTTAGTGTTGCTATCCCTAAAAGTAATCTTCTCATTATTTATTTAGATTTAATATAAATAGTTAAATTTTCAGGTGCAAAAGTAATATGGAATTTTACTTACGCCAAGTTTATTTAGATTTATTTTAAATAAAAATAACGACTTGGTATTAAGTTGCTGAAAATGTGAAAAGTACTTGTAAAAAAAATTAATGGTAAATGCTAAATATTTTAGTCGCTTCATTATAAGCGCTTTCAAAACTTAAAGCGTTTAAATCTGATTTCTTCTGAGTCGTAAAATAAGACAGTAATTTTTCGGTTGGCATATTACCTGTTAAATCGTCTTTAGCCATTGGGCAACCGCCAAAACCTTGAATAGCGCCATCAAAACGCATGCAGCCAGCTTTGTATGCGGCATCAACTTTTTCAAACCAACTGTTAGGTGTGGTATGCAAATGAGCTCCAAATTCTATTTGAGGATATTTAGGTATTAAATTAGAGAATAAATAATCAATGTTTTCAGGGTCAGACGTTCCAACGGTATCACTTAATGATAAGATTTTAACTCCCATATTACTCAACTTTTCAGTCCATTCACCTACAATATCAACATTCCAAGGATCACCATAGGGATTACCAAATCCCATGGAAATATAAACAACAACTTCCTTATTGGATTTATCAGCTATTTCTAAAATTTCATGTAACGTCACTACAGATTCCGCAATGGTTTTATGCGTATTTCGCATCTGGAAGTTCTCGGAAATTGAAAACGGATAACCTAAATACTGAATAGGTGCATGTTTAGCAGCATCTTCAGCGCCACGCGTGTTGGCAATAATAGCCAGTAATTTACTAGTCGTTTTACTTAAATCCAATTGGGCTAAAACCGCGGTTGTATCTACCATTTGAGGAATAGCTTTAGGCGAAACAAAACTGCCAAAATCAATGGTGTCAAATCCAACACGCAAAAGCGATTGGATATATTGCACCTTCTGTTCTGTAGGAATAAAAGCCTTAATGCCTTGCATGGCATCTCTTGGGCATTCAATAATTTTAACTAGTTTACTCATGGGTTTCAAAGATACTAAAGAATTGTATCTACAAAAATGTTTTAACGAAAACTACAGCAAAATTAAAATAGCAATACCTATAAATACCACAATTTGAAGCCATTTTAAATACAATCCAATGTTTTTATGCCCTTTGATATAAACCGAAATAGATCCAGCCAAAATAGCTATTCCAGAAAAAATAATTAAAGACACAGCCATAAATAAAAATCCTAAAATATAGAATTGCCAAACCGGTGATAGAGAATCACTAAAAAGAAAACCTGGGAAAAATGCTAAAAAGAAAATACTCACTTTCGGGTTTAACACATTCATTATAAAACCCTGTTTAAATAATTGACTTACGGATTTTTTAGGAACCTGCGTTTCAGAAATGCTCAAATCACCAGAACTTTTAAAAACCTGGAAGGCTAGATAAAGAAGATAAGCTGCCCCAAATAATTTAATAATAAAAAATAGGGTATCGTTATTCTTTATGATGGCTGAAACACCAAAAGCTAATAGGGTTGTGTGAATAATACAACCAGAAATTAACCCAGAAACAGTAGCTAAACCATACTTTTTGCCATGCGCAATGCTTTGCATTAATACGTAAATATTATCTGGCCCTGGTGAAATAGCCAAGGCTGCTGTTGCAAGCATAAAGGATATGAGAATGTCGTAGTTCAAGCTACGAACGTTTTAAAAGCGCTTTGTTAATCGCTTTAATTAATTTTGGCCCTTCGTAGATAAAGCCTGTATATACTTGAACCAAATCGGCTCCAGCGTTTATTTTTTCTAAAGCATCTTCAGCAGAATGAATTCCGCCAACACCAATAATAGGGAATGCTTTATAACTCTTTTCTGCAAGATATTTTATCACTTCGGTAGATTTGTCTTTAATGGGCTGACCGCTTAATCCACCATTTCCAATTTCTGTTAACAATTCCGGTGATGCTTTTAGTCCACTTCTATTTACTGATGTATTACTCGCTATAACACCATCCAAATTTGTTTCAGCAATCAGCTCAATAATTTCATCTAATTGTGTCGTATTTAAATCGGGAGCTATTTTAAGTAAAATAGGTTTTTGCTTATTAAAACTTGTATTTGCTTTTTGAACGGTGCTTATCAATTCCAACAAGTAGTCTTTATCATTCAATTTGGCATGACTCCCAACATTAGGACAGCTTACGTTTAGCACAAAATAATCTACATAAGGATGTAACGCATTAAAACAGGTAAGGTAATCTTTGGTATAATCTTCGGGTTTGGTTTGGGTATTCTTTCCAATATTCCCACCGATTATCACCTTTCCTTTATTGGTTTTTAATTGTGCAATGGCTGCTTCAAGACCTTCGTTATTAAAACCCATACGGTTAATAATGCCTTGATCCGCCTTTAAACGAAATAGCCGTTTTTTCGGGTTTCCCTCCTGCCCTTTTGGTGTAACCGTTCCTATTTCAATAAAACCAAAACCAAAATTCGCCAATTCATTATATAAAACGGCATTTTTATCAAACCCAGCTGCTAATCCAACGGGGTTTTTAAAAGTAAGCCCAAAAACTTGGCGTTCTAATTTGGCATCTTCAATAACATAAAGACGTCTAAAAATAGCGCACATTCCTGGTATTTTGGAGGTCGTTTTTATTAAGGAAAATGTGAAATGATGGATTTTTTCGGGATCGAAAAGAAAAAATAAAGGTCGGAGTAGTACTTTGTACATGTTTCAATGTTTGCACAAAAGTAATTCTAAATAAAAAATTGCGCAATTCAAATGATAAAAATTTCAATAATCGTAAATTTGCAGCCATATTTGTAAAACATTCAAATTCATTTCAAATGATATCAAAGGAAAATATTATTAAGCGTTTTGTAGGTTACGTAACAGTTGATACCGAATCCGATCCAAATTCAGAAACAACACCAAGTACTGCCAAGCAATGGGATTTGGCCAATGCTTTAGTTGAAGAGCTAAAAGCAATTGGGATGCAAGATGTCACCATTGACGAAAACGCCTATATCATGGCAACGCTTCCAAGTACTGTAAATCATGAGGTGCCAACTATTGGGTTTATATCGCATTTTGATACATCGCCAGATTTTACTGGTGCCAACGTAAAACCGCAAATTCATGAAAATTACGACGGAAAGGATATTGTTTTAAATGCAGAAAAAGATATTATTCTTTCACCTGATTATTTTGATGATTTATTGTTATATAAAGGGCAAACCCTTATTACTACAGATGGTACAACGCTTTTAGGTGCTGATGATAAAGCTGGTATTACCGAAATAGTTTCGGCTATGGAATACCTCATTAAAAATCCTGAAATTAAGCATGGCAAAATTCGTGTAGGCTTTACACCCGATGAAGAAATTGGTCGAGGTGCGCATAAATTCGATGTAAAAAAATTTGGTGCAGATTACGCGTATACCATGGACGGTAGTCAAGTTGGCGAATTAGAATATGAAAACTTTAATGCTGCTGGTGCTGTGGTAACGGTTCAGGGTAAAATTGTTCATCCGGGTTATGCTAAAGGTAAAATGATAAACTCCATGTACATTGCTACGGAATATATTAATTCCCTACCACGATTAGAAACACCAGAACACACGGAAGGTTACGAAGGTTTTTTCCATTTACACACCATGACGGGAGAAGTGGACCAAACAACATTAGAGTATATTATTCGCGATCATGACAAGGAGCATTTTGAAGCGAGAAAGGAAGTGATGGAGAAGTTAGCTATCGAAATTAATTCGCAATACGGTCGTGAAGTTATTTCTATTGAAATAAAAGATCAGTATTTCAATATGAAAGAAAAAGTAGAGCCTGTTATGCATATTGTTGATATTGCTGAAGAAGCGATGATACAACTAGGTATAAAACCTCTTATTAAAGCTATTCGTGGTGGTACGGATGGTTCGCAATTAAGTTATATGGGATTACCATGCCCTAATATTTTTGCAGGTGGCCATAATTTCCATGGGCGTTATGAATATGTGCCTGTAGAAAGTATGATAAAAGCAACTGAAGTGATTTGTAAAATTGCAGAATTAACAGCATCTAAACATAAATAGATTTCCGTTTTGTATGGCGTTATTTATTTTACAATCAGTATAATAATAATTACGTCATGAAATGAGATTACAATAAAAGTGAAACGGTAATACTTTAAACATTAACGAAACACAAAAAAGTAAAAAAATCAAAGCCGATGATTATATAATCATCGGCTTTTTTTGTACTCAAAATACATTGAATTTAAAATCTATAATTTAGTATAGCTGCAAAACTTCTTGGATCCGTTTGATTAATATAACGGGTTCTGTAGGTATTATACCCTATTTCGTTAAATACATTATTTAAAAGTAATCGCGCTTGCCAATGCTTATTAAACGTATAAGCGGCTTGCATATTTACCAATGTGTAGGCATCCACATCAAACGGTTTTTGGTTTGGCACAATACCTTCATGCGTAATAGCACCAGAGGACCAATCGTTAACGGGACGTTCGCCTGTATAATATGCGCCTGCTCCTAATGAAAGACCTTCTAATTGACCTTTAAACGTGTAATTACCATATAAATTAAATGTATGATTTGGTGTGTTTAATGGTGAAGAGCCATAAACAAAGGACGTGTGTTCTTTATATTCTGCATCAATATAGGAGTAACCGGCTATGACTTCAAAATTCTCTAAAACACGACCCGTTAATTCCACTTCAATACCTTGTCGCTGATCATTTCCACCCTTTTCATAATATAATATAGTAGACCAAGAATCATCATAAACTGGAAGGTTAATATCCTTATTGTTTATTTTGAAATACGTTAGATTGAATCGTAAACGACTATTTAACCAATTTGTTTTAATTCCGGCTTCCAATTGATCATAACGTTCATTACCCAGTTCTTCGCCATTTTCACCTAATCTAGCAGCTGTTCTTGGATAGGAACTATTGGTATACGAAGTAAAGACATTTACGTTTTTTAAAGGACTTACAATTACACCAAATAGCGGATTAAAGGCTGTACTCCTAGTGTTTTCCACTTCACCAATTGTTTCTGTACTACTAATACGTGCGCCTAAAAAAGTTTTTAACCACGTATTCCAAGAAATAACATCTTGCGCCACTAAACCTAAAGCTCGTGTTTCACCGCCATTGTAATCTGTAGCGCCTAAAGTTAAGCCAGGCAAAATATTCGAATTATTTTGATATACATTAATGGTATCTACAACACCGGCCGATTGTGATGTTGTTGCATATTTTGATGTTCTATAATCAAACCCAACTTGAAAGGTATGCTTAATTTTTCCTGTTTCTAATTCGTCTCCAATTAAATCAAATTGCAGAACACTATTGTTATCAGAACGTGTTGATGTACTATAATTACGCGCACGCATTTGATACTGTGGTTCATTAGCAACGGACACGACGTTTCCCAAACCTGCACCTTTATCATTTAAATCTAATCCTGATGAAAAGAAAGCACCTTTTAATACTAATTTATCAGTTAATTTATGATCTAAGCGAATAGAATAAGTCGCGTTTTGTGTAATAGAACGATCATTTTCAAATCCTAAAAACTGATTATGGGGTAAATCGTATATCGCATTCACATCATTTTCGCCCAAATTAACAGTACCCAAATCGGGTGTACGGCTATCATCAAAATAATCCATTTCAACTGTTACTTTGGTTTTATCATCAATTCGCCACTCTAAAGACGGGTTGATATAAAAGCGTTCAGAAGAAACTAAAGAGCGATAACTATCTGCTCTTTCCAAAGCACCATTTATTCTAAAGGCTAAATTTTTCTGCTTATTTATAGGACCATAAACATCAAATGTTGGCCGTACTTGTCCATAACTACCCACACGTAAAGATACCTCACCACCATTGTAATATCTGGGCGTTTTAGTTACCATATTTATGACGCCGCCAGGACTTCCTAAATCCGTTGCAACCCCTTGTGTGATGGATGCAGTTCCTTTTAATACTTGAATATTATCAATGCCCTGCATATCTGTTAAAACACCAACACCACGAAAATCAGAATTAACACGCACGCCATTTTTCAGTATAGGAATTCCTCTAAACCCACGGGAGCTCATGCTTTCACGCTTATTACCATAGGTTGCAAATGTATAAACGCCTGGTACGTTTTTCGTAGCTTCAGAAATGGTTAAATTCCCTTGCTGCTCTATTAATTTATCTGAAATAATGGAGATACTTTGAATTTGCTCATAAGGCTCCAAAGGCAACCTCGTTAAGGCTTCAATTTTATCAGGATGCTTAAAACGGCTACCAAACACTTCTACCTCATCCAAATCGGTATCACTCTGCAAAGTGATTGTTAATTCACGTGTTTCATTAGATTGAAGTTCTATGCTCTTGTAAGCTGATTTAAATCCTACAAAGGAAACCTGGATTGTAAATGAGCCTGGCGACACATTTTCTAGATTAAAAAATCCATTTTCATTGGTGGTGGTTCCTTGCTTTGTTTCTTGAATAAAAACGTGCGCATAAGCCACGGGTTCATTGGAGGCAGAAACAATTGTTCCCGAAATTTTTGATTGCGAAAACGAAACTTGAAACGCTATCAAAAAAATACCATATAATACTTTGTTCATTGGTTAGTTATTTAGATTTATTTTAAATAAGCGACAAATATAACATCCTTTAATAAAAACACAAAGCTTATTTAGACTGAATTAAAATAAAAAATAGTAGATAACTGACATTCAATTCAATAAAAATTAGAATTAAAAACGGTTAAAAAACACGTACTTTTGAAACAACAATTAAGTATATCTATGAAAAAAGCAGATTCAGTTGAAGAATATATTGACAGCCAAGAAAAATATAAAGAAGCCCTTAGTCTTTTAAGAAAAATTATATTAAAAACGGATTTAGAAGAAACCCTAAAATGGCATGCGCCCGTTTATACCTGGCAAGATAAAAATGTTTTAGGTTTAGGGGCTTTTAAAAACCATTTTGGAATTTGGTTTTTTAATGGTGTATTTTTAAAGGATGAACACAATCTTTTAGAGCAGGCTCAAGAAAAAACAAAAGGACTTAGGCAAATGCGTTTTGAGTCTATTAGTGACATTAATAAAGACGCTGTTTTAAGTTATGTTAAAGAAGCTATTAAAAATCAAAAAGAAGGAAAAGAATTAAAAGTTGTTAGACTAGGAAAAACCGTTACTATTCCAGTTGAACTACAAAAGTATCTAGATAATCACACGGATTTAAAAACCGCATTCAACGCATTGACGCCAGGAAAACAACGGGAATATTGTGAGTATATTAATATGGCAAAGCGCGAAACAACGAAAGCATCCCGATTAGAAAAAATACAGCCCTTAATTTTAAATGGGTTGGGCTTATATGATAAATATAAAAATTGTTAATCTGGCTTGAAACACATCAAATTGAAATATTCTTAATGACTACAGAATCACAACAAAAAAAGCCACTCGTTGAGTGGCTTTCTTTTTTTTAAACTTGTAATATTTATTTCACCTTCTCTGGCTCATTGAGTTTTTTACTCATTTCCATAGAAATAGCCGAGCGATCAAATTTTATTTTACCGGCAAGGGTTTCAATAATACAGCTGGCGTCTTTATCATTAAAGTCAACAACTTTACCATGCATACCACTTTTAGTAATCACGCGATCACCTTTTTTTAATTCGGCTGCGAATTTTTTTTCTTGTTTTGCACGTTTCATTTGTGGTGCTATCATGAAGAAATACACGACAACAAACATCAAAATAAACGGTAAATATGTACTTAAACTTTCTCCCATCTGATTAATTAATCGTGGTTATGGCCTTCATGACCTGGTTGTGTACTGTATTTTCTTGGTGCAGCTTGCTGGTTTTGAACTGCTCCTGCTGGCACTTGGCTTTGGTTAGTTACTGCTGGTGCAGTAGCTCTTGCTGGTGCGTTAGGGTCTGGCTTAACAAATGCAGAAACTTTTACAGTTTCTTTACCCATTTCAGTATTAGCTGTAACGGTAACTGTTTTAGTTACTTTATTGGCACCTGTACCATCAAAAATAACTGTAAATTCGCCACTATCACCTGGTGCTAATGGTTCTCTACTCCAATCTTTTGGTACCGTACAACCACATGAACTTGTAATGTCTGTAATAACTAACGGCGCATTTCCTGTATTTTCATATTTGAAAACAGTTTCAACTTTAGATTTTGCTTCAATTTCACCAAAATCATGCTCACTCTTATCAAATGATAAAATTGGAAAATTAGAAGCTTGGGCATCTCTATCAGCTGCTTCAGTTACATTTGTTTCATCAATTTTTTTTGTTGCATCTTCTTTACAAGATGTAAACGCGATTAAGCAAAATGCGCTTAATCCTAAAAGTACTTTTTTCATAATAATAATAATTTTTTGTTCGGGCTGTAAATGTAAGAATTATTTCTTACTACATCAACCCACGTCCAACTTTATTTAAGGTATCAGATTCCGCGTATTCTTTTATCAGCTTATCTAAAATACCGTTTATAAATACACTACTTTTTGGTGTTGAATATTCTTTAGCAATTTCCAAGTATTCATTGATGGTTACTTTTACGGGAATTGATGGAAAATTTGTTAGTTCACAGATTGCCATTTGCAGTAAAACCGTATCAATACTAGCAATACGATCAGCATCCCAGTTTTGAGTTTTTTGGGCTATTGTCTCATTTAAACCATTCTGTTTTAAAATAGTTTTCTTAAACAATTCTAATGCATAGGCTCTATCATCTTCGTCCTTAAAAAGTTCTGGCAAGAAAAAAGTATCTGGAGAACTTGGTTTTACTTTACGCAATAATTTTAAAAGCGCTGTGTTTACAACAGGCAAATCGTCTGTCCATGTTAAACTTTGATCTTCCAAATAGTCATAAAGCTTATCATTAGGCGCAATGATTTCCTTAAACAACTCTACAATAAAATTTTTGTCTTCAGCAAAAGATGATGTTCGTGTTTGCATATAATCAGCATACAAATCCGACGCTAACATACTTTTAAAAATAACATCTACATATTCGCTATCCAACTCCCAATTGGTAACTTTATGATCCTGAAAAGCATCAGCCAAACGAATATTGCTTTTTAAAGCTACTAACAATTCGTTATTACTAAACTTTTTGTTGGGATCTTTATCCGCTGAAGTTGCTAATTGTTTTTGTTGCGTTTTCATCACGTAATCTTCCGATCGTTCTTGCAACTTTATTAATAAGGATAACTGTAATAAATACAGGTTATACATGTTTTCGATACTGCGTAATAAAAATGTCTGATCGGCTTTAAAATCGCCACCTTCTCCACCTTTATAGGCATAGATGGTTTGCATAACTTTTATACGAATATGTCTTCTGTTTAGCATACTTTCAAAGAACTTTAAATTTAAAGAGGCGAAAGTAGTCCTTTCGCCTCGCAAAAATAATATTTATTTAATCGAATTACTTCGAATTCTCATTTTTTCTTGCATCAATTCTTGCTTGCGCAATATTTACAGCAGCTGTATTGGTTGTCACATTATTTTTATTCGCATTCTTTAATATTTCCAATGTTGTATTGTAAATATTTTCAGTTTTGCGCATAATTTCCTTACGGTCGTAACCTTCTAATTCTGCGTATACATTAATAATGCCGCCAGCATTAATTAAAAAGTCTGGAGCCCAAACAATACCACGTTCCTGTAAAATTTTACCGTGTTTCTGCTCGACTGCTAATTGATTATTGGCAGCGCCTGCAATTACTTGCGCTTTTATTTTATGAACGGTATCATCATTAATAGTTGCTCCTAATGCACATGGTGCATAGATATCCATAGCTTCCGAATAAATATCCTTCCCACCATAAATAGAAACACCATACTTACTGCGTACTTCTTCTAAACGTTCTTGACTGATATCTGAAATAGTTACATTGGCACCTTCATCTACTAAATGTTCTACTAAAGCTTCACCAACATTCCCAATGCCTTGAACAAACACCGATTTACCTTCTAAAACATCACTTCCAAATTTATATTTAGCAGCAGCTTTCATACCCATAAACACACCATAAGCTGTTATAGGCGAAGGATTTCCAGCACCTCCAAGAGATTCAGAAATTCCAGTAACATAAGGTGTCACTTCGCGAACCGTATCCATGTCTGCAGTGGTCATTCCAACATCTTCAGCTGTAATATAACGTCCACTTAAAGAATGTACAAACTCTCCAAATTTACGCATCAATTCTGGCGTTTTTTGGGTTTTAGCATCTCCAATAATAACCGCTTTTCCACCACCAAGGTTTAAACCTGTTATAGCAGACTTAAAAGTCATACCTCTTGAAAGTCTCAAAACATCATTTAAAGCTTCCCATTCATTTTCATAATTCCACATTCTAGTTCCTCCTAAAGCAGGACCTAAAACGGTATTGTGAATTCCAATTATTGCTTTTAAACCTGTATCTTTGTCGTTGCAAAAAACAACTTGCTCGTGATTATCGAATGAGTGTTGACCAAAAACAGGGTCAATTTTATGTAATTCATTCGCATTAACAACGTCTGTTACCATATTAATTAAAGTTTAATGTTATTTGTGTTTTATACTATCTGTAAAAACAACGTGCAAAATTAAGGGAATATTAATGTTTAAACAACATAATTAATATTAAAATACGAATTTGTTAAAAACTTTATGCAAACTCAAATCTATTAATGAAAGAATTAAAGCATTTAAATAAATACTTCTTAAAATATAAAGGGAAAGTTATTATTGGGATTATTATTACCATTGTATCTAAAATATTTTTACTCTTTACGCCCGAACTTATTGGATCGTCAATTGATGTTGTGGATGACTTTAGAAAAGGCATTATCACAGATGTCGATATCGTAAAACAGAAACTCCTTATCAATATTGCCTTTATTATTGGTGCTGCCATTATTACGGGTGTATTGACGTTTTTTATGCGTCAGACTATTATTAATGTCTCCCGTTATATTGAATTCGATTTAAAAAATGAAATTTACCAACAGTACCAAAGGCTCTCTTTAAATTTCTATAAAAAGAACCGAACAGGCGATTTAATGAACCGAATTAGCGAGGATGTCAATAGTGTTAGAATGTACGCTGGACCAGCTATTATGTACAGTATCAACACCTTTACGCTCTTTGTTATTGCTATATTTTTCATGTACCGTCAAGCACCGTCATTAACCTTATACACCATTATTCCGCTGCCTATTTTATCAATTATCATTTATAAATTGAGTAAAAAAATCCATAAACGCAGTACCATTGTTCAGCAGTATTTATCTAAACTATCGTCCTTTACACAAGAAACATTTAGCGGTATCGCTATTATAAAATCGTATGGCATGGAGCAACAATCATCTATGAATTTTGATGAATTGGCTACCGAAAGTCGTGAGAAACAACTGGATTTGGTGCGTATTAATGCGTTTTTCTTCCCCATGATGATTTTATTAATAGGTTTAAGTAACCTTATCGTTATTTACGTCGGTGGATTACAATATATTGCTGGAGAAATCAGTCTTGGTGTTATTACCAAATTCATTATTTATGTCAACATGCTAACTTGGCCAGTAGCTACGGTTGGTTGGGTAACGTCCATAGTTCAAACTGCGGAAGCCTCGCAAAACCGAATTAATGAGTTTTTAAAAATTTCCCCTGAAATTCAAAACAAAGCGCTGCATGCATCGGAAATTAAAGGTGATATCGTTTTCAAAAATGTGTCCTTCACGTATGATGACACCAATATTCAAGCCTTAAAAGACGTGTCTTTTACGTTAAAAGGAAGTGAAACATTAGCAATAATAGGAAAAACGGGTTCTGGAAAATCAACCATATTAGATTTAATTGGACGCTTATATGATATTGAAAGCGGCGAACTTCTCATTGATGGCGAACCTATAGATCAAGTAAATCTTGATGATCTTCGGGATGCTATTGGGTATGTACCACAGGATGCCTTTTTATTTTCGGACACCATTAACAACAATATAAAGTTTGGCAAAGAGGATGCTACGGACGAACAGGTCATCCAAGCGGCTAAATATGCGCAAGTCCATAAAAACATAATAGGTTTTACTAAAGGTTATGAAACGGTATTAGGCGAACGTGGTATTACACTTTCAGGCGGACAAAAACAACGCGTTTCCATTGCACGAGCTATTATAAAGGATCCACAGATTTTATTGTTTGACGATTGTTTATCAGCGGTTGACACAGAAACGGAAGAGAAAATACTTAATAACCTAAAGAAACTTACTACTGGCAAAACAACCATAATAGTTAGTCACCGAATTTCAGCAGCTAAAAATGCGGATAAAATAATTATTTTAGATGCTGGTAAAATTGTACAAGCCGGAACGCATGAAGCCTTAATAGAAACGGATGGTTATTATAAAAACTTATATGAAAAACAATTAAGTGAATCTTCTAACACCTAGACAGGAAAAGACAAACCTCGTGTTTTTAACGATTTCATTTTTAACAACTTAAATACGTTTTAACAAGATACATAAAAGAAAATTCATAATTTGTTGGTTGGTATCTGATTTTTTTAGATTTTTGAGGAACTTATAATTTGTGTTTTTATAATATATATGACTATGGATAATAATGGAATGATGGAGAAAGAAGAGATTTTCTCAAAAGTATTACGAGCGGGAAGACGAACGTATTTTTTTGATGTAAGATCTACAAAAGCAGGCGATTATTACCTAACCATTACCGAGAGCAAAAAATTCACAAATGATGACGGCTCTTACCACTACAAAAAGCACAAAATTTATTTATACAAGGAAGACTTTTCGGAATTTAATACCATTCTAAAAGAAATGACAGATTACATCATCAATGAAAAAGGCGATGAAGTGATTAGTGAGCGTCATCAAAAAGATTTTAAGAAGGAAGAATATACGACTGAAACGGAAACCGTTGATGACGCACCAAAATCTGCTGGAAGTTTTACAGATATAGATTTTGACGATATTTAATTAGCATCCAACACATATAATGAAACCACTTTTTAGTGGTTTTTTTATGCTTATAATTTAACCGCTAAAAGCGATATCAATAAGGACAGTGTAAAATAAATCAATGCGAACTGAAAGCCCATACTCAACGCCAGAATAAGCGTCACCATGAGGAGCCATAAAGGCACTAAACTAATGACCAAACCAAACCGAAAGGTGGCTACAAACTCAACTTCTTTAATTTTAGGTTCTGCAAGAAATTTCCAAATAACATAAGGACCAATCAACAACACAATCATAAAAAATTTAAAAAATGCCTTGAGCATTTTGGGCTGCTTCGGTTTTTTTGAAGAACACGTTTGAAAATCAGAATTCAAACACGCATTAACGGCTTCGGGATTTAGAAAGTCGGCATCAACAGCTTGCAATTTATTTAAAGATTCTTCGTAAGTATCAGCTGGAATATGCGTTGTTAATTGGGTAATGGCCTGCCAAACATCATTTTTTAATCGACGTGCTTCCGAAGTCTGATCTGTTTCTAAATAATCTTTAGCCGAAATTTCAGAACCAAAATAAAGCGATACACTATCAGCAAACGCATCGGCTTGTTCATAATTTAAACCAATGGGAATCAGTTTTAAATCGGTTGATGGAAATGTACTTAATGTTTCAAAAACTATCCGTGTAAAACCCTTACTCAATGGTCTGACCGTTCGATTTATATGATGATTCCCTTCTGGAAATAATGCAACCGCTTCACCATGTGATAAGCACTTACTGCAATTCTCAAAAACGGCCGTATTATTGGTAACGGTATTCCATCCATCGCGAACTCTATAAACAGGAATCATATTCAAGCTGCGCAAAAGGGCATTAACCAGCGGTTTTTTAAAAACACTAGCACGCGTTAAAAAATAGGAAAACCTGCCAGATTGCGTGGCTATAAGTAAGGCGTCAATAAGGGCATTATTATGGTTGGAAACAAAAAGAACGGATTTCTTTAAAGGCACACGCTCTCGGCGTTTTACATGAATACGTCTGTAATAAAAAAACAACCCTATTCCAATATAAAAACGGACACTATGTAACCAGATTTTTTTCAAACAGTTTGAGCTTTAATTACTAATTTAGACGACCAAAAATAGGACAGTAATAATCCGGAAACAATATGCCAAATCCCCCAAAAAGCAGCCATAATAGCCATACCGCCTAGGCCATTAAAAAATGTAAATATCAGTAATAGTCCAATCCCTGAATTTTGAATCCCCGTTTCTATAGTCAACGTTTTCTGATTTTCATAGGATAGTTTAAAAGCGCGTGCTATTAAAAACCCTAATAAAAAAGCGAGTATATTATGACTAATACCAAGCACTAAAACATGGTGTATATATTCTGAAAAAACATCCAAATTGTTCATAAGCGCAATAATAACAATACCCACAAATACGATTATTGAAAATGGCTTTAGCCAATGTGCTAAACGGATGGCTGTTTTTGGGAATTTATTACGAACGAACATCCCACAAATTAAAGGAATCCCTAAAATAAGTAAAACAATTTGAACCATATCAAATGGATGTAACGAGACATCCTGTAACAAAGCTGCTGTTGGCTGATATAAATTGCCATAAAATTCAAAATTAAATGGTGTCATAATAATAGCAATAAAAGTTGAAAAAGCGGTTAAACTCACTGAAAGCGCTGTATTTCCGCCTGCCAAATGTGTCATGAAATTAGATATATTTCCACCAGGACAAGCAGCCACCATCATCATGCCCAAAGCTATGCTCGGTTGCGGATTCACCAAAACTATAAAACCATAGGTCAACAAGGGCAATAAAACAAATTGACTGAACAATCCAATTAAAACTACTTTAGGCGTTTTAATCAAGGCTTTAAAATCCGCCACTGAAATTCCTAGTGCCACGCCAAACATAACAACAGCAAGCGCAATGTTTAGAATCCACAAATTATTGGAATCAAAATGAATTTGAACTCGGTCAAGTTCCTGCATGAAAAGAAAGGCGTTAGTTAGTTGGCTAATTAGAGTTGTAATATGATAGTAAAATTTTAAAATAGCAAATCAAATTCCAATAAATTAGGTATCGCATTTTCAAAAGCTTTATTAATGGTAATCTAAAATAAAAGTTAACAAATTGGGCGTAAGTCAAATATTACTTAACTTTATTCCAACAAAAAAAAAGAATGTAATATGGCGCAAACACCTTCAAACATGCTTCCTTTAGGCACAAAAGCTAAAAATTTCAATTTAAAAGACACGGTTTCTAATGACATGGTAACGCTAGAAAGTGCTAAAGGTGTTCACGCAACCGTAATCATGTTTATTTGCAATCACTGTCCATATGTTATTCATGTGAATTCTGAACTCGTAAAATTAGCAAAGACATATAAAAGTAAAGGTGTCAATTTTATTGCTATTTCTAGTAATGATGCGGAAAACTATCCGCAGGATGCACCAGAGAAAATGAAGGAACACGCGATTAATGAAGAATATATTTTTCCGTATTTATACGATCAAACACAAGAGATAGCCAAAGCCTATCAGGCTGCCTGCACACCAGACTTGTATGTGTTTGATAAAGATTTAGAATTAACCTATCGTGGTCAGTTGGACGATTCCCGTCCTGGAAACAATTTACCAGTAACAGGTTCTGATTTACGCCATGCTTTAGACTGTATTATTGAGAATAAAGAAAATGATAGGTCCCAAAAACCGAGTATGGGTTGCAATATCAAATGGAAAAAGTAATCCGTATTTTAAATTCTTAATGAGTTACTTTCGTTTCATAAGCTGAAACAAATTTCTTGGCACGTTTATTACTAGGGTTTAATTCAAGGGCTTTTTTATAATGCGTAAAAGCCAAAAGGCTATCACCTTGCGTTAAATAGCCATCTGCCAAACTATCATAAGCATTATCACTATCAGGGTGTAACGCCGTATTGAGTTTAAAAATAGATATAGCATCACCATACTTCTTGTCTCTTAAAAATTCATATCCCATACTATTAAATTCACGCTCGTTTATAAATACCGAAGTGGAGTCTTGTTTTCTAATGGCTAGAAAACCTTGAAGCGCGGCCTCATAATTTTTATTTTCTAAATGCATAGACGGCGTATTAAAAGTGTCGGACACTTTTTCATAGGCATACGTAATAGAATCGCCTGCGTTTTCAGGAATAATAGCTAAATAGGATGTTTTGGTATTTGGGTGTTTCAAAAAACGTAATTTCTGATACATATCAGGAACAAAAAAGGAGTGTTCATCTAGAGCTACCGGTTTAATTTCTGCACCTCGCCAATTTAAAAACAAATGATCATCTTTATAAAAAACGTCAATAACAGCATCTGGATTGTATAAATAACGACCCGAAGTCTCTGCTTTTATAGCATTGGTATAATGGACACTGTTTGAACAGCTTGTAACAAAAACAACAATGAAAACTGATAGATATGTATACGCTAACTTCATAAAATTATATTTTTTTGTGATGATTTCTGAAAATTAAGCAAAAAAAAGTCCCATTAAAAATGAGACGTTTTTTTTACTATTTGTTACAGTTTAAATACGTTTTCTTCTAAAAATTATTTAACGTTAACCAGTTCTACATCAAAAATTAAGGTGGCATCGCCTGGAATAACACCACCAGCACCACGTGCACCATAACCTAAATGACTTGGAATAACCAATCGGGCCTTATCACCTACTTGCAATAAGCAAATACCTTCATCCCAACCAGCAATAACTTGACCAACGCCTACTTGAAATTCCAGCGGATCTTTACGCTTGTATGATGAATCGAAAACCGTTCCATCAGCTAATTGACCTTTATAATGTACTGAAACCGTTTGACCTTTTTGTGCTTGAGCACCGGTTCCTTTTTGAAGGATCTGGTAACGCAAACCACTTTCTGTTTTATCAAAACCAGCGGCTAATTTATCTAATTCTGCTTCACCCGCTTCTTTTTCTTCAACTAAGCGCTTTTCGCGAGAACCTTCAAACGTTCTGAATGCTTCAACCGCATTAAATTTTTCAGCATCGGCTCCAACACGTATAATTTCTAATGTATCAAGCGAATCACTTTGCGCAATAGCATCAACGACATCTTGACCTTCCAGTACTTTTCCAAAAACAGTATGATTACCGTCTAACCAAGGTGTTTCAACATGTGTAATAAAAAATTGACTCCCATTTGTTCCAGGACCTGCATTAGCCATCGATAAAATTCCTGGCGCATCATGCTTTAAATCCGGATGAAATTCATCGTCAAATTTGTAACCTGGATTTCCAGTTCCGGTTCCTTGTGGACAACCACCTTGAACCATAAAATCTGGAATAACACGGTGAAATTTTAAACCATCATAATAAGGCGTGCCTTGCTTTTTAGCAGAATTCTCTAAATTCCCTTCAGCTAAAGCAACAAAGTTACCCACCGTTCCTGGTGTTTTTTTATATTCTAAAGCGACTAATATGTCACCTTTATTAGTATGAAATTTTGCGTATAATCCGTCTTGCATCATATTGTTTTTTAATGAGCTGCAAAGATAAGGAATGATTTGAAATTACCGAATTCCGATTTAATAATTTTAAAAAGCATCTTTTTGAAAACGTATTTAAAAACTGAAAACCGCAAGCTAAACACTGAATACTGATCACTGATCACTAATTCGCCACCTCACTAATAAACTTAATCCGGTATAAACGCAACTCTTCATCGTCATAATCCCCATCAAACTCATCAATAGCGACATCAATTTTATCCGTATCAGCTTCCATGAAATAATCATGAATTTCTTCTTGCTGATCTTCATCTAAAATATCTTGAATCCAATAATTGATATTCAATTTAGTGCCAGAAAAAACAATGGCTTCCATTTCCTTTATAAAATCGCTCATAGACATCCCTTTAGCCGAAGCAATATCGTCTAGCGGTAACTTTCTGTCAATATTTTGAATGATGTATAACTTGAGTGCCGAATTGATACCTGTAGATTTCACGATCATATCATCCGGACGAACAATCTCATTCTCGTCAACATAGCGTGTAATTAAATCCACAAAATCGGTTCCGTACTTTTTAGCTTTTCCGTCTCCTACACCATGTACATGGCTCATTTCTTCAATAGAAATGGGATATTTTAATGCCATATCCTCTAATGATGGATCTTGAAAAATAACAAATGGCGGCACACCTAAACGTTTGGCATTGCGTTTTCGTAAATCTTTAAGCATATTCATTAATGCCACATCGGCAACGGCTCCGCCACCTTTAGATGCAGTAATAATGGCTTCATCCACTTCGGCATTAAATAAATGGTCTTCCGTCATCATAAACGATTTCGGATTTGCCAGATACGCTAAACCTTCGAGCGTTAATTTTATAACACCATAGGTTTCAATATCTTTTTTAAGAAAACCAGCAACTAATACTTGACGCGTTATAGCCATCCAATATTTATCACTTTCAGAACTACCGAGTCCAAAAAACGGCTGTTCGTTGGTTTTATGAGAAATAATTAAAGCATTCTCTTTACCTATAATAACCTGGACTAAATCTTTAGATTTATATTTTTCATTCGTTTTGGAAACCGTATCCAGGAGTAAAACAACATTGCTCTTGGCTTCATGCTGCTTTTTAGGATGACGCATATTATCATCCATATCGGCACCATCGCCAGTTTCTGAATCAAATTCTTCACCAAAATAATGAAGAATGAATTTTCGTCTGGATATAGATGTTTCGGCATAAGCCACAACTTCCTGAAGTAAGGCATGACCTATTTCCTGTTCAGCAACAGGTTTACCAGACATAAATTTTTCTAACTTTTCAATATCTTTATAGGCGTAAAATGCTAAACAATAGCCTTCGCCTCCATCACGACCAGCACGACCAGTTTCTTGATAATAACTTTCTATACTTTTAGGAATATCATGGTGAATTACAAAGCGAACATCAGGCTTGTCAATTCCCATTCCAAAAGCAATGGTTGCCACCACAACATCGGCATCTTCCATCAGAAACATATCTTGATGGTTGGCTCGCGTTTTAGCATCTAAACCGGCATGATAGGGCACAGCTTTAATACCATTTACTTGTAACGTTTGGGCGAGTTCTTCAACACGCTTGCGACTTAAGCAATAAACAATACCCGACTTTCCTTCGTATTTCTTAACAAAGCGAATAATATCCGCATCCACATTTTTAGTTTTCGGGCGGACTTCATAATATAAATTAGGCCTATTAAAGGATGCTTGAAAAGTCATAGCATCATGAATGCCTAAATTTTTAAGAATATCTTCTTGAACCTTTGGTGTAGCCGTAGCTGTTAATCCAATAATAGGAATATTATCGCCTATACGTTCAATAATACTTTTCAAATTTCGGTATTCCGGTCGGAAATCATGACCCCATTCACTAATACAATGGGCTTCATCAACGGCCATAAACGAGATTTTCACAGATCGCAAAAACTCAACATTTTCCTCTTTCGTAAGGGACTCGGGTGCTACATAAAGCAGCTTGGTAATGCCCGCTGTTATATCGTGTTTAACTTGTTTTATTTCGGTTTTATTCAAAGACGAATTTAAAACGTGCGCAACACCATGGTGATCAGAGACACCACGAATGGCATCTACTTGATTTTTCATCAAAGCAATTAAAGGAGATACCACAATGGCAGTACCTTCTTGCATCAACGCTGGCAACTGGTAACACATTGATTTTCCACCACCCGTTGGCATGATTACGAATGTATCTTTTCCCGATAAAAGACTTTTTATTACTGGTTCCTGCAAGCCTTTAAAAGCACTAAATCCAAAATAGGTTTTTAATGCGCCGTGCAAGTCATTTTCATTTACAGACATGTATCGTTTTTAAAATATTATTTTCCCTCATTTAAAACGCACTGTATCGAATTTTGCTATTAATTAATTACGAGTGCATTTACAGAACTCTCATAATTATTTTTGTTAGCTTTGCAACATTCAAAAACCAACAAATTAATTATTTAGTTTGAATAACTTTAAAGATAATAAAATCTTTAAAAGCATCAACCCAAAAAAATAATAAATTTTGAAAACTCAAAATACCATCTTACAGACTGCCATACAGACTATTAACATGGAAAGTCAAGCCATTGCTAACCTGTCTACCTTAATAGATACCGATTTTTCGGATGCCGTCACCTGTATATTTAATTCCAAAGGCCGTGTTATTATTACAGGTATTGGTAAAAGTGCCATAATTGCCACTAAAATTGTAGCCACTTTGAACTCTACCGGAACACCCGCAGTTTTTATGCATGCAGCGGATGCCATTCATGGCGATTTAGGTTTAATTCTTGAAGACGATGTTGTAATCTGCATTTCAAAAAGCGGAAATACACCAGAAATTAAAGTGCTCGTCCCATTTATAAGGCGTGCAAAAAATAAAATGATTGCTATTACAGGTAATCGCGATTCGTTTTTAGCAAAAAATTCTGATTTCCTACTCAATACCTTTGTAGAAAAGGAAGCCTGTCCTAATAATTTAGCACCAACAACCAGTACTACGGCACAATTAGTAATGGGTGATGCCCTTGCGGTTTGCTTATTAGAACTTCGCGGATTTACCAGTAATGATTTTGCCAAATACCATCCAGGTGGTGCACTAGGTAAAAAATTGTATTTACGGGTGAGTGATATGAGCGACGTGAATGAAAAACCACAAGTAAATTCAAACACCAATATTAAGGAGGTTATTATTGAAATTTCCGAAAAAATGTTAGGCGTTACAGCCGTTGTAGATAACCATAAAATAGTGGGTATAATTACGGATGGTGATTTAAGACGCATGCTGACAAAATCCAACGACTTTAGCAATTTAACCGCAAAAGATATTATGGGTCCAAACCCAAAAAGTATTGATGCAAATGCCATGGCTGTTGACGCGAAAGAATTGATGGAATCTTATGGTATTACCCAACTATTAGTTGAAAAAAACGGTCAATATGCGGGCATCGTTCATATTCATGACTTAATAAAAGAAGGCATCATATAATGGCAAAAAAGAGTATCAATGAGATGTCCTTTCTGGACCATCTGGAAGATTTAAGATGGCATTTAATTCGCGCAACATTTGCTATTTTAATAGCCGGATCTTTCGCTTTCTTATTATCCGACTTTATTTTTGAAACCATTATTTTCGGCCCAAAAAGGATGACCTTCCCTACCTATCAATGGCTGTGTAAAGCATCTCAATTTATAGGAATTGAAACCACCTTTTGTCTAGAAGAGTTTCCCTTCCGTATTCAAAACAGAACAATGGCAGGCCAATTTTCTGCACACATCTGGACCTCTATTTATGCGGGATTAATTATAGCGTTTCCGTATGTGGTATATCAATTCTGGAAGTTTATCAGTCCTGGCTTAAACCCAAATGAACAGAAACATTCACGTGGTTTTATTATTGTTACCTCCCTTTTGTTTTTTATTGGTGTCCTATTTGGCTACTACATTGTAACACCTTTATCTATTAATTTTTTAGGAACCTATAATGTGAGTAGTGAAATTTCAAATGAAATAGATTTGAGCTCCTACATTGCTTTAGTACGATCATCATCACTAGCCTCCGGACTCGTGTTTGAACTGCCAATTGTGATTTACTTTTTAACTAAAATCGGACTGGTAACACCACAAATCCTTAAAAAATACCGCAAGTTTGCGTTGGTAATTGTCTTAATTATTTCGGCTATTATCACACCTCCAGATATTGCGAGTCAAGTTATTGTGGCTATTCCAATTTTGTTATTATACCAAGTAAGTATTTATATTTCCAAAATAGTAGTTAGAAATCAAGCCAGACAAGCTAAAAAGGATTTGAAGAAGAAATAAATTTTAAACCGAAAAGGCGTTAAACTTTATTTAAATTGATTGCATTCGTTTTATTAAAGTCACAATAGTTAAACATTATATTATCTTTCTTTAAACTCTAAATCGGCCTATCGAAAATTTATCGTGAAATTAGACATAATAAGAACGTGAAATTTTAGGCTGTTTGAGCAGTCAATTTTTTAAAATCGAGCAAAATTTTGTTAGCGAGTTCCTAAAATTTAGTTGTTGAATGAAAAATTTAGATAAAGATTCGTAAGCCTAGACTTTTTTGTTTCTTTTTTGGGCAATGCAAAAAAGAAAATTTAAATTCGAAGTCGATATGTATTTCAGTGGCAATTGAAACTAAATCAAAACGTCATATTACTTTTAACAAGCAACAGGAAAATTTTAAACCGAAAAGGCGTTAAACTTTATTTAAATTCAATTAGAAACATAAAATTGTCGCCATGATTTTACTATTTTAGCCCAGAGTATAAGCCTATGAAACTAAAAGCAGAACATTTAATGAAATCCTATAGCGGCCGAAAAGTCGTTAAAGATGTATCTTTAGAAGTTAACCAAGGAGAAATTGTTGGTCTTTTAGGACCCAATGGTGCTGGTAAAACGACCTCGTTTTATATGATTGTAGGTCTAATTAAACCCAATGGCGGAAATATTTTTTTAGAAAACACCAACATTACCAAATACCCTATGTATAAAAGGGCACAAAATGGTATCGGTTATTTGGCACAAGAAGCCTCCGTTTTCAGAAAATTAAGTATTGAAGATAATATTTTAAGCGTTTTGCAACTTACCAAATTAAGTAAGAAAGAACAAGTACATAAAATGGAATCGCTTATTGATGAATTTAGCTTGGGACATATTCGAAAAAGTCGAGGCGATTTATTATCAGGTGGTGAGCGTCGTCGTACAGAAATTGCACGTGCCCTAGCAACCGATCCTAATTTTATTCTTCTAGATGAACCCTTTGCTGGAGTAGATCCCGTAGCCGTTGAAGATATTCAGCGTATCGTGGCACAATTAACCAAAAAGAACATAGGTATTTTAATTACCGATCACAACGTACAGGAAACATTAGCCATAACAGACAGAACCTATCTCATGTTTGAAGGTAGTATTCTAAAAGCCGGCGAACCTGAAGAATTAGCCAATGATGAAATGGTACGTAAAGTGTATTTAGGACAGAATTTCGAACTGCGTAAAAAGAAAATCAGAGAGTAAATCAGTGTTCAGTATTCAGTGTTCAGTGTTCAGTGTTCAGTGTTCAGTGTTCAGTGTTCAGTGTTCAAAAAATAAAAATTCTAAGAAATAAATACCAAATTTATAAAAAGGAATAATAGTGTTCTTTTTATTTGAAACGTTCACCCATTCCACCTCATACCTCATACCTCATACCTCATACCTCATACCTCATACCTCATACCTCAACACGCAAAAACTTCGCCACTTTGCTATTCCGCGAGAAAACTATTCAACTCAACAACAAACAACTCTGCGCCTTTGAGTCTTTGAATCTTTGCGACTATGCAACTTTGCGCCTCTACGTCTTTGCAACTTTGCGACTTTGCGACTTTGCGACTTTGCAAGAAAACTATTCAACTTAACAACAAACGACTCAACAACAAACAACTCTGCGCCTTTGAGTCTTTGAATCTTTGCAACTTTGCGACTTTGCAACTTTGCGCCTTTGCAACTTTGCAAGAAAACTATTCAACTCAACAACAAACAACTCCACATCCTTTCTATCCTCTCACCATCCCAACAACCCAAAGCACCACTTTGAAAACAACAACGGCCAAAAGCCCGATAACCAAACCAATTAGAAACTCTCTAATAAGCGCTGGCCATGATGCTAATATAGGGTGAAAGAAATCTAAATTATGGGCAAAAATACCACCAGAAACAAGTAGTAAAGCAATAGTTCCAATGACTGATAAACTTTTTATAACATAAGGCAAAGCACCAACTAATAGCGTTCCAAATCGGTATGCAAACCCCGTTCCATTACTTTTTTCTATAAGTTTTAAACCAAAATCATCCATTCTAACTATTAAAGCTACAATGCCATAAACACCAACTGTTGCAATAATAGCGACTATAGTAACTACAATAATTTGAAGTAATAAAGTCTGTCCCATCACGGCACCTAAAGCAATAATCACAATTTCAACCGACAGAATAAAATCAGTTATAATAGCAGATTTCACCTTTGTTTTCTCTAATTCAAGAACTTCTTCTTCGGTTAGTACAACTCCAACATCAGGCGTAGAACCTTCAGCATGTTTATGGGGCACAACATATTCATAAATTTTTTCAGCACCTTCAAAAGCCAAATAAATCCCACCTAAAACTAAAATAACCGTCACAGCGGCTGGAAAAAAAGCGCTTAATAAAAAAGCAATCGGTAGAATAATGAGTTTATTTATAAAGGAACCTTTGGTAATGGCCCATAAAACAGGGATTTCTCTAGAGGACACAAATCCAGATGCTTTTTCGGCATTCACAGCCAAATCATCACCTAAAATCCCGGCTGTTTTCTTGGTGGTCACTTTGCTTAAAACCGCCACATCATCCATGAGTGCACCAATATCATCAAGTAAGGCAAAAAATCCTGAAGCCATAAAAAAAGTAAGTATTAATTAAGTTAAAACGTATTACGCTTGAATGCTTTTAGCGGTTAGTAAGGATAATAATACATAAAGCAAAATCACCAACGGAATAGCGGCAAATTGTAAAACAATTAATAAGACAATGGTTGCTAGTAAAAACAAATATCGAGTCATGTTCGACTTAAAATCGTAAGTTTTAAATTTCAATGCAAATAATTTCACCGGCGCATTCAACATATAGGTACTAATAAGCGTAATAACAATTAAAAACCAAGGATTCAAAATCAAAGCATTCATGCCATCATGATTCTGGAATTCAATGATGAGCGGTAAGGATAAAATTAAAAGGGCATTCGCAGGAGTTGGTAAGCCTTTAAAATAACTTTGCTGATCTTCATCTATATTAAATTTCGCCAAACGGTAGGCTGATCCCAGAGTTATAAAAAAACCAATATAAGCTAACGGTGCATAATGCAAGCCATCAAAAAAAGCGGTCTGACTCCATAACGACTCTGAATCTTCCAAAACAGGATTCCCCAAGGACATATGCAAAAGCTTAAACATTACCACACCAGGCACCAACCCACTTGTAACCATATCCGCAAGCGAGTCTAATTGAACACCCAAAGGACCTTGCACATGAAATTTACGGGCGAAAAAACCATCGAAAAAATCAAAGAATATCCCTAAAAAAACAAAAATGGCAGCAGTTACAAACTGATTATTTACAGCTAAAACAACAGCTATACAACCACTCAACAAATTTAATAGCGTAATAAAATTAGGAATGTGTTTTTTCATCATTATTCGGTATAATCCTGTAAAAATAGTAAACTATTGCCGGCAAACAATACCGTTGGAAACGTTTTTATGGGCAAAATACAATTCGACAACCTATCAAACTTGATAAAGGTTGTAATAAAAAATAGTAGCATGTTCCTGCGTATCAATTGAAACTTCTAACTTCAAAACCTTAAACTTGGAACCTTGCCTGCCTGCCTGCCTGCCTGCCGAAGGAAGGAAGGAAGGAAGGAAGGAAGGAACTTGCAACTCTACAACTCCGCAACTCCACAACTCTACAACTCCACAACTCCGCAACTCCACAACTCTCCAACTCTGCAACTCCACAACTCTACAACTCCACAACTCCACAACTCCACAACTCCACAACTTTGCAACTTTGCAACTTTGCAACTTTGCAACTCTGCAAATCTACAACTTACCAAAACAGCTACAATCTTTAAATAGGACCTCTATATTAGAATAAATTAAAAAATATAAATATCAAAAAGACAATAACTCAACGATTTTGAAGTTTAATATGTTGAAAAATTGTAGCATCTTTGCAAAAAAAGAATTGTATTTGAAAGCATTACAAACCACAGCACTGGTTTTTTTAGTCTCTGTAACAGTATATGGTCAAGCCGTCCGAAAATATTCTAACGAATTTATGAATATTGGTGTGGATGCGGCTGCATTGGGTATGAGTAATGCGGTAACAGCCCATTCTGCCGATGTTAACTCGGGTTATTGGAATCCAGCAGGACTCGTAAATATTGAGGACAAGCAACTAGCCCTCATGCACTCTAGCTATTTCGCTAATATTGCTAATTATGATTATTTAGCCTTTGCCATGCCTATTGATGACCGGTCCGCTATTGGTATTTCGGTAATTCGTTTTGCGGTGGATGATATTTTAAACACCACCCAATTAATTGATGACGAAGGAAATATTAATTACGACAGAATCAGTTTGTTCTCAACGGCAGATTATGGCGTCACCTTTTCCTATGCTAGAAAATTACCATTGGACGGTTTAAATTATGGAATAAATGCCAAAGTAATCCGCAGAATTATTGGCGACTTCGCCTCGTCTTGGGGTTTTGGTTTAGATGCAGCTATTCAGTTTGAAACCGATAGCAATTGGAAATTTGGTATTATGGCGCGCGATATTACAACCACCTTTAATGCCTGGGCTATTGACGAAGAAGAATTTGCCACCATCCAAAATGCCGTTGAAGGTCAAAATCAAGAATTACCAGAAACAACCGAAATTACCATTCCAAAACTACAAATAGGAGCCTCCAAAAAATTTATTATCCGCTATGATTACACCTTACTGGCGGAAGTAGATTTAAATGTACGCTTCGAACAAAATAACGATATTATCTCAACATCTTTTGCCAGTATAACACCGGCTGTTGGTTTTGAATTCGGCTATCTAGATATGGTGTTTCTACGCACAGGTGTAGGCAACTTTCAAAACGAATTACAAATAGACAACAACGAAAGAGTGTCTTTTCAACCGAGTATTGGTTTAGGTTTTAAATACAAAGGTATTCAAGTAGATTATGCCTTTACCGATATTGGCGACCAAAGTGTGGCCCTCTACTCCAATGTATTTTCATTAAAACTAGATTTTAGCATCTTTAGATAACTGGTTTATGAACATCCGTATTTTAGGTCTTTTTCTCTTGCTCTGTTTTCAACAGATGTATAGCCAGCAATTATCATCACAAGCAGAAGTAAGTGTCATAACTATTGGCCCTGGAACGGCTTTAAACGATGCGTTCGGACATAACATATTCCGAATTCGCGATCGTGCTAACAATTTAGATGTGGGTTATGATTATGGACGATTCCCATTTAACGAACCTGGTTTTTATTTAAATTTCGCCCAAGGAAAACTCAACTATTCTATCGGGAAAAGCAAATACAAGGACCTTGAAGGCTTTTATATCTGGCAAAACAGAACCATTACCGAGCAAGTTTTAAATATATCTTTAGAAGAAAAACAAGCCCTGCTTAATTACTTGGTTAATAATTACAAACCAGAAAACCGCGACTATTTGTACGATTTCTTTTTTGATAATTGTGCAACGAAAATGAAAGACGTGCTGCAAGTTGTTTTAAATAACAACATCACCTTTCACGAACCAGAAAATTTTGAACCCCAAACATTTAGAAATCTCATTCGCGGCAAGGTGCCAGCAAACTCTTGGGGAAGTGTGGGTATTGATCTTGCTTTAGGTTCCGTAATAGACCAACAAGCAACCGCGGAAGAGCACATGTTTTTACCCGCCTATATCCAAACATTTTTTGGTGAAGCAACTATAGGAGATAGAAAACTGGTAAAAAGTGAAGAAACCATATATCAGGAAAAACCACACCCGTCAAGCACAGACTTTTTATGGAGTCCCTTGGTTATTTTCAGTATCATAAGTGTAATAATGTTGGGTATAACCTATTCGGATTATAAAAAACAAACCAGAAACAAGGTTTTAGATAGTACCTTACTTATAATAACAACCTTGCTGGGTATCCTCATTTTATTATTATGGTTTGCAACAGACCACCAAACTACGGCTTATAACTACAATCTATTATGGGCATTTCCTTTAAACGGATTACTACTTTGGCAAATAGCAAAAAAACAACCTAAAACGTGGATTATCCCATTTATGAAGTTTCTGGTAATTATGGGCGTTTTAATGGCTTTTCATTGGACAATTGGTCTACAAGTATTCGCACCAGCTGCAATCCCATTTTATTGTGCCTTATTGCTTAGATATATATACCTCATTAGCTATTTTAAAAAGCAAATAGAGTCTTAAAAGCTATAGGTAAATCTACCTCCCAAAAATAATCAACGTAAAGCTAGGAACCACAAACCACGCCTAACTGCCAAAGGAAGGAACCAAGAACTTTACATCTATATCACCTGGATACCCCTCTACTTTTCACTATTCACTTTTCACTTTTCACTATTCACTTTCCACTTTTCACTTTCCACTTTTCACTTTCCACTTTTCACTTATAACTTTTCACCCCACAACAAACACCTAAACACCTAAACATCTAAACATCTAAACGTCTAAAAATCTAAACATCTAAACGTCTAAACAACTACTGCCCTCTAAAATAAAGCATCGTCCCAACCGTCTTAACCATCACATTAAAATCTAGGAAAAAACTCCGGTGTTTAATATAGTACAAATCATATTGAAGTTTCAACAAGCTATCTTCAACCGTATTACCATATCGGACATTCACTTGCGCCCAACCCGTTAAACCAGGTTTCACAATATGCCGTGTTTCGTAAAAAGGAATAACTTGAGATAGTTCCTTAACAAAATAAGGGCGTTCGGGTCTAGGACCAATCAAACTCATATCGCCTTTTAAAATATTGATAAACTGGGGAATTTCATCCACTCGGGAACGTCTTAAAAAGGTGCCAAAGGGGGTAATGCGGCAGTCATCTTTCACAGCCCAAACGGCACCGCCAGTTTCGGCATTGGTAACCATAGTTCGGAACTTAATAATCTGAAATAATTTGCCATTCTTACCAACACGTTCTTGAAAATAAAATAAGGGCCCTCGGTTCCCTATCAAATTGATTACCAATACAAATGGCACAATAAAAACACTTAGTAATACACCAATAAAGGCAAGAAATATATCAAACATCCGATGAAAAAACAAATACAGCTTATTGTGGTTACTCCTACTAAACGGAAAATACTTATAAAAGTCTTTCCCAACAAACTGTACTGGAACTCGATAGGTCATATCCTCATAAACTTGGGTATATTCCTTAATGGGAAAACCCCGTTCTAATAGCGTAATTAAATCGTAATAAATATCAGAAGTAATGGTCTCGGCATTATAGCTGGCAACAACAATTTCTGAAATAGATTGTTCCTGAATCACTTGATGCAAAGCCTCTGGTGGATATTCAATAATATCTTTAAATTCTATGGTGTTCGAAGTTACCTGTTCACAATTAATATAACCCACAATCTTATAGTTCGGATCCGCGTCTTTAAAAGCACCAACAATCGTTTCAATATTAGACGTTTCACCAACAATAAGAACTTTTTTATAAAAACGTGGCGAGGTTATAAAAGTAACATATATCAAACGCCAGAGACTTAAAGCAACAATGATAGCCAGATAAAAATAGACAATCTGTAGCCGGTTAGAAGGTAATAAGGGCGTAAAAAAGGGTGTTAATAAATAGAATAGAACGGTAACCGAAGCTGTTAAAATAATATTAGCAAATACAATATGAGGTTTGCTAGCTTTCTGCAGGTCATAAAGCTCAAATATGGTCCCAAAGATGGTAATATAGATGACTAAAATCCCAACCCAAGTCCAATTTTCCGGGGTTATGGTAAAATAATCAAAATGAAACCAATCACTCACAAAATATAAGGAAAGCAGGATACTCATAATATCAACAAGACGCAACAGCAACTTACGTTCCGAAATATTAAAGTGAATAGTCTGTTTTCCCATGAGTGTAATAATAGCTTGGTAAAGATAATAAGTTCACCAAACCCTGCAAGTTTATTTACAATTTGTAGTTTTTAGTTTACAAAAAGTACACAGCTTAGAAAGTTCAAGATGATAAAACACACACCTAAATACATGCTGATCCCTAATCCCAACCTCAACAATCAACAATCTCCAACCCCAATTTTTAACTATTCACTTTTCACTCTTCACTCTTCACTCTTCACTCTTCACTCTTCACTCTTCACTCTTCACTCTTCACTCTTCACTCTTCACTCTTCACTCTTCACTCTTCACTCTTCACTCTTCACTCTTCACTCTTCACTCTTCACTCTTCACTCTTCACTCTTCACTCTTCACTCTTCACTTTTCACTTTTCACTTTTCACTCTTCACTTTTCACTTTTCACTCGCCAATTCCAATCAGAAACCAGAAACCAGAAACCAGAAACCATGAACCTTGAACTAAAAACTGCCAATCTAACTTAACTATGAAGCTGAAAAGAATATAATAAAACGGACAAACGGCCTACTTTTCGATGCCGTAGTAAAACAAATAAAAGCCGCAGAAAGGACAGCGGAGGATGGCCTAGCGCAGCGGTTGCCATCCGCAGGCAAAGGCTTTTATGCAGTTTTCAAGCAAACGAAAATCAGCCTAGATTTTTTTGGTTCGTTTTTTTATCAATGAAACTGCGAAGCATATCATGAAACCTTAAATTAAAATAAGCAATTGAATAAAAAATTGAACATCTATCAATAAAACCCAAGTTAACTTAAAGAAAAAAGCGAACCTCACGCAGTGCACTGCGAAGCACATCATGAGTTCCAATAAAAAATATAAACGCACGAATAACTGCGAAGCACATCATGAGTTCCACTAGAAAATAAGCATGAGCGAATAACTGCGAAGCACATCATGAGTTCCAATAAAAAATATAAACGCACGAATAAAATGAACATAATAAATACTTATTTAACTGAAAGTCAAAAATAGTTAACCTTCAAAAGGTCTTACCTAAACAATAAGCCATAGTTTAAAAGCTGAAAAGAATGTAATAAAACTGACAAACGGCCTACTTTTCGTTTCCGTAGTAAAACAAATAAAAGCCGCAGAAAGGACAGCGGAGGATGGCCTAGCGCAGCGGTTGCCATCCGCAGGCAAAGGCTTTTATGCAGTTTTCAAGCAAACGAAAATCAGCCTAGATTTTTTTGGTTCGTTTTTTTATCAATGAAAAAAATGAACATCTATCAATGAAACCCAAGTTAACTTAAAGAAAAAAGCGAACCTCACGCAGTGCACTGCGAAGCACATCATGAGTACCAATAAAAAATATAAACGCACGAATAACTGCGAAGCACATCATGAGTACCAATAAAAAATATAAACGCACGAATAACTGCGAAGCACATCATGAGTTCCAATAAAAAATATAAACGCACGAATAAAATGAACATAATAAATACTTATTTAACTGAAAGTCAAAAATAGTTAACCTTCAAAAGGTCTTACCTAAACAATAAGCCATAGTTTAAAAGTTGAAAAGAATGTAATAAAACGGACAAACGGCCTACTTTTCGTTTCCGTAGTAAAACAAATAAAAGCCGCAGAAAGGACAGCGGAGGATGGCCTAGCGCAGCGGTTGCCATCCGCAGGCAAAGGCTTTTATGCAGTTTTCAAGCAAACGAAAATCAGCCTAGCGTTTTTTGTTTCTTTTTTAGGCAATGAAAAAAATGAACAAAACATTGTTAACAATCTAAATCTAAAAATAAGGAACCAAGGTAATTTAAAAATGAATGAATGAATGAATGAATAACCGCGAAGCGCATCATTAACTTTTGGCATTTTGACCTTGGAACTTGGAATTTCAAACACCTTCGGCGCTCCGAGCCTTCGCAAAAAAAACAACGCCTCAAGGTATTACCTCAAAACGGCAACCCACTTACCCTTAACAACCGCCCAATCAAACCCTTCAACCATAGCACGAGCGCGTTCCGTCATAGCATGAGTCCCATTAGTATCAGATACCAATTTCACAATTGCATTCTCAAAAGCGACGACATCATCAGGTGGTACTAACAAACCAGTTTCTTCATCAGTAATTAAATACGGCATCCCACCAACATCAGTAGAAACCACAGGTAAGCCCACGGCCATGGCCTCAATAACACTCACAGGCATATTATCAAAATTGGTGGTATTTAAAAATACATTATAATCATGCGCCAAAGCCAACCAATCAGCTTTAGGCAATTTCCCAGTAAATCGCACGGGCACAGCCAAGTCAGCGGCCAGTTGTTGGGTGGCCTGAAAACTCCCATCGCCAGTATCGGGACCTACCATACACAGTTCAGCAGCATAACCGGCATCCTGTAAACGTTTTAATACGTTGACCGCCAATGACGGATTATAAATGTTTGAAAAAGACCGCACCCAAAGCAGACGAATGCATGTATAAGTTTTGCGTTCAGACCGATACTGGCCCATCGAAAGACTATTCGGAATATAAACCACAGGTGCAAAAGTGGGTTTAGTAAAAGCGTCTTGTAAATATTGGGATGGAGAAACCAAACGCTGCGCGTGTTTAAAAATCAGGCGACTCAAAAATGGTGATCGCTCTAAACGTTTCGGAAGTGCACCACCATGAAGTATCGGTATATAAGGCAATCCCAACAAGCGGCAAAGTTGACTCACCAATAGCGCATAGTAAAAATTAGTGGTGCTATAGGTATCAATAAGCACTACATCAGTACGTTTGGCATATCGGCAGACCGAGTAAAGCATATCACCCAATCGCAACAGCTTGTTGGGTTTGGAAGACGCATAAAACACCGCATAACCTTCCGTTTCAAGCAAGGGCCCTAATACAGAAATAGCAGATATATTAGTCTGCTGGGTTTTTAAGTGGTTTCCTATGTATAGGACGTTTGTCATGTGTTACATTTAAAAGGGCTAATCCATAGATAAAAGCAGGCATGGCGATCCGCATGGACATATGATTAATAGTTAAAAACCAAAAGGCTAAAAAGGCATAAAAATAATAATTACCCCTATTTTTGGCACGCATTTCTAAAGGTTTAAAAATCAGTATTAACAGGATAATAACACCAAAAATACCATGTTCAGCGAGTGTACGGCTAAATTCACTATGCGAGGTAACACCTTGACCTTCTTCTTCTTTACGTTGATCTTTAGCACGACTGGAGCCAATGCCCCAAAAAGGACTGGCTACAAACCCCTCCAACTCCTCCTCAAACAACTCAGCACGACCAGTAGTTATACCCGCCTTCTCCCGTCCTAAATGATCTTTATTGGCATACCGCAAATTCACCAATCCATCAGTCTGATTAATACTCACAAACCAGGTCATCACCAAACTAATACAAAACAAACCAAAAATAGCAATCACCTCATTCCGCTTTTTAGCACGAGAATGCCGATAATAATAAAGCAGAAAAACGAGAATGGCAAGTATCGCAGCCAATACACCACCGCGACTCATAGTGGTAACAGCTCTAAAAGAAATTAACCCTAAAAGTGTAGCATTTAATAGTTTCAATGCTAAACTTGGTGATTTAGTAAACAACCGGACCGCCATAATAAACATCCCCAGTCCCAACGCGGCAGAAACCTGATTAGCACCCCAGCCTCCGGCAGCATCCCGATTAGACGCCGTACTAGATAAAACATCTCGTAAATTAGGGGTGTAGAAATACACATAAGCTGTATGGGCAATGATGGGCAAGACCATAAACAGCATAATTTGCGACATTTGCTGCTGTGATACCCGCTTATCATAACAAAATAAGGCAGCCAAACCCAAACATACCGGGCCACTCAATACAAAAGCAATATTCGTTCGAAAGTTAGCATCAAAACTCAAGGTGGTAGAAGCCACAAAAATAGAGGGTACCAAAAACATCAAATAGATAAAATACGGATACCCTTTACCGGATAAGCCCTTATAAAAGATACCTATTAGTATAAAAACAATTACCATATACTTCCCGGCTTCGTAGGAAATAGCGCCTCTAGTTGTTCTAAAAAATACCTCAGCACCTACAAAATAAGCACAGGCTTTTAAAACCTCATAAGTTCTGGAGCTATCAGCAGCATTAATAATCCGGTAAATAAAATAAAAAACAGCACAAAAAAAGTAAAGCTTGGCAATGTTTTCGTTAAAGTAAATTAAGATTCCTAAAGCGGCGTGGAAACCAATGGCACTGATATAAGTAATATTGGTTTTCAAAGTAGTTAATATAAAATTTATACACGTTTAGGCGCTGCAAGATACTATAAAATTGATTAGTCAAAGAAAATGTAAACACGAAACCAACACCTAAACAAATATCTTTTTATAATCATCTAGTGGAAATTTATAATGATAACTTTTCCCAAACAAATACACCATAAAATGAATCATAAAAACAGGCACATAGGGTCTGGCTAATTTTAAATACCGGTCGTATGTTTTATTCCGATAATCACAAATTAAAAAAGGAACAATATCAGAACTTAAATAGTTTTTTGTAACCTGCCTTATGCTAATATGCTGGTCAGGAAGAAAGGAGTCATAAACAACGGATTGTCCAGAGCGCGATAAATCATAAACTTCAATAACAGAAAGTGGTAAGCCTTTATCATTAAAAAAGAAAACGCCCCAGGACGGATCAACTAACAACCACTTTTCCAATTCCCGGATATAAACCTCATTAAAAGAATGACCACCATTAGTCCGATTAAAAGGCGCACTAGTGGTTCCCCATTCCCGAACTTGGATATCATTAATCACACAAAAATTATTAAAAACCTGCGCCATATCACTACACACACCACCGGCTCCATACAGCAAGGTTTCCAGAGCTTTGTCGGACGGCTCACTCAATCCCGGACCTACCGTAGTATGCTCGGACAACCACAAAACCAATTGTTTCACCAACTCCAAATCAGTCTCGGGCTTGCCAGCTTTAAAAACAGCTGAATTAATGGTCGTATATAAATCAGGGATATCACCTTTACCATTCAACACATTATAACAACAGGAATCAATTACCGTCTCATTGGCATTTTTAGACAACAATCGAAATCGCGTAACATATAAAAAGGGGTGCCGTTTAAGCGTCCAATGTAGTTTTTTAAATACCATTAACTAGGTGCACTATAATTAGTTTAGTCTAAAAATATCATTTTTTTTTTAATAGACAGGTATTATTTTATAAAATGCACGCTTATAAAATACGTTCCACTAATCGCTGATTATAAAACGAATAGCTAAAGCGCTTCATAGCCTCCAAAGAATGGGTCTTTAAACGGTCAAATTCTTTGGGATCTAAATTTAAAACCTGTTTAAAACAATCTGTCAAAGAAGGCACATCCAAATCAGCCATTAAAAAACCACTAACATCGTGCTGAATATAATGACTTATCGAGGATACATTAGAAACAATCGGGATGCAGCCAAAATTCATAGCTTCGGCTATCACTTTCGGAAACCCTTCAGATGCAGAGGGCAATACAATAACATGGCACCGCGTATAAATAGCATGAACGGCATCTCGGGATATATAGCCATGAAATATTACGGGGAGTTGCAAATCACGAACTAATGCCTCGTAATAAGTTTGACGCACACCAGAACCAACCACATGAATGGTTCCAATGTTATCACGGAATTCCGATTCCAACTGCCCCACAGTTTCTAATAATAAATCCAGACCTTTAGCGGCTTCTAAACGCCCTACAAAACAAAAATCAATAGGATATTCCAAGCGTTTTTGTGTAATAACGGCTTGCCCATCGGCAATATTCTGTTCGGTCAAACACGGGTTTTCAAAGCTCAAACACTGTTCGGGCTGGTCATCCCAAAAACCATTAATAGTAACCGGGCGCGACTGCCGCTCCAACAACCATTTTTGAAAGCGGTAAGCTAAAGGTGCCTGGGCTTGTTTCCAATTTCCGGCGTATTTAAACCAACCTTTCTTAGACGAAAATAATAGGAGGTATGGAATGACATAAACGCCAATTCCTGTGGGCGCACGAAATTGAAAATAATCAGAAGCCTTCAAAGCCTTTCGCACGAGTAATAAAATTTTAGGTGCTTGAAAAATGACAGCTAATTTAGCAGGCCAAGTAGTACCACCAACCGCTGGTAAAGCAATGAATTCAATCCTATCAGACACATAAGCTAACGTACTGGGTGGTGCGGCAACATCGTGAAGCATAGCCACATGAACAATCCGATCAAATACAGCCAAAAGCTCATTAATTTCGGTTACCGTAGAACTCAATCCTACAAGGCGACCATCCGGTTGGAGATAATGTTCTGTATGGGATATAATCGTTAAAGTTCTCATGAAACAAAGGCTATATAGCGTTTAATAATCTGATTCCAGTCATGCTGCTCGGCCCATGCCCGGGCCTGTTTTTTATAACCCGCAGGTTCTGCTAAAACATTAGTAATATGCCGGCAAAAAGCGGATGCATCCCTACGGTCCACTAATAAACCAGAGACACCATCTTGTATCGCATCTTCAATCCCACAGTTTTTGGATCCAATAGCGGGAATCCCTAAAGCATTCGCTTCCAAAATAGCGATGCCAAATCCTTCCACATCACCCGTGGAACTTTCCGTACTTAACATAACAAACACATCCGAGGCCCTTAACACGCCTTGCAATGCAGCATCGGATAACGCACCATGAAACACAACGTGTTCTGCCACACCCAATACGCCTGCCGTCTCCAAAAAGCTGTCAGCTTCACTAGGGATTCCCACACAATGATACTGCGCATCAGGATAGGTTTTCAATAATTCGGGTAATAGTTTTATTACTTCTAACTGACCTTTTCGGGAACTAACGCGACCAACCGTGGTTAAAACAGGATACCCCTTCAAATCGGCTTTTTCACTGTGTTCTAGCTGCCACTTTTCCAAATCAATCCCATTAGGAATAACACTAACGGTCAAGTTTAAGCCAGAAACCAAGCCTTTGGTATAATGGGATACGGCAACCACCGTTTCAAATTGTTTCAAGGAAATGGCAATAGACTGTTTCAATCCAGCCGATTTAAAATTAACCTCACTCCCATGGATCACCGCCAGCTTGTAGCGTTTATAAAATAAGGAACAAAACGCCACATTCCACAACGAAAACTTACCGGTAGCTATCACATAGTCTGAATTTTTAAAACCGGAAAGCGTTTTCACCACCCGATTAAAATACATCAAAAACCGAGGCGCTTGTAAAGCAATCCGCTGCACCGCAAAAGGCAATGCCGCATCAAAAGCTATTTCCTCCGTATGCACAACAGCCCGCTGATCCGCAATAACCCGAACATCATAATTGTTTTTTGTCAAATATAAAGCCAAATAATACGCATGATTCCCTATCCCACCCGGCTGCGGTGGAAACTCAGAAGTTACAATAAGAATGCGTTTTTTATGCAAGGCTTACAAGTTTAAAATTCAAAGTTCAAAGTTTCTCGGTTAAGGTTGTTTAGTTTAGATATTGGTAAAATCTTTTTTATTTATTCATTGTTCATTGTTCATTGTTCAAGGTATTTCTAAATTATAAATTATGTATCAAACTTCATTATTCGTTATTCATTATTAATTATTAATTAATCACTTTTCATTCCCTAAACAGCTCCTGCCTTCAGCGGAAGGAAGGTGATTTTTGCTTTAGCAAAAATCGGAAGGTTTGACAAAAAAGGCGCAGCACTTTTAAAAAGCAGTACTCCCCTAATCCCTAATACCAACTCTTCACTCTTCACTTTTCATTTTTCATCCTTCACTTTTCACTTTTCACTTTTCACTCTTCACTCTTCACTCTTCACTCTTCACTCTTCACTCTTCACTCTTCACTCTTCACTCTTCACTCTTCACTCTTCACTTTTCACTTTTCACTTTTCATTCCCTAAACAGCTCCTGCCTTCAGATGAAGGAAGGTGATTTTTGCTTTAGCAAAAATCGGAAGGTTTGACGAAAAAGGCGCAGCACTTTTAAAAAGCAGTACTCCCCTAATCCCTAATACCAACTCTTCACTCTTCACTTTTCACTTTTCACTTTTCACTTTTCACTTTTCACTTTTCACTTTTCACTTTTCATTCTTAATTATTAATTATTAATTTTCCCCTTTTCATCATTCATCATTCATTCTTAATTCTCCAATCAAACTCCCATCCGCCAACTTCCTACTCGCCAATTGCCAAGAACTAAAAACCTGGACCAACACCACAGGAAGCAGCAACAAACTTATAAAAATACCAACAACTAATAACAAACGGTTGGTCTTAAACTGATAAGGCAATATAGAAGTGGGTATGGTACGCCACAAAGCCCATCGCGCCGCCGAATTTCCATAGTATTTTCTAAAATAATACAACACACTAGGTATGGGTCTTGGGGCAAAAAAGGTAGAAGGTCTAAACGCATCCCAACTGCCCATCTCGCGCAAGCCACCAGTTCCAGCTTTCACATCAATACAACTCGCATATGGGTTCGATATGCTGCGAATTCCAGCTAAATAAACGCGTGCACCAAACTCCCCATCACCCATCCGCTGCTTTTCAAACTGCCTATCAAATAATCCAACCTGTTCAAAAACAGACCGGTACAACAGGGCATTTCCTGTAGCAAACTGGGTCGCCATAGCAAAAAAGGAGCGATCTTCAGGAATGCGCTGCCCTTCCGGATAAAAAACACCGGCAGATACCTGTGCGCCAAAAAAATCAAGGCAGCGTAAATGGCTTGAAAGCCAATCGGGTTGAATCCGGACATCATCTTCTGATAAGGCAATCAAGCTGCCTTTCGCTGATTGTATAGCGGTGTTTCGCGCCAACCACAACGCTTTTTGGTCTTGACGAATCACACGAATGGGTAAATCAAAAGACTTATAAAAATCGGATTGAAAGGGCTCGGATTGATCCACAATAATAAGTTCAAAATGCGGATAGTCCTGTTTTTCAAAATCTAATAGGACGTCTTTTAAATAGGTATACCGATTCAAAGTAGGGATCACCACGCTCACCAAAGGCGTTTCCGCAAGGAGTTCAGAAGTATAGGTTTTCCAATCCGGATACAGAATAGGCTGTATGGCTGTGGCTCTTTTAGTAGGCGATGTTTGTAACCAAGCCCGAATCTCACGAATCGGATTATGAAAGGTAATGAGGCGCATCAACAATACATAAAACACCCAAACAGGATGAAACTGCTTACGGATAAAATGATAATTATCTGTTACAGAAACCGTTTCAAAATGTGTGTAATGGGGCACATCACCTATAAAACCAGATTGCACCGCTTGCCACGACAAATCATAGTCTTGCGCGTGTTTGGAGGTATAACGTGTATCCAAGGCAAGCTGATTTAAAACAGCTGGCGGCAAAGCATCAACCTCCGGAAAAGCACTAAAGCCAGCATGCGATACTAATCGAAAATAATGTGTGGGTTGTAGGTATTTTAAAAAGTTGAATGGCATGTACGTTAGTTCATTAAAATAGCACTCATTTTGATGCTCTGGTTTGATTCAAGATTACAGCTTTAACCGCCTCATAAATAACACCCTTTTCAAAGGTATCATAATAAATCGCTTGAAAATAATTTGGAGCATAGTCTGCATCCCTTATATAGGGTTCTAATTTATCAATTAATTCCGGTATGTCATACGGACTAAAACTAAAGTCTTGTATCGGAAATTTTTCAGTGTCAATAAAATTCAAAGCGCCAAAGGCGCGTGATACTAAAACAGGCCGTCCCAAGGCTATCGCTTCAATAAAAACCAATCCAAAAGCTTCGTGAAAACTTGGTAAAACCACGACATCCATAGCATCATAATACGCTACCATATCAGGAACATTTAACAATCCCAGAAAAGTCACTGTATCATTCAATTCTAAATCACTAACTAATTGCTCTAAATCCTGTTTATAAGGTCCATCCCCAGCAATATATAAGTGAATTGTTTTTTGAGTGCGTTGTTTTAATGCATGTATGGCTTTAATCACCGAAGCATGATTTTTATCTGCTAACAAACGCCCAGGACAACCAATCTGTAAAGTTGAAGGATGTTTTACAATAGTTAATCCATTTAAAGGCAAACGATAATCAGTGATGTTTGTCCAAAACGGAATGGCAGCAGTGCGGTGTTTAGGTATTTTATAAATAGAATGCATTTCTTTTTGCAAAAGTGGGGAATTAGCAATAACAAATTCTGCCATTTTCAAAAAAAAACGTTTTGTAAGTAACTTTTGTTTATTGGGTTTTCCGTGTCCGTAAACCGTGTGAAACCAAGCAATATTCCTATTAATGCCTAACAATCTGCCAAACAACAATGATGGATTAACATAACTAAAATTAGAAATGATGATATCCGGTTTTGTTCTAGAAATTATTTGGTAAATACATCTGTAATTATGAAAATGATTTCCACGTTTTTCCCCAAAAACCTGAACTTTATTTTGAATAAACCTTTCTTTTTTATGCTTTAAATAAAAGTTAAAAACCTCAAAACCATCAGCACACAATTTTTCCGAAAGCTCTTGAAAAAAATTTGAAAGCAATCCTTTGTTGTAAGTATACAAAATGAGGATTTTCATAAGCACAATGTGTTTTGTAAGTTACCTATTATTTTTCAAGCTAGGTAAAACTATATTTTTTTAAAAAGGCATTAATCTTTCACCATCTTCAGCATAATCTGCTTATCAGAACCATCCTTTCCAGAAATATGTCCTAAAGATTTTAAATCACCCAGCTGTTGTAGGCGCATGCCATTTTTATTGGCTAAAGCTTCATAAAAATTAATGGATCGGAAAACAACTGGAAACCCCTGCCAATTACCATCTGGAATATTTCCTATATTTACATTGGCATAAAAAACACCACCCCGCTTAAGGTGTTGACCTATAAATTCAAAACAATTTTCTGTAATCCCATCTTCAAAATGAATCAATACAGAAAACGCAAACACAACATGAAATTGAACTTCAATTTGTATTTCTGAAAAATTAGTAAATGATATTAAATTTGGTTTCTTGTGTTCTAATTTCAATATCTTTAACTCTTTTTTACCTTCATCTAAAACATGTTTTCGTACTTCAACGCCATAATAATGATCTGTATCTAAAAAATCAATTATTGGTATTCCTCCACGAAGTGTTCCGCAACCAACATCTAAAATAAAATCAGATGTTTTTAACCCTTGTTCTTTTAAAAAATGAATCTGAAAATTTTGTTTCATCTTCCATAAATTACCAGCCCCAACTAAAGAATGCCGTTTCTCTTGTCTACTTTTTAATAATTTACCTAAATGTCGTTTTATTTTTGTAGATATGCTTTTTAACATAATATTTTTAATTCTTTATTATTTTGATCAAGTTACTATTAAGTATTTCGTTTTAAAATGAGCAATCAACTACCAAATGCCATATATTTTTTCGTCTTGAAATTCTAAACCCTGAATTAAGGTTAGATACGTTTTATCATCCTTAAATTTCATATATCGAGAATGAAAGTGCTCATTATCAAAACTACTGCCTCCTCCATATCTATTCAAAACTTTTTTAGACTCTTTTATTGTTTGGATATAAAATAACTTTAAATCAATAGCACTTAAGTCACGAAGTAAAAAATTATAGCGTATAACATGATAATCAATAACATCGTAATAGTCATGATGGTCTTTCCAAAGTAGCTTTGTCTGATTTAGAACTTTATGATCACTTTTTAAGTGTTTGGCCATATGAGAATGATTTAGTCTACTAGCCATAACATTCCTCAAATCTCTAACAACTACAAGTTTGAGGTAATCAACATTTTTTAAACGCGTTTGTGTTATAAATTCACAGGACTCATTATAATCCTGAATAAGTAAATCTTCATACCCTACAATTATTAAGATGTTTTTAGAAAATCTGTATTTTGTTTGTAATCCATCTCGGACATCTAAATTAGAACAAGCCTTCTGATTATTATAAAAAATAACGGTAGCATAAGAAGAATCCATTATCGTTTTCATCAGGTAGTGATTACCTGAACGTCTCATCCCATTTATAAATATAATGCTTGTGCGCTTCTTATTAATTCGAATAAAGCAATTTAAAAAAGCACCATAACATTGTAAATAGATAGCATAGGGTTTGGATCGCCATAAACGTTTTCTCAATTTAAAAAACTTAAACTTTTTTGAAATATCCTGCATTTTTTTAACGGTCTTTATATGCCACAGCCACCAAATGAGCAGTATTTTGTGAACACTGTTCCAGCCCTCTAGATTGGAATCTATTAACAACAGTTCCTAGTAAAGATTTCAATATTCGAATAGGATTGGTGCTTTTTAAACTTTGCAAGCTCCAAACGCGGTATTTACCGGTACTAACGGCATAGTGCACATCTACAGTATCAAAATATTGGGACAATAAATCATGCAATTCTTGTCGGGTATAATGCCGAACATGATCCGGGTTTTTCCCAGGGCCTTCATTCTTAATAAAATCACCATTAGGAGTTGTAAAATAAGCCCAACCGTTTTTTTTAAGTACTTGAGCTATATGTTTTACAAACAGATCATCGGCCTCCACATGCTCAATCACTTCAATACTCACCACGGCATCATAACAAGCTTCTGGCAAAGTGGATTGGGTCATATCTTGTATAAGAACATCAGAAATATTTGATCGTTTTTTTTGAATATTGGTTAATATCGATTCCGTAAAACCTAAATTCAAAGCTTCTTTCGTTCCGGCTTCTTGCGGCACATCTAGCAACGTAACATCGGCCGCTAAATTAATAGTATAGGGTGATTTACGTCCACCCACATCTAAAATAGAAAGGGGTTTATTAACGCTTGCATCTGTTTTTATAAGTCGCTTTATATCATTCCGTACGGTGACCAAATGAGTTGTCATAAGCGGAAACGTCAGCCAACGCATAAATTCATAAGAGGTCATGGGCAATTTTTTACGTTTTAGATTACAATAATAAGTGTTATCTATAAGATTTCCACAAGGTTTCGTAAAAAGCTATAAATTTTCATTTAACAAAATATACAGATTCAAGACCAATAATGCCCAACCCGATTCTTTTAAGCATGTTAGAGCAATAATATCATGGATACTCTCATAGACCTAAATGTTATAAGGATACTCTCAAAGGCTTTCTATTTCGGCCTATCCAAGATTTATCGTAAAACTTGATAGCTAAAGGATCGTTTAAAATAAAATCGAATATAGGCCTAACGTTTTTTGTTTCTTTTTTGGGCAATGCAAATCGAAGATTCACGAACACCAACAATAAAATAAACAAATGTGGTGAGTAAAAAAGAAAAGAAAAGAAAAGAACGGATATATACCGTTCCTAAACCACAAATAAAAACTAACAATTCATCAAAATCACAACACATAAAATTAAAATATCCAAACGGCCTATGTTTCAATTTCGTAGTAAAACAAATAAAAGCCGCAGCAAGGGCAACGGAGGATGGCCTAGCGTAGCGATTGCCATCCGCAGGCAAAGGCCTTTATGCAGTTTTCAAGAAAACGAAAATAAGCCTAGATTTTTTTGGTTCGTTTTTTCATCGATGGAAAAAATGAACTTTATAAATAAGTGTGTAAATCAAAGTTTCACGAACACCTTAAAGCGTCATAAGAAGCAATGTGAGTAAAAAAGATAAGATTGATAAACTATAATATCTAAAATAGAAAATTATTATAATATTAGCTTTCTACCTATTATAAAACGCCAAAAATGCGGCTTGCTGTTTATTAAGATTAAATTCATCACAAACACGCCGTATGGCGCGTGTTCTTATAGCCTCTTTATCGTCTGCGGAAAGCTGAATAACCTGTGCCAATTGTTTGGCTAAAAGCTGTGGTTGGCGTTTAGCAACCACCCAGCCCGTTTCATCATGCAACACGTTCTCTTGCAAACCTTCAGCATCACTCACCACACAGAGCAAACCCATAGCTTGAGCCTCTAAAACAGCATTACAAAAACCTTCTTGAATACTGTATTGTATATAAATGGAGGCATTTTCCAATCGCGACTTAACCGCATCTTGGGGTAGTTTTCCGGTAAATGAAATATAATCTAGTAAACCTAACTGATGCGCAGCAAAAACAAGTCGTTCGCTTTCACTCCCAGCACCAATAATGGTATAATGAAAAGCAATACCTGCAGCTTTTAGGTGCGCTAATGCTTCAAGTGTATATTCCAATCCTTTTTTCCAATGCAATCGCCCAACAGTAATTAATTGCACGTCTGGATTAGCATCAGCTGGACCATGCCGTTTAAAAAACTGCGTATCAATAGCGGGTGTGATCACCTGAATGTTACGAGGCAAAATAGAATATTCAACTAAAGTCTGTTTCATTTCTTCAGACAACACATGGTACCGAACTGCCTTGGTAAACAAGATATTAAAACAACCCGGGTGCTTTAATGGGGATAAATACAAATCATAGCCTCTAAAACTCACCGCCATTTTAGCGCCCATGGCTTGCGCCACATTTTCGCGTTTTACAGCCAGCATCCCAAATCCAAAATGAAGCCAATCCACATTCTGACTAAAAAAAAACTGATTTAAAATAAGCTGTTTCATATTAGCTTTTAAAGCTATACCATCGGCTTTATTTAAAGCAAACAATTTATAGCTTCTTCTAGGGTGCATAAAAAGCGACCGTATTAGGGCTATAAAACCAAACCAAAAACGGTTCAAGATACCGCCTCCAAAATGAGGTGCGGCTACAACCTGACAACCAAAAGTTCGGTCTTCAGGCCCTGAATAATCAACAAATAAAATAACATCAAACCCCCGATCCTGTAGCCCACTTATTTTATTTCTAAAAAAGGTTTCAGAATAGCGCGGCACGGTGGATAACACAAGACCAATACGCTTATTAGATGTTGTTGTTTCTATCATATATGGTAAAAATTCATGGTTCTAGGTTTCATATTATTTCCTATGTTCAACATAATAAAGCAATTTTTTTAACTTTAACTTCAATTCCAACTTAACACCTCACAACACACAACTCAAACCACATCCCTACTCCCAACCTCAAAAATCAACACCTACCTGCCGTAGTCATTAGTCACTTTTAATTTTTCACTCTTCACTCTTCACTTTTCACTGTTCACTTTTCACTATTCACTTTTCACTTTTCACTCTTCACTTTTCACTCTTCACTCTTCACTCTTCACTCTTCACTTTTCACTGTTCACTTTTCACTCTTCACTCTTCACTCTTCACTCTTCACTCTTCACTTTTCACTTTTCACTTTTCACTTTTCACTTTTAACTTTTAACTTTTAACTTTTAACTTTTCACCCCTCTAACACCCCTTCATAAAGCCCAAGCATCCCTTTAACCATCAGCTCCTCACGATGATTAGTTTTTATAGCTTCCAACCCATTCTGACGAATGCGTACGGTTTCTAGGTCGTTCAAATTGGCAATCTCAATAATTTTAGCAGCCATCGCATTTGAATCCCGAATAGGAACCAAAAACCCCGTCTCACCATCATAAATAACCTCATCCATACCGCCACAATCCGTACTTAAAACCAAAGTCCCTAAAGCCATAGCTTCCAGTACCACGTTTGCAATCCCTTCTTTAACACTGGATAACAGTAATAAATCGGATTGAGAAATAAGCTCTTGAACCTGACTATAAGGTAGTTGATTTAACAATGTTACCTGTTCTGAAAGGTTTAAGTCATGAACCTGATAAGCAAGTTCTATATCCTTAGTTCCACCAACTATAGTATAATGAAAATCAAAACCTTGCGCTTTTAGTATCTTACAGGCATCTAATGCATAGGTATAACCTTTTACCCAATGAGGCCGTCCTACGGAAATAATATAAAATGGCTTATCAGCCAAATCCAAAGGTTCCGTTTTCTTTTCAATGGCAGCTTTAATTTCAGAAGCCGGTAATCCACTATACACAACGGTTATTTTGTTTTGGACTGCACCATATTTTTGAGCTTCCAAACCAATAGCTTTGGATACCGCATGAAACCCGTCAACTTTCGGAAAGTATTCCCGATACATAGCAGCTAAAGCAGCATCCGCTATCGGCGAATAATTAATGTGGGCACCGCGCAAACTCAATACCAATTTCATACCAAAATCCTGAACCCAAATCCAATCCTTTAGGCCTTTGGCCCACTGCAAATGAAATACGTCAGGCTGATGCCATAGCACAGGATAATATTTAACTTTCGTATAAACATCTGTTTTTTGCTGCTGTTTTAAATAGGCATCCAACCGTTTTTTATCACCACCTTTAAATAAGGTCAAGAGTATACTATAACGCATTAAATGCCAAAACTTGGACAGGCGGTTCAATCGATATCCAACCACCCTAACACGAGACGAATACCTAGGCCGTTTACGTAAAATGCCAAAAAGAATCACGGGATGCCCAGCATCAGCCACACCTGAAATCAGACGCTCTATAAAGGTGGTACTCGGTATTTCTCCAGAGTAAATAGCTATTTTTAAGGGGGTTTTCAACAAGTCATGTTTTAAAATCTAAAGGTAAAAATCTTTAGGAAACCAAACCCAACTATTTCAATATTTAACCACAGGCAATAAACCCTAACAATTTTTGGCTCCTCCCTTTAGTTAAAGAGGCGACCGAACGTTAAGAAATAGTCCAGTGGACTATTTTAGTAAAGGGGCGAGCTGGCGAGCAGGCAAAAATAAGTTAACAAAGTTTGGACGGGGAGTTTGTAGAATTGCGATGAAATGCGCTATGACTTTTCCAAAAAGTACAACGGAGATCTAGACGGAGGGTTTGAAATATAAAAATCGACCAAACGTAAAAAAATAGTCCTGTGGACTATTTTAGCAAAGGGGTCTGCCTGCCGAAGGAAGGCGAGCCGGCGCGTGGACATTTCAGATTATATAGGATATTTAACCTGAAGATTGAAAAAAACCAAAAGTCCCCTTCGGGGATTTAGGGGCTTATATCGGAATGTATCGAGAACATACCCGCAAACAGCAAACTAACCGTCTGCCGTCCCAAACGATTCACATGAAAATCATCATAAAAATACCGCGTATCGTTTAATACATCGGAGTGATTTATTACAGGAAAAGAGGTTGGCCCCGTCTCCACTGCCAAGGTTTTATGGGGTGGTATATAAACAACTAATGCCATGTCATTTTTAGCACATAAATCCTGAATCTTCTTAAAATAAGGGTTTTTAAATTGGAGCGTTTTGGAGCGTCTAGAAACTATTAACGCCGAAACCTGGGTGGTAATAGGATAGCTGTAATTCCCATAGGCATCAAACCGATTGCGTTTTTGGGGTTGTACCAAACTAACCAAAGACGGATAAAACAATTCCGCATTATAATAACCCACACCAAGCATAGGAAACCAGTTACTATTGGCTGATATCCGAGCAGGACTCCCGGGAAAAGAGCCATAATAATCATAAACATAACCCCTCGAAACATAAGGCAAAAAACGATAGTCATTACCACTTAACACATGGTCTATAACATCATAATCCAAAATACTAGCAGCTAACACACAAATTGGAGTTTGCTTACCGGATGCAATAAAATGCTGGAGCATCAAATACTGACTGGATAAACTCGTATCATCCATAGACAAATTTAATCCATGCCTACCTGAAACCGAATCAATTACCTGCGTATTAAGCGTTGTTAAACCCGTGCTAGAACCCAAAATAATATAATCAAATTCAGAGGTTTGTATTTGCTGCTCCAAAAATGAGGGCTTATAAAACGACCCTTGGCGCAATGCCCATAAACTGCCATAAGAGATAGCCGAAGAAACCCCTATAAATAACAGTAAAATAAAACCAATACGTTTGAAGAATAATCTCATTAAAATTGAAAATATATAAAGTCTACTGGATTCTTATAAACACCCATAAACACAATTAACACGGCTATAAATACAGCATGATAAGGGCTTAAAACCACCTCTTGCTTATTACGCTGTACGGTTCGAAACTCATAAAAAAGCAACACCAAAATGCCAAAAGCGGTAATAGCACTAAATAATAGCGATTTGGAACTACTATAAAACAAACCTAAAGATAGAGAATCAAAACGAACAAGGTCTTCCAATAGCGTCCAGGCAATAGTTACGGTATCGGCTCTAAAAAAAATCCATGCCAAACAAACGCATATAAAAGTAAGTAAAATACGCGGGACCTGTTGGAGTCGCATCCGCGTGCTATCTATATAATTCCGGTTTTTTCCACCAATAAGCAGTGGTAAAAACAAAAGGGCATGAATCCCACCCCAAATAATAAAGGTCCAATTCGCGCCATGCCAAAAACCACTCACCAAAAACACAATAAACACATTCCGAATCTGTAACCACATCCGCCCTCTAGAACCGCCTAACGGAATATATAAATAATCCCGAAACCAAGTAGACAGAGAAATATGCCAACGTCTCCAAAATTCCGCAATATCTCGAGAAAAATAAGGGAATGAAAAGTTCGTCATTAAGTTGAACCCAAAAAGTCGTGCCACACCTATGGCGATATCTGAATACCCTGAAAAATCACCATAAATTTGAAAAGCAAATAGAACAGCTCCTAAAAGCAGTTCCGCAGAACTATAACCGCCAGAGCCATTAAAAATCTGATTCACAAAAAAGGCACAATTATCAGCAACCACCATTTTTTTAAATAAACCCCAAATAATAAGAGACACACCGCTTATAGCCAAATCAGAATGAAAGATTCGGGGTTTCGAAAACTGGGGCAATAAGTGCTTAGCACGTTCTATGGGGCCAGCCACCAATTGCGGAAAAAAGGCCACGTACGTAGCAAATTGTACCATATTCTTGGTGGGCTCTAATTGCCTTCGGTACACATCAATAGTATAACTTAAGGTTTGAAACGTATAAAAGCTAATCCCAACGGGTAAAATTATGGTGAGCGTTTCTACAGACATGCTCACGCCTATACTGCCCCAAGCATCCACCCAACTGTCCACAAAAAAATTATAATATTTAAAAAAACCGAGCAAGCCTAAATTACAAATCAAACTAATACCGAGTAATAGCTTCCGGTTTTGGGGTTTCTCCGCCTTTGCTAAACCGTGAGCCACCATATAATCAACAAGCGTACTAAAAATAATCAAACCTAAAAATCGCCAATCCCACCAAGCATAAAACACATAACTGGCTACTAACAATAACACATTCTGTGCAGACAACGAACGCTTAAATACAAACCAATACAGTATAAATACTATGGGCAGAAAAATAGCGAAGTCTAGGGAGTTGAATAGCATAATATTAAAGTACGTCTATTAGAATAATTGTACTATTCATAAATTACATTTAATTTTCATTTATAAAATCACTTAACCAATTTTAAATATAAGGTTTCATGCTTTTTTAAAAAATCTTCTATAGAAAATTCTTTTACAACCTGATCACGCATTTTTGAAGCAAGATCCTCTTTAGCTTCAACAGACATTTGCCTAACAGTGTTAATTTTTTTTGCTAACACGTCTACATTACTGGCTTCAAATAAACAATCCGGAAATTCTTTTAATATATCTTTTACACCAGACACGTTGGAACCTAACACAACACACCTCATAGCCATAGCTTCCAACGGAGCGTTTGGAATCCCTTCTCGTCGTCCCTCATCTTTAGTTGGAATCACGAACAAATCAGCTAAATCTAAAAACGGTCGTACATCTAAATGCTTCCCAACAAATACAAAATTTGTATTGTTACCATAGTGCGCTTTTAAATTTTGTCCGTAATCACCCTCATCATCTCCTACTATAAGAATTTTCACAGCATCATCTTCCAATTTTTGCACAGCTTCAAAAAGAATTTCTATTCCTTTAACCGCCACCAAATTGGCTACAGAAAGTATCACAAAATCGTCAGATTTAAAATACGTTTCTTTAGTTATATCCCATGTATCAATTACAGGCTTATAAACTTGGGTATCTATAGCCAATGGAAACCGTTCGATTTTATGGAGCATTTTTGAAAAGTATTGATCTATCATATCTTCATTTACCACAATTACTTTGGTACTTAATTGAGAACGCCATGTCCAATACCGATTCCCCCAACCCATCGCTTTTTTAGTATACACATATGGAATACCTGCTAATTTAGCGGCCAAAGGTTCAGAAATATCAGAACTCCAATGCCAAGAGTGTATCACATCAAATTGATGGTCTTTAAAAAACCGACGAATTTTTAATACTCTGGATAAAAAAGTAATTCTAGGTCTATACCTTGCCGTAAATGGAAATATATGAACCTTCACATCTAGCCTTTCAACCTCTTTAAAAAAAGCACCTTTCTTATGGAAAACGCAAATTTCAGGATCAAAAATCGTTCTGTCTAGCCCTTTTACTAAGTCATAAACGGACTTGCCACTTCCAGCAGTGTTAAAGTTAGGAATAGTATATAATATCCGAATGCGTTTACTCATGAGGCAAATTACGTATTAGTTTGGCAGGATTCCCAGCTACAACACAATTGGATGGCACATCTTTAACAACCACAGATCCTGCACCAATAACAACATGGTCTCCAATAATAATATCACCAATAATAACAACGTTAGCACCAACGGTAACATCATGACCAATGATAGGCAACTGCGTGTTATCATTAGCTTTATTCCCAATGGTTAAACCATTCCGAAATTGAAAATTCGATCCAATGGATTTCGCATTAATAACCGTTGCAAACGGATGATAGCACATGAATCCACCTTCAATTTTGGTGCTTCTAAATATTTTACAAGGAATATCATCTGTAAACCATTTTTTCCAACGGTAATTCTGTCCTCTAATTCGCCAAAAAAAAACAAAAGCAAAGTCGGGATAATAAATCATTAAATGCTCAAACTTCTTCTTTAACGTATTTGGTTTGGTAACACAGCCTCTAACCTCTATAGTTTGTTCAATATCAGCTTGTATAAATGCGTTATCAGTAACGTAAAGATTATATAATTGTATCACGATAACTTTTTTCAAAGCATGTTTTAATAAACGCATAATTTATTTAATTTATTATTAAAACTCGCTTATATGCTTTTGCACATAAGCTTTAGATAAATAATAAAGATATAGTTTTAATAAAATTTCAATTGGTAAAAACACTAAAACTATAAGATACAATTTTATTCTAAATGCTACTCTTAAAGGACTAACTTGTGAGGGAATCTTTTTAAAAGCCATATAACGTTCAGCAAAATTATCTGAATAATAAATGATTTTACCCATCGTATTAAAAACTTGATTAAAAAGATGAACTTTATACTCTTCGTCCAGGTTATGCTCATAGTACAAGGGTAAATCAGCCTCTATAGTCCTAGACCATAAATGATGAACTTGATTTATTTTTCTTTTAGATTCGGAAGTGATAGAATCAAAATGTTTAAAGTACAAATATATGTAGGTGTCAATATAGGCAACATTACAAAGCATCCCTAATTTAATATCCAAAGCGGTATCGGTTCCCATTGAAATATGCGTATTATAAATTCCTATTTTCTCGAAAACAGATTTACGGTGCATAAATGCAGCTTCACCAACTACCGAACTTAAATCTAAAAACCATTTTAAACCTAAGTACGGTTTTTCCTTAAAAGTTACGGCATGAGTCTCATCCCTTGGTTTAACAGTATTAAATAAATCCTCATTGGATTTCACCATACGACCTACAACTGCCTCAACCTCTGGATATTTATCAAGTACATCTATCATTCGATTTAAGGCTTTAGGATATAGTTCATCATCCACATCTAATTGATGCAAATATTCACCTTGCGCCTTTTCTATACCTTTATTTCTAGCATGAGCCTCACCTTGTTTAGGTTGGACAAATAATTTCACCTTACTATCTGTTTCTAATAATTCTTGAATTAAGCCCGCTGAATTATCTGTCGAATTATTATCTATAAATATAATTTCGTAATCAATAGCTTCTAAATTTTGTGCTTTGACAGATTGATAAGCTCTTTTAATAAAATTCTCACCATTGTATACTGGAATTACGACTGATAATTTCATAGGCATTTTTTATATTGTTTGTGCCATTGAGCCAAAGTCAAGAGCATACTTAAAGGATGTGAGTAATGAACGGGATCCGTTGTTAAGAAATGCTGATGGATGTCTTGCACAATAGATTCAGGAATAAACTGATGAAACTCTGTATTAAAAATATGACTTTTTAAAACCTCGTTATTTTCAGTTCCTACAAATTGCAACTCCCAATTCCGTTGTACATAGGGTTCCCCCATTAAAGCTTGCCCTGTGCGTTGCAATTTATTCCAAACCCGGTACGGCAAATTATAAGGGACTTTATTATATAAATAGGTGTTTAGACTAAAAGGCTTATGGTCTTGCCAAGTAATACTAGCTAACCCTTCGTCCTGCTGCAAATGGGCTATTTGCAAGCGTCTATCAGCCAAATAGGCTTCAGGAACTGTACAAACAAAATCACACATCCGGTTATCATAATACGGTAACGTAATAGGATGTGCTGCAGCAAACACACTTAAATTAGTCGTTGTCCAACGGTGCGCCCACTGACTCGTTTTAAAGGCACGAACTTTAGCACTCACATTGTCTATGGCAATTGCAGATAAATCGGTTTCAATCCGATCCATAAAGTACGATGTAAAGTCGCCTGGCAAATTCCAAAGCTGCCATAACTGCTGGGCAAGTTCCAATCCTTTAGGCTTCACCATTTTCTTAAAAAGTAATGGAATAATATCTGCTTCAGTCGTTTGTTCCGGAGCGCCACGATCAAACAACACATCACCCCAATGCCCCAATGAAAACACCCCAGTCATAGCTTTCAACTCGGGCAAAATAGCCATCTGCCGCGGATGGGTAAACTCGGAGTAACAACCATTAATTTGGGCCAATTCATCAATACAATCCCATAAATACCCTGGTTGAATGATAAATGGACTAAAGCTAAACCCACAAACCTGTGCAATGTCTTTACTAATCTCATGCTCTGCAAAGCCTCCTTTAAAACTATAACTATACCCATGCACAGAGTTAGGCAAATCTTTTAAAATCAGCGCTTGACTTCTACTGTCCAAACCTCCAGACAGAGGCAGAATAACGGGGTTATCACCCACCTGCTCTTTCGTAATGCTGCGTAATAATTCAATATATTCAGCCAAAGTATCTTCAAACGAAATGTCCCGAGGTGTATAATGCCAATGAAACCAAGGTTCACTGTTTACTAAAAAACCCACGTCGTCTATGGTATGGTTATGGCCAGGAAGCAAGCAAACTTCGTCTTTCCAATAGGTATCGCTACCCATAAAAAAACCCGTAGCCATAAAAACACAAATGGCTTCTAAATTAAGCTCATGAGGTTTATTTGGTCGTTTTGCAAACGTTTGTTTATTAGGGATGATTGGAGTGGTTATAGTCATAGCATTTATAGAGGACTAATATAATAAGATTCAATTTAAGTATAAAAACTATTTATAAATAAAAAAAAGAGGTTAGTCAAATTCTAATGAAATATATAAATAAATGAACTAATTTAAATCGAAATTTGTTAGTTTTAAGCAAACAAATATATTTATGAAGAATGTAGATCAATTTTATTTAAATCGATGGTCCCAAAATGAAAATTGGTCTAAAATTGGGCCAACTAAAAAAAAAAGACTATATAATTTATCAATGTTATTAAATACATATTTTAAAGAAAACAAAAGCATTCAATGTATAGATTACGGATGTGGTTCCGGATGGTTATTTCATTATTTATACGAAATGGGATTTGAAAACCTTTATGGTTTTGATGTTACACCGAGTTCGTTAGAAATAGTACAAAAAAAATTCCCTTTTATTAAAAAACTTTGGAGTGTCACAGATGCTTTTGATCAAAATATACCAGATAATTTTTTTAATTTATGTATTTCATCTGAAGTTTATGAACATATCACTTTTGCCGATAAACCAGAATATTTAGATAAAATCTACAAGCTTTTAGCCGCTGACGGCTATTTGTATTTGACGACACCCAATGGCAAATACAAAAAAACAGGTATTTTAAAAAATGAATACCAACCAATTGAAGATTGGAACAAACCAGCCGAAATTGAAAAGTTATTGAAGTCATCAGGATTTAAAATATTAATCAAAAACTCATTTTATTTTAAACCACATTTAAGTTTAACACATAAACTGTTATTCAATACAAAAGCTACAAAATTGTTTACTTACTTGGGAATAAAATCAAGCGTAGATAAATTTATTGGAAATAATATGTTAGGATTATCTACTTATTTTTTCTGCAAAAAAATCGATTAATAAATAAATTCTATAGATTTCAGTAGCATGTTATCATGATCAAGGATGAAATATCAATAAGCCTATTTATCTAAATAGTAATTTTATCATACATATTTTCATAAGCACTGATTTCCTCATCGTAATTTGAATTAATGAGGCTGGCCGAATTCCGAATGGTAGTCATTAATTCCTTGTTACTGATAAGAGCATCTAATGCCTCTGCTAATAATGATGAATTTCCTTTCTCCACCATAAAGCCATCTTTTTTATTCCTAAAAACTTCAGGTATCCCTCCTGCGTTCGAAGTTACTATAGGAATTCTATAAAATAGAGCTCTTAACAGAGTATTGGGTATGCCTTCAGTTAATGAGCATTGTAAGTAAATAGTTGTTTGTCTTAACATTTGGTCTAAATCTTGACTATTTAGATGTCCATGAAAAGTCACATATTTTTCAAGTCCCATATCATTCAAACAAAATTTAAGTTCATCAAACTGCTCATCCGTATAGGATCCGCAAATATGATATTCAAAATCAATACCGTTGTTTTTCAAGATGAACAACGCTTCTAGTGCTAATCGATAACCTTTTGTCCAATGCAAGCGTCCTATAGTAGTAATTTTTATGCAATTGTTTTTATACGACAAATCATCAATTTTAGAATCTACTTCTACAGTTCTGCGAATCACAAAAAATTCAAAAGTTTTTTTTGTTAGCTTATCTAGACTAATTTTTAGATGTTCCGAAACTGTATGCACATAAGATATGTTTTCAAAGACATTTAATAAAAAGGTCATCTCCTTATTAGACCTATATGGTCTTACCAAAACATCACTACCTCTAACAGAAACTAAAGGTTTAATATTTAAAATATTAAAAAATGAAATCAAATGAGGTTGCAACAATTGAATATGATGTACATGGATAACATTTGGAGTGAACTTTATAATAGTGGCATACCTCCCAAAGTAAAATATGGCTTTTTTATAGCGCAATCCAGCCTGCTTTTTATACTTAAAGAACAGTTTACAATTTTTAATTGCAATGAATACATACCATAACCATCTATAGTTATAATGTTTAAATGAATGAACTTTTAAACCATCCTGTTTACTACTCTTACCGAAAGTTATGACTTTACAGTCAACTTGCGAGGCTATCAAACGTTTTATCAACTTTAAATTATAAGGCTGACTGGCATTGGGAAAGGAAGCAAATACATGAACAATAGTCAAAATTAACGAGTTTTATAAAATTGATAATAATTATTTTTAAATTTTACACTATAAATCCTATGATCAATTTGAAATCCTAATTTTTCCAAACCCTTTCTATTGGCTTTATTATTAAAATTAGTATATACCCACGCTTTATCATATCCAGATACTTTTGCATTATTCAAAATTTCACTATAAACAAAGCCATTAATTCTATTACCTTTAAAAGCTTCTGCAACACGAACATGGTAAATCCAAAATTCACCGGGTTTAATTTCTATTTTCTTTCCAGCCTGTTGAATAAAATGGAAACCCATAAATTGAACCCAATGATAACTCACGGGTTTATTATTAACTAAAGCAACATAGCATTTATCTCCTCTCTGCAATCTCTGGATCAAACGACTCAAATCCAAATATTTTACGGAATGAATAAGTTCTATGTTATCTTCATAAAGTTCTATAACCTCTATATCAATTTTCGGGCGTACTTGTTGTACAATTTCTAAACTGTGAACGTACATCAGTTCAATATTCAAAGTTGGGCATAAGAGTCGTATAAGCCTTCTAATCCTGTAGAACATAGTGTGTAATTATTATTTAAGTGCAAAAACAAATCATTTAATGAATCAAGAAAATCCCTAACCTCTTCACTATTTTTACAGTAAGGACTTCCATTTACCAGTATTTCATTACTGTGGAACATAATATTTAATATCGCATACTGTTTTTCTCTAAAATGATTTTTTATCACATAATCTGATATGTTAATCATTTCTAAAGAACTTGCTCTATAAGGTCGCAACCATTCTGTTTTTGAAGTAAAACCAAACTTCTTTAATACTTTTTTAAATACAGTAGTTTTACTCTCTAAATGGCTTAATACAAAACTAGGCAATTTTTCAAAATCACGATTTATTAAAGTAAGTGGTATTTGTAGTAGTTTATCTTTATTATTTATTTTAATAACATAATAGGGTTCTAGTTTTATACCCCAATGATTTATTTTTTTTCCATTATCAAAATACAGTGTCTTAAAAGGAGTTACACTGGAATCTACTTTATACCCCAAATCAAGTAAGATATTGGTAGTATAAGTACTTGAACCAAAACGACCAGAACGGAAACTTTTAGGTAAATATCCAAATTTAGTATTAAATAATTGAGTTAAGTTTTCCAGTTTCTCTTTTTCTACTTCATAACTTAAGTTAGCTTGAATGTTTTTCGTTCTATTGGCTTCAAAATTGGCATTAGGACCAATAAATTCTTCATGCAAATGAGTTCCAAACTCTACATTCTCTATGGTTTTTAATATTTGTACGCTAGAATCGTCCATTAAAACTTCTGGACTCAACAAATAAGTTGCCTTAATATTATATTTTTTAAAAATAGGCTCCAAAAGAGATTTTTGTAATGCAATATTTCTAAATGATATGGGTTTAGGGATTTCCCAATTAGGATCTTTATCACATTCCGTATCTATGGTAATTAATAAATACACCTTCTTTTTAACCATATTAATGTCTTAATATTTTAAATCCTTTACTAACTAATTTCGTCGCTTTCAATCTAAACGACTTTGGATTATTTATCTCAATTTGAATAAACATATTATTCCTATTGACTAATTTACTTTTATAATCCGATAAACCACGCATATGGTTACAACTTTTGATATTAAGATCATTAAAACTTCTAATCATTAATTCCTTCAATAAAACTTTACCTGGTGAATACCTTTTAAAATCTTCATTATAAGCATGATTCCAGTGATATCTTATAGAATTAAACACCCAATCTAATTGAAACGCCCATACGGTTTGACTGCTATCCATTAACAACGTTAATTCCACTTCATTCTTCTTTTCATAAAGTGTAATGAGCTGCTCTAAAAACCCTTTTCTTTCAGCTGTCATGTAAGTATTTACTTGTCCCAAGGAGTCCCTCCTAGTTGCATACAGGTTTATATTATCAATAAGTCTTAAGTATATATCCGTATAAAAAATTTCTATATATAACTCAATTCCATCATTTTTTAAGCGTCTTTCTGCTTTGTTTAAATCAGAATTGTTTTTTAAAAACTCTTCTCTCTCGTATGTTTCCCAATTTTGAGAATTAGTATCCACCCAGTAAAAACCATTTGGTCTACTTAAATCAAACGCCAACCCATGCTCATTTAGAGCTTGTATTAAGGGTGTAATTACTTTTGAAGTTTCTGATATGTTTTTTAAAACAATACGATCCCAAAAGTATTTTTTCTTCAAATACTTGATCATTAACAACAAAATATCCTTTTCAAGTCCTTTTCTTAAAGGAATATCAAAAAAATCTGTCGGGCCATTACCTAAAATCTCTAAAATATGGTATGACCAAAATCGAGTGGCGCGACTTTTTTCAAGTTGCATAGGCAAACAACCAACAAGCTTATTATCAGCATAGACACAAAGTATTTTAAGTTGACTCTTTTTTAAATAATTATCAATATATGCTCGCAACCAGTTAGAGTTTAACTGAACAATATGCTCAACCTCCATAGTTACTAAATAATCAAAATCATACCAAAACTTTTCATCTAAATCGATATAACTAATTAACCTTAAATTCATTCTATAAATAAAATAATTTATTAAATTTTAAATTAAGCTTTTACTTTTTTTCTCAAAATAAATAGATTCCAAAGCACAAAATCATTTAATAATTTTAACTCATTAATAATTTTGCGCAATGGCTTTTCTAGTAATCGATAACTAATTGCAGCTAAAATTAACAACAAAATTAATGACAAGTAAAATATAACATTCAAATTGCTAAATCAATAATGTTTTAAAATCTTGGTTACCCAAAGAAAAACGGGTTTTTGCAAAATATAAATGCCATAACTAATCTCTCCTAAAAATATAAAAAAATCAAATCTCATGAGCTTTGATAAGTTCCCTTTATTACAAGATATTATACAATAGATTATGGGTACAAACAGGAAAGCTAACATCCCATTATGATAATTAATGCCTATTTTAAATTTTAAAAGCAATATGGTTAAAATTACAAGAACAATAATAATAAAATCATATTTCTTATAATTCTTTTATTTACAAAAATTAAGCCTAAAAGATTACCTACCAAAAATTCATTTAAATGCATAATTGGAAAATAATATAATAAATCGTGGCTTTTAGATGGAAATCCTTGATAAAAATAAGAATATTGCGAATTTACTAATCGCTTTCAACGATGTGCTGCTCATATCTCAATATTTAAAAAATAAATAAACAAAATAAAAGCCATCAGAAATATCATTACTAATAATTTCCCGGAATAAACACCATTTCTTTCTAAAACCATTACAATGATTCCGCAGAATCTGTTTATAGCGTTTCGCCTCAACCCGTGCAATTAACTCTTTATCAGTTTTACCAAAACGGTTGATACCCCATTTTAAGAGTGATTGAGTTAAAATACGGTAAAGTCTATATTGTTCAAATGGATCTATAACAATTTCTTTTGTCATATTAGTATCATGCTTCCTAACACATGCTAAAACATCTTTCAATGCATAAAACGGATAATAATAAGCGACGCGTCTCCAATACTCCCAATCTTCAAAAATGGTGAAATTTGGATTAAAATAACCTACGGTGTCAAAAACTTTTTTCCGCAGCAAAGGTGTTATCGATGTTGTTCTATTTTTTAATAAAAAATCTTCAAATACATAACCATGGTTCCCTGTTTGTGCAATAACACGACCAGTACGAACGCCATCGCTATTCACGTATTCTATATTTCCTGTTACTAAGCCAATTTCTGGATGCCTATCTAAAATGGCAACCTGCTTTTCTAATTTATCTTGTAGCCAAAAATCATCATCATCACAAAAAGCTATATAGTCACCATTAGCCCTATGTATCCCGTAATTTCTGGAATCTGGCTGACCTGTATTGGGTTTAAAATAATAAGTGCAATGGGAGAATAATTCACATATCAATTTATTTTTATCAGAAATATCAGGTTCCGATCCGTCGTCAATTAATAGTATCTCAACATTCAAATACGTTTGATTAGCAATAGAACGTATAGCTTCCTCCAAATAAACATATCTATTATATGTTGTTAAAATAACACTGACCAATGGAGGATTTAATGAATTATTCACCTTAAGAACGTTTTATGGATTGTTTCATACTATAACCCAACATTTTTAAATACTGCTTATTCAAAGTTTCCTTACCGCACCATAAATTATTAAAGGCTGTTAAAAACCCTTTGTAATAGAATCTTTTTTTTAGGTAATAAAATTCAGAATATTCAACCCACGATTTATGCCATAAATGTACAGCATACGTATCTGGTTTTACATAACTCATATAGTCCGTATTCGTTTCAGCATCCTCATAACTATAGGGATAAAAATAATCTTTAGGACATACAACTACACCATCCATTTTTAAAACATTCTTAAACTTCCCATGAAATTGATAAAAATCACGAAAATTGGATGTCAAAATTTTAGGGATTGTAATTTTATTAAATTCAATATTCTTTAAGGACATTGTATCATAACTTTCTATACAAGTCTTAATGAAGGGATGTCCTTCAATGGAACCAACTATAGCACAATTTATAAACCGTTCTTCTTCGGCACCAAAAAATAAATCATAATTAAGAAAATCATCAATTGGTTTCAAAAAAAGCATATCCGTATCTAAGTAAACACCGCCATGTTTATATAAAACATCTAACCTAACATAGTCAGAGACAAAAGCCCATTTTTTTTTATTGTAGGCATACGCAACAAATTCTGGCGTCAAATCAACATTAGTTTCATTCCATTCAATAATTTGGTAGTCTGGCAACACCTGTCTCCACGTTGCAATACAATCCAAAACCAATTGAGGCTTTTTAGTATTACCAAACCAACAGTAATGTATAGTTTTGGGTATGCTCATATTAGAAGTTTATTTGCCGTTTTCTTAAATAAACATATAATTTATAACTATTAAAACGAAAGATAGTCATCACATTTAATAAAAAAATTATGTCTAAATATTTTGGTTTGTCTATAAATAATCTTGACATTTCTTTTGTAATGTATTTACGGTTTTTTACATCATTAAAACTATATGCCTCATAATATAAACGCATTAAGGGTTCATAATTAAAACGAATGAGTCCCAAATCATGAAGTGCAATAGACCTTTTTAAATTTTGGATATAGGTATAGGAAATAGACGCCTTATAGGATTCAATATAAGTTTCATTTTGCGTTGTTTTGGAATGCTCATGATAACGATATAAAAATAGTTCTTGACCTGCAATGGCATAGGAGTCCTCATGGATCTTATAAAAAAGTCTAGAAAAAAATTCAGTTTCTTGTCCTTTAGTGAGGTTTTCATTGAATAACAATTTACCTTTTAGAAAAGATTTTTTAAAAAGTACTGAATTTGTTATCACTTGAAAATTCCAAAACAAATAATCTTTAAAAATGTATTCCTTCACTTTAATAGTAAGACTCATTTGTTTTTTTAATTCCGCATTAACCAAAGCGCCTTCACAAACTACAAAATCAATATTATTGTTAAACAATATAACTTTTAAACTTATAAAATGGGGCAGCATCAAATCATCACTATCAAACCACTGAATATAATCACCTTGACTTAATTCAAACCCATAATTACGCGCACCATTCCCACCTGCCAAATGGCTATTTGGACGTTTATGAAATTGAAATCTGCTGTCTTTATCTATATAATTTGTAACCAGTGCTTGGGTGCCATCCGTGCTCCCATCATCAACCACTATACACTCCCAATGGGTATAGGTTTGAGCCAAAACAGAATCCAACGTTTCACCTATTAAATGGGCACGGTTAAACGTGGGAATAATAATGGAAACAAGTGGTTGCACGAACATGAAAACGTTTTACGGGACTAATATACAAAGTCAATTGAATTAGAAAGATGAAAAAACGGATGAATATTATTTTTAGTTATATAATTCAAAAAACTTGGCACTCAATATGTCTCTAGAAAAACTAGTCGCTGCAAAATCTTTGGCCGCAGCACTCATCGTATTATATAAACTAGGGTTATTTACCAGTTTTAGTATGGCTGCCGCATAATCTTCAATATTTTTCTCTTCAATTAAAAATCCCGTTTTATTATCAGAAAGCGTATAAGGAACCCCTCCACTGTTAAAGGCCACTACAGGTAATCCCATGGCTTGGGCTTCTGCAGTTACAACGCCCTGCGCTTCTGCCCTATTAGTAGTATCAGTAATGGAACTCATTAAAAAAATATGATGTTCATCTAATAAATCCTTTATTTCCTTCTGGTTTTTAACGCCTACTAAAAACACAGAATCTTTCAAGTCAAGCGCCGCCACTAATCCTAACAAATTATCTTTTTCATGGCCTCCTCCAACAATAGTATATGTAACCCGATACCCCTGATCAATAAGTAGTTTAATAGTTTTTATAGCATATTCGAATCCCTTAAGTTCTATTAACCGCCCAACAGATATTAAATGTATAGGTGAGTTAGTAGGCAAACTTTTTTCTACTTTAGCTTGAAAAAACTCCAAATCAATGCCCATGGGAATAAGTCGTATTTTCTTTAAATCCGCACCTAAAAGTTTTACCTTTTCAGCTAAATATGGCGTATTTACAGTTATATAACAAGACGCTTCTAAAAGCCCTTTATATTGCCTTTGCATAGTGTTAAATACTTCCAAATTTTGAAAATGAGCATCATACCCATGAAAAGTGGTGATAATACGACCTTGTAACAGCCCTATTGATTTCATTTGAGCCACCTCTAACCCGGCCAATGCAAATTGAATATGAAAAACCGATATGTCTTTAAATTGATTGTAGTAATTAAGCTGAAAGGGCAAAGTTGAAAACCGTTCTCTTACAGGTATATTATTTACTCGCAACCAAAATTTCAAGTACTTAAATATTAGAAAAAAAGCTTTAACTCTTCTTTTTATTTTACTTCTTGGTATTTTAAAATCTACTTTATAGGTCTGATCAAATATATTATGTCTTGTTAAAAGTTCTTCTTGAGAAGAAGCACTAGAAGACAAAAGCTTTTTGGTTAAAATAACAACAGCAAAACCATGTGCTTTTGTATGCAAAACCTGGCTTGTTACAAATGTTTCTGAGAAGGTGGGGAAACTGGGTACTACAAAACAAACTGTTTTCATTTATTAAATCATTATTGTTAAGTCTATTTCATATAACCTAATCAGAGTTCAAGCGTTTATAAACGTAAAAATCCGACATTGAAGTATCATTTGGTTTTGTTGTATCAAATTGATATTTATTGGCACTAAAAGTTTCCAATTTCCATTCTGAAGATAAATTTTTTTCAATCCAATCCGTAAATTTCCAACTTCTAACATGCTCAGCTATTCTAAAATCATAATTACTAGAATATATTATCACATATTTTGTGGAAGCTTCAAATAATTTTGTTAAATATTGTTTAAAAATATTTTCTTCTGTTAAATGGTATATAACATCAAGTGAAAGTATTAATTCTGATTTTATCGTACCGTAAAGCACATCATTTACTGTGTAGAAAGACTTGCTATTATCTCCTTTAAACTCAGACAAACAAATCTCTATGGCTCTTTTCGACACATCAAATCCAATATAATTTTTATAATTTGCTAGAGTTAATTGATTACCATCTCCACAACCAAACTCTACAACCGTATTAATTTCATTTTCACTAACAAAATCATTTAAATATTCTGCTTTGTAATCTGCCAATCTACCATAGCTTCCAGAACCAGAATTTCCTTTACGAACATATCGTTCTTCCCAATAATTTTTTGACCCTGGAAAAACGGATTTCAAATTCCGTTTCTTTTCTACTTTAAATACTCCAACTATGCTTTTAATTTTTTTTACAGCTTTCAGACTTTTATGAAGCAGCGTCATCCACAAATCATTTAGCTTCCCCATTAATTTATTACTTTTAATCTCGCTATATCGTTTATATTCATGACTTTTAAAAAAGTCCGTGTCTGATAGAGCTTTTTTTGCATCTTCGTAGAAAGCTGGGAAATTATCAAGAAGACTTTGTTTTTTTTCAGAAAGTAATATTGACCTAAACTCAGGGTTTCCAGAAATACCATCTGTATCATAGACAGTGATAAGTAAATCTATATGCTTATACGAAACATTATGTTTACAAACAGCACTTACTAAAAAATCCCAATCAGATACAATTTTGAAGTCTTCTCTATAGTAATGAATAGTATTAAATAACGAACGTTTAATAAACGTAGCAGGATGTGGTAAATACCCTTTATCAAAAAAATAACTAAACCCTAAAATTTTAGGAAATTCCTTAATTTCAGGTTTTCTATTATTAAAAAGTAAGAGATTACCATAAATTAGATCTTCCTGAAAATCATAGGTAATAGCCTTTTCTAAAATAAAATCGGAAACCAAATAATCACCACTGTTGAGGAATAATATATAATCACCTGATGCTTTATTAATTCCTTTATTCATTGCTTGATAAATTCCATCATCAGGTTCACTGACCCAAAATGCTAAATCATCAGAATACTCTTCAATAAACGTAGAACTTCCATCGTTTGAATTACCATCAATTATAATATATTCCACACTTTTATAACTTTGATTTAAGACACTTAACATTGTGCGTCTTAAGCCTTCGAGGTTATTATAATTTATAGTGATTATAGTTATTAACATAGTCTATTTCTCTTTTAAAAACTTCTCATTATAAACTAAACGAATCCCGTCTTTCAAACCTATCTTGTGTTTCCAGCCCAAACCATGAATCTGGCTCACGTCTAATAATTTACGTGGCGTCCCATCGGGCTTGTCTGTATTCCAAACAATAGCACCTTTAAAATCGGTGATATCTTGGATTAAATGCGCTAAATCTTGGATAGATAAATCTGTTCCCGTACCAATATTAATAGGCGCATTCCCGCTGTAATGAGTCATTAAAAAGCAGCAAGCTTCAGCCAAATCATCCACATGCAAAAATTCGCGCATGGGTTTTCCAGAACCCCAAACCTCAACACGAGGCAAATTGGCTTCTTTCGCGGCATGAAACTTTCTTAATAAGGCAGGTAAGACATGTGAGTTTTTTAAGTCGTAATTATCATTGGGCCCATATAAATTAGTAGGCATAGCGGAAATAAAATCGCAACCATACTGTCTGTTGTAATTTTCGCAGAGTTTAACGCCCGCTATTTTGGCTATGGCGTATGGCTCATTGGTCGGTTCTAAAGCACCAGTTAACATACTAGATTCCTGTATTGGCTGCTCCGCATATTTTGGATAGATACAGGACGACCCTAAAAACAAAAGTTTCTTGACGCCATGCACATAACTCTGATGAATCACGTTCGCCTCCATCATAAGATTCTCATATAAAAAATCGGCACGATACGTATTATTAGCTACAATCCCTCCTACTTTAGCAGCTGCCAAAAACACATAATCTGGTTTTTCGGTTTTAAAAAAATAAGCAACGGCTTGTTGTTCAGTCAAATCCAGTTCTTTAGAGCTCCTATAAAGCAAATTCGTAAACCCCTGGGCTTCCAAGGCTCTCATAATGGCAGAACCTACCATCCCAGTATGACCAGCAACATATATTTTAGCGTTTTTATTCATGCTTAAAAGAGGCTTTCTGTGAGTTGGAATCAAAACCACCTGCTTTTAAATAGGCTTCTTTCTGGCACAGGTTTAAATCATAAACCATCATTTCGGCTATTAATGTCTCCAAGGTATATTTCGGCTCCCAATTCAACAATTCTTTACATTTATCCGCATTTCCCACTAATAAATCTACTTCTGTTGGTCTATAATAATTAGGATCAATTTTTACAACTACCTGGCCAATGGGCAATTGGTATTCCAAATCATGGCAAGCAGAAACTACCGCCACCTCATCAGCTCCTGTTCCTTTAAAGGTCAGGGTAATCCCAACTTCCTGAAAAGCCATATTCACAAAATCTCGAACGGTGGTTGTAACACCTGTAGCTATAACATAATCTCTAGGGATTTCTTGTTGCAACATCAGCCACATGGCTTCTACATAATCTTTAGCATGACCCCAATCGCGTTGCGCATCTAGGTTACCTAAATATAAAACGTCTTGTTGTTTTAAGGCAATTCTACTGGCAGCTCGTGTAATTTTTCGGGACACAAAAGTCTCCCCACGCAAAGGGGATTCATGATTAAATAAAATCCCATTACAAGCAAACATATTATAAGCTTCTCGATAATTGACCGTTATCCAATACGCATATAATTTGGCAACCCCATAAGGCGATCGCGGATAAAATGGTGTGGTTTCACATTGCGGGGTTTCTTGTACTAAACCATATAATTCCGACGTGGAAGCTTGATAGATTTTAGTTTTTTCTGTAAGGTTTAATAAACGTACAGCTTCCAAAATCCGCAAAGTACCTAAACCATCAACATTAGCCGTATACTCTGGTGTATCAAAACTTACTTTTACATGACTCATGGCACCCAAATTGTAAATCTCCTCCGGTTGCACATCTTGAATAATTCGGGTAATATTCATGGCATCACTTAAATCACCATAATGTAGGGTAAACCGAATATCTGTTTCATGAGGATCTTGATATAAATGATCTACCCGATCGGTATTCAATAAAGAGGCACGACGCTTAATACCATGTACTTGATAGCCTTTTTCTAACAAAAGTTCGGCCAGATAGGCACCATCTTGTCCGGTGACCCCTGTAATTAATGCTGTTTTTTGATTTTTCATTTTAAACTTGACACCTCTTATTATTTTAATATAGTCTTAAACAAGTCAATATACGAATCTGCTTGAATTTTTAAATCATATTTTCTTATGGCATTCGCTCTAATAGATTTTCTATCAAATGATTCCATGGTTACAAGAAACGTGTCAATCGTGTCTAATAATGCCATACTATTAACCGTTTTAGTCAACAAACCATTTTCTCCATCTTGAATCATATCTGGAACGCCACCAATTGGGAACCCTATAACGGGTGTACCACACATAAGCGATTCTAAAACAGTGTTTGGCAAGTTATCCATTAATGAGGGAATAACAAACACATCAGCAGCAGAATAGGCCATACTCATTAAGCGTTCATCATAAATAGAACCTAATTCTATGGTATTCTCAACGGACTCTAATGCGCTTTTTTTATTCCCTACAGCACATAAAACGACATCATCACGTTGCAACAAGTCCAAAGCTTTTAATAAATAGACATATCCCTTTCGGTGATTACTAATGGAATCCGCTACAAATAAAATCACTTTTTTATTTTTTGGGATATTTAAAATGGCTCTTGAGTAATTCCTGTCTCTGGGTTGAAATACTTCAGCATTAATCCCATAAGGAATACAATACACTTTTTTGGATTTAAAAACAGTACTGTTTTGAGCTTCTAGACGCAACCATTCTGAAGGTGCAACGATACTAATATTTGAGGCAGATTGTATGGCTTTAAATTTTAAAGTTACGTTTTCTTTAAAAACACGTTTCTCTTGTTCTGATAGCTCCCGCGGCATAGAATATCCAGAAGCATCCATACCTAAAACTGTTTCCAGATAGTGTTCGCCACCCGTGAATGGATTCATATCGTGCAAAGTCCAAACTACGGGTTTGGTGTTTTTTTTGAAAAAGGACTCATAATCTAAAAAACTGGCTACCCAATGCAAATTAATGATGTCGGCTTCTTGATAAAGTGGAGAACTGATGATGTCGAAATTAGAATGTGGGAAACTAAATAATTCCAAACCAGGTTCCCTTTTTTTTAAAAATTGCTGTTCTTCAGTTTGTTTTGGTTTGTTAAAAATACCCATAACACGTAAAAAAAGCAATACTTTTTCTTTTAAAATATGAAATTTACTTTTGGGTATATGGTTTTTATGAAATTGAAATGTTTTAGCTAATGATTTCTCCTTATGTCTTAAAAGCACATTAGCATCAATACCTTCACTCAATAAGCCTTCATGCAAGCGCAAACAAGCATTTGCTGCGCCTCCTCTATCGTATGTATTAACTATTAGAATTTTCAGAAATGTAGTTTTAAATATGTTAATTTATAATACCAATGCAATTTATAATTAACAAATTGTAACAAATTACGCTCACGTTTTGTTAGATCTGATAATTTAGCATAAATTTTTACTTTATTTTCATCAAGTGCCAATTTATATTCTGGCGCGTGCAACAGTCGTTTTTCTATCAAATTTATAAATTGTAGGTATTGTTTATAGGCTAGAATTAAACCTTTATTAGTTTTATGCAAACTACCATGCAAACCAGCATCATGCAACCTATAAACGGCCATGGTATCGTACAGCACATGCCCTTTTTTATTTTCAGAATTCTTTAGCACACTTAAAACCAATCCTAAATCACCAAATGGTAAATTTACAAACCAATCTGGTATAGTATCAAATAGTGTACGTCTATAAACAATAGAGCAAGAAGCGGTTTTATTAGCTTGGATATAATCGTAAAGTGTATAATTGGTATCTATTAAAACCCCAGGAATAATAGTGCGCTCCGTTGTATGTAACAAATTTAATTGTTCCACATTATGAAAACAAATACCATAATTTGAATTACCTTCCAAAAAATCAACCTGCTTTTGCAGTTTCAAAGGGTCTGTCCAATAGTCATCACCATCTAATAATGCAATATATTTACCTTGGCAATTATCAATAATATTGGCGAAATTATGAAGTCTGCCTAGCTTTTGCCTGTCCTTCCAATAGGTGCCTCCAACAGGTCTATCCAACACATGAAACGTAATCTGGGTATTGGTGTTTTTAGCAATAACGGCATCAATAATAGCTAACGAATCATCTGTCGAAAAATCATCACCTATAACAACCTCAAATGGAAAATTCGTTTGTTGCATAATGACACTTTCCAAGGCTTGCTGAATATATAAACCATGGTTGTAGCATTGAAGTCTAACACTTAACATCATATTTAAAAAGTTTTAGGGCGTCTTTAGCAGTTTTATTAAATTGTTCAATCTCTAATTTAGCCAATTTGCGTTTATAGATACCAATATCTTTAGCATCAATAGGCTGCAATGTTTTTTGTTTCCAGGCTACGGTTTCTTTAGGCTCCAATTGTTTTAGCTGGTTATTTTTATAAAAATCAAGCATCTCGGGTTCAAATTCTAATTGTAAGGCCTCAAGAATTTGAGAAAGCGCTTTAATTGGTGTTTTTAAAATATCCTCATATTTAATTAAAATATAGTTGTCTCGGGTTTCATAGAAATTAAATATATTTAAATTATTAACACGCCATTCCTCAGCAATTTCAGTGATGTCAGTTGGCAAATTAGGTTTGTATTTATGGGAGCTGTCTATATGTTTTATCTCCCTATATGAACAAGCGGTGTCGCGTCCATCCCTCACAATATGAATAATAAATTTATCAGGCGCCATCCTGTCTAATTCATCTAGATGTTTAATATAGTAATTATTTTTATCCCCTAATAGTTCAGGTTGTTTATCATGTAAAAAAGCATAACTCAAATAAACACAGGTAGAAAGCGCATTATAATCCTGTGGTCTGTTGTCGTCAATAACCTTTCGAATTAATGAACTAGGGAGCAACCACGTTTCAAACTTTTTAGAGTTCTGAAGGTCATCAATATAATTATCAATATCTATAGGATTTAAATTGGATTGATTCCATGACCCATATTTAGAGGCTAACCAATGGTAAAAACCACATTCAGGCGGTACACAAATCTTTGAGTGACTATTAAGTAACAACCTTAAAAGGCTAGAACCTGATCTAGGATTTCCATATATAAAAAATTGGTTTCTTGTCATTTTAAAAAGTTGTTTCTATAAAAGGCTATTCGTTTATGTTTAAACGTTTATTTCTTGGGTAAAATTTACAGACTAGTAATGGTAAATTATTAGTTATTTTTTTTTGGTATAGCAAAACATATAGTTTCTTCGGCATGAATGGTATAATGTCCAATAAAAATATCATAATCCAAATTTAAGTCTAATATCCAAGCAGGTATTACTGCCAAATCATGAATACTATGATAAATAGCAATAGCTAATTTAGGTCTATACTTTTTAATAGTCTGAATGGCACCTTTTAATGCAGGTAATTCAGCACCCTCAATATCCATTTTTATAAAATTTACAGTATGTAATTTTTGGTTTACTACAAAATCATCAATGGATATGGTTTGAGTAGTTCCGGTTTGTTCTGGAAATGAATTGAATTCTACGCGACTTGCGGGGCCATTATCTTTAAAGAAAATAGTGTCATTAGAATACTCTGAAACAGGATTATTAACTAAAGTTATGCGTTTCTCATAATTATTATTTAAAGAAACATTCTTGTTGAAAATTTTGATGTTTTCAGGAATAAACTCAAAAGAATAGACATGACCGGATGCGCCAACTTTTTTTGCAAAATATAACGCAGTGTCTCCCCAGCATCCACCTAAATCTAAAACGGTATCACCTTCAGTAGCTGCAATAATTTCCTGTCCATCTATTTTATAGGCATATTGTTCAATCAAAAAATCAACAGCTACACGAGATTCAGAAAAATACAAGCTAATAGGATACCCAACAGACTCTAAATTAAATTTATAAAGCATAAAATGCATGAAATTAGGGTTTAGCGCGTCATCAAAATCAGCTAATTGTTTAGCCTTATCAATAGATTCCCAATAATCTTTATTATTACGCGGTAATTTAACCTTTGTATAGCCTAAAACTCGATATGCTAACAAACTAATCAACAATTCACCATCAGTTTTTGTTAATTGAGACCAATAAAGTTCAAACTCATTCAAATATTCACCTATGAGCTTTTGTCCTTTTGAAATGTAAACGTTATGCTCTGGGTGATAACCTATAAGGTTTTTAATTAAAATTTTAAATCTGCTTTTTAAAGTTTTTGGCTTCTTAATACTTTCAGAATCTTTTAAAAAAGCACCAAATCGATAGGTATCAAAATTTTCAATCCCATAGTTATTGGGTAAAGAGTCAATTATTTTTTGGGCCAAGGCGTCTTGAAATGACTTCATAGTTTGTAATAAAAATTGATAGTATTAATTATTAATAATCTCGGCGTCTAATAAAAAGGATGTCCACATTTGTTTCTCATGTATAACACGAAGTGTTATAACTTTATGCATTTTACAGAACATGTTAAAGGAACAGTCCTCAGAGGCATTGAATGTAATCGTATAAATACCTTTAGATAAATAAACATTTTTTAATAAAACGGAGTAATAAATAAAAACGTCTGTCTCAATAGATTTCAACTCTTGTCCTTCTGGATAAATTTCTGCTACCGCACGTTGCTCCTTATCATAAATAGCCAGATGAATATAGGGTTTTCTTGATAACGTATTATTTCTTATTTTAAAGTTGAGTTTAATTGTGGAACCCCAATTCACATCATAAACACCATCTTTTTGTTCTGCATCTTCCATCATAACATCCTCTAAAACAATGCTTCCGTCACTAAACACAACACTTTCACCTTCATCAGTTAAAAAACGATTATAATACTCATCAATAATACCCGACACATCGGTTCCTTGAAATTTAGAAACGCCTTTTTCAAGTAATATAATGGTATTGCAAATCCGCGAAACCATCGGCATATTATGGCTCACAAAAATAACAGCCGTCCGCGGTAAAATGGCATCAATAGTTTTAAAACATTTTAATACAAAGCCTAAATCGCCTACAGCCAAAACCTCATCAATAATCAATACATCAGGTTCCATTTGGGCAGCTACAGCAAAACCCAAGCGGACTTTCATGCCACTACTGTAGTGTTGCACCGGCATATCAATAAATTCCTCTAATTCGGCAAAGGCTATAATCTCGTCCAGCTTGCTATCAATTTCCTTTCGGCTAAAGCCCAAAATAGCACCATTATTATAAATGTTTTCGCGCCCACTTAAAATAGGGTTAAAACCTGCACCAAGCTCTATAAGGGCACCAACACGTCCTTTAATAGTAACCGTCCCAGCATCCGGATTTATCAGGCCGTTTAGTATTTTTAATAGCGTGCTTTTACCAGCACCATTATGCCCAATTAAACCCAAACACTCACCACGGCGTAACTCAAAGTTAATATCTGTAACAGCCCAAAATTCTTTGGGGCGCAAGGTCCGTTCCAAATTAGAACCGCGTACGCCACTAATCAAATCCTTTACCCCATACCAAAGGCTAGTTTTAAGGTCCTTGCAAAACTTTTTGCTCAAACCCTCAACTTTTACAAGCACCTCTTTATCGGTTGTTATGTGTTTACTATCAGACATTTAATTTATAATGCTTTCGTGTTTTTTTTAAATCTTTATAATGCAATAACTACAACTCTGTAACTCTGCAACTCTGTAACTCTGCAACTCTGCAACTCTGCAACTCTGCAACTCTGAAACTCTGAAACTCTGAAACTCTGAAACTCTGCAACTCTGCAACTCTGCAACTCCGCAACTCTGCAACTCCGCAACTCCGCAACTCCGCAACTCTGCAACTCTGCAACTCTGCAACTCTGCAACTCTGCAACTCTGAAACTCTAAAACTCTACAACTCTGCAACTCTGCAACTCTGCAACTCTGCAACTCTGCAACTATAAAATCAATTTTGCCCTACTAACCTATCTTTATTCATTTATTCTTAATTATTAATTACGCATTGCTAATCATTAATTATTAATTAATTATGCACTTAACCGTTCCACAATAATCGGTATTGAAATTCGGTAAACAATCAACCCTAAAAACAAGAAAGGCACACAAATAGCAACCACTACTAAAAAATAAGTAGCATACTCTGGAGTAAACCCAACCACCAAATCACGAGCTGTTAAAACAATAGGTGTAATCGGGTTCCAAGTCATAATAGTTTTCATGATTCCCGTTTCAGGTATCGCATAAACCACAGGAGTGACATACATTAAAAATTGCATCCCAAACGAAATAATTTTTCCTATATCTTTGTATAACAAACCAATAGGTGTCAAAAACAACCCAACTGTAGTACCAAAAAGAATAGCGCCAAAAATAGCTAATGGGAATAACAATAAACTCCAATGAAAACCAACACCATACACAAAAATAAAGACCACCAATAGAATTACTTTAATACTGCTATCAAACAACAACTTATAAATACCAGAAAGCAATAAGGCTTCTTTAGGAAAATTAATTTTGGTTAGAATCCCCTTCGCAGCCTGCGTACTTTGCATAGGCGAAGTAATAGAAGCTACAATTATAGACCAAATAAGAGTACCGGTAAAAGCATAAACCGGATACGGAACACCCGTATCAGAAAGTTTAACGGTTCCACTATTATTAAGAAAAATCCAAACAGCCGCAGTAGCCAAAGGTGCAGCAAAAGCCCACAAAATACCCAGATAGGACTGTCTATACATCGCCTTAATATCACGTTCTGCCAACTGCCGCGCTAAAAACCGAGAATGGTACATATCACCTAAACTCGCCTTTAATAGCGCACCAAACTTTATAGTTCGTTCTTTCTGATAGACTCGGGTCTCTAAAGCCATGGCTGGAAACTATATTTTTCTTTTGTTTTATAGGGCTAATATACTAATTCCAAGCAGAAACCAAAACGCAAACTTTATAATTATTAACCATAAAATCTAGTTGTTTATCACAACAAAACAAACAGTCAAAAAATTAAACTACAAAGTAAATAAATCTAGTGTCTTACCTCAAATCTCAAAAACAATAACAGTTTAGGCTCCCCTCTTCAGATGAAGAGGGGTGGGCAAACGAAGTTTGCTCGGGGAGTTTGAACATAACTCATGAGCAAACGAAGTTTGATCAAAGAGTTAAAACATAACTAATAAGCAAACGAAGTTTGATTAGAGAGTTAAAAAACAAACTAATAAGCAAACGAAGTTTGGTCAAGAAGTTTAAGTCTAAACAAAGTTTGGACAAGGTTTAAAGCAAAGTACAACGGAGATAAAGAAAGGGCGTACCTGCCGGTTTATAGGGATTTTGAAAAACAAATCGGCGGTCTAGCCACCTCCCTTTAACTAAAGGGCAGAGCCATTTGAGCTTGTTCTCTAAAACAGATAAGACTTTGCACAAGTTTCAAGTATCAACTTTCATATAATTTAAAAAAAGAAAGTAGTTAATAACCCGCCTATTCTAAATAAATAATAACATTCCAGGCTCCCCTCTTTAGCTAAAGAGGGGGATGAATTTATCGAAGTACAACGGAGATAAAGAAAGGGGAGTTTGAACATAAACCGCATAAACAAACGTAGTTTATCCAAATATTTTAAACCTAAAACCGTACCTTTAATACATGTCCAAGCAGAAAATCCATACCAAAAAAGAACTACAAGTTTATAGAAAACAACTGCGTAAAACATTAACACCTGCCGAAGCCTTCCTATGGAAACAAGTAAAATCCAGACAATTAAATAATAAACGCTTCACAAAGCAACATAGTATAGGTCACTATATAGTTGATTTTTATTGTGCCTCTGAAAAGCTAATTATTGAATTAGATGGGCAAGGTCACTTTAATCCTGAAGCTCAAGAATATGACAAAAAACGAACAGTGTATTTAGAAAGTTTAGGCTATAAAGTCATCCGCTTTGAAAACAAAATGGTTTTTGACCACTTACCATCCGTGCTACAAGAAATAAAAGAATCTTTTAATTCAGAAGAAGAAGAAGAAGAAGAAGAAGAAGAAGAAGAAGAAGCCAAACCCTCCGTCTAGCCCTCCTGCCGTCGGTCTAGCCACCTCCCTTTAACTAAAGGGCGGAGCCATTTGAGCTTGTTCTCTAAAACAGATAAGAACTTAAATAAGTATCAAATTTTAAATTAGAAAAAATATAAAGTAATTAATAACCCGCCTATTCTAATTAAATAATAACAATCTGGCTCCCCTCTTCAGATGAAGAGGGGTGGGCAAACGAAGTTTGCTCGGGGAGTTTGAACATAACTCATGAGCAAACGAAGTTTGATCAGAGAGTTAAAACATAACTAATAAGCAAACGAAGTTTGATCAAAGAGTTATAACATTACTAATAAGCAAACAAATTTTGGTCTGGGAGTTTAAATCAAAGTGCAACGGAGATAAAAAAAGACCTGTCTACCGTTCGGCAGAAAGCGTAAAAACCAAGGTTCAACGAAGCCAAACTCAAATTTTACAACTCCCAAGTCGCCAAAAAATCCGGCAGCGCATCCAACCGGTACCAATCCAAATAATGCAATAAAGCATCCTCATAATAACCAAATCTAATGGTTTGACGCACCACCTCTTCGCCTAACAAATCTAAAATAATAATATAAATATAATCAAGCAGCTGTTCAACATCAGCAGGCGCTTCAAGCTTCGGATAGGTAATTAAATGAAACAATAAATCACATGTGCAATTACGACTATCAAAATCTACAGGCGCCCACCTCAAATCACTCGGTTTTATAGGAAAATCCTTAAAGTAATAAGGTTCATCTGTTCCAGTCCTGATAGCCTCTAAATCAAGCTGCGGCTGAATAAAAGCAACAATCGTCCACTTAGGTATGTCGGGAGCTATGTTCACAAGATTGTTTACGAAAAACACCCCATCTACCTGCCCATTGGTACTTAGAATCAATTGCGCATCTGTCTCATCTTTAGAGAAAGTGATACCAAAGCATAAGTTCTCATGATAATCCTATAAGCGACTAGTAAGTTCATGATTATAAAAAGCCTGCTCGGCAACCGAAAAATCCTGTAAATAGTAATAAGCCTCAGCATAGTCCTGAAACCAATCCCAAAAATCATATAACGATGTCATAATTATATATTTACTAAATTATCCTAATCAGCACAACCTCATAACACAAACAGCAAAATAATGTACCTGAAAATAAAATTAAGAAGTTGGTGTTAACCAAAGCAACCGAAATAGCAGATACTAACCAATCCCATTAATACTGTTAAAAACCTCATCATAAGGCAAACCTAAATACTCACAAGCTTCAGAAATGGTCACCAATTGGTGCTTTTTCTTTTTTTTGAGCAGTTTTATGTCACGAATCACCTCTCTAGCATACCGCTCACTTTTTCCCGTGATCCAACTAATGTCTTTGCTATAGATACATATCCGCCTCATAATTGAAGTTTTATGAGGGAAAAAACGCAATTTAATTAAATGTAAAATTCTACAAGAAACCCAAAGGTTGCTATTATAAAAATGTCAAATTAACAAGTAACCATAGAACCTATTTCAGAATGCGCATATAAGCTATAAAAAAATCAAATGCACTAATAATTTTAAGCGAGATATACTTGTAAGAAATCCCTACAAGAATAGGAATTATCCTTTTGAACAAAAAAACAGTAAAACAAAGCACCAAGGTCTCTCAAAAAAACAAGGATATCCCTTTTAAAAAATATAATCAATAGTATTTTTTAGTAATTTAGGGAAATCCGACCAATCATTTGAATTATGAAAGAGAACGTATATGCTAAATTTTGGGTGTCCGATGGTATTTTATTCTTTATTTATAAACCCATTGATTATTTAGACTTTCCAACGGCGAAAATAATTGTTGATGATAGATTAAAATTTCAACAAGAAACACAATACCCTATTCTTTGTGATACCCAAGGCATCAAAAACTCTGTAAAATCAGCGCGTGATTACCTAGCCAACGAAGGTTCTACCCTCGCTAAAGCCGTAGCGATAGTCGATAATAGAATTATTGCAAATGTCATGTTACGCTTTTACTTGCTAAAGAACAAACCTGTAGTACCTTCAAAAATATACCATACGCAAGAGGAAGCCTTAAACTTTTTAAACGCCTGTAAATAATGCAGAGTCACATCAATAAATCCAGACTGGAACAAATACATCAGCTCTTGCTTAAAATAGCTGAAGGCGATTTCTCCTTTGAAATCGAACGTACCGATAAAGATGATGACATTGAAGCAATCCTTGTGCTAGTGAATTTATTAGCGGAAGAAATGAGAGAAACCCTTAATTATTATAATGTATTAAATGCAACTGACACAATCAAACAATACGCAAACATGCTCTTTGTTCTAAATAGCAGCTTTCAAATTCAATTTGCTAATAGTCAGGTTCAAAAAACATTGGGTATCGCCCCTGCGTGCCTAAAAAAGACTTCATTCACTGCCATCTTAAGTAAAAAGTCGCATCAAAACTGGATAACCATAGCTAACAACATGCTATATCAAAAAGAATATCATAATATTACCAAGCTCACATACTTGTGCACTAACCTATTAACCAAAACACTCACCACGGCCATCAATGTTATACCGCGTAGTGGACAAGAACCCCCACTTATCATCATCTCTACCTGTCAAAAAGTATTAAAAAGCCAACTAATGGAAGAGGATTTAAAGCATTCTTTAAAAGCCGTTAGAAATAAAGGTTCAAATAACCCAACAAAACCAAACGTATTGGTCAAAGAACAAGACATGCGTATTATGCAGCAAATTAAAGGGTATATCTTGCAAAATCTAGAACACCCACTTCCAAATCTTAGAACATTGGCAAATCAATTTGGTACCAACGAATACAAATTAAAATATGGCTTTAAACAATTATACGGAACCACAGTATTCCGATATTTAACGCAAGAAAGGCTAAAAAGAGCGAGTTTACTCATACAAAACACCTCCCTGTCTATAAAAGCTGTGGCAAAAATGACGGGATTCAAAAATGTATCACATTTCTCCAAAGCTTTTAAAAATCATTTTGGTGTCAAACCCACAGACATGAAAAAACTAAATGACAACAACTAATATCAGAATAAGGTTATGCTACACCTTAAGTAAAAATCCCGCACAATTGCCCACCACACCAGGCTCACCACTCACTTTTCACTATTCATTGTTCATTGTTCATTGTTCATTGTTCATTGTTCAATATTCATTTTTAACTTTTAACTATTCACTTTTAACTTATAACTAAAAATCCGTCCAAGCAAATCCCTAATCCTTAAAAAGTAATTGAGATAGTCGAATTTTATAATGTCTTAATTTCAGATCATGCAAATTAAAAATCTTATAACTAAAAATACCATAGTAGTAGCCACCTCCATGCTATTCATACTCCTATTCGTATATGCCAGCGTAAGCAAACTCATAACCTTTACAGATTTTCAAACCCAATTAGGGCAGTCACCACTTTTAGCCGCTTTTGCAGTTCCTGTTTCATATGGTGTTATTGGGGTGGAATTAATCACCTCTTTATTGTTAGTTTTTGAAAAAACAAGGAAATGGGGCTTGTATCTAGCTTATTTGCTTATGGTGATGTTTACAACCTATATTGTCATAATACTAAATTTCACATCCTTTACACCCTGTTCTTGTGGTGGGGTTCTGGAATCATTGGGCTGGACAGAACATTTAGTGTTTAATGTGGGGTTTATACTATTGGCAATTTTGGGTGTTATAACATATAAGCACCACGATACATCTTCAAAAAACCGTAGGGTTAAAAATAAAATAGTCATTTGGAACCTGGTATTTACCAGTATTTTAGGCGTGATGCTTGTCATAACATTATATGCACTTTCAGAGAAACAGATTCATAGGAATAATGCGTTTATAAGACGATACCTCCCACACCCCGTAACAACTATAAAAGGAATAGAAATACCATTTAACTCATATTATCTCGCTGGTGTTTCAGGAGATCAAATTTACCTTGGAAACACAAGTGCCCCAGCTCATATCTTAAGTATAGACACAACACTAAATTATACACAATCACATCAGATTGAGTTGAACAATGAACAACAAATTCCATTTTTTGCCCCACAAATTAAAATCAAAGAACCATATTTCTATGTAGTTGATGGTCAAGTACCAACTATTTTTAAAGGGCTCTTAACCGATTGGAAAGCACAAGTTTTTTGGCAGGGAAAACCCTCTGAAACCTTTTCCAGAACCGAAATCGTCTCGCCTTCTCTTTTTATTTTTAGTGGTCTTGATAAATCCTACGGTCAAAATGTAATTGGCCGTATTAACTTTAATGACATGGATACCGTAGTTAAATCACATCAGTTATTAAAAAAACAAATCGATGGCGTCTTTGATACCGATGGCATGTTACGTTTCAACTCAGAATTAAACAGACTACTTTATGTATATTATTATAGAAATGAGTTTGTAATAGCTGACACCAGCCTTAATCTGGATTATAAAGGACGTACAATTGATACGGTGAAAAATGCATCTCTAAAAATAACCACTACTAAATCAGGACAGATCAGAACGCTTGGGAATCAATCTACAATTATTAATAAACAATGTGCTACTTGGGGAGACTATTTATTTGTAAAATCTGATCGATTGGGTAAATACGAACCTAAAGAAATGCTCAAAGACGCCTCTATCATCGACGTTTATAACCTAAATACGGAATCCTATGACTTTAGTTTCTATCTATACCATTTTAAAGGTGAACCCATAAAAACCTTTACCATATACCAAAATAGGTTAATTGGCCTTAGTGAAAACTATCTCGTAACCTTCCGTTTAAATCCGCAATTCTTTAATCTAAAAACTTAATAAAATTAAAATATACGGCCGTATCAGGGGAAATCGAAAACCTGAAAAAGAGTAGATATAAACATTTTAAATTGAATATCATGAAAACAAAAAAAATGAAATCAATTTTGCCTGCATGTATATTCATGTTCGCTATTGTTAGTGCCTTTGCTTTTAAAGGAACTCAAGAAAGCCCGCTTCTAGCGCCTGACACAGGTTGGATTAATTTACCAGGGCAACCATGTGCTATTGAAGTACAATGTGATAACAACCCGGGGCCTATTTGTACCGCTATTCATAATGGGGTAGAATACCAAGCCTTCGGGAAAACTAGTGAAATGCCTTTGACTTGTACCAAAGTTCTTTCTAGAAGATTCTAAAGTGTAATTACCATAATTCATTATGGGGGAACATAAACTAGGTTTTCTGTAAAAACCATGCAATTAGTGTCTACCCACCATAAAATTATAATAATTACATAATTTTAGATAAAAGTGTCCTTTTTTAAGGACACTTTTTTATATCAATGATCAATCCACGCTTCTTTAGAGGTGTTTTTAAGAAAAAAATTAAACCAAGCCATAACTTTATGTGTTAAGTCTTCTTGGTTTTCTGGTTTCATAAGCACATGAGGCTCATCAGGATACATAAGCAAGGTACTAGCTTTACCTAAACGCCATAATGCCGCATACATTTTAATGCTGTATGCTGGTGGAACCATTGTATCATCACTGCCCGTCCAAAATAAAACAGGGGTATCTATTGTCTTAACATTCATAATGGGCGATTCTATTAAAAATCCTGGAGATGTAAATGGTTGTCTATTCCTAAATTGGGCATTTTCAAAGCGCTCCATATTGGAAAGGTTTGAAGAATCAAGACCTAAATAAAAACTTAACAAATCCGTAACGCCAGCTCCTACTACAGCTGTCTTAAATCTATCTGTTTGACTAATAATATAGCCTACTTCAAAGCCTCCAAAAGAGTGACCTATAATACCCATATTCTTGTCATCAATATTAGCAGCACCTAAGGCGGCATCAATGGCCGAATTCACACAAAACAAAGCCGATCTACCAGGCGCATTAATTTCATAAGATATATCCGGATATAATACAAAATAACCAGACGTCGTGAAATTAGAAACATTAAAACCAGCATAGTTATGCATAGTTGGTATCGTATAGGTATGCAAAGCATCTGATGTATTCTCGTAAATGGAAACAACCAATGGATAGGAGTTTTCAGGATTGTAATGGGCTGGATAAAATAACGCCCCTTTCAAAGAATCGCCTTTAAAACTAGAATAGGTTATAAGTTTGGAACTGCCCCATTCAAAATCCGTTTGCTGCAAATTGCCCTGTGCTATTGTCTTAGGAGTATTGCCAAGCGTGATAGACATGATACGAGGCGAAACATCAAACCGACTTTCTACATAATGAAACTGGTTTTTTGAAATCGGTTTAACAGCTATCAATTTGCGGGCTTGTTGCACAACTGCCTGATAGCCACTTTCTGTATTGTAAACACCAAACCCCTCTCCTAATGTCCTAGTATCAATACTTCGTATTAACAAGGACGCATCTATATCATAGGTGCTCGCTATAAATCCAAAAAATCCGTTTCTAATAAAAGGAGGCTCACCGCCAATCAAACGATACCGAACCGTATCCAAAGTACCGCTTGTAAGCTTTTTATGTGTACCAGTAGCTAGGTTAAATAACCAAATATCGTAGGCGCCATAAACCAATATCCCCTCATCCGCCGTCCAACCCCCAAAGCCGAAAGCGTGATGGGTATCCAAACGATCACTTTGCGCCTTATTAAAATCAACAGGTAAATTTTGGGTAAGATTACTATGATTACCAGTACGTATATCATAATACCACCAATCCTTATCTTTAAAATAAGCAATATAATCGCCGGTTTCTGAAACAACTAAATGCCTAGGAGCACGCAATTGCTGTTCAATAAGTTTTGTTCGCTTACCGGATTCCAAATCTAATAAATAAACATCACTGTAACGATCACCATATTGGTAAGTTGGTAAATACCGGGTATCATCCAAGAGCAATACAATATTTTGATTATCGGCTAAAGCAACTGCTTGCAAGATAGCATCCTCTATAACGTGTATCCTGTTGCTTTCTGGAAACCATACAGTCCAAAAATATCCGCGATCACTTGGCTTCGGAGAAATCTGAAGATCAGATGAATTCCACACGTCAACCATCTTGGTATCAGGTGTTTCCTGTGTCGTTTTTGCTATATCAAAAAATACCTTGGTACCATCGTCCGACAACAATAATTTACTAGAAACAATATGCCGATTGTCTGGAAATTCGACAATACTATCGGATTTGAGCTGACCTATATTTGAAGGATGGCTTATATCAAAAACGAAATGTATCTCAAAACGATTTGTACAATTATTAAAATAATAGTAGGCCAAGGAGGTTCCTGGTTTATTCCAAGTCAGTTGCCGAAACGCACCGGTACCAGTTTCTACCAACGCCTTATCATCTTTAGGCTTATCCAAAGAGAGTATTGTAACCGTAGCAACGCCTTGTTTCCTTTGTACAATGGCCACATGGGTTCCTGTAGGATTAATACGGTAGGACGTTACATGGTCAAACTGTCGTGTATCTTTAGTGTTTACATCCGTTACGTAAAGTGCATGGCTTTCATTTGAGGCCTTTAGATATATCAAAAAGTTGTGATCTAGAGTAAACTCATAGCCTTGCACATGAAAAATCGGTTGGGCTTTACCTGTACGTAAATTTAAAAGATGTAGCGTATCAGCTGTCATATAAGAAAACATGGCAGCATCCGCCAGAATACGCTCGTTATAACCAGATGGTATAACATAGCGCTGCTTGGTTTCCGTGTTCTCTAAAAATAAAGTATCGGTTGCCGCCGGATAGGACATGGTATATGAGGTCCAAATACCATCTGCCGATGTGTCGCCCATTTTTAAAGTATGCCATAGGTCATAATCGTTTGGCGTTAAAGGCTGCTTATTTTGTGCAAGACAATTAAAACTAACCAACAACAAATAAAAGCAGATTAAAATATATCTTAAAATCATTATCGTAAGGTTTCTTTAGTCAATTAATAGCCGGGGTTTTGAGGTAATAAATTTGGGTTTAGTAGTAATTCCGAATCGGGTATAGGCCATAAACGCCCAGTACTGTTCCAACCTGGCTTGATAGGATTTAAAGTAGCATCCAAAAAACCAGTGCGTTTTAAATCAAAAAAACGATGTCCCAATTCACTAAAGAATTCTATACGTCGCTCATGTAGTATGGCTTCTATAAGCGCTTGTTCGGTACTGGCCGTTGTATTTCCTAACCCGGCGCGATTACGGATCGTGTTAATATCCGTTTGAGCCCCTTCAATATCGCCCAAGTGGGCGCGAGCTTCTGCCCTAATAAGGTATAACTCCTCTAACCGAAATATAATCGAGTATTCACGGGATTCAGCCTCCGGTACAAACTGCTTATATTTGTAAGGATAATACCAAACCTCCGAACCATCAACTACATGCCCAGTCCAAACAGACTTGCGCAAATCTCCAAGTTCAAAAACATCAATCAAATGGGAACTCAAGGCGCGATTAGGAGGCGGACTCAACGTAAAAATAAAATTTTCGGCGTCATAGGTAGGTAACCCTGGTTGATTGCGCATCAACTGCCATATCGTACCGGTACTGGTTTTCAAAAACACATCTTCAAGTGCTGGAACCCAAGTTAGATTGTCTCCAGATATTACGGCACTAGCGGCCATTTCAGCAGCCTCCCAATTGAAACTATACAAATTAACCCGTGCTAATAAGGTGCTCACCGCAGCCCGACTAGGTCGCAACCTAAAAGGAGTTAGACCTGTATCTTGTAAAGATATGTTAGCTGCCTCTAAATCCGTGATAATGGCCGCATATACGTCAGTTAAAGACATTCTCGAAACTGTCGAGTTAGCCAAGTAATCGGTTGTTGCTATATAAGGAATCTCACCAAAAATTTGAACCAAATAAAAATGAACAAAAGCCCGAACAAATAAAGCCTCTCCCAAAAGCCGTTCCTTATCAGGTTCAGGAATCCCTGTCGAGTTTTCAAGCCCCTCAATGATAGAGTTTGCTGCATAAATCAAATTATAGCTACCATTCCATAAAGTACCAACTTGAGGATGACTTGAAATAAGCGTGTTTTGAAAGAAGTCGTATTCCTGTAAGCCTGTATTATATGGTTGGATTTCATCAGCATAATTCCCTAATAATACGGAAAGTCCTGAAGATGTGCCACAAACTAAAGTAGTGTTAGCCATTTTACTGTAAATTTCTGTTACAGCAGCTTCCGCTGTAGTCAGATCATCAAATACCGTTTGACCTGTAAGTTGGGAGTCTGGTAAATCCACATCAATAAAGTCCTCGCAATTAAAAAATAAGGTCGTGACTAAAAGCAAACTAAAAAGTCCGAGAGCCTTAAAATAATTTTTATATATTAAATTTAGTTTCATAATATGAGTTTTAATGGTGTTAAATACTGAAGTCTATCCCTAATGAAAACACCCGTAAAGGCGGTAACATACCAGAGGATTGGTTTTCAGGGTCAGGCCCCTTAAACTTGGTTAGGGTAAAGATGTTTTGTCCTTGTGCATATATCCGGCATCGGGCAGTACCCATACCCGTCATAGGAATGGTATAAGACAACGAAAGGTTTTTTATGCGTATAAACGAAGCATCACTATAAGCAGCATCACTTGCTATATAACGATAGTAAGCGTTGGTCACATCGCTGTTTAACCCGGTTGTATAAGGTTGAACAGGACTTGAATCGCCCGGTTGCTGCCAGGCGTCATTAAAGTCTACAGGTAAATTACTGGCAATACCTGGTAAAACACCCAAATAATTATAATTACTGCCTAACTGCTTAACAAATTGTAATGAAAAATCAAATTGCCAGTTTTTATAACCCATACTATTTTGTAAACCGCCAAAGTATTCGGGTGCGGTTCGTACAATACGCTCCCGATCATGACTAGAATTTAACTGCCCATCGCCATTATAATCTTCAAACTCATAAATACCAGTATCGGGATTCATGCCGGTATAATGGTAAACTTTTATAATGTCCAAGGGCTCACCTATAACATACTGATTGACATAAGTCGATCCCTCTAAATCTGGAAAGGACACTAATTTGTTTTTAGGTACGGAAATATTCAGGGAGCTCTTCCATGTAAAATGAGGCCGTCGTATCCAGTTGGCTTGAATATCAAATTCCCATCCGCTATTTTCAACCGTAGCATCCAAATTGGCAGTTACTAAAGGAAAACCCGTGGTCCCTGGTAAAGGAATACCAACGAGCTGATTAGAGGAGCGGTTGGTGTAATAAGCGGTTGTTAAAAATAACCGATCCTTTAAAAAACCCATCTCCAAAGCTACTTCCATTTTTCTATTGGTTTCCCAACTAAAATTAGGGTTATATAAACGAGTTGGTTCTAAACCGGTCTGCCCACCATAACCTAACCCAGATAAATGATACGTATCTAAATACTGATAATCACCAATTTGATCATTCCCAGTAGTGCCATAACTACCCCGCAATTTCCCAAAACTTAACCAACCCATGTGGGTATCAAAAAAAGCTGATTCCGAAAATAACCAAGCTGCTCCAATAGCACCAAAATTCGCAAATTGCCGGCCGGGACCAAACCGACTAGAGCCATCCCGTCGCCCTGTCAAATTAATAAAATAGGTATCGGCTAGAGCGTAATGTAAGCGAGCAAAAATGGCCTGATACCGATATTCGGTATTAGTGGTACTCAAGGCCGCAACTTGAGAGGCAGCCGACAAGTTATGTATCAAACTGTTGCTGGTAAACCCATAAGCATACAGCCCAGATTGGTCTCTTTGCCGACCTTCAAAAGTAGCTCCTAACAAGACATCTAATGTCCCGCCTAAAATAGACTGATTAAAGGTCACTTGAGGCTCAAAATTCCACGTTTGTAAACGAGCAGTATTTAAAATTAAGGTCGAAGAGGCACTGTCCAAACCGTACGAGGGATCATAAATAGTATGGGGAGTGGCTTTCGATTCGTCTAACTGTGTATCAGAAAAACCAATCCCCATCTTAAAGGCCAATGCAGGCAATGGACGGTATTCTAATTGAGCATTGGAAATAAGGTTGTTGTTTTTAGCAACATAGGTTTCATTCAGCAGTCGGTAAGGATTATTCCAGGTAGAGTTTTCCCAATTTAATGTCCCATCTGGATGATAAGGTTCGGGGGCATTGGGAGCTAGCGTATAAGCTTGCCGAGTCAAATCGGTGCCTAACAAATTATTAGTATCCGCTAAATAACTACCAGAAAGTAATACGTCAAACCTATCGTCTGTTGCTGTATGGTGTACATTAAAGCTTACCGCGTTTTTCCTAAATGAAAAATCACCTGGAAATACAGTGCTTTCCTTATAGTGCGTCCCACTCAATAAAAAACGCGTGGTTTCGGACCCTCCAGAAATCGTCGCTTGAACACTATTAGTATAGGCGGTTCCGCCTATAAGTTCGTTCTGCCAATCGGTATAGCGGTTTCTATCCCAGGTCCCATTTACATCATAAGCGTAGGAAGGAAACTCAGTTAAACCATCATTCAAAAAGGCTTGTTCACGCATAGTAAGATATTCTTGAGTATTCATCAAGTCAAGCCTTCGCGTCACACCCCCTACGCCAGTATAACTATTTACAGAAAATCGGGTTTTACCAGAGGTCCCTTTTTTGGTGGTTATCAAAACAACACCATTCGCGCCACGACTTCCATAAATAGCTGTGGCATCAGCGTCCTTTAATACCTCTATACTCGCTATATCGGCCGGATTAAGACTGTTTAATGGGCTTATCCCCTGCCCTGATAAGATGCCGCTCGAAATTAATGTACTACCTAAATTTTCGGTCGCAAACGGAATCCCATCTACCAAATATAACGGCGCACTCCCGTCCGCTCGCAAACTGTTTTTACCGCGAATCTGAATATCAAATCCACCACCGACAACACCCGTTGTTTGCGTAATATGAACACCAGACATCAACCCCTGCATCGCAGCCAACGGATTACTAACAGGCTGCTTGGCAATCTCTTTAGCAGTTATTTGAGCAATACTCCCCGTTTTGGTTTTCTCCGTGGTGTTATAATACCCAGCATTAATGGTCACCTCCCCTAATGCAGTTGCATCTTCTCGCAAAATCGCGTTAATAACTCGTAAACTCCCAACGGACAGTTCCATGGGTGTATAACCCAAATAAGATATCTGTAACGTGTCCGTAGGCTGCGCATATAATTCATAGCGCCCGTCAAAATCCGATACGGTTCCAACAACCGTGTGTTTAATAAGAATACTCGCCCCAGCAATGGGGTGCTGTCCGTCCGTAATGACCCCGGAAATGGGAATCTCTTGAGCATGTATCGCAACATGGAACATAAATACAAGGAACCAGCTGCTAAAAACAAGCCAAATCCTGAACAAATAATAAGTTTTTGTCATAACTTTGTATTGGTTAAATGGTTTATATAAGTTTAACTAGAGACCTACTCCAATGTCCTCGAAAACGAAAGGGTGGGTCTTTTTTTATGGGTGTCTTGTCTATCGCCAGCTAACAGCTTTAGCACAAACAAGTCCACAATAAGGTTATAGCATAGGCATCAATGGTTTTTAAAGTTAAGGGGTAAGCGGCCGCTTTTTAGAAAAATGTATCCAACCAATCTCCAACGGCCACGCCCCAAAAAAACTAATTCAAAAAGGTGTTAAATGCAATCCTTTGATAATGTACAGAAGTAGTGCCAAGAATCGGAAAGCAAGTACCAATGGCGCATAAAAAAGGCATGGAACTCAGCTTACTGCATCAGAGGTACTGGTATACCGAGGAACAATAAGTGAGCCCACGCCCATAGACGTGAGCATCATACTTATCCTCTCGTTCCTTTAAATTACCAGTTTTCTGATACGAGATTCTAAGCGAATGCTTCAATATGTTATTTGAAGAATCGCAAATATAAAATTATTTGTATTCAAATTATTGGAATACAGATTCAAATATAATACAAAAATTCGGTACGTCAAAGCGTACCTTAAAATAATTATAGAAATAGTTAATTGCATGTATGGATGATGCACTAGAAAAGAATATCAAATTCAAAATAGCTATTAGCTTAAACATTCTTTTAGAAAAAAGGAAAAACGATTACAAAAACGTAATAAAAAAAGACCTTTTAGGAGATAGTTATAACTCCATTGCTTTAAATGCAGACATAAGAAAAGCGACTGTTTCCAATATATTCAATGCTAGATCAAACCCAAATTCAATTACTTTAATATCAATTATTGAAGCTATGGGTTTTAGTTTAATAGATTTCTCTAAAATTTATTGCTCAATTAGTGAAAAAGATATTAATAAATTTAATAATCGCTAACATGAGTTTTAAAAACTTATTAAGGAAATAGTTCTTAAATTAAGGAATTCACATCACCTAACCCAACGTATTAATTATCTAGATCTTGGCTCCGCTCTTTAGTTTAAGAGGCGACCGAGCGTTAAGAAATAGTCCAGTGGACTATTTTAGTAAAGGGCCGAGCTGGCGCGTAGGCAAAAATAAGTAAACGAAGTTTGGTAGTGGAGTTTGACCTAAAACACTTGAGCAAACAAAGTTTGATCAAGGTGTTTAAAGCAAAGTGCAGCGGAAATAAAGAAAGAGCCTGCCTGCCGTTTTATAGGGAGTTTGAAAAGCAAACCCTCCGTCTAGCCCTTCTGCCGTCGGTCTAGCCACCTCCCTTTAACTAAAGGGCGGAGCCATTTTGCGCTTGTTCTCAAAAATAGATAAGACTTTGCACAAGTATCAAATTTTATATAATTTAAAAATAGAAAGTAGTTCATAACCCGCCTATTCTAAATAAACAATAACAATCTAGCTCCCCGCTTCAGTTGAAGCGGGGTGGACAAACGAAGTTTGGACGGGGAGTTTGAATAAACACAAAAGAATATAACCAAACAAGTTCCCCTCTTTAGATAAAGAGGGGAATGAATTTGATGTAGTGATAACGAAATCAAAGAAAGGGGAGTTTGATTTTAAGAGGCGACCAAACGTTAAGAAATAGTCCAGTGGACTATTTTAGTAAAGGGGCCTGCCTGCCGGAGGAAGGCGAGTTGGCGCGCAGGCAAAATAAGTTAACGAAGTTTGATCGGGGAGTTTGAAAAAACAAACCGGCCGTCTAAACCTCCTCCCGTCGATCTAGCCACCTCCCTTTAACTAAAGGACGGAGCCATTTGCGCTTGTTTTCAAAAATAGATAAGAACTTAAACAATTATCAAAGTTTAAATAACTTAAAAATAAAAGGCAGTTATTAGCCCGCCTATTCTGAACAAATAATAACATTCCAGGCTCCCTTCTTTAGCTAAAGAGGGGAATGAATTTATCGAAGTGCAACGGAGATAAAGAAAGGGGAGTTTGAATTTAAGAGGCGACCGAGCGTTAAGAAGTAGTCCAGTGAACTATTTTAGTAAATAGGCCTACCTGCCTTAGGAAGCCCCCTGCCGAAGCTAGGAACCTCAAACGCTACATTATGCACTTCTCATTTTTCACTTTTCACTTTTCACTTTTCACTTTTCACTTTTCACTTTTCATTATTCATTTTAAACCACGCCTGTCTGCCAAAGGAAGGCCTGCCTGCCGAAAAGAAGGAACCTTACGGATACTGTATGGATACTCCATGGATACTGTATAGATACTGTATGCCAAAGATATTTTGGCAGAAACAGGTAGTTATGGCAGAAATTGACGCCTACGTGCAAAAAGACGCGTAAAGCGAAACAAGCAGCAATAAAAATCAACTTCGGTAAAAATAACAAACACCTACTTCAACCCTTCCCTAAATTTAATCCAGATTTCAAGTCTGATATATAAAACAGCGGCCGATGTTTTGCGCGCACAGACAAGGAATCTTAAAATTAATTGTATAACAGAGGACGCCATGAAAAGTCCTCATAAATTCAAAACATTATGGCAAAATTAAAAAGCTTAATCAAGATCGAAGGAACCCTGGACGATCTTACCTTTTACAAGGGCAAGGAAGGGTTTTTAGTCAGAACCAAAGGTGGTGTAAGCAAAAAAAGGATTAATACGGATCCCGCTTTTGCTAGAACCCGAGAAAATGGTTCGGAATTCGGCATGGCCGCAACGAGTGGTAAAGTACTGCGTCGCGCCATCCTAGACCTATTGGTGGATGCCAAGGATGCCTTGGTAACTTCCAGACTCACACAAGTCATGACACGGGTAAAAAACGCGGACACAACAAGCGTTCGTGGTCAACGTAACGTGGCAGTGGGAATCACGACCCCAGATGGTCAGTTAGCTTTAAAAGGGTTTAACTTCAATATCAGAGCCATCATGAGCGCGGTGTTATTGTCAGATATAGACCTAACCACGGCGACTGGCGAAATTGTAATAGCAGATTTTACCCCTGCTCAAAATTTAGAAATTCCACTAGGTGCTACGCATGTCAGCTTCTATTCAGGATTTCTAAATCTGGATTTTGGTACGGAAGATAAGGACTTACAATTAAGTCCTGTAACCAATTTACCTATTGACAATACCAATACAACAGTGACGTTGACACCTGCCGGTGTCCCCGTTGGTACGGGTAGTGAGCTATACTTTTTAAAAGTAGCGTTCTTTCAAGAAGTCAATGGTGTGCAATATGCCTTAAATAATGGGGCCTATAATGCACTGCAGTTAATTGAGGTACTTTAGTTTCTATAGCTGAAGTATGGATTACCATGCGGGAGCTGTCTTTTCAGGCAGCTCCTTTTTTATACCCAACGTCCAGCCTCCAGCTCCCGGCTCCTTCCTTAAGCTGAAGGGCAACCAAGTGTTAGTAAAAAGTCCAGAGGACTGTTTTAGAACCTTTAATTTTTTTCAAATAAAAACCCCTTATAGATAATAACTATAAGGGGTCATGCTTTATAAGGTGGAATCTATTTTTTAACAATCTTTTTTACAATGGTATCATCGCCATCAATAATGGTCAGAAAATAAAGTCCTTTTTTCAAGTCGCTAACGTCTATACTTAAAGATCCTTTTTGCCCATCCAAGGACAGCTTCTTAATCGGGTTGCTGTTCATATCGTGGATGATAGCCTTGGCATCATCTGTCTTTAACGTATACGCCAATTCCAACTGATTAACTACAGGATTGGGGTAGATGGATATACCTGATGAATCAGTATCTGTGGTTTTCAACGTGTAAAATTGGTATATTGGTGAAACCAAATTCATACAACTTCTGAAGGTTTTGTTATAACTGTAATAATTGCTGTTAAGAACATGCGTAATATAACCGCCACCTATAACAGTGCTTTTATATAGCAATTGAATGGTGTAGGTACCATTTGAACTGCAACTGAAAAAACCAGAACTGGAGTTAGTAAGAGCAATATCAGAAGAACTACAGTTACTGCCATTTGGAGGAACTACCCGGAAATAAAGTTTGGAAGAATTGCCGTGGGTTCCCGATGCTTTAAAACCAATATAACCGGAGTTCTGACCTTGTTTGTTTTTTTGACAATAGGCATTCACATCCAAATTCACAGAAGCTGTTGCTTCTTTTTGTACAATAAAACGGTAGTAGCGTGTTTGGTAAACCTGACCACCACAACTGGCTTCTACACGAATGTTTCGGACACCTACTGGAAAATTATGGCCGTAAATATCTACTTGATTGGGTTGACTTCCTAGCAAACTCCCGCCAGAATGTGAATTGTATACGGTAACAGCTTTACTTCCGCAAGGGGAACTGCCAGCGTTCCAAGAACATGTATTCACCTGATTTCTGAAACGCAAATCTGTTTGCAACTGATTTTGAAAATAAGGTATGGTAAAGGTATATACATTCACAGTATAATTCGGACCACCTGCAGATTCAATAATTGTAGACGTGGACAAGCCAATAGCGTTTGTGTTGTAGTAATTGAAATGAATCTCTCTAGCAGTGGGGCTGTTAGGGCTTGGTAAGCAGTTTTGTGCCTGAAGGCCACCTGTAACCAATAAAATGAGAGCCAGATATAAATACCGGCCTTTCATCTGCTGAAGCTTTGATTTTAAATTGTTTAAGTTATTCATGATATAATGTGTTTTATGACCCCTACTCTGTTAGCTTTTCGGGAACCGCTTTCAGAGGTATATACACAGAGAGATGAATTTGTTACCCTTAAATCCCGTAAATAGTTGTAAAAAAAACCAGTGTCATTCAGAGTTTCTCATCTATCAAGGCCTACTTTTAATTAGTGTAGTAAAACCAATAAAAGCCGCCGCATAAGGCAGTAGAGGATGGCCTAGCGCAGCGATTGTCACCGCAGGCATAGATTTTATGAAGTTTTCAAGACAACGAAAATCAGCCTAGATTTTTTTGGTTCGTTTTTTTATCAATGAAACTGCGAAGCATATCATGAAACCTTAAATTAAAATAAGCAATTGAATAAAAAATGAACATGTATCAATGAAAATTTAATAACACTAAAAATAAAATAAACAAGTGTGGTGAGTACAAAAGAATGAAAAAAATAGCAAGCAATAATTGCAAATAAAACGCTAATAGCTAAACCAATAGCCCAACCGTTTTCAGAAATAGCAAGCTACAAAATAAACTAAACCATCAAATAAAAAGGGAGTTATGAACAAAATACAATTCACATTCCATAATGATCTTAAGAAAAAAAGCTTGCGTCACGCAGTGATTTCCTAAAAACGGTTTTGATTTTTTGGTTCGTTTTGCATCAAGGCAACTGCGCAGCACATCATAAGTACCAATAAAAAATATAAACGCACGAATAACTGCGAAGCACATCATGAGTTCCACTAGAAAATAAGCATGAGCGAATAAAATGAACATAATATTATAAATAATGCAACTCTAAAAAGTTATAAATCAAAGTAATTTTACAATCCAAGTTAACTTAAAGAAAAAAGCGAACGTCACGCAGTGCACTGCGAAGCACATCATGAGTACCACTAGAAAATAAGCATGAGCGAATAACTGCGAAGTACATCATGAGTTCCAATAAAAAATATAAACGCACGAATAACTGCGAAGCACATCATGAGTTCCAATAAAAAATATAAACGCACGAATAACTGCGAAGCACATCATGAGTTCCACTAGAAAATAAGCATGAGCGAATAAAATGAACATAATAAATACGTATTTAACTGAAAGTCAAAAATAGTTAACCTTCAAAAGGTCTTACCTAAACAATAAGCCATAGTTTAAAAGTTGAAAAGAATGTAATAAAACTGACAAACGGCCTACTTTTCGATGCCGTAGTAAAACTAATAAAAGCCGCCGCATAAGGCAGCGGAGGATGGCCTAGCGCAGCGGTTGCCATCCGCAAGGTAAGGCTTTGATGCAGTTTTCAAGGCTACTAAAATCAGCCTAGATTTTTTTGGTTCGTTTTTTTATCAATGAAACTGCGAAGCATATCATGAAACCTTATATTAAAATAAGCAATTGAATAAAAAATGAACATGTATCAATGAAAATTTAAAAACACTAAAGAAGTCCCCTCCAGAAATTTATGAACTAAACAACTCCACAACTCACAACTCACAACTCACAACTCAACGTCTAACTACAAACGCCCATCCGCCTGCTCCTTGGGCAATAACGATTTCACATCAAATACAACACCATTCACACCTTTCAAAGCCATAACATCAAGCGTTAAAAATTCGTTATGCGAAACGGCTAATACAATCCCGTCATAATTTCCGGTCAAATCAGCAGCTTGAGAAATCAAGTTCAAACCATATTCATGATGCACTTCTTCAGCCGAAGCCCAAGGATCAAAAACAGTAACATTCACGTGATAAGTTTCAAATTCTCGGATAATATCTATAGCACGAGAATTTCGGATATCCGGACAGTTCTCCTTAAAGGTGATGCCTAAAACAAGTACATTGGACCCTTTGATAGTCGCACCTTTTTTAATCATCATTTTAACAGTTTCGGTAGCCACATAACCACCCATACTGTCATTCATTTTACGGCCTGCCAATATAATTTCAGGGTTATAACCACTTTCAATAGCTTTTTGCGCCAAATAATACGGGTCTACACCTATACAGTGCCCACCAACCAAACCAGGGGTGAACTTAATAAAATTCCATTTCGTACCGGCGGCCTCTAATACCGCTTTCGTATCAATGTCTAATAAGCGGAAGATTTTTGACAACTCATTCACAAAGGCAATATTTATATCACGTTGCGAGTTTTCAATAACTTTGGCTGCCTCTGCCACTTTAATCGAAGGGGCTTTATGGGTGCCCGCCGTAATAATAGAGCGGTATAAATCATCAACTACGGTGGCTATTTCTGGCGTAGAACCAGAAGTAACTTTCAATATTTTAGTTACGGTATGTTTTTTATCACCCGGATTAATACGTTCAGGTGAATAACCGGCATAGAAATCTTCATTAAAGGTCAGTCCAGAAACAGAAGCCAAAATAGGCACACAAATATCTTCGGTAACACCAGGATAAACAGTCGATTCATAAATAACAATATCCCCTTTCTTCAGAACCTTTCCAATAGCTTCACTGGCTTTAATCAAAGGTGTAAAAACGGGCTTATTCAAGGAGTCTGTAGGCGTTGGTACGGTAATAATATAGATATTAGAATCTGCCAAAGCGTCAACATCATCTGTAACATATAAACCCGTATCACCCAAGGTATCCGTTAATACGGCTTCCAATTCAGATGGCGTAACTTCCAACGTTCGGTCTTTCCCAGAACGCAACTCCTGAATGCGCTTGCTATAAATATCAAAACCCGTTACGGCATATTTCTTGGCAAATTCAACAGCCAATGGCAAACCCACATAACCCAATCCTACAATAGTAATTTGATGTTTCTTCATTGATTTATTCTTTAATTATCGCTGTAACGCGTATCCTAATCAAACTTTTGCAACTCTGCCTCTTTGTAACGCTGTAACTCTGTAACTCTGCAACTCTGCTACTCCACAACTCTGAAACTATGCAACTCTGCAACTCTGCTACTCTGCAACTCTGCAACTCTGCAACTCTGCAACTCTGCAACTTTGCAACTTTGCAACTCTGCACCTCCACAACGCCACAACTAACACCTCAAACCTCACACCTCATCAAATCCGTTTCAAAAACTGCCTAACCCGACCAAGTATTCCTTTTTTATCATCGTCATGGTAAGCATTCCCGTAAACACCATAGCCATAACCATAGCCATAACCGTAGCCATAACCGTAATTATGATTGGTTTTATGCTTATAGAAGTTCAAGACGAAGTTGATATTCTTAATTTCACCACCACGATATTTGGCGTTAATCAATTGGAGCATCCCTTTTTTAGTATAGTCCAAACGCACCATAAATATAGACGTATCGGCATATTTTACCAATTCCAAAGCATCGGTCACCAAGCCTAAAGGGGGCGTATCTAACACAATAATATCATAAGTTTGACGGAGTTCTGCAATCAGTGTCTCCATATTCCCACTCATCAATAATTCGGAGGGGTTTGGAGGGATAGGCCCTGCAGGAACCACATCTAGATTTTCAATATGTGTATGATTAACAACCGAAGCAAAATCCGATTCACCAATAAAATAATTCACCATCCCCGTATCATTAGTCAAATTGAAATCGTCAAATATTTTAGGTTTCCGTAAATCCAGCCCTAATAGAATGGTTTTCTTCCCACTCAAAGCATATACCGTGGCTATGTTTATGGAACAAAACGTTTTTCCTTCACCACTCACGGAAGAGGTAATCATTATGGTTCGACCACCGTCCTTCGGGTTCTTATTGAGAATAAATTGCAAACTAGACCGTATAGACCGGAAGGATTCCGCTACAGCCGATTTAGGCTTTTCAAATACTACCAAATTATTATGGTAGCGGTATTTTCCAATTAATCCCAAAATAGGAATTTTTGACAGGCGCTCCACCTCATCAGACCCATGAATGGTATGATCCAATAAAAAGATGACGAATATCAGAAACATCGGAATAAAGAATCCCAGCATCAAACCCATCATATAATTCAAGGATTTATTAGGACCAATCAGTCCACCCCCTATATCCTTGGCTTCATCAATAATACTAATATCAGATATGTTGGCAGCCTTCACAATAGCGGCCTCACTCCGCTTATCCATATACAAATTATAGGCTTCCTGACTAATATCCAACTTACGCTGAATCTTTAAAAACGCTTGCTGATCTTCGGGTAAACCACTCAATTTGGCTTCTAAATTAGCAATGTTGGTATTGAGACTATTCATCAGAATCCGAATGGTACTTTTCGTAGCCCTAATAGTTTCTAAAAGCACATTCTTTTCAGCGTCAATTTTCCGATCTAAATCTTTAAAAATAGTCGAACTCTCACGGGTGGTATACTCATAGCCTTGACGTTCAATCGCCAAAGCCGTTATTTTAGAAACACTACTCTGTATATTACCTTCTTCAATACCAACAGAGGATGGTGCGGCAATACTGGTATAATCGGTCTTCGTTTGAAGGTAGTTCTCTAAAGCGTCTAAATAATTGAGTTTGCTAATTTCTGTTTCTTTTTGCATCTCCAAATCCTTCAGTTTACTGGAGATATCAGCCATTTCTGTAGAAACATCAAATACCTTATTTTGCTTCCGGAAGGTATTCATCTCATCTGCAAAGTCTTTTAAATTGGTATTAACCGCATTCAAACTACTATCAATAAATTTTATCGTATTGGTGGCATACAGGTTTTTGCGTTCCAGTTCCGTTTCACTCAAAATAATAGCGGTGGTATTCAGGTAGTCTACAATTTTAGACTTGTTATTCCCAGCTAAACTCAAACGCAACACAGAAGCAGAAGCACTACTAAAGGGACTGACCCCAATACCGTGTTTATAGCTATTAACAATTCCATCAAAATTACTAAACTGCATAAAAAATTCGTGTCCAGTTTTAATCGTTCGGTCAGGTCGCAAGGTCACAACACCATGAAAAAAGGGCAAATTAACCACCTCTCCTAATGCAAATTCCTTTTGAAATGGCCCTAAAGGTAATGAAACAGGTAGCCGCTCTTTAGTGTCATAACGCTGTCCAGAACCCCGCTCCGATTCAAATGCCGTAAATACTTCAAATGAAGAATCTGATAAAAACCGAATGCCAATAAAGTGCCCTAACAATTGTGGTTGCGCTAAATCAGGAGTAAACACAAAAGGGGCTTGTTTATAAATATCTATTTTACGGTATTTACCTTCTTTAAAATAGTTCATATAGGACTTTAACGAATCCACGACCTTTTCGTTGTGGGTTCGGGTTTGTAACGTGGTAATGGTTTTCCCCATTTTCCCAGACACACCACCCCAATTAAAAGAAATACTGGTATTAGCAGTAAAAAAAGGGTTCTGATCGTTTTCTACAGAAATAAGCGATTCAAGCTTATAAACATTCTGTTTCCGGACATTGATGAAATAGGCAATAATCAGAGCCACACCAATACAGGCGAGTACAAATTTCCAAAGATTTAGAATTTTAAATAGATACCCCTTAAAGTCGAAATTAATACTCCCGCCTTCGCCTGAATCCATATCGTCATAATCGTATTCTGCCATAATTTAAAGCCTGTCTATAAGTAAGATAGTAGTGGTTACAAATGAAACTACGGTTATAATTGTCCCAAATGTTTGTAAACCTGTCACACCGGTTCCCCATGATTTTTGTTTCAAGGGCTTTACATAAATAATATCATTCATTTGAATATAATAATACGGAGAATCCATCACGCTGATATCCAATAAATTCAAATGGTGAATTTGCTGCCCTTGAGGGTACTGCCTGATAATAGTCACATCCTTTCGGTCTCCAGTGACTGTCACATCTCCAGCATTGGCAAGTGCTTCAAAAATATTAACTCGGGGCTGATACAAGGTTTGCGTTCCCGTACTCCCCACTTCACCAGTAACGGTAAATCGCAGGCCTGTTAACTTCACAGTCACAAAGATATTAGAGGTTTCCTTAAGTTCTTCTTCCAATAGTTTAGTTTCCAATAATTTTTCTATCTCTTCCGTGGTATAACCTAACACGTTCACTTCGCCTAGAATAGGAATCCGAATATTCCCATGTAAATCCACGGTAAACCCATCAAAAAAGGCGCGCTGATCCCCAGACGCGTTTAAATCTTGTTCACCGGAAGGGTTAAACATTTGAATGTTTGTTTGATCCATCGCTTTCACACGGATATTCAAAATATCATTAATTTGTACGCGATAGGGTTTCTGTTTTTCAGTAATAACTTGGGTCGTATCGGTAGCGGTACCTTTATTTTGTAGGTAAACCAACTCTTTATTGGGTATACAAGACACAGATAGCAAGGCGATTAAACCAAGTATAATAACATATAAATGCTTCATGTTGAGGGTGCAAGTTTCTTCACAAATATAGCTTTTCAGTAGGAATATCAAAACTTATCGTATAAATTTTGAATTATTTACGTTCTTTGCAAAAAAATAGACGTTGAACTACCTTACTGTTGAAAATATATCGAAATCTTATGGCGAATTAACGCTATTCGAAAACCTGTCCTTTAGCATCCATAAAGATCAGAAAATTGCCTTTGTGGCTAAAAATGGAACGGGAAAGACCTCTATTTTAAATATGTTAGCTGGAAAAGATACAGCCGATTCGGGTCAAATCATCTACCGAAAAGACATTACGGTTGCCGTCCTGTCTCAAGACCCCGAACTCAATCAGGACCTTACGGTGGAAGAAGCCATTTTTGATACCTCCAACCCCATTTTAGAGGTTATTAAGGATTACGAGAAAGCCTTGGAGAATCCGGATGATGCCGAAGCCTACCAAAAAGCCTTCGAGCTAATGGATAGCCATCAGGCTTGGGATTTTGAAACCCAGTATAAGCTTATTTTATCCCAATTAAAACTAGATAACCTCAATCAGAAAGTGAGTGCCTTATCGGGGGGGCAGAAAAAACGCTTGGCATTGGCCAACGCCTTACTTAAAAAACCAGACTTATTAATTTTAGATGAGCCTACCAACCATTTAGATTTAGAAATGATTGAGTGGCTAGAAGATTTCTTTGCCAAAGAACAAATTACACTCTTCATGGTAACACACGACAGGTATTTTCTAGAGCGTGTGTGTAATGAAATCATTGAGTTGGACCATGGGCAATTACACACCTATAAAGGAAACTATTCGTACTATCTAGAGAAGCGCGAAGCACGTATTGAAAATGAAGCGACTGAAACAGGAAAAGCCAAGCAACTCTTTAAAAAAGAATTGGATTGGATGCGCAAGCAACCCAAAGCACGTACTACAAAATCCAAATCGCGAATAGACGATTTTCACGATATTAAACACCGTGCCAATCAAAGACGTCAAGACCATCAAATCCAGTTAGAATTGAATATGGAACGCCTTGGCAGCAAGATATTAGAGCTTCATAAAATTAGTAAAAGTTTTAAAGACAAAACCATTCTAGACAACTTTGAATACACCTTTAAAAAAGGGGAACGCATTGGCATTATTGGTAAGAATGGAACAGGTAAATCCACCTTTTTAAATATCATTACCCAATTACACCAACCAGACGCTGGTAAAGTGGTTATTGGTGAAACCGTGAAATTCGGCTATTATACCCAAGCAGGTATTAACATCAAACCCAATCAAAAGGTAATTGATGTGATTAAAGAATACGGCGAGTATATTCCCCTTAAAAAAGGAAGTCAAATTAGTGCAGGTCAATTGCTGGAGCGCTTTTTATTCAGTCGAAAAAAGCAATATGACTTTGTAGAGAAATTAAGTGGTGGTGAACGTAAACGATTGTATTTATGTACCGTATTGATTCAGAATCCAAACTTTTTAATTCTGGATGAGCCAACAAACGATTTAGATATTGTAACCCTAAATGTCCTTGAAAGCTTTCTATTAGATTTCCCAGGTTGTTTAATGGTGGTCTCTCACGACAGGTATTTTATGGATAAAATTGTCGATCACTTATTAATATTTCGTGGCGAAGGGGTTGTGGAAGATTTCCCGGGGAATTACTCCGACTTCAGGACTTATGAAGACAGCCAAGAACCAGAATCCAAAGAGGATGATAAAAAGGAAAAGAAAAACTGGAAAAAGGATAATAATACCAAGTTAACCTACAACGAGCAAAAGGAATACAAAAACATTGAAAGTAAAATAAGCAGTCTAGAACACAACAAGCAGACCATGGAAAAAGAATTCCTAAACCCAGACTTGTCACCAGACGAAATCAATACCTTGTCTGAAAAATTACAAAAGGTTCTAGATGAAATTGATGAAAAAGAAATGCGCTGGTTTGAGTTAAGTTCAAAGCTAGAAGAGTAAGAATAGTTTACAGTCGCAGTTTCCAGTGACTTAAACAAACAAATAGTTATATGACTTTAATGTTTTATGTAACGGTTTACTTAATAACTTAATAACCTTGAACCTTTTACTCGGAACCCGTCAGTTCGAGTGTCCCACCGCAAGGAGGGATGTATCGAGAACAACTACCAAAAACCGAACACTGAACACTGAACACTAAAAACGTGTACCAACAAAAGAAATACATACAATTCCTTTCAAAATCCAGCAACCAACACGGTGTCCACTCCCCGTTTGTGTACAACCTCATCACAAAATGCTTTTATAACAAAACAACCTATCCGGCTTACAAGGATTTAAAAACATACAGACAAAATCTCCGGAGCAATAAGGAAGTCATTACCATAACGGATTTAGGATCGGGCTCTAAAAAAACCAACACGAAGGAAAGACGCATTTCAGAAATAGCCAAAACGTCTGGCACACCTTTAAAGCGCGCCAAATTAGGGTATCGCTTAACCCAGTATGTCCAACCAGAACATATTTTGGAGTTGGGCACATCTTTAGGCATTGCCACACAAGCCATGCATTTGGGACATCCACAAGCAAAAATCACGACGATTGAAGGCTGTCCAAATTGCTCCAAGTTCACACAAACGGCGTTAGCAGATTATAAAAACATCCAATTCCTAACAGGCCATTTCAGCCAGCATCTCAATAAAGGAAACCAGCAGCCTTGGGATCTGGTCTTTTTTGATGGCAACCATACCAAAGAAGCCACAATAGCATATTTTGAAACCCTTCTCCCATCAGCCCACAACGACACCATCTTTATTTTCGATGATATTTATTGGTCCGAAGGCATGACCCAAGCTTGGGAAATCATCAAACAACACCCGCAAGTATCCGTTACCATCGACACCTTTTTCTGGGGCTTTGTATTTTTCCGTAAAGAACAAGGCAAGGAACATTTCACCATCCGAATATAGTATTACAAAACCAACTCTATTCAGCTCCTCTCTTCAGTTGAAGGGAGGTGGCTAGATCGACCATAGGAGATCTAGACGGAGGGTTTGTTTTTATCAACTTAACAACAAAGACCTCCACAACTCCGCACCTCTGCGCATATCTGTGAAAATCTCCCGTGCAACTCCGTGTAATAGGCCGCGAATCTTTCCACACCAATTAGTGTTAATCCGTGAAATTCGTGTCTTAAAATTTCCAAACGCAATCTCTAGAATAAATGGGTTCAGACCTCCGCAACTCAACAACAAACAACTCCACATCTCAAACCTCATTAACTCATTAACCCAATAATGCATTAACTCCACAACTCCGCATATCTGTGAAAATCTCCCGTGCAACTCCGTGTAATAGGCCGCGAATCTTTCCACACCGATTAGTGTTAATCCGTGAAATTCGTGTCTTAAAATTTCCAAACGCAATCTCTAGAATAAATGGGTTCAGAACTAAACAACTCCACAACTAACAACTCCACAACTTCACAACTCAATAACTCATTAACTCATTAACTTAAATCCTCATTTACGCATTAACGCATCAACTCCACAACTAACAACTTCACGCCTCCGCGCCTCCGCAAGAGAAAATAAACAACCCATAATTTTGTCCAATCCCACAGAACCATTAACTTTGAATAACAAACAATTCCTATGAAAATTTACACCAAAACAGGCGATAAAGGTACAACCGCATTATTCGGTGGTACGCGTGTTCCCAAGCACCATATCCGTATAGACAGCTACGGAACCGTTGATGAATTAAACTCGCATTTAGGACTCATACGCGATCAAGACATCAACACACATTATAAAGAATTGCTCATACATATTCAAGATCGCTTATTCACGGTAGGCGCTATTTTAGCTACCGACCCGGAAAAAGCCATATTAAAAAATGGAAAGGAGCGTTTAAATATTCCTAAAATTTCCGAAGAAAATATTGAACGCCTCGAACAAGAAATTGACAGCATGAATACAGCCTTGCCACCTATGACACATTTTGTATTACCGGGCGGGCATCAAACCGTGTCATTCTGTCACATAGCACGCTGTGTATGCCGTCGTGCGGAACGTTTAGCGTCTGCTTTAAACGATTTCGACCCGATTGACCCCTTGGCAATGACCTATTTAAACCGTTTATCTGACTATCTTTTTGTGTTGGCACGAAAGTTGTCCTTTGACTTAAACGCAAATGAAGTGAAGTGGATTCCTGAAAAACAGTAAACACGTCAAAATAGCACAGCATAAACCTGTAAGTGGTTTAAAATAAACCATTAAAGGCACGTTCTTATAAATAAAGTGTAATTAATTGATTTTTTTCTTGTGTATTTAAACTAAAAATTTATTTTTGCAAAAATTAAAACACATTACAAATGTATTGGACATTAGAATTAGCATCCTATTTAAGTGATGCGCCTTGGCCAGCGACGAAAGACGAACTTATTGACTATTCAATTAGAACAGGAGCGCCATTAGAAGTTGTTGAAAACTTACAATCTATTGAAGATGAAGGTGACTCCTATGAGTCTATTCAAGAAATCTGGCCGGATTATCCAACAGACGAAGATTACCTCTGGAATGAGGATGAATATTAATACTATTAAAATTTAAAAAGTCTCGCCTAGAGGCTTTTTTTATGTTTTAATACGTAAATAACCGAACAAAAAAACGTTTTTTTGTAATTCAAAAAAGCAAACACATATTTAATATTAGTATGTAGTACTAATACAACCTAAACACCTAACAAATGAGTTTTTTAGATTCAGTCCTTAAGGTATTTGTTGGCGATAAGTCGAAACAAGACGTCAAAGCCCTCATGCCTCTAGTTGAAAAAATTAAAACATACGAAGCTGCTCTAGAGCAATTATCTCACGATGATTTACGCGCTAAAACAGCCTACTTTAAAGAGAAAATAGCCGAAGCTAGAAAGCCGCTTAATACAGAAATTGAAGACCTTCTTAAAAAAGCCAACGAAACTGAAGATATTGACCAACGTGAAGATATCTATTTAGAAATTGACAAAATTAAGGATACCATTTATGCGGTTACGGAAGATGTTTTAAATGACATCCTTCCCGAAGCCTTTGCTGTGGTTAAAGAAACAGCGAAGCGTTTTGTTCATAACACAGCAATTCCTGTTACAGCAAACACTTTCGACCGTGAAATTTCAGGTGAAAAGGATTATGTAACCCTTGAAGATAATCAAGCCGTATGGGCAAATTCTTGGGATGCTGCAGGAAAACCAATTACTTGGGACATGATTCATTATGATGTCCAGTTAATTGGTGGTATTGCCATGCACCAAGGTAAAATTGCCGAAATGCATACAGGTGAAGGTAAAACATTAGTAGCTACATTGCCGGTGTATTTAAATGCACTTGCTGGTAGAGGAGTTCATTTAGTAACGGTGAATGATTACTTAGCCAAACGTGATAGCGCGTGGATGGCACCAATATTTGAATTCCACGGGATGCGTGTGGATTGTATTGATTACCACCAACCAAATTCTGCGGCTCGTAAAAAAGCCTATTTAGCAGATATTACCTACGGAACAAATAACGAATTTGGTTTCGATTATTTACGGGATAATATGGCGCATGCACCTGACGATTTAGTGCAACGCCCACACCATTATGCTATTGTAGATGAGGTCGATTCAGTGTTAATTGATGATGCTAGAACACCATTAATTATTTCAGGACCTATTCCTCAAGGTGATCGTCATGAATTTACAGAATTAAAGCCCAAAGTAGACAGTATTGTTTCCGTACAGCGTAAATACCTAACAGGTGTTTTAGCGGAAGCAAAGAAACTAATCGCAGAAGGTGACACCAAAGAAGGTGGTTTCCAATTACTACGAGCACACAGAGGTATTCCAAAAAATAAAGCATTAATTAAGTTTTTAAGTGAAGACGGAATTAAACAATTACTTCAAAAAACGGAAAACCATTACATGCAAGACAATAACCGCGAAATGCCAAAAATTGACGCGGAATTGTACTACGTTATTGAAGAAAAAAATAATCAGATTGAATTAACCGATAAGGGAATTGAATTCCTATCGGGTGAAGATGATCCGAATTTCTTCGTCATGCCAGAAATAGGTATTGAAATTTCTAAAATTGAAAATCAAAATTTATCATCGGAAGAGGAAGCCAATTTAAAGGAAGATTTATTCAGAGATTACGGTATTAAATCAGAACGTATTCACACCTTAAACCAATTGCTAAAAGCATATGCCTTGTTTGAAAAAGACAATCAATATGTAGTAATGGAAAACAAAGTGATGATTGTGGATGAGCAAACCGGTCGTATTATGGATGGGCGTCGTTATTCTGACGGTTTACACCAAGCGATTGAAGCAAAAGAAAATGTAAAAATTGAAGACGCTACCCAAACATTTGCAACAGTAACACTTCAAAATTATTTCAGAATGTACCGCAAGTTATCAGGTATGACAGGTACCGCTGTTACGGAAGCAGGTGAATTCTGGGAAATATATAAATTAGATGTGGTTGAAATTCCAACCAATAGACCAATTGCACGTGATGATCGCCAAGATTTAGTGTATAAAACCAAGCGTGAAAAATACAACGCGGTTATTGATGAAGTAACAAAACTTTCGGAAGCTGGTCGTCCAATTCTAATTGGTACAACCAATGTAGAGATTAGTGAGTTATTAGGAAAAATGCTTTCTATTAGAAAAGTACCTCATAATGTATTAAACGCGAAACTTCATAAAAAAGAAGCCGATATTGTTGCGGAAGCTGGTCAACCAGGTCAAGTAACAATTGCAACCAACATGGCTGGTCGTGGTACGGATATTAAATTGTCTGAAGCGGTTAAACAAGCAGGTGGTTTAGCTATTGTAGGTACGGAACGTCACGATTCACGTCGTGTGGACCGTCAGTTACGTGGTCGTGCTGGTCGTCAAGGAGATCCAGGAAGCTCACAATTTTATGTGTCATTAGAAGATAATTTAATGCGTCTTTTTGGTAGTGAACGTATTGCCAAAATGATGGATAGAATGGGGTTAGAAGAAGGTGAAGTGATTCAGCATTCTATGATTTCAAAATCTATTGAGCGTGCACAGAAAAAAGTAGAGGAAAATAACTTTGGTGTTCGTAAGCGTTTATTAGAATATGATGATGTGATGAACTCTCAACGTGAAGTAGTTTACAAACGTCGTCACCACGCCTTACATGGTGAGCGTTTACGCGTGGATTTAGCAAACATGATTTATGATACCTCTGAAGGTATTGCAGAAACGAATAAAGCAGCTAACGACTATAAGAACCTGGAGTTTGAACTGATTAGGTACTTCTCCATGAGTTCGCCTGTTACGGAAGCAGAATTTGGAAAATTAAGCGTCCAAGATTTAGCGGGTAAAATTTATAAAGCGGCTTTTGAACATTACCGTTCTAAAATGGAACGCAATGCCGAATTAGCATTTCCGGTTATTAAAAATGTATACGAAACGCAACGTGATAAATTTAAGCGTATTGTAGTACCATTTACCGATGGCGTAAAAAGTATTCAGGTGGTAACAGACCTTGAAAAAGCCTATGAAACCAATGGTAAACAATTGATTAATGACTTTGAGAAAAACATCACATTAGCCATTGTTGACGACTCGTGGAAAACGCATTTACGTAAAATGGATGAGTTAAAACAATCCGTTCAATTAGCGGTTCATGAGCAAAAAGATCCCTTATTAATTTATAAATTTGAAGCATTTGAGTTATTCAAAGGCATGATTGATAAAGTAAATAAAGATGTAATTTCATTTTTATTTAAAGGGGAATTACCACAAGAAACAACCGATGCTATTCAAGAAGCGCGTCAATCTAATAAAAAAGAAAATCTTCAAACCCAAAAAGAAGAAATTCAGAATTTAGATGAACGTTCTGCTCAAAATCGATCTACCGGAAACACACAACGTCAACCTGAAGTGGTAGAAACAATTGTTCGCGATAGCCCAAAAATTGGTCGTAATGACAAGGTTACTATCAAACACGTGATGAGCGGTGAAAATAAAACAGTGAAATTCAAACAAGCTGAACCACTTATAGCCAAAGGTGATTGGGTATTAGTGAATGATTAAGAACTGATTACAGTATATTTATAAGAAAAATCCGAAGAAACCCTTCGGATTTTTTTGTTTCAGGTACTTATAACGAGGATTTAAACAGGTTCAACGAAAACTAATCGTTTATACTTAAAAAGTAAAGCCTTATAACTATTTTTACAGAGGTATCTCCTGATTAATTTTTTTCGATTAATAGCACGCAAACGAAAAAAACATTATGATGTCTCTGATTTATTTAAAAAAAGCAATACGATTTGTTACATTAACAATCGTAATCAGCATAACTTTATGCTGTTTTAATGGCTATTCTCAAACTATTAGTTTTGGTTCCACTGGCTTAATCAATGAAGGTGTTTTAAACCCAACCTCATTAGATTTTGGTCCTGATGACCGCTTATATGTCTCGCAACAAAACGGACTTATTTGGGCCTATACAGTTGAGCGCGATAACGCCAGCGCCGGAAATGGTCAATATACCGTTATTGCTAGCGAAGAAATTACTAAAATCCGAACAGGCATCCCAAATCATAACGATTTAGGCGTTTTTAATCCAAGTCAACAGCGACTAGTAACGGGTATTCTTACTGCTGGCACAGCTCTAAATCCAATCCTATATGTAACCTCATCAGATTATTTGCTAGGTGGTGGTTCGGGTGGAAATGATAGTAATCTAGATACCAATTCCAGTATGATTTCCAAGCTTGAGAAAATTAATGGTGTTTGGGAAAAAACCGATTTAGTAAGAGGTTTACCACGTTGTGAAGAAAACCACGCTATTAATGGTTTAGACATGTTTGAAAAAGATGGCGAAACCTTCCTGTTAGTCGCTCAAGGTGGTCAGACCAATAAAGGTGCACCTAGTAATAATTTTGCAGGAACTCCAGAATTTTTCTTATCAGCCTCAATCCTTATCGTAAATCTGACACAATTGGAAGGCATGACGGTTTATACGGACCCACGAACCAATACCGAATATGTATATGATTTACCAACCTTAAACGATCCAACACGAATAGATATAGACAACACGCACCCGGATTTCCCATATCCAGTTGGACATCCAATGCATGATGCTTTTATTGATTTAGGCGATCCATTTGGTGGTAACAATAGTTTAAATCAAGCCTTCCCAGAAGTGGGAGGTCCGGTTCAAATATTTTCACCGGGATTTAGAAATGCATACGATATTCTAGTCACAGAAAACAACAGAATTTACACGTCAGACAATGGTCCCAATGCACTTTGGGGAGGCGTCCCAAGGATTTACGATATAGCTACAGACACCTATTTAGGTGATGAAAGCACGATTACCTATGATCCCAACATTCATTATATTACAAACGAAATGAATGAGAGCGGTAGTGAATTTTCTGAAGATCCATTACATTTTATTGGAACGATAAACGATGTAAATGGTACATATTACGGTGGACATCCAAATCCTATTCGCGCATTTCCTTCCCGTGCTAATGTGATTGCTTATGAAAAAATAAGTGGCTCATGGGTAGCAACCAACACCTATTTGGTTGGCGATTTATTAGTGGGTTCAGAGGGCTATTTTAACTCGTCATTTTCAATTGCTAATTTCCCGGACAAACCAGAACAAGGAGAATACCTTATTGATGAACCAGTTAGCAGCCCTAAAAATAATATTTTAGATGTTAAAGCGGCTTCCACAAATGGTATTGTAGAATATACGGCTACCAATTTTGGTGGTGTTATGCAAGGAAATATTTTAACAGCCTCCTTTAATGGTGATATCAATCGGTATATATTAAATGCTGCTGGTGATATGGTTTTGGAACAAGAAGTGCCTTTTAATGGTTTTGGAAGTATTCCTTTAGATGTTATTGCTTTAGGTGATAATTCCATTTTCCCCGGTACGGTTTGGGCTGTAACTTATGGCGCGAACAGTGTAACCGTTTTTGAACCGTCTGATTTAATTTGCCTACAACCTGGTGATATAGGGTATGATCCATTGGCGGATAATGATGGTGATGGTTATACCAATCAAGATGAAATTGATAATGGCACCAATATTTGTTCTCAAAGTAGTAAGCCGAAAGATAATGACAACGATAATATTTCTGATTTAAATGATCCAGATGATGATAATGACGGTATTTTAGATGTCAATGATGCTTTTGCATTAGACGCCAATAATGGAACCACCACCAACCTACCTATAGATTATCCGTTTTGGAATAACGATCCAGGAACAGGTTTATTTGGCCTAGGTTTTACAGGTCTCATGTTAGACCCTTCTGGTGCTACAGATTATCTAGATCAATTTAATGAACAAGAAATGTCCTTTGGTGGTGCTGCCGGAAAAGCAACGGTTGATGCGGTTTCTGGAGGTGATGCATTTGAAGGTTTAAATAATCAAGATTACGGCTTTCAGTTTGGAATAAATGTGGATAGTAATTCCAATCCGTTTACGGTTCATTCCAAAGTAGAGTCGCCTTATTTTGGCTCTAATGGGAGTCAGAATGATCCTGTTGACTTTCAATCTTATGGCATGCAAATAGGAACAGGTGATCAAGATAACTACCTGAAATTCGTGTTCATGAATGGAACGCTAAATAATGATGCGTTTCATGGTTTACAACTCCTGATAGAATCCAATGGTGTTGTTACCTTAAATACGATTTATGATATACCAGATATTATCAATTCAGGATCAGTAGATTTATATATTTCTGTAGATCCTGCAACAGGATTAGCACAGCCCTTCTACTCCACCGATAATGGGGGAACTTTAAGTTTATTAGGGCCAACCATTTTATTACCAAGTGATTTTTTAGATCCTTTGGATGCTAAAGGAATGGCAATTGGTATTATTTCCACTTCCAGATCGGCTACAACACCTAACCCCTTTACAGCAACTTGGGATTTTATAGAAGCCTATGAAAATCAAAATGGTGTCGTGTCTATAAACCCAACGAATTTAGATTTTGGACTAACACCCGTAAACAATTCCCAACGCAGTAAATACATTGTATTAAATAATGAAGGTGGACCTACCGATGACGTGATTAGCGTAACGGCTCTAAATTTTGTTGGAACCGACGCAGCTTCATTTACATCGGATGTAATCTTACCTTTTAATATCAATCCTGGTTCTTCAGTAAAAATTCCAATCGATTTTATTTCCGATAATATAGTTGGGCTTAAATCCGCCAATATGGAAGTGATTCATTCAGGTGTTAACGCGGGAGTTTCTATGTCTTTAGCGGGAGAATTGACAGATATTTACACACCTATGGTTCGTATTAATGCTGGAGGCCCTCTTGTTTTAGCATCAGATGGCGGTCCAGATTGGGAGGATAACACAACTTCAACTGGAGATTCGTATACGGTTTCTTCTGGCTCCCCTTATTCTTCAACAGAAGTGTTTTATGAAGATCGCCATGCATCCATTCCAAGTTATATAGACGCTAGTACCTATTATGATGTCATGCATATTCAACGAAGTATTAGCGATCCTGCCTATCCTATGATTTTTTCTATTGCAGTACCAAATGGAGATTATATAATAAACCTGTATTTTGCTAATTTATATAATGGCACTTCAGATCCTGGCGAACGTGTTTTTAGTGTGAACATTGAAGATGAACGCCTATTAGATGATTTTGATATTTCTGCGGAATTTGGTCATCGCCAAGCTGGACTTGTTCAAAATAATATAACGGTTACCGATGGTGTTTTAGAAATTCGCTTTTTCGAAAACATAGAAAATCCCTTAATTAATGGAATAGAAATTTTAGGTATTGCCTATCCTGAATTAGAATTACAACCAATTGCAGATAGAACCAGTTGCGAACTAGAAATATCTGATTTTCAAGCCGAAGGTTCTGGTGGAAATCCATTAGATAACTTAACATATTCCATATCTGGACAACCGGCAGGAACGGACATTGAACCCACTAACGGTTTAATTTTTGGTATTATTAATGAAACGGCTGTTTCTGGTGGACCCAATAGTGATGGTGTTTATAATGTAACGGTTACCTTAAGTAAACCGGGAAGTCTAGATGTTGAGCAAAGTTTTACTTGGACTATTTTAGATGATACAGAAGCGCCAATTATTATATGCCCAGATAATATAGTAGAAATTCTAGCAAGTGGCATAACCGAAGCTACCGTATTGATTACAGAACCAACAGCAACTGATAATTGCAGCAGCACCATAACCTACGCTGGTGTTCGGTCTGATGCGCTGTTACTAACGGATCCGTATCCTTTAGGAGATACCGTTATTACGTGGACAGCAACAGATGCCTCTAACAATGTATCATTAAGTTGCGACCAAACAATATCAATTTTAGAACCTATTCTAGTTTCAGCAAAAGCCTATTTACAAGGAGCTGCATTGAGTCCTAATTTTGGAGAAGAAACCCTCATGCGTGACGATTTAAGAATCGCTAATCTCATTCCAACAACGAGTCCGTATGCTGATGGATTAGTTTGTGATCCTTCCGTATTTTTAATAACAGGTAATAATGCTATTGTTGATTGGATGTGGATTGAAATACGAGATGCTAATACAAACACCTTAATTGTTGATGCCAAATCCGGACTCGTACAACGTGATGGAGATATTGTAGATATTGATGGTATTTCGCCAATAAATTTCGAACAAGTATCCGGTGATTATTTGGTTGTTCTAAACCATAGGAATCATTTAGGTATTATGAGCGCAACCGCAATAACGCTCTCCAATGTATCGTCTGTCGTCAATTTTACCGATGGTAGCACAACTACTTTTGGATTAGAAGCTCAAACAAGTTTCGGAATGCCTACAGGTATTTTAGGCATGTATGGAGGCGATATAAATGGCAATAATCAAACCCGCTATTTAGGACCTAGCAATGATTCGGCTAGTTTAAAAACAATTGTTTCAAATGCCGCTGGCAACACGACCAATAGCAACTACTACCCGTATACAGCATACAACACAGGTGATATTAACTTAGATGGTATTGTACGCTACTCAGGACCCGGGAATGATAAAGGTCTATTAAAAAATATTATTACAAATCATATTAATAATCCAGCATCAAATTATTATCCAATTTCAGAACAAATGCCAAATTAATTAAATACAAAACGTCATGAAAAAATTATATATAACTGCATTACTGTTGGTAATAAGTATTGCTATACATGCCCAAGCAACCTATGAATTTAGTCTGTCATTTGTTGGCGTTAACCCTAATACGGGTAATTACCAAATGGCCTTACTGGCCACACCTAGTGAACCAGTAACTAACGACAGTACCGACGATATGGGCGCAGGATTTTATGTCCCGACAGGTTTAACAATCGGGAATTTTGTAACAGGCAACTCCAATCTTCCAGCATCCGAATGGGTGTCTATTTCTATGGGACCGGGCGTATTTGGTGATGCGTATTTTTTAGGTCGCGATGAAGCTGGTCAGTTTACAGTCATGCTAAATGGTGCAGGCCCTTTTGAACTGGTATTATTTGATGTCATTGCCAATCCAAACCCATCAAGTGGTGAGATTCGTTTTGTGGAAAATGGTGATCCTGTCTTTGATACCATCTTTATAGAAAATTATATCAATATTTATGCTCAAAATCTATATTCCCAAAATAATCCTTTAGCCAATTCTATCAGCTTTCAAACTCTAGATTTAGATGCCGTTAATTTGAAGGACACGATAAACATATATCCAAACCCCGTGTCTGATATTTTATATATCAAAACGGCAAATGCGATTAATAATATTGAAATATTTACCTTATTAGGAAGTCGGGTACTTAAAACGACGAATTCCGAAATTAATGTGAACAACTTTCAATCAGGAACCTACATCCTTAAAGTGCAAACAGATTTAGGCCAAACAATAAAAAAACTGATTATTAACTAACTAATTTAGTTTTAGTAGCAGATTAGGATCTGGGCAATTTTGTAAAAAATGGTCCAGATTTTTTTTGCTGCAAACTCCAGGATAATCGCCTTCAAATCCTTCTAAATCATGAATTATTTGAAAATGTAAATGTGGCGCGTAATCACCATTTACTTCAGCGGTACCAAGGGTTGCTATTTGTTCGCCGCGTTTAACTGAATCTCCTACTTTATTGTCGGTTAAAGAATCCAAACTTAAATGACCATATAACGTATAAAAAACAACATCATTAATCTGATGTTCCAAAATCAGTGTCGGACCATAATCACCATAATTAGCATTATTTGCCAAACTGTGTATAACACCTTCAAGTGGCGAAAAAACAGCTGTTCCTGCAGCGATCCATAAATCTAATCCTAAATGAATATTACGTTCGGTATCGGCATTTTGCTGGTTGAAATAGGCACTACGTTTGTAAATGTTTCGTTTTTCATTATAACCGCCATAAGCGACTTGCGCCTGTTTTTGATGACAATATTCGTCTATAAATTTAATCCAAGCTTGGGAGGAGGACACATCAAAAGTGTGTAGTGATAAATTCTGCTCCGACAAATCTATGGATACATATTTTGACAAGAGAATTTTATTATCTAAAACAAAAAGAGGCATAGAACTAATGCCATTTAGAAAAGAAGAAAAGGTAGTTGAGTTCATATCATTTAAAACTCAAAAATAGGAAACTAATCCATAACTACGTGACTATATTTTGCATTAACAACAATAGTTTTGTTATTGGAAATACTACCAGAATTAAAAGAAGAAACGGCTTGACCTTTGGTGTTTTTAGGATGCTTGAATTGCGAATATTTGCCGTGATACTGCAATTTATATTCTGCTTGAGGCAGTTTTAAATTAGCATTACTATTATCTAATGTAATATTAATAGTATTAAAGTCATCTGTTATTTCACTAATGGCTAGGTCTCCAAAGCTACCATTAAGAATAGCATTACCTGACAGTTTATCAATATGAATATTGGACGAATTAGAATTTAATACAAGCCCATTTACATTTTGAATGGTTGCGGCTTCCACAAAGTTCAATTCTAAATTACCCATCTTCCAATCCTTTATTAAAAGGGATGAATAAGATGCATTGATGGCGGTTTGTTCGCCATCAATGCGTGTTGCTAAAAATTTAGTGTGATTTAAATCGGCCTTGAGATTATGAATAACAGAGGTAAATTTCATTTCACCATGTCTGACATTCAATTTTAATTTGGCGTCCTTGGGAATTTTTATTTTAAGTGTTTTTTTAACTTTCATATTTTCCCCCATGTCTGAATCAAACATGGCTCGATATTTAGCATCTTGCTTTTGTCGTATATCTTCATGTTTTTCATGTTCTTTTTCCATGAGATTCGCACGTTCTTCCATTTCTTTTCCAAACTGCTCACCCCAAGTTTCCATTTCCTTACCAAACTGTTCGCCCCAAGCTTCCATGCTTTTTCCAAATTTCTCTCCAAAGGCTTCGCCCCAAGCTTCCATGTCTTTGCCAAATGTATCGCCAAACTGGGCACCAAATTTTTCGCCCCAAGCTTCCATTTCCCTTTCATATTTTTCAAAAGCGTCCGTGTCTACTTTTTTTGCCCAAGCTTCCATTTTTCTAGCATATGCATCGCCATATTTGGCACTGTATTCGCGGCTCCACTTATCCATATATGCTTCGCCTTCATATTTGTAACGTTCAAAATCAAAATTGGTAGTGTTCATACCTTCTGGTAAATCAGGTAGTTTAGGCATATTAGGCATTTTTGGCATATTCGCCATGTCAAGCGATGCCATTAAGCCATCAACTAATGGCATAATCGGGATGTCTGCTAATTCAATTTCCAAATTCTGTAAGGCATCTAATGATTGAACATCAAAAAGACTCATACTTTCAGACCAACTATCACCTTCCGAATTAGATTTTATAGTTATATAATCTTTGGAACCTTCCACCTGAACTTTCCAACCATCAACATGTTTTTTCAGTTCTTCTTTTGATAAAGCGTCACTTTCAATATAAGCTTCCACTTCAATAATATCTTTATTCCAAGTATCGATAATTATGTTGGTATAACTCGCATGTATATCTAGGGTTACCTCATCATTGACTTGCATTGATTGTGATATTTTATCTACGCGCTGTTGTGCATTCATACCACCTGCAAAAAGTAAGCAGAGAAGCAAAAATTTTATGTTTTTCATAATTCTAATGTTTTTATACGTTATTTTTTTTCTGATGTGATTCAGAGTTTTTTAAACTGTGTAATTGGTCTTTAAGGCGATACATGAGATTTAATCTAAATTTCAAGTTTGTAATCAATGCGCTTACCGTTAATTCATTTGGACCTTGTTCGGTTAACTCAATGGACAATCGCTTATACTCCGCATTTAAAGCATCTAAACGCAATATATAGCCATCAATGAGTTCTTTATTTTCTGAAGTTAAGGTCACTTTGGACAACTCCAAATTAATATTTGCCAAATAATAATCCTCTACCTTTTTAAAGTCTGGAGAAATATCGCCTAATGTTTTTAAAGGTGATTTTTCCGGAGCAACTTCAACAACGTGGTTCGTTTTAATAGGCTGATTGAAAAAAGAATAAACACCAAAACCCAATCCAAAAACAATCACAACACTTGCTGCAATTTGCATCCATAAAAAGCTATGTTTTTTCTTTTGTGGTAAGGCTTTGTTCAATTTCTGCTGAAATCGAGCTTCATGTCCTGAAGGCATTACAGCTTTTGTTTCCGCATCGTCCTGTTTGAGTAAATCTCTAATATCCCGTGCCATTGTTTTTCTGTTTTAATAATTCTTGTAATTGTACTTTACCTCTGTAAAGTTGTGTTCTAGAAGAAACTTCGGTAATGTTTAATATGTCTGAAATTTCCTGATGATCATAACCTTCCAATAAATAGAGTGTGAGAACCAATCGATATTTATCAGCTAAACTTGAAATAGCTTCTTTAATATCCACAACCTCCACAGTATCTTCTACTAACCAATTGTCATTACCCGAGTCCACAACATTTAAATGCACCGTTTCAAGTTCCACCAATTGGTGTTTTTGTGCTTTTAACATGTCAATACTTGTATTAATAACAATGCGTTTTAACCAGGCACCAAACGTAACTTCTGCTTGATACTGATCCAGTTTAGAAAACGCTTTAATAAACGCATCCTGAACAATATCTTCAGCTTCGGCATCATGCTTTACAAATCGTCTTGCAACAATATACATTCCTTGGCAGTACTGGTTGTATAACTGCATTTGTGCTTGACGGTTGTTTGCTTTGCATTTTTCAATAATTTCAAGTTGAAACATGCTTTACTTTTTGGTTTTAATGGTTTAGTTCATCTTAATGACGATGAAAAAAGTGATGTGTTGCAAAAAACAGCATCTTTTTTTTTCAAGATTAAAAATAACTCTTAAAAAAATGTGATAGCCCTTTATTAAAAATAACATTTGAAGTATCTTTATATCGTTAATAAAAATACCTTATGAATAGATTTTTTAAATGGTTTTTGGGATGCTTATTTCTAATTGCCATCAGTTTGTTTTTATATTCCTTTTTTGTGGATGGCAGTTTACTTGCACCACGAAAAAGCCCGATCGATACTGTATCTTTTTCTAAAAACGATTTACAGTTAGATATTGTTTATAATAGACCATCTAAACGCGGTCGAGAAGTTTTTGGCGGTTTGGTTCCCTATAAGCAAGTTTGGCGAACAGGTGCCAACGAAGCAACAACCTTTAAAACGAATAAAGCCTTAAAAATAAACAACGATTCGCTTCCTGCGGGAAAATATACCTTATGGACCGTTCCAAACGATTCCACATGGCAAGTTATGTTTAACTCCAAGCAATATTCCTGGGGAGTTGACACAGAAATGAAACCGATGCGTGAGCCCGAATTTGATGTCATTACCATATCAGTTCCAGTAGAAGGCACAGGTATTACCGTTGAACAATTTACAATAGGGTTTGACAATGCGTTGGACAGATTATCATTAACCATGGTTTGGGATGAAACCAAAATAGCCGTACCAATAGAAACTTTTGACTAAAAAAACGTCACATAAAAAGGCATTACAAGAACAAACTGGTGTTTCGCAACCCGAAACCATCAACCAAGCTATTATTGATGCTATAAGAAATCGTAGACAGGAAAAACCAACGACTCTACAACTTATTGAACGTATTTTAGAAGGTGATATAACGGCTTTAAGTCGGGCGATTACCTTAATTGAAAGCACGAATAAAGCGCATTCTGAACAAGCTCATGCTATTATAAAGGGCTGTTTACCGCATGCTAATAAATCGGTTAGAATTGGCATCACAGGTGTTCCTGGTGTTGGAAAAAGCACATTTATTGAATCCTTTGGGAAATATTTATCCAAAGCAGGAAAAAAAATTGCCGTTTTAGCTATTGATCCGAGTAGTTCCATTACGAAAGGCAGCATTCTAGGTGATAAAACCCGAATGGAAGATTTAGTAAAGGATACGAATGTCTACATCAGACCGTCGCCTTCAGGTGAATCTTTAGGTGGTGTTGCTCGCAAAACTCGGGAAACTATTATTTTATGTGAAGCTGCTGGTTTTGACACCATTTTAATTGAAACGGTTGGTGTTGGCCAGAGTGAAACAGCGGTTCATAGTATGGTAGATTTTTTCTTATTACTTAAATTAGCAGGTGCTGGCGATGAGTTGCAAGGTATTAAACGTGGTATTATTGAAATGGCCGATTCTATTGCCATCAATAAAGCCGATGGCGAAAACATGAAAGCCGCTAAAATTGCCAAAGTGGAATTTAATCGTGCCTTACATTTATATCCAGCAAAAGATTCTGAATGGCAACCGAAAGTATTATTATGTAGCGCCTTGCATGATGAAGGAATAGATACCGTTTGGGAAACTATAGATAAATATGTGACGCAAACGCAAAGCAATGGGTACTTTGAGCAGCGACGCCATGAGCAAAATAAGTTCTGGTTGATTGAAACTATTAAAGACCAACTGCATGCGGACTTCTTTAATAATGATGTCATTAAAAAAGCATTGAAAGTACAAATAGCATTAATTGAGGCACAGAAAACAACGCCGTTTGCTGCTGCTGATTATTTATTGCAGTTAAAACCGGAATTATAGAAAATTGGCTTTATACCAAGCTACTTGCTTATCCACACCTTCTAATAATGTAGTTTGCGGGTTATAATTTAGTAACCGTCTCGCTTTATCAATAATGGCCTTGGTTCGTAATTGATCTCCAGCTCTAGCAGACACATGATTAATAGTAATATTCATATCCATAACTTGAGCAACCGCATCAATACCTTCTTGAGTGGTATGTTCTACTTCAGTTCCAAGATTTATAATTTCACCATCAACAACATCAATAGCGTCCATAACGCTAACAACACCATCTACAATATCATCCACATAGGTAAAACTGCGTAAATGTGTAGAACTGCCTTCGTATAACGGAAAGGCTTCTTTATTAAATCCGCAGGCAATCAATTTGGTATACATTTTTTCAGGACGTTCTCGAGGTCCAAAAACAGAATATAAACGCAATGAACAAGACTTCAATTGTTTTTCACGCGATTTTTGAAGCACCAATTGCTCGGCAGTTAATTTAGTTACCCCATAATGAGAGGCTGGTTTGGGTGCCACATCTTCAGGAAACGTCGCTTCTAGCCCGTAAATTGACGATGTGCCTATATTCACAAATAACTTTAGATCCTCTAATTGTAACGCATAGTCTATTAAGTTTTTTGTAGCAATAATATTATTGGTAAAATAGTCTTCAAAAGTTGATGTGGTAGAAATGCCTGGTTGTGCCGCAAAATGAAAAATAAAATCGATATCTTTTGGTAAGTTCTCGCTCAAATCATCTGAACGCAAATCCAATTTCAAAACACGAATACCTTTGTTATTTAGAGCTTTTTCGTTTAATCTCTTTAAAGATTCGCTGTAATACGGTGAAAAATTATCCACACCTATTACATCATGTCCCATTTCTTTTAAACGTTCAGCTGTATGCGAGCCTATAAATCCCACTGCACCAGTAACTAGTATCTTCATAAATCTAATTTCTGTTACAAAGAAACATTTTTTTTCTGTAAGATTAGAATTCTATAAAAAAGAATACATTTGTAGTACAACTTTAATTTTATGGATTACCAGTTTACAATTATAGTTCCTGTTTATAATGAAGAAGATAATTTACCACGAGTTGAAAAGGAATTATTAGAATATATTACGATAGCCAGCAGAAAAACAAAGATTCTTTTTGTGAATGATGGCTCCAAAGACAGCAGTCAACAACATATTGAGGCTATTGCTAAAAGACATCCTGAATTTCAATATATAAGTTTCAAGGAAAATCGTGGCTTAAGTGCTGCCATTAAAGCTGGTTTTGATTATGCAGATACCGAATTGGTAGGTTATATTGATTCTGATTTACAAACCGATCCAAAGGATTTCAATGTACTTTTAGAGCACATTAATGATTATGATTTGGTAACTGGTGTTCGTGCAAACCGCAAAGATAGTTTTGTAAAAAACATGTCTTCTACGATAGCTAATGGTATTCGTCGTGCGTTTACTAAAGATGGTATGGACGACACAGGTTGTCCGCTTAAAGTAATAAAAACAGATTATGCCAAGCGTATCCCCATGTTTAAAGGTTTACATCGCTTTTTACCGGCCATGATTTTATTGCAAAACGGAAAAATCATACAAGTACCTGTTAAACATTTTCCAAGAGTTGCGGGAGAAGCCAAGTTTGGCGTTTGGAATCGCTTAATTGGACCGCTAATGGATTGTTTTGCGTATCTCTGGATGAAGAAAAAGTATATTAATTATACGGTTGAGAAACACAATTAATGAGTAATTGGCTCATATATAGCATTGGATTTTTAGCGCAAATATTGTTCTCGTCTCGACTTATTCTTCAATGGCTATATTCTGAAAAACAAAAGCGCGTTATTACGCCTACCATTTTTTGGACCTTAAGTTTATTTGCTTCTTTTTTACTATTTATATATGGGTATTTACGTGATGATTTTGCCATTATGCTTGGTCAAGGCTTAACTTATTTTATATATATTCGGAATTTACAATTACAAAACCAATGGCAGAAGTATCCAAAATTCATGCAATGGTTTTTATTATTGATGCCAACCTTTATTGCCATTTTCTATTTTAACAACAACACAATAGACGTGGTTAAACTCTTTGAAAATGAAGCTATTCCCGCATGGCTACTGACGTTAGGAATCGTTTCACAAGTCGTGTTTACCTTGCGTTTTGTTTATCAATGGCTCTATTCGGAAAAACATAAAGAATCAACTTTACCTTTTGGTTTTTGGTTATTGAGTTTAATTGGATCCATACTTATTTTAACTTATGCTATCTTCAGAAGAGACCCTGTGTTATTTACAGGTCATATTCTGGGTGCTATTATTTATATTAGGAATTTAATTTTAATCCGAAAATATGCTTCCCCTTCTTAAAAAATATCCCGTTTTATTTATTTGTTTTGGAATTGCACTTGTACTGCTTCCAAACTTAGATGTTATGGACGTGACTATTATGGAAGCACGAAATTTTATTACGGCTCGTGAAATGTTAACCGATAATAACTGGCTACTCACAACCATGAATGGTGAAGCCCGTTATGAAAAACCACCTTTACCAACATGGCTTACCGCTATTTCTGCTGCCATTTTTGGCGTGAAAAGTGTTTTTGCTATGCGTTTGCCTGCGGTTCTATTTATTATGATAATTGCCGTTTTTGTTCTTAAATTATCTAAAAAAATCACTCAAAGTCAGTCTTTCGGAATTTTATCTGCAATTATCGTTACCACATCATTTTATGTTATTGGGATTATGATTGAAGCTCCTTGGGATATTTTTACGCATGGCTTTATGTGTGTTGCTATTTACTATTTATTTTGCTTTTTTGAAGCGGAAAAAACACAATGGAAATCAGCGTTTTTGGCAAGTGTATTTATTGGTTTCTCCATATTAAGTAAAGGACCTGTTAGTTTTTACGCCTTATTATTACCGTTTTTATTGGCTTATGGGTTTACATTTAAATACAAACGTTTTAAATCGAAATTTATACCAGTTCTTCTTATATTAATTTTAGCTATTACTGTTGGTGGTTGGTGGTATTTGTATGTGCGATTAGAAGATCCAGCTACATTTTTAGCAATTGCAGAAAAAGAAACAGGTAATTGGAGCAGCTATAACGTGCGCCCATTTTATTATTATTGGAGTTTCTTTACCCAAAGTGGTTTGTGGACTATTCCAGCATTTGTTAGTTTATTATACCCATACTTGAAAACCCGCGTTAGAAACCGTAAAGCTTATAAATTTAGTTTTTTATGGACTATTTTTGCCGTTATATTACTGTCACTTATTCCTGAAAAGAAATCAAGGTATTTAATGCCTGTTTTAATTCCCTTAGCTATTAACTGCAGTTTTTATATAGACTACCTAATCCGTGAATTTAAAAACCTTAAGGCTAAACGAGAAACCATTCCTGTCTATTTTAACTTTGGACTGATTGGTTTTGTTGGAATTGCCTTTCCTGTTTTGGCTTTTGTATTTTTAAAAGATAACTTATCAGGTTATTGGTTCTATTTTATATTAGCGTCAGTTGTCGTATTTGTCATGGGATTTTTCATTTTAAAATTCTTAAAACAAAAGAATATACGCATGGTTATAGCTTGCTCTACAGCACTTTATGCTAGTTTACTCCTTTTTGCTTTACCATTAAAGGAAGCGTTGAATAGCGTAGACTTCCACCCGATTACTTCCGATATTTCTGGCGATTTAAAACTCTACCAATTCAATTATATAGCACCTGAAATGATTTGGGAATATGGCCAAAAAATTACACCAATTAAAAATGATGCTGGTATTATTACCTTTCCAGAAGAATCCAATTTTGGGCTATTGGCTATTGGAATAAGCCCGGAAGACTCCAATACACTTCAGGAAAAATATACTATTGAAAAAATAAATACGTTCGATTTAAATACGGTTTCTAAAGAATCACGACAGTATAAAGAAAGACTCCTTGCCAATTACTACATACTAACTAAAAAGTAATTATCGCACGCCAAAACGTTTTTGCAAATAGAGATCTAATTTGTAAAACATAAAACCTGACATAGCGCCAAATGCCATTCCACAAATAACATCTAATGGAAAGTGCACGCCAATATAAATACGGCTGTAACCCATAGCTGCCGACCAGATAAGCATTAGAAATATAAAATACTTGTACTTAAAACGGAGTAATAAGCCACTAAATACGGCAACTGCCATAGAGTTTGAAGCATGGCCAGAAAAGAAACCAAATTGACCTCCACAATGTGACTTCACCAAACGAACCAATCCTTCCAAAGTAGGATCATGACACGGACGTAAACGCAAAACCAATACTTTTTTAAATACATTGGTCATCTGATCAGTAAACAAAACCATTAAGAATATAACAAAAATGGTAATTAAGAATAATTTAGGTGTTCGGGTTCGGAATATTAAAAATAGTAAAACGGCATAAAAAGGAATCCAGTAGAATTTGGTGGTATAAAACATCCAAAATCCATCCCAAGAGGTCGTACCTAAATTATTTAAATAAAGAAAAAGTTCGGTATCAAGTTGTACTAATTGTTCTAACATAATTAATCTTCGTAACGTTCAATTTCACGATCATAAAAATCGTTTGCTTGCTGGATTAACGATTCAGCTTCCATCTCCAATTCTTTTTGATCATGTTGATCAAAATCCTCCAACCATTCTACATCATCATTTTCTAAATTGATTATAAATCTAGGGAAATCGGTATGAATAACGAAAATAGCATCGGGAAAATCGGTATTGTCGCCTAATAAAAATTTTGGGAATTCCATATATGATTGTTACTTGTTAGATAAAATTAAACGTTTGGTAAGATAGTTAAATCGGATAAATAATAAAATTGCTGCTACTGTTAATCCTGCTAATAAACCCATCCAAATTCCAAAACTAGCGTAGCGTTCTGCGCTTCCGAAGTAAATACTAATTGGAAACCCAACAACCCAATAGGATATAAAGGTAATTATGGTTGGTATTTTAACATCCTGTAAACCACGCAAAGCACCAAGCATAACCACCTGAATACTATCACTAATTTGAAAAATGGCAGCCGCAATTAATAAATTGGCTGCTATACTTAATACTTCGGCATTATCAACCGCATTTAAAACATCCGAATTATCTAAATACAATTTTGGTAATTGCTGATGGAAGATAAAAAATAACAATCCGAAAGTTACGGCCAAAATCATTCCTAATAAGAAAATAGAAAAGGCAATTCGGCGTAGCTCAAAATAATTCTTCAATCCTTTTTGATTTCCAACACGTATCATAGATGCAACACTTAAACCCGTTGCCACCATAAAAGTCATGGAGGATAAATTTAAAGCAATTTGATTGGCTGCTTGTGCATTCTTCCCTAGCAAACCACTCAACCAAATAGCAGCTGTAAAAATGGCAACCTCAAAAAACATTTGCATAGCGCTAGGCGAACCTAAATTGATCACTTTTTTGAGCTCCAATTTATCCAACACAAATATTTTAATATTGGTAACATAATCTCTAGATTTTTTATGTCCTTTAAGAATCCACCAAAGGAAAACAACCATGACCACACGTGAGATTAATGTACCATAAGCTGCTCCAACAATGCCATATTCCGGAAAGCCAAACTTTCCAAAAATAAGGACGTAGTTTAAAACTACATTTACAACATTGGCCAAAATTGTAGCATACATAGGATAACGCGTCATGGATAAACCATCACTAAATTGCTTAAATGCCTGAAAAACAATTAAAGGCACTAACGAAAAGGCTACCCAATCCAAATACGGAATAGCTAATTCTACAACCTCCAAAGGCTGCTTCATTAAATACATTAACGGTTTGGCAAATAAGAGCAGTATAAATAGAAATAACCCTAAAGATGTACATAAAAACAAGCCATGCTTAAATGCTGATTTACCTTTGGCAAAATTCCCTTCTGCATCGGCTTCCGCAACTAAAGGCGTAATAGCTGTTGAAAAACCAATTCCTAAAGACATGGCAATAAACATAAAACTATTACCTAAAGACACAGCAGCTAATTGAGCAGTACCTAATTGGCCTACCATGATATTATCTACAAATCCTACAAAAGTGTGTCCTAACATGCCCAACATGACAGGAGCTGCCAGTTGCCAGTTGTATTTAAATTCTTTTGTGTAGTTGCTTAAAACCATTTTGCAAAAGTAGTATTTAGCTTTTTGTTTTCACCTAAATTTCCGAGTATTTATTGCAAAAAAAAGCACGCCGAAGTAGGCATGCTTTTTATTAAATTAAAGTGTGTTATTGCTTTATAGTTTTGATAATTTCTTGATTGCCATTCGCATCTTGAATCTTCATAAAATAAATACCTGATTTCAGTTTAGTCATATCAACTTCGTTCGTATTTAATTGTAACATAACAGATTGACCTAAATTGTTATAAATTTCTAGTTTAGATATGGCAGTATTCGATTGAATCTTTAGAACCCCAGTTGTTGGGTTTGGATACGCTAAAAATTTAGAGAGACTGTTTTCTGCAACGGATAGTGTTCCAACAAATTCAGTTGTTGCTGTATTGGTTATTATAGCTTCATTAAAATCGAAATAAATATCTGCTGTGTTAAATACAATATCACCTTCTAAAACATCATTTTTAGGCTTAACTTTATAAGCAATAAATCCGTGAGAGTTTGGCTCATCTGACGTGCTATCTGGTAAATTAATACCACTAAAAATAAAAGCTAGTTCATTCTCATTTTTAATTTGAACCCGATTAGTGTGACTTGTTGTTTCAATTTGAAGCGTTGTCCAATCCAATTTATTGTCCAATATATTTTCTACCTTCACATTAATAGCTGATGCTGTTCCTGTATTTTGAAAACGGATTAAATAATGCAAATATTCATCTGAATCATCTATTAAAACCTCATCACCTTCCATACAGGTTATATCATTAGGATCATACGAACCAATTACGGTTTGATTATAGGTGAAAATATTATCGTTTTCCGTGAAATCTCCAGTAATAGGATTTATCGTTACTTCTGAAGCAATAGTGTCGTCAATATTAACCGTTGGAGGTGGTAAAACGTTAAAAATGACATCTATATTTCTAGATTCATAAGGGTTTAAATCCGAATAATTAAAATTCAACATATTGGCTGTTTGACTAGAAATGGTTTCACTAGCACTTACCACATTAAGCATAGCACCATTAAATGCGAAGTTAATAGTTCCACTCAACGGGTCTGTTCCTAAATTCTTATAAACAATTCTATACCTAACATCAAATCCTGGTCTGGCTTGAGTAATTGGATATACACTAATATTCAAATCATTAATTTGCTGATTGGGCTCTAAACAAAAATTAGCCGTTTCAACATTTCCTGTTCCTGAATAATTAAACGTATAAGTTTCTGGATTTGGTGTATAATAAGATGGTAAACCACCTGCTATAGTTGTTGTAAAGTTACCAGAATTTACAGGTATTTGATACGAACCATTATTGCGCGTAAAGGTTCCAAAACTTGTTGAACCATTATTAGCAACCACCATAATATTTGGATAATAGGCATCCAATTCATCACAACCATCACCGTTTACATCTACTTGAACAGTTCCATTAATTTCATTTCCTACAACACCTAAATTTTTCGAATATGCCAGTTGGTCATTTTCTTCTCTTGTGGAAATCAAATCCATATCGCCATCGAAATCCATATCTACTACATGAAACGATTTATCATATCTAGAAGCCACGATGATACTAGAACCACTAGCATAATTACCTAATCCATCTTGGTTTCTATACCATGAGACAAAATTGGAAGTTGTTGCTACAATATCTAAATCGCCATCATTATCTATATCTGCCAAACTGACGACAGCTGCTGCAGAATTAGTAATTTCATTAGCATAGTGAAATTGACCATTACCATCTAAATTTTCAAACCATGAAAGATCGGTTCCACCACTACTACTTCCAACTAGGATATCTAAATCGCCATCACCATCAATATCACCGACATCCATAGAATTGATCTGATACATACCATATGCAATTACAACCATAGGTTCAAAACTCCCTTGCCCATCTGTATGTTTAAACCATGAAACCACACTGTCAATGCCGCCAGACGCAAATAAATCGATGTTGCCATCAGTATCAAAATCACCAGTATAAACGCTTATAACGCCATTTATTTCTGTAGAAATGACTTGCTGAACACCAAAACTTCCTAATCCATCTTCATTTTCATACCAGGCAATTTTATCGTCACGGTTTGATGCGGAAATGATATCTAAATCACCATCGTTATCCATGTCGTCAATAGCAATCATGTGAGGTGCATCAGTAAGGTTTGTAATAATGGTTTCAGATCCAAAAGTTCCATCACCTTGATTCTTGAACCAAATTACCTTATCTCCAACTTCAGATGCTACAATGACATCCAAATCACCATCATTATCGATGTCTTCAGCTTTTAAAGACCTTGGACCATAGACTGAATTAGATATAACATGTTGTTCTGCGAAGTTTTGAGTACCATCAATGTCTTCAAACCATGAAATTTTATTATCTCTATTTGAAACAACTAAAAAATCTAAATCTCCATCATTATCCATGTCAGCAGCAAGCGCTTCAATTGGGTTACTTACAAATTCACTTAAAAATCGTTCTGGTTTAAAATCACTAGTAGTTTGATCAAACTCATTATATGCTAATCCAGATTTTGTACTGACGTTTCCATTAGACAAAACATCTAGATCGCCATCATTATCTATATCTGCTGCGTAAATGCTTCCTGCGTTAGAGATACTTGAATAGGTATATATATTATTTGCAAAACCAAAATCTTCGCTACCATCGTTCTCATAATAAAATACACCTCTACCATCTGCTAAAACATCAACGTCGCCATCATCATCAATATCACCAGCGTAAACGTAATTAATATCACCATCAACAAGACCAATAAATTGACTAGAGCCAAAGGTTCCTAATCCATTTGTGTTTTCATACCACCTAACAACATCATCATACCCATCTGGAAATACAATATCCATATCGCCATCACCATCCAAATCTACAGGAAAGAAGTTGTTGGTATTTTCAGTAGTAATAGTATGTACGGTTGTAAATGTGCCATTTCCATCACTATTTTCTATCCAAACAAGACCGTTATTACTTACCAATATATCGCCATCACCATCGCCATCCATATCTTCAATAAATATAGTTCCCGTAAAAACGGATGCTGCTTGAGAAATAATTATTTGAGAACCAAATCCACCAAGACCATCAAGATTTTCGTACCAAGCAACTTTGTCATCAAATATAGATGTCGAAAATATATCTAAATCGCCATCACCATCAATATCATAATAATCCAATGAAATAACACTTTCAACCTCTGTCGTTATAATATGTTGCGTACTAAAGTTACCTAAACCATCATTTTCATACCAAAAGATATTATCTCCATCTGATGCAATAGCATCCAAATCACCATCATTATCTATATCGACAGCAAAAAAATTGGAATTAGTGCCATTTAAACTATGGTGAATAACTTTTGGCTCAACTAAACCGCCTTCATTGGGTTTATTTTCATACCAAACAAAATTACCTTCATAGTAATACGTTAGAACATCCAGATCGCCATCGCCATCTAAATCTGCGGCAAAAGATCCAGAAACACTAGAACCATAATTAGAATTATCTGAAATAATATCAGTTTGAAATTGAATTTGTGCGTAACTGGCTACACTAAATAAGTAGGTAGATAATAGAAGTAATTTTAATTTCATAAAACGTATTTAAATTTTTGATTAAGGTATACTAATTATATTTTTTGAACATGCTGCTTGGCTTCTTCAAATTCGGCCACCATATCCTTTACAATCTCGGCTACAGGTTTTATATCGTGAATAAGTCCTGCTATTTGCCCAATTTCCAATTCGCCATCTTCCAAATCACCTTCAAACATACCACGTTTAGCGCGCGCACGACCTAAGAGTTCTTTTAATTGCTCTGGTGTTGGAGATGATTTATAAAGCTCCTGAATCTCGTCGTAGAATTTGTTTTTAACCAATCGTACTGGTGCCAATTCTTTTAACGTTAATTGGGTATCACCTTCCTTTACATCCAAAACAATTTGTTTAAAAGCTTGATGTGCTGAACTTTCTTCACTCGCCACAAAGCGACTTCCAACTTGAACGGCATCGGCACCTAAAATCATAGTAGCTAACATGGCTTTTCCTGTGGCAATACCTCCAGCTGCAATTAATGGAATAGACAGCTGTTCTTTTACCATTGGAATTAATGTTAGCGTTGTGGTCTCGTCACGACCATTATGACCACCAGCTTCAAAACCTTCGGCTACAATCGCATCCACACCAGCATCTTGTGCTTTTAAGGCAAATTTTACACTGCTCACCACATGAACAACCGTAATGTCACGTTCTTGCAACCAACTTGTCCACGTTTTCGGATTTCCTGCAGACGTAAAAACAATTTTCACACCTTCTTCCACAATAATATTCATGATTTCTTCCACATTTGGATATAACATAGGTACGTTAACACCAAAGGGTTTATCGGTTGCTTTTTTACATTTCTGAATATGCTCACGCAACACATCTGGATACATACTTCCTGCTCCTAACAAACCTAGAATTCCAGCGTTACTAGATGCTGAAGCTAAACGCCAACCTGAATTCCAGATCATTCCAGCTTGTATAATTGGGTATTGAATATTAAAAAGTTTGGTGATTTTATTGGACATCATATGTTGTGTTTTTAAATTGAAATATAGTAACTTACAAAAGCGTCAGGAATTTTGTAAACTGGACTATTTCTTATGAAATAACGCCAGAACCAATTAGCTCGTCAGCTAAATACCAAGCTGCAAACTGCCCTTCAGCTATGGCTGACTGTGGGTTTGAAAACTCAATATATAAACCAGATTCTACACGATATAAGGTTGCTTTTTCTAATGGTTGTCTGTAGCGAATACGTGCTAAAACATTCATGGTTTCCCCTGTTAATAATGCTAAATCTTCACGAACCCAATGCAAATCATCATTTGTTATAAATAAAGCCGATTTATATAATCCTGGATGTGCTTTTCCTTGACCTGTGTAAATCACATTCTCGTTAACATCTGTATCAATTACAAATAGTGGTTCCACGGTTCCGCCAACGGCCAAACCTTTTCGCTGTCCTTTGGTATAAAAATGGGCACCTTGGTGTTTCCCAACTACTTTTCCGTCCGTAAGGTTATAATCCGCTTTTCTAGATAAATAGGCTAATTCCAATTCTTTAGAATCAAAAATCGGATTTGTAATTTCATATTCTGAATAGCTGCTTGGGATTTCAACAATAACACCTTCTTTTGGTTTTAGCTGTTGTTGAAGAAAATCTGGCAACCGCACTTTTCCAATAAAACACAAACCTTGAGAGTCCTTTTTATCAGCTGTTACCAAATCCAGTTTCGTTGCTATTTCGCGAACTTCCGGTTTTGTTAACTCGCCTATAGGAAATAGCGATTTTGCTAATTGCGCCTGCGATAATTGACATAAAAAGTAGGATTGATCTTTATTATCATCCACGCCTGCCAATAATTGATGAACAAATTCTCCGTTTTTATCAAAAGATGTTTTTCGACAATAATGACCTGTTGCTACAAAATCGGCACCAAGATCTAAAGCTATTTTCATAAACACATCAAATTTGATTTCCCGATTACAAAGCACGTCTGGATTTGGCGTGCGTCCGCTTTCGTATTCTTTGAACATATAATCAACAATACGTTCTTTATATTCTTCGCTTAAATCGACTGTCTGAAAGGGAATTCCTAATTTATCTGCCACTAACATGGCGTCATTACTATCATCTAGCCAAGGACATTCATCAGAAATAGTTACAGAATCATCATGCCAGTTTTTCATAAACAAGCCAATAACTTCAAAGCCCTGCTCTTTTAAAAGATAGGCTGCCACACTGGAATCTACTCCTCCAGATAATCCGACAATAACACGTTTTTTATTTTCCATAATAGGGTGCAAAGATACGGAAATCATGTAATTATTGTTGCTTTATTCCTGTGCAAATTGAAGGATTAAATATTATTTTGTTTAATCTTTTGTTAAATTTAATAAACATTATTAGGGATTTTGTTTAATGTTTTTGTATATTTGCTAAACAAACAAAAAAAACTTTAAAAGATGAAAACATTAACAGCATTAAAAAGATTTTCGGCTACACTACTTGTAGTCTTATTTATCACATCCTGTAGTAGTGATGATGATAACGACGTTTATACGCCACCTATTCAACAAAACAACATTGTAGATTTGGCGATAGCAACTCCAGAATTAAGTTCATTAGTAGCTGCTTTACAAGCCGCAGACGGGGATTTAGTTTCAGTTTTACAAGGATCGGGACCATTTACCGTATTAGCACCAGATAATGATGCTTTTGCTGCATTTTTATCAGCTAATGGATTTGCTTCCTTAAATGATGTACCAACAGATGTACTTTCACAAATACTTTTAAACCATGTAATTTCGGGATCTGTACCCTCAACAGCTTTAGTAAGCCAAGGTTCTGGTTACGCGTCTACCAATGCAACAGGTGCAGGTGGAGCAAGCATGAGTTTATATTTCAATACAGCTAATAGCGATGTGCGTTTTAATAACGTATCATCTGTTTCAACAGCAGATATTTCGGCTTCTAATGGAATCATTCACATAGTTGATGGTGTTATTGGCTTACCAGATGTGGTAGATCACGCACTTGCAAACTCTAGCTTTAGCAATTTAGTAGCTGCTTTAGGTGCTGCTGATGGTGATTTAGTTTCTGTACTACAAGGAAATGGACCATTTACAGTTTTAGCACCAGTGGACACAGCTTTCGCTAACTTTTTAGCGGATAACGGTTTTTCTGGTTTAGGTGATGTACCAACGGATGTATTATCGCAAGTACTTTTAAACCATGTATTAGCAGGTGCTACTTTTTCTACAGATTTAGTAGATATGGGTGCAGGTTACACAACAACTAGCGCAACTGGTGCTGGAAACAACGCTATGAGCTTATATTTCAACACTGCAGATGGTGTTAAATTTAATGGAATTTCAAGTGTTGCTATTGCAGATGTTGTGGGAACAAATGGTGTTATTCACGCAGTGGATGCGGTTATCGGATTACCAACTGTAGTAGATTTCGCTTTAGCTGATCCTACTTTTGAAACTTTAGTAGCAGCTTTAACAAGAGATGATTTAACGTTTGATTATGTAGGAACGCTTTCTACTCCAAACGGAACAGCTCCTGCTCCGTTTACTGTTTTCGCGCCAACTAATGCAGCCTTTGGCGATTTGCTAACGGAATTAAATGTTGCAGGTTTAGCTGATATTCCAGAAGCAACTTTAAAAGCTACATTAGATATGCATGCGGTTGCAGGTGCAAACGTAAGATCAAGTGCTTTAATGGATAACATGACGATTGGTACTTTAGGCGGAAACATAACAGCAAATATTACTGGTGGTGCAACCTTAACTGATGCAAACGGCAGAGTAAGCAACATAATTGCTGTTGATGTTCAAGCTTCCAATGGCGTAATTCATGCTATCGACAAGGTTGTTTTACCACCTTTATAATAGTAACGTATTATAGTGATCAACTTTTTGAACACTATAAATTTGATTAAAATTGCTTTGAAAGAGAGAGGCTGTTCTTTAATTAGAACAGCTTTTTTTTTATAAAATCAGTAAAGATATAGTAGGAGAAATTTTACAATTAAAATATTGAGCTCCATTTTGAATTAAAGAATATATTACTTAGATTGCAGTCCTTATGTTTAGGTATTCCCCATTTTGATTGATTAATAGCTAAAAATTACAAATGCATACCTAACAAAATAAAGCTCCTTAAATCTTTAAGGAGCTTTTATATTTTATGTAATTAATTCTTAATTAGACTTCTTATACGGATTATTAGTTTTTGGCGTAAAGTCCTTTTCTTCCTTTAAAGTACCATTTTCATAATACTTCCAAATTCCATGCTTCTGATCATTACGATAAGAACCCTCAACTAATAAGCCTCCAGCTTCATCATAAAATTTAGCTTCTCCGTGTAAATTGCCCATTTTATAGTGATGTTCTTTAATAACAGTTCCGTTTTCGGCATACCCTAATGTTTTACCATGTAGCTTTCCAATTTCATAAAGCGTTTTTTCAGCAACTTGCCCACTTAAGTAATAAACATATCGCGCACCTTCTAGCAGTCCTTTATTACTATAATGTTCTAAAGTCATGATTTGCGTTCCATTGTTGTGGTAGTACTTCCATTCGCCAATGTATGTTTTATCTCGCATGAACCCTTCGCTAATAACTTTTCCTGTACTTCCAAGAAAGGTCACTTTTGCCGTGTCTGTATTTGGATTAAACGCACGTGTAGCAGTCAAAACGGGTTCACCTTTAATATTTTTATAGAATTTAAACACGCCAATTTCCTTTCCATGTTGAAAAGCGCCTTCATAACGAACAACATCTGTTCCTTCAAAATTCTTTTTCCACTTACCGTCTCGTTTGCCATTGGCATCAAACTGATTGAGTGTTTGAGCAAAACTCATAAAACCCATAAATAGTGCTAAAACAAAAAGTATCTGTTTCATAATTATAAACTGTGTATTAAATGTCTAAACGAAAAAATATAGAATTTGTTATATCAAAAAAGCTGCCAATTAAGGCAGCTTGATTTTTCTTTTACTTCTTACGCTTTTCTTGCGTTTGTTTCTGTTGTTCGGCTTGCTCCATCATATCAGCCATTTTCTTCTGAAACTTATTTTGCTTTTTAGGTTTCTTCTTATTAATCTGAATTTGAGCATGAATTTTATCTTCATCCAGAATGTAGTTTTTAATAACTAACATAATCCCGATACTAATCAAGTTGGAAATAAAGTAATACAAACTTAAACCAGATGCATAGTTATTAAAAAAGAATAACATCATTAATGGTGATAAGTAAATCATGTACTTCATTAGTTTAGCCATATCTGGCATACCTTCTTGGGTTGGTTGCGATGCCATTTGCTGTCCTGTTGTCATTTTCATATAGAAGAAAATAGCAATAGACGCTAATATTGGAAATAAACTGACGTGATCACCATACCACGGAATGGTAAATGGTAAATTGGCTACAATATCATAAGATGATAAATCGTCTGCCCAAAGGAAACTTTTCTGTCTTAAATCGAAAGCCGATGGGAAAAATTGGAATAAAGCATAGAAAACTGGCAACTGTATTAAAGCTGGTAAACAACCACTCAACGGACTTGCGCCTGCTTTATTTTGTAAAGCCATTGTTTCTTGCTGCGCTTTCATTTTATTATTCTTATGCTTCTCACGAATAGCATCTAATTCTGGTTTTAAAACTTTTAATTTCGCCTGAGATAAGAATTGCTTGTACTGAACAAATGATAACAGGAATTTTATTAAAATGGTCATTACAATAATAGCGACACCATAGGGTAAAAAGCCTGCTAAAAATGCAAATAATGGCACAAAAACGTAACGATTTATCCAACCGAAGATTCCCCAACCAAATGGAATACTATCTTCTAGACCAATATCATATTTGTGTAGAACTTTGTTGTCTGTTGGTCCGAAATAAAAACCTAATTCTTGATTTAACTCGCCAGCATTAGCCTCTAAAGCAAATCTCGTTTGATACGCCTTTGTAAACACCGTATCAATTTCTTCATTTTCCACCAAGTCGGTAGAATTGAATTGAACTGATTTTAATGGCACTTTTGACGTTAAAATACTGCTAAAGAAATGCTGTCTGTACGACAACCAACTTACATCAACTTCTGTTTCTTCATCTTCACCTGTTGGGCTTAATTTATCAATTTTACCACCTTCATATTGGTATGTTAATCGCGTGTAACGATTTTCATAACTGATACTTTTATCATGACGATAAGTTTGTAATTGCCAATCTAGATTGATGGGTTGCGAACTATTAATAACATTACTTAAGCCTTGAGAACGAATTGTAAAATCAACCATATAATCATTTGGTTGAATTTCATAACGATATTCTAAAAACTGATTTGCAGACACTTTAAGTTTCATAGAAACTACCGTGTTTTCACCATTTTTAGTTACTGTTGGCTCAAAATATAAATCTTTAGTATTTAGAATGCGACTATCAGCTGTACCGAAATTGATATTAAAATCCGTATTCCCATCTTTTATAAGATAAATTGGAATGGAATCAAAATCGACAAACTTTTTTAATTTGACTTCAGATAAGTAACCACCTTTATTACTGAATTTTAAATCTAGTACATCCGTTTTCACTTCTGTTTCATTAGATTTTGCAGACGGCAAGCTTGCAGAATAAGCAAAAGCACCTAATTTATTCTGTAATGCTACCAGTTGTGTAGAATCTTGTGCGCTGGTTACTGAATAATCTTCAGCAGTTGTAACAACAGTTTCTTTCTGATTTTGAGCTTGCTTTTCAGCTTCAACTTGCTCTTGTTTTGCTTGTTCTTGTTCCGCTAATTCCTCTGGAGTTGGCTGGTTGGCGTACATCATGTACACTAATATTCCGAAAATTAGGACAAACCCTATTATCGAATTCAGGTCAAATTTCTTTTGTTCCATATATTAAATTGGTTGTCATTTTAAAACTACCGATGGCATAATAATGCGTTTTATCGATATATTTCAAAAAGGACACTTATAAAAATTATCAAATAAATAGTTTTATGCTGTTTACAAAAAACTATCCAAAATTATTTTTATGCCATAGTGGCACTTTTATTCTTGTTTTTATGTTTTAAAGCAGCTTTAACAAAAGCTACAAAAAGTGGATGCGGATTAGCAACCGTACTCTTATATTCAGGGTGATATTGCACACCAACAAACCATGGATGTTCTGGAATTTCTACAATTTCAACCAAGTTAGTTTCTGGGTTAATCCCTGTAGCTACCATTCCTGCAGCCTCAATCTGTTCTTTATATGTGTTGTTAAATTCGTAACGATGTCTATGACGTTCTTCTATAGAATTGGATTTGTAAACCTTGTGCGCAATACTATTTGCTTTCAAATTACAAGTCCAAGCGCCTAAACGCATGGTGCCACCTTTTTCTGTGACATCCTTTTGCGATTCCATTAACCCAATTACGGGGTTTGATGTTTTCGGATCCATTTCAGTTGAGTTGGCATCTTTTAAATTCATCACATTTCTAGCAAATTCAATGACTGCCATTTGCATGCCTAAACAAATTCCGAAAAATGGCATATTGTTTTCACGTACATACTTTACAGCGTCAATCTTTCCTTCAATACCACGCTCACCAAAACCTGGCGCTACTAAAATACCATTCAAATGTGATAGTTTCGCATGGATATTATCCGCGTTTAAATATTCTGAATGAATAGGTTCTACATGTACTTTAACTTCATTTTCAGCACCTGCATGAATAAAGGCTTCTAAAATGGATTTATATGAATCTTGTAACTCAACATATTTTCCAATTAAACCAATGGTTACTTCGGTTTTTGGATTTTTCAGACGTGTTAAAAATTCATTCCAACGGGTTAAATCAGGAGCGTGACTTTCCAATCCTAATTTTTTCAAAACAACGGTATCTAAACCTTGCTTCAGCATTAAATTAGGAACATCATAAATTGTAGATGCATCAATAGATTGGATGACTGCTTCTTCACGAACATTACAAAACAACGCTAATTTTCTACGTAATTCCATTGGGAGTTCATGCTCTGTACGGCAAACAAGAATATCTGCCATAACACCACTTTCCATGAGTGTTTTAACACTGTGTTGGGTTGGTTTTGTTTTCAATTCGCCAGCAGCCGATAAATACGGCACCAAGGTTAAATGAATAACTAAACCATTCTTTTCACCTAAATCCCAACGTAATTGTCTCACGGCTTCAATGTATGGTAAGGATTCAATATCACCTACTGTACCACCAATTTCAGTAATCACAATATCAAAATTACCAGAATTACCAAGTTTTTGAACGCGTTCCTTGATTTCGTCGGTAATATGAGGAATTACTTGAACCGTTTTTCCTAAAAATTCACCGCGACGTTCTTTATCTATAACGCTTTGGTAAATACGTCCCGTAGTAACATTATTAGCCTGACTGGTTGGTACGTTTAAAAAACGCTCGTAATGACCTAAATCTAAATCGGTTTCTGCACCATCATCCGTTACATAACATTCGCCATGTTCATACGGATTTAATGTTCCTGGATCTATGTTTATATAAGGATCTAATTTCTGAATGGTTGTACGGTATCCTTGAGCTTGCAAGAGTTTCGCCAAAGAGGCTGCTATAATGCCTTTACCTAGAGAAGATGTTACACCTCCTGTTACAAATATGTATTTTGTTGTAGTTGTCATGTTGCGCTGTTAAACGCCTGCAAATTTACAATATTAAGTTTAATAGTTTGGGTGTTTCGGAGTTTTTTTTGAAATGAAATTGAAGGGGAAATAAGTTGTGGAGATGTTTGTTGTATTGCAGTATGTCGAGGAGTTGTTTGTTGTGGAAATGTGATGTTAATGTGTTATAATCAAAATATATGGGTTGCCTTATGTAACTTCGCTCTTATTGAAATTGGAGTGTAACTAGAAATTGATAACTTTTATAATGGTTAGATAAATAATTATGATATGAATAAAGGATGTCGAATTACTTGCTTGTATGTTGTAAAGTTCTTCTGTTTATTAATAAATCTCACGAATACGTAAAGGCGCAAAAATGGAGCATAAGGTTATATGACTAAATAATGCTACACCAAACTGAATACTGGAACATTTAATTATCCCCCGAAGACGCGAAGTTGTAAAACTGTAAGTAAATTTATGAAACTGAATACTGCAAACTACCGTTTCGGGAAATTGCGTTTAATATTATGAATTAATTCTTCAAGTCCATTTAATTTTAGTTCGTAAACGGATTGTAGCATGTCGCCTAGTTTACCTTTCGGAAATCCTTTGTTTTGATACCAAACCACATAATATTCGGGTAAATCAATTAAATACCGATCTTTATATTTGCCATAAGGCATTTTAGTATGCGCGAGTTTTATAAGAAACTCTCTGTCTGGCTCCATGTTTATGACGTTCTATTTCCAGTTGAATACTACAACTTTTTCAATTTCGGGATGTAAACTATAATGTACTGGGCAGGTATTGCCTGTGTGTTCCAAAATTTTACGTGTTTTGTTATCTGCTGGATTTGGAAAACTTAAAACCACTTCAATTTTTGAGATACGACGTGGATTAGAAGCCATAGTTTTTGTTACTTCTGCTTTGGTTCCTGACATATCATAATTCATATCTCGGGCTTTTATTCCCATAACCGTCATCATGCAATTAGCTAATCCGGTAGCAACAGTATCGGTTGGCGAAAATGCTTCGCCTTTGCCATTATTATCAACTGGCGCATCAGTTACAAAAGTGTTTCCTGAATTTACGTGGGTATTTTCTGTGCGTAAATCGCCTAAATACGTTACGGTTGCTGTCATATTTATTACTGTTTTATCTCTACGATTTTTAAATCTTCATATTTCACCAAATACACCGTATCATTAAAGTAACCTCCAAATAATTTCTTTTTATAGGCGAATTTATTTTCAACATATTCCGTTAATGGTGCTTGATTTACGGATTCATAAAGATCATCATAATTTACCAAACGCAAGACAACATCCATTGTTAAATCGAAACCACGAACGGCAATTTTATTTGGTGTTACGCCAAACCGCTTGAGGTAGTTATTAGCAAAATTATTATTATCATCTTCATTATAAGTTTTGGCTATAGCTGGAAATGTTAATTGCAGATTAGATAAGTGATAGTTTGAAACCTCATCATCTTCAAAAGCACTACCCATTTCGGTGGTTGCTAAAATAATTTTTCGATCTTTAGAAATTAAAGAATTCAATTTACTAGTCACATTAGATACGAATCCTGGATTAGATGTTTCTAAAAACACGATATTTTTACCAGGTTTAAGTTTTGAAATAATATCCGTATCATAAATATAAAATGCATCCTTTTGTTCTTTATCTTTTCGAGAATAGATTTGCGAAGCCGTTGGGAAATGAATTTTTAAATCGTTAGAAACTTTCACACGACTTTGATCTGCAATAATGATAATTTGATTAATTGAAGAATCTTTCTTTACGTAATTAACAATTTTAGCCTTTAGCAACTCTTCCGAAGGCATGGTTTGAAAAACATTATCTGAAAGCTTTAAATCTTTTAAATTAGGTGAAATTAACGGAATATTACGACTCTGTAGTTGGGAGGCCACTTTTTCAAAAGTACTCGACATTAATGGACCAATAACGGCATCAACATCGTCAAAATTATTTTCGTTTAAAATCGTGGACACTTCGCTTACCATATTTTTAGTATCGTAAACATCTACTTTTAAATTAACGCCTAGTTTTTTAAGCGAATCTAAAGCCACAACAACACCTGAATAAAAATCCAATGACGTGTTTAAAAACGGATCTTTTTTAATTTGTGCTTTCGCATCGGCAACTGAATCTACATTGACTCGATTCAGTTTAAACGGCAACATGATAGCTATATGTTTCTGTTTGTAGCTTGAAATGGAATTTGTTAAATCAGTACTTTCTAATTTTATGTTTTCATCTTCAACAGTGGCGTTATAAGGTACTTTTAAAATCATACCTACTTTCAGTCCGCTTTCAACTAATTCAGGGTTTAAAGTTTCCAACTGACTTTGCTCCAAACCCAATTTTACTTTAAGACGGTAGAAACCTTCTTTTGGCAAAACCTCATAATATGAATATTGACTATCCACAGGTTTCTCTTCTGTATCTCCTATGTTTGGCACATTTATAACTTCGCCTTCTTGTAGAATAGGATTCATTCCAGGGTTTAACGCTTCCAATTCGGCAACTGTTATTCCAAATTTATAGGCAATTCGCCATTTTCCTTCTTTTGGTAAAACGGTATATGTTTTGGCTGTTTCTTCTGGTTGAGTAACCGTAAACACTTTTTTATAAACAGGTATTTTTATTTCATCGCCTTTACGCAAGTTATTGGCATATAAAAAGGTGTTGTGTTTTTTTATTTCGTCTTGTTCCACATCATACTCTTTAGACAAGCTGTATAATGTTTCTCTACGCTTTACTTTATGGGTTTTAAATCCTGTTAATTCCTTTTCAATAGCGGCATGTGGAGCTGATTGATCTATTTTTTTATTTGGAATAATTAAAACCGTATTGGTTTTTAATTCCTTTTTGGCATCCGGATTTAATGCATAAATATCAAAAGGTGTTAGTTGATATTGTCTAGCAATAGCCTCTATAGTTTCCCCGGCTTTTACCTTATGTGTTTTATAATTTTGTGCTTGTGATGTGGAGCCACAACCAAACAGGATTAGGATGCTTAAAATGCAAAATAGTTTCTTCATAATCTATATACGTTCAGCGTTGCGTTAGCGATTGCAACGTTATCCTTTTTATTCTTTTTTATAAATATAAGCGATATAAAAAGATTTAAGTGTAAAGCGCGACCCTTGTGGTAACGCCCAACTTCTCGATACAATTTTTTAGTTCCTCAAAAATCACGCGAAGTGACATTTCGTTTATTCCCACTCAATTGTTGCTGGTGGTTTTGAACTAATGTCGTACACTACTCTATTAACGCCTTTTACTTTATTTATTATCTCGTTTGATGTTTTTTGTAAAAACTCATAAGGTAAATTTACCCAATCGGCTGTCATACCATCGGTACTTTCTACGGCTCTTAATGCGACACATTTTTCATACGTACGCTCATCACCCATTACTCCAACGCTATTAACAGGTAACAAAATAGCACCTGCTTGCCATACGCTATCATACAGATTCCACTTTTTAAGGTTACCAATAAAAACTGCATCAACCTCTTGTAATATACGTACTTTTTCAGCTGTAATATCGCCTAAAATACGAATAGCCAATCCAGGTCCTGGAAACGGATGACGACCTAATAAATTTTTATCCATATCCATGGAAGCACCTACACGACGGACTTCATCTTTAAATAAAGCCTTCAAGGGTTCCACAATTTTAAGTTTCATAAAATCGGGTAATCCACCAACATTGTGGTGACTTTTAATCGTGGCACTTGGACCTCCTGTTGCCGAAACACTTTCAATTACATCTGGATAAATGGTGCCTTGAGCTAACCATTTTACATCAGAAATCTCATGAGCTTCATCATCAAAAACTTCAATAAACACACGACCAATAGCTTTACGCTTTTCTTCTGGATCGCTTAATCCTGCTAGTGCATCCAAAAAACGTGCCGAAGCATCTACGCCTTTTACGTTAAGTCCCATATCCTTGTATTGATCTAATACATCTTGGTACTCATTTTTACGTAACAATCCGTTATTTACGAAAATACAATAGAGATTTTTTCCAATTGCTTTATGTAATAACATAGCAGCAACCGATGAATCCACACCTCCTGACAATCCTAAAACAACCCGATCATTTCCTAATTTCTTCTGAAGATCTTCAACCGTTTCTTCTACAAACGATTGTGGCGTCCAGTCTTGTTCTACTTGAGCAATATGGACTAAAAAGTTTTCTAGTAATTGTTTCCCGTCTTTGGAGTGATATACTTCTGGGTGAAATTGAATAGCATAGGTTTGTTCACCTTCAATTTTGTAAGCTGCATTTTTAACATCTTCTGTACTGGCTAATAAAACGCCATTTTCTGGAAGTGTTTTAATGGTATCACTATGGCTCATCCAAACTTGGCTACCTTGGTATATGTTGTGAAAGAAATCTTCCTTTTCCTTTATAAACGATAGATTAGCACGACCATATTCACGTGTATTGGAAGGTGCCACTTCTCCTCCTGAAAAATGCGCTAAATATTGCGCACCATAACAAACGGCTAGCAAGGGTTTTTCACCACGAATATGCTTTAAATCGGGGTGTAAAACCGCCTCTCCTCTTACAGAATTTGGACTTCCTGAAAGAATAACAGCTTTAAACGTTTCTAAATTGTTTGGAATTTTGTTATACGGATGAATCTCACAGTAAATGTTGAGTTCTCTAACGCGACGCGCAATTAGTTGTGTGTATTGCGAACCGAAATCTAATATTAATACGTTGTTGTGTTGCATGTGCAAAAATAACAATTGATTTATGAATAGCTATTTATGAGTTGGACTTTTTTGAATAATTAATTCATGGATTCCAAAATCAGTTGAATATCCTTTTCTGTTGTATCCGGATTGATAAAACAAAAACGGGAAACGGTTTCAAATGTATCACCATTTTTCCATTTGGTAGGCGTTACTAATGCAAATCCTTTTTCATGATTTTCATAGGTCCAATTTGTATAATCTTCAGGTTTCCAACCAATACGTCTATATAATACACATGATAAACTTGGTTCTCTTACCAATTCCACATTTGGATTCGCTTCAATCATTCTTCCCGCAAGCTGGGCTAATTCCAAACCACGTTCTACAGATTGTTTATAACGATCTGTTCCATGTGTAGCTAGTGAAAACCACAAAGGTAAACCACGTACGCGACGTGTTAATTGAATTTGATAATCCGTTGGGTTAAACCCATGCGCACCTTCATCTTTAAAAATATCTAAATAAGATCCTTGTTGGGAATGTGCTTCTTTAGCTAATTCGGGTACTTTATAAATAACGGCACCACAATCATAAGGTGAAAACATCCATTTATGAGGATCAATTGTAATACTATCTGCACGTTCAATACCGTTAAATAGGTGTCTTACCGAATCGGCTGCTAAGGCACCACCGCCATAAGCCGCATCTACATGAAACCATAGATTTTCTTCTTCACAAACATTGGCAACACCTTCTAAATCATCAATGATTCCTGCGTTCGTTGTTCCACCAGTTGCTACAACCGCAAATAAACGTTTGCGTTGGTGAAAGTTTAAACCATCAATGGTTTTTCGTAAATCGTCCCCTGTTAATCGTTCTTCTGTATCCACCAATAAAATATCCACATCAGCTACTTTTGCCATGGCTTTTATAGACGAATGTGCTCCAATAGAAGTGATGATTAAGCCTTTTTCGCGCTTGTAGGTATCATCACGACGCCAAAATTCGCGAGCCGTAACAATTGCTGATAAGTTAGCTGCTGTTCCACCACTTGTAAAGACGCCAAATGCACCTTTTGGCAAACCTGTTAAAGAAACAATCCAAGACATGGCCTCATTTTCGCAGAAAATTCCACCAGCACCTTCCATCCAATAGGCTCCGTGAATACTAGAAGCTGACGTTACCAAATCGAACATAATTGCTGCTCGCGTTGGTGAAGCTGGAACAAATGCCAAATTTCTTGGATGATCTACTGGCACATTAGCTTTGGACAAATGCTCTTTCCATAAATTAAAAGCGTATTCACCTCCAACACCTTTTTCTGTAACCGTTTCGCCAACAATAGCTTTTAGTTCTTCGTATTTTTTAGGCTTCCCTATTGGGTGTTCGGTAGATGAAATTCTACCAATAGCATATTTCATGACATCTAATGTCATTTCAATAAGCTCCATATCAATTTTATGCATGAATTACTCTAAATTTAATATTATAAACTCGTTTTTCAACGGTTGCAAATTTACCATTAACTGTTGAATTAATTGGTCTCCAAACTCTAAATAAAAGGAGGAAAAATTGGTTTGACGCTCTTGTAAACTTTGGTTTGGAAATAATTCATCTTGCAAAATCTTAACACGCTGTAAAATATCCGATTGCTTTCGCTTTTGCGCTTTTAGCAGGCGTTTTTCTAAATGTTCTAATCCATTTATTTGTTTTGTTTCTTGAGCCGAAACAGCACCTTTAAAGGATTTATCGGTTTGTTCTGCCAATTGGTATAAATCTTCAAACTGCTTTTTAAGATGTTCTTTTTGTTCCGAAAAATCGATTTTGATTTTTGAAATGTCTTTGGTTACTTTCGTTAATAAATCCGATTGTTTTAAAAACAGATCTTTATTTTCTATACCTAGTTTTTCTAATTTCTCTTGCTGTTTGGTAGTCGTTAGCAACACCGAATTCCGCAATAATAACATGGGAAATGGAATTTTTTGAGCTTCAAAATTTGACTTCAATTGAAACCAATATGCCAATTCACCACCTCCTCCAATATAGCAGAGATTTGGTAAAACCACTTCTTGAAATAGGGGTCTTAAAATAACATTTGGACTAAAGCGCTCCGGATGATTTTCAACCTCTTCAAGTAGTTGCTTTTTATTCCATGAAATTTCTGTTTCTAAAACCTGAAAAACACCGTCAATTTCTACAATGCGTTCACGCAAACCAGATTTAATATAGAACAGATTAATCTCACGTGGATTGACTTGAATTTTATAGTTTTCTGATAGTGAGTTTAGCTTTTCATTGGTTTTCGAAACGTTTTCAAAAGACGACTGATTAATAAGTTCTTCTTTAATATAAGGAATGAATTCTTTCTTCAAATTTTTATCATTTCCGTCTAAAATAACCAATCCAAATTCTGCAAATAAGTCGTTTACCAAATAACGTGTGGCTTCGGTTAGATTCGTATTTGCTATATAGCTATTTTGAAAAAGCTCGATTAATTTATCACTATTTTTACTTTTAGGAAGTTGCTTTGAAAACATCTCAAAAACAGATTTAAAACCTTCTAAATCCAATTCGCCAACTGGCCCAGAAGCCTTCCGATTCCATGGTACTTTTTTTCCATCAAAATTGAAGTAATTAATTTCTTCAAAATCATGATCTTCCGTTGCCATCCAATAGATAGGCACAAAATGATGTTTTGGGTTTGCTGCTTTTAATTCTTCACATAAATTAATGGTCGAAATAATTTTATAGAAGAAATAAAGCGGACCCGTAAAAATATTTAACTGATGTCCTGTTGTAACCGTAAAGGTGTTTTCGTTTTGTAAAGCATCAATATTTTTACGCGTTTGTGGAGATATTTTCGCGTTTTTATATTGTTCATTTAAACTTGCAACCAAAACCATTCGTGACGCTTTACTAAAAGACGCTTTCTTTTCAGCAATTTGATCTTGAAAATTATCCGTTTTCGGAAACCTATTATAGAAGGGTTTTAAAGCAGATTTTTCATCTAAATAATCACAAATTAATGGCGAAAAATAGTTGGTGTCTCTAAACGGAATACAGTGGGTTGGCATAGTTAGGTATTGCTATTTTTAAAAAAGTAAAGATACGTTTTCTAGTCTTAAAAATAACTTAAAATATATACAGACAAGCACTAGAAAGATTGCTTATATTTACCAAAAATGTATTTATGTTAGGATTAAAGTTAGCTACAGATCCACGTTGGGTTGATATTGCAGAATCGAATTTGGAGGAAATATTAACCGATCACGCGTGGTGTGAACAAAAAGCAGCCACAAATGCTATTACCATAATTACGCTTAATTCGGAATATACGGATTTGGTAACCGAGTTATTAGCTTTAGCAAAAGAAGAATTGGAACATTTTGAAATGGTTCATGACATTATAAAGAAACGCGGTTACAAACTTGGTCGCGAGCGCAAAGACAGTTACGTAAACGAGCTTTATAAATTCATGAATAAAGGCGGTAGTCGCATTCAAGCTATGGTAGACAGACTCTTATTTTCTGCGATGATTGAAGCTAGAAGTTGCGAGCGTTTTAAAGTGTTATCTCAAAATATTAATGATCCTGAATTGGCTAAATTTTATCATGAATTAATGATTAGTGAAGCTGGACATTACACCCTATTTATTGGTTTTGCTAGAAAATACGGCCAAGATGTGGATGTGGACAAGCGCTGGAAAGAACTTATTGACTTTGAAGCGGAAGTGATTCAGAATTACGGGAAATCAGAAACGATTCATGGGTAATAATGGTTTATATTTTTAATTAGATTGCATGAAATTGAAATATATGAATACCAAATAATAGTTGATTTCATGATTTTTAAGTAACTTTTATGTTATATTTATTCAACTATGAAACCCTTACTATTTTTAAAGTATTATTTCAGTTTTCTTCTGATACTTGGAACGTTTGTTTCAGGATTTTCACAAGTAGAAAACGACTCCATAATTGAAATAACCGGCAAAATTATTGATAGCAAGACTAACGATCCATTGGTATTTGCAGATTTATTAGTTTCCGATTCTAATATTGCAACCATTTCCAATACGGAAGGTAATTACATATTAAAGTTACCTTCAGATTATATAAATCGTTCCATTTCAATTACCTATTTAGGCTATGCCGAAAAGGAAATACTGATTACTACAATTATAGAAAACAGCACTATTTCTCTAGACCCAACATTTACACCTCTTGATGAAGTTAATATTTCCAGACCAAAAAGCGCTGAAATATTAGTGCGTTTAATGTTAGAGCGAAAAGAAGATAATTATGTAGAATCTGGTTTAGAAATGACAGGTTTTTACAGGGAAACCATAAAAAAAAGACGCCAAAACGCATCCTTATCTGAAGCCGTTGTTTCTATTTACAAACAACCAAACAGCACAAATAGACAGGATGCCGTTGAGATTATTAAAGTACGAAAAACTACTAATTACTCAAAACTTGATACACTGGCTTTAAAACTTCAAGGTGGTCCATTTAACAATTTATATGTGGATATTATGAAGTACCCACAATACATTTTCAATAAAGATAATTTAATTCATTATGATTTTTCATTTGACACCTCAACCGTTATAAACGACCAGCTAGTATACGTTGTTAATTTCAAACAAAAGCCCGAATTGCAAATCCCACTTTACTATGGCAAACTTTATATTGAATCTAAAAACTACGCGCTAACTAGTGCTATTTATAGTTTGAATGTAGAAAATCAAGACATGGCTAGCGAATTATTTGTAAAACGAAAACCTAGACGCGTAAAAGTGTATCCTATTGAAGCTAATTACCGCGTAAATTACCGAAACAGCAATGGCAAATGGTATTACAGTTACAGTAATATTGTACTGACGTTTAAAGTGAATTGGAAAGGACGATTATTTAATAATCTGTATACATTAAATAGCGAAATGGCTATTACCAATTGGAAATATACCGATGAACGTTATTCCAGACCTGAAAACAAATCCGCTATTTTAAGACCATCAAGCATTCTAATTGATGAAGTTTCTGGTTTTCTTGATTCCGAATTTTGGGGACAATATAATATTATAGAACCTGAAAAATCTATTGAGTCTGCTATTGAGAAAATTCAAAAGCAATTGGATAAATCGTAATTTTTTTTTCTTTCTATTCAAATTAATTTTTAAAAATGACAAACTATATCCAAGCTCATTCTTAATTAAACTCGCTTAATTTTACAAACCCATTGCAACCTGTATCTATGCTCGCGACGAAAACAGATCTTTTACAACTTATTAAAGAAAAAAAATGGCGCTCATTAAAGCGTTCCATGAAAAATTTCGACGCGCTAGAAGCCGCAACTTTAGTAGAAGATACCACCAAAGGAACTAAAATAATTTTATTTCGATTACTCTCTAGGCAACAAGCTAAAGGTGCTTTTAAAATTCTTCCCCATTCCGAACAGGAAATAATTATTGAAGGTTTAGCCGAAAACTCTAAAAAACTAACGCGACTTTTAAATGATATTAATCCCGATGATAGAACAGCGTTTTTTGAAGAATTACCGGGTAATATTGCCCAGCGACTTATTGAAAAACTATCGCCAGAAGAACAGTTAATTACAAACCAACTTTTAAGTTACCCCAAAGATAGTATTGGCCGATTGATGACCCCTGAATTTGTTGCCATAAGGGATCACCTTACCGTAGAAGAAGCTTTTGCTCATATTAGACAACATGGCAAAGATTCTGAAACGCTCAACGTTATTTATATTATTGACACGAATTGGAAACTTATTGATGATATAACGATCAAGGAATTAATTCTTGCAAACCCAGATGATATTGTAAAGAATCTAATTAATCAGCGGTTTGCATCCTTAAACGCACTCGATGACCAAGAAACTGCCATTCCTGTTTTTAAGAATTACGATCGGGTTGCTTTACCTGTTTTAAGCGAGGAAGGTGTGCTTTTGGGCATTGTTACTTTCGACGATATTATGGATATTATTGAAGAAGAATCTACAGAAGATTTCCATAAATTCGGATCTATCCAAAACGTGAGTAAAAACCCTTTGAAGGAACGCATATTCAATTTATATAAAAACAGAATTGTCTGGTTGGTACTTCTGGTATTTATGAATATTTTTTCTGGAGCGGCTTTAGAAAACTTTGAAGATGTTATTCAGTCCTTTGTTGCGCTAGTTTTCTTTTTACCATTGTTAATAGATAGCGGAGGAAATGCTGGATCGCAATCGGCCACACTCATGATTCGCTATTTAGCTTTAGGTCAAATTCAAGTTTCTGACTGGTATAAATTAATTGGTAGAGAGCTATTAGTATCTTTTATGTTAGGTATAACTATGGCGGTAAGTATCGCAGCCGTGGCAAGTTTTAGAGCGCCAGAAGTTATTGTAGTAGTTTGCATAGCCATGGTTTTAAATGTCATGCTTGGAAGTATTATTGGGCTATTACTTCCTTTTATATTCACAAAACTGAAAATAGATGCAGCTACGGCAAGTGCGCCTTTAGTGACGTCACTTGCAGATATATGTGGTGTTTTAATTTATTTTTCATTAGCCTCTAGTTTCTTAGAGTTCTAATAAAAATAGTTCGTTAAGATACTGCAACTTCAGCATACAAATCAAAATCGGCCGCTTCTGTGATTGTCACGGTTGCAAACTCACCTGTTTTTAGATATGTTTTTGATGCATCGATTAAAACTTCATTATCAACGTCTGGTGAATCATACTCTGTACGACCTACAAAATATTCACCTTCTTTTCTATCAATAACAACTTTGAAGGTTTCGCCAATTTTAGACTGGTTTAATTCCCAAGAAATTTGCGACTGGATTTCCATAATCTCATTAGCACGTTCTTGCTTCACTTCTTCTGGTACATCATCCACTAAATTAAAAGCATGTGTGTTTTCCTCATGACTATAGGTAAAACAACCCAAACGCTCAAAACGCATGGCTTTAACCCATTCTTTTAATTCTTGAAAATGCGCTTCAGTTTCACCAGGATAACCAACAATTAGCGTGGTTCTAATAGTCATTTCTGGAACGGCTTTTCTAAACGCTTTAAGCAATTTAGTGGTTTTTTCATTGGTCGTTCCACGACGCATGCTTTTTAAAATTTCATCTGAAATATGTTGAAGTGGAATATCTAAATAGTTACATACCTTTGGTTCGCGCTTCATTACATCTAACACGTCCATTGGGAAACCCGTTGGGAAAGCATAATGCAAACGAATCCATTCAATACCATCTACTTTCACTAGAGCTTCTAATAATTCAGCTAAATTTCGTTTTTTATATAAATCGAGTCCGTAATACGTTAAATCCTGCGCAATAAGAATTAATTCCTTAACGCCATTGGCTGCTAATTTTTCAGCTTCGGTCACTAAATTTTCAATAGGTGTACTTTTATGTTTTCCACGCATAAGCGGAATAGCACAAAAACTACATGGACGATCGCAACCTTCAGCAATTTTTAAATAGGCGTAGTTTTTTGGTGTCGTTGTTAGGCGCTCTCCAATTAATTCATGTTTATAGTCAGCACCCAATGCTTTTAGCAAACCTGGCAATTCCGTCGTTCCAAAATACTGATCCACATTTGGGATCTCCTTCATTAAGTCTGGCTTATACCGTTCACTTAAACAACCCGTAACAAAGACTTTATCAACTTCACCTGCTTCTTTTTTCTGCATGAATTCTAAAATAGTATTCACACTTTCTTCTTTGGCATTATTAATAAAACCGCAAGTATTAATTACAACGACATTTCCTTCTTCCTCATGCACCACGTCTTTTCCGCTAGCTTTAAGCTGGCCCATTAAAACTTCACTATCGTAAACATTTTTACTACAGCCAAGTGTTACTACGTTGATTCTATTCTTTTTAAGTGTCTTTGTTCTCATAAGCGTTTCCTGATTAAACAGGAATCTCTTTAATTAATGTACCTATTTTTTAACAGGCTGCAAAGATACACAATGGTTTTTGAAATATTTGATAATGAAGCGTTAAACCTTTATGCCATTTATCAGTCCAATACAAAAGACAAAGCCATGAAAATCAACTTTATTTTCTATTATGTGATGTTTTTACTTATTGTTTTTAGCTGTTCTGCGGAAGAAACCGCGGCAGATACCAATCAAAACCCAATAATTGATACCATCTATTTTCCACCAATTGCAAGTAGTGAATGGAACACAAAATCCCTATCAGATTTAAATTGGAACGAAACTGAATTGACACCTCTTCTCGACTTTTTGGTGGAAAAAAACAGCAAAAGTTTTATGATTCTTCATAATGGGAAAATAGTTATTGAACAGTATTTTAATGACCATACAGCCACATCACCCTGGTATTGGGCTAGTGCAGGAAAAACGTTAACAACGGCTACATTTGGAATTGCTCAAGATGCAGGTTTAGTTACAGTTGAAAATCGTGTTTCTGATTATTTAGGCGTAAACTGGACAAGTTTACCATTAGAAAAAGAAAATTTAATTACCTGTCAGCATTTGTTATCCATGACTTCTGGACTTGATGATACTTTAGGTGAAGATATTTCACCGGAAAACTTACAATACATAGCAGATGCAGGCACACGTTGGGCATACCACAATGTATATGTTAATCTTCAAAACATTATAGAAAACGCAAGTAGCAGCAATTGGGATTCATATTTTAATTCAAATTTAAAAACAAAAATTGGCATGTCTGGTCAATGGATAGCTCAAAATAATTCAAATGTGTATTGGAGTAATACACGCAGTATGGCACGTTTTGGTTTACTTATGTTTGCTAATGGAAACTGGAACAATACTCAAATTCTATCAGTAAGCTATATAAATAATGCTACAAACACATCTCAAAACATTAATGAAGCTTACGGATATTTATGGTGGCTGAATGGGAATTCAACCTACCATTTACCACAGACACAGTTTACATTTTCTGGATCACTTATTCCAAATGCACCAACTGATATGATTGCTGCACTGGGTAAGAATGATCAAAAAATTTATATTGTTCCAAGTATGGATTTAGTTATTGTAAGAATGGGAGAGTCTTCAGATGAAAGCAATTTTGGATTATCCACATTTGATGCAGAATTATGGGATAAGATTAATGCCGTTATAAATAATTGAAATGAAAAAAAGATTTCTAATAAGTAATTCACACTTTAGATGTCACATTGAGCGCAGTCGAAATGTTATCTGTGTCAGAATTTTAAAACTTCCACTGCGCTCGGTTTGACAGTGGAGAATCACTTTTAAGGTAACCTAGTGTTTATTAAGTTTGAGGTGTTTGATTATTTAAAAAACGAATCTACAAACTCATATTTATTAAATACTTGTAAATCTTCTATTCCTTCACCTACCCCAATATATTTGACAGGAATTTTAAATTGATCGGAGATGCCAATAACCACACCACCTTTGGCAGTTCCGTCTAATTTGGTCACGGCTAAAGATGTCACTTCGGTTGCAGCTGTAAATTGCTTGGCTTGTTCAAAAGCATTTTGCCCAGTTGAGCCATCTAAAACCAACAATACATCATGAGGTGCATCGCCAATTACTTTTTGCATGACGCGTTTAACTTTGGTCAACTCATTCATTAAATTGACTTTATTATGTAAACGTCCGGCTGTATCAATTATAATGACATCGGCATTTTGTTTCACCCCAGATTCTAAAGCATCAAAAGCTACAGAAGCTGGATCTGAACCCATATCTTGGCGTACCATTGGCACATCTACACGATCTGCCCAAACTTGAAGTTGCTCTATGGCAGCAGCTCTAAAGGTATCTGCAGCACCTAAAACGACATTATGCCCTTGCTTTTTAAATTGATAAGCAAGTTTTCCAATTGTGGTTGTTTTTCCAACACCATTTACACCAACAACCATTAAAACATACGGTTTTTTGTTTGCTGGAATGGTAAATTCGGTTTCATCACCTGAATTCGTTTCACTTAAAAGTCCAGCAATTTCTTCGCGAAGAATAGTATTCAATTCATCGGTTCCTAAATATTTATCTTTAGCAACACGCGCTTCAATACGTTTTATAACTTTTAAAGTCGTATTAACACCAACATCACTACTGACGAGGATTTCTTCTAGATTATCGAGAACTTCATCGTCCACTTTCGATTTTCCAGCTACGGCTTTACTCAACTTTCCTAAAAACGACGATTTAGATTTTTCTAAACCTTTGTCTAGGGTTTCTTTTTTTTCTGAAGAAAATATTTTTTTAAAAAAACTCATGGTTGTTAATTTCTATATAAATTGATTACCAAAAGTCTTGCCTAAATTAATAGACTGCACTTTTGTCATTCGCTTATAAAGATAAAACAAAAAGCTGCTTTCGATATACGAAAGCAGCTTGAATATTTTAAAGCGTTAGTAAACTTATTGTTTCCCTAACCAATCACTTACAAATTCTGGAGCCATAACAGATTCTACAAACATGTAAGATCCCGTTTTAGGAGATTTTACCATTTTGATAGCTTTTGTTAATCTTTTAGATCCCGTTTGTAATGATGCTACTGATTTCTTTGCCATGTTTAAATGCTTTTTGAAATTTTACTTGCGTAAAGTCTCTAATTACTTAATTTCTTTATGAACTGTCATACGCTTAAGAATTGGATTAAATTTCTTAATCTCCATTCTATCTGGTGTGTTCTTTTTGTTCTTTGTTGTAATATATCTAGAAGTTCCTGCTTGTCCAGACTCCTTGTGCTCTGTGCACTCTAATATTACCTGTATTCTATTGCCTCTTTTTGCCATTGTACTCTTTTTTTATAATAAGACTATTACTTAATAAACCCTTTTGCCTTTGCTTCTTTCAAAGCAGCAGTAATTCCGATTTTGTTAATAGTCTTTAATGTTGATGTAGCAACTTTTAAGGTTACCCACTTATCTTCTTCTGGAAGGTAAAAACGTTTTTTAATTAGATTTGCATCAAATCTACGCTTTGTTTTGTTCATTGCGTGAGACACGTTGTTTCCAACCATCGCCTTCTTTCCTGTAAGTTCACAAACTCTTGACATTGTTCTATCTTTAAAAGTGTTATTTCGACTATTTCAAAACAGACGTTTCAAAACAGGCTGCAAATTTAGTAAATCTTTATAATATCAACAAACTAAAATCGTTACTTTTTTAAAATTTCTTTTTGTAACATTTCAAATGCCTTATTTACAGCTTTCATGATGACTTTAGTTCGGTGGTTTCCTAACTCAAATTTTTCGGAATACACCCTGTCTTTTGTCGCAATTGCTATAAATACAGTTCCTACTTCGGCATCTGAATCGCCTTTATCCGGCCCTGCATTTCCGGTTGTAGCAATTGCATAATCGGTTTTAAACAATTCCCGAGCGTGTTTTGCCATGGCTTCTACAACTGGAGCACTAACAACAGAATGCGCTTTAATTAAGGCTTCTGGCACTTGTAATACATCAATCTTAGCTTCGGTAGCATAACTCACCACACTGCCTTTAAAGTACTTGGAAGCACCTGCATTTTTGGTGAACAATTGCGCTATTTTACCTCCTGTACAACTTTCGGCTGTACAAACGGTTTTATTTAATGCTGTTAATTGCTTCCCGATTATGGCCTCAATAGAATCGTCGGTTTCAAAACCTACAAAAATATCTTCGATCTGCGGAAGCAACGCTTTTATTTGGGATTCCATTTCGGTTTCCACCAAATTTTTATCAAATGATTTAGCTGACAAACGTAAACGAACACGACCCAATCCTGGTAAATATGCGAGCTTTATAAAACTTGGCAAATTATCTTCCCAAGTTTCAATGCGTTCGGCTAAATTACTTTCGCCTAAACCATACGTAAGCAAAGTGACATGTTTGATAAAAGGGAATTGATAGGTTTTTCGAAGTTTTGGAATAACTTCATCTTCCATGAGTGCTTTCATTTCATAAGGCACACCTGGAAGCGAAATAAACACTTTTCCATTACTTTCCATCCACATACCTGGAGCACTACCATATTTGTTCATCAGCACCTTTGCTTTTGATGGCACCAAGGCTTGATCTATATTAACTTGCGCTAATGGTTTTTTAATATAGGTTTTCCAGATGTGTTTAATATTGTCTAAAACGGCTTCGCTTGGAACGAGCGTATCTTGAAAATAATCACAAATAGTTCGCTTGGTAATATCATCTTTTGTTGGACCCAATCCACCAGTAATTATGATAATATCAGCATTTTCTTCTGCTTCTTTTAAGGATTTGGTGATATGTGCAATATCATCTTGAACAGACGTAATTTGATATACCGAAACACCTATTTTATTGAGTGCTTTACTAATAAAGGCGGAATTCGTATCAACTATTTGTCCAATGAGAATTTCATCACCAATGGTAATTATTTCTGCTTGCATTATAGATTGAAGTCTGCTTTAATTTCGGCAACCGTATTTTCTACAGCACCGACTACAATAGCCAGTTTAACCGAAACATTTGTATTTGCTTTTTCAAATTTACCCCAATCTTGAATCTCAATTAAGTCTTCTAAAACACCTAATTCAAATAAATCTATTGTAGGTTTCATTTTATGAGCTGCTTGATAAGCGGAATAGTAATCGTTAGTCGCTACAGCTGTTTTTAGATTCTCTAAATCCTCTGGGACTTCCTCTAAAAATGCAGCGGCTAAAGTTGCTACAAATTCCTCATCACCATCAGCTAATTCACGAACTCGAAATAATTTGTAATGTTGTTCCATTTATTTTACTGTTATTGAAAACATCTGTTGATTTTCTATATATCCTGTTAATTGATCATTGGGTTCTACCCTGCCAACGCCTGCTGGCGTTCCTGTAAATATAATATCTCCAATCTTTAAAGTGAAATATTTTGAGACATATTCTATTAACGCATCAATTTTCCAGAGCATGTGACTGGTATTTCCGTTTTGAACCAATTGGTCATTCTTTTTTAAAGCGAAATTTAAGTTATTAATATCGTCTAACTGTGTTTTTGGCAACCAATTACCTATTACTGCTGCACCATCAAAAGCTTTTGCTTTCTCCCATGGCAACCCTTTTTCTTTAAGTTGCGCTTGCAAATCGCGAGCTGTAAAATCGATTCCTAAACCAATTTCGTCATAATATTTATGGGCGAATTTCTCACTGATATGCTTTCCTACTTTATTAATTTTTACCAAAACTTCCACCTCATGATGCACGTCATTAGAAAAATCAGGAATAAAAAATGGCTGCTTTTTTAATAAAATAGCTGTATCAGGTTTTAAAAATACCACAGGATCTGTGGGTCTTTCGTTTTCCAATTCTTTAATATGTTCGGTGTAATTCCGACCAATGCATATGAGTTTCATTGATGTTGTCTGTTGTTAAGCTGTGAGTCGTTTGTGTTAAGTGACTAATCCAATTTATTATTGAAGGCTCTTAATTTAATAGCTGTCAATACTTTTTTAGTATACAATGGAAAATCAGCATTTAGCAACCAACCAAAGTAACCCGGTTCTTTTTCTAAAATTTCAGTTACTAATTTACCTTTATGCTTTCCAAAGGAGAAACACTCTTCACCTTGTTTGTTATATGCAATAAAACCAGCAAAATCTGCGAATTTTTTGCGCGAACTAAATTCAGCTAAAAACTGCGTATCGTTTTCCAGCTCGTCATATTTTGCTATTTGCGCTTTTAAAACTTCGTAAGTGGCATTGGTATCCGCTTCTGCAGTATGTGCACCTTCTAAAGTTTCATTACAGTAAAATTTATAGGCAGCACTTAATGTACGTTGCTCCATTTTATGAAAAATGGTTTGCACATCAACGGACACGCGACTTTTCATATCAAAATCTATATCAGCGCGTAACATTTCTTCGGCTAATAGTGGAATATCAAATCGGTTAGAATTAAAACCACCTAAATCTGAATCTTTAATCATCTGACTCACCTCTTTCGCCAATTCTTTAAACGTTGGCGCATCTGCTACATCAGCATCCGAAATACCATGAATAGATGTTACTTCTGCCGGAATAGGCATTTCTGGATTTACCAACCAACGTGTAGATTCTTCTTTTCCATTTGGGTGGACTTTCAAGATGGCTATTTCTACAATCCTATCAGAAGTGATACTGATTCCGGTTGTTTCTAAATCGAAAAAACAAATGGGTTTGGTAAGATTAAGTTTCATATTATAAATTTTGCACAAAGGTAAATAGAATAAATAAAAAAGCCCTTTTGGAATTGATAAACCTTAGTTAAACATATTAGTAATTTTAAAAAAGGCTAACATAACCATTTATTACAACTCGTCCATAAAAAGAAACAGTTGAGATCCTTAAAATTCGAGAACCATTTTATTTAGATGATTTTTGACTTACAAATCAACAAACCAACCACATGGAAGATATCATTAAAATAGCCATTTATATTCATGCATTTTTTGGAGGCGTCGGACTTATAACTGGAATAGGTAGTATTATAGTTAAAAAAGGAAGTAAACTCCATATACAAATGGGAAAATTGTTTTCCATTGGCATGGTTACAAGTTCGCTAATTTCTATTCCAATTTCATGGATGCCAAATCATGAAAACGTATTTCTATTTGTAATAGGTGTCTTTACCATTTATTTAGTTCTAGCTGGTAACAGAGCACTAAAATTCAAAAACAAAACACAAGCCGACTGGGTTGATAAAACCATTTCGGGCACCATGCTCCTATTCTCTGTATTTATGATTGCTTTTGGAATCTATTTAATTACGAATAGTAATACGATGAGTATTTTATTTTTGTTTTTTGGCGGATTTGGCATCATGTTAACTATTAAAGATTTTCTCTTTTATAACAATGACGACAAACCCAAAAACGCCTGGCTTATTGCGCATCTTGGCAAAATGAATGGCGCTTTAATAGCATCCATAACAGCATTTTTTATTGCTGGAATTGGTGTAAATAATCTGATTGCATGGTTATCACCTACAGTAATAGGAACTATTTATATTATTTATTGGAAACGTAAAATGACTATTAAAACAAAAGATAAAAAGGCCGTGAGTTAAAAGAAATCTCGTTTAGTAATACAGCACACATATTTTTTATTGTGACTCGCTTATTAATACTGAAACCTGTAAATTTTGATTCTAAAATAAATAACACATTATGGACTGGATTTACAAAATAAACGACCCCATTTTAATCACCTTTTTAGCAAGTATTTTAGTGTTTATAGTTGTTATATTTCTAACCCGACTTATTGGTTTACGTTCTTTTGCTAAATTCACGGCCTACGACTTTGCCTTTACCATTGCCATTGGTAGTATTATTTCGGCAACGCTAACATCTAGCACAACGGTTGCTCATGGCTCCACTGCCATTGCCAGTTTATTGACGCTGACATTTATATTTTCATTTTTACAACGACGTTTTCCTGCTCTAAATTCCTTAATCTCCAACAAACCTCTATTGTTAATGAAAGGAAACACTATTTTGGATTCCAATTTAAAACATGCACGAATTCATAAATCGCAACTCATAGCTAAATTACGCGAAGCAAATGTGACAAATTTCGACCAAGTTCTCGCGGTTGTATTAGAATCTACAGGTGATATTTCAGTTTTACATAAGGCATCAAATTCTGATTCTGGTGAATTGCAATCCGAGATTTTAAAAGGTGTAAGAGAATCCCCATAATTACCTTCTGAATTAGATAAAATTTTTATCTTTAAATTCTAATACTAACAAAATCGAAAAATGACTAAATTATTCTCGGCAATTATTTTGCTTATTTTCTGTGTGAGTTGCAATAACAGTCCTCAACCTAATGACCCGATTCCCACGCATGATAATTTTACTTTAGAATCCACTGCGGTTAATGAAACACGCGTAATTAATGTTTGGGTTCCACCAACTTACGAAACTTCAGAACAATCATTTCCCGTGCTCTATATGCCTGATGGTGGTATAAAAGAAGATTTCCCGCACATTGCAAATACACTTGCCAAACTTATTGCCGAAAAGCAGATTCCACCTTTTATTTTGGTTGGGATTGAAAACACGGAGAGAGGTCGCGATTTAACAGGTTTTTCTGAAGTAGAAGCCGATGCCGAATATTGCCCATTAACCGATGGCGCCAAAAATTTTCGCGCGTTTATAACCGATGAATTAGTTCCAGATATTAATAATAAATATAGAACAACCCATAAAAAAGGAATTATTGGCGAATCGTTAGCAGGACTTTTTGTTATGGAAACGTTTATGCTACAACCACAAGCTTTTGATTTTTTTATAGCGATGGATCCATCACTTTGGTGGAACGATTTCAATTTAGTAAAAGAAGCAAAAAATCATTTAAGCCAGTTTCCTAAAGAAGATAAAAAACTATGGTTTGCAGGTTCTGATGCTCAAGACATCTCCAAACACACCAGAAGTCTTGAAACGATTTTTAAAGAAGCAGCACCTGAAAATTTAACGTGGACCTATTCTGATGAACCGAATGAAAAACACAATACTATTTTTAGAGCAACCAAAGAAAAGGCTTTGGTTTGGAGTTTGAATTAATGTGAAAAGATGAAATAAAACAATAAATTTATTTTATAACATTAGCCACATTTCAAATAAACGAAAAACTAAAGATTACGAATGGATATAATTGTTGAATTATTTTTTAGAGGTTTTATTGTTGATGTACTTGGTAAAAATTTGCGATTTCTTTTTTATAAAATTATAGGCCAACCAAAATCCATGAAATATTTGACAGCTGACAAAACATCTGACAATTATCAAATGATTTCGCAGCACATGTCTAATGTAATAGTTGGACTAATTATTTTCTCCGGAATTTCAACACTTATAGCATATTTATTGTTTCGATAGTTAATGAGACTGTAGAACTGTAATTCTGCAAACCAAAAAAGCACAATCCTCCGATTGTGCTTTTTGCTTATTATATTTTGAGATCCCTTTTTTCAAAGGGATTTTTAAATCTCTCTATTTGAATCCCAAGCCTCTAAATAATCTTTAACGGCTTTTACAAACTGACCTCCTAAAGCACCATTTACAACGCGGTGGTCATAAGAATGCGATAAGAACATTCTGTAACGGATACCTATAAAATCGCCTTCAGGTGTTTCAACAACTGCTGGTACTTTTCTTATAGCACCTAATGCTAAAATACCTACTTGTGGCTGATTAATAATTGGTGTTCCCATAATACTACCAAACGTTCCTACGTTTGTAACGGTATAGGTTCCACCTTGGATATCGTCTGGTTTCAGTTGGTTTAATCTAGCTCTATTGGCTAAATCATTTACCTTTTTGGTCATTCCAACTAAATTCAACTGGTCTGCATCTTTAATTACAGGCACTATTAAGTTACCATCGCCTAAAGCCGCTGCCATACCTAAATTAATATGTTTCTTTTTAACAATGGTATCACCTTGTAAGGAAATATTCATCATTGGGAAATCACGTAACGCTTTAGCAATTGCTTCCATAAAGATTGGTGTAAACGTTAAGTTTTCACCTTCACGTTTCATAAATCCATCTTTTACTTTTTTACGCCAATTCCATATTTTGGTTACATCAGCTTCAATAAAACTCTGAACATGAGCAGATGTTTGAACCGATTCTACCATGTGATGCGCAATCAATTTGCCCATTCGCGACATCTCAATTATTTCATCATCACCTGAAGCAATTACTGGAGTTGCTTTTGGTTTTTCTGATTGTTTTGGAGCTGCTTGTTGCGCTGGCTGTGCTTTTGGAGCTGCCGAACGATTTTCTAAATACCCAAGCATATCGTTTTTCGTAACACGACCATCTTTACCTGTTCCAGAAATAGCGTCTAATTCACTTTGTGAAACGCCTTCTTTAGTCGCCATGTTTTTCACCAACGGTGAATAAAAACGATCATCTGAAGATGCAACAGGTTCTACAGCTTCTTGAGCTGCTGTTACTGTTTTAGAAACTTCTGCTACTGGAGCCGATTCTTTTGTATGTTCTGATTTTGGAGCTGATTCAACTGCGCCAGAACCACCATCTATTTCTATGATAGCAATGGTTTGACCAACTTGAACTACATCGTCCACGTTAAACAAGACCTCAACTAAGACACCATCTACTTCACTAGGGACTTCACTATCCACTTTATCCGTTGCAATTTCCAGAACTGCTTCGTCTGCTTCAATAGTATCACCTACTTCTTTTAACCAAGATGTAATGGTTGCTTCTGCTACACTTTCCCCCATTTTCGGGAGTTTTAATTCAAATTTTGCCATATCTGTAACTAAACCGTATGTTTTTTAATTTCGACTGCAAAATTAATGAAAAATCATCAAATTCATTGCAGTTTTATTATTTAATTCTTTTTTAATAGTTGAATTTCACCGCGATTTTTAGAACTATTACTACCAATTATAAAATCGGAATTATTTGGTAGAATTTTAAATGAAATACCTTTGTAAGCCTTTAAACCTGTAATATGTTGAAAAATTGATTTGTACGTAAAGGTGTTGGCATCAAAAATAACTTCCGTAAAAGGATCTACATTAGTCACTTCTTTTACTAAAGAAACGGGTTTTTCTAAAGTCGTTTCTAAAATATGTGTCGCCTCTTGGGTTAAAAAAACATAAGATTGCCGTTTGCTTTTCACCACTTCTGGCTCTGAACGCATGAAATAAGCTGCGCGAATACCAAACCAAACCATACCATCAAATAACACATTACTCTTAAAGTGTTTCTTATAGAAAATCTGCATAGCGCCATAAAAACGTTTGGCGTAATTGGCATCTTTCAACGTGCTTTCACCTTTATAGTGAATAATCGTGGTGCTACCATTATAAACATTGCTATAACCTGCTTTTAAAACTTTGTAGGACAAGTCAATATCTTCACCATACATAAAATAGTCTTCGTCAAAACCTCCAACTTTTAAATACACGTCTTTTTTAAGCAACATAAAAGCCCCAACAAAAATAGGAACTTCACCAGTTTCATACTCTCCCAATTGATTGGCGTAATATGAATTCGGATTGCCTAATAATTTTTTAAGAGCTACGGCGGGTTTTGGCACATTACGCTTGCTTTCTGGTAGAAAACTTCCCGTTCCATCCATAAGTCGGCAGCCAACTATTCCTAAATTAGTTTGTTTATCGGCAAATTCTAACAGTATTTTAAAAGTATCTTCAGCGACAATGGTATCCGGATTTAGAATACATAAATATGTGCCTTTAGCTTGTTTTACGCCTAAATTATTTCCTTTTGAAAAACCATCATTCGACGGATTTTCAATTAATGTTACATTTGGAAACAGGGTTTTAACCATCTTGCAACTGGTGTCTGGCGATTGATTATCAACCACAATAATTTCGGCATCAAGGCCTTCAATTGCTTTTTCGACACTTTTTAAACAAAGCTCCAAAAAATAGCGAACGTTATAATTTAATATAATTATGGATAGTTTCAAATACTTACGATTTTAGGGATGCTTCAAAAGGAATGCGGTTTACAATACTTCGTCCAAGGGTAATTTCATCAGTATATTCCAATTCATTGCCTACTGAAATACCTCTAGCAATGGTGGATGTTACCACATTATAGTCTTGAATTTGTCGGTAAATATAAAAGTTGGTGGTATCGCCTTCCATGGTGGAACCCAATGCGAAAATTAACTCTTTTACATCACCTAATTTTACTTTTTCTACCAAGGTTTGAATGTTCAAATCCTGTGGACCAATACCATCCATAGGCGAAATTTTTCCACCCAAAACATGATATAAGCCTTTAAAAGAACTGGTATTTTCAATAGCCATGACGTCACGAATATCTTCAACTACGCAAATTACATCACTAATCCGATTGGGATTCGCGCAAATTTCGCATAATTCCACATCACTAATATTATGACAACTTTTACAAAATTTAATGTCGGAACGCATGGTTTTTAAAGCATCTACCAACTGAAACGTTTGATTTTCAGGCTGATTCAACAAATGCAAAACCAAACGTAATGCCGTGCGTTTACCAATTCCTGGTAATTGCGACATTTCGTTAACCGATTTCTCTAAAAGTTTCGATGAAAATTCCATAGCCGCGAATTTACGATTTTACATTTAAGAATTGCATATACAATGGTAATTTGTATTTTGGCGCTACATTTTATAGCTATATGAGCCCAACGCAGATTATTCTTTTAATTGCCGCATATTTTATTGTTTTGATTCTGATCTCCTATTTTACAGGGCAAGAGGATTCCAACGAAGCCTTTTTTAAAGCGAATAAATCGGCGCCTTGGTATTTAGTAGCTTTTGGAATGATTGGCGCATCCTTATCTGGCGTTACTTTTATTTCAGTTCCAGGCGCGGTGGAAACCAAACAATTTGGATATTTGCAAGTGGTATTTGGCTACTTTTTTGGCTACTTGGTAATTGCCTATGTGCTTTTACCTTTGTATTACCGCATGAATTTAACCTCCATTTACACCTATTTACGGGATCGTTTTGGAAACACGAGTTACAAAACGGGTTCGGTTGCTTTTTTAATTTCCCGAACGGTTGGTGCAGCCTTCAGACTCTTTTTGGTTGCCAAAGTATTACAGCTTTTAGTGTTTGATAATTTAGGCATGCCCTTTCCAGTAACTGTGATTATTACTATTGCGCTTATTTGGTTATACACATTTAAAGGCGGTATTAAAACCATTATTTTTACGGATACCTTGCAGACACTTTTCATGTTAATTTCGGTGGTTGTTACCATTTCATTTTTAGCAACCGCTTTAGATTTAAACGGTATTTCTGAAATCTACACGAATGTGAAAGATAGTGCTATGAGTAAAGTCTTCTTCATGGACGATTCAAATGATGCACAATTCTTCATAAAAAGCTTTTTAGCCGGTATGTTTATTACGATTACCATGACGGGTTTGGATCAGGATATGATGCAGAAAAACTTAACCTGCCGCAATTTAAAAGATGCCCAGAAAAACATGGTCGTTTTTAGTATTGTACTCGTTTTTGTGAATATATTATTTCTAGCTTTAGGATTAATGCTAACCCAATATGCGCAACAAAATGGTATTACAGCAACCAAGGATGATTTATTTCCAACCATTGCCATGATGCCTGAAATAGGAATAGTTACATCGGCATTTTTTATTCTTGGATTAATTGCTGCAGCTTATTCCAGTGCAGATTCGGCTTTAACTTCCTTAACCACTTCGTTTTGTATTGATATTATTGAATTAGATAAAAAACCAGAAGACAAACAAAAAGGTATAAGAAAACGGGTTCATATTATGGTGAGCATCGTTTTAGTGGCTGTCATCATTCTTTTTGACTCGCTTTTTAAAGATGTATCGGTCATTTGGGAATTGTTTAAAGCTGCTGGTTATACCTATGGACCGTTATTAGGATTATTCGCTTTTGGAATTTTAACCAAAGCCGAATTAAAAGACAAATACGTGTGGATTATTGCTGTAATAGCGCCAATCCTATCTTATTTTATAAATATGTATTCAGCGGAATTATTTAACGGTTACAAAATTGGCTTTGAAATTTTAATTGTAAACGGACTCCTCACCTATTTAGGTTTAATACTGATTCGTAGAAAGTAAAACGAGTGTGCACGCTACTTCACTTTCAATATTTGCCGCGTCTAAACGTTTATACAGTTCGGGATTTTCAGTTCCAGGATTAAAAATAACACGCTTCGGATTTAAGGAAATAATATAGTCGTAGTATTCCACTTGACGTTGCGGATTTAAATAAAGGGTAACCGTATCAATGTCTGAATACGGTTTTAACTCGGTATCTATTTCAACACCTGCAACCGTTCCACCACGTAATCCGAAAGCCACCACCTCGTGCTGATTACTGACCAAGCGATTAATGGCAATGTTGGAATAGCGATTTGGTTTTAAGGATGCACCTACTACTAATGTCTTTTTACTCATAGCTGTTAATTTAGCGTTAAACTCGAAAATAAGCGTAACGTTTTTCAAATGTACTCGTCTATATTAATATATGCCAATTTAGGTATTTAAAATAAATATTTAATAGTCTACTTAATAGTTGATGGTTAGTGTTAGTGTTTGACTATTAAATACAGAAAACCCAAGATGTAAAAGCCTTGGGTTTTTGCTTTGTTTTTGTTAAATGATAGTTAAAAGTGAAAAGCTATGAAATAAAAGTAGCTTTTTTACGTCTATATAAGCAAGTGATAAGTTTTAAGTAATCATTCAAACTATTTAATGATAGTTTAGTGTTAGTTAAATTGGTTAATAGGAGAAAACCCGAAGCAGTGATGTTTCGGGTTTTTTTATGGGTTTGAATGAATTAGATTATTGATTATTTAATACTTTTTTCCATTTTTCGGATTCAGCATACTCCTGCACTATTCGATTTCTTTCCGTAAGTAAAGCAGTCATGTATTTTTCAAGAAATAATTGGTCTGCTAATTTACCTAGAATTCCTAAAGGAGATTTATAATCAAAAATATCAATCATTACAGTTTCACCATTAAAATCTTGAAAATGATGCTCATGTTTAAATCCTTTGAATGCACCACTTATCATTTCATCCGTAAATGAAATTGGTCGATTAAACGCGGTTATTTTTGAAGTTAGGTTTTGATATAGACCAAAATGTTTTGCTCTCCAAGTCACACTCTCATTTAATTCAATTAATCCACTAGTTTTTCCTGCTATTGCTTCTTCTTTGGTTTGTTCAGTAGAAATTTTGTGTAAGTCAATACTTCTTGCAAGGTCAAAAACTATTTCTCTTTTGACTTTTATTTTTGTTTGCAACCTAATTGTTGGCATATTTTAAAATTTTCAAAATTAAAATATCAATTTTATTCTAATTATGAGATTCCTTCCTGCGAAGGAATTAAGTTACCACTTAATAATCACGCTTCCCCAAGTAAAGCCACTACCAAAAGCAGCTAAAACAACGGTATCGCCTTCTTTAATTTTGCCTTCTTCCCATGCTTCTGTTAATGCAATTGGAATAGAAGCAGCAGTGGTATTTCCGTACTTCTGGATATTATTAAATACTTGATCGTCACTTAATTTAAATCGCTTTTGAATGAATTGAGAGATCCGTAAATTCGCTTGATGCGGAATCAACATATCTATGGCATCCACAGGTAGGTTGTTTTTTTCTAAACCTTCCATAATCACTTCGCTAAAACGCACAACGGCATTTTTGAAAACAAACTGACCATTCATGTGTGGATAATAACTTTCATCATTTGGATCATTATCGGCTAAAATATCATTCACCCAACGTTTCCCCATGCCAGGTGCAATCAATACTAATTCTTCAGCATGTTCGCCTTGCGAATGTAAATGCGTTGATAAAATTCCTTTGTTTGGATCTTCTTCACGAGTTAAAATAGCAGCTCCTGCTCCATCACCAAAAATAACAGAAACACCACGCCCACGCGTTGTTAAATCTAATCCATGAGAATGCAATTCACTTCCAATAACGAGAATGTTTTTATACATGCCTGTTTTGATAAAATTATCAGCAACTGACATCGCATATACGAATCCTGAACATTGGTTTCTAACATCTAAAGCTCCAACGGTTTTAATATCTAAAGCATGCTGCACTTGCACACCAGGACCTGGAAAATACATGTCTGGACTTAAGGTAGCAAATACAATAAAATCAATATCATCTTTATCAATTACAGCACGTTCTATAGCAATTTTTGCGGCTTTTACACCCATGGTTGCTGTGGTATCATCAGATCCTTTTACAGCCCAACGACGTTCTTTAATACCAGTTCGTTCCTGAATCCAAGCATCGTTAGTATCCATCAATTTAGACAAATCGTCATTTGTAACCACATTATCAGGCACATAATGACCTAAACCGATTATTTTAGAATTATACATTGAAAGTTGTTTGTTATTAATTTCCGAAACCAATAATTACCTGTCGGAAATTGCATGATTAATCAGTGCGCAATTTAACTATTTACTTTGTAAGAGTTTTCAAAAGCGAATCGTATTCGTTATGCACGCATAATAAATGGCGTTTTCACATGACAAGTCACCTTGGTTTCAAAAATGTTTTTGGTATCTTTAGGCTTCATTAAAACACCCTCTAAATATGAAATCATTGTTGACATGCTGCCTGTTTTTATTTGTAATTTCAGGTTATGCACAAGAAAATCTCACCTATCAAAAACCACATCAAAACATTTTAGAATTAGCTGAAGCGCCTCTTGCTCCAAGTATTCGCATGGATAGTAATGGCGAAAATATTGTATTCCTATACCGAAGTGCGTATAAAACCATTGAAGAACTCTCGGAAACCGAAATGCGTTTGGGTGGTTTACGGATTAATCCAGTCACCAATATAGGGAGTCGGACCCGTTATAACACAGATATCAAAGTAAAAAATGATAAAACTGGAAACCCGAAAGCGGTTTCGGGATTACCTACGGATGGCAGATATGCTAACTTCTCCTGGTCGCCAAATCAAAAATATATGACCTTTACTAATACGGTTTCTACTGGTGCCGAATTATGGTTATTAGACATCAACAAGGCTCAAGCCAAAAAACTGACAGACGCCAAATTAAATGCTAATATGGGCAATCCAGCTGTTTGGATGAAAAACAGCGAAGCCCTTTTAGTTAAAATGCTTCCTAAAAACAGAGAAGCGTTAATTAATACCAAGGAAGCGGTTCCAACAGGTCCTACAATTTCTGTTAGTGAAGCTGGTGTAAAAGCACAAAATAGAACCTATCAAGATTTACTTAAAAATCCAAATGACGAGCATAATTTTGAACAATTAGCACATTCTGAATTATACAAAGTAACACTAAATGGCAACACAAGTCTTTGGAAATCGACTGCCATGTATCGTGGTTTATCGTTTTCACCAGATGGAAATTATGTGATGATTACAACCATAGATAAGCCATTTTCGTATTTGGTACCTTATTATAGATTCCCATCAGAAACGATAATTTATAAAGCCAATGGCGATTTGGTAAAAAGTATGCTGAAAGTACCATTAATTGAAGATTTACCACAAGGGTTTATGGCAGAACGCACAGGCATGCGTGACCTCAACTGGCGAAATGACAAACCTGCAACCCTCTATTGGGCTGAAGTTTTAGATGGAGGCGATCCTGAAAACGAGGTCCCTTTTCGTGATGAAGTTTTTCAGCAAGACGCACCTTTTACTGGCAAAATTACATCGCTTTTAAAAGTTAAAGATCGTTTTAGTGGTATTACTTGGGGAACTGATAATATGGCTATTGTTTATGATTATTGGTGGAATACACGAAATTCGCGAACGTATGCGTTTAATCCGTCAAACCCAAATCAAGAACCTACCGTTTTATTTGACAGAAATTACCAAGATGTGTATAGCAATCCTGGAAGTTTTGTTTCGACAAAAAATGCGTTTAACGAATACGTTTTAGATGTAAATAATAATAATAAAGCCTATTTAATTGGTGATGGTTATAGCGATGCTGGAAAATTCCCGTTTGTAGACGAAATGAATTTGGAAACCCAAAAAACCACACGTTTATACCAGTCCACCTTAACCGACAAAGTAGAAAGTATTAGTTCGGCTTTAGATGCCAAAGATGGAACATTTTTAGTGCGACTAGAATCGAAAAATGAATTCCCGAATTACTACATCCGAAATATTAAAAAGAAAAACAGTTTAACCGCTTTAACCACGTTTGAAAACCCATTTAAGAGTATTCAAAACGTCAAAAAAGAAGTGATTACGTATAAAAGAGATGATGGCTTGGAATTATCAGGTACTTTATATTTACCTACCGATTATGAAAAAGGTAAAAAATACCCAATGATTTTATGGGCGTATCCACGTGAGTTTAAAGATAAAAGTAGCGCGAGTCAAAATACATCCAGTTCTAACGAATTTACCTATCCATATTACGGTTCACCTATTTATTGGGTAACCAGAGGTTATGTGGTTTTAGATGATGCCGCTTTCCCAATTATTGGTGAAGGTGATGAACAACCAAACGATACCTTTATCAAGCAATTAGTTGGAAACGGAAAAGCAGCTATTGATGCGGTTGACGCTTTGGGTTATATTGATAGAGATCGCGTTGCTGTTGGTGGTCACAGTTATGGTGCGTTTATGACAGCCAATTTATTAGCTCATTCTAATTTATTTGCTGCGGGAATTGCCAGAAGTGGTGCGTACAATAGAACATTAACGCCTTTTGGTTTTCAAAGTGAGGAACGAAATTATTGGGAAGCGCCAGAAGTGTATTATAACATGTCGCCTTTTATGCATGCTGATACCATGAAAACGCCTTTATTATTAATTCATGGTGAAGCCGATAATAATTCAGGAACCTATCCACTGCAAAGTGAGCGCTATTTTAATGCGTTAAAAGGATTAGGCGCACCAGTTCGTTTGGTTATGTTACCAAGAGAAAGTCATGGGTATTCTGCTAAAGAATCCATTTTACACATGCTTTGGGAACAGGATGAATGGCTGGAGAGGTATGTGAAGAATAAGGCTGATGTGACGACATCAGAAGAACCAATGAAAAACTAAATAATTAAAGATGCTACATATATTTGAGCATTTACTTTAAATCATAGAATAACAATTATAAAAAATGCCATTCCACAAAGAATGGCATTTTTTTATACTGCAAATGTCAGTTTGTCACGTTTTAACACTTGGTACTTTTTTTGACTATTCATTCACAAGAAAATTTAAATAATAAGATTCCTGCCTGCGTAGGAATTTGTAAAAAATAAAATTATGGCAAAAGGAAGTATTAATGTATCGGTAGAGAATATCTTCCCACTCATTAAAAAGTTTTTATACAGTGATCACGAAATATTTTTACGTGAATTAATTAGTAATGGTACAGATGCTACCTTAAAATTAAAGCATTTAACCAGTATTGGTGAAGTTTCTGTGGAATACGGAAATCCACAAATTGAAGTCAGAATTGATAAAGATGGTAAGAAATTACACATTACAGATCAAGGTTTAGGGATGACAGCTGATGAAGTTGAAAAATACATCAACCAAGTGGCTTTTTCTGGAGCTGAAGAGTTTTTAGATAAGTATAAAGATTCGGCTAAAGATTCTGGAATTATCGGTCATTTCGGTTTAGGTTTTTATTCAGCATTTATGGTTGCTGAAAAAGTAGAAATCATTACCAAATCCTACAAAGACGAACCAGCAGCACATTGGACGTGTGACGGCTCGCCAGAATTCACATTAGAAGCAGCAGACAAAACAGAACGTGGTACCGAAATCATTTTGCATATCGCAGACGATTCTACCGAGTTTTTAGAAGAAGCTCGCATTAGTTCATTGTTATTGAAGTATAACAAGTTTATGCCTATTCCAATTAAATTTGGAACGCAGGAAGTAAACGATCCAGATTTTACACCAGCAACAACAACCGATAAAGAGGGTAAGGAAACAACCGAACCACACAAACAAATTACGGTTGATAATATCATCAACAACCCAAATCCAGCATGGACCAAATTACCAGCAGATTTAGAGGATGCAGACTACAAAGGGTTTTACAGAGAATTATATCCAGCACAATTTGAAGAGCCTTTATTTCACATTCATTTAAATGTAGATTATCCGTTTAATTTAACGGGAATTTTATATTTCCCAAAAATGACGAACGATTTAAACGTTCAAAAAGACAAAATTCAACTCTACCAAAATCAGGTGTATGTTACCGATAATGTAGAAGGAATTGTACCCGAATTTTTAACCATGTTACGTGGTGTAATTGATTCGCCAGACATTCCATTAAACGTATCGCGTAGTTATTTGCAAGCGGATGGTGCTGTTAAGAAAATATCGTCTTACATCACGCGTAAAGTGGCTGATAAATTGAAATCCCTTTTCAACAGTAATCGTGAAGATTTTGAAAAAAAATGGGACGATATTAAAATTGTTATTGAATACGGAATGCTTTCTGAAGAGAAGTTCTTTGAAAAAGCCGATGCGTTTGCATTATACCCAACTGTAGATGGTAAATATTTTACCTATGACGAATTATTCAACGCCATTAAAGCCAAGCAAACCGATAAAGATGGTAAGTTGGTTATTCTATATGCATCCAATCAAGATGCGCAACACAGCTATATTGAAGCGGCTACAGCCAAAGGTTATGAGGTGTTGTTATTAGATTCGCCTATCATTTCGCATTTAATGCAGAAGTTAGAATCCAGCAAAGAGAATATCACATTTGCACGTGTGGATGCTGATCATGTTGATAATTTAATTAAGAAAGATGAAGATACCATTTCGAAATTATCAGACGACGAGAAAGCAACACTAGAAAGCGTGTTAAAAGAAGTGATTCCACAGGAGAAATTCTCGGTACAATTGGAAGCTATGGATAGTGACTCTACACCATTTATGATTACGCAACCCGAGTTTATGCGACGTATGAAAGAAATGCAGCAAACAGGTGGAGGCGGCATGCAAATGTTTGGTAGCATGCCAGACATGTACAATTTGGTGGTGAATACAAATTCCGCTTTAGTAGGCGAAATTTTAGAAACCAAAACCAAGAAAAAGCAAGAACGCTTAATTACACAAAGTTTGGATTTAGCACGACTCTCTCAAGGTTTATTGAAAGGTGAAGAGTTAACAAACTTTATTAAACGTAGTTATGAATTATTAAAATAAGCATTACAGCTAAATAATTTATATTTTAAAACCACTTCTTAACGGAAGTGGTTTTTTTTGTACCCTAACCAGAAGGTTAGTTTTACGCATCCAAAAACAGAGTTGTCTCATTGGCTGTTTCTAGATTCCTAATAAACCGCTAGGTTTGAAATGTAATCATAAAAACAACTATCATGAAAAACAAACTAAACGTCAGTATTAAGTCACCGTGTTCTGAAAATTACAATAACTTTTCACCTACAAAAGCAGGAGGATTCTGTAATTCCTGTGAAAAAGAAGTCATTGATTTTACCAACATGAAACCTGAAGCTATTATCAATTATTTCAAATTGAAAAGCACACAAAATACATGCGGCAGATTTAATTCCGCTCAATTGAACTCATTTAATCACATTCCTAAAACCAATAAAAGGCGCAATCTCATTGGAGGTTTAGGTTTAGCAATTCTTTCTTTTTTTAGTTTCACTGCTACTCAAGCACAAGACACGAAAACCGATACAACGGATACCAATTCAGAGGTAAAAGATATCCATCAAGAAAAAAACATTAGCGTAAAAGGAACTGTTTTAGATGAAAATGGCTTACCGCTACCAGGCACCAACATTATTCTTAAAGACACAGCCATTGGGACACAAACGAATTTTGATGGTGAATTTGAATTTCCTGAAAAATTAAAAAAAGGCGATGTTCTAATTTTTAGCTTTATAGGTTATAGCTCCAGAACCATTGTTATTAATAATGAAACCGCCTCGCCCACCATTGAAATGGAAGTTAATATGGACACTTTTGCATGTGTCGTAATGGGAAAAGTAGCTGTAAAAAAAGTTTACAAATCCAAGAAAAACAAATAGGCATGTCCATCCGGTATTTTTTAATTGTCGTTTTTATCTGTACTCTTTCACAGGCACAAATATCAGATTTCAAAGCTGTTAATTTTAAGCAAGCAGATTATAATGCTAAAATGAATAAAGGTGCTAGTTTGGATAATTTGCCGCTTTTAGCGCATAAGCTTACATCTAATTTACCAACCGATGTTGAAAAATTCAGAGCTATTTATACATGGGTTTGTCAAAATATTACAGCCGATATGAATCAACAAAATAAAATTTTTAGAAAACGAAAAAAGTACAAAAACGATAGTCTTGGGTATATTACATGGAATAACGCCTATTTAAAAACGACTTTTAAAAGGCTGTTAGAAGATAAAAAAACCATGTGTACCGGTTATGCTTACTTAGTTAAAGAATTATCATTTTTAGTAAATATAGAATGTGAAATAGTAAATGGATATGGCCGTTCTGTAGCATCCAACATTGAAGCACTGGACATGGCTAATCATTCATGGAATGCCGTTAAATTAAATAACAAATGGTATTTATCCGATGCCACTTGGTCTAGTGGCTATATAATTAACAGCACGTTTATAGAAGATTACAATGACGGTTATTTTTTAACAGATCCTATATTATTTTCTAAAAGTCACTATCCCATTGAAAAAAAGTGGTTATTAAATGATGCAACCTCAACACGAACATTTGTAGCATCTCCATTAATTTATGGTGAAACCTATGAACATAAAATAATCCCGATGAGCCCTAAGGAAATGAACGTTGAAATAGGCAAGAACCATGAAATACATTTTAGTTTCAAATCCCTTAAAACCATTTCTACAGATTCTATTTCGCTTATTAAATACATTGGAATTACAGAACAGCCATTAGAAATTTATAATATCCATCATGACGATGGTATTATTTCCTTCACCTATAAGTTTAAACATAAGGGTCATTATGACATACATGTTAGAATTAACAAAGATGTGGTTGCTACCTATGTGATTAAAGTATCTTGATGTTAATAAACAGATTTTTTTATCCAATGTATTCTAAAACCACTTCTAAACAGATGTGGTTTTTTGCGGGTTGGAATTACGTAGAACTACGTAGTAAGGTTGTTGTATATATTTATTAAATTGGGTGTGTATATTTAATCGGTATATACACCATTACACATACACATACGTTAGCACCAATTTGAGAACGACAATGAGAAAACCAATATTTATAGTTTTGATTTTAATAGTCTTTTCTTGCCAAAGTAAGAAATCTGAAAAAACGCAAAATGCGGAATTGAATACTAAAACGGAAATTATCCAACCCGAAAAGTTAGTGCTTAACGACACAGTGGTTTATTTAAGCGGAGATAATGATTTGGCTCTAATAAAACTGACTTTAATTCCGAATGGAACTTTTGATTTTTATATGAGCATTTACCCTGAACCAATGCAAGACGCTGAACCTGAATCTGACATACTAAACTCAAACGGAATTTGGAGCGGAAATGGAAACACTGTATTGCTGAACTTTGCGGAACAAAAAAAAGACACGCTGAATTTAAATGACCTTTTTGACTCAAACTATAAAGAAGGAAATGAGTTTAAAGTTATTAATCAAAATACAGTTGAGATTGACTATTCTTTGGACAAATTAAACATTTGGGGAATTAGTTGTCATAAATCGGAAAAATAAAAACTGGTGCTAACACTGTGTATAAAAAATGCTTATTTTAGTGCTTAACCAATAGAAAGTGCGTATTTGCTTTCTTCCGATTTTCGTTCCGAAAATCCTCGCACGCAAACCCGCACTTTTCATACACTAAACCGTTGGCAACAATATAAATGACACACGAACAAGAAAAATTTATAAAGCATTTTAAAGAAGAAAGGAATAATTTAAGAGACCCAGAAATATTCTTTGACGGAAAAGTGTTATCTCTAAATTCGATAAAAATAAATAAACTGAATTTAATCGGTGAATTATTTATTCTGATTTATGCACCAGCAATTATCTGTTTTGTAATCATTAAAATTCCATTTGCCTTTTCAATTCAATTAGCACTAATCGGATTTGCTCTAATTTGGATAATTATCGTTTTAAAGGAAAGAATTAACCGAATTAAACTTAACAACAACATTCAAATTGACTTACAAAACGACTTGCTCACTGTTACTCCAATTGACTATTTAAGAAAAGATATATTAAAAAAAGAAAGTACTAATTATACTTTTACATCTTTTAATACAATTGCTACTAAACGAAGAAAGTTTGACAAATTAAACGCAGGAATCAGAATAATGATAGATTCACAAATTGGAAAAACAAATCTGATTGACATATGGACGAAATCATTAGGAGAAAACCTGTCTGAATTAATAGCTGAACTGACCAAAAAGAAGCTTAACGATAAATAAATACTGTTGCCAACAAAGTACTGTGGTAAAAAACAAGTAAAAACTCATTAACTTTTCACCAAAGTACTTCTGTAAGTATCCTCATATATTAATCCTGATTTTGCAATAGCAAAAGCCTGTTTTAGTAGCTTATTACA
>NZ_VSKL01000005.1 GCF_008086165.1 Algorimicrobium algoritergicola | reverse complement strand
ACTTAGCTTTTCAATAAATGCTTCTGAACGTTGCTGAAAACGTTGCCGTTTTTAGCGGCTGCAAACATACAACCTTTTTTATTCCTGCAAAGCTTTTTTTAGTTTATTTTGAAAGTTTATTTCTAATCCCAAATCACTAAATCTTTTTATGCTTTTTAAGGAACTTTGCTTTCATCAGCGTTGCTGTTTTAAGCGGCTGCAAATATACAACCTTTTTTATTCCTACAAAGCTTTTTTTGATTTAATTTGAAATTAAATTTCTAACCCCTAATTTAAACTTTTATTTTGCCTCTCAATGAACGTCGCTGCCAACTGTGTTACCGTTTTTAGCGGCTGCAAATGTACAACCCATTTCTACCCTTTTACAAACTTTTATTCATGTTTTTTTGAAATAATTTTCTTCTTGCAGTATATCAAGTGGTTACACGGCCCGTTTTAACTTAACAAATCATCTATAATGCCTTTTGGGTTCGCTTTGATTAACAGCTGCGTTCCTATTTGTCGTTTTCCAATCAAAATCAACATACATGATATAGTATTATGATTACACATTAATACCTTTATTATAGGAAGAAGTTCCAGACAACGCCCATTAATATAAGTAAGAGGCCTTACTAATCAGTTTTCTAAATTTATACCTATATATATATTGTATGTAAAAATTTATCCTATTATATTTGTCCTTTCATAATTACACAATATATAATGATAGATATTACATTGCCAGATGGCAGTATTAAGTCGGTTGAGAAGGGAACAACTTCCATGGACGTTGCTAAAAGCATCAGCGAAGGATTAGCCAGAAACGTTATTTCTGCAAAATTTAATGATACGGTTGTAGAAACCAAAACCCCATTAACAACAGACGGTACTCTTGTTTTATACACCTGGAACGATGATGAAGGTAAAAAAGCATTTTGGCATTCTTCGGCACATATATTAGCTCAAGCTATTGAAGCACTCTACCCTACTGCCAAATTATGGGTTGGTCCTGCTATTGAAAATGGTTTTTATTATGATATTGATTTAGGTGACGAAACCATTTCAGATAAAGATTTTAAGCGTATTGAAGATAAGATGCTGGAAATAGCACGTGGAAAACACGAATTCAATATGCGAGAGGTTTCAAAACTAGAAGCACTATCTTATTATAGAGATAATAATAATTATAAGTTAGATTTAATAGGAAACCTTGAAGATGGCACGATTACATTTTGCGATCATGACACATTTACCGATTTATGTCGTGGTGGCCATATTCCAAATACCGGAATTGTCAAAGCCGTTAAAATATTAAGTGTGGCTGGAGCTTATTGGAAAGGTGATGAAAACAACAAACAGTTAACGCGTGTTTACGGGATATCATTCCCTAAGCAAAAGGAATTAACAGAACACCTTCACTTATTAGAAGAAGCTAAAAAACGCGATCATAGAAAGCTTGGAAAAGAGCTTGAATTATTTACATTCTCACAAAAAGTAGGTCAGGGCTTACCATTATGGTTACCTAAAGGCGCTGCGTTACGTGAGCGTTTAGAGAATTTCCTTAAAAAAGCACAAAAGAAAGCAGGATATGAAATGGTTGTTACACCGCATATTGGCCAGAAGGAACTTTATGTAACATCTGGACACTATGAGAAATATGGTGAAGATAGCTTTCAGCCTATTCTAACACCTAAAGACGGCGAAGAATTCCTATTGAAACCAATGAATTGCCCACACCATTGTGAGATATACAATAGTTTTCAGTGGTCTTATAAAGACTTACCAAAACGTTTTGCTGAATTTGGAACCGTTTATAGATATGAACAAAGTGGAGAATTACATGGTTTAACGCGTGTTAGAGGTTTTACTCAAGATGATGCGCATATATTTTGTACACCAGACCAATTAGATAAAGAGTTTAAAGATGTTATTGATTTGGTATTGTATGTGTTTGGATCTTTAGGGTTCGAAAACTTCACAGCACAGGTATCTTTACGTGATCCTGAAAATCCAGAAAAATACATTGGAAGTAATGAGAATTGGGAAAAAGCAGAAGCTGCCATTTTAAATGCGGCCAAAGATAAAAACTTAAATTTTATTGTAGAAACTGGCGAAGCAGCTTTTTACGGCCCCAAATTAGACTTTATGGTTAAAGATGCGCTTGGAAGACAATGGCAACTAGGTACCATTCAAGTGGATTATAATTTACCTGAACGATTTGAATTAACTTACAAAGGTAGTGACAATGAGCTACACCGACCAGTCATGATTCACCGTGCGCCTTTTGGTAGTATGGAACGATTTGTTGCCATTTTACTAGAACACACCGCAGGTAACTTCCCGTTGTGGTTGGTGCCTGACCAAGTAATTGTATTATCTATTAGTGAAAAATATGAGAAATACGCGAAAAAAGTTTTAAATTCGCTAGAAAATGACGAAATTCGCGCCCTAATTGACAATAGAAACGAAACGATGGGTAAGAAAATTCGGGAAGCCGAAATGAAGAAAATCCCATATATGATTATTGTTGGTGAGAATGAAGAACAAGAAGGTAAAATTTCTGTTCGTCAACATGGTGGTGAGGATCTTGGCATGATTTCTGTACAAGAGTTTACTGAATTGTTGAACATAGAAGTCAATAAAACATTAAAGCAATTTTAATAAAAAATAAGTTAAACTAAAATTATAAGGCCATAGCAATACGTAGAAGAAGACAAGCTCCTCGTCGAGTAAATCAAGAAGATCAGCACAAAATCAACACTAAAATTAGGGTTGAAAAAGTGCGTTTAGTAGGTGACAATGTTGAAGTAGGTGTCTACCCAACAAAAGAAGCATTGGCAATAGCTGATGAGCAAGGGCTTGACCTTGTTGAAATATCACCAAAAGCAGATCCTCCTGTTTGTAAAGTGATGGATTATAAAAAGTTTCTTTATGAACAAAAGAAACGTGAAAAGGTTTTAAAAGCGAAAGCTTCAAAAGTTGTTGTAAAAGAAATTCGTTTTGGTCCTCAAACTGATGATCATGATTACGAGTTTAAAAAGAAACATGCCGAGAAGTTTTTACAAGAAGGTGCAAAGCTAAAAGCGTTTGTATTTTTTAAAGGCCGATCCATTGTTTTTAAAGAACAAGGACAAATTCTATTGTTGCGTTTAGCGCAAGATTTAGAAGATTTAGGTAAAGTAGAACAAATGCCTAAACTGGAAGGTAAACGTATGACGATGTTTATTGCTCCAAAGAAATCAAAATAACAAAAAAGCTGTTCTCGACGCTTCGAGACAGATTGAAGATAGTAAGCGAAATAACTTAAACTAGGAAGAAAAATGCCTAAAATGAAAACCAAATCTAGTGCCAAGAAAAGATTTAAAATTACTGGTACTGGTAAAATAAAAAGAAAGCACGCTTTTAAGAGTCACATCTTAACAAAGAAATCTAAAAAGCGTAAGTTAGCATTAACTCATAGTACGTTAGTACATGCGAACGATGTTAACAGCATTAAGGAACAATTACGATTAAAATAATTGTAAAACGTTTCGGTTAGAATTATTTATAAACCCTGGAGTTAGGCTCAAAAAAGTATCTGAAAAAGATCGCCTACTACAAAAAAATTAAAAATTATGCCAAGATCAGTAAATTCTGTTGCCAAAAGAGCCAGAAGAAAAAAGGTGCTTAAACAAGCAAAAGGTTACTTCGGACGTCGTAAAAACGTTTGGACAGTAGCAAAAAATGCGGTTGATAAAGCGATGCAATATTCGTACAGAGACCGTAGAGTTAAAAAGAGAACATTCCGTACATTATGGATCCAACGTATTAACGCTGGAGCTAGACAACATGGTATGTCTTACTCACAGTTTATGGGTAAAATGAAAGCTAACAATATCGAATTAAACCGTAAGGTTTTAGCTGATTTAGCTATGAATAACCCAGATGCATTTGCAGCTGTAGTAAATAAAGTAAAGTAAGGCGTTTCGCCTATTGTAAAACATATTTCGCTTATAAAAAATCCGATTCTTAATTGAATCGGATTTTTTTATGCTTTAAAATAAAAACAGCGATTCGGAAAACCATAACCGCTGCTTCTTTTTTGCTAATTAATCAAATCCCTTAAACCTAATTAATTTAAACAATATAACTATTCCGCCATATTGATCTTAATAGCTTACTGATAGTAAATTTAATGCTAAAAAACACCCATGCAAAAAAAGCGTTTTGAAATGCAGTGGTATGTATGTGAATGTAAATTCCCTTATATTTTTACGCTAGTTCTAATTGAAAAGCTTACTTCATATTTCATATAAGTCACAAAAAAACAGCGACATCTAATTTAGATGTCGCTGCCTTAAATAGAATCTATTTACTAATTCAACTAGTATTTAATAACTCTTTTTATAATTTCGTTATGGTTTACTTCAATTTTTAATAAATAAACACCATCCTCATAGTTGCTTAAATCTATGATAGATTTCGTGGTAGTTTCTGTTTTATTTAATAACAATCTTCCGTTTAGGTCGTATACTGTAATTTTTGATTCCAATGAATTCGGAAAACTAATGGAAACATGGCCATTCGTTGGGTTTGGATACATCCGAATGTTTTTTAAGACTTCCACTTCTTGTAAACCTAAAGTGTCTTGGATATTTACTACAATTTCAACACGTTCACTTTCGCAACCATTAGCATTGGTACTTGTTACCCAATATGACGTTGTGCCAATTGTATCTGTGCTAGGTGTTGGTGGATTTACATCTCCAATTCCTCCGGTTTCTGTTGTGTACCATAATAAACCTGTACCACCTGTTGTTGCTGTTAAGGCGTTGGCAGTGTCTCCTATTTCGTAGGTTATTTCTGTGGTTGCTGTTGGTGCATTTGGTGCTTCAACAATGGTAACATCTACACTATCAGTTGCTTCACAACCATTTGAACCTATTGTTGTTACTGTATAAACACCAGAAGTTTCCGCTGTTATTAAAGCATTTGTAGTACTCCCTGAAATTGTACCACCATCTGTAGCTGCCCAAGAGTATGAGGACAAATTTGTGCTTGTAGCCGCTACAAAGTTACTTACGGTTACATTTGCTCCTCCGTTTTGGTTAGTAAGCGTACGCATAGTAAACGCAAAGTAACTATTTGCTGGAACTGTTATGGTCATAGTACCAGATTGAGATGAACTTCCATTTTGGTCGAACCCATTAAATAAAGTAGGTGCTCCGCTAATTCGTACAAGTGGATAATCGTCAGATGCACTTCCGCCAGATGCGTAATTCCAAGAAAATGAAATAGTCGTTTCCAGAATGCATTGAATAGTGTATTCTGTGTCTCCTAAATTACCACTACCAGTATTGCCACCCCAAATTTGAATACTACTAGGTGCATTTGTTTCATCCACGAAACCATCTGAAAGAAAGGTTGAAGAAGACCAATTACTTGGTGTATAACCGCCTTGAAAATCTGAAGATGTTGCAGATTCTGTTGCTATTGCTGTAATTGTTGCATCTTCTTGTGCACAAAACGATGCTGTTTCTGCTTCAATAGTTACGGTTGGTGCTTCGTTTATAGTTACACTTACTGAAGTCCGTTCACTTTCACAACCATTGGCATTTGCTTCAGAAACATAATAGGTTCCTGTTGTTAATTCTGTTGTAGATTCCAATGCAGAACCTTCTGTTGCTACATTATACCAAATTATAGTTGAACTAGATTCTGGTGCTAAATCTGCAACGGTTGATAAACCACAAAATGCTTGTGCTTCTGCTGTTGGTGCATTTAAAAAAGCAGGTTCTGATATTGTTACTGATAACGCAGAAGTGTCGCCAAAACCACCTCCTAACTCACAGCCATTGTCATCGATTATGGATAATAAATTATATGTCCCAGATGGTAAGTTGCTTATAGAAGCGGTTGTTTCTCCATTACTCCAGAAATAAATATAAGGTGCTGTTCCACCTGATACTGTTGTTGTAATGCTACCATCATTGTCACCATTACAACTTACATTTGTGGACGTTGCTGTAACCGTAATTGCTGTCGAAACAGTTACACTTACCGAAGTTCTGTCGCTTTCTGTTCCATTTACAGTTTGAGAAACATAATATGTTACAGAAGAAAGTTCTGTAGTATTAGCTAAGGCCGTACCACCTGTTTCTGCTGTGTACCATTTTAAATCTGTACCTGTAGCTACCAAATCGGCAACGGTTGCACCTGAACAAACGCTTTGAGCAGATGCTGTTGGTGCGTCTGGTCCTGTTGTAACGTAGGTGATAAACCACATATCTCCCAAATTATAAAAACCAGTGCTTCCTTCTTGAAAATATAAACCACCATTAGGATAAGAAGTTCCAGGAGATGTAATACTTGTATCCATATCAAAGTTTTCAAGCATGATAAGACGCAAGGTATACATAGTACCTGTTGTAATAGCAATACCGCTGTTCGCAAGCGTGAAACTTATTTGATTTGGACCAAAACTTAAAGGAAAATAAGTTTCTGTAGTGTTTAAAACATTACCAGAATATCCATTACCCTCGTAAATTATTAAGTCAAAACCCTGAACAGTGGAAGCAAAATCATTGCTCACAATTTTAAGATCTATTTGGGTTAATGTTCCGGTTAGTCCTGCTGTAAATGATTGCCCTCCAGCATTTGGGTAATTTGTACCAAGAGTAGAACTTTCTTCTGGTGAATTTTGCTGGTCAATAGTTTGACCAAAAATTATAAATTGACATAATACTGCCAATGGAAATAGGTAAAGTTTAAATTTCATAAAAATAGATTTAGTTTGAGTTAATTTGGCTCAAAACTAAATTTTAATCCATGAAACGCAAATAATTAGGGTTGAGATGCAGCGTCTTGTATGTAAACGGCTACTTAAAGTGTTTAGCAAACGTTCGAGAAAGTGGTATTTCTACACTGTTTATAATGACAGAGGTTGCAGTTAATCTTTCAATTTTATTACTATTAATAAGAAATGAGCGATGCGATTGCTTAAAAACATCAAGTGGCAATAATTTTGAAATCGTATTTAGAGATTGCCTAATTGTATACTTCCTTACATTGGTATAAATATTAATATAATTGCCATCTGCCATAATATACATTATATCCGAAAATTCTAAACTTATAGTATCATAGCCATCTTTAAACTGAAACGTTTGCGATTGCTTTTTATAAATTGCCAAGCTAATCGACGCCAAGAGGTCTACCTTTTTTATAGGTTTTGTTAAATACGCGTCTGGATTTGTTTTTAAAGCTGCACTCATTAAGGCATAATCTTGTTGACCAGTGATAAAAATTACGGTTGCATGATTATTTTTAAATTTAGATAATTCAATTCCGGAATTTTTACCACCTAAATTAATATCCATAAGAATAATATGAGGCTTAAAATGTGTCATGTTATATTCCGCATCTTCCTTGGTGTGTGCAATTTTTATATTTTTAAAATGCGCATCTTGTAGCATTTCCAAAATATACTCCGATATAATGACATCATCTTCTACTATTAGAATTTTATCATTTTGGGTTTTAGTCATTATCCATCTCTTTTTCAAATGAAAATGAAAAGCCATTTTCAGTATTTATGGTATATTTTATCTTTAATTGACGGCAGATTTTATCTATCAACTTTGGTTTTATACTATGATTAATTTTAGCATGACCATTATCCGAGTATTTAAAATACAGCAACTCATCACTATGCAACAATTCAAAATTGATTGTTTTTAATTCTTGCTTTTCAAAAGCATGTTTAATGGAATTAATACAAAGTTCCGTAAGGAGTAAACCAAAATACATAGCATGGTCTGAAGGTATTTCTACAGCGTCAACATGAAAATTTGTTTTAATATTATTTTCCTTAAATACATCAAAAAAACTAATCTTAACATCATTTAAATAGTCATGGATATCAACTTTTTGCTTATCCTTATTTTTATACAAATGCTTATGCAAGGTTGAAATAGCATCCACTTTTGTTAATATACTTTTAAGCTGAAACGTATTGTCTGTTGATGATCTTTTCAACTGATCTGAAATAAGAATAACGACAAGTTGTAAATTATTATTAATTCTGTGATTGGCTTCGCTTAATAGAAATTCATTTTCTTGAGATAGTGATTGTAACTGCCTGTTACTTTGTCTTGTTTTTTTAAGAAAATAAGCAATCAATAATGCTACAACAATAGCAAACAAAAATAAACCCAGGCTTACATACAAATCAATTTTATTAGAGGCTAGTTCTTTATTCTTATTTTTAATTTCAAGGGTATTTATTTTTATTTGATTTTCCTTTTCTGCTAGTTTATACTTTTCCTCAAGTTCGTATAGAAATTTATCATGCTCTTTTTTATTATACTTATCTGTGAGCACCATGCGGTAAAGTAAATAATCGTACGCCTTTTCATTATTACCTAATTTTTTATAGGTTTCATAAACGTTGATAGCAACTATAATTTCATTATATAACAAGTCGTTAGCTTTTGTGTAATCTAAAGCCTCCAACCCTACTTGTAACGCTTTTTGTAATTGATTATCTTTAATTAAAGCATTGGTATAGTTAATATAAACATCAGCTTGATGTTGTACCAAATTATTATTTTTAGCATATTCTAATAATCCTTCAAAATAATTAATGGCTGTTTTTATATCTCCTCTTCGGTCATAAACACTACCCATTTCTAATTTTGAATAAAATATATTATCCTTAAGGTTTACTTTTTCTGCCAGTTTTAAAGATTTATTAGCGTAAATCATGACAGAATCTAGATTACCAAAATGCTGAGAGAAAATAGCGGCTCGCCGACCGTAATAATTGGATAAATAAAAATCGTTAATTGGGTTGTTTCTTTTTATACTTTCGGCTTTGAGTTGATGATCTATTGCCTCTGGATAGAGTCCTCTTTTTCTATAAAACTCTATCATTTTAACATGATACAGAAATTTTAATTGGAGATCTCCAGTCCGTTCAATTTCATCATAAGCCTGCATCAGATACTCATTGGTGTTCTTAAAATCCAATCTTAATTTATAGATGTCAGCCAATCCTATAAGTAATTTTATTTTTTGTTCGGTATGCTTTGGGTTCGTTAATTTGGTATTGTAATAGGCAATGGCATCGTCCAATCTATTTTCATAAATAAGATTTTGACCATGAATTATTACCGAATCATTTTGAGAAAATAATAGTTGTGATAACAATAAGAAAAAATAAATTATACGGTGTTTCATTCTGGGTGTTTTGCTATCATTTTACTACTCTAAAAGAAAGCAATATTTACTTGGTTGATAAATTTACCGGAATTAAGCTTTTATAAATTTTTTGGTTATTTGTTCTTTTTCCTAAATAACTTCTTTAAAATATATTTTTATCTATTGCTAATAGGTTGTTTTTTAAAAAACAAATATTCCCTATAAATCATATATTGAAAAATAATATAAAACAATGAATTAAAAACCCAAATATCGATATACGGATCTCTAAACAAAACTAAATCTAAATTTCCAGATAAAAATATGGTAATACTACAGCATAAATATAAAATTAAACCTAATGAAAAATTAAAATAATTATGTTTTTTCTCAAAATTTTTAATAATGAATAACAGCGCATAAACCACTAAAATAAAAGATGTTGAAACAATTTCATAAATATTAAAACTCCAAAATAATTCAGGGTACAAATAATATATATATGCTAAAATTAATATTTGTACGATAAAAACTAAAACTATTATTTGCTTAATAATTTTTTCTTTGAAAAGCTTATGGAATAGAATACTTAAGAAGGTAAATTGAAAAATAAAATAAAAATGCGAAATAAATAAATTCAAATTTGGATACAAATATCCAATAATATGACAGGTTATTTCTATGATTAACAATGAAATTATGTATACCAAAAACACCTTATAAACCTTCTTATTTACTACAGAGTCTGTTACAAATAAAACGGTATTAAATAGTAAAAAACCCAATCCTAATAAACTAAAAAGAAATACATATATTACATTCATAAACTAAAGATTACGTTTTCTGTTTCTTCTTTCTAGCCGCAGGAAACAGCACGTTATTCAAAATTAACCGGTAACCAGGCGATGTTGGATACAAATCCAGTTCCGTTTTCGGATCACCAACTTTATGTGTGTAATCCTCGGGATCATGACCACCGTAAAACGTAAAAAACCCCTTCCCTTTTATTCCATGTATGTATTTGGCTTCTCCATTGGTTTTGTTTTCACCTAAAACTAACACATTTGCTTTTATCTGATCACGACTATACGACGTAGTTTGTCCCATAAACCCTTTTACTAAAGCCGTATGATTTTGATTTAACATGGTTGGAATTGGATCCCATTTTGCCGAAAAATCCATCAGCGTAAAATAATCTGTCATTTTTGGAATTTGGCGTTTTGTTGTCATATCAATTGATGAAAACTCATATACATTAGGATCGCGTTCTAAAATATAATCTTTAAATGCGAAGGTTCTATTATAATCAATTTTGCTTTGGTAATTAGCATCACTTGCATCACCATCAAACATGGGCTCGCAAATATCAACACCATCGGCAGATAATGCAATATCAAAACTATCCGTAGCACTACACATGGCAAACATAAATCCACCACCTATAACATAATCTCTAATCTTGTTAGCAACCGCTAATTTCTGATCGGAAACCTTATCATACCCTAACCGTTTTGCCAGAGCTTCGGCAGCTTTCTTTTCTTCAATATACCAAGAAACAGCTTTGTAGTTGGCGTAAAACTTTCCGTATTGCCCAGTAAAATCTTCATGATGTAAATGCAACCAGTCATATAATAACAAGGCATCATTCAATACCTCCTCATCATAAATTGTTTCGTAAGGAATTTCAGCATAGGTTAAAACCATAGTTACAGCATCATCCCAAGGTAAATTCCCTTTTGGTGAATACACTGCAATTTTGGGTGCTTTTTCAAGTACAACGGATTCCATATTTTTACTCGGACTACTAATTTCTGTAAGAATAGCTTCTGCTTTAGCATCGGAAAGAACTTCAAATGACACACCACGAATTTGACATTCCCGACGTATACGTTCCGTATCTGGAAGCAAAAATGAACCACCTCTATAATTCAATAACCAATTTACTTTTAATTGATTATCCAAAGTCCAATAGGTAATACCGTAAGCCTTCAGGTGATTTTTCTGGCTTTCGGCATCCATAGGAATTAAAATATAGGATGCAAAACTATTTAAGGTGAACAAAAACAGTAAGAGAACGGTTAACTTTTTCATAGTTGAAAGATACTGAAAATATAGACCTTTCAAATTAATTTAAAATAATTTTAACCTGTAGTAAGACTTAATTTTTACCTGATAATAAGTTGGCGATGACTTTGGTACTTTCAAACTGTTCCAGCATAATTTTTAAAGTTACTGTAATCGGAATAGCTAGAATTAAACCCGGAACTCCCCAAATATAACCCCACAACATCAACATAACTAATACAGTTATTACGTTTAAGGAGAAGGATTTTCCCATAAAAATCGGTTCTAAAATAGAACCAAAAAGGACTTGAACACCAGTAATGGATACCACAAAGAAGAATAAAACACTAGTAGGATCTAGTTCAATAAAAGCAAATGCCGATAATAAAACAACCGTTATTATGGAACCAACCATTTGCACAAAATTAATTAAGAAAGCGAATAAGCCCCAGAATATGGGAAAGCTTACATCAAAGAACAGACACGCCAAACCGGTTCCAATTCCAGTAGCCAAGCTGACTGCAAATTTCACTTTAACAAACGTCATTAAATCATTTTCAATTTTAATAAACGTTTTAACCGAGGTGTGTTTCAGTTTAAGTAGCGTGTTATTGAGCACTTTTTGAATATTGATGGATTCTGCCAACCACAAGACAACAAAAAACACCGTCATTAAAATCATGGTTAATGTTTTCCTAACAAAATCTATAGTAACACCAATTGTTTCTTCATGAATAAATTTTTTAAAGAGACTTTCTTTACTATCTACTTCTATTCCAAAGGTTTCATTGCCCATGAGCAAAAGTGCGTCGAATTTTTCTTCAGCTTTGACAAAAAATTCAGTTTCCGAATTTAAAATCTCACGACCCGAAACTTTAACCAATTCCAAACCAATTTTTAAACCTATAGCAATTAATAAAAGAACAAGTATAATACTAACAGCTTTTGGAATCTTCTTTCTGCCTAACCAACGCATAAGTGGTAAAAACAATAAGGCAATAAACATGGAGAAAATCAACGGAATAAAAATAAACGATAGTGTTTTCAATAAAAAAAACACCAACGGTATCACGATGATGGATAATAATATATTTGTAGTACGCAACTGGTTCATATAAAAGCTACAATTAAATAGAATTGCAAAATTAAGTCAAAAACATGGTATGCCTGCTAAAAGTTAGGACAATTTTAAGTTTTTAAAATTAGAAAGAAATTGTTTAAAATGAGTTGCGCCAATCAGCTGGTTTAAAACGGGACATCATTATCATCTGGAGCACCAAACGCATCATTCGGCGATGGGAAATGGTCTGCTTTAAACGTGTTATCATTTGCGGCTTCGTTCATTTTAGAATGAAATTCATGATCAAACGGTGTATCAAAATCATCTAAATTATCAAACTTACCAAGATTACCTATAAATTTCAATCTAATGTTATCCAATCCACCATTTCTATGTTTTGCAATAATAAATTCCGCTTGACCTTCTGTTGGCGAGCGTTCATCATCATCCCATTCATCAATTTTATAATATTCTGGACGGTAAATAAAACTTACAATATCCGCATCCTGCTCAATAGCACCAGATTCACGTAAATCAGATAGTAAAGGACGTTTACTTCCGCCACGCGTTTCTACGGCACGCGATAATTGTGACAAAGCAATAACTGGAATACTTAATTCCTTGGCTAGCGCTTTTAAGTTTCTGGAAATAGTAGAAATTTCTTGTTCACGATTTCCGCCTTTCTGACTTCCTCCAGCTGTCATTAATTGTAAATAATCCACCATGATTAATTTAATACCATGTTGTGATGCTAAACGTCTAGCTTTTGCACGTAAATCAAAAATAGAAAGCGATGGTGTATCATCAATAAATAAAGGCGCTTTTTCAAGACCTTTTACTTTTACGTTTAGTTGTTCCCACTCGTGCTTTTCTAGCTTTCCGGTACGTAGTTTTTCTGAAGACAATCCTGTTTCACTAGAAATAAGACGCATAATTAATTGTACCGAAGCCATCTCTAAAGAAAAGAAAGCCACAGGAATATTTTGATCTACGGCAATATTTCTAGCCATAGATAAGGTTAAAGCTGTTTTACCCATACCTGGACGTGCTGCCACAATAATTAAATCACTTTCTTGCCATCCAGAAGTTAACTTATCTAACTTGGTAAAACCTGTTGGAATACCACTTAATCCATCTTTATTAGATATTTCTTCAATTTTTTTCTTGGCTTGAATAACCAAGCTTTGAGCCGTTTCACTGGATTTTTTGATGTTTCCTTGTGTAACTTCGTATAATTTGGATTCTGCTTTATCTAATAAATCGAAGACATCTTGCGTTTCATCGTACGAATCTTCTATAATTTCACTCGAAATTTTAATTAAACTTCGCTGAATAAATTTCTGTAAAATAATACGTGCATGAAACTCAATGTGTGCAGAAGATGATACTTTTTGTGTTAATGAAATCAGGTAAAAATCGCCACCTGCAACATCTAGTTTTAAATTTTTCTTTAACTGACTAGAAACGGTTAATAAGTCAATAGGTTCACTGTTTTCAAATAACTGAAAAATGGCTTCAAAAATATGTTGATGTGCTTCTTTATAGAATGCATCTGGGCTTAAAATATCAATAACCTCATCAACTCCCTTTTTATCAATCATCATAGCTCCAAGCACAACCTCCTCTAAATCAATAGCTTGTGGTGGTATTTTACCTTTTTCAAGACTGATTAAAGTGCTTTTATCTACGGGATATCCCTTTATTTGATTCGGTTGTTTCATAGGAGCGAAAGTAATTAAAAGGTTGCTATAATGATAGCAATTTTAGAGTTTCGTTGTTAACCATAAGTTAACAATTTAACTGTTAATAAGTCGAATATATTGTTAATAGGCATAAAAAAATCTGAAATAAAAAATTTCAGATTTTAAGGTTGTATGGTATGAAAAGGATTAGCCTTTAAAAACACCCATATTCATATATTTATCCATTCTATTTTTCACTAATTCTTTTGGTGATAAGTTTTTAAGCTCCTCAAAAGATTTTAAAATAGCCTCACGAACCGATAAAAAAGTTGTTTCACGATCACTATGAGCACCACCAAGTGGTTCCTTAATAATCTGATCTACTAACTTCATTCTTTTCATATCTGTAGCTGTCAATTTTAAAGCATCGGCTGCTAATTCCTTGTATTCCCAACTGCGCCATAAGATAGACGAGCAAGATTCAGGAGAAATTACAGAATACCAAGTATTCTCTAACATCATCACTTTATCTCCAACTCCAATTCCTAATGCACCACCTGAAGCACCTTCACCAATAATAACGGTGATAATTGGTACTTTTAAGCGTGTCATTTCTAATATGTTTCTAGCAATAGCTTCTCCTTGACCACGTTCTTCCGCTTCTAAACCTGGATAAGCACCAGGTGTATCAATTAAAGTAATGACTGGAATACCGAATTTTTCAGCAGATTTCATTAAGCGCAATGCTTTTCTGTAACCTTCAGGGTTCGCCATACCGAAATTACGATACTGACGTGTTTTGGTATTATACCCTTTTTGTTGGCCAATAATCATAAATGTTTGATCACCAATTTTACCCAAACCACCAATCATGGCTTTATCATCCTTTACGTTTCGATCACCATGAAGCTCTAAAAACGATTCACCACAAAGTGCCTTTACATAATCCAATGTATAAGGACGGTTTGGATGACGTGACATTTGTACACGCTGCCAAGGCGTTAAATTCTTATATATATCCTTTTTAGTAGCAATCAGTTTCTTTTCAATCTGCTTACAAGTCTCAGTTACGTCTACTTCACTCTCCGTACCTATTATCTCACATTTCTGTAACTGATCTTCAAGTTCTTTAATGGGAAGTTCAAATTCTAAATATTCCATAGGAATTTTTAATTTAAATTAGTTAGCCTACAAACCTACATATTTTTTTCATTTTAAACCGAAGTAAAAAGACGAAATATTAGGCATGCATAGCGCTTTTTACAAAAGTACTAATTACCAATTACATGGTAAAAGTATTATTAATTTTATGACACAATTGTTACTTTATTTCGGCGATTTCTTCTATTTTTCAATATGCCGTTAAGTAGCACAACACTAATAATAATAGCCGCTCCAATATAAAAATTAGTGCTCATTTTTTCATTTTCAGGAAAAATAAGTATCGCTAGAATGATGCCGTAAATTGGTTCTAAATTATAGGTTAATACAACCGTAAATGGACTTATGTATCGCATAACATACACCGAAGCAATAAATGCATATGCTGTACACACGGAAGCCAAAATTAAAAGGTAAATTATATCCGATAGATGGAGCGCAAAAAATTCAGAAGAAAAACCATTACCTGCAAAAAACAGATACAGACTTATAAAAATGACGCCACTAATAAACTCATAAAACGAAATGACAGTTGCCGAATGCTTCTCTAAAAACTTACCGTTTAAAACAGCAAAAAGCGATGACAGGAAGGCTGAAACAATACCCAAAACAATACCTAACCAATAATGTAGTTCGCTTTGTGTAATAATAAAAACACCTATTATAACGAGAATCCCAAAGAGGATTTCATAACCTATCAGTTTTCGTTTATAGATTAAAGGCTCAATAAAGGAAGCAAAAAAAGCTCCAGTAGAAAACATGGCTAAAGTAATAGAAATGTTAGACACTTTTATAGCTGCAAAAAAGGTAATCCAGTGCAATGCTATTACAATGCCTGCAAAACCTAACATGAGCATGGATTGAAATGAAATTCTAATTTTTGCTTTCGAAAAATAGACATAAACACCCATAAAAATCAGGGCAATTAGCATGCGATACCAAACAAGAGAAACTGCCTCAATAGAAATTAACTGCCCTAGTATAGCCGTAAAACCAGCAATAAAAACCAACAAATGTAAATGTGCGTAGTTTTTTAGTTTATCGTTTAGCATTATACAAGAGGTAAGAAGCTAATATACCGAATAATATATTTGGGAACCACACGGCAATAAGTGGCGGGAAATCTGATTGAGATGCTAATACACCAAAGATCTTATCAAAAAACACAAATACCATGGCAATACAAATACCAAACGCCAAGTTTACACCCATTCCTCCTCGCCTTTTAACAGACGAAACAGCAACGGCAATAATGGTTAAAATAAATACAGAAACGGGTAAACTCCAAATTCTATATTTCACTAATTTGTAACGGCTAATGTACGAAGAACCACGTGCTTCTTCTTTTTCAATAAACCTATTTAACTCACCATATTGTAAGGTTTCCGCAATATACTCCACCGGTGTTAAATCTTCTAAATCAAAATCAAAATGAACATCTTTTCGTCTACTTTCCTCCAGAATATCATCGCCTTCGCCTATGGTTCTTTTTACATAATTGGTAAGCCTGTAGGTAGAATCTTTTTCTACGTAGCGAATCGTATTCGCTGTAATTTTATAGATTACTCTATCATTCTCAATATGTTCTAAGGTAAAATTTTGTCCCAATTTTTGTTTGGTATCAAAACTACTTACATAGATATAATCGTTGTCATTAATCTGCCTATAAACATTTTGATTATCTATAGGACTTTTATTGGTCTTTAAGTATTTATAGTTGAAATCATTAAAACCTTTACTCGCTTCTGGTGCTAAATAAAGACCCAAAACCAAAGCCAAAATTGAAACTATGGTTGCTCCTATTAAATAAGGTCTTAAAAATCGAGTAAATGATACGCCTGAACTTAAAAAGGCGATAATTTCCGTATTATTTGCCAATTTGGATGTAAACCAAATAACAGATAAAAACAAAAATAAGGGAAATAATAGATGTGCAAAATAAATAGTGAAATCTAGAAAATACAGCATGACCTCGCCAAAAGGTGCTTCATTCTCTAAAATTTTACCAATCTTTTCAGCTAGGTGAACCGTTATTCCAATTGGAATAAACAGCAACAACATGACAAAAAACGTGAAGAGATAACGTTTTAATATGTACCAATCTAATATTTTCAATTTCTGTATCTTCTAAATTAAAGTCGGTTATCCATTTGTTTTACCATCTTGTCTTTCCAAGTGGCAAAATCTCCTGCTAATATATGTTTTCTCGCTTCACGAACCAACCACATATAAAAACCTAAATTATGAATGGTAGCAATTTGTTTTCCTAACAGTTCATTAACGGTAAATAAATGTCTTAAATACGCTTTGCTATATTCGGTATCAACAAAGGTGATTCCCATTTCGTCAATAGGCGAAAAATCTTCGCGCCATTTTAAGTTTTTAATATTTATGGAACCATGAGCAGTAAAAAGCATCCCATTTCGCGCATTTCTAGTTGGCATTACACAGTCAAACATATCAACACCTAGAGCAATATTTTCTAAAATATTAATTGGCGTTCCAACACCCATTAAATATCGTGGTTTATCTTCAGGTAAAATAGCGGTTACTACTTCTGTCATGCCGTACATTTCTTCAGCAGGCTCACCAACAGATAATCCACCAATTGCATTTCCTACCGCGCCAGCATTGGCAATATATTCTGCCGATTGTTGTCGTAAATCCTTATACGTGCTTCCTTGAACAATTGGGAAAAAAGCTTGATCATAACCATATTTTAGTGGGGTTTTTTCCAAATGATTAATACATCTATCCAACCATCTATGTGTCATGTGCATGGAACGTTTGGCATATCTATAATCGCATGGATATGGTGTACATTCATCAAAAGCCATGATAATATCAGCACCAATGGTACGTTGAATTTCCATGACATTTTCAGGTGTAAAGAAATGGTAACTTCCATCAATGTGACTTTTAAACTTAACGCCTTCTTCCTTAATTTTTCTATTTGCAGAAAGTGAATACACTTGGTAACCTCCAGAATCGGTTAAAATATTCCGATCCCAATTCATAAATTTATGGATTCCACCCGCTTTTTCCAATACATCTGTTTGTGGACGCAAGTATAAATGGTAGGTGTTTCCTAAAATAATATCGGGATTAATTTCATCCTTTAGTTCACGCTGATGCACGCCTTTTACGGTTCCAACGGTTCCTACAGGCATAAAAATTGGTGTTTCAATTACACCATGGTCAGTTGTTAATTTTCCAGCCCTTGCTTTTGTTTTAGGGTCGGTTGCTTTTAAGTCAAATGTCATATTCAAATTATCATGAGAGGGCAAATATAAATAAGATATTACGATGTACTTCTTAATAAAATCAAAATTGTTAGCAAATGCATTGAAATCGTTAATAAATGCACTTAAACTCTTATAATAAATCTAGATAAAGCGTTATTTTTGCAGCATAAAAATAACAACACACACATGTCAAACACACAACAATTAGAAAATTTAACAACCCAAGTACGTAGAGATATTTTACGTATGGTACACAAGGTTAACTCTGGACACCCAGGAGGTTCATTAGGTTGTGCCGAATTTTTTGTAGCACTTTACCAAGATATCATGGACCGTAAAGACGGTTTTGATATGGATGGTATTGGTGAAGATTTATTCTTTTTATCAAACGGTCATATTTCACCAGTATATTACAGTGTTTTAGCGCGATCAGGCTATTTTCCAGTAGAAGAATTAAGCACATTCCGATTAATTAACACCCGTTTACAAGGACACCCAACTACGCATGAAGGCTTACCTGGTATTCGTATTGCATCAGGATCTTTAGGTCAAGGTATGTCAGTTGCTTTAGGAGCCGCTCAAGCAAAGAAATTAAATAATGATAAGCACTTAATTTATAGCTTACATGGTGATGGCGAACTTCAAGAAGGGCAAAACTGGGAAGCTATTATGTATGCTGCAGGTAATAAAGTTGATAATATTATTTCGACTATCGATTTAAACAGCCAACAAATTGATGGTTCCACGGATGATGTGTTACCAATGGGAAGTTTAAAAGCCAAGTTTGAAGCGTTTGATTGGACGGTTGTAGAGATTGAAGAAGGCAATAATATAGACGCTATACTAAAAGGTATGGCTGAAGCAAAATCGAAAACAGGACAAGGCAAACCGGTTTGTGTTTTACTAAAAACCGTTATGGGTAATGGAGTCGATTTTATGATGCATACACATGCATGGCACGGAAAAGCACCTAATGACGAGCAATTAGCAATAGGTTTAGAGCAAAACCCGGAAACTTTAGGCGATTATTAATTAAAAAGACTTCCACTTTGGTGGACATACATATGAAAACATATACAAACACAGGAAATAAAGATACACGTTCAGGTTTTGGAGCTGGATTAACCGAATTAGGAAAAACAAATGAAAATGTTGTGGCTCTTTGTGCGGATTTAATTGGTTCTTTAAAAATGGATGATTTTAAGAAGAACCATCCCGAACGTTTTTTTCAAGTCGGTATTGCGGAAGCCAATATGATTGGTTTAGCAGCTGGTTTAACCATTGGTGGAAAAATTCCATTTACAGGAACCTTTGCTAACTTTTCAACAGGTCGTGTTTACGATCAAATTCGTCAGAGTGTTGCCTATTCAGGTAAAAATGTGAAAATTTGTGCATCGCATGCCGGTTTAACTTTAGGTGAAGATGGTGCAACTCACCAAATTTTAGAGGACATTGGTTTAATGAAAATGTTGCCAGGCATGACGGTTATTAATCCATGTGATTATAACCAAACTAAAGCAGCAACTATAGCCATTGCAGATCATGAAGGTCCTGTTTACTTACGTTTTGGAAGACCGAGTGTGGCCAACTTTACGGCTGCTGACCAAAAATTTGAAATTGGCAAAGCCCTACATTTATTAGATGGTACTGATGTAACGATTGTTGCAACGGGTCATTTAGTTTGGGAAGCTCTTGAAGCTGCTAAAACATTAAATGAGAAAGGTATTTCTGCTGAAGTGATAAACATTCACACAATAAAACCTCTAGATGATGCCGCTATTTTAAAATCAGTTAAAAAAACAGGTTGTATAGTTACGGCTGAAGAGCACAACCATTTAGGTGGTTTAGGGGAAAGTGTTTCCCGCGTATTAGCAACAAACTATCCAACACCGCAAGAGTTTGTAGCAACGAATGACACATTTGGAGAGTCTGGAACGCCTGCTCAACTTATGGAAAAGTATGGTTTAAATGCAGAAGCTATTGTAAAAGCGGCAGAAACTGTCGTGAATAGAAAATAAACGAATCATTTTTTCGTTTAAAGGAGGTAATCAAAAAAAACAAATAATTATGAAATATCTTGTTTTAAGTCTGGTTGCCTTTTTTTTATTTATAGGCACAGCAACAGCTCAAACCGCAAGTGGTTTTGGTTTTAAAGGTGGTTTAAACTACAATGCGAATGGTAATTATTATGAGTCAGCTGTTAGCGCTGCTGAAAAACCAGACCGGAATGTAGGCTACCACTTTGGTTTATTCTATAAAGCTGGTGGTAAGATTTTTGCCAAACCAGAATTGGTTTATACAGCCACGAAGAGTAAATATAATACTGGTGATTTTAAAATGCAAAAAATTGATGCACCACTATTAGTTGGCGTTCGAATTTTAAAAGTTCTTAATGTTTTTGCTGGTCCTTCACTACAATATATTATCGATTCAGAATTTGATGGGATTAATATTGACTCCATAGAAAACGACTTTACAGTTGGACTCAATTTTGGTGTAGGGTTTAGCCTAAAGAAGATTGGATTTGATTTACGCTACGAACGTGGTTTCAGTGATAATGAAGCCGTATTTGCCACGGATAACGGATTAAGTATTGGAAGAATAGACACACGTCCTGATCAACTAATTTTAAGTATTTCACTTTTGCTTTAGAGTTGAAGCTACATTATAGAAAACAAAAAAACCGCGAATTGCGGTTTTTTTGTTTTTTACTAAAAGCAGAACTTATAATTCTGGAATAGTATCTATATCTAAATAGTCTGGAATACCATCTCCATCCCTATCTGTCACAATAACAGTTTTGATGGTTATAACACCATTTCTTTCTGTACGTGAACCTTCAAACTCATTTTCAGCAAATACAGGTTCGGCATCACCTACCATAATGGTATACTCACCATAATCTAATTCATCTTTGGTAAAATAGCCATCACCATCATCATCAGTATCTAAAAAATCTGGTGTAAAGTTGCCATTTGTATCATCATCATACACATCGCCATTTCCATCTATATCTTCCATCCATGACGGAATTCCATCAATATCATGATCTAAAATAGCACGTTTGTACAAATTAAATTTAAATATTAACGGCGTATAACCTGGAACACCAACAAGTGGTTGATTAAAATAACCTAAACGCGAAGGAATGAAAACAGCACCAATTCCGTGATTATGGTAAAACACAGGTCCATCATCCTCAATAGTAAAGTTATCACTGGTTTTGAATTCAATAATTCCCTGTTGAAAACCTGGCACAACACCTGAAGAGGAACCAACTGTTAATAGGTTAAATTGAGACTCGTTTACAGCACTATCAAAAACAAAATTATCTATTGTACTACTCCCTTCATAAATTAAAGTCGCTTGATCTGTAAAGTGGATTTCTTTACCAAGTCCTTCACGAACCTTTAAGTAATAAAGTTTATAATCAATACCATCAAAAGGGACAATTTTAAAATCCACCATATCCTTTAATGGTGTTTTATCAGCATTATCACCTGCAATGGTGTCAAAAACTATTCGAAATGCATCATTCTCTAAACTGTAAGGGCTGTTTTCTTGAAATTCTTCGTAGTTATAAAAATGTGTTTGCAGATATGCTTCAATATCTATAAGATCTTCTTCGTAAACTTCAGTAGCATCCCTAAGTGGTGTAACCTCTGGTCCTCCATCATCCTTTTCACAGGCAGTAAATACCGCTGAAACAATTAAAAGAAGAACTAATATTTTTCTTAATTTCATTATTGCTTATTTTTGTTGGCAAGATACAATTTTTATATAATTTTGTACAACAACATTAACGTAGTTTTTAGACCTTTTGTATGCGAATAGATAAATTTTTATGGTGTGTTAGATATTTCAAAACAAGAACCATAGCAACTACAGCTTGCAAAAAAGGGCATGTAAAAGTAAATGGTGATTCTGTAAAACCTAGTCGTGATGTGTATGCTACTGATAAAATTGAAGTTAGAAAAGATCAAATCAACTATACATTAACTATTAATGATTTGCCTCCCAACCGTGTTGGTGCTAAATTGGTTGATATTTACAGAACAGACACAACACCAAAAGAAGCCTTTGCTGCTAATGATTTATTAAAGTACTCCAAAGAGTACTACCGTAAAAAAGGTACAGGACGGCCTACAAAAAAAGACCGTCGTGATATTGAAGAATATCGTGATGAGAATGAAATTGAATCCGATATTTAAAAGAATTTATAATTATCTCTATTACCTTTGAAAAAACAGTTTTTATGAAACCAACAGAAAAAAATACGATTCTAAATCACGATGAGATAGTTCATAAAATAAGACGTATTGCCTATCAAATTTACGAAAGTAATGTTGATGAGGAAGAAGTTGTTTTGGCTGGTATTGATTCCAATGGGTATCTTCTTGCAAAGAAACTGAAAACCGTGTTAAGTAAAATTTCGACCATAAATCCTGTTTTATGCCGTGTAAAAATTGATAAGAAAAATCCCTTAAATCCTATTACTACATCGTTAGCGGTTTCAGATTACACAAATAAGTCGGTAATTTTAATTGATGATGTATTAAATTCTGGCACCACACTTATTTATGGTGTTAAACACTTTCTAGATGTGCCACTAAAACAATTTAAAACGGCTGTTTTAGTTAATCGGAATCATAAAAAATATCCCGTAAAAGCAGATTTTAAAGGTATTTCCTTATCCACCTCACTGCATGAACATGTAAATGTTATTTTAGAAGGGAAAGTTTTTGAAGCGTCTTTAGATTAGTTTTAATAAAATATCTTCAATAATATCATCTAGCGATTTATTAGCATTGATACTTAAATCAGCTTGATTATAAAAGTTAAGACGTTCAAAAATATGTTTCCCTACAAACTCGGTCGTTTCCTCTTGGGTTTTTAAATGTGCTACCAACGGTCTGTTTGCTTTATTTAAAAAAAGACGATTTCCCAATTCTGCAACTGAAACATTCAAGTAAATACTTTTGTTGTTCGGCTGCTGCTTAATAAGCGCCATATTACCACCATAGCAAGGCGTTCCTCCTCCTAATGATAATATCATGTCCTTTTGCTGTAAGAAAGTCTCTAAATGCTTTGCTTCTATTTTACGAAAATATATTTCTCCTTTGGTTTTAAATATGTCAGAAATAGACAAACCTTCTTTATTTTCAATATAATCATCTAAATCCTGAAACGATTTCTTCAAAATTCCGCTTAATTTTTCGCCAATTAGCGATTTTCCGGACGTCATATAACCCAATAAAATAATATTCATAATTAGCTTAAAAATTGATTATTAAAAAGATACGATCTTGCTCAACAAAAAAACAAAAAAAAATTAAAAAAAAGCCTTGTTTTATTAATTAAACATTTTATATTTGCACCCTCGTTACAGAGAAACAAAATGACTAGGTAGCTCAGTTGGTAGAGCATCTCCCTTTTAAGGAGATGGTCCTGGGTTCGAGCCCCAGCCTGGTCACTAAAAAAAAGTTAAGCAATCTGCTTAACTTTTTTTATTTTTAGTCATTATTTAATGCGCACGTGGCGGAATTGGTAGACGCGCCAGCTTGAGGGGTTGGTGGACATTAGTCCGTGGAAGTTCGAGTCTTCTCGTGCGCACTAAATTACTTCTCCTCAATTTCACAGCATATACATCGCCATCTTCTAAGTGATTCCAAATCTAGAAATGTATATATCACCTTAAACCTCTCTTATAAAATAATCGCTTTCTGGTTGTATATCCAAATAATTTATTACTTTTGTTTAAGATTTTTGATTAAAATATGAACAATATTAAGAATAACTTTAGCATCAAGGACCTAGAAAACCTTTCAGGTGTTAAAGCACATACTATTAGAATCTGGGAAAAACGTTACAACCTTTTAGAACCAAACCGTACGGAGACTAATATTAGATTCTATAGTTTAGAAAGCCTACAGAAGCTTCTCAATATTACGTTTCTCTATAATAATGGTTATAAAATATCTAAAATCGCTAAAATTGATGCCTTAGATATAGCTGATACCGTTCGTAATTTATCAGCTAAAGATTATGCTGATGATCACGCCACCAATATGTTTAAATTAGCCATGCTCAATTTTGACAAGGCGCTTTTTCTAAAAACCTATGATTCCTTAAAAAATCATAAAAGCTTTTCTGAAATATTCTTGGAAGTATTTATTCCGCTTATGAGTGAAATAGGCTTGCTTTGGCAAACAAATACCATTACACCTGCTCAAGAACATTTTATTTCAGAATTGATTAAGCAAAAGTTATTGATTAATATTGAAAAGCATCAATATGAAACACCAAAAAACAATGACAAAACATTTGTTCTTTTCTTACCCAATAACGAAATTCACGATTTAGGCCTACATTTTATTAATTACAAACTAACAAAATCTGAATATCACACTATTTATTTAGGTCCGAGCGTTCCCATTGTTAGCTTAAAAGACATTTTAAAACACTATAATAATGTGGTCTTTATTTCATACTTTACAGTGAAACCAGCTGCTGAAAACATTGAGGATTACTTAAATGAATTTCAAACGGAATTACTCATAAACAACAACGAATTATGGATATTTGGTAAAATGCTTGACACTTTGGATACAAGCAAACTACATAAGTCCATTAAACCTTTTCATTCTATTGCAGATTTGGAAAAATATCTTTAAAAAAAGAGGTTTTTGTTTAACATTTTCGTACATTTGTTAAACACATGAAAAAGAAAATTATAATTATAGGTTCAGGGTTCTCATCATTATCTGCAGCTTGCTATTTAGCAAAATCAGGGCATGATGTGACTATTTTTGAAAAAAATAATACTATTGGCGGTCGCGCAAGACAACTAACAAAAGATGGGTTTACGTTTGATATTGGGCCAACCTGGTATTGGATGCCTGATGTATTTGAACGATTCTTTGCCGATTTCAATAAAAAACCTTCCGATTTTTATCAATTAGAAAAATTAAATCCAGCGTATTCTGTTTATTATGGCAAGGATGATTATATAACAATAGAAGACACGTTAGAAAAAATCTCGATCGCTTTTGAAAAAGAGGAACCTGGCAGTTCAAAAACACTACAGAAATTTATTGATAGAGCGCAGGACAATTACAATGTAGCCATTAAAGATTTGGTTTACAACCCAGGTGTTTCTCCTTTTGAATTGGTTACAACCGAAACATTCAAAAAAATTGGACAGTTTTTTAGTACGATTAAAAAAGATGTTCGTAAAGAATTTAAAAACGAGCGTTTAGTTACCATTTTAGAATTTCCCGTATTATTCCTCGGCGCAAAGCCTGGTGATACGCCTTCGTTTTATAGTTTTATGAATTATGCTGATTTTGGATTAGGAACATTTCACCCTAAAAAAGGCATGTATCAAGTTATTTTGGCCATGGAAACATTGGCAAAAAGTTTAGGTGTTACCATTAAAACAAATGCACCTATTGAGAAGATACTTGTTGCACATAAAGTTGCTTCGGGCGTCATTTCAAATGGCGAAACCCATTTGAGCGATGTGGTTTTAAGTGGAGCCGATTATCACCACACAGAAACACTTCTAGATTCAGAATATAAGCAATATTCGGAAGCGTATTGGAGTTCTAAAACATTTGCTCCTTCATCACTCCTATTTTACGTAGGTTTCGATAAGAAGATAAAAAACGTCAATCACCATACCTTATTTTTTGACGTCGATTTTGAAAAACATGCCGAATCTATTTACGACAAACCCGAATGGCCGGAAAACCCATTATTCTATGCAAGCTTTCCGTCTATTACTGATACGCATGCGGCTCCTGAAGGAAAAGAAGCTGGTATCTTTTTAATTCCTTTAGCACCTGGATTGAAAGATAACACCAAATTACGGATGACCTATTTTACAAAAATAATGGATCGTTTTGAGGCATTAACCTCTCAAAAAGTTAGAGAACATATATTATTTAAGGAATCCTTTTGCGTAAATGACTTTGTTAAGGATTATAACTCCTACAAAGGAAATGCATACGGAATGGCTAATACTTTATTGCAAACTGCCTTTTTAAGGCCTAAATTAAAAAGTAAGAAGGTAAATAATTTGTATTTTACAGGACAGTTAACAGTTCCAGGTCCTGGAGTACCACCATCATTAATCTCTGGAAAACTGGTTGCCGAGCTTATAATTAAACATCATACAACCTAAAACCACACATTATATTTAAAGGATGTATTTAAAAAGCATTGCAACAATTAAACACTAAAAGATGAAATCAATTTTCGACCATGTTTCTCATGCGTGCAGCCAAACGGTTACTAAAACCTATAGCACTTCTTTTTCTTTGGCAACCAAAATGTTATCTAGCGCCATCCGTCAGGATATTTATAATATTTATGGTTTTGTTAGATTTGCGGATGAAATTGTAGATAGTTTCCATGACTATGATAAAGAAGCGCTGCTTAATGAATTCGAAAGCGATTTGTATGTAGCTTTAGAACGTAAAATAAGTTTAAATCCTATTTTAAATTCGTTCCAAGAAACCTATCACAAATACGGTATTGAAAAGCACATGGTTGAAGCCTTTATGAGAAGTATGCGTACCGACTTACATAAAACCACCTATTTAACCCAAGATGAATATAACACCTATATTTACGGTTCTGCGGACGTGGTTGGGCTCATGTGTTTAAAAGTATTTGTAAAAGGTGATAATGAAAAGTATAATCACCTTAAAAATTCGGCTATGCATTTAGGTTCTGCATTCCAGAAAGTGAATTTTTTAAGAGATTTAAAAAGTGACTATGAAGATTTAAGTCGAACATATTTTCCGAATACGGATTTATCTAAATTAGATGAAGCCTCAAAAATTTTGATTATAGAAGAAATAGAGCTCGATTTCGCTATTGGTCTTCAAGGCATTAAAGAACTACCTATTGAAGCAAAATTTGGTGTTTTTACCGCTTATAGATATTATAGTCAGCTATTAAAAAAATTAAAGAAAACACCCGCATTACAAATTAAGAACACGAGAATTCGCGTAGCTAACTATAAAAAAATTGAGTTATTAACGCGTAGTTATGTGAAATATCAACTAAATTTATTGTAAAAATATGATGGATATAATTTTATGGATATTAGTTTTTATTGGCACATTCCTCTTTATGGAATTCATGGCTTGGTTTACCCATAAATACATTATGCATGGATTTTTATGGAGTGTTCATAAAGACCACCACCACAAGGAACATGACAGTTGGTTTGAACGCAACGATTTGTTTTTTATTTTTTATGCCATAGTAAGTATTACTTTATTTCTGCTTTGGAGGTATGATGGCTTATGGATTGGACTCCCAATGGGACTCGGAATTTTTGCCTACGGACTGGCTTACTTTTTTGTTCATGATATTTTTATTCACCAACGTTTCAAATTATTACGAAATGCTAATAATTGGTATGCAAAAGGTGTTCGTCGTGCGCACAAAATGCACCATAAACATTTGGGTAAAGGTGATGGCGAATGTTTTGGAATGTTATTTGTTCCATTTAAATACTTCAAAAAATAATTCACATTAATCAGTTTTTTCATGTCTCACGAAAATCATTTCGATTATATCATTATAGGACGTGGTCTCGCTGGTTTACAGCTTGCTTTGGGTTTTACCAAGGATAATATACTAAAACAAAAGAAAGTTGCTTTAATTGACCCTTCTGATAAATCAACCAATGATAAAACATGGAGTTTTTGGGAAATTGGCGTGAGCAAATGGGATGCCATAACTGAAAAATCTTGGGAAACGGCACTTTTTTATTCCAAAAATAAATCAATCACCCTGCCTTTAGAACCATATACGTATAAAAGTATTCGGTCTATTGATTTTTATAATTGGGCGAAGGAAATTTTACAAAAATCTTCAAATATTCATTTTATAAAAGATTCTATTATTTCTACAACCGAAACGAATAACGTTTTGGTCCAAGGTAAAATGGAAACTTACACAGCAGATCACGTTTTTGATAGTAGAATTCCAAAGGACTATTACTCCGAAATATCTAAATTCACATTAGTTCAACAACATTTTAAAGGTTGGATTATTGAAACCGAAACGCCTCATTTTAATCCTAATGCTATCACGATGATGGATTATCGGTTTCAACATCAAAATTCCACAAGTTTTGTTTATGTGCTACCTTTTTCAGAAAATCGCGCACTAATTGAATACACCTTTTTTACACCGGAAACTGTTTCAGAATCCGTTTATGATGATGCTATAAAAGACTATATTGAAAGTCATTTAGAAATTGAGAAATACAAAATTGTTGAAACCGAAATGGGTAATATTCCCATGACGGATTATCCTTTTTGGAACTACAATACCAAGCATATAACTAAAATTGGTACCGGAGGCGGTTGGGTAAAAGGCTCAACGGGTTATTCGTTTAAGCATACAGAAAAAAATGTAGCGACCATTATTTCCAACATTAAAAACGGGCAACAACCTTCACATAAGCTCTTTAAAAAGAAATATAAATTCTACGATAAAATTTTTCTCAATGTTTTAAAAACAAATAACGAGAAAGGTGTTTGGATTTTCGAGCAATTTTATGCAAAAAACGCCATCTCCACTATGTTCCGATTTTTAGATGAAGAATCATCTTTTACTGAAGATGTGAAAATTATGCGCTCTTTGTTTTCTTGGAATTTTATTAGCGCATTTTTAAGCGTTTTATTCAGACGCTAACAAATCATCTAATAACTTTCTCACAGAATCACTATTCCAATTTGCAGCTCCTGATTTATCCATCACAATGGCTCCTGATTTATCAATAAGATACGTTTGTGGAATACTTGTAGTTTGAAACTGCTTGGGTGTATTGGTTACCGATTGATAAAACTCGAAATTATAGTCGTTTTTACTTTTAAAATCATTGATAATTTTAGACTTCTCATTTGAAACTAATAGAAATACCACCTGATCTTTATAATCTGCATACAAGTTATCAATACTTGGCATTTCGGCAATACAAGGCGGACACCAGGTTGCCCAGAAATTAATAAACACCACCTTTCCTTCGGCTTGTTTAAAATTGAATTGATTTCCTTTTGAGTCTACTAACTTCCAATTCTCATAGGATTCTAATATCTCGCGCTTATCTGCGCTAATTTCGGAAGGGCTAATCATTGCCAAACCTTTCTGTAAAAAAATTTGAATAGGCTGTCGTGTTTGTGGAATAATTAGCAAGGCAATCACGATAACAAAAATAATATTACTGGTTGTAAACTTCGGTTTCTTCATAGTATCAAGTAAAATTCATTTGTCGCCAACATAGCGGATTCCTAACAATAAAAAACTCCTGAAAAAATAAATTATCAGGAGTTTAAATATTTAAAACAAGCTTAATTATTAAGCGTTGTTTTCTTTCTTAATTAAGTTTAAAGCTGAACCTTCATTATACCAATCAATTTGTGCTTGGTTATATGTATGATTCGTTACAATAACATCTTTAGATCCATCTGCATGGACAAATTCTAATGTTAATGGCTTATCTGGTGCAAAACCATCTAAATCTAGGAAGTTGATGGTATCATCTTCTTGAATTAAATCGTAATCACTTTCATTAGCAAATGTTAAACCTAACATACCTTGCTTCTTCAAGTTTGTTTCATGAATACGTGCAAACGATTTTACTAAAACAGCTGCAACACCTAAAAAACGAGGTTCCATTGCGGCATGCTCACGAGACGATCCTTCACCATAGTTATGATCTCCTACAACAATTGAATAAACGCCATTAGCTTTATAATCTCTTGCTACATCTGGAACACCACCATACTCACCTGTTAATTGATTTTTAACAAAGTTTGTTTTCTTACCAAAAGCATTAACCGCTCCAATAAGCATGTTGTTAGAAATATTATCTAAATGTCCTCTAAAACGTAACCAAGGTCCAGCCATAGAAATATGGTCGGTTGTACATTTTCCGAAAGCTTTAATTAATAATTTAGCACCGGTGATTTTATTTCCAATAGGTGTAAAAGGTGTTAACAATTGTAAACGTTCAGAAGTTGGACTTACAGAAACATCAACATCACTTCCATCTTCAACAGGCTCTACATAACCAGATTCTTTAACGTCAAATCCTAATGGTGGTAACTCTAAACCTTTTGGTTCGTCTAATTTAATTTCTTGACCATCTTCATTTAATAACGTGTCATTCATAGGATCAAAATCCAAACGACCCGAAATAGCGATTGCTGCAACCATTTCTGGAGAGCCTACAAACGCATGTGTGTTTGGGTTACCATCGGCACGTTTTGAGAAGTTTCGATTGAAAGAATGTACAATGGTATTCTTTTCATCACCTTTTCTGTCACTTCTATCCCATTGTCCAATACAAGGACCACAAGCATTTGTAAAGATAGTGGCGTTTAAATCTTCAAATATTTTTAAAACACCATCGCGTGCTGCTGTAAATCGAATTTGCTCTGAACCTGGATTAATACCAAAATCAGATTTCGGTTTAATGTTTTTATCTACGGCTTGTTTTGCAATAGAAGCTGCTCTAGTTAAATCTTCATAAGATGAATTGGTACATGATCCAATTAATCCCCAATCAACTTTTAAAGGCCAGTCATTTTTTCTAGCTTTTTCACCCAGCTCACCAACAGGAGTTGCTAAATCTGGTGTAAAAGGTCCGTTTAAATGCGGACGTAACGTATTTAAATCAATTTCAATAACTTGATCGAAATATTGTTCTGGAGATGCATAAACTTCGTCATCACCGGTTAAATACTCACGAATTTTATTTGCTTCATCAGCAATATCGTTTCTATCAGTAGCACGTAAATAACGTTCCATAGAATCGTCATAACCAAATGTAGATGTTGTAGCACCAATTTCGGCACCCATATTACAAATAGTTCCTTTACCTGTACATGATAAATTTTTAGCACCAGGGCCAAAATATTCAACAATAGCACCTGTTCCACCTTTTACAGTAAGAATACCAGCTACTTTAAGAATTACATCTTTTGCAGATGTCCACCCATTTAAGCTACCTGTTAATTTAACACCAATTAACTTCGGGAATTTTAATTCCCAAGCCATTCCAGCCATAACATCTACAGCATCAGCACCACCTACTCCAATGGCAACCATACCTAATCCACCTGCATTTACAGTATGTGAATCGGTTCCAATCATCATTCCTCCTGGAAATGCGTAATTTTCTAATACCACTTGGTGAATAATACCTGCTCCTGGTTTCCAAAAACCAAGACCATATTTTTTAGAAACAGATGCTAAAAATTCAAAAACCTCATTACTGGTTTCGTTTGCACGTTTCAAATCTGGTACAGCACCTTGTTTTGCTTGGATTAAGTGATCACAATGCGTTGTAGTAGGAACAGCCACTTTAGCTTTTCCTGCTTGCATAAATTGTAATAATGCCATTTGCGCTGTAGCATCTTGCAATGCAATACGGTCTGGAGCAAAATCCACATAATCTTTTCCTCTTACAAACGCTTTGGTAGGATTACCATCCCAAAGATGTGCGTATAAAATCTTTTCTGAAAGTGTTAATGGTTTACCAACAACTTCGCGTGCTTTATCTACACGTTCAGCCATATTTGCATAAACCTTTTTGATCATGTCAATATCGAATGCCATATTATATATTTAATAGTGAATAAACTTATTTATCTCCAAGCTAATGGGACTGCAAAAATACAAATTTTAAAGAAGATTAAAAAATATGTAACGAAAACGTCTTATCATTGAAGGATATTTAACAAAATATCATTTATAACAAAAATAGCCATATTAAAATCAAAATTTTTATATAAAAAATATTAATTTAACAATTAATGGTAAAAATATTATAAATGAATTAATTTAGAACGATTTAAAATAAACTGGTAATAATCTGTTCTTCGGTAATACCTTCGGCTTCTGCCTTGTAATTCTTAATAATTCGGTGCTTAAAAATAGAGAATGCCACAGCTTGAACGTTTTCCATATCTGGCGAAAACTTACCGTGAATTGCCGCATGCGTTTTGGCAGCTAGAATTAAATTTTGTGATGCTCTTGGTCCTGCACCCCAATCAATGTAGTTTTTAACTAAATCGGCGGCTTGCGGACTATTTGGTCTCGTTTTACCTGTCATTTTCACCGCATATTCCACGACATTGTCAGCCACAGGAATACGACGTAGTAATTGTTGGATATCTACAATTTCTTGTGCTGTAAACAACGGATTCACTGTATTCTGAACATCTGAAGTGGTTGCTTTTACAACAGCAACTTCTTCTTCAAAGGTTGGATAGTCCAAATTAATTGCAAACATAAAACGATCCAATTGCGCTTCTGGTAACGGATACGTTCCCTCCTGCTCAATGGGGTTTTGAGTTGCTAAAACAAAATAAGGTAAATCTAATTTATAATGATGTCCAGAAACCGTTACCGAGCGCTCTTGCATAGCTTCTAATAAAGCTGCTTGCGTTTTTGGTGGTGTTCTGTTAATTTCATCTGCAAGAATAATATTGGCGAAAACAGGGCCTTTTATAAATTTAAAATTTCTGTTTTCATCTAATATTTCACTCCCTAGTATATCACTAGGCATTAAATCTGGTGTAAATTGAATACGTTTAAAATTAAGTCCTAATGCTTGCGAAATGGTATTAACCATCAACGTTTTTGCTAAACCAGGCACACCAATTAATAAGGCATGACCACCAGAGAAAATGGAGATTAGAATTTGATCAACAACCGCCTCTTGCCCAATGATAACTTTGGCTATTTCGGTTTTTAATAGTTTATATTTTTTTACGAAGCTTTCAATTGCAACAACATCAGACATATTTATTGTTTTAACCAGTTACTAGAAAATTCACAATCTCTATATTCATTATTAATTTTAATATAGGTATCCATGATTTTCTCATTTTGCCATTTATCAATAGCTCTAATGCGTTTTTCGTTAAGTGCTAATTCTTTAATTTTCAAGTAATCCCGTGCATAATCAGCTACATGCTCCTCAACACGATCGCTTACCATCATAATCTTAAATTTCACATTTCCAGAGCGTCCTTGATCGGTAAGCACCAAACTGACATCACCTTCCTTTAAATCTTGAATTTGTCCATATACTTCTGGATCAATCTTCGTTAACTCAAAATTATAATCTTGTGTTTCTGGGTTGATTAAAAATCCACCTTCACTACGAGTTTCCTTTTCATCACTTGATTCTCTAGCTGCATCGGCAAAACTAATATCACCATCCACTATACGCTGTCTGATTTTCATTAATTTCTCACGTGCTTCCGCAACTGCTGCATCGGACACTTTTGGAATTAATAAAATATGTCGAACGTCAAACTCTTGACCTCTAACTTTTTCTAAAAATATAATATGGTAACCATATTCGGTTTTTACCGGATCGGAGATTTCACCTTCTTGTAATGAAAAGGCTACTTCACGAAATTCCTTAACCATTCGTGGTTGCTTCCTGTTTAATGTGTACAAACCTCCTGTAGGTCTTGAAGCTACATCATCTGAATATAAAACGACTTTCGAGCGAAAGTTTGCGCCATTTTCAACAACATCTGCTTTAAATTGCTTTAACTGATTGATAACACGTTGGTTTTCTTCTTCCGCAATTTTCGGCTCTATAACAATTTGAGACACTTTTAATTCCGTACCAAATGTTGGACGTTCATCCTTTGGAATCTGATTAAAAAATTGGCGTGTTTCTTCTGGTGTAATTTCAATACCATCAAGAATCTTCTTTTGCATTTCACTTGCTAATTTCTGACTCTTATTAATTTCATACATTTCATCTCTGAATGCTTTTTCATTTGGATGATTATACAATTCCAAAAGCTCCTGCATGGTTTTGCCTGATTGTGCCAAGAACTGTTGTAATTGGTAATCTACATTGGAGCGAATTTCAGCATCTGACACGACAATACTATCTTGCACAGCGTGATGCGCGTAAAGCTTATCTTCCATTAATTTTCCAAATAGTTGACAACGTGTTACGCCATCCAAAGAAGCGCCTTGTGCTTTTAGTTGAATAATATTAGCATCCACATCGGAATCTAATATCACGTATTCTCCAACAACTGCAGCTACACCATCAATTTTTAATGCTCCAGAGGACAGGGTTGTATCTACTTTCTTTTCAGCAACAGGTGCTTCATCTTCAATAATTTCTTGGGCTTGAATAGCAACAGAAAAAAGTACGGCTAACACAGTAAATATATAGCGCATACGGCTAATTGTAGATTTCAAATTGTTTATTTTTAATAGCATCTTTTGTAATATCTTTTTCTAATTCTTTAATGAGTTCTAATTTTCGTTTATTGATAACAATTTGGTCTATTGTTGGTTTAATATATTCCAATGGTGCCGCACTGTTGCGTTCCAAAACGTCTTCAATTTGCATCAAATATAGGCCTAATGAATCTTTGAGTTGTATAAAATTAGATTTTTTTAACAATTCATTTTTATTTCCGGTTGTAACTACTGGAATTTTTTTGATGGCTTGTGTTACCTTAATCCAAATAGAATCGTTTAATGAATAGGATTTAAACTGAATGGCTATGGAGTCCAATTCCCTTTTATCATCCGCATCAAAACGTTGAAATTTCGTTTTTAAATCATTTATATCTAATCGATTTTCATCCACATGAATATATCTAAATTTGATGAGATTCTCTTTAAGTGTGAAAATATCAGTATTATTAGTATAATATGTTTCCGCTTCACTTTCTGTAACAACCGTATCAATATTTCTGCGCACTAAAGCCTCTAAATAAGAAGTTGCATACAAATCGTTTTTATATTGTTTGGCTAGCCTATTAAAATCTTGAAGTTTCTTTTCATTGAGATTCAGTTCAGCTCCCGCAACCAACAATTGTTTGGTAGCCCAACGTGTAATAAAATCATTTACACGAAGTAGACTGTCTTCCGTACTCATGTTTTCGGTGTACAGATGTTGCAAATCATCAGCATATAAAAAAACATCATTAACACGTGCAACGGCTGTTTGCTCATCTTCATGTTTGTAAAAATAATCACAAGACACGAGCAAAAAGGCACTCATTAATATGCTAAAATAGGTGTGTTTCAATTAATTGCTTTTTAATTCAGCTTTTACTTCTTTTAAAACCGATTCATTAACTTGAACAGGATATTTCTGCTCTAATGATTCTAACCATTGTTTTTCCTTAACAACTTGGTAATCGCTTATAATTTGGCCTTTGGCTTCCTCATAGGTTTTTGGCGATTCCGGTAAAACATCCTTAATGTTTGCAACAACATAAGCTGCATCATGACGATAAATTTTAGAGATACCTTTCTCAAAACTCATATCAGCTGTTACTGCTTGATGTTCTTTATCCATAATTCCAGACGTAAATATTACGTCAACAACGCCATTTGTATTTAAAGCTTCTTTAATGGCTTCAGGTGATTGGCCAGCTTCCAACATTTTTTGAGCGTTTTTTATAACCTTTTTATTTGAGGACGAAGCTACATCAGCATCTATACGCTTACGCCAATTGTACTTATTTTTATTTGCCTTGTAATAGGCTTGTAATGCCACAGAATCTGTTTTTGATGCATTCCAGATTTCATTCTCCATTAAATCAAACAACAATAAACCATCACGATATTCTGTAACGATGTTTGCAAAATCTTCACTCTCGTTTTCTAAATTCTCTTCTTGATACTGCATTAAATTCGCATTTAAAAAAGCATCATAACTTTCTCTCACGAGAATATCAAAGGTTTTTCTTGATGTTGCTTTGCGTTGATTTTTGAAAAGAAACTGACCAAAATCAGTATAGGTTAACGTTTTTTCATCAATAACAACCAGCGTTTTTGTTCCTGTAAAATCTGCAGGTAATTTCCAAGAACCTAAAAAATAACCTTCATTCATAATGGACTCGAAATACGCTAATGCTTCTGGGTTATCCTTCACATTATAGCGTTCTTTTAAGGTATTAACAATGGACGTATTAATTAATTGTGAACGTGAATCGCGCTTTACACGTGCTTCCAATTCAGATTTCATAGTATTAAAATCTGCTACTTCTGATTTATCTATCAATTTGATAATATGCCATCCAAAACCACTTTCAAAAGGCGCTGAAATATCACCTTTATTTTTTAGGCTAAATGCAACATCTTCAAATTCTGTAGAGCTTAATTGTCCACCTCCAAAAGTGGCTAATTTTCCACCATTTTCTGATGAACTTCGATCTTCAGAGAATTGTTTTGCTAACGATTCAAACGATTCACCTTGTTGTATTTTTTTATAAATTTCATTAATACGTGTTTCGGCGTCTTCCAACTTATCATCACGCTTATTATTAATCATAATATGTGCAACTGTGCGTTCACCTCTAGATGGTCTTGCATCTTCCACTAATACAATATGGTATCCAAAGCGTGTTTTAAATGGCATAGAAATGTCGTCCACTTTGGTAGTATATGCGGCGTTCTCAAAATCGTAAACCATTTTAAAAGCAGAAAAATACCCTAACCTTTCAGCGTATACTGTTTTTCCATTATGAATTTCCTTCTGAACTGGTTTAAAACCTTCTTTTAAAATTCGATCGCGCAATTTCAATAAATCATTATAGGCTTTTAGTGTATCTTGCGGTGTAACGTTTTCATCCAAACGAATCAACACATGACTCGCCTTAACCTCATTTGCAGTACGATAATATGCCTCTTCTACAAGCGCATCCGTAACTTTCGTATTTGTTAAATAATTTTTAGCTAATTGCGATTTGTAGTTACTCAATTCACGAACGTAAGTTGGCATCGTATCCAAACCTTTTGCTTGTGCTTCTTTAATTTTCAATTTATAATTTATGAATAACTCCAAGTACGAATCCACATCTTTCTGTGATTCATCTTTTACTAAATCTAGATTTTTATTAAATATTCGAATAAATTCTTCCGAATAAACTGGTGTATCTGCCACCGTAAACAATACAGATTTATCCGTAGTTTGCCCTTGTGTAGTAACAAAAACCACAAAGCATATTAAAACATATATAGATCTAAACATCAGAAATTTGTTTTTTGAATTCCTGCAAAAATAGGAATATTAACCCATAATACAAGAGGCATTACAAACGGATAATAAAGTTTTTTAGTATGTGGAATTTATGGATAACGAAACCAATAATAATTGTATCTTTATTTATACAAACTCCTATTGTGCATGACATACACATCCGAAATACGCATTAATTTAAATTTAAAAGCATTTATCTGTAAATTTAATAATGTGGAAAACTTAAAATATTGGCAACAGGGACTTACCAATTATGATCATGTTTATGGCACACCAGGTGAAACAGCATCTAAAATAAGGCTTCATTATGTATTAGATAAAAAGCCCTTTTTTTTAATACAAACTATTTCAGAAAGCAAATTACCACATAAGTTACATTTTACATATGAAAGCAATGGTCTTTACAGCATTCAAGAAAATTATTTTAATGCCATTTCAGATTCAGAAATAGTATGGACTTCAAAGAATGAATATATTCCAACCAATTTCAAAATGCGCATGATGTTATTAATTATGCCCAGAACCTTTAAAAATCAGACGAAAACCTATTTGCAAAATTTTAAAAATTTTGCTGAAAACGGAATTTCTGTAAACCACAAAAAATAAGCAGCCAATAATTGTAAACTAATATTCTTTATACTATTTTTATTTTTATGACAGAAATTGACATCGAGAAGGAAAATGCCACTATTGCCAAAGCGTATCGCGAGCTATTGCGTGTGAGTTACCAAACACTTTCTAAAGAGGATAAAACCCTAATTAGAAAAGCTTTTGACGTGGCTATGGATGCACATAAAGATCAGCGCAGAAAATCTGGTGAAGCTTATATTTTTCATCCTATTGCGGTTGCTAAAATAGTTGCTAAAGAAATTGGCCTTGATGCCACATCCATTACGGCTGCACTACTACACGATGTTGTTGAAGATAGCGATCGTTACACCATTAAAGATATTGAAGATCAATTTGGCGAAACCGTTGCCAAAATTGTAGATGGTTTAACTAAAATATCATCGCTGAATAAGGACACAGATATGGATGTATCCATGCAGGCGGAGAATTTCAGAAAAATGCTACTGACTTTAAATGATGACGTTCGGGTTATTATTATTAAAATAGCCGATCGTTTGCACAATATGCAAACCATGGATTCCATGCGCGCAGATAAGCAGATTAAAATTGCATCTGAAACACTATACATTTACGCACCTTTAGCGCACCGAATTGGGTTGTATAATATTAAAACCGAATTAGAAGATTTAGGATTAAAATACACCGAACCCGAAGTGTATTTTGATATTCTAAATAAAATTAAAGAAAGCAAAGAAGATCAAGACCTATATATTAAGGAGTTTAGTAAAGTGATTTCGACTTCTTTAGACAAGGAACAATTAAATTATGAAATAAAAGGGAGACCGAAATCTATCTTTTCTATTCGTAAGAAAATTTTAAATCAAGGTGTTTCTTTCGATGAGATTTATGACAAATTTGCTGTAAGAATTATTTATAAAAGTGATCCTGATAACGAAAAATTTCTAGCGTGGAAAATTTACTCCATCGTTACCGATCATTTTCGTCCAAACCCTATCCGTTTACGAGATTGGATTTCGTCACCAAAATCCACGGGTTACGAGGCGTTGCACATTACGGTTGTTGGCCCAAAAAGTCGTTGGGTAGAAGTGCAAATCCGAAGTGAACGTATGAATGAAATAGCTGAAAAAGGCTATGCAGCGCACTATAAATATAAAGAAGGAAGCGAAACCGAAGATGATAGTATTGATAGCTGGATTTCCAAATTACAGGAAACATTAGAAAATCCGGAAACGAATGCTATTGATTTTGTAGAGCAATTTAAACTAAACCTCTACTCCAAAGAAATTTTTGTTTTTACACCAAAAGGCGATTTAAAGTCGCTTCCAAAAGGTGCCACACCTTTAGATTTTGCATTTAGTATCCACACTGAAGTTGGCATGAAAACACGTGGCGCCAAAGTAAATGGTAAATTGGTTCCATTAAGTCATGAATTAAAAAGTGGTGATCGTTTGGATATATTAACTGCCGAAAACGCCAAACCAAACCCTAACTGGCTGGATTATGCTACAACAGCAAAAGCACGAAGTAAAATAAAATCGGCTTTAAAAGAAGACAAGAAAGTAATTGCCGAAGATGGCAAGGAAATTCTTCGCCGGAAATTAAAACAGTTAAAAATTGCGTTGGATGAAAAATCTGTCAATGAATTGGTAAATTTCTTCAAACTTAAAACGAGTTTAGATTTGTTTTATCGCATTGGCACAGGATCTATTGATAATACCATGCTTAAGGAATTTGCGTCATCCCGAAGCAATGCTTTTATGAGTTATATTAAAAATAAAATCTCTAGAAAGCCTAACATTCCAAAAGAAGAACTTGAAAAAGATGAAATTACATCTAAATATGATTTATTAGTTTTTGGTAAAGAAGAAGAAAAGTTAGACTATAAATTCGCCAATTGTTGCAATCCAATTCCTGGCGATCCGGTGTTTGGATTCTTAACAATTAATGATGGTTTAAAAATTCATAAAAAGAATTGTCCGAATGCCGTGAGTTTACAATCCAATTACGCCTACCGAATTATGACGGCTAAATGGATAGATTCGTCACAACAAGAATTTTCGGCACAAATAATTTTATCTGGAATTGATAATTTAGGATTGGTAAATGATATTACCAAAGTCATTTCGTCCAATATGCACGTTAACATGAAAAGTATCAGTTTTGAAAGTGATGGCGGAATTTTTTCAGGCAAAATAAATGTGGTTGTTCAAAACAATAACATACTGAAAAAGCTGATGGATAACCTAAAAAAAATTAATGGTATTGATAAAGTACAAAGAGTTTAAAAATATGTGTAAATTTGCAGCCGATTATGAGCGTTAAAACCGATACAAAAAACCAGGAGATAGTTAAGAATGTGTTTACAGCCTTTTTAAGTGATAAAGGGCACCGTAAAACACCAGAACGCTATGCTATTTTACAAGAAATTTATAATAGCGAAGAACACTTTGATATTGAATCGTTGTACTTAAACATGAAAAACAAAAAGTATCGTGTTAGTCGCGCAACCTTATACAATACTATTGAGCTCCTTTTAGAATGTGGTTTGGTACGCAAACATCAGTTTGGGCAAAATCAGGCACATTACGAAAAATCGTATTTTGATAGGCAACATGACCATGTTATTTTAACGGATACAGGTGAAGTAATCGAGTTCTGCGATCCGCGAATTCAATCTATCAAGCAAACAATTGAAGAGGTTTTTGATATTGAAATCACAAATCATTCACTCTACTTTTACGGCAACAAAAAATCAACTAAATAATATTTTACAACATGGCAGTAGACTTACTACTAGGATTACAATGGGGAGACGAAGGCAAAGGAAAAATTGTTGATGTACTAACCTCCAACTACAACATTATTGCCCGTTTTCAAGGCGGACCAAATGCCGGACACACCTTGGAATTTGATGGTATTAAACACGTTTTACGAACTATTCCTTCAGGTATATTTCACGACGACTCCATAAATGTCATTGGTAATGGTGTGGTGATTGATCCCGTCGTTTTTGTAAAAGAATTAGAAGGACTTGATCAATTTAACATTGATTATAAAAAGAAATTAATCATTTCTAGAAAAGCACATATTATTTTACCAACGCATCGTATGTTGGATGCAGCTAGCGAAACCTCCAAAGGGAAAGCTAAAATTGGCTCTACTTTAAAAGGTATTGGGCCAACATATATGGATAAAACGGGTAGAAATGGTATTCGTGTTGGCGATTTAGAACTAGTTGATTGGAAAGATAAATATCGTGCGCTTGCTAATAAGCATGAAGCCATGATTGACTTTTACAACGTTAAAATTGAATATGATTTAGAAGAATTAGAAACTGAATTTTTTGAAGCCGTAGAGCGTTTAAAGGAATTAACATTTATTGATTCAGAAGAATATTTATACCAAGCTCAAAAAGCAGGTAAAACTATTTTAGCCGAAGGTGCTCAAGGATCTCTTTTAGATATCGATTTTGGAACCTATCCTTTTGTAACCTCTAGTAACACAACTGCTGCTGGTGCTTGTACTGGTTTAGGCGTGGCGCCAAACCAAATTGGCGATGTATATGGTATTTTTAAAGCCTATACAACACGTGTAGGTTCGGGACCATTTCCAACAGAATTGTTTGATACTGTTGGCGAAGATATGGCTAGAATAGGTCGTGAATTCGGAGCCGTTACAGGTCGTGCAAGACGTTGTGGCTGGTTGGATTTAGTGGCTTTAAAATATGCGTGTCAAGTAAATGGTGTTACCAAATTAATGATGATGAAAGGCGATGTCCTTTCCGGGTTTAAAACACTTAAAATTTGTACAGCTTACGAATATAAAGGTGAAACCATTACACACTTACCTTATAATATAGAACCTGAAAATATTAAACCTATCTATTCAGATTTCGCTGGTTGGAAAGACGATTTAACCAAAATGACTGAAAAATCGCAATTCCCAAAAGAATTAAACGATTATATCGCTTTCTTGGAAAAAGAATTAGAAATCCCCATTACCGTAGTTTCTGTTGGACCAGATAGAAAACAAACAATTTTCATGTAAGTTCTATTTTTACGCTTGAAGTGTCAATTAGAATAAAGCGAAGCATCTCATAAAAAACAAAACCTGTCAGGATAAATATCTTGGCAGGTTTTTTCATTAGTTCTCAATTTCTATTAAAAATTTCACAAACAAACCCATCACTCCATTTTTATGATTATTTTTGGAACAAATTTTATAATTTGAAACAATCAATCCTTACATATATATCATTCCTCTGTTTTCTGTTGGTTTTCACATCAGTAACAGCCCAAGAGCAAAAGCAAATTCAAATTGTTTACAGTGGTTTTTTAAACTTTGATGATGCTGTAGAACCTGGTTTAAAAGTCATGACACGTGATGATTCCGGTCAAGTGCATGTTATTCACGAAGGTATAGACATGTGGTGCGATCAAGCCAATTTGTATAGTAATGAAAATTTCGTGGAAGCGTACGGAAACGTCACCATGAAACAAGGCGACACCATAAACATGAAATCCGAATATGTAGAATATAGCGGAAAAACCCAACTAGCATTTGCAAGTGGCAAAGTAGAATTGGAAGAACCAAACTCCATTTTAACAACAGACACACTCTATTTTGATCGTGTTAAACAGGAATCGTATTACAAAAGTGGTGGTCGTGTGGTGCGTGATTCTTCGGGAACAATTACCAGCCAAATTGGCCGCTATTATATGAACGCCAAAAAATACCAATTTGTAAATAATGTGGTTTTGGATAATCCAGATTACGTTATTAATACCAATCAACTCGATTTCTATTCGGAAACCGGTCATGCTTATTTATATGGACCATCTACCATTGTAACTGATGAAAGTAAAACCTATTGCGAAAAAGGATTTTATGACACCGAAAATAAAGTTGGTTATGGTATCAAGAAAACGCGCATAGATTATGACAACCGTATTTTTGAAGGTGATAGTATGTATTTTGATAATAACCGAAATTTCGCATCGGCTACCAACAATATTACAGTCACAGACACGCTGAATAAAAGTATCATAAAAGGCCATTATGCCGAAATTTACAAGGCGAAAGATTCGGTGTTTATCACCAAACGTGCATTAGCTATAACGGTTCAAGAAAACGATTCTATTTATATGCACGCTGATACCTTGATGGTAACAGGCGTGCCAGAAAAACGAATCACACGTGGATTTAGAAATGCGAAGTTCTATAAATCGGATATGAGTGGTAAAGCGGATTCGGTACATGTAAATCACGCTTCAGGTTTAACCCAATTAATTAATTTAAGACGATTAGCGTCACAAGATGCATTTGCCAAACGTCGAGATCCGGTACTTTGGAATCTTCAAAACCAAATGACAGGTGATACCATTCACATAAAATCCAATCCGGAAACCGAAAAAATAGATTCCCTTTTTGTGTTTGAAAATGCCTTTGTTGTTAGTAAAGATACCATTAGTGAAGATGGCTATAATCAAGTTAAAGGCAAGTCATTAGTGGGTTTATTTGATGATCAGAATAATTTGCGGCAAGTAGATATTGATAAAAATGCCGAATCCCTCTTTTACGCACGTAATGATGAGCAAGAATTAATAGGTATTGATAAAGCCAAATCCGGAAGTATATCTATTTTCTTTTCCGAAGGTGATATTGAGAAATTTATTCGCTACAAACAACCAGATGCTGTAACAACACCCGAAACACAATTCCCTAAAAATGGGCGATTATTAAGAGGGTTTGTTTGGCGTGACGACGAACGACCAAAAAGTGTAGAAGATTTATTTAGTGATGATCCACCACTTAATTTACCAATCATTAAAGGTATTGAAGATTACGTACCTCAAGAAGAATTTTTTGATGATGCCTTATTGGAGCGTGTTGAAAATGCCGATAAAAATTTAAAAAAGACACCAGTTCCAACTGATGGACAAGAAGTTAAAAAATCAAAGGTATCTCGAAATATTCCAGAAGAAGCTTTAAATCCTGATAAAGACGAGAAAAAGGAAATGAAAGAAAACCCAAAGAAAAAACTGAGTATTGGCGAGTCTATAAATTCTGATGATAATTAATTGTGAAAACAGATTTCTATACATACCAGGCGCAAACATCGTCACATCCTTTAGCTATGGAAGTATCTCATGCGGAAGGTTCCTACATTTATAATACAGACAATAAAGCTTTTTTAGATTTTGTTGCAGGTGTTTCTGCCTGTACTTTAGGACATAAACATCCCAAAGTTATAGCAGCCATCAAAACACAATTGGATAAGTATTTACACGTCATGGTTTATGGTGAATACATTCAAGAATCGGCTGTGGCACTTACTAAATTATTGGCTGAACACTTACCAGAATCCTTACAAACCACCTATTTAACAAATTCTGGCACCGAAGCTGTAGAAGGTGCATTAAAACTAGCCAAACGCGCAACTGGTAGAAGCGAAATTATTTCGGCTCACCACGCGTATCATGGAAATACTATGGGTTCCTTAAGTGTAATGGGTTTTGAAGAACGCAAAAAAGCATTCCGTCCATTAGTTCCTGATGTCCGTTTTATCTCATTTAATAATGAAGCTGATATTCAAAACATCACCACGAAAACGGCAGGTGTTATTCTAGAAACCATTCAAGGCGGCGCAGGTTTTATTGAACCAGAAAACGGCTATCTCGCAAAAGTAAAAAAACGCTGTCAAGATGTTGGCGCTTTATTGATTTTAGATGAAATTCAACCAGGAATTGGGAGAACAGGAAAATTATTTGCCTTTGAACATTATAACTGTATTCCGGATATTTTAGTTACCGGAAAAGGTTTAGGAGGTGGTATGCCAATTGGTGCTTTTACAGCGTCTCAAAAATTGATGCAACTACTGCAAGACAATCCGAAATTAGGACACATTACCACATTTGGTGGACATCCTGTAATTGCCGCAGCAGCACACGCTACCGTACTTGAAGTCGTATCATCCAATTTAATGGAAGCAACTTTAGAAAAAGAAGCACTGATTAAAAAACATCTCAAACATCCACTGATAACCGAAATTCGCGGGAGAGGCTTAATGCTAGCTGCATTAACACCTTCTGCAGACATTACAAACCAAGTCGTTTTAAAAGCGCAGGAAGCCGGACTTATACTATTCTGGTTATTATTCGAAACAAAAGCTATTCGAATCACACCGCCTTTAACCATCAGTAACGAAGAAATCATGAAAGGTTGTCAAATTATTACGACTATTCTGGATGATATTCAAAGAAATCAAGCAGGATAAAAACCTGTTTCACAGTATTTAAGCCTGAATTGTGGCTTAATTGTTGATTACTTTGTTAAAAACATTTAAACCTTTTGGGCTGCAACGCCAATTAGAGCCTTACATTTATTCAAGGAAAAACTATATAAATCAGCTTATGGAGTTACGTCCAAACGACAACAATAAAATATCCCTTACCCGATTCGAATCGATGTTAAAAACGAACCATGTTTTGTTTTTCGATTCCGAAGAATTTGAGAATATCATTCATCATTATCTGAATCATGGTAAAATTGCTTTGGCCAAAAAAGCTATAAAGCTGGGTTTACAGCAACATCCAACATCTACGAATTTAAAATTGTTTAAAGTCGAAATATTCGTCTTTGAAAACGATTTAGAAAAAGCCGATGCACTAATTAATGAGCTCTATTTATTAGAACCATTAAATGAGGAAATCTATATCCAAAAAGCTAATATTCTATCCAAACGTGACGATCATAAAAAGGCAATTGAAGTTCTAGAAAAAGCCTTAAAACTCACCGAGGACCCAATTGATATTTATTCGTTGATTGGCATGGAACATTTGTTTTTAGATCAGTTTGAAGAAGCTAAAACCAATTTCATGAAGTGTTTGGAATCTGATTTAGAGGATTATTCAGCTATGCATAACATGATTTATTGTTTTGACTTTTTAGAGCAACACGAAGAAGCCATCACGTATCTGAATATGTTTTTAGAAAAGAATCCATATAGTGAAGTCGCTTGGCATCAACTTGGTAAACAATATTTCGATTTGAAAGAATACGAAAAAGCGTTAACAGCTTTCGATTTCGCTATTATTTCAGACGATCGTTTTATTGGCGCTTACCTAGAGAAAGGAAAAGTTCTCGAAAAATTAAAACGCTTTCCTGAAGCTATTGAAAATTACAGCATCACACTAACTTTAGATGACCCGACTTCCTTTGCCTTGTTGCGCATTGGTTTATGTCATCAAAAATTAGGGAATAACGATTTAGCTGTTCAATATTTCTATAAAACAGTTGAAGAAGATCCGCTTTTAGATAAAGGTTGGATTGCGATTACTAAATTTTATAACCGTCAGAAAAATTTTCAAAAATCGCTTTACTACATTAATAAAGCCATCAATATTGATAGCGAAAATGTACACTATTGGAAGTTATACGCGCAAATTAATGAACGTTTACATCTTTTAGAAGAAGCAGAACGCGGCTATAAAAAAGCCTTGGAATTAGGTAATCATGAACTAAACACGTGGTTAACACGAGGTGACATTTTACACAAATTAGGTGAAACGGATGCGGCTGTATATAATTTTATTCAAGCCTCTGAATTCTATCCAGAAAATGCGGAGATTGAATTCCGTTTAGCTGGATTATATTACATGCTTTTAGAAACTGAAAAAGGTTCATATCATTTAAAAAATGGTTTGCGTTTTAATGCTGAATTCGCCTTTATTATTGAAGAACTTTTTCCAAGCATTTACAAATCGCAACCCGTAAAATCGCTGCTAAAAGCAAAACTATAAGTTACACGTCTGATTTTATTTATTTACCTTTGATTTCTTGTACTTAAAATTAAATCATGCAAAGACGTTTATCCGACTATTTATTAATTACGCTTAAAGGAATAGCCATGGGAGCAGCTGATGCTGTTCCAGGTGTTTCCGGTGGAACCATTGCTTTTATTTCTGGTATTTATGAAGAATTAATTACAACCATTAGTAATGTTAATTTAAGTCTGTTTAAAACACTTAAAACGTCGGGCTTTTCTGCTTTTTGGAAAGCATTTAATGGTAATTTTTTAGTCGCATTACTACTCGGAATTATTGTCAGCTTTGTATCATTCATGCGTTTGGCAAAATACCTGATAGAATATCATCCGGTTTTAATTTGGTCGTTTTTCTTTGGACTCATTATTGCCAGTATTTATTTTGTGGGAAAACAAATAAATAAGTGGCATTTACCAACTGTTTTAGCACTAATTATTGGAACCGTTCTAGCGTTTTACATTACAACATTGCCGTCTTCGGCAAATAATGAATCGCCTTACTTTTTATTTATTGCAGGCGCTATTGCTATTTGTGCTATGATTTTACCAGGTATTTCAGGTTCGTTTATACTTCTAATATTAGGCGCTTATAAAACATTGAGTGATGCCTTTCATGATTTCGATTTAAAACGTATTGCCCTTTTTGCTGGTGGTGCTTTAGTTGGGTTATTAAGTTTTAGTCACGTACTAAAATGGTTGTTTAAAAATTATCATAACATCACTTTAGCCCTATTAACAGGTTTCATTTTTGGTTCTTTGAATAAGGTTTGGCCTTGGAAATTAACCGATTTGGTTATGGAAAAAACATCTGGACTGGTTACACCATTGTCTGATATTACAACATTAGGGAATTTAACCATTTATCAGCAACAATTAGCCGACTTTGATTCGTTTAAAGTGATTTCAGAAACCAGTATTTTACCCAATATGTATTCGGTTCAAAACAACGGATTGGATCCTCAATTAGTGCCAGCCGTTATACTTATGATTACGGGATTCTTAACTATTTTTATTCTAGAACGCATCGGTAAAAAAGTCAAGTAATGCAAAGCACACGAACCTTCACCGATAAAATTTTCTTAATCTTAAAAGGATTAGGAATGGGAGCCGCCAATAAGGTCCCTGGTGTTTCTGGAGGTGTAGTTGCTTTTGTAGCTGGTTTTTATGAAGAGTTTATTTATTCGCTTCAAAAGATAAACCGGAAGGCTTTTAAACTATTAATCAACGGTCGGTTTAAAAGTTTCTATCAATATATAAATGGTCGGTTTTTAAGCTTACTTTTTTTAGGAATGATTATCAGTTATTTTAGTATTTCTAAAGTACTGGATTACCTCATAAAACATTATGAACTCTATATATGGAGTGTGTTTTTCGGAATGATTATCGGTTCTATTTATTACATCAGTAAGGATTTTAAAGATTGGAATTTCAAAACCTATTTAGCACTTTCTATCGGAATTATTTTAGGTGTCAGCATCAGCTTTTTAGATCCAGCAATGGAAAACGATAATTTATGGTTCGTGTTTTTCTGTGGTATTATTAGTGTATCAGGCATGACACTTCCAGGATTTTCGGGCTCGTTCATTCTTATTTTATTGGGTAACTACGTGTTATTATTAGTGGATTCCGTAAATGCTTTATTTGACACCTTTGCAGAAGTTATTCAAGGTGATTTCAGTTTTATAGAAAATGCAGTTCGTATTCGTATGCTCAAAATATTAACGGTCTTTACGCTAGGTTCTGTAGTGGGTCTCGTTACCTTTTCGCATGTTTTAAGTTACATCCTGAAACATTATAAAAGTATTACATTGGCAACTATTATTGGATTCATAGTAGGATCATTAGGCGTGGTTTGGCCTTGGAAAAAAACGCTTTTCAAATTACAAACAGATGGAACCGCTTTATTAGATTCTTCGGGAAAGAAAATTATTGAAAATTACGAACGCTATTTCCCTGAATTGAACACGGAAACCTATTTAGCTTTAGCCTATATAATTCTTGGAATTGCCATTGTTTTAGCCTTGGAATTTTACGGACAAAAAACACAGAAACACCATGCGTAAATTCGGATTAATAGGTAAAAATATTTCGTATTCATTTTCTCAAAATTACTTTACCAATAAATTTTCTTCGGAAGCTATTACAGATGCTTCTTATGAAAATTTTGATATTCCAAATATTGAAGATGTTCCAACCGTTTTTGGAAACACAGAAATAGTCGGTTTAAATGTGACGATTCCGTATAAAGAAACCATCATTCCCTATTTAGATAAACTCCACAAAAAAGCACATAAAATTGGTGCTGTAAACACCATAAAACGTAATAAAAAGGGTGAATTAGTAGGTTATAATACGGATTGCTATGGTTTTAAAAAATCATTAAAACCACATTTAAAACCTATTCATAAGCATGCCTTGATTTTAGGAACTGGAGGTGCCAGTAAAGCCATTGCTTTTACACTGGATGAATTAGGAATATCCTACAAATTTGTGTCTAGAGTACCTAAAAATCCCGAGTATTTAACTTACAATGATTTAATGGAATCAACCATTTCCGAGCATTTAATTATTATAAATTGCACACCTTTGGGAACATTCCCAAATATTACTGATGCACCTAACCTACCTTATGAATTTCTCACCAAAGACCATATTCTTTACGATTTAATTTACAATCCTGAAGAAACCCAGTTTTTAAAACATGGTACCCTTAAAAATACGACAACCATTAACGGTTTACAAATGCTAAAATTCCAAGCTGAAAAAGCATGGCGTATTTGGAACACATACTAATTGCACTATTTGTAATATTAATACGAGTTAACCTTTTGTAGTTATTGCAGTTGTTGTTATCTTTAACGCTAGAGTTATTTCAAAAAACTAACACATTTACAAAATGTCAGAGCACGATAACCTGCCAAAAGCAGATGGAAAACCAGAGGAATTACAACCAGAAACTACTGAAAACATTCAAGAAAATCAGGAAGTTTCTAGCGAGTCTTCACCTTCAGAATCATTAGAAAAAACAGAAATAGAAACACCTGTAGAAGCTGAAACACCCGTTGAAACTGAAAAAACAGAAGAAGCTGTTACCGAAGATCATGATGAAGTAATTAATGAAATTGAAGAATCTAACGCTGAAGATGCGGAAGATGAAGGCAATGCAGACAGACATCATATAGAAGAAAAAGACTATGATAAAATGTCTATGGAAGCTTTGGTGACCGAGTTGGAACATTTGGTTACAAACCAAAAAGTGCAAGCCATTAAAAAGCAAGTAGAGGAAATTCGTACAGAATTTAAATCACAATTTAACACCTTACTTGACGAGAAAAAAGAAGAATTTTTGAACGAAGGCGGAAATGAAATCGATTTCTTTTTTTCCAGTCCACTTCAAAAGAATTTCAAGGATATTTATAAAGATTATAAGGGTAAATTACATACGCATCATAAAAATATTGAAAATAACCTAAAAGATAATCTAGCAAATAGGCTTCAGATTATTGAAGAAATTAAAGGGTTGTTTAATGATGAAGAAAATATAAATACCACCTACAAACACTTTAAGGACCTCCAAGATCGTTGGAAAACGGCTGGTCCAATTCCACGCGACAAATACAATAATGCTTGGAATAGTTACCATCATCATGTTGAAGTATTTTACGATTTTCTACATTTAAATCGGGATTTACGCGATTTAGATTTCAAACATAATTTAGATCAGAAATTAAAAATTATTGATCGTGCAGAAGAGTTAGCACAAGACGAAGATTTAAATCGTGCATTCAGAGAATTACAGGTGCTGCATAAAATGTGGAAGGAAGAATTGGGTCCAGTAGATAAAGAACATCGTGAAGCTGTTTGGGACCGTTTCAAAGCTGCCACCAAAACCATTCACGACAGACGCCAAGTTCATTTTGCTGAATTAGATCAGGTTTATGAGAAGAATTTAGACGTTAAAAATGAAATAATTGTTCAGATCAATAAAATCAGTGAAAAAGGAGCTGATTCACATAATGGTTGGCAAAATAGCATTAAAGTTGTGGAACAATTTCGCAATTTGTTTTTCAGTGCTGGAAAAGTGCCCATTAAAGTAAATGAAGAAACTTGGGCAAAATTTAAAGATGCGGTAAGAAACTTTAATCGCAAGAAAAATGCCTTTTATAAAAATTTAAAGAAGTCGCAGTTTGATAATCTTCAGATGAAAATGGATTTAATTCAAAAAGCTGAAGACAATAAAAATAGTGACGATTTTGAAGCCACTACAGCGTTAATGAAGAAAATTCAAAGCGATTGGAAGAAAATTGGTCATGTACCACGGAAGAATAGTGATAAAATCTGGAAGCAATTTAAAACAGCTTGTAATTATTATTTTGACCGTTTACACAAAGCAAAAGATGCCGTAAACGCTGAAGGTAATGAAGCATTTACAAAAAAAGTACAATTGCTTGAGGAATTGAAAACCTTGGAATTATCTGGTGAAAAAGAAACAGATTTGGCAACTGTAAAATCCTTTATTGAGAACTGGAAGTCGATTGGTAATGTTCCCTCAAACAAGCGTTATATTGAAGGAAAACTAAATAAAGCATTGGATGGTGTATTTAAAAAATTGAATCTAAATAAAAATGAAGCCGAACTAATCAAGTTTGAAACCAAGTTAGAATCGCTTAATAATGCACAAGATTCTAGACATTTAGACAATGAGCGCATTTTTATTAGAAAGCGTATTACTGAAGTTAAAGCAGAAATAAATCAGTTGGAAAACAATTTGCAATTTTTTCAGAATGTTAATGATGAAAATCCATTAGTTCAAGACGTTCATAAAAACATTGAAAAACACAAACAAGACTTGAAATTGTGGAAAACGAAGTTGAGCAAAATTAAAGAATTATATTAGAAAAGCGGCTCCATACATAAAAGTCTTAAATACAAAATCCTGCTTGTCGTATAAGAACGTCAAGCAGGATTTTTTCTAACTAAACTAACTAATAGTTGTTTTGTCCCAACCTAAACAACTAATTCTACCTACATGTACGTTTTAAGGAAAGATATTTTTGATTATGCTATTAATCTACTTTTTCAACGTACAATTATAATATATACGCACAGAAAATTGATTTGGATGTTTTGGATTGAAAGTTTTTTAAAAATCGCTTTTCGCTTAAAATAGTATGGATCATTTAGAGTTTTCGATTCCGCTCGAACTGATGAGACATAAACATAATGTACATCCGATGCGTATTATATTTCGCTCCTCTGGAGCTTGTTTCATCTGTATATTATTCTTCTATTAATATTTCGCTCCTCTGGAGCTGAAATAAAATATTTGCAAACCTGAAAAACGGTTTTCAATTACCGCTTTTTAGCTTCTTCCCAAAATTAAGATATTTGAAAACCTAAAAAAACGATTTTCAATTACCTCCTTTTAGCTTCTTCCCAAAATTAAGATATTTGAAAACCTAAAAAAAAACGGTTTTCAATTACCGCTTTTTAGCTTCTTCCCAAAAGACGTCCATTTCATCCAATGTCATGTCTTTGAGGTTTTTGTTTAAAGATTTCGCTTTTGCTTCCAAGTATTGAAAACGTTTGGTAAACTTTTTATTGGTGCGCTCTAAAGCGTTTTCAGGGTTGATTTTTAAAAATCGTGCGTAGTTTACCAATGAAAAAATGACATCGCCAAACTCACTTTCCATAGCTTCTTGGTTGCCAGCGTTAATTTCATCCTTAAATTCCTGAAGCTCCTCCTCCACTTTTTCCCAAACTTGATTTGGTTCTTCCCAATCAAATCCAACACCTGCAACTTTTTCCTGGATCCTGCTTGCCTTAACCAATGCTGGCAAACTTTTTGGCACACCTTCCAAGACACTCGTTTTGCCTTCCTTAAGTTTTAAATTTTCCCAGTTTCGTTTTACATCCGCTTCATTTTCAACTTTAACATCACCATAAATATGTGGATGTCTATGAATAAGTTTCTCGCAAATGCCATTACAAACATCAGCTATATCAAAATCGTTAGTTTCGCTTCCAATTTTTGAATAAAAAACAATATGCAAGAGTACATCACCCAATTCCTTTTTGACTTCCTCTAAATCTTTATCCAAAATAGCATCGCCTAATTCATAGGTTTCTTCTATGGTTAAGTGCCTTAAAGTTTCCATAGTTTGCTTTTTATCCCAAGGACATTGCGCACGCAACTCGTCCATAATGGTTAATAATCTATCGAAAGCTTTTAGTTGATCTTCTCTGGTATTCATAATTGGTTTTTGATAAAATTACAATTAAATTTAGTGTCTTTATAGTTATAACAAACTAAAAAATCCAGTAACGCATAAGCATTACTGGATTTTTTATATTCAAAATAATGAATGGTCTTATTCTTCTTCGTCAGCTGTTACAGCTTCGGTTTCAGCTTCAGCCTCCAAATCTAACAAGTCATTTTTTTGAAGTAAGTTATACCACTGAATAATTTTTTTAATATCACTAGCGTACACACGATCTTCATCATAATCTGATAAAACTTCAAAGAAATATTCTTCTAATTTGTCTTTACTTTCTTTATGACTAACAGATGTTTCGTTACCTGATTCTTTTTCTTTAATCAATTTAAAAACCTCACGTAACGGTTTTTCTTCGGTAAGTGTATAAATAGCAATTTCACTCAAGATGCTTACATTATGATGAATGCCAACAGACATTTTTTTACCATCTAACAGCGACTCGGCAACAAAGCCACCTCGCGTTTGGGCAATCATTTTATACAATCCTGGTTTTCCTGCTATTGATAATATTTTTTCTAGACTCATATTTTCATTTTAAAGAGGGCAAATATCAAACGTTTACTGATGTTAAACAAATATTATCGTTTCTTTTTTTGACTTGGGAAACGCATGCGATAATCCACAGTAATTTTTCCTTTAGAAATGTTTGAAAGTTTACTTTTTATTAATCGTTTTTTTAATGATGATAGCTTATCTGTAAACAAAACACCTTCAATATGGTCGTATTCATGCTGAATAACACGTGCTACTAACCCATCATAGGTTTTGGTATGCTTTTCAAAATTTTCATCGTAAAACTCAATAGTTATTGTTGGCTTTCTAAACACGTCTTCCCGAACATCTGGAATACTTAAACAACCTTCATTAAAAGCCCATTCATCTCCAGTTTCTTCCAGTATTTTAGCATTAATAAAGGTCTGCTTAAAATCTTTTAAGAAGGCTTGTTCTTCTTCAGTAAACACGTCATCTTCCGCAAAAGGAGATGTGTCCACTAAAAACAAACGAATATCTAAACCTATTTGTGGCGCAGCAAGACCAACACCAAACGCATTGTACATGGTTTCATACATGTTATCTAATAACTGGTCTAGTTTGGGATAATCTTTTGCTATTTCTTTTCCTACTTTTTTTAATACAGGATCGCCATAGGCTATAACGGGTAATATCATGGATTTTCTTATCTAATAATTCTCTGCAAAAATACAATTCTTCTTAATTATACCCATAAAAAAACTCCTTTAAAAAAGGAGTTTAGTAGTGTATGTTTATAAAATTCAATGTTTTTAGCAAATAAGTCGCGTTTCTTTTAAAACAAATAAATTTATTTTTCCGTTTAATTTAGATTCAATCTTATTGGTTAAGATATCCTTCTTTTTAGCAGCTAGCTCAATAGAATCCGTTTTTACATCTGTAGTAACTTGGGTAGTCGGCTCTGTTTTCTTAATATCTTCTGTTTTATTTGAAGACTGAGCTTGCATACTTGTTAAACTTAATACTGTAAAAATTCCGATTAATAAAAACTGTTTCATTGTTATGTTGCTTTAATTGAACAGGACAAATATAACATCGATAAACGGTAAGAATATAATTAATTTGTTGAAACACGAGATATAATCGTTAACAAGACAAAGCCGTGTATTTCACCGATAAACGCACTGTTGATAGACCTTAACAAATGACATTTAATCGATATATCAATAAAAAAAAGTATCGATAACCCTAACAAAATTGGGATGTAGCAGGTTATAATTATATTCAAATTCTTATAAAAACAGACCAAAAACATCACTGTTCGATAAACGGTAAATTGGATTTTCAAACGAAACGATTGAGTAACAGTTCCTATGCTTTATTAGCTAGAACTTAATATGAAATAATACAACCTAATAGACCTATTAGCATAGTTATGATAGTTTAGCCATCTCAATGCCATTTCGTGTATCAAGAAGCTTAATGCGTATATTTGATTCAGTCATCTACAAAGTTTTAAAGAACGGGTAATAAAAAAAGCCTCCTACAAATTGCAAGAGGCCTTTTTAAATATCATTGTAAAATTTGAATATCTACTTCATAATTACAACCTTTTTTGAAACGGTAGAAGATCCACTTTTAACTTGTAATAAGTAAACGCCATTCGGTAAATTAGAAATTTCTAATTGTTTTCTCGCTAAATTAGAAACGGTATTGGTTAGAACGCGCTTTCCTGTTACTGAAAACAAATTGATTTGAGCATTCAGATTGCTACCAAAAACAACATGAACTGAATTTCCTTGAACGACAGGATTTGGAAAAACAACAAAATTATTTAAAGCTTTGTCAATAGATTCTATAGATAAGGTTTCATTTGTCAAGTTTCCATTGGTGTACTCGCAAGTTGCGGCTCCAAAGTCTGCCGTAAATGATGTGGTGTCCATAATTGGCGTATCGCCTGGCTCAATATCATAAACTGCTGACGAGCTATCACAAGTAATTAAGTTAAAAACGCTTCCAGCTACAGTGATAGTCGTTGGTCTATCTACACATGGTGGAGCTCCGGCATCGTAAAAGAAAAATAAAGAAGTTGAGTTTGAAAATCCGTTATCAGGACAAACCTGAGCTTGTACTTGATTAAAAAAGAAAAACGATGCAAATAACATCATTAACATGTAATTTTTTTTCATAATATAATTAATTAGGTTTCCAACAAAGATAATTCTTACTAAAGCTGACAATCAAAAATATTAGCCAAACGACTTATAAAAACGACATTCCAACTAGTCTATCCTGTATATCTATCAAATATACCAGATAAACGTAATTACAATATAATTATAGAAAAGAAAGCTATTTAGAACTCAAATAGCTTTGAAGAATTAATGTAGCACTAATTTCATCAACCAATGCTTTATTTTGGCGTTTCTTTTTAGATAAACCACTGTCTATCATTGTCTGAAAAGCCATTTTAGATGTAAATCGCTCATCAACACGTGTAATAGGGATTTGAGGAATTGATTTTTGCAACTTTTCTAAAAATGGTAAAATAAGCGCTTCACTTTCAGATGCCTGATTATTCATTTGTTTGGGTTCGCCAACCACAAATAACTCAACCGATTCCGTTTTAACATAGTCCATTAAAAAGCTAATCAGCTTCTTGGTATCTACCGTTGTTAAGCCAGATGCTATTATTTGCATCTCATCTGTAACAGCTATTCCTGTTCTAACTTTTCCGAAATCTATTGCAAGTATACGTCCCATATAGTGGCAAAGTTACCATTTAAAACTAAAACTTAATCAGAAAACCTATTTTTTAAAAGCAATCAGTAATAAAGAATTCAATTATAACTTTATCTTTGTGAAAAGAGCAAGAATTATACATTTAGACGCTCAATTTTTTAGTAAAATTATTATGAAGCAACTACAACAAATTATAGAAAATGCGTGGGATAATCGCGAATTACTAACCGATACAATTACCATAGATAGCATTCGAAGTGTTATTGACTTATTGGATGAAGGTACCTTGCGTGTTGCCGAACCAACGGATAAAGGTTGGAAAGTAAATGAATGGGTTAAAAAAGCCGTGGTGCTTTATTTCCCTATTCAGAAAATGGAAACATTTGAAGTCGGTATTTTTGAATATCATGATAAAATCCCATTAAAAACAGGTTATAAAGATAAAGGTATTCGTGTTGTTCCGCATGCGGTTGCAAGACATGGTGCTTATATTTCTAAAGGCGTTATTTTAATGCCTAGTTATGTAAACATTGGCGCTTATGTAGATGAAGGAACCATGGTGGACACTTGGGCAACAGTAGGTAGTTGTGCGCAAATAGGTAAAAATGTGCATCTTTCTGGAGGTGTTGGTATTGGTGGTGTTTTAGAACCGCTTCAAGCTTCCCCAGTTATTATAGAGGATGGCGCTTTTATTGGTTCACGCTGTATAGTTGTTGAAGGTGTTAAAGTAGAGAAAGAAGCCGTTTTAGGCGCGAATGTTGTTTTAACCATGAGTACTAAAATTATTGATGTAACGGGTGATGAACCTGTTGAAATGAAAGGCGTTGTTCCTGCACGTTCTGTTGTAATTCCTGGTAGTTATACCAAAAAATTTAAAGCTGGTGAATTTCAAGTACCTTGTGCTTTAATCATTGGAAAACGTAAAGAAAGCACGAATAAAAAAACATCTTTAAATGATGCTTTGCGTGAATATGATGTAGCGGTTTAATGTAGTTTGCAGCAGCAATGTTCAGTGTTCAGTGTTCAGTGTTCAGTGTTCAGTGTTCAGCTAAAAATTTAAATATAATAACTTGACGTTTATTACTTTTTGTCTTTAATGATAAGGCGTTTTTGGGTTATTATGTAGGAATGCCATAACAACTGACTAACCCAATAATCTAATAACGCATTTTAACTTTAGTAAAAGAAATTCATTTGAAAGTATTAATTATACAACAAAAAATGATTGGTGATGTACTCACATCTAGCGTCTTATTTGAGGCTTTACGTGAACGTTATCCAAATGCGCAATTAGATTATTTAATCAATTCCCACACATTTCCTGTTGTTGAAAACAATCCTTTTATTGATAATTTCATCTTCTTTACACCTGAAGCCGAAAAAAGCAAAAGGGCACTTTGGTCATTGACTAAATCTGTAAAAAAGGAACAATACAATGTGGTAGTTGATGTGTATTCAAAAATATCTAGTAACCTAATTTCAGCTTTATCTGGTTCTAAAACTAAAATTTCATATTACAAGCATTATTCAACATTCATATATGATCATAATATAAAACGCACAAATCAAACGCATGAAGTTTGTGGTTTGGCAATAGTGAATCGTTTGCAGTTGTTGGAACCTTTGGATGTTTTTATCACATCTGCTAAGCCTAAAATTTATTTAACTTCTGAAGAGCTTGAAACAAGTAAACAGTTTTTAATTTCAAACGGGATAAGCTTTGGTAAACCACTTATTATGATTAGTGTGCTGGGAAGTGGCTCCAATAAAACCTATCCGTTTGAATACATGGCACAAGTAATTGACCAAATTGTAGCTACAACGGATGGTCAGATTTTATTTAATTATATTCCAAAACAGGAAGCCGATGCTCAAGCCATTTTTAACCTCTGTAAACCGGAAACACAAAACCATATTTATCTAAATTTATTTGGGAAAAGTCTGCGAGAATTTTTAGCACTCACAGCACACTGTCATGCTTTAATTGGCAATGAAGGTGGTGCTGTAAATATGGCAAAAGCATTAAATATAAAGACATTTACCATTTTTTCAACCTGGATTGATAAGGAAACTTGGAATATTTTTGAGGAAAAAACCGTAAATGAATCCGTACATTTAAAGGATTACAAACCAGAATTATACAAAGGGAAAACTGAAAAAGATATGAAACCACACGCCATGGAATTATATCATAAATTTACACCAGATTTATTTGATGGAAAGTTAAATCGGTTTCTAAAAATGTTCCGTTCGTAATATGGAAAAACTAACAGCTATTATTATAACCAAAGATGAGATTCTCAATATAGAATCCGTTATAAATTCTGTACGTTTTGCAGATGAAATTATTGTGGTTGATAGCTTAAGTACTGATGGCACGTTTGAAAAAGCTTTAGAATTGGATGTTACCGCTATTCAGCGAAAATTTTCCTATCATGCGGAACAGAAAAACTGGATAATTCCACAAGCAAAACATGATTGGGTTTTAATTGTTGATGCTGACGAACGTATAACACCTGAATTACAAACAGAGATACTTAAAGTTTTAAGTACCGAACAACAAGATGTTGCTTTTTGGATTGGCCGCATCAACCATTTTATGGGTAAACGCGTCAATTATAGCGGTTGGCGAAATGACAAAGTTATCCGTTTGTTTAAACGTGATTTTTGTTTATATGAAGATAAATTGGTGCATGAAGAAATAGTTGCTCAAGGATCTGTTGGCCATTTAAAATCCAAACTATCACACAACACATACACAACTATGGATGCTTATATCGAAAAAATGAATCGATATGCAACCAAACAAGCCGAAGATTACGATAAAAAAACCGGAAAACTAAATCCGTATCACTTCGTGATTAAACCCTTTTGGGGATTTTTCAAACATTATATTGTTCAAAGCGGATTTCGCGATGGTGTTGTAGGTTTAACCATTGGTTTTATTCAAGGTTATGTAGTTTATATGCGCTATGTGAAATTGTGGCTTTTACGAAGAAACTTGAAATAGTATTATTTTTTTCGCCAGAAGAACACCTTATTTTTAATACGTCTTTTTCTATGAAACCGATTTTGAAATGCTTCGGTTTCTTCCCACATTAAATTAAAGACGCGATTATAATCATAACCTCCTAATTTTGCATATTCATCACTCATGACTTCCACCATAGATCTGTGAGTCGTTAAGCGTGCAAAGTTTTTTATACGAGTTTCAAAATCCATATCGCCAAATTCCATCCGGTTTAAATCCACTAAATAAAATTTATACGCTCCATCGTTTAATTGAATCAACGTATTTCCTGGCGAATGATCTAAAAAATTCACACCTGCTTTATGCAATCCAAATGTGAAACGTGTAAAGCCGCGTAAAATAGCTTCGTGATTCGGCATATTAAAGTCGAAAGTCAATTCACGATAGGTTAAATCATAGGGTAAATGCTCACTGATATAATAACTTTTCTTAAATAAAAATGGTGTTTTATACTCGTAAAAAGCAATAGGTTGCGGTGTTCCAATGCCTAAATGCAGGAGCCGATTAGCATATTCAAAAGAGCGTTGTGCTTTACTTTTTCTAAAAAACCGGTAGGCAATCTGATTCACCAAATTCGGGATTTTAAAAGATTTCACATTAATAGTTAAACCGTTTAAGTCGTATAATTTAAGCGAATTCCGATCCTGATTACCAAAATTTTCACCAGCCGTTTCATAATTTTCAATGTAAGATGTAAGCTGTTGCTTATCCTTTAAGAACGCCTTATGCACTGTATAATTCATGCTACAATATTACAATATTTATTTTATTTTTATTCGGAATTAAATTAGCAGTTCGATTTCATTTTTAATAATTTGCACAAAAGCTTTTCGTATGCCTACAATTTGTTTGGAATCTCATAATATTGATAATCTCTTCTTTGGGTTTGGTCAGTTTAACTATCAGCTTATTAAAGGTTTTTATGAGAATCAGGCTATTTTAAAAGCCTTGGATTTCCACATCACGTTAATTAGTAAACATCCTGAAAAGCTGGAAGCTGAATTTGGTAGCACGTTTTCGTATAAAAAATACAATTCCTTACAGCGAAAAAAATTATTCCGAATTAAAAAACCTTACGATTTATGGCATTCCTTAAATCAAAATACCAAAGTAGAACCTTATAAAAACATACCGTATGTATTAACGGTTCATGATGTCAATTTCATGGAAGAATTATCAGGAAAGGATTTAAACAAACGCGTAGCACTTTTCAATGCTAAACTAAAGCGAAGTCATGCTATTACATACATTTCAGAATATGCTAAAAGCATGACCCATAGGTATTTTAAAGTACCAAATGTTCCTGAATATGTTATTTACAATGGCAGCTCAAAACCTTTTGAGTTAGCTAAAAACCATAAACCCGAATTGCTTCCAAAAGGCCATTTTCTATTTACAATTGGTGAACTTTTAGAAAAAAAGAACTTTCACACATTAGTAGATATGCTTGCCCATCTTCCCGAATTGAGTTTGATAATTTCAGGGAAAAATACCACCGATTACGCCAAAGAAATCATGAAATTAGTTGATGATTTAAAACTTGAAAATCGCGTATTTCTAACAGGAAAAATTAGTGAAGAAGACAAAGCCTATTATTTAAAAAACTGTTATGCGTTTTGCTTTCCGTCTCTGCGAGAAGGCTTTGGTATTCCCCCAATTGAAGCTATGCAATATGGTAAACCTGTGTTTTTATCTGATAAAAGTTCGCTTCCAGAAGTTGGTGGTAAACACGCATTTTACTGGGCACATTTTGAACCTAAATATATGGCTGATATACTCAAACATGGTATGTCCACCTACAATGAAAACCCAACAGAATACAAGGAGAAACTGCAGCTGCATGCCAATTCGTATTCTTGGGATGAAACCGCTAAACAGTATTTAAAAGTTTACGAAAGTCTACTTAAATAAGTGTTTGAAATATTGACCAAAATTCTTTTTCGCTATAAAAAATTTGGACGGCATAATCCCTTCTAAATTAATATTTTTTCTAATTTCTTCAATCGTATTCCCTTCACAAAACTCCAAATGTTTCCATTTTTCGGGTTCAATATAGAAGAAGTTTTCACGTTCCTTATAGTTGGATTTATTGGTGGTTCGCCATTTTTCTAAAAAAGCGTCTTTATCCTGAACTTCAATGTTATGTCCCCAATTATCCAATTTTAATACCAGTTCCGCTTCATCTCTAGCAATGCTTTCATGCAGTAAAATATTTTGTGTGTAAACAATACGCTTCCGGGTATTTCTGGCAACCTTATAATTCGGGTAATTGGTGGCAATAATCCCGCGTGTTGGCTCTTTAATAAACAACACACCATTATCGGTATACTTGTATAAATTAATTAAATAGGCAGCAATTTGAATGTTCTTTTTTTCAGGATTGTCCAAATAACTATCAAAGCGTCTTAAGTCTTTTACATAGTTTGCAAAATCTACAAAATACTCATCGCTATCAATTTGTACTAGCCAATTTCCAATACCCATTTTAAGCGATAACATGTGCCTTTCGCGATTATCATTTTCAATGGCAATTAAATTCGCATCGTAGAAATCATCTTTATACAATTGAATCTTATTATCCACATCAAAAGCTTCCAACCATTCAAAAAAAGCTGGATCTACTTCAAAGGTTTCCCCAGACCACGTTCTGCTCTTATGATCCATAGCAATAAAAATAGCATCCGATTCCTTATAAACAGGTGGAATGGATTTTTTTAGTTTATCGTAATCATAAGAAAGTAAAAAACCAACGTGAATTTTTTTCATGGATAATTGCGGATTATTTTTTACAAATATAGTTTAAGCCATAGAAATAACTACTTTTGTTACTAAAATGTACTAAAATCTCCATAAATGTCTGCATTAACTGTAATTATGCCTGTTTATAATGGCGAAAAATTCTTAAAAGAATCTATTGACAGTTTACTGAATCAAACATTTACCGATTTTACAATATTGGTTTTAAATGATAATTCTACTGATAAAACGTCAGAAATTCTAGACACTTATATAAAGCAAGATTCGCGTATTACCGTTATTACAAAAACCAAAAATGAAGGTCCAGCAAACCTACGAAATGAAGGTATTGAACGCGCCACCACAGAATTTATAGCCTTGCTTGATGCTGATGATATTGCCTTACCTTCCCGATTTGAAAAACAATTAGACTTTTTGAAAAATCATTCTGAAGTTGGTGTTTGTGGCACGTGGTTTACATTTTTTGGCGACAAAAAAGAGAAGACTGTCAAGCACGAAGTCTCACACGACGCGCTAAAAGTTCAATTTTTACACAGTTGTGGTATTGGAAACCCTACGGTTATGTTCCGGAAATCTGTTTTAAATGGTTTACGGTTTGAACATCAATATGTTCCTGCTGAAGATTATGGCTTATGGAGTCAACTAATTTTTAGAACCCAATTTCATAATATTCCAGAATCGCTTTTAAAATATCGTTGGCATGATGCTAATATTAGTCAGACGAAAGAAGCTAACCTTCGGAAGTCTGAAATTCTCATTAAAACGAAACAATTAGAGCAGTTGAGAATTCAAGCCTCAAATCCCGATATTTTATTTTATGTTTATGCCGTTTCATTGCAACGGGATCAAGCATCAGAGCACGTTATAAAAACCATTAAAGCTGCTAAAGATTTATTGGAACACAATAAAAATTTACAGATTTATAATATAGCGTTATTTGAAAATCATATTAAGAGAACAATCGTACGCACGATTAGAAATGCTGGTAGTTATGACAAAACGTTTTATAAGTTTGTGAAACATGATTCCGGTTTTTTTAATGCGCTTAAACCTATGGACAAACTAAATTTCTACTTTAAATGTTTATTTTGAAAGTCGATATTTTAGTAAGCGTTTGTAATATTTGAATTTCGTTTTAAAATCGGCTTCCAGAAAATAGCTTTTCATGAAATTTAATTGGATTTCCGATAAATCTTGGCCAGCATTTTTCAACTTCAAGACTTCAAAAGCTGTAGCATTTCCTAGCGATTTCACTACCTTCTTAAGGTTAGCGGTTTTCGATTCTGGAATGGCATCTGTAACTTCTTTTACATTTAAATAAGACGAATAATTTTTAAAGAATTCCGATTGTAAAGAATAAACACCACCTTGATGAACGCGATAAACAGCAGCTTCGAAATCCATAAAAACACCTTTCCCCTTTTGTAGTAATACTAAATAAAGTGAATTATCTTTTGAATATTTGAAGGATTTTAAAAGCGCTAAGTCCAAAGCTTCTTTTTTAAAAACAGCTGTTAAAGTTAACGTGCAATATGGTGAGAATATATTGTTATAATCAATGGTTGTGTTTTCAGTTTGGTGATTCCATGCATTGGATGAAAAGCTACTACCATTAAATATTTGATAATTAGTCCAAGAGATTACATAACCTGAATTTGCTTCTAAAAAATCGACTTGCTTTTGAATTTTTAATGGATCTGTCCAATAATCATCACCTTCACATAAAGCTATATATTTTCCTTCAGCTTGCGGAAAACTGTAATGCCACCAAGGCATAATATGTTGGGAATATTTATTTTCGGTTTGAAGAATGAGTTTAATTCGTGGATCCTTTTCAGCGTGCTTTTTTAAAATAGCTTGCGTACCATCGGTTGATGCATCATCGTGAATCTGAATTTCTATAGGAAAATTAGTTTTCTGAAGATAGAAACCTTCCAACGTTTGTTCTATATATTTCTCCTGATTAAATGTGGTGCAACATATAGTTAATACTGGTTTCATGCTTATTTATTTTTTAGCTTTCCAGGAATTCCAACAATGGTATTTTCTGTTAAGCAGTTTTCTACAACCACACTTCCAGCTCCTACGGTTACATTATCGCCTAAAATAATATTTGGCAAAATTATAGCACCTGAACCAATATTGCAATTGTTCCCAATGGTTACACGACCTAAAATTTTGGCACCTGGAGATACATCACAATAATTACCAATTTTAACATCATGATGAATTTGCGCCGATGTATTAATCAAGCAACCTTCACCCATTTGAACGCTATTACTAATAAATACAAAAGGCATAATATTGGATCCTTGACCAATTTGAACATCCAAAGCACCAATAATGGCATGCTTTGAAATAACCGTTTGATAAATACCTCCTGCTTTTTTAAATTTTTCTACCACTTGTTTGCGTAAATGCGGTGTTCCAATAGCCGAAACAAAATGTGGATTTGCACTAAAATCAATTTTATTTAAAGAATGTATAATAGGATATTTTCCTAAAAAAAGTGCTTCTTCAGGTTTTGTATAATCATCAAAAAAGGATAAAGCAGATTCTACTGTTATCGTTTCATTTAAAACAACTAAAACATCTTTTGCGTGACCTTTTGCACCAAGTACAATCATTTACAGAGAATTAATAACGTTACAGATTTCTGCAACTTGCTGTTTTTCTAATTCGAAATATAAGGGTAAACAAAGAATTTTACTGCAAATATCTTCAGAAATCGGCATGCTCACCGATTTTTCTAAATAAGGCAACTTATTTAATGACGGATAAAAATAGCGTCGAGGATATATTTTTAGAGCTGCTAATTTTTCTAAAACCAGTTGCATAAAGGCTTCATCTTTAAAAATAACAGGCATATACGAGTAATTTTTCTCTGCAAATTCTCTAAAGCCAAAAAGCGACACATTCGCATTGTCTTTTAGTAAAGACTCATACGTTTCAGTTAAAAGTTTGCGCTTGGCAATAATAGTATCAATATAAGGAAGTACGCTTAAACCCATAGCAGCTTGCATTTCTGAAGCTTTGGCATTTATTCCCAAACCATGATATTCTAATGGTCCATTATGTCCAAAATTATGATGATAATAACATTTTTTATAAAGCGCATCATTAGGAACAAATATGGCACCACCTTCACCTGTATGAAATAATTTGGTTGAATGAAAACTGGTGGAAATTATATCACCATACTCAAAAATGGATTTACCTTTATAGGTTACAGCAAAACAATGTGCTGCATCATAAATAACTTTCAAATTGTATTTTTCAGCAATTGCCTGAATAGCTTCCACATCACAAGGATTTCCAAACACATGTGTTGCTAAAATAGCTTCGGTGTTTTCGGTAATTGCTGCTTCTATTTTTACTGGATCTATGGTCAGCATATCGCGTTCAATATCCACAAAAACAGGCGTGCAGTTTTCCCAAATAATAGCCGATGTTGTTGCCACGTAACTAAATGGCGTGGTGATCACTTCCTTTGTAATGCCTAATGTTTTCAATGCAATTTGTAACGGCAAGGTTCCATTAGTGGTTATAAAAAAGTTGGAAACACCTAAATATGTAGATAATTTAGATTCTAATTCTAGAAGTAATTCACCTCTATTAGTCATCCATTTTTTATCCCAAGCACGTTTTAAAATGGCTTCAAACTCTTGGATTGGTGGTAGAAAGGATTGTGTAACGTTTATCATCAAAACAAAATTAACAAACTTCGCGTTCTAATAGCTATAAAAATATTTTTTTTTATAATTGAAAGATTTGCTTCCTAAATGTATAATTTTACGGTTATAAAGTTCAAAAAATATGCCTAAAAAAATCCTAATTATCCCTTCTTGGTATCCAAACTCTGATAATGAATTGGTTGGGACATTTTTTCGGGAGCAGGCACATCTTTTGAATACAAATGGATTCGACATAAAAATCCTTTTTGGTGTAGCGCATGAGGTGGGACTTTTTAAATATCTATCTATTCGTTTTACGCAACTTTTTAGTAAAAAAAACGGCTTAAATAAAACATACTTAAAACAAGAGCCTGAAGCATTCTCCTTTCCTATTTATCATTATAAAAAATGGCCAGAAAAACGGAAACTTAAGTCTAGCAAAGAGAAGTATCAGCAGGCTTTTAAAACCATTACAACACTTTGGCAGCCTGAACTTATTCATGCACAATGCAGTGCTAATGGTGGTATTTATGCACACTATTTATCGAAAACAAATGGCATTCCTTTTGTAATTATTGAACATCAAATATTTCTTCTCAATTACTATAAGAAGTACGTTCAAAAAGGCATTCGTGAAGCTGTTGAAAATGCCTCTAAAATTGGAACTGTTAGTTACCACCAACAACGTTGTATTTTGATGAATAGCATGGATTGCAATCCAACAATTATTTGGAATCTAATGGATGAAAATAAATTTGAAATAAATACAAAACAGACAAATACTAAATTCACCATTTTAACCATAAGCTATCCACATTTAATAAAAGATACTGAAACGTTTTTTAGGAGTTTAGAAGCTTTTCAAACTATTTGTGAAGATGATTTTGAAGCCATTATTATTGGTAACGACTCCTTTAGTGATAGCAGCAAAGCCAACAGTTCACATTTTGAAACCTTGGCTAAAAAATATCAGGTGTTTGATAAATGCACATTCTATCCGCAACTCACACGAGCGGAAATAAATACCAAATTGCAATCGTGTCATGTTTTTGTTTCCACAAGTGTAGCTGAAACTTATGGTGTTGCCGTTAGGGAAGCCATGCTATGTGGCAAACCCGTTATAGCAACAAAAAGTGGCGGTGTAGAAGACTCCATAACAGAAGAAACTGGTGTTTTGGTCAATTTGAAAGATGCAGAAGCTATTGCCGAAAATCTGCTGAAAATAAAAAATAAAGAATTAGTTTTTTCCCCAGAAACCATCAGGAATTATATTATTGAAAAAAGTGGCCGAGATGCTTTTATTAGAACCATGACGGACTTTTACAATTAAAAACAAATCATAACCGCATGTCAGAATTGTATACAGCTTTAGAGAATCTGCAACAAGGTAAAACCATCCTCTACCCTACAGATACCATTTGGGGATTGGGCTGTGATGCTACAGACACCAAAGCCGTTTCAGAAATTTACGCGCTAAAAAAACGTGTAGAAAGTAAAGCCTTAATCTGTTTAGTATCTAGTTTGGAAATGCTTAAAACCTATATTGAAGATGTACCAGAAGCAGCTTTAAAGTTTTTAGAAACGGCATCAAAACCAACGACTATAATTTATAATAAACCACGTTTAGTGGCACCAAATTTAGTAGCCCAAGATAATACGTTGGCCATCCGGATTGTACATAAAGGTTTTGCTTACGAATTAGTTGAATTATTCCAAAAACCCATTGTTTCAACTTCAGCAAATATGAGTGATTATCCATCGCCAAAATCATTCAAAGAAATACATGCAGACATTTTAAAAGATGTGGACTATGTTGTAAATTTGCAAAACGAAAAAATCAACACACAGCCTTCCACAATTATTAAATTAAATAAGGACGGAAAAGTTGAAGTAGTTAGGCCATAAACCTTCAATATTCAAGTAGTAAATTCCTGAAATTCAATTTGGGATTTTGAATGCGAAGAGTGTCTGTTAATCAATCAGACAGGGAATTTGAAACTTATGAATTATAAAAACGCATTAGAGCATTCTATATTTGAAACCATTTCAAAATCTGCTGAAGAATTACAGGTTGACTGTTATGTGATTGGTGGTTTTGTTCGCGATTTTCTTCTGAAACGTGGAAATCCAAAGGATATTGATATTGTAGCCGTTGGAAGTGGCATTGAATTGGCCCGACAAGTGGCTAAAAACCTTCCAAATAAACCTAAAGTTCAAGTATTTAAAACGTACGGAACTGCCATGTTGCGTTTTGAAGATATAGAAATAGAATTTGTAGGCGCTCGTAAAGAAAGTTACCATGAAGACAGCCGAAATCCTGTTGTAGAAAATGGCACGCTGGAAGATGATCAAAATCGTCGTGACTTTACCATAAATGCTTTAGCGTTGAGTTTGAACAAATCTAATTTTAGCGATTTGTCAGATCCTTTTAAAGGTGTTCAAGATTTGGAAAACAAAATAATCCGCACACCTCTAGATCCAGATATTACATATAGTGACGATCCGTTACGTATGATGCGTGCCATCCGTTTTGCAACACAGTTACACTTTACTATTGAACCAGATTCGTTACATGCCATTACAAAAAACAATCACCGATTAGAGATTATTACAAACGAACGCATAGTTGTTGAACTGAATAAAATTTTAGAATCGCCAAAACCGTCCATTGGTTTTTTATTGTTAGAAGAAACGGGGTTATTAAAACAAATACTACCTGAACTAACTGCTTTAAAAGGTATTGATGAAATTGAAGGGCAACGTCATAAAGATAATTTTTATCACACATTAGAAGTCGTTGATAATATTTCAGAAAACACGGATAACCTTTGGCTCCGTTGGGCTGCTTTATTACATGATATTGGAAAAGCGCCCACAAAACGCTTTCATAAAAAAAATGGCTGGACCTTTCATGCACATGAATTTGAAGGCTCCAAAATGGTTTACCATTTATTCAAACGCTTGAAAATGCCTTTGAATGATAAAATGAAATTTGTGCAAAAAATGGTGTTTATGAGTTCTAGACCTATTGCACTTGCGGATGATATGGTTTCAGATTCTGCTGTGAGACGTTTGGTTTTTGATGCAGGTGATTATGTGGACGATTTAATGACGCTTTGCGAAGCCGATATTACCACGAAAAATCCGAAGAAATTCCAGAAATACCACAATAACTTTAAGCTTGTACGTGATAAAATTGTAGAAGTTGAAGAACGTGATCAGGTACGAAATTTTCAACCACCGGTTTCGGGTGAAGAAATTATGGAAACGTTTGGTATTAAACCTTCACGAGAAATCGGCACCATTAAAGAAAAAATTAAAGAAGCCATTTTAGAAGGTGATATTCCTAATGAACATGAAGCGGCTTTTCAACTCATGTTGAAAGAAGGGGAACGTTTGGGGTTGACGCGAGTATAAGTTGCAAAGAGGCAAAGTTGAAAAGTGGCAAAGCGGTAAAGCGGTAAAGCGGTAAAGCGGTAAAGCGGTAAAATAATTTGACACTAAAAAACATAATTCACAAATGGAAAGTTCAAAAAATAGCACCTTCAGAAAATTATTAGTCTGGCAAAAGTCTATGGCATTGGTGACTTTAATTTATAGTGAAGTAATGGTTTTTCCGCCTGATGAATTGTATGCGTTAACGTCTCAAATAAAAAGATCTGCAACCTCTATTCCGAGTAATATCGCAGAAGGTTACGGTAGAGAAGGAAAGAAAGATTATTTGCGTTTTTTGAACATTGCTTTAAGTTCGCTGTTTGAATTACAAACACAACTTGAAATAGCTTACAATTTAAAGTTTTTGAAACAAGATAATTTTAATAAATTATAGAATGACAGTAGAGAAATTGAACGGATGCTTTCCAGTTTTATTCGTAAAATAAAAAACTAACCTTTTCAAAACTCTGAAACTCTCAAACTCTGTAACTCTGAAAACTTAAAAAAAATGAAAAAAGACAATAAAAAAGTAATCTACTGGCTCCTTACAGGTTGCGTTCTTATTTTTATTATGGTCGTCGTTGGTGGTATTACCCGATTAACAGATTCCGGTTTATCTATGTCCGACTACAAACTTATAACAGGAACTATCCCGCCATTAAATGATGCGGAATGGCAAGATGCTTTTGCATTGTATCAGCAATATCCGGAATTTCAAAAGTTGCATTCACACTTTACGTTAGAAGATTTTAAGGGTATATATTTTTGGGAATGGTTTCATAGGTTAATTGGCAGAGTAATAGGATTAGTCTTTATTATTCCTTTTTTATATTTTCTATTTCGCAAGCAACTTACAAAAAGTACGATCAAAAAATGTTTGGTTTTATTAGGACTAGGTGGTTTTCAAGGTTTTTTAGGTTGGTATATGGTAAAAAGTGGTTTGGTAGACATGCCAGATGTAAGTCATTACAGATTAGCAGCCCATTTAACAACGGCATTCTTAACCTTTGCTGCAACACTTTGGGTAGCTTTAGATTTAATGTATCCAAATAAAAAAGTCATTGACAAAAAGTTTAGAAACCTTATTATTGTTAGCTACCTCATCCTCATTGTTCAAATTATTTATGGTGGATTTGTGGCAGGTTTAAAAGCTGGTTTACTGCATAACCATTGGCCTTTTATGAATGAAGACAAATTCATGCATCACACGGTTTATATTTTAGAACCGTTTTATAAAAACCTCATTGAAAACCCAAGTGGAATTCAATTTATTCACAGAACGTTGGCTTATTTGGTTGTAGCATCCATATTTATATTATGGTTTAAAGCTCGTGAAATGACCCTTACAAACGTGCAACAAAAAAGTATAAATGCTTTGCTGATTTTAGTCGGTTTTCAATTTTTATTAGGCGTATTAACCATTATTTATGCAGTTCCATTGTGGTTAGGTGTGGCACATCAAGTTGGTGCATTTTTCTTGCTTTCAGCTATGACATTTACGCTGCATCGATTTAGCAAATAATTTTAAAATAACTACCTTTGCGGCATAAATAAAATTATGATATACAGATTTCGAATAGTACTAGATAACGACACGGATCAAGACGTTTTTCGCGATATAGAAATTCGTGAAACGGATACCATGGAAGACCTGCATAATACCATTACACAATCCTTTGGATTTGATGGTACAGAAATGGCATCGTTCTATTTGTCTGATGATGAATGGAATCAAGGTGAAGAAATTTCATTATTTGATATGAGCGACGGCTTAAATCCAGTAAAACTGATGAGTAGAACGGTTTTAAAAGAAACCGTTCATGAAGGATTGAACAAACTTATTTATGTTTATGATTTTTTAAGCATGTGGACATTTTATGTTGAACTTGCTGAAATTGTAGAAGAAACAGAAGGTACAGATTACCCAAACCTCATGTTTGTTCATGGTCAAATTCCTGATGAAGCGCCAGAAAAAAACTTTGAAGCTGAAAGTTTTGACGACTATAATGAATTTGAAGACGATTTAGATGTGGACGATTATGACAATTTAGATTTTGACGAAAACTGGAACTAAATTTCCTGATAAGTAGATAAATAAAAAACAGCTTATATAATAGAAGCTGGTTAAAAAGTGATTATAATTCTAAATGTCACATTGAGCGCAGTCGAAATGTTTTGATTTCCAGAACACTAAAACTTGGACTGCGCTCAGTTAGACAAGAGTTTATCATTTTTTAACCAGCTTTTTTTATTGTAGCATGTAACAAATTAATAACTTGCTCGTCCTACAAGTAACCATTAACCAAAAACAAGACTATTTTGGAAACCATACTGACAATTAATAATCTGACTAAAAAATTTGGCTTCCTTACGGCTGTTAAAGATTTATCATTCACCATCAATAAAGGGAATGTTTACGGAATTCTAGGACCTAATGGTAGCGGAAAATCCACCACGTTAGGCATCGTTTTAAATGTTGTAAATAAAACATCAGGTGACTTTCATTGGTTTGATGGTAACACCACAACACATGATGCCTTAAAAAAAGTAGGTGCTATTATTGAGCGACCAAATTTTTATCCATACATGACGGCTTATCAAAACCTGAAATTGGTATGTAAAATTAAAGGTGTCGATTTTAGTAAAATAGATGAAAAGCTAGAACTCGTTAAACTTTTAGATAGAAAAGATAGCAAGTTTCAAACCTTTTCTTTGGGTATGAAGCAACGTTTAGCCATTGCATCAGCTTTATTAAACGATCCAGAAATTCTGATTTTAGATGAACCTACAAATGGTTTAGATCCGCAAGGAATTCATCAAATTAGAAGTTTAATTCAATTAATTGCCAGCCAAGGCACCACTATTTTATTAGCGTCTCATTTATTAGACGAAGTGGAAAAAGTATGTACACACGTGGTCATTCTTCGTAAAGGCGAAAAATTATATTCTGGCCCTGTAGATGAAATGATATCTAGTCATGGTTTTCTGGAACTTAAAGCAGAAGATACCAATAACTTAATGGCGTTCTTGGAAAGTAAAAAAATGTTTGGAAAAATTAAAGTTGAAGACGGTTTAATTACAGCGTTTCTAGATGAACCTATGGATGCCAAAAGCGTTAACAAATTGTTGTTTGATAACGGTATTGTTTTAACGCATTTAGTAAAACGAAAAGAGAGTCTTGAAGAACAATTCTTACAATTAACAGACAACTAACCTATCAAAACCAACCTCATGTTACGACTAGTAAATTTAGAATTGCAAAAATTACTGTTAAGCAGAACGAATAAAATATTAATATTTATTTCATTCATTTTGCCTTTTACGGTTTTGGTATTGTCTTCCATAAAAATAAATTTCTTCGGATTTTTTACTCTAGAATTAGGCGAATTAGGCATTTTTAATTTTCCATTAATCTGGCATATTACGACCTTTTTTGCATCGTATTTCAAATTTTTCTTTGCTATTGTTGTCGTGAGCATGATTGGAAATGAATACAGCAACAAAACCATCAAGCAAAATTTAATTGACGGTTTAAGTAAAAAAGAATTTATACTCTCTAAATTTTATACCATTGTATTTTTCTCATTATTTGCAACGGTTTTAATTACAGTCGCTTCATTTATAATCGGCATGTACTATTCCAGTTATACGGAAGCGAGCATCATTTTTAGAGAAACCGAGTTCTTATTAGCCTATTTTGTAAAGCTTGTTGGATTCTTCACACTCTGTTTATTTTTTGCCATGCTATTAAGGCGATCCGCATTTGCTTTAGCATTTTTATTCGTGCTTTATATAGTTGAATGGCTTGTGTTTTGGGGAGCTTATGAAATTTTTGGAAGTGCAGAAACGGCTTTCAAGGTTAAAAACTTTATGCCATTGGAGTCTATGTACAAATTAATAGATCAACCAATTCAGCGTATTATGATGACCAAATTTCCTGAAAAGGCCGATTTAGCTTATGACTATGCCGTGCATTGGTATGAAATTGCTATCGTATTAGGATGGACTGCTATATTCGTGTTTTTGTCCTTAAGATTATTAAAGAAGCGAGATTTGTAATATATTTGGATCATATTGCTATCTAAATGAAAAAATTACTCTTTTATACGTTTTTACTGTGTTTTGTTGGTGCTTATAGTCAACGGGAAGCTGCCAATTGGTATTTTGGCGAAAATGCTGGAATTCAATTTGCAGAAGATGGTACTATTACCGCTTTAGATGATGGTCAACTTAACACGGTTGAAGGTTGCTCCTCCATATCAGATGGCGACGGAAATTTATTATTCTATACGGATGGCTCACTAGTTTATAATAGTGAACATAATATTATGGTAAATGGTACCGGATTATTAGGTGATTTATCAAGTTCCCAATCGGCTATTGTTGTACCAAAACCAGACGACACAAATATATACTATATTTTTACTGTTGGTTCCAATCAGTCTTTTACTGGATTAAAGTATTCCATTGTTGATATAACTTTGGATTCTGGTCGTGGAGCAATAACCTTAAAAAACGTTAATCTCCTAGCACAATGTGCTGAAAAAATTGCCGCAGTTTTAAAAGATTGTCAAACGGGTGCCATTTGGGTTATTACTTTTTCGAACCTTCAAGGCGCATTCAATAATCCCGCTACTGCAGATTTAGATACCTTTCATGCGTTCGAAATTACAGACGCTGGCGTCAATACAACGGCTGTAACATCCACTTTTAGTCCGATGAATCTTGGTGATGCACGAGGCTATCTTAAATTATCACCAGATGGTACAAAAGTAGCTTTGGCTAATGTAGATGATGGTTTATACCTTTTCGATTTTGATGTTTCAACGGGTACAATGAGTAACAATGAACTTATACCAATTTCTGGAAATAATAATCAGCCTTATGGTGCTGAATTTTCACCAAACAGCCAAATTTTATACGTAACCGCTTCTAATGATTTTTTTGGTGGAGGTGACAATAATCCCAATTCTCATCAATCCAAACTTATACAATTTGACTTAACAGCTGCTGATATTGGTGGTTCGGCACTTGTTTTGGACAACCGAAACGCTTACCGAAGTGCGTTGCAATTGGGTCCAGATGGTAAAATATATAGATCTATGGCAGAAACTTATTCTCGTGGTCTGCCTTTTTTAAGTGTCATTAATAATCCAAATATGCTTGGTACTGATGCTAATTACCAACACAATGCCGTTTCATTAGGCACTAATAATTCAACTCAAGGTTTACCGCCTTTTATTGCATCGTTTTTTACAGAAAAAATTGATATTACTAATGGTGTTGCTGAAGCCAATAATTTATTACTGTGTACAGGCGATACTTTTACATTAATTGCAGAAGATATTCCAGGAGCAACATACACGTGGACATTGGACAACAACCCAATTCCAACACCAACTCCTCCAAATGAATTGTTTTTAAATACGGGAGGTGATTACTCGGTTTTTATAGAAATCCCTAGCAATGATTGTGAGTCGAAAGAAGGCCAAGCCATTGTAACATTTTATGATATTCCTGTCGCCAATACAGCACTAAAATTAAATGCCTGCAGTGATGATTTAACTACAGACTTTGATTTAACCGATCGTGATGCAGCTATTTTAGGAACTCAAGACGCTAGTGTTTTTGCTATTTACTATTTTGAATCGCAAATAGATGCTGATAATAACGAAAATGAGATAACTGGTTTGTTTACCAACACAATAAATCCAACACCTATATTTGCTCGAATTCAAAATAAAAACAATCCGAATTGTTATGATACCACATCATTTTTAGCGGAAGTGTTTATAACACCAACTGCTAACGTAATTGATAATCAAACTTGGTGTGATGATGCCACGGACGGAAACCCATCCAACGGTCAATCAGAAATTGATTTGTTAGATTTTAACGCTTTGGTATTAGACACTCAAAATCCTGCAGATTTCGCCGTTAGTTATCATGCCTCGCTGGCAAACGCGGAATCTGGAATGAGTCCACTTCCTAACAGTTATTACAACCAAACAGCCTTTCAAGAAGAAATTTTTGTGCGCGTGGAAAATGTGTTAAACACAGATTGTTATAGTACAACATCCTTTGTTGTAATTATAAACCCGTTACCACCTGCTTTCAATAGTAGCTTGATTCAATGTGATGTAGATGGCAATAACGATGGTAGAACCAGCTTTAATCTAGATGAAGCTTTTGATGCCTTATCAGGAAATTCCACAACGGTTTCTATAGAATATTATGACAATGAAATAGATGCAGATTCTGCCACAGACATGTTAGACCCTTTAGGTTATATTAATACGGCCAATCCAGAAATAGTTATCGCGAAAATTATTGATAATACAACCCTTTGTTACAGTTTGGCTGATGTATCACTAGAAGTTAGCACCACCCAAATAAGTAATTATCAAGTGCCTGATGTTTGTGATGAATTAGATTCTGAAGATGGTATTAACACCTTCGATTTAAACGCTATAACTACAGCTATTCAGCAAGACAATACCATTACATTTCCAGTAACTTATTATGAAAATTATAATGATGCTTTATTAGAGCAAAATGCGTTATCAACACCATTTAATAACACCATACCTTATAACCAAACACTATATTCACGTGTAGAAAATAACAATGCGTGTTATGGTATTGGTGAAGTTTCACTTACCATTAACCCAAGACCTCAATTGGAGGCAGATGAAACCGTATTATATTGTTTAAACACCTTTCCCGATACAATTACTTTGGATGCAGGTATTTTAAATGATTCGGCTAACAATTATACCTATTCGTGGACTTCTGGTCAAACCACAAATAGTATTGCTGTAAATGAAGTTGGCACCTATACAGTTACAGCTACCAATGCATTTGGTTGTACAAAAATGCGTTCTATTACTGTTGAACCTTCCAATATTGCAACAATTGAAACCATTACTATTCAAGATGCACTTCATAGTAACAATACCATAACGGTTATTGTTTCAGGTGAAGGTGAATACGAATTCGCTCTTTTTGATGCCACTGGAGCACTTTATTCATTTTATCAAACAAGCAATGAATTCACCAATGTTGATCCAGGAATTTATACCGTTAGCATTCGCGACGTTAAAAACAATTGTGGTATTATTGAGGATATGGTTTCCGTTATAGGTTTTCCTAATGTGTTTACACCAAATGGCGATGGCACCAATGATACTTGGAATGTTCAAGGTGTTACGGCCATGTTTCAACCAAGTACACGTGTTCAGATTTTTAACCGCTATGGAAAATTATTAAAAGAGTTAAGCCCATTAAATGGTGGCTGGGACGGAACTTATAATGGTCAATTTATGCCAAATGACGATTATTGGTTTTCAGTAAAACTACAAGATGGTCGTATTTTTAAAAGTCATTTTACCTTAAAGCGTTAACAGTAAAAAATCGTACATTTAAAACTGTAACACCTTTCTATGTTTCAGTTAAAGAAAATTATAGTATTCATTTGCTGTATTGCTACCTCTGTGGCATGCAGTCAAGAAATATCACTATTTCAGCAATTTAATGGTCGGTATGATTATTTAGCAATAGGTAATACGCTCAATCCGTCTGAAAATAATTTAGACCGAAGTTTTTGTGAAATTTTACCAGCATCCGAAGCCGAGTTAACGCTAAATCCCGACTGGAATATTATAGCAGCCTATTTATATTGGGCTGGGTCCGGAAGTGGCGATACCGAAGTCAGTTTAAATGGAAATCCGTTTATTGCGGACAACACCTATTTGGTAGATTATAACGATCCAAATTACGGCCTCCTCACCTATTTTTCCAGCTATACAGACATTACAGATTATATTCTTACAGCTGGAAATAGTATGTACACGTTTTCAGATCTTGATATTTCAGACATTTTAACCACCAATGATGGCTACTGTAACAACCGGACTAATTTTGCTGGTTGGAGTATTTACATTATTTATGAAAACACAAACCTACCGCTTAATCAAATAAACCTGTTCCAAGGGTTGGAGATTATTAGCAGAAATGTTCAAGAAAAAACCATTTTATTGGACAACATTAATGTATTAGATAATGAAGGCGCAAAAATTGGCTTTTTAGCTTGGGAAGGCGATGCGAATTTAAATTATGGCGAATCGCTTTTAATTAATAACAATGTCCTTTCAAACCCACCTTTAAATCCAGCGAACAATGCCTTTAACGGTACAAACTCCTTTACGGGAAGTAACACGTTTTACAATGGTGATTTAGATGTGTACAACATTGAAAATAATATTGCCATTGGCGATAATTCCGTTGAAATTAAATTAACAACGGGTGATCTTGATGAATTTGGTAATCTACAAGCTGATCTCATAATTTTGAATAACATGATTACGGTATTAAACAGTCAGCTGCCAGATGCTACGGTTGTTTTAAACACGTATCTTTTAGAATGTGCCACCAGAAATGTTACTATAGATTTTACTGCTTACAATAGTAATTCTACCGAAATTTTACCAGCTGCCACGCCTATTGCCTTTTACGCAGATGGTTTTTTAGTGGCTCAAAGTGAAACACTAGACATAATCCCCATAGATGGTTTTGAAACACAATCAATAACCATTAACATTCCCGACATTATTCCTGATAGTTTTACGCTTCAAATTGTAATTGATGATGTAGGAAATGGAACTGGCATTGTTACCGAATTAAACGAATTAAATAACACGACAACAGAAGGTGTTACATTATTACCTATTCCTGAAGTTACACAACTACAACCTTTAGAAGCTTGCGATATTGGATTTAATAAAGCAACCTTCAATTTAACCGAACAACTTCAATTTGTTGATTATGACTCTCTTGAAGATGTAAGTTATTATGAAGCGGAAAATGACTTGTTTAATCAGGAAAACCAAATATTAATTCCTGAATATTTTGACAACGACACGTCTCCTCAAGAAATTTTTATTCGTGTAAATACGGATTTCTGCTTTAATTTTTATAAATTTATTGTTAGTGTAAAAAATTGTCCGCCTTATATTCCCCAAGTCTTTACACCAAACCATGATGGATTTAACGATTGGTTTAATATTCAAGGGCTTTACACTATTTTTGAGAATCACAAACTGTTAATCTATAACCGTTGGGGAACGCTAATTTTTGAAGGAAATAATGATTTGCCATGGGATGGAAAATCCAATAAAGGCATAACAAATCAAGGAAATTTAGTGCCGGTTGGCACCTATTTTTATGTACTCTATTTAAATGATTCCAGTTATGAGAATATGACAGGTTGGGTCTATGTCAACTACTAAATATATTTATATTTGCATTTAAACGATAAAATTAGCGCTTCATCTGATTATTTTGTTACATTTGTTTTGCTAGCCCCAAATCTGTTAGTGACAACCTGAAATAAAAAAATGAAGAAAATCTTCTTATTCACCTCACTATTAGTAGCTTTAATCAATAATAGCTATGCACAACAAATATCTATAAATGATACGTTTACAGCACAGCAACTTATAGAGGACCGTTTAATTGATGGTTGTGTAGAGATTTCTAATGTGCAATCCGTTATAAACGGCTCCGTAAATAGTATAAATAGTTTTGGTTATTTTGAGCGTGCAAATTCCACTTTTCCTTTTGAGAACGGAATTGTATTATCAACTGGAGCGGCCGTTTCAGCTGGAAATACTATTAATGCAAACCCTTTAAATGACGGTGAAGTAGATTGGCTTACAGATTCTGATTTAGAAACTGCCCTAGGAATTACGAATACGCTAAATGCCACATCTATAGAATTCGATTTTATTTCTGTTTCAAACCAAGTTCAGTTCAATTACATTCTAGCTTCCGAAGAATATTTTGCTAATTATCCTTGCGAGTATTCTGATGGCTTTGCGTTCCTAATTAAAGAAGCCGGCACAACAAATCCTTATATAAATGTTGCTTTAATTCCGGGAACAGATACAGCTGTAAATACGAGTACTATTCATGAGGAAGTTGTTGGATTTTGCCCTGCTGAAAACGAACAATATTTTGAAGGTTATAATTTAGGCGACACTAATTTTAATGGTCGCACAACTATTCTTACAGCATCTGCTAACATTGAACCCAACGTCCAGTATCATATTAAATTAGTGATTGCCGATCAAGAAGATGAAAATTTTGATTCGGCTGTTTTTATTCAAGGAAATAGTTTTAATTCAACCGTTAATTTAGGTACAGACATTACAACCTGTGCGGATAGTGTCATTTTAAATGGGGATATTCAAAATCCACTAGCAACCTATGTTTGGTTGGAAAATGGAACACCAATACCTGGTGAAACAGATCCAACATTAACCGTTAACAATTCTGGAATCTATACGGTCTCTATTTCTATTCCTATCAATAGCACCATTTGCGAAATTGAAGATACCGTAACAATTACATTAAGCTCTGAACAGTCTGCTGATGCTATTTCAGATTTTGTAGTTTGTGATGATCCAAGTAATGATGGTTTTTATCTGTTTGATGTTTCTATAAAAGATGCTGATGTACTTGCGGCAGTTCCGATAGGAAATTACAACATTACTTATCATTTTAATTCTAACAGCGCTCAAGATGGTAGTTTTCCAATTGTAGCACCGTTTCAAAATTCAGCAAATCCGCAAACTATTTATGTACGGATTTTAGATACTGATAATGGTTGTTTGGCTTTCGGTACCTTTAATCTTATTGTTAATCCTGTACCAACCATTACACCTCCAACGCTTTTAGAAGTATGTGACGATGGTAATGGAGATGGATTTACACTAATAGACCTAACCGTAAAAGACACTGAAATTACTGGAGGAAATCCAGGCTATGCGGTAACATATCATTACAATCAAACAGATGCGGAATCCGGTGCAAATCCTGTACCTGAACCCTACTCAAACACCACTCTGAACGATCAGCTTTTCGTGAGTGTTTTGGATACGGCTACTGGATGTAGAAGCACAACAACTTTAGATGTTACGGTTCTTGATAGTCCTGCTATTGATAATGCCTCACACACCATAGACGCTTGTGAACAAGACGATGATGGGTTTGAAGATTTTGACTTAACAACAATTATTGACGATGTTTTAAATGGAGTAACCAACGTAACAACCACATTTCATACAACCTATGAAGATGCTCAAACGGGTGATAATCCCATTGCAGATATCAATAATTACACAAACACAACGCCTGAATTTCAAGTCATTTATATTCGAGTAGTAGATAATATTACAGGTTGCCCCTCTATTGCTACTATAGAATTACACGCTAATTTACTCCTTAATGAAAGTAATATTAGAAATTTTTCGCGCTGTGATGATGCATCTAATGATGGTATAGTCAATTTTAACCTAGAGAATATTGCAACAACCATTATTAATGGGCTATTAGATGTTACCGTTGCTTTTTATGAAACAGAAGCTGATCAAACTGCTGGAAATAATGCCATTGACCAAGCCGTTCCGTATGAAGTTACAGAAACACCTTTCACATTGTTCATTACAATTATAGGTACTAGTTGTTCGGTTGATTCGGAAATAGAACTTATTATTCATCCAGCAACCATATTGCCAACTTTAGTTCCCGTAACCTATTGCGATACGGATGATGACGCCATGACATCGGTAGATTTATTTAGTTTCAATACCTATGTAAGTTCAGGAATTCCAAATGCAGAGGTTAGCTATTTTCAAACGGAAGATGATGCCACGGATAATGTGAATGCATTACCGCCTTTTTATAACAATACCAGCAATCCTTTTGAAGTATTTGTTCGTGTTAGAAATGGTAATACGGGTTGTTATGATATTGCCACTTTAGAAATTGAAGTGTTACCAGCACCAACAACCACACAGCCTAGTAATGAAATTATTTGTGATGATGATCAGGATGCCTTTACGCTTATTAATTTAGATGCTAAAATTCCAGAAATTGTAGCAGCTACCGAAGGTTTAAATATCACGTTTCATACATCATTAATGGATGCCGAATCCAATACAAACCGAATTACAAATACCGATGCTTATAACGCAGATACACAAACCGTGTTTTCTAGAGTGGAGCGTATAACCACCGGATGTTTTGCTATTGAAAATTTCGACATTGTCGTTAATACCTTACCTGTTTTTACTACAATTGCCGACTTCAATAACTGTGAAACCGATGGTAATCAAATTGCAGAATTTATATTCCAAGAAAAGGATGCGGATATCTTAAATGGACAAACTGGAAAACGGGTTTTATATTTTGAAGATCCAAATGATGCCATTAACAGAACCAATATAATTGATAAAACAACTGTTTATGAAAACCTGACTAATCCGCAACGTATTCATATTCGTGTTGAAAATATCAGTGACACCAGTTGCTTTGGTGTAAGCACCTTTTTTATTGAAGTCGGTTCTGTTCCAATTTTTAATCCACCTTTAGACACCTTTTTATGTGATGATATTTCTAATGATGCACAGGAATCTTTTGATTTAGCCGAAATTCAAGCTGCCATGAGTCTGGGTAGTACAGATAATTTAACCATCACGTTTTATGAAAGTCTAGAAGATGCTGAAAGCGCTGAAAATCCAATCGCTTTAAATTACACCAACCAAAGTAATCCACAACAGATTTATTCACGGATAGAAAATGGCACCTATTGCCATGGTATTGCTGAATTTGGCTTGAATGTTATCCAGGTTCCAAATGTAAACCAGGCTTCGCTTATGACCGCATGTGATACCGATTATGATGGATCTACAACATTCGACTTAACAGTTGCAGAACTTGAAGTATTGGAAATCAGACAAAACGATATTTTAGTGACCTATCATGAAAATTTAGCCGATTTGGAAGCGAATATTAATAACATTCCTAATCCAGATGCTTATGAAAATATTGAAAATCCACAAACCGTGTATATTCGTGTAACCAATACCGTTTCAGAATGTTATGTAATGGTACCATTGGACTTGGAAGTGAATTTACCACCAACCATAAACCCAATAACGGATTATAACACCTGTGATGCTGTTGATAATATGTTTGATTTAAATGAAACCATCACGAGTTTAATTGATACACAACCCAATGTAGCTGTTACGTTTTATGCCTCTCAAACCGATGCTGAATCAGGACAAAACCCATTAGATAGTAATTACAATTATGGTTCTAATAACGACACCATTCATGTGCGTGCTGAAAATACACTTACAAATTGTTTTGCAATAAGTTCATTCACGCTATTGGTAAATCCAAACCCTACAGCAGTCACACCTACAAATTTAGAGGCTTGTGATGATGATTTTGATGGGATGCGTATTTTCGATTTATCACAACAAACAAACACAATTTTAGGTGGTCAAAATCCAGCTAATTTTACCGTGACCTATTTTGAACTAGAAATTGAAGCATTAGAAAATGAAAATCCCATTACAGATTTAAATTACAATGCGTTTCATGATCAAACTATTTATGTACGTGTTCAAAACAATACCACAGGGTGTTTTGCGGCAACTAGTTTTTTAACTTTGGTTCAAAGAAAACCTTTTGTTGAAATTCCAGACCAGACGGTTTGTTTAGATAATTTACCTTTAGTTGTTTCAGCTGAAACAGGATTTGATACCGATACGTATTTATGGTCTACCAATGCAGCAACTCCCGAAATTGAAATCACCCAAATAGGAAGCTATTCTGTAACCGTTAGGTCGGATTATGGTTGTACCACATCAGTAACATTCAATGTTATAGAATCTGAACAAGCTACTATAGATTTTACAGAAACAATCGATTTTTCAAACCCTAACAATATTACGGTCACCATAAGTGGAATTGGTAATTACATGTATATTTTAGACAATGGCGTTCCTCAATCTTCTAATGTATTTTATAATGTAACCTTGGGCCCACATACTATTGAAGTGTATGATTTAAATGGGTGCGCATCGGCAATTAAAGAAATTGTAATCATTGATGCACCACTCTTTTTTACACCCAATCAGGATGGACAAAATGACACCTGGCATATTACAGGAATTAATCAAATTCCCGGAACAATTGTTTACATTTTTGATCGCTATGGAAAACTTCTTAAAACTTTAGGACATACATCTTCTGGTTGGGATGGTACTTATAATGGGCAAAATATGCCTTCAAGCGATTACTGGTTTTTAGCAAAAGTCAAAAAAGGCGCTATTTCTTTTGAAGTAAAACGCCATTTCACCCTAAAACGCTAATTCATAAATTATTATAATTCTCTATAAAAAGCAACCCATGCTTTTGCTTTATAAAAATTCTTATTACGTATCTTTGCAATCCAATTGCTAGGAATGAAAAATGCCCTTTTTATAATGGCCTGTTTATGGTCACTCATGTCATGGTCTCAAAATGTGACTGCTGATGCTTTCGCGTATACACCTCAAGAACTTATTGAAGATGTGTTAATTGATAGCGATTGTATTTCCAATGTGGTTGTAACCAATGCTGTGAGCGGAAATTTTAATGGATCGGATTTAAGCTACGGCTATTTTGAAGCCAATGGTTCCAGTTTTCCATTTCAAAGTGGTATTGTTATGTCGACAGGGCGTTTACAAAACACTGCAGGTCCCAATACGTCCTTAAGTGATGATACTGCACCTAATTGGATAGGTGATACTGATTTAGAAAGTGCTTTAAACGAATCCAATACAATCAATGCCACCATTTTAGAGTTTGAATTTGAAGCCATTGCAGATCAAATTAGCTTTCGTTATATTTTTGCTTCGGAGGAATATCAGCAAGGGGATCCAAATACGTGTCGTTATTCTGATTTATTCGGTTTCCTAATCCGACCAGTAAATGAAACGCGTTACACCAATATTGCTGTTGTTCCAAATACCAGAACACCTATAAAAGTAACAACCGTACATTCAGGAATTCCAGGCAGTTGTAATCCTATTAACGAACAATATTTTGGCGGTTGGAACGGCCCAACAGCTCCCATAAATTTTAATGGTCAAACAGAAGTATTAACAGCTGTTGCCGATGTGATTCCGAATACAACGTATCATGTAAAGCTGGTTATTTCAGATGAGCAAAATTACCGGTATGATTCTGCTGTATATTTAGAAGCTGGCAGTTTTCAATTAAGTTCTAATTTAGGTCCAGATTTATTAATTGCCCAAAATACAGCGCTTTGTGCTGATGAAAGTGTTCAATTAGATGCCTTTCAACCAGGAAACAATATGTATAAATGGTTCAGAAACGGCACAGAACTCCTAACTGAAACCAACGCTACATTTACCGTAACACAACCAGGCAATTATGCGGTGGAAGTAAATATTGATGGAACGTGCTTCAGTACTGGTAAGGTTACGATTGAATATGCGCCAGATCCTATCGTTTCAAATACCACTTTAATTGCTTGTGATTTGGATTTAAATGGCTTTACAACATATAATTTATTTGATGCTGAAACCACCATTACCAATGGTGACACTCAATTGTCAGCAGATAGTTTTTACAACACTTTTATAGGTGCAGAACAAACTGGAAACGGACTTATTACAAACCCATCTAATTACAACAACACCAGTATATTAGAAACAGTTTACGCACGTATTACCAATTCTAATGGTTGCATTTCAGTTGCCGAAATTATTCTAGATATTGCAAATAACCCAGTTAATTTAGCACCTTTTACAAGTTGTGATACCGATTTTGATGGTATTATTAATTTTGATATTTCTGAATTAGAATCTTATGTTATTTCGCAACCGGATGTTCCAAACACCGCTTCTGTTTCGTTTTTTGAAACGCAAACAGATATGGAAAATCAAACCAATGAAGTTTCTGGAACTTATGAAAACACGAACAGCCCTAATTCCGTCACACTTTTTGTTCAAATAAGAGATAACGGAAATTGTTATGCGTTTACAACTTTAGCGTTGCAAGTTTTTGATGCACCAGAATTAATTCCTGATGAAAGCATCTTTTACTGTTTAAATGAGTTTCCAAATACAGTTTTTATAAATTCCGGTGTTCAGCAGAATCCTAGTAATTTTACATACAGCTGGGATTTAAATGGCTTGGACTTGAATTTGAACACAAATCAAATAGCGATTAATGAAACTGGGGTTTATACCGTATTTGTTACAAACACGAACCAATGTACTTCAATTAGAAACATTGAAGTTCTACCATCTAACATCCCGACAATAGATGACATTGTAGTTGTGGATGCATCATCAAACAATACCATTACCGTTTTTGTTTCTGGAGAAGGCACTTATGAATATGCTTTAGATTCTGGAACATTCCAAAATAGCCCAACCTTCACAAATGTTTCGGCTGGAGTTCATACAATAACCGTAAATGATATCAATGAATGTGGATCAGTTTCACAAGATGTTTCGGTTCTTGGTTTTCCTAAATTTTTCACACCAAATGGCGATGGCATGAATGATGTCTGGAAACCACTTGGCGTAAACACGAAAACCAACAAATTACAAATCAGTATTTTTGATCGGTATGGAAAACTTATCAAACAAATAAATGCTTCTAATTCAGGTTGGAATGGCACGTATAAAGGTCAACAATTAGGTTCGGATGATTATTGGTATCGCGCTGTACTTCCCAATGGCAAAGAATATCTAGGTCATTTTTCATTGGTAAGATAATCGTAACATACATTTAATCTTTCAGTATATAAAAATTTCTTACTTTTGGTTGCTACTATTTTTTCCCATGAAACAACCAAAACTTATCCCTTTCTTTTTCTGTTTATTATTTATTAGCAAATTTAGTTTTGCATTTATAAACGTAAATCATTCAAACACTGAAAGCACTCATAATAATCCGTGCCCTGCACCGGTAATTTCAGCTTTCTCGCCAACAAGTGGCCCAGAAAACACTTTAATAACTATTAATGGTAGTAATTTCAACAATGCGGTAGATGTATCCTTTAATGGCGTAACTGCTGCTTTCACAATAATTAATGATAATCAAATAACAGCATATGCCGCATCTGCATTAAATACCAGTGCTACAATTTCCATTTCGAGTTCTGGCGGATGCGTAGGAAACTCGACAACCGATTTTGCGTTTATTCAACCAAGTTGTACAGATACAGGCGATATTTATATATCAGAAATTTATGATGCGTTTTCTGGAAGTTACGCAGTTATAGAACTTTATAACCCAACAAGCACGCCTATTGTTTTAGATGGTGTTTATGTCATTGATCGTTATGGTGATATTGGAAATCCAACACCAAGTCATACCTATGCTATGTTAGGTACGATAGCGCCTTTAGATACATTTATTATTTTATTAGGAGGTGGTTCCGATTGTCCAACTTTAGTTGCCGATTTTACTGTTGGAACCGGAATAAATGATAACGATGAATTTAAACTATTAAAAAATGGTACTGTAATAGATGTGGTTGAGGCACCAAACGAACGTGGTTACAGCATTATTAGAAATCCAGATGCTGTTGTTCCAAATAACACATTTGTTCCTTCAGATTGGGTTACAGATCTTAATGAAACGTGTTCTGATTTAGGTTCTCATACAGCTGATCCTATTACGACAACTACTATTCCAGTTATTACACAACCAGATTGGCAAACCATTTGTGAAAATGGAAATGCATTATTTACGGTTTCTGTTGCTACAGGAACGTACACATATCAATGGAAAATATTAAATAATTCTGGTGTTTGGGTAAATGTTGTTGATAATGCGACATATTCTGGTGCAACTACCAATACATTAAGCTTAAACAATGTGCCCATTAGTTTTGATAACAACCAATATTATTGCGAAATAACATCTACTACTTGTAATCTTGTTACAGATGCCACGCATTTAATAATTAACAATATAACTACGGCCCCATCAGTGGAGTGTTGGGAAACGGCAACATTTAATAACGCAACTTGTGCTTGGGAAATAACTGGGACACAACCAGCTCAACCAAGTCTAGAATGCTGGGAAAATGCATCATTCAATAATACAACATGTACATGGGAAATAACGGGAACTCAAGACCCGATGCCAACGGGTTTAGAGTGTTGGGAAATTGCAACTTTCAATAACACAACTTGTACATGGGAAGTAAATGGAACACAACCAATACAACCAAGTTTAGAATGCTGGGAAAATGCATCATTCAATAACGCAACATGTACTTGGGAAATAACGGGAACACAAGACCCGATGCCGACTGGGTTAGAATGCTGGGAAATTGCAACTTTCAATACCACAACTTGTACTTGGGAAGTAAATGGAACGCAACCAATACAACCAAGTTTAGAATGTTGGGAAAATGCAACTTTCAATACCACAACTTGTGCTTGGGAAGTAAATGGAACACAACCAACTCAACCAAATTTAGAATGTTGGGAAATTGCAACTTTCAATAGTGCAACTTGTGCTTGGGAAGTTACTGGAACTCAAGACCCGATGCCAACGGGTTTAGAGTGTTGGGAAATTGCAACTTTCAATAACACAACTTGTACATGGGAAGTAAATGGAACACAACCAATACAACCAAGTTTAGAATGCTGGGAAAATGCATCATTCAATAACGCAACATGTACTTGGGAAATAACGGGAACACAAGACCCGATGCCGACTGGGTTAGAATGCTGGGAAATTGCAACTTTCAATACCACAACTTGTACTTGGGAAGTAAATGGAACGCAACCAATACAACCAAGTTTAGAATGTTGGGAAAATGCAACTTTCAATACCACAACTTGTGCTTGGGAAATTTCTGGAACACAACCAATACAACCAAGTTTAGAATGTTGGGAAATTGCCACTTTCAATAATACAACATGTACATGGGAAATATCTGGAACATTCATTGATTTCGATTTAACACTTTCAAATATTACAATCGTTGACAACACTATAACGGTAAACATGACAGACTCCAGTATTTCATATGAATACGCGATAGACAACGGTAGCTTCCAGTCTAGTCCTGTATTTTCCGGTCTTTCAAATGGGACACATACATTATACGTTCAAGATATAAATGGCTGTGTTCTAAAATCGATTCAGTTTGAAATAGAAACAGCAGTATCTATTCACATTCCATTATTTTTCACACCAAATAATGATGGCGAAAATGATGTTTGGCAAATAACGGACACGCAAAACACCATTAAAGAGATTTATGTTTATGACAGATATGGCAAGCTTTTAAAACAGATTCCATTGCAATCTAAAAGTTGGGATGGTTTATACAGAGGCTACCCAAAAGAAAGCAACGATTATTGGTATGTTATAACCTTACGAACTGGCGAACAACTGAACGGTCACTTTACGCTTAAACGCTAGAATTTACGTATTTTTGTACTTTGATACGAGCATGACTGAAATTTATTTTTAGAGTGTTATTAGTTGTGACTAGTTCCGATACATATAGGAATGACCCTCGAAAATCAATATAAAGGAACGTATGAAATTCAAAATAAAATCCGAATTTAAACCAACAGGTGATCAACCTCAAGCGATTAAAAAGTTGGTTGCAGGTATTGATTCACAAGAAAAATATCAGACCCTTTTAGGGGTTACAGGTTCAGGAAAAACATTTACCGTTGCCAATGTTATTGAAGAGGTTCAAAAGCCAACCTTGGTTTTAGCGCATAACAAAACCTTGGCTGCACAATTGTACTCGGAATTCAAACAATTTTTCCCTGAAAATGCTGTAGAATACTTCGTTTCTTACTATGATTATTACCAACCGGAAGCCTATATTCCTGTTTCGGGTGTTTATATAGAAAAGGATTTATCTATAAACGAGGAAATCGAAAAAATGCGATTAAGCACCACCTCTTCCCTACTTTCAGGTCGTCGTGATGTGATTGTTATCGCGTCCGTTTCCTGTTTATATGGTATTGGAAATCCTGTGGAATTTCAGAAGAATGTCATTTCTATTGAACGTGATCAGGTTATTTCACGTACCAAATTATTACACCGTTTAGTACAGAGTTTATATTCTAGAACAGAAGGCGAATTTAATCATGGAAATTTCCGAATAAAAGGTGATACGGTTGATGTGTTCCCAAGTTATGACGATCATGCCTTTAGAATTCACTTTTTTGGTGATGAAATTGAAGAGATTGAAGCCTTCAACGTCCAAACCAATGAAGTTTTAGAAAAATACGACAGACTCAATATTTATCCAGCCAATATGTTTGTAACATCTCCAGATGTGTTGCAAGGTGCTATAAAAAGTATTCAGGACGACTTGGTAAAACAATATGATTATTTTAAAGAAATTGGCAAGCATCTTGAAGCCAAACGCTTAAAGGAACGCACGGAATTCGACTTGGAAATGATTCGGGAATTGGGTTACTGTTCAGGTATTGAAAACTATTCACGCTATTTGGATGGCAGACAACCAGGCACCAGACCCTTCTGTTTATTGGATTATTTTCCAGACGATTTTTTAATGGTCGTAGATGAAAGTCACGTAACCATTTCGCAAGTGCATGCCATGTATGGAGGCGACTTTAGTAGAAAAGTAAATTTAGTAGATTACGGTTTCCGTTTGCCAGCTGCTATGGATAACCGACCATTGAAATTTGAAGAATTTGAAGCCCTTCAAAATCAGGTTATTTATGTGAGTGCCACACCTGCTGATTATGAATTGGAAAAATCTGATGGCGTTTTTGTCGAGCAAATTATTCGACCAACAGGATTATTAGATCCCGTCATTGAAGTGCGACCAAGCCTAAATCAAATTGATGATTTAATTGAAGAAATCCATCTGCGAATTGAAAAAGACGAACGAACTTTAGTCACCACATTAACCAAACGTATGGCTGAAGAATTGACCAAATATCTAGATCGGATTCAAATTCGGTGTCGCTATATTCATAGTGATGTGGATACGTTGGAACGTGTTGAAATTATGCAAGATTTACGAAAAGGCTTGTTTGATGTATTGGTTGGTGTCAATTTGCTTCGCGAAGGATTGGATTTACCCGAAGTATCATTAGTCGCTATTTTGGATGCCGATAAGGAAGGTTTTTTACGTTCAGCGCGCTCATTAACACAAACGGTTGGTCGTGCAGCACGAAACCTCAACGGAAAAGCCATTATGTATGCCGATAGAATAACCAAAAGTATGCAAAAAACGATTGATGAAACCGAATACAGACGCGAAAAACAAATAGCCTACAACACCAAACATAATTTAGTACCAACAGCATTGAATAAAAGTTTGGACAACGCCTTAACTAAAAACTCCGTTAGTACATACAGCTACGCATTGGAGGCTGCCAAAGCTGCCGAACCAGAAAGTCAATATTTGACTAAAGGTGCCTTGGAAAAGAAAATTCGTGAAAACCGAAAAATGATGGAACAAGCTGCCAAAGCTTTAGATTTCTTGGAAGCGGCTCAATTCAGGGATTTGATAAAAGGGTATCAGGAAAAGCTGGAGAAATTGAAGGTGTAATTTTATTTTTGTTTTTGTGAAGCTTCAATTTCATTATTTATAGATTTATTCTTTATAATAAAATGTTGAATAAATATCCTGATATAATGATACAGAGCGTAACGACACCAAAAAAGATAGCGATTAGCTTTAAGGTCATTACTTTCTTTAAAAGCATAGCTTCTGGTAATGACAAGCCAACAACTCCCATCATAAATGCAATTGCGGTACCTAATGGAATGCCTTTTGCTACCAATACTTGAACTACTGGAAGAATACCTGAAGCGTTCGAGTACATTGGGACAGCTAAAATGGTAGCAATAGGCACAGCAAAAAGATTGTCTTTGTCCATATATTTTTCAAAAAATCCTTCAGGAATATAACCATGCATGAGTCCACCAATTGCGATTCCTACTATAACATAAGGAATAATTCCTTTAAGGATTTTAATCACTTCATTCCAAATTATGGGCAATCTTTGCTTTAAGGTTTGTTTTTCGGCAATAAAGGCATCTTGATCTTTTTGTGCAGTTTCCAAAACTTCTTTTACCCAAGGTGTTAAATAGGATTCCAATTTTAATTTTTGAAGGATAACGCCAGAAACTGTTCCTAACAGAACACCACTAATAACATAAATAATGGTTGTCTTAATTCCAAATAAGCCAACAAAAAGACCGATTGCAACCTCATTGACCAAAGGCGAAGTGATTAGAAATGAGAAGGTTACACCTAAAGGAATACCTCCTCTCACAAAACCTATAAATAATGGAACTGACGAACAGGAACAGAAAGGTGTTACCACACCAAAAAGACTCGCCATTAAGTATTCCAATCCGTATAATTTATTCCTTGATAGATAGTTTTTAACCTTGTCTATGGGAAAGTAACTATTGACGATTCCCATAAAAAAGATAACGATAAAAAGAAGTATTAAAATCTTTGTGGTGTCATAAATAAAGAAGTTCAGGGCTTCAGCTAAATGTTGCCCTTTGCTTAAATTCAAAACATCATAGACGAACCAATCTGCTATATTTTGAACCCAATCAAACATTAATTTCCGTGCTAATAGTGCCTGAAATGGTACAGGACAATTTTACGGTATTGTAGATAGTGCCAAACTTTTCAATGTTCTTTTTTAACAAGTTTGTATTCAGTTTTTTATCGTCGCTGTAAATGGTTAAATCATAAATGATATTATCCATTCTTGGTGGATTTTCAAGACGTGTTGCTTTGACTTCAAGAGTGGCTTTTGAATAGGTAAATTTCATCATACCTGAAAATCGCTCTACATTTTTCAGCATACAAGCAGAGAAAGCACCCAAGAATAACTCCGCAGGATTTGGCAAAGTTTCAGAAGTTTTTGAAGTCGTTCCAAAATCTATATCCGATTGCTTTATATGAATAATAGCATCCTGATTTGAAGTGGATGAAGCTTTGATATGATAATTCATAGCGTTATATTGATTTAGTTTAAAAGTGCCAATACTTCATTTTTTGAAGGTACTCTACCTTTTATTGAAATGACATCATCTATCACCAATGCTGGTGTTGTCATTACGTTGAATTTCATAATTTCCATCATATCCTCAACTTTTTCAATGGTTGCATCAATGTTGTTTTCTGAAACTACATCTTTAACAACACCAATCATTGATTGGCATTTTGGACAACCCGTTCCTAATATTTTAATTACTTTGGTCATAACTATTTATATTTATTTATCACCAAAAGGTGATATAATTATTGAAAAAAATATCAATCAAAAAAAATTTGACACAATGTTTTTGCCATGTTCCAGTTTTCTTGATTAATACAGTACTTTATTTTGGGTGGTTTTAATTCTCCTTAAATAAGACCTGCATTTTTTAATTATTTAAGATGTTGAGAAACGGTAGATTGAGCCAAAGGAAAAACTTCTACCAAATCGCCTGTGAAACAACACGATTGATTTTCCAGATGCTTTAAATGGTAACACGTGTCGGATGTCCTACCGCTATTGCAAAATTTACTGAAGTTTTAGTATACTCTGTATGTTCTAAGTTTCTTTTCTTTTTTCTTATCTATGTTCTGGTTTCGAGCCACTTATTATCCTAGAAATAATTCCTTTTTGGTCTGTAAATTCTGCTATAAGTATCCCAACAACATGAATTATAATAAATCCGATCAAGTAATAAATACCAAGTACATGGATTTCTTCCATTGGTTTTTTAAATTCTTTTGGACCAAATTCTATTATAAGTCCAGTAACTAAAGAAATAACAACACAGATATAAAAAATAATATATGTCCATTTTTGAAATTTCTCTTTTAGGGATAGATTTTTACCAAAAGGATTTTGAAACTTCATGTGTCCAAAAAAAGGAAGCATTAAACGAATGCTAAATAATCCCGTTAATACATACCCAATATAAATATGCCAATTCCACATGGGTTGTCTTATCTTTTTTGCTAAAGTAAGGAGTTGGTCTTGAGATAAAGGCTGGCCATTACTACTCAAATAATCTTGTATAATAGCTGCTACATTATACTTGTTCATCCACGTTAATCGCAAAAAAATTGTAATTAACAATAGCAGAAATGAAACAGCAATAGCCCAATGAATAATTCGATATATTTTAGAATACTCTGTTTTTTTCATAATGTTCATTTTTAATGTGTCTGCTTTATTTTTTTGATATCATAATAATGTGCAACTATTAAACACTGTTTTTTTAAAATAAAATCACGCATTCATTTTCTATCTTAAACTAACGCCAAATAAATAGCCGACCAATGCCGTGAGTCCCATTGCAACTGTTCCCCAAAAAGTAATTCTAATTATTGCTCTTCCAATACTAGAACCTCCTGTTTTAGCCGCTAAACCTCCTAAAATGATTAGGAATAAAATGGCCGAACCGTAGAGGTAATATTCCATACTTTTTAAAGGTAGAAACAGTGCAACTAAAAGTGGAAGTATACCTCCAACTGTAAAGGCTGCTCCCGAAGCAAAGGCTGCCTGAATAGGATTTGCTTTACTCAAATCATTAATACCTAACTCATCTCTTACATGAGCTGCCAAAGCATCTTTTTCCGTTAGCTGTTTAGCCACGGTTAATGCTGTTTGCTTATTTAAACCTCTATTTTCATAAATTTCAGCCAATCGAAGTAATTCAATTTCAGGCATTTCTTTTAGTTCTTGCTTTTCTCTTTCAATGTCAGCTTGCTCAATATCTGTTTGAGAACTTACAGAAACATATTCTCCTGCTGCCATTGATAAAGCACCAGCAACTAATCCAGCTACAGTTGCCAATATAACTGGTTCTCTAAAATTACTTGCAGCGGCAACACCTATTGCCAAACTTGCTGTTGATAAAATACCATCATTTGCCCCAAGGACAGCAGCTCTTAACCAATTGCTACGGTGTATATAGTGATTGTCTAAATAATCATCTTCAAATTCTGACATCTTTTTGGTATGGTATAGTTTATCGTAAATATACGATAGGTGTTTGAGTTGAAATATGACTAATATCACTTTTAAATATTATTACGAATAATATTCATACTCACCAATTACTGGTGTGAATGCTCCTCTTGAATTCAATGCCAAAACGGTTATAACAACAATAATTATAAATCAAAACCATTCTCTGCGTCTTTAGCCATTGTGTTGTATTTCGCACCCATTGATATGGTAAAGAAAAAGCCAACAAGGAACATTAATAAAAAGATGCCGTGGAACAGCAATAATTAGTAAGTTTAATGGTAATCGGAAAATTCAAAATGAATTGGATTTTGAAAGCGCATTGATTGCAGATAGGAATTAAACGTTCCTACCAAAGAAGATTTAGAAGATAAAGCATCAATAATTTAAAAACTATCTACCTATTCTAGGTTACTCAATTTGATAAAAAAAATATTAAGAAAAACTGAAAGTATAACTAATTATACTGCACTTTAAAAATATCAATAAGCACATCCGGTGGAACCACTTTATTAGGGAAACTTTCCATTAGATATAACACTTTATTAATAGATTCATGGCTCAAACCCATGCGTAACCCGTAGTTATGAAGTTTAATTTTATCTTTAGGTGAACTTTCTTCATCAATATTCATGAGTAAAACTAAACGATGAAATTGTACAATACGTTCACTATGCGATTTTAAGTGAATATAATTAATGGGATTTTCAATTAAGTAATCGAAGTCCTCTCTTGAAATATCAAGTTGCCTAGCAATTGCCAAAAGAAAATTATATTCTATAGGTTTTAGGTCGCTTTCATTTTTAGCAAATGAAATCATTTCAGATAGGAGACTTAACTTTTCAACCCTGTTTATTAGCATGAGGAATAGATTAATTATTTCAGTATAAAGATACGTACAATGATTATTTGATAATCCATGATTAATTGTAACTTGTCGAAAAATTGGATGCATTTTATCGTTATTTTCTTACATTTACTCAAAATTAACGAATTAATCAACTGACAATCAAAGAATTATATAAAAAGTGCATTTCATCGATTTTTTATAATTTGACACTAGAAACAGACTTATATGAGTACACAAAAGGACAACATGACAAACAACGATATTTTTAAAAAATTACGCGTTGCCTTACAATTACGTGATGACGAAATTGTAAAAATTTTAGAACTCGTTGATTTTAGAATTACTAAGAGTGAATTAGGTGCATTTTTCAGAAAAGAAGACCACCCAAATTATGTGGAATGTGGTGATCAAATTCTTCGAAATTTCTTAAATGGTTTGGTTATTCATTTACGCGGCCCAAAACCTGATAAGAAACCTAAATTGGCAGGAAAAGTAAAAGCTACAGCGCCTAAAAGGAATCCGATAAAAAAAACAGAAAAAAAGTAGGTATTTTCTTTGTGCTCTGATAAGTTCGTCTTAATATTGCTATATAAGACTAATTTATCTTAATTACATGTTTCAACCACCTACTACGCTTCCCAATTTACAGTTATCGAAGAAAGACATTGCACGTCTCAATAAAAAATATAAGCTTTTAACACCTTGCCAGAGGATTGAAACTTTATATACTGACTTTAATGTAGAAGAAATTATGCTAACCAGTTCTTTTGCGGCGACATCTGCGTTTCTTCTAAAATTAGTTTCTGATGTTAATAAAGAGCAACATGTATTTTTCATTGATACAGGTTATCACTTTGATGACACGATAAAATATAAGAAAAAGCTAACAGATTTATATGGACTAAACGTAACATCTATTAGAGCATTAAAAGAGGAACATGCTTTTACAACGCAAGACGAAACATGGAAAAAGAATCCTGATTTTTGTTGCTCTATTAATAAGGTACAACCATTAGAATCTATTAAGAAACATTTTAATATTTGGGTTTCTGGTTTAATGGAATGGCAAAGTGATCATCGTGCGAGTTTAGATATTTTTGAACAACGCGGAAGCATTTTAAAATTCTATCCCTTATTAGATATATCTAAAGAAGCTCGGGATGCCTATATTAAAGAAAACCAATTACCATTTCATCCGTTAGTAGCAAAAGGCTATAACTCCATTGGATGCGAACATTGTACAGTTCCTGGAGACGACAGAAACGGCCGATGGAATAACAATCCGAAAACCGAATGTGGTTTACATCTATAAACTAAAAAAGCTCCCAAATAATTTGAGAGCTTTTTTTATGATTAGAATATCATCTATATTATTTTGATAATACTTCATGTACTTTATCTGCAGCTTCTTGAAATTCTGTAGCACTCATAACGGCTAACCCTGAATTATCAATCAACTCTTTTGCAATATCCGCATTGGTACCTTGAAGGCGCACAATAATTGGCACTTCAATATTACCCATGCTTTTGTATGCATCAATAACACCTTGAGCAACACGATCACAACGTACAATACCACCAAAGATGTTAATCAAGATTGCTTTTACGTTTGGATCTCTTAAAATTAACTCGAAAGCCATTTCTACACGAGCAGCATCAGCTGTACCACCAACATCTAAAAAGTTAGCTGGCTCACCACCTGCTTGCTTAATTAAATCCATAGTTGCCATAGCAAGTCCTGCACCATTTACCATACAACCAACGTTTCCGTCAAGATCCACATAGTTTAGTCCAGCTTCTTTAGCTTCTACTTCAATAGCATTTTCTTCACGTAAATCGCGTAAAGCGGCATAGTCTTTATGACGGTATAATGCATTTTCATCCATTGTTACCTTCGCATCAACAGCCATAATTTTGTCATCACTTGTTTTTAACACTGGGTTAATTTCAAATAATGAAGAATCAGACTTATCATAAGCCGTATATAATGCCGTTACGAATTTGGTCATTTCTTTAAAAGCTAAACCAGACAGTCCTAAATTAAAAGCAATTTTACGAGCTTGAAAAGGCATAATTCCAACAGAAGGATCAATTTCTTCAGTAAAAATTAAATGTGGCGTTTCTTCGGCAACTGTTTCAATATCCATTCCACCTTCCGTAGAATACATAATCATGTTACGACCAGTAGCACGATTTAATAAAACAGACATATAATATTCTTCAGGTTCATTATCACCAGGATAATAAACATCTTCGGCAACCAATACTTGATGAACACGCTTACCTTCAGCAGACGTTTGCGGGGTTACTAAATCCATTCCGATGATTTCACCTGCAATTCTTTCAACCTCTTCAAGGCTTTTTGCAATTTTCACACCACCACCTTTACCACGTCCACCAGCATGAACTTGGGCTTTAATAACGTGCCAGCCAGTACCAGTATCTTCTGTTAGTTTTTTGGCAGCTGCAACAGCTTCTTGAGCATTTTGAGCTACAATACCACGCTGGATACGTACACCAAAACTACTTAACATTTCTTTTCCTTGATATTCGTGTAAATTCATCTTATAAATTCGTTTGTAGTTTTCTCACCAAGAGAAAATCATTAAATTTTTAGTTGCACAAAAGTAATCAACCTAACGCTTTTAACCAATAATTTTTAAAAGTTGTTTTCAGATTGATTAAAAATTTATTTCTTCAGAAACTTCTTCGTCATAAGTCCTCCTTTCGTTTGAACAGCTACAATATAAAGTCCGCTATGTAAACCAGATACATCCATAGATTTCGAAGCCCCAACAGAACTTAAAATAACGCGTCCATTTATATCTGAAACACGAATAGATTGAATTGCATTTGGTGCATTATAAGAAATGTTTAAAACATTATTCACCGGGTTTGGAACCACTCGAAATTCATTAGCAACCAAAGCATTTGTTGGTGTAGATAATGGATTGGTTAAGAAACTTTCCATAAGCGTAACCGTTTCATTAATACCTGCAAAAGCAAACACTATTTCCGCGGTATTAGATCTAAAAACAAGATTCCCGTTACTATTATCATAATAGTAATAGGATGTTTGATTAACTGTTCCATTAAAAATAACAACTGTTAAGGTTAAATTTTGAACAACTTTAAGTCTAGTAACATTACCACTGTAAGCACCTTCACCAACATCATTCATGTTTAAAGTTCCATGCGCATCAACCGTAGTTGTTATGGTTCCTGTAAAATCTCCTGAAGCAGCATCGCTTGAAAAGCTACCAGCTACAGCATCGGATGTTGTATTAGTATAGCTTAAGGGAAATGTTCCCAAAAGCGCATTATTATCATCATAATTTAATTCAAACCCTGCAGCTGAAACACCTGTAAAAGAAAAAGCGCCAGACATTTCTTCTTTAGCATAAATATTATTTTCGTCCGCTGAACCCGATGTTGTAATGGTTGAAATATTGGTTGTTCCTGGATAAGTTGCTAATTGTGCAGCATCTGGTGCAGCATAGGTATCTGTATTTGTACCTACTGAAGTTAAATTTGTAAAATCCCACGTCAATCCAGCACCTGAAGCACTTTGATCTAATGCTGGTGTAGATTCTACAAGAGCATATGAAGACATCGGAATACTAAAGAAATCATTAATTGGTGATTGTGCGAAACCAATAGAAGTTACGACTGTTGATATTAAAAGTAATGTTTTTTTCATTTTATGATTTATTAATTAATAGCGGGTTAAATGTACAAAAACGCGCTTATTAATCTGATCAAAAACAAATTTTATTGATTATCTACCGAAAACATACAGAGCTTTTTTTTAAGATTAGAAGAACATAAACACCCAACTAAATTATTTTTTACTACATTTATAAACCTTCAAGTCTTTAATAATAGCATAAAAAAAAGACTTATGATTAAAAAAACACCATCCATTGCTACGCTCTTTCTGGTAGTTATGCTTTGCTACGTCCAAAATATTTCAGCCCAAAACAATTCGAATAAAACTATAGATAGTCTTTCTGTGGTACTTAATCTTGAGAAAAATCAAGAAAAAAAGTTAGAAATACTTGACAACATTGTTGCTGTTGCTTTCCAATCAGATTTAAATCTAGCTAAAACTTATGCTAGAAAAGGTGTTCAATTATCAGAAGAATTTAACAATAAAAACTGGCAGCCAAAATTTTATGAAATGCAAGGTCGCATGCATGCGAATCTATTGGAATTAGATTCAGCATCCATCAATTTTGATAAAGCTTTAAAAGGTTATACAGATATTGATGATAAAAAAGGCCAAGCTACCACCTATTTTAAAATTGGTTGGGTTCATAAGCGGCAAGGCAATATTGAAGACGCTTTAAAGGTTGACCTGAAAGCTCTAAAACTCATGGAGTCTATAGATGATAAATTGGGAATTGCTGGTGCTTATAACCGGATTTCAGAAGATTTAACCAAACAAGGCAGGCATGAAGAAGCCTACGAATATGCATTAAAAACAATTGCCCTGTGTAAAGAAAACAATTTGGAAGTTGAACTGGCTTATGCTTACACTGCAGCTGGAGATACACAAATAGCTATGGGTAATAGTGAAGCATCATTTGGTTATTATGATGAAGCCCTTATTTTGGCGAAATCCCTTGATTTTTCAATTTATGATGTTTTAAATTTCTCAAATAATCGCGCAAATGCCTTGAAGCGCATGGGGAATTACGAAGAAGCTAAAATGGCTTATGAGCAGGCATTAACCAAAGCAGAATCCGTTAATTATGGAAATGCTATTTATGTGATTACAGCCAATCTTGGCGAAATTAATCTACTATTAGGCAACTATGAAGATGCTTTAAAATATCAATTACAAACAGTAGCCACACAAGAATCTGAAGGTGATGCATCCAATTTAACAGAAGGCTATCACCATTTAAGTTCTATTTATGAACAGTTGAAAAATTATCCGTTGGCATTAGAATTCCAAAAAAAGGCACTTGTTATGCGTGATAGTACGGCAAAAATAGAGAGTGATAAAACCATGTCCGAATTAATGACGCAGTTTGAAACCGAAAAGAAAGATCAAACCATTACCGCTCAAAATACTCAAATTGCCCAACAAGAAAGAACACAAATCCTTTACATTACTATTGGAACTATTCTAGCATTAAGTTTATTAGGTATGGTTTTAAGTTTTAGAAACATTCGGAAAAAACGGCAGGCTTTACAAGTCTTAAATGCCGAATTGGATACCAAAAACAATCAGAATGAATTGCTACTAAAAGAAATTCATCATCGGGTAAAAAACAACCTAGAAATGGTAAAAAGCCTGATTGCTTTACAATCGGCTCAATTGGAAGATTCTGCCACAAAGGACGCTATGATTGCGAGTCAAAATCGGGTGCAATCCATGGGAATTATTCATCAGAAGCTCTATCAAGGCACCAATTTAGGTTCTATAGAAATGAAGGACTATTTCTTGAATTTGAGTGATGGTATTTTAGATTCATTTAACGCTGAAAACAAAATTAAAATAGAATGTGCCATGGAGCAATTGGAATTGGATGTGGACACAGCAGTTCCTATTGGATTAATTGTGAATGAGCTATTAACCAATGCCATAAAATATGCGTTTCCGAATACCGAAACTGGAAAAATATCCATTCAGTTAGAACAAAAAACAAATGAAATTCTGCATTTAAAAGTCACCGATAATGGCATTGGAAAAGTATTAGGCCTTGCACCAAAAGGCACCGGTTTTGGGTCGCAACTTATTCAACTATTAACCCAACAATTAAACGGAACCATGCAGGAAGATGGAGAAAAAGGGACCTCCGTTTCATTTCAATTTAAACACCAAAAAGCAGCTTAATGGAACAACCTATAAAAATATTAATTGTTGAAGATGAAATGATTATTGCTGCTAATATTTCATTACAACTCACCAATTTAGGTTATGAAGTAACGGGAATTATACCGCGAGGCGAAGAAGCACTTATTCACATAAAAGAAAACAAACCAGATATATTATTATTAGACATTCAATTAAAAGGTAGTATTGATGGCATTGAAATGGCTCAAATCATGCAACAAGATTATAACATCCCCATCATTTACTTGACTGCCAATACAGACGATGCACATTTTGCAAAAGCTAAAACTACTAATCCGCATGCTTTTATTTCTAAACCATTTAAAAAATTAGATTTACAACACGCTATTGAACTTACCATAAACAACATACAAAAGGATGAATTATTAGTAAAAAGCGACCCTAAAAATGATCTGGCTCCATTTGTATTAAGCGACTGCATATTTGTAAGACACCATGATAAAATGGTAAAAGTCGCAATTTGTAATATACTATATATTGAAGCAGAACGTAATTATTGCCGCATCTATTCCAAGACAAAAGAATACCTACTGGTAATGACTTTAAAAGATTTGGACGAAAAATTACCAACCAATCTCTTCTTACGAATTCACAGATCCTTTATTGTAAATATCTCTCATATTGATGAAATAGCAACCAGTCACGTTGTTATTTCAAAAAAGGCTATTCCATTGAGCAAGAGCTTAAAAGAAGAACTACTCAATAGGTTACATACTATTTAAAGTGCGGATAAATAAAATACTACTTTCGGACAGACACAGGATATCCTCATCCTAACACACTTGCCATTTTCTTTGATTATCAGTTATTTAGAGCAACACGAAATGTGTTACGCTATTAATTAATCTTTTAAAACTAGTAATCATGAAAACTATTAAATCAATTATGGTATTAGCCACTTTGCTATTACTAATCCCTTGTTCTACAAACGCTCAAGAACAAGAAAGCTTTATTATGAACCTAACCGAATTCACGGTTAAGTTTGGGCAAGACAACAATTTTACCGATGGTGTCAAAAAATGGAATAAATGCTATCAAGACAATAACGGAACCGAGAAATGGAATGTATGGCACCGTTTGCAAGGTAAAGGAAATGTGTATGTACTTACAGATAACATGGCAAACTGGGCTGAAATGAGCAAGGTAGACGCAGCAGGAAATACATGTCGTAACGTTGCCCTAGAGTCGATAATGCCTTTCATTGAAAGTTCAGAATTTAATACAACGAGATCTTGGCCACAAATGAGCCGAAAAGCCCCTTTTGGCGATGCGACTATTGTTTGGGTAACAAACTTTGAGGTTGAGGACGACTTTACATTTAATAAAATTATAAAAGAGGTCACTTCTGCCATATCATCTAAAGAAGGAGACAAAAGAGGCTATTGGTACCGAGTAATGGGAGGCGAGGGAGCTAATTATTTTGTTTCAACACCCTATAAAGATTTTGCTGCAATGGATATGAATGAAGACAATGTATGGAAGGTTTATGAAAGTGTTCATGGTGAGAAAAAAACTTTAGAAACGCGAGAGAAATTTAGAGAATCCGTAAAAGATATTTGGAGCTACACTTTTATGCTAGAAAAGGAATTAAGCATGGAATAATAATCAACTAACTTAAAACTTACAATTATGAAAACAATTAAAACAATTACGTTGCTATTAATCATATGCATGCTGACTCCTGTAGTATTAACGGCTCAAAACCAAGCTTATTGGATTCATGCTGATCAGGTAAAACCCAGCAAACAGACAAATTATGAGCAAATAACACAAGATTTTATAGCAGCTTGTAAAAAGCATGATTTGAAAAATTCAGATTGGGTAACTGCTCGCACAGATGATGGCATGTATTTAAATATCATGCCAATAGCAAACATGGCAGATTTAGACAAGAACCCTTTGGCTCCTTTAATGGAAAAAATGGGAGAAAAAAATTTCCAAGCCATTTTTGAAAACTTCGATACGTGCTATGATAAACATGGCGATTATATTCTTTATCTAATGAAGGATTTATCCTATATGCCAAATGGTTTAACAACCAATACGCCCGAACAAAATTACCGGAAATGGCATTATTTTCATGTAACGCCTGCAAACGAGCAAGCACTGTATGAAAAAATTAAGGAAATAAAAGCTCTCTATGAAAAAAAGAATTCGAAAGAATACTATAGAATTTATAGAAGTGGATTTGGTACTATGGGAGAGTATTACATAGCTAGTATTTCTGCAAAAGATGAGCAGACCTATTCCAAAACATCCACCGAAAACAACTCACTTTTAGGAAATGAAGGTGCAAAACTATTTGCTGATATCTATGTGCTTCTAGAAAAATATGAAGTAAAAACAGGACGTATGAGACCAGATTTAGGCTATACAGCTAAAAAATAACAACCAAACTGAAACCTACCGGAAACAATCCAGTAGGTTTCAATTATAAATTAAATAATATGAAAAAACTATTCTTAATAGGGTTTGCAATAATCCTATGTACAGCATGTGAGCAAACAGAAAAGCGATATACCATGCAATCTCCAGAAATAGACTCGTTCAAACAAGTAATAGATGCATATCAAAAGCAAGATTGGGCAACATACAAATCGCATTATGCAGATACGGCCAAAATTATGAGCAATACAACTCTAGAATTTGCCAAAACTATTGATCAAGAAATTGCACAAAATAAAAAAGATGCGAGCCTGTTTCATTCCTGGAAATATAACCCTGAAGATGTCGAATATGAAATGGTAATTACAGATGAAGGTGAAACTTGGGTGAATTTCTGGGGAGATTGGAAAGCGCGTTTAAAAGAAAATAATAAGGAATATACAATTCCAGCACATATTACAGCCCGTTTTCTAAATGGCAAAATAGTCAGAGAGGTAGGCTATTGGGATATATCAAAATTAGCTCTGGATTTACAACAAATGGAAATAGCTAAAAACAAGCCAGTTCCAAGTGAATAATGACCTATAAATCACCGGCATAACTCATAAGTGAATCATGAGAATTCAAGTAAATTAAACATTAGCGTGGGGAATAAAGTAGGGAATTTAAACCAATGTATTTGTTTGTCTATTATTTACAAGGCATTTTCGTTGCCTACTAACAAGTGAGCTTTTTTCTCAACCGACATGTTTTATAGTTTAACAAGATTTATTAAAAACACAGGAGGTTTTTCTAATTTTTGAATGTTGGTATAACGTGTCAAACTTATTGAATTCTAACAAGATAATAATTTACAAAAAGCTAAATATTATGAAATATAGTTTTCTATTCGGGCTAGTTTTTATTTTAAGTATCAGTTGTGATAAGTTGGAAAAACCAGTTCATCAAAAATTGGTAAAAGTTAAAACGTGTGAAACTTTAATTAAAAACTATAGAAATAAATCTCATGAAAGAAACCTACTTGCAGATTCTTCTGAAATAAGCAACGCCAAAGAAGATGATGTGGTTAAAAAAGATAAAGCCATGGTTTCCATGATTCGGTATTATTATGACATGTCCAATGTTATGAAAAATACAAGCTGGGCATTTAAAAGTAGAAAAAAGAAATAGACTTAAAAAGTCTTGGAGTAAATCTCACAATAAAAACAAACAGGTAGATAAAATTTTTAGAGGGAATTTATAGAGGCTCGTCAAAATTAGTTTTAGTGAAGTTATTATTACCCTTATGTGGCGAATGCATTCTTTTCTACCTGCTTTTATTCAACATTAAAAAGCTATTAATTATGAAATACTATAAAACAATAATATTTCTGTTTATGCCATTGGGCTTTTATAGCTCTTATGCGCAATCAGCTATTACCAAATCTGACAAAACGCAATTAAGGGCTTTTTATGATGCCTTATCTCATAACATGCCAACAGCTGAAACACTTAAAATATTAATACCAAATTAAAAATTACTTACTAATAGTTCAGTTCCTGAAAAATAGAAAAGAAACACGATTACATTAAATGAGGTCATTGAAAACTAGTGGACACAAGTAGAAGTGCGTAATTTAAAAATGGAGGTAATTCAAGATCATATCATTCAAGTTACTAGAGAATTATCAGGAAGACAACCAACGGAATGTGAGTTTATAACAACTAAATTCCGGCATTTATGGAGAAAAAATGACAAAATAGACAACAAATTAGCAAAACAATAGGACATGAAAAAAGTAGGCATCATCGGCGGTTCAGGGTTTATAGGAAGCCACATTACCAAAACATTTTTAGAAAATGGTTTTGAGGTAAAAGCTTCTACAACAGATATTTCCAATGAAAGTAAATATCAGCATTTAATGAATTTAAAAAATGCTGAAAACTTACATATTAGCGAATTGGATGTAAGAGACAAAAATCAATTAAAACAGTTTGTTTCAAACTGTGATATTGTCATTCATGGTGGCACACCATTTCAATTGGACTTTAAAGATGCCAAAACGGAATTATTTGATCCAACCATTAAAGGCACCGAAAATTTTCTAGAAGTTATTAATAAAGTTTCTACCATTAAAAAAGTGGTCATCATGGCATCAGTTGCTGCATATAATACAAACTTTCCCTTACCGCCTGGTAACAAAATGGCATCAGATACTTTTAATGAAAAAGACACGCCTTTTTTTAGTGAAGAAAGTCATCCTTACGCACAGGCAAAATTTCTGGCCAATCAAACCGTAAATAGTTTTATAAAAGCCCATCCAAACGCCAACGTAGAAATTACAAGTCTGTCTCCAGTTGCCGTTTTTGGAAAATCCATGTCACAACGAGAAGATTCTACCTCAACAGGTTTACAGTATTTAATAAAAAACAATTTAGCTCCCAATCCGTTTATCCAAATGCTTTATGATACCAATGCGGAAATGGCAGTTGTTAATGTAACAGATGTAGCAATTGCCGCGTATAAAGCAGCCACTATTTCTGGGTTACATGGCAAAAACTATTTATTGAGCAGCGAAACGTATCCTGTTTCAGATATCAACTTGATGCTAAACAATCAAGCACCTGAAAACCTACCAAAAATAATTTATCAAAACCAACTTGCTGAACATGATTTGGGATTACCGTTTAATTCTGTAATGTCAACTTTAAAGGAATATAATTCTTAATAAACTGCTGTTAAAAATGCATTAATCAATTGAACAAAAGCAGAATTAAAATTTTAAATACTAAATAATTAAAAATAATGGAAACCACAACAATACAACCAACACCAGCCGCAATCCTACAAATGGGAACAGGATTTTGGGCATCAAAAGTTTTATTGACTGCCGTAAATTTTCAATTATTCACCCATTTAGCGAAACACGGATCGATGTCTGCAAAAGCCATCAAAAATATTTTAGAATTAAAATGCAGCGACAGAAACCTGTATGATTTTTTAGATTGCCTAACCGGTTTGAGCTTTTTAGAACGTGAAGGTCTTTTAGAAACTGCACACTATTCTAATACTGTGGATACAGCTATTTTTTTAGACAAAGACAAACCATCCTACATTGGAGGCATTCTTGAAATGCAGAATGAACAAGGCTGGAATGTTTGGGCAAAACTCGATAATGGATTAAAAACCGGTTTGATTCAACATGAAATAAAAGATAATGGCGAGAACATTTTCGATTTTATAAGTAAAGATCCTGAAATGTTCAAAAAATTCGTCGATGGTATGACAGGTGTGCAAATGGGCAACTTTATAGCCTTGGCAGAAAAATTCGACTTTTCAAACTACAAAACGCTTGTAGATGCTGGAGGTTCAGCAGGTGTGCTCTCTGTTATGATTGCCAAACACAATCCACACATAAAATGTACAACGTTTGATTTACCTGCGTTGGAATTTATGGCGAAAGAGACGGTACAAAAATTTAAAATGACAGAACAAGTAAAAGTGACGAATGGTGACTTTTTTAAAGATGCATTACCAAAATCAGACATTGTAACCATGGGAAATATACTACATGATTGGGATGAAGAAACAAAAATTAAACTCATGAAAACGGCCTATGATGCTTTACCAAAAGGAGGCGTTTTTATTGCCATTGAACATGTTATTGATGACCAGCGAAAAGAAAATGTCTTTGGCTTAATGATGAGCCTAAATATGCTTATAGAAACAGGCGATGGTTTTAATTACACGTTCTCCGATTTCAATAAATGGGCAAAAAAAGCAGGTTTCTCAACTACAGAATTAATGCCTTTGGCAGGACCATCCAGTGCTGCAATTGCTTATAAACTATAAAATTCATATAATCATTAAATCGAATAAATATGAGAACAACAAAATTTACACTATTGGTAATTGCTTTAGTGACTGCTATTTCAATATCAAGCTGTAACAAGAAAACCAAAACGGAAACAACCGTAGAAAAACCAGTATCCACTGAAACCGTTGTTGCAAATGAAACACCAGACTATTTTCTACTGCGTCCAGAAGTAGAAAAGGCTTATGGTTACACGCATGCTGTAAAAATTGGAAATTCTATTAAAGTCTCTGGTGCTGTTAGTATGGATGACGAAGGAAACCCTACTGCCATTGGCGATTTAGAACAACAAATGAAAAACTGTTATGCTGATCTATATAAAATATTAAAACATTATGGCTGCACATTTGACGATGTAGTCGTGGAAAACGTATTCACAACTGATATGGCCAAGTTTTTAGAATTTGCAGGTTACAGAACAGAAATCTATAAAAAACAATTTCCTACGGGTTCTTGGCTTGGTGTTAAAGAGTTGGCAATTCCAGAATTTATGATTGAGATAGAATTGGAAGTACACAAGACGCAATAATGATTAATGCAAATGAAAAACATTAAATATAAAACCATGAAAATCACATCAAAAACTCTTATCGCAACATTCCTTTTCATAGGATACGTTGCTACCAGCCAAACACTGCCGCAAGCACTTTCTAAAATTAATACCGAAGGTTTTCAGAAATCGCAAGTCATGAGTCTTATTTCAGATCTGTCTGATGTTTATGGCCCTCGTTTAACTGGAACAAATCAATATTACACAGCTGCAGAATGGGCAAAGAAAACCATAGAAAGCTGGGGAGTTGATAAAGTTTACTTCGAAAACTATTGTGATGATTGTATGGGTTGGGAAGTCAAATCTTTCAATGTAGAAATGACAGAACCTGCTTATATGAAAATACAAGCTTATCCGTATGCTTGGACAGAAAGTTCCAATGGTGTACAAATTGGCGATATGATATGGATTGAAAACTGGTCTAATTTAGAACAAATTAAAAAACAATGGCATGGAAAACTAAATGGAAAAACCATATTGATAGGGTCAGCACCAGAACAAAACATGCTATTTAATGCCCTTGCAACACGATTTACGGAAAACCAAATCGAGACAGCCGAAAAATCGATTTTACCTGTACCGAATAATCCATTAGGCTCATCAGCAGGAGATCTAAATTTAATTGAAGATTTAGAGGTTGTTTTTGAGACTTTTATGAGGAAAGACGATGCTTTTTTCGCCTTTTTAAAAGCAGAAGGCGCTTTAAGTATTTTAGGAACAACGCCATTTTTTCCTGGTGTTATTCATCCAAGTGGCACGTACAATTTTAGAGAAAGCCATGAAAAGCCTGTACCCTATTTTGCCATTTCGCCAGAAAGTTTCGGAAAATTAAAACGCTTAAACGCTAGAGGAATTACGCCAAAAATTAAATTCCATTTAGATTCTGAATTATATCTAAACCCTAAAAACAATGTCAATATTATCGCAGAAATTACAGGGTCAGATTTAAAATTAAAAGATGAAGTGGTCATGATTGGAGCACATTTTGATTCTTGGCATCCAGCTTCTGGAGCAACAGATAATGGCGCAGGCTCTGCTGTTATGATGGAAGTGATGCGAATTATTAAAGCATCTGGATTAAAACCAAAACGCACGATTAGAATTGCACTTTGGGGAGGCGAAGAACAAGGGTATTTAGGTTCTATGTCGTATGCTGAAAATCACTATGGAAAAGCAAAAGAAACGACTCGGAAAAAGGAGGTTGAAAAAATCTCTGCATACTTAAATATGGATAATGGCGCTGGACAGATGCGAGGTATTTATTTACAAGGAAACGAAGCAGTCAGACCCATTTTTGAAAACATGTTAGAAACTTATTCGTATTTAGATGTTAATAATTTAACCATTCAAAACACCAATTTTACAGATCATGATGTATTTGATTATTACAAAATTCCAGGATTTCAAATCATTCAAGACCCTTTAAACTATAGTACAGTAACGCATCACACAAATTTAGATGCATTAGAATATGTTCCAGAACGCGATATGATGATTAACGCGACAGTCATTGCAGCGTTGGTATATCAAATTGCACAAAGAGATTTACGCTTACCGAGAGAAGAGTAATCTAAAATAAATTACAATTAAAAAAAACATAAACTAAAATCAAGAATTATGAAACGAGCATGCTAAAAGCGTTATCATCTGTAGGAATGATTAAAAGCGAACAGCATGTGACCATTAAAAAAACAATAAAAATAAACACATGAAAAATAATCAAAACACCCAAATCATTGACACTATGTATAATGCATTCGCCACAGGCGATATGCCAACGGTATTGGGTTCTATGAATCCTAAAATAGAATGGAATGAAGCTGAAAGTAACTCTATGGCAGATGGCAATCCATACATTGGTCCAGATGCTATTTTAAATGGGGTTTTTGCACGTCTTGGAGCTAATCATGACTATTTCAACCTAGCTAACATCAAGCTTCACGACATGAGTAACAATCAGGTTCTAGCTACGTTAAGGTATGATGCTAAAAATAAAGAAACCAGTAAAGCATATAATGCGCAAGCCGCACATTTGTGGACATTAAAGGATGGGAAAGTAATTGCATTTCAACAGTATGTAGACACCAAAAAATTAGCTGATGCGGAGATGAAGTAAAATAAAAACCAGGTAAGCCTACCTACCTACCTACCTACCTGACGGCAGGCAGGAAACCGATGAGAGTAGGCAAAACTATTTAAATATGAAAAATATGAAAACAACAATCGTAACCAGACACAAAGTAGGAAGTTTTGACACATGGCTTAAAGGCCATCAAGACAGACTTGATATATTTAAACCTGCCATATCAGGCATTAAAACGTTCCAAGATACTGATGATCCCAATTCTGTAGCTATGACAATCGAAGTCACAGATATGGTTAAGTTTCAAGCTATTTTAAATGATCCAGCTACTGAAGTTTTTAAAAAAAAGCATACCGTAATAGACCCAATTACAGTTTCCATACAAGTAGAACACTAAAAGCCTATTTAAATCGGATGTGTGGTTTGCTCCATCTGTTCATTCGTTTTATTTAAAGAAAATAATTTAAAAAAGCATAAATAAGCCAATAACTGATTAACTTTCAAGAAAGTAATAAACCAACCAAAATGAAAAAATCAATTTATCTTCTCATTCTTTCAGCAACATTTATTTTAAGCTGTGGTGAAAAACAAGCCGAAAAAACGAGCACAACAACCACCAAAACCGAAATTAAATCTTCATATTTCGATTATTCCAATAGTGACGATCAAAAAACGGGAGGCATTAAAATGATTCCTATTAAAACCCCTAAAGGCACTTTTAACGTTTGGACAAAACGCGTGGGAAATAACCCGAAAATGAAAGTGTTATTACTTCATGGAGGACCAGGTGGCACTCACGAATTTTTTGAAAATTTTGATGGCTACTTACCAAACGAAGAAATTGAATACATCTATTATGATCAATTGGATAGTTATCATAGCGATAAACCAAACGATTCAACTCTTTGGACGATTGAGCATTTTGTGGATGAAGTTGAACAGGTTCGAAAAGCCTTGAGTCTTGACAAAGATAATTTTTACTTACTTGGACAATCTTGGGGTGGAATGTTAGCGATGGAATACGCATTGAAACATCAAGATAATTTAAAAGGTTTAATCATTTCAAATATGATGGCAAGCTTTCCTGAATATGAAAAATATGCGGCAGATGTTTTAGGACCGCAATTACCTCCAGAAATTTATAAAGAAATCAAAGCTATGGAAGCCAAGAAAGATTTTGGCAATCCACGATATACAGAATTGGTCACACAGCATTACTACACCAAACACGTCTTACATATGCCTTTAGATGAATGGCCAGAATTTATCAATCGTAGTTTTTCACATCTCAATCCAAACATTTACATATACATGCAAGGCTATAGCGAATTTGGAGTCACTGGAAATGCCTCGTTAAAAGGTTGGGATATTTCTAATCGCTTACCTGAACTGAAAATTCCCACTTTAATGATTGGTGGTACGTATGACACCATGGATCCTAAATACATAGAATGGATGAGTACCCAAGTACAAAACGGCAGAAGTTTAACCACAGAATCAGGACATATATCTCAATATGACGATCCTGAAGCTTATTTCTCTGGATTGATACAATTTATAAAAGATGTGGATAATGGATCATTTTAAAGGAATTCCTTTATCTAAAAACTAAATTGATTATCTGATTGATAATTAGCAATATAAAACCAACCAAACACAATAAATTATGGAATTAAAAATCGAAAATCTTAATAAAACCTATTCAAACGGTGTCAAAGCTTTAAACAATATTACGCTTAACATTCCTCAAGGCATGTTCGGACTTTTAGGGCCAAATGGCGCTGGGAAATCATCGTTAATGAGAACCTTAGCAACATTACAACAAGCCGATTCTGGCTCTGTCACGTTAGGCGATTTAGATATTTTAAAAGACAAAGCCGAAGTCAGAAAAATTCTAGGCTACTTACCACAGGAGTTTGGTGTATATCCTAAAGTTAGTTCCTATAATATGCTGAATCATATTGCTTCACTAAAAGGAATAGCCAACAAAGGCGAACGTAAAGATTTGGTTGAATCACTACTAAATAAAACCAATTTATGGCATGTTCGGAATAAAAGTTTAGGAACGTATTCTGGTGGAATGAAACAACGTTTTGGTATTGCACAAGCCTTAATAGGCGATCCAAAATTAATAATTGTTGATGAACCAACTGCTGGTTTAGATCCTGCTGAACGAAATCGTTTTCATAATTTATTATGCGAAATTGGCGAAAATACCATCGTCATTTTATCGACACATATTGTGGATGATATTTCGAATTTATGTAACAATATGGCTATAATTTGTTTAGGCGAAGTCGTGGTAAAAGGCATTCCAAATGATTTAACTCAAGGTATTAAAGACAAGGTTTGGACAAAAGCGATAGAAAAAGGCGAATTGGCAAACTACCAATCTGATCTACAAGTTATTTCCACACATTTAAAAGCAGGAAAAACCATAATTCACGTATTAAGTGATAACCAACCCGATGCTTCTTTTCAAGCTACTGCTGCAGATTTGGAAGATGTTTATTTTGCTGAAATCACATCGCGTATGGATGCTACTTTAGTTTAATTGTTTCATAAATTCATTTTAAAATCGTTCAATTATGTTTAAAGAAATTTTCATATTCGAAATTAAGTACAGATTAAAACGTCCAGCAACTTGGGCATATTTTGGAATTCTAATGGTATTTGGATTAATAGTCGCCATTGGCGGAAATGGTCCTGCTTCAGAAAAGGTTTTTGTAAACTCGCCGGTTGCTATTGCTACCATGTTAACAACCATTAGCATTTTTGGTATTATGCTTTCTAGCGCCATAATGGGTGTTCCAGTTTATAGAGATATAGAGCACAAAACAGAAAATTACTATTTCTCATATCCAATTAGTGAAAAAGGCTATTTATTAGGGCGTTTTTTCGGTTCAATGTCCGTGTTATTCATGGTAAGTTTAGGATTACAATTAGGATTAATTATAGGTTTTGCTGTAGGTCCTTTAGCAGGTTATGAGGAACCAGAACGCTTTACCACATTTAACCTTTGGCATTACATACAACCTACCTTATTTTTGTATTGGACTAATTTTTTCTTTGCAGGTTGTATTTTCTTTGCTTTGGTAGGTTTAACTAAAAAGGTCATGTTGGCTTATGCAGGTGGTGCCATCCTTTTTATTACGTATTTAATCACTTTGACTTTAACTCAAGATATTGAAAATAAAGATTTAGTAAGCTTATTGGATCCTTTTGGTTTAGGTGCGTATCAAAATATGATTCAATACTGGACACCCGAAGAACAAAATAGTTTAACGGTTCCGTTTACAGGTATGTTAATTTGGAATCGGATTATTTGGGTTGGATTGGGTGTATTGGTATTTCTTTTTACCTTATTTCGTTTTGATTTTCAGAAGTTTTTAAATAAAAACTATACGTCGAAAAAGAAAAAAGATCATGCAGATAAAACGCTTGCAACAACTGCACAAACTAAAATCCCTAATGTTTCACAAGTTTTCTCAAATGGTTTAAATATTAAATTATTGTTTGGGTTAGCCTTAATGGAATTCAAAAATATTATTAGAGATAAGTTTTTTATAGCCATATTAATTGCTGCTGTGTTATTTCTGTTTTTCGACGGATGGTTTGGTTCGCCTATTTATGGAACACCTTCCTTGCCACTCACCTATTATATGCTAGAAATGAAAAATGCTACCTATGTCATTCTCATTTTTATTCTTATTGTATTTATGACAGGTGAAGTATTGCATAGAGAACGGAATGTAAATTACGATCAAATATTTGGATCCCTTCCATTACCAAATCGTTTAGTATATGGTTCTAAATTTTTAGCATTAGTCTTGATCAGTTTTGTTTTAGTCAACATGATTTTAGTTAGTGGTGTTATAAATCAAATTCTGAAAGGGTATTTTAATTTTGAATTTGATAAGTACTTTACAGACTTGTATTTAATTGAATTTCCTAAATATATCATCTTCGTATTATTAGCCTTTTTCGTTCACTCATTAGTAAACAAAAAATTCGTAGGCCACGTTATTGCTATTGCTTTTTGGGTATTGCTTTTTGGACTAAACAGCATAGGCGATGTGAACAATAATTTATACTTATATAGCTATGCTCCTGGTTATACGGTTTCTGATATGAATGGATTCGGGCATTTTGCCGAAGCGTTATTCTGGTTTAGAACCTATTGGTTGGCCTGTGGAGGTGTATTATTAGTTATTGGATATCTTTTTTGGAAACGCGGAACAGATTCCGGTAGAAAAGCCCGTTGGCAAGTAGCTAAAGAACGATTGAATATCAGAACGATTTCAGCTTTTGTTATTCTGTTCGCTATTTTTATAGGTTCGGGTGCATTTATTAATTACAACACCAAAACGTTAAACAACTACCGAACCGTAGAACAAGGAACCATTGGATCTGCGGAATATGAAAAGCAATTAAGTAAATACGATAAAATTGCGCAACCAAAAGTTATTGATGTAAAAGTCTTTGCAGATTTAGTACCCGAAGAACGTGCTGCTACAATTAGAACTAAATATGTAATGGTTAACAAAACAGATGAAGTAATAGATTCGTTACATCTTAATTGGGGACCAGAAGGACTGCTTAAGAAAGAAGTAAAACTCTTAACTTTAGATGGTAAATCACCAAAATTGGGTAAACGTTTTGATGATTTTGGTTACGAAATTTATGCTTTTGAAAAACCGTTACAACCTAAAGACACCATCACGTTAGAGTTGGAGATTGCAGCTAATTATGAAGGATTCCCTAATGAAGGTTCGGGATCTGATATTGTTTATAATGGCACGTTTTTAAATAACAATTTTTTCCCAACATTTGGTTATAGTGCTCAAGGAGAATTAACCAGTGACCAAGACCGTAAAAAGTATGATTTACCTATAAAAGAGTATCAACTACCAGAACAAACAGACCCTTGGGGAACGCGTAATTTACTCTTTAATGATGATGCAGATTATATTACTTTTGAAGGTGTTGTAAGCACAGCTCCTAATCAAATTGCAATAATGCCTGGCCAATTGCAAAAAGAATGGGAAGAAAATGGCCGTAAATATTACCACTATAAAATGTCAGGAGAATTAGATTTCTTCTATAATATTTCTTCTGCAGAATATGATGTTCATAGAGAGGTTTGGACAGGGAAATCAGGCGAAAAAGTAAATATTGAAATATTTCATCATCCAACTCATACGTATAATATAGATCGATTTGTAAAAAGTGTAAAACACTCAATGGATTACTTTTCTGAAAATTTTGGAGCTTACCAATATAGACAAATGCGTATTCTAGAGTTTCCAAGATATCAAGGTTTTGCACAATCATTTCCTAATACCGTTCCTTTTTCAGAGAGTTTCGCTTGGGTTGGTGATTTTAGTGATCCGAATGATGTAGACTACCTTTATTTTGTTACTTCACACGAGATGGCGCATCAATGGTGGGGACATCAAATTACACCATCGGCAACCCGAGGTGCAAATCAAATTTCAGAATCTATGGCAGAATATGCTGCACTTATGGTAATGAAAGAAGAATATGGAGCAGATGCCATGCAACGATTTCTTAAAGATGAATTAGATCGCTATTTAAGAGGCAGAGCCAATGAAAGTAAATTTGAAAAGACACTTTTAGATAATGACAATCAAGCCTATGTTTGGTATCAAAAAGGAGGTCTCATTCTTTTTGGACTTCAAGATTTAATTGGTGAAAACACGTTAAACAGCGCTTTTAAAGCCTATACGGAAGCTGCACGATTCAGACCAGAAGCGCCTTTTACTACAACAATAGAATGGTATGATTATATGAAATCTGTCACTCCAGATTCACTACAATATTATTTAAAAGATAGTTTTGAAAAGATTACCCTCTACTCCAACAAAGTTACAGAAGCTACTTATGTAAAACTTGCAGAAAACAAATACAAAGTGACCATGGAAGTTGAAAGCTCAAAAAAATATTTTGATGGTAATGGTAAACTACTAGCTACAGGAGACAAACCAAACCTCCTTGAAATTGCGGTTTTTGATACTGATATTGAAAACACACAAGGCATGACAATAAAATCGCCTTTAGTTATAGAAAAAGTATGGGTAAAACCAGGAAAATCCACGTTTACTTATATCACTTCAAAACTTCCCATAAAAGCAGGAATAGATCCTTACAATAAAATGATAGATCGGATTCCTGATGATAATCTCCAGAATATAGAGGAAAATTTAGATTGAGTTTTACGAAATGTTTTGTGGACGGAAATTATAACAGGAAGAGACATAGATATGATAAAATTGTTCAAAAAATTAGGATATACATCATTAGAAACAGGAAAAAACTCAAAATATCTAAAGTATGCCATTGGTGAAATAATTCTTGTGGTTCTTGGTATTTTGATTGCGCTTTCTATTAATAATTGGAATGAAAATAGAAAATCTAGAAACGAAGAAGCAAAGATTCTAATTGCGTTAAAAGCCGATTTCAAAGTCTCTTAAGAAAGAATTGAAAAAACTATTAAATATCAATCCAAAGTAATAAACCACAGTAAAGTTCTAGCAGAAATTTATGAAAGGCAAAATAAAAAAGAGCAGCACTATTTTAATACACATTTAGACGCTTTGAGCCTTCTTATTAGTGGGGCACTTCGTGGTATCGCGCAGAACCAGTTATAGGAGCTTACAATTCGTTGATAAGTGCTGGAAAAGTTGACCTCATACAAAATGAAAACTTAAGAAGCTTGTTAGCACAGTTTGTTGCAGACTTTGAATCTGGCTTTGAAGACCAAGAATCTTCGATGCAATTTTTAGAAAAGCTAAAAAATGCAACAAGTTCTTTTGTGTTTAAAATAGCCGATAATAAAATTAGAAAAAGATTAAAGTATAAATCGAGGAAAATTGACAGTCTTAATATCGCTGAAACTTTCTTCGCAAATGATTCTTACTTTGGGAACTTGTTTATGAAATCTATCGACGAGCTTAATAGGTTAAAACGACAAAGACAGATGTTGGAACAAGTAAATTCAATTTTAGATAGTATAGAAAAAGAGTCAGTAAATAAATTAAATTGAAAAATAACGAAAGCCGGCCTGCCGCCAGGTAGGCACAACACTATTTAAAATGAACCATGAACCAATAATATTCTCGCCTTCCTGCCTCTCAGGCGGTCATCCGATAAAACCTTCTCCATATCAAGCAACATCAATTGTGCGCATTGCACAAATAGCTAAATCAAAATGTTGCCAAACTTCAACGTTTAGTATTACAACATTATAGTCCAATTCGCGTAAAAGCGTTCAATTTAATATGGGTTCAGATAATTATTCTGAAATCATTTTAATTACTTTACATTTCTATAAAAAGAAAAGTACACGTATTTATGGCTACTAAAAAAGAAAACATTGCTCGCGTTGGTTTAAGCGCTATTGGATTCGTTTACATTCTTGTTGGCGTTTTAACAGCTTTAAAAACCTTCAATTTGGGCGGTCGCGAAGTGGGAACCAAAGGGGTAATTGGATTTCTTTCTGGACAGCCTGTTGCAAAAGTGCTATTGGCTGCTGTGGCGATTGGTTTATTTAGCTATACGTTTTGGCGTTTCTACCAAACCTTTACAGATTCTCGGAATTTAGGAACCAAATTAAATGCCTTATTTGTAAGAGCTGGTTTTTTTACCGGTGGATTATTTTATGGATCACTAGGCTTTATAGCTCTTAAACTTTTATTTGGAGCTGGTTATGACACACAGCAAGAATCTGTTATCAAACTTTTAAATTCATCATTTGGCAGTATAAGTGCGGTAATCATTGGATTAATTTTTGGTAGTAAAGCACTATTTGAAATTTACTTTATACTATCCAATCAATTTAAGAAAAATGTACAATCCTCAAAAATAAAACCTGAAATTCAAAAATTACTCCTCAATTTGGGGATTATTGGTCATTCGGCAAGAGGTATTATATTTGGTATCATGTCCTTTTTAACGATTCGAACAGGGCTGACTTTCAGAAATGAAAAAATGAGCAAATTAACCGATGCATTCCAGTTTATAGACCAAAATTTTGGTGCATTTGTTTTGTCCATTGTTGCTGTTGGAATGTCCTGCTACGGTTTGTTTATGCTTGTAAAAGCGAGATATCTTTATATAAACATGAAATAGCAGGCGCTTTTAGGCATTTAAGAAATAATACCCAAGTAGATTTCTACTCTTATAAATTACTATAAAATGTCAATGCATTTTTATCTAAATCATAAATGGTAAATTCTTTAGTTCCCCAATCGGTATTGATTATCTGAATTTGCTCTTTTAAAATTTCTTTCGCTTCAAACTCTATATATAAACTTTCTATGTTTTGCGTTACAATACGTAAATCGGGTTTAATAGCAGTTTGTAATGGTTTCGTTGTGTTCTGAAAGCGCAAGTGAATTTCTACATCACCTCGTCTTAATCCTGCATAAGTAGGTACTTTAGGATCGTCTGCAAACGCAATTTCAAAACCGAGTTTATGTACATAAAAAAATAAAGCAGCCAAAAGATTTTGAACTGGTAAAACGGGATGAATTTGATGTAAATATGCTTTTTCCATTAGTCTTGTAATCTTCCACTAAAAACACTCACTTTAGAATTAAAGGGGTTTCCAGATGATCTTCTTAATAATGCAACCTGTCCGCAATGCCAAACGGCATCTTCAATTGGACCATGAATGAGTGTCCAAAATTCGACTTCATATTTTTCAAAAATTAGTTTAAACTCACCAACATCTTCGGTTTTTTTAAAAATGTTTGACGCTAATTGTAAATTTAAAAGTGTGGCTTTTCGCAAACCTTCAAAATCTTCGGGTTTATCTGTATCTTTTTTAGCATTATCTTTTTTTAAAGCGCAATTGGCTATCATTCTAGACAAGTCGTAAATATGATCTATCGTTTCCAAAGTTGAACGTGCATCATCATTTGGGCGAAAATTCAAATCATCCTCTCGCAAACCTTCAGTTGCCCAATAAAATCGAAATCCTAATCCATCAATAGCTCTTGCGGCAACGGTTCCTGCCGTAAAAGTTTCTGAAGCTTTAGGTATTTCATAATAGGGTAATTTTTCAGAATCTGACTGACTGTAAGATTTTGAAAAAACTAGTACCAAACTTAACATTAATAAGTGCTTCATTACTATTTTATTATTTTTCTAATTTCTTTTCTAGAATGTGTGTCTTCAAAAACAAAAAAATATACACCCGATTTTAGACTGGAGACATTAATAGCCATTTGTTTTCTATGAATTGATTGTGACATTATTAATTGACCATTCATATTAAAAACATGAAGATTCAAACTTTCAGTTGTATTTTGTTTTTCAACAATGAGCTCGTTAATTACGGGATTAGGATATGTTTTTATATCTGTCATTTTAAACGCCTCAACATGAAGTCTAGCACTTCCATAGATGGCCTGATCTCCATTTACGGCTGTAACAATTAGTGTACTTATATTTGATTCCGAAGTGATATTGTAAGTAAAAGGATTACTATAATTATCCCAATATAAACCAAAATACAAGACTTCAAAATCATTATTTGCAGAAATGGCACAGGAAGCCAGCGTTTGCCCCAAATCGGAAACTATAAAACTTGAATTAACATCATTAAAACTTAATGAACCACTTAGTCCATTACAAGCAAATGTTTGGAAGTCATAAGGTGGTGTTAAAAAGTTTAAATAAACATCACCATTATCACCAATTTCACCATTATCAGGAACAGAATTATTGGCACCATTAATAATAACATTTTGTAGATACCAAGTATTCGCCAATAGATCTGGCTGTTGGCAGAATCCTATAAACCCAGAAATTATAAAACCTATAAGTAGTATTTTTTTCATGATTTTAATCTTTTAGTTGTTCTTGATTTGATATTGGCTAAATACCATATTTATCAATTAAATATACCAAGCTTGTCATGGTTGCCGCACCTAATTCCAGTTCACGCTTATTTACATGTTCAAAAACATCATTGGCTGCATGATGATGATCAAAATAGCGTTGGGAATCTGGACGTAGTCCTGCAACAACATTAGTATCTGTTTTTAAAGGCGCTACATCTGCTCCACTTCCACCCTTTTCAAAATAATGAATTAAATAGGGTTTAAATAAGGCCTTCCAGCTTTCTATTTTAGCAAAAACTTCATCGTCGCAATCAAATTGAAAACCACGAGGTGTAAATCCACCTGCATCACTTTCTAATGAAAAAATATGGTTTTCACCTTTCTGTTTTGCTATTTCGGCATATTTTGTAGCACCACGCAAACCGTTTTCTTCGTTCATAAATAATACCACACGAATGGTACGTTTTGGTTTAATACCACTTTCCTTTAATAAACGTAACACGTCCATAGATTGTACGCAACCTGCACCATCATCATGAGAACCATCACCCAAATCCCAAGAATCTAAATGGCCTCCAACAATAATGTATTCATTTGGAAATTCACTTCCCGTAATTTCACCAATCACGTTATGCGACTGAACGTCTTGTAATTGCTGACAAGTTTGATTGAAAAATAATTTAATGTTTTTATCAAGTGCTAACATACCACTCAATTTTTCAGCATCATTTGTACTAATAGCTGCAGACGGAATCCGTTGTGAGTTTGGTAAATTACCATAGGTCATACTTCCAGTATGTGGTAAATCGTCCAGACGTAAATTCATGGAACGCACAATAACACCAACAGCCCCAAGTTTTCCTGCTTCCATAGCTCCAGCATATCGCTGATCTACACAACCTCCATAGGCTTCAAAGGTTTGTATTAAATCGGCTTGCATAGGTCTATTGAAAAAAATGATTTTCCCTGACACCTTGTCTTTACCTAACGCTATTAATTCATCAATACCTTTTACTTCTAAAACCGCTGCTTTGACACCACCAATTGGTGTAGCAATAGAGCCACCTAGCGCACAAATATTTACAGTAGTTGTAATTCCAGAAGATGACTCTATAAAGGCATACTCTTTAATTCCTCTCACCCATTTTGGCACCATTACGGGTTGCAACCAAACTTTATCTAAACCTAATTTTTCCAGTTCTTCTTTGGTATAAACAACTGCTTTTTCGGCATTCAACGAACCTGATAGCCTTCCACCAATTTGGTTGGACAAATAATCAAGCCACTCGTAACTTTTCCCATTAGTTAAGGATGTAGAGTAAATGGTTTTTAACGTTTCTTCATCTGTTTGAGCTGTTATATTAATGGTTAATAGAAAAAATAAAATAGGCAGTACATGTTTCATAAATAGTATAAATGTCGTTAAAAAACTAAAATAGGTTTTATTTAAAAGTTTACTTCCAAAAGGAATCTTAAAATTACTCGTTTTCCAATTGCTTTCGGTAGTCGTCTATATTGGCTTTGATGTCATCATTCAATTCTGGTTCGCGAATATCATCATATTTTTTCAGCGTATCTAATAAAATTTTAGCCACAATATAACGTGCGGTTGGTTTATCATCTGAAGGAACCACATACCATGGTGCATGCGGTTTTGTTGTTCTAGAAATAGCATCTTGGTAACAGTCTTGATAATGATTCCACAGTTTACGCTCTTCCAAATCACCAGGAGAAAATTTCCAATTTTTATTTGGCTTATCTAATCGCCGTAACAATCTATCTTTTTGTTCTTCTTTTGAAATATTCAAGAAAAATTTAAAGATAATCGTTCCATTTTCTGCAATTGTCTTTTCAAAATTATTGATTTGCTCAAAGCGTTTATCCCAAAACTCATCATTAACATCATTTAATGATAATACATCTGGTAAATGCTCATTTAAAATATATTCTGGATGCACACGTGTTACCAATACGTTTTCATAATGCGTTCTATTAAAAACGCCAAACTTACCGCGTGCTGGTAATGCTATATAATGACGCCATAAATAATCGTGTTTTAATTCCAAATCCGTTGGTGTTTTAAAACTATGCACAACAACACCTCTAGCATTAAGCTCCTTAAAAACTTCCCGTATCAGACTGTCTTTTCCTGCTGTATCCATCCCTTGAATACAAATTAGTACGGCATATTTTCCATGTGCATACATGGCGTTTTGTATTTTCGCGAGTTTTTTACAAACATCTTGTAATTCGTCTTCAATTTTGTCTTCATCTTCCTTTAAGTCAAAGGTTGTTTGAATCTCTTTTAAGTTTACCGTTGCTTGTACTTTAAAGTCTTCTGGCTTAATTGATTTCATAGAATAGTATTCGAATTAGAATTGATTTATAAATATACATAATTATAAAACGTTGTAATAGCGGGATTGTATTTTGGATACATTTCAAAAAAAATGCCTGAATACATTCAGACATTTTAAGATTATTTGGAAGCGAACATTTTCACATCATCTTCGCTAATTTCTTTTTCGCCAAGAATAATTAAACGCTCTACAACGTTGCGGAGCTCACGAATGTTTCCGGTCCAATCATATTCCTGAAGTTGCTTAATGGCTTTACTAGAGAATGATTTTATAACGGTTCCGTGTTCATTGGATATTTTTTCAGAAAAATAATCGATTAGTAACGGAATATCTTCGCGTCTATCATTTAATGAAGGTACTTGAATAAGAATAACGGCTAATCTGTGATATAAATCCTCACGAAAACGACCTTCAGCTATTTCTTTTTTTAAATCCTTATTGGTGGCTGCTATAACACGAACATCTACTTTAATATCTTTATCGTTCCCAACGCGTTGAATTTTATTTTCTTGAAGTGCACGAAGTACTTTAGCTTGAGCAGAAAGACTCATATCACCAATTTCATCTAGAAAAATAGTACCTCCATTGGCGGTTTCAAATTTCCCTGATCGATCTTTAACAGCACTTGTAAAGGCACCTTTTACATGACCAAACAACTCACTTTCTATTAACTCTGATGGAATAGCAGCACAATTTACTTCAACTAAATTCCCTTTAGAACGGTCACTCTTTTGATGCAACCAATGTGCTACCAATTCTTTACCTGTTCCGTTTGGTCCTGTAATTAAAACACGTGCATCTGTTTGCGCCACCTTTTCAATCATTTCTTTAATATGAGAAATAGCAGCACTTTCGCCAATCATTTCATAGTTTTTGCTGACTTTCTTTTTCAGCATTTTATTTTCAACCACCAATACTTTGGTGTCCAAAGCTATTCTTACCGTATTCAACAAACGGTTTAAATCTGGTGGCTTGGAGATATAATCAAAGGCACCCAAACGCATTGTATTAACCGCTGTGTCTAAATCGCCATGACCTGAAATCATGACAATGGAGATTTCGGGTTTTATTTTTTTTGCCGCTATCAATACATCAACACCATCCATTTTTGGCATTTTAATATCGCAAAAAACGAGATCATAATCTTCATTTTTAATTTTCTCTAAACCTTCTAAACCGTCTTCAGCTTCTTCTACTTGATACGTATCATTTTCTTCTGATAGGATTTTTACAAGTACACGCCTAATGGCTGCTTCATCTTCAATTACTAATATTTTTGGCATAACTATTTACTCTTTTTTTCAATAATATGAATATCTCTTTGTGGAAATGGAATGGAAACATTGTTTTCCCTAAATAACCTATCTATTTCAAATCGAATATCACTTTTAGGAAATTGCGATTTAAAACTATCTCTGACTGTGAAAACAACCTTGAAAATCAAGGAACTATCTCCAAAATCCGTAAATAATACAACTGTTGATGTATCATCTAAAACCTCTGGATGGGAATTAGCCGCTTCCAACAATAGGCGTTTTACCAATTGTGTGTCACTACCATAAGCGACACCTACTGTTATATTTTCGCGCGTGGAAATGTCATTTTGAGTCCAGTTATATAAGCTATTCGTTAAATATAAATGATTTGGAATTACTAACACTCTATTATCAATGGTAACGGCACGTGTAGTGCGCAGTTTAATTTCTTCAACACGTCCAACTTTGCCTTCTATTTCAATAATATCTCCAACATGTAAACTTTGATCAACTAAAATAAATACACCAGAAAGTATATCCTGGAAAAATGTTTGCAATGCTAATCCAACACCTATCAATAACGCTGCAGATGCCGCAAAAATTGCGGTAACATTAACACCTACCGAATCGAAAACAACTAGAATTACAACCAAATAAATTAACCATCTAGCAAATGAAAAGACTGTATTGAATTTAGCTTTATCTGCTTGAGGTAGACGCTTGGCATACAATCGGTGAAGAAAATTTAATACAATAGTTGTTAAAAGGTATATAATGATTATTAATACCAGAAGACCTACCGAAATATTAATTGGACTAGCTTCGGATCCGAATTGAAACCCTAAATTTAAAAACTCGACAAAGGTTTCCCAAGCACCACTTTCGGTTACTGCATCTTCAATATCTTCAAATTTATTTTGCATGGTTTAATTTAGTATTTAATCCATTTTAAAATTTCTTTATAACTCGGCTTTTTCCCATACATTAATATGCCTACGCGGTAAATTTTGGCAGCAAACCAAACCGTGAACATAAAAGTACCTATTAAAATAAGAAGTGACACAATTTGTTGCCAAATTGGAACGCCAAACGGGATCCGCATGAGCATAACGACCGGTGATGTAAATGGTATAAACGAAAAAATGGTAGATATAGTTCCATGTGGATCTTCAATAACGGTGAAGAAACCAATATAAACAGCCAAAATTAAAGGCATTAAAATAGGAAACAGAAACTGCTGTGTGTCTGTTTCATTATCTACAGCTGCACCAATTGCAGCATATAGAGAACTATAAAGTAAATAGCCTCCAATAAAAAACATTAAAAACGCAATAACTAAATTGGTTAGCGGTAAATTATAAAAGGCTTGAAATCCGCTTTGTACTAAATCTGGCATGCCTGACTCGTTTCCGGCTTGACTTAATAATTGCCCTGAAGGCGATGCCTGCATTAAATCGATTCCAAAAATTGCGGAAACAATGGTTAATAATATTCCGCCTAAAATAAGCCAGATTACAAATTGTGTAACGCCAGCAAGTGATGTTCCAATAATTTTTCCAAGCATTAGCTGCATGGGTTTAACGGATGATATAATAATTTCTATAATCCGACTTGTTTTTTCTTCAATGACACTTCGCATAATCATGTTACCATAAATAATGATAAACATAAACAATAAGTAGCCAGCTGCTCCACCAAATATTAACTTTACAATACTATCAATTTTTGAAGTTTTTTCGCCTGTAAAACTTTCTTGAGCAATGGCGATATCAATTTTTGATGTTTTAATTTTTTCAATATCAACACCTTGACTTTCCAGTTTTAAATCGGTTAATTGTTTTTCTAATTTGCTTTCTAATCCTCCGATTACGGATATAGAAGGTGATTCTTCTGAATAGAATTTTATAATATTATTCGTGGAATTTATGTTATCAAACTTACCAATATATAGCAAGCCATAGTTTTCTTGAACTTGTGTCAGTGTTTTAGCTTCATCTAAAGACAATTGATCTAGTACGACATACTTTGTGGTTTTGGTATTTTCAAAAACTGGTGCCATTTGACCAGATTCGTCTAAAATGGAAATGGTGCGTTCAGAATTGTTATTTAGTTGTGTTAAATAAGCTACAACGGCTACCAAGCCTATCATAATCATTGGACTTAAAAACGTCATGATTATAAAAGATTTATTCTTCACTTTCGTAAAGTATTCGCGTTTTATGATGAGTGGTAAATGGTTCATAATTAACTATTCTTTACGGCTTGAATAAAAATATCATTAGCACTTGGAATTAATTCCACAAAATGTGAAACTTCACCTCTACTTGTTAAAAAACTCAACAAATCATTAGGTGATTGCTGTTCGGACAGTTTGATATTCCGTTTTAACTCATTCCCAAGTGTTTTAAAACTGGTTGGCGTTACTGTGAATTTTTCGGTTAACTCTTTATCTAAAGCTGCTTCATTAGTAGCACGTATACCAATTTCGAATGTATTGGTTTTAAACTGCTTTTTAATATCATGTAATTTACCATCTAAAATTTTATTGGATTCATGAATTAAAGCAATATGATCACACAACTCCTCGACAGATTCCATACGGTGTGTGGAAAATATAACCGTAGCGCCATTTTCACGAAGTCTCAAAATTTCATCCTTAATAACGATGGCATTGATTGGATCGAATCCCGAAAACGGCTCATCAAAAATCAACAATTTCGGTTCGTGTAAAACAGTAACAATAAATTGTACTTTTTGAGCCATTCCTTTGGAGAGCTCTTGTATTTTTTTATTCCACCAATCGCCAATATCTAACCTATCAAACCAATAATGCAAGCGTTTTTTTGCTTCCGCTTTACTTAAACCTTTAAGTTGCGCAAGGTATAAAGCTTGTTCACCTACTTTCATAGATTTGTAAAGACCGCGCTCTTCTGGCAGGTAACCAATATCTCTTACATGATGATTTTGTAAAGGTTCATTATCTAAAATAACGTGTCCTGAATCTGGCATGGTTATTTGATTAATAACCCTAATTAATGTTGTTTTTCCAGCGCCATTTGGCCCTAAAAGCCCGAAGATACTCCCTTGTGGCACAGCAATAGACACATTGTTTAAAGCTGTAAAATCTCCAAATTTTTTAGAAACGTTGTGCGCTTCTAATAAGTTACCCATACGTGATTGTTACTTAATTGAAATGATTGTAAATATATTAAATGTAATACTGCCATCCGAAATTAATAAAAAAGAAATTGAGCTTGTTCATTAAAAACAAAACCCATCCTAAAACTTACGCTTAAGGATGGGAAAAAATTGCTATGAAAAAGAAAAATTATTACTATAATTTATAGTAATAAACCAAATATAGTAATTTTTCTTAAACAATTAAAGAAAGACTGTAATTAACTTTGGCTATAAACAACAAATCCGCCCAAAAGGCGGATTTATACTACATTGATATTTTTTTTATGAAAACATATCTTTTACCTTTTCAAAAAACGATTTGTCACCTACTTCTGGTTTCGGTTCAAAATGTTCGTCTTCACGCATAGATTCAAAAAAGTCTTTTTGCTGCTTGCTTAACGTTTTAGGCGTCCATACATTAACATGCACTAATAAATCGCCTTTACCATAACCATTAATAGATGGAATACCTTTACCACGAAGTCTTAAAATTTTACCAGATTGAACTCCAGCATCAATTTTAATACGCACTTTTCCTGTTACGGTATCAATTTCTTTTGAAGTTCCTAAAACGGCATCAGGCAAACTCACATACAAATCATAATGTAAATTATCTCCTTCACGTTGAAGTGTTGCATGTGTTTCTTCTTCAATTGCCACTAATAAATCACCCGAAATACCATTTCCTGGTGCTTCATTACCTTTTCCAGTAACTTTTAGCTGCATACCATCAACCACACCTGCAGGAATTTTTATAGATACCGTTTCCTCCTTTACAAGCATCCCTTGTGCATCCGCTTCATTCGGTTTTTTATCTATAATTTGTCCTGCACCACCACATGTTGTACATGTTGTAGCCGTTTGCATACGACCTAAAATAGTATTGGTAACACGCATAACTTGTCCAGCTCCATTACAAGTAGAACAGGTTTTATACGTCGTTCCAGGCGCTTGAACTTTACGTCTAACTTTTACCTTTTTCTCAACACCATTAGCAATTTCTTCCAGTGTTAATTTCACGCGAATGCGCATGTTGGTTCCTTTAATACGACGTTGTCCGCCTCCTCCAAAGCCACCACCACTGAAGCCCGAAAATCCGCCACCACCACCAAAGGCACCACCGAATATATCGCCAAACTGACTGAATATGTCATCCATATTCATATTACCACCATTAAAACCACCATTACCTTCAAAGGCTTGGTGACCAAATTGGTCATAACGTGCTTTTTTATCAGCATTACTTAATACTTCATAAGCTTCAGCTGCTTCTTTAAACTTCGTTTCTGCTTCGCTATTATCAGGATTCTTATCTGGATGATATTTCAATGCCATTTTACGATACGCCTTTTTAACTCCAGCTGCATCCGCATTTTTATCAATTCCTAAAACCTCGTAATAATCTTGTTTTGCCATATTATTGTCCTATAACTACTTTTGGAAATCTTATTATTTTATCACCCAACTTATACCCGTTTTCAATAACATCGATAATCTTACCTTTTAAAGCGTCGTTAGGTGCTGGTATTTGTGTAATTGCTTCGTGATTATCTGCGTTGAAATCGTCACCAGCTCGCAAATCCATTAGCTCTAAACCTTTACTTTCTAGTGTGTTTTTAAGCTTATTTTTAATGAGCTCCACACCTTTCAATAAATCTTTTTCTTTTGTTTTAGATATTTCATTATAAGCACGATCAAAATCATCCAAAATTGGTAACAATGCAACAACTACGTCTTGACTTGCAGTTTTAAACAATTCACTACGTTCTTTGGCAGTTCGTCTCTTATAATTTTCAAATTCAGCGAATAGTCGTAAAAATTTATCTTTCTCTAAAGCTAAAGATTCATTCAATTGCTCTTCAACGGTTCGTGTATCTTCAGAAGATTCTTCGTTGTTATCTAGTATTTGCTCGTCTACTTGCTCATTTGCAGTAGTATTATTTTTATCTTTCTTGCTCATTGTGTATCTCTATTTTTAAAATACGTTAAATGGATGGCAAAAGTACTGCCATTATCCTTAAAATGTCAAAATGTCATTAAAAATAATTTAATATTTTTTTAAACATTTTTAAATCTTAAACAGCTATTTTTGCAGCTTAACACTAAAATATATTAAAACAATGAAAAATCGTTTTTTAACAATCTTAACATTAGCATTAGTTGTAACGTTTGCAAGTTGTAAAGATAAAGCACAAGAAGTTGAAACTACAGAAGCTGAAGTAGCTACTGAAGTTACTGAAGTTTCTACAAAATACTTAGTTAACACAGAAGCCTCTAACATTATGTGGAAAGGCTTTAAGCCAACAGGAACACATACAGGAACCATTAAGGTTGAAAGTGGTGTATTTACAATGAATGGTGATGCTATTGAAAGCGGAAGCTTTTTAATTGACATGAATTCACTTTATGTAACAGATCTTCCTGAAGATGATGAAAACCACGGAAAATTAACTGGTCATTTAAAAAGCCCAGACTTTTTTGACGTTGAAGCGTTTCCAGCATCAGCTTTTGAAGTAACTGGTTTTACAAATGAAAATGGAAAAATGATGTTATCAGGAAATCTTAAAATGAAAGATACTGAAAACAACATTTCAATTCCTGTAACTGTAACAGAAAACAATGATTCTATAACTATTACTAGTGAAACATTTACTGTTGACCGTTCTAAATGGAATGTGAAATATGGTTCAAAATCTTTCTTTGATGATTTAGGCGATAAATTCATCAATGATGATATGGAATTACAAATAACTATTACTGCTAATAAAGCGTAATTCGTTTTTTGTTAATACCCTTAAAAATCCGCTACAAATTTGTAGCGGATTTTTTTATGCGTGACTTTTACGTTAATAAGTTTTCCAAGGCTGGTTTTATGTTTACAAATTCAAATTGATACCCTTCCTCCTCTATTTTTTTACTACTTACGCGTTGACTTTCAAATAATAATATGTGCATATCTCCTAAAATCAATTTCATTAATACTTTTGGAATATTTGGCAAAAAGAGCGGTTTGTTTAAAACGCTAGCAACCGCCTTTGTGAGTTCTGAATTTGTAATTGGGTTTGGTGCTACACCATTTGTAACGCCTTCAATTTTATGGTTTAATACATATACAAAAACACCTGCTAAATCCTTAATATGAATCCATGATTGCCACTGATTACCACTTCCAAAAGCTGTACCAGCACCAAATTTAACGGGCTTCACTATTTGTGGCAATGCACCTTCTTCGGCATCTAAAACTAAACCAATTCTAACTTTAGAAACTAAAACATCAAGCTCGTTAAACGTGTCTGTCATAGCTTCCCACTTTTCGACTACTTGTCCTAAAAAACTAGTGGAAATTTCAGTCGTTTCTTCATCGTAATAGTTGGTTAATGAGTCTCGATAAATGCCAATAGCACTTGCTGAAATAACGTGTTTTACAGTATGATTTTCACGCGCTAATGTTTCCTTTATTAACTGAAGTGTATCCAACCTACTGTTTATAATAACACTTTTATAAGCAGCTGTCCAACGATTAGCAATAGAAGAACCTGCCAAATTAATAATGGTTTCCACGCCTTCCAAACAAGCCACATCAATTTCATTGTTTTCAGGATTCCAATAAAATCCTTTATAATGATCTAGTTGCTCAATTTTTTCTTTAGAAGTTGTTAAATAATGAACTGTGATATCTTGATTATAACATTGTTCAACTATTGCCTTACCAATTAAGCCAGTAGCACCTGTAATTAATACCTTCATGTACAATTTTTATATAAAGATACGTGTAAGAGCACTGATTATAACTGCTTTTAAAGAAGGTTTAACAGATTTAACGAAAGATTAAGTTTGTAATATTCAAAAGTTGAAGTTATGAATGCGCTAACAAAAAAAAGAAGCCTTTATCAGTGAAAATTAAAGTGTAATGTAACAATTTGAATGGAAACATGTAACTCACTTCGTATCGTTGAATGTTTCTACTTTCAATGGAACATGTAACTCACTTCGTATCGTTGAATGTTTCTGGCTTTGAATGGAAACATGTAACTCACTTCGTATCGTTGAATGTTCTACTTTGACTGGAAACATGTAACTCACTTCGTATCGTTGAATGTTTCTGGCTTTGTATGGAAACATGTAACTCACTTCGTATCGTTGAATGTTTCTGGCTTTGAATGGAAACATGTAACTCACTTCGTATCGTTGAATGTTTCTGGCTTTGAATGGAAACATGTAACTCACTTCGTATCGTTGAATGTTTCTGGCTTTGTAGCCCTTAACATTTCACGTTTGCCGGGAGGTCCTGGTAAGCGTTCAACTACAAATCCAACAGCTTGCATGGCACGACGTGCGCTGCCTTTTGCTGAATAAGTAACCAAAACACCATTTGGTTTTAACGCATTATACATCTTCTCGAAAATAGGTTCCGTCCATAATTCAGGTTGGACACGTGCGCCAAAAGCATCAAAATAAATAAGATGAAACTGATTGATATTGGTAATATCTTGAAACTTCTTTTCTTGTTTTGTTAATTGAAAAAATTCAGAAATAGGTAATTTTATTTCCCAAGAAATATTATGAATGGATTTAAACTGCACTTCGGATAAACTACCTTCCAAAAGTTCAGCGTAGTTTAATTGGTTAATTTCAGCGGTTAAAACAGGATAAGCTTCAACACCAACATAATCCACATGGATCTGTGCTTTTTCAGCCTTTAATAAGGTAATAATGGCATTTAATCCTGTACCGAAACCAATTTCTAATATAGATAAAGAATTCAAATTTAATTCAGAAATAACAGCATCAAAACCTGTTTTGATAAACACATGATTCGCTTCTTGAATAGCACCATGTATAGAATGATATTGCTCATTCCAATCGTCTATCTGGATGGTTTTAGAACCATCAGCAGTGGTTATAATATGGCGTTTCAAACTATTTAATGAGTAGTTTTTTAATACGTGGAATAGGCCCAGTACATTCGGTTTGATGACAAGAAATACAAAGATTTACCACATTATTAAACCTATCGGTTTCTGACAAAGCAGATTCCGGATTATAAAGTTCTTTTTCGGCTTGAATAAATAATTTTGAAAAACTCTCAAACGTGTCATTGCGTTTTTTAAAATCGGATAATTCGGCCGTATGGATTTTCAAAAAATCTAAAGGGAATTCTTGAATATCTTCACCTGAAACTATAGATTTTTTAACGTCTAAATTATGAGCGTACATTTGATTCATGAGGTTCGCCATTTCAGACGGCTCATACATATCATAAACAATTTCCTGTTTATTAGATTTTTCAGAGATTGCCTTTTCGTCAGCATTATTGCAACTAGCAACTAAAAAAAGTAGGCTTAAACAGCTAAAAAAAGTTTTCATTATTCTTCAATTAACAACACACCATCTGCTTCAAAAGATAACGTACGTTTAGTTTCTGTTATGGCAGCAATTTCTTCTTCCGTTTTTCCTGCATCTTCCGCATAATGACGTTGTTCATCAACAGAAACTTCAGTTACATAAGCTTTACCATTTATAATAACCTCCTTATCTGCAATATTTTTAGGCATAAAAAAACCGTAGTCCTTAAATTTCACCATCACTTCTTGATCATTTTCTATATCTAAACGCATCCAACATCCTTTTGATTGGCAAACACTGTTTACTTTAGCTTTCACTTTAGTTTGAAGGGTATCACCAGGTTTCAAGCTTAAGTATTTTTCGCTAATTTCGGATGCCGTTAACGTATTATCAGCTTCAATAACATCTCCAAAAGAAACATAAGTTACTTCGTTAATTTCTGTTTCAACAATCTCTGTAGATTTATCATTATTCTTACAAGAAAATGCCACAAACATCAAGCATAGTGCTAAAATTATATTCTTCATTATTCGGAATTTTTAAAAATTTCAAGGCCAAATATACGTTTTTTTTAAGTAAATTTTAAGTTTTTTATAAGCCCAAAATTGAGTACTTTCGCAAAACCAAACTTTTAAGAAACATGACGGATCAGAAATATAACGAAATTGATATAGTACGTATAGAAAAAACAAAAATCAATGATGTTGATTTTAATAATATCGATTTTGGTCGTAAGTTCACAGATCACATGTTCTACTGTGATTTTATAAATGGTGCTTGGCAACAACCGAAAATAGTTCCTTATCAAGCCATGACAATTGAACCTTCAGCTCGTGTGTTTCATTATGGGCAAGCTGTTTTTGAAGGTATGAAAGCTTATAAAGATGATAACGGAAATGCCTTTTTGTTTCGTCCAGAAGATAATCACAAGCGGATAAATATCTCTGCAGCACGATTAGCTATGCCAGAGTTCCCAAAAGAATACTTCATGAAAGGTTTAACCACTTTAATGGATATGGATAAAGAATGGATTAAACCAGGCGTTGGAAATTCATTATATGTTAGACCATTTGTTTTTGCTTTTGAGCCTGCTATTTCTGCTGCTCCTGCACAAGCTTATCGTTTTATGATAATTTGCTCACCAGCAAAAGCATATTACACAAGTAAAGTTCGTGTACTTTTTGCGGAGAAATATAGTCGTTCTGCGGATGGCGGTGTTGGTTTTGCCAAAGCTGCTGGAAATTATGCAGCGCAGTTTTATCCAACCAGTTTAGCCCAGAAAAAAGGATATCAGCAAATTATTTGGACCGATGCTAGTACACATGAATATCTAGAAGAAGCTGGTACCATGAACATCTTTTTCCGAATTAATGATACATTGGTAACAGCACCAACAAGTGATCGTATATTGGATGGTATTACTAGAAAAAGTATTTTACAATTAGCGGAAGATAACAAGATCCCAGTAGAAGTAAGACGTGTTACCGTAAGCGAAATAAAAGAAGCTGCTCGAAATGGTAGTCTAAAAGAAATTTTTGGAACAGGAACTGCGGCTGTAATTAGTCCTATTTCGGCTTTTGAGCATTCTGAAGAAGTTTTTGAAATTCCAGATGCTACAGATTCGTATGCAACAGTATTTAAAACGAAATTATTAAACATTCAACACAATCTTTCTGAAGATAAACACGGATGGCGTTTTGAGGTCTAATAACCAATTAAACATACTATTAAAATCCCCATAATTGGGGTTTTTTTTGTGCGTAATATTCCTGTACGTTACAACACTACCAATCTCCAGTTTAAAACACAAAAAACTTTAATTAACTAAAAATGAATGCTTTATGATTTTTACACGTGTTGTTAGATACTCAAAATTGAGTATTGTGAAGAATATATATTCGTAATAGCTTTACTAATGTTATTAATCAACACAATAAAGCATGAAAAATACAATACTTTATCTTACAGTATTATTCTTTACTAGCTTAACAACGTTTGGGCAAGTTCCAGTAAATAATCTTATTGAAAACGCGACCTTAATTAATTCCTTTCCTCATACAGACAATAATGTGAGATTAGATTTAGCAACTGCGAGTGGTATTTCACCAACAGGCTGCCCGTTAGGAAATTATAATCTTGTTTATTACAAATTTACAACTACGGAAGATTCTCAATTTGAAGTTTTTATTGAAGATTCCAACAGCTCCGTTGTAGGAAATTCTTTTGCCATAATATTTACGGCACCACATTTAAACGCAATGGATGAATCGGAATTAACTATTGCATCTGCTTGTGGTTTTCTATCTAGCACGTATTTAGATATAGTACAAGGAACAAATTATTATATTCTAGTTTATCGTGCGGCAGCAAACACCTTATCAAACATTTCTTTTCAATCAACACCAGTAATACCTGTCGTTGCAAGTGAACGAGATGCGCTAATTGCTCTTTACAACAGCACAAATGGCGATAATTGGGTTGACAATACAAATTGGAATACGGCCGAACTTGTTGGAAACTGGCAAGGCATAAGAACAACAAATATTGGTGGTATTGGTCATGTTTCTGAGATCAATTTAGGAAGCAATAATTTAGCAGGCGCTTTACCAATGGAAATTGGCAGTTTCCCAGAATTAACTTCACTTCAATTATGGTCCAATCAATTAACAGGAAATATTCCGCCCGAAATTGGAAACCTTACCAAATTGAAAAATTTAGATTTATCGCCTAATACGTTTTCAGGAACTATTCCAACTGAAATTGGAAACCTTATAAATCTGGAAGTACTTTGGTTAAACCAAAATGGGTTATCTGGAAGTATTCCAACGTCATTTCAAAATCTTGTCAACCTTAAAGAGCTTCATTTAAGAGGTTCCGTTGATCCTAATTCCGAATGGAGTAGCAGTTCATTTAGCGGCGACTTTCCCGACTTAACAGCACTACCTTTAGAGGTGTTAGATATGAAGAATAACTTCTTTGAATTCGAAGATATTGCTGATGAGTTTACTACTTATCAAACCAACATACCAAACTTTGTTTTTAACCCACAGTATACCGTTGATCCTCCTGAAGATGTAGAGTCTGATTTTGGAGAAGATATTATATTAACGCTAACAGATGTTCCGGGAACAAATAGACATAGTGCAAATCGCATGTCTGGGAATAGTTATCAATGGTTTAAAGATGATGTTTTAATAAGTGGTGCAAACTCATCTAGTTATACCATAGTCAATGCACAAGGTATTGATAGTGGTGTCTATTCTTGCGAAATAACAAATGCTGATGTTCCAGGCTTTATAATTACAAGATCAGGAATTACAGTTGATGTTGGAGGAACCTTAAGTCTTGATGATACGAGTTTAGGCACGATGGTAAACATGTATCCAAATCCTGCTGACACATTTATCACCATGATATTACCGGAAGTAAACATGGAAGTAAGCTTAATAATATATGATATGCTTGGAAAAAGAATCCATGAATCGCAAATAAGTAACTCGAATACCAAACTTGACATATCTGATTTCCAGAGTGGCATTTATTTGATGCATTTTAAAATTGGTGGCAAAACACGAATTAAAAAACTAATTAAAAAATAAAAATTACATTTATATATTTCTCAAAACCTCCTGTAAAATGGAGGTTTTTTATTTTTGTTCTAATATAGTTTTAATATTAGGCTTAAAGTAATTTGGCCCTTTTAAAACCTTCCCATCTTCACGATAAATAGGTTCGCCATCTTCGCCTAACTTACTCATGTTGCTACGTTGAATTTCGTTAAAAACATCCTCTATTTTATGCTGTAATCCGTGTTCTATTATAGTTCCGCATAAAATATAAAGCATATCACCTAGAGCATCTGCAACCTCAACTAAATCATTATTAGTTACAGCTTCTAGATACTCTTCATTTTCTTCACGCATTAATTTATAACGCAACATGTTTTTATCAGAACCTAAATCAGCTTTTGGGGTTTCACGATGTCCAATTTTAAAGGCAGTATGAAATGCTTTTACGGCTTCAATTTTATTTTTCATGGTTTGGTTTTTCTTTGTTCATTCAAAAGTAACAATTTTAAAACCACAATTAATTTTCGATTCCTTATTAATTCAACTGAATAAAAATTTGGTTATGGGTTTGTTTTCTTAAATTTGCAAAAAAAAACGACATGTTTACTACTGGACAAATGATTTTTGGAGGCTTATTTGCAGTCGCTTTTGTATTAATTTTAATCTATGCATATAGAAAGGATTTAGCGTTGCATAGAAAACATTACAAAGGAACGGTTTGGGTGTTGATTGCTTTTATTTGCTTTGTTCTTTTTATTCTGTCTATAAAATGGTTGTTTCAATAATCCATTATAACATAGCTACTTTTTCTAAATAAATTTAGTATAAATAAAAAGCCTCAACACAATAGCGTTGAGGCTTTTTCAATATTATAAGTTTATATTTAATTAACGGCTGGCAAGAAATTATATTTCCCACTATAGTCTAACATTTGCTTTGGAAACGATTCTGGTTGAACCACATTAATTTTAGTGATTTCGCCATTATCATCCATTTCTGGAACCAACATGGGATTTACAAATCCACTATATGGAGCAGATTCAAATTGTGCGTTTCGCTTTAAAACTTCAGCGTGAATTTCTTGATCTACTTTTACACCATAATCTTCAACCAAAGCTTGAACAGCTGCAAAATCACCTTCAGATTTAATACGTTGTGTTTCACGTAATAATTGTCCGAATAAATCATGCAATTTATCATAATCGGTAATATTGAAATAGGTTTTACCGTCGCGTGTTACTTTTTCAATAACATTTGCTTCTTGTCCTTTTTCAAAAACCCAAGCACTCACCCACTGTCTGTTACGCATGTGCGCTTCTTCAACCTCATCACCTATATTTAAACGAATTAATTGTGTCATTAAACCGTTTCTAATATAACCATCATAAGCTGCTTTTCCTATAGATTTCCAATCGTCCACTAAACCTAATTCTTGAAGTTTTGGATTGTATAAATAGTAAAGACCTACTAAATCTGCACGACCTTCTTCTAAAGTAGACGCATAGGTTTTAAGCGTTTCTTTCGTTTCACCAACACCTGGATTTAATTGTCCAGAAGCATGACCAATAACTTCATGCAATGCTGTGTGCAATTTATCAGCAGTTTGACCATATTTTTCTTCTAACTCAATTTCTTCTTCATCGTTTGCAAACTCTTTTAAACGACCTGTACTTCCTGCATTATTATAAGCATGGATTATATTTCCTAAAGAAACCGATTTACTTCCTACTGCTGCACGAATCCAGTTAGCATTTGGTAAATTAACACCAATTGGTGTGCTTGGAGACGCGTCACCAGCTTCAGCAGCAACATTTACTACCTTGTAAGAAACACCTACAACGTTTTTCTTTTTATGGTCTTCCATTAGTGGTGAATTATCTTCAAACCATTGCGCGTTTTCTGATAAAACAGACATTTTTTCAGACATATCAAAATCCTTAATTTGCACAATGGTTTCGTAACTTCCTGTGTAGCCTAATGGATCATTATATACTTCAATAAAACTGTTTATATAATCAATATTACCTTCGGTTGCTGCTGTCCATGCTACATTGTAGTCATCCCAAGTTTGCAAGTCACCTGTTTGGTAGTATGTAATTAATAAGGCAATAGCATCACCTTGCGCTTTGTTTTCAGCAACACCTTGTGCTTTTTCTAACCAAGGAATAATGTTATCAATAGCTGCACCATATAAGCCACCTGACTTATATACCTGTTCAACAATTTTTCCATTTTCTTTTACCAATTTAGAATTTAATCCAAAAGATAGTGGCTTTTTAGCATCAGGAGATTTTTTCGTTTTATAAAACGCTTCTACTTCGGCCATAGTCACATTCGGACCATAGAAATTAACAGCTGATAATAATACATTATCCACATCTTTAGCCTGATTTACTTTTTTAGAATCTTTATCATTAAATAAAACCTCTAAAGCTTCGCCTTCTAAAGTTGTATTCGTTTCTTTTAATAAACCAACTAAATAGTCTTTTGAAAATTCTGGTTTCATTTTATCATTGGAATAATGATGGTGAATACCATTACTAAACCAAACACGCTTTAAGTACGTTTCGAAAGCTTCCCAATCTGCTGATGATTTATCACCTGAATATGTGGTGTACACATTTTCAAAAGCTTTTCTAATGGTTAAATTGTGTCTGTAATTCTGATCCCAAGAAATATCACGACCAGCTAAACCAGCTTGCCCTAAATAGTAAACCAGTTTTTGTTCTTTAAGCGTTAAATTTTCCCAACCTGGAATTTGATAACGTAGGATTTTAATGTCTGCAAATTGTTCTACATTAAAATCGAAATCAGTTTCCACTTTAGTTTCAGTTTCAACCATTTCGGCTTTTGGTTCCGACTTGTCATTATTACAAGCGTAGAAAAAAGGAGCCATTAATGCCATCCCTAATATTAGTTTTAATTTCATTTGTTTAAGTGTTTTTAGTATTCACAAATGTAACATTAATTATTAACTCATAAAATTGTTTATCTTTGATTTATAACCCAATCATTCATGAAAACAATTCAATACATCCTGTTCTTTATACTCATTCTAATTATTGGTATGTCTATATATGTAGCTGTACAACCTAATGATTTTAATGTGACGCGAACACGAACAATTGCGGCTCCATCACAAGTTATATATAACCATGTAATCGATTATAAAAATTGGGACGCCCTGTCTCCTTGGGTTGAAAATGATCCCGAAACAAAAACGGTTCTATCGGACACTACTGCGGCAATTGGCAGCACGTATAGTTGGGAAAACAGTGATGAAAAGGGACATATAAAAACCGTTGAAGCTATTCCGTTTCAAACTATCAATCAGGAATTGTTTTTAAATGAATCTGCGCCAATTCAAGTAAATTGGGAATTCAAGCAAATTACAGCCAAGGAAACTGAAGTATCCTGGACTCTGTATTCTGATAATTTATCATTTTACGAAAAAGGATATGCCCTAATAAATGGTGGGCACGAAAAAATGATGAGTTCTAATTTAGAACGTGGTTTGGATAAACTGAATAACATGGTCATTGCTGCCATGGACGTTTACAGTGTTAAGGTTGATGGGATTGCGCAACATGGTGGTGGTTTTTATATTTACAAATCAACATCTAGTAAAATTTCAGACATACAAACAACAATAAGTAAGGTTATGCCAAGTGTAAAAAGTTACACCATAAAAAATAACATTGCCATGGCAGGCGCTCCATTTATATATTATCATACTTGGGATGAGCCTAATAATGCCGTTATGTTCTCCGTTTGTATTCCAACAACCACGCAGGTGATAACAACACAGAGTGATATTTTAACGGGACAATTGGAGCCATTTAAAGCGGTTAAAACTACTTTAAAAGGAAATTACACCAACTTAAAAGAAGCTCGAGACGCCACAAGGAGTTATATTGGGCAATATAACATGGAGACTTCAGAAGCAGGACCTATGTTGGAGGTTTATTTAACAGAGCCTAATAATAAACCAAATCCAGGCAATTGGATTACTGAAATTTACATAGCTATTAACTAAATAGATTCCCTTTTCAGGGGAAATAAATATGAAACAAATCCTATTGGTATTTATTGGAGGTGGTTTTGGAAGTGTATTGCGCTTTTTAGTCGGTAAATTTTTAAACAATCCTGAAACAGGAATTCCTTATGGCACGTTTCTAGCAAATATTATAGGAAGCCTACTTATTGGTATCATATTGGGTATGGCAGCTAAAAACAATTCGTTGTCCGAAAATCATATTGCGTTACTCGCTACTGGTTTTTGTGGTGGCTTTACCACCTTCTCCGCGTTTGCTTATGAAAATCATGTGTTTTTAAAATCTGGTGATTTTATGAGTTTCGCTACGTATACAATTGCTAGTTTTGCTCTTGGTTTTCTTGCTGTATTCCTGGGGATTTTTCTTGTAAAATAAAAAATACCATATTTAAATCTGAAACTTTAAAAACAACTTATCACTATATTTTCATTTGAAATAAGCAAGAATTTATTAAGTTTTAAAGTAAATAAAATATACGACATTATGCGTATGTTCTAGCATGCATATAATTTGGGGTTTTGAATTATAATCTTTAAAACCTAATTTTCATGAAAAAATTTATTTCAGGTATTGCCTTACTAATCGTAAGCGTTACGCCACAGCAATTGCAGGTGCTTCCAATGGCGACATCATTATGATTCACCCTTCCAGCACGTCTTACGGAAACATTACAGTTAATAAAGGCGTCACAATTTTAGGTATGGGTCATGCATCAGAACTTAACAATGGACCCTATTTTTGAATCCTAATAATTTAGTGTGCCAAAATAATATTTGGTATTTACTGCTAACAACCAAGCAATTGTTGATCAAAATGGCGGTACGCCAATTATTCATAACACCTCTTTAACATACCATTATGGTACACAAACTATTACCGATTTAAATGGTCCTGGGAATTGCAATAATCAAAATCCATTTTTTGTAAGTATTCCTGCTAACAATCCACTTTGGGCTGCAACTAACAATTATAACTTAAGCAACAGTTCGGTTGGAGATGATGCTGGTACAGATGGAAATGATGTGGGAATTCACAATGGATATTACGATTTCGACTTACGAGGTTATCCAACAGAATTACCTTATTTAACTGAAATGTCAATTATATGGTTCCTGCTAGTACAAGTTTAAATGTGAACTTAAAAGCAAGCGCTAATAAAACTAACTAAAAACACCTAAAATTATGAAAGCTTTATATACCTTTTTAATAGGCTGCTTTTGTATTGGTGTATCGTTAGCACAATCGGATATTGCCAGTGTTGCGTATTTCTTTGATACCGATCCTGGTATTGGAAATGGCATCCTGGTAGATATAGATCCAGATAACCACTGAAACAGAACGTATATCCAAACGGATTATTAAAAATTAAGTTTAGATTAGTGGCAATTAAGGCGTTTGACAAATTTGTTAGGCGCTTTATTTTTTATTAAAATCCTTCACACCTGCTTTTACCTCAATGTCTAAATAATTATTTCGTGGTACAATTGGACAGGAATACTTTTCGTCATAGGCACAATAAGGGTTATAAGCTTTATTGAAATCGATAATCATCATATCGTTTTCAGGAATTCTTAAATCTATATAACGGCCACCACCATAAGTTGTTTCACCATTAGTATGGTCTATAAAAGGCAAAAACAAATAATTTTCAAAACCTTCTTGGGTCATTAAATCTTGTCCTTGGTAAACGGATAATTCAAAAGTTTTTCCCTGAAGTTCAAATGTTACAACTCCATAAACGCGCTCATTAGAAACACGATCGGTTGTGGTTTGCATTAAAAACCAATCGGAATCTGGAGTTCGTTTTAATGTAGCTTTCACAATTGCTGAAGAATCTACAGGAAAGAAATCCAGTGTTTTAAAATTTTTTCTATCCTTCGCTTTGAGTGGCGATTTACTGGCATCCTTAAAATCGGCATTTTGTTGGCGCTGCCAATCTGTTTCTCCTAATAATGGTTCTTTTTTTTGAGCACAACTAATTACTGTGAAAAGCACTAAAAAACTAAAAACTATTTTCATGAGAATTATTTTTTTGACTTCAAAAGTACAACTTATTCATATTTTGTTTAGCTTTGGTAAGCAAATTAACATACCATCATGCTAAAAAGAGTCACCACGTATAGAAAATCTCATATCTCATCATTGATGAGTTGGACGCTATATGTATGTGAATAATTTTAAATGAACATAACCATTATATGAAAGTCCGACCATTGCGTCGGATTTTTTAGTTTATATAACCACCAACAACTAACATGAAAAAACTTTACAACAGCTACATAGACACCTTTCGAGGTTTGTCTCCAGAAATCTGGTGGCTGGCATTAATTACATTAATTAATCGTGCTGGCACCATGGTTATTCCTTTTTTGTCATTATACCTGACTACAGATTTAAATTTATCCTTTGCACAAGTGGGATGGGTTATGACTGCCTTTGGATTAGGATCCGTTTGTGGTTCCTGGCTTGGTGGTAAACTAACAGATAAAATTGGCTATTATAAAGTAATGGTAAGAAGTTTACTCGCCACAGGAATCCTGTTTATAGGATTACAATTTTTACACACCTTTGCTAGTATTTGCTTGGGCATATTTTTGGTTATGTTGGTGGCTGATATGTTTCGTCCTGCTATGTTTGTAGCCTTAAGTGCTTATAGTAAACCTGAAAATAAAACACGTTCTGTGACGCTTATTCGTTTGGCTATAAACCTGGGGTTTTCAACTGGTCCAGCTGTAGGAGGTATAATTATAACCACTGTGAGTTATTCTGGACTTTTTTGGGTGGATGGTATTACCTGTATTTTAGCGACTATTTTACTAGTTAATGTACTGCATCCTAAAAAAGCAAAAACGCAAGATAGCATCATTAATGATAATCCACAATCAGCTTATAAAGACAAAGCCTTTTGGATTTTTCTGGCTGCCATGACCATGTTTGGTATTGTATTTTTACAATACTTCTCAACTATGCCGCTTTACTATAAAGATGTACATGGTTTAACCGAATTAGAAATTGGTATTCTTCTAGGTTTAAATGGTGCATTCATTTTTATTTTAGAAATGCCACTTATTAAGTGGTTAGAAAATACGGGTTATAGCAAAACAACATTAATGGTTTTTGGTGCTATTTTGGTAGGAATTAGTTTTGTAGTACTAAATGTTACGCCTTGGATTGGTATTTTACTAATTGGTATGTTATTTATGACGGTTGGAGAAATGATAACATTTCCATTCTCAAATGCATTCGCTATGGAGCGTGCTAAAAAGGGAAAACAAGGTGAATATATGGCACTTTATAGTATTGCTTTTTCCATTGCACATATTTTTGGCCATAATGCAGGAATGCAACTCGCAGATTCAGTCGGCTTTGAAAACACGTGGTATGTTATGACACTTTTATCCATACTATGTATTGCTTTGTTATGGCTATTAATGCGGTATTTAAAGAAACATGAACCGGTTTCGTAATAGGCAAATTCTTATTACAGGTGTTAAAAATTTAATCAATTATTTCAATGGTTTCACAGCATTATGCTTGACGACGTGGGATAAAACAATCTGGGTTTTTGTTTCACCGTAAACAATTAATTGGTCTATAAAAGCCTCCAAATGTTTCTGATTTTTCAGAACCACTTCCATGACGATGTTCTCATTTCCGGTAATTCGGTAGCAATTAATAACCTCATCATAGGTTTTTACTTTCTCTAAAAACGGTTTTAACATACCCATAAAAGCACGAATAGTGATTAATGCTTTTAGCTGATAACCCGCTTCAAAAGGTGAAACGGTTGTATGATAATGCTGAATAATTCCAGCATCTTCCATTTTTTTTATGCGTTCGGAAACGGCTGGCGAACTAATACCAACTTGCCTACCAATTTCGGCATTTGAAGTCCGTGCATTTTGTTGTAAACACTTTAATATTTTCCAATTTAAGCTATCAATACTCATATTAAGGTAAATTAACAGTAATAAGTCGATTATTAAATCAAATATACGATTTTACTTTAATATCGAAAGTAAGTTGTGAAAACTTGTCGCTATTTTTGATAAAATTGCTAGTACATTATGATTACCCACATCTCTTCAAGCTTATTCCATTCACCTCTATATCAAAAGGCTATGGATATTATTACGCTTTCGCGAAGCATTTCAACCTACTTAAGCCAAGATTTATCAGGCTTACATGACGATGGCTCCGAAAATGCATTTATTTATTTTTCAGGAGATATTGTGCAGCAATCCGTTTCACTAGCACCAGAAATAGCAAAAGCTGAAGAAGCGCGATATTCCGAAAACAAATACAAGCATATAGCCTCTGTAAAACGGTTAACCTATTTGCTAAATAAAAACATTAAACGTTTAGAAAAATGTAATAGTAATGGCAAGGATTACCTACCGTTATTGCGTTCGGAATTGAAAAAATTCAAGCAGTTACAACACACGTGGACCTTAACATTATAAGGTATTTATCCAGTTACAATGTGCGCGTTACTCATCATATTTTCCTGAAGACTTTTTAATTTAGGCGATAGCTTTTCGGCCATAATAACATATTGGCATTTCTTTAAACTTTCGGCCACACGCAACACATCATTCTGATAGTTATTTCGCATTAAGAATTCGGCATCCTCCATGATAAACAATTGCAATTGTCCTAAATGAATTCCGTTTAAAAAGTATAACTTATTTAAGCGTTTTGGTGTAACAATCATGATATCGACTCCAAAATAAATTTCTTCCTTTTGCTTTTCCAAATCATACTCATCATAGGCGCAATAAATACGCAAATTGGTTTCATTTGTAAACTGCTCAAACTGCTCTTTTAAATGCAAAGCCGCTTCTTTATCTTTAACCATAACTAAAGCACGTGGCGAATCTTCAAAAGCTTCCGCTTTTAATTTATGAACAGCCGCTAATATAAAAGCAGTCGTTTTTCCGGCACCTGCTGGCGCTATTCCATAAACATCCATACCACCTTTTAATTTTGGTAAAATGGCTTTCTGAAATGGTAATGGCGCTTCCATATTTTGAGCCTGTAAAGCTTCTTTAAGTATGGGATGGAATTTTTTAAAGGACATAGTGGACTTTAATTATTTGAATTGAATGGCACAAACTTACAACTTTAATACCGATTCTTATTTTTCCAAAGTAAAGTATATAACAATAAAAAACCTCACAGATCATAAACTTGTGAGGTCATTTTTTAAATGCTTTAAACTTATACCGTTTAAATATTTATTCTATTCTGAATACTAAACCTCCACTAAATCCAAAAAGCGCAATTGTACTACTTGCACCAGCACCTGTTGAAATTCCTCCAGAGCCTCCATAAACATAAAATCCACCATATTCTACTGGCATCATAAGGTTGGCTTGAAGATTTAAACCTACAATCTCATTAAACATGATATTTACACCACCTTTAAAGCTAAATGCAAATTTTGTTTCGCTATACGATCGGTTGGTTAAAAGTGGATTTTCATTGCTAGATGATAAAATTACCATACCTAAATTTCCTCCAAAAAAGGGTTTCACTTTATCCGAATTACCAAAATATCTATTACCACCAATCAATATCCAGTCTGCTGACAAATCTGCCAAACGACTTTCAAAAGGACTAATAAAAAAATCCTTAATTAAGGCTTCTGAACCATGATGAATATAACTGACTTCAACCATTAATTCATTTAAAGTTTCAAATCCTACGGTAACACCATATTGGTCGCTATCATTAAATTTAATATAGTTTCCACCATAATTTAATTTAGCACCAAATTGATACCCATAAGATGGTGTAATTTCAAAGGCTTGCGCATGAATCCGTTGGGTAAAGCTAATAGCCATAAAAAAGCATACCACGCCTATTAATTTATGGTAAACGGTAAAGTAGTTTTCTTTCATTATATCGTTGGTTTTAAACGTCAAATATAATTAAATCAATACTATTACAACTTATGCACCTCAAAATAAGAAGTTGAATTTTACAAACTAGTTTATGCCTAGTTATTTTAATGGCAGATTTTACAATCTTTTTTGTCTTTTATTTCACCTACTAGAAAACCCGATTCATTGCGTGTAAAATCGCAACAATCCATAAAACCTTGGGTAATTAGCTTTCTGCCGCGTTGTATTTGCGACTTTACCGTAGGTAATGCTAACTGTAATTGTTGTGCTATATCCGCTTGCTTCATCCCTTTAATATCAGATAAAAATAAGGGATCTCTATACTTTTTGGGTAAACTTTTTATAATACCTCGTAGGCAATCATACTCTGTATGCTCGGGCGTAAAATCAGGTTCAACTAATTCAGTGTCAGGTAATTTATTCACGGTTTTTTGTGCTCTAAAATAATCCATAACCGTAAAGCGTGCAATGCTAAATAACCAAGATTTCAACTTCTCATCATTTTTCAGCATATCTTTTTTGGTATGCACTTTTATAAAGGTTTCTTGAAGCAAATCGTCAGCAATGGCAGGCTCTTTTACTTTACTTAAAATAAAGTATTTAATATCATGAGCATAGGCATTCCATATATCGTGTGTGGTCATTGTTTCTGTATTAAAAAGCAGAACTATTTTAGTATAAATTTACTAAATTAGTTCTGCTTCACATGCTTTTTAGCACACCTTAACAATTACAGTTACTACAGGTACAATTATCACAAGTACATCCGGCACAATTACCACCTTTGCAACTACTACAGGTACAGGTACATTCTATATTTTTCATACTATCTAATTTTTAAATTCATTTAATAGACGGGAATAACTCAAAAAAGATGCAAAAAATGATTTTAATTTTAAACACAACTACGCGCCGCTTTATAGATAGCTCATTGAATTTAACCCATTATTCTGCTTGTTTACTGGTTTTAGAATGTTATTTTAGTAGTTAATACTGAACAGGTGGTTATATATGCTTGTTGTAGGGCATATAAAAAAACAAAATGGACAAAGACATAACAAATTTATTAGATGCAGAAAATGCCCACATAAAGAAGCTTCAAGAAATAGTTCGGAAAACAATTGAAGACGAATCTTTGATTATCCAAAATCTTCTAAATCCACCTAAAGAAATATTAAATCAAGGACAAAAAATATCAGATAAGGTTGCGAGATTTGGTGGAAGCTGGGCGTTTATTATTTCTTTCTTTGTCATTTTAGCAATTTGGATAACTTTCAATGTTACTGCTCCAAAAGGAGACGAATTTGACCCATACCCATTTATCCTTATGAATTTAATCTTATCCTGTATTGCTGCCTTACAAGCACCTGTGATAATGATGAGCCAAAATAGAAAAGAAGAAAAAGACAGAAAGAGAAGTGAAAATGACTATTTAATTAACTTAAAAGCTGAATTAGAAATTAGGTCTCTAAATCAAAAATTAGACTTGCTTTTACAAGAACAAATCAAAGTGTTATTTGAGAGTCAAGCCAAACAAATGGAAATACTAAAAAACATTGAATCCAAAATATGAGTAATTCAACAATAAAACTAAATAAAGTGGCTGAAATAACCCTGTTATTTTGGATTATGAAAATAGTAGCCACAACATTGGGAGAAACTTTGGGCGACTTTCTTTCAATGACTTTGAATCTCGGCTATGCTGTTGGAATTGGAATTACCTTGGTTTTCTTTCTAATTGTTTTATTAATACAATTAGGAGCTAAAAAATATATTCCAATTTTCTTTTGGTTAGTAATTATTGCTACAACTACATTAGGGACAGAAATTTCGGATTTTCTGGATAGAAGTTTACATTTAGGGTATACTTTGGGCAGTTTAGTCTTGTTTTCAGGGTTAATTTTGACCTTATTTCTTTGGTATAAAAAATTTAAAACTCTTAATGTCAATCCAATTATCGATAAAAATAAAGAAATATTTTATTGGATTGCCGTACTTTTTTCCAATAGTTTAGGGACAGCTTTTGGAGATTATTTAAGCGACATTGTTGGTTTAAGTTACTTAAATGGAGCTTTAGTAACAGCAGGAATAATTGTCATTGTTTTTCTACTTCATAATTTCACCAAAATAAATCATATCATACTCTTTTGGATTGCTTTCATATTCACAAGACCTTTTGGTGCAACATTTGGAGATTTTCTAACAAAACCAATTGCCAAAGGTGGATTAGATTTAGGAACATTAAACGCTTCGGTTGTTTCAATTATTCTAATGTCAATCCTAATTGTTATAGCACATAGAAGAATGAAAATATTAGAACTGAAATAAATACGCCCTACAACAATGTATATAAAAAATAGGCGAAACAGTAATAAATTTAAGACTTTGGGCTTGTATCAAAGTTTGTGCTTAACCGAAAGTATAGTGCTTCGAAATCGCCTACTTTTCATATACTAAACGTTACCACACATTTGACCAAATATGGAGCATACGAACGAAGATAAAATTATTAATTTCATTATTAGCCTATTAAAATTTGGTGAATTTTCAAGTGTAAACCCTTTAGACATTAGACTAGAATTTGAAATTGAGAATAGTGCGGAATTATCACGGATTTTTAAAATTGCCGAAAGCGAAGGTTTAATCGAAAAACGCAGTCGGACATACATCGGTTTGACCAAAAAAGGATTTGACATACAAAAATCTGGCGGTTGGATTAAACACCTTGAATCGATTGAATCTGAAAAACAAAAAATGTTAGATAAAGATAATTTAGACCTAGAAATTAAGGTTTTACAAAAAGACAATTTTGAATACCAACATACCATTAGAGAGCAAAATGACCGAATCAGAAACCTAACAGAGGAATTACAATTCGTAAATCTTATAAAACAATATCGGTGGCTTATTGGTGCTTGCATAGGACTTGGATGGTTTTTAGGAGAAATTCTGGAAAAAATATGAATGAAATCATAAAAACAAAACCAATCCAATCAAAAAACAATCGACAATAATTATTTATTGTAATTAAGTTTTTGTGATTTATTTTAAACATAATATTTGATTTTAATAATTAATAATTTTAATTTGACCAAAGCAAAGCGCAACTGTAACGTGCGACTGACCTTTGGAACGTGAAATAAAAAACGTGTGCTAACTTAAGACGTGTATAAAAAATTGCTACTTTAGTTTAAACGTTTGGTAGTTGCTCGTTTGCTAGCTTCTGATTTTCCTTCGGAAAATCCTCGCATACAAACACGCAACTTTCCTTATACATTAACGTTATATGTAAGTTTGACCCGTCCTGAAATAAGACTACAAAAACCAGAATAAGCACCACACAGAACACCACATTAAACCCTACAAGAAATGACACACCTATTAAAAACATACTGCATATTAGCTATCTTTTCGTTGCTTGCCTGTAAACAGGACAAGAAGGCCGCTAATACGGCAACAACGGCAGAAACACAATGGAGCCCCGAAGCCGTGGACAACGAGTTTAAAGCATATTGGTATACAGGCAAAGCCGAACTAAACAGTTATACTTTAAAGCAATCCCGTTATGGTGAAATTCGTGACGGTGAAGTGGTGCTCGTATTTGTAACAGAACCATTCTCATTTAGCAAACAGGTGAAACTAGACAATCCACAGGCTGCTGGTGCAGATAATGCATCAGTTATGAAACTAAATAGTTTTAGAAAATTCAATACAGGGATCTACGATTATTCTATTGCCACTTCCGTATTTACACCCATAAATTCACAAGAACACCCAAATACGTTAAAGCTAAATACCAGCATTCAAGAATGGTGCGGACACACGTTTACCCAACTAAACCTAAAAGACACAAATTATCATTTCCAAGAATTCTCATACTTTGAAACAGATGGCGATACTGAAAGTGCTATTTCTATAGCGCTTTTAGAAGAGGAACTGATGACGCGAATTCGCCTCAATAAAGGGCAACTTCCTTTGGGAGAAACCAACATGATTTTTTCAACGATATACAGTCGATTTGCTAATAAAAACCTCGAGGCTACCACAGCAGAAATTAGTAAAACAGAAACAGATTCTACAACGCACTTTGCCATTGAATACCTGAATTATGATAGAAAAGTAACTATTGATGTAGAAAAGCAATTTCCATATAAAATACGCGGTTGGAAAGAAAATAATGGTGATGGTTTAATAACGGAAGCGCAATTGAAAAAAAGCATAAACGAACCGTATTGGGATCAGAAAAAACGCTCTGACGAAACCAAGCGTGAAGCATTACAGCTGATCAAGTAAGAAGCAGTCTAAAAAAAATAAACGACTAGATGTAAAACAACAGCTAAAGTCAATAATAGAAGCAAGTTTATAATAGAATAAACTCACTATGTTAGTTTTACCAACAAAAAAGAGGACAACCAATGTTATCCTCTTTTTTTATAATTAAATATATAATTAGCTTACATATTACGACGATACTGACCGCCTACTTCAAATAAAGCAGATGTAATTTCACCTAAACTACACACTTTACAAACATCCATTAAAGCTTCAAAAATATTCTCATTATGAATGGCTCTATTTTGAAGGTCTTTTAATAAATCTGCCGTAGTATTGGCATCATGCAGATTTTTAAGTGTTGTAATCTGATTTTGCTTTTCGGCTTCTGTAGCACGAATAACTTCCGCAGGTTGAACTGTTGGAGAACCTTGAGAACTTAAAAAGGTATTCACACCAATAATTGGGAATTCACCATTATGCTTCAATGTTTCGTAATACAAACTTTCTTCTTGTATTTTACTACGTTGGTACATGGTTTCCATAGCACCTAAAACACCACCACGTTCCGTAATTCTATCAAATTCTAACAAGACAGCTTCTTCTACTAAATCGGTTAATTCTTCAATAATAAAAGAACCTTGAATTGGATTTTCATTCTTGGCTAATCCTAATTCTTTATTAATAATTAACTGAATGGCCATAGCACGACGTACCGATTCTTCTGTCGGTGTGGTAATCGCTTCATCATACGCATTGGTGTGTAACGAATTACAGTTATCATAAATAGCATATAAAGCTTGAAGCGTTGTTCTAATATCATTAAAATCGATTTCCTGTGCGTGCAAACTACGTCCCGATGTTTGGATATGATATTTCAGCATTTGCGCTCTAGCATTAGCACCATACTTATTTTTCATGGCTTTAGACCATATTTTTCGGGCCACACGACCAATTACCGCATATTCAGGATCAATTCCATTGGAGAAAAAGAACGACAAGTTTGGACCAAATTTATTGATGTCCATCCCACGACTTAAATAATATTCCACATAAGTGAATCCATTAGATAAGGTTAATGCCAATTGTGTAATTGGATTGGCTCCTGCTTCTGCAATATGATATCCAGAAATAGAAACCGAATAGAAATTACGCACATTATTCTCAATAAAGTATTCCTGAACATCTCCCATTAATCGCAAAGCGAATTCGGTAGAGAAAATACAGGTATTTTGTGCTTGATCTTCCTTTAAAATATCTGCTTGAACCGTTCCACGAACTTGCGCAATGGTGTTCTTTTTAATGTCTGCATACACATCAGCTGGCAATACTTGATCGCCTGTTACACCTAATAACATAAGGCCTAAACCGTTGTTGCTTTCCGGTAAATCGCCATGATATTGCGGACGCACTTTACCTTTATAAAGTTTAGCTATTTTAGCTTCAACTTCTTTTTCAAGGCCGTTTTCTTGAATATACATTTCACATTGCTGATCAATAGCTGCATTCATAAAGAATCCTAATAACATAGGTGCAGGACCATTAATTGTCATACTAACCGATGTCATGACATTGGCTAAATCGAAACCAGAATAGAGTTTCTTAGCATCGTCTAAACAGCAAATAGACACACCTGCATTTCCAATTTTCCCATAAATATCTGGACGTAAATCCGGATCATTTCCGTAAAGCGTAACACTATCAAAAGCGGTTGATAAACGTTTAGCCGGTAAACCCGCACTTACGTAATGAAAACGCCTGTTGGTACGTTCTGGTCCACCTTCACCTGCAAACATACGTGCTGGATCTTCACCAGTTCGTTTAAAAGGATATAATCCAGATGTATATGGAAATTCACCAGGTACATTTTCTTGTAAACACCATCTTAAAATATCGCCCCAAGCTTGATACTTTGGTAAAGCCACTTTAGGGATTTGCGTATGTGATAAGGACTCAGTATGTGTTTCAATTTTAATTTCTTTATCGCGAACTTTAAAGGAATATATTGGATTTTTATATTTGTTTACTTTGTCATCCCAACCTGTAAGTACTTCCCAATTGTAAGGATCTAAATTTAATTTAACGCGGTCGAATTCGCCAACTAAAAGCTTAACAAAATCTTTATTCTCGACGGTGCTCGAACTTATAGACTTGGAATCAATACCTGCCTTATCTAATTCGGGTGTATTACCAATTACGGATTCTAATGTTTTATAAATCCCGTATAATCTTTGTGCGACTTCAACTTGCTCATTGGCTGTTTTATCATAGGCACGATTACTTTCAGCAATTTCTGATAAGTAACGCGTTCTTGATGGTGGAATAACAAAAATCTTCTCGCTCATTTCATCCGAAATATGGAACGTCGATTTTAATTCAGAATTCGCTTTTTCAACTAACTTATCCATGATAGCTTTGTAAAGCGTATTCATGCCTGGATCGTTAAATTGTGAGGCAATTGTTCCGTAAACTGGCAACTCATCTTGTGGTGTGTCCCATAAATGATTGTTACGCATGTATTGTTTTTTTACATCACGAAGCGCATCTAATGATCCACGTTTATCGAATTTATTGATAGCTACTAAATCGGCAAAATCAAGCATGTCAATTTTTTCCAATTGGGTTGCCGCACCAAATTCCGGCGTCATAACATATAAGGCTACATCTGAATGTTCGATGATTTCGGTATCCGATTGTCCAATTCCCGATGTTTCTAAAATAATTAAATCATATTCTGCTGCTTTTAAAACCTGAACGGCTTCATGCACATATTTAGACAATGCTAAATTAGACTGACGTGTAGCCAAACTCCGCATATAAACGCGCGAGTTATTTATAGCATTCATACGAATTCTATCACCCAAAAGCGCACCACCTGTTTTACGCTTGGATGGATCTACGGAAACTAGACCTACCGTTTTTTCAGGAAAATCAATTAAAAACCGTCTTACTAATTCATCAACTAACGATGATTTACCAGCACCTCCTGTTCCTGTAATTCCTAGAACAGGTGTTTTTGAGTTTTTATTCTTCTCATGAATCTTATCCAAAGCACCTTTAGCAACGTCTGGAAAGTTTTCAGCCGAAGAAATAACGCGAGCAATAGCCTTCGGGTTTTTACTTGCTAATTCATCAACTTCATTATCTAATTTGTCGCCTATGGCAAAATCAGATTGCTGAACCAAATCATTAATCATACCTTGCAAACCCATTTCACGACCATCATCTGGCGAGTAAATACGGGTAATACCATAATCCATTAATTCCTTAATCTCTGAAGGCAAAATAACACCACCTCCTCCACCGAAGATTTTAATATGATTAGCGCCTTTTTCAGTCAGCAAATCATACATATATTTAAAATACTCATTATGACCACCTTGATAGCTGGTTAAACAAATAGCATTCGCATCTTCTTGAATTGCAGTATTTACAACCTCTTCAACACTTCGGTCATGTCCAAGATGAATCACCTCAACACCTGTAGCTTGGATAATACGACGCATAATATTTATGGATGCGTCATGGCCATCAAAAAGCGATGCGGCTGTTACGATTCGTACTTTATATTTAGGATTATATGGTGCAATATTTTTCATTCAAATTGTTTTTTTAAGCATGGCAAATTTAAGGAATATTACTGTATTAATTTAAAGATGAGCCATGAGATGCCCTTTGAACATGCTTTTTTAGATAAGAATATTAAAAACAGCATTGAATTTCAGGTTTTTAATACGCATGTGACATTAAAATGGAAACAAATTAATAAAACTTTTGAAATGATATAAGTTCTGAATATTTATCTTTGTCCAAATAGAATAAAACAAATCATGATAAAACGTTTAATCACCCTCGTCCTTATTTTAAACCTAACAGCTTGTGCTGAACTACAACAAGTAGTAGATAATTTACCTGAAAACACACCTGGCATCTCCAATACTGATATTGCAAATGGTTTACGTCAAGCATTGGATCAGGGAATAGATAAACAAGTGAGCACTCTTATGAAACAAGATGGTTTTTATAGGAATGAACTCGTAAAAATCCTTCTTCCAGAAGAATTACAAAAAGTAGATAAAGCCTTGCGCGATATTGGTTTAGGAAGTTTAGCAGACGAAGGTTTAAAAGTATTAAATCGTGCAGCTGAAGATGCTGTTGGAACGGCAACGCCTATTTTTATTAATGCTGTAAAAGGTATTACGTTTAATGATGCTAAATCTATTTTGTTAGGAAACGATGATGCAGCAACACGCTATTTAGCGGGCCGAACAGAATCGGAATTGTATGCTGAATTTCAACCTATTATTAATAATTCCTTTAAAAAAGTAGGTGCCGATCAAATTTGGTCAAACTTAATTAATCGTTATAATAGTATTCCATTTACATCTAATGTGAATCCAGATTTAACAGATTATGTAACGGAAGAAGCACTAAAAGGTGTTTATAAAATGATTGCGGTGGAAGAGAAAGATATCCGAACTAAATTAAGTTCTAGAACCACCGATATTTTACGAAAAGTGTTTGCTTTACAAGATTAATTATTAGAATATCTATACAGAACAAAATTCGTTATTCCTTTTTTTTGAATACTAGAATTTGTTTAACTTAAAATCGATTTGGAAACAAATCGATTTTTTTTATTAACAATTACTAATTTTAATTTGCTCTCTATCAATATTTTAAATATATTTAATATTCAATATGGCAAAAAAATGGAAAATCTCTCAAAACTCAAGCAGTCCCAAATAAAACTGCAATCACGCTATAAAATACTCGTGGAACAAGCCTATAATTTAAGGCAAACAGATTCTGCGCAAAGCGATATTTCAGAATTTAAAGCCATTAAGCTTTTAAATAAATTAAATCGTTTAAAGTATTTAAACAGAGAGACTTCACAACGAACGATTTCGTCTTAATTTTAGATTAACTTTAACTTTTACCAACGTCTATTACTTACTATTTACTCGTATATCTTTTTAAAACAAGTAATTATGAGTGCACAATTCTGTAAAATAGGAAAAGTAAAAGTCGATTTAAAACAAATATTAGGTTTAAAGGAACTTGAGAATACATATAAAAACTTTATTGAAGAAGCTTACAATGTAAGTATGACAAATGCCAGTTTAAGCGATATGTTATATTTTGAAGCTCGAAAAATAAAGCAGATTATTCTGAAGTCAAAACAGTGCAATGCCACGTTTTAAAGTAATCAAAAGCTAATACCAATCGGCTACCATACCACGAGAACATTTCGCCATCTACTAAAAGGATTTTGGCGTTTGGAAATTGTGGTTGAAGGACGGTTTTATGTTCATTTTTAAACGGATACGGCTCACTGGATAATAATACCAGCTCCACAGTTGGATATACTTTTTCCATAGCAATTTCAGGATAACGCGACGCCTTTTGAAAGGTGTTTTTGAAATTATTTAGCGAAAGCATATAGTTAACAAAGGTGTCATTTGCGGCAACCATCCAAGGATCTTTCCAAATAAAATAAGCCACTTCCCTATTGGGTTGTGTTTTTATAAAGTCTTCAAAATCTGTTTTAGCCCTTGTTATTTTTGAGATAAGACTTATGGCTTCTCTTGAACAGTTGAAAACCACACCATACATATCAATCAATTCCAAACAATCTTCAACCGTATTAATATCGCTAATGTGGACTGTTGCAATAGCTTCCAACTCGCGAATCATTTCCAGCGTGTTTTCCTCTTTATTACACAGAATAATATCCGGACTTAAATCTCGAATTTTATCATAATGCACTTGCTTTGTTCCACCAACAACTGCAACGTTTGTAAAGATATGACGTGGATGAACGCAAAATTTGGTAACACCAACCAGTGATGATTCCAAACCTAAATCGCAAATTAATTCGGTAATACTCGGAACGAGGCACACAATACGTTTTGGCGTATTGTTTAAATAGATAGGTCTTTGAAGTTGATCTTTAATCTGCATGTTTTAAAATGCTTGCCATTTCTAGTTGCATGTCTTGCGCTTTTTGGGCTGCTGCTTCCGCAAAATCGGCTTGATTGGAGGCATAAATAATGCCTCGAGACGAATTAATGAGCAAGCCCACATTATCAGCCATACCATATTTACAAACATCCTGTAAATTACCACCTTGCGCGCCAACACCAGGAACGAGTAAAAAACTGTTTGGAATAATTTTCCGGATTTCTGCAAAATATTCTGCTTTTGTAGCACCAACAACATACATGAGGTTTTCAGAGTTCTCCCAGGTTTTTGAGGTTTCTAAAACCTGCTTGTACAACTCTTTACCTTCAACCTGTTTCGTTTGAAAATCGAAAGCACCTTGATTGGACGTTAAAGCTAATAAAATGGTGTGTTTATTTTTGAAAGCTAAAAACGGTTCAACCGAATCTTTTCCCATATAAGGCGCTACGGTAACACTATCAAAAGCTAAATCCTCGAAAAAAGCTTTGGCGTACATGCTACTCGTGTTTCCAATATCACCTCGCTTCGCATCAGCAATGGTGAAAATATCCGGATGCTTTTCATTCAAGTAATTAATTGTTTTTTCAAGTGCTTGCCAACCTTTTAAACCATAGGCTTCATAAAATGCTGTGTTGGGTTTGTAGGCTACGCACACATGATGTGTAGCATCAATGATGGCTTTATTGAACGCAAAAATAGGATCTTCCTCCTGCAGTAAATGGGGTGGAATTTTATTTAAATCTACATCCAATCCAATACATAAAAAGGATTGTTTTTTTTGGATTTGTTCAGTTAGTTGTTGTGTAGTCATCTGGTTTCTTAATCCTCCAGAAGAGGAAACTGTTTTGTGGTTTTTTGCTTCTTTATTTTAGTATTAAACTAAAACAGTCTAAGTTATATTACATTGTGTTTTGACTTATGAATTAAATCTTGATTTAATCTTATTCCAGAATAAATCATATCCATTATTAGAATTAGATTTCTTTATGTCAAGCTTATTAATTGATTCTGCTATTTTTTTTATTTGACCTATTTCATGATTCCAAAAATAAAGTTCATCAGTCAGAATTCCATTTCCGTTGTGGGTTAATACAAGTAAATTACCAAAGCCATCTGAACCAATTGCTATTGCATTTTCTGGAAAGCCATTCCATTTCTGTGCATTTTTGGTTTCAAGTCCAATATGATTACATGTTCGACTTATTCTTTTATTGTCCGACTTATCAAAAAAAGGAAAAAGTTCAAATTCCAATTTTTTCGACACTAATTCTCCACCATTCAATTCCATCAATCGTTTTTTAAATTCAGTCGGAAATTTCACTTTCAATTCAGATTCAGTTTCAATTATATATTTTTCGTCAATTGGAAATGGCATTTTTCGTTCAGTTTAAATTAGCACTTCATAAAAAAAGCCTCCAAAATAGAGGCTTTAAATTTAAATATGATCATCACTAGCCTTCAACTTCTCGGTGTTATCAGCCAGCATTAATTCGTCAATAATTCTTTGAATATCACCATTTACAATATTTGATAAATCGTAAAGCGTTAATCCAATTCTATGATCGGTTACACGTCCTTGTGAATAATTGTACGTTCTAATTTTCGCACTTCTATCACCAGATGTTACCATCGTTCCTCTTAAGGCAGCATCTTCTTCCATCTTCTTGGCTAATTCCATATCATATAAACGGGAACGCAATACTTTAAAAGCTTTTTCCTTGTTTTTATGTTGGGATTTCTGATCTTGACATTGCGCTACTAATCCCGTGGGAATATGCGTTAAACGTACCGCCGAATAGGTTGTATTTACCGACTGACCACCTGGACCTGATGAACAGAAAAAATCAACACGTACATCTTTTGGATTAATTTCTACATCAAATTCTTCAGCTTCCGGAAATACCATCATGGTTGCGGCACTGGTATGCACACGACCTTGCGTTTCTGTTTGTGGAACACGCTGAACACGGTGAACTCCTGCTTCAAACTTTAGCGTTCCATACACATCATCTCCAGTAACTTCAAACTGAATTTCTTTAAAACCACCATTAGTGCCTTCGCTATAATCTACCGTATCTACTTTCCAACCTTTACTCTCGCAATATTTGGAATACATACGGAATAAATCGCCTGCAAAAATACTCGCTTCATCACCACCAGTTCCGGCACGTAGTTCTACAACCGCATTTTTAGAATCCTGGGGATCCTTCGGTATTAGTAGGAATTTAATATCGTCTTCCAATTTTGGAATCCCTTCTTTGGCTTCTTCATATTGCATTTTGGCCATTTCTACCATTTCTGGATCGCTGCCATCATCCAATATTTCTTCAGCTTCTTTTAGGTTATTGGTAAGCTCCAAATAGACTTCACGCTTATCCATTAACAATCTTAAATCCTTGTATTCTTTATTTAAAGCAATATAGCGTTTCTGATCTGTCATAATATCTGGCTGAATGATTAAATCACTCACCTCATCAAAACGTTGCTTTATAATCTGTAATTTGTCTAACATCTAGTTCCTTGAATTGTTCCCCAAAAATACGATAATTTATGAATTGATATATTTTTTATGAATGACTTTAAAAATAATTAATCTATTTTTCCGTTTTTATGTCATGATACAACGTTTCGGAGCCATATTATTATTTTACAAACCTTACCTAATTTGGTCATTTGCGGCAACTATTTTATTAATTTCTCTTGGTTCTGAATATGCTGTTATTTGCATAGCGAAACTATTTTTAACCGGATTTTTGTGGTATTTCCTTTCTGAAACAACAGCCAAACGTAAACTCCTTTTTTACAAGAATTTAGGTATATCATCCTTTAAACTTTTCGGTATTATTTATATTATTGATATCTTTATAACCAGCCTATTTTATAAGTTGATTGGCGTTTTTATATGATTTTAGAATTAGATAATGTTGAACTGTATTTTAAAGAAAAACGCATTCTTAATGGCATTTATCTAAAAGCCCAAACGGGTGAAGTTACCGGAATATTGGGTAGCAATGGCTGCGGAAAAAGTTGTATTCTGAATATTATTTTTGGCACCTTAAAACCAAAATATAAGCTAATCCGATTGGATAGTAAACCCATTTTAAAACCTTTGTACAGAACCAAACGCGTTCATTTTCTGCCACAACTTCCAATTGCTCCCAACAACTTAAAACTAAAAACAGCTTTCAAATTATTTCAAGTAAATTGGAACGAATTCATTACGCATTTTGAATCCTTTACCATCTATAAAAACTATAAATTCCATCAACTTTCAGGTGGCGAACGTCGTGTGGTGGAAACATACATGCTATTAAAAAGCCCGACCGAAATTGTGCTTTTAGACGAACCATTTTCGCATGTAGCACCTTTGTATATTGAAAAAATAAAAGAACTTATCTCTGAAGAAAAACAGCGAAAAATTATCATTATAACCGATCATTTATATCGTGATATTATTGAAACCAGCGATAATTTATATTTGATAAAAGATGGCCATTCTAAATTAATAACGGATTTAAAAACGTTAGAAGATTATAGATATATTAGTCAGGATATGTTGTGATAATAGAGAAAAGAGAAAAAAAATAAGAGATTAAGGTGTAGTGTTGATTAAGTTAAAATCCACACCTATTATATTTTCAAGATACGCAAGGCGCATTTAAAAACGCTCTCTAATAGTAAAATTTCGAACTTAAATTGTTATTTTTGATTATAAATGAAACGTGATGAATATTCAGGCTGAAAAAATAGAATTGGTTAAAATGCTTTTGGATACTGAAAACCCTAAAGTGATTGAATCCATAAAAAAAATCTTCAAGAAAGAAAAATCATCTGACTTTTGGGATGATTTACCCCTGCATCAGCGAGAAGAGATTAACAAAGCTTCTGTTGAAATAGAAAACGGAGAAGTGATAGACTACGAATCTTTTATTCAAAAACACAGATAATTGAACAGACAAGTTGTTATTTCAAAAACAGCCAAAAGGAAATTGGATAAACTTTTTGAATATCTAATTGAAAAATGGTCTTTGAAGGTAAAGAGCACGTTTGTGGAAAAATTAGATTCATCGATAGAAATTATTAAAAGTCAACCTGAAATATTCCCTGAATCTAAAAAAGGGAATGGATTAAAAAAATGTGTAATTACAAAGCAGACTACCCTATATTATCGTTATAATTCTGAACGCATTAATATTGTTACAATATTTGACACAAGGCAAGATCCTAAGCAACTAGATAAAGATATTTGAGATTAATAATTTGAGTTATTGTAAGATGGTTAATTACGGATTTGAAATTTCAGCAAGATGTTCTCGATACTAATTTCATTTTTGAAATAATATGAAATTCACGCAAACTGACTGTGGTTCCTTAATGAGTAACTTAAAAAACAAAAAAGGCTTCCAAAGCACGATATAACGCCATTCTGAATTTATTTCAGAAACTCATATTTAGGCTTTAGAATAACAACAGATACTAATTATAAAAAAAACGCTATCTCTTTAGAAATAGCGTTTTTTATTTTTAATAACTTTTATGTTTTACCCACATTTTGAAGAGCCACAATCTTTACAGGTTAGGCAACCTTCTTGGTAAATTAAATTTTCCGATTCACAGTTTGTACAGCTATGTCCTTTGGCTTTCGTTCCATCGGCAACATAACGTTTTAATGCACGACCAACACCGTTTTTCCACGTATTGATAGATTCTGAATCTAATTGTAAACTGTTAATTAATTCCACAATATTATCAATTGGCATTCCATGACGTAATGTACTAGAAATTAATTTCGCATAGTTCCAATACTCCGGATCGAATTTATGAGATAAGCCTTCGATAGTTGTTTTATAACCGCGTTTATTTTCATATTGGAAATCATATCGGGAAGCGCCATCTTCATTTCTACTTTTCATAATCACACCACTTTCAACCCAACGCGGAATTAAAATTCCATCCTCATCATCAGCTAAACCGGTGAAAATCTCGTAAGGTTTCCCATCAATTAAACCGATAAATGCAATCCATTTCTCCTTCTTATTTTGCAAACGTACCACATCAGCTTCTAAAACTTCTGGTCGTTTTACAGGGAAATTTGTTAGGGTTTCGGCTTGATTTTCTTCCTTTTTCTCATCATTTGAAATAAGGACTCCAGAACGAGATCCATCACGATAAACGGTCACACCTTTACAACCTACTTCCCATGCTTTTAGATATAAATCGCCTACCAATTCTTCACTTACATCGTTTGGTAAGTTGATGGTTACAGAAATAGAATGATCTACCCATTTCTGTACAGCACCTTGCATCGTTACTTTACTTAACCAATCCACATCATTAGAAGTTGCTTTATAGTAAGGTGATTTTTTAATAAGTACATCCAATTCTTCTTGTGTGAAATTTTTAGAAGAATCAATCCCATTTACTTCCATCCATTGCTTAAATCTGTGGTGAAATACCACATATTCTTCCCAAGAATCGCCAACCTCATCAACGAAATCAATACGTACATGTTTATCATTCGGGTTCACCTTACGTCTACGTTTGTAAACTGGCATGAATACTGGCTCAATACCTGATGATGTTTGCGTCATTAAACTGGTTGTTCCTGTAGGAGCAATAGTTAATAGCGCTATATTACGACGGCCATACTCCAACATATCAAAGTACAGTTTTTCATCTGCTTCTTTTAATCTAAGTATAAACGGATTATTTTTTTCGCGTTCTGAATCGAAAATAGCAAAAGCACCACGTTCTTTCGCTGCCATAACAGATGCACGATAGGTTTCAATGGCTAATGTTTTATGAACTTCAACAGAAAATTCATTTCCAGTTTCACTACCATATTGAATACCTAAAGCTGCTAACATATCACCTTCTGCGGTGATGCCAATACCAGTTCTTCTACCTTCTTCTGCTTTTTTCTGAATGTTAACCCATAAATTACGCTCTGTTGCTTTAATTTCAGCTTGTTCTGGATCTGCATCTATTTTCGCTAAAATAGCATCAATTTTTTCGAGTTCTAAATCGATAACGTCATCCATTATTCGCTGTGCAACAACCACGTGTTTTTTAAACAATTCGAAGTTAAAAGATGCTTGTTTAGAAAATGGATTATCCACATAAGATAATAAGTTGATAGCTAACAAACGGCACGAATCATAAGGACATAATGGAATTTCGCCACATGGATTTGTAGACACCGTTTTATACCCTAAATCGGCATAACAATCTGGAACCGATTCATTAATAATGGTATCCCAAAACAGAATTCCTGGTTCAGCTGATTTCCATGCATTATGAACAATTTTTTTCCAAATTCCGTTGGCATCAATTGTTTTAGAAACTTTTGGATTTTTACTAAATATAGGATAGGTCTGCGTGTACTCACCATTATTCTTAACAGCATTCATAAACGCATCATCAATACGAACAGATACGTTAGCACCAGTTACTTTACCCTGCTCTAATTTGGCATCGATAAAATCCTCTGAATCCGGATGATTTATTGAAACTGATAACATTAAAGCACCACGACGACCATCTTGAGCAACCTCACGTGTGGAGTTAGAATAACGCTCCATAAACGGTACAATACCTGTAGATGTTAAGGCTGAATTTTTTACTGGAGATCCCTTTGGACGTATATGTGATAAATCGTGACCAACACCACCACGACGTTTCATTAATTGCACTTGTTCCTGATCTATTTTCATGATTCCTCCATAAGAATCTGAATCGCCATCATTACCAATTACAAAACAATTAGACAAGGAACCCGTTTGGTATGGGTTTCCAATTCCAGCCATTGGACTTCCTTGAGGCACGATATATTTAAAGTCTTTTATTAAATCGAAAATCTCTTGTTCAGACATTGGATTTGGATACCGTACTTCTACTCGCGCAATTTCTTTAGCGATACGCTTATGCATATCGTTAGGTGTTAATTCATAAATATTGCCTTGAGAGTCTTTTAGGGCATATTTATTAATCCAAACACGCGCAGCAAGATCATCTCCTTTGAAATATTTAACAGAAGCTTCAAAAGCTTCTTCTTGCGTATATGTTTTTGGTTTTGTAAGGGTTTTGGTTTGTGTTGGCATGGATTATATTTGTTTAAAATTTTATTGCTTTTTACGAACTGTAAATAACGGAAAAATTTTAAACTTATTCCATGATAAAAATCATGAAGTTTACAGAAAAAATACGTAATTATTTGATAGTCAGCGAACTAATTACTTATCAACATAAAAAAGTTAACAAATAATTATTTTTTTTCTAAAACTCATAAACAACGCCAACACCTAGCAATTGCTTCCATTGAACCCGCGCACCTACCGGAACAAACTCCGTTTCATCAGTTTCTAAATTCACAATTTCCTCCTGAATTTTAACATCATTATCGTATTTTAAATGCGAACCTAAAGTAGCACGAACGAAATTATTCACTTTAAAATCTAAAACAATTTCCCAATCGATATCTACATTTCCAAAATCGTTGATATAATCAGTATAGAAACTCATCAGGTTATGAATGGATATATTTTCAAATAACCGGGTTTCATAAGCACTTGTTAATAATACACCTAATTCCTTTCTAACACGCTCTCCCGAACGAATAAGGTTTCCGCTTGAGTCATATTCGGCTGGCTTAACACCAAATGATCCAGCGTCTGATAATGCTGTATCAAAAACAAATGTTGTTTTCAGGGTTAAGGGCGAAAAATACAGAGAAAATTTATCAATATTCTTACCGTATTCTACACCACCACCAAGATATAAATATCCAGGTGCCATAAATTTTGAAATCTCATTGGATGTATTTGGGTAACTAAATCCCTTGGCAAACTGTGTTTTAAAACTAAATCGTGCTGAATAATACCAATTGGTTAACTTATTTTTCCGAAAGCCTAAACTGGAACTAATTTCGAGTAAATCGTCGGTTTTTCTAAATTCCTGCTCCTCTTGTTTATTTAGTCCGTATCGCGCAAGCAAATTACTGTCCCAAATAAAATTTCGGTATTGGTAACGCAACATACTTTTAAGCCCTATTAGCGCTGAAATTGAGTTACTACCACCAGAATTCCAGTTAACAAATGCCACTTCATTAATATCTAATCCAGCCGTATTCGTGTTTGACCAAACGGGTAAATTAGGATTAGTTGCTGGTTTAAAATAGAGCGAATCTGGTTGCGCACTTACAAATTGAACTAGAAGAATAAAAATAACAAAAACACTTTTATGCATTGAAATACTTTTTTTGGAAGATTTAAAACTTAATGATATACAAACTCACCAAATTCACTTTTTATTGTTAGTTTTTTCGTTGAAGCCGCTTCTACTCGACCAACTATTTTAGCATCAACATTGTAGGATTCAGATATTTTAATAATAGCATCTGCCACTTTTGGATCTACATACAACTCCATACGATGTCCGCAATTAAATACTTGATACATTTCCTTCCAATCCGTTTTAGACTGCTCTTGTATCAACTTAAACAACGGTGGTACTGGAAATAAATTATCTTTTATAATATGAAGACTATCAACAAAATGTAAAATTTTTGTTTGTGCTCCTCCACTACAATGTACCATTCCATGAATGGTATCACTGGAAAATTCATCAAGAATTTCTTTAATGATTGGTGCATAGGTTCGTGTGGGAGATAACACTAATTTGCCGGCATCAATTGGCGAATCTGGCACACTATCTGTTAACTTCATAGTCCCAGAATAAACCAGCTCACTAGGAACGGCTGCATCAAAACTTTCTGGATACTTTTCTGCTAAATAGTTATGAAACACGTCATGTCTTGCGGATGTTAGACCATTGCTTCCCATACCACCATTGTAATTTTTCTCATAAGTAGCTTGACCAAAAGACTCAAGACCCACTATAACATCTCCAGGTTTTATGTTGGCATTATCAATTACATCTTTACGTTTCATTCTAGCAGTTACGGTAGAATCGACAATAATGGTTCGTACTAAATCACCAACATCAGCTGTTTCACCACCTGTAGAATGAATAGTAACTCCAAAAGTTTTTAAATCGGCAATAAGTTCTTCAGTTCCGTTAATAATTGCGGAAAGTACATCCCCAGGGATATTGTTTTTATTACGACCAATAGTTGAAGATAGCATGATGTTATCCGTTGCACCTACACAAAGTAAATCATCGATATTCATAATCAAAGCATCTTGTGCAATACCTTTCCAAACAGACAAATCGCCTGTTTCTTTCCAATACATATAAGCTAATGATGATTTTGTTCCTGCACCATCTGCGTGCATGATTAGGCAATACTCTGAATCGTTGGTTAAATAATCGGGAACTATTTTACAAAAAGCTTTAGGGAACAAGCCTTTATCTATGTTTTTTATAGCGTTGTGCACATCTTCTTTTGAGGCAGAAACACCTCTTTGCGCATATCGTTTACTTACTTCTTCACTCATATCCTGAAATTGAGCCACAAAAATAAGAATTGTTATTTAGTTATCGGCAGGAATTGGGTTAGTTTTAATAATAGTTGGCACTGTACTTAATAGTTTTGCTTTTTTCTTTGCCCCACCAAAATAAAAATTTAGACCACAACCCATTCGCCAATAAACATCATCAGCATCGCCATAAATTTTACCATCTAGCTCGTCACTAAAAACGTGGTTATAATCACCAAAAATCCTTAAACTCAACCCTTCATAAATAATATACTCCAAACCAAGACCTCCTTGCACTTTGGGGTCTACAGCTTCAAAATAATTAGAGGCATTTGCACCACCACCAAAAAAGATGAAAGGTGAAAAACGTTCATGTGGAAAAGCTAAAACTTCCGCATTCACATCGAATGACATGAATCCTTTATTGAACAAGTCTTCATATACGAGATTGAATTTATTAAATGTTAGATTAACATTTACGTGAGGGATAATGGATTTTTTGTAACCAAAACCCATATAAATACCGAATTCTGGATTGGCGTAATCACCATTTATTACAGCTGAACCCAACGTTGTAGAAACACCATGTGTACCACGATAATCATAGAAGTCAGTTTTAGGCAATTGTGAATCTTCAGTACTATCCGAATTATTTTGAGCGAGACTGCTAGTACTAGTCAATAATACGATTGGAATTAATAAACCAACACACCATCTAATTTGAGTCAGAAATGATGATTTTATAATAAGATATCTCATTATTAGCTTTTTAACAAGGCGGCAATATAACAAATATCTCCAAAGAATAAGGCCAACAGACTGAAATTTAAGGCCATAAAAAAACCATATTCAAATTTTAAAGTATTTTAAAACACTTAAAATTTAAATATGGTAAATTCAACAACGTGACTGACTCAAATATCACCCCAATGTTGTTGACAATTCTTGACTAACTACTTCTTGCTTTGACGCATTGTCATCGATTGAGTCTTTAGCCTGAGAAAAAATCAGGGTTGCAGCCATAAGCATAAGAACACTTATAATAAGCCTTTTCATAATGTAATTTATAATGATTAATAGCATGTCAAAAATACGATTTATTTGTAAAGATTTGCATCTTAAAATATATTTTCGTTGACTTACAAATTATATCAGACAAACTACATATCTGAACCATTAGACCATGCAAAACGCCCTACATAAGCAAGGCGTTTAGAGGGTATTAGCAGGTTTTTATAGTTATTTAGTAAACAATAATTCTCGGTATTTCGTCAATGGCCAAATTTCATCATCAACCAATAATTCAAGCTTATCACAGTGATACCTAATATCATCAAAGAATGGCTTCACTTTATTGCAATATGCATCTGCTTTTTTATCAATTTCACCAATTTTGTTAGCTATTTTACGCTCATTAATCATAAGCGTTACATTTGAATTAATGGATGCTATGTGTTCTGAAATATCTTCTATTAAATTTAACTGTTCTTGTCCAAATTTCTTAAAGTCTTTACCGTATATTTCTTTTAAGCCTTTTACGTTTTCAATCAAAATATTCTGGTATCGCACTGCAACAGGAACAATATGATTTCGAGCAATATCACCTAAAACACGTCCTTCAATTTGAATACGCATGACATAATCTTCCATTTCTATTTCATAACGTGCTTCAGACTCTACACGATTCATAACACCTAGATCTTCAAAAAGTTTTATAGCTTTTTCAGATATTTTAGCTTTTAATGCCTCTGGTGTTGTTTTGTGGTTGCTTAATCCACGTCTTTTGGCTTCAATTTCCCATTCTTCACCATAACCATTTCCTTCAAATAATACCTTTTGAGATAATTTAATATACTCTCTCAATACGTTAAAAATAGCTTCATCTTTTTTAAGGCTTTCTTTCTTAATTAAAGCATCAACCTCTATCTTAAAGTCTATTAATTGTCTAGCCATAATCGTATTTAAAACGGTCATTGGATTTGCACAATTAGCTTTTGAACCTACAGCTCTAAACTCAAATTTATTACCTGTAAATGCGAATGATGACGTTCTATTTCTATCTGTATTATCTAATAAAATTTCAGGGATTTTACCAACTACGTTTAGTTTTAAGTCGGTTTTTTCTTCTGGTGATAATTTGCCGTTGGTCACGTTTTGCAACTCGCTTAACACGTTTGTTAACTGTTCACCTATAAATACAGAAACAATAGCCGGAGGCGCTTCATTTGCTCCTAAGCGGTGATCATTACTTGCTGACGCGATAGCTGCACGGATAATTTCCTCATGATCATTAACCGCTTTAATAGCATTGATAAAGAAGGTTAAAAACTGCAAATTACTCATGGGTGTTTTACCTGGTTGAAAAAGATTGACACCCGTATCTGTAGTTAAACTCCAATTATTATGCTTTCCAGAACCATTAACACCCTTGTATGGTTTTTCATGAAAAAGTACTTTAAAATTATGGCGCTCTCCTACTTTATGCATTAAGTCCATTAATAAGGAGTTATGATCTACGGCTAGATTAGCTTCATCAAAAACAGGTGCTAACTCAAACTGATTTGGCGCCACCTCATTATGTCGTGTTTTTGCTGGAATACCCAATAACATACACTCGGTTTCCAAGTCACGCATGAATTGCATAGCGCGTGTTGGAATGGTTCCAAAATAATGGTCGTCTAACTGCTGTCCTTTTGCTGGCGAATGCCCAAGCATAGTCCGACCTGTTAAAACAATATCTGGTCTTGATGCTGCTAAAGCACTATCAACTAAAAAGTATTCCTGCTCCCAACCAAGAGATGCATTTACTTTCTTAACATTTTTATCAAAATATTTACACACATCTACAGCCGCTGTGTCCACCGCTTGCAAAGCTCTTAATAAAGGTGTTTTATAATCCAAAGCTTCACCTGTATACGATACAAAAACGGTTGGAATACATAAGGTAGTTCCATAAATAAAGGCTGGCGATGTAGGATCCCAAGCTGTGTAACCACGAGCTTCAAACGTATTTCTAATTCCACCATTTGGAAAACTGGAAGCATCTGGTTCTTGTTGTACTAATTGTCCACCACCAAATTTTTCAATAGCGCGACCATTACCTATTGGCTCAAAAAACGCATCATGCTTTTCAGCAGTTGTTCCTGTTAATGGTTGAAACCAATGTGTGTAATGCGTAGCACCTTTAGAAATAGCCCATTCTTTCATACCAGTAGAAATATGATCCGCAACATGACGATCAATTTTAGAACCGTTCTGAGTAGCATCCATAACACTAACAAACGCTTCTTTCGTTAAGTATTGACGCATGGTGTCTTCATTAAAAACGTTGGCTCCAAAAATAGCGGAACGCCGTTCATTTTCTTCAATTTTAATAGGCTTACGACTCAACGTTTCCTTAATAGCATAAAATCTTAATGTGGACATGTGTGTGGTTTTTTTAAATAATTAGAGTACAAAAGTAAACTATTTTTTTAAAAAACAACATTGACCCCTAATTTTTTAGGGGTCAAATTAAAATAAATCAACTTTACAAGGATTCAACCCTGTTAATTACCACCCATAAAAGCTAAATACACAAAAAGAATGTAAGAACCCAAAAGTAAGGCACCTTTATAGCGACCTATAGACAGTCGTTTTGGAAGAAATGCTAATGGTATAAGTACAGCTGCAAACCCTAACATCCAAAAAATATCTTGACTTAATATATTTGGATTATTAACAGGAATTGGATGTATCATAGCTGTTAATCCTAAAACAGAAGCAATATTAAAAATATTAGAGCCAATTAAATTCCCTAATGAAATAGCTTTTTCCTTTTTCATAGCTGCTATAACGGATGCTGCTAATTCTGGCACACTGGTTCCAATAGCCACCATAGTTACAGAAATAACGCGTTCACTAACACCTAAACTGAATGCCATATCTTTAGCGCCAACTACTAACCATTCACTCCCAAAAAATAAAGCAACAGCTCCAATAAGCAACCAAACGATTACTTTAAAGTTTGATGTGGTTTGTAACGTTTCGTCCACTTCATCTGTTTCCATAGCAATATCAGTTGCCTTTCTAGAACGACGTATTAATACAAATAAAAAGATGACAAGCGAAATCATTAATGCTAAACCTTCTTTAAAGTCTAGGATTAACCCACTTCTTAACATGAAATATAATGCTATAGAAAGCAGCATCATCATGGGCCAATTCAATTTATAGAAATCCTTATCAATCGTTAAAGGTGAAATAAAGGCTGTTATACCTAACACAAGTCCAATATTTGCTATGTTGGAACCAATAACATTCCCGAGTGCAATATCTGGTGAGCCATCTAAAGCAGCTTGTAAACTAACCAATAATTCGGGAGCTGAAGTTGCAAAAGACACAACCGTCATACCGATTACTAATTTTGAAATATTAAATTTAAAGGAAAGTGCTACCGAAGATCGAACCAAAAATTCACCACCAACTACTAATAATACTAAACCTAATAGCATCCAAACTATACTCATTTTTACTTAAATTTAAACAGCTTTTTATTTCTGATGTATTGAGACGCGAAGATACTATTTCCAATGATTTTATAATCAAAACTAAAAAATTCGTTAAATAACTATATTTACAGTTGTATAACTATAAAAATAGTTATACATTTGAGTTCACTAATAATGCATGACCATTATTGCGGAAATTAAAATAAACTTTTGATGCAAAAATTAACGAATAAGGAAGAAGAGATTATGCACATTTTATGGACGCTTAAAAAAGCCTTTGTAAAAGACGTGTTAGCCGAAATTGAAACGGAAAAACCACACTATAACACCCTTTCTACTATTATTAGAAATTTAGAAGAAAAAGGATATGTTAGCTATAAAGCGTATGGAAAAACCCACGAGTACTTCCCTATTGTTACTAAAGAACAATACAAGAAGAAATTTATGAATACGGCTATTGACAACTATTTTAATAGCTCTTATAAAAACGTGGTTTCCTTTTTTGCCCAAGAAGAAAAAATAAGCGTGGATGAGCTGAAAGAAATAATTGCGTTAATTGAGAAAAACAAATAAGCATGGACTATTTACTAAAAGCATCCGCTGTATTAGCTATATTTTACTTTGGTTACACTTTGTTTTTACAACGCGAAACCTTCTTTAATTCTAACCGTTGGTTTCTATTAAGCGGCCAAATAATCGCTTTACTATTTCCATTACTAGTTATTCCCATTTATACAGAAGTTGCTCCACAAAATTTCAATTCGATATTAGTTTCAAACATGCCAATTACGGAACAAATTGTTTCAGAAAGCTTTAGTTTAGAAAGCATATTGTTCTGGTTTTATAGTTTGGGTGTTTTATTTTTCTTCGGAAAATTCATCATTAATATCTTGTCACTATTCCAATTAATACGGAATAAGTCTTCAAAAAAAATAGCAGGTATTCATTATATAGAAACAGAAGATACAATTGCGCCTTTTTCATTTTTTAATAAAATTGTTTTTAATCCCAACTCATTTAAAAATGACGAACTGCAACTCATTTTAAATCATGAGCGCATTCATGTTAAGCAATGGCATTCTATAGATGTTATTATTTCCCAGCTTTCCTGTATTGCATTTTGGTTTAATCCGCTCGTTTGGTTTTACAAAAAAGCACTTCAGCAAAATTTAGAATTTATTGCAGACAAACATATACAGTCGAAAACCGATTGCAAACAAAGCTATCAACGTCTTTTACTTAAGGCAAGCATACCAACTCATCAATTGGTGATGGCAAATAATTTTTATAATTCATTAATCAAAAAACGAATCGTTATGTTACACACATCAAAATCAAACACATTTAAAGCATGGAAATACGCTTTAGTCATTCCTGCTTTGGCCTTATTTCTTATGAGTTTCAACACGAAAACGGTCTATGTTAGCGAAACTGCTTCCCAAAACACAAACTTGTTTAAAACCTTTACGGTTTCAGCAAACACAAGCAATTCGGAATTAAAAGATATTGAGAGCTATTTTTCTGATAAAGCGGCAAAAATCAAATTCACGGCGATTTCAAGAAATATTGATAACACCATTAAAGAAGTTACAATCCGAACGAATCATGATGGTGGTACGAAATTTATAAAACGCATGACAGTTGGACTTGACAAGTCCGAAACCATTAAGCCGTTTTCAATAGCACTTTCCGAAGATGAAAAAGATATTCTGTTTCAATTTTCTGATGATGAAACAACGCGGGTGAGTAAAGACCGGATCACCTTTGGAAAAACTGCTACCACGCGATTAGGGTCTAAAAAAATTATTGGCGAAGATGATGGCTTGGGTAAAAACCCGCTTTACATTATAAATGGCAAACAATATAAGAAAGGTGATTTCATAAAAAAAACCTATCATGCCGAAAGCGTCACGATTGTTAATAAAACAGAAGGTTTAAAACGTTACGGTGAAGATGGAAAAGATGGCGTTATTATTTTTGAAGGAAAAACCACTTTTGAGGCAAAGGATTCCAATTCTAATAAAAACAATTCATTTACTACTGAAACCAAACCTCTCATTCTATTAAATAACAAGGAAATAACCCTTAAAGAAATGGATCAAATTGACCCAAATACGATTATTAAAACCAATGTTATTAAAAATAAAGATCAACTTAAAAAATATGGTGATAAAGGTAAGGATGGTGTTATTATTATTTCGACAGGAGAAACAGACACGAAACTTATGGAGATTCCCGAAACCGTATTAATACTCATTAACGGAAAAGAATCCACAAGAAAAGACATGGAAGCCATTACTCCAGATAATATAAAAGATGTAAATGTTTTAAAACCAGAAATGGCAAAAGCAAAATATGGTGAAAAAGGCAAGCATGGTGTCATAATTGTTACGACCAAAAATCAGTAATAATGAGTTTATTAAAAGCACAAAAAAGCCCAAACAGATATTGTTTGGGCTTTGCGTTTTTGCTTGATTTTATAATTAATCAACCATAATTTTTTTGATAGTTGTTTTATCTTCAGAAGTAATTTGTAATAGATACATACCACTTGATAGATTTAAGTCTAGATATGAATTGGCAATTGTTTTTGTAAACAATGCTCTTCCATCCATAGAATAAACCGTTGCATTAGCACTATTATTTAGTCCTTTAATATATACGCGTCCTGAAGTTGGATTAGGGTAAACCACAATAGATTCCAACATGTTTTCATCAATACTCAAAGGCTGAACCCATGCTTCACCTAAATTATCTCCCCAAAGATACTCTACTAAATCCGGCTGATCTATAAACGGGTTTCTGTTATATTGCCATGTATAGATTATATTGTTTCTATTCATTTCAAAATCGTCTGGCGGATCATTTCGGTGCCATTCTAAAAGAGTTTGTAAATCCCCAAATTGCCCAACGTTTCCATCAGGATAACCATTTACAATATCCAATCCATTATAACGAATAGCTAAATAAAATACACCTCGAGCTACATCACCTTTAAAACCTCCTAAAGTTCCCGTAGGTCCTGTATACTCGCCATAAAACTGATTTCCTCTTGAGCTATTTTCAGGTCCATCCGCTGCTCGTAATGCATGTGCATCAGAATTTCCATGACGTAATGAATCGGCTTTAGTTGTCCAAAAAATGTCTTTTCCGTCAGCTACTTCATCTTCTTCAATACTATAATAACCAGCTCTAGATCTTGGAAACGTGTGCTCACGATTCCATTTACCGGTGCTTACTGAACTTAATTGATAATCCAATTTAGCACGACCTTGTTCTTTATACACCAACCACACTTCATTGCTATTTTCAGGGTTCTGATCGGCTTCTTTTAAAATATCAATAACATCTGTGTACGTTTGTGCACGCACGACAGCAGGATCTGAAATAATATCTTGCAAGGCTTGTTTTAAATTGGCATCAGACAAATTATCTAAACTATCATAATAACCGTTGGGCTGTGTACTTGCAACGTTTCCAAAAGTAGAATTTAAGGGTGTTCCGAAATTAGCTTGTGTAAAATCGTTATCAATAACCCGCAATTTGATATAATTATTAAACGGAATGTATGGTGAAGGTAAGTTTACAAATTTAATAAGTGGCTCTTCATCACCTTCGTCCACGCCATCATCAATCAGTGAAATAATTGTTGAAACCGTGTTTTGTCCGTTAGGAATAGTGACTGTAGTGTTCCCTGTAAAATCTGCCGCATTAAATCCGCCATTATCCATAGAAAAAGAAAATGTTGCATCTGCCGTTACATTAATTTGGGCTGTAAACGTAATCGTTATTGTATTGTCTTCTTGGTATTGTTCAGCATCCGTTGAAATGGCAATACTATTAAAAATTATTCCACTACCATCATTTAAAGCACGAGGTGTTGGTGTTGTTGATGTGTAAGTGCCATCATTATTTCGTTGAATGGAATTCGTATTATTACCAGGACCTTCATTTATTTGTTGAATGTCTGTAAAATTTGGATGTGCACTAAAAATGGCAATCATATCGTCGTCATCAGCATCTGATGTATCATATAATAGAACATCAATTAGATTATCAATGGTTGCTACCGTTTCTTCGGGAAAATCAAAATCGCTTCCTAGATAAATGGCCACTGCATCTGGTCCATTTTGAATGGTGTTTGCCGCAATTAAAAGTTGCGGAAAAGGCGTTACCGAATCACTACCTATAAGCAATAATCCATTTTCGTCTGTTGTATAACCATCTAAATCCACTGTAAAATAACTCGAGTTGTTACCTGAATTAGAACCGTTAAAAAACACAACCACATAACCATCTAAATCAAAATTTGGCGTGTCTGATTTAAGTTCTAAAAACTCCTGATCATCAATACCTGGTGTATCACAATCCAGCTCATTAATAACAATTTGACTAAAGGATTGGAATCCAATAAAAAACAGCAAAATAAAAAGTAAATTACATCTCATAAAAAAGGGTTTTTGCAAATGTAAGCAACTACTGTAGGATAAATTATTATATAGATTATTAAATTCTTAAATTTAACATCTTGAATAAATAATATTTCTTTAGCCAACCTATGAAAAAACAAATCTTTAAATTTTTAGCTAAATTGAACAAGGCCATCCTACCAAGTTTCACGAAACAACGTTTGGATTTAAGCAAAGCCAGTAAATTTCAAATGGCAATTTTTGGCTGGAAATTATATGTAACAAAAAATGCTTTAGATTAATTGACATTTTATTTGGCATATAATATAAAAACGAATATATTTGCACCCACAAAAACGGCCTCGTGGCGCAACTGAATAGCGCACTTGATTACGGCTCAAGAGGTTACTGGTTTGAATCCAGTCGAGGTCACTAGAAGCTTTATTAAAAAGCACCAAAACCGCGCAAATCCTAGGATTTACGCGGTTTCTTGTTTTTCAGACATTCATAGAAATTCACTATATTTGATCTAAAGTGTCTGCGATTCGGTTAACACTGTTTCAAAGTGTCTGCGATCGCAGACACTTTCAGAAAAAACCTACAGACTTGAATGCGCACGGTTGATTTGACTTTCGTACTTAAAAAGACGACAACTATGCAAACAAAACACACATTTTCGACAATCTATTGGCTACAAACCACTAGAACAGTAAATAATGAAGCACTTATTTACATCAGAATTACCGTAGATGGTAAACGCGTAAACTTTAGCTTAAAAAAAAGAGTCCCTATTAATATTTGGGATTCAAAAAAGAAAAAGGTTAAAGGCACTACTGCGCATGCCAAACAAACAAATTTATATTTAGAGGAAGTAAAATCGCAACTCTTCCAAATTTACCAGGACTTAAAGTTCAAAGGTCAATTTATTACGGCGCAATTAATAAAGTCGCATTACACCAATACCGATATTGATGAAGGCAAAACCATCATTGAAATTATAGAATATCACAATCAAAAAATTTCCAACACACTCGCTCCGGGTTCTATTAGAAACTTCGGTGTTACCGAGTCCTACGTAAAAAAGTTTTTAAAGAAAAAGAAACATACGAGCGACATTTATTTAAAGCAGCTCAATTTTCAATTCTTATCTGACTTCCAAATGTATCTTTCCAATTTATACCCAGTTGGACACCCAAAAGCATTAGGTAATAATACCGTGATGAAACACATTCAGCGATTACGCAAAATGATCACTTTGGCTTTTCACATGGAATGGATTGATAAAGATCCTTTTGTACGCTTTAGAATGTCCTTTGAAAAAACCAATAGAGAATTCCTCTCCGAAAACGAATTATATAATTTAGAGAAAAAAGAATTCATTTCTGATAGACTAGATCGCGTACGCGACCTATTCATTTTCAGCTGTTATACCGGCATTAGCTATGTGGATGTTATGGCATTAACTCCAGATAATATGGTAATGGGTATCGATGGTAATAATTGGATAATAACCAAACGACAAAAAACAGATACTGTTGTAAAGGTACCACTACTACCCCAAGCACTAGAAATCATTCAGAAATACAAAGACCACCCGGTAACAGTAGTCTCCGAATCCTTACTGCCAAAATTATCAAACGAAAAGCTAAATATGTATTTAAAAGAAGTGGCAAACTTCGTCGGAATTAAAAAAAATCTAACCTTTCACATGGCGCGCCATACTTTTGCAACAACGATAACCCTATCAAATGGCGTACCTATTGAAACGGTATCAAAAATACTGGGACATACCAAAATTACGACCACTCAAATATATGCCCGTGTTCTAGAAAATAAAGTAAGTTCAGACATGAATCAGCTAAAATCTATTCTAGAAACAAAGAGCCATAATGAGAAACAAAAAGAGCCAAGCAAAAGTAGTAACTCATTAAATATCAACTATAAATACGTATAAATTTTGATATTTTAAATTACTTCTATAATTTGTTAGTGTATTTTAATAAAAACCAGCCCCAATGGAATTCATTAATAAAATCAAAAAAACCTACGTAAAACAAATTGAAAATTTAGATTATTTAAACCTTACGAACCTAGAAGATTTAAAAATAGGAATCAATTTATCAAAAAAAACCCTGTATCAGCTTTGCATTCTGATTCAAAAAGAAAGCTATTTTTTATGTCCAGAAGATGAAATCCTTTTTTTCAAAAGAACCAAACCTTTCATTTTTGGTAGACTAAAATTTTTTATCGAAGTACACAATTACCAACTTGAAAGGCCAAAAGTAGATATTAGAAAACAGAAAAAATATCTACGAGATGCTTTAAGTAATCTTGAAAGCCAAAAAAAGAAAAACTTATACTTTTGGCGATACGTCAGGCATAAACAAACGGCATTCGACAATATTTATTTTTTAAGGAGTAACAGTCAGCTAGAACTCAACTTCGACGACTCGGATTATTTCCTTAATCCAAACTTCTCTACTAATCACGACAATCTTATGTCGCAAGTAGTGGCATTTGATTTATTAACCGATTATTACAAAAATACACTCTCCAAACTGGAAACTAACGGAATTGAACAATCAGAGCAATCCATGCTTACTAATTTATTTTGGTCGGGGTCTAAAACCGATTTAATAGAATTAATATATGCATTGCATGCCTCTAAAGTTATAAGTAATGGTCATATAGAAATCAGTAAAATAACCCAAGCCCTAGAAAAAACATTCAATATAAAATTGGGAAGCCCATATAAAGTTTATGCCGAAATAAAAGGCAGAGCAAACCTTCAAACAAAATTCATAAACAAACTAAAGCGCAATCTAGTAAAGAAAATAAAACTAGAAGATGAACAGTTTTAACTATATAGCAAACAGAGTCTTAAGGCGCTTCTAGTCATTAAACACTTTCGGTAGTACCGAACGCATACCGAAGTATTCTCAATAATAATTAACAGCTTTGTAAAACGAAAGTCAAATCAAAACAAGTGCTATTATTTAAAAAACGAACCAAATTAATAGCCCTTTAATCAAACCCATATTCACAAGGGATTAATATTAATCATTAAAACGCTTTTACAATGGCAGCAACAATTATTACCACAGAAGATCTCTACGATTTTAAATTAGAATTATTTAATGAGCTTAAAAAACTTCTAAATGAAAATGCTCAAACACCAAACCAAATAAAAAAATACCTCAAATCGGGAGAGGTTATGGAATTACTCCAAATTAGCCCAGGTACCATTCAAAATTTAAGAATTAACGGAACCATTCCCTACACTAAAATTGGTGGTATTATACTGTATGAGTACGATGAGATTATTCGCATTCTCAACAGCAATAAATCAACCTGAAAACACCTTAATTCTCGCTCTATCCGCAATTATGTGGAATCAAAACACACTCTCTAAATGACGAAGGTAAATTACATACTTCATTTACAAGCGGTATTTCAACAGTTCTCTAAAGACAACAGGTTAAATCCAACCCATGTCAGTTTGTATATGGCATTTTTCCAACTATGGAATCACAACCGGTTTCCAGAACAGTTCCATGTCAATCGGGAAGAAGTAATGAATCTATCCAAAATAGGCTCTAAATCCACCTATCACAGATGTGTCAAGGAATTAAACCACTATAAATATCTGGTTTACAATCCCTCCCACAACCCATTCAAAGGCTCTCAAATTAACATGCTAATTTTTCACCCCGTACTTGATGCGGCTTCTGATAAAAATACGCAGAAATACCCTAATGAATCAATTGTCTCAAATTCAAGACAAGTACTGAAACAAGCAGTGGACTTAACCGTCCCAAATCAAGGACAAGCAGTGGACTTAACTGTCCCAAATCAAGTACAAGCACTGGTACGTATATATAAACATAATAAACAAATAGAAAACAATAATAAACTCTATAAACTAACAGAGCCAAAAAATGTAAAAATAGTTATTGAATTTTTTAAATCAAAAAAATGGCCCACTACCGAAGCCCAAAAATTTTACAATTACTACCAAAGCATCGGTTGGAAATTAGGTGGAAAAACTAAAATTGTCAATTGGCAAGCAACAGCTCAAAACTGGATGCTAAAAGCCGAAGAAATCAAAAACGAAAAAGCTGTCACCTTGAGCGCAGTCGAAAGGCTCCAAAACAAGGACAACCTAAATGTTCGCGAAAGCGATAATCTCCACACCACAAAAAATAAAAACTACAACCAACCGCTTTAACACACATTAGCATGAAAAATCTAAAACCAAATATCATAACCGAAGGCGGTATCAATTACCAATTAGGCGAGATAGATAAAAACTGCATCCATTACGATTTCCAAAAAATTCTAATCTATCTGGAAGCCAAAGGAAAGTTATTGTTTGGCCAGCAATTCAAAATTCATAAGGAAGATCACGCCATTCTGTTTAAACTCTGCATCTACACCATTCAAGATTTAGACTATTGCGCCAAATTCGGTATCGACCCGAACAAAGGTGTTTTACTAACCGGCCCGGTAGGTTGTGGTAAAACAAGTTTAATGAAACTTTTACGACACCTAACACCTCATCGTCGCGCTTATAAAATAATTCCATGTCGCAATGCGGTTTTCAGTTTCAATCACCTGGGCTATAAAACCATCGAAGATTATGGCAATGACGACTTTTACTGTTTTGACGATCTGGGCGTGGAACCAACCGGAAGACACTACGGCAAAGATTGCAATGTCATGGGCGAAATTTTGTTATCCCGGTATGAAATATCCCTGCGTAGTCACCAATCCTCACGAAAGTGGGGATCCCCTAGCCCAACTACAAAAAAATCAACACCCCATAACCATTTCAAAACCCACGCTACCACAAACCTCAACGCCATAGAAATAGAAGAACGCTATGGAAACCGCGTCCGCTCCAGGATGCGAACCATGTTTAATCTATTGGCTTTTGATAAAAATTCAGCTGATAAGCGCCTTTAAATCATTCTAACACATTCAAAACTATGAAAAACCCAAACACGTTCTGGAATTGGTTTATAGAAAACCAACACAAATTCCTGCAGCAGCAGAAACCTATTTCCCCAAGCTCTCATCACTTAAAACCACAACAATTAACAGACAATGAAGTACTGTATTATAACCTCCAAACAAACCTCAACAACTACTGCAACAATTTAAGCTTTGTTCTTATCGGTCCTTCCGCTAAAAAATCTATACAGCAACTAATAATCACAACCAATGGCAATAAAAGCCTAATCCTTTATGCAGCAAATCTTATTTGCAAAGCACCCAAGCTTCCGGGTTGGAAATTTACAGCATCCATAAAACCAAGACAAAACCTCGATAAAATTGTCTCCGGAAATGATTCTCTATACGAGTTTCAAAACCTAAAAATAAAAATTAGCGACCTCTATTTCCTGCCAACCAATTACTGCTCAATAACTCAAAAGTTTGATATCACAGTTTATCTAACAGAATACTGGAAGCACCCACAACAACTTCTACAACAAGCTATCACCATAATGCTAGAAGATCTTTTAGGTGAGCATCTAGCCTATTCAAAAATTAATCACCTAACAATAAAACAATATCCAAAAAACACCAACCTAATTAATGCTTACGACATGAAATCGTATTTTGAAACTTTTAGTATTACACAATAACTAACTAGAAGCTTTCCTCATATTCAAATAATTAATTTTTGAAAAATGAATAATATGGTACAAAATTATCGATATCCCATCTATAATTGGTTAAAACGATTATATTAGTGCTTATATAACACGTTGGGCGTAATTTGAGAAAAATCGTATAAGAATGATAAAGCATCATAATTATTATAAAGTTCACTTACCGAACAAACAATATAACGGAGAAAATGAAGACGAATTAGCTGAAATTTTGATGGAAGAAGCTCACTTGGTTTCTAATGGAAAATGGACTAAAAACTATACTGCTAAAAACCCAAAAACTGACCAATTTGAAATAAGTCTTTATCCATCTATTCTCTACGCTACGAATAAACTAAACTATTCAGAAAATGAAAAGTTCAGAACAATCAATAATTTTTTAGATAATCAATTTGTTGATTTTTTAGAGAGATTTAATCCATTATATAAATGCACAAGTTTCATTGAATACCATCTTTACTATTTCAAAGGAGAAAAAACGGAATTTTACAAACACATTAAATACCAAATTTTATCTGTAGTCAAAAAACGCAAGGAATCAAAAAAGAAGAACTTTGACTATGAAAGTTTGGAGCAAATATTAATCGATTGGATAAATGAAAAAATGAAAGTTAAGGAACAAAAAAAGAGTATATTCAATGCGGAGAACGTAATTATAAATAAAAAGAGTAAAATAAAGAATCAATCGATTGGAAATCAGAAAGAGACTAAAGAATCGAGTTGGAGTAAAGCCACCGTAATAATAACTTTGATAGTCGGAATTGCCACAATAATCGGAATAGTTTGGGGAATAATGAATTAAAAAACTACGCCCAACACCGTATAAAAATAATTGCTACATTAGTGCTTAACCAAAGGTCGTTGCAATTTTGTTACGTCTGATTTTCCTTCGGAAAATCCTCGCGTACAAAACCGCAACTATTCTTATACGAAACCGTTGTAAACAATGCTGAAAAAACTGCCCGAATGGTAAGAATATATTTTGACAAACAAATTTTCAGTCATCTTTTTAAAAGAGAAAAGAGTCAATATGTCAAATTATTAGATAAAATTAGAACTCAAAAAGCCAGCTTGTTTTGTTATTCACACGCACATCTTCTTGATTTAAAAAATGACAAAACAAATATTAAATATTCCGAATTAGAATTTATTGATACTATTGTTAATGATAACTACTTATCATATCACGCAATCGAGAAGAAGACATCTTGTTATTTAGCAAGACCACTTGAAGCATTTGCCGATGTCGAAGAAGATTCTGACGAAATTGACTTTTCAAGCATTCTAAATTTCGACACAAGCGATTTAAGTGTTGAAGATAAAGAGAAAATTGAATCTGCAAAGAAAATATTTACTGATACTAAATTGGATTTCAATTTTCCCGAATTAAAAGATGTTGATTCTGAAATCACTGACCCTTTAACCAAATTAATACCATTTGGACAAGAACCTATGTCTTTAATGCAATGGAGTGAACATTTTATGGGTATGCTTAAAAATATGCAGGAAGATAAAACTGTATATAAAGGTTTAAGAAACGTAACGGACAAGCATTTCAACAACGGAAAATTCACAATCGATTATGACGAAATCAATTTTAACGAAGACTTAAAAGATTCATATCTTCAAAAAACATTTATTGAATATGTGAATAGTAACCTTAATCCAAATGGCGACAAGGAAATATCAAAATATGATTTTTTCACTAACGCATATTTTACACTTGACTTATTGGGCATCAGCAAAGAACCATCAAAAAGCGTAAGATTTAATAATATGCTTAATGATGGAATTCATAGTTATTATGGAGCTTACTGCGATTGTGTAGTATCTGATGATGCTGGTTTTCTTAAAAAAACAAGAGCACTTTACAAACTTTTAGAAATTGACACAAAAGTTATGCACGTTGATGATTTTATAAGTTCATTTGACTTCATTGTGGAAAAAGTTGAAAAAGACCAAAATTCTTTTTCTGAACTATTATTAAATGATTTAAAAAATGGTCTTATTGTGGATTCTTATAAATCAATCGATATAAATCGAAATACCAATACAATTAAACCCTTTCATAATTATTTAGGCTTTTTCAATAGAATTGATAACATTCAAGAAGATGGTAAAAGCTATTTATACTTTTACAGAAAAACGAAGAACTATTCCAGTTTCACTTTTATAAGAGAATATGAGTTAGTAACTAATAATGCTGTAGAAATATTCGGAGCTGATAAATATTTCAAGGAAAAGTTTGAATGGGAAAAAGAAAAAGATTTAATACAATCCAATAATTGGAATGGACGAGAATGGGATTTTAAGAGTTATACATTTAAAATAGAGACCAATAAAGGTTCTGGAAAATTGAGTATATTGATTGCCATTAACTGAAAGAAAGCACTGTTTACAATCGAGTAGACGGCCGTGAGTAATAAGCCCACGGTGCGCCTCTCACACCACCGTACGTACGGGTCTCGTATACGGCGGTTCGCAACCCATCTTTCCAATCGCTCTTTACAACAATTGGAACTATTTCGTACTTTAAGAAAAGGCTACAGATATTTCCGTTCCTTATCTAATTTCCGAAAGGATTGCGTTCAGTCCTTCCCCAATTATCAGAAGAAGATTTTGATGTCGAAAGTGTAAAAAAACTAGGATAACGATGGCTTCGAACTATGTATATAAAATATTTTAACACAACTTTTAAAAAATAAGACATGTAGTGAGAGAAGAACTGAAGAACACTAATTGGCATATATACGGCTTATCTATTACAGACTATGACTATACAAAGAGGCTAATCAATGAAATAATTAAGGACAGGAATAAACAAATTGAAATTAAAGCTAAAGAACTGGAAATTCAAAAAATTGACTCTGAAGCAATTGCGGACTTAAATTACTATGCTTATGTCGACAATTTATTTATTTGGCATTTTGGAATTTGGCGTTTACAAGGAATATTTGAGGGCATTCTAAAGCAGGAGTTTTTTCCTAATAAAAACATGCATGGATTAAAATCAAAACTTGATTACACTAGGAAAGTTTCGAGAAAAATAAAGCCAGAGGATTATAATGAATTGCTTGAATGGGGAAAGATAAGAAATGCGCTTTCTCATTTCCCTCCAGAACAATATAGACCATCTTTGATTCAAGAAAGTGACTTCAACGAATACCTAGAACTATTAAAAAGGGTTACGTCAGTACTAATACCAACCTAACCAAACACTTTTTTACCAACATAAAAACCACAACAAATAACGCATCTACCCTCCAAGCACTCACATTTACCCCCATTTTAACCCATTTTCACCCCCTATATCCAAAATGTTCTTTACTTTAGTAAATTGGAATTAAAATTCAACTTAACTAGTAAATATATCATAGCCACAAGTCAATTATTAAATTCACACCAACCAAAGCATAAGCATTGATAAAGAAAAATTAATGACCAAAGAACAACAAATAGAAGACGAATTAATCGAAAGATTATCAGACCTAAAATATACTTATCGTACAGATATAAGATCTAGAGAAGCGCTAGAATTAAATTTCAGACAAAAGTTTGAAGCACTCAATAGAGTGAAATTAACCGATGCCGAATTTGAAAAACTACTAACGGAAATAATAAATCCAGATGTTTTTAAAGCCTCTAATTATTTAAGAAAAACAAATACTTTTACTAGAGAAGATGGCACACCCCTACACTATACGTTAGTAAATATAAAAGATTGGTGCAAAAATGACTTTGAAGTTATCAATCAACTTCGGATGAATACGGAAAGTAGCAACCACCGATATGATGTTATCTTGCTTATTAACGGCGTACCCGTAGTACAAATAGAATTAAAAACCTTGCAGATTAGCCCTAATCGTGCCATGCAACAAATTGTAGACTATAAAAAAGACCCAGGTAACGGCTATACCAATTCGTTAATGTGTTTTATGCAGTTATTTATAGTCAGTAATAAAACAAGAACTTTTTACTTCTCTAATAACAACAATAAGCACTTTGCTTTTAATGCAGACGAGCAGTTTTTACCTGTCTACACGTTAGCCAAAGAGGACAACTCTAAAATAGACCACCTAGACGATTTCACCGATAAGTTTTTAGCTAAATGCACGCTAGGTGAAATGATTAGTCGCTATATGGTTTTAGTAGAAACCGAACAAAAAATATTAGTCATGCGGCCATATCAAGTGTATGCCGTTAAAGCCATTGTCGATTGTATAGAGCAAGATCGCGGAAATGGATATATATGGCACACAACCGGAAGTGGAAAAACACTAACCTCTTTTAAAGCTTCAACACTTTTAAAAGATAATGACGATATTGAAAAATGCCTATTCGTTGTAGATAGAAAAGATTTAGACAGACAAACAAGGGAGGAATTCAATAAATTTCAAGAAGGAAGTGTAGAGGAAAACACCAATACGAAAACATTGGTTAATCGCATGTTATCTGCTGATTATGCCGATAAGGTAATCGTCACAACCATTCAAAAATTAGGACTAGCTTTAGATTCTAAAAATGACAGAAATTATAAAGAACAATTGGAGCCATTAAGTAACAAACGCGTTGTCTTTATTTTTGATGAATGTCACCGTTCCCAATTTGGTGAAAATCATAAGGCCATTGTAGAGTTTTTTCCTAAAGCACAACTCTTTGGTTTTACTGGAACACCAATTTTTGAAGAAAATGCAACCTATAAAACAATCGAAGGAAAACAAGCAACCTACAAAACCACAGAGGACGTTTTTCAAAAAGAATTGCATGCATACACGATTACCAATGCCATAGATGATAAAAATGTATTGCGTTTCCATATCGACTATTTTAAGCCCGATGGAAAGGCAACCGTCGGAGACGATTTACATAAATTAGCTGTTACCAACGCAATATTAAGCAAACACCTAAAAGCAACACACTCTAAACGTTTCAATGGTGTTTTAGCAACATCGTCTATAAATGATGCAATTCAGTATTACGAATTGTTTAAAAAGTTACAAGCAGAGAAATTAAACGAAGATGAAGATTATCAACCCTTACATATTGCATGCGTGTTTTCGCCTCCTGCAGAAGGAAATAAAGACATCCAGCAACTACAAGACGATTTAGCACAAGAAAAAGCAGACAATGAGGTAGAGCCAAATAAAAAGAAAGAAGCCTTAACAGCAATCATTTCAGACTACAATAAGCAATACGAAACAAACCACCGTATTGTCGAATTCGATTTATACTATCAAGACGTACAACAACGCGTAAAGGACCAAAAATATACAAACGCAGATTATCCCCATAAAAACAAAATAGACGTTTTAATAGTAGTAGATATGCTTTTAACAGGCTTCGACTCTAAATACCTCAACACATTATACGTAGATAAAAATTTAAAATACCATGGGTTAATTCAAGCATATTCACGTACTAATCGTGTAATAAACGATACCAAGCCTTACGGAAACATTTTAGTTTTTAGAGACCAGGAAGAGGAAGTAGATAAAGCAATGATACGCTTCTCTGGCGCTAAAATAGAAAAGGCAAAAGAAATTTGGCTAGTAGATGCAGCTCCTAAAGTAATCGAAAAATACAAAGAGGCAGTAGCAAATTTAAATCAGTTCATGGAGGCCAAAGGTTTAAATTGTAAGCCTTCCGAGGTTAGTAACCTAAAAGGAGATGAGGCACGCGCAGGTTTTATCAATGCATTCAAAGAAGTACAACGGTATAAAACCCAACTAGATCAATATACAGACCTACAAGAAACGCAAACCGAAACTATTGAAGCGCTATTACCCGATGATGATTTACGTTCATTCAAATCGGTCTATTTAGATACAGCAAAACGTTTACAAGCACAGCAAAACAAAAAAGGAGATAAAGCCCCAGAAAACGTACAGCAATTAGACTTTGAGTTTGTACTATTTTCTTCCGCAATAATAGATTACGACTATATTATTGGTTTAATTGCTAAATACACCCAAGACAAACCGTCTAAACATAAAATGACACGTCAAGAGCTAATAAACTTATTAAGCTCTAGTGCCAATTTATTAGAGGAACGCGATGATATTATTGCCTATATAAACACGTTAGAAATGGGTAGTGGTTTAAACGAAAAAGATATACGTGAAGGCTATGAAATATTTAAAGCAGAAAAAGCAGCAAATGAATTACGTGAAATAGCGCAAAAACACACGATTGAATTAGATAACTTAAAAGCTTTTATCGATAGTATTATGAACCGTATGATTTTTGACGGCGAAAAGCTTACAGATTTATTAGCACCTCTAGAATTAGGCTGGAAAGACCGTAGAATAAAAGAATTGGCTTTAATGGAAGATCTAGTGCCTTTATTAAATAAACTAGCCCAAGGGCGGGAAATATCAGGATTAAACGCTTATGAATAACAAGAAAACAAAGACAGTACCTGAATTGCGTTTTCATGAATTTAAAAATTTAGAAGAATGGAAAAAAAAACAATTTGCAAAACTTTTTAAAATTGGATGCGGGCGCGATTACAAACATTTAGGTAATGGTGATATCCCGGTATATGGAACTGGCGGTTATATGCTTTCCGTAAATGATTTTTTATATGATGGCAAAAGTGCTTGTATTGGTAGAAAAGGTACAATAAATAAACCTATGCTTCTTTCTGGAAAATTTTGGACTGTAGACACTCTTTTTTATACTCATTCATTTAAAGATTGTTCCCCGGAATTTGTTTATCTACTGTTTCAAAATATTAATTGGCTTACCTACAATGAAGCTGGCGGCGTACCAAGTTTGTCGCGAATTATAATAGACAAAATAGAAGTATATATTCCTAAATTAGAGGAACAAGAAAAAATTGTTAATTTCATATCATCTATAGATAATCTAATAACTGCAGAAACCGCAAAACTAGCCCATTTAAAAGCCCACAAAAAAGGCTTATTACAACAACTATTTCCAATCAATGGAGAAACCACACCACAATATCGTTTTCCTAAATTTAAAAATGATGGAGATTGGAAAGAAACTACTTTAGGTAATGTAGCTAAATTCAGAAGAGGTAGCTTCCCTCAACCTTATGGAAGGTCTGAATGGTATGATGATGAAAATGGAATACCTTTTGTTCAAGTTTATGATGTTGATACGAACCTTAAATTAAAGCCAAAAACTAAAAGAAAAATTAGTGATATAGCAGCTAAACAAAGTGTTTATATAAAAAAAGGCACTGTAATAATAACGATCCAAGGTTCCATTGGTAGAGTTGCAATAACACAATATGATGCTTATATTGATAGAACTTTACTTTTATTTGAAGAGTTCTATACGCAAATTGACAAATTGTTTTTTGCTTATGTTATTCAAATATTATTTGAAATAGAAAAACAGAAAGCACCAGGAGGTATAATAAAGACAATTACAAAAGAAGTTTTAACAAGCTTTAATATTTATATTCCAGAAATTGAAGAGCAGCTAAAGATTGCTCAATGTCTATTTTCATTAGATGAATTAATTACCGCACAAGCTGAAAACATAAAAGCTTTAAAAAAACACAAAAAAGGCTTACTTCAGCAATTATTCCCAGATGTAAATGATGTTGAAGCATGAGTAAAAAATTTGATAAAAATATAAGTGATATTGCCAACAAGTTAGTTGGTTTAGAAAAAAACATAAACCTTATATATGCTTTTAATGGTACTGGTAAAACAAGATTGTCCGTAGCGTATAAGAATGCTACTAAAACCAATAACGGAGGTAGTCATTCAGGCGTATATTACAATGCCTATAGTGAAGATTTATTCAATTGGGATAACGATGAAGAAAACAATGGTTCAGATATAAATCTAAAACTTACAAAAAGTAATCTTAATCAGTACCATCCCTTGTTAGATGAAATTAACCTACAAAACAAACTAGCTTCTTACCAACCTAAATTTGATTATCGGTTCGAGTACTTTGAAGATTTAAATGATGGTATAAAGTGTATTAGGTTTTATAATAAAAAAGAAGATGAAGATGATGATAAAGGTGATGTCGAGCAACCAGAAAGTGAAGAACAAAAAACAGAAAATAAAAATGAAGAAATAGACATACCTATAAAAATCTCAAGAGGTGAAGAACAAATATTTGTTTGGAGTTTCTTCCTAGCTTTATTTGAAGTTGAAGGTTGGACTGGAGACGAGAAGCAATCAACACATTTTTTTATAGACGATCCTGTTTCAAGTCTTGACGACCATAATATATTTGTTACTGTTTCATCTTTAATAGATTTAATAGACAAACATTTCAAAAAAAGAAAAATAATAATAACGACCCACCATATTGGTTTCTTTTCTGTTTTAGCAGATTGGTTAACCAGGGGCGAAAAAGCATCACGTTATCAACAACAAGTTGATATTTATAAACTAAAAAACAATAATGGCACTATTGAATTAGTTGGCCCAAGAAAAGAGGTGTTTTTATACCATTTAGAATTATTAAGGGTCATACAAGAAGCTAAAGATAAAGACCAAATATATGTTTATCACTTTGCTTTATTAAGACAAATATTAGAAAATATTAGCTCTTTTCTTGGCGTTAGAAATTTTTCTCACGTTTTAAAAGAAATAGGCTTTTCAAATGCAGAAAAACTAGCACAAATAGTGAATATTATGGCACACAATTCTGTATTCAGATATAAACTTATAGAACCTGTTCCAGATAACAAAAAACTAATATTAGAAATATTTGACGCCATACAAAATAAGTATAAATTCGTTTTACACGCATAGAAATGACAGCAAAACAAAAACAAGAAGAATTAGGTAAAACCCTTTGGGATATAGCAAACGATTTAAGAGGTGCAATGAATGCGGATGACTTTCGCGATTATATGCTTTCATTCCTTTTTTTACGCTACCTATCAGACAATTACGAAACGTCTGTAAAAAAAGAATTAGGTTCAGACTATCCAAAACTAAAGGAAACAGACAAACGCACACCACTTTCTGTATGGTATGAAGATAATCCAGATGATATTGAACCTTTTGAAAAACAAATGCGCAGAAAAGTGCATTATGTTATAAAACCAAATTACTTATGGGGAAGTATTTCAGAATTAGCACGCACACAGAATAACGATTTATTACTGACTCTTCAAAAAGGGTTTAAGTACATAGAAAATGAATCATTTGAGAGTTCTTTTAAAGGCCTATTCTCCGAAATCAATCTAGACTCTGAAAAGCTAGGCAAAAACTATGACGATAGAAACAAGAAACTGTGTACCATAATTCAAAAAATTGCAGAAGGTATTGCTGGCTTTTCTACTGATAGTGATACGTTAGGTGATGCTTATGAGTATTTAATTGGGCAGTTCGCAGCGGGTTCAGGTAAAAAAGCAGGTGAGTTTTATACCCCACAACAATTATCTACCATTCTATCCGAAATAGTAACTTTAGATAGTCAAAACCCAAAAGCAGGTAAAAAGAATAAAATTAATAAAGTCCTCGATTTCGCTTGTGGTTCTGGTTCCTTACTGTTAAACGTAAAAAATAAAATTGAAAAAGGAGGTGGTACAATCAGTAGAATATATGGCCAAGAATTAAATGTAACAACGTACAACTTGGCGCGAATGAACATGCTTTTACATGGTGTTAAAAGTTCAGAATTCGAAATATTTCATGGAGACACACTAAAAAATGACTGGGATATTTTAAATGAAATGAACCCAGCTAAAAAAGTAGTGTTTGATGCTATAGTCGCAAACCCACCATTTAGTTTACGTTGGGATGCATCAGAAGCCATGGGCGAAAGTTTCCGCTTTAAAAATTATGGTTTAGCACCTAAATCAGCAGCAGATTTTGCGTTTCTTCTACACGGCTTTCACTTTTTAAGTGATGAAGGCACAATGGCTATTATTCTACCACATGGCGTATTGTTTAGAGGCGGCGCAGAGCAACGTATTAGAGAAAAATTACTAAAAGATGGTAACATCGATACGGTTATAGGTTTACCTTCAAACTTATTCTTTTCTACCGGAATTCCTGTTTGCATATTGGTATTAAAGAAATGCAAAAAGGATGATGATGTGCTATTTATTAATGCAAGTGAGCATTATAAAAAAGAAAAACGTCAAAATGTTTTACGTGATGGCACAATAGATGGCGAGCCGAATGACAAAGAACCTAATGATATTAAGAAAATTATAGATACCTATATCGAGCGTCCAGAAAAAATAGAAAGATATGCACGTAGAGTTTCAATGGCTGAAATTGAGAAAAACGATTTTAACCTAAATATATCAAGGTATGTAAGCACTGCAAAACCTGAAGCTATAATTAATTTAAAAGAAGTAAATGAGAAATTAGTTGATATAGAAAAGGAAGCTTCTAAAGCCTTAAAAGAGCATAATGCATTTTTAAAAGAATTAGGTTTAGATACAATCTAAAATCTAAACGCATCTAACAAACCAACCCAAACCCATATAAATAAAATTGCATACCTTTAATACTTAAGGTATGCAATTATGAAAGCAAAACTACTTTTAGCTTTTTTATTTCCGTTTGTAATCCTGGCACAAACGCCAGCCTATTACGCCAATATTGATTTCTCACAATCAGGAGAAAATATAAAATCACAGCTAACAACATTAATTACCAACACCCATACCAATCCACTCCCCTACACCTCTAACAATACAGACACATGGGATGTCATAAAGCAATCAGATTTAGTAAACCAATCAAGCGATGAGGTACTTCTAATTTATGGCTATGAGGATAATGACACCCCAACCAATAACGATAGATTAAGAAATAAAGATTTATCCTGTCACACCTCTTCCTGCATTGGCCTCTGGAATCGCGAACACGTATTTGCAAGATCACTAGCAAATCCAAATTTAGACGTATCCTATATAGGCCCCGGAACAGACGTACACAATTTACGCAGCTGCGACAGTCAAATGAATTCCTCCAGAAGCAATCGCATATTTCAAGATGATACTGGCAATGCGCACATAACATCATTAGGAAACTTCTATCCCGGCGACGAACATAAAGGCGATGTAGCGCGCATTATAATGTATATGTACACAAGATACCCAAATCAATGCGAAGCTGTCAATATAGGCCACGGAACAGCTAACCATTCGTATTATAGCGATATGCCCGATGTGTTTTTAAAATGGAATGCCGAAGACCCCGTATCACAATTCGAAATCGATAGAAACGAAATCATATACCAGAATCAAGGCAACAGAAACCCCTACATTGATAATCCATACCTAGCCACTCTAATTTGGAACGGTCAAGACGCAGAAGATACCTGGGGCACTTTATCAATTCCAGCTGAACAATTAGAACAACTAACAATTTACCCAACCTATACATCCAACTACATATACATAAAGGCCAATACAAATAAGAAATATAATTATACCATTTACAATACAATGGGCCAACAAGTAAAAACAGCAACCACAACAGAACTAATAGATATTTCAACTTTAGAAAACGGTTTATACCTCCTCAAATTAATGTCCAATAACACAGCCCAAGTAAAAAAAATAATCAAAACAAACACAAATTGAGTTACAAATCCACACAAAAAAACATGATTTATCAGCACTTTACGGTTAACCACAATGTTTAGTCAAACATATATTCTATTTTAGCATCAGTACAACAAAATACCACATATTAAACTATATAGTATGAATAATTTAAAAGATGCCATAACCTGATTTATTCACGGGATAAGAAAAACAAAAGTTACTATATATCAAGTTGCCCACAATTTGAAGAAACAATCGAACAAAGAATGAAAAAAAGTACATATGAATATTGTTTTAGTGAATCTTCATTAAAATTATCTTGGGAAAGAGTTATTTCAAGTGTAGGAGCTGATGCAAAAGACTACTTTGGAATTGGTGTGTTTAATAATGATACTGATAGAATGTTAGCTTCATTGAGTGAATTACTATTATCAGATAAATATCAACCGAAAAGACCTTTTAAATATTTCGAACCGAAAAAAAATGGGACTCAAAGAACTAAAACTGTATTAGATATAGAAGATGCTTTAGTTTTCCAAGCAATATCAAATCACATTGCAGAATTAGAGTATTCAAATTTAATAGAAACAAATAAGTGTGTATTTGGCAGTGTGCTGAACAAAAATGTATCAAAAGGCGTTGAACTTTTAGATGAAGAACCTGATGATTTTTATTTCTTCGAGTTTTATGTAGAGCCATATAATCGATTTATTAATAGCATAAATGAAACCATAGAAACAGGAAATGTTACTCATATTCTTGAAACGGATATAACGGGATTTTTTGACACAATACCTCATTCAACGATTTTACTTGAATTACGAAATAGAAATATTGATGTAAAAATTTTAGACGTTTTGTCTAAATGCTTGAATGTCTGGTCTGGGACAAGAGATTCTGCTACTTTCGGAGTTGGAATTCCTCAAGGACCGGCAGGCTCTTTTCTAATAGCCAACATCATACTGGATAGTTTGGATAGACTTGCAATTAAAAAAAGTCTTCATTATTATCGCTTTATGGATGATATTCGTATTTACGGTAAATCACGTAAAGAATTAGTGCAATGTTTAGTAGAAATTGACCGTCATCTAAAATCTAAATCATTGTGTTTAAATTCGGAAAAAACCTTAATTGAATTAATTGACGAACACAATTCAGGCAAAGAAAAATTTTTAGATGATTATGGAATAAGCATAAAAGACGAAAGTATAGAGGAAATTAATCGAGAGGTTTTAGAACAAAACATTACTCAATTTGGAGAAAAAAAAGATGATTTCGGAGGTTTGAACCCAAAACAATATATCTCATTATATAAAATGGCTTTAAAAGATTATGAGCAAAAGCTTAATCAATTCCATAGAAAAAATAAAAAAAAGGATTTTTGGTTAATTGAAACATCTGAAATGCGAGAATTTTTGACTTTTTCTCAAAAATGGAGAACTATTGTTAAAATACTCATAGATGAAACTGACTATAAGCCTAAAGAATCAATGATTAACGTTTGGCTTTTTGGCATTAGGGCATTCAATTGGAAAACAAATAATTTTGTCTGGAATTTACAGCTGTACGAAAACCTATCAAATGTATATAACGATATTTTTACTGTTTTTGACGAATTTGATACCTACGAATGGATTCAATATCAAATTTTATCGATTTTTAAAAATGCATCGTATTTAAACATAGATGAACAACAACGATTATTACAATCTATACCAAAAACAGAAAGTCCTCTCGTTCGATTAGGTTATTTTAAGATTCTATTGGAAACAATTAAAACTGATACAAAGTTTTTCCAATCAGTAGCAGAATTAATAAAAGAGGAAAAAAATGTTTATGTAAAAAACTCAATTCTCAATTCAATAAACAAAAGTCAATTGAAAATACCAATTGCTACTTTAAAAAATTGGTTTCTATAATGAGTTATCTTGAAGAACTTGAGGAATTAGCTCGAATGAATATGTCTAATGAAGACTACAATTATGCCCAACGTATGATTATGTTAGGAATGATTGAAGAAAAAATTATTGAAGAGAAATCTTCAGATGATTATTTTATTCGCTTTTTTGAAGACGTCATTAAAAAGGAAATAGAATTTGACTTTAAAACCGCACTATCCGAAGATGCTTATAATTCAGCAAGAGAAGATGCAGAAGCTTGTATAAATATATTTCCAAGACTTTCAGAAATGAAAGATAATCGTTCAGTACTTTCTTGGATTATTACTGCTTTAAAGTATACTGACCAACTTGTTTTACATTACATCCAAAATGTTCTAAAGATAAACCCTGTTAAACATCCAGACCACGGAATTGAACGTTCAATGTATGTCCAAATAAATGCAGGAGAATATTCCGCTAAAGTAGCTGGTAGAGTTATGAATAACCTATATGAACAAAGAAATACATTAGAACATAGATATATAAAAGACCCAAATGACGAGCGAAAGAAAATTCTTGTAAATCCTGATTTTGGAAAAGCGAGAAAAAAAATTCAAAATGATTTCCCAAAGGCTTTATTATCATTTAGAAAAGCATATAAAGAACATTATAAATAAAAACTGTGGGCAACACTTTGTATTATTAATTGCTTGGTTTTAATCAATTTACGAAAGTCCTTGCAGACTTTCTATCTTTATTTTATTTGCTAATTTTAGTGCTTAAAACACGCAACTAATCATACACAAACACTTTATGTGCAATTAACAAAAAATTAAATAAAAATGATTGGATATAAAATCCTTGATCAAATTAAAATAAAAAAACATATTTCGTTTATTAGAATCGAGCCTACCGATATTAAACTAACACTTTCGGAAATATTTAAAAGCTTATCTAATTTGGCTTGGATTAGTCAATTTGATCAAGATTATGTAAAAGCAGGTTTTCAAACTCGTGCTGAAGATACAGTTAAATATATTTCGGAAAACATTATATCAAAAAATGATGATGAAATAACTAAAGACACAGGAGAACTTGTCGTTTCCGAATTATCAAGATTGACCATCGTAAATGAACTAAAATATTTAGATATACCACTGGCTGAATTAATAAAAATTAAAGATATCGGGAATCACGGATTCGATTTTTATACCAAAAACAAAGAGAATGTTCTTTTATTTGGAGAGGCAAAATATAATTCTAGTCAAAATGCTTACGGACGATCATTTGAACAAATTGCTCGATTTGAAAGAGAAAAACGAGATGCGTCAGATATAATCGATATTGATAGGTTCTGTTGTGAACCTTCTAAAGAGAATCACGCAAAAGGTTTAAAGGGTTTTGTAGCTTCTTTTTCTTGTAAATCAACTACTACTGAAAAAATAATAAATAGTATTAAAAAAAATACTGATTTTATTACACTTGATAGATTCGAAGAATTAGTTTTAGTAGCAGTTAATCTATGAAAAACTTAATATCCAATATCATGGAAGATATAGAGGTTAGGAAAGCTTTTCACTTTGTACTGGATAACCTTTTTAAGAAAGGTCCAATTTCCACAACTGATATGGAGATATTATCTCTTTTAAAGTTGTATCACCCAGATGTATTCACAGAATTTGAATCTACTATTCTAAATTATATGGGTGTCTTCTACAAAGATGCCACCCCAAAAACACTCAAAGAGGTTGTATTCAGACAATATCGAAAATATATATTAGATACATTTCAAAATACTTACACACCAGTACAAGCTAGTATAATAAAAGGAATCGAATCAAACAATTGTTTTAGTTTTTCAGCACCAACAAGCACTGGAAAATCATATGTATTTCTCAATTTAATCCTACAAACTGACAAGGATGTGGTTGTAGTAGTTCCATCAAGGGCATTGATCAATGAATATTTTTTAAATCTAAATACTTTAATCCAAGACAAAAAAGTTAATATACTAACCTTCATTGACAAAATAAACACGAAAAATGCAACTAGAAATGTGTTTATTGTTACACCTGAAAGGTGCCGAGAATTATTCAAGCAAAAAGAATTATATGATGTAGGCATATTCTTGTTTGACGAAGCACAATTGAGTAATGAAAGCTCAAAACGAGGATTGTATTTTGACAGTATCGTGAGAAGATCTCAAAAGGCTTTTCCTAATGCCACATTTGTTTTTGCGCACCCATTTGTAAAAAATCCAGAATCACAAATTATTAAAAATCATTTTCCAAAAAACACATCTAGTTCAATCCAATATATTCAGAAAAATGTCGGACAGCTTTTTTTATGTTCTGACGATAACTGGAACTTCCATCATTTTGGAATTGATAAAGCTATTTTAGGCACACAAAAAAAACAGTGTAGATTTGATCCAATTGAGAAAACTATCCAAAATGGTGGCTCGGTATTATTCTATATATCTAAATCTAAAATTTTCAATCGCACATTCTTAAATCAATTTGAAAAATATATAAACTTATGCGAGGAAATAGAGAGTAGCAAAATTGATAAGTATATTTCTCAATTAAAACAGTATACTGGAGGCGATACGATTGCAAATAAGAATTATTATTCTCAAATGATTTCATTATTAAAGCGAGGGATAGTAATTCATCACGGATCTCTTCCGTTACAAACACGAATAATTGTTGAGGAATTCACTCAGGCTGGCTTCTGTCGTATCTGTTTTGCTACTTCTACGTTAGAACAAGGGATCAATATGCCTTTTGATGTCGTTTTTTTAGATAGACTGGAGAGCAGTAAACCTTTGTCTGTAAAAAATTTAATTGGTAGAGCGGGAAGGTCAACATTAGAAACCAAATTTGATTTCGGCTATGTTATTATAAGTTCACCCAATAAGATGTCAAATTTTAGGAAAATTATGACTCAAGATGAAGAATTAGATACTGTTTCATCATTAGAGAAAAAAGAACAAAAAGATGACGATTATAATGATTTTAAGGAGGCCATATTAAATGACACCTATTCTGACGAATATAATCTTACTGAAAAGGATTTAAACAAACTTACCGCAACAAGCGTAGAAAAAATTATCATCAATATTTTAAATACGCTTTTTAAAAATAATGAAATAGTGTCATTAAGCAATATTAGTTCTGACCATAGAAATAGGCTTCATTTTTACAAAAATTTTCGTGATTTATATTCTATTTATTTAGGAAGAAAACTTGAAGATGGAGAAAGTAATGTTTTAGATACCGCCATTAAAATTATGCTATGGAAAGTCCACGGTAAGACTTTTAAAAATATATGTTGGTATCGCTATTCTTATGTTAGTAAAACTAAAGAGAGAAAAGATTTAGAGAGATTAGGACGCAAGACAAATTTATTAAGCGCAGAATTTATTACAGGCTTTCACGATATTCCGGACAAAAACCATAGAGTATATAGTTTGTTCCCATTAGGTACAAAAGCTTCTGATGTAGATTATGATCTTGTAATGTATGATACTTACGATTTTATTGATAAATTAATAGGATTTAAATTGAGTGATATATTCTATGCCACTTTTATCAAGTATTATGAAAAAACAAAAGATAAGCGTACTCAAAAATTAGCAAAATACATACGATTTGGTACTGATGATGAAAGTTCTATATGGATGTTAAGATATGGTATGTCTTTCGAGGACATCGAATTATTAGCTAAACACATTAAATCAATAAATGCAGAAGAAATAGTTTTTGAAGAATCAATATTGAACGTACCGAAAGAACAAAGAATTTCAATTGAACGATTTATTGTGAATAAATAACTGTCACTAACACCGCATATAATTCATAGCTAATCAGTTGATTAATCGAAGTTAAGGCATATTTGCTAGTCCGCCAAATTTTTTAATTTGGCTTATTGAAAAGAAAAGATAATAAGAAAATTAAAAAAATCTGCTCGTGCTTAATCGAAAAGTTATCGCTAATTTGCACGCTACGAGCCATATACAAAACCGTTAACTTTTATTGCTAAAAACAAAATTCATAGATGAAAGACTATTATTACATTCTTGGTATAGAGAAAAATTCATCTTCACAAGAAATAAAAAAAGCCTACCGAAAATTATCCGTAAAATTTCATCCTGATAAAAACGATGGCGATAAATTTTTTGAAGAGCGTTTTAAAGAAATACTCGAAGCTTTCGAAATATTATCCGATGATACTAAAAGGGTAAATTATGACTTTAAATTTAACACTCAAAAAAAAGGCAACAATCAAGACTTTGAAAGAAGCTTTAAATACAAATACGAACAAGAATTAAAAAGACAACAGAAAGGATTTGATGAAAAGCAAAAACGATACGAGGAAGAAATAAAAAATCAAAAACAAATAGAAAAAGACTTACAAGTCAAGGTTAACAAAGAAAAAGAAAAATCAACAAAATATAAAGAGAAAGCAAAATCTTTACAGAAAAACGAGAACCAAAAATCCCTAAAAAAAATAATAGCCTTTTTAGTAGTTATACTCATAATTGGTGGTGGAATATTTTTTTTCAACCATTATAATAAAGAAAGTAAAATATCTCAATCTAAAGAGTTTTTAAAAAAAACTATTAAAAATATTAAAACCGACAGTTTATCTCAAGCATTCCAAAATATCAACAAATCCATAGAACTAAATCCAGATAATGCAGATGCCCATTTTGTAAAAGGAACTATTCTAAATAAAATTGGTCAAAAAGATAAAGCAATCCTTTCATATTCAAAGGTAATCGAATTAAAGTCAGATTATGCAGATGCCTATCATAACCGTGGTGCTATTAAAGACGAACTTGGCAATCCCGATGGTTCTATTGCAGATTTGACCAAAGCAATTGAATATGACGCTTTCAATTCAGTACATTATTTTGATAGAGGAATATCATATCGCTCAATGAATAAATTAGATTTAGCTCAAAAAGACTTTGAAAAAAGTTTAGAGTTAAGTCCAAATGAGCCGTTTTATCAAAACAGTTTAGCTAATGTTTATAGTGATTTAGGTCAATATGATTTAGCGATTTCAAACTACAAAAAAGCTATCCTAAATTTGGATACAGTATATTTAGGAATAGCTTATTATAATATTGGTAAATCATATGGACATCTTGGGGGTTTTGATAAAAGCTCTGAATATTTAGAAAAAGCAATAAAATATGATACTATTAATCAAAAAGCCTTTTGGAGACTTGGAGTTATAAACGATGATAACGGATACTATAAAAAAGCTGAAAAGTTTTTATTAAAATCTCTCGAATTAAACATTAGTGATTTACCCACACAGCACAGTCTTTCTATAGTTTACCGACATCAAAAGAAATATGATAAAGCATTATTCTATATAAATAAAGTTATTGAACTTGAACCAAGAGATTTAGATTACCGTCTTGAAAAAATTAGAGTTTTAGACGATATGAAAGATTATAAAAATCTACTTTCAGAATATGAAACATTATATAAAATTGAGCCTAACAATTACGTAATTGTTTTGGGGTTAGCAAAAGAATATCATTATATAAAGGCATATAATAAGTCAATGCCGCTTTTCAAAAAAGCTAATCAGTTAAATTCACAAGATAATGTGCCACACTATTATATGGGAATAGTATATCTTAAACAAGGAAAAGTAAATGAAGCTATTCAAAGTTTTCAAAATTCAATAAACCTAAATCCAGAACATACAGATTCCTATTGGAACGCAGGTGTTACTTATTACAATGCTAATGAATTTGAGAAAGCAATACCTTTAATTAAGAAAGCTGCCGAATTAGGAAAACCTGAAGCAATTGAAATTATGAAAAGAATAGCGCAAAATTGAACAGTAGAAAGAAACAACTTAAGCCGTGTATAATTAATTACTTGGTTATCGACTGCACTTCTTAATTTTAATCCCAAAACCTCAATATTTAGTAACTATACTCATTTATTGGTATTTAATTCACTGTTAGTGTTAAAAAAAAACCATAATCATACCTTTAAAACTCTAACTCAAAAAATAATGTGCTTCCACACCTCTCAAACCCAAAAAGTAATAAAACTTGAAAAGCACTATAAAGTGTCACTTACAGATGAAGGCTCAAGAGAAAAATACGACAAACCAAGGTATCACTTAAACGGTTTCTCACATCCCGATATGCTTATCATTCCACAAGAAGAACCTTCAGTTATTACACCGGGTCTTTGGGGAATTGTTCCAAACAATAAAACAGCATCGCAAATAACAGACTATTACAAAGAAGCCGTTCGTTATGGTGGTGGTTTAAATGCACGCTCCGAAAAGCTATTCGATCATTTCATATATAAACATTCCGTAGTATCAAAAAGATGTATTGTTCCTGTTACCGGCTTTTTCGAACCACACGAATATAAAGGTAAAAAGTACCCATTCCATATTAAAAGAAAAGATGATGAGGTTTTATCACTAGCTGGCATTTACACTATAATTGATAATGTTTTTACCTTTACAATTCTAACCAAATCAGCTTCACCCCTATTAGCTAAAATTCACAACAAAAAAAACAGACAACCAGTTCTATTAAACCAGGATATCGAACAAGAATGGTTAAAAGATAATATTTCCGAAAAAGACATCATGGAATTAATAAACAGCCCATACCCAGAGAGTAAATTAAGCACTTATACAATTAGTAAAGAATTATTTAGCCCAAAAGTAAATAGTAATATCCCATCAATTATCGACGAAGTAAAATATGAAGGCCTAGTCATATAAAATACCTTTTCAAAAATCCCCACCTCCAGCATTTACGCATTCCGTCGTTCCGCAAAATGGCTGCACGCCCTCACGCGCAAAAGCTTCCAGTTCCGCGCAATACTAGTTATCTCCATTTCGCACCTACCTGCGGATAGATGCTACATTCCTATAACAAGTATTTAAAGCCACCGCTAATAACGTCGTATTAATTACATACCGGAAATTCATTATAGTTTAGTCAATCTAAACACGAAAACTAATCATCTGTTTAAAAACTCGTCTGACTATAAAAAACAGGAAGGCAGGTAATAAGGTGTTCGTTGGTCGCTCCATTTCGTTCCATAAAACATATCTGCAAGCCAATTCGGTATGCGTTCGGTATACCGTTTTTTAAAAAAAAGCTCATAGCACCTATAAAATCAAGCTATTACAAGGCTTGCATATACCATAAATGAAACCACTGCGGCGAGACGTCCTCGTTGGCTCCATTTATTTGTTTTATTTCACACATTCACTCCCTCCTCACCCGTAGCTACTCTTTTACCCCAAACCCCATTTAGGTATGCGCGCAAGCGCATGTAAAGTATTTGGGGTAAAACCGCTACTTCATATGATGCGAGCCTGCGGGTCGCTGCGGCCAAACCCCACATATATAATAGCGACATAAATCAATAGCGTCTATTAAGAAAAAATTAGCTAACATATGACTATTACTGCCGATTCAAATATGTGGGGCTGCGGGTGGCATATTTTTTGACCTGTCCAGTTTGCAAATAAGATAACCCCTGAATCCCTGCGAAAGCAGGGACCTCTTTTAAGTACAATCAATTTTTTTCGTATTAGACCAACCAGCAACCCCAAGGGTTATCCCATTTCGCAAAAATCACAAGAGCAAGGCCCAAATTCCTGCGAAATCAGGAACCTCATCAAAAACCAATCTAAAACTTAACGTAAATAACACCTCTCAATACCAAGCCTTGCACTTCCAAAATTTGACTATCCTCCTACCGTCCACAAAACTACATCCGACTACACTATAAAATCAAAAAATCCGCCACCCTTGCGGTAAACCGTTGCTGTGGTACGCACTTTTGCCGAAAAGGCAACGTGCTATTACCACACCAGCCTTGCTAAACTCGCAGTCGGCTCGCGCCTTAAAGATTACCTGCCGAATAAAAACATTCAATAACATACAAAGCAAAGAAACAAGAAGAATAAAATAAAAAAAGAGAACAAATATAGTAGCCTCCCTTCAGCCCACGCCATAATACTATAAAGTTCAAGCCCTCCGGGTTTTGAACAAAATTTAGAAAAAAAATTTTATCCAAAAAACTTGACAGTATCGCCACGGCTACAGGTTAATGGCTTTCTTTTTTTCTTTTCTTTTGAAAAAATAATGAAGGGAATAGATCGTTTTTAAAACAACCGTGATAGCGAAAGAACACTAACTGCAAGCATTATGAAAGTATAAGCCTCGTTATTTTTGAAAAAGAACCATAAAAAAAGGCCCTTGAAGAAGAGCCTTTGACTATTTTTTGAAGAAACTGAAAAGATAATTAAGGAGTTTGGCCACCACATAACTAACAGAAGCGCCTATACTAGCCATTACAACTGTGAATAGAATAGCATCCAAACTAATATTTAAGGCGATAGAAAAAAACGTACCACCCAAAAACCCGATTTTGGTATTTATATCAGTAAAATCCATTCTAATCTTTTTTATCCGATGTATCATCAATAACGGCCGCCTGACTTACGGCTGTAGCTACAGTTCCTGCAACGGCCATATAAGTCGCAATGGTAATTACAATTGTAGGCAAACTAATGGGAGCTGCAATAATGGCGCCACCAGCAGCAGCCAATGCGATTCCAATATTTCTCAAAATTTTGAAAAACCTTGGAGTAGGTTCTTTATAACGTTCAACTAGATTCATAATTTTAAGATTTTATGGTTAATGAGATTTGTCCTTTGCGCTCAAAAGCTTGATGACAAAGTGAAAGGATTTTCTGCATTGCTAGTTGGGAAGACCAACCAGTTCCTATGCCCGAAAGTTGACTCACCGGTGCCAAACAGCCCTCCAACTCTTTAGCCGCATCATTTGCCTTATGAATCAATATCAATTGCCGACCATCCACACCCATAACATGAATATGATTCCCTAAACGACTAGAATATCGTGATCCTAATTCATAAATCCCTTCCGGAATACAGGAAACTTGGCGCTTATTATGAAGCCAAGGCAATTCAATCATAAAACAGATAAACCGACCATTAATAAAGAGGGTACCATTGGTACCCTCTTCAAAATAATGTCTTTGGAGTATTAAATCCATTTTAAAGTGTGTCAACAAGAGCTGCAGAAAGCGCGTTGAAAGCACCATTTTTCAATGGGTACATGTCACCATTCACTTCCTGGTAAAACTCAATACCAACCACTTCAATAACCGGTAATACCGAGTTAGCCGTAAGTGCCGCGTTTAATGCAATTGGTACCGTATCTGGTGCTGTGTAAGGCAAAATTCCAGAACTTGCCATTTCAAAGACGAAAGTTTCTGTAGTGAAGTCTACTTCTGCAGCACCCATAACAACGTTAAAATGAGTCGTTCCTGAAGGAGCTGCTATTCGTACCGTCGGACTAAAAGCTGCCAATGTAACATCAGCACTTCCTGTCACCCGATCAAAAGCCACTACGAAAGGAGCGAATAAAGTGGAGCCCAGTTTACCGTTGAGGTTAAATTCGAAGCCTAAAAAACGACTCAAATCCCCATCTTGAACGGTACGCTCTCCTCTTAAATTCACGAGGTCTGTTTTAATAATGGCCACCAAATCTTTAGTCAATCTACTAACCACACGTTTGTCTTTGGCGTTTTGCAGCAACACCCGAATCGCATTCCGAATCAGCTTGCCGGCTTTGCCCGCACGCCCAAATTCAGAGCCATTTTCGCGCGTACGTTGAAACGCAGGGTCATTCGCAATACGATTACCATCAATACCGCCTTTAGTACGGGCCAAATGCCCGTCGCTTGTCTTGTAAAAGGAAATATCATCCAGAGTTCCCTTTAATTTTATAATACCAGTTTGTCTTGCCATGGTTCAAAGTTTTTTATTTTAATCAAAACTCCGTATCTTTAATAAGCAATCCCAAAAGCACTTCACTCCTATGCCGAAAAGTGCCTTTTTTGCCAGTTTAAACCTATGGATGATGGCAAGATCATGTATGGATAAAGCATGGATAAAGTATGAGCAACATCAAAAGACTATGTATCTACCCAAAAGATATTATGCGCATCACGGGCAGAAGTGAGCGCTATGGTCGTAAGCTCTTAAACGACATAAAAAGGCACTTTGGTAAAAAGTCCTACCAGTTTATCACTGCAGAAGAATTCTCTGAATACAGTGGTATTAAACAAGAGACCGTTATGCGCTATCTAGAGTAATTCTTAAATATACCCTGTCGGGTATATTCTACATCAATCATATAATAATTATACCCTTTAAGGTATAATATCAATAAAAATTAGTAAATTGCACCCATAAAGGTATAATTATGAAATCATGGGACCGCAATAATGTCATAGCGACTTTCGTTCGTAACAGACGAAAGGAGGCAAACTATACACAAATAGAACTAGCAGATTTGACAGGAATAGGTTTACGCTTCCTACGCGAACTCGAACAAGGCAAACCAAATGTGATGACAGATAAAGTTAATCAGTTATTACAATTCTTTCGTCATACATTAACCCCGACACCTATAAACAATGAGACAAGGAGCAATCTGGATAAATAACCAACAAGCAGGCATTCTAAAAGAAACCGATGATGGTTACTTCTTTTCTTATGACACTGACTATTTGAATACCGACAACCCAATGCCCGTAGCGCTATCATTACCGCTCCAGGAAGACGTGTATCAGTCGGAATACCTATTCCCCTTTTTTGATGGATTAATTCCTGAAGGCTGGTTGCTTGAAATTGCACATAAAAACTGGAAGCTCAATCCTAGAGATCGTATGGGGCTATTATTAACCACTTGCCGCGACTGTATCGGCAACATAAGCATACGCGAGATATGATTTGTTTAGCATGCCATAAAGCCATTGACAATGGTACTACTATGTATCATGAAGCTTGCCTTAAAGAATTTTGGCAAGACAACGAGTCGGTTTTGCAATTGGAATACGGCACGTCGGAAATAGACAAGCTGGCCAAAGAAAACGTAGCACAACGTTTAATTGTTACAGGTGTACAGCCAAAGCTCTCTTTAGGCTATAACAATGAAGCGGCTAATGATAAGCGCCTAACCATTGTTGGGGCTTTAAATGGACGGTTTATATTAAAACCGCCTTTTGCGCTACATCCCGAAATGCCACAAATAGAAGCTTTATCCATGCATCTTGCCAAAGCTTGCGGTGTAGACACCGTACCTTTTTTATTAATCCCACTAAAAGATGGCGAGCTCGCTTACCTAACGCGACGAATAGATCGCAAAGCAGATGGCAGCAAGTTGGCTATGGAAGATGCCTGTCAGTTTACACAACGATTAACCGAGCACAAGTACAGAGGATCTTATGAGCAAATTGCCAAAAGCATAAAAACCTACGGTTATAATCCCTTAATTGATATTATACGCTTTTATGAACAGGTCATAGTTTCATTTCTTATAGGGAACAATGATATGCATTTAAAAAACTTCTCACTGATAGCCGAAGCACCAGGAAACTATAGTTTAACACCTGTGTATGATATGATAGCGGCACAACTACTTGTTGACGATCCCGAAGAATTAGCACTTAATATCAATGGAAAAAAGAATCGTATAGGTCGTTCAGATTTTGATGGTGCCATAGAGGGAAGTGGCATTCCTAAAAAGGCCATCCAAAATATCTGGAAACGTATAGAAACTGGAATGACAGAATGGGAGCAACTAATTAACAACAGTTTCTTAAGCAATGATAAAAAAGAAGAATTCAAAGAATTAATAGCTAAAAAAGCAAAACAGATTAATCTAAAATTTTAGAGACTTTTAATAGTATTTCATCTAATTTATATAGGTTTGAATCCTTGTTTTTTGTATTTTAGTAGAAAGGTTTGAAAGTCATTTAAAACCAAACACGTTCATTCAAAGTGTCTGCTATTCGGTTACCATTTGTAAAAGCAAATCTGTAAACCTCAACAATATCAAGCGTTTGCCGATTGGGTTTGAATCCAGTCGAGGTCACGAATAAATACTTAAATAAGAAAAAAACGCCAAGCTAGCTTGAGCGTTTTTTTTCGTTTTAAGTGTTTTCAAAGCGGAGTTTTATGGATGCGAAGCAATCCAGAAAGGCTCGATTCCTAATAATATACCTCCAAACTTATAATGTTTAAATCGTTTCTCAATAGAAATTTATGGATGCGAAGCAAACCATAAGAATAAATGCCACCTTTACTTGAGCATCTTTTGATGGAGTACCTTTAAAAAAGAAGCCTTATAAATACGCAGTAATCAGCCAAAAGCTTTGCGTATAGTTCAAAAAAAAGCTCACCAAATGGTGAGCTTTCTTTATAATAATTAATGAGCAATTAAAATCTACTCATCTATCAATAAATTCAAATTTACCGTAATATTATCGCGAGTTGCTTTACTAAAAGGACATGCTTCATGTGCCTTTTCTACCAAGTCTTCGCCTGTTTCAAGGTCTACTCCGGGAATATAACAATCCAACGTAGCTTCAAGAAAAAACCCGTCATCATCTTTACAGAACCCTATAATAGCTGTGACACTTAGTTCATCTTCATCTATTTCAATTCCCTCATTTTTAGCAACAGCTTGTATGGCTCCACCAAAGCATGCGGCATATGCTGCTCCAAATAACTGTTCTGGATTAGCACCATTTCCACCAGCGCCTCCCATGGATTTTGGTACTGATAAATTGAAATCTACTGGACTATTATCAGATTTTACATGTCCATTTCTTCCACCTATTGCTTGCGTGGTTGCCTCATATAATGTTTTCATTTTTACTTTTTTATGGTTCGTATTAAATATACCACGATAATCATACTTTGAAAAATGAAAATTCATAAAATTCTCATAAAGTGTCAAGAAAGATGCGAAAACTTAAAAACGATTTTTATAATTCCTGTAAATAAAAAAAGCAAACTTATTGTTAAAGTTTGCTTTTTTTTAATCGATTAACATCCATACATTTAACTAATTTCCGCACTTAAACCGGCTTCTAAAAGCATCGAGCATTGTGGCTCTAATTCTTTATAAGAACCTGTTTTCACCGTACACTGCCCTTTATAATGAACTAAAATGGAACATTGTTCGGCTTGTTCAGCTGTATGATCACAAGCGTAAATTAAAGTATTTATAACGTGATCAAAAGTATTAACATCATCATTATAAAGAATAATTTCGTTTTCCTTTAAAACCTCTTCTTTAAGGAGAACGTCTTCTAATGTTTGTTCTTTGGTACTCATAATTTTTAAATTTATCGTTACCTGAAGCCAACTTCAACTAACGGTTATTCTTTTTGGAATTTTAAAGCAACCCAATCGTTACGTTGTAATGTATCAACGCGCTTGAGGTTCATTTTATTACAAAGTTCTTCAATTGCTGGAATATCATCAAAATAAAATCCACTTAAAAATAATAAACCTTTCGCATTTAAGCAAGTAGCATACTCAGGAATGTCCTGCAATAATATGTTTCTATTAATATTCGCAATGATTATATCGTAGGTTTTATCTTTCAGCAATGCAACATCACCTTCATATACTGTAATTTGATGGCAGTTATTACGCTCTACATTTTCCACACTATTTAAATAACACCAGTTGTCAATATCTATAGCTTCTAGTTTTTTGGCGCCTTTCATTTCGGCCAAAATAGCTAAAACACCAGTTCCACAACCCATATCTAAAACGGTTTTATCCGTAAAATCATTTTTAAGAATATGCTGAATCATCATATGTGTGGTTTCATGATGTCCAGTTCCAAAGCTCATTTTGGGTTCGATAATAATATCGTATTGTGTATCGAATTTCTCATGGAAAGGTGCACGAACAGCGCAAATATCGTCCACAATAATTGGGTTGAAATTTCGCTCCCATTCGGCATTCCAATTAACTTGTTCTATTTCGTTGAATTCGAATGTAATTTCAAATTCATCGGAATCCAAAATCTGAATATCTTCTAAAATATCGCTTCGCCATTCGTCTTTCTGAATGTAGGCTGTGACGCCTGTTTCAGTTTCTACAAAACTCTCAAAACCTGCATAACCCAGTTCAGCAATTAAAATTTCAACAGCTGGTTGTAATGGTGTTACTGTAAAATCGTAACCTATATAAATTGTATTTGACATATATTTTTTTACTTAAAACGCATTAACAATAGCCATGAAATCATCCGCATTCAATGCTGCACCTCCAATTAATCCACCATCTACATCTGGTTTGGAAAATATTTCCTGCGCATTATTAGGTTTCACGCTTCCACCATATAATATGGAAACCGAATTCGCCACTTTTTGACCGTATTTATTAGCTAATGTTTTTCTGATAAACGCATGCATATCTTGTGCTTGATCTGGACTAGCAGTTTCGCCAGTTCCAATAGCCCAAACAGGTTCATAAGCTAAAACAATAGTTTTAAAAGCATCTGCATCCAAATGAAACAGCCCATTTTTAATTTGATTTTCTACAACCGTTTCATGATTATTGGACTTTCTATCCGCTAATTCTTCACCGAAACAAAAAATTACACGCATGTCATTTTTTAAAGCTGCATCTACTTTTTTCGCCAATAAATCATCCGTTTCATTAAAATACGCACGACGTTCGCTGTGACCTAAAATTACCGTTTGTATACCAACGCTTTTCAACATACCCGCACTCACTTCTCCAGTATACGCACCACTTTCTGCAAAGTGCATATTCTGTGCTACAACCTCAATATCCGATTGTCTTAAAGCTTCAAATGCATGCCAAAGATTAGTGAAAGTTGGCGCAATCATCATTTCTGCTTCAGACGTTTTTACTTGTTTTTTTAAATTCGTGATTAATAATTCGGTTTGAGACAAATCATTATTCATTTTCCAGTTTCCGGCAACTATTTGTTTTCTCATAATCCTATTTTTATAATACTTTATGCTTATTTTAAAAAATATATTTGACTTGGGCGCTACTTGATTTTGGTTTAAGGATGACTTCAAGAAGTTCTTACTTTCACAAGAACTCTATTCCAACTCTACTTTTGGATCCAACCACGTATAAATAATATCGACAAAAATATTGATAATTATGAAGATTACCGCAATTATCAATACAGAACCCATTATAACAGGTAAGTCTAGTGTGTTTAAAGCATTTACAATTTCTTTACCAAGACCATTCCAACCAAAAATATATTCTACAAAAACAGCTCCTGCCAACATAGATGCGAACCATCCAGAAATGGCAGTTACTACGGGATTCAACGCATTTTTAACAGCATGTTTTCTAATAATTTGATATTCGCTTAAGCCTTTTGCTCTTGCTGTGCGAATAAAATCCTGATTATACACTTCCAACAATGAGTTTCGCATGAGCTGAATAACCACTGCTAACGGCCGAATTCCTAAAACTATAGCCGGAAGTATTAAATTTTTCCATTGAATATGCATGGCTTGGCCATAATCATCCAGTTCATACAGACTCCCTGTCATTTCCAAATTGGTGTATTTATGTAATACAAATCCGAAAAACCAAGCGAATAGAATAGCACTAAAAAATGAAGGCACACTCATTCCAACGGTACTCACAATTTGAATGCCTTTATCCAACCATGTATCCTTATAAATGGCCGAAATAACACCAAGAATAAGTCCTAAAAACAAAGCGATAGTTATTGCTGACACGGCCAATATAGCTGTATTCGGTAAGGTTTCTCCTATAACTTCAGAAACACGTTTACCCTGTTTTGTAAAGGATTCACGTAAATAGGGAAGCTTTAAAACAGTTGTTGTATTCCCAACAGAAAATAAGGCGGTTGCTGCATATTTTCCGGTTCTTAAAAAGGTGTAATCAGTTTCATTTTTAGAATGAAATGATATGGGTAACAAATCGTTTAGATAATAAAAATATTGGGTTGTTTTGGGTTTATCAAAACCGTATTTCTGACGGACGGCATCTACTTGTTCAGCTGATTGATTTTGTCCAAGCATCATTTTAGCTGGATCGCCAGGCAATACATTAAATAATAAAAATATAACCGTTACCACGCCAAAAAGCGTCAGTAATGCATACATGATTTTATGTAATAAGTAGCTTATCAGAATTAAAGTTCTTTATTTTATTATGGTATATAAACTTACAGTTTTATATTCTCAATATCATTCCAATGTGCTTTTTGAACAATGGTTCCTTTCTCTAATTTTACAACACCAGGACTTGCTCTAACAACTGTTTTTAATGCTTTTTCATCACATAAGTAAAAATCGAAATTTAGTTTATGTGTCGCTTTAAATTGTTCTTTTTCTTGTCCTCCAGAGGCCGACAAACCAATTACCGTATAGCCATTTTTAAGGGCTTCATCTGAAAAAGCTTTCAATTTAGCTACACCATCTGGTTCGGCAGTTGCTAAATTATACATGACAATCATGATGAGTTTATCTTCTTGCAAATAATATTCTGTAAGATCTTCATCTTCTGTTTCTATTGAAAAATCGACAACAGATGGTTCATAACCTGGATCAATTACTTTCGATTCTACTCCAACATACTCACCATCAACAGTTGGGTAACTTCCATCGGTTACAAATATTTCTTCGGCTCCATTTACGTTAAATGTCCATGTAAATTCTTGAATGGGTTTTGGCGCATTATCAGGAATAGTCATGCCTTCTTGAATATTAGCACCAACTTTATAAGCTCTGAAATCTATTGCTGGCAAATGCATTAATACATAATAGGCAAATGATAATGACACCAAAAAGCTCAATAAAGCAATGGCAGTTGTTATAACTGGTCTTCCAAATAGCGGCTTAATGTGTTTGATTCCAACTAATAGAATTAAAATAAAGAATAGCAACACAATATCTTTCGTGAAACTTTCCCATGGTGTTAATTTTAAGGCATCGCCAAAACAACCACAGTCTTTAACTTTATCAAAATATGCTGAATAAAATGTTAGAAATGTAAAGAACACAATCATAGCTAATAAACTATAAACTGTAAATTTAGGTTTGTAACCAATGAGTAAGAAAACACCTAATACGACTTCAAAAACAACCACAAGAATTGAAATAATTAATGCGTAAGGTGCTAAAAAAGGGAGATTTAAAACCCCTTCGCCAAAATATTCTTGCAATTTATATGAAAACCCAAGTGGATCATTCAGTTTAATGAAACCTGAAATGATAAAAAGAACTCCTACAAATATCCGACTAAATGCTACAATGTATTTCATGATACTTTAAAATTTAAATTCCCTGTCTATCAACAGGATGGTAAAATTGATGCTATTTTAAACCTAATTAGGTATTATAATTAATTTTTTGCTACGCCCAAATGAATCATTGCAAAAACCGCATAATTAATCATATCTTGATAATTAGCGTCAATGCCTTCACTTACTAATGTTTTTCCTTGGTTATTTTCAATTTGTTTAACGCGTAATAGTTTTTGAAGAATTAAATCTGTTAAACTACTCACCCGCATGTCACGCCAAGCTTCACCATAATCATGATTTTTATCCATCATAAGTTGCTTGGTAACAGCCACTTTTTCTGTGTATAATTTTACGGCTTCTTCTGTATCCAAATCAGGTTGTTCTACCACACCTTTTTCAATCTGAATCAATGCCATAACACAGTAATTTACAATTCCTATAAATTCACTCACTTCGCCTTCATCCACTTTCTGAACCGCATTTTGCTGTAAACCGCGAATGCGTTGCGCTTTTATAAAAATCTGATCTGTTAAAGACGGCAAACGTAAAATACGCCATGCGCTACCATAATCTGACATTTTATTCTCGAAAAGGTTTCTGCAAATAGAAATTACAGCATCATATTCTTGTGATGTATTTGGCATGTGTACTATTGAATTTTGTGTAAATTTCGCTTAAATTGTTTAAAGTTCAAAGTTGAATGATGATTGTTTTTATTTTGATATAAATACCCAACTATTTTAGTCTGAATATCTTAATTTTGTGCTTGATTTTTGATTGATTGTGGGAAGATAACACTTTCAAATTATAAACTAGATAACCTGATATGACCATTAACTGTAAAGGAAACCTGATTGATTTATCAACACCAAAAGTTATGGGAATTCTGAATCTAACACCAGACTCCTTCTATGATGGCGGTAAATACAAAAACAAAAGCGAGGTGTTTTTTCAAGTGGAAACAATGCTCCACCAAGGTGCAACCTTTATTGATGTTGGTGCGTATAGCTCTAAACCAAATGCTAATTTTGTAAGTGAAACGGAAGAGTTAAATAGGATAATTCCAGTAATTCAAGCCCTTGTTTCTGAATTTCCAAATATTCTACTTTCCGTTGATACGTTTCGCAGTGAAGTTGCAAAAGAAAGTATTTTAGCTGGAGCTGCTGTGATAAATGATATTTCGGCTGGAAAATTGGATGATAATATGCTAGAAGTTGTTGGTAAACTGCAAGTTCCTTACATTATGATGCACATGCGTGGCACACCACAAACTATGCAAAACTTAACGGAATACGAGTCGCTTGTAAAAGACATATTATTTTATTTTTCGGAACGTGTATTCGAAGCAAAAAAACATCATATTACAGATATTATAATCGATCCTGGTTTTGGTTTCGCTAAAACACGGGAACAAAATTTTGAGCTTTTAAATCATTTAGAACAATTTAAAATACTTGAGAAACTTCTATTAGTAGGTGTTTCAAGAAAATCAATGATTTACAAAACATTAGAAAACACAGCCAACAACGCCTTGAATGGTACAACTGTTTTAAATACAATTGCCTTACAAAAAGGTGCTAACATGCTTCGGGTTCATGATGTTCAGGAAGCCATGGAATGCATCAAATTAACTAACGAAATGAATTAATGACTTATGAAATATTTTAAATTTTTAATCCCTTTACTTTTCGTTGCTTGCAGTTCTGACAAGGTTATTTTACTTCCTGAAGTACAACAAGCCAATGTTCATGAGGTTTTGGATGTATCACCAGCATATTTATTTTACGATTCTACGGCTGTAAATGGTGTGGAACTAAACAGAAAAAACTTAATCATCTCCACGAATTGGCTGGTAAATGTGGATAAGCGACTGACTTTAAAACAACTGATTCCCGAAATTCAATTTATTCAAAACAAAAAACGAAGTTCTGAATTACATAAAAATGAAGATGCCAAAAATTATTATTCGTGTAATGATACGAGTATTAAAAATCTCGGTTTTATAGAATTTACAGATGTTTATTATCATACGAAAGATTCAGTAGCTTCCTCAAAAAAAGCTATCGATAATTTGAAAGCGAATAGTATAAACATTCAAATAGAATCTTTAAAACTTATCAAACTTACAGATTCTGAACAAACACGAAATTTACAGGAATTGGTTTCTGATTTGCAAACGGATTCACTTTTCAATTCAAAACCAGTAGTTCTTCACCTATCTGAATCTTTAACATTTCAAGATTATATTAGTTTGAAATCAGCTTTGATTTCAGTGACTTCTGAAGATTTGATAGTTGATAACAACGAATTTATTTATTAATCTGAAATTCTTACATTTACAAAAACACTAGCCTTTGGAAATTTTTGACGACCTATTAAAATTTACAGTCATAGACATTATAGATGTTGTTCTTGTAGCAGCACTACTCTACTATGTTTATAAACTGGTAAAAGGAACCGTAGCTATCAACATTTTTATTGGTATTGTTATTATCTACCTCATTTTTTTGGTTACCGAAGCTTTACAAATGAAAATGTTAAGTAAGATTTTAGGCGGTTTCATGAGTGTTGGACTAATTGCTTTGATAGTCGTTTTTCAGCAGGAAATAAGAAAGTTTCTACTTATGGTAGGTTCTACCAATTTCAGCAAACGCGGAAAATTTTTCAAGCAGTTTAAGTTTTTGAAAACCGAAACAGAGAATGAAACGGATGTCCAAATTATTATATCTGCTTGTATCAAAATGAGTTCTTCCAAAACGGGCGCTTTAATTGTTTTAGAACACAATAATAATTTAGATTTCCTAACGACCACAGGTGATGCCATGAATATTACGGTGACGCAACCTATTATAGAAAGCATTTTTTTTAAGAATAGTCCGCTTCATGATGGTGCTATTATTATTTCTAATAATATTGTAAAAGCCACACGTGTTATTTTACCGGTTAATAATGATAAAATTTTACCAAGTCGTTTTGGTTTACGTCACAGAGCTGCTGTAGGAATTACTGAAAAAACAGATGCTTTGGCATTAGCTGTAAGTGAAGAAACTGGTCAAATTGCCTATTTTAAGGATGGTGAATTTATTAGGTATGAAGACACTGATGAATTAATTGAATTGATTAGAAAAGACTTGACATAATTGCGAATTAAGCCACTTCTTCCTCTTTAGCAAATTGGACGTCGTGTAAGTTTTTATAATAACCATTCACCTTTCCAAGAAGTTCAGAATGCGATCCTTGCTCCACAATTTTTCCAGCATCCATAACAATAATTTGATCTGCTTTTTTAATCGTTGCCAAACGATGAGCAATTACAATGGATGTTCTATTCTTAGTTATTTTATCAGTAGCATTTTGAATCAATTGTTCAGAGTAAGAATCAACAGACGATGTGGCTTCATCCAAGACCAAAATACTCGGATTGGTAACATAAGCACGTAAAAACGAAATGAGTTGGCGTTGCCCAGATGACAACATAGCACCACGTTCCTTTACATTATAATGATATCCATTTGGTAAAGTCATAATAAAGTCATGAATCCCGATTGCTTTAGCGGCTTCAATAACATCATCTTCTGTAATACTTGGATTATTCAAAGTAATGTTACTTAAAATAGTATCCGCAAATAAAAATACATCCTGTAAAACCACTGCAATTTGTTGCCTTAAAGAAGCCAATGTGAATTCTTTAATATCTGTACCATCAACTTTTATAACGCCTTTGTTTATTTCATAAAAACGATTTAATAAATTGATAATGGTTGACTTCCCTGCTCCTGTTGCTCCAACAATAGCAATGGTATCTCCAGCTTTTACGTTTAAAGAAATCCCCTTAAGTACTTCTTCATCCGTGACATAACTAAAATGCACCTTTTCAAATTGAATATCTCCTTTAAAATGTGCGGCAACTAGCATTCCTGTATCATCAATTTGTGACGTGGTTTCCAAAACTTTAAACACACGATTAGCCGCAACCATACCCATTTGTAGTGTATTAAATTTATCAGCTATTTGACGCAACGGTCTAAATAACATAGGAATCATCATGATAAATGCTGTTAAATCTCCTAATGTTGCTGTATCATCAACAACCGCATTTAAACCACCATACCAAGCTATTAAACCAATGGTAATAGATGATGATAATTCGGCAATTGGAAAAAATATAGAGTTATACCAAACGGTTTTTAGCCAACCTTGTTTATGACGCTCATTAATTATTTTGAAGTTTTTATATTCGGTGTCTTCACGTGTAAATAGTTGTAAAATTTTCATGCCTGTAACACGCTCTTGAACAAAGGAGTTTAGGTTGGAAACTTCCGTGCGCACTTCCTCAAAGGCCTTTTTCATATACTTCTGAAAAATTCGTGTTGCGTATAAAACCAAAGGCAGCATTAAAAACACAATAATACTCAACTGCCAATTCATATATACCATAACAGCTGAAACGACTATCATGGTTAACAAATCACGAAAAATCATAAATAAACCTTCACCGAAAATAGCAGCAATTCGCTCCATATCCGTTACGGCTCTTGTAATCAAAACACCTACTGAAGAGTTATCATAATACTTCATTTTAAAACGAAGCATGTGGTTAAATAATGTTACCCGAATATCCTTAACAACGGTTTGCCCTAACCAGCTGGCATAAAAGATAAATAGCAACTGACTAATAACTTCAAACAACAATAAGGCTGCCATTAATAAAACATAAGGCAGAAATCCTTCCAAGGTTTTCGTGGCAATATTATTATCAATAGCTTGTTGTAAAATATACGGTCTTGCAGCACTTAAAAGCGCCAATAAAACCACCACGAAAAGGACACCTACAAATACATTATTGTAAGGTTTCATGAACTTTACAAGCTTTTTAAGGAGATTGGTATCTAATAATTTATTATCTGTTTTAGTTGCCATTTTTTATCGTCTCTGGATACGAAATATGAATTAAATACAAACCGTGAGCTGGAACGGAATAGCCTGCTTCTTGTCTGTTTTTAGATTGAATAATAGTGTGTAAGTCGGATACATTAATTTTTCCTAACCCAATATTTATTAAAGTGCCAACAATTGCCCGAACCATATTACGCAAAAATCGATCGGCTTGAATGGTAAAGTGTAATTCATCATCTACCAGTTCAAAATGCACATTCATAATATTACAATTATACGTCTTTACATCGGTATTTGTTTTGGAAAAGCATTGAAAATCTTTATAGTTTAATAAACTTTCAGCTGCTGCTTGCATCTTTGGAATATCAAGTTTTTGCTTTATAAAATATGCGCTTTCAAAATTAAAAGCGTTTTTCTCTAAAGCTATTCTATATAAATACGTGCGACTTGTAGCATGAAAACGCGCATGTGCTTCTGGTACTACAGCAAATATATTCTGTATCGCGACATCTTTTGGCAATAACGCATTGAGTCTATAACACAGATTCTCATTTTCAAAAACAACATCCGAATCAAAATGCGCAAACATGTTTTTGGCATGTACACCTGCATCTGTTCTGCCTGCTCCCATAATAGGTGTTTCTTGGCCTAATAATGTAGACAAGGCTTTTTCAATAACCTCCTGCACCGAAATAGCATTAGGCTGATTTTGCCAGCCATGGTAATCTTTTCCGTAATATGAAAGCGCTATAAAATATCTCAATGGTTTGTGCTATTTTTGTAAAACGCAAAGATAGAATTTTAATCGTTCTTGAAATTTCAAATAAAAGTTAAATAAAAAGAGATTCCTACATTCGTGGGAAGTGAGCATGAAAAAAATACTCCTACTTTCCGATACCCACAGTTATATTGATGATGACGTTTTAAAATACATAAAACAAGCTGATGAAGTTTGGCATGCTGGTGATATTGGCGATTTAAAAGTCACCGATGCTATTAAAGCATTGAAACCTTTAAAAGCCGTGTATGGTAATATTGATGATGAAAAGGCACGGTTGGAATTCCCATTAGACAACCGCTTTATGTGCGAAGATGTTGATGTTTGGATAACGCATATTGGTGGTTATCCAAATAGATATAATGTGAGAATTCGAGACATGATAAAGGAAAATCCGCCGCGTATTTTTATTTCAGGACACTCGCATATTTTAAAAGTCATGCCAGACAAAAAACTCAATTTAATACACATGAATCCTGGTGCAATAGGGAAACACGGTTTTCATCAAGTACGAACCATGTTACGCTTTACAATTGATGGAAAAAAAATTGATAATTTGGAAGTGATTGAGTTTAAGAAATAAAAAAGCCCAAGATCTTCACCTTGGGCTCACGCACTCATACTACTAAGATGAAAGGTTTATCGTAATCGATCTACAGATTTTACGAGATCTTCATCCTTTTTGATGGCCTTATTAGCTAATGCCAATAACACGATAGAAACAATTGGAAGAAAAATCCCAATACCCTTCTCAGAAACAATCGTTTCTCCAGATAAGTTTAGAGATAGATACACAAATAATCCTAGTAAAATAAAGTTTAATATGATGTTCAGTCGTCCCAACATAAATTGCGACTTCCTACTTTTGTATCTTGATATGGAAAATATGGAAAAAAAAGCAGACACCAAAAATAAAGCAAACACATAATTAATATCATCTGCAAACACTTTTACATCTTCAGGAGTGGTCCATAATTCAAACACATAAATTAAACCACCAGAAACAATAGCGGCTAATAATAAAAATAAAGTTTGAATTCGTTGAAGCATTAATTTTCTAATTTATCCAGAGCAAAAATAGCAGTTTCTTTTAAAATTAAACTAAAAAAAAGAAAATAAAGTTGTATAATTGCAGTAATGATTTGCAACTATCAGAGTTGTAAGACATTAATTCTTCAAAAAAAATAAGATCAATTTTTCTTCGGAATCATTCAACTTAACAACATTAAAATAAAACATTCAATTCAACATCAATGTTTGAAATATCTCAATTAAAAGCAATGAAGCTACCTGAATTACAGGAAATAGCTCAAAAACTGAACGTTTCAAAATATCGTTCATTAAAAAAATTAGATTTAGTTTATCAAATTCTAGATCAACAAGCCGCAAACCCTAAAGCAGTAAAAGAAGTTGTAACTACGGAAACAAAATCTGAAAGCACGGCAGAAAAACCCGTTGAAAAAGCACCTAGAAAACGTGTACAGAAACCTGCTCGCGAAAATAAACCTAGTGTGGAACGTTCACCAGAACCTACGGCTCAAAATAGTACAACAGATACTAATCAGGACAGCGCAAAAGAGAGCAATACGCCACAACCTGTTGCAGAAAAGCCTAAAGCTCCTCAAAAACAAAACAAACCAAATCCGAGACCAAAGCCAAATCCACCACAGAAACGTGATGATAAAAATGGTAATACTCGAGATGATAAGCAAAAGGATAACCGTACTCAAAGTCAGAAACACGACAAAAAGAATAACGGCAATAAAGATACACGGAATCGTTATAGAGAACCAGACTTTGAGTTTGATGCTATTATAGAAAGTGAAGGTGTTTTAGACATCATGCAAGATGGTTACGGTTTTTTACGTTCATCTGATTATAACTATTTATCATCCCCTGATGATATTTATGTATCACAATCGCAAATTCGTTTATTCGGCTTGAAAGTTGGAGATACCGTTTTAGGAAATGTGAGACCTCCAAAAGAGGGTGAAAAATACTTTCCACTTATAAAAGTCATCCGCATTAATGGACAAAGTCCAGATGTGGTAAGAGATCGCGTTTCTTTTGAGCATTTAACACCGTTATTTCCTCAAGAAAAATTTAATCTAGCAGAAAAACAAAGCACGATTTCAACACGAATCATGGATTTGTTTTCGCCTATTGGAAAAGGACAACGTGGTATGATTGTATCACAACCTAAAACTGGTAAAACCATGTTATTAAAGGATGTGGCAAATGCTATTGCAGCCAATCATCCAGAAGTTTATCAAATGATCCTTTTAATTGATGAACGTCCAGAAGAAGTAACAGACATGCAACGTAATGTTCGTGGAGAAGTTATTGCTTCTACATTTGACAAAGAAGCGCATGAACACGTAAAAATTGCTAACATTGTTTTAGAAAAAGCAAAACGATTGGTAGAATGTGGACATGATGTAGTTATTTTATTAGATTCCATTACACGTTTGGCAAGAGCATACAACTCGGTGCAACCCGCATCTGGTAAAATATTAAGTGGTGGTGTGGATGCGAATGCGCTACATAAACCAAAGCGTTTCTTTGGTGCTGCTCGTAATATTGAAAACGGCGGATCGTTAACGATAATCGCTACGGCATTAACAGAAACAGGATCTAAAATGGACGAAGTTATCTTTGAAGAATTTAAAGGTACTGGTAATATGGAATTACAATTGGATCGTAAAATATCGAATCGTCGTATTTTCCCTGCCATTGATTTAACGTCTTCAAGCACGCGTCGTGATGATATTTTATTAGACGCAACCACCATACAAAGAATGTGGGTAATGCGTAAATATCTAGCTGATATGAACCCTGTGGAAGCTATGGAGTTTATCAACGAGCGTTTCAAGCAAACTAAAAATAATGAGGAGTTTTTAATCTCTATGAATGGTTAAAATCTGCCTTACTTAATAGAACTAAAAAATGCCTTGAGAATTTCTCAAGGCATTTTTATTTATAAACAAAACTGGATTAAACTTTCAACTTTAGATTTTTCACAATAAAAAAAGCCTCTCACGAAGAGAAGCTTTTAAAATATGAACTTTTCCTCTTTAATTATAAAGAAGCTATATGCAAGGCTAAACCTGACTTCAAGTTAGCAGCCTTATTAGCATGTATAATATTTTTCTTCGCTAATTTATCAATCATAGACGATACGTCAACAAACAATTCTTGTGCTTGCTTCTTGTCGCTAGTGTCACGCAATTTTTTAATTGCATTACGCGTTGTCTTATGCTTATATTTATTAACTAAACGTTTAGATTCGTTACTTCTAATTCTCTTTAACGCTGACTTGTGATTTGCCATTTGTTTCTTTTCTTATTAAAAATTGTAGCCCGTAGGGGAATCGAACCCCTCTTACATGGATGAAAACCATGCGTCCTAGCCGATAGACGAACGGGCCATTTTGTTTTTGAGTGTGCAAATATAAATTTTTATATTTAAATTTGCAAGCCTTTTGTTTGACAAAATAACTCACAATGTTTCCATTGCGGATGCAAAAATACAACTATTTTTAAATGTTGCAACAACTATTTGAACTTTTTTAAAAATATTTTCAATTAGTACGCTTTTGCAAACAGCACACGTCGTTTGGATGGCTTACCAGAGTACACACAATCACCACTTTGCGTGTCAGCTTCCATAGGAATACAGCGAATTGTGGCTTTTGTTATTTCTTTAATTTTTGACTCCGTTTCTTCTGTTCCATCCCAATGAGCCGAAATAAATCCTCCTTTTGTTTCTAAAACAGTTTTGAAAGTTTCAAAATCTTCTACTTCTGTGATATGCGAATCTCTATAATCAAGTGCTTTTTTATATAAGGAAGTCTGGATTTCCTCCATTAAACCTTCTACAGTAGCCGTTAGATTATCTATAGCAATTACTTCTTTAGTTAAGGTATCACGTCTAGCAAGCTCCACAGTTCCATTTTCAAGATCTTTTGGTCCAATAGCTATACGTAATGGCACACCTTGTAATTCGTGCTGCGCAAACTTAGCGCCTGGTCTAAATGTTGTTCTATCGTCAAACTTAACGGTAATGCCTTTTGACCGTAATTCACCCATAATAACATTAACGAGTGTTGTTATTTCTTCTAATTGCTCATCTGTTTTATAAATTGGCACAATAACGACTTGATTTGGTGCTAAATTTGGTGGTAAAACCAAACCATGATCATCACTATGTGTCATAATTAGAGCGCCCATTAATCGGGTTGAAACACCCCAAGACGTTGCCCAAACATATTCTTGCTTTCCTTCTTTAGTTGCAAATTTAACATCAAAAGCTTTGGCAAAATTCTGTCCTAGAAAGTGAGATGTTCCGGCTTGTAAAGCTTTACCATCTTGCATCAGTGCTTCAATACAATAGGTTTCTACTGCACCTGCAAAACGTTCGCTATCGGTTTTTATTCCTTTTATAACTGGTATAGCCATAAAATTCTCAACAAAGGTTGCATAGACATTATTCATTAATTCTGCTTCCTTGATAGCTTCCGCTTCTGTTGCGTGAGCTGTGTGGCCTTCTTGCCATAAAAACTCGGCTGTTCTTAAAAAGAGGCGTGTACGCATTTCCCAACGTACTACATTTGCCCATTGATTTACAAGAATTGGCAAATCTCTATAGGATTGAATCCAACCTTTATAGGTATTCCAAATAATAGCTTCACTGGTAGGTCTTACAATAAGCTCCTCCTCCAATTTTGCTTCTGGATCAACACGGAGTTTCCCTGGTCTATCAGGATCGTTTTGCAATCTATAATGTGTAACAATAGCACATTCTTTAGCAAACCCTTCGGCATTTTTTTCTTCGGCTTCAAATAAACTTTTAGGAATAAATAGAGGGAAATAGGCATTCTGATGTCCAGTTTCTTTAAACATTCGATCTAATTCCGCTTGAATCTTCTCCCAGATAGCATACCCATAAGGCTTAATAACCATACAACCACGAACGGCTGAATTCTCTGCTAAGTCCGCCTTAACAACTAATTCGTTGTACCATTTGGAGTAGTCTTCTTCTCTACTTGTAAGTTTTTTGCTCATATACAGGATTTTGGCACAAATATTGCGACTATGTTAAATATAAGAATAGTTTCGCAAAACTAACTATTTTTGTTATGTTCAACAATAAAATTAAGAGATATGTCCTATAAAAACTACTTTACAGAAAAAATACCCACAATAGCTATTTTAAGCAGCTTGCTTTTAGTGACGGCTTGTGGTACCTACCAACAAGTAGATACTGATAATGATGGAATTTATAGTTCCACTTCAACTTCAGTTGAACAAGAAACCTACGCAGAAGCTAACAATGCCAATAGCAGCACGTATTATGAAAATTACTTTAAAGAAAAATCTTCTGAATTAGAATTGTATACGGAAGATGAAGTTTTTACTGATGTTGATGACTACGAAGGTGATTATGTAGAAAATGATTCTTTACAAGTTGAACGTGATTCTTATGCTGGTTGGGGGCAAGAAAACTCTAATGTATCTATTAATGTTTATGGAGGTGTCGGTTTTTATGATTCTTTCTATTCACCTTTTAACTATGGCTACTCTCCATTTTGGTCTGGTTACGGTTACGGATATGGCTACGGATATTACCCTCCTTATTATGCTGGTTGGGGCTATGGCGGATATTACAGTCCTTGGTATGGTGGTGGATATTACAACCATCAATGGAATGGTTATTATTACCGAAACAATGTTGCCTATGTAAATGGTAGACGCGGTAGTGCATATAACCAATCAGGACGTTATGCTAGTTCTAGATACTATGATTCAGATCGTATTTATAACACGCAAACAAGAAGAAATGCTTCGAAAAGTGATGTCACTAGACGCAGTAGATCTCAATCAACTTATTCAACGCCTAGAACTACACGCTCCAATAATGATGTTCGTACACGTACACGCACACGAACCAACACAAGTACGCCTCAAGTTAGAACAAATAATAACACGAGAACACGCACAAATACAACCAATACAAGGCCAAAAAGTAATAATACTATTAGTACGCCTAGAAGAACCTCATCTCCCTCTATGAGTACTGGCGGAAGTCGCGGTAGTTCAGGTGGTGGTGTAAGAAGTTCGGGCAGTAGACGTGGCGGTGGTCTATAATTAATAATTGAAAAGAAAAATATTGTTATATGAAAAAGATAATCCTACTATCTATGGCACTTTTGAGCATGTCCTTAATCCACGCTCAAGATATTTCGGACGCCTTACGATACTCACAAGATAATGTTCAAGGAACAGCAAGATATAGAGCTTTAAGTGGTGCCTTTGGTGCTTTGGGAGGCGACATGAGTGCGGTAAGTATTAATCCCGCAGGTTCTGCTGTTTTTACTTCAGGACACATCTCTATGTCTCTATCCAATATATACACCAAAAACAAAACAGGTTTTTATGATGGTTACAGCGAATCAACAGGTTCAAGTTTTGATTTAAATCAGACAGGAGCCGCTTTTGTTTTCAATATTAGCAATCCAAATTCAATTTTGAAAAAATTCACAATTGCTGCTGCTTATGATAAGATAAGTGACTACGATGATAATTGGTTTGCTTATGGAAATAACCAAAATCGCTCTATTGGCTCTTATTTTGAAGGCTATGCCAATGGCTTAAGACTTGACGAAATTTCTGGTTTCCCAGGTGAAACCTATTCTCAAGCATACAGAGAAATTGGTAGTATTTATGGTTACGGGAATCAACAAGCTTTTCTAGGATATGAATCTTATATTTTAGAACCTTTAACTGGAGATGATGATAATACGACTTATTCTTCCAATATTGCTCCTGGAGACTATTACCAAGAATACAGTTACGCATCTCGCGGATATAATGGAAAATTCACATTTAATGCTGGTGCACAATTGGGTGAGAAACTATATTTAGGTCTTAATTTAAATTCTCATTTTATAAACTACGAGCGATCAACTTACTTATATGAAAGCAATGACAATGTAGGATCGACGGTAAATAGAGTTCGTTTTGAAAATAATATTTACACAACGGGTTCTGGGTTTTCATTTCAAGTAGGTACTATTTATAAAATAACGGAAAGTTTACGAGCTGGTTTAAGCTACAACTCGCCAACATGGTTTACTATTAATGAGGAATCATCTCAATATGTTTCTACGGTAAGACAAGAAGGCGGTGGAAATGTTTCACAGTTAGTTAATCCGTATATTACTAATATCTATCCAAGTTATAGGCTGCATAGCCCTGGGAAATTCACAGGTAGTTTAGCCTATGTTTTTGGAAACTTTGGTTTAATAAGTTTTGATTACTCACTACGTGATTACGGTAACACTCAATTTAAGCCAACATCTGATCCTTATTTTAGATCGGAAAATAATAAAATGAGTAATTTATTAACTACAGCATCCACGTATAAAGTTGGAGGAGAATATAAATTAAACCGTTTAAGTTTAAGGGCTGGTTATCGTTTTGAAGAAAGTCCTTATAAAAACGGCTCGTTTGAAGGTGATTTATCAGGATACTCCCTTGGTTTAGGTTATAACTTTGGAAATTCTACCAAATTAGATTTAACCTATGACCAAGCGAAACAAACCAATGAAACGCAATTATATAGCGTAGGATTAACTGACAGAGCAAATATTGACTCACGTAACTCGAATGTAACATTGACATTGAGTTTTAATTTATAAAACAAATAAGAGCTAGAAATAAGCTCAAAGTTTATATAAAAGCCCAAGAATCAAATTGATTCTTGGGCTTTTTATTTGGCGTATATTTTCATTACGAATGCGGACACAATTCCTTTTAAAATAATATAAGGAAACCATTTATTGAATGCTTGTTATGCACCGTAAACAGAATGTCAATTCTTCGCAAAACAAAAGCTAGCGCAATTACTAAAGCTATATCTTTTCAATCTAACATCACTCCTTCTTCGCAAAGCTACTACCCTATTATGACAGATGAAATAAAATACCTATAGACTAGAAGGTTTTTAGTTAAGAGAATTCACCTCAACATAAATGATAATATATATAAAACATTCGTCATTACCTATCAATGATATATAACGAAAAAAAGCTAAACAATTATATTTCTATAAAAGTTTAGCCTTTTTAATGGTTGGTTAATTAGTTGTTTTAACGCTTTAAGGTAAAGTGAGCTTTAAACTGCTTCATAGCTTCATCAGACGGTTCTTTATAATCTATGCTAAACCAATAGTCACTTGATGGTAATGGTTGCCCATTATAATTTCCATCCCAACCTGGTCCATTTGGACTTAATTGTTTTACTAATTTACCGTATCTATCAAAAATATAAATTTTTACATTCTCTAATGACGTTATACCTGAAATTTGCCAAGTATCATTATCACCATCATTATTAGGTGTAAAGAAAAGCGGGTAATCTAATACCAATACGGTATCACTTGCTTCTCCACAACCATTAATATCTCTGGCTCTAATAGTATGTTCGCCTATTGATACATTTGTAAAGGTATATGTATTGTTATTTGGCTCATTACTAACCCAAGGACCATTATCAATACTAAATTCAAATAATGCAGAACCATCACCTGAAGCCGTAGCAACAATAACATGGTTGTCAGCAAAAGCTTGTGTTGTTACGTCCGCCACTAAAATTGGAGGAGAACTAACAATAACTTCTGTTGTTAGCATACTTGGACACAGGTTATTTACATCTGTAACTAATACCGTATAAGTTCCTCCCATGGTTGGCACATAACTAGAACCTGTTCCTATAATAGTGGTTGGATCACCAGCTTCTGTCCACTCAAATGTGTACTGACTAGCATCTAGATTTGTATCTAAACTTGGACTATTTACAACTTCGCTTCCATTTGTATTAATACATAAAGTATAAGAATCTTCTAGCGTGAAGGCTGGAATAGGATCTACCGTTAACGTCATGGTCGTGGTATCATAACAGATATCATCAACCGTTGTGTCATTATCCACACGTACATAAATAACTTGTGGATTCACGGTATTTTCAAAAGACGCATTTGTATCAATTGCGTTTGTTGCTAAATCTGCATCTGTTTGAGATGTATAATAAGAAACCGTAAAGTTCGCTGGGTTTTGACCATCTAACACAAATGGATTTTGCGATACTAAATCAAAACCAACATAATCGTTTGTTGGATCGTTATCAAACTCCATATTATCATCACATAGCGCAAAGTCTATTGGATTATTATCTGGATTTGCCACAGCTGCTTCTTGAACAATAATAAAGAAGCTTACAGTCGCAATATCACAACCTGTTGTTGTATTGGCTATATTAACAAATATCTCTTGCGGATTAATCGTGTTTGGAAATGCTGATGGATTGGCTATTCCTCCTGTTCCTGCTTGCGCAGCTACTAACGTTGTATAATACGTTACGTTGAAACCCGTAGCGCTTTGACCATCTAAAATTTCTAATTCTCTTTGTGTTAAATCGAATATAAATATATCATCAAACGGATCATCACAAGCTATAATATCTTCAACTGAAGCTGGTGTATCAGGTAGTGGGTTTACAATAATATCGAAGGTTACAATGGTATAACAACCTGTTCCCAAATCAGCAGGATCTGCTGGATCACCTGTTTTTGTAACACGCACATAAATAGTTTGTGTAGGACTTTCATTAGGGTACATGGTTGGATCTGGAATTGGATTGTTACCAGATTCTGCATCTGCAATTGTTGTATGATACGTTACTGTTTCATTAAAAGCATTCATCATAGCTGCTTGATTCAGAGTAAGATCAAACATCTCTTCTAAATCACCTGGATTATTGTCATCACATAATTCTAAATCTGGCAACACATCATTTGGTGTTGGTAATGTATTTACAACCAACGTTAATGTTGTAACTGCATAACAGCTATCACCACTAGCGGTTTCCGTAACCGTTACAAAAATCGTTTGCGGGTTATGTGGTAAACCATTTACTGATGTATTGGTATAATCCGTATAATCAGGAATTGGTGTACCTGCCGTAATATCAGCCATGGTTTCGTAGTAATCCACAGTTAATGTAGCATCGCTACCTGTAATGACATCATTTTGACTTGTTAAATCGAAACTTGCAAAACCATCATTACTTATATCATCATCACAGATTTCAAATAATCCATCTTCTGAAGCAATTGTTGGTGGTAAATTAACCACTAAATTAAATTGACCCGTCGTTATACAACCATTTGCGCCTTCTAATCTCACATATATTGTTCTATTAGCAGTAACATAATTTGATAACTGCGGTTGAACTATTGGATTAATTCCAGGAGTAGCTTGGGCATTTACCAAAGATTCATGATACGTTAATACATAATCAACTGGATTTTGCGCTCCGTAGATTATGGCATCCATGGTTGTTAAATCGAAAGCGGTGATACCATTATAATCATCGTCACATTCTGAATAATCATCAATAGTTAACGGAACAACTGGTGTTGGCTGAACGATTAATGTTAATTCAACAATTGTAAAACAACCTGTTGTTGGATTTTCTGCTCTTACATAAACAAGATCGATATCTTCATCGTTATTTTCATAGAAATCAGGTAATTCATTCACACCATCAAATGCATTCTCATACGTTCCATGATATGTAATGTTATTTCCTTCACCATTATCTATCTGCATCGTTGCCGATTGTAAATCGAAAACAGCATAGCCATTATTATCAGCATCGCATTCCTCTAGAGGTGTTATGCTTGCTGTAGGTGTTGGTGTTGGCACATTAGAAACCTCAAGTGTTAATGTTGACGTATTTGTACATCCTGTTGTTCCATTTGTTACTAAAACAAATAATGTTTGTGGATTATGTGGTAAGCCGTTAACAATTGTATTTGTATATGCTGTAAAATCAGGAATAGGATTCGCTGGAATATCAGCGGCTGTTTCATAATAGCTTACAGACCAATTTGTATTTCCACCTGTAATTAAAGCATCTTGAACGGTTAAATCAAATTCAGCATAGCCATCATTATCAACGGTATCATCACAGATTGTTAAAAATAGCGCTGCTACTGTTGTTTCAGGAACAGGAAGTGGATTTACAATTAAATCCAAAGTTGTTGCTGTATAACATCCTGTCAAATTATTTTCTACACGAACACCAACCGTATGTAGGTCAGGAATTGTATTAGTGTAAGCTGCTGGTGTCCCAATATAACTAGGAGCTGTTATCCCTAAATCGGCATCAGCAGGATCCGCATAATACGTAACTGTATAATTAGCTGGATTTAATGTAAATAGAATTTCTGTATTCCTTACTGTTAAATCAAATTCTGTTAAACCATCAGCAACGGCGTCATCACAAAGCTCGATTGGATCTGGATTTTCTTCAATTACTGGCGTTTCATCCACAATTAACAACAATTGTACAATAGTTGGACAATCCGTTGTTGCTCCCGCATAATCCACACGGATATAAATAATTTGACCTAATAAATTAGATAAAGTATTCCCTAATGGTAATACATCATCAATCGCATTTTGTTGCGTTAAGTGAAAAGTTACTTCTAAAGCAGGATCTGTTGTTACTTGTGCTGCAATACCTGACAAATCGAATGTTCCTAAACCATCATTATCTGGATCACAGTAATGCAAGTCTGCTGGTGTATTAGCTGCTGGTGCACTTACTACATTAAGTGTTAATGTTGTTACATCAAAACAACCTGTTGTAGCATCTTGGACACGAACATGTACAATTTCACCATCCGTTCCAATATAGGCTGTTGCCGATGGTGTAACTTGAGGTGTTCCTGCAATAGCATCTGCAGCGGAATTATAATACGTTACAATATAATTCGGGTTATTCCCAGTAATTTCGTTATTCGTAACGGTTAAATCAATTTCGGTCATACCATCTGGCACATTATCATCACAAGCAAAAAGTGGCGCTGGTGCAATAATAGTTGGCAGTGGATTGATTGTCACAACAAAATCATTTTCAGCAGAACAATTTGGTGTGGTTCCTGTTTCAGCATAGACATAAATCGTTTGTGTGGTTGTAATATTTTGTCCTGCCAATAAAACAGTTCCAGTTCCACCTGCTCCGGTATAATAGGCTCCATTGGTTAATGCTGGTAAGGTATAGGTAACACATTCCGCAACATCGGCAGGATCATCAACTAAAGGCGTTGGATTAATGGTTACATCAAAATTATTTTCTGCAAAACAATTTGGTGTTGTTCCTGTTTCTGCATATACATAAATGGTTTGACTGGTAGTAACGGATTGACCAGCGGTTAATACCGTTCCAGTTCCTAAAGGACCTGAATAATAGCTTCCTATTGTTAGAGCTGGTAACGTATAAGAATCACAAATGGTAACATCAGCTGGATTATCAACGTTTGGTGTATTATTAATAGTCACTTCAAAATCATTTTCAGCAAAACAATTTGGTGTTGTACCTGTTTCAGCATACACATAAATTGTTTGTGTACTTGTAATTACTTCTCCAGCAGTATAAGCTGTTCCTGTTCCTCCTGTTCCTGTAAAATACGAACCATTCGTTAGAGCTGGAAGTGTATAACTATCACAAGCAATGACATCTAATGGATCATCAACTATAGGTGTTGCATTAATAGTGACATCAAAACTATTTTCCGCAAAACAATTTGGTGTTGTTCCTGTTTCTGCATATACATAAACAGTTTGCGAAGCATTGATGGCAGTTCCTGCTGCAATAATTCCACCAGTTCCTCCAGTACCATTATAATATTGTCCACCTGTTAAAGCTGGTAATACATACGTATCACAAGCAGTAACATCAGCTGGATCATCAACTATTGGAGTATCATTAATAGTAACAATAAAACTATTTTCATCAGTACAATTTGGTGTTGTAGCCGTTTCACCATATACAAAAATCGTTTGTGTGGTTGAAATAGTATCGCCTGCATTATAAGTTGTTCCTGTTCCATTTGATCCTGTGAAATAATTTCCGCTCGTTAAAGCTGGTAAAACATAGGTGTCACATGCCGTTACATCGGCTGGATTGTCAACCGTTGGCGTTATATTTACAACGACAGTTACGGTATTGGTTGCGGTATCATTTGGTGGTGTTAATCCATCATCGGTTAAAGTCACCTCATAAATTGTCGTTGCTGTTGGAGGTGGTGATAACAGCAGTGTAGGATTCGTTCCCAAAACTGTTGGATCACCTTGCACATTCCAACTATAGCTATAGGTTCCTATGGCTACTGCTGGAGTAGGTGCTGCTGTTAGCGTCACATCTGCTCCTGCATCATTACAAATTACAGGTAAATCAGCAGTTGCTGTTACTGAAAGTGTACAAATATCAATAGTTACAATAAAACTGTTATCGGTAAAACAATTTGGTGTTGTTCCTGTTTCGGCATACACATAAACGGTTTGTGTGGTGGTAAGAATTTGTCCAGCATTTAAAACCGTTCCAGTTCCGCCTGCTCCTGTATAATACGTTCCATTCCCTAAAGCTGGTAATGCATATTCATTACAAACGGTTACATCTGCTGGTGCATCTGCAGGTGGTGTATTATTAATCGTTACAAGAAAGTTATTTTCTGCAAAACAATTAGGTGTTGTTCCTGTTTCCGCATATACATAAATAGTTTGCGATGCATTAATAGCTGTTCCAGCCGCAATTAAACCGCCCGAACCAGCTGTTCCGTTGTAATATTGCCCACCAGTTAAAGCTGGCAACACATAGGTATCGCAAACAGTCACATCGGCAGGATCATCAACCACTGGTGTATCATTTATGGTTACTATAAAACTATTTTCATCAGAACAATTAGGCGTGGTGCCTGTTTCTCCATATACATATATTGTTTGTGTCGATGATACTGTGTCTCCTGCATTATACGCAGTTCCTCCTCCGTTTGTTGCCGTGAAATAATTACCACTTGTTAAAGCAGGTAAAATATAGGAATCGCATGCTACGACGTCAACTGGAGCATTAACCGTTGGTGTTGTATTTACCGTTACGGTTACCGTATTGGTTACTGTGTCATTGGGTGGCGCTAATCCATCATCGATTAGAGTGATTTCATAAGTTGTTGTAGCAGCAGGTGGTGGCGATAAAACCAACGTTGGATTCGTTCCTAAAACCGTTGCGTTTCCTTGAACATTCCAACTGTAACTATATGTTCCTATGGCTACTGCAGGCGAAGGTGTTGCTGTTAACGTCACATCTACTCCGGCATCATTACAAATGGATGGCATATCAGCCGTTGCCGTTACAGATAGCGTACAACTATCTATAGTGACCGTAAACACATGTTCATCAAAACAATTTGGTGTTGTTCCTGTTTCGGCATAGACATAAATATCTTGCGTGGTTGTAATAACATCCGTTGCATTTAATACTGTTCCTGTTCCTGCTGGACCTCCTGTAGCAGTATAATAAGTACCAACTGTTAATGCTGGTAAGGTATAATCGTTACATGCTGTTACATCTGCTGGGGTATCTACAGTTGGTGTTGTATTTACGGTAACGGTTGCTGATAAAGCCACTGCACCACCACAAACAGAATTCAAGTTATTTGCCGATAACAAGTTTATAGTTTGAGTGGTTGTAATTCCCGTAAGCGTAATAACTTCAATTCCCGTTGCGTCTAGCATAACGGATTGTGTTGCGCCTCCATTAATATTGTATTCTACCACATCATTTTCTGACCCAGTAATAGTAAATACGGCATCACCGGCATCACATACATCTGCACTTGCGGTAACCGTAACGGCTGGTGTAGGCGCTACCACTACGGTAATTGGACGAAAAGCAACATATTCTGTACCAGAAATAGCATCTGTATAGGTTACTTGTGCTATATAGGTGGTAGTTTGACTTGGCGATACTGCTAAATTTGTTGGATCTGTACCAATAACAGTACCTGCTTCATCTAACCATTCAAAAGTTGTTATTGTAGATCCACCACTAGGAACAAACTGATAGGCTTCTGGGTTTAAAAAACTAACCGTAAAAACATTATTAGCCCTGTTTGGAGGAAAAATACCCTGTGTCATAGCTGGGTTTTGTATTCCTATTGCTGCCAGACCGTTATTCCATGGACATATATCCTTTTGAGAAATATAGGTTTCTATAATATTAGTGGATTCATAAAACAATATCATTTGATATGTCTTTGAGCTAGAGCAGCTAAAATGGGCAACATTACGAGAACTAAATACAAATACTCGAAACGGTGCTTCTCCTTTTACTTGATAATTAATATCATAATCTGTGCCCTGCGTACCAGATGTACCTGGGTTTGTATCGTGCATGGCTCCAAAAATATTCGCGCCATTATAAGGAGCGGAAGTATTTGGAATATTAACTGGTGAACCTGTCATATTCCATGGATGCGGAGTTCCAGCCTTCCCTAAATTAAAACTAACCGCGCCATTTGTAGACAGTACACATTGCGTATAATTTTGACCATAAAACTCAAAATCGAATACAAAATCTAAAACACCACTCCAATTATCATCTGATGTTAATGGTATACCAGCACTGGCTTCTGCATAAGAAAATGGTGGGTTTGGATCTATAGGGTTTACAACGTAGGAAGATGTCTCACCTACCTCGTTATAATCTGCAGATAAAATAATTTCAGGAATAGTTCCTGTATTTAAATCGATACAAAACGCATCTGTAATACAAACATTCGCTGCACAGTTAATGGTTCCGCTACTTACAGAAATATCAATTTCAGAAGATCCGGACCCAGAACTTAAACTAGCTGGAAAAACCCGAATTTCAATTTCAGCGGTATCACAATTTGTTGGATTCGCATTTTCACAAATCTGGTAGGTAATATAATAAATTCCTTGTGGCGTGTTTGGTGCAATTTGAACGAATTGTTGAGCCCCATCAAACGTCGTGAAACCCGAAGGATCTGGTGTGATTTCCGTAAAAGTAAAGTTATTACGAGTTCCAAAATTCAGGGCTACACCATTAAAGTAATCGTTTAAAAACATACGATCACCTGTAGCAGTAGCTAGAGTTGGATTATCAGAACGGCCCGTTACGACATCATCAATAGCAATAAGTTGCGCATAAGCTGTACCAATAAACAGAAAACAAACTAAAGTAATTATCTTTTTCATGAGATTTTAACTAAATCCTTGATCATAGAGGGGAGATCTATAATATTAGGATTATTATACATATAAATTTTGAGGTGTAAATTAAGAAAAATTTAAGGAAACCTTCCCAATTTTTACATGAAATTAATTGTTTGTTAATTCAGTTATCAAAAAAATGGAATTCCTTATCTTTGCAGATTAAAAACCTATTTATTTCGAAATAATGAAAATTAATGATAATACAGCTGATTTTGATGCCATTGGAGATGACCATGTAGGAACATCGGCTGACACACCATTACGAAGCGATGCTTTTGTTTTAAATTCAGAAGAAAAAATAAAAATAATTAAAGAAGATGTGCGCCATATTTTGGAAACACTCGGTCTTGATTTAACAGACGACAGCCTACAAGGAACTCCAAACCGTGTAGCTAAAATGTTTGTGAATGAAATTTTTGGCGGTTTAAATCCGGATAAAAAACCAAGCGCGTCAACCTTTGATAATAAATATAAGTATGGTGAAATGCTTGTTGAAAAAAACATTACGGTGTATTCAACGTGCGAACATCATTTGTTACCAATAGTGGGTAAAGCCCATGTAGCATATATTTCTAACGGAACCGTTGTTGGGTTGTCTAAAATGAACCGGATTGTTGATTATTTTGCGAAACGTCCACAAGTTCAAGAACGTTTAACCATTCAAGTTGTTAAGGAACTTCAAAACGTATTAAATACGGATGATGTTGCTTGCGTTATAGATGCGAAGCATTTATGTGTAAATTCCAGAGGGATTCGCGATACGGAAAGTAGTACTGTTACTGCGGAATTTGGCGGAAAATTTAAAGAAGCAGGAACACGACGTGAGTTTTTAGATTATATTAAATTGGATACTGCCTTTTAATGTTAGTTGTAGAGTTGTTTGTTGTGGAGTTGCCTGTCCAATGATAAAAAAGTTAGTTAAAAAGCCTCTAATTATTATTTATCAACATCAATATTTTTTTTTAATCACTAAGCGCTAAACAACAAAATACATAAAAAACATGCATATATATTCTTTTGAAAAATTAGATGTTTGGAAAGAAGCGATCCAATTAGCGGTTAAAACTTATAAAATAACAGATTTATATCCTTCCAAAGAAAAATTTGGACTTATCTCTCAAATGAGACGCTGTTCTGTTTCTGTGTCATCGAATATTGCCGAAGGTACAGCCAGATTAACTAATAAAGATAAAGCGCATTTTATGACGATTGCTTATAGTTCTTCGCTTGAATTATTGAACCAAACTATAATTTCAAAAGAATTAGATTTCATATCAGAAGATAATTATAAAAATATTAGATTAGACCTAGAATCAATTACCAATAAAATTAATGCATTAAGAAATCATTTTCTGAATTCTTAAAATAAACTTTTCTAGCCGAAGACAAGTCAACTTAACAACTCTACGACAAACACCAAACAACAAAACATGCAATTATACAACCAACAAAACATAAAAATTTACAACACATTAAGTGGTGAAAAAGAAACGTTTAAATCCATCACCGATGGTTATGTTGGCATGTACGTTTGTGGCCCAACGGTTTATAGTAATGTCCATTTAGGAAATGTACGAACGTTTATGTCTTTCGATATGATTTTTCGATACCTCCAACATTTGGGCTTTAAAGTGCGCTATGTCCGTAATATTACAGATGCTGGTCATTTAGAAAATGATGCCGATGTTGGTGAAGATAAAATCACTAAAAAAGCACGTTTAGAAGCTATTGAACCCATGGAAATTGTTCAACGGTATACGGTTGATTTTCATAATGTATTGAATACGTTTAACTTTTTACCGCCTAGTATAGAGCCAACCGCAACGGGTCATATTATTGAGCAGATAGAACTCATTCAATCTATTATAGATAACGGTTTTGCTTATGTGGTAAACGGTTCGGTTTATTTTGATGTTCATAAATATAATGAGTCTAATGAATACGGTATTTTAAGCAAACGAAAATTAGAAGATTTAATTCATAATACACGTGCGCTTGATGGACAAAGTGACAAAAAGAATCCTCAAGATTTTGCACTTTGGAAAAAAGCAGAACCAGCTCATATTATGCGTTGGCCATCTCCTTGGAGCGATGGTTTCCCAGGGTGGCATTTAGAATGTACTGCCATGAGCACCAAATATCTTGGTGATTATTTTGATATTCATGGTGGCGGAATGGACTTAAAGTTCCCACATCACGAATGTGAAATTGCACAAAATCAAGCTGCTAAAGGTCAAACGCCCGTAAAATATTGGATGCATGCTAATATGCTAGAATTGAATGGTGCAAGAATGAGCAAATCAACGGGTAACTATATCAATCCGGCTGAATTACTTTCTGGCGATAATGATATCATGTCCAAAGCCTACAGCCCAAGTGTTATTCGGTTTTTTATGATGCAAGCGTCTTATAGAAGTGTTTTAGATTTAACCGATGCAGGCCTTGACTCTAGTGAAAAAGGGTTTAAGCGACTCATGGATGCTGTTAATTTATTGGAACTATTAAAAGAATCTACCACATCTACACAGGACATTTCCAAATGGAAACAATTTTGTTATGATGCTATGAATGACGATTTTAATACGCCAATTCTTATTGCTCATTTATTTGAATCGGTCAAGTTTATTAATCAAATTCATGATGGTTCAGCAACGATTACTGCTACGGATTTAGAGATGCTTAAAACAACTATACACGCTTTTATTTTTGATGTTTTAGGTTTAAAAAACTCGAAGAAAGCTGATAACTCGTCTGATAAATTATCAGGTGCTGTGGAATTACTCATTAAATTACGCCAAGAAGCACGTGCGAATAAGGATTTTGCATTATCAGACCAAATTCGTGATGAATTAGCTGAAGCTGGAATTCAATTAAATGATAGTCGTGAAGGAACGACCTTTTCATATTAGAGACCGTGATGCGTTTATTGTTCAGTTGTAGCTCACTGTTATGCGTTTTTTTGTTTTGGAGCTATTTAATTTAGATTTGATAATCTTCTAAATAGATTTAACTCGTTGACAGAATTATCCAGCCATTGCTTTACATGAAATAACTTTTGTCAGTTTTACACAACAAACAACTTAACAACAAACAAACTATCAGCAAATTTTGCTAAAAAAAATACTCACATATCCATTTCTTTTAATAATTAAGATTTATCAAATCTTAATTTCGCCATTGACACCTTCTACGTGTCGGTTTCAACCTACCTGTTCACATTATGCAAAAGAGGCATTGGAGAAACATGGTTTTTTTAAAGGTGGGAAATTGGCGGTTATTAGGATTTTTAGTTGTCATCCATGGGGACGTTCTGGATTTGATCCAGTTCCGGGAAAGGAGGACGTTTGAAATTGAAGTTGAAGTTGAATCCCGATAGCAATTGGGAGAAATTGAAAAGCAAAATGTCATTCAGAACGCCATGATGAATCTCTCCTCATGTTCCAAAATTAGTAAGAAAGTTGCCACAATCATACGTCCTGCTATATGACAAAATCAATTAAAAAATAACATTTCATTATAAGTTGTTGCTTTCGTATCCATTTCCAATTGCATATATTTACGCACACAAACGATGACATATGTTTTTACTACAATTTGATTGGAACCCAATAACGGGATTAGATCTTTTCGGAATTTTCGAATTACACTTTTATAGTGTCATGTGGATTGTTGCCTTCCTATTAGGTTTTCAAATCATGAAGCGTATTTTTCTTAAAGAGAACGTTAATCTAGATTATTTAGACCCTCTTTTTATATATACCGTTTTGGCCACCATGCTTGGTGCCAGATTAGGTCATGTGCTTTTTTACCAATCGGAATTGATTTCAGAAGATTTCTTTAGCATCTTTTTGCCATTTAGTTTTAAAGGTGGTTTTCAATTTACCGGTTTTCAAGGATTAGCTAGTCATGGTGCCGCTATTGGAATTATAATAGGTATGTATTTATATCGAAGAAAATACAAATACAAATCACTGATGTGGATTTTAGATCGCGTGGTGATATCCGTTGCTTCTGGTGCTGTTTTTATCAGAATTGGTAACTTTATTAATTCTGAAATTATAGGAAAAATAACCGATTCACCTTTAGGTGTTCGTTTTGTTCAAGATTATTATAGCAAGCGACAGATTGTAGCTGAAACTGGTATTGAAAACTATAAAGAAGCATATGCGGCCGTGACTAACAATCCGCAGTTTCAACATCTATTAGATGCGGTTCCTGTTCGTCATCCAGCACAATTATATGAATCGTTTTGTTATATATTCGTTTTTCTGATCCTTTGGTTTATTTATCAGAAAACCAATAAAGGACAACAAAGTGGCTACTTATTTGGACTGTTTTTAGTGTTATTATGGACCATTCGCTTCTTTGTAGAGTTTGTAAAAGAACCACAAGGCGATGAGTATATTACGTTCCTGGGATTAAATACAGGGCAAATGTTAAGTGTTCCATTTATATTAATTGGACTCTATTTTATGTTTATGTATAAACCGAAAACCAGTAGCTAGTTTCTATGATACGTTCTTATTTTAAAATTGTTTGTTTATCTGCAACATTATTTATTTTGGCTTTAACCTCTTGTAAAGAAGAACCCAAAAAACCCAAACAAGCTAAAGTCACTTTTAAGAAAGAAGGCACGCTACAGCTTATAAAAACAACCAACGATTCGGTTGTTTCTACATTAGATATTGAAATTGCTGATAACGAATTTGAAACCCAAACCGGATTAATGTATCGGGAATCCATGAAGGCGAATCGTGGTATGTTATTTATTTTCCCTAACGAACAACCACGTTCATTCTACATGAAAAACACCCGTTTTGCTTTAGATCTTATTTATTTAGACACCAATAAAAATGTGGTTAGTTTTCAGGAAAATGCACAACCATTTAATGAAGGCTCTTTGCCATCCAATGCCGCAGCCAAATATGTTTTAGAGGTTAATGCTGGATTGGTTAAAAAATGGAATTTAGAGGTTGGAGATAAGATGACGTTTTCCAAAACTAACTAATATTAATCTTTAATATAAGTTCAAATTACATCTTTTTTTGAGACACTATTTTAGCGCTCTTTATATAGACCTAACCATATTGTAAATTAAAAACAGCTATATTTTTATTCTGTTTTGAGGGTTACTATTTAATGACTTCTATTAGACCTAACAGGTTTTAAAAACCTGTTAGGTCTTTTTATATATATAAAATCTTTGGGTGCTCTCCAAGCTACTTATCCGTGTGACCATGAATTAATAAATTGGTATGTTATATGAAAGAGAGATTATTAACATAATAATTGGTAATTCAGATAGTATATTAAAATAGAAATATGAACCCATAAAAAAAGCCTTTTTGAAGTGAATCAAAAAGGCTTTTTAATATATTTAAATTTATAGATTAAGCAATTTCCGCTTCTTCTACTTTCTCTTTTTCTTTTAATGCATTGGCAGCATCGCCTTTTTTAACAGCATCATACATTAAAGGTGTTGCTATAAATAATGATGAGTAGGTACCTACTATAACACCAACAATTAATGCAAACATAAAGCCTCTAATAGAATCACCACCAAAAATGAAGATGGATAATAATACCACTAATGTTGTTAAAGAGGTATTTAATGTTCTACTTAATGTACTACTTAATGACACATTAATTACTTTATTAAATGGCCAGCTTGTATGTTCATTAAAGAATTCACGAATTCTATCAAATACAACTACCGTATCATTTAACGAGTAACCAATAACCGTAAGGATAGCCGCAATAAATGCTTGATCTATTTCCATACTAAATGGCATGTACTTATACGTTAAAGAGAAAACACCTAATAAAATTAATACATCATGGAATACAGCCGCAACCGCACCCAATGAGAATTGCCATCTTTTAAATCGGATTAAGATATATAAGAATACAACTACTAATGATCCAAAAATTGCCCATATAGATGATTTTTTAATATCATCAGCAATGGTAGGACTCACTTTATAGTATTTCATTAAACCAACTGTTTTACCTTGGTCATCACTAATAAACTCATCGTAAGTAAGACCTGGCATATAAGGTTGTAACTCTGTGAATAATGTATTTCTGATTTCCTCATCAATAGCATTATCTGTTTCGTTTACTTTATACTTAGTCGTTATTTTCAATTGATTTGAATTACCAAACGTTTTCGCTTCGGCACTACCAAAGGCATCTGCTAAAGTTTCTGAAATTTCGTTAGCGCTAACAGGTTCTGCAAAACGCACTTGATAGGTTCTACCTCCAACAAAATCTACACCTTGATCTAGACCATTTGTAAATAAAGATCCTAAACTAACAAGAATAGCAACCGTTGAAATGATATAAGCAACTTTACGTTTCTTTAAGAAATTGATATTGATATTTCTGAAAAGATTTTTAGTAATTGCTGTAGAGAAATCTAAATTTCCGTTTTTGTTAGCATACCAATCCACTAATAATCTTGTAATAAAGATTGCCGTGAATAAAGAGGTTGCAATACCAATTAATAAGGTTGTAGCAAATCCTTTAATAGGACCTGTTCCGAATATGAATAAAATTAAAGCCGTTAAACCTGTTGTAATGTTGGCATCTAAAATAGAAGACAATGCATTACTAAAACCATCATTAATAGATTCTTTCAGGCCTTTACCTTTAGCAATTTCTTCTCGAATACGCTCAAAGATAAGTACGTTTGCATCCACAGACATACCAATCGTTAAAACAATACCAGCAATACCAGGTAATGTTAATACAGCACCTAATCCTGATAATACACCAAAGATTAATAGAATATTAAACATCATGGCAATATCAGCAAATAGACCTGCCTTACCGTAGTAAAGGAACATCCAAACCAATACTAAAGCTAATGCAATAAGGAATGAATTTTGACCACTTTCAATAGCTTCTTGACCTAATGATGGCCCAACAACTTCACCTTGAATAATATCGGCTGAAGCTGGTAATTTACCAGCACGTAAAACGTTTGCTAAATCCGTTGCTTCATTTAATGTAAAGTTACCAGAGATCGATGAGTTACCACCAGAAATTGGACCTGTAGATACACCAGGAGCCGAGTACACAACATTATCTAAAACAATAGCAATATTAGAACCTTGCGTAAATGCTTTACCGGTCATTTCTTCCCAGATTTTAGCACCTTTAGAGTTCATGACCATTGAAACCGTTGGTTTACCCATTGGATCGTACTCTTGACGTGCATCAGTAACAACAGCTCCACTTAATTGTGGTACGTTATCTCTGTTGCCTTCTAAAGCATATAATTCAACAACTTCACTATCCTTTGCAGGCTTTCCAAACGCGAACTTAACAAAACGTTGTTCGCCAGGTAATAATGATCTTACTTGAGGCATGTTTAAATACCCCAATACTTTATCTCTATCCCTAAGGTTTACCATAGCAATGGTAGCTGGGTTTTGAGATTGGAATAATAAATCACGTAATGGATTAATTTCTGTAGCTGTAGAATCTGGATCTGCTCCTAATAAATCTTCAATAGCCGTATCTTCAGAATCTTGAGGCTCTGTTTCAGCAACATCTTCTGTTTTTGGTGCTTCTAATTCTTTAAGAAGGTTATTAGCATCAAATAAGAATTGTCCAAATAAATCACGTTTCGATACTTCCCAAAATTCTAATTGCGCTGTACTTTGTAATAATTTAAGAGCACGTTCCTTGTCTTTAACACCTGGAAGTTCTACTAAAATACGACCTGTATTACCTAAACGTTGAATACTTGGTGATGTTACACCAAACTCATCAATACGTTTACGCAGTACTTCGAAAGCAGAAATGATAGATTCGTCAATTTTACGTTCTATAATAGGTTTTACATCAGAATCTGTCATGTTACCTTCTATTTCGCCATCAAGTGCGCGTGTATAGAAAATATCTGGGGACGCTAATTTAGTATCGCCTTTAATTTTATCAAATTCTAGGAAAAAGTCTTCAACAAATGTATTTTGACTATTCTTTTGTGCTTCATCTGCATTTTCTAATGCTTGATTGAAAACTGGATTTTTACTGTAATTAGCCAATCCTTTTAAAATATCTTTTACAGATATCTGAAGAATAACACTAACACCACCTTTTAAATCCAAACCAAGGTTCATGGCATTTTCTTTAACCTCTGAATAGTTATAGCTAGCTACACCCAAGTTATAAACCTCCTCATTATCAAGAGAATCCAAATATTTGCGCTCTTTTACCTCATCGCCATTTGCATACGCCGTAGCTTGGTTGTCAATACTATTTGCCTTAAAAGTGAAAGACAACTGGTAAATACTTACCAGTCCAAACAAAATTGCAAACAGTTTTACTAATCCTTTATTTTGCATTATGTGTCAAATTATAATTTATTGTTGATATTTTTAAAAACGAGCAAATATATATCTTCTATAATGATTTAACAAAAGGTTTGCATAGTTTCTGTTCGTTTTTAAACAAAAAAAAACAGCTTATTCAGCTGTTTTTTCAATATTATAAATTTAAGAAAATTACATTCCCATTAATTTATCTGTTTTTTTGTACCCTTCAGGAGGTGTCATATCAAATTTATCAGCAGAAACAGTTTCTTTATTAATCTCTGTAACTTCACTTGTAATAGTTAATGCCATTCCCATTTGACTTACATCCATTTTCATATATAATGGAAATCCATCAATTTGAGCACCCATTTGGATCACTTGCGGATTCATAGCTTGAATTTTATCTGTTACATAGATATCCATTGCTACAGTTGCACCTTCTTTTTCAAGTGTCACATTGTATTCTTGGCACACATAACCTAAAATAGTTTTGGTTTCATCACCTTTTACTACTTTCATACCTGCTGTATCCTCTTCACTTGGTGTCATATCTGAAATCGTATAACTTTTTCCAGTCATTTGGTTGTCCATAAACGTTAACATTTCTTTGGTTTCACCATTCATAACAGTTGTGGTGTTTCCAGACATTAAGTTAAACGTTTCAGAACGTGTTTTATCTGACTTAAAATACGTAGTTGTAAGAATATCTCCTACCATAGCCAATTGCGCTTGCATTTGCTCGTTATCACTAGACATGGTTTGTTTAGATTTAACTACACCTTCAGTCATCGCTTCTTGTGCAAAACCTGTCAGGCTCATGGCGAATACTAAAACAAAAATTAGTTTTTTCATTTGAATTATTTTTTAAATTATTTATTGATTAATAGTTGTTTTAGTAATCTAGAACAACGGATTTCATTTTATACAATTATAATGCCAAAAGGCCATTTGTTTTTCTTACACCTTCTGCGCTTTCTTGCATGTGCGCTTTTTCAGCCTCTGACAATTCGATTTCAACAATTTTTTCAATACCGTTGCGACCTAAAATTACTGGTGCTCCAATACAAATATCATTTAAACCATATTCACCTTCTAGTAATACAGAACATGGGAACATTTTTTTCTGATCGCAAGCAATAGCTTGAACTAATCCACTTACGGCAGCTCCTGGTGCATACCAAGCAGATGTTCCTAATAATTTGGTTAAGGTTGCGCCTCCTACTTTCGTATCTTCCAATACTTGGTTTAAACGGTCTTCTGATAAAAATTCAGAAACCAACACAGAGTTACGTGTCGCTAAACGGGTTAATGGCACCATTCCTGTGTCACTATGACCTCCAATTACCATTCCGTCCACATCGCTAATAGGTGCTCCTAAAGCTTCTGCTAAACGGTATTTAAAACGTGCCGAATCTAATGCGCCACCCATTCCAATAATACGGTGTTTTGGTAAACCGGTTGTTTTATGAACTAAATATGCCATCGTATCCATTGGGTTACTTACCACAATGATTATCGTTTCTGGCGAATGCTCTATTAAACTAGCAGAAACCGACTTTACAATACCTGCATTAATTCCGATTAACTCCTCACGTGTCATACCTGGTTTTCTAGGAATACCAGAGGTAATTACACAAATATCACTATTGGCAGTTGCCGAATAATCATTAGTAATACCAGTTATTTTTGTATCGAATCCGTTTAATGATGCTGTTTGCATTAAATCCATAGCTTTACCTTCAGCAAAACCTTCTTTAATATCCAACAGAACAACTTCTGATGCGAAATTTTTAATAGCAATGTATTCTGCACAACTGGCTCCTACTGCTCCAGCTCCTACTACTGTTACTTTCATGTATATATGATTTTTTATTTGTGAAACATTAATTTTTACAAATTTAATATTTTTATACCATATATGTTTGAAGATTTAATAAAATCTAAAAGGACAGCTGTAATCCTAATGTTGCACTATTAAATTCTGCAAACGTATAATCCGCATTTATAACAAAAATACCAAGCTTTAAATTAGCACCTAAAGTAGTGCGTATACCTGTTACTTTTTCTTCTATTGAAAACGGGTCTGTTATGGATTCTGAAAACAAAATTCCATCCGAGACGACATAGGTTCCCAATAAATCGGTTTCAGATTTTCCACTCACATAGCCCAGACCTCCATAAACGTTTAATACTTTGAATTTAGTAGACGCAATAAGTTCGTACAACATGGTATTAACTTGAGTTTGTATTTGTTGATTTTGACCTTCAACGATACCTTCATCTGTAAAATCATAGCTACCATCTAAATGTGTATAAGCTATTAAGCCTGAAATAGCCACGGGAAACAATTCTGCTTTTGGCAACCAAGTTGTAAATTCCTGTTGCAAACCAATGCCATATAACCCCGTCTTCACATCGTCTACTTCTATTTTAGGAAAATAACGCGCTTTTAATTGTGTTCCTTTAAAAGGTGAAAAACCAACCTGAAGAAAAGCGGTAGGTATTATATTAATATCAGATGACCCCAAACCTGTTGGCAAGGTGATTTCTGTTTCTTGATTGCCAAAAATAGGATCATCATAGGTTAAAATAACAACCATATCTGGATCGTTATTCCCTAAAGCAGTTGCCACTATTTTAGATGGACTATTGTCAGGAAACCGTATATTATCATAATCGCTTACCCGCATTTCAAACGATTTTTTATCCGAACCGATAAAAGAGGTATTGGCTACTAATCCGATTTCAAAACCAAATTGCTTCTGGCCTTTTCCATGATTAAACCAACCATTATTTATACCATAAACCAAACCTTCAGTGGCTGGCGCTAAATAATCCTTACTAAACTGCTTGGCGTCATTTACACCAGCAGCTAATAAGTCGTCTATGTTTTGTTGGGCGTATATTCCAGACGAGGCAAGCAACAACAGTAATATAGGTATATGTTTCATAATTATTTTCAATTTTAGGGATCTTATTTACAATATAAACGAAAAAACGCGCTTATTGGTTTATAAGCGCGTTAATTTTTTATGATCTAAAGTTCTATTTATGCATCAATATTTGCATAAATAGCATTCTTTTCAATAAATTCTCTACGTGGTGGCACCTCGTCTCCCATTAGCATGGAGAATACACGATCTGCTTCTACACCATTATCAATTTGTATTTGACGTAAGGTTCTAAATTCAGGATTCATAGTGGTATCCCAGAGTTGCTCTGCATTCATTTCACCTAAACCTTTGTAACGTTGAATTTTAGAATTTTCACCAAAATCACTCAAAATAGCAGCACGCTCCTCATCATTCCAAGCATATTGTTTTTTGGCTCCTTTTTTAATTAAATACAATGGAGGTGTCGCAATATAAATGTGTCCATTTTCAATTAATTCTTTCATATATCTAAAAAAGAATGTTAGAATTAAGGTTTCAATGTGACTACCATCAATATCGGCATCACACATAATAACCACTTTATGGTAGCGCAATTTTGATAAATTTAGCGCTTTACTATCTTCTTCTGTTCCTATAGTTACACCCAAAGCTGTGAAGATATTTTTGATTTCCTCGTTTTCAAAAACCTTATGTGTCATGGCTTTTTCTACATTCAAAATCTTACCACGTAATGGTAAAATAGCTTGAAACATACGGTCTCTACCTTGTTTAGCCGTCCCACCTGCCGAATCTCCCTCAACTAGGTATACTTCGCATTTTGCAGGATCTTGTTCAGAACAATCACTTAATTTCCCAGGTAAACCACCAATACTCATAACGGTTTTACGCTGCACCATTTCACGCGCTTTTTGTGCAGCGTGACGTGCTTGAGCGGCTAGAATAACTTTCTGAACAATGATTTTGGCATCGTCTGGATGTTCTTCTAAATAATCGGTAAGCATTTCTGAAACCGATTGACTTACAGCAGCAGAAACCTCTCTGTTACCAAGTTTGGTTTTAGTTTGGCCTTCAAATTGTGGCTCTTGAACTTTTACAGAAATAATAGCTGTTAATCCTTCACGGAAATCATCACCTGCAATATCAAATTTCAATTTGTCTAACATGCCAGATTCGTCTGCATACTTTTTAAGGGTATGTGTTAATCCACGACGGAAACCTGATAAGTGTGTACCACCTTCATGTGTATTAATATTATTTACATACGAATGTAAATTTTCGGCATACGATGTATTATAAATCATAGCTACCTCAACTGGAACATCGTTCTTTTCACCTTCAAAAAAGATAACATCTTTAATTAATGGATCACGATTACCATCTAAAAACTTGATAAATTCCTTAAGCCCTTCTTTAGAATGGAATGTTTCACCTTCAAATTCACCATCATCTTTTTTATGACGCTTATCAATTAAATGAATCGTGATGCCTTTATTTAAATACGCTAGTTCGCGCATTCTGCTAGCTAACGTGTCATAATTATACTCTAAAGTTTGTGTAAAAATTGTAGGATCGGGTTTAAAGGTAACTATGGTACCTCGTTTATCCGTTTCGCCAACCTTCTTAACAGGATACATGGCTTTACCTTTTTCATATTCTTGCTCCCAGATTTCACCTTTTCTGTAAACAGTTGCTTTTAAATGAATAGACAGTGCATTCACACAACTGACACCAACACCATGCAGACCACCTGATACTTTATAAGAATCTTTATCAAACTTTCCACCTGCACCAATTTTGGTCATAACAACTTCTAGAGCTGAAACGCCTTCTTTTTTGTGCATGTCTACAGGAATACCACGACCATCATCTTCGGTGGTAATCGAGTTATCCTCATTTATGGTAACGCTAATATTATCACAATGTCCGGCTAAAGCCTCATCAATAGAGTTATCCACCACCTCATAAACTAAATGGTGTAAACCACGCGTACCAGTATCTCCAATATACATGGAAGGACGCATGCGCACGTGCTCCATGCCTTCTAATGCCTGAATACTATCTGCTGAATAGTTATCCTTATTAAATTCTTCTCTTTTTTCGCTCATGTTTTAAATAATTTTAAGCCTTTTCTGGCTCCTTTCCAAAGGAAAGAACACTATTATGGCTTACTGTTAAGTTTTATAATTCTTAAAAATGAATTTTATTAGCACAAAAAAAGACGCTTTAAAAGCATCCTTTTGAATACAACCAAAGATACAACATTTTGATGCTTTTTAAAAGCTTTTTATGGATTGAAGTTGAAAATTATCAACATTTGTTAATTACTTAAAAGCGCTTTAAATCGACTAAAAAACACCTTAAAACGAATTTTTGATGTTTTTTCATTCTTCGGAAAAATAGGTTTTCTCTAAATGGCTTTAAAACTAAAATTTACTGTTTTCATTTTGTTTCAAATAGATTAAAAATCACTTGAATTCTACTTATTTGTATTCTTTAAAAGTTAATCATACCTAGTTTTCAAAGGATTCCATTTTTTGAATTTAATCATTGTAATTGTTTTAATACCTGATTGACTTCTACTTCGGTTTCATCTAATAATTTATTATACCAGTGTAACTGGATATAATGAAAGTGGAAGTCATCTAACATATCAGTATAAACATCATTAGTGACTCTATTAAACGAAGATGTTCTTCTGCTATAAATATATTTTTCACCTAAATTACTCCATCTTTCATCAACAATTTTCCCATTATCTATTAGTCTATCGTAATTAGAACCATACAACTTTATAATATTTTGAATGATCTTTTTGTGATTGTACGTATTAATTTCATTTCCAGCTATTGATGATTTAAAAGCTCCCGAAACTGGATAAAAGGTTCGTTGCCCAGCAAAAAGATAAACAGCCATTAAAGAGTCTATTGTCGTTTTGTGGCTGTCATAATCTTCTGAATATTTACTACTTAACAGGTTATAGGCATCAATTTTAGGTTTGGAATAGGATTGAACATAATTTATAAAATCTAGATCTTGTTTTAGATCATCTTTAATACTCTAAAAAAACTCTTGTTCGGCAATGGCATGTTTTCGGTTTTCATTCCAATTGTTAATTGAAAGTGCAATAAGAATACCAATAACAACGAGTACGATTTCACCAATGGCGTGTTTGAAGTATTTACCTATTTTGCCAGTTTTCATGAGGTTGTAGCGTGTTTTTCTAAAGAATTTAATCATTGGTTAATTATTATTTGTCCCGCTAGGGACTTTATATTGGTAGCGAAATGACGGCAAAATAGTTTCTGTGCCTTGAAGTACAGAATATATTACAGTACCGATTTCAATATATACCGCTCATCATAATCCATGTTGAGGTCCTTTAACAATTGTAAATATTCATCTTGAAAGGTTATAGTTTTATGATGTTGTTCCTGGTTTTTAATATAATTTACAACATTTGACACCTCTGATTTTGAATAAGAGAAAGCGCTATATCCAGCTTGCCACGAAAATTTCTCTTTCAAAAATCCTTTATTGTTTATCCACCTTAATGAATCCTGTTTAACCTGTTTCATTAAATCCGATAATGATTGAACAGGTCGCATGCCAAACACAATATGGATATAACCTGACACACCATTGACTTGCAATACCTTATGTCCATTATTCTGAATAATACCTGTCATGTATTTATAAAGTTCATCTTCCCATTCATATTGTATGAGGCTTTGGCGGTTTTTTACGGCAAAGACGGTCTGGATATGTATTTGGGTATATGTGTTTGCCATTTTTGACTGCTTTACATGGCGTACCTAACGGCACGCTGGATGACTTTTCTATTTTTTTCTACCCATATGTAGTCCCTAATGGGACTGAACTGGATTTCACCAATGGTGTATTTAAAGTATCTGGAGGTTTTCCCTGCTTGTCCGGCAGGCAGGCCTTCGTTTAAAAGACCTTGACGAATACGCCTGAAAAATTTAATCATGGGCTTACTATTAGTTTGTAAGCAGGAATTATGATGTAGATATGGTTGGTTTGTGCTTCTAAATGTAATGAAACATTAGAAATAAACCCATAAAAAAGCCAGCTTAAAAACTGGCTTTCAATTATTTAATTTTAAAAATGCTTAATCTTTGAATAAATAAAACAAAATGTGTAATCACTATAAGATCCCGATATACATCGGGATTAATTCGGTTTAACTGAATTTTCTGCGACTGCGTCTAGAAAATTCAGAACCTCATTAATACGCGTCAGCATGCACATTAGCAACGGCTCTTCCGCTTGGGTCGTTCATATTTTTAAAACTTTCATCCCATTCCAAGGCAATTTTAGTACTACAAGCTACGCTAGCTTCTTGCGGTACGCATAAGGCTGCGGCATCACTTGGAAAGTGTTCAGCAAAAATAGAACGGTAATAAAACTCCTCCTTACTAGTTGGTGTTTGCAATGGAAACTTATACTTCGCGTTTGCTAGTTGCTCATCACTTACTTCTGTGGCAACCACCTCTTTTAAGGAATCTATCCAACTATAACCTACACCATCACTAAATTGTTCTTTTTGTCGCCAAGCTACAGATTCAGGAATCATATCTTCAAAGGCTTTTCTAACAACCCATTTTTCCATGCGCTCGCCGTTAATCATTTTATCTTGTGGGTTGATACGCATAGCCACATCCATAAATTCTTTATCTAAAAATGGTACACGCCCTTCAATTCCCCAAGCCGCAAGACTTTTGTTAGCTCGTAAACAGTCATACTGATGCAATTTGCTTAATTTCCGAACGGTTTCTTCATGAAATTCTTGAGCATTTGGTGCTTTATGAAAGTATAAATAACCGCCAAATAATTCATCAGCACCTTCACCAGATAACACCATTTTTACTCCCATGGATTTTATAACTCGTGCCATTAAATACATAGGTGTACTCGCACGAATAGTTGTTACATCATACGTTTCTAACTGGTAAATAACATCTTTTATCGCATCTAATCCTTCTTGGATTGTGAATTTTATTTCATGATGAACCGTTCCAATATGGTCCGCAACCTTTCTGGCTGCGGCTAAATCTGGCGACCCTTCTAATCCGACTGAAAAACTATGTAATTGTGGATACCAAGCATCTGTTGTATCATCGCTTTCAATACGTTTTTGCGCATATTTCTTGGCGATGGCTGACGTTACAGACGAATCCAATCCACCTGACAATAAAACACCATAAGGTACATCGCTCATAAGCTGTCTATGAACTGCAGCTTCCAAGGCTTTTTTAATTTCAGCAATATTCGTTGCGTTTTCCTTTACGGCATCATATTCCATCCAATCGCGTTTGTACCATTGTACAAATTCACCATCTTTACTAGACAAGTAATGTCCTGGAGGAAATAATTCAATTTTGGTGCAATAGCCTTCTAACGCTTTTAATTCTGAAGCGACATAAAAGGTACCATGTTCATCCCAACCAATATATAAGGGAATAATCCCCATGTGATCTCGCGCTACAAAGTACGCGTCTTTCTCTACATCATAAATTACAAATCCAAAAATTCCATTCATCTCATCTATAAAATGAACACCTTTTTCTTGATAGAGTGCTAAAATGACTTCGCAATCACTTTCTGTTTGAAAATTGTAATCTGGAAACTGCTTACGCAACTCACGATGGTTATAGATTTCGCCATTGGCTGCTAATACTAATTTTTTATCAGCACTAACTAACGGTTGCTTTCCAGAAGCTGGATCAACAATAGCTAAACGTTCGTGCGCCATGATAGCGTTTTCATTATCATATATCCCACTCCAATCTGGCCCACGATGCCTGATTTTTTTCGCCATTTCTAATACTTGAGGTCTTAATTCAGTTGCTTTCTGTTTCAACTCGAATGCACATACAATTCCACACATAATCTTTTGTATAATTTATTTATTGAAGCAAATATGAATATAATAATATATTTTAAAAACAATAAATTCAATTTTAGTTATAATTTGAAACAAAAAATAGAAAATTCATATAAATATGAAATAAAATAAATTTGATTTTAATGTATTCCCGATAAATTGTAAAGTTTCCAGAAAATTTGCGACTGTTTAAGAATTATTAAATATTTTTAACGAAATAAAAATCATAAACATGAAAAAATCAACATTTATTACATCAATAGCGTTTGCTTTGGTTATGGTATTCACAACAAGCTTATCTGCTCAAGAGTTTTCTAAATTAGATAAAAGTCCAATGGACGCCACATCTTTTCCTTCAGATTACAAGGATGCCAACAAATCTATAAAAGTCGTTTACAGCAGACCACAACTTAACAATCGCTCATTAGACAAATTAGCACCAAATGATAAGGTTTGGCGTACTGGAGCTAATGAAGCCGTTGAAGTTACATTTTATAAAGACACCAATTTTGGCGGGAAAATGATAGAAAAAGGAACATATTCTTTATTTACCATTCCTGGAGACAAAGCGTGGACAATTATTATTAATAAAGATCTGAATACTTGGGGATCATATTCCTACAATGAAGAAAATGATGTGGCGCGCGTTATGGCTCCCGTAAAAATAGCTAATGAATCTTTAGAAGCATTTTCTATAAGTTTTGATGATGATGCCAACATGCACATGGGATGGGAAAAAATTAGAGTATCTGTTCCTACCTCTTCAAAATAAAAAACATTTCGATTATAATAAAAAACGCCTTGAATATTCAAGGCGTTTTTTTTATGGTATATTTAAATATTTATGGGTTTGTAATGACACTTTCCATTTCGGATTTGCCATAACATAATCTACAATTTCTGGCACCATTTTATCGCGTTTACTCCATTCAGGCTGTAAATATAAAATACAATCTTTATTCACTTTGGCCGCTTGTTCTTCCGCAAATTTAAAGTCGTCTTTATTATAAACAATCACCTTTAATTCATTTGCATTGTCATAAACACGTTGTGTTGGTAATTTTAATTTTTTAGGCGAAAGGCAAATCCAATCCCAAGCACCTGTTAACTCATAAGCACCAGAGGTTTCAATATGGGTTTGCATACCTTTTGCTTTCAATTGATTGGTTAAAACCGTCATATCCCACATTAAAGGCTCACCGCCTGTTACCACAATTGTTTTGCTGTATTTTTCAGCATTGGCAACAATTTTTTCCGTTTCAGTTGGTGGATGTAGTTCAGCCAACCAGCTTTCCTTCACATCACACCAATGACAACCAACATCACAACCACCAATTCGTATAAAATAGGCAGCCGTCCCCTTGTGGAAACCTTCACCTTGAATGGTGTAAAACTCCTCCATTAAGGGCAATAAAAGCCCTTTATCTAGCAACTCTTGTCTTTCACTTCTTGTCATAGTGTGCAAAGATATAAAACAGGATTTAGTAAGTGCTATGATGGCTCCAATATTTAATAATTCTATGTCATGCAACATCTCATTTTTCTTGATTAAATAAATAGTTCTGACAAACCGATAACCATTCTACCAACCTGATATTGTTTAAAAAAGATTCCGATGATTAATTTAAGAATTGTACTTTTATGCAAATTATTACTCATGGACAGAAACGAGACTTTTTTCAAACATATATTAGAAGGAAATACCAATAAGGGTGAATTTATAACCTTGGGTTCCGCCATGCTTGATGGTAAAACCGTTCCCAATGCTTTTGTAAATGTGCCTTTAAAAACCATGAACAGACATGGCTTAATTGCTGGTGCTACAGGAACAGGTAAAACAAAGACACTTCAGGTATTGGCTGAAAATTTAAGCGAAAAAGGTGTTCCCGTTTTATTAATGGATATTAAAGGTGATTTAAGTGGGTTGGCACAACCAAGTCCTGGTCATGCAAAAATTGATGAACGTCATGCTCAAATTGGACTTCCTTTTAACCCAAAAGCGTTTCCTGTTGAAATTTTAACCCTTTCGGAACAAAATGGTGTGCGACTTCGGGCAACTATCAGTGAATTTGGACCCGTTTTAATTTCGCGAATTTTAGATGTTACGGAAACCCAAGCCGGAATTATATCAGTTATATTTAAGTATTGTGATGATAATAAATTACCGCTTTTAGATTTAAAAGATTTTAAAAAAATTCTGCAATATGCCACAGATGAAGGCCGCGAGGAATTTGAAGATTCATACGGCCGAATTTCTACCGCATCAACTGGTGCTATTTTACGTAAGATAGTTGAGATTGAACAACAAGGAGGCGATTTGTTTTTTGGTGAAAAATCGTTTGAAGTTGATGATTTATTGCGTGTTGATGAAAATGGTCGTGGTTATATAAATATTATTCGTTTAACAGATATTCAGGATAAGCCCAAATTGTTTTCAACCTTTATGTTGAGTCTATTGGCGGAAATTTACGCCACCTTTCCAGAACAAGGCGATTCTGGACGACCTGAATTAATTTTGTTTATCGATGAAGCGCATTTAATCTTCAATGAAGCTTCCAAAGCCTTATTAAATCAAATAGAAAGTATTGTAAAACTCATACGGAGTAAAGGTGTTGGGTTATATTTTGTTACTCAAAACCCAACTGATGTTCCAGAAGCCGTTTTAAGTCAATTAGGTTTAAAAGTACAGCATGCTTTGCGTGCTTTTACTGCTAAAGATAGAAAAGCCATAAAGTTGGCAGCACAAAATTATCCAGATACAGAATATTACGATACAGCCAGTATATTAACATCTCTAGGAACTGGAGAAGCTTTAGTTTCTGCTTTAGATGAAAAAGGAAGACCAACGCCTCTGGCAGCTACCATGATGCGTGCGCCAATGAGTCGCATGGATGTTTTAACAGACAGCGAACTTCAAGCACTTTTATCGGATTCTAAATTGGTGAAGAAATACAATGATGAAATAGATAGAGAAAGTGCTTACGAATTGCTCAATAAAAAAATTGAAGAAGCCGAAGCTGATGAATTAAAAGAAAAAGCACAAAAAGAAAAGGAAGCCCTAAAAAAAGCCGAATCTAAAAAAAGCACGAGTCGTTCAAGTTCGCGAATGAACCCGATAGTAAAAGTCCTGACAAGCGCCACTTTTATTAGAAGCGTTTTTGGTATCTTAAGCAAAGCGATGAGCAGTTCTAAAAAATCATAAACTAAAAACACAATTAAAAAAATAACACCCAAATGAAAAAAATCATTTTAAGCCTAATTATAGTTACAGCCGTATTCACTAGTTGCACGAAAGAACAAGATCCATTTTTAATTGGCAACCAAAATATTGGAATGCTAACGGATTCCACAAAAGTTGCTGATTTGGAGATGATATTCCCAAACGATTCTATTGTGAAATTATCAAATACCGAAGCTTATATGAAAGACTATTCTGACATCCAAATTTATGATAAAGCTGGAAATACGTTATTAGTATTAAGCCCCGTGACAACAATAGATCCCACAGCAACTATTAGCACGATAAAAGTGATAGATTCGCGTTATAAAACAGAAAAAGGCATTTCAACGAAAAGTACATTTGGTGATATTCAAAAGCAGTATAAAATTTCAAGTATTCAAAATACCATTAAAAATGTGGTTGTTTTCGTGAATGAAATCAATGCCTTTTTCACGATCGATAAGAAAGAATTACCAGCAAGTTTGCAGTTTGATTCTAACGCTAAAATTGAAGCTTTACAAATTCCAGAAACAGCTAAAATTAAATATTTCATGATTGGCTGGGATTAATTCTCTTGAAGTTTTAGACAACTAAATACTAAAAAAATGCAAAACACAATTTGCATCCAAGCACCATATATTAGCGATGGTCAACTTGTATCTCTTAAAAATAGTTTGCAATATATAATTAAGCGAAACCTTTAAAATAATAAGTATGAAAACATATCAAGTTCAGGACAATCCATTCGTTTTCCCAACACCTGATGGAAAGATAATTAAAGAACATTTTGGGTTAGCAACCGATGGCAATTCAGAAATTAGCATTGCACACATGGTAGCACCTGCGGGCTGGAGTGAACCGTTTCAAACGCCTAAATTTGATGAATACACATTCATCATTAAAGGAAAAAAACAGTTTATAATTGATGGCGAAGAAATTGTTTTAGAAGCCGGACAATCCATCAAAATAAATAAAAACACACGTGTTCAATATTCCAATCCGTTTACAGAACCTTGCGTTTATTTGGCTATATGTAAACCTGCTTTTTCTATGGATTTAGTTAATCGCGAAAACCCATGAGTATCATTCAAAAACTCATCGGCTTTATTATAAATGTTATTGGATTATTTTCTAAAAAATCTGCTGCACGTTTGGCTTTATATTTATTTACAACACCAAGACGTGGTAGACTAACGGAAAAACAGTTTGATTTTTTAGGCACCTCCTTCCGGGAAGAACTAACCGTGAATAACATGGCAGTTATGACCTACAGATGGCTGGGAAAAGGTAACACCATTCTATTGGCTCACGGCTGGGAAAGTAATGCTGCGAGATGGCAATATCTAATTGAACCCTTGAGAAAATTAGGTTACAACATTATTGCATTAGATGCACCTGCTCATGGCAAATCTGGAAGCAAACGATTTAACGCTATTTTATATGCGGAATTTATAAAAGCTGTTTCAAAAAAGTTTAAGCCCGATTTTATTATTGGTCATTCCGTTGGTGGTATGGCTTCCGTTTTTTCGCAAACAAACAGCGATTATAAAGCTTTAAAAAAGATGATTTTATTAGGCACACCTTCTGAATTCACTGATGTTTTAAATCGCTATTACAAAATGATGGGCTTCAGCAAACGCACTGTAAATGCCATTAATCAGCTAGCAAAAGATAGATTTAATGAAGAGCCTGAAAATTTCTCAACCGCTAAATATTTAGAAACATTAAGTTTAGAAGGGCTCATTATTCACGATGAAAAAGACACTATCATTCCGTATCAAGATGCACTATCCATTAATAACAGCCTAAAAAACAGCAAACTAATAACCACAACAGGATTTGGACATTCGTTAATAGACGATAGTATATCCAATTACATTTATGAGTTTTTAAAAAGCTAAAATGATATCTTTGCACTATGGAAGAAAAATTAACGAGACTCAATAAATATTTAAGCGAAGTTGGATATTGCTCACGTAGAGCTGCCGATAAACTTATTGATGCAAGACGTGTAACCATTAATGGCGTTGTTCCAGAAATGGGGACCAAAGTATCAGAATCTGATGTTGTTGAAGTAGATGGTAAAGAAATAAAAGGCAACGACAACCCGTTTGTTTATTTGGCCTTTAACAAGCCTGTTGGCATAGTTTGTACAACAGATACACGTGTGGAAAAAGATAATATCATTGATTATATAAAATACCCTAAGCGCATTTTTCCTATTGGTCGTTTAGACAAGCCTAGTGAAGGTTTAATCTTCTTGACAGATGATGGCGATATTGTAAACAAAATATTACGCGGTAGTAATAATCATGATAAAGAATATCTTGTAACCGTTGACAAACCGATCTCCCAAACGTTTATTCAACATATGGCTCGAGGAATTTATTTAGAAGATCTAGATAAAACAACAAAAAAATGTGAAGTTGAAAAACTAGGCACTCATGAGTTTAGAATTATATTAACGCAAGGTTTGAATAGACAAATTCGTCGTATGTGTGAGTATCTAACTTATGAAGTTGTAGCACTGAAACGTATTCGGATAATGAATATTAAATTAGATATACCTGTTGGTGAGTATAGAGAATTTACCAAATCAGAATTCACGGAATTAAACCGTTTATTAGTAGATTCAGACAAAACGTTTGCCAATAAAACAATCGCTAAACAATCCAGAAGATAAGTTATATGTCCACTATTTCACCCTTTCATATTGCTATTCCAGTTCATAATTTGGAGGCTTGTCGTATTTTTTATCGTGATGTATTAAACTGCGAAGAAGGCCGAAGTAGTGACCATTGGGTCGATTTTAATTTCTTCGGTCATCAATTAGTTATTCACTATAAACCAAAATCTGAAGAGGTATTACATACCAATTCTGTGGATGGAAAATCGGTTCCAGTTCCACATTATGGCGTTGTTTTGCCTTGGACTGATTTTCAAGAATTTTCAGAACACTTAAAATCTAAAAATATCAATTTTGTTATTGAGCCTTATATTCGTTTTGAAGGGCAAGTGGGGGAACAAGCTACTATGTTTTTTTATGATCCGGCAGGTAATGCTTTGGAGTTCAAAGCTTTTAAAGATATGAGCCAATTGTTTGCGAAATAAGTTCTTGAAAAATTCTATAAACTCACCGTTTCTATTCTGAAGTAAGTTTCTTTTTTTTACGTGTTAAATAAAACGGTAAATAAATTAATAAGAAAAACGGAATTAATATTAATTCTACAACAAGTAAATAATACGGATAATCACCTAAATAATCCAATGCCGAAGCGGATTCTGGTTTTCTATTTAAATAGAAGTAATTAGAATTTAACACATAATTAATGAGCATTATGGTAGCGACATAAACTTGCAATGCTAAAAAGGACTTAATAACACTTTTAAATTTTGGTCGCATATGTAATACGAACGTGGCATAAAAAATAATGGTGAGTAAACCCAAATGAACAATCCAATACCTGAAATAGTCTAAACTAGGAAACCCTTCAGCAATATCTGGCGTAATAACACCTTGCAATGTTCCGGCAATAATCCAAAACAAAAGAATTTCATACATCCAATACTTTTTGCAAGAGGTAAATACGGGAATAATTAAGGCTAAAAAACTACATAGAAATAAGGGTAAATCTTTAGATATAGCATAGCCACCTAAACTGATTTTGTGCGCATGAAATAATACAATGGTCAGCGAAACAAAAATACCGAGCCACTTAAAAACTAGATGTTTTTGGTTAGTAGATAATTTTTTACGCGCAAAGCGAATGAGAACACTACAAAATAGAATAGCCAGACCAATTGGTAATACATGTTCTATGCTACCAAATTGTAATCTGCCAGAATTTATAAATAAGATTTGTAAAAAATTCACGTTGCAATATAAGGTCTTTATTGCATGTGTCGTTCTCTAGCCAATAAGGTATTTTTGAGCAACATGGCAATCGTCATAGGACCAACTCCTCCTGGAACAGGTGTAATATAACTTGCTTTTTTACTCACATTTTCAAAATCTACATCGCCTGTAATAATATAGCCTTTTGGCGAATTATCATCTGGTACACGTGTAATTCCAACATCAATAATGACAACATCATCCTTTACCATTTCGGCTTTTAAATAATTTGGATGACCTAAAGCTGTTATAATAATATCGGCTTGACTTGTTATTTGCGTAATATTTTTTGTGTGGCTATGCGTTAATGTTACCGTAGAGTTTCCTGGAAATCCTTTTCTTCCCATTAAAATACTCATTGGACGACCAACAATATGACTACGTCCAATAACAACGGTATGTTTTCCTTTGGTCTCCACATTATATCTGTCTAATAATTCCAAAATCCCAAAAGGTGTTGCAGGAATAAACGTTGACATATCCAAGGCCATTTTACCAAAATTCATCGGGTGGAAACCATCCACATCTTTATCTGGATTTACAGCCATTAAAACTTTTTGCGTATTAATTTGAGGCGGAAGTGGTAATTGAATAATGAAACCATCTATATCTGGGTTTTCATTTAAATCTTGAATTTTATCCAGCAATTCAATCTCACTAGTTGTATTGGATAAACGCACCATGGTAGATTCAAAACCAACACGTTCACAAGCTCTCACTTTACTAGCAACATAGGTTAAACTAGCGCCATCGTTTCCGACAATAATAGCCGCCAAATGAGGAACCTTCTCCCCTTTTGCCTTCATTTTTTTAACCTCGTCAGCAATTTCATTTTTAATGTCGTTGCTTACTTTTTTTCCGTCTAGTATGACCATATATAATAGTTTTCAGTCGCAATTTCCAGTTCTTACTCTTGCGGTTTTAGTTTTCAATTCACTAAATAATCATTCTGGATTGACTCCGAATTTTCCAGGATTATTAATCATATAATTTATTAATTTACCAACTTCTATTCCTTCATTTGATAAATCTATGTGCTGTTCTTTTGAAATATAATTACAAGCTAAAGCAAAATCTAACCATGTATTTGTTTCTGAATTCTCTGCATCAGCATCACTTAGCTTGCTATTGTAATGTTTTGGATAAACTCTCTTTCTATAAGCTTCTGCCAAATTAGCATTCACAGAACGTGAACTTCTTCTAATTTGATCTGTCAATGCGTATGTTTCTTCTTTTGGAAAATTTTTCGAGATTTCAAAAATATCCATAGCTAAATCAAATGCTTTTTGATATGCTAAAAGTTTTTTGAAATCCATTTTATTACTATTTAATAAGATATTATTGAAATTCCGGACTGCAAACTGTTACTGCAAACTGGCAACTGAACATTACCTCATCCCTTTCATGGCTTGCATCATGGCTTTTCCTTTTCCACCTTGCATCATTTTCATCATTTTACCCATTTGGTCAAATTGCTTTAAAAGCTGATTCACCTCCTGAACAGATGTTCCTGAACCTTGTCCAATTCGTTTTTTCCTACTAGCATTTATAACAGATGGATTTGTTCTTTCTAAAGGTGTCATGGAATGAATCATGGCTTCAATACCTTTAAATGCATCATCATCTATATCAATATCTTTCATCATTTTTCCTGCACCAGGAATCATACCGATAAGATCTTTCATATTACCCATTTTCTTGATTTGCTGAATCTGCTTTAAGAAATCATCAAACCCAAATTGGTTTTTGGCAATTTTTTTCTGAAGTTTTCTAGCTTCTTCTTCATCATATTGTTCTTGAGCTCTTTCAACAAGAGACACAACATCTCCCATTCCTAAAATACGATCAGCCATACGCGATGGATAGAAAACGTCAATCGCTTCCATTTTTTCGCCAGTACCAATAAACTTAATAGGTTTATTTACAACCGATTTAATAGAAATAGCAGCTCCACCACGGGTATCACCATCTAATTTAGTCAGGATAACACCATCAAAATTTAAGACATCATTAAAGGCTTTTGCTGTATTCACCGCATCTTGACCTGTCATAGAATCCACAACAAATAAGGTTTCTTGTGGTTGGATGGCTTTATGGATGTTGGAGATTTCGGTCATCATGACTTCATCAACTGCCAAACGACCAGCTGTATCAATAATAACCACATTAAAACCATTTGCTTTGGCATGTGCAATACCTGCTTGAGCAATGGCAACTGGATCTGTATTGCCTTTATCACTATAAACCTCAACACCAATTTGATCACCTACAACGTGCAACTGATCTACAGCAGCAGGACGATACACATCACAGGCAACTAATAACGGCTTCTTGGTTTTTTTAGTTTTTAGAAAATTGGCCAGTTTACCAGAAAAGGTTGTTTTACCAGAACCTTGTAAGCCAGACATTAAAATAATGCTTGGTGTTCCTGATAAATTCAGACCTTCTGCATCGCCACCCATTAATTCGGTTAATTCGTCTTTAACGATTTTAACCATTAATTGGCCTGGCTGAAGTGTTGTTAATACATTTTGTCCAAGTGCTTTTTCCTTTACACGTACGGTAAAATCTTTAGCAATTTTAAAGTTAACATCGGCATCTAAAAGGGCTCTACGTACTTCTTTTAAGGTTTCGGCAACGTTTACTTCCGTAATACTACCATGACCTTTTAATACGTGTAACGCTTTATCTAACTTTTCACTTAAATTATTAAACATACTTCTTATGATTTTTAAAGATGCAAATTTAATGATTTGATTGCTATTAATAAAGCGATGCTGTTATTTTAATTACATAAAAAAGAGCTGCCATAATTGACAACTCTTTTCTACTAAAAATAAAACCAATAACTAACCGTTTATAGACATTGAAAACAATCTGCTTCAAGATTATACAAATCACCTACATCATTAGGGCTTAAGGTTCGTTTGTACACGCGTAAATCATCTAAATGTCCTGTAAAAAATTGACCAATAAAATAATCATTCAGTGGATCTGTATCAATATTGAACGTGGAGTTTTCATCAATATTTCGTAATTGTCCATCTCTATATAATCGTATGGTATTATTTGAGTCTCTCGTAACAACCAAATGATGCCAATCTGTGTTTTCCCATTGCACATCAACTTCACCATTCCAATCATTATCCCATAGTCCATAACCGTTTGTCGTATCACTTACCAGAGGCGTATTTAAATCGTAAACAGCCAATTGAAACCCTTCGGAATTAACGCTTCCTTTTTGGAAAATGGTTTCAAAATTTCCTGCAGTGGTATTTTGCATTTTAAACCAAACACTTACAGAAAAATTATCGCCTTGAACCAATTGGTTTTGAGCTGTAACTGGAATAGAGAAATTAGCATTTCCTTCAAATAAAGCGGCACATGTTGCATTACCTGCTCGATCTTCGGTTAAACTAAAATCGTTAATAACAGTTCCTCCAATTAAATCTCGAACCTCATTACCAAAAGGCATATAAATTATTAAATCGTTAGTTAAAGTACCCGGGTTATTACAGGTTGGACAATCACGTTCCATAACCATGTTTGTATTATTGGCAGTAACCATTTCCAATCGGTCTTCATCACAAGCTACAATCAACCAATACTCATTAACAGCTTGAATATCTGGCCCATTTACACCACTTAATAAAAGCGCTACGGAAGTTCCTGATTGTTCAGTAGACCAAAAGGCAGTAATAGTCATCCCATTACCTGTAACAATGACTTCGGAATTTGAAACAAAATCAAATTCATACATAATTAAATGGTCGTCGCCATTATAACTTACCACATTCCAAATACAGGATTGTAAATAGTTATCAATATCTGATTCTAAACAATTGGCACTACAATTTTCTAGTATTAAATCAATTTCGTAAATCTGAAAATCACCATTTAAAGCTTCAATTCTCAAATAAACAGTTTGTGGGTTTGTGGTATTTGAATAAGAATTCGGTTGGGCTATGGCATTTACATTATTTTCAGCATCTCCTAATGTTACATGAAATGACGGTGTGAAATCCACAGTACAAATAACATTCCCTAACACTTGAGTCTCCAGTTCAAAAATTGCAAATCCGTCGTTATCAAAATCACAAGCTGTAATAGATACATCGTCAAAACAACTAAATGGATTCTCTTGACAGTCTTGCTCCAAAACCATTTCAACCGTTTCAGAATTTATTTGTTGCGTCCATACCATTCTATCATCATTACAGTTTTCAATTAACCAATCGCCTTCTAAAGCTTCGGCATAAGCCGTTAATTCTGAAATTGAAATCACTACACCTTCATTGGTTGTAGCAGCACTCCAGTTTCCACCAATAGCAACCGTTATAAAATCTATTATGAATTCTACTGTGCCATTATCGTTGAAAAACACATCATATTCTATAAAGGTATCGTCACTATTATAGCTCACAATATTCCAATGACATTCTTGTAAATTTTCAATAACATCATCAAGATCACAATCATAAAAACAGTTTTCATTAGCCGCATTGATAGCTTCCTCTAATGCTTGATTATTAGCAACTTCAATCGTTGTACCATTTGTATATTGAATGGACACTGGAAAATTTAAGCTTGTTAGAACAGCACCATTATTACCATCATCTAAACCTTCTAAAAAGATATATAATTCGTAATCATTATCTATTACAACGGTATCAATAATTTGAAAACTGGTGTTATAAATGGAAAAGGAAATTGGGTACACAAAATCAGCACATTCTATTATGTCATTATCTGAAATACAGGATTCAATAAATGCTTCTAAGGCTTCTATTGAATCGATATCAATCTCGGTATAATCGTTTAAAATTATGCTTATTGGAAATAGGAAATCTAAATCGTCTTCATCGGTATTGCTGGCATCAAAAATAGCTTCCAACAGACTTAAATCAGTAAGCGATTCAATGGTTAAGGTAATACCATTAGCCACAATTGTAACAGGTAAATTAACTGTAAAGCAATCCGAACCATCAAGAATATTATCCACACTACCATCGTTTGCTGATGTGTTTCGCATTAAGTTAGCCAAATTGGAATCGGACTGAATAATTTCTTGTTCGTTTGGAGGCGTTTCTTCAATGACCTCATCTTGACATGCGGTAACTGTAAAAAACAGAATCCCGACAAGTAAGAAGATAAATTTGATTGGTTGTTTCATGATATATGTTTTAATTAGACTCATTTCTTATAAAACAGTTTAAATTCAAAAACTCCTACCATGCCATGACTTTTTTTATACATTTACAGACAGAAATTAAAAAATGTCTAAAGATTTAAATGATCATATTTGTAATGAACAGCTGTTTTCCAAGTTGTTTAAAACGCATGCCAAAAACCTGCATGATTTTTTATACTACAAATTTGGAAGCCATTTAAATCCGCAAGATCACGTTCAAGAGGCTTTTATAAAGTTATGGAAAAACTGTAAAGACATCAAGCCATCTAAAGCAAAATCGTATTTGTTTACGGTTGCCAACAACCTCATGTTAAATGCTGTGGCGCATCAAAAAGTGGTATTGAAATTTCAAGAAATAAAACCCAAATCATCCACAAACGAAACACCCGAATTCCTTTTAGAAGAACGTGAATATATGGTAAAACTCCAAAAAGCGATTTCCAATTTAACCGAAGCACAACGTGTGGCCTTTTTATTGAATCGGATTGAAGGGAAAAAACATAAAGAAATTGCCGACATGCTAAACATCTCAACCAAAGCTGTAGAAAAACGCATTTATGGAGCTTTAAAACACTTACGAAAAGATATTGAAGGAATTTAAATAAATAGTTTAAACACGAGGTAGGAAAAACACCAACGAACTTGTTATATACATGAATAGGTAAATTATGAATCAAGAAGAACTGATACAAAAATGGTTGCAAGACGACTTGAATCCTCAAGAACTAGCCGCTTTTAAGGCACTTGATGATTATGACGCGCTTATGAAATTATCAGAAAACTTGATGCATTTTAAAGCGCCAAAGTTTGATGCGTCCGTTGCTTATGAAACTATTTCAGCAGAAATTTCTAAAAACCCGGAATCAAAAACAAAATGGTTAAAACCTATTTTAAGGATGGCTGCTTTAATTGCTATTTCGTTTAGTGTGTATTATTACACAACGACTTTAGACACACATATTTCAACATTAACCGCTGAAAAAACAACGATTGAGTTACCGGATTATTCTGAAGTAACTTTAAATTCACAATCCCAAATAACCTACAATAAAAAAAGCTGGAAAAACCAACGTGAATTGACTTTAAATGGCGAAGCTTATTTTAAAGTTGAAAAAGGCTCCAAATTTAATGTTCAAACAGCTTCTGGAACTATTACCGTTTTAGGAACCCAATTTTTAGTAGAAAATAGAAATGATATTTTTGAAGTGGTTTGTTATGAAGGCTCCGTACAGGTTACAACTGACCATAAAAATATGGTTTTAAAACCAGGCGATCAATTTTTAATTCTAGATGGGAAATTTATTGCACAAGAAAAAGAAAACAATCTAGATCCAGCTTGGTTACACAACGAAAGTCAGTTTAAAAGCATGCCGTACAAATTTGTTTTAAACGAATTGGAGCGTCAATATAAACTGAAAGTTGATGCAAAAACGATAAACACATCCGTATTATTTACAGGTAAATTTGTTCATACAGATTTAGAATTAGCCTTAAAAGCTATTACATTACCTTTAAATATTACTTATACTAAAGAAAATGGTTTGATTGTTTTACATGAAAAATAAACCCTTTATTATATTTTTTTGCTGCTTTTTTGGCGTGTTTGGAATGTTGCAAGCTCAAAATAATTCCGCCAATAAAGAATCCTTACAATCCGTTTTAGAACATATTGAGCAAGAATACCAGCTGTCATTTTCTTATGCTGATGCTACGATTTCCGATAAAAAAATACGTCCTCCAAGCAAAAACATTTCAAAAGCAAAACTCATCACGTATTTAGAAACTGAAACGCGTTTGATTTTTGAATTGGTATCAGAAAATAGTTATGCCGTCAGACCTATTGAATTTGCAGATATTACCAAAACCCAATATCTGGACGAGGTTATTCTTAATAATTATTTAACCGAAGGCATTTCAGTACAAGCGGATGGAACAACACATGTTCATTTAAAAACCTTTGGAATTTTACCTGGCTTGATAGAACCTGATGTATTACAAACCATTCAAGCCTTGCCAGGAATTACAAGTGCTGATGAGCGCGTTTCTAATTTAAATATTCGTGGTGGCACTAACGACCAAAACCTCATTCTTTGGGATGGCGTAAAAATGTATCAATCCGGCCATTTTTTCGGACTTATTTCAGCTTTCAATCCATCATTGATTGATCATGTTTTAGTTTCTAAAAATGGTTCTAGCGCACAATTTGGCGATGGTGTTTCTGGAATTATTGATATGCAAAGTTCCAATACCATTTCAAAAAGCATACAAGCAGGAATAGGTGCCAATATGTTAGCTGCTGATGCTTTTGTTAGTATTCCTATTTCAGAAAAAATAGGCTTACAAATTGCAGGAAGGCGTTCACTTACCGACGTTTTTAACACACCAACTTATAAGCAATATTTTAAACGCATTTTTCAAGATTCCGATTTAACAAACCCTACAGAAACGGTTTTAACAAACTCGGAAAAATTCTATTTTTATGATGTTTCTGCCAAACTGATTTATGATATTTCCGAAAAGGACAAATTGGAAGTCAGTTTTTTAAACATTGAAAACGCCTTGGATTACCAAGAAACTGCCACTATAAACAACAGCAATACGCTTTCAGATAGTCAACTTACACAAGGTAGCTTCGCCATAAATAGCAAGTACTCTAAAAATTGGAATCCTAAATTACAAACAACATTTCAAGCCTATTTTTCCACATATGATCTGTATGCTAATCATGCTGATGTGAGCAATAATCAGAAACTCATTCAAGAAAACGAAGTAACTGATGGTAGTTTTAAAGCACATATTCTTTACAACGTAGATGCGCAATTAAATTACGAAGGTGGTTACCAATATTCTGAAGTTGGCATCAGTAACCTTGAAGACGTTTCCAGTCCAAATTTTAGACGGTATATTAAGGAAGTGTTACGAACGCACGGATTTTATAACGAATTAACCTATAAATCGAAATCCGGAAATACGCGAGCACGCTTTGGATTTCGGGCAAATTATATAGAGAAATTTTCAGATTTCTATTTTGAACCACGCGTGAGCTTCAATCAAATTATTGCTGAAAATTTTCGGGTTGAAGTTTTAGCAGAACTAAAAAGCCAAACAACATCACAAATTATTGATTTACAAAACGATTTTTTAGGCATTGAAAAGAGACGATGGATTTTAGCTAATAACGACGATATTCCAGTCATAAAAAGTCAGCAACTTTCCACCGGAATTCATTACAACAAAAACCAATTATTAATTAGTTTGGAAGGCTACATCAAACAGGTTGATGGCATTTCGTCTAGAAGCCAAGGTTTTCAAAATCAGTTTCAATACACCAATTCTATTGGAGCATATCATGTAACAGGATTAGATTTTTTAATCAATAAGCAATTTGAAAATTTTAGCACTTGGTTAAGTTATTCTTATAGCAAAAACGCATACACCTTTCCAGAATTACATAATGGCGACAAGTTTCCAAATAATGTAGACATCAAACATCAATTAAATGTATCTGGAACCTACACGTTAAATCGTTTGAAATTAGCATTAGGCATGAATTGGCATTCAGGAAAACCCAACACATTAATAGATAGTGGTCAAACCGAAGCTTCCAACACACTTGTTTACGGAGAACCCAATGCAGAAAATTTACCTGATTATTGGCGAACTGATTTTTCAGCCATTTATAGTTTTCAACTTTCAAAACACACCAAAGCACAGATTGGCGCTTCCGTTTGGAATATTTTTGACACGGAAAACATCATAAATAGTTATTATATCATGGATGCTAATAACAACGTAATTCTAGTAGAAAATGTAGCATTAGGAATTACGCCAAATCTTTCGTTTCGCGTTTTATTTTAACCGAAAAACCATCAAAAACATATAGTTTGACAGCAAATCTCCACTAAAAATATCCATGTCTAAAACAACTTACATGCGTTCTGGCACATGAATACCTAACAAACTAAAGCCATTTTTAATAATTTGTGCCACCGATTGTGAAAGTTGAACACGGAAAACCTTTTCAGTTTCAGAATCAGCACCAAGAATAGAAACATTTTGATAAAACGAATTAAATCCTTTTACTAAATCATAAATATAATTTGCAATTAAGGCTGGACTATGATTGTTTGCAGCATTTTGAATAACTTCAGGAAATAATTCTATTTGCTTAATTAGGTCGCGTTCTTTTTCATGTAACACAATATCTGTAATAGATTGAGAGATATTAAAATCTGCTTTTCTTAAAATAGCTTGAATTCGCGCATACGTATATTGAATAAAAGGCCCTGTATTTCCTTGAAAATCTACAGACTCTTTTGGGTCGAATAAAATACGTTTTTTAGGGTCTACTTTTAGAATGTAATATTTTAACGCACCCATACCAATAGTTTGATAGAGTTCTTGTTTATCGGTTTCTGAATAACCATCAAGTTTACCAAGTTCGCTTGAAATTTCTTCGGCTGTATTCGTCATATCCTGCATTAAATCGTCTGCATCTACAACAGTGCCTTCACGACTTTTCATTTTACCACTTGGCAAATCTACCATTCCATAACTTAAATGGAAGAGGTTTTTAGCCCAATCAAATCCTAATTTTTTCAAAATTAAAAATAAGACTTGAAAATGATAATCTTGCTCGTTACCAACCGTATAAACCATGCCTCCAACATCCGGATAATCTTTAGCACGTTGAATAGCTGTTCCAATATCTTGCGTCATATAAACGGCTGTACCATCGGCACGCAATACAATTTTTTCATCCAGACCATCTTCGGTTAAATCACACCAAACAGATCCGTCTTCTTTTTTGAAGAAAACCCCTGTTTTTAATCCTTCGGCAACAAACTCTTTACCTAATAAATAGGTTTCACTTTCGTAATAGAGCTTATCAAAATTAACACCTAAGTTTTTGTAGGTCACATCAAAGCCGCTATAAACCCATGCATTCATTTTTTTCCAAAGTGAAACAACGTGCTCATCACCTGCTTCCCAATTAAGAAGCATATTTTGAGCTTCCACTATAATAGGCGCTTCCTGTTTAGCTTCAGCTTCAGTTTTCCCTTGATTGATGAGTTCTGCAATCTCCTTTTTATATTCCTGATCAAATTTTACATAATAATTCCCAACCAGCTTATCACCTTTTAATCCTGTAGATTCTGGCGTTTCACCGTTCCCATAACGTTCCCAAGCCAACATACTTTTACAAATATGAATCCCACGATCGTTAATGATTTGGGTTTTATATACTTTTTTACCAGAAGCTTTTATAATTTCGGCAACACTGTACCCTAATAAGTTATTTCGAATATGTCCTAAATGCAAAGGTTTGTTTGTGTTAGGTGAAGAATATTCCACCATAACAGCTTTATCATCTTGTTTTGCCTCTACAAACCCAAAGTCGCTTTTTTGAGAAATAGCATTGAAAAAATTTAGATAATAGGCATCTTCAATTTCAATATTTAAAAACCCTTTAACCACGTTGAAACCTATAACGACGTCCAGATTATCTTTTAAAAACTGACCAATTTGCTCACCAATTTGAACAGGGTTTCCTTTAACTTCGCGCAACATAGAAAAGACAACAATAGTTATATCGCCCGGAAATTCTTTACGTGTTGCTTGAAATTCTACTGAAGAAATAGCAACGTTATAAATGGATTTTACCGCTTGTTTTACAGATTCTGAAAGGGTTTCTTGAAGGTTCATTTTTACATTTTTAAGAGTGCAAAGATACTATTTTAATACAAGTTATTCATGCAATTTATAGTTAGAATTACTGGTCTTATCTATTTAGTTAGTGGCCCAAGTTAAGAGGAACGTAAGATTCGCGTTTTCGGAGATTAGCAATTGTCTAACAAGTCATTCAATCAAATACGTCTATTTATCGATGAAATATACAGGTAAAACCTCATGTGCATTTCATCGACAAACGTGTCGTTATTCCAAGATAATTACCGTTAGTCGGAATCGGTTTTTTTGAAGAAAAAGTGATTGGTCATTTCAACTAATTTATTGGTATTAAAACCTAAAAATTAGCATTTTATATCTCTTTTAACAATTTTTGTGAAGTAAATGCTATTGATCCCAAATTAATGGGCTATTTAAACTAACACATTACCTGCTTTAACGTTGTATCTCAAGATTTTAATTAAGCTTGATTATACTGCTCGTTGTAGCTTTATAATTGTATGAGGCAATTAATTACTTTGTTACTATTTCTTTCTGTTTTTATTTGTTTCTCCCAAACAAAAGAACAGGATAGTCTTACTATACAATTAGCATTTCAAAAATCTGATACGTCTAAAGTTGAAACCTCGCTCAAGCTTATCAAATCGCTTTATGATAGTAAAGAATACGCAAAATCTTTAAAATTCATTTCTGAAAGCGAGAAATTATCAAATGCCTTAAATTATCAAAAAGGAAATGCAGCAATCACCTATTATAAAGCTTTAATATTTGCTGAAAAGGATGATTATATAAATGCTATTGATAACTACACCAAATCTAAAGACTTATTTATTGCTTTAAAAGATACTTTAAGCATTGCAAAAGTAAATAATAGTATCGGTCTTATTGAGATAGCTCGTGGCAATTATAATAAAGGATTACAGTATTCATTATCCGCTATTATTGAATTAGAAAAACGCGGCTTAAACAAGGAGTTATGTTCTGCCTATAAGAATTTAGCTGATGCTTATGAGCATATTAACAATCGTGCTAAAGCAATTGAATTCAACCTGAAGCGCCTGGAGATAGAAAAGAAATTAAATGATAAAGCAGGCATAATTACAACGCATAAAAAGCTTGCTGAACTTTATTCTCTTGAAAAGGAAAACCGAAAAGCAATTGATTATTACGAAAAAGTACTTCGTGACTTAAATGAAGAAAACGATTCCTTAAAAGGCGAAATCTTACCGCGTTTAGGTGGTGAATATCTTCAATTTAAAGATTATGATGTTGCTACAGGCTATTTATTAGAAGGTCTGAAATTAAATAGGCAAACGGACAATCAATTAGGATTATTAATTTCACTTAATAATTTAGGGAAACTTAATTTACAACAAAACAAAACCACTATTGCTGAGATTCAATTAACGGAAGCGGGTAATATTGCCAAATCTTTAAAAAACGATCAGCAGTTATTAATGAATTATAGATTGATGACGGTTTTAGATTCCACCAACAGAAATTATGAACGCGCTTTTGAATGGCAACGCGATTATTATAATCTTAAAAAACGGATTGATTTACAAAATCAGTTACCTAAAGCTGAACCAGCATCTAATGTACCATCTTTAACAGATATCAATGCTATTAGCAAATCAGTTGAGTCTAATATATTAGCACAGCACGAACAAGAGAATACGGAAAACGAGAAAAAACTTAATGACTTGAGGTTCGTGTTTTATATCTTATTAGCAGTATTTGCCATTGTCCTCATCTTTTTTGTGTTGATCTATTCCAAGCGAAACAGCCGATTAAAATACACACGAGATTTAGAAGAAAAAAATCAGAAAATAGAATTACAAAATGCGGCTATTTTAGAGCAAACCAAACATTTAGAAGACATTAATAAGGTTAAAGATCGTTTATTTTCCATTGTTTCTCATGATTTAAAAGATTCACTAACATCCATTAAAGGATTTATTGATTTATTAAATGATGGCTCGTTAACACAGTCTGAATTTAATTCGTTAATTCCTGAATTAAGTGAAAATGCTAACAATGCATCCTTGTTGCTTTTCAATTTATTAAACTGGTCTAAATCGCAAATGCAATCTTTAGAATCCAATCCTAGTTTATTTGATATTCAAGAAGTATTTGAAGAAAAGACACACTTATTAGAACAAAAATTAGAGAAAAAGGGCATTACATTAATCAACCAAACCTTACACGATTTTGTTTATGCAGATCGAAGTATGATTGAAATTGTTGTTCAAAACTTACTAACCAATGCCATAAAATTTAGTAAATCGGGAGATACAATTACCGTAGCAAACCGGATAAGTAATGGACGCTCAATAATCAGTATTTCAGATACAGGTGTTGGTATTGCACCAGAAAATATTGAGAAGCTATTTAAAAACAGCACATTCACAACAGTTGGTACCAGTAATGAAAAAGGTACTGGTTTAGGACTAACTATTTGTAAAGAATTAGTTGATCTTAATATGGGTAAAATTTGGGTAGAAAGTAGCCTTAATAGAGGAACAACATTTTACATTGAGTTACCTAAATCCAATCCTGTAGTATAAAATTTTCAGGCTTTAGGCAAGAACACTTCGGCCATCATACAACGTGCACTTCCACCTCCACACGTTTCAATAGTTTCTAACGAGCTTGATAAAATAGGACAATGCTTTTCAATTTCGTTTATTTGAGCAACGGTTAAACTGTCATGAGCTGCTTTGCTCATAACTAAATACCGCTGGTTTAAATGTCCTTGAACCTGGAGCATGTTTCCAGCAAACTGATGCATTTGCGCTTCTGTAATTGCAATAATACTTTTTCCGTCTTCTTTTAAGCTCTTTACAATAGATTTACGCTCTTTTTTATCATCTATGCTATCTAAACAGATTACGGCAAATTTTTCGGCTAGACACATCATCACATTCGTGTGATAAATTGGTAAACGTTTTCCTTCTACTGTCTGAAATGCTGTAAACAACATAGGTGCATAATCAAAATCCTCACAAAACTCGATAAATAAATCTTCATCCGCTCTGGCCGATAATGCGCAATAGGCTTTTTTATTAGTTCTATCCAACAACAGACTTCCGGTTCCTTCAAGAAATACACCTTCGTTTTCTGCTTCTGTGTAGTCAATAATGTTTTCAATTTTAAAGCCAGCTTCTTCCAAGCGTAAAAGAATATCTTCACGTCTTTCCACACGTCTGTTTTTAGCAAACATAGGGTAAAGTGCTACATCACCATTTTCATGGAAGCTCACCCAGTTATTTGGAAAAATTGAATCTGGTGCATTTAATGACTTGATATCATTTTCTACAATTACCGAAACACCAACAGCACGCAGTTTATTAACAAAAGCATCAAACTCTTCTTGCGCTTTCGTATTAATTTCAGCGTTTTTAAGATCTATTTCTTCCTGAAAATAATTGTTTACCGCTGTTTGTTCATTCATTCTAAAATGAACTGGGCGAATCATCAATATGGTATTTGTTGTTTGTGACATCATGCTGTATTTGGATTGCAAAATTATGATTTTTTATAGAATCCCATGCATGTTTAACAATAAAAAGCAAACGTCTTTTAGAACCTGCTTAAAAACAAAGAAGGCTGCAAAATGCAGCCTTCTTTGTTTAAATATAAAATCAATTTATTAGTTTCTACTAACAATGATTTTCTGTGAAAAATTATTTCCAGATAGGATATAAACTCCAGTAGCTGTTGAAGGAGGAATGGTTATTCTAGCATTCCCACTAAATCCATCATACTGTGTATTAGATAGGGTAATGGAACGACCACTTACATCATATAGTTTATAGTTATCATCTGGGTTTGCATAGGTAATATTAATAGCACCACCAGAAGATACTGGATTAGGATAAATAGTTGACGTATTCAAAGCAAAACTATCAACTCCTAATGTAGAACCATTAAAGTAAGGTATAGCAAAATTGTACGCTTCAATACCAATAGTTTCACCAATTATACGGCCTGGAATATCATCAGCTGGTGGATGAATTCCTCCCCAGATTCTTGATAAACTACATTGATCTGATGCATCACGATATGTTGCCCATTGCAAGGTAATATCCACAGATGGACCTTCTTCAAAAACTAAAAAATCATTTTTATATGCTACAAACTCACCCATTCCACCAGGGAAATATTCATCTCCAGTAATAAGGGTCATAACTTCAGCTGCAGCCCTTGAGTACGTAGAATGTCCTGAAATAAAACCAGCAAAAGGTGGTGTTACAAACGATGGTCTTTGGTAAGGCCACCAATCTTCAGATAAAATCCAACCTACTCCAGCAGTATCGGTATCTGTGTTACTTACAAAGTCCGGACCTTTCCATGAGTATAATTTAATTTTACCCACATTTTGGTCGAAACCACCAGCAAGTGGATCGCCAGATTCTACCAATTCAACAAAACCAGGTTCGAGCTTAATACCTTGCGGGTTATAGCTAGCTAATTGATCATCTGAACTTTGACCTAAATCTGCCATATAACGGATAGCTGAAATTGGACGAATATAATCATGCCATCCTTTTATACTCCAAGCTGTAATAGCCGCATCATGCATGGCACCACCTAAAATAAAATACGATTTCACATCCCATTCTACAGGAACTAATTCGGGTCCTGTTCCATTCAGTTTTTTCTCCAATAATGGATTATCAGATACATGATTTAACAATGTAAACCAGTGACCTGGAGGTGTTTCAGAATCTGGACCATCTGCCCAGAACTCGGCTAACACACGTGTATAATCACCACGAGGCACGACTTGTGCTTGGTAAGGCTGATTAGTTACAGGATTTAAATTACGTCCTGTCCCTGGATCGCCTCCACTAACACGGTTATAAAATGTTGGGTATTGTGTGTAATCTGTAGGAAATGAAGAAATAGGTGTATTTCCAATAGAACCTGGCGAGATGTCTAGCATAACACCATCAGCTGGATCTAAATGAGAACCCCAAACTGACACCAATGAAAAGTTCCATTTATAAGCTTCACTTGAAACACTTGTATTGGTATTATCAATATATGGTGGATTTGCAGGATTGTGGTATACACTATAATCATCACCATCACGTTGAAATACATCATTATCTGCATTTGTCATAGCAAATGGCGTAACATCTCCCCATTCTGGACTTAAAAAGTTTATAACATCCCCATCAATTAAATTTCCACTTTGATCAATATACGTATCTAAACTTAATGATTGCCAGCGATTAGGATCCGTTAATGAAACAGCTTCATAAGCTGGCGCTAACGGTGGATTAATTGGCTGATAATATCCATTATCATAGCCTGTAGCTTCTCTTGCGCCATCAGAATTCCCGTAATCTATTAGAATTTGGCCAATATAGTTTCCTAATTCAGCTGCATTACCTGTAGTATAATCTGTAGATGTCACGCCAGTGCTATAGCCCAACTGATCCATTAAGAAATTAAAACGCTGCTGTGTTTGAAAAACACCAGGTGAATTTTGAAATCTATGCGTCAATAATCTATACATCGCGTAGCTTACTGCTTTATTAACGGACACTGTATTACTTTCTAATGGTGTAAAAGCTTGAAGCGTACTCGTAAAACCATGCACTGTATTTCCTACTAAATATGGATCACCGTGTTGTCCGTTCCCAGGGTTTTCAATTTTATCATAAATTGCCCAAGTATCGTACATAGCAACACTGGAATGAAATAAATTTCTAGCGTGTACGGTTGGTCTAGCAAAATCTTTTCTAATTGCTTCAAGTAATGCCTCATTCCAAAGTCTAGCAATGGATACGTTGTCTGGAGTTTCATAAATGACGATATCCACATCTAATTCAATAACTGGACTAGAGCATAAGGTACTCGTTTCTTTTACAGTTATTTTTCCTGAATCATTAATTCCCCATTTTACAGTAAAACTATTTGTTCCTTGACCACTAACTAATTCTCCTCCTGTTATAGTCCATAATAGTGTAGAGCTTGGATCAGATAACGGATAGGTGTACGTTTCTTCGCTTAAAAAACCGACTGTAGTAGCACCTGTAATAACATCAGAAGCCAAATAGGTGCATGAACCATCATCAACTGTTGCTGACGGATTGTACGAACATGATGTTGGATCTGTACAACCAAATATTTTAACACTTGGTGAAATCATTAAATCAACCATACCAACACCTTCAGTAGCTTTAAAATGAGAATCAGCAGCAATATTTTGATACGATTCTACAATCCCTGAAGGCCATTTAATAGTAACATCACTAATTTGAGTATCTGCATTTAATCCAAAATGAACAGGTTTGATGCTCTGACCTAAAAATCCAACTCCATTAAAGTAACGCTTAAAAGTCCCAGAAGCCGTAGTAATTGTTACTTCCGTACCAATAGCACTTTTGTTAGAGGTTGTTCCTTCTAAAGACAATTTAAAGAAATGTACCGGATTTGGGTCACCCACATTTAATAACGTGTTTTCATATAAAAAAGAGTTGATATCACTATTGGTAAGATATAAATCTAAATCACCATCATTGTCATAATCAAAATCAACCGCTTCAATACTAATTGTTAAATCATGAAGATTTGATGCCATTGTAGCATTTTCAAAATTATTATCCCCTTCAACATATTTGTTTTTATAGTACACATTATACTCTGCATTTCTATTTTCGAAGGTATATCCATTTGCAATAAACAAATCTTCATCACCATCTAAATCGAAATCAGCAAACTTGGTACCCCAAGCCCATCCGTTACCAGCAATATTATTGGCTAAACTATTCTCTGTAAATGTATTGGTTCCTGAATTCGTAAATAAGGCCGTTTCATCTATTCCTGTAATGAAAAAATCAAAAAATCCATCATTATTATAATCTCCCATGGCAATACCCATGTCATCAAAATTATTATTTAAACCAACTGCACTAGCTTGTTCTGTAAAACTTGTACCGCCATTATTGATGTACAAATAATTAATTTCATCAAAATCATTACTGACATATAAATCCATAAACCCATCTTGATTAAAATCAAAAGGCATGGCTGTAAAACTTTCTCTAGGTGTCACTTCTGCAATTCCAGTAGAAACCGTTACATCAGTAAATGTCCCATCGGCATTATTATGATATAACAGGTTGGAAGAACATCCACCCCAATCATTAATATAGATATCTAAAAACCCATCGTTATCATAATCAAACCAAGTAGCTCCCATATACTGACAGGTAGTAGCTAAATTAAATCCAGCGGTGGCAGTAATATCAGAAAATGTACCATCGCCATTATTTTGATATAATAACACATTAAAGGTGTTGGTTATAAACAAGTCTGGAAAACCATCATTGTTATAATCCCCCCAAAAAGCACCTTGTTTAAATCCGTCAAAGCTATAAAATACACCATTTTGACTGTAATCTGTAATTAACATATTATTTAAACCAACAGCTACCGTTACATCTGTAAAAGAACCGTCGTTATTATTTTTAAATAATTTACTATGTGTACGTTCAATACCATTTACATCGATGGCTTCTGCTACTACAAAAATATCCATAGCATTATCTCCATTGTAATCTGCAACTGCAACACCACTATTTTGTTCAAGGTTTCCTAAACCAGAAACCGCTTCCGCGCGTTGAAAAACTTGTGCTGTAGTTTGTAGTACACAAGTCATGAAAATTAGGCTCATCATTAAGCCTTTGAATAGTTGATTTTCCTTCATAATAATTAATATTTAATCAAATGAAGCACTATTTATTCTTTACTAAAAATTTATTCTACAAAGTGCCAAATAATTACTTTAAATGGTATGTTCAGTAAGAAAAACTCTTAAGCAAACGTTAAACAAAACGTTCAATATTCTGATATAAAGAATTTTATGGCGTAGAATTGGATACTTGTAAAAGTTTTCCGTTATAGTGTTTTTGACCGGTTGTAGAAAAGTCAAAAATATAATTTGCCATAGATTTTGGTGTCATGGGCACTTCAAATCCTGGGAATGCTTCTTCAAGCATTTCGGTTTGTACAGCACCCAATGCTAAAACATTAAAACAGATACCCGTTTCTTTATACTCCTCTGCCCATAATTCAGTTAATGTTATAACGGCACCTTTGCTGGAGCTATAAGCTGCTAGGCCTGGAAATTTCATGCTACCTTGAACGCCGCCCATAGAACTGATAGTTAGCACATGACTTTGACTCTTCATAAACGGAAGAATAACACGTGTCATTTCCGCTACACCAAAAACATTGGTTTTATAAACGAATTCAAAATCTTCCAATGTGGTTTCAGAAAAGGGTTTATTAAGTAGTGCACCCGCATTATTAATTAGAATATCGACGTGGTTCCATTCATTTTTCACAAACGTTTCTACTTTATGGAAGTCGGCTTTTTTTGATAAATCGAAAGGAAAAGCCGTTACATTAGGTAGCTTTAAGTCTAAAATGGGTTTTGCATTTCTTGATAATGCTAAAACTTGATAGCCTTTTTCTGAAAATTGCTTGACTAATTCAAACCCAATTCCTCTACTTGTTCCCGTAATTATAACGTTTTTACTCATCGTTCATTTTAATTTCTTGGGTTGCCGTATTACTCATTTTTTCAATACCTGGAATCAATTGATTAATTAAACTAGCCATGTGGTCATAATCCAATTTATCTATTTCGTCACCTACGTGATGGTAGAAATCATAATTTGATAAATCGCAAGACGAAATAGTATGTGAAGGCATTTTAAATACTTCATAAAACGGATAATTATCTGATGCCTTAAATAAGTTATATTGTTTAGCTACTTCAGATTCTCCTAAAAAATTAGATCCAATATAACCGTTAATTTTTTCAGCCATATTGGACTTACCATAACCTGTTACAAAAGCCACATAGTCACGATCTTTAAAAGGCACACCAATCATTTCCATATTTACAACTGTGTATAAATTAGCATTTTCACCTTTGAGTCTATTTGCTAAATGTTTAGAACCTAATAAGCCCATTTCTTCAGCCGAAAACAATACAAACATCAAACTACGTTTATTCGTTTTTTTAGCTCCAAAATAGCGTGCCATGGCCAAAACAGAAGACGTTCCAGCTGCATTGTCATTGGCGCCATTAGCAATTGAATCAGATTCAATCCTATTTGCTTTAGTCCCAATATGATCATAATGCGCACCAATGATAATGATTTCATTTTTTAGCGTTGCATCTGTACCTTCTAAAAAACCTACAACATTATAGGCATCCATTTCTTGAACTTTAAAATGATCGCGATAAGTATCATAATAAGGGTTGATGCCAAATTCTTTTAATTGCTTTTCAATATAATTTGCAGAAACGTCAATTCCAACACTACCTGTACCACGACCCATTTGATCATCGGATGCCAAGAAGGAAACGGTTTCCTTTACCTCACTAGCTGTTATAGTAATATTTTCAACAGTTTTAACTTGTTGATTTTCTTGTTTTGTTTTACAGCTAAAAATACTGATAGCAACAAATAATAAGATGAGCTTTTTCATGTGTTAATTTTTATTGCCTGCCTTTAACAGACTCGTTTTTTATTTGCCATCCCGATACATATCGGAACTGTTTCCATTAATGATAGCCTTGGAAGCAAATGCTTCAAGCAGGCTTGTTTCCTTGAAATAAATCAAATGTCTGCCGATAAAATTATCTGACTTTGATTAAAGTTTAAATATAAAAAAATCCTGCTTGGTTTAGCAGGATTTTCTAAATATATAAGGTTATACTTTTTAAATATAAATTACACTAACATGGTTATTGGATTCTCAATATAACCTTTTAAGGTTAAAAGAAATTCTGATCCTGTAGCACCATCAACCGTTCTGTGATCGCAAGCCATGGTTAACTTCATTGTGTTTCCTACAACTACTTGACCATTTTTTACAACCGGCTTTTCTAATATAGCTCCAACAGATAAAATAGCAGAGTTTGGTTGATTGATAATAGATGTAAAGCTTTCAATTCCAAACATTCCCAAATTAGAAATGGTAAACGTACTGCCTTCCATTTCTTGAGGTGTAAGTTTTTTGTTTTTCGCTTTTCCTGCATATTCTCTAACCGCAGCGCCAATTTGAGGTAAGGATTGCTCATTTGCAAAACGCACAACTGGCACCACTAATCCGTCTGGAACAGCAACAGCAACACCAATATGAACGTGATTATTTAGTTTCATTTTATCATCAAACCATTGTGAATTTACCTGCGGATGTTTCTTTAATGCCAAGGCACAAGCCTTCACAATAATATCATTGTATGAAATTTTTGTGTCCGGAATAGAATTGTATTGCCCACGGAACGCCATAGCATTCTCCATATCAAACTCCACATTTAAATAGTAATGTGGTGCCGTAAATTTAGATTCTGCTAAACGCTTGGCTATTATTTTACGCATTTGCGAATGTTTCACCTCATCAAAATCCTCTTCACCGGTTGGTACAAATTTTCCAACAGCGGCTGAAGACGTTGCTCCAGGTTTGAAGTTCTCGACATCGCGTTTTACAATACGGCCATTTTCGGCAGATCCTGTTATTTGTGAAATATCAATACCGCGTTCTTCAGCCATTTTTTTAGCTAATGGCGAAATGAACACACGTCCAGAAGCGTTTGATGCTGATTTTGAAACTGTATTATTTGTGCCTGAAGAAGCAGTTGCTTCTTTTTTCGAATCGGATTTTGATTCTTTTTTATCTTCTTTTTTAGATTCTGATTTTTCTACTTTAGGCTTGTCTTCTTTTTTATCTGAATCATCTTCAGTTTTAAAGTTTTTAGCAATAGCTGAAACATCCGTTCCTTTTGGTCCAATAATAGCTAAAAGGGCATCCACTTTTGCCGTTTCGCCTTCATCTAAACCTATATGTAATAAAGTACCAGATTGAAAGGATTCAAATTCCATAGTGGCTTTGTCAGTTTCAATTTCTGCTAAAATTTCACCTTCTTCAACCGTATCACCAATTTTTTTCAACCACGTAGCAACAGTCCCTTCTTCCATGGTATCACTTAATCGCGGCATGGTAACAACGATTACACCTTCTGGCAATTCAGTCTCTTCACTTGTATCGTCTTTCGAAGAATCTTCCGTATCTTTTTCTTCAGATTTATCCTCTGAATCATTTTCAGATTCGTCATCGTCTGCATCCGCATCTTCAGATGTATCTGCTTCTTTTTTGGCTTTTGAATCTCCTTTTAACAGATCTGAAATATCTTCACCTTCCTCGCCAATAATAGCTAAAAGTTCATCTACTTTAGTGGTTTCACCTTCTTGAACACCAATATGTAATAAGGTGCCCTCGTGAAACGATTCAAATTCCATGGTGGCTTTATCAGTTTCAATTTCAGCAAGGATATCTCCTTCTTCTATCTTATCTCCAACTTGCTTCAACCACGTGGCAACGGTACCTTCTTCCATGGTATCGCTTAAGCGTGGCATGTTTATAATTTGAGCCATTGTTTATATTTTATGTTGTATGAATGGGTAATCTTCTTGATCGTAAACAGCGTCGTACATCACGTTCTTTTCTGGATACGGCGAATCTTCAGCAAACTTTTCACATTCGTCCACTAAAGCTCTCACACGTTTATCAATTGCTTTAATCTCTGCTTCGGTAGCGTATTTCTTATCAAGAATAATTTCTTTTACTTGCGTAATTGGATCAATTTTCTTGTATTCGGCAACCTCATCTTTGGTTCTATAATGCTGCGCATCACTCATGGAATGCCCTCTATAACGATACGTTTTAAGCTCTAAAAATGTAGGGCCATCTCCACGTCTAGCGCGCTGAATAGCTTCATCAAAAGCTTCAGCTACTTTTATTGGATTCATACCATCTACTGGTCCGCAAGGCATTTCATAACCTAAACCAAGCTTCCAAATATCTGTATGGTTTGCTGTACGTTCAACAGATGTTCCCATAGCATAGCCATTATTTTCACAAACAAAAACAACTGGCAATTTCCAAAGCATAGCCATGTTGAAGGTTTCGTGAAGTGAACCTTGTCTTGCAGCACCATCACCAAAACAACATAGTGTAACGGCATCACGGTCATGATACTTATCACCAAATGCAATACCTGCACCTAACGGAATTTGACCACCAACAATACCGTGACCACCATAAAAACGGTGTTCTTTTGAAAAAATATGCATGGAGCCACCTAATCCTTGAGAGGTACCTGTTGCTTTACCATATAGTTCCGCCATAACACGTTTAGGATCCACACCCATACCAATTGGCTGAACGTGATTTCTATACGCAGTTATCATTTTATCTTTGGTTAAATCCATAGCATGCAAAGCGCCTGCTAATATGGCCTCTTGACCATTATATAAATGAAGAAATCCTCTTACTTTTTGTTGAATGTAAACGGCTGCTAGTTTGTCTTCAAACTTTCTCCAGAAATACATGTCCTCATACCACTTTAGGTATACTTCTTTGGTTATCTTTTGCATTAGTTACGTTAATTTGATAAACGAATAAACAAAAGTAACACTTTACTTATTAACGAAAAAACCGAAAATCGTAAAATTACTATAAACCTCACTTTATGAAGTCAAAAACTCTAAAGAAAAGTCTTATCAAAAATTAAAGGTAATAGATTGGCAAGCGATTCTGATTTAACAACCTTTCCTGTTTCACCCATAAAATAGATTTCAATAGGTGCATTTTGCTTCACTTCATATTCGGCAATTGCTTGGCGGCATGCACCACATGGTGGAATTGGAGCCATTGTATGCTTAATATTAGAACCTGCAATAATAGCCATTCTAACCACTTTAGCATCTGGAAACTGCGAACCTGCATAATAAATAGCTGTACGTTCGGCACACAAACCAGACGGATACGATGCATTTTCCTGATTATTTCCCGTAATAATTTCATCATTGTCTAGCAATAACGCTGCACCAACACTAAAATTAGAATAAGGGGAATACGCTCTGCCTCTAGCTTCAGAGGCTTGTGTCATTAAAGATGCTACCGCTTCTGGTAACTCATCAAAATCATCATAAACCTGAAGAATGGATTCAATTTTTATTTCTTTCATAATCTATTTATATCTACTAAATTAAGAAACTATATGATACCAATTTAAGTATATATTGTCATAATAAATCGTTTCTCTTTTGCTTTATTTTTATCAAAAAAAAATTTACCGTAACTCATGCTATGCAAATTATTTTTAATTTCAATCAATCAAAAAATAATTCAATTTATTTAAACGACATTATAAAATTAAATTGGTGTTAGACAAAAAAACTATTGCGGTTTGCAATAGTTTTTTTGTTTTACTTATTTACATATTTTAATACTCTCTGTAAGTTCCTGGCCCTAAATTAAACGTCAACGAAAAACGCAACGTATTTTCTAAAGGACTCTTTACTTGTGAAGCCGAGAATAAGTATGATAAATCGATACCAATTACATTATACTTAAAGCCTGCTCCGATGGCGAAAAATTGTCTGGCACCTTTTTCATCACTTTCATGGAAATAACCTGCTCTAAAACCAAAGGAATCTTGATACATATATTCCGCACCAATTGCCCATGTCCATTCTTGCATTTCTTCACTAAATCCACCTGGTGCATCACCAAAGGATTGAAACATCCCTTTAAAAAAGCCTACGTTTGGATCTTTACCTTCTATGATAACATTTGGTGTAACGACACTTCCTAAAGCATCTGTATCGGTATCATCTGTTCCATTTTCTGGGTCATATACACCATTACCATTATTATCGGTATATGCAAATTCGGTTCCATAAATAGGCGGTGTTGGCACTAACAGTTTTGTTACTTCTGCCGTTACAGACACCTTATTATATTCATCCAAGATAAAATCGAATCCACCACCTAAACGCAACGTTGTAGGTTGAAAGTTTTCTTGACCACCTTCATCATATTTAAATGTAGGTCCAATATTTTGAATGGCAAATCCTAAACGTGTACGACCATTAAAGGTTGCATAGGCTTGCTCTTCACTTTGGTAATAACCTGAAATATCCACACCAAACGTACTTGCAGGAATGGCATCCGCATCAATAGCACCAATTTTCAAATCAGAACGCAAATAACGCATAGCAACAGACATAGCAAATTGCTCACTTAATTTTAATGAGTAGGATGCATCAATGGTCATTTCGTTTGGTTTTTCAATAAGTGCTTGAGAAAATTCATCTTGAACCAACTCAATTTCACCTAAAGAGAAATATCTAAAACTAGCCGCAAAAGCACTACGTTCGTTTATTCTGTTGAAGTAGGTTAAATTACCTAAAAATATATCTTTTACTAAACTACTTAAGTAGGGTGTATAACTAACACCAATACCTTGTTTTGTTTCTGAAAACGCATATTTTGATGGATTCCATTGTTGTGAAAACACATCGACGCCAGTAGCAACTCCCATATCTCCCATGGCTGCAGCACGTGCATCAGCAGCAATTAACACAAACGGTAATCCTGTGGTAATAACACGCGAATCATTTGTATTTGGTAAAACAACTGTTTGCGCATAAATTTGGTGTGCAAAAACAAGTGTAAATAGTATTAAAATTTGATTTTTCATGTATTGATTTTATTTAGCAAATATAAAGTTTTATTAAAGTATTACAAGTTTCTCGATTTTTTCAACGGATTTATTTAATAGTGGTGATCTAACGGTAAGCTTATAAATATAAACGCCTTTTCCAATTTTATCTCCAAAATCGTCACGACCATCCCAAACAATATCCCTGGATAAAGCTGACGTACCTTTCCCACAACATTCGGAAGAATTGGTTTGTCCATTGATTGTTTTTACCAATTTACCAGAAACGGTGAATATCTGTACTGAAACGTCTAAAGCATCCGAACTATTGTGATTAAACCAAAACTCGGTGTAATTAACAAAAGGATTTGGGTAATTTAAAACATTTTCGATAACAAGGCTCTGATTCTCGTCATGTACCACAAATTGAATTTCTGAAACAGATGAGTTATTATAGACATCCCACGCTTTCACTGTTAGTGTATGAAGTCCTGGCTCAATATCACGCAATGGGAAATTGGCAGTACCACGCTGATAATCATCAATTTCAGTTTGATAATAATCATTTAACACAAACGGATTCGTTTCGTCTCCATCTAAAATGGCTACGATATCATGACCAATTCCACTAGCGGTGTTTATTCCGTTTTCATCTTCTAATTTCACTAATAAACTAGGCGACTTATTGGTAATTCCACCAGACACGAAGTTTTCATCATTCATATATAACTGAATAACAGGTCCAATGGCATCTTCAGGTGCATCTTGATTTAGACCTCCAATAATTACAGAGCTGCTATTTGCTCCAGATTGATCATCGAGTGCATTGGTTTTTTTTGCATAAAAACTAACACGGCCATTACCCTCTGGAATACCTATATCTCTTGGAACAATAAATTCAAATTCAAATTGCCCATTGGTAATAGAAGCTTGACCTCTAAAGATTGTTGCGCCCAGCGTTTCAAAATCCATTTTAATAAGCTGACCACCTTCACGAACATTATCATTTGCTAAAGTAGTACGCTGTACCTTTTTGTCATATATATTAACCGAAAGCACCCCATTGTAATTTGAAAGCACATTGCCCGTTAAATCCGTTACTTCTCCAGCTAATTTAGCACGGCTTAATGCCTTTAATGTTGGTGTTGTTTGACTAACAGGAACATCATTAACAGCTGTTAAACGCACATTAGGTTTTGGGAATGTTAATTTCATAGCTGGATCACCTATAAAGAACACCAAGCGTCTTTGTCCAATTCCTGAAATGCCCGAACTAACTTTAGTTAATCTTAAGGCTTCAGCCATACTTGGATACTCATCATCTGCATAATCATCATCTGGATTATACGAAAATAAGTATTCTGTTAAGGCAATATTAAATGAAATACCAACGCTGACAAAAATTTGACGTGTGGTTGTAATAAGTCCAATGGCACCACCATCCTTGTTCCAATAGGTATATTCACCTGCTGTAGGACGCAGCGGGTTATCAAAACGCGTATATTCACAGGTTACAGTTACAAAGCAATTAAGCTTACACACATTATTTAAGTTCTGTGCATCGGGTTTTTCAAAAATTCGTTCTTTAGTCAAACCGTCTTCACCGCCATGTCCAAAATAATTAACCACTAAAACACCGCTTTCAATAGCATTAACCATAGCTGTTTTTACAGCTGGATACGTATTACCACCAGCTGAAGATTGCTGAACAAAGGCATCCGAATGAATTTTAGTAACATTTATAAAACTTTTTTCCGCTGTAATGTTATCACCAATGATATTGGTTGTTAATTGAATATCTTTTTCCCAAGATTCATCCACATCATCAGATATCACAACCACATTATTACGCCAATTACCATAAGAAGCTTCCACATAATAAGACGCCACTTTATCTACCATTTCTGATGCTTGTTGAGGCGAATCTGCTATAATACGACCAACCGCAATATCTAATTTATCTGATGTTTGCATTTCACCTTCATTAGGATCCATCATGCCGAAAAAATCATCTGAAACAAATGAGCTCGTTAAATTAAAACTATCATAAGCATGCCAAGACGGAACCACGTTAGTGTTATTTGGCACTCTTTCTTTATAATCAAAAGAACCATCACCAAATAAACACAAGTACTTTAAGCGTCTTTCGGGTGTACTGGCATTATCATAAACATATTTTACAAAGTTTCGAATAGCTCCAATATCCTGAGCGCCTGGACCAAATTCGGTGTATATGATACTTAAGTTTACCACTTTAACATTCAATCCATACTGCGTTCTATTAATTTGAGCTAAACGTTCAGCTTGGCCAACCATGTCACCACGAGCAATAATTATATAATCTATGTCTTGAAAAACGCCTTGTGCATTATTAAAAATAGACCCTTTCAAATTTTGATTGCTTACATAAGGATTTGAAACCATGATTGGTTCATGAAAACTAGGTGCAGCCACAACGGCATATTTCTTTAAGGAACCTAAATTGGATGTAAACGAAATAGTTGGGCTTGAACCCGTATTGCTATAAGTTCTAATATTATAAATGTCCGTTATATCCCAAACTTCATTAACTTGAGTGGCGTTTGTAAGATTGTATTGTCCAATACCAGATGCGCCTGTAACGGCACGGTTATAGAACACAAATTGACTACCAGCAAATTTTAATTCGCGCGTAGCTTCCAATGAAATATAATCTAAATAACCCAAGGCTGAAGGGTTTCCTCCATTATTATAATCGAGAGTAATAGCTATATTTGCATTAGACACATTTACATTGCCATTAAATACCGACTCACTTACTAAAGTTGTTTCTGTAACTGCTGGAATGGTTAAATTAGCAACAGATGTGGCATTTACCTTCAAATCCATTGTTGTAGGAATTTCGGATGTAGATGCTACATAGGTAGTCAGTTTTACCGGAATTGATGTCACAATATTTGGAAATGAAAAATCGAAAGTTTGAGACGTTTCAATATCAAATCTATTTCCAAACCAACGTCTGCCAACACTTGCTAAATTATATTCATCCACTTCGTGATACTGGTAATTCTGGAACGTATCAATCATCATATCTACAGATCCAGAAGGTTGAATCATAGGCTGAATTCGCTTCCCATTTCCTTGACTTATATTTATATAATAATAGGTTACCGAATTATATACGTTAATATTGGTATTTCTTTTTACATCATATCCATTTGGCCCTTCGGCATAAAACATGATATAATCGCCATCATGAAAATAGCCATCTGATTCACCTACAATACGAATAGCATTTTCAGCTAAATCATATGGATAAGGCTCTGAATTGGAATAAGGAATCATACGACCACCATTACCAAAAAGCTTAATGGTCCTTGGATCTACGGAATCAATATTAATTCCTAATTGTTGTAAAAATTGTCTAGATATTTTAAAAATTCCCGACTTATCAACCTGAAAGCGATACCATGCGCCAGAGCTTAAAACAGAATTCACAATATTGGACCTATTGGATGCTCTATTACTATTTTGCGTATTATAATTTACAGTGAAAGCGGTTATTTTTTTATAAACACCATTTTCCCTTATAACGGGTGAAACCGTTAAAAAGGCACCACTTTTATTACGACTAATACTATTGTTAAGACTAAACTTTATAGCATTCGGAATTGTTTTTAAATCAACATCCTTTAAGTCGTTTTTTGAAATAGAAGCATAGTTCACATTAGAAATCTGCACGGAATTCTCATTAATTAATTGCGGAATATCCCACTGTGCAATAAACTCCAAGCCATTCGATAAACTATAACTAAAATGCTCCTCGTTGAACGTAGGAACTTTTATAGAAAAGCTTTCGTTTGCTATGGTTTTAGTACCATCCCAAGTGATATTGAAACGCTTCTGTTGCGAAAAAGCCATAACAGAAACGAGCAAGGCAAATAGTAATAATTTCTTTTTCATTACACAAATAACGCAATTTAGTGTCGCTTATTATTAAAAATCAAAAAATTTTAAGAAAATGAATTCAAATTACAATAATAAAAAACTAAAACAGTCGTTATAGTGTAACAAAACAACGGAGAAATGCATAAAAAGCATCGTTCAAATGCATAATAAATAGGATGAACCGCATAATTTTTTAAGTAATAATCAAATAATTACTTGTATTTTTACGCATAATTCTTATATTGCGTCACCAAAATTATTTTTAGCTTACTTAAACGTATGGATATGAAAAATGTATTAACAATAAAATTATTGTTAGTTTTAGCAGTAGCAGTTACAGCAGTTGGTTGTAAACGATCAGGCTCAAACAGCTCTCGAGCAACCGGTTGGGATATTAATTCTAAAGATGGAGGATTCCAATACAATACTAGTTTTAAAGGACAAGAAGCAGGTCCTGGACTTGTATTTGTAGAAGGAGGAACCTTTACCATGGGTAGAGTTCAAGACGATGTGATGCATGATTGGAACAATTCACCAAATCAGCAACACGTTCAATCCTTTTATATGGACGAAACTGAAGTTACCAATTTAATGTATCTAGAATATTTAGATTGGATTAAACGAATTTATCCGCCAATAGAAGAAAACTTTAAAGCCATTTATGATGGTGTTCTTCCAGATACATTAGTATGGAGAAATCGTTTAGGTTTTAATGAAGTTATGACTGAAAACTATTTACGTCATCCTGGTTATGCAGAATATCCTGTAGTTGGTGTTAGTTGGATTCAAGCAGTTGAATTTGCAAACTGGCGTTCAGATCGTGTTAACGAATCGAATTTAGAAGCAGCAGGTTATATCCAAAGAGATGCTAAATTAAATGAAGTTTCATCTGATGCTACATTTAACACTGATACGTACATTAATGCGCCTTCTCAAGTTTACGGAGGAAACACAGCACTTACGGACCCAGAAAATACGCGTCGTCGTGTTCAAACCAATGCAGCAGGCGATCCAATAAATGTGAATGCAACTAGAGAAACAGGAATTATTTCTCCAAAATATAGACTACCAACAGAAACAGAATGGGAATATGCCGCTTTAGGTTTAACATCTATTCGTAGTTATAATGTATATAGAGGGCGTAAGAAATATCCATGGGATGGTCAATACACACGTTCAGGAAAACGTAAAGTAAGAGGAGATCAATTAGCTAACTTTAAGCAAGGTAAAGGAGATTACGGTGGAATTGCAGGATGGTCTGATGATGGTGCTGATATTACAAATGCTGTAAAATCTTACGAGCCAAACGATTTTGGATTATATGATATGGCTGGAAACGTAGCCGAATGGGTTGCTGATGTTTACAGACCTATTGTTGATGATGAGATGAGTGATTTCAACTACTTTCGTGGAAACGTTTATATGAAAAACGAACTAAATGAAGATGGTACAGTACGAATTGTTACGAGTGATGAAATTAAGTTTGATACATTACCAAACGGAAAAGTAGTTGCCAGAAACTTACCAGGTGAAATCCACCAAGTACCAGTTGATGAAAACGAAACATACTTAAGAACAAACTTTGACACCAGCGACAATAGAAACTATAGAGATGGTGATCAACGTTCATCTCGTGATTACCGTGATGGTTTTAATGAAATGGAAGACGGTTCTGGTGAAACAACACATACAAGACAAATGTATAACTCACCAAAACATAATGTTGAAACAGATTCAACAGGCGCTTTAATTCGTGAGTATGACCGTTCAGACAAGCGTACATCTTTAATTAACGATGAAGTTCGTGTTTATAAAGGTGGTTCTTGGAAAGACAGAGAATATTGGTTAGATCCTGCTCAACGTCGTTATTTTCCACAAAATATGGCAACTGATTATATTGGATTTAGATGTGCTATGTCTCGTGTAGGTTCAAAATCAGAGAACAAAAACAAGAAGAAAAACTAATTAATTTAGTTATAAAAAATTCAAAAAGTCCTGACCGTTGTCAGGACTTTTTTTATACTTTTATTTTATGGAATTACAGACACTTCATAAACGCTTTTTGGAATGCACAAGCGTTTGTACAGACACCCGAAAAATTACTAAAGATTGCCTGTTTTTCGCACTAAAAGGTGAAAATTTTGATGGCAATAGCTTTACCAAACAAGCACTTGAAAAAGGGGCTAAATACGTTGTTATTGATAACCATAACTTTACCGAAGGTCATCAAACCATTCTAGTTCATGACGTATTAGAAACGTTACAAGAACTAGCCGCTTTCCATCGGGATTATTTAGGGATTCCTATTATTTCACTCACCGGTAGCAATGGAAAAACAACAACCAAGGAGTTGATTCATGCCGTGCTTTCTAAAAAATTTAGAACAACCGCTACTATTGGTAATTTAAATAATCATATTGGCGTGCCATTAACGCTTTTATCCATGACCAAAGAAACTGAAATAGTCGTAGTTGAAATGGGTGCAAATCACCAAAAGGAAATTGCTTTTTTATGCAACATTGCCAAACCAGATTACGGATATATCACTAATTTTGGAAAAGCACATTTAGAAGGTTTTGGAGGTGTTGAAGGTGTTATTACAGGTAAAAGTGAATTATATAATTATTTGATATCACATGGTAAGCAGATATTTATCAACACAGCAGATCCGATTCAAGTGGATAAAACCAAAAATGCTAATACAATCCCTTTTGGCATTTCAGAAAATGAAAATCAGTTAAGCATTCAGTTTATAGATGCCAATCCTTTTGTTAGTTTATCGTATCACAATCAAACCATTACGAGTAACTTAATTGGTGCTTATAATTTTAATAATATAGCCGCAGCCATTACTATAGGAAATTATTTTGAAGTCACGGATTCTGATATCCAAAAAGCCATTGAGAATTATATTCCAACTAATAATCGCTCACAAATTATTACCAAAGGAACAACAAGTATAATTTTAGACGCATATAATGCCAATCCATCCAGTATGATGGTTGCATTGGAGCATTTTTCAAAACAAGAACATCCTCTTAAAATTGCCATTTTGGGTGATATGTTTGAATTAGGGCCAGAAGCTAAAAATGAACATCAAGCGATTGTCAATTTAGCCAGCACACTTCAAATTGATAAAGTCTTCTTTTTAGGTGAAAATTTCCACAAAGCAACAAGTCCTGATTCAAAAATTGTTTTCTTTAAATCATTTCAGGCATTTCAAGAGACTTTCAACGTAGAAACGTTAAACAATGCGCTAGTTATAATAAAAGGCTCTAGAGGTATGGCTTTGGAGCGTGTGTTGGAATTAATGGGATAGATATAACAATCGTTTTCTAAAATGAAATTTAAACATGAGCATATTCACTTACCATTTAGCAAAAACATCATATTTCACAGTGCTCAAAATTTTAATTTTCCCTCCTAAACCACATAAAACTCCGGGTTTAATTCATATGGAATGCATGACATTTATGACTTTGGGTTCAGACGTTATGTCCCCTTCTCGCTTTTTAAATAAAAAGATAATTGTATTCGCACAATGGGAAAGTGAATCCGACATCGATACTTATTTGCAAAAAGATCCTTTCGGAAAAATTTTATTACAAGGTTGGCATACCCGTTTAAGCTATTTACGTCAATGGGGAAAAATAGATGAGTTTATAATTCCAAAAGAAAGAAAAGAATTAGATAGCCCCAATTCCCCAGTGGTAGCAGTAACACTAGCCCGGATGAAACTCTTTCAAGTTCCTAGGTTTATTCATTGGGGCAGACCTGTTGAAAAACAAGTTCGAGACCACCCAGGCACTACACTAGCGTTAGCATCTATTAGATTACCTCGAACAGTTTCGACATTTTCAATATGGAAATCTCAAAAAGAAATGACTGATATGGTGCATGGACATAGTTCTGGCGAAGATCCTAAACGTCATTCTAAAGCCATGCAAGAAAGAGATAGGAAAGATTTTCATATACAATTCACAACGCTACGTTTTAAACCCCTATCTGAATATGGCGAATGGGATGGCCGCAAAAACATGATACCCAATCTGAATAGTACGAAATGAGTTTAGCATATTCAAAGCAAAATATTAAAGATTGGATTACTCAGCAATGGGTAATTTTATGGGGTAAAAAAATTGTTCCGGAAAATGTTCCATGGCTAATGGGGCCTATCGGGGAGTTGGGTACTATTGCTGATGATTTTGCCACTCAATTAGCGAAATTAGAAGGACTCACAATGATAAGGAATACAACTTCTCATGGTTTAATTTCACCATTTACTCAATTGAATTTATCAGCTATTGACATTTCGCGACTTTCAGAAAAGGTTATTGACTTTTATGAAAACACAGCTAATTATAATTTAGATCTAAAAGTAACCTGGAACCCTTTATTTAAAGGGTTTGGTATGCTTGTCAATAAGTTATTCAGCCGAAGAATAAATCAATTAAACATTCCTACAAAAAACTTAAAACACCCAAAAAAAATAACCAATGAAATAATCACGCTTATTGATCCCAATACTAACGACGTGAAATACACTATTTGGTTTAGAACCTTTGAATCAACTGGGGAAGTTGTTTATTCAGGTGTTTACAGTACGTGTACGCTACCTTCTGGAAAACGGTGTGTAAAAGCTGCATTTCCATTACCTAAAGGAAACGCCACAGTTATCATGTCTCCTTATGTTGGTAAAGACGGAGAACTTGTTCTAGATGCATCTGGGATAAAATTTGGTGATCCAGGGTTTTATTTCTTACTCAAGGATTATAAAGGCGATTTTTGGTCTCAATATATAAAGTCATTTCGTGACCAATTAAAAGTCTATTCCAATAATGACGAGATAGCGGCAGAACAGACATTAACATTATGGAATAAACGCGTTCTGCGCTTTGATTATCTAATAAGACAAATAGATTAATCCCTACCCAAATCGATTTCGAACTTAAGGGCTTCTGTTCTGTCCGCACTATTAAAAACCTTTGAACTAAACTTCAAATGCCTGCTTTAGATTAATTCCATTGATCCAGAATAAACATACTCCTGCAAATGTAAATCTGAATGCTCTCGCATTCTGGATTTTTTTATTTCACAAAACCTTTTAAAGTGAGCTTTATAAAAGACCTAACAGGTTTTAAAAACCTGTTAGGTCTAACCATACTGCATTTGGATTAATTCCATTGATCCAGAGTAAACCTACTACCGCAAATTTAAATCTGAATGCTCTCGCATTCTAGCTTTTTTTATTTCACAAAGCCTTTTAAAGTGAGCTACACAAAAGACCTAACAAGTTTTGAAAACCTGTTAGGTCTAACCATACTGCATTTGGATTAATTCCATTGATCCAGAATAAACATACTCCTGCAAATGTAAACCTGAATGCTCTCGCATTCTAGCTTTTTTTATTTCACAAAACCCTTTAAAGCGAGCTTTGCGGGTTTTGTGAAATAAAAAAATCTGCATTTCCATGCAGATTTTCGCTTGATGTGGGTCATACTGGATTCGAACCAGTGACTTCCACGTTGTCGACGTGACACTCTGAACCAACTGAGTTAATGACCCCTATAACTAAAAAAAGTCCGTATAAAACGGACTTTCTTTTTTGTGGGCAATGAGGGATTCGAACCCCCGACCCCCTCGGTGTAAACGAGGTGCTCTGAACCAACTGAGCTAATTGCCCTTCGTAATTGGATTGCAAATATAAAGTAGTTTTTCATATTGCAAAACTTTTTTTGAGAAAAAATTAAATTATTTCTGCTACTACAAAAGTACTCCCTCCAATATATATAATATCGGCTGCTAGAGCCCCATTTTTTGCAGCTGTAAATGCATCATTTACACTACTATATGCGTTACCTTTAAAGCCATGCTCTTTAAAAGTATGTCTTAAAATATTTTCATCTAAACCTCTTGGAACATCAGGTTTGCAAAAGTAATACGTAGCGTTTTTAGGTAAAAACGGTAAAATGGATGCTATATCTTTATCATTTACAACTCCAAAAACAATATGTAACGCCTGAAAAGGCAAATTCAGTAATTGTTCCATCACTACTTTTAAGCCTTCGGAGTTATGAGCCGTATCACAAATTATAAAAGGATTTTGTTGCAAAATCTGCCAACGACCTTGAAAGCCTGTATTACGAACGACTTGTAATAACCCATTTTTAATGTGGTTGTCTTCAATGATAAAGTTTTGAGTTTTTAAAACATCAATTGCTTGTAACACAGTCTGCATGTTTTCTTTTTGATACGCCCCTTTTAAATCCGATTCATAATGTGACTGAACAGCTTGATCTGCGAAGAAAATTGGTGCTTCCAAGTTTTTTGCCATTTCTTGAAAAATTGGTTTTGTTTCTTCTTGTGTTTTTCCAATTACTATTGGAATATGACTTTTAATAATTCCTGCTTTCTCAAAAGCTATCTTATCAAGCGTATCACCTAAAAATTGTGTGTGATCTAACCCTATATTTGTGATGATGGCCAGTTCAGGCGTGATTATATTAGTAGAATCTAATCTTCCACCTAGACCAACTTCAATTAAGGCAACATCCACCTTTTCATTCGAAAAATAATTAAATGCCATTCCTGATGTCATTTCAAAAAAGGAAAGTCCTGCACTATCTAAATAGTCTTTATTCTGTTGGATAAAATCAATAACATAATCTTTGCTGACCATGTCACCATTAATGCGAATGCGTTCACGAAAATCCTTTAAATGCGGCGATGTAAACAAACCCACTTTATAGCCTGCCTCTTGCAAAACGGAAGCTAACATATTACTTGTAGAGCCCTTGCCGTTGGTACCGCCAACATGAATAGTTTTTATTTTATTTTGAGGATTATTTAAATGATTTGCGAAACTGATGGAATTATCCAGATTGGCTTTAAATGCCGTTTTACCCTGTCGCTGATACATGGGAAGTTTTGAAAACATCCAATTTAAAGTATCTTGATATGTCATAAATTATTGACCTATATTATTGTCCTAGCGTGAAGTTAACTCTAACAAACCCAACTTGTGTTGCTGGTGCATTGCTGTCTGGTCGCCATTTATGGGATAAAGCTATTTTTTTTGCTGGCGCCAATAAACATTCAGCCGTGTTGGTTGTGCCTTTAACACCTGGATTTGCTTCTACCACGTTACCAGCTCGATTAACAATTATTCGAACTATAACCAATCCGGATTCGTTGCAATCTTGCTTTAATTTCTGATAAGTTGCGTTACCACGTCCATTTAACCCATACCCTACGCCTCCACTACCAGAGCCTGGATCGCCAAAATAACTTGCCGCATACGGATCGCCATCCAATTGTCCTTTATCTCCTGGTTTATTGTCATCACCTTCACCACCAGATGTGGTGCCTTCCGATTTACTAACGCCTCCAATTAAAGCGTCTAACTTTTTCTTTTTAGCTTCTTTCTCGGCCTGCTCTTTCGCTTTTTGTTGGGCTTCAGCTTTTGCCTTGGCATCTGCTTCTGCTTGCGCTTTTGCTTTTGCATCCGCAATTGTTTTTGCTTTAGCGTCTGCTTGTTTCTTTTTTTCTATTGCTAGCGCTTCTTCGTTACTCTGTGTGATAACATCTTCCGCTTTTGTTTTTTCCGCGGATGCCGCTTCAGGTTTCGTTTCTTGCGGTTTTGTTACCGCTTCTTCAGGTGGACGCTCTATGTTTTTTGGTTCGGATTTAACAGGTTCTTTTGGTTGCACATTTCCGCTGCCAACATCTGAATTCCCAAAGTTAACAGCTACGCCATATTCTTCTGGTGGATCCATATAAGGAGGCCCAACAACAAACAAGAGCAACACCAAAATAACGATTATTAAAGTCGTAATCTTGGCAGAATTGCGTTCGTGTTTGGTCTCTAAATATTTCATGTATAAGATGTGCCGTTTTAATTAGGCTTAACTGCTAAAATGACTTTAATTTTATTTCTATTTGCTATATCCATTACTTTAACCACGTTATCAACTGGCACTGATTTTTCAGCACGTAAAACAACGGTTGGCTTTTCTTGACTGGACAAAGCGGTTAGAAGTTCCCCTTCCAACATGCTTTCACCTACTAATTTTTGATCTACATAATAGCGCAAATCTTTAGTAATACTTACAGCTACAGATTTTTTATTCTCCGTTTTTCCGCTCGCATTTGGCAGTAAAATATCAATAGCACTTGTTGTTACCAACGTAGAAGCTATCATAAAAAATATAAGTAAAAGGAACACAATATCTGTCATAGAAGACATATTGAATTCGGGTGTTACTTTATTTCTTCCGCGTATATTCATATTAAATAGGTTCGTTTAAATGATCTAAAAATTCTAAAGAATTTGCTTCCATTTGATACACCACCTTATTTGTTTTTACTACTAAATGGTTATATGTGATATAAGCTATAATACCCACAATTAAACCCGCAACAGTTGTGGTCATAGCCGTATATAAACCACTGGCAAGTACATCCATTTGAATGGTTCCGCCAGCATTAGCAAGTTCGAAAATAGCTAGAATCATACCTACAACGGTTCCAAGGAAACCAATCATAGGTGCTGCACCAGAAATGGTTGCTAGGATACTAACATTTTTTTCTAATCCGTAAATTTCTAAACGACCTGCGTTTTCAATAGCCGTATTAATATCTTCAAGTGGTTTTCCAATTCTAGTAATCCCTTTATTTATTAATCGAGAAACAGGTGTATTGACTTGTGCACACAAAATTTGTGCCGCTTCAATTTTACCATTACTTACATGATCCTTAATCTGGTTCATGAAATTACTATCAATTTGTGATGCCGCTTTGATAGCAAATAAACGCTCGAAATAAATATAACAAGCAGCTATTAAGAGAACAAAAAGTATGGCTATAATAATTTGACCAGCCATACCACCACTACTTATTAATTCAATAATGGAGAGTGTTTTTTCAACTGGCTCGCTGTCAGGAACTAATTCGGCTCCCTCTTGAGCACTTTGTATAAATGTATTTATCATATGATTTGTGACTATAATATTATTAACGTTTTAAATGAAACAAAATTATATTAGAAAATGGTTCTAGTAAACATAAAGGCAACTGCACCAACTAAAAAGCCAACTAGCGCTAACCAACCAATATTTTTAAGGTACCAGAAAAAATCAATTTTTTCCATTCCCATTGCAACTACACCAGCTGCTGAACCTATTATTAACATACTTCCACCTGTTCCGGCAGCGTAGGCTATAAAATGCCAAAGTTCATTATCAATTGGTTCTGAAAACATACCTAAACTAGCAGCAACTAATGGTACATTATCAATAACTGCCGATCCGACACCCATTAATAATACCACTAAATCTGAAACACCTCCGTGGTGTAATTCTGTACCCAACATAGGCATATTCTCTTGTAACGTGGATGCAAAGCCAAATAATATTCCAAGAGATTCTAATGCGGCAACTGCCATTAATATCCCCAAAAAGAAAAGGATACTTGGCAACTCAATTTTAGATAATGCTTTATGAACCGGGCTGTGATGACCTTCATGGTCTGCATTTGCGTCCGTATCAAAAGACATAGCAAACTTTCTGTTGCTAAAAATTTCAGCAAAAATAGCTACGAAAGCCAAGGCTAACATCATACCCACATACGGCGGTAAATGTGTGACCGTTTTAAAGATTGGTACGGAAACAATTCCACCTAAACCCAGATATAACATGGTTGCACTGTGCTCACTTTTTGGCTTATCATCTTCTGATTCTGGATTGTCAATTTTTCCTTTGAACGCAGGTAAAAAAGAAGCAATAAATACGGGCACCAACATACATAATAGTGACGGAATAAATAAGTACACAAATAAATGTCCTGTCGTTACTTTTTTACCAATCCACAACATAGTTGTCGTAACATCACCAATTGGAGACCAGGCTCCACCAGCATTGGCCGCAATGATAATTAAACCTGCATACCAAATCCGAACATCGCGATCAAAAATTAATTTTTGTAGAATAGAAATTAAAACAATTGTAGCTGTTAAGTTATCAATAATTGCAGATAGGAAAAAAGCTAAAAAAGCAAATATCCAAAGAATACGTCCTTTACTTTTTGTTTTAATAAAACCTTTAATAGTAGCAAAACCATCAAAATAATCTATAATTTCAACAATGGTCATAGCTCCTAATAGGAATACTAATATTTCTGAAGTTTTACCTAAATGATGCAATAATGTTTCTTCCATTAAGTGCACCCTTTCTTCATGGTTTAACAAACCTAAATTATCTACCAAGGCATGCTTTGCAGAGTTGAACCATTGGGTAAAATCATCCACACCAATGGCAATAATGGCCCAACAAATAGCCATCATAACTAATGCAGGTATCAGCTTATCAATTTTCAAATTATGTTCTAGTGTAATAGCTAAATACCCTAAAACAAATACAATAATTATTATTGCTTCCATAAAATTATATAAATTATACTAATTGCCCTAATGCGATTTCGAAGGCGGTTTTACTTAATTCTTTTTTTGAACTATTTACATTATAAACATTTTGCAAAGCCTTCTTTATCGTGTCTGAAGTGTCTTGAAAAATAGAATCATCACTCATTTCAACACTACTTTCCATTAAATAGGCAAATACACGTGCCATTCCACAATTGGATATAAAGTCTGGAATTAAACTAATGCGCTCATCCGTGTGTTCCATAATAGGTCCGAAGAAAATTTCTTTATCGGCAAAAGGCACATTTGCACCACAGGAAATCACTTCCAAACCACTTTCAATCATGGTGTCAATTTGGTCTTGAGTAATTAAGCGAGATGCCGCACATGGCAAGAATACCTCTGTTTCTAATCCCCAAACTTTTTCATTCATTTCTTGGAATGGAATTAAATTCTCACCTCCAAGTGTATTTCCTTTTTTATTCAGATATAGATCTGTAATTTCTTCAAACGAAAATCCATCTTTATTAATCACGCCTCCAGCAATGTCCATAATACCGACAACTTTAGCGCCCATTTTTGAAATATAAAAAGCGGCCGCAGCACCTACGTTTCCAAAGCCTTGTACAACAACGCGTTTTCCTTTAACAGTACCGCCAAAAATATCGTAATAATGTTTTACTGCTTGTGCTACGCCAAAACCCGTAATCATGTCTGCAACGGTATATTTACGTTTTACACTAGGTGAATAATCTGAACTTTCTATGGCCTTAATTACACCGTGACGTAATTGACCAATACGGTTAATTTTATCACCAGCTGTTGGTTTAAAATGTCCTTCAAAAACACCTTCTTGTGGATGCCAGAGTCCTGTTTGTTCCGTCATAGGAATTACTTCATGACTCTCATCAACGTTTAAATCGCCACCCGTTCCATAATAACTTTTTAATAATGGAGAAACGGCTTTAAACCAACGCTCCAATACGCCTTTTTTTCGAGGATCATTGGGGTCAAAGTTTATTCCAGATTTAGCACCACCAATGGCTGGTCCTGAAACTGTAAACTTTATTTCCATGGTTTTAGCTAATGATAAGACTTCATTGACATCCAATCCTTTTCGCATGCGTGTTCCACCACCAGCAGCACCGCCACGAAGTGAACTTATTACGGTCCAGCCTTCAGCTTCTGTTTCTGGATCTTTCCAATTGAATACAATTTCCGGTTGCTTATTCTCGTACTTTTGAAGTAAGTCTTTCATTATAATTTCATTATTTTTTTAAATCCAATAGTCGTTATTCTTCAACAAATATAAAAAACAAAAAATCGGTAAATATCAATTTTTCAATAATTTTAAGGTTGAAACGTTTTTCCTGAACTATGATCCATTTTTGCTCCTGTTACACTTGCTAAACAATTCACTTCATTTCGTTGTTTCAACACACCTAACAAACTGAATATTAACGCCTCTTTAAAGTTAATTAGTTTTGCGTTGGGAATAACTATTTCCGTATTTGTGTGTGCTTTTATTTCTTCAATTAAAAAAGAATTGTAGGCACCACCTCCAGTTATTAAAGTTCTGCCATTTTTTATTTGATGACCTATTTGAATGGCAATATGCACGACAAATGTTCGTAAAATGTCCTTAATCTGTATTTCAAAAGCATCAATACATGGAAAAATAAATTTATCAACCCATTCTAAACCTAATGATTTTGGATACGTTTTTTTATAAAACTCCAAACTATTTAATTCGTTTAAAAGTGCCACGTTTACCTTTCCTTTAGCCGCAATATTTCCAGAATCATCATACTCTAATCCTAAAGATGCCACGTAATGATTAAGCACAATATTGGCTGGGCAAATATCAAAGGCAATTCGTTGCCCATTATCCTCGGTTGATATATTAGCAAAACCGCCCAAATTCAAACAGTAATCAAAATCTGAAAAAAGTAATTTATCGCCAATAGGAACTAAGGGTGCTCCTTGACCTCCTAGCTGAACATCTTGAACTCTAAAATCGCAAACCACAGTTTGTTGTGTTAAATAGGCTAATATTTTTCTGTTTCCAATTTGTAGAGTAACACCCTTCTCAGGTTCATGTAAAGCCGTATGACCATGTGAACTAATAAAATCTAAATCGGTAATCTGATGTTTTTGTATAAATGCATTTATAACGGAAGCAAGATATTCCGTATAATCTTGATCTATTTTTTCCAAATTATCATTAGAAAGTCCAACCAGGTTTTTAAGTTTTAAGAACCAGGAATTGGGGTACGGAATGGTATCGCATTCTAAAAAAGTATACTGCCATTTCTTATTAAAAGTGAAACTAATATGTGCTATATCAACACCATCTAGCGATGTTCCAGACATAATACCTAACACATTATAAGAAGATTTTATCATATCCCGTAAAAATACTAATCATAATTGAAAAAATGCTCCTAAAACCGTATCTTTGCATTCATTTTTTATCAATTCAACAATAACAAATTATTATGGATTTTAATCTTACCGAAGAACATATGATGATTCGCGACGCAGCGCGCGATTTTGCTCAAACAGAATTACTGCCAGGCGTAATAGAACGTGATAATAAACAAGAATTTCCTCAAGATTTAGTTAAAAAAATGGGCGAACTAGGTTTTATGGGTATTATGGTAGATCCTAAATATGGCGGAAGCGGTATGGATGCTATTTCCTATGTGTTAATCATGGAAGAGCTTTCAAAAATTGATGCATCAGCATCTGTTATTGTTTCGGTAAATAATTCACTAGTGTGTTATGGACTTGAATCTTATGGTAATGAGGAACAAAAACAAAAATATTTAACAAAATTAGCCACAGGTGAATTTGTAGGTGCTTTTTGTTTAAGTGAACCAGAAGCAGGTAGTGATGCAACTTCGCAAAAAACTACTGCTATTGACATGGGTGATCATTATGTTTTAAATGGCACAAAAAACTGGATTACAAGTGGTGGTCGTGCTGATGTATTTTTAGTAATTGCGCAAACGGATAAAGATAAAGGACACCATGGTATTAATGCATTTATAGTTGAAAAAGGGATGCCTGGTTTTGATGTTGGACCTAAAGAAGATAAATTAGGAATTCGCGGAAGTGATACACATACGTTACAATTTAATGATGTGAAGATTCCTAAAGAAAATAGAATTGGTGTTGATGGTTTTGGTTTTAAATTTGCCATGAAAACATTATCTGGTGGAAGAATTGGAATTGCAGCTCAAGCATTAGGAATTGCATCTGGCGCGTATGAATTAGCTAAAAAATACAGTAAGGAACGTAAAGCATTTGGAACTGAAATTTGCAATCACCAAGCTATTGCTTTTAAAATTGCTGATATGGCAACTGAAATTGAAGCGGCACGTATGTTAGTTATGAAGGCAGCTTGGGATAAGGATCAAGGTAATAATTACGATATGTCTAGTGCTATGGCAAAGCTTTATGCGAGTCAAGTAGCCATGGATACAACTATTGAAGCTGTACAAGTTCATGGTGGAAACGGTTTTGTTAAAGAATACCATGTTGAACGCTTAATGCGTGATGCAAAAATTACACAGATTTACGAAGGAACTTCCGAAATACAAAAAATAGTCATTTCTAGAGGTGTGTTAAGAGATTAATTTCCTCAAACATTTATAAATTAAAAATCCCAATGTAGCCATTGGGATTTTTTTATTTTAGGGATTCTAAAACCAACCGTATTTCACCATAAGTAAACTTGTCATCCAATTGGTTTTTTAAATCTGAAAGGTTTTCAAACGTATGCTTCGGAATTAATTTTTGCAATTCTTTATAATGCTTGGCCGACATTAAATCTGTCGGCTTTATTTCTCCAGAGGGAATATAGGTTACTAAATGTCCGAAAATAGTATTTTCATTTAACGCACGTTCATTGGCAATTTCTTCAATTGTTTTACCAGATTTAAAAAGATTAAAGGATTGGAGTTTAGTATCTACTTTCTTTTCTTTCTTGTCTTCGAATTTGAAGGTTTCCGTTTTTTCTTCAAAATCGATATCATTTTCATCACAAAAATCTTTAATAACTTCCAGAATAGCAGACCCATATTTTTCCACACGCACTTTTCCCATTCCATCTATTTCCAATAATTCATTTTTGGAGGTAGGTAAGGTTTCACACATAGCATAAAGTGCCTTTTGCGTGAATATTTGGTAATGGATTAAGTCGTTTTCTTGGGCAATTTCATTTCTTAAAACACGTAACAATTCAAAAAGCTCCACATTGGTGGTGCCATCTATAACAGTCTTTTTAAGTTTTTTAGGTTTTTCCTTGGCCAGGAAGACAGATTTAGCACGTAAATTTAAAAATAAAAGCGTTTTAAAACCATCTGCCAACTCCTTAAAGTATAAGGTTTTGGTTTCTAATAATTCTTCAACAATATCCGTATTTTTAACCAGATCTTTTTCCAAAGCTTGATTATCAGTAGTAAAGTTAAACGTTTTAAAAGCAGGACTTATAACCCTGTCTAATTCGTTTTGAAAGTACGAAATAGCTTTCTTAAAACGCTCTTGAATTACACCACTAGTTTCAGGCAAACTTTCTTCCTTTGAAATAGTTTTTAATTGACTATTGAAACTGGTTCCTATTTTTAAAAGACTAGTAATAGAATTTTTAATCGTTATTAAGGGCTCTTCTATTTTACCCTCTATACTGCCTCGATTTTTATAATAAATATCTAAAATGCGATTTATAGGATATAAAAAATCATAGAAATTAAATACTTCTGACATTAAACCTAATTGAAAGTGTCGTTGGGAAAATTCCAAAACAGATTCATCAGGTTGATTCTCATTAGCCGATTCGTTAAACGAAATAACGTGACTATCACTAATAATTTGATTGGAGGTGATTTTACTTTTTAAAACCAAACCTTCCAAAGATTTACAGCGACTTAATGCCACATAGGTTTGACCATGGGCAAAAGCACCTTGCGCATCAATAATAGCTTTTTCAAAAGTTAAACCTTGACTTTTATGAATAGTAATGGACCATGCCAAGCGTAATGGAATCTGATTAAAGGACCCAATTTTATCCTCCGTAATCGCTTTCGTTTCTTTGTTTACCGTATAATTAATATTGTCCCAAACTTCTTGTGTTGTAACAATATTAAAATCATCATCAGGACAACGTACAACAACTTCGTCTTTATTCAATTTGATAATTTTACCAATTTTCCCATTGAAATAACGCTTTTCTTGAGAACTATCATTCTTAATAAACATGACTTGCGCACCAACTTTTAAAGCTAGTTCCTCTTTGTTTGGATACGCATGCTCAGGAAATTTACCCTTTACGTCCGCAACATATATTTGCGCTTTGGAGTCTAAAGCATCCAATTCTTTTTGATTAGTTTGCTCTGCTCTATTATTATGAGTCGTTAATTGAATATAACCTTCATCCGGATTAGGGTTAAAGTCTGGTTTATAGCGTTTATTTAAAATAGCTTCACCTTCTGGCGACAATCGATTATTTCTAATTTCATTAAGAATAGCAATGAATTCAGGATTCTCTTGTCTATAAATATGTTTTAATTCTATTGTAATAGGATGACATTGCTGATAAGCATGACTACTAAAAAAGAAGCCATTCACATAATATTTTTTCAATAAGGACCATTCATGATCTTTTATTACAGGAGAAAGTTGTTGTAAATCACCAATCATTAGAACTTGAACACCTCCAAATATTTTATTCTTATTTCGGAAACGTCTTAATGTTTTATCAATCCCATCTAATAAATCGGCACGAACCATACTTATTTCATCAATTACCAATAAATCCATAGATTTAATGATATTGATTTTGGTTTTACTAAATTTTCTATTGAAACCTTGTGAGGCATTATTATCAGCATCTGGTAATATAGGCCCAAACGGTAATTGAAAAAAGGAATGAATGGTAACACCTTTGGCATTTATAGCTGCTACACCTGTTGGAGCAACCACGACTGTCCGTTTAAGTGATTCATTTTTTAATTTATGAAGAAACGTTGTTTTTCCAGTACCTGCTTTTCCGGTTAAAAAGATGGTTCTATCAGTTTCATTTACAAACTGCCAAGCTAGCTCTAATTCTGTGTTTTTGTTCAATAGATTAAATTATAATATGTTTTGTTCTAAAATTACAAAATAGTTTTAATCTATATTAAATTATGATCATTCCTTTTATTTTTTTGATCCTAAACAAAGATATCTCTCCACTAAAAAATTCTAATTTATCCTAAAAATACACATCTAAACTTTTGATTACAAATGTGTTTGCACTCAAATTATAAGTAATTACTTACAAATGATTACGGTTTTCCCGTAAATATGATCTTCACCTTAAAATATACTATCATATTTTTCCTAACTATAAAAAAAAGTCTAATTTTGAGTTCCCTTAGTATTAAATTATAGCTGTCCTACTTATGAAAAACCTGAATCATGCATTCGATTCTCCATTAAAAGTTGAAATCCTTTTAGCATATTCTTTAATTTCTAATGGCGTTGATGGTGTTAGTTTCTGCAACTTAAAACAGACAAGCACACTAACTTTAGATTCAAAATTAATAAACATTTTAGGATATAAAAATATTAAGCCATATACAGATAGTATAACTTGGGATATATTGATTCATCACGACGATTTAAAAGCTGTAAATCTACATATTAGCAGCTGCGTTGAAAACCCAGGCTATAAATTTGAGCAGGAACTGAAATGTTTTCAGGAAAATGGAAATATTTTGTGGTTTCGCTGCTCCAGTTTTGTGGTAACTGATCCTGACACAGCATTAAACACATTAGTCACCACCTACACAGATATTTCAAAATACGAGAAGACATTTAATCAATTATATCTTAAAATTAACCGCTTTAACCATGTAATAGAAGGTGCCCATTTCGGTTCCTGGGAGTGTAATGTTCAGACCAACGAAATAATCATAAACAATCGTTGGGCAGAAATAATAGGTTACTCGCTTGCCGAGTTAGGACCTATTACTAAAGACACATGGAAGAAACATACGCATCGTGAAGACTATAAAAAAGCAGAAATATTACTCCAAGAACATATAGACGGTAAATCTGACTTTTATGCGTGCCAAATTAGAATGAAACATCGCGATGGACAATGGGTTTGGGTGTTCTCTAGAGGTAAAATTTCTAGCTATTCTAAAGATGGTAATGTGGAGTGGGTTGGAGGATCTCATTATGATATTACACATATAAAGCAAAATGAAACTGAACTAGTACATCAAAAAGCATTAATAGAGCAAGTTAACGAAATTGCCCAATTAGGAGCCTGGGAACTTAACTTGGAAACTAACGAATTGTACTGGAGTTCTACAATAAAAAAAATGTTGGAGCTTGATGACGATTTTAAAACCACTATAGAAAACACGACGCCTTTTATTTATAAAAAAGAGGATCAGGACTTGCGTGTAAGTTACACTATCCAGGCGGTAAGTACTGGTAAACCCTTTGATCACACACTGCAACTAAAAACAAAGACGGGGAAGTTATTATGGGCACGATATACTGGTAATGTAAAATACAAAAACAATGTGCCAATAGCAGTGTATGGTTTTTTACAAGATATTGATGACCAAATAACTTCAAATTTAAAGTTAGCGCAACAAGAAGAACAATTTAGAAAAGTTTTTGAATTTGCGCATAATGGCATGTCTTTGGTTGATTTAAAAGGTAAATTTTTAAAAGTAAATAATAGTTTATGTAAAATGTTAGGCTATTCCAAACAAGAATTTGAGAGCTTAACATTCCAAGCGATTACTACTGCCGAATTCATACAAAAAGATTTAGATTTAATTCAAGATATATTTGAGAATAAGATAGATAGTTATCAATTAGAAAAACAATATATCCGCAAAGATGGCAGCTTACTTGATGGGTTACTATCCGTATCATTGGTGAAAGATAATCATGGGGAACCACTTCATTTTATATCACAAATTAATGATATTACCCAACGAAAAAACAATGAATTATTATTAAAACAAAACACCAATTTATTAGAAAGCGTTAATGAAGCTGCACAAATTGGTATTTGGGAATATGATCTCAACGAAAATAAGGTTTACTGGAGTCCAATAATTAAAAAATTAATGGGCGTTTCTACAGATTTTGACCCTAGTCTAGAAGATGCTGTTAACTTCTTCAAAGAAGGAGAAGATAGAGATAAAATTGCTAAACTTGTTGCATCTGCCATTGAAACTGGTCAAAACTATGATGTCGATTTACAAGTTGTAACATTAGACAATCAGGCAAAATGGGCTAGAACCATTGGAATATCAGAATTTAAAGATGGACAATGTGTTAAATTATATGGCTTTTTTCAAAATATTGATGCTATTAAAAAAGCTGAACTTCAAATTGCTCTAAAAGAGGAACAGTGGCGTACAACCTTTAATCATTCAAAAACTGGAATGGCATTGATTGATCTAACTGGTCAAGTACAAATGACAAATCAAAGTCTCTGTGATGTTTTGGGTTATACAGAAGCTGAAATGAAGACCATGACCATTATAGACATTACCTTTCCAGAAGATTTAAATGACACTTTTAAATTTATGGAAGGTGTTATTTCTGGAAAACAAGAAGGTTATAATTTCGAGAAGCGTTATATAACTAAAAAAGGCAATGTTATTTGGGCAAATGCATCTGTAGCAGCCGTAAAAAATGATAAAAATGAATTTACTCATGTCGTGGCACAAATTGTAGATATTACAGAGAACAAATTACTCAACGAAAGCATATTAGAACATAATAATCGTTTAATTAATTTTGCTCATATTGTTTCTCATAATTTAAGGTCACATACAGGAAATATGACCATGCTTCTTGAAATTAGTAGAACAAATAATCCAGATCTTTTAGATGAAGAAATATTCCAACATCTTAAAACGTCTTCAGAAAACATGAATGATTGTGTGAACTATTTAAGTGAAATTGTAGAAATTAATACTAAAGTAAAAGATACACTACTCTCTTTAAACTTAAAAGATTATGTCAACAAGGCTCTCCAAAATGTACAAATTTCTGTAAATGAAATCAATTGTGAAATAGAAATTAATGTTGCAGATGATTTAAATGTCATAGCAATACCAGCTTATTTAGATAGCATTATTTTAAATCTAATTACTAATGCTTTAAAATATCATTCACCGAAAAGAAGCCCCAAAATAATAATTACAAGTAATCAGTCTGAAAAATATATAACTTTGGATATAACTGATAATGGCCAAGGAATCGATTTAAAAAAACACGGTGACAAACTTTTTGGAATGTACAAAACATTTCATGACCATAAAGATGCAAGAGGTATAGGCTTATTTATTAGTAAAAATCAAATCGAAGCTATTGGTGGGAAAATTGAAGTAAAAAGTGAAGTAAATCAAGGAACTACCTTTAAAATCTATTTTAAGCATGAACACAGCAATTAATACCGTTTGTATTATAGACGATGATCCAATATATGTTTTCGGGACTAAAAAAATTATGGAAAGTTTAAATTTCTGTAACCATTTTATCGTTCATACCAACGGAAAAAAAGCTATTGACTACTTAATTCCTAAACTTCTAGCTAATGATACTTTACCAGATGTCATTCTTCTAGATTTAAATATGCCCATTATGGATGGGTGGCAAGTATTAGATGAGTTAGTTAAAATATCATCTTCACAAAGAATTAAAATCTATATAGTGAGTTCGTCAGTCGATTCTAGAGATTTAAAAAGAGCGAAACAATACGAATTGGTATGTAACTATATTGTAAAACCCTTTTCACTCGATACGGTCCACAATTTAATTAAAGATATTGAGCAAAGACTCTAAATACTTTACTGTCTAACTAATACCACATTAAATTTTTCAGCTGATATCCCAATATTTAAAGGATTAAAGACCATAATGGATAGTATGTTTAACTAATTTTAAACAACAATTCTACTCAAATTATTTATAAAGCGCATCATGTGCTTTATTTTTTTGGTTAAAAACGACAAGTTATTAAACAAAAAAATCCCGATTCAGTAAATGAATCGGGATTCTAAAAAAGGCGGCGACCTACTCTCCCACGAGATGCAGTACCATCGGCGCAAACGGGCTTAACTACTCTGTTC
>NZ_VSKL01000004.1 GCF_008086165.1 Algorimicrobium algoritergicola | reverse complement strand
GAACAGAGTAGTTAAGCCCGTTTGCGCCGATGGTACTGCATCTCGTGGGAGAGTAGGTCGCCGCCTTTTTTAGAATCCCGATTCATTTACTGAATCGGGATTTTTTTGTTTAATAACTTGTCGTTTTAACCAAAAAAAATAAAGCGCATGATGCGCTTTATAAATAATTTGAGTAGAATTGTTGTTTAAAATTAGTTAAACATACTATCCATTATGGTCTTTAATCCTTTAAAGGCAAGGAATATAGCAAGTCCACAAACTACAATACCTACTATAAGTAGTGGTATATACAATATTTTTTCTTGATTGCTAAATGCTATATATAAAAGAGTAGGCCCTAAAAACATACATACTAATGATAATCCCATTTTTTTAATACCCTTTAAAAGAACATCTTTATCTGTGTGTTTTGTTTCAGTTTCCATTTGTATAATTATTTATTGCTGTTCTCACATTCTTATGAGTTTTCAATAATCGTTGTGCTGTTATGTATTCTATTTGGAGTTCTTCCATTATCATCTTTATTCCACGTTCAACCAACTTGTCATTACTTAACTGCATATCAACCATCTTATTTCCTTTAACATGACCCAATTGAATCATGGTGGTGGTTGTAATCATATTAAGAACTAATTTTTGAGCTGTACCTGCTTTCATCCTGGAGCTTCCTGTTACAAATTCTGGACCTACCACAACTTCTATTGGATATTTAGAAACTAAAGAAAGTGGACTGTTATTATTACAAGTAATGCATCCAGTAAGTATATTGTTTTTATTACACATTTCTAATGCTGCAATAACGTAAGGCGTGGTCCCTGATGCTGCAATACCAACTACAATATCTTTAGTTGATATATTAAAGGCTTGCAAGTCCTCCCAGCCTTGAGTTTTAGAATCTTCAGCATTTTCAACAGCTTTTCGAATGGCTTTATCTCCTCCAGCAATAATTCCTATTACCAAATCATGTGAGACACCAAAAGTTGGTGGACATTCTGAAGCATCTAAAACACCTAATCTACCACTTGTTCCTGCGCCAATATAAAAAAGCCGACCTCCAATTTTTAGTTTTTCAACTATTTCCGAAACTAGCGGTTCTATTTTTGGTAATTCTTTTTCAACAGCCAAAGGTACGGTTTTATCTTCCGTATTAATATGCTTCAAAATGGCAGATACAGACATCGTTTCGAGATGGTTGTAATTTGAATCTTTTTCAGTTGTTTTTATAAAATCCATAGTTTCAAAATTACAAAATATAATCTGTAATTATAATATTGAACTTACCCTATTCAATGGTATAATTAATTTCGGCCACTTCAGATAACCTGAAATATCCTAATGGATAATTATTCTGATTGGTTGTATTTATACAGTTACCGCGAACAGTAGCTGGTTGTGTTTCAAACGGACCACCTCCTGCGGCACCAGTTTGTTGCAATAAAATAAACATGAATTCATAGAATCGTTTGGATACACCATAATTTCTTATTACCACGGTATCATTTGTTGTTAAGTCTTCTTCAACATAAAAACCAAATACTTGATTTCCATTTACAAATTCGTCCTTAAAAGTATCTAATGTTTTTTTGACAGGAATACTTGGTTCAAATTCAAAAAAGTAATAGTTTTCTTCATTTCCAGGATCTGTAAAGTAGGCTTTAATTTCTGTCTCTTCTCCTGTAAAACCACCTTCTAAATTTTGTTCCACAAAATCAAATTCTGGTACAGCTAATAGTGTTTCGGTAGCGGAATATATTTCATTTTTATAATTGATAGTTAGAATATAGTCTGCATTAATGTCAGGAGCGAAGGTTGTATTTAAATATAATCCAGTGCTTCCATCTTCAACAAAAACAAAAATGTTATTATTAGAATCAGTAATAAAAACCTCGGCATCATTAGCTGGAGGAACAGAGGATTCAAAATAAGGAGCCGTTAAAGTTAATTTTATAGACTGCTCATTACCTGAAGTCCCTTTAACCCAATTTATTGAAGCATCAATTACTAATTTTGGTTCGGAAGTAGGGACATCTACATCTATTACATCTTCACACGAAAAAATGGAAATACAAATTAGCAGTAATATGATAATGTTCTTCATAGAATTAAAATTTAAAATTATAAGTAACCGATGGAACGATACCAAAAATGGATAATCGTGTGGCTTCATTTACACCTGTATCTCTATTTTCTGAAAAGGTAATGGAAGCCGCATTATATCTATTATAAACATTATAAATTCCGAATACCCATTCAGCTTGCCAACCAGATTTTTTTTCTGGTTTTGGTATATAAGTGGCAGACAAATCGAGTCGGTTATAGGATGGTAATCGAAATTCATTACGTAAGCCATAGTTTGGTATGGAAATGCCATTATATTCATATTGTGCATTGGGATACGTCACGGGTTGACCTGTTTGAAGTATGAAATTAGCATTAAATCGCCACTTCTGTGTAAAATCATAACTAGCTGTAATAGAAATATCGTGTGTTTTATCATAAGCTGTTTTATACCACTCGCCGTTGTTTATTCCTGGTTCATTTTCAGTTCTACCAGGCGTTCTTTGTTCTGATTTTGATAAGGTATAAGCAATCCAACCTCTTAGGCGACCAGTATTTTTTCTGAAAAGAATTTCCATACCATAGGCTCTGGCTTCACCATTTAAAATGACTTGTTCTATGGCGTCATTTGCTATTAAATCTGCACCATCAATATAATCAATTCTGTTTTTTACTGTTTTGTAAAATGTTTCTAGCTCAAGCGAAAACACATCATTCTTAAAATTTCTAAAATAACCAAGCGCTACTTGATCCAGTATTTGAGGATCAGTGTACATGCCGCTAGGCGTCCAAATATCCAATGGAGTGGGAGAACTAGTATTAGATAATAAATGCAAATATTGACTTAAACGATTGTAACTTGCTTTAATAGATGAATTATTCTGTAGTTGGTAAGCAATGGCTAATCGCGGCTCTAAATTTCCAAATGATTTTAAAACTTTACTCCGTTTGTACTTTTCAACACCTATGGGATTTGCTTTTTCATAAATCTGTAGCTCTTGATTAAAAACGACCGCCTCATCATTGGCATACATATTTAGTTCATCCTGTCCTAGTCTTAAAAATGTACTATAACGTAACCCGTAAGATAATTGAATTCTTTCAGATAATTTTTGTTCAACATCTAAATAGAGCGCATTTTCAAAAGCATATTTATCAATTAGTTTATCTGGATTGATTCCTGATTCTTCTGATGATGGTTTTATTTCGCCTGGATTAAATTTGTGATAGATACTATTTAGTCCATATTGTAGGGTTATATCATTATTCAGATAGTGCTTGAAATCATATTTTACATTAAAATTGCGAATTCCAGAATCCCAATTAAATCCAATAAAATTTAGATCTAAACCATAGTAATAATCCGAATAAATTAAAGATAAATTTGAAAATATTTTATCAGAAAACAAGTGATTCCATCTAAAGTTTAAAACTGTATTTCCATACGTGTTTTCAAAACTATCACTAAAACTTAATACATCACGACCAAAATATCCTGATAAATAGATGTTATTATTATCATTCAGTTTGTAACTAATTTTAGTATTTAAATCGTAGAAATAGGCTTTATTGTCCAAATCAAAAAGTGGTAAAAACAAATGCGCGTACGTTGCTCGACCTCCTAAAAGAAATGAACCTTTTCCTTTGTTAATTGGGCCTTCAGCTAAAAGTCTACTCGATATTATACCAATGCCGCCATTCATGTGAAATTTATTTTTGTTTCCTTCTTTTTGATAGATGTCTAAAACGGAAGAAACGCGACCACCATATCTTGCCGGAATACCACCTTTATAAAGCTTTAAATCTTTTATGGCATCTGGATTAAAAACAGAAAAGAATCCGAACAAATGTGATGAGTTGTAAATGGTTGCTTCATCTAAAAGTATTAAGTTCTGATCTGCGGCGCCACCACGTACATTAAAACCTGAAGCGCCTTCGCCAGCTGTGGTAACACCAGGAAGTAAGGTTATAGCTTTTATAACATCTGCCTCACCAAATACCACAGGAATTTCTTTAATTGTACCGGCCGACATAGCGTTTAAACTCATTTGAGGTTTTCTTATATTGAGTTTTTCTACATCCTCGGTGATAACGACTTCGTTTAAACTTTCTACGGATTCTGTTAAGGTGAAATTTTTAGTGATATTCTCTGAAAGGGTTATGGTTTCCGAAACCTCACTATAACCTAAATAACTAATTACAACGCGATAAGTTCCTTCAGGAAGGGTTATGGAGTAGAAGCCATATTCGTTAGTGGTTGCTCCAGTTTTAAGTTCCGGAATTAAAATATTAACACCAATTAGTGTTTCGCTACTTTCGGAATCTGAAATAACACCGTTTAGGGTTATTTTATTTTGAGACCAAATAGAATTGATACTACATGTGAAAATCAGAATTAACCAGAATATGCGCATGTTCATTACCTGCAATTTTTATTAAAAATATAAAAAAAAGCCCCTTAAAAAGGAGCTTTTTTCATAAAGTTTATAAATATTATAATGATTGTAATATTTTGTTTAATGTTTCACTTGGGCGCATAATGCTGTTTGTTAAATCATCACTTGGTTCGTAATAACCACCAATGCTAACTTGCTTTCCTTGAACACTATTCAATTCGTTGATAATGTTTTTTTCTTCAGCCTTAAACAAAAGTGCTATTTTTCCAAAGATATTTTTCATCGTTATATCCTTTTCTTGGTTTGCAATTGCTTCTGCCCAATATTTAGCTAGATGAAAATGGCTACCTCTGTTGTCCAATTCGCCCACTTTTCTAGAAGGTGACTGATTGTTATCCAATAGTTTTTCAGTCGCTAAATCTAAAGCTTCCGATAATATAAGTGCTTTTGGGTTTTTAGTAACTTCTGATAAATGCTCTAAAGAAACAGCTAAAGCTAAAAATTCACCTAAAGAATCCCATCGTAAATGATTTTCTTCCAGTAATTGTTCTACATGTTTTGGAGCAGAACCACCAGCGCCTGTTTCAAATAAGCCACCACCATTCATTAATGGTACAATTGATAACATTTTTGCACTTGTTCCTAATTCTAAAATCGGGAATAAATCGGTTAAATAATCACGTAATACATTTCCAGAAACTGAAATAGTATCTTCACCAGCTTTTACACGCTTTAAAGTAAAATTAGTTGCTTCAATTGGTGATAGAATTCTGATATCTAAACCAGATGTATCATGATCTTTTAAATAGGTGTTTACTTTTTTAATTAATTCAACATCATGAGCGCGTTCATCATCCAACCAAAAAACAGCTGGTGTTTGTGATGCTCTCGCACGATTTACAGCTAATTTAACCCAGTCCTGAATTGGTGCATCTTTTACTTGACACATTCTCCATATATCACCTGCTTCAACCGCGTGTTCAATTAAAACCTTATTATCAGAATCTACAACAGTAACTGTACCATTGCTACCAATCTCGAATGTTTTATCATGTGATCCGTATTCTTCTGCCTTTTGAGCCATTAACCCAACATTTGGAACGGTTCCCATTGTAGTGGGATCAAAAGCGCCATGTTCTTTACAGAAAGCAATAGTTGCCGAGTAAATCCCTGCATAACTGCTATCTGGAATTACCGCTTTTGTATCTTGTAGCTCCCCATTTTTATTCCACATTTTTCCAGATGTACGAATCATAGCTGGCATGGATGCATCAATAATAACGTCACTTGGTACGTGTAAATTGGTAATACCTTTATCGCTATTAACCATCGCTAAATCTGGACGACTATTGTATGTTGCTTCAATATCAGCCTCAATAGCTTTTCGTTTGGCATCTGGTAATTCAGATAGGTTACGAATTAAATCTCCAAAACCATTATTTACATCGACACCTATTTTATTGAAATCGTCTTGATATTTTGCAAATACATCCTTAAAGAAAACGCGTACTGCATGCCCAAAAATAATTGGATCACTCACTTTCATCATAGTCGCTTTCATGTGTAATGAAAACAATACGTTGGTTGCTTTAGCACCTTCAATTTCGGTTTCTAAAAAGCTTAAAAGTGCTTTTTTGCTTAAAACCGTTCCATCAATAATTTCACCTTTTAACAAGGGAAAATCATTTTTTAGAATTGTTTTATTACCAGTTAAATCTGTATGAACTATTTTGATGCTCGTTGCAGCATCCATGGTTACTGATTTTTCATTATGTGCAAAATCACCTTCGCTCATAGTGGCAACATTGGTTTTAGAATCTTTACTCCATGCACCCATAGAATGTGGATGTTTTTTAGCAAAATTCTTTACTGCCTTTGGAGCACGACGATCGGAGTTACCTTCACGAAGAACAGGGTTTACAGCACTACCTTTTATTTTGTCATAACGACTCTTTACGTCCTTATCTTGATCATTTTTTACTTCTTCAGGGTAATTAGGTAATTTATAACCTTTTTCTTGAAGCTCTTTTATAGCGCTATTTAACTGTGGAACAGAGGCACTAATATTTGGTAATTTAATGATGTTTGCTTCTGGTCTTTTAACTAAATCACCTAAAAAGGTAAGCGCATCGTCAACACGTTGATCTTCTGTTAAAAACTCTGGAAAAGTTGCTAAAATTCTAGCAGCCAAAGATATATCTTTTGTTTCTATAGTAATTCCAGATGGTTTTGCAAAGGCTTTAACAATTGGTAAAAAAGATGCCGTTGCTAAAGCTGGTGCTTCGTCTGTTTTAGTGTAAATTATAGTAGAAGAGTTTGTCATTATATTTTATTTTTGGTACGTTATTTAACAGCGCAAATATACAAAATCTTATAGGAGTTTTATGCCGTTTAGCATTATTGATTTTCATCAATAATGCATTGCCAGTATTGATCTAGTAGCTATTTTTATTGGAAGTTATTCAAAATTCAACATTCAATAAGTCTCCGCTTATTTGTAATACTGTTAATTCGGCAAGTTTGGCATCATATTTTGCTTGATTTCTGCTCAATTCAGCATTTCGAAGGTTTAGTTGTGCTTGCCTAAATTCAATGGAAGTCGCTTGACCCAATTTAAATTTTTCTTGAGTTCGGTTAAAATTATTTTCAGAAGTAATTATATTATCTTCTTGGACATTAAAAATAACTAGTTTGTTTTGATAATCTTCCCAGGCATTATAAAAATCGCGCTCAATGTTGATGATCAGTTGCTCTTTTTGAAGTTTTTGATTATCTAAATTAATTTTTGTGTTTTTTACTTGAGTTATAGTACTTCCACCATCAAATAAATCCCATGCTAAATTAATACCGCCTGAAAGACCTGTATTTAATGTGGTTGTTGCAAAAGAAGCCGCATTGTTATTGTTTTTATTCCAGCCATACGTGCCAATTAATCCAACTGTAGGTAAATACTGCGATTTTCGAGCTTTAATGTTTATTTCGCCGATGGAAATATTTTTATCTGCTTGCAACAGCGCCACATTATTCGCTTTTGTTTTAGATAATAATTCATTCTTATCTAAATCTAACAAAAATTTAAGGTCTGTTTTAACATTAAAGTCTTCAGCAATTTGATTGCCGATTACCACATTTAAATCACGTTTTGTGTTTTTTAGCTGTTGTCTAATATTAATAAGATTGATACTGTCATTATTGATATCCACTTGCGCATTTAAAACACCTAATTTCGTGTTTTGACCATAATCAAATTGATATTCCGCTCTCAATAACCTGTCCTTTGAAATATTTAAAGTTTGTTCTAAAGCTAATGTGTTTTCTGAAGTTTTAGCTAGATTGTAGTAAATGGTAAATAATTGAATGATGACGTTTTCAATAGTTTCTCTTGCCTCTAGTTGCGATAAAAAATATTCTTCTTTAAGACGTTTATAATTATACTGTCTTCCCATACCATCAAAAACAACATAATTTAAATTTACTGAAGCATTATAACGAGAACTTTCAGCACCATTTAAAACAGTAGATTCACCATTAGCAAATTGCGCTTCCGTATTATCTAGGTTATAAGTGGCGCCAGCATTACCCGTTACTGTTGGTAAGTATCCAGAATTTAAAATACTGGTATTATTTTCTGCAATTTCCAATGAATTATTAGTAATTTTTATACCATAATTATAGTCTAAAGCCATAGAAAAGGCCTCCTCTGGGTTTAGAACCCTTTGAGAAAACAAAGGTAATGACAATAATAAAAGACTGTATATTATTATGTTTTTAGTGTTCATTTTCTTCTTTTTGCTCTTTAATAGCGCGTTCAACTTCTTCTTTTGTTACGGCTTTATTAGAATATAACCATTTAGCATTTTTCTTGATACTATTACTAAAAGACAGAAATAATGGTAACACTAATAAGGTTAATATGGTAGCATATGCTATACCGAATGAAATTGAAATTGCCATAGGTTTTAAAAATTGCGCTTGTCTACTTTTTTCTAATAACAAAGGTGCTAAACCAGCTATCGTAGTTATTGAGGTTAAGAAAATAGCTCTAAACCTTGACTTTCCTGCATCGGATAGGGCTAAATCAAACGACATGCCGTTTTTTAAATTCGTATTGAATTTACCTATAAGAACCAACCCGTCATTCACCATAATTCCAATTAGAGCAATTATACCTAATAAGGATAAAACGTTTACTGGAAAGCCTAGCAACCAATGTCCCCAAGCTACTGCCGTTAAACTAAATGGAACTAATAGCAATAATAATAATGGTTGACTGTAGCTTCTGAAAGTAAAGGCAATGGTTATATAAATAAGTAGTAAAATAATAGTTCCTGCACTTGAAATAGAAGAAGATAACTTTTGGGCTTCCCGATTTTGTCCTTCAAAGGCAGCAGAAATTGTTGGATACTTAGATTGCAACTCTGGGATGGTCGTTTTTTTTATTTCATCAAGAATATCAGTAACACTGGTACTAGGGTCTTTTAAATCTGCAGAAACTCTAATTTCTCGTTTGCCATCTAAATGATTGATTGCAACATCTCCACGGACAATAGTATAGGTTGCAATGTCTTTTAACGCTATACGACTGCCTGTTGGCGTTACAATACGCATATCCTCCAAATCGTTAATAGATTCTCTGTTAGGACGGTCATATCGAACCCAAACTCTAATCTCATCTTGTCCTCTTTGAAAACGTTGGACTTGAGAACCAAAAAATCCTGCACGAATTTGCGCCATTACCGTACTAAGGTCTAAACCAATTAAATAGGCGGTTTCTTTTAGCTCAAGTCTGATTTCTTTAATACCAGCAGGATCATTGTCTTCAATATCTTTTAGTAAAGGATTCTCTTCTAAAATATTTTTTAATTCAACTTTAGCGGCTTTCAGTTCCCCAATGTTATTTCCTAATAAAGCTACGGAAACGGGACTACCACCAAAATTTCCACCGGAACCATAAATTAATCGTTCGGTACCAATAACGGGACCTACTAACTCGCGTAGCCTGTTTGCTACCATGGAGGAGTTGATTTCGTCAGGCCTTTCTTCTCCAGGTAACATATTTATAACTAATTGCGCGCTGGAGCTACTATTTAATGTTAGTATGGTATTTTCAAAAAGCTCTTTATCGGAATCTTTTAAATACTTTTCAGTGAACTCTTTGTTTACTATAAACGACTTTTCTTCTATCATAGAAATAATAGAATCGGTTATTTTTACGTTGGTTCCGTTGGGCATATCTAATTCAATAGAGATTCGATCACTTGCTATGGATGGGAAAATAGTAACACCTATAACGCCACCACCTATGGCGCCAAATGTTAAAACTAAAAGTGCAATAAAAATCCCTAAAGACAACATTTTAAATTTTAAAACAAAGATTAACGCAGGCGAATAGACTTTATCTCTTAAATACCTCATGATACGATCACCAAAAGCATTTATACCACGCATTTTGGCAAAGAATCGTTTTATTTTCGAGGGATTTTCTTGAGGCTTTTCTTTTGTTAACGCTTTAGAATGAGCTAAATGCGCCGGTAAAATAATTAACGCTTCTACCAAAGAAACAACCAATGTTAAAATAACTACAACTGCAACTTCGCTGAAAAATTCACCAATTCTACTATCTAAAAACAGAAATAATGAAAAGGCTAATATTGTGGTTATAATTGCCGATACAACGGGAGGTATAACTTCCATAGTACCATCAATTGCTGCTTGGATTGGCGTTTTCCCTTTTTCATAATGCTGATAAATGTTTTCAGCAATTACGATAGCATCATCTACTAAAATACCAATAACGATAATCATTCCAAAAAGAGACAGCACGTTTATGGTAACATCAAACTGTCCGGCAAAAATGAACATTCCTAAAAATGAAAGAGGAAGTCCAAATGCTACCCAAAAAGCTAATCTTGTATTTAAAAATAAGGACAGAAAAATTAAAACTAAAAACATACCAATCATGGCGTTTTCAGATAAAAGCTTTGTACGTTGATTTAATGTAATAGATAAATCTCTTACTATATCTAAACGGACATTTTCATGTTTTTGGTTGTACTCATCTATATATACCTTAACTTTTTCGGCTGAAGACATGAGATCTTCATTATTTGTACTGGTTACAGAAATATTTACCGATAAATTTTTATTAAAAAAAGTAGCATTTGGTGTTTCCGAAAAACGATCTCTAATAATTGCCACGTCCTTTAAGCGCACAGTTTTGCCATCTTGCGTTGCCTTTACAACAATATTTGAAAGCTCGTCACCATAATAGGAGCGGTTGTTAGCACGTATAAGATACTCTTCGGCATCCGTTTTAATATTTCCTCCCGTAATTAAAATATTAGATGAAGATACTGCTTTTGCAACATCGGAAAATGTTAGATTATATGCTAGAAGGTTGTTTTCATTGACTGCAATTTCTATTTCTTCTTCAGGATAACCCGTAACAGTTACTTGAGAAATACCATCAATGGCTCGTAGATCATTCTCAACCTGCCTCCCTATTTGTTTTAAGGTTACTAGCGGTACATTATTACCACTTAACGCAAAAGATATGGTTTCACGAATGGCTTCTTGTTTAGACACTACCAATGGTTCCATTCCGGTTGGAAAAGAAGGTACACGATCTACGGCGTTTTTAACTTCTAATAACATGAAGTCAATATTTTCACCCTTTTCAATTTCAACAGTAATAGTTCCGCTATTTTCTCTAGAGGTGGAAGTAACGCGATCTATGCCTTTTAATCCTTTAAGATTATCTTCAATTTGCAGCACAATACCTTCCTCTATTTCTTGAGGCGAAGCGCCAGGATAGATAATGTTTATATTGATTATTTTAGATTCGACAAGGGGGAAGAATGACGATTTTAAAGACATAATTCCTAATATACCAAACGCAAAAAAAGCTATAATGAAGACATTAACAGCTACATGATACCGAATAAAATACGTAATTATTTTTCTCATAATTTATTGGTTATCCTTTGAAGTTTTATTTTCAGTAAATGGCTTTACAAGCATTCCTGAATAGGCTCCTGGAACTGGTTTATTCAAAATAATTGTACCATCTGGAACATTTTTTAAAACAACGGTTGTTTCAGAATAGAAAACAGGTTTAACATCTAGTATATCAAGGGTATTATCTTTTACAATAAAAATCTGATTCCCATCTAACATTAAGTTTCTGTTGATTTCGATAGCATTTCCTTCTTTTTTAGCATTCAAACTTGCTTCCAAATACATACCTTCTTTAAGGCGTTCATTTTCAACTTCAATATAAGCCGTAATGGTTTGTGTTGCGGCATCAATACTTCCATTAATTCTGGAGATCTTTCCATTATAACGCTCTGTATGCTCTATATTTTGTAATTCAACATCTTCATTTACTTTTAAAAGGCCTGCGTAGGATTTACTCAAAGCTATTTCCATTTCATAAACGGTAGGATCAATATATTCACCTAGTTTTTGTCCGCTTCTAATTAGGGCGCCTTCAGTAATTAAAGCTTCCGTTAGAATACCATTAAAAGGCGCTGAAATATTATACTTTGCTAAGCGTTGTTCTAAATTTTTAACATTGTAATAATTGGAAACGATACCACGACCTGTAATGAAATAATTTTCCTTGTCTGATGTCATTTCAGGAAGTTTTGGGGTGGTTTTATTTAAATCGAAACTACTTAAATACGTTTGCCATTTCTGAAACATGTTAGGGAAATCTAATCGTAGGTCAGGCATTATAGCCGCAATAGTATTGTAAAGATTGCTTTTTGCCGATTGTACACTAGCGTAGTATTCAGAAGCATCAACCCTTATAAGCGTTTCACCTTTTTTATAGTATTGGCCTGGTTTAAATAGTTTATTCCCAGACTTAAAAATTCCTTGAACTTCGGCATATAATTCCACACGTTGTTTGGCCACTAAACTGCCATTTGCGGGAATTAAGATAGGAATAGTGGTATTTTTAACGGTATCTGTATAAACCGTTTTTACAATCTTTTCTATAACCGGTTTCGGTTTTGTTTTGCTGTCTATTAAAGATTTAGCAATAAAAAAAGAACCCAATATTAGTAGGACTCCTAAAATTGAAAGTATGATATTTCGCATCTGAAACTGGTTAGTTGTAGTTGTTAGATAGCAAAACTATCTTTAAGTTTAATTTAGTAGTCTTAAAAAAATCATAAAAAACGTAATTGTGGTTGGAAAAGAGCTTAATTATATAGCGAATTATTCTATAATAAGTTGATAAGGTTTTAGTAGGCCTAGTACATTTTCTTTCGAAAATTTGGCTGATTTTAAATTATTATATTCCGGATTCATTGTAATATTTTGAGATGTTGAAAAATCGGCATGAGATAGGTTTGATTTGTAGAAAACAGCCTGATCCAAATTGCAGTCTAAAAAACTGGCATAGGAGAGGTCTGCATCAGAAAATTCTGTTTGCTTTAATGAGCACGAATGGAATTGGGTGTTTTTTAATTTCAGATTATTAAATGCGGATAGGTTTAATAAGCAGTTTTTAAATGAAAAAGATAGTAAAAAGGGATTGCAAGTATTAAAGAAAACACCAAGTATTTTGCAATCGGTAAATATTACATCTTTAAAAGTGGCATCTTTAACTTTAGCAGAACTTAAATTACAGTTAATAAACTCACATTCTGTAAATGATATATAAGATAGAAATGCATCTGAAAAATCACAGTCTATAAATTGGCAATTATCATACTCAGCCTTAGCAAGAGGCTCGTGGGTGTACGTTTGTTTTTTAAAGGTTTTATCGCAGATGTAGGGAAGGGACATGGTGATTTATTTTTTTCTGTCCAAAACTACTCAAAAAAACGGTTTATTAAAAAACAAAAGCCATATCATATCAGACGAACGTCTGGTTTGACATGGCTTTCTTTGAAATAGCTGAACATGATCTATGTAATCTTACAATTACAGGATGTAGAAAACTATCTACATGTTTCAATTCAAGGGTTACTATTTCAAAAGTGAAACATTTCTAAACGCAACTTTCAAAATGTATTGACCTGTTGCAAAATGTCTCGGTTTACTGTTTTTCTTGATGTTTTGTCTTTATTGAGATTCATATACATGAACTACAAACACTCAAAACATTGTTTCATAATCTAATTCTCACTTTCGTTTCTAATAGATATTTGAAAACTTTCAACTTTTATTACTACTAACTGCAAACACATTTAGCATCTTAAAAAGTATCATGATTTTTTAGTTACACACGAAAACGTGTTTACCGCAAAACCTCAAAAAACAATAAGATTTAAAGAACGTATCTTTAGTGAATTAAAAATAAATTTGCTTTTTTAGAACAAAACCAATTAGGTTGTCTTATAATTCTTGTACTAATATAAGGCAGAATTGTTGTTTTTAAAAATATTTAAGATATTAGATATCAACAACTTATAAACCGGAGTTATTAACTTTTGTTAATAAAAAAAGCCCTGTAAAAACAGGGCTTTCCAACGTTATCAACAAAGTATTAACGTTTCATACTTTCTTTGATTCTAGCTTTCTTACCAGTTAAGCCTCTAAAGTAGTAGATACGTGCACGACGTACTTGACCACGTTTGTTAACTTCAACTTTCTGTAAAGCTGGCATATTGATTGGAAAAATACGTTCTACACCAATAGTTCCTGACATTTTTCTAATAGTAAATGTTTCAGAAGAACCTGCTCCTCTTCTTTGAATAACAACACCTCTAAAGAACTGTGTACGTACTTTTTCGCCTTCTCTAATTTCGTAATAAACTGTAATTGTGTCTCCAGCACTAAACTCTGGAAAATCTTTTTTAGGTACAAACTCTTGTTGTACAAATTTGATTAAAGATTCCATATCTTTTATTTTTTTCTTAATTAATCCGAAACAACATCCACGATTATCGCCAGAGGTTAACTCGAAATTGGCTGCAAAGATAACTATTTATAAATAACTTGCAATTAATAATTTCACTTTTTAAAAGGTGGAAATTAGGCCTTTATTTTTCATCCAATAAATCAGGCCTGAGGGTTTTAGTGCGCTCGTAAGCTTGCTCTTCGCGCCATTTTTCAATTTTTGGAAAGTTCCCGCTAAACAATAATTCAGGTACTTTCCAACCTTTGTATTCACGAGGTCTGGTGTAAATTGGTGGTGCTAATAGATTATCCTGAAACGAATCAGTAAGCGCAGATGTCTCATTTCCTAAAACTCCAGGGATTAAACGAATAATGGCATCACATAATACAGCAGCACCCAATTCCCCTCCTGAAAGCACATAATCGCCTATGGAGATTTCGCGTGTTATAAAATGATCGCGAACGCGTTGATCCACTCCTTTATAATGTCCGCACAGAATAATAATGTTTTCCTTTAATGAAATTTGATTGGCAATACCTTGATTTAACGTTTCACCATCAGGTGTCATATAAATAACCTCGTCATAATTGCGTTCAGATTGTAACTGTGTAATACATTTATCAATCGGTTCAATCATCATAACCATGCCTGCACCACCACCAAATTGGTAGTCGTCTATGGTTTTATAATTGTCGGTTGTATAATCACGTAAATTGTGAAAATGTACTTCTACCAAGTTCGCATCAATAGCACGTTTTAAAATAGAAGCTTCAAACGGACTTTTTAATAATTCTGGTAAAACGGTAATAATATCGATACGCATGATGGCAGTTTTGAACTGCAAATATACTTGAAATGTTTTGGGAATCTGAATTTTTATAGATTGATAAATAAGCTAAATCTTAAAAGCAAAAAAAAATCTACAAACGCAAGTTGTAGATTTTATTTATTGAATTGAAAAAGAAATTACTAATTAATTCCTTTTTGTTTATTGAGTTCGTCTTGAAGTTGGCGTCTCACTTTCTGCTCACGTTCTAAAGCTGTGCGTCTGTGTTCGTCAAATTCATCTTCCGTTTCTGAAAGATTTTTTTGTGCTTCTCGTGTTATTGTATTGCTGTTTTTAAACTTGTAAATAAACAGGAGTAATAACGCTAGCAATAACGCAACTATAGACCACATGAGAATATTATAGTTTGGTTTGGTCATTTGTAAACCAAACAATTCCATATTGTTTTTTTCGCTTGTCGTTTTATTTAATGTGTCTTCTGTATTTTTCAGACTACTTTTTAAGCTTGCTATTTCACTATTTTGATTAGAAATAGTGCCTTCAGCCGTTGCTAATTCTGAATGAATAGATTTTAAAGAATCTAGCGTATGTGCTTTTAAAGTATATAGCCAGTTCTTTTTAACTACTTTATAGTCTTGATAATTGTTAGAACGTTGAATTACATATTCAAATTGGTTGTCTATGGTGCCGTTTTCTAAAGATAATTGGTCATCAGCTTCTGTAGCATCTTGTGCGCTTAATGACGCGTAACTTGCTATGAATAATAGTAATATAATTTTTTTAAGACTGTTCATTTTGTAGTTGTAAAGAAATGTAGTTGCTAAAATAAGAAAATATGTTTAGTATAAAACACAATACTCAAAAAGCCTCACGTTTGGAGGCCAAATTATATACGAATGACTTTATAATTTAGATGTCGAACAGGCATAATTTTTTTAAAAAAAAATCTCGCTTAATTTAAGCGAGATTTTTATTCTATATAATTTAAAAGATTAGTAGTACGTAAAGCGTCTTACTTTTGCAATATATTTTGCTAATCGAATAACTTGATGGCTATAACCATATTCATTATCATACCATATATATAATACCGCATTTTTACCATCTGGACGAACGATGGTTGCTTTACTATCGTAAATTGCAGGTGCTGAACTACCAACAATATCACTAGAAACTAGCTCATCACTTAATTCATACTTTATTTGTTCCACTAAATTACCTTCTAAAGCATATTTCTTTAAAGTGGCATTAATAGCATCTATTGAAGTCGCTTTTTCTAAATCCAAATTCAATATAGCTAAAGAACCATTAGGAACAGGAACACGAATAGCGTTAGATGTTAACTTCCCTTCTAAACTTGGTAATGCTTTTGAAACCGCACTTCCTGCACCAGTTTCTGTAATAACCATGTTTAAAGCAGCAGCACGTCCACGACGGTATTTGCTATGGAAGTTATCTACTAAATTCTGATCGTTTGTATAGGCGTGAATAGTTTCCAAGTGGCCACTTTTTACACCAAATGTATCTTCAATAGCCTTTAAAATTGGCGTAATAGCATTTGTTGTACAAGATGCTGCAGAAAATATATCTACCGTATCTGGATTGTGTTCTTCATGATTTACACCATGCACTATATTAGGGACACCTTTACCTGGTGCTGTAAGTAAGACTTTGTCCGCTCCTTTAGATTTTAAATGTCTGCTTAATGCTTCATGATCTCTAAAAGCACCAGTGTTATCTATAACTAATGCATTATTGATACCGTATTTTGTGTAATCAATATCTTCTGGCGCATTGGCTGAAATGATGTAAACCGTTGTACCATTAATAATTAATGCACTGTTTTCAAGATCGGCAACAACAGTTCCCGAAAAATCACCATGAACCGAATCATTGCGCAGTAAAGAAGCTCTTTTTTCTAAAACTGTTTTATCTATTTTTCCACGTGTTACAATAGCTCGTAAACGCAACTGACTACCTTTGCCTGTTTTTGTCATTAATTCACGTGCTACTAAACGACCAATACGTCCAAAACCATAAAGCACAACGTCTTTTGGTTGGATAGGATGTTCCGTTTTTGCGCCTTGTAATCTATCAGCTACAAAAGCTAAAGCATTACTAAATTTCTTCTCTTCTAAATGATATTCATATGTTAGTTTACCAATATCTAATTTGGCAGGTGGTAAATCCAACGTTTTGATAGCTTGTGCTATTTCAACAGAATCGAAAATAGAAATTGGTTTTTGAACAAACTCGCCTGCATATTCGTGTAAATTTAGAATTTCACTGACGTTACGGTCAATTAATTGATTTCTAAACAGGACCAGCTCGATAGATTTGTCATACCATAGATCGCTAATAATTTTAATAAATTCTACCGTAGCTCTTCGTCTATCGGCTTGAAATGCTAATTCGCTTTCATAAGTCTCGTTAAAACTCATTGTGTAATAATTTTAGTGTGTTGTTAAATGTTATCTATCCAAGCTGTTTTTTAGGCTCTTGAATCTGCGTGCAAAAATAGTACATTTCAACCGTTTTCGCTGTGTATTTCGCATAAAAAATCCCTTAAACATATAGAAACGTTAAAGGGATTTTTTTGGTTTGCAGCCTGTTACCTAAAAATAAAACTGTGCTTTTGGCCACGTGTATTTATAATGCTTATTTTTTCAATATTCTTATCAAAAGCATTTCCATATTTCTCTTTTAAGTTAGAAATATCATCAATACTATTAATTTGAATATCATTTATATCCGTAATAATATACCCTTTATTCAAGCCGATTTTTTGATACAGCCAGTAATTATCGCTTTTGGTTACCAACACACCATGATCAATTTGATATTGCTCTTTAATGTCTTTTGAAATGTTTTTCACTTGAATATCTAAAAATTCCGTTGTTAGAATCTCAAATTTCGATAATGTGACTGGAATAACTTTTTCGGAATTGTCTCTCAAAACCAACACATCTACCACATCATCAGGACGTTTTGTGTTTAAATAACCTGTTAAATCGGCAAATTTTGAAATCCTAACATTATCAATTTTAGTAATGATATCGCCTTTTTTAATTCCGGCTTGTTCGGCTCCTGACTGCGATTCAACAGCTCCTACATAAAATCCTTCGGTTAAATTAACTTCCAATTCTTCCGATGCTTTTCCATTTAAACTAATTCCACTAACGCCTAAAATACCATTCTGAACAATCCCGAATTCCATTATATCTTCTACCACTTTACGCGCAATATTACTAGGAACGGCAAAGGAATAGCCAATATAGGAACCCGTTTGTGAGCTGATGGCCGTATTTATACCAATTAACTCCCCATTACCATTAACCAAAGCGCCTCCAGAGTTCCCAGGGTTTACAGCCGCATCAGTTTGAATAAACGATTGGTAATTTTGTCCAGATAAATCACGTGATTTTGCCGAAATAATTCCAGCCGTAACCGTTGATGTTAAATTAAATGGATTACCAACAGCTAAAACCCATTCGCCAATTTTAGCCATATCTGAATCGCCAAACGTGATGAATGGTAAATCTTCATCAGCTTCAATTTTTAATAAAGCGATATCCGTTTTTGGATCAGTTCCTATTAAAGTAGCTTGATAAATCTTATTGTCGTTGGTGGTTATGGATAGTTCTTTTGCGCCAGCAATAACGTGGTTATTGGTAATGATGTAACCGTTTTTATTAATAATTACTCCACTTCCAGTTCCTACTTGTGCTTTTTGTGAACGTCTACCATAAAAGTAATCTTGCATGGTTGTAGGTGCCGAAACAATGGCTGTGTTTTTTACGTGAACAACCGCATGCACGGTTTCTTCTGCCGCATTCACAAAATTGGGAACATCTTCTGCATTGCGTAAATTAGTCTTATTGTAACTTGTTGGTAGGTAGTTTGTTAATTCTTGTTGTGATTCCGTTGTAGTTGTTAAAACTTCTGGCTCTAAAAATAATTTATAAGCAGATAAAGTTATGGCACCACCTAATACGGAAACAAATACGAGCGTTAAAATCTTTTTCATAATCTATGATTGTTTTAATTAAATGAATAACGATTAAAATTAATTTATTATTGAATGGCTTTATCAAGTTTAACTTTTTTTAACGTACACTTTAACGCCTAATTAACATAGAAAAAAACCACCTTTAATTCATATATTTGCCCTGCTTATGATTTATACATTTTATAAATATCAAGGAACAGGTAACGATTTCGTCATGATTGACAATCGTCACCTTATGTTTGACAAAAACAATACCAAAGCCATTAAAAAGCTATGCGACAGACGTTTTGGCATAGGAGCTGATGGTTTAATTTTGTTGGAGAATCACGATACACTGGATTTTAAAATGGTGTATTACAATTCCGATGGAAACGAAAGCTCTATGTGTGGAAATGGTGGACGTTGTATTGTAGCCTTTGCTAATTTATTGGGTATTATTAAAAAGGTCACACAATTTATGGCGATTGATGGTAAACATGATGGCGTAATGGAAGCTGATTTGGTAAAACTTCAAATGCAAGATGTTCCTCAAATAAATATATTTGATACCCATGTGTTTTTAAATACAGGGTCGCCACACCATGTGCAGCTGACTACTGATTTAAAAAATATCGATATAAAAAAGACAGGTTCAAAAATTAGATATGGGGAGCCTTACAATGAATTAGGAACGAATGTAAATTTTGTTGTAAAAAATTCAGAGACTAATTTTTCTGTTCGAACATACGAACGTGGTGTTGAAGATGAAACCTTATCCTGTGGTACTGGTGTAACCGCTGTTGCATTGGCCATGCATGCTATTGGTGAAACGAAAAAGAACCTTATTTCATTAGAAACGGAAGGTGGTGAACTACAGGTTTCTTTTGAGAAAAACGATTTTAAGTATCAGAATATTTGGCTTATTGGTCCAGCAACGCAAGTTTTTAAAGGTGAAATAGAATGTTAACATTACAAGGGAAACATATGTATTTGCGCGCATTGGAACCAGAAGATTTGGATTTCATTTATACCATTGAGAATGACGAATCCATTTGGGAGTTAAGCAGTACACAAACACCTTATTCACGATATTTAATAAAACAATATCTTGAAAATGCTCATAAGGATATTTATGAAGTGAAACAGCTACGTTTAGTAATCGCGAATGAAAATCATGAATCCATTGGGTTGATAGATTTATTTGATTGCGATTTCAAAAATAAACGTGCTGGTATTGGTATTCTTATTTATAGCACATCCGATAGGCAACAAGGTTATGGAAATGAAGCTTTAAAATTATTGATGTCGTATGCTAAAACGCATTTAGACTTACATCAGTTATTTTGTAATATTTCAGAAGACAATATTATGAGTTTAAATCTGTTTGAAAGCAATGGATTTATAAAAATAGGATTAAAAAAAGATTGGAATTATGTAAATGATTCCTATAAAAACGAATATTTATTACAACGAATTTTAAATTAAATGTATATCAAAAAAATACTTTGGGCTGTTGCTCTTATCGGATTATTAGTAGCTGCTTACTTTGCTTATTTTGTGTATAGCACCATGTTTTCACCAAATACGGCTTTTAATAATGATGAAGCTTATATTTATGTTTCTACTAACGCACCATATTCAGAAGTACGTGAACAATTACAGCCGCTTTTAAAGGATATTAGTTCTTTTGATGCACTTGCCAAGCAGAAAAAATACACAACGAATCTTAAGGCAGGTCGTTATGCTATTAAAAAAGGCATGAACAATAATGATATTATAAATTCCATTCGCAGTAAAAACTTGCCCTTTAATTTGGCGTTTAATAATCAGCAATCATTGGAAGATTTGGCAGGACGCATCAGTATGCAAATTGAAGCAGATAGCGTGTCTTTAGTTACTGCCATGCGCGACCCCGAGTTTTTAAAAGCTAATAAATTTTCCAATGCAACGGCGCTAGGGATGTATTTACCTAACAGTTATCAATTCTTTTGGAATACGTCAGCGGAACAATTTCGCGATCGCATGTTAACGGAATACAATCGATATTGGACAGATAGTAGATTAGCAAAAGCCAAAGCATTAAATTTAACTCAAAATGATGTAATGACTTTGGCATCCATTGTATATGAAGAATCCAAACAAGCTGAAGAACAACCACGTGTTGCAGGTGTTTATATTAATAGGTTGCGAATTAAAATGCCATTACAAGCTGATCCAACCTTGAAATATGCGGCATACCAATTGCCAGAATATCAAAACACCATTATTAAGCGTGTATTGAATAAACATAAAGAAATCAATTCACCGTACAATACGTATATGTATGCAGGATTACCTCCAGGATTGGTTACCATGCCAGATATTTCTGCTATTGATGCTGTTTTGAATTACGAAAAACATAGTTATTTATATTTTGCTGCAGATGCCAAGCGATTAGGATATCATAAATTTGCTAAAACCTTAAGTCAGCATAATGCAAATGCCCGTGAATATCATAGTTATCTTTCTAAACAAGGTATTTATCAATAAAGCTTGAAACACATATTATTACATATCGCTTTTGGACTTATGTCTTTGACATGTGTTTCTCAATCCGCTATCAATGCTTTTTTAAAACCAAGTGATACTTTAAACAAGCCGAGACGAAATGCGGTTATTATATCAGAAGCTGCGCTTGGAACTATTTCTTTATTAGCTTTAAACCAGTTGTGGTATGCGGATTATCCGCGTTCTAATTTTCATACACTTGACGATAATAGCGAATGGTTACAAATGGATAAGTTGGGTCATGTGTATTCGGCTTATCAATTAGGTAGAGTAGGAGCTCATATTTTAAATTGGAGTGGTGTTAGTAAAAAAGATCAGCTCATTTATGGTGGTACGTTAGGTTTTACTTTCTTAACAGCTGTTGAAGTTTTAGATGGTTTTTCAGACGAATGGGGATTTTCTTGGGGAGATATGGCAGCCAATGCAGCAGGAACCGGATTGTTTATAGGCCAAGAATTGCTGTGGGATGAACAACGCATTACCATGAAATACTCCTTCCATAGAACGCAATACGCATCTCAACGACCCGACAAACTAGGAGATGGTTTGGCTGAAGAGTTTTTAAAAGATTATAATGGTCAGACCTATTGGTTAAGTTTCAATATTCATTCCTTCTTCCAGCAAAGTAAAATTCCAACTTGGATAAATGTAGCATTTGGTTATGGTGCTGATGGCATGTTAACCGGAAGCAATGAAACTGTAAATGGCATGTTCCAAAACCAAAATCGGGTTCGGCAATTTTATTTAAGTTTGGATGTTGACTTGACTAGAATTAAAACAAATTCTCACGTATTAAAGACCGTTTTTGATATTTTCAACACTATAAAAATACCATTTCCAGCTATGGAGTTCAACGAAGAAAATGGTATTCGCTTTCACGGAATCTACTTTTAGAAACACTTAATCGATTAATTGTCAGATATTAAAAAAAAGTTGTATATTTGCACGCTGAAATTTTACAACCCATTCCCTTAAAGAAATGAGTTAAAAAAATTCAAAAATTATGAGAAAAAGTATCTTAAATTATCTAGTACTAGTACTTATAATATGTGTCTTAATTGTAGGTTCGTTTACATCGAACAAGACCATAACAGAAAATGATTATTCAGTTAATGATTTAGCATTTAATACTGTTGAAACTTCTGAAATATCATTTGATCATATCTTACCGTTAGAAAAAACGTACAAACCGTTTTCACCAACTTTAGGAAAATCATTCGTAGGATTCAAAGAGGCTTTAGGCTTTAAAGAATCTAGAGGTGATTATTTTATAGTAAATACGTTTGGTTATCTAGGTAAGTACCAATTTGGTAAGGAAACATTAAAAATGATTGGAATCCATAATCCAGTTCACTTCTTGAAAAACCCAGAAATGCAAGAAAAGGCATTTTTGGCCAATGCAGAACGTAACAAGTGGATTTTACGAAAGGATATCAAGCGTTTTAATGGACAAACCATTAATGGTGTTCTTATTACCGAATCAGGAATTTTAGCGGCTGCACATTTAGCGGGTCCTGGAAATGTGAAAAAGTACTTAAGAAGCTATGGTGAACAAGGTTTTACCGATGCTTACGGAACGTCTATCCAATATTATATTAAAAAGTTTTCTGGATATGATACCTCTAAAGTAAAACCAAATAGAAAAGCAAAAGTGAAGTTAACAGCTTAATACGCCTTAACTTTTATGAATTATAAATAGTGCAGGTCTTTTATGTAGGTCTGCACTATTTTTTTTCCATGCTTGTGCAGATTGTGTTTTAATAAATTCGGTTGGTAAGGTAATATCGCAGGCAATGCAAACATCAGTATCTGGATGGAGTACCTTGCAAATATCTTCTAACATGGCATTATTTCTATAAGGCGTTTCAATAAATAACTGCGATTGATTTTGTTGAAAAGATAAACGTTCCAATCGTTGTAATTCTGCTTTTCGCTCTTGTTTGTCAATAGGTAAATAGCCATTAAAAGCAAAACTCTGGCCATTCATTCCAGAACCCATAACTGCCATTATAATAGAAGATGGACCAACTAAAGGTACAACCTGAATGTTCCTTTGATGCGCAATTTTTACAACGTCTGCACCAGGATCTGCAACAGCAGGACAGCCTGCTTCAGACAATAACCCAACGTTTTTGCCTTCCAAACACGGATTTAAAAACTCTGGAAGCTCCGTAAATTCTGTAAACTTATTAAGTGAAAACAATTGTAAAGACGGCTGATTTTTTTCTGGAGCTATACTTTTTATAAAGCGTCTCGCTGTTTTTTCATTTTCAACAATAAAAATATCAATGGCTTCAATAGTGTTTTTAACGGTAATTGGTAAAACATCTAATGGGTTTGTATCGCCAAGGGTTGTAGGTATTAGAAATAATTTTCCGAGTTTGGTGGTCATTAGTCTATAATCAGTTTTTTCGTGGATATGTTTTGATTGGAGTCGCTTATTTCAATAAAATATAAACCACTACTAATAGATGAAACAGAGATATTAACGTGTTGTTTGTTAATATTTGAAATGGTTTTTATGCGTTTGCCATGTACATCATAAATTACAACCTCCGAAAGGGTATTAGAAGCTGAAAAAGCATCAATGGATACAGAGTCTGTTGCTGGATTAGGATAAACTTTAATGGTTTTTAAATTATTTTCGTCAACACTTAAATTGGTATCTATTATTTTAAAAATTTCACCAGTGCTGGTAGCGGCAATGTACAATTCGCCTGCCATATCTTCGCCAAATGTTGTCCAACCTTTATTGTTAAATGGTTCTGTAAAAGCCATGGTCCACGTATTATTTTGAAATACGAGCGTACCGATTTCATCACTACAATAATCAGCAAAAAAGTAAGTGTCTACAAAAGCTGGGAATTGGCTACCTTGATAGCTGTATCCGCCTGTAATGGAGCATTTAAATTCACCACTGTTTGAATGTGTGTATTGCGAAACTGGAAAAACCATGGTGGAAGCATCAGCACAGCCACTTGTGTTGTATGGATCATTTCCTTCATAACAACGCCATCCGTAATTAATACCGCTCTCTGTGGTGCTTACTTTATTAATTTCTTCAATTTCATTTTGGCCAACATCTGCAATCCACAAATCGTTATTGGTTTTATCAAACGAAAAACGCCAAGGGTTACGTAGTCCGTAAGCCCAAATTTCATTTAATGCATTGGAATCAGAAATGAAGGGGTTGTCCGCCGGAATAGCGTAATTTAATTCGTTACTTGTATTATCAACATCAATACGTAAGAGTTTTCCTAAAAGTGTCGTTAAATCTTGCGATCGATTTTCAGGATCACCACCAGAACCACCATCACCAGAGGCTATGTATAAAAAACCATCTTCGCCAAAAGCTAAATCACCACCATTGTGGTTGCTATAAGGTTGATTTATTGATAATATAGGAAATTCAGAATTAGCGTCTGCAGTATTACTATTTGCAGGGCTAGTGGTAAATCGGGAAATAACGGTGTCACCTGAATTATTAATGTAGTTAACAAAGAAATATCCGTTGGTTGTATAATTGGGATGAAAAGCTAATCCTAATAATCCACTTTCACCACCACTATTACTTACTAAACTGTTAATATCTAAAAACGGTGTAGCGTTGACGTTTTGTTGGGCGTCAATAATTTTAATAACACCTGCTTTTTCAACAATGAATAAGCGATCGTCATTGGCGTGTTTTATGCCAATAGGATTGTTAAATCCAGCGGCATATAAATCGATACCTACTTGCTGTGCATAGGTTGTAATTGTAATTATTAAAAATACGACTAGGTTTAGGAGCTTTTTCATTTGTTTTAGATTTCTGTATTAGTACAAATTACAAAAAATAACCAACCGACTTAATATTTTAAAAAATTAAATAGTGACAGACAATTATTTAAGTAGTTTTTGGGAAAGATTTAAACACGCTTCATCCAGCATTTTGAAGGTGTTGTCAAAGCCTTGAATGCCACCAGTATAAGGGTCCGGAACGCTGTGATTTTGATTTGGATAAATTTCGTTTAATATGTAATTAACTTTTGCAATGTCATTTGCATTTCTGGCAAGCTTAACCACATTTTCAAAATTGGAACTATCCATAACATAAATGTAATCGAAGTTATCAAAATCGGCAACACTAAACTGTCTTCCACGTTGTGTTGTAATATCCAATCCGTATTTTTCAGCTATCTTAATAGAGCGCGGATCTGGCGTATCACCAACATGGTAATTTCCTGTTCCGGCAGAATCTACTAAAAACTCAGTGTCTGGAAGTTTTGATTTTAAAATGCCTTCAGCAAGAGGTGACCGGCAAATATTGCCTAAACAAACCATGAGTATTTTAGTAATGTTTGGATCCCGAGACATCGGAAGTATAATTTAGAGGATTAAACAGACAATTTTTTAGTTAAATCGTCTACATATTTTTTAAACTGCTTGTCGGTAGATGATAAATTGTCAACCGTTTTACAAGCGTGTAATACTGTAGCATGATCACGTTTTCCAATTTGTGAACCAATACTAGCCAATGAGGCTTTGGTGTATTTTTTCGCAAAAAACATTGCTAACTGACGTGCTTGAACAATATGGCGTTTTCTAGTTTTAGACTGTAAGGTATCTACATCCATCTGGAAATAATCAGATACAATTTTCTGGATATAATCTATAGAAACTTCGCGTTTGGTGTTTTTTACAAACTTTTCAACCACTTGTTTCGCTAAATCCGCCGTAATTTCTTTTTTATTGAAAGAAGACTGTGCAATTAATGAAATAATAGCACCTTCTAATTCACGAATGTTTGTTTTAATATGTTTGGCAACGTATTCAATAATTTCTTCTGGCATTTCAACACCATCACGATACAATTTGTTCTTTAAAATAGAAACACGCGTTTCAAAATCTGGACTTTGCAATTCAGCAGAAAGTCCCCATTTAAAACGAGACAATAAGCGTTGTTCAATATCCTGCATATCAACAGGTGCTTTATCACTCGTTAAAATAACTTGTTTTCCGTTTTGATGTAAATGATTGAAAATATGAAAAAATACATCTTGAGTTCCTGATTTACCAGATAAAAACTGAACATCATCAATAATTAAAATATCAATTATTTGATAAAAGTGAATAAAATCAATTCGGTTATTTTTCTTAACAGCATCTATATATTGTTGCGTGAATTTTTCAGCTGAAATATATAAAACCGTTTTTTCAGGATATTTATCTTTAATGTCCACACCAATAGCATGCGCTAAATGGGTTTTTCCTAAACCAACACCACCAAAAATTAATAATGGGTTAAAAGATGTTCCACCTGGTTTTGCCGCTACAGCTAAACCTGCACTTCGTGCTAATCGGTTAGAATCACCTTCTAAAAAATTTTCAAAACTATAATTAGGGTTTAATTGCGATTCAATTTTTACATTCCTAATACCAGGAATTATAAAAGGGTTTCGCAATTCTGGATTTTTATTATTTAAAGGAATATCAACGTCTTGAGCTTTTACAGATGAACGATTTGAACTTGGAATACGTTCCGTAAAAGGTTGTTTGTTACCATACGTGTTTTCCATTTTAATAATGTAAACCAATTTGGCATTTTCTCCAAGCTGTTTTGTTAAAGCAACTTTTAAAATTTTAACGTAATGTTCTTCCAACCATTCGTAAAAGAATTTACTTGGCACCTGAATACTTAGTGCGTTATCAGTGAATTTTACTGCGACTATAGGCTCAAACCATGTTTTATATGCTTGCGGTTGTATATTATCCTTAATAAATTCCAGACAATTTCCCCATACCGATTGCGCAGTTACACTCATTATAAAATTAAAAATTTAATCGTTAGTAGTTTATCAGGAAAATGAAATTTCCTTATTGATCTTTAGCTTGGCAAATATGTGAACAAAAATCTTAAAAAAAAAATGAATCTCTATTGAATATTAAGATATTTTTTCGCATACTTATTGCATTGCCTAAACTACAAAAAAATATTTAAACAATATGTTCTTTTTCGATGAAATACCTATAAGAGTGAGATATGGTGAAACCGACCAAATGGGCGTGGTTCATCATGGGAATTATGCGTTATATCTGGAAATGGGTCGAACGGAATGGCTTCGTAAAATGGGTCTCTCTTATAATGAAATGGAAAAAAGTGGTGTGATGCTTCCTGTAATTTCTATGAGCTTAAATTATAAGAAGTCAGCCCTTTATGATGAGGTGATTAAAGTGAAAACACAGCTAAATAAACTGCCTTCTGTGAAGATAGAATTTGACTATGAAATTACAAATGCGGCTGGTGATGTTTTAGCAACAGCAAACACCGTTTTAGCGTTTATTGATATGAATAGTAAACGTGCCATGAAGTGTCCGGACTATATTTTGAGGAAAATTGAATCGTTTTAATCACGTTCCTTAATTGACACTTCATAAATAGCTTCAAATTTTTCTAAAACCTTTGCGCTGTCTTTTAGGCGGACGGAAATAATAATCTGACAATCGAGTTCTAATGTTTGGTCAACAATCTTCAAATTGTTCTCTTTTATAACACGCATCACTTTATTCATATTTTTATAATCAAACCGAATAAGAAATTGCTTGTTTATAGTTCGCTTAACAATTTTTGATGCTTCCAAAGCCATTTGGGCCGTTGTTTTGTAAGCATTTATTAAACCACCAACACCTAATTTTACACCTCCAAAATAACGAACAACAACTATCAACACATTAGTAACATCATACGATTGAATTTGTCCGTAAATAGGCATGCCTGCACTATTATTAGGTTCGCCATCATCATTGGCTCTAAAATATATTTGGGCTTCATTCAAACCAGTTTGGTAGGCATAGCACCAATGTCCAGCGGTATGATGTTTCTTCTTTAAAACCTCTATATGTTCTTTAACTTCCTCTTCATGTTTTATTGGAAAAGCATAACCAAAAAACTTGCTGTTTTTATCTTTAAATAAGACTTCTTCGGAAGGTTTTGAAATGGTTTTATACGTGTCTTTTTGTGTCATTTACAAGGCTGTTACTAACAAAATCGAAATTACGGCTAAACTAATACCTATCCAATTTTTTGTAGAAAGCTTTTCTTTAAATAAGAATAAACCTAAAAGCGAGGTGAGCAAAATAATTGCTACATTATTAACCGTGAAAATGGTAGAACTTTCTAGCGTTTCATGATCCAATGCTTTTAAAATGTAATAAATAGAAGCATAGTTGACTATTCCTAAAGCAAATCCGCCTATTAAACTTTTAGGGTTAAATATAAATTTACCTTGTAGTTTTTTAATGAGTAACGTACTTATTCCAATTATAGCTGCAAAACCAAAAATGGTTGCCGAAAAAATAGGAATACCATTATCTGGCAAATAGGTTGTTTCAATATATTTAATGGATGTATCTATAATTCCTGAACCCAAAAATATAATAATAGGATAGATATAATAGGCTTTGTTTTTAATACGCGTTCCCGATTTCATAGATGATAAGTATACAGCTATCAGAGCGGCAACAATACCAACAATTTTAAATAAACCTGCACTTTCATTATACACATAAATACCAAAAACTACGGGAATAATCACGCTCATTTTTGTGGCGACACTGGCAACCGATAAACCGACACGTTGTGATGTAATAGCCATAACATTAAAAATGGCAATGAATAAAAAACCTAAAATAAGGGCACCATAAAACCATTCTGTTGAAATAATGGATTTGATGTTTATAGGTTCTTCATAAGCAATAATACCAATACAAAATGCTGTAATGTAATTGAAAACAATAGCTTGTAGCGTATTTACTTGGTGCTTATCAAATAGTTTAAAGAGCACAAAAATAATGGTGGACGCTAATATGCTTAAAAGTAAATAAATCAAAAGAGGTCTTTTTTAACGTTGAATAAATTAACAATATCATCTGTTTCGGGATTAATATGCCAGGTGTGAATACCCAATTCCGAGGCTGCAAGTATGTTTTCTTCCGTATCATCAATAAACAAACACGTTTCAGGATTTAAATTATTCTGGTTTAATACAAATTGATAAATAGAATGATTGGGTTTTCTTAATTGGATTTCATGCGATAAATAAAATTGGTCAAATTGAGATTTAAAGTTGTCATAAAAAAGAACGCGCTCTTGAATCCATTTAATATGAAACGCATTCGTATTGCTCAATAAAATGAGTTGGTATTTTTTATCGGATGCTAGTTGTTTTAAAAACACTAATCTATGGATTGGAAAATCTCTTAAAATATAATTCCATGCATCTAAAATCTCCGGTTCACTTAAATTAGGAAACTCATTTTTGTAAAAAGCTATAAATGCTTCGGAAGATATATGGCCTTGTTCATAAGCTTCGTTGCAAGCAATCATTTTAGGCGAAAATTCTTTTAATTGAAATAGATTTAGAGCGTTTTGCAAAGCGCCAACTTTATCTAAATTGATGAATACATCGCCAAAGTCGAAAATAAGTGTTTTAATCATAACGTGTTTTTGTAAATCCGTAACGTATCATCTTGGATAGACGTTTCTTCTAGTAATTCACCAGAAAAACTAGGCGCTTTTGTGCCTTCTGTAAATGTCGTTTTCCCCGTAAATACACGGGCTTCATCCCATAAGTTTTCATCAATAAAGGTTTGAAGTGTTTGTGCACCACCTTCAATAATTATGGATTGAATGTTCTTTTTATGTAAAAATTCACCAATTTGAATGGCAAGTGGTTTATTAAAATTGATATCGCTTTCCGTAATTCGAATGGTTTCAGCTTCGTTATTAAAAACGGCTAAATCATTGGAAAGTTTCTGCTGTTTATCAATTACAAACCGAATAGGATTTTTTCCAGTCCAATCCCTAACTGTTAAGCTTGGATTATCTGCCATAGCTGTATTCGTTCCTATTAAAATAGCTTGTTCTTCAGTTCGCCATTTATGCACTAATTGACGCGAAAATTCATTAGTAATCCAAACCGGTTTTTGTTCGTTACGTGTTTTTGGCGCTATAAAACCATCAGCTGTTTCAGCCCATTTTAATATAATATAAGGACGTTTCTTATTGTGAAATGTAAAAAAACGTTTGTGATGTTCTAGGCAAGCAATTTCTAAAACTCCTACAGTAACATGACATCCAGCTTCTATCAACTTTTTAATGCCATTTCCAGCAACTTTACTATGGGTGTCGGTCGTTCCAATAACAACATTTGGAATCTGATGTTTTATAATTAAATCGCTACAAGGTGGTGTTTTCCCGAAATGACTGCAAGGTTCTAATGTAACATAGATCGTGGCCTCTTTTAAAAGCGTCTTGTCTGTAACCGATTGAATGGCATTTACTTCGGCATGTGGACCACCAAATGGACTTGTATAGCCTTCGCCGATTATTTGATTTTTATATACAATTACCGAGCCTACCATTGGGTTTGGAGCTGTGGTTCCTAATCCATTTTTGGCAATTTCAATGCAGCGATTTATGTATTTTTCATGTATCTTCATCCCAGAATTTCAAGATGTAAAAATAAGACATTAAAGTGAGTCAAAATAATATTGTTATTAGAGAAATTACGCGAGCAGATAATGCGCAAATTGCAGCTGTTATTCGCTCCGTTTTTGAAGAGTTAGATGCACCTAAAGTAGGAACAGCTTATGAAGATGTGGCATTAGATGTGATGACGGAAACCTATAACAAACCTAAAATGGCCTATTTTGTTGTTGCAAATGGCGAAAAAATTATTGGAGGTTGTGGCATTGCGCCTTTAGAAGGAGAAACTGGAACTGTTTGCGAATTGCAAAAAATGTATTTCTTGCCGGAAGCACGCGGTTTGGGTTTGGGTTCTAAAATGATTGATATTTGTCTGAAAAAAGCACAAGAATTTGGTTTTGAATCCTGTTATTTGGAAACCTTACCATTTATGGTTGGCGCACAAAAACTCTATAAAAAAGTTGGGTTCAAACCTTTACAGACATCCATGGGAAGTACAGGTCATTATTCCTGTAACGTTTGGATGCTGAAACAATTATAAACCAATAAAAAATTACATTTTGATTTTAAAAGAGATCCAAATCATATTTCATAAAGAACTCGATTCCATATATGGTACCGATGAAGTAGGCAGTTTTTTTAATATTCTCATCGATTTTTATTTAGGTTTAAATAGAATCGCTTTAGTTCTGGAGCCAAATTACACGATAACGAAAGAAGAGGAACAACCACTATTTGAGGCTTTAAGTCGCTTAAAATTAGAGGAACCCATTCAGCATATTATTGGTGAAACCGAATTTTATGGATTGCCTTTTAAGGTGAATAAACATACCTTAATTCCCAGACCAGAAACCGAGGAGTTGGTGGATTTGATTTTAAAGTCGCTTTCCGGTAAAAAGGATCAACCTTTGAAACTATTAGATATTGGCACAGGAACGGGTTGTATAGCTATTAGTTTGGCAAAGCATTTACCAAATGCACACGTTTTTGCTGTTGATGTGAGTCCAGAAGCGTTAAAAGTGACTCGAGAAAATGCGAAATTGAATAACGTTTCTATTACATGTATTGAGGATAGTATTCTAGACATCCAAAATGACATGTTGAAATCTGCAATAGGTTTTTTCGATGTGATAGTGTCTAATCCACCTTATGTTCGTGATCTTGAAAAAGTAGAAATAAAAAATAATGTCTTACAGCACGAGCCTCATTTGGCTTTGTTTGTAAAAGATGATAATCCATTGCAATTTTATAAAGCAATTTCCGACTATGCTATGACAGCATTGAAGGAGAGTGGTTTGCTGTTTTTTGAAATAAATCAATATCTTGGCGCCGAAATGAAAACGTTACTGAAAACGGCACTATATAAAGACATTGAATTAAAAAACGATATGTTCGGAAATCAGCGCATGCTAAAAGGAATGAAATAAGTTTATGAGTATACAAGAACAAATAGAAGCATTACGAGACGAATTGCATCAGCATAATTACAATTATTATGTACAAGATAATTCCACTATTTCTGATTTCGAATTTGATGTAAAACTCAAGCAACTTCAAGAACTTGAAGCAAAACACCCAGAATTTTATGATGCTAGTTCGCCTACCTTACGAGTTGGTGGTGAAATAACCAAGAATTTTGAAACGGTTGCTCATGAGCATCGTATGTATTCCCTAGAGAATTCGTATTCTAAAGACGATTTGCTGGATTGGGAAACGCGGATTAAAAAAATGGTGGATGGTGCTATTAGCTATACCTGTGAATTAAAATATGATGGAGCATCTATCAGTCTCACTTATGAAAATGGTAAATTACTAAAAGCGGTTACTAGAGGTGACGGTTTTCAAGGCGACAACGTAACGGCAAATATTAAAACCATAAAATCTGTTCCCTTACAATTGAAAGGTGATTATCCTGAAAAATTTGATATTCGTGGCGAAATAGTTTTGCCTTTTGAAGGCTTTATCAAAATGAATGAAGAGCGGATAGAAATAGGAGAGGAACCTTATAGAAATCCACGAAATACAGCGTCTGGTAGTTTGAAGTTGCAAGATAGTAGTGAAGTAGCCAAACGACCGTTAGAATGTTTATTATATAATATTACAGGAAATAACCTAAATATAAAAACCCAATCTGAAAGCTTGGAAAAAGCGCGTTCTTGGGGGTTTAAAGTTCCTGAAATAGCAAAAGAAGTAAATTCCATTGATGCTGTTTTAGAGTTTATTGCACATTGGGATATTCATCGTCATGATTTGCCCTATGAAACCGATGGTGTTGTTATAAAGGTGAACGATTTACAACAACAAGAGGAATTAGGCTATACGGCCAAGGCACCACGTTGGGCAATGGCTTATAAATTTAAAGCCGAACAAGTTTCCACGCGACTCAATGAAATTACGTATCAAGTAGGTAGAACTGGTGCTATTACACCTGTTGCTAATTTGGAACCTGTCGAATTAGCCGGAACAACCGTAAAACGAGCATCTCTTCATAACGCAGATCAAATTGAAAAATTAGATATTTGTGAAGGTGATATGGTTTTTGTTGAAAAAGGAGGTGAAATTATCCCTAAAATAATTGCTGTCGATTTAAGCCAGCGTCCAGCAGATTCGCAGCCCACTCAATATATAACCCAATGTCCAGAATGTAACACGGCGTTAGTTAGGCAAGAAGGCGAAGCACAGCATTATTGTCCAAATTACAATGGTTGTAAACCACAAATTATTGGTAGAATCCAACATTTTATCAGCAGAAAAGCAATGGATATTGATGGATTGGGTGGAGAAACCGTTGCCTTATTCGTTAATGCTGCATTGATTTCTAATTATTCGGATTTATATGAATTAACACTTGAAGATGTTTTGCCATTAGAACGGATGGCGCAAAAAAGTGCCGAAAATTTATTAAATGGTATTCAAGCCAGTAAAGATGTTCCCTTTGAACGCGTTTTATTTGGATTGGGCATTAGATATGTTGGTGAAACTGTAGCTAAAAAATTAGTTAAACACTATAAAACGATTGGAGCGATAGCTAATGCAACAATTATTGATTTAGTAACTGTTGATGAAATTGGTGTACGAATAGCTGAAAGTGTGACCGATTTTTTCCAAACACAAACAAATATTGAAATTGTTGAACGGTTAATCCGATTTGGCGTTCAGATGGAAATTTCAGCTGAAAAATTAGCTAATCAAACTAATAAATTAGAAGGTCAAGCGTTTGTTGTTTCTGGTGTTTTTCATTTAGTTTCTAGAAATGAATTGAAGAAACTTATTGAGGATAATGGTGGAAAAGTATCATCATCTATATCATCAAAAACAAATTTTGTCATTGCAGGTGATAATATGGGACCTAGTAAAAAAGAAAAAGCGGACTCTTTAGCTGTTTCTATCATATCTGAACAAGATTTTTTAAATATGATTTTGTAATAATTATTTAGAATGACTCTGCTTTATCGATTAAAAGCTAAAAATGACGATTAATTGCAAATTTTATATATATTTGCTTTTATAATACCTATAGTTATTAATGAAGAATACCAACATTCTAATTTTTTTTATAATTGCTCTGTGCGTGTTGTTTGCTATTTTCCAATTTAGTGGACAAGAATATCTTTCAAGCGGAAGCAAGTCTTTAATTGTACCATTGTTTACAGTGCTGTATTTCATTAACGTACCCGAAAGGTCTAAATACTTTTCATTATTTCTTATTTTATTCTCCATTGCAGAACTTTCAGCCATTCTTGAGTATTTTAGTTTTGACTGGAGTCAAGAAAGATTAGATATGTATTATTTGTTAGGGAATTCTATTTATATTTTGGCCTATTTCTTTTTAATTCTAGAGGTTTTCAAAACTATAAATTTAAGAAAAGTATTGAAAAGCTATTTCATACATGTAGTTGTTCTGCTTGTGTTAAATATTTACATAGTTTATGTTTTAATAACTATTGTTAATCCAGAATTCCAAATAGATTCTTCAGGATACTTAATAGGTGTCGAGTTTGTATATAATATTGTTATGCTCATGTTATTGACCATTTCATTAATTAGTTATTTTTATAACGACAACAAAAAAACTTTGCTCTTGTTTTTTGGTTCTGTATGTATTGTTTTTTCAGAAGTGATCCAGATTGCCTATTTCTATATAGCAGATCAAGATTTACTAAATATTGCCCAAACCATATTATTTGTTTTAGCTTTTTGCTTCTTTTACTTTCAATCTAAAGTAAAAAACAAGAAAGTACATTTCTTCGCATAGTTTACAACATTCCCTTTTTGAATAAAAAGTTCCTTTTGCATGTGTTAACATCGTTTGGAAAATTGATGAATATGTCAAAATTTAACATATTATTCGATGAAGCGCACGTTTGAAACGATAAACTAACTTTTTTTTGTTATATTTGCTTCAACCTACTTATGAATATCTACTGTGAAAAATTGGCTACAAATTAGTTACAATAGGAATCTTGTATTCGTTCTGTTTTTTCTTGTATTTATAAATGTCTTCGCAATTTTAAGTGAAAATGATTTATTGATTCAAGTTACGAAACCAATGTTTATTCCTTTTTTGTTTATGTATTATTTGATTAAAAATAAATACATAAACGCTGTTATGATTACTTTTCTCGTGTTTTCCTTTTTGGGAGATTTCTCATCCGTATTCTTTTCAGACCCTTTTATGGTAAGCTTATCCAGCTTATTTTATTGTATTAGCTACTTTACTTTAGGCTATGCAGCTGTTTCAAGAATTCGAATTTTTAATATAGATAAGGTTGTGGGTATTTGTTTACTGCTCGTGTTTTCTATTAATGCGTATTTAATGTATCAACTGTTTGCGGTTTTACAAATACAAATTTCGGATACTACAGAAGTTGCACTATTTGCAGTGAAAAGCATTGCGCTCATGGCGTTAGTCTTTATGGCGTTTGCAACATATTTAAATAAAGACACGAAAGCATCTATTCTATTTTTGACTACAGCGCTTTGCTTTGTTTTTTCAGATGTACTTTATTATATAAGTAATTACTATGTGTATCACGACATGTTTGTCGTTTTAGATAGACTGTTGCACGTATTGGGACTGTTCTTTTTATTCGGTTATATTATTGAGTATAATAGAAAACGAAAAAAACGTTTAGTATTAAGTAAGGCTTCTTCTTCAGAAGAACCGATTGCCGTTTAAACGATAATAGAGGTTCCTTTGCTTGTCATGTTTTTATCTTTATCAAAATAAAACTCTATTTTCCCGAGGTTAATTCCGAAGCAGCCAACTTGGTTGACAAGCATGTTTTTTCCTAAACTGTTTTTAACAATCGTTGGTTTTGGTAAAAATGTATGTGTATGACCACCAATTATTAAATCTATATCTTTTGTTTTTGCCGCTAAACTTAAATCGCTAATCTTATCGGAATTGTTTTTGTAGTAATAGCCCATATGAGATAAGCAGATTACTAAATCACATTTTTCATTTTCTTTTAAAATACGCGTCATATCTTGACTTATTTCAACAGGATCCAAATATTTGGTTTCTTTATACATGTTTTTGTCTACCAAGCCAGCAAGCTCAATCCCTAAACCAAATACACCTATTTTAATGCCATTTTTAGTGAACGTTTTATAAGGCTTTACAAACCCATCCATAATAGTATTTGAAAAATCGTAATTGGCAGATAGAAAGTCGAACTCTGCATGAGGTAATTGTGCGTGTAACCCGTTTAAACCATTATCAAAATCATGGTTTCCAATGGTAGCAGCATCATATTTTAACTTACTCATGAGTTTAAATTCCAATTCACCACCATAATAATTAAAATAGGGTGTGCCTTGAAAAATATCACCTGCATCCAGTAATAACGTATTTGGATTTTCGGTTCGGATGGCATCAATTAATGTGGCACGTCTGGCAACTCCTCCTTTATTCGGGTTTCTGCCATCTTCAGGGCCAAATGGATCAATATGACTATGCACATCGTTTGTGTGAAGTATAGTAATTTTAGTTGTTGTTTCAGGTATTGAAAAAGACGATAACCCCAAACCGCCTACTGTTACAAAAGCTGCAGAAGCGGAAGTTTGTTGAATAAATGCGCGACGTTTCATAGGTTCAATTTTTTAATTTAATAAAGCGATTGTCAATAACAGGGCTAATAGTGTCTGTCTTTTTAAAGTAATCTATAAACGCATTTCTGATTTTATAATCTAAAATTTCTATGGATTCTTCAGGTTTAAAAAAGGTCATATGGTCACCACCATTATAAAGGTAATCGTTGGTTGCCACGTAATATGTTTTGTTTACATCAATAGGATTGCCGGAAATAGTTGCTTCTTTTATGCTGTAATCTGCATCTAGTATCAAATTCAGTTTAGCAATTGGGTGCGCACGTTTAGCTTTAGATAAGTATTCTGTCATTAAGTTAATTTGACTGCCTTTAATACCTACCACAACAATACTGTTTTCAAATGGCATAATTTCAAAAGCTGTTCTTGCCGAAACGGGTCCTTTGGAAATTATAGCACGAATACCACCATGATTTAGCAAAACCATATCAATGTTTTTACCCGTTCTTTTGAAGAAAACAGGGTTGGATTGCTCATATATAACATCAGCAAACAAATTTCCAATAGCCGTATTGAATTCACCATCGCTTTTGGAATATGTATCAACTGCATAACTTAACACACTATCTAAATCATTATTTACATGTTCGCGATAGGGTTTAATAAAGGCCTCAATTTCAGGATCAGACTTTAAGGAGTCTGTAATGGTAATTTGTTCCCCTTTAATCTGATTTAATTGCCAAGTATCATGCTTACAATTAAATAATGTAAGAGCTATAATTGTTAGGAGTAAATGCTGTAATTTCATATGTATAAACAAAAAAATTAATACGCTTATGTATGTACTTTTAGTATCTTTGTGGAAAGTATAAAGATATAATGATTTTAAAGGGTTTTAAAGAAAATTCTATTAAAAAACACTTACAGTCGATTCTGAATAATTCAGAAGGCACTTCAAAAGCACAAGTAATTGAGAGTGTTGGTATTATTGTAAATGCCGATGAGGTTGCAAATTTAGAAATGTTTAATGCCTTAACTTCAAGCTTGCATATTTTACCAAACAAATTAAAAATTATTGCATATACGGAAGCTAAAAACACGGAATTACTTTCTTGGGAATCCTGTTGTAACCCTAAAGATATAGGGTGGAAGGGTGCTATACTAAATGCCGAGTTGGAAACGTTTTTAAATACTAAATATGATTTACTCATTAGTTTTTATACAACGGACACATTGCATTTAAAATTACTTACAGCTAAATCTAAAGCCCATTTTAAAGCGAGCATTTTTCAGGAAGATGAACGATTAAATGATTTAATCATTCAAACACCTCTAACCGATTTTGATGCTTTTGAAACCGAATTACTAAAATATTTACAAGTTTTTAAGACACTAAAACATGAAGCATAAATTAACTGGAGCAGGAATAGCTATTGTTACACCATTTAAAACCGATTTATCTATAGATCACGAAGCCTTGACGCGTATTGTTAATTTCAATATTGAAAACGGGATGGATTATATTGTTATTGCAGGTACAACAGGGGAGAGTGTCACCATTACGTCGGCAGAAAAACAAGCAATTATCAATACCATAGTAACAGCTAATAATAGTCGTGTGCCATTGGTTCTTGGAATTGGAGGCAATAACACAGCTGCGGTAATTGCTGAAATCCAAGAGACTGATTTTTCTGATATAGACGCTATTTTATCTGTATCACCTTACTATAGTAAGCCAACGCAAGCAGGAATTAGTGCGCATTTTGAAGCCATTTCAAAAGCGAGTCCAAAACCAATTATATTATATAACGTGCCCGGAAGAACCGGATCTAATTTGCTTCCACAAACTATTATTGCGTTAGCAAACTCCTGCACGAATATTGTGGCAGTAAAAGAAGCTGCTGGAAACATGGCACAATACCTTCGATTACTAAAGGATAAGCCAGCCGATTTTATGGTTATTTCCGGAGATGATGATTTAGCCTTGCCAGTAACTCTTGCCGGTGGTTCAGGTGTTATTTCTGTTATTGGACAGGCGTTTCCTAAAGATTTTGCACAGATGATTCAATTAGGATTAGAAGGCAAAAACAAGGAGGCTTTCAAGTTACATAATAAGTTAATGGATATTACGAGCTTCATTTTTTTAGAGAACAATCCTTCAGGAATTAAAGCCGTTTTAAGCGCCATGAAATTATGTCAACCAACTGTTAGATTACCATTGGTTGAAGCAACCGATGGACTGAAGAAAACTATAACAGGATTCGTTAATAACTATGCATAAGCGTTAAATAATACTTAATCCTAATGCTTACCTTATTTTAGCTTGTATTTTAGCAAAATAAATATTTTTAAAATCCATTTTATTACCTTAATTTTGCCAACTGTTTTAAAACTATGAAGAAATTTCTTTACATAATTCTAACTTGCACACTTTTAAGTTCTTGTAGCGAATATCAAAAGGCCTTAAAGTCAGTTGATACGGGAACCAAATATACGGTAGGTGAAAAACTATATAATGCCGGAAAATATGCCAAAGCAAATAAGTTGTTTGAGCAAATATTACCGGTTTATAGAGGGAAGCCCCAAGCTGAAAAATTATCATACCTGAACTCTAAAAGTTATTATGCAGAAGAGGAATGGTATTTAGCTAGTTATCATTTTGAGCGTTTTGTTGATGCCTACCCAAATAGTGAGAAGGTTGAAGAAGCTGCTTTTTTAAGCGCCAAAAGTGCTTATATGTTATCGCCTGTTTTTTCTAAAGAACAACACGAAACCAAGGAAGCTATTGATAAGTTTCAAAACTTTATCAACTTATATCCAGAATCGGAGTTTATGCCTGAAGCAAATAAGTTAGTTAAAGAATTGGATTTTAAATTAGAGAAAAAAGCGTTTAGCATAGCCAAACAATTCAATACTATTGCCGGTTATACGCGAGATTTTAATGCACCAATAAAAGCTATTGATAATTTTATTTTTGATTTTCCTGGAACTGTTTATCGTGAGGAAGCTTACTTTATTAGATTTGATTCGGCTTATCAACTAGCTATTAATAGTGTGTATAGTAAAAAAGAAAAGCGTTTAGAGGACGCCAAATTATATTATTATAACTTCAAGAAATCATATGCTAATTCAGAATATTTAGAAAAAGCAGATAAAATGATTGAAGATATTGAAAAAGAATTAGAAAATTACAGTACGAAAAGTTAATAAACTTACATATGGATTTAAAGAAGATTAATGCGCCAGTAAACACAACAACTTATGATAGAAATAAAGTTGATGCACCTACAGAAAATATTTACGAAGCAATTTCAATAATATCAAGACGCGCAGAACAAATAAATTCTGAAATCAAGAAAGAGCTAATTGAAAAATTAGAAGAATTTGCTACATATAACGATAGTCTAGAAGAGATTTTTGAAAATAAAGAGCAAATTGAAGTTTCTAAATTTTATGAAAAATTACCAAAGCCACATGCATTAGCAGTTCAAGAATGGTTAGATGGTAAAATTTACTACAGAAACACAGAGGACGATACTCAGGAATAATAACTATATGTCACTATTAAGCGGTAAAAAAATATTACTTGGCATTAGTGCTGGTATAGCCGCTTATAAAACAGCGACATTGGTTAGAGCATTTATAAAAGCAGGTGCAGACGTAAAAGTCGTTATGACACCTGCTTCTAAAGACTTTATTACACCTTTAACGCTATCCACACTCTCCAAGAATCCAGTACATTCATCATTTACAAATCCAGATGATGATAATGAAACCTGGAACAATCACGTAGAATTAGGCCTTTGGGCCGATTTACTAATTATAGCACCAGCCACAGCCAATACCTTATCTAAAATGGCTCATGGCATTTGCGATAACCTGTTATTAGCAACATACCTTTCAGCAAAATGTCCTGTTTATTTTGCGCCAGCAATGGATTTGGATATGTATAAACACCCTTCTACACTAGAATCTTTTAGAGCCTTGCAAAGTTTTGGAAATATTATGATTCCAGCTACCAGTGGCGAATTAGCTAGTGGTTTAGTAGGCGAAGGGCGCATGGCAGAACCTGAAGATATTGTTTCATTTATAGAAAATGATATTTTAAGTAAATCGCCACTTCACGGTAAAAAAGTATTAATTACAGCTGGCCCAACGCATGAAGCAATAGATCCTGTTCGCTTTATAGGGAATCATTCCAGTGGAAAAATGGGTTTCGAAATAGCTAAAGCTGCTGCTAATTTAGGAGCTGAAGTTATTTTAATTTCTGGCCCAACACATCAAAAATTATCACATAGTTTTGTAACAATTATTCCTGTTACATCTGCGGAAGAAATGTATAACGCAGCACATACCTATTTTAAAACTGTTGATATTGCTGTTTTTGCAGCAGCTGTTGCCGATTATAAACCAAAAATTGCAGCAACTGAAAAAATAAAAAAGAAAGAAAAAACGTTATCTTTAGAGTTAGAGAAAACCAAAGATATTTTAGCGTCTTTGGGACACATTAAAGAAAAACAGTTTTTAGTCGGGTTTGCTTTAGAAACAAATAATGAAATTGAAAACGCGAAAGGTAAACTAAAGGCAAAGAATTTAAATTTAATTGTGTTAAATTCGCTTAAGGACAAAGGTGCTGGATTTAAATCTGATACAAATAAGGTAACACTTATTGATCGTAATGAAACCATTACAACGTTTGATTTAAAGTCTAAAGAAGCCGTAGCCGTAGATATTTTAAATGCTATAATAAACCAATTGCATGCATAGATTTTTTGTATTTTTTTTAGTCATTTTATCCTTTTCAGCCTATAGCCAGGAGTTAAATTGTAATATTGTGGTTAATGCCCAATTTACAGGTAATGAAAATTTACAGGTCTTTAAAACGCTTGAAAAACAACTAAAAGAGTTTGTAAACAACACGAAATGGACTAATAAGGAATACGGTACTCAAGAACGCGTAGAGTGTGGTATGTTTATTAATATTACCGAATATTCTGGTGATGTTTTTAAAGCAACTATTCAAGTACAATCATCACGTCCTGTTTACGGGTCTTCTTACGGAACACCTATTTATAATATTAATGATAAGGACTTTACATTTCGTTATGTAGAGTTTGAAAACTTACTTTATAACGAAAATCAGTTTGAATCTAATCTTGTTTCTGTCATTGCGTTTCACGTTCACATGATTTTAGGATTAGATGCGGATTCGTTTCAATTTGAAGGAGGAGATACTTATCTTAAACAGGCGCAAACCATTGTAAATTACTCGCAGCAAGAAAATGCAAAAGGCTGGAAACTTGAAGATGGTTTACAAACACGTTTTGCTTTAATTGATAATTTATTATCGCCTACATTCAAAGAATATAGAAAAGTCATGTACGACTATCATCGTTTGGGATTAGATACCATGAGTGAAGACCAGAAAAAGGCTAAAACTATTATAGCAAGTGCTATTGAGGAGTTTGAAGCCATGAACAGACGTCGTCCTAATTCCTTTTTATTGCGGACATTTTTTGATGCCAAAGGCGATGAAATCGAACAGATATTTTCAAGTGGTCCAAATGTTGAAATAACGGAATTGCTTTCTACATTAAACCGCGTAGCGCCAATGTACTCAAGTAAATGGCGGAATATTAAATTTTAAGAAATCATCTTAAAAAAAGTAGTTGTTATTATTTTAGTAACCAATTAATCTAAAACACTTTGCTAACAGCTTTATCCATAAAAAATTACGCTTTAATAGATCATCTTCAGGTGAATTTCAACCAAGGGTTGACAATCATTACAGGTGAAACAGGTGCTGGAAAATCTATTCTATTAGGTGGATTATCTTTAATTTTAGGAAAACGAGCCGATTTAAGTGCATTAAAAGATAGCGAAAAAAAATGTGTTATTGAAGCCATTTTTGATGTTTCCAATTATAAACTTCAAGCGTTATTTAAGAAATTAGATTTCGATTATGAATCACAAACCATCATTAGACGGGAAATTTTGCCATCTGGTAAATCGCGTGCTTTTGTAAACGATTCGCCAGTAAACTTAAGTGGATTGCAAACGTTAGGAGCGGAATTAATTGATATTCATTCGCAACATGAAACCATGCAATTAATGGATGATGCGTATCAGTTTCAAGTTATTGATGCTTTGGCTAAAAATAATCAGGAATTACAGGATTATAAAGTCGCTTTAAAAGCGTTTAAAATACTTCAGAAAGAATATGATGAACTTTTAAAGTTTCAGGCTGAAGCTATTAAAGAACACGATTATAATTCCTATTTATTAAAAGAATTAGTAGAGGCTAATTTAATAGTAGGCGAACTTCAAGAGTTAGAAGAAGCTTATGAAACACTCAATAATGTTGAGGATATAAAAGAGCAATTAGCAAACGTTAATCAACTGTTGAGTGAAGAGCAAATAGGCGTCATGTCTGCTTTACTTGCGGCAAAAAACAGTCTGCAAAAAGTTTCGAAATTTTCAACTAAATATGAAGATGTTTTTAATAGAATTAACAGTAGTTCCATTGAAATTAATGATATTTTCACGGAAATAGAAACGCTACAAGACAACCTAGATTTAGATCCAGAACAGTTGTTATTAGTTAGCAACAAATTAGAATTACTGAACACACTTCTTAAAAAACATTTTGTAAGTGACGTTTCTGAACTTATTATCATTAAAAATGATTTAGCAGAAAAAGTAAGTGTTACCGAAAAACTAGACGATACCATTGCAGATAAACAAAACGATGTTGCAATTGCCAAAAAAGCTATAGATGAGTTAGCTAGTACCATTCATAAAAAACGCTTGGCAGCCATTCCAGGTTTAACCAAAGAACTAGAAGCTATTTTGCAGCAATTAGGAATGCCAAATGCCAAGTTTAATATCACGTTGAATACTACGGAAACCTACCAATCAAATGGGAAAGATAATTTATCGTTTCTGTTTTCAGCCAATAAAGGCGGTGCTTTTAACGAGCTTAAAAAAGCAGCATCAGGAGGTGAGTTATCACGAATTATGTTAGCTATTAAGTCTATTTTATCTAATTATGTGCAGTTACCATCCATTATGTTTGATGAAATTGATTCAGGCGTATCGGGAGAAATTTCAAATAAAATGGGTGAAATTATGCGAAACATGAGCCATAGCATGCAGGTTTTTACCATTACACATATTCCACAAATTGCAGCTAAAGGTAATACGCACTTTAAAGTTTATAAGGAAGATGTTGGTGAGGTTACCCAAACCAATTTAAGGCTTCTAAACCACGATGAACGCATTGTTGAAATAGCGCAAATGCTTGGAGGTATAGAAATTTCCACTTCGGCAATGGCACATGCTAAACAATTGTTGAATTAATACTATCTTTGAAAATCATTTAACACGAATCAACACGAGAAACTATGTCATATAATTTATTAAAAGGAAAAAAAGGAATCATATTTGGAGCTTTAGATGAAAATTCAATAGCTTGGAAAACAGCAGAACGCGTGCATGAAGAAGGTGGTACATTTGTATTAACTAACGCGCCAGTTGCTATGCGAATGGGACAAATAAACCAATTGGCTGAAAAAACAGGTTCTCAAATTATTCCTGCTGACGCTACATCTGTTGAAGATTTAGAAAACCTAGTTGAAAAATCTATGGAGATTTTAGGCGGTAAAATTGATTTTGTTTTACACTCTATTGGAATGTCTATCAACGTTAGAAAAGGAAATCATTACACGAATCAAAATTACGATTGGACGCAAAAAGGAACGGATGTTTCAGCAAATTCTTTTCATAAAGTTATGCAAACATTGTATCAAAAAGATGCTATGAATGAATGGGGAAGTATTGTTGCGTTAACATATATGGCAGCGCAACGCGTGTTTCCTGATTATAATGATATGGCAGACAATAAAGCCTTATTAGAAAGTATTGCACGTAGCTTTGGTTATTTCTTTGGTCGCGATAAAAAAGTACGCGTTAATACCATTTCGCAATCACCAACACCAACAACAGCTGGAAGTGGTGTAAAAGGATTTGATGGTTTTATTTCATATGCCGAAAAAATGTCGCCATTAGGCAATGCAACCGCTTTAGATTGTGCTAACTATACTATTACTATGTTTAGTGATTTAACACGTAAAGTAACACTTCAAAACTTATTTCACGATGGTGGATTTAGTAATATGGGCGTTAGCGATGCCGTTATGGAAACCTTTACAAGAGAATAATATTTAAAGTAATATCATATAAAGCGCCATTCTTTTTATAAAGAATGGCGCTTTTTTTTTGTAAAAATAACAAAAATGGAATAGTATAATATTATTGCTATATTAGTAAGTCAATATTTAGATTAAAACCTTATGAAGAACAATTACTTTTTATATTTTTTTCTGCTTATTACAGGCTTTTTGCAAGCACAAGTTAATTTCGTAGACCGAGCTATTAATTTAGGAATTATAGCTACTGCTGGACAAACCTATCAAGGAAATGGCATTTCGTTTTGTGATTACAATAATGATGGATGGGATGATATTACAATGGCTACAATGGAAGGTTCTAAAATTCATTTTTTTAAAAATGTCAATGGCTCGTTTGAATCCGATAATTTAAATATTCCAATGAATACGAGTCAACAAAAACAAGTTGTTTGGGTGGATATTGATAATGATGGTGATAAAGATTTATATGTAACCTCTAATAATAATGGTAATAAATTATACCTAAACGACGGCGGTTCTAATTTTACAGATATTACTATAGATGCAGGTTTACCTGTAGAAAATTTTGAGTCTTATGGTGCTTTTTGGGGTGATTACAATAATGATGGTTTTTTAGATGTTTTTATTAGTAATAGAGGGGAAATGGGTGAGCAATCTAATTTTTTCTTTGAAAATAATGGCGATAATACGTTTACAGATGTTACCATACAAGCCGGGTTTGATACCGATAGCCATTTGACATTCGGCGCCATTTTTTTCGATTATAATAATGATGGCTGGCAAGATATTTATATGTCTAATGATAAATTATTTAATCAAAATTTATTGTATCGTAACAATGGCGATGGAACCTTTACAGATGTTACAGCTGAATCAAACACGGGAATAACCATAGATTCTATGGGAGTAGCTATTGGCGATTTTAATAATGACGGTTGGTTTGATATTTATATTACAGATACGCCAGCAGATGGTAATGTGTTATTTAGAAATAATGGAGATGGAACCTTTACCGACCTTGCTATATTTTCAGGAACACGATTGCATAGCTATGCTTGGGGAGCCGTATTCTTGGATGCAGATAATGATATGGATGAGGATATTTATGTAAGCTGCGAATATGATGGTTCAAATCCGCCATTTAGGTCGTCTGCTTTTTACAAAAACCGCGGAAATAATACGTTCGAAAATTCTTTAAATTCTGGTTTTATTGGTGATGCTGCAAAAAGCTATTCAAATGCTGTCGGCGATTTTAATAATGACGGGTTGCCAGATATTGCTGTTAGTAACATTGATTATGAAAATATGTATTTATGGGAAAATAGGACGATGAATGCTAATAACTGGTTAAAAGTTAAATTAACAGGCGTACAAAGTAATAGAGACGGTATAGGTTCTCGTATTGAAATATCAATTAATGGAACTAAACAATATCGTTACACGCTATGTGGTGAAGGGTATTTAGCTCAAAATTCAAATTCGGAAATTTTTGGTTTAGGAACACATAGCGTTATTGATTATGTAAAAGTAACGTGGTTAAGTGGTACCGTTGATTATTTAGAAAATGTAAATGCCAATCAATTATTAGAAATTACAGAAGGAAGTTATAGCTTGGATGTAAATAGCGCGTTTAAGAACGGTTTTTCATACTTTCCTAATCCAGTTCAGAACACGCTTATCTTAAAAGCTGAAAAAACGATTAAATCTATTTCATTGTATACGGTTCTGGGTCAAGTGGTTTACAGAAGTGCATTTAATAATCTACATGCGGAAATAAATATGTCCAATTTTGATTCGGGAATTTACTTTGCCGAAATAGAATTTAATGATACAACAGAAACGTTTCAAATACTAAAAGATTAATTTTTTTAGATAATTTATATATGCTCGTTTTTTTTAATTCAAATAAAAAGAACCGTGTTAACTCTTTCTGTTTTAATTATTTGGAAAAGAGTTAGTTCTTTACTAATTTAATAACTAATTAATTAAAACTAAATTTATCATGAAAAAAATTACATTTATGTTTTTTGTTTTCAGTTTATTTACTGTAGTAAGCTATGGTCAATATTTAACTGAAGGTTTTGAAACGGCTGTCCCTCCGGCAGGTTGGACTTTAACACAGGTAAATGCAAATGAAACTTGGACTATGTCTACAGCTATAGTTCCTAATTCAGGTGCAGCATCTGCTCAAGTTGTTTATGATCCCGCTCTTACACCACAAGATGAATCATTAACCACACCAGTTTTAGATTTATCGGCTAGTGTAAATCCCAGATTAAAATTTTGGTTTAACATGAGCTACTTTTGGGCAATTGATCCAAATGAAAATTATGACTTTATTGTAAGTGCAACTGATGGTACAACAGAAACTGTTTTATGGCAAGAAGCTGATTTTGGAGTGTTTGATAGTTTTGTATGGTATGAAGTTGAATTGAATTTGGCAGCTTACGTCGGGCAAAGTAATGTTCAAATTATTTTCAACTATAATGGTGTTGATGGTGCATCTTTAAACTTAGATGATGTATTAGTTGAAGAAACACCAACCTGTCCTACGCCCACAAATAGTTTAGTAGTGCCAACGCAAACAACTGCAGATGTTAGTTGGGATACCGTTGTAGAAGCTACATTAGGTTATGAATGGGTTATTATGGCTTCTGGATCAGCTCCAGACGTTGCTACTGCAATAGCATCTGGTACCACTGCAACAGGGGATTTAACAGATAGTGCTTCGGGATTAACGGAAGCAACAGATTACGATTTTTATGTGCAAGCAAATTGTGATACGAATGGCTTAAGTAATTGGTCTGCCGTATTATCTTTTAGAACTTTAGCTCCTGAACCAAATTGTGCCATTAATCCAACGCCAGCTGATGGTGCCGTGGATGTAGCTACAGGAAATGTTACATTTTCTTGGGAAGCACCAACAACAGGACCAACACCAACTTCATACAATTTATATGCGGGAGAAACACCCGCAGGAGATGATTTTGGTTTAATAGGAAATTATACAGATACAAATGCAGCTTTAGTTCTAACAGGTTATGATGCTTTGTTATATTGGATTATAAAACCAGTTAATGAAACAACAGAAGCAACAGGTTGTCCAGTATGGAGCTTTACAACAGGATCTGCTCCCGTTGGTGCCATTTGTGAAGATGCTATTGTAGTTACGTCAATACCTTATAACACCACAGATGATACGGGTGCTTATGGTAACGATTATGAAAATGCGGACGTACCACCTTTAGCAGGTGCCCAGTATACAAATGGAACAGGTAGTGCTTTTTATATTACTGGAGACGATGTGGTATATGAATATACACCAGCCGCGGATGGAACTTATAACTTTGACTTAAGTGACACTTTAGATGATTGGATTGGTTTTTGGTTATTTGAAGGCTGTCCTTTTGCGTCTGTAGTTGCGTACCATACGGCAACGTCTGGAACGACTAGAAGTTTACCAGCTATTACGCTTTCGGCAGGAACGACATACTATGTGGTAATTTCTTCATGGCCAGCACCACAATCAACACCATATACGTTAGATATTACACAATTAAATTGCACGGGCGCTTCTGTTGCAGGATCGTCAACAAATATTGATTGTACCAATAACCAATATTTTGTAGATGTAAATATAGATGCTGTTAATGATGGAACTGAAATTAGCGATGGCACCACAACGTACCCAATAACAGGAACAGGAATAACACCAGTAGGTCCATATCCTTTTGGTACAGCCGTTGATTTGACATTAGTTCATTCAGATGCTGCTTGTAATATTGATTTAGGAAATTTTGTTGTTAATGGTTGTCCTCCTGTAAATGATATTTGCAGTGGCGCAATAATGTTAACACCAGGAGTTGTTTTTATGGATAACCCTGTAATTGGTAGTAATGAATTTGTTACTACATCCTCTGGAGAACTTGCGCCAGGTTGTGCGAGTTATAACGGAGGCGATATGTGGTACGCTGTTGTAGTACCTGCAGATGGTAATATTGTTTTGGAAATGAACGCTAATCCAACTGGTGGGGGTGGAGATGCAGGAGGAGCAGCATATTCTGGTACTTGTGGTTCATTGGTATTAATTGAATGTAATGATGATGGTAGTGATGATGGGTTTTATCCTTTAGTTTCTGTTTCAGACCCTTCATTAGCTGGTGAAACTATTTACTTCCGAGTTTGGGAATATGGTAATAATGCCACCATTAACTTCCAAGTATCTGCTTATAGTGCTACCTTAAGTGTTGAAGATTTCCAACAACAGGAATTATTTACATATTATCCAAACCCAGTAACAAACGCTTTAACATTAAAAGCACAACAAACTATTCAAGATGTTGTTGTTTACAATATGTTAGGTCAAGAAGTACTGCGCACAGCACCTAATACAGTTTCTAGCGATGTTAATATGACATCATTACAAGCGGGTGCATACTTTGTAAAAATTATGATTAATAACACAACTGATACAATACGAATTATTAAAAATTAAAAAATAGTTTTAAATATTATGTTTAAAAACCACCCAACTGGGTGGTTTTTTTTATTGTTTAATTACATTTGTTAAATGGAATTAGCGTTTTCTTTTATTATACCTGTTTTTAATCGTCCTAACGAAATTGATGAGCTATTGCAAAGCTTTAGCAACCTAGACGGTGATGAAAAATTTGAAATAGTTATTATTGAAGATGGATCTACCATACCATCAAAAAATGTTATAGCCAACTTTCAAGAAAAATTACATATTACCTATTTGGTTAAAGAGAATTCAGGGCCAGGTGATTCCCGAAATTATGGTATGCAGCATGCCAAGGGTAATTATTTTATCATTTTAGATTCTGATTGTATTTTACCTCCTAATTACTTAAATATTGTTAAGTCATTTTTAACGGATAATTATATAGAATGCTTTGGCGGTCCAGACGCAGCTCACAGTTCATTTAGCAACGTGCAGAAAGCTATTAATTTTTCTATGACAGCTTTTATTACAACAGGTGGAATTAGAGGGAATAAAACACAAATTAATAAATTTCAACCGCGAAGTTTTAATATGGGATTATCTAAAGAAGCCTTCCTTAAAACGAATGGTTTTGGAAATATTCATCCAGGTGAAGATCCTGATTTATCCATAAGGCTTTGGAAATTAGGATATCAAACAGCATTAATTCCAGAAGCTTTCGTTTATCATAAACGACGTATTTCGTGGCCCAAATTTTACAAACAGGTCTCAAAGTTTGGATTAGTTCGTCCTATTCTAAATGTATGGCATCCTGAATCAAAAAAAATCACATATTGGTTTCCTACTATTTTTATTTTAGGTTTTGTTTTCGCTATAGTTTTAGCAGCTTTAAATTACATGCAACTCTTGGTACTTTACGGTGTTTATTTTTTAGTCGTATTTTTAATTGCTTTAATTAGCACGCGAAGTTTAGTTATAGCCATACAGGCAATATTTGCTACGTGCATACAATTTATCGGTTATGGCTATAATTTTCTAAAATCAATTACTATATTAAAGGTGAGTGGTAAAAAGCCAGAGGAAATTTTCCCTGAATTATTCTTTAAAAACAAATGATTAGTACTATAAAATCTAAATTGCTAAAGGCTATCAAGAATAAAAGAATCAATGTGTTCTTTTTATTTTTACTCATGTCTTTTAGTGTCCTTATTTTACTGAAGCTTTCAAATACGTATGTTAATACCATCACATTTCAAATTAATAAAGTGAATGTACCAGAAGCTCATGTGGTTTTTGATGATCATCAAAAAACGTTACGAGTGGGATTAAAAGCTCAAGGTTTTAATATGTTGAAGTACTATTTTAAAAAACCCAAAATTAATATCGATTTCAGTCATAATATCACCAAAACGGATAGCTTTTATATTTGGAATAAAAATACCGCGTTCCTAGATGTGATTTCACAGTTTAATAAATCAGTTGAGGTTGTGAATATTAATCCAGATACATTATATTTTAAATATGATATTAATGCCATTAAAAAAGTACCGATTAAAATAAATGCTAAAATTAATTATGCCATAGGCTATGATATTTTAGAGTCATTTGAATTAAGTCCAGATTCCATTAAAATTATAGGTCCTAAAGTGTTGGTTTCTGCCATTGATTTTATTGAAACAGATACGCTAAAACTTCAAGATGTTAAAGAAAATATTATAACCACTGTTTTATTAAAATTACCAGAAAATCAAACTGAATTAGAGTTTTCAAGCAAACAGACACACGTAGTTGCAACCGTTACAAAATTTACGGAAGGCAAATTGAAAATACCCGTTACAATTATAAATGTACCAGAAAATATTAATTTGAAATATTATCCGAAAAAAATAACCGTTTCTTATTATACAAGTTTGTCAAACTACAAGTCCATTACGGCATCAGACTTTGAAATTGTTTGCGATTTTTCAGAAGTGTCTAAAAATCAAACTTTTTTAATTCCGAGGTTAACAAAGCAGCCAGAGGTTTTACGGCATGTAAAAATAAATCATGATCAAATAGAATATATTATTACAGAATGAAAATAGTAGGTTTAACAGGCGGAATTGGTAGTGGTAAAACTACAGTAGCAAAATTGTTTGGGCAATTAGGTGTCCCAACCTACATTGCTGATGACGAAGCCAAAGCACTTATGAATCGTTCAAAAGTTATTAAACGCAAACTCATAGCATTATTTGGTGAAGAAGCGTATATAGATCAAAACTTAAACAGACCGTTTTTAGCACACGCCATCTTTAATGATAAAAATTTGCTAAAAGCTATGAATGCTATTGTGCACCCAAAAGTAGCAAGCCACTTTAAAAAGTGGGCAGAAAAACAACAAACGGATTATGTTTTAAAAGAAAATGCTATTTTATTTGAACATGGTGGTGAAAAAGATTGTGATTTTACCATATTAGTTACGGCTCCAGAAAACATTAGGATACAACGCGTTGTTGAACGTGACCAAAGAACTGAAGCGCAAGTGAAGGCTATAATAAATAATCAACTTCCTGAAGATGTGAAAATAAAAAAGGCCACCTTTGTTATTGAAAACACAGATTTAAATTCGACTAAACACCAGGTAATTAAAGTGCACCAGAACCTTATAAAAGCTATACAAACATCTTGAATTTTAACATTTTTGTTAATGTAAGGTTAAATGCTAAGATAGCTAAATGTTAAAATGTTAATTTTGAACGATGAGCAAAAAGTTATTCGTCATATTGTTGTTATTAATGAGTTTATCGCTTGTAGGTATAATATTTGTCCAAGCTTACTATATTAATGATTCCATAAAAAACGAGGAAGATCAGTTTAATTTTAATGTCAAAAAGGCATTAAGTTATACGTCTCGTGAAATTGAAGAAAAGGAAGTGCTTAGTTACTATAACAAGTATCAAACACTAATTGATGAAAAGAAACAAGCGGATACCGTTGCTATTTCAAAATTATTCATCGTTTCACAAATTAATGATACAAATGAAACTTTTATTTATAGAAGTGGCATTTTAGAAGAAAACCATAAATTATCTTCGTCGCTCTTTGACATCGGTTTAGATAGCCTTAATATAAAGCGTATTATTGGAACTTCAGAAACTAAAATTTTTAGTAACCAAACAACTCTGGATAACGATTTGCCAGCAAACCCTATTTTGAGTTTAATGAAATCGGGACGAATTACGCCAGCAGAACGGATTAGTTTTGATGAAGCTTTTAAAGATTTAAGCAGTAGAATACCTATACATAAACGTGTATACGATGATGAAATTCGAAGATTATTATCAAAAAAGCTTAAAGAAGACAATATTGATTTGGATTATGAGTTTGCTATTTACAGTAATGATTTAGCAACAAAAATACAAACAGATAATTTTGAATTACAGCCAGGAACGTTTAGTGTTTCTATTTTTTCAAATGAAAATAATAACAATAATTATAAGCTGTTAGTTAATTTCCCAACACGGAATAAATTTATACAGTCGTCAATAATCAGGATGACATTATTGTCCATAATTTTCACCTCTATTATTATCATTGCCTACTCAAGTGCGTTATTACAATTATTCAGACAACGTAAAATATCTGAAATAAAATCAGATTTTATTAATAACATGACACATGAGTTTAAAACACCTATTGCAACAATTAACCTTGCTTTAGATGCCATTAAAAACCCAAAGGTTATTGATGATAAAGAGCGTGTTGCTCGTTATTTACAAATGATACGTGACGAGAATAAACGTATGCATGCGCAAGTAGAAAACGTATTAAGAATATCTAAACTTGAAAAAAACGAATTAAATATTAGTAAAGATCGTGTGGAACTTCACGAATTAATTGAAGATGCTATTACGCATATTGAGTTAATAGTGGAAGACAGAAAAGGCTACATTCATACACATTTGAATGCAGAAAAATCGTCAGTTTTAGCAAACGAAACACACTTTACAAATGTAATTGTAAATATTCTGGATAATGCCGTTAAGTATTCTCCAGAACCACCAAGAATTGATGTTTATACCGAAAATGTAGGAACAAACATCTTATTAAAAATTAAAGATCAAGGTAGTGGAATGAGTAAAGCTGCCTTAAAACAAGTGTTTGAAAAATTTTATAGAGAACACACAGGAAATATACATAATGTAAAAGGACATGGTCTGGGATTAGCCTACGTAAAACGTATGGTTGAAGATCACCAAGGGCACATTTCCGTAGAAAGTGAAAAAGAAAAAGGAAGTACCTTTATTATAAAACTTCCATTAATATCGTAAAAGCTATGACAGAACAAAACAAAAAAATCTTATTAGTAGAAGATGATCCAAATTTCGGAACCATTTTAAAGGATTATTTAATGATGAATGATTATGACGTTACACATGCTAAGAACGGTATGGAAGGCTTCGAAAAGTTCAAAAAAGATGATTTCGATTTGTGTATTTTAGACGTGATGATGCCATATAAAGATGGTTTTACGTTAGCAAAAGAAATTCGTGAGAAAAATACGGAAGTGCCTATTGTTTTCTTAACAGCTAAAGCTATGAAAGAAGATGTTTTAAAAGGGTATAAAGTAGGTGCTGACGATTACTTAAATAAACCATTTGATAGTGAAGTGCTGCTGATGAAGATTAAAGCAATCATGCAGCGTAAAGCGACTGAAACGGTTGCAGATAGTAAGCAATTTCAATTTACTATTGGTGGATTTGAATTAAATTCGAAACTGCGTTTTTTAACCTATAATGGTGGCGAACAAATTAAATTATCACCTAAAGAAAATGAGCTTTTACGCTTGTTGGCTTTACATGAAAATGATTTAATGCCACGTGAGTTAGCTTTAACAAAAATCTGGCGTGATGATAATTACTTCACCTCACGTAGTATGGATGTTTACATTGCTAAATTACGTAAGTATTTAAAACTAGATGATAAAGTAGAAATACTTAATATTCACGGTGAAGGTTTTAGATTAGTAATAAATACGGAATCAGAAGATTAATATTTCTTATTATAAAAAGAAAACCAGCTAATTCAGCTGGTTTTTTTATGCGTTAATTTCAGATTCTATATCGGTAATAATCGTTTTAATATCGGTTTCGTAATCAAACCAAAGCGTATCTTTATTTCGTTTAAACCATGTAAGTTGTCTTTTTGCAAATCGGCGACTATTTTTTTTGATTTCTGAAATAGCAAAATCGAACGTCCATTCATTATTCAAATAATTGAAAAGCTCTTTGTACCCAACTGTGTTTAATGCATTTAAATGAGATTTCGTTTCTAGGCTTTTTACTTCATCAAGCAAACCGTGTTGCATCATGATATCGACACGCTTATTAATACGCTCGTAAATCGTTTCTCGTTCTGCAGTTAAGCCAATAGTTATAGTTTTAAAGTTTCGTTTAATTGATGCTTTTTTCAAAAACGACGAATACGGTTTTCCCGTACCAATGCAAATTTCTAAAGCGCGAATTACACGTTGCGGGTTATCTAAAGCTATTTTTGCATACGTGTCTGCATCCAATTCTTTTAATTGAGATTGTAGTACTTGTAAACCTTCGGCTTCTAATTGCGCGTTTAATTCCGTTCTAATATTTTTATCCACTTTGGGAAATTCATCAAGACCGTTTATAACGGCATCTACATATAATCCAGATCCACCAACCATGATAACAACCTCCTGTTTTTTAAACAAATCAGATAAGGTGTTTATAGCTTCTTTTTCAAAAGCACCGACACTATAAGCGTCTTCAATGGATTTATGATGAATAAAATGATGTTTGGCAGCTAGGAGTTCTAAAGCGGTAGGAGCAGCCGTTCCAATTTGCATTTCTTTGAAAAATTGCCTGGAATCTGCCGAGATAATTTCGGTGTTAAAATGCTGTGCAAGTTTAATGCTCAAAGCCGTTTTACCGATAGCTGTAGGACCAACAATGGCAATAAGATATTTTTCAGGCATACTTAATTTTTCAGTGCTATTTTGTAGGTTGTAATTCTAAAGAATGCCCACATTTATGACAAAATTTCGCGTTATCCTTGTGGTCTTGAGCTAAACAGTTGGAACAAGATAATGAGTTTAAATCTACTTCACTAGGATGAGGTGGCAGGGCATTTGGAACAGTTGCACTTTTAGCATCATCTTTATTCATTTTTCTGGTGTATTCTGCAGAAACAATTCCAGTTGGGACGGCAATAATCCCATAACCCAATACCATAATAAAAGAGGCAATAAATTGACCTAATGGTGTAACAGGTGCAATATCACCATATCCTACAGTTGTTAATGTTACAATACTCCAATATATACTTCTAGGGATATTATTAAAACCACTAGCTTCTCCTTCTACGAGATACATAATTGTACCAAAAATGGTAGCTACAATAACCACAGCAAATAGAAATACGGATATTTTAGCACGACTAGATTTAATAGCAGCTGCTAAATGATTGGAAGCACCCATAAAGCGTGCTAGTTTTAAAATTCTAAACACACGTAATAAACGTAACGCACGTAAGGCAACTAGAGCATGAGTACCAGCAAAAATTAGTGATAAATATTTTGGAAGTGTTGATAATAAATCAATAATACCATAAAAACTAGTAATATATTTTAGTGGCTTTTTTACTGTAACGATTCGTAGAATATATTCAATGGTAAAGAGTATTGTAATTATCCACTCCGAAATATTTAAAAACATGTGGTATTGCGCATCAATGCTCTTAACACTTTCTAGCATTACCAACAGGATACTGGCAATAATTACAATCAGTAAAACAACATCAAATAATTTTCCAGCAGGTGTATCTGCCTCATAAATTATTTCATGAAGTCTACCTTGCCATCTCTTATAAGGTTTTGTACCCATAATTTTAAAAATACTAAAAGTTTATAACAACTATTTAGTTATTCAGTTTTATAATTTTCAGTTTTTTATTTTTCCTTATATAACTCTTGATAATATGTTGGGCGTCACGATTGTTTTCCATGGGTGTAATTACAGATTGTAATACATCCATATTCGTTATTTGATAATTTAAATTGAAATACCCTACACCTTTAAAAAGGCCATTTTCAATAAGAATAGCACTGCGTTCATCCACCTCACGCGCGCGATCAATAATAACGATATTTTGATCACTATAGCTATTTTTAGCAATTAACTGTAAAACACGTTTATTATAATCTTCCGGAGATTCCTCTTGTATGCAAGCGCCTAAACATTGTTTAATATCATAATTAAAACAACTATTTTTTGTTGGATAGAGTCCTGTTAATTTCTGACACAATTGAAATTCTTCTACCGCATTAAATAAGAAACTTTTCGCACTTTGTCTATTTGTAAAGGTTGTGATTGGTTTTTTACGACCATCGGCCTTATCTATCATTAAATTAATATATCCATTAGCATCCTTGAAAGAATACAGCGCATGAGTAAAAATATTTCGGCGTAGAGCCCTATTAAATATGGGTTTATTTCGTTTTATTTCCTCGCTTTCTTTTAATAATGCAACCAATTCGCTACCCGTATGTTCGTATGTTACCGCAGCGGCATCCCGTTGAAGTTTTTTTGATTTCGTACTACTGCTGGTAAAATGCTGACTGATTCTGTTTTTAATATTATTGCTTTTTCCAATATAAATAATAGTACCATCTGCATTATAAATGTAATAAACCCCAGTAATATGAGGAAGCTCTTTAATAATGTTTTTTAGGTTAGCAGCAATTTCTTTTTTCGCTTCAACTTGAATAGCATCTTTTACAATTAACTTCTCTAAATCCCTTGAAAGCAACATTTTAAATAATTTCACCGTTGCCATGGCATCACCATTGGCGCGATGTCTGTCGCTTACTGGAATTCCCAATGAACGTGCTAACTTTCCTAAACTGTAAGAGTCTTGTCCTGGAATTAATATTTTTGATAACTCGACCGTACATAGCGTTTTGCGTTTAAACGGAAACCCTAATCGTGTGAATTCAGTTTTTAAAATCCGATAATCAAATTGTGAATTGTGCGCAACAATAATGCAATCTTCAGTCATTTCAACAATACGTTTAGCTACCTCATAAAACTTGGGAGCTGTACGTAACATTTTACTGTTAATACCTGTTAGGTTAACCACAAAGGGCTGAATTTCACGTTCGGGGTTTACTAAACTAATAAATTGGTCCACCACCTTATGACCATCAAATTTGTAAATGGCTATTTCAGTAATACCTTCTTCATTGTATTTTCCACCAGTGGTTTCTATGTCGAGAATTGCGTAAATAAGTTTGCTATTATTTAATTTGTATTAGATGTAATTTGTTTTTTTAAGCTTTAATAATTTCGTTCGCCAAAGATACTACTTCCTACACGAATCATATTACTTCCGCAGTTTATTGCTAACTCATAATCACCACTCATGCCCATAGAAATAATTTCTAAATTAGAGTGAAGGGTTTTGAGTTCGTCAAAAATGGTTTTTAGTCTGTTGAATTCTGCCGTAACTTGTTTCTGGTCATCCGTAAAGGTTGCCATTCCCATAACACCAGTGATCCGAACATTTTGAAGCTCCTTGAAGGCATCAGATTGCAACATGTTTATAGCATCTACTTTTGCCATACCAAATTTAGCATCTTCTTCTGCAATTTTTATCTGTAAGAGGCAGTCTATAACGCGTGTCTCTTTTTTGGCTTGTTTGTTAATCTCTTTAAGGAGTTTAAAACTATCCATGCCATGAATTAAGTTCACAAATGACGCCATATACTTCACTTTATTGCGCTGTACATGTCCAATCATGTGCCAAGAAATATCTTTCGGTAAGGCTTCAAATTTATCAGCCATTTCCTGAATTTTATTTTCGCCAAAAACACGCTGACCAGCATCATAGGCTTCCATAATATCACTATTGGGTTTTGTTTTCGAGACAGCCACAAGTGTTACATGTTCTGGGGTTTGTGTTTTTATATCTAGTAAATTCTGTTTAATGGACATGGTATATGTTATTTTTTCCAATTAAAATCTGATTTTATTTTATTGGCAAATTCTAAATCGCGAATGGGAATTGAAAACAAATCGTCTTGATAGTCTTCCGGAATATCAAAAATGGATATTAAACCGTAGCGCTGATTTTTATAATGAATGAAACTATAATTATCATAATTTTTATAAATGATATAATCTATAGCGTGTTCTAAATAAGCCTTTTTATAAAAGGGTTCAAAAAGTATCCACGTTCTTTCAAAATTACGCTCAATCCCAAAATTTTGATATTCTAATAGTGCGAAACTATTTTGAATTAATGCGAAATTTTTCCCAGTTGGATATTTATCAATTTTTCTGGTTAGTGCATATAACTCAGATAAATTCTCGAATGCTATATCTTCAAATACTTTTTCCTGTTCTTGTTTTTGCACAGAATCTAATGTGACTTTTTGATCCAGGGCATAACGTACCTTGGAATACATGCCTGTTTTGTCTTTTAAACTATTTAACTGTTGTAAATCGGCTTGCTTTAAAAAGTTGTTATCCAACCAGATAAAATGATTTTTCAGGTACATGGGTTTAAACCAATTTGCTAAATCACCAGTTGTAATAGATTCATAATAGGTTTTGTCTTCGGGTTCGTAGGCTAAATTAAAGCCATAATCTCTAACGAGAATCGTTAATTCGGTTTTAAAAAATTCTATATCACCATTTTCAAAACTTCGGTCTAAAAGAAAATACTTTAAATTAGTTTCATAACCATACGTTTCTTCTAGCTTTAATATTTCACTTTTAGCCAATTCATAGTTAGCATATAATGACGGATAAATGATTTCATGAATCGTTGTGTCGCGTACATTTTGAGAACATACAGCGCCTGTAATTATACTAAATATGAGAAAATAAAAGTATTTCATTAAAATTCGTAAATGGTGACACCACTGCGTAATTTAGGCTCAATAAATGTCGATTTTGGTGGCATTTTTAAACCGTCGTCAGCAATTTGTTTCATTTCCTCTATAGTAACAGGAACCATACCAAACCCAACAGAAAAATTGCCGCTATCCACATTATTCTTTATGTTTACAATGTCTTTTTTGCCATTTATATACATAATGCGGTTATCGTTTCGTAAATCTTCAATTCCTAAAATAGGCTCTAAAATGGTTTTAAAAAGAATTTGAGCATCCAAACCATCTAATGAGGTTCCGGTATTGTAGGCCGATTTCCGTAAATAAAGTGAATAAAATTCACCATCTAAATACATGCTAAAATGATGTTTTTTAGACGGTTTATAAGGAATTGTACCGCGATTTTCAATTCGATACATGGTATCTAATTCAATTAAAAACGCTTCTTTAGATAAACCATTCAAATCTTTAATCAACCGGTTGAATTCATGAATCCGTAAATCCGATTCTGGAATCAAATAGCTCATGAAAAAACTATACGGTTCATTGCCTTGATGGTCTGGATTTGCAGCTTTCAAATCCTTATATAACAAATAGGACGATGATGATCTATGATGACCATCTGCAATATAAATATGAGGCATTTTTTTAAATTCTGCTTCAATGCTATCAAGTAGTTCTGGTTTATCAACCTTCCATAAGTAATGCGTATCTCTGTAGGTAGTTGTAAATTCGTATTCCGCGCGTTCCTTTTGTTTTTTAGAAATTATGCCTTTTATAACGGAATTATCAGGATAGGTTAGGAGTACAGGTTCGGCATTAAAACCAACTGTTTTAAGGTAATCTTTAAAAATTACTTCACGATTTTCAATGGTATCCTCGTGTTTTCTAATTACATTATTTTCATAATCTACGGCACTCACAGCAGCTACAATACCATTAAATTCCTGATTTTCCCGATCTACAATTTTATATACGTAATAAGCAGGCTGCTCATCTTGGACAAAAATAGAATCTTCCTTAAATTCCAAATATCTGTTCTTAACTAACGAATAGCGCTCAATGCCAGATATTTCTTTGTCAAAACGATAGCCAGGATTTACTATATGTAAAAATGAAAACGGATTATCGCGTAAACGAGATTCTCGTTGTTCTAGCGTATAGCTTTGATAGGATCGCGCAGCAACAAGACTGACTTTGTCTCGCGTTGGACGAACTGCTTTAAAAGGAATTATTTTAGCCATGTTTACTTTCCGCGAAAGCGGAAATCTCATTTTACTAGTTATTAATTTGTCGTAGTGTCAAGTCACCTCAAACCTCAACTCTTATTTTAGGAACTGCTTCGCCACATGTTCGGCCTTACGACTTTCAGAATAATCATAAAAACCTTCACCAGATTTAACACCTAGTTTACCAGCTCTTACCATATTTACTAACAATGGGCAAGGTGCATATTTTGGGTTTTTAAAGCCGTCATACATCACATTTAGAATAGATAAACAGATATCTAATCCAATAAAATCAGCTAACTGTAATGGACCCATTGGGTGTGCCATACCTAATTTCATAACCGTATCAATTTCTTCAACACCAGCAACACCATTGTATAACGTTTCAATAGATTCATTTAGCATAGGCATTAAAATTCGGTTGGCCACAAAACCAGGATAATCATTAACTTCCGTTGGGGTTTTTCCTAATTTTCTAGATAGATCCATAATGGTATTTGTTACATCATCACTCGTGTTATAACCACGAATAATTTCAACTAACTTCATAATCGGAACGGGATTCATAAAATGCATGCCAATTACTTGACTTGGTCTGTTTGTAACCGCTGCTATTTGTGTAATAGAAATAGACGATGTGTTGGTTGCCAAAATCGTATCTTCTGAACAAGCCTCATCCAGTTGCTTGAAAATTTTAAGCTTCAAATCAATATTTTCTGTTGCTGCTTCCACTACTAAACTCGCATATTCAACGCCTTCAGCCACATCTGTATAGGTGGTAATATTATTTAACGTTTCTTGCTTTTGAGCTTCTGTAATTTTTTCTTTTGAAACCATACGATCTAAATTTTTAGAAATGGTATCCATGCCTCTTTTTAATGAGGCTTCACTAATATCAATTAATTGAACTTTAAAACCGCTTTGGGCAAAGGTATGTGCAATACCATTTCCCATGGTTCCGGCTCCTATTACTGCAATGTTTTTCATAAAAAAAATCTTTTTATTCCTTTCAAAAAAGGAATGCTGTTAATGTTATATTTTTTAGTTCTGGACTAATCTGGAACTGATATGTTTGTTTTTTAAACCTATAGAAATGTATCTTTTTCCACTTCTTCCCGATAGGAAAGTATTAAGAATGGGATTAAAATTGGTCAATTATCATTGTTGCTACACGTAAAGCTTCTGTACCATCATGAAGTGTAACTACGGGTGTGGTGTTGTTGTTGATAGCATCAGCAAAAGTTTCCAATTCGTCTAAAATGGCGTTATTATTTGTTACTTCTGGATTGTCAAAATAGATTTGCTTTTTGATACCTTCAGCATTTTGTAATACCATATCAAAATCACCAGGAATTTCTGGTGCATCCTTCATTTTGACAACTTCACATTTCTTTTCTAGAAAATCAACAGAAATATAAGCATCACGTTGAAAGAAACGTGTTTTACGCATATTTTTTAAAGAAATACGACTTGCTGTTAAATTGGCAACGCAGCCATTTTCAAACTCAATTCGGGCATTGGCAATATCTGGTGTGTCACTAATAACCGAAACACCACTAGCTGAGACACTTTTAACTTTAGATTTCACGACACTCAAAATAATATCAATATCATGAATCATTAAATCTAATACGACAGGAACATCTGTGCCACGCGGATTAAATTCGGCCAAACGATGCGCTTCAATAAACATTGGGTTTTCAATTTTATCTTTAACCGCTATAAAAGCCGGATTAAAACGTTCCACATGTCCAACTTGCCCACGAATATTGTGTTGGGCAAGAAGTTCGCGAATTTCTTCTGCTTCTTCAACCGTATTAGTAATGGGTTTTTCAATAAAAATATGCTTGCCTTGTGCAATCGCTTTTTTGGCACAATCGTAATGCGAAAGGGTAGGAGTTACAATATCTACCATATCAACAGCTGCAATAAGCGCTTCAATAGAGTTGAAGTATTTATATCCAAATTCAGCTTCTACTTTCTTTGCATTTTCTTCATCGGCATCGTAAAAACCAACTAATTCGTATTTATCAGATTGGTTTAATAATCGTAAATGAATTTTACCCAAATGGCCTGCGCCTAAAACACCAGCTTTTATCATTTTTTATCGTTTTGAACAAAAATAAGGTTTTCGCTATTTATTTCTGTGAAAATTGACATAAAATATAAGATTCTAAAATGTGGATAATTTAGACTGATTTTAATTTTAACCCATGAAATGTTTGTGTAATTTTAGACTTTAAAAAAAAGATATTTTGAAGGATACATTTAAGCATAAAGGCATGCGCCAACAGCTAGTTCAGGTTGTTAAAGATAAAGGAATTACAAATACTGAAGTACTAAATGCTATTGGTAAAATTCCGCGTCATTTGTTTATGGATTCTGGTTTTTTAGATCATGCCTATCAAGATAAAGCGTTCCCTATTGCTGCAGACCAAACTATTTCGCAACCGTACACAGTGGCATTTCAATCGGAATTACTACAAATAGAAAAAGGTGATAAAATTTTAGAAATTGGTACCGGAAGTGGCTATCAGACAGCTGTTTTATGTGAGCTTGGTGCACAAGTTTACAGCATTGAAAGGCAGCATGAACTGTTTAAAAAAACAAGTAAATTTTTACCGAAATTAGGATATCGTGCTAAAAAATTAATTTTTGGTGATGGCTACATTGGCCTAAAAGAAGAAGCACCATTTAAAGGAATTATTGTTACGGCTGGCGCGCCGTTTGTTCCTAATCCGTTATTGAGTCAATTGGCAATTGGTGGACGATTGGTTATTCCTGTTGGAGATGATGTTCAAACCATGACCTTATTTATTAGAAAAGGTATCAAAGAATTCGAAAAACATGAGTACGGCGAATTTAGATTTGTACCTCTATTAGAAGATAAAAACTAGATCTTTTTCTTTATTAAACTCAATACGACATATCTTAATGGACCTATGGTCATTAAGATAACAATTCCCATTAATAGGTAATTGGAAAAACGACTTATAGATTCGGTTTTATCTAAGCTGACTTGAACGATTTCAAAAGAAATGATTGCAAATAATAAAGCAATACTGACGTTTAAAAAACGTATTAATCGCGTAGCTTCTACATATAATTTCTTGGCATTTTCGGTGGTAATTTTCTGTGCATAATTAAAAATATGCGGAAATTTATTCAAATAAAAAAGTCCATAAACGGTTGCAAAACCTATTAAATTAAGAAACCAAATACTACTTTTATCGCCATAACGGGTTATTTTCCCAGAATGGTTAAAATGCATCGGAACTTGTTCTGGTAATTGGCTATAATTTAAAATGGTATACAATAGGGCTAGAAGAAGAATTCCAAACGAAAAAACATCGAGAAAAATATCTAATGTCGATTTCTCTAAAGTAATTTTCGGCCTATTCTCATAAAACATATCCTGATAAATAATGTGAGATAATTAATCTGGTAAATAATCGCGTGGAATTGGTTTAGTACGGGTTTCCTGCATCCAATAAACGTTAACAATCCACCAACGTAAACCATCATTCAATAGCTGAATACTTTTAATGCCGCGAAGTGCAGGATAAGGATCTGTAGGGCTATGGTAGGCTTCAAACGTGCTGAAAACATGAGCAATATTACCGAAAACTTCCATTTTTCGATTTATTTCTTTCTCATAATACCCATTTTCTTTTAACCATTCTTCAGAGTTTTTTTTATACTCATCAGGTGTCATGAATTTTGCTAAATGATTCCCGTCTAAACTGGTGCCTGTAGGGATAATTTTTGCGCCTGGATAAAATAAATATTTAAAATCGGACCAATTACGGTCGTATCCTTTTTTACCAGAATTAACGTTGTAAAGTTCATTAATAATAGCATCAACACTACCAACTTTTCGAGAATTTGGATCTAATAGAATTTGAGCATGAATTTGCGAAACAGTCATTAAAAAGACCATAATTACGAGGGTTTTCTTCATGAGTATACTTTAAAAGCTTTTCTTAATACGATCTAAACGGACTTTATTATCCCGATCTTTAATGGTTTCACGTTTGTCGAATAATTTTTTACCTCTAGCCAAAGCAATAACGAGTTTTGCGTAGCCCTTATCATTAATGAATAAACGTAATGGAATAATGGTTAAACCCGTATTTCTAACCTCTTTTTCCAATTTTTTAAGTTCACGTTTGTTCAGTAATAATTTACGTTCTGCTTTTGGTCTGTGGTTATAATATGTGCCATACATATATTCTTCAACCGTCATATTGATAACGAATAATTCGCCTTGTTCATTAAACTCGCAAAAACTTTCTGCTATGGACGCTTTACTATCTCTAATAGATTTTATTTCAGTACCAGTCAATACTATACCAGCAGTGTATTTATCTAAAATTTCATATTGAAATTTAGCCTTTTTATTCTTTATGTTTATGGTATTCTGCATAGAATTCAAAGGTAAATAAATTATGATTGCTTTTCGAATTTATGCTGTAAGTATTCATTAGATTTACGACAGAAATTAGAAATATATTAAACATGAAACATATAGCCCTTATATTAATCGTTTTATTTATGGCTAGTTGTGAGTCTTCTAAAAAAGAACTGACAGCTAACGAAATTGTAAAAAAAGCCATAAAAGTTGCTGGTGGTAATAAGTTGGACAGGTCGTCTTATTCCTTTCAATTTAGAGATATACAATATCATGCCGCTCGTTATAATGGTTATTATTCTTTGATTAGGGAGTTTCATAAAGATTCTGTTGGGTTTGTTCAAGACTATATTGATAATAATGGATTTGAACGATATATTGACGAAAAACAGGTTATGTTAGCTGATACTACTGCAGCAAAATTAAGTGCGTCTGTGAATTCAGTTCATTATTTCGCCATACTACCTCATGGTTTAAATGATGCTGCTGTAAATAAGCAATTAATAGGGAAGGTTACAATAAAAGACGTGCCATACTACAAAATTAAAGTCACTTTTAATGAAGAGGGTGGCGGAGAAGATTTTGAAGACGAATTTATATATTGGATTCAAACCAAAACCTTTAAAGTAGATTATTTAGCCTATTCGTATCAAGAAGAAGATGGCGTTGGATTTCGTTTCCGTGAAGCCTTTAACGAACGCTATGTAGCAGGTTTGCGCTTTGTGGATTACAATAATTATAAATCAGAAGCCGAAGGTGTTTCAGTAGAAGATTTGGATGATTTGTTTGAAAAACAACAATTAAAATTGCTCTCTAAAATAAAATTGGAGAATATCATTGAGGGTCCACATTCAGAAGTAAATCCGTGATCATGGTATTTGTAATCGTTAGGATGTACAAATTTCCATTGTTACTATCATCAATATCTTGATAACTTTCAGTTCCTAAAAATTTATTTACAAATTTGGGTGTCGTATCACTATGGCCAACAATAAGCACGTTGTTACCTCTATTTTCTCTTAACAATTTATCAGCATTTAATGTGTTAGCATCGTAAATCTGAATTTTTAGATTATTGTTTTTGGCCGTTGGTGAAGCTGTTTCAATAGTTCGTGTATAATCAGTTGAATAAATAGCATCAAATTTCACATTTTTAAGAACTTCCGCCCAGTATTTGGCTCTCTCGTTTCCTTTAGCTGTTAAATGTGGGTTTTTGTTTTCTAGATTGCTTCGGTCTTTTTCTGCGTGACGTATAAAGTAGAGAGTTGTTAATGTGGTATCATCCGATTTTATTGCACAACTTGATACAGTAAAGAAACCAATAAGAATAAGAGGTATTAAAAATTTCATATGCATCATATTTATGATTAAGCTAAATCTAAAGCAATAGAAATCATGTCTTTAAATGTGGTTTCGCGTTCTTGACTTGTGGTACGTTCACCAGTTACTAAAGAATCTGAAATGGTTAAAATAGTCAATGCATTAACATTGTGTTTGGCAGCAATGGTGTATAATCCAGCGGTTTCCATTTCTACACAAAGGACACCAAATTTAGACCACTTTTTATAAGACTCAAAATTGTCGGCATAAAACTCATCCGAAGTAAAAACGTTTCCTGCTTTAATAGGAATGTTTTTGGTTTTGGCTATATCAACTGCCTTTTGGAATAAATTATAATCGGCGGTTGGTGCGTAATCGGCACCACCAAAACGTAATTCATTAACACCAGAATTTGATGATGCAGCCATGGCTAAAACAATATCTCTAACTTTTACATGTTCTTGGTATGAACCAGCGCTACCAACACGAATTAAGTTTTTTACACCAAATTCATTAATAAGTTCATGTGCATAAATAGAAATGCTTGGAACCCCCATTCCGGTACCCATAACAGATATTGGTTTCCCATTAAAAGTTCCTGTATAACCAAACATATTGCGGACTTTATTGAAACATTTTGGGTTGTCTAAAAACGTTTCGGCTATCCATTTTGCACGAAGTGGATCGCCAGGTAAAAGAATGGTTTCAGCAATTTCTCCTTTTTTGGCTTCAATATGTACACTCATAATCTGATTGATTTTTTGTTATTGCTTGGCTAATTCCTCCATTATAGAAACACCTGATGATGCACCTATTCTGTCTACACCAGCTTCAATATATTTTTTAGCAGTTCCTAGATTACGAATACCGCCTGATGCTTTTATTTTTGCACCATCTTTTATCGTTTTACGAATCATTTTAACAGCCGTTAATGTAGCACCACCTTTTGAAAATCCAGTTGATGTTTTTATAAAATCGGCTTTAGCATCCAGACAAATCTGACAAGCTTTAATGATTTCGTTTTTTGATAATTCACTAATTTCTAATATTACTTTTAACGTTTTAGCGCCAATAGCCACTTTTACATCGCGAATATCTGTATAAACATTAACGTAACTTTTGCTTTTAAGCATACCAATATTAATAACCATATCAATTTCATCAGCACCATCTTCAATAGCTTTCTTTGCTTCAAAAACTTTTGTTTCGGTTGTCATGGCTCCTAATGGAAAGCCAACAACAGCACATACTTTAACATTGGATTTTGTTAAAAGTTCTTTAGCTAAAGGTACATAAAAACCATTAACACAAACACTAAAGAAACGATGTTCTTTGGCTTCGTCACAAAGGGTTTTTATTTCTTTTTGTGTAGCAGTAGGTTTAAGGAGTGTGTGATCAATATAATTATTAATGTTCATGATTGAGATAATTAGGTTAAGGTGCTGTAAAAATACGATTAACTGCTTATCTTTTTAACTTAATCGATAAACTTTATTAAAAATTTAGCAAATTTTATACGGGTTTAGAATGTTTAATTTATTTAGCAAATTTAGTTCATTGACTCATAGCATATTAGTGGGTGGAATTTTCATCTATGATTTTTGTCAGTATTTAAAGGTTTTATTGAAATTACTTTTGAGGTATAATTTTAAACTTTATATCATGAAAAAAATAATTTTTAGTGCATTATTAGTGTTTGCATTTGTGTTTAATGCGCAGGCTCAAGAGGTTCAATCTTCCAATGATGATTACAGTAAGTGGCAAGCACGTTTTAGAGTGATTGCTGTTATCCCTCAACCAGGAGATAATTTACCAGGTGCGGATGTGGATATTTCCACGACTTTTGTTCCAGAATTAGATTTTACATACTTCTTTACTAAAAACATAGCTGCTGAATTAATTTTAGCAACTACTAAACACGATGTGGAAGTTGGTAACAATTTAGGAACAACCGATTTAGGTCATGCGTGGTTATTGCCTCCAACATTAAATTTACAATACCACTTTTATTTTGGTGATTTTAAACCTTATTTAGGTGCTGGTATTAATTACACCATTTTTTACGGTATAGATGAAGGTGATGTTGTTGATATGGACTATGAGAACACGGTTGGATTTTCATTTCAAGTAGGAGTTGATTACAATCTAAATGACAAGTGGTTTTTAAACCTAGATGTGAAACAATTATTAATTTCAACAGATGTTGAAGTAAATACTGGAGCAGGTATTTTACCAGTAGAGGTAGATATTAACCCATTAGTAGTTGGTTTGGGTATTGGTAGAAAATTCTAATTGACTTGCTAAATTATCAAAATAGAAAAAGCCGCTTGTATGCGGCTTTTTCTATTTATGAATTTGTTTTTTCTCTAATAAGACAATGAATCCAATTAATAGCATCACCTAAACAATCGAATATTTCATAAGGTTTATCATAAAAATTACGTTCATATTCGGCATTCTTTCGCATAATTTCGGTTTCAGGAATTATAGCCATAGCTAATAAATTGGGGATTTTTTCCGTTTCAACATAAGTCAGCGGGTCTACTGAATAGGAGTTTACGCGATTGGATATATAGCCAATATGTTTACCTAAAAAATGCTTTTCAATCACTTCTTTTAAGTTTGTATTATGTTCTGGATGGATTTCCATGCCTTCACCTATTTGGCAAATAAGAAAATCGTCAAAAACAAAAATTTCAGCACCTGGTAAATCGTAATAATGAAACATGCCCATATCTTTTGTTTTAATTTTAAGCTAAAATAAACTTACGCTATTTTATTCTTAAATGTTGATTTTAATGTTATAACTGTATATACTAAGAAAATAAGCAAAAATTTTTGAAATGCAAAATCTCAAAAACTCATATAAAAAAAAGCAACGTGCATCCCTTTAGGGATTTACATTGCTTTTTCAAACTAACTAACCAACTTATTAATGAAAACGTTCTTTCGGATTATTTATTTTCGTTTTAAGGAAACTTTAATAGTCTTCGTTTACTAAATCACCTTGATTTCTAAAAACTAATTTATCATCAAAAGCATCTAGTAGAATAATACTGTCTGTTGAAACAGTTCCAGATAAAATTTCTTTACTTAATTCATTTAAAACTTCTTTCTGAATCACACGTTTAACCGGTCGCGCACCATATTCTGGATTGTAGCCTTTTTTAGCTAAATAGGCAATGGCTTCTGGTGTTGCATCAAACGTGATGCCTTGTTTTCCTATCATTTTGGTAATGCCTTTTAATTGTAGTCCTACAATTTCTGTTATGTTTTCCTGGGTTAAAGGTGTAAACATAATGGTATCATCAATACGGTTTAAAAATTCAGGTCTCACGCTTTGTTTTAGCAAACCAAGCACTTCTATTTTTGCTAGTTCCATAGCGGCATCAACATCTTTTGTCGCTTCAAATTTCTCTTGAATTATCTGACTTCCCATATTGGAGGTCATAATGATAATCGTGTTTTTAAAATCTGCAAGTCGCCCTTTATTATCCGTTAAATGACCTTCGTCCAATACTTGCAATAAAATATTGAAAGTATCCGGGTGCGCCTTTTCAATTTCATCTAATAAAACAACTGAATATGGCTTACGTCTTACAGCCTCTGTTAACTGACCACCTTCATCATAACCAACGTATCCTGGAGGTGCACCAACCAATCTGCTCACCGCATGACGCTCTTGGTATTCACTCATGTCAATTCTGGTCATAGCCGCTTCATCATCGAATAAATATTCAGCCAATGCTTTTGCTAATTCCGTTTTACCCACACCTGTTGTTCCTAAAAACAGGAAGGTACCAATCGGTTTTTGTGGATTTTGTAAACCAGCTCTAGAGCGTCTTACGGCATCACTAACCGCAACAATAGCTTCTTCTTGACCAACAACACGTTTGTGAAGTTCGTCTTCTAATTTTAAAAGCTTTTCACGTTCACTCTGTAACATTTTAGTTACTGGAATACCCGTCCATTTAGCTACCACTTCGGCAATATCATCATAAGTGACTTCTTCTTTTATTAAGGAACTTTCACTTTGATTGGCTTGCAATTCCTTTTGAAGGGTTTCCAAACGTTCTTGTGCTTCTTTTATTTTTCCATAGCGAATTTCAGCTACTTTGCCATAGTCACCATCTCGTTCAGCGCGTTCGGCTTCTAGTTTAAATTCTTCAATATCGGATTTTGCCGTTTGGATATTATCTACGACTTCTTTTTCGCTTTTCCATTTGGCATTCAGCTCGTTGCGTTCTTCTTTTAAGTTTGCTAAATCAGCACGTAACGTTTTTAATTTCGTTTCATCTTTTTCACGCTTAATGGCTTCAATTTCAATTTCCAACTGCATCACTTTTCTATCCAGCACATCTAATTCTTCTGGTTTGGAATTGATTTCCATTCGTAATTTAGCAGCTGCTTCGTCCATTAAGTCAATAGCTTTATCTGGTAAAAAACGGTTGGTAATGTATCGTTCTGATAATTCCACAGCACCAATGATAGCTTCATCTTTTATACGAACTTTATGGTGTGTTTCATACTTCTCTTTAATTCCACGAAGGATAGAAATGGCGCTTTCCGTATCTGGCTCATCCACCATTACTTTCTGAAAACGACGTTCCAATGCTTTATCTTTTTCAAAGTATTTTTGATACTCGTCCAAAGTTGTAGCTCCAATAGCACGTAGTTCACCACGCGCTAATGCTGGCTTTAAAATATTGGCAGCATCCATAGCGCCTTGACCACCACCTGCACCTACAAGGGTATGGATCTCATCAATAAAAAGAACAATGTCGCCTTCGCTAGTTGTTACTTCTTTGATAACAGCTTTTAAACGTTCTTCAAATTCACCTTTATATTTGGCGCCTGCAATAAGAGCTCCCATATCTAAAGCGAAAATTTGTTTGTCGATTAAATTTTCAGGAATATCACCATCTACAATTCTATGTGCTAAACCTTCCGCAATAGCGGTTTTACCAGTTCCTGGTTCACCTACTAAAATGGGGTTGTTTTTGGTTCTTCGAGATAAAATTTGAAGTATGCGTCGTATTTCTTCATCACGACCAATAACTGGATCTAATTTACCTTCTTTGGCTAACTGGTTCAGGTTTTTGGCGTATTTATTCAATGAATTATACGTTTCTTCTTGACTTTGAGATGTTACACGATCACCTTGACGTAATTCTTCAATAGCAGCTTTTAAGTGCTTTTCAGAAACACCTTGATCTTTTAGCATTTGGGCAATTTTACTGGTCGATTTAAAAATAGCCAATATTAAATGTTCGATTGAAACATATTCATCGGTCATTTTTTTTGCCACTATTGCTGCTTCATTTAAGGTTTTTCCTGCTTCTCGTGAAAGCATAATTTCGCCACCAGATACTTTAGCAAAGCTTTCTAGTTGCTTATCTAGAGCCTGTTCTAAAATTGGAATGTTTACATTCAACTTTTTTAATAGAAACGGTAAAACGTTTTCATCAATATTAAAAAGCGCTTTAAAAATATGTTCATTTTCTATTTGTTGATGTCCAAACCCTTGGGCAAGCTGTTGGGCTTGCTGAATGGCTTCTTGTGATTTTATGGTATAATTATTTAAATTCATAATAGTATATAATCCGTTTTAAGGGATGTGTTTATATGTTTTGTTATTACTAGTTGTTGTGTTTGATAGCTATAAGTCAATAATCTTACCACTTCATGTTTAGCGACAAAATGTCGCGTAAAGCTAGTTGTAGCGTGACGTTTAGTCAGTTTGTAAGATTTGTAAACTTGTTTCGACTTACCTTTAAGATACAAATTTTAGAATTAGAAAAATGGGTTTTATAAATAAGTTATTTGGCGGTTCCAGTGAGCCTAAAGAGGAAAAGTTATTGCCTTGGAAAGCTTTAACCACGGTTGGACAATTAGATGAAATTGCTAAAAAATCTAACACCAAAACGCAAATGATATTTAAACATTCTACACGCTGTGGTATTAGTAAAATGGTGATGAATCAGTTTGTTGATGCATTTGATGTAGATTTAAATGCGGATTTATATTATTTAGATTTATTGAATTATCGTGATGTTAGTCATGAAACAGGTTATAAGTTTCAAGTGCTTCATGAGTCGCCACAATTATTAATTATTAGAAATGGCACAGCCGTTGCCCATGCCAGTCATGGTGGAATTAATGCATTAGAGCTAAATAGATATCTTTAGTATAATCAACTAGTTTTATGGAGGATTCACGTTGATTTTAATTATGTTTGTTAGAGAATTATAACTAACATTAACCCAAATTTCAATGAAAAAACTACTTACTCTCATTTTTATAACTTTTCTAGTTTTTGCCTGCAAAGATTCAGAAACTTCAAAGAATGTCACCGAAAATAAATCTATTTCAACCGTTTATTACAATGGTGATATTATTACCATGTCTGGCGAAACTGCTGAGTATGTTGAATCTCTAGTTGTAACGGACGGAAAAATTAGTTTCGCTGGAAGTTTTGACGAAGCGCTGAAAACTACTGGTTCATATAAAGTAATAGATCTTGAAGGTAAAACCTTATTGCCAGGATTTATAGATCCACACAGTCATTTTATTAATGCCTTATCTATGAGTAACCAAGCTAATTGCTCACCATCTCCTGTTGGTAATGCCAATGATGTTGCTGGTATTGTAGAGGCTTTAAAAAATATTCAAACAGAAAAAAGTATTCCTGAAGGCGAACTAATTATTGGATATGGCTATGATGATACAATTATGCCAGATGGAAAGCTCCTAAACAGAGATGATTTGGATGCGGCTTTTCCAAATAATCCAGTTTTGGTTATGCACGTATCATTACATGGCGCAGTAATTAACTCTAAAGCCATGGAAAAATTCAACATTTCGGATAAAACGGAAACGCCTCCAGGTGGAATCATTGTTAGAAAGCCAGGAACAAATGAACCTTACGGATTAATTATGGAAACGGCATTTCTTCCTATTTTTGAAGATTTACCAAAACCATCTGAAGCCGAATTGGTGCAACAAATAAAGGATGGGCAAATGATTTATGCCGAAGCAGGAATTACAACCGCTCAAGAGGGATTGTCTCACTTGTCTGATGTGATTATTCTGAAAAAAGCAGCTGATGATAACGCCTTGTTTATTGATGTTGTTTCATATCCGTTTATTACAGAATTAGATAGTGTTTTAAGTACATATGGCGTAGATGCTTTTGGAAATTATGACAATAAATTTAAATTAGGAGGAATTAAAATCACCATTGATGGATCACCCCAAGGACGTACAGCTTTATTTACAACACCGTATTTAACAGGTGGACCAAGTGGCGAGACGGATTGGTTAGGTGAGTCTACTTTTTCGCAAGATGAGGTGAATGCTATGTTGAAAAAAGTATATGATAATAACTTGCAATCTACTTTTCATGCAAATGGAGATGGAGCCATTGATATGTGTATAAAAGCACACGAATTTGCAAGTAACGGAAACCCAGCAAAAGAAAGACGAACAACTATTGTTCATTCACAATTTGTAAGAGCAGATCAACTTGATAAATATGTTGAATATAAAATGATACCTTCATTATATACAGAACATACCTTCTTTTTTGCTGATGCACATATTGAAAATCGCGGTTTGGAACAAACTTCCTTTATTAGTCCTATGAAAACAGCTATTTCTAAAGGGTTGAAACCAACAAATCATACAGATTTTAATGTAGTGCCAATTGATCAGTTGTTTGTTGTTTGGTCTGCGGTAAATCGTCTGTCCAGAAAAGGCGAAGTCATTGGAGCTGATGAACGTATTTCACCATTTCATGCTTTACAAGCCATAACAAGTAATGCAGCTTACCAGTATTTTGAGGAAGATAGAAAAGGTATGCTCAAAACAGGTTTGTTAGCCGATTTAGTAATTCTAGATAAAAATCCACTTAAAGTATCGCCAATGGAAATCAAAGATATTTCTGTTATGGAAACTATTAAAGAAGGGACTACTATTTACAAAAAAGAATAGATTTTTGTCTTGAGTAAATTATTATGAAGAAACTCTCAATTTAAATATTGAGAGTTTTTTTTTGAACTTTAGTTAGAGACAGATTTACAAGGCGTTTTCATCTTGGTTGTTACACTAATTTTGAATAGTCCACATCATTCCATTTATATCACTAAAAAACTCGTATTTTTGCACACTATTTAAAAAGAAAAAGAATGAAAAAGTATTATTTAATAGTATGCCTATTTTTTGTGAGTATTCAAATGATTTTGGCTCAGGGAATTACAGGTGAAAAAGTGGAGTTTAATGTGTCGCAATTGCCAGAAGTTTCCATTCCAGCCGATCAGCAATTTTATGCTGTAACCGTTAATTCACCATACAATGTTACAACTGAAGATGTTATTGCGCAATCTAAAACTGATTTTCAAAATGAATTAGAAGCTTACGATCAAAAAGTAATTGATAGTGAAGCAGAATACAAAACAAAATTAGAACAGCACGAAACGGATATTACGCTGGCGAAGGAAAAATTCGAATTAGAATCGAAAGAATTTAGCGAGTTAACACTATTAGAACGATTAGCTTTAACAGATCAAGGAAAAAAACCGACATTAGTTTTACCTAATAGACCAACCTATTATAAGCCAGCAGAACCGATTTATAGAGATCCAGATTTAAATGATTACGTCATTGTTGATAACATCATTTTGGCTAGTAAAATTGTAATTAATGGTTTGGAACGTGGTCAGAATATTCTAAATGTTCAAGTAGAAATTGATAAAGTGAATTTTCAAGATAATGCTGGACAATCTTTTGCTAATCAACCTACAAAAATTGTGGTGACGTTAAATGGTGAGGAAAATTTCAAAACGGATTTATTTACGGAATTCGAAATGATTTCTAATTACCCAACAAATAATATTAATAAGAATAGGGAAGAGAAGAAATATTTGGAAAAGGTTATGCGAAAAATCAACCAACTTTTGAATGAGCGTTATGGTTATATCAATCAAAGAAAATCGATGTATTTGGAAGTGGTTAAAAATCGTAAAAACACCTATGACGAGTTAGAGAAAGCACATATTTATGTTTTAACGAATTTGAAGAAAATTCAAGAAGATCCAAATTCAAGAATGACCATTTCGGCTATGGAAAACATGCAAAAAGGAATTGATATTTGGAATAATGTATTGACTTTAGTGGATTACAAAGACTCCAAAGCGGATTACAATGCTAAAATAGCACAATACGTTTATTTCAACCTGATAAAACTACATGTTGCTTTAAATAGAAAAGTAGAAGCAGAGCAGTATTTAAACGATTTACAAGAAAATTTAGTGAACATTAAACTATCCTATGATGATGAAAAAACATTGGAACGTTTAGAACAAGAAATCTATAATAATTAAACTTATGAAACATACATTAGTAATTTTACTTTTTGCTGTTATTAGCGGATTACAAGCGCAAAACTTTAGTTATGGCGATAAATTTCCGTTTAATCCAGAATCTGAAAAAGAAGCTCAATTTGTTTTAGCTGATAATTATAACACCTATTTATTCAGCCAGATAAATGAACATGGCATGCAAAGTCAGCATGATATTATTTTACGCAAATTCGATCAGAAAAATGCCTTGGTTGATACGTTTAACTTTGAATTCCCAGGAATGGGCGCAAGCACGTTGTACAATTTTTTAGGTATGTATCAACGTAACGAAAATCAAGTGGTGGCTTATACACATGGTTATACTGGTAAGACCGACAAAATGGAGGTTCATGAAATTGTTTTCGATAAAACAACGGATGCCTTTACCTCACGTTTAATTTTCACGCATGCTATTGAGTCTAATTCTAAATCTGGCGATATGTCATTTCGTATTTCAGAAAATGGTCATTTTGCAGCGGTAGTTTACACACCTTATTCTAAACGTAAAGAGCCGAAAAATACAATCGTCCATGTTTATAATACAACAAATGGTGACGAAGTTTGGAGCAACGAGGTGGTTTTTGAAGATACAACTGAAAAGCATGTAGCTGTTACCAATTCAGGAAACGTACTTTTAGTGCGCATTGAAAAAGGTTTTAAAGCGGAAACGAATCAAGTTATTGAAGTGACTTCAGCAGGAATGAAACAATTAGCATTTCCTGAAAAGACGGCTTTATTTGAACCTAAAGTATTTTCAATAGGCAGTCAGGATTATTTTATAGCTTTTTATGAAGATAAATCTTTTGGTGTTAGTGCCGGAAAATTCAATCGCCTTTTAATGTATAGCATTACAGACCAGAAAGTGTTGAATGATAATAAAGTGGAAGCGTTAACGCAATATAAAAGTTTAACGGGTTTTTCGCCAGCAGAAATTACAGATGTCAAAATTTCGGAACTCATTTTTAAAGACGAGAGCATGTATTTAGTTTTAGAATCTATGTATAAAGCAGGTACTGTTGAAAAACCTATGTATGCGGGAAGTTCTGCTACTATTGAACAAGATTTAATTAAATATGGAGTTGGTTACGTATTACAAATGGATATGGCCGGAAAAGTTATGAATGCTACGACACTTAAAACAAGTGTTGGTATGTTACCAGAAATTTCTAATTCATTAGGAATTATTAATGTTCAAGGTGATTTTTATATCAATACCGGTTGGTATTATGGCTTGTATAAGCCAAGCCAGTTAAATGATTTAGATGACGAATATGGACGTAAACTTTTTGGGTACTCTACATTAAGCGATTATGGTGTTTTTGTTAATCAATTAATGCATTATTCGCCAGATAGTAGAATTTTAAAATTAGCACGTTATCATCGTGATAATACCATGTCATTAATGGATATGAGTAATTTCCCGAATTAATGTAAATTGAGAACACTTTTTAAGAAGCACGGTTTATAGCAGTAAAATAAACCGTGCTTTTTCATTTAATACTAGCGCTTTAAAAAAATAAATAGTAGAATTTATAAATGAGCTGTTAAGATTGAAAGTTGCTTATTTTTGTTCTTAAACTACTTTTTATTGTTTTGTAGGAAATATTTAATTTAGCATTTAGAAGTAAAGGAACTATCATGAAATTTAAGATTGATAAATTTGTTTTATCTATCATTGGGACTATTATAATTGCTTATTTTTTTCCACAATGGGGAGCTCAAGAAAGTAATGTTCCTATCGATACTATTAGTGTGATAGGGATTTCGCTTATATTCTTTTTCTACGGGCTTAAATTAAATCCGACACAGTTAAAAGCGGGACTTCAAAACTGGAAATTACATCTTTTAGTGCAAGGTGCTACATTTATAATGTTTCCAATATTAGTTTTGTTATTTCGGCCATGGATTCAAAATGAGGAACAGGAAACTATTTGGTTGGCTTTCTTTTTCTTGGCGGCATTGCCATCAACGGTATCATCATCGGTTGTTATGGTGTCTATGGCTAAAGGAAATGTACCAGCAGCCATTTTTAACGCTAGTATATCTGGAATTATTGGAATTGTCATTACGCCACTCTGGATGGGCTTGTTTGTTGTAAATACACAAACAGATTTTGATTTTACCGATATTTACCTCAAACTCATCGTTCAAATCATTATACCTGTAATTTTAGGTCTTGTATTACAGCGTTTTTTAGGTGAATTAGCACATAAATACAGTAGCAAATTAACGGTATTTGATAAGTCTGTAATCGTATTGATAATTTATAAGAGCTTCGCAGAATCTTTTAATAACAATATTTTTAGTGTGGTCTCATTTTTGGATTTAAGCGCCATTTTTGTTGGTGTCTTAATGTTATTTGTTGTTGCCTTTACTTTAACGGGTTTTATTTCTCGAAAATTAAAGCTCAAAAAAGAAGATCAAATTACCGCGCAGTTTTGCGGGACTAAAAAATCATTAGTGCACGGTACTGTTTTTTCTAAAATACTATTTGGGAATATGGCGATACTGGGCATGATATTATTGCCATTAATGTTATTTCATGCCATACAAATTTTAATAATTAGTGTCGTTGCAGGTAGGCTTGCAAAAAGCAAGGTTCTTGATGCGTAATTTTATATCACACAGGAGTTAGCGCATATAATGGAAAGACATAAAAAAAAAGCCCACAAATTATGATATTTGTGGGCTTTTCTATTTTATAATAAGGGTGTTTTTACTTATTGCTTTTGGGAACATAAATAGGCAATAATTCCGTTGAAACTTCACCAAAACCAATTCGTGTACCATCTTTTTCACAATGGCCGCGCATGATTACGGTATCATAATCATTTATAAATTTACGTTCTGAACCATCTTGTAATTTAACAGGTTTTTCACCTCTCCAACTCAATTCTAACATAGATCCATAAGAATCTGGTGTAGAACCCGAGATGGTACCGCTACCCATCATGTCACCTGAATTTACAGGACAACCATTAACAGTGTGGTGTGCTAATTGTTGAGACATATTCCAATACATATATTTGAAATTGGACTTACTAACAACCGTTTCTTTAGCTGTTTTTGGCTTAATAGCAACTTCTAATTTAATGTCGTAACTCTTTTTGCCTTTATATTGTAAATAAGGTAATTGTGGTTTTAATGGCTTCGGACTTTCCACTCGGAATGGCTCTAAAGCATCTAATGTTACAATCCAAGGTGAAATGGACGACGCAAAACTTTTCGCTAAAAACGGTCCTAATGGTACATATTCCCATTTTTGAATATCACGAGCAGACCAGTCATTGAATAAAACCAATCCGAAAATATACTCTTCGGCTTCAGCAATAGGAATCGGTTCACCTAAATCGTTAGCATCTGTTGTTATGAATGCCATTTCTAATTCAAAATCCACCAATTTACTTGGACCAAAAATAGGCGTGTCACTACCAGCTGGCAATGTTTGACCTTGAGGTCTGTGTATTGGAATTCCCGAAGGTATAATAGATGAACTTCTGCCATGATATCCAACCGGAATATGCAGCCAATTTGGCATTAATGCATTTTCAGGATCGCGGAACATGGTGCCCACATTTGTAGCGTGTTCTATGCTTGAATAGAAATCGGTATAATCACCAATCTGGACAGGTAATTGCATTTCAATCTCATCCAAACGGAACAAAACCGTTTCTTTATTTTTCTTATTGTCTTTTAATTCACTGTTTTCTGCATCAAAAATTTCAGCAATTCGGTTTCTAACCAAACGCCATGTTTTTCTGCCGTCTGCAATAAAATCGTTTAACGAATCTTGAAGAAAAATATCATCAGTTAACGGAATACCTTCAAAATACCCTAATTGGTGTAAAGCACCTAAATCTATAGCCGTATCTCCAATTCGTGTACCGATCGTGATAATATCATCACGTGTAAGGAACACACCAAATGGAATGTTTTGAATTGGGAAATCGGAGTTTTTATCTACGTGTAACCAGGATTTTCTATCTGGATTGTTAGCTGTAAGTGACATAACTAAGGGTGGTTTTGTGTTTGTAAAATTCTAATCAAACCTACATAACTTTTCGTTTTTATACTAATTTATGATGTAAAATATAGCAATACTTTAACCTTTCCGAAAAATTATATCTGTCAAGTAAATATATGTTTTTTGATGAATTAAACTAATGTATTTCTTATTTTTGAATTCTATTTAACAATAACCAAAATTTATGCAACGCGACGAACAGATTTTTGAATTAATAGAAGCTGAAAAACAAAGACAGCTTCATGGTATAGAACTCATTGCATCAGAAAACTTTGTAAGCGACCAAGTAATGGAAGCTGCAGGTTCTGTTTTAACCAATAAATATGCTGAAGGTTATCCTGGCAAACGCTATTATGGTGGTTGCGAAGTGGTAGATGAAGTAGAACAATTGGCTATAGATCGTGCCAAAACTTTATTTGGTGCTGCTTACGTAAATGTACAACCACACTCGGGAAGTCAGGCAAATACAGCTGTTTATTCAGCGTGTTTAAAACCAGGTGATACTATTTTGGGTTTCGATTTATCGCATGGTGGTCATTTAACGCATGGTTCGCCTGTTAACTTTTCAGGAAAATTATACAATCCTGTTTTTTACGGTGTTAAAAAAGAAACGGGAATTATAGATTATGACCATGTAGCCGAAGTTGCTGAACGTGAAAAACCAAAAATGATTATTTGTGGTGCATCAGCTTATTCTCGTGATATGGATTTTAAACGTTTTCGCGAAATTGCAGATAGCGTTGGTGCTTTATTATTAGGTGATATTTCACATCCAGCGGGTTTAATTGCTAAAGGTATTTTAAACGATCCATTACCGCATTGTCATATTGTTACAACCACAACACATAAAACCTTACGTGGACCTCGAGGAGGAATGATTATGATGGGGCAAGATTTTGATAATCCATTTGGTTTAAAATTGAAAAATGGCAACTTGCGTAAAATGTCCTCGTTGTTAGATTCTGGTGTGTTTCCAGGAAATCAAGGTGGGCCATTAGAGCATATTATTGCAGCTAAAGCTATTGCTTTTGGTGAAGCTTTAACAGAAGACTTTATGCACTATATGTTACAAGTAAAGAAAAATGCAGCTGCTATGGCAAAGGCTTTTGTAGATAGAGATTACCATATTATTTCTGGTGGAACCGATAATCATATGATGTTAATTGATTTACGAAATAAGAATATTACTGGAAAAGATGCTGAAAACGCACTGGTGAAAGCTGATATTACCGTAAATAAAAACATGGTGCCTTTTGATGATAAAAGCCCATTTGTAACTTCTGGAATCCGAATTGGAACACCAGCGATTACCACACGTGGTTTAAAAGAAGCCGATATGGAAGCTATTGTAGCTTTGGTGGATGAGGTCATTATGAACTATGAAGATGAAGCAAAACTAGAAGCTATTAGCGACAAAGTAAATGCTATGATGAGTCACTTGCCACTATTTGTTTAAGGCGATTCAACTTATAAAATAAAAAAACCTGCTTGTTAATTCAAGCAGGTTTTTTATATGATGTTTTTTGTCATTCAGAACGCCCTGAAGAATCTCATTTAGGTCGAATTTTAGTACTTCAATTTGTTTTTGAGAAGTCTTTGTAAGCTTTCTGCATTAATTTATAAGATTGCTTTTTTTTAAGCTCTTCAGAAAAAAATGAAATAATGGCATTCCTCATTTCATATCCTTTAGCCAAACAATCATTGTTTTCAGAATCTATAACCATAACAGAAGAAAATTGTAAACCATCGGCTTCGTTGCCATCAGTTATAACAGTAAATTTTTCAGAACTACTTTTTAGGAGTTGGACATCTTCCCAGACGAAAGCTGGATGTTTTTCGCTATGAAATGGTATGCGTTTTTTCCATATTCCGAAATTATTAACCATTACCATACTAGTTTGAACAATGGTAGAAGTATAGTGAAATTGCAATTCGCTTTCAGCAAGACCCGCTTGGTCATGAATAATTTTAGCACTCTCAAATCCATTAATATATATGGGTGAGTCAGCTTTTTTTATTGTTACGCCTTTCTTAAAGCCACTAACATGAAGTTTTTCAGTTGAATTAGTATCCGCTGTTTTACAACCAATAAACATCACGCATAATATTGCATATAATATTTTCCTCATTTCTAAAATTCCGTATGTTGATAAGCACCAGCATCTGGAGCACCTGTTCTAGGTTTGTCTAAAATATCAGTAGAGACATCATTTGAAAATGCATTAGGACCAATATTTAATGCTCCCGAATCTAAACCAATAATCATTTCATTGTTTCTTGGGTTTTTGAAATCAGGATCATTATTAAAGCGCATGTTCTCATAACGCAATGGATTATCAAAATCATAATTATTTCCTGAAAAATTATTATTCGGATCTTGGAAACGTGCCAACGAATTGGTGAATTTAAAATTGAAAATATTCCCTGGATCTGCTACTTCATCTAAAATGAATTCTGGATTATCATTACCGTAAATAATACAATTGTTGAAGTTAGCTTCCGTTAAATCGAATAACAAAATAGCATCTTCAGTTTCGCGGAAATTATTAAGGAGTAGGGAAGGGAACTGTCTGAAACTATTATTCCAGTAATTAGCAATGGTGCAATGTGTAAAATTATAGTTTCCACCTTCGGTTCCGGCAAATGAAGATTGTCCGGAATTGTTAATCACAACGTTTTCCGCTAAAATAGAGGTGTTTCTTCCTAATATGCCAAAATTACTACTGTTATAAATTTGCGAATTGGTAATCGTAAGTTTAGCAATTGGTTCATCGGCATTACTATCACTTAAAATACCAACACCTGCATTTTTAATAGTTGCATAATTAATAACATTATTTACACTTCCTTGAAATAACCAAATAGAACCCCATTGTCCAGGAATATCACTAAATCCTGGTTCTAAACGGTCGCCTTCAAAAATAACTTCGTTTTCTAATACGTCTTGGTCTAAACTTAAAGCACCATTCACATTCAAGGATGCACCTTCAGAAACTAATAACCCAGAATTCGCGTGAAAATGAACACGTGTTCCTGCATTAATAGTTAAAGTTTCACCATTTGGAACCGCTGCATACCCATAAACTACGTAAGGTCTATCGTTGGTAAATGTATATTCGTCAGGCATTAAATAGCGTCCTTGAATATCTGTTTCTAATATTTCGCCTCCCACATTTAAGGTTAGTGTTTCTATAATCCCTGTGCTATTATCACGGTTTGGATAAATAAAAACGGCATCTTTTACCAAGGTAACCAAATCCACATCTTGCATGTTGGCACCTGAATCGAATACAATTTTATCTGTGTATAAAAACTCGCCAGTATTTGGTAGGTTGTTGATATCTATAGTCGTTTCAATAAAAACGAACATACTATCTTTAGCTAGAATCTCGACATTTTCAAAGGAATTTCCAGACATCCCATCTACGTTCAGTCGGTATTCAGAATTCATACCAGCGGCCAAAGTGATGCTTGGAATACTGATGTCATCATTACTGCGGTTGTAGACTTTTAAATTGTACGTGCTAGAGCCTATATTGGTAAAAACAGTGTCTAAATAAACCGTGTCTTTTGAAAACTCTAGATTTCCAGAGCTTCGAGAAAATTCTAAATCTTTACGACAAGAACTCCATAGCATTAAAAAGCCAATGCAAAAAAGAAAGTAAATAATACGTTTCATGTGATTATTTTATTGTTTTAATTGTCACATGCTATTAATCAATCCTTTAGGTGATAAAGCTTCTAGCATGCTCGTTTTATTAGATGATATCAATTTGTTCAAAAATATAACTTTTGAATTGATGATTTCGTATGAAAGCTATAAAAATTAGAGAAATATATTTTTTATTTCATCGGTTATTCGCGTTGGACGCATGCGGTTACTATCCATAAAACACCATGTGGTTTCAGATTTCGCTAATAGAATGTTATCTTTTAATATTTCAACAACACGTGTGCACGTAACACCTTCCGAGTTTGGGACGTATGTTTTTAGTGTAATCTCATCATTTAAAAATGCTGGCTTTTTGTAGCTAATATGATGCGACAGCATAATCCATAAATAATTATCAGTTATGGAGTTTGGTGCCTTTGTAAACCAATGCATTTTAGCAACGTCTTCAACCCATTGCACATAACGTACGTTATTAACGTGATTTAGATTATCAATATCGTCTGAAGTGACTGTGATTTTAGTTTCAAATGTTTGCATAGTATCAAGGTGTTTTCCTGGCAAAGCTAATGCATCAAATGTAACATAAGGCAAACCTTAAACGTTTAATAGACATATTTTAAACTACTTTTCAGTTATTTCAACCTCAAAGAGTTTATCCCAATATTTTCCAGTTACAAAAATGGTTTTAGTGTCTGGGTTGTAGGCAATTCCATTTAACACATCTAATTTAGGGTGTTTGGTTACCATATTATGAAGTGGTGTAAAATCAATCACACCTTCAACAGCACCATTTTCAGGATTAATAATTGCTACACCATTTTTATTCCAACGGTTCGCATATATTTTGCCATTAACCCATTCTAGTTCATTTAATTCTACTACTTTTCCTTTGCTGTGGTAGGCTTGGATGTAACCTTCTTCGGTTAAGGTTTCTGGATTAAGAGTCCAAATTTTTTCGGTACCATCGCTCTTATATAATTTAGAGCCATCGTTGCAAATTCCCCAGCCTTCTAAACTTTCACCATATTTAAAGCTACCAGTTTTTTCAAAGGTATTCACGTTGTAAACAAAGCCCGTGCCTTTTTTCCATGTTAGTTGATACACTTTATCATTAAGTATGGTAATGCCTTCGCCAAAATATTCGTTTGATAAATCGATGTTTTTTAAAACTTCACCAGTTTTATAATCTACTTTTCGAAGCTTGGAGCCACCATATTGTCCAGTACCTTCATATAATTCGCCATTGTGAAATTCCAACCCTTGTGTGTAGGACGTTTGGTCGTGTGGATATTCGTTAATAATTGTATAGGTATAAATTTTGGGTGTTTGGTTATTTAAAATGGTAATGCTTTTAGAAATGCTAGTTGATTCCCCATTCAAACTAAAAGATGCAACTAATTCATGAATACCTAATTTCATATTATTAAGTGTTTCTGAAGATTGGATGTCCTTTCCGTCCAAAGTATAATTTACCGAACCTATTTCATGATTTTTAGGATTAGAAATGGACAGTTTCAAGTCGTCACCAAGCGTAAAAGCATCATTTGATACATTGGTTTTGATAGAAATATCCTTTTTTGCTTCATTAATATTGGTGCCGCAAGCAACCAAAGTGAGGCATAAAATTATGATAGTAAGAGACTTATAAAGCTTCATGAGTTGTTAGTTATTTGGAGCAAGATATTTATTAAAATTCAGTTTAAAAAATCATTGTGAAAAATTTAAAAGATTGTATCTTTGCAGCGGGCAAGTCCTACACAACCAGCTCCTGTTGAATCCTCCAGGGCGGGAACGCAGCAAAGGTAGATGGTCGTAGCGGTGTGATGTAGGTAGCTTGCCTTTTTTTGTGCCTTTACTTTTCCTTTCACAAATACGAAAGGATTTTTTTATAAATAAGATTTGTAGACTGTTAGTTTGCAAATCTTTTTCTTTTTATAGACTTTTTCAATAATACATTCTTAATTTTACAGGATTAATTTTATTATATATGTCTAAAGTTGTTTTAATAACAGGAGGTTCATCTGGAATTGGGAAGTCGGTAGGAGATTACTTAACGCTTAAAGGATTCACAGTTTTTGGTACAAGTCGTTCACCAGAAAAGTATACGACTAGTAATTTTCCTATTCTAGGTTTAGATGTTAACAAATCTTATACGATTATTGATACCGTAAATCGCGTTATTGAAAAAGCAGGTCGGTTAGATGTTGTGATTAATAATGCAGGTGTTGGAATTACTGGACCTATTGAGGAAATTCCCGAAGAAGAAATCCGAAATAATTTTGAGACCAATTTTTTTGGTCCTATTAATGTTATCAAAGCCGTTTTGCCACAAATGCGTAAGCAACAATCCGGTTTAATTATTAACGTAACCTCAATTGCGGGTTATATGGGATTGCCATATCGCGGCGTTTATTCAGCGAGTAAAGGTGCTCTAGAACTGATTACAGAAGCATTCCGCATGGAAATAAAGGCATTTAATATTCAGATGACCAATGTAGCACCAGGCGATTTTGCAACCAATATAGCATCTGGTCGTTATCATGCACCTGTTTTAGAAGGTTCACCGTATAAAGGGCCTTATGGGAATACTTTGAGATTAATGGATACGCATGTAGATACTGGCAAAGATCCTTTAGAGATGGCGAAGGCAATTCATAAAATAATCAATACGCCAAATCCTAAAGTTCATTATAAAGTAGGGGAGTTTATGCAAAAATTTTCGATTGTTTTAAAGCGAATTCTGCCAGATAAAGTTTATGAAAAACTCCTAATGAATCATTATAAATTGTAATTTTACAATCCTAAATAAAGGGAACACACACAACTATATATTAATATATCTGCAAACGCAGAATAGACAAACTTTTACTTATGAAATTTTTTATTGATACAGCTAATTTAGATCAGATTCGTGAAGCACAAGATTTAGGTGTTTTGGATGGTGTAACTACCAATCCGTCATTAATGGCTAAAGAAGGCATTACAGGTCATGACAATATTATGAAGCATTATGTTGACATTTGCAAGATTGTAGATGGTGATGTTAGTGCCGAAGTTATTGCAACGGATTATGATGGTATGGTTCGCGAAGGCGAAGCATTGGCAGAATTACATGAGCAAATTGTGGTGAAATTACCAATGATTAAGGACGGCATAAAAGCCTGTAAGTATTTTTCAGATAAAGGGATCAAAACCAATGTAACATTAGTATTTTCAGCTGGTCAAGCCTTATTAGCAGCCAAAGCAGGAGCCACCTATGTGTCGCCTTTTATTGGTCGTTTGGATGATATTTCAACAGATGGTTTAAACCTGATTTCTGAAATTCGTCACATTTATGACAACTATGATTTTGATACTGAAATATTAGCGGCATCTGTTCGTCATACCATGCATATTATTGATTGTGCAAAATTAGGAGCTGATGTTATGACTGGTCCATTAAGTGCTATTGAAGGGTTGCTAAAACACCCTTTAACCGATATTGGATTAGCGAAATTTTTAGAGGATTTCAAAAAAGGAAATTAGACTGAAGAATTTATAAAATAAAAAAGCCTTAACATGATAGTTAAGGCTTTTTTTATGCTGTGTTTTTATAGGTTATTGATTAAGCAATCCCAGTAATTCTTCTTCAAACATAATGGAAAACATATTGGTATGTGCATTGACAACCTTGCCATTCTTATCTATAATCATCACTTTATTTATTGGCGAAATAGCTAATTTGTGTTTGGCTATTTCAGGCTCTTTAAATATAAACTCGTCAAATTTTGAATAATTATATTGAGAAAGCTGTTTTTTCCAATTAGGTAGATTAGTAGCGGTTGCATTAATAGCTATAAAATCGACTTCAGGATACTTTATTTTTAATTCAGTAGCTTTTCTGTGGCTATCGCTATGAGAACGATATACTGAAGACCAAAAATAAATAACCGTTGGCCTTTTAATTATTTTATCTAAAATTAATTCTTTGCTATTATAATTTAGAACTGTAACTTCTGGTAAGCGTTGACCTGCTTTCAATCCTTTTAATGAATTAACCATATTTGTTACATAATGGTCGTTCTTTTCATTCGTGTTTTTGGCGGAGAATGAATGCAATACTTTATCATAGTCATCTGTGTTTTTACTATTGCTCATAAACTCCACAGCGGTTTGTGCTAATAATGAATTCTTAATGGAATCATTAACCATTAAACTATCAATTAAATTCATTTTAATAAGGTTGTAGTCTAAAGATTTCAAATTAAAAATGCTATCCTCTGATGTTTTGAAATGTTCAGATAATGCTAGATTTTCAAAATGATGTTTAAGGAAGGAGTAGTAAGGGAAGTAATCCATTAACTCACAATAATTGTAATTAATATCCTTTCTATAATCATAAAAGTCTTCAGGAAGTTCATTAAAATTGGCACGTTCTGTATTGCCATAATTTACAAATGGATAAACTTCCTTGCTTAAATAGTAATCGTAATTAATATTACCTTTTATTAAATTGTTAAAGGTGTCAGATGATGGGTTTTTCGCATTAAACTGCTTCAATCGCCGTAGTTTATGGTCTCGTATAGAATCCAAACGACGTTCAAATTCCATTGGAGTTAATTGGCTAAAACCTAATATGGTTTTGTCTTCTGCTTCACCATCTAAAAAAAGATTAATTAAGTAATTGTTCTTTTTTGCACCATTTCCGGTGTACACTAAAGATTCATCAAACTCCAATGTGTTGAGTCTAAAAAGAATACTGTCATTAGGTTCCAATAAAACCATTTGATATTCTAATCCTTCAGAAGCCCATAAGCGAAAGGTATAAAGCCCTTTTTCAACATTTTCTATTTTGTACAGAAACCGATTGTTTTCATCTAACCGAATGGTATCCAATATCTTTTCAGATTTGGATAAGATTACAAAACTATTTTTAGGGTTTACAACTTCGCCACCAAAATATGCAGCACCTTCATCAGCTTTAGTATCTTTTTTACAAGATATTAAAGCAAAGGTAGATACAACTAAAGCGCAAATAAGTTTAAATTCCCTCATAGATATATTATCGAATAGATTGTGGACTTAATTCACAAATGTAAAAGTTGTACCTGTCACATGCTGTTAACACGTTGTTAAATATTAATATAGTTGGATTTGTTTCGACTTATGAAGGCTTTTTAGTACTTTTGCAAAAATTAAAAAGTTATACATGTTATCAGTTTCAAATTTATCAGTTCAATTTGGCAAGCGCGTCCTTTTTGACGAAGTGAGTACCACATTTAATAATGGTAATTGCTACGGGATTATAGGGGCCAATGGAGCAGGAAAGTCTACGTTTTTAAAAATTATTTCTGGAAAGCAGGATCCAACTTCTGGACGTGTGCATTTAGAACCAGGTAAGCGTATGTCTGTTTTAGAGCAGGATCACAACCTTCATGATGAAGATACGGTTTTGGAAACTGTAATTCAGGGGAATAAGCCACTTCATAAATTGAAATCTCAAATAGATGCACTTTATGCGGATTATACAGATGAAAATGCCGAAAAAATTGGCGAGCTTCAGGTGTTATTTGAAGAAATGAACGGTTGGAATGCGGATAGTGATGCAGCTGCCATGCTATCTAACCTAGGGATTTCAGAAGAGCACCATTATACGCTAATGAAGGATTTGGATGGTAAGCAAAAAGTGCGGGTGCTTTTAGCGCAAGCTTTATTTGGAAACCCAGATGTGCTTATTATGGATGAGCCTACTAACGACTTGGATTATGAAACCATTTCGTGGTTAGAAAACTTTTTAGCTAATTATGAAAATTGTGTCATTGTTGTATCTCACGATAGACACTTTTTAGATGCTGTTTGTACCCATATTTCTGATATTGATTTTGGAAAAATAAATCACTTTTCTGGAAATTATACGTTTTGGTATGAATCGTCTCAATTAGCAGCCAGACAACATGCACAGCAGAATAAAAAAGCTGAAGAAAAAAAGAAAGAATTAGAAGAATTTATACGTCGTTTTTCTGCCAACGTAGCGAAGAGCAAACAAGCTACTAGTAGAAAGAAAATGATTGATAAACTAGATATATCTGAAATTAGAAGAACCAGTCGTCGTTATCCTGCCATTATTTTTGAGCGTGAACGTGAAGCTGGAGATCAAATTTTAAATGTTCAAGGACTTGCAGCATCTATTGATGGTGACGTACTTTTTAGTAATATCGATTTGAATTTAAACAAAGGAGATAAAGTGGTATTGTACTCTAAAGATTCCAGAGCTACAACGGCATTTTATCAAATTTTAAATGGAAAAGATCAAGCTGATGCCGGAAAATTTGATTGGGGAATTACAACAACCCAATCCTATTTGCCTTTAGATAACAGTTCGTTTTTTGAGAATAATTTAACCTTGGTTGATTGGTTACGTCAATGGGCTAAAACGGAAGAAGAACGCGAGGAAGTTCATATTCGTGGTTTCCTTGGAAAAATGATTTTTAGTGGTGAAGAAGCGTTGAAAAAATCCAATGTATTATCTGGAGGTGAAAAAGTACGTTGTATGTTAAGTCGCATGATGATGATGCGTGCCAATGTATTACAGTTAGATGAACCAACAAACCACTTGGATTTAGAAAGTATTACAGCCTTTAATAATTCGCTTAAAAACTTTAAAGGAACGGTGTTATTTTCAACCCATGATCATGAATTTGCACAAACGGTTGCTAACCGTGTTGTGGAATTGACACCTACAGGTGTTATTGACAGATATACAACTTTTGATGAGTATATGCAGGATCCTAAAATTAAGGAAATGCGTCAAAAAATGTATTCCGTTACAGTTTAACTTTAAAAGGTTGCCCATAAAGTATTTAAATCTGTCACATTGAGCGTAGTCGAAATGATTAAAATTCAAAAATTGAATTGTTTTCGACTGCGCTCAAACGGACTTAGATAAATTTTTGAAAAATTCGGAAAGTGATTTGTTTTTAATGTGCGCCAAGTTCAGAGGTTACACTATCCACAACAGGAATAGCTTCAGAGAGTTCTTCAATATTCACATAAATATCTTGCGATCCTGAAATAGAAGCGCCAAAACCAGCTAATCTACCAGATTCACTTTCATCTTTAACGATTGCGGAAATACCAATAGCATCCAGTTTATCAACAATTAATTGGGCAATAATAAAACTGCCAGTGTAAATTTTTTTATAGTCAGAATCCATATTTTCGATGTCTTAATTAAGACTCATTAATATACGAAATAACCGTATCCTTGCCTACTTTTTGAGTGAAATTAAACCATAAAAAAGTAGCTTTTTTCTTCAGTTTTGGTTTTGTGATTATAAAAAAATGTTCTAAAAAGTTCAGAACATCCGTTTATATAATTATATTTGTGTATTATTAAAATTTTTAAACTATTACAATGAGTAAAGGAACAGTAAAATTCTTCAACGATTCTAAAGGATTTGGATTTATCGTAGAAGATGACACAAACAAAGAACATTTTGTTCACATTTCTGGATTAATCGACGAAGTTCGTGAAGGTGATGCAGTAGAATTCGATTTAGAAGAAGGAAGAAAAGGACTTAATGCAATAAACGTTAAAGTAATATAATTTATATTTAACTTATTGACCGAAAAAAAAAGCCTCGAATTATTCGAGGCTTTTTTATGTTTAAAAAACACCTATTACACCTAGTTGATTTCCAGAAAGCGTTAAATTCCAGCTAATATGTTGATTTTTCTTATAAGTATAAGCATTTGTCTTGGATAAGAATTTGTCTATACTATCAACCACTACAACACTTAAAATTGTTCCTATGGCAACATCTGTTAACCAATGTGCACCTTCAACTAAACGGGTAATTGGCGTTATGGAACCTAAAGAGTAAATACCGACTTTAACCCAAATATTATCAAATTGTTTAGCCAATGAATGGGCAAGAGTAACTGATAAAACGGTATGTCCAGATGGAAACGAATGGAAATTAGCTTCATTGGAAAAAGGCTTAAAATCGTTATAATCAAATCCTGAATTTGGTCTGGCACGACCAAAAACGGTTTTGCTAACGCTTTGAATAGTTCCTGCCGTTATAGCTGATGATATGATTAGAACACTAGTTTTTCTAACAGCCTCATTTTTAGTAAACAGACCAAAACCATATAGTCCTGCATTTAATAGAAAGAAGGTTTGCGGTTTACCCAATTTAAATCCGAAATCTCGCCCTATTTGTGGGTAAGTATCAACTTGGCTGGTTGTAAATCTATTAATTTCTTCATCAGCTAAGGATAATGCAAACACACCAACAGCAAGTGTTGTTAGCTTTCTAAAGTCCGTTTCGTTCCAGTGGGCAGGTCTACTAAAAGCATATCCAATACCTTGAGCTGTTTTTTTTGAATCGTATTTTAATAATTCCCAAAAAGTTGTGTCCCTTTCACGCTCTAAGCCAAAGTTGTTTTGAGCGCAAAGTGAAAAGCTAAATAAGCTTATTATAATATATAATAGAGACTTCAATTTGAATTTTATCGCAATTCAGCACCTAGCTGATTTTCAAAACTCGCTTGTAGTTTGCTCATAATCTTATCAATTTGTTTATCTGTCAAGGTTTTATTCGCATCTTGAAAGGTGAAACTTACCGCATAACTCTTTTTGCCAGCGGGTAAATTACTTCCTTGGTATACATCAAAAAGGTTGATGCTTTTTAATAAGTGTTTTTCAGACTGTTTGGCAATGGTGTGAATACTTTCAAAAGAAACTGAATGGTCTATAAGTAAAGCAAAATCCCGACGAATTTCTGGATATTTTGAAATGGCGCTATATGAAACACGGTTGTATTTGGCGGTTTCAATCACATCATCCCAATTAAAATCGGCAAATAAAACAGGTTTTGAAATATCAAAATGCTTCAAGATAGATTTTTTAACCAATCCGAATTCTACCAACTTCGTTTTACCAAAGGATAGCATCATACCTTCGCTAAAAACAGCAGATTTTACTGGAGACGCTTTTAGTTTCGTTATGCCTAATCGTGCAAAAATAGTTTCAATCGTTCCTTTTAAATAGAAGAAGTCACTTGGTTTGCTTTCTGTATTCCAACGATTTTCATAACGATCTCCTGTAATCAGAATTGATAAATGTTTAAATTCCTCACGACTGTCTGTGTAGCTATGGTACGTTTTTCCAAATTCAAATAGTTTTAAATCCTCACGACGACGATTTAAATTATGTCGTAAACTTTCTAGTCCAGAAAACAACATAGACTGCCTTAAAACACTTAAATCTATGCTTAATGGGTTTAGCATTTCTACATTGTGCTCTGCTTTTAAATCAGCATGTAATGGCACATAGTCTGGGGATGTTAACGAGTTGGTTAAAGTTTCATAGAAACCTTGTGAAACCAATTGGTTGCCAATAATGTTTTGGAGTTTATAGTCTTCAAATTTTCCGGTATTGGAAATAGAAGCGTTTAATTTCTCCGTTGTTTTTATATTGTTATAGCCGTAAACACGTAGAACTTCTTCTATAATATCAGCTTCACGTTGCACATCATTTCTGTATGCAGGAACCGTTAAGCCTAGTCCTGTTTCGGTTACATTATTAATTCTAATATCTAAAGACATTAGAATACGTTTAATGATATCTTTTGGAATTTCTTCTCCAATTAGTTTTTTAGCATTATCAAAACTTAAGCGTACTTGAAAATCTTCAAACTTATTTGGGTAAAAATCAATAATTTCGCTTGATACTAGACCGCCTGCTATTTCTGTAATTAAAATGGCAGCACGTTTTAAAGCGTATTCTGTAATATTTGGATCAATACCACGTTCAAAACGGAAAGACGCATCAGTATTTAAATTGTGGCGTTTGGCTGTTTTTCGAACACTTACAGGATTAAAATACGCACTTTCTAAAAATATACTCGTTGTATTTTCAGTTACTCCAGAATCTATTCCGCCAAAAACACCTGCAATACACATGGGTTTTTCTGCGTTACAAATCATTAAATCTTCTTCATGAAGTTCACGTTCAACACCGTCTAACGTGATGAATTTGGTGCCTTGTGGAAGTGTTTTAACTTCTATTTTATTGCCTGTTATTTTGTTAGCATCAAAAGCGTGTAAGGGCTGGCCTAATTCATGAAGCACATAATTAGTAGCATCAACAATGTTGTTTTTAGGTGTCAGACCTATGGCTTTTAAACGGTTTTGTAGCCATGCTGGCGAATCCGTTACCTTTATGTTTGATATGGTTAAACCACAATAACGCGGTGCTAAATTTTTATTTATCACATCAACATCAATCCGTAATGCTCTGTTTTCCACTTGAAATGCACTGACCGAAGGTGTAATAAGTTCTGTATTAATTTCTTTTTGTGTGAAACCAGCACGTAAATCTCGCGCCACGCCATAATGACTCATAGCGTCTGAACGATTAGGTGTTAAGCCAATTTCAAAAACTTGGTCATTTTCAATGTTGAATATATCGGCCGCTCGTGACCCAACTTTGATTTTAGAATCTAAAACCATGATGCCGTCATGACCTTTTCCTAAACCTAGTTCATCTTCAGCGCAAATCATTCCGTGACTTTCCTCACCACGAATTTTACCTTTTTTTATCGTCCATGCTTCGCCTTCTGCTGTATAAAGTGTTGTTCCAATCGTGGCTACAGGTACTTTCTGTCCAGCAGCAACGTTAGGTGCACCACAAACTATTTGCAAAGGTGCATCTGTACCAATGGAAACAGTGGTTACTTTTAGTCGATCTGCATTTGGGTGTTGTACACAAGTTAATACTTCGCCAACTACAATGCCTTCCAATCCGCCTTTTACAGATTGATATGCGTTTAAGCCTTCTACTTCAAGACCTAAATCGGTTAAAAGTTCACTAATTTGCTCTGGATTCCAATCCGTTTTTATGAATTGTTTAAGCCAGTTATAAGAAATCTTCATGAATCATGGGTTAATTAAGTTTGCAAAGATAAAATATTGGCATGAGCATTCAAACAATGGTTGTAAAAATGTGGATTTAAATGCGATTGAAAATATCGCGTGTTCCAATTGTGTTTAATACAAATTTCTCTTGATGAATTTTAAAGGCTTTTAGTTTGAGCTGAAAAATTAGTTTTTATCTTGTTTATTGATGTGTTTTTACTTTTTTTGACACAGTGAAGTTTTAACTAGAAAATCAATTTCCATGAAAAAAGCGATATATCTACTATTTTTTATTTCAATATATTCATTTGGACAAGATAATTCGACTAATTCTTTAAAGGACACGAATAAAAATAGTGGTTTTTTTAATATTACTAAAGTAAGTTTCTCTGCTATTACAGGATTAAAACAAGAACGTTTTATTGAAGGGGTTGGGAATATTTTTTCTGATTTAGATGCCGCAGGTGCTCATGCCTGGAGTGTTCAGACGATAAATGGATATTTTGTTTCCTGCTATTTTTCGCTTGGATTAGGTGTTGGTATTGATGGGTATAATAGGCCTAATTTTAAAACACTCCCCTTATTTCTAGACCTAAGGGGGTATTTTTCAGATGCCGAAGATTCAACCTATTTCTACTTGGATATAGGTCCAAATTTAAGTTTTGGAGGTGCTGATTCTGATTTTAAAAAAGGAATTGCGTTTAATTTCGGTGTTGGTTATAAATTTAAGGTTGGAAACAGATTATTCCTGGTTTCGGATATTTTCTACTCGCATAAAACCGTGAGTTTAACCAATGAAGGCATTGGAACTTCTGATGATATTATTAAAGTAAATGGTGTCGGTTTAAGTCTTGGGTTTATCTTTTAATGGAATTTAAAATTTGAATCTGTCTAATCCCTTCGTAAACCACGATACTTACAGCGTTTGCTAAATTTAAACTTCTTACATGGTTGCTATATAATGGGATTTTAAATAATTTGTTTTCATGTTTTTGTAAAAGTGCTTTGGGTAAACCAACCGATTCTTTACCAAATACCAGAAACATATTGTCTTCAAAAGAAATATCCCAATGGTTCTTTTCGCCATGACTAGATAGAAATACCATGTTAGCGTCTTTGTTTTTACTGAAAAATTCCTCTAAATTCTCATAATAGTGTAGATTTAAATGTTGCCAATAGTCTAACCCGGCGCGTTTCAATCGTGCATCTGTAATTTCAAAACCAAAAGGTTTTACCAAATGAAGATTGGATCCAGAAGCCAATGCTAATCGGCCAATATTTCCGGTGTTATTAGGTATTTCGGGTTCTATAAGTACAATGTTTAATGCCATTTTTTAATTTTAAATATTAGATTGTTTTTATAAAAGCCGTTTTTTGAGCGTTTGCGTATAAAATTATGAAATATAATTCCAGATGTTCTTGTATTTGCTCATTTGCTGATAGGTATGTAAAATAGCTTTATTATTGGGTTTGGATAGGCTAGGGTCTGTGTTTAAAATCTGTTTGGCATAAAAACGAGCCGTTTTTAAAATATCACCATCCTTAATAATATCTGCTATTCTTAAATTTAGAATACCACTTTGTTGTTTTCCCATAATATCACCAGGTCCACGTAGTTTTAAGTCGACTTCTGCTATATCAAAGCCGTCATTGGTCCTCGTCATAGTCTCCAAACGCGTTTTACTGTCGCTGCTTAATTTGTGGCTCGTCATGAGGATGCAATAGCTTTGTTCCGCACCACGACCAACACGACCACGTAATTGGTGTAATTGCGAAAGCCCGAAACGTTCAGCACTTTCAATAATCATCACAGAAGCATTTGGAACGTTTACACCCACTTCTATAACGGTTGTGGCAACCATAATTTGGGTTTCGCCTTTTATAAAGCGTTGCATCTCGAAATCTTTATCGGCAGCTTTCATTTTACCATGAACAATAGAAATTTGATATTTTGGCATAGGAAAATCTCGTGAAATACTTTCGTAGCCATCCATTAAATCTTTATAATCCATTTTTTCGCTCTCTTGAATCAATGGATAAACGATATAAATTTGTCGCCCTTTTTCAATTTCATCACGTATAAAACGGAAAACGTCTAATCTGTTTTTATCATACCGATGCACCGTTTTTATAGCTTGTCTTCCTGGTGGTAATTCATCAATAACAGAGATATCCAAATCACCATAAACAGACATGGCTAAAGTACGTGGAATAGGTGTGGCTGTCATGACCAAAATGTGTGGTGGGATTATAGCTCCTTTTGCCTCATTATTTTGGACGGATTCAGGTAGGCTTATTTTTGGTCCTTTGTGCCATAATTTACTGCGTTGTTCTACGCCAAAACGATGTTGCTCATCTATAATTGCGAGCCCTAAATTTTGAAATTTCACCTTGTCTTCTAATAGGGCATGTGTGCCAACTAGGATCTGTAATTCGCCATTTTCTAACGCTTTATGAATTTCTCTTCGTTCTGAAGTTTTACTTGAACCTGTGAGCAGTTTTATGCTGATATTTAATTGATTACACCATTCGGATAATCCGTTATAGTGTTGTACTGACAAAATAGCAGTAGGAGCTATTAAGCACGCTTGAAAACCGTTGTCAAGTGCCATGAGCATTGACATGAAGGCGACTATAGTTTTTCCAGAACCCACATCTCCTTGTAAAAGCCGGTTCATTTGCGCATGGCTTCCTAAATCTTGACGGATTTCTTTTAAAACGCGCTTCTGTGCATTGGTTAATTCAAAGGGTAAATGTGAATTGTAAAAGGTGTTAAAATTGCTTCCGACTTTTTCAAAAGGAAGCCCTTTTATTTTCGATTTATGAATGAGGTTTTTTAAAATTAATTGCAGTTGAATATAGAATAATTCTTCAAATTTTAACCGGTATTGAGCACGTGCTAAAAGGTCTTGATTTTTTGGAAAATGGATGTTAAAAAGCGCCTCACTTTTGGAGATTAATTTCTGACTTTCTAAAAGTTCTGGAGATAAGGTTTCAACAAATCTGCCTTTGGTTTCAACAAACAATTGTTGCATAATTTTGTTCACCACACGATTCGTGATTCCCTTATTGTTCAATTTTTCAGTTGATGGATAAATGGGTTGCATGGCCGAACGTAAACTAGCTTCATGTTCTGCTAAAAGTTCCATTTCTGGATGTGGCACACTGAATTTACCACTATAAAAATTTGTTTTCCCAAAAATGACATAAGGTGTTTGGAGTTTTAAGCTATCGCGAATCCATTTTTGCCCACGAAACCAAACCAATTCCATGGTTCCCGTGTCGTCTTGAAAGGTGGCGACTAATCGTTTGCCGCGTTTTTGAGCGATTTCTTCAAACTTTATCAGTTTTCCTATAACTTGAACTTCTGCATTGTTTTGCTGTAATTCGTTTATTTTAAAGTATTTCGTTCGGTCTAAATACCGATTCGGGAATAAGTTTATTAAATCTTGATAGGTATGAATACCGAGTTCCTTCCGAAGTAAATCGGCACGATTAGGACCAACGCCTTTCAGGTAATCGATGGGAGTTTGTAAATGGGTATTCATAAAAGCGAATTTAAGTCATTTCAATCAATTCATAAAATGCAATTTTTTGTATTTTGGAGCAGTCTTTGCTTAAATTACACTATGAAATATTTATTTGCCCTACTTGGTTTCTTATTCAGCAGCATTGCTTTTTCGCAACAAACAGATTATGTGGATTTTAAACAGATTCAAGCGTATGTTGTGCCAGATGATTCCACTAAAAGTATTTCGGGAAACCTCACTATTGTTTTTGATATTTTAAAATCTGCTGACTCTATTTTTTTAGATTCACAAAACATGACGTTTTCTAAAGTTTTATTGAATGGAAATAAAATCACGTTTAAAAATGATGGTAAAAGACTCATTCTATTTAATTCTTTTAAACCTTCGCTAGAAAACAAAATAATGTTTCAATATACTGCTGTTCCTAAAAAGGCATTGTATTTTGTTGGTTGGGATACCAATGCGCCTAATCAAATTTGGAGTCAAGGACAAGGGAAATACACCAGTAATTGGTTGCCGAGTATAGATGATATGAATGATAAATTGGAATTCGATATAACCGTTGAATTCGATTCAAACTATCAGGTTATTGCAAACGGGAAACTAATTGATAAACAGGTTTTAGGTGCTAATACAATTTGGAGTTATAATATGAAACAGCCCATGGCTAGCTATTTAGTGGCTTTAGCTATTGGTAATTATGATAAAAGTGAAGACATATCGGAAAGCGGAATTCCGTTAGAGATGTATTATTATCCAGAAGATTCATTAAAAGCGGAACCAACCTACAGGTATACTACGCAGATGTTTAATTTTCTAGAAACTGAAATTGGTGTTTCATATCCATGGCAAAATTATAAGCAAGTTCCTGTTCATGATTTTTTGTATTCAGGTATGGAAAATACGGGAACTACTATTTTTGCAGATTCGTTTGTAATAGATTCTATTGCGTTTAACGACAGAAATTATGTGAATGTAAATGCGCACGAGTTAGCACATCAATGGTTTGGTAATTTGGTAACAGAAACGTCTGGAACACATCATTGGTTGCAAGAAGGTTTTGCTACGTATTATGCGCTATTAGCGGAACAGGACGTTTTTGGTAAAAATTATTATTATATGCGTTTGTATGAATATGCGCAGGAATTATTAGAGCAAGATAGTCGCAAGGAAGGGACTTCTTTATTAAACCCGAAATCGAGTAGTGCCACATTTTATAAAAAAGGTGCTTGGGTTTTGCATGCTTTGCGTGAAAAAATAGGCGATGACGCGTTTAAAACAGCCGTAAAAAACTATTTAGAAATCTATCAATTTAAAAACGTAGAAACAACCAACTTTATTCATGAAGCTGAAAAGACAAGTGGGCAAAATCTGGATGCTTTTGTTGCTGTTTGGTTTGAGGCCGAAACATTTCCTTATAATGAAGCGTTGGCAAGTTTGGAGCAATCGCAGTTCATTCAAGAATATCTGATGGCAGATTGCGAAGCTAAAAACGCCAAATGCGATTATTACTTGTCAGCACCATTATCTGCTGAAGCGAAAGCTAAAATTGTTGCCCAAGTACCAGAACGGATAACTGCTAATGTTTTTGATGATGGTTTAAAAGTGCGTCAAGCCATCGCAAAAAACCTTACAAAAATACCGTTAGGATTAAAAACAAATTATGAATCTTTATTAACTGATAAATCTTACATTACGATAGAATCTGCGCTGTATAATTTATGGGTGAATTTTCCAGAAAAGCGTGTAGACTATTTAAATCAGACAAAAGCAATTGTTGGGTTTAATGATAAAAATGTGCGATTGTTGTGGTTGGTTTTAGCATTATCAACACCAGAATATGACGATGCAAATAAGCAATTGTATTTTGATGAATTGGCATCCTATACATCTGCAGATTATGGTTTTGAGGTTCGTCAAGGTGCTTTTTCATATTTAAATGCATTACAGGTATTTACAGAACGGGCTATTTTAAATTTAATTGATGCATCACATCATTATAATTGGCGATTTAAATCGTTTGCTAAAAATTTATTAGAAGTCTTATCCAACACAGAAAAATACGACGATATTATTCAACGTTTAACTATGAAAAATCAATAAATATGCGTGCTTTAGTCATTTCAGGAGGAGGAAGTAAAGGTGCGTTTGCAGGAGGTGTGGCGCAATATTTAATTGAAGAAAAAGGGCATGAGTATGATTTGCTTATCGGGACATCCACAGGGAGTTTACTCGTATCCCATTTGGGATTAAAAAATGCGGAGAAAATAAAGCAGGTTTACACCAATGTGAATCAGAATGCTATTTTTAATCGTCGTCCATTTACCATCAAAAAGAAAAAAGGGGTTGAAACTATTGGTATTAATCACTTTAATGTCCTTCGGAATTTATTTCGAGGCAGTAAAACATTTGGCGAAAGTCATAATTTAAAAAAGCTGATTCAGAATACGCTTTCAGAAAGTGAATTTGGCGTTTTAAAAGCCTCAAAAACGGATGTGGTGGTAACGGTTTCAAATTTATCTTTAAACCAGGTGGAATATAAATCAATTAACGATTTTAGCTATGAGGAATATTGCGAATGGATCTGGATTTCGTGTAATTATACGCCTTTTATGACGCTAGTTAAAAAGGATGGCTGTGAATATGCGGATGGTGGATTGGGTTCCATGGTTCCTATTGAAGAAGCTATTAGACGTGGTGCCACAACGGTTGATGCTATTATATTGCAAACGGAAGTGACCTCTTTTAATAGAATGCCATCCATTAACGCATTTTCACTACTAACTAATATGTTTGCGTTTATGTTGGATAGAATTGAAAGTCAGAATGTGCGGATAGGGAAGTTTGTTGCTAATAATCAAAATGCGATAATTAATTTTTATTATACACCAACGGTTTTAACAACCAATTCGTTAGTTTTTGATAAGGAGAAAATGACTAAATGGTGGCAAAGTGGTTTCGATTTTGCCAAATATAAAAACACAGAAACAAGCCCGTTAGAAATAGAAACTGAAACGATACCAGAGCAATGAAAGCATTAGTCATATCAGGAGGAGGAAGTAAAGGTGCTTATGCTGGAGGTGTAGCACAATATTTAATGGAGAAAGAGGGTAAAACCTACGATATGTTTTTAGGAACATCTACAGGGAGTTTATTAATTCCACATTTAGCGGTTAATAATATTCCAAAACTGTATGATATGTATACCAATGTGCAACAACATGATATTTTTAGTGTTAGTCCATTTGTGCAACGTAAAAAAGGAGATCGCGAATATGTGTCTATTGATTTTGTAAATTCAATATGGCAATTTATTCGAAGAAAACGAACCTTTGGGGAGAGTAAAGCCTTAAGGCGCCATATTAAACGGAATTTCACGAAAGAAGAATACCTAAAAATTCGAGCAGAAAATAAGGACGTTGTTGCTACTGTTTCAAATTTGTCTAAAAATTCAGTCGAGTATAAGTCGATTAAAGATTGTACCTATGATGAGTTCTGTAATTGGATTTGGATTTCATGCAACTATATTCCGTTTATGTCCATTGCAAAAGTTAATGGGTTTGAATATGCAGATGGTGGTTTGGGCTGTGTAGTGCCAATCCGTGAAGCCATAAATAGAGGTGCCACGGAAGTGGATGCCATTATATTAGAAGCGGAAAATATTGAGCATCAAAAAGTACTTGGGAAAAATCCGTTTTCATTAATGATTAACCTATTTGGACATTTATTAAATCAGGTAGAACGAAATGATATTATAATTGGCAAATTGGCTGCAAAAAATAGAGGTGTTAAACTCAATTTATATTACACACCATCAAGCTTAACAGAGAATTCGTTGATATTTAGTAAACGACTAATGACCGCATGGTGGCAGCAAGGCTATGAGTATGCAGAGAAAAGGCATACAAAAAATAAGGAATAGGCGATTAGGTATTAATACTTAATGACTGGCAACCCAATCCTGTTTTTTGACTATATACCTTGCTGGTCTAATTCTATTTGAGAACTCTTTTTAACGTTATTGGTTGCGTATTTATAAATCATAATCAATGATAATATGATGTTTACAATCCAAATGGTTAAACCGACAAACAGTATTTGTTTTGCGTGATTATTAAACTCCGTGAATTCGTTAAATTCTGAAAGTAAAGCTCCTAAAAAATACAGGTTGGCTAAAAAGAAAAGAATTCCAAGCGCTATTCCTGAAATTCTGTTTTTAAAAATAATTTGAAGTATTAAGATTCCCACGATGGCAATAAAAATGGGATTCATGGTAAATGGTGGCGAATAACCAGCCAAAACAGCTAATATGATTAAGTAGTATTCTGGTAATTTAAAAAATGCTGCTTTCATTTTTCTAGTTAAACCTTTTGTAAGCCCAAATTTTTCTCAAAATTGTTTCGCAGTCTATTTCTTGAATATATGCCAAACGCGTAATATAAAATGCCTACTAAAATAAAGAACAAGCCAATAAATAAGAAACGGGAATTGCCTGTATTCAATCCAGTTGCTATTATGAGAATTATTCCAAATAATACAGAAAGGATAGGGCCAACGGACAACATGGTATTTGGTTTCATGTTTAAATTTAACACCGTTCCTTTTCCTGACTTTAAGATTTCGCCTTTTAAATAAGCTGACTTCCTTTTAAAATTCGGTACGTACCAGGCTATAACCGACCATTTATCATAAGCAGAAAATTCATTTTGATTGGTAAAATTTCCAACAAATGTAGACGTACTTTGATTAAAAAGTTCTTCTATTTTTTGTTTTAAATTATCAACCTTCAAGCTTGAAGTGTAATTTATTTTTTTAGTGTTTAGTAATTTGTCAATCATTTTCTGTTAGTTTGATATTGCAATTTAAGCGATAATAATGTAAATATGATTTCGAATGAACTTATTTTTCCAGTTTCAAAAGAAAGGTCTTTTATAACCGTTAATTACATGTTTATATTGCAGTTATAAACTATTACCAAAATTATTTTTATTTCTTTTCGGTTTTCCCATTAATGATTTCATTGTATAGCCAAATCCCATGCCTCCAATAGTCCATATTGGCACTCCAATTAAAACACTCCATAAAGTAATTTTTTCTCCTTGGATTAAGTGGAGAATAAAAGTCATAAATACAAACATAAATAGTCCCCAACTTAAACCTTGTTTAATCCACCCATTTCCTTCAAAAGGATTAGGTTGATTAGTTAAATCAAGATTAATAAATCTTTTAGGTTGCTTTTCCAGCCATTTATTTTTTAACTTTTTTTGGAACCAATTCCAGATTGGGTACGTTATGGCTAAAATTATATAGGTAAATATATTAGTTAAACAAGGAATAATTTGATTACACTTCGGACAGAATAAACCGAACCAATTTTTAAAAGCCGTTCCATTTGTTGTTGACCAAGTTCTCGCATCGTGAATAGTTTCACAATGTGGACAAGGAATAAATAATCTCTCGTATTTTGGTTTATCAGTAGTTTTGTCAATTAACGTTATTTTAGGAACTCTTTGCCCCAAAAATAATTCGTTAATTACAAGACCTGGGTTTATAATCCAATGTAAATGCATCCAATTTTTCCAAGTATAAGCTTTAAATTTTTCGTCAAAATTCATTTCTATTTTTCAAATTTTTTAGATCACCTAACATAATTAAAACCTACCACATTTCGCCAACTTCTTGTTTAATAAATGATAAAGCGGCATCACTAGGCGCACGCTTTTCCATCATTTCCGTCAGGACTACTTCGCGTAGTTTATTAGCAGTATCTGTTTTTTCTAACAACGCGGCTTTTCTAATAAGTTGCATGGTTGCATTTTTGGCAGCTGTAATAATATTCCAGCAATCGTCCGTCAAATATATTTGCTGGGATAGGTTGTGTTCAAATTCTTGCTCTATACTTTGAATTAATAAAGACTCGTAATCTTCCTTATTAGCAGAAAGTGGGGCTACACGAATCAGTAATTTTGAAGGCGTAATACGTTCTAGAAAAAGTGCCATACGCTCATAAGCCTGCAAACGAATAGGCATGCTGTTTGTTTGCATGTCTTTATGCAGTAAAAACCGGCGTCTGCCGTCTTCATTCTTTGTATGTTCTTTAAAAAAGTAATAAGCAATTAATCCAGTAATAATTGCTGGAATTGTAAACATTAATAGGTTTATTATTTGTCCTTCCATGGTTCTGATTTATGAGAACACAAACATAAGTCGTTTTTTATTATAGCACAAATATTCACTTCGTAGAATGAAAGCTAACGTTCCTTGGATGGAAAGGCTACTTCCTTTCATAGGGATTTGTAGTCTTTGTATTACAGCTTATTTTGCATGAGCTATTAATCGATAAACCCCAAAATCGTCAGTAGAAATTCATTTTTTTTGCTGGCGATTTTTTCAACCTACTTATCATGAAAATAAAATTACTTTTTCTTGCATTAATTTGCAATCTATATTTCATTAAGGCTCAAAATATTAATATTCCAAATTTTGATTTTGCCACCGATTTAAATGGTTGGACGCTAACTGGAAATAACGTTAGTATGTCTAACTCTAACACATCCTATACAAGTGGTGTTTTGGCATTAGAGAATGCCACTTTTAATGAGGAGCCATTTGTAATTCAATCATCATTATTTCCATTATTCGCAAATGAAAACTATGTTTTCTTTACAGAATACGGTTATTATTATTTTGATGCTATGATGGGTGCAAGTCAAATGGGGACTTTGTCTAGTGTGGTTTTAAAAAACGCCTCAGGTGCTGTAGTGCAAACGTTTAATTTAGATTGCACTGCGTATTTTGGAGGTCCTGGACAAATGGATTTTTGCGAAAGCTCTCCTTTTTTAATCGATACAACAGGAAATTATTATTTAGAATTATCCGGAACAATAGGAAATTTAGATTCTAACAATTACGATACGACCTATAACTTTGGATCAATTAACTTATATAAAGATAATTCGCCACATGGCATATATGGAAAGGTAAGTTATGATGATAACGCAGATAACTGTGCCACTTCAACATATACGCCGGAAAATATTCAAGTTAAAAGCACGGCTTCTACTAGTGGTAATGTATATTTTTCTAATACAAATACTTTAGGTAATTATGGGTTTCTTTTTGATGAAGCAGGAACTGTTACAACTGAAATTTCCAATGCCGTAATAACATCTAATCCTGCTAATTATTCTAATACATTCACTACAAGTCAAGCGGTTTCAAATCAGGATTTTTGTATTACATCCAACCTTTCAGGCGCAGATGTAGAAGTTGTAATTGTGCCAACTACAGATGCAAGACCAGGATTTAATAGTGGATATAGTATCGTTTATACTAATAATGGAGACACTGCAGCTTCAGGCTCTGTTGATTTGTCTTTTGATAATACTACAGTAAATCATTTATCTTCAGCTCCAATTGAAGATACTTCCACCTCAAACTCATTGTCTTGGAATTATTCAAATTTATTGCCATTTGAAACTAGAGTTATTCATGTATTCTTTAATATTAATACACCTCCAACAGTAACTAATGGAGATGTATTATTGTTTGATGCGGCTATAAGTCCAAGCAGTGATGCAAATTCAGCAAATAACACGTTTATTTTACAACAAATAACAATTGGATCCTATGATCCTAACGACGCCGTTGTATTACAAGGACCATTAATTTCAGCCTCGCAAGCTTTAGATGATTTATACTTTAGAATTCGTTTTCAGAATACAGGTACAGCTTCTGCCATCAATATTAATGTAAACACGGTTTTAGATGCAGATATAGATTGGTCTACGTTTATGCCAATTTATGCATCGCATAGTTATGTTACGTCTATAAATGGGGATCAAGTAAATTTTAAATTTGATAATATTAATCTAGCAGATAGTACTTCAGATGAACCTAACAGTCATGGTTTTGTGGTTTTTAAAGCTAAAACTGTATCTGGTTTTGTAATTGGAGATATTGTAGAATGTTCAGCAGATATTTATTTCGATTATAATTTACCGATTATAACAAATACGGCAACGACACAAATAGATGCAACGCTTTCTTTGGAAGATGCTAATAACATTGAAAACTCAATTGATATATACCCCAATCCCGTAAATAATCAATTTACAATTTCTATTAAAAATGAAGCACATTATAGTTTAATCACTTTAAACGGTCAAGTTATTAAACAAGGGAAACTTCAATCAGGTGCAAATTCTTTAAATATTTCAAACCTATCCAACGGATTATACTTTTTACAAGTAGAAACTAGGCAAGGTATTTCAACCAAAAAAATAATTAAACAATAGTTTCGATGTTTACAGAACTTTTTAGCTTTTCACTACCCGATTTTCTATCACGTATTCTTGGAATACAGGAAATCACTATATACTCTTATGCGGCCTTAATTGCACTAGGAACATTGGTGGCTGCAATTTATACAAGATGGCGTGCAAAAAAGGAATTGGGAATCAACAATCTATCAAACACATTTTTCTATTGCATTTTTATTGCTGGTTTTGTGGGAGGTAAACTATTTTATTACCTACAAGACCCATTGCTATATCTTCAAAATCCAAGCTTAATGTCTGATAACTTTTCAGGCGGCTTTGTGTTTTATGGTTCATTTGTCGTAATCATCCCTTATATCATCTGGTATTTAAAAAGGCATAAAATACCAGTTTTGCCCATGCTAGATATTTTTGCAATAACAACAACTATTGTACATGCTATTGGACGACTAGGCTGTTTTGCGGCAGGATGTTGCTATGGTTCTCCAACAGAAAGTGGATTCGGATTGGTTTTTCCAACAGCACAAAATATGGCAGTTCACCCAACGCAATTGTATGAGAGCAGTATGATATTTACTATTATGTTAATACTGTTACTTGTTAAAAAGCATCAACAATTTAAAGGTCAGGTATTCCTAATCTATTTAATGTTATATGCTTTTGGAAGAGGAATTTTAGAGCTTTTTCGAGGCGATGAACGCGGCTATATTATAGATAACTTACTATCTCATTCCCAATTCATAGCGCTTTGCCTTATTTCTGTATCCGCTTATTTCTATTATAAATTCTATAAACAAATTAATATTAACACACTTAATACTTAACATTATGAAAAAACGATTTTTAAAAACAATTTTACCTGGTCTACTATTAGTAACAGCAGTATTTATAATAGGTTCAGGATGTGGGGATGGTATAAGTAGTCCACCTCAAGATTTCCAAAATTATTGGCCAGACATAGATCAAGATGGCTATGGCGATGCATCTGAATCTCCTACTTCTTACGCAACTAGTTACGTTCCTGCAAATTACGTCATGGATAACACCGATTGTAATGACAACGATGCAACTGTATATCCAGGAGCAACAGAAATTCTTGATAATGGAGTTGATGAGGATTGTAATGGTTACATATCTATCACTTTATTTGTAGATGCAGATGGAGATGGTTTTGGGAAAGAAACAGAAGTTTTAGAATTACTGGTAGATGAAAGTATACCTAGCGGATATTCATATTATGCAGGAGACTGTAATGATGATGATGCAGCTATAAATCCATTAGCCGATGAAATTGTAGGTAATGGAATAGACGATAACTGTGATGGAGATATAGACATCGTAGAATATTACACAGACGAAGATGGCGATGGTTATGGAGCAGGTAGTGCTTTGCCTCCACCAGCAGCAGGTGTAAATAATAATTTAGATTGTGATGATACTAATGCTAATATTCACCCATATACTAGAGAATTCTTAAATGATGGGATAGACAGTAATTGTGATGGTGAAGATAATACCTAGAAAATAGCACAAACTAGACTTTGAAACCTTTAAAACTCCATATCACAATTTATTTACTATTGATATGGAGTTTTTCTATTGCCCAATAAATTACCAATTATTTTATAGGTACTGGTTTACCAAGCAACAACATGAACAGAATCTGTGATTATAAGATGATTACAAAACTCTTATTCCATAAGCGAATAAAATTAAAAGTAATGGAATAGACAATAGTCGAAATGAAGGTACAGACATCTATGAAATTTATGAAAATGCAATAGGTGATGATACTAATACAAACTTATGCAATTGAAGTAAAAAACGGTATGGATAATACTTGTAATATCATGATAGATGAAAATTTATAAAACTAATAATTTTTTAAATCTATTTAAGAATGAAAACCATAGTAAAATATATAAGAACACATCTAAAAGAAGATTATAAGACCTCTACATACCTGATTTTTATATTGTTTTTAAGTGTTTTTATCTCTATAAATCATGTTACAGATTTTGCTGTAAATTTTTTAAGTCATACTATAAATACGCCATTACTTGTAGTGTCTTATTTTTTATTTTTTGGATTTGCTTATTACGCTACAATAGCAATAATAGTTTTTACAAAATCAGATTATAGCTTTATAAAATCGCGTGGTTTTTGGTTTACTAGCATATTTGCTATTCTTTTAGTGAGTTTACGATTAGGATTTTTAGAACACTACAAATGGATTTATGAAAATATTGCACCTGAAAAAGCTTTTTTTTATATTAAAATTGCTACAAGAGCAATGCGTACCATTATATTTTCCTTCGGAATTTTATTTTTCTATTATTTTTTTGAAAAATATAACACCAATTTTTATGGTTTTTCAACGAAAAATTTAAGTGGGAAACCATATTTTTTACTCTTGCTATTTGTAATTCCTGTTATTATTTTTGCATCATTTCAACCTAGTTTTTTAAATCAATATCCTTCAATTGGTTATACAGGTAACACCATAAATAAGATGAATGCTTTAGCTATTTATGAACCTGCATATTTATTAGATTTTATTTCTATAGAATGGTTTTTTAGAGGATTTCTTGTTTTAAGTATGGTTAAAATTTTGGGCTCAAAGTCTATTTTACCTATGGTAGCATTATATGTTTTTTTTCATGTTGGAAAACCTACTGGAGAGATTATAGGCTCAATATTTGGCGGTTATCTTTTAGGGATTATTTCTTTGCACAGTAAATCTATTATTGGCGGAATTATTATTCATATAGGAGTCGCATTTTTAATGGATTTTATGGCAATTATTCAAAAATTTGATATTTATTTTTAAAATTTATTTTCGTTAAATACAAAGGACAGTTCCTTGCAACAAATGCACGTTTGTTTAAATAGCTATTGTTTTTCGCTAATACAAAAACGATGTTTGTTTAACTAAACAGTAAAAAAAAATATTTTAAAAACCTTACTCTTTACCTTAATTTTTGTAGCAAAAAGAGTATTGAAAATCAGGAAAAATCTAGGTAATATGTTCTAATGGAGATATTCATCCCTAGGAACTTGAAATTGAGGATGGTATTGATAATGATTGCGATGGTATTATAGATGAACTATTTAAAAAATTCATCTGTAAAAATTCATTAAAATCGGATGATTATAGTCTAACAGTTTTCAAATTATAGTATAAGGGAAAACATGTTATAAATTGAAACTAATTATTTTAAAATAAAATACATGAAAATTACTATCAAAGCTAAAACATTACTAACTGTTACAGTTTTACTCACGCTGGTACTCGGTTGTAGCGATAATAGCTCCTCAAGTCCTTCGGGAAGTACAATTACGCCACAATATGCGTATATAACGGATGGTAACGATTTAAAAATTATAAATGTTGCAACGCCTACAGCACCCGTTTTTGCGAGCAGTATTTCAGTAAACACATCCTATTTTGTAAGTGTATCGCCCAATGTTGCCTATGTAGCACAGTACGATGCTACGGCGCCTTATTTAAGTTTAATAGATATTAGTATTGCAACAGCTCCAGCGGTTTCGCTTACAATTCCAAAGGACAATTCGCTTGCTTTTAGTTTGTTAAGCGATATGTACACAGTAAATAATGTGGGGTATATAACCGATATTTTTCGGGGATTGCATGTATTAGATTTAGCTAATTTCAACTTTAGTTCTCAAGTTAATTTGGGAGGAGCTGCCATGAGTCTCACAAACGTGCAAAACGAACTATTTGTAATAGATCAGGCCAGTGGTTTGCATGGTTATAATGTTACAAATCCAGGTATTCCAACAGCCACTGGAACTTTAAATAATACAGATATTGATGTGGCTTTTTACAGCGACTCACCTTTTGGCCACTACCATAGCTGGGTTGAAACGGATGGCGTTCATCTTTTTGTAGCAAATACAATTGATAAAAAAATAAAGCAATTTGATGCGGCCACATTAATATTAATTAATGAAGTGTCTTTAGAAGGTTATCCAACGGCCTTTGCTATTCATAATGGTCATGCTTTTGTAACCATGAAAGCTAGTACTAATGCCCCTTTACAAAACAGTTACGATGGAGTTAGAATGTATGATCTAGCAACCTTATCATTGGTAGATTTGAAATCTCTGAATAAAACTAGCGGCGTGGCCTTACACGATAATCATGCCTATGTAACGGATGGTGATGGACTGCATATTTATGATATATCTGGAAATAACTTTGTATTGCAAGCCAGTTTAGCCAGTGGTTTTGGTAATTTTATAACGCTCGGACAATAATTGACACACGATATTAAATAACAATAACTTAAAAATAACTCAAAAATAACTCAAAAATTAAAATTTATGAAAACAATAATCAAATCTCTATGCCTACTAGTTTTTGCATTAGCAATTTTTAACTGTGATAATGACGATGGCGACCCACTTACATCACCAAATGAGAATGTTTGTAACTATCAGGGCTTAACAGCGCTTATAAATAATACACAAACATTAATTCCTGAAGCTGAATTACAAACAGATTATTTCCCTAACAATGATGGTCCAGGTATACCGGTTGTAGAAGTTTTTTACACCACCGATCCTGGTACAACTTTTATCGTAACGAGAGCGCTTACTTTAGGCGCTGTAGATTCTAATCCAGAAATTCGAATAGACGGTGCGGATTATGCAGGAGTTATTACTTGCCAAAGAGCAGGAAGTGCCGTTGGAGATGAGTTAAGGTTCGATATTCTTTTGGATAATGGCTTTGAAGCAGAATTATGTGTCATAATTGATGATGTAACGCCATAAAACAGTATTTAAAATTATGAAAAACTTAAAAACACTTTTAGTTTTATTGATATTCACAGTTTTTAGTTGTGATAATAATGATGATTTGCAGACGGATCCTATAACGCCCACAGAAGGTTTTACGCATAACAACGTATTTTACCCAACGCCAAATGCGTATTTTGAAATAGATGATGGAGATGTGGATAACAATGGAATGCCAGATAGTTACAGCTTTTTCTTCTCCAATGGAAGAATGTTTGATAATGATGCGAATGTAAATAGCTCTTCTGGCGATTATCTATTTTCTTTAAATACCACAAATTGGGTGTATTTAAATGTCCAAGTATCGGATAATCCGTCTTTGGATGCGGCTGGACCACTTCCAGGAAACACGTATGTGGTGTCTAGTATTACAGATACCGTAATAATTGAAAATGCACAAATTGATGCCTTATCGCCAGTTTATATTACTAGTAATGTTGAATTTGGAATGGGAAATGAAAATGTGGGTGTTTTTAATTTTCCAGGAACACAAGGACCAAGCATTACAATAAATGCTATTAATATTGATAATAATAATCCTACCGAAAGTACTGTAAATGCAGATTATGTTTTTCTGAATCAGAATGGAGAAACCATAGTAGGGCATTACGAAGGAACTTTTGGTGTAATTTTAGATTAGTTAATATAATAAATTGATCTCAAACGTCATCAAAACTATTTCAGCTAAAGTAAAAAACACTTACTTTTGAAATAAGTAAATTAAAACTAAATATATTGAAACAAATACAACGCTATATCAGAATAACATGCATTTTGGTATGGCGTTTTTTTTCTATTTCATATTATGTTTTTAAAAAACAGGAGCACAGCATACAGCATGCTTATTTTTTATATGTATTTCTTTTCCTAAATGCATTTGCATACGCGCAACAGTTCACCAATTACTCTACAAAAGACGGCTTACCAAGTAACCATATCTATAAAATAGCCCAAGACGAAAAAGGGTTTTTATGGATTGCTACAGATAAAGGTTTGGTTAAGTATAATGGTAATACCATGAAAATATTTACCACCAAAGATGGGCTTGCAACTAACGATGTTTGGGAAGTTTTTCCCACTCCAGATGGAAAATTATGGTACCTCTCTAAATCATCCAAATTAGGATATATTGAAAATGATAGTGTTCATGCTTTTGAAAGTGAGCTAAAAGGCGAAATTTTTAATCCTATTTATTCAAGTCAAGTCGGAAATAAAATGTTCTTAACGAGTTCTAATACATTTCATGTTTTAAAAAATGAAAAGTGGAAGCTTTTAATCAAGTATCGATTAGGAGACTCTATTGCTGCAAATAGCTTTATTGACCATCCTACTATTTCTAGTTTTAAAACGACAGAATTATTGGACTCTGTTTTTGTTCAAGATAAAAACAATAAAACCATTAAAAGCTATGGTTTTAAAGATGTCTTGAATAGAATTCATAAAAGGGGTCAAATTACAGACAGTCTGTTTTATTGGGTAAATGATAAGCAATATTCTATTCTTAATTTGAATACTTTAAAATTACATAATCGGAATTTTAAGGATGAACTAGCATTAGAGCAATCTAAACACGTAAGAATAAATATAGTAAACAATAAAATCCAGATCTCTGGAAACGGATTTGTTGGTGTTTTGGATGAAAATTTTCACATTAGAAACACGTACTATATACCTGAACATTTAAAAGCCCATTTTGCGCTTATAGACAAAACAGGATCTATCTGGATAAGCACTTTTACAGATGGAGTTTACCACTTACCAATAGAAAAACAAAATATAAAATATTGTTTAACCGGCGAGAAAATAAATAATATCGGGAAGGTAAATGATAAAATTATTGCTAATGTTTTTAATAAGGGTTTTTATAAGTTTAACCAGTCTAAAAATGAATTTTTGCCATTTATAGACGAAGACGAATATCTATTTAAGGCCACTTATGTAGAGGAATTAGACACTGAATTTTACATGTCTAAACGTCATATTAAAATGGGAAAAAATAATGCGATTATAGATATTGATGTTCAAGACCGTATTTATTTAATGAATGACAAGGCACGTCAGCTTGTTTATTACAATGATTATTTGTTTGGGCAATTCTCCGTAGGAATCAATAAAATTAACCCTGAAAAATTTAGTATTGAGAACGAATATCTACAAAGTGGGATTAATGAATTGTTAATATTCAATGATAGGTTTTTAGTAGCCACATCAAGTGGTTTAAAGGAATTTAAAGAAGAGGTGATTTCTTCAATTCAATTTGATAACAAAGAATTTAATCAATCCATATTAAGTATTACTAAAATTTCAGACACAGAGATTTTGTTAAATACTGACGGATTTGGCACTTATATTACAGATTTAAAAACCATTAAGCAGTTACCTAAATCCGAATTTCTAATTGTAAATAATGCCTATTTAGAAAACAATACCATTTGGTTAGCAACCGAGTCTGGTGTATTAAAATACACAAAAGAAAATGATACGTTCGTTTTTCAAATGCTATTAGATAAAGACAACGGATTGCCATCTAATAGTGTAAACAATATACTCGTTCATGAAGAGAAACTTATGATAGGTACCAATAACGGAATCGCTATTTTACCAAAAAATCAAAAGCACACTCCACAATTATTAGATGTTTATATTGAGGAAGCACTATTTAATAATCAACCCATTACAACGCGTAATTCGGTGTTTCAGTATGAAGACAATAGTAGTATAAACTTTAAAATCTCTAATATAGATTATTCTGAAAGGCAGACGAATTTATCCTTTAATTACAAACTAGAACCCATATATCAGGATTGGACCCAAACATCCACTAATAACCTGAATTTTAATGACCTTCAACCAGACAGCTACACGCTTTTCATAGAGACTCAAGGGTTTACTGATCAAGTAAGCTTTATTATTAAGCCCTTGTGGTGGCAGAAATTTTGGTATAAAGCTTTCATGGTGTTACTAGCTATTAGTATCATCGTTTTAATATCAAGGTATTTTGTAAAACGCGCCCAATTTAAAAAGCATCAGAAAATTTTTGAGGATAAGCGTTTATCTGAATTACAGCTAAAAGCCTTACGTTCTCAAATGAATCCGCATTTTGTATTCAATTCCCTTTCAGCGATTCAGTATTATATAGGAGAAAATAATTTTGAAACTTCCGAGTTGTATTTAGTGAAGTTTTCCAAGCTCATTCGGCAATTTTTTGAGCTTTCAAAAGAAAACGAAATTTCATTAGAAACAGAAGTTAGCTTGCTTCAAAACTATTTAGAAATTGAGAAACTTCGCTTTAAAGAGAAATTAAACTTTGTGCTTAATGTAGATCCTAATTTGGTTACAAAGCACACCAAAATTCCAACCATGCTATTGCAGCCTATAGTTGAAAATGCCGTAAACCATGGTGTATTTAACAAAATGGATAATGGTTTAGTTACCTTAAATTTTATATACATAGATGAACACACCTTTAAAGTAGAAATAATAGATGATGGTGTAGGTTTTGCAAATACCAATAACAGACAAAGTGATGACGTAAAATCGTCTAATGTGTTGCATGATAGATTGCATTTTTTAAATTATTCTGAAAAATGGGAAATAGATTATAAAGCGGAAGAGTTAAATCCAAATAGGGTAGACAAAGGCAACAAATCTGTGTTTATAATTACTAAAAAACAAAAATGAAAAACATAACAGCCATATTAGTCGATGATGAAATTTCCAATCTCAAAGGGTTACAGAAAAAGATTGAAAATTTGTTTCCAGAAATTCAAATCCTAGGCGCTTATCAGAAACCTGAAGATGCTATTGTTGCATTAGAAAAACAAGAGGTTCATATTCTGTTTTTAGATATTCAAATGCCAAGAATAAATGGCTTTGAATTACTTTCAAAACTTACAGATGTTAATTTTCAAGTCATTTTTGTTACGGCGTATAGTGAGTATGCTATTGAAGCTTTTAAAAAATCGGCAATTGATTATGTGTTGAAACCTATAGATAATGACGATCTGGTTATTGCCATCAATAAAGCGCTGGATGTTATTAAATTGAAGAATGAAAGTGCTAGTAATTTAAAATTAGTGAACCTTTTAGAAGAGAATATTTCTAAAAATAATAAAGTCATTATTCCAACTCAAAAAGGGATTTCCTTTATACCTCAAGATGAGGTTCTTCATTTAGAAGGTTATGAAGGTTATACCAAAATTCATATTACAAATGGTGTAACCATAACAAGCTCTTACAATTTAGGAAAGTTTGAAAAATTATTAAGCGCTAATTTTTTTAAATGTCATAAATCGCATATTATAAATTTAGAAAAAGTACGTCATTTTGAAAACGAAGGCTATGTTGTTTTAGACAATGAATACCGAGTACCCATATCTAAAACAAACAAAAAAGCTTTTCTAAATTTATTTAATTAGGCTTTAGAACCTCCTAAATACTGACAATCTTTCAAGTCTTGAACGCTAGTAAAAGGAACAACAGTTTTGTTGTACATATACGTTCTGTCTAATTCTTTAGTTAACGTTTGGTCGTCCACATTTACAGCCACATCACTCATTTTAAACTGACAAGGATGTTCATATCCAGCAGCATGTGTAATTTCAATAAATTCTTTTCTAAAGGTTTTAAAATATTGTCCTAACCTTTCAGACTTTAAGGTAGGATCAATACCGCTTTGCAACCATTTGCTCTGTGTAGCAACACCACTTGGACAACGATTGGTATGGCAAATTTGCGCCTGAATACAGCCAATACTCATCATGGCTTCACGTGCTACATTTATACAGTCGGCTCCCATAGCAAAAGCCATAGCTGCTTTGGCTGGAAAACCTAACTTTCCACTACCAACAAAAACAATGCGTTCAGTTAAGTTTCTGTTTTTAAATACTTTATATAAGTCACTAAAACCAAAAACCCAAGGTAAAGAAACATGATCGGCAAAACTTGGAGGCGCAGCACCTGTTCCACCTTCGCCACCATCTACAGTTATAAAATCTGGGCCTTTGCCAGTTTTAACCATAATGTCTGCCAATTCTTCCCATTGCTCTAATTTACCAATGGCCGCTTTTATACCAACAGGTAATCCCGTTGCTTCTGCAATTTGTTCTATAAAAACCATCATTTCTGGTACATTTGAAAACGCAGAATGGTTAGGAGGAGATAGGACATCTTTGCCTAAAGGTACATGTCTTATATCTGATATTTCTTGTGTAATTTTAGCGCCTGGTAAAACACCGCCTTTCCCAGGTTTAGCACCTTGTGATAGTTTTATTTCAATAGCTTTTACAAATGGATTATTATCCACTAAAGCAATTAATTTTTCCATAGAAAAAGTACCATCATCACTTCGGACACCAAAATATCCGGTTCCAAAGTGAAACACAACATCACCACCATGCGAATGGTATGGAGATAAACCACCTTCACCAGTATTGTGATAGGCGTTAGCAATTTTTACACCTTTGTTCATAGATTCCACCGCTTTGGCTGATAACGAACCAAAACTCATGGCACTCACATTAATAATAGATGCTGGTCTAAACGGTTTTCTTCGGTTGTTATGAAGTCCCATAACCTTGGCGCAAGGTAAAAATGTAGGATCTGCTAGGTGCGGATGATTTTCGGGAAGTTTAAAAGGCATCATGGCATTATTAATAAAAATATGCTGATGTGCATAAATATCTCTATCAGTTCCAAAGCCTTCGTAATTGTTTTCGTGCTTTGCAGAGGCATAAATCCAGCCACGTTCAATACGGTTAAAAGGAAGTTCCTCTCGGTTATTGGCAACTAAATATTGTCTTAATTCGGGGCCAATTTTTTCCAGAATATATCTAAAATGACCTACAATAGGAAAATTATGACTTATTGTGTGGTGTTTCTGAAAAAATACATCGCGAATTGCAACTAAAACTAAAGCGATTAGTATCCACATCCACCAAGATATGTCGCCTAAAAAATCAAGGAAAGCATTCATAGAGTAAAATTTTTACGTAAAGATATTTAAAAATAATCTGAAAAATTAGATATCTTTATAAAATGGGCAAATCTGGAAAAAAGTGGTTAAAAATAGGACTCGGAATAATTATTGGTTTTTTAATATTATTATTTGTTGCACAGTGGTTTATACAAAATAAACTGACAAGTTTTCTTGAAAACGAACTTCCTAAAACCATGAAGGTCACGTATTCAGATTTACGTGTGAACATTTTTTCTGGTAGTTTGGAGGTAAATAAACTTAAATTTTCTAGAATAGGCGAAACAACCAATGATACATTAATGACGCTGAAACTTAATCAGTTATTGGTAAAAGATGTTGGTTATTGGAACTATGTAATGAATAATACCATTCATATTTCCGATTTGGAATTAGATAGCCCAGATGTTTTATATAACCACAACCCTAAAGTGCAAAAGTCTGCATACCAACCCAAATCTAACAAACCGTTTAATAAAATCGTGAAGTTGGATGATTTTAATATAGAAAACGGAAGCATCCAAATTAATGATGTGTCAACAGATTCCTTAATGCTACAAGTTAAAAACACCCAGTTTTCATTAGAAAATATTCGTTTTGACGAAAAAACGAAAAATCAGAAAATCCCAATAGCTTATGAAAATTTAAATCTAATTTTTGATAGTTTGTTTTTTAGAATGGGTGAATATGATGATTTAAGAGCAGGAAAATCTAGTATTCAAAATGAACAAATTAATTTGCAAGATGTTTCAATAAAAACAAAATATTCAAAAGAAGAATTGTCTCGCGTTATAAAAGTAGAACGAGATCATTATGATGTAACCATAAAATCACTTCAACTAAAGGATTTTAATTATGGTTTTCGTCAGGATTCTATTCTTCAAATTAAAAGTCCACAGGTGTTAATTTCGGAAATTGATGCAGACATATATCGTGATAAATTGGTAGCTGATGATATGAGCATCAAACCACTTTACAGCAAAATGCTACGAGATTTAAAGTTTGATTTAGCCATAGATGAGGTCAAAATTGCTGACACCAAAATTAGTTATTCCGAAAAAGTAAAAGCAGACCGTCAAGCCGGAACTGTTAATTTTAATGATTTTCAAGCCACAATAAAAAATGTGAGTAACACCTATGTGTCACCAACAAAAACAACATTGGATATTAAAACCCAATTTATGGATCATGCACCATTGCATGCCAATTGGGAGTTTGATGTGAATGATATTCAAGATAGATTCCTATTCCAGGCAGAAATAGATTTATTGAAAGCATCGTATTTAAATAAATTTTTACAACCCAATTTAAATGTGCGTTTGGAAGGTGAATTAGAAAAAACCTATCTAACTATTGATGGTAATGACAATCTCTCACAAATTGATTTCAAAACAAAATATCAAAATTTTGATGTGGTTGTACTGCGAGAAGGTGGTAAAGAAAAGAATAAATTTTTATCAGATGTGGTAAACATTTTTGTTTCCAAAAACAGTAATAAACGCGAATCTCAATTTAAAGAAGTTACCAAACAAGGAATAGAAAGAAACAAAAACCAATCGGTTTTCAATTATATCTGGATTAATACACGAGCTGGTTTACTCAAAGCTATGACGTTTGAATAATTTTCCAAATAAGAATTAACTTATTAAATCTATAGATTAAAATACTCAAAAAACTAACCTTAGACAAGACCTATGAAAATATCCCCAAAAATTAAAACCACCTTCCTATATTCATTAGGAATCATAATTGGATTCATGGTTTCTAGTTGTAAAAGCAATGAAAAACAAGATTTCTTTGAATTAAAAGGAACAGTCAATAACGATTTACCTGGTTATATCTATTTAAAATACGGCAGTAAAAGTGATAGCTCATTAGTGACCAGTAAAACCTTTTACTTTAAAGGTAAAGCTGAATATCCTATTGCAGCAAATTTAACTTTCGGACCTATTTCATCAATGGATGCACCTTTTTATTTGGAAAACACTTCAATAGATATGGATATTAATGTGGATCAAAGGGAATATAAAGGCTACGATGTTAATTTTATTAAAGTAAATGACATTAGTGGTACAAAAACAAATTTAATGCAAACCGATTTCGAAGTATTTAAAACGAAGTATTCGGATACAAAAGAATGGCGGTCTAAGCTGTTTTTAAAAATTGACAGTATTACAAAACTATATCCTAAACATCATTATAGTGCAGATTTAGTTAGTGAATTTGTAAATGATTCTACTATAGATATTAAACAAGTAAAAATTTTATATAAAAATTTAGATAGTTTGAATCCATCCAAATTTAGTATGGAATATATCCGCAGAATCATTGAGCCTTTAAGGGAAATACATGTAGGTAATACTATTATTGATTTTAAATTGCCAAATAAGGATGCTATAACAATTAACACTACTGATTATAGGGGATCCATGTTGTTAATAGACTTCTGGGCAAGTTGGTGTGCGCCTTGTAGAAAGCAAAATGTTGTATTATCTGATATTTATAAATCCTATCAAGATAAAAATTTTAAAGTGTTAGGTGTTTCTTTCGATACGAATTATGAAAAATGGATTTCTGCATTGGAAGACGATAAGTTAGAATGGGATAACGTTGTTGAACTTGATGGTATGATGAGTAAAATTGGAGCGAGTTATAACATTACGTTTTTACCTTCCAATGTTTTATTTGATGAAAATGGTGTTATTATAGCAGTTGATATTAGCATGGAAGATTTGAAGAATATCCTTGAAGAATCGACGCAGCAAAGTTCAAAACCTTTTAACAAAAAATCAGTATTGAATTAGTGATTACTTTCTAATGGTAGTATAAATAAAAATTGGTAAGTAAGCGCTAGCTTAATTTAAAAGGAATTAATTAAATGCTAATGGAAATTTGAATTCAATTATTTTAAAGTATTCTCTCGCGAGCAATAGACACAAACCGTGAGTGTCTTAAAATGTCCACGGCAAATATAATTTTATAAATTTTTACATTATGTTAAAAAACATTTTAAATTTAAAAGCCTCCTATTTAAATAAATTTTTACAGCCCAATTTAAATGTGCGTTTGGAAGGTGAATTAGAAAAAACCTATCTAACTATTGATGGTAATGACAATCTCTCACAAATTGATTTCAAAACAAAATATCAAAATTTTGATGTTGTTGTACTGCGAGAAGGTGGTAAAGAAAAGAATACGTTTTTATCAGATGTGGTAAACATTTTTGTTTCTAAAAATAGTAATAATCGCGAATCTCAATTTAAAGAAGTTACCAAACAAGGAATAGAAAGAAGCAAAAACCAATCGGTTTTCAATTATATCTGGATTAATACACGAGCTGGTTTACTCAAAGCTATGACGTTTGAGTAGGCTTCTCAATTTTACATAATAAATTGTTTATAATTATTCATAATTCTGACGGCCTAAACGGCTAACAATGGTTAATTTCACACTTTAAAAATTATAGAAGTTTGGAGAAGTATTTAAGCCAGTTAAATGAAGCGCAACTCGCGCCAACATTGCAGAAAGATGGACCGATGATTGTTATTGCAGGCGCTGGTTCTGGCAAAACGCGTGTGTTAACCTATCGTATTGCATACCTAATGAGTCAAGGTGTGGATGCCTTTAATATCCTATCATTAACATTTACCAATAAAGCAGCACGTGAAATGAAAGAGCGTATTGCAACTATTGTAGGAGAAAGTGAAGCGAAAAACCTTTGGATGGGAACCTTTCACTCGGTTTTTGCTAAAATTTTACGCTTTGAAGCTGATAAATTAGGCTATCCAAGTAACTTCACTATTTATGATACGCAAGATTCAGATAGATTGATTGCATCTATAATTAAAGAGATGAATCTGGATAAGGAAATCTATAAAACCAAACAGATTCGCTCCCGAATTTCTTCTTACAAAAACAGTTTAATTACCGTAAAAGCCTATTTTCAGAATCCTGAATTAATGGAAGCTGATAAAATGGCACGACGTCCACGATTAGGCGATATTTATAAAAACTATGTGGAACGCTGTTTTAAAGCAGGTGTTATGGATTTTGATGATTTATTATTGAAAACCAACGAATTGCTAACGCGTTTCCCCGAAGTATTAGCAAAATATCAGGATAAATTCCGCTATATCCTGGTGGATGAGTACCAGGATACCAACCATTCGCAGTATTTAATTGTTCGTGCCTTATCAGATCGGTTTCAGAACATCTGTGTGGTAGGTGATGATGCCCAAAGTATTTATGCCTTCCGTGGTGCAAACATTAATAATATTCTGAACTTCCAAAAGGATTATGACGATGTGAAACTCTTTCGTTTGGAGCAGAATTACCGTTCTACAAAAAATATTGTAAATGCAGCCAATTCCATCATCGATAAAAACCAAACCAAGCTTGATAAAATTGTTTGGACGGCCAATGATGAAGGTGCTAAAATAAAAGTCAACCGTTCGTTAACCGATGGTGATGAAGGGCGTTTTGTTGCGAGTTCTATTTTTGAAAACAAAATGCAAAATCAATTATTGAACAGCGATTTTGCTGTGTTATATAGAACCAACGCACAGTCGCGTTCTATTGAAGATGCGTTGAGAAAACGTGACATTCCGTATCGTATTTATGGTGGTTTATCATTTTATCAGCGAAAGGAAATTAAGGATGTCCTGTCTTACTTACGTTTAATTATTAACCCAGCTGATGAGGAAGCTTTAAAGCGTGTTATTAATTATCCGGCTCGTGGTATTGGGCAAACAACTATGGATAGATTGATTGTAGCCGCAAACGGTTATGGTAAAACTATATTTGAAGTCCTTCAAAACATTGATAAAGTAGATGTGAATATCAACTCGGGAGCACGTAATAAATTGCGGGATTTTACCACACTTATTGAAAGTTTTCAAGTGATGAATCAATCAGCAAATGCTTTTGAATTGGCTGATCATGTTGCGAAAGCCAGTGGCTTAATTAGAGAATTGAATAAAGATAGCACGCCAGAAGGTGTTGCTAAAATGGAAAATATTGAAGAGCTTTTAAACGGTATTAAAGATTTCGTTGAAGGGCAAAAGGAAATTGTAGATGCTACGGCTTCATTAGCAGAATTTTTAGAAGATGTGGCTCTGGCTACCGATTTAGATGCAGATAAAGGCGATGCCGATCACGTAGCATTAATGACCATTCACTTGGCAAAAGGTTTGGAATTTCCGTATGTTTATATTGTTGGTTTGGAGGAAGATTTGTTTCCGTCAGCTATGAGTATGGGAACTAGAAGTGAGTTGGAGGAGGAGCGTCGTTTGTTTTATGTGGCCTTAACGCGAGCTGAAAAACAAGCTTATTTAACCTATGCCTTATCGCGTTACCGTTGGGGAAAACTGATTGATTCAGATCCAAGTCGCTTTATTGAAGAAATAGACGAGCAGTATTTAGATATTATTACACCTATTGAAGAACGCCGTTTTAACCCGATGCTGGATGCCGATATTTTTGGCGATCCGGAACCCAATAAAGTTCGCTTTAAAAAACCAGTTCAACCGACTTTTAAAAAGAAAGGTGCACCCGTTTCTAAAGTGGTGAAAAAGGAATTACCGACTTCTAAAAATTTAAAACCGGTCAGTCAAACTAAAGGCAATACGAATCTATTTGATGGTAAATTAGCCGTTGGAAATATGGTAGAGCATTTGCGTTTTGGCAAAGGCGAAGTTTTAAAAATTGAAGGCGCAGGAGGTGACACAAAAGCGGAAATCAAGTTCAATAATGGTGGTGTTAAAAAATTATTATTACGCTTTGCTAAATTAGAAGTGATTGGCTAAACGCGCTAATCAAAATGTGTTTGCATAAAGGCTTTTAGTTTAATAGTGGAATCTAATAATTCAAGACCAATCCAACCATGACCTGCATTTGGGTATAGTGTAAATTCATTTATAACACCTAAATTATCCAGCTTCGCATGCATATCCGTTCCTTGTGATACAGGAATTAGTGGATCCATTCCGCCATAAAATAATATGGTAGGAGGTGCGGAAGCTGTGGCACGATGATATGGGCTTGCTTCTTCTAGAAATTCTGTAGACGCATCCACACCATAAAGATCCAGAAGGACTTGTAATTCAGGACTCGTATTATTTAAATATGCAGGATCCGTTAAATTTGTTGGGCCAACAATACTGCAAACCATATCAATATCAGAGTGAGTATCAAACGCATAGCTCCACAGTAAAGCTAAATGTGCACCAGCACTTACGCCTATAAACGCAAAATTATCATCAATAACATAAAAATTTCGTTGATTCTTTAGGTAGTTAATTACAGCAGTAATATCATTAATTTGCATAGGGTATGGCTGATTGTTCGCGTCTGCCAAGCGGTAATTCATATTTACAATTCCCATGTTTGGAAATTCACTTCTAATGTAATCCCTAAAACCATTCATGTCATTTTTGTCACCTGCGCTCCAACCACCTCCATGTACCAAAATCATCACGTTGGTGTCTAGGGTTCTGTTTGCTGGAAGATAAATATCAAATTTTTGATGGATACTATTTCCATACGAAACATTTAGTTTTTCATAATACGCTTTGGCATTTAAATCTGGGCCTTGAGTTGCCTCATCATCAGAATCGCAAGAAAATACAAGTAAAACTGTTAATGAACATACTAAGAGCGAATGAATAGTTTTCATAATAAATAGAATTAAGTATCTTGCTTAAGTTAACGATATTTCCCCGACAATAGTATGGCTGAATTTATAAGAATTTACGAAGAAAACCCAAACCCTAAAGAGATTAAGCGCGTTGTTGACGTTTTAAAGCGAGGCGGTTTAATCATTTATCCTACTGACACGGTTTATGGATTAGGGTGTGATATTACCAATGTAAAAGCTTTGGAGAAAATTGCTAGAATTAAAGGGGTAAAGCTAGAAAAATCAAATTTCTCCTTTATTTGTCACGATTTAAGTAATTTAAGTGATTATGTTAAGCAAATAGATACAACAACTTTTAAAATTCTAAAACGGGCGCTTCCTGGGCCGTATACGTTTATATTACCTGGCGCAAAATCGCTTCCATCTGTTTTCAAAAAAAAGAAAACCGTTGGTATTCGTGTGCCGAGTAATAATATAGCGCTTGAAATAGTGAAGCAATTGGGGAATCCTATTATTTCTACATCCATTCGTGATGAAGATGATGTTTTGGAATATACTACAGATCCCGAATTGATTTTTGAAAAATGGGAAAATTTAGTCGATTTGGTTATTGATGCTGGTTATGGCGATAATGTGGCATCTACCGTTATCGATTTATCTGAAGACACACCAATAATAGTTAGAGAAGGAAAAGGTAGTTTAGAGATTTTTTAATGAGCCTAAATAGGTTTGATACTCAAATTTTACTGCTATCAATTTAACTTATAGATAGAAAAAAAGCCCAATCGATAAGATTGGGCTTTTAATTTTATAGGCTTTAACGATTATCTACCGTCAGCTTCAAGGTTTTTCATTTCCTTATCAATCATGTCGTAAAATTCATCAATTTTTGGTAAAACAATGATTCTTGTACGTCTGTTTTTAGCTCTGTTTTCAGCAGTATCATTATCAACTAAAGGTTGAAATTCACCACGTCCAGCTGCAATAAGTTGTTTAGGTGCTACACCTAAATCTTCTAATACACGAACAACAGATGTTGCACGTTTAACACTTAAATCCCAGTTGTCAATTAATGGTGGTTTGTTATAAGGAACTGGGTCTGTATGTGCTTCAACCATACATTCAAATGTAGGTTTCGCTTTCACAACAGTTGCCACTTTTCCAAGAATTTCTTTAGCTCTAGTTGTTACACTATAGCTTCCACTTTGGAATAACACTTTATCAGCAATAGAAATAAATACCACACCTTTCTCAACATTTATTTCAATGTCTGGATCGTTGATACCAACTTCTTTTTTCAAACTTGTTACAAGCGCTAACATAACACTGTCTTTTTTACTAACAGCATCTTGTAAACGACCAATTCTTAAGTCTTTTTCTTTTAAACTCTCTAATGATTTTTCAACATTACTAGCACCTTTCGTTGTTAGCATGGTTAAAGACTCATTACTTGTAATTAGGTTGTCGTTGGATCGTTTTAAATCAGCAATACGATCTTCTAAACCTTGTGCTTTAGTTAAGCAGGAGTTTAATTTTATCGTCGCTGTATTTAATAAATCTTGTGTTTCTTTTTGCTTCGCTTCAAGAGCTGCATATTCCTTCTTGGAAACGCATGAACTCAAGATGAACATTGCAGAAATACTCAATAAAATTAGTTTTTTCATAATACTTAATGTGATTTTAGATGTTATTTGTTAACATACCAAAATTATACAAAAGATTAGTTCATTTGGTACCTATTAACAAAAACTTTAACAAATTTATAAACAATTAGTTTTCAGTATAATAAATTAAAAAAAGAATTATTTTTAACTTATTTGAATAAGAAATGTGCTCTATAAAATAAGGTTCATTTTTAAGAACGATACAAACCTTTAATATGATAATCCCAAACAATAGATTTGGTTTTAAAATAACCTGTTTTCTGATTTAGCACGTGTCGCTTTTTCAATAAGGTTGGAAGGTTTTTATAAAAGCTTAAATGGGCTTTTAGGACAGCTAAAATGTGCTGAAACTTAAACGTGAATAGAAACATAACACTAGCAACACCATCTAATAAAAGACGTGTGAAAATTAGTAAGAATAAATTACCAGACGCATTTTTTGTGAGTGTAAATAAACTATTCCTAAAGTTTAAATAGGTTTTTTTGGGGTTGGTGTTTTTTAACGTAGCACCTCCAACATGAAACACAGTTGATTTTCCAATATAAACCGTTTTTAAATCTTGATTGAAAGCGCGCCAACATAAATCAATCTCTTCCATGTGGGCAAAAAACGATTCATCAAAACCTCCTAACGTTTTAAAAACTGATTTTCGGATAAAGAAACAGGCTCCTGACGCCCAAAATATGTCCGCTTTGTCATTGTATTGCTTATTATCTTTTTCAATAGCATTAAAAACACGTCCACGACAAAATGGATATCCATATTTATCTATAAATCCGCCAGCTGCTCCAGCATATTCAAAATAAGCTTTGTTTTTATAATCTAAAATTTTTGGTTGAATGATTGCTGTTTCGGAGTTGTTTACAAATTCAGTTAGAATAGGTTTTAGCCAATTTTCTGTTACCTCCACATCTGAATTCAACAAACAATAGATGTCTTCCTCAACCTGTATTAAAGCATCATTATAGCCTTTTGCATAACCACCATTTTCAGAATTTTCAATAATGGTGATTTCTGGAAAGTTCTCCTTTATATAATGGACAGAATCATCGGTTGATGCATTATCGGCAACATAAATGGTAGCTTCTTCAGAAAAAGCCATAACGGCAGGCAAAAACTGCTCTAAAAGTTTTTGTCCATTCCAATTCAATATAACAACGGCTATTTTCATAGTATTAATCTCTCTTATAATCAGGAATATCTTTTAAAAATGTGTAGCATTCCGCTTCTAAATCCATTTGGCAATAATAATGATTTAAACCATTTGTTACCATTAAATAGGTAGCGTTTAGGGTTAAGTTATATTGTGCAATTTGGTCAAATGTACTTTGATTAATAGGAATGCTTGGCGCTTTACATTCAACAATTAGGTGAATGGTACCATCAGAATTATAAACGACAATATCATAACGTTTCTTTAAATCGTTGACACGCAATTCCTTTTCAACGTTTATAAGCGATTTAGGATAGTTTTTTTCCTGCATTAAAACTTGCAAGCAATGCTGACGAACCCATTCTTCAGGTTGTAAAATCACAAATTTTTTCCGAATAGGATCGAATATAGATACTTTATTTTCGCTATTTTTGAAACGAAACGAAAACTTCGGAAAATTGAGTGCTTGCATAGTTGCCACTTATGGTTTTGCCAAAGTTAACGTTCAATAGTCAAAAACCAAATGCCTTAAGTCTTTTTTAAGAATAGGTATTTTAAATTTCGAAAAGTCAGCAATTTTGGACGAAGTCAAACAATTAGTAAGCGATATTAAGAACCGGAATTTTAAGCCTATTTATTTTTTAATGGGTGAAGAGCCTTATTATATTGATAAGGTTTCCGATTATATTCAAGAAACCGTTTTAACGGAAGAAGAACGCGGTTTTAACCAAATGGTATTATATGGTCGCGATGTAACTATTGATGAAATTGTTGGTAATGCTAAACGTTTCCCCATGATGGCGGAATACCAAGTCATTATTGTTAAGGAAGCACAAGATTTATCTCGAACGATTGAAAATTTAGTGGAATACGCTAAAAACCCGCAGCCATCAACCATTTTGGTATTCAATTACAAATACAAAACGATTGATAAGCGTAAATCACTTTACAAGACACTGAATAAAACAGCTATAGTTTATGAAAGCAAAAAATTATACGATAATCAAGTGCCAGCTTGGATTAATCGGGTTTTGGCTGGAAAAAATTATAGCATCACGCCTAAAGGTGCACAAATGCTAACCGAGTTTTTGGGTACGGATTTAAGCAAAATTAGTAATGAATTAGATAAACTGCGAATTGTTCTGCCAGAAGGCACACAAATTACACCTGAACTGATTGAAGTGAATATAGGAATCAGTAAAGACTATAATAATTTTGAGTTACACAAAGCTATTGGCTATCGTGATGTGGTAAAAGCGAATAAAATCATCAACTACTTTGGTGAAAACCCGAAAGATAATCCCATGGTTTTAACCGTTGGTTTTTTATATACGTATTTTAGTCGTGTGTTACATTTGCATGGTTTAAAGGATAAATCATCAAGAAGTGTGGCAGCTGCCTTAAAAATATCACCGTATTTTACGGAGGAATATATTGTTGCAGCTCGTAATTATCCCATGAAAAAAGTAAGTGCTATTATTTCTGATCTTCGTGTTTTTGATGTGAAAGGAAAAGGCGTAGGCGCCAATGCGGTTCCACAAAGCGATTTACTGAAAGAACTCATGGTTCGGATTATGTATTAACAGTTTTTCTTCATTTTAACATCTCAACTTTATCCTTTAACACTTTTTATTAAACTTCCGTTAAATGACGGCTCAAATTCGTTGTGAGCCTAGATATCTATTATATTAAGGTAAACGAATTAATAATCTTAAAAATACTTAAAATGAAGGATTTAAATAAAAAGAGAGTAGCCATATTAGCTACAAATGGTTTTGAAGAAAGTGAATTAAGAGAACCAAAAAAAGCACTAGAGGAAGCAGGAGCTCATGTTGATATTGTGAGTTTAGAATCAGGAACTATAAAATCGTGGACAGACGGAAATTGGGGTAAAACCTATACTGTTGACAAAACGTTTGACAGTGTTTCGCAAAGCGATTACAACGCCTTAATGTTACCAGGAGGAGTCATTAACCCTGACGTATTACGAACGAATAAAAACGCCGTGAGTTTTGTGAAATCATTTTTTGAAAATAACAAACCTGTAGCAGCAATTTGTCACGCACCTTGGTTGTTAGCTGAAGCAGATGTTTTAAAAGGCCGAAAAGTAACATCTTACGGTTCAATTAAAACTGATATTATGAATGCTGGCGCAAATTGGGTAGATGAAGAAGTTGTGGTGGATAGCGGGTTAGTAACAAGTCGTTCACCAAAAGATTTACCAGCTTTCAATAAGAAATTAGTGGAAGAGGTTTATGAAGGTAAACATGAAGCACAGATGGCATAATTTAGTTGTCAATCTTATAAAAAAAAACGCAAGCTATACGGTTTGCGTTTTTTTTTATGTTTATTCAAACCTGCATCATTCTGAACTAGTTTCAGAAACCCATCATTTTTTTCTGAATAGCGAAAACAAAGAAATTTTGGGGACTTTGATAGGTGTTTAATTTAACGCCGTATTTGATTTATTATTCTTTCAACTCTTCCAAAACCAAATTGTAATCATACTGTAAATCTTCATGTAAGGTTTTAACAATTTTTTCAATCATTAAAATCTGTCTATCATAAATATTGGTAAGTGTCACATTTCTTTTTATAGAAGGTGTCATATCCTTTAAGCATTCACAAAAATAGAGTAGGAGCTCGACTTCCGTTTCCTTTTTTAGGGAATAGCGTGCGTACTTTTTAATGAGTCTCAAGATTTTCCGAACACTTTTTTTTATATAGAAATAGCTGTTGGTATTGATAGTTGAAAACTGCAAATCGATTTCACTTTTAACGGATTCTATATAACCCGTTTCATCATGAGATTCAAACAATAAATAGGTAAGCAACTCCTTGTTTTCTTTTTTAAATTTAGACAAGCGCAGCACCAATTCCATTAAATCTTTATCGGATTTATGCTGTAACTCTTTTTTTATGGTAACTACGGAAACGGCTTTCATATTTATTTTTCGTGAACTTGTCTACCGACAGGTAGGAACGAGATTTTTTTTGTTTTATTAAATCATATTGATCTCTCAAAATGAGGGATCCTTTCTATTTTGAGTTAGGTTTAAAATTAAGGCTTATCTAAAGAATACTTTCCAGGACCCGCTAAAAATATCACTAGAAATCCAACAAGATATAAAAGTGCTTTTTCTTTGGTGCCAAAATCATCTTCCCAATGAACAATAAAAGCAGCAACCAACATGGTTATAGTTGGTGGTAGAGCAGCTAATTTGGTTTTAAATCCAATAATAATAAATATAGGTGCCACCACTTCACCAATAAGGGCTAAAATTAATGATAATGTTGGACCAACACCAATAGGGTCACCAAATTCAATAGGACTTGCAAATAAACGTTCAATTTTGGGAATTCCATGAACGAGCATCATTCCAGAGAGGCTAATTCTTAAAACGGCCAAACCTAAATCGTTATAATTTTTTGTCAGCATAGGTTCGTTTTTTTGTGAAGCCAATATAAATAAAAAGCGTCATTGTTTTAGTTCGAGCATAAATATAGTAAAACAAAAAGACCTGATTGTTAATTTAAACAATCAGGTCTTTAAAATTATTTTTAAAAATTGCGACTTATCTCAATTTTGGAAAATCACCTGGATTTGACTCGTGCATGACGTTGTAAACCGCTTCAAAAACATCTTCAACAGACGGTTTAGAAAAATAGTCACCATCCGTTCCATAAGCTGGCCTGTGTGCTTTAGCTGTTAATGTTTCTGGTTTGCTATCCAAATGCTTATAAGCATTTTGGGTATTTAAGATTTCATTTAAAATAAATGCCGAAGCGCCTCCAGGAACATCTTCATCAATCACCATTAAACGGTTTGTTTTCGCCACGCTCTTAACAATATCATGATTTAAATCGAAAGGCAATAAGGATTGTACATCAATAATTTCGGCACTAATCCCAACTTCTAACAATTCTTTAGCTGCTTGTTCAATCACACGAAGTGTTGAGCCGTAAGATACTAATGTAATATCAGTCCCTTCACGAATGGTTTCAACAACTCCTAATGGTGTTTTAAATTCACCAATATTAGTAGGCATTTTTTCTTTTAAACGATACCCATTTAAACACTCTACAATTAAAGCAGGTTCATCACCTTCTAATAATGTGTTATAAAATCCTGCAGCTTTGGTCATGTTTCTTGGTACTAAAACGTGAATACCACGGATTAAATGCATTACACCTCCCATTTGCGAACCTGAATGCCAAATACCTTCCAGTCTATGACCACGTGTTCTGATAATTAATGGTGCTTTTTGTCTGCCTTTGGTTCTATATTGCAAAGTTGCTAAATCATCACTCATAATTTGCAAGGCGTACAGAATATAATCCAAATACTGAATTTCTGCAATTGGACGTAAACCACGCATGGCCATGCCAATTCCCTGACCCAAAATAGTAGCTTCACGAATCCCAACATCGGAAACACGTAATTCACCATACTTTTCTTGCATGCCTTCTAAACCTTGGTTAACATCGCCAATATGTCCAGCATCTTCACCAAAAACAAGGGCTTCTGGGTATTTGCTAAAAATAGCATCAAAATTATCACGAATTACTAATCGTGCATCTACGTCTTCGCTATTATCATCATAAGTCGGTTTTACTTCTTTGATTTTTAAAGCCGATTTATCAGAATGCGAATATAAATGTGAACTATATTTAGGTTGAACAACCGCGAAATAGTCGTTAATCCAAGTTGTTAGTTGCTGTTTCGTTTCAGCAGAATCTTTCACCACAAAGCGTAATGCTTTTCGTGCTGTTGATAACATATCTTTACGAATTGGCTCTGAAATTTCAGCCAAATCATTTTTTAATTTCTCAATAAATACTTTATTTGAACTCGCAGCAGCTACCGTTTCTAATAAAGCAACCAAATCATTCTGTTCTTGCTTTAAAGGCTGCGTAAACGCTGTCCAAGCTGCTTTCTTACCATCGCGAACTTGCTTTTTAATGGTTTTCTCAACAGCCAGTAAATCGTCATCAGTTGCTATTCCATTGGCAATAATCCACTCACGAAGTTTCACATTACAATCAAATGCAGCTTCCCAAGCTAAACGCTCTTCATTTTTATAACGTTCATGCGAACCAGACGTGGAATGCCCTTGTGGTTGCGTTAATTCTTGAACGTGAATTAAAACTGGAACATGTTCCTCACGTGCTACTTTTGACGCTTTTTGGTAGGTTTCAATTAAAGCTGGATAATCCCAGCCCAGAACACGTAAAATTTCAAAACCTTTAACGTCTTCTTCACGTTGGAAACCTTTTAAGATTTCTGATATATTTTCTTTAGTCGTTTGATGTCTGGCGTGAACCGAAATCCCGTAGTCATCATCCCATACACTCATCACCATTGGGACTTGTAAAACACCAGCAGCATTGATGGTTTCAAAAAATAACCCTTCACTTGTGCTTGCATTTCCAATCGTTCCCCAAGCCACTTCATGACCTTCGTTGGAAAAATTAGTGGTATCAATGCCTTTAACCTGTCTGTATATTTTTGATGCTTGCGCTAATCCTAATAAACGTGGCATTTGTCCAGCTGTAGGCGAAATATCAGCACTGGAATTTTTTTGTTCTAACAGGTTTTTCCAATTGCCATGTTCATCTAAACTCTGCGTTGCAAAGTGTCCACCCATTTGGCGTCCAGCAGACATAGGTTCTTCCTTTAAATCCGTATTTCCATAAAGTCCAGCAAAAAACTGCTCAATATTTAAAGCACCAATGGCCATCATAAAAGTTTGATCTCGATAATATCCTGAACGGAAATCGCCATTTTTGAAAGCTTTAGCCATGGCTAATTGTGGTACTTCTTTACCATCGCCAAAAATTCCGAATTTTGCTTTACCAGTAAGCACTTCACGACGACCTAATAAACTGCACTCACGTGAGGTGACTGCTAGGTTGTAATCGTTTAAAACTTCGGTTTTAAAATCTTCAAAAGAAAGGTCTTTATTTACTTCAGGATTTGCTTTCATAGGTGATTAGGTGTTTTTGCAAAGGTAATTATTATAAGTAAGATTCACAACGGGAAATACTGTTATAAAAATGCATGATTATAAGAAAACACCCTGTTTTTCTGTTAAATTAATAATAAAATGATGATTTAAAGGATTCTGTTACAGATAGTGTAGTGAATGAGAAGATGCTATTTTATAAATATTTAATACCAACGCCTCGTAAACAATCCTAACAAGGTTTTAAAATCTAACGTGACAATAAATCTAATTTTATCGGCATATTGTGGCTGGGCAACTTCCCATCCTAAATTAGAATAAACCGGAAAATAGAGTTCAAAATAATCTTCAATTAAACTCACGCGTACACCCGTATCATAAACAAATTCGGCGCCATCATTATGGTTTTTTACGAAGCCAACATCACCATAAGCCATGATGTATTTCCAAATAGTCATACTGCCATTTAAGGTGGTTATCCATTGATTGGCAAAACTAGGTTCTAATTGCGATTTAAATCCACCTTCAGCAATTATGAGCTGCTGGCTGAATAATCCATCACTTTCCGAGCGCCCGTAATAGTTGTAGTCGAATAAATAATCGGTTGGTCTATCTAGAGCAAAGCTGAAGTAATCGGAATTATTATAAGTCTTATTATAAAGAAAAACACCAGCAAAGAAGCGTAAATTATATTGACGATTGTTTTTAGATAGCTTTCTGTATTCATAATTCAACGCCACTTTTCCAAATTTTTCAGAAAACTGTGTGTCTGCAAACCACGAGGAATAGTTTATCAAATCTTTATCAATATGATTATAGCGTAAATTAAGAACACCATAATTTGGTTGATTGGTTTCAGAAGTCAATAAAGCTGTTGGATCGGAATCCCGATTAATATCTACATACCGTAAGTTTAAATAATGGCGCTTGTTGGAACGTAGGTTGCTTTTATCACGAAACGATAATTGAACGGCAGGTGTAAACTTCCGTACAAATAAACCGTCGGAATAACTGGAATAACTGGCGCCAACACCATAATTAATGTTGAATAATGGTGACGAATCATCAATATACTGAAGGTAGTTTAATGTAACAGAGCCCGTAAGGGATTGCGATTTTAAACCATATTGAGGTGCTATTTTATAATAGAAATTTTTGCGTAACACCGTTTTATTATAGGCTTTAACACCCAAAACAATACCATCATAAATATTATTAAACTCCACAATTGGCATGAGGAAAATCTGGTTGTAATCGGGATCTTCAATATCTTTAATTAACCGAACTTGTAATGGCCTGTTAAAAAGCGCTTTTGTGAGCGTCTTGGTATTGTTACGCATATTGAATTCTGGTACAACCTGATCGTGATTTAAAACAACCTTTGTGGTTTCCGTATCAGGAATCGTTACAGTTAATGAATCTTTAATGCTACCTAACCAAATTTTAGACGTCACCGTTTTATCGGTAAACGAGAACAAGGTGATTGGCACATTAATATTACTTTTATTTTTAATGGTTACCCGAATGGAGTCGTTTTCGCGAACAGCCTTGGAAATGGTGTAATCAATATATTTTTTTGTGTGAAGGTAATCGGTAAAAAACCAATCTAATTCTTTATCGGTTTTCGATTTTAAAATGCGCTCAAAACTTTCGGTATTGACTTCTTTATTTCTATTGGTATTTAAAAATTTGGTAAGTGTGGAATCTACCGTATTGTTTCCTAAATAATCATTGACATACTTTAAACCAACGCCAGCTTTATACTTATTGGCAATATTCTCATTAAATTTTATTAGCGAATCTTTTGCCATGCTTAATGGCTGATCAATATTTTGACGCGCCATATGCATATATAGAAAACTATATTGTGCATTGAAATCCAATTGCATGGCATGAAATGATTTGATACCCCAAATATTAGAAAGCGTTCCAGCTAATTTCATATGTGGATAATTCTCATCCACATATTTCATTAAATAATAGGTTTGAATCCCATCTATTAACCATTGATCCGTTCGTGGATTAATCAGCAGAATATTTTCTAAATAATTACGAAGTCCTGTTTTTAATATTTTTAATTCATACTGAAAGTGATCTGGAAAAGGTCTGATAAAACTCGGCAATAAATTCAATCCATAAATAGGACTTTTACGATAATCAATATCTGTAATCAATAAACGTTCATGTGGATATTCGCCTAAATTTGTGGTTAAAAACTGAACTATTTTGTCCGTAACCAAGGCTTTATTCATGACACTCAAATTCTCATCATCTACATTGGAAACAATGGTGAACTGATCTGTTTCTAACTCACGATATAATGATAGTTTGTTTAAAAACAACTTGGAATTAACGCGATTTTTCCCCGAAAACACAATCGTTTGTGTGTCTTTTACATGGTAATAATCAATTTTATCTAATTCAGATTCTAAATAATAACCTAATGGGCAGGTAACTTCCAGTCGGATATCTGATGTTGGTACAAACATATCATCCAAATCTTTATGACTGCTATATTGCCATTCGCCATTATAAACAGCTGGCGTAACATACCAATACCGAAGATTATAATCTCCATAGGAACTTACGCCATATCGTGTAAACTTATCATTGGGTACTTGAACAATATAATTTAATTGAATGGTGTATGAATTGTTTGGAAGTAAGGGGTTTTCTAAACTTACTTTTAAAACATCAATGTGATTCTTTACGATATCAAATTGTAATTCCTTGTCATTTTGATGGATGGATGTTATTACGGAATAACCACGATCTTCATTTTTTGCGAAGTGAAACTCCGTTTTAAACTCTTCAGAAAAACGTTTTGCTAAAGGGGTGCTTTTTGTTGCAAAACTGTTGCTCCAATCGTTTAGATAAATGGATTGAAGTGTATCATTCGTTTTATTAAAATAGGTAATAGACTGCGCAATACGTATCTGATTTTTTTCCACATCAAACGTCGCTTTAATATTCATGGCATTTTGTCCAAATGCTAGAATACTAAATGTAAAAAGGATGCTCGTTAATAGATATCGAATGCTCAATGTGTTTTAATAAACTTTAAAGGTTCAACTTGTGTGTTGTTGGCTACAATATAATAGATGCCAGCAGATAAATTTGTTAAGGTTACGTTATAAGTATACGCAGTTTTAACAGGGATGGTTTTTACGTGTTGTCCTAATGTGTTGTAGATTTTTAAATTGTTCGTCCCTTGAGGAAGCGTGTTTACTTTTAAGGTTAAAGTGTTTTGAACGTAGTTTGGACCAATAATTTCTATTGGTTTAGTTACCGCTGTCGAAAATTCTGGAACTGATAACGTTGCATTCGTAGAAATTTTCAGCGTTACCGGTAAGTGATCACTAAAATAATGAAGTGCTTCACGAATGCTAATGGAATACTTGGTGCCAGCACACTCCGAATCAATAATAGATTTATTGTAACAAGGCACATTGCCATTATTGCCATACACTTGATAACTGTTTGGTTTGTAATACAGATCTGTATTGGTTAGCATATTTTCCGAGGTCATGATAAAATCAAAACGATCATCAAATCCGCCATTGGAACCACCAAAACCAGTTTGCGTTCTAGTAGATTGTGTAAACACATTCACATAATTGGTGTTATTATGCCAGCTGCCAATTTTATTTGCAGGATCGGCAAAAGTTATCGGGTTTGTGATATCAATAAGTTCCTGAAAAGCAGGTTCTGAACTAGTATACACATTAAAATCGCCAGCTAACATGACATTGCTAGTTGTTGGTAACGTACCCAGATAGGTTGTTAAATCGGATACCATTTGCAGTCTGGAAGCTTGATTTTGGGTTCCGTTAGATGCTTTTAAATGGCAAACTATTGCGTCCAAATATAGTGGGTTGGTTTCTTGGTTAACCGTATTTAGTTTTAAGCGATAATGATTAAAATCTCTGTAAATAGTAGGTACAATTGTTTGGCTTTCTAACGTGAATTTAGAACTATCATAATAAATTAAATTCTGTAAATCGTTTTGGTTCCCAGTGTTATCATCAGAGGTATTGGTTTGAAATGTTGCCATCTCAAAATCACTGTTAATTCTATCTTGTATCATCTGCAAAATACGAGTCGCTCCAAATTCATTATTGAGTTCACAAACCATAAAAATATCAGGACGATAATCGTCCAAAATTATCTCTAAATGAGAAATTCTATTTGGCACAGCATTTTCCGAAGGAAAGTTCAGGATATTGTAAAACATCACATTAAAAGATGCTTGCGAATATATTCCTGTAAAATTTAAGATACCGAAAAGCACCAAAAAGAATCCTTTGTTTTTTATGTAGGCCAATGCGAGACTTTTTTAGAAGTTAGGAGTCAATTCAGATTCCTTATAGAAACTGTCTAGAATTGGAATAACTTCATCAGCCGTATCAACGAGGTGAATTAAATCTAAATCATGAGCACTTACATTTGCAAAACCATCTAAAACGGTCGCCTTAATCCATTCCAATAATCCAGACCAGAAATCGGTTCCAACTAAAATAATCGGGAATTTTTCAATTTTATTCGTTTGAATAAGGGTAATGGCTTCAAATAATTCATCTAAAGTTCCAAAGCCACCAGGCATAACAACAAAGCCTTGTGAATATTTTACAAACATGACTTTCCGCACGAAGAAATAATCGAAATCTAAACTTTTATCAGAATCGATATATGGATTATCATGTTGCTCAAAAGGTAAATCAATATTTAAACCAACTGATGTTCCTCCTGCAATATGAGCACCTTTATTTCCAGCTTCCATAATTCCAGGTCCACCGCCAGTAATAACACCATAGCCATGTTCTACTATTTTACAAGCTACTTCTTCAGCTAATTTATAGTATTTATGATCTGGTTTTGTACGTGCAGATCCAAAAATAGAAACACATGGACCTATTTTACTTAACTTTTCATAACCATTTACAAATTCACCCATGATTTTAAAAATCGCCCAGGAATCGTTTGTTTTTACTTCATTCCAACGTTTATGGTGTTGTTCTTTTCTCATTTTTATTATAATTTTTTCTAATGTTGTCTTATTGAAATACTTGGAAAATGTAAATCCAGAAGCAAATTTAAGAGAAATAAGCACATTATTCATGCTTTATTTAAATCATTTCATTTTCAAGCTGCTAACTGAATTTTTTAATTCATTTATTTTTCAGATTACCGCATAAAAAAGACAAACCAAAATGATTCGTCTTTTAAAAAATACTCTAAATCTTTAGTTTTATCTCAAAGGACCACGTCCTGAAATAAGGTTGTACAATACTACAATTATGGCAATTACTAGTAGTATGTGAATTAAATTACCTGTAGGCATTCCAGATACAATTCCAAAAAATCCTAAAATCCAAATAACAATACAAATCACGGCTACAAGCCAAAGTAAACTTCTCATATTTTTAAATTTAAAGGGTTATCCTACTAAACTACTAAATAAAATTGAGATGTTTATTATTTTAATTCTTTTTTGAGAAATTGAGCAGTATAACTTTTCTTGTTTTTTATAAGTTCTTCAGGTGTGCCTTTGGCTATAATTTGGCCACCACCTTTTCCGCCTTCTGGACCAACATCAATAATATAGTCGACTGTTTTTATCACATCTAGATTGTGTTCAATGATTAAAACCGTATTTCCTTTATTGACCAATTTATTCAACACTTGCATTAAAACACGAATGTCTTCAAAATGTAGTCCTGTTGTGGGTTCATCTAAAATATAAAAGGTGTTTCCTGTATCGCGTTTGCTTAATTCGGTTGCTAATTTTATACGCTGCGCTTCACCACCAGAAAGTGTGGTACTTTGTTGGCCAAGGGTAATATAACCCAATCCAACATCCTGGATGGTTTTAACTTTTTTATGAATTTTAGGAATGTGTTCAAAGAAATTAACCGCTTCATTCATGGTCATATTCAACACATCGCTAATTGATTTTCCTTTGTATCTAATTTCTAATGTTTCCCGATTAAAACGCTTGCCTTGGCATGTTTCACATTCCACGTAGACGTCTGGAAGAAAATTCATTTCAATAACGCGTAAACCACCACCTTGACAGGTTTCACAGCGACCACCTTTAACATTAAAACTAAAACGTCCTGGTTTATAACCACGAATCATAGCTTCCGGAATTTTAGCAAACAGGCTTCTAATTTCACTAAAAACGCCTGTGTATGTGGCAGGATTACTTCGTGGTGTTCTACCAATTGGCGATTGGTTAATATCTATAACTTTATCAATATGCTCTAGACCCTTAATGCTTTTATATGGCATTGGTTTTTTAACACCATTAAAATAATAGGCATTCATAATCGGGTAGAGGGTTTCATTTATTAAAGTAGATTTTCCACTACCAGAAACACCTGTAACACCAACCATTTTACCCAATGGAATATCTATAGATACATTTTTTAAATTATTTCCCGTACAGCCTTTTAAAGAGAGTGTTTTACCATTTCCCTCACGACGTTTTTCAGGAATTTCAATCTCTTTCTTGCCGTTTAAATAATCGGCCGTTAAGGTATTATGTGTTTTTAGTTCAGCAGGTGTGCCAATACTAATAATTTCGCCACCATATTTCCCTGCTCGTGGACCAATATCAATCACATAATCGGCATGTTCTATCATATCCTTGTCGTGCTCTACCACAATTACGGAATTACCTATATCTCGTAACGCTAGTAGTGACTTAATCAGTTTTTCATTATCACGTTGGTGTAAACCTATACTCGGTTCATCTAAAATATATAATACGCCAACTAACTGCGAGCCGATTTGTGTAGCTAAACGAATCCGTTGCGCCTCACCACCTGAAAGCGATTTAGAACCTCTATTCAATGATAAATAATCTAAACCTACATCCAATAAAAATTGCGTTCGTGATGAAATTTCTTTAATTATCTCTTCGGAAATTTTAAGTTGTTTTTTAGATACATGTTTAGATAAATCCTTAAACCAAGCACCTAAATCTACAATGTCCTTATTTGCTAACTCCGCAATATTTAAACCATTTACTTTAAAATAAAGCGATTCTTTTCGCAGTCGTGCACCTTCACAAGTTGAACAAACCACCTTGTCCATATACTCTTTAGCCCAACGTTTTAAGGACGTTGTTTCGGCCGTGTTGTATTGGTTTTCTATGAAGTTAGCAACACCTTCAAAATCAATTTTATAATCTCTGGTAACGCCTAATGTTTTATTTTCAACTTCAAACTTTTCATTTCCGCCATATAAAATCATCTGTTTGGCAGCATCAGGAATATCTTTATACGCATCATTTAATGAAAAATTATAGCGTTGTGCAATGGTTTCAAATTGCTTGAAAATCCAACTGTTTTTTTGAGGACCATGTGGCACCAAAGCACCAGCTTTTATAGATAAGGAATCGTCCGGAATAATTTTATTTTCGTTCACCTGATACAAGGTTCCAATACCATTACACGTCGGACAAGCACCTTTTGGCGAATTGAATGAAAAATTATTAGGTTCTGGATTTGGATATGAAATTCCTGAACTCGGACACATTAAATTTCGACTAAAATAGCGTGCTTCTTGGGTGTCTTGATCAATAACCATCAGAACATCTTCACCATGATACATGGCTGTATTGATGGTTTCAGTTAGGCGTTTATCATTATCTGCTGTGGCATCAATTTTAAGCCTATCTATCACAATTTCAATGTCGTGATTTTTATATCGATCCAGTTTCATGCCTTTAACAATATCCCGAATTTCGCCATCCGTCCGAACTTTTACAAACCCTTGTTTACCAATTTGCTCAAACAATTCGCGATAATGCCCTTTTCTTGAACGCACCACAGGCGCCAAAATATTTATACGTTTACCATTAAAGGTTTCAATAATCAGTTCTTTTATCTGCTCATCATTATAACTCACCATTTTTTCGCCTGTGTTATAACTGTAGGCATCACTAGCTCTGGCGTATAATAATCGTAAAAAATCGTAAATTTCAGTTATGGTTCCAACAGTAGATCGTGGCGATTTACTAGTCGTTTTTTGCTCAATGGCAATAACTGGCGAAAGTCCATCAATTTTATCCACATCAGGACGTTCCAGTCCACCTAAAAATTGACGTGCATAGGCTGAAAATGTTTCAATATAGCGTCGTTGTCCTTCGGCATAAATAGTGTCAAAAGCCAATGATGATTTGCCACTACCAGACAAACCCGTAATAACAACCAGTTTTTCTCTTGGAATGGAAACATCTATATTTTTTAGGTTGTGAACGCGTGCGCCTTGAACCTCAATTGTATCTTCAAATTTACTCATAGCATTGTAAAGGTTGCAAAGGTACAATTTTAGTTCTTATTTTTTTGTGAAGTTTACAGTCAGAATTGTTATTATTGTAATTGAAAAGTGATTATATAAAGGGCCGTGAGATTGTTGTTTTTATGTCATTATTTTCGATCTAAATTAAAAATACAACTTATGAATATACTAGGAATAAGCTCCAGAATTGATCACCCCGAATTTGGAAAAGGTGTGGTAACCAACGTCACCTCCAAACATTACTGGGTAACCTTTATAGAAAGTGGTTTAGAAACTATTGACATTAACTCGGAATTTGACGTGATTGAAGCAGCCATAGACGATGTAGACACCGTTAGTTTTGCCGAAGTAGAAAGCAGCTTGGTGCAAATTTTAAAGCGTTGGAGTGATGCTAGTGAAGTGGTTCATATTTCGGATAAATGGAAAGGCGGAAAACTCATTCTAGAACCTGGAGATACCAGTTTAAAATCGAGTGAAGTGCCAATAGATGCCTTTTTCCATAAGATTACCATGGTTCGTGATAGATTGCGTGTTATGGAGCAAAAAATAAATTCGAGCAATTTAGAGGAACAAGAGAAAATAGATTTACAGCAATACATTACTAGAAGTTATGGTAGTTTAACATCGTTTAATGTGCTGTTTAAGTTGAAAGAACAACAGTTTGTTGGTCAGCGTTCAAAATAGAATCTATGGTTCAAGGTTTCAAGTTTAAAATTCAAAGTTTCAGGTTCAAAATATTCTCGATACAAATTTTACACTTTCCAAGTGTGAAATTCACTCCTACCAATGGCAGGCAGGCAGGCAGGCAAGTTGACGACCGTAATTTTTATATAGTAACTCGTTAGTTCGAGTGATTTTGAGGAACGAAAAATTGTATTGAGAACTATATCCGTTTATCTATTTAGTTTGAAACAAAATTGCATCAAACTTTATTCAAGATTCAAAGTAACAGATATTTATTTTAAACTGAACACTGAACATTACAAACTCATTCCCTCCCAATTATATCATCCATTTTTATGCCTAAAAATAGCATCTCATGAAAGATTGGAAGTATGGCGCCACTTTCGGTTGTTGTCCAATCGTTCCAGGAAGCTTCTAGTCCGCCAATAGGTAGGATGTCTACCCACATTCTGAATTTTATGGGTTTGTTGTTGGCATCCAAAACCCATAAATACGAATCACCAGGTGTTGTGCCACCAGATGTGTAGGTAATTAACAGCGCATCTTGATTATTTTTCCATTTAACCAAACGTCTTTCCGTTCCAGGATCAAATATTTTATAAGGTGCTACTAACCAAAAAGAATCGTTATTAAAATAGGTAAGCGCTGTTTCTATATGTTCTACGGCTTGTTCGCCTTTTACTTCAAAATTATGGACGTAGGCTTTGCTTAAACTTGGGTTATCTAAATTTAGATCAACTTTGTAATCTTTCCAATGAACCAGACAGGTGTTTTCATCTTTTTTCCATTTGTAATGGTGTTTGTTTTTAAACGTCCATTCTATATAATTGGTTTCTAAAAAGGCATCATGATTTAGTGCTTTTAGCATATTATGAGCCAGCGCTTCTGCTTGAGGACCTTGTTTTCCAATTGGTAGGTCTTCATTGTATTTAAAATAAACGAAACCAAAAAAGAGTAAACTGGGTAAAGTGAAAAAGATTATTATGCCAACTACTATTTTAAGAGTTTTCTTCGGTTTCATAAACAATTATTTTAAGTGCAATGCAATGTGTTTGGCGAGTATTTTAGCCGCTTTAGAATCATTTCTGAACCATAATTCGGGTTCTATAAGTTCCAGTTCGGATACAGCTAATTGATTTGCGTTATCAGTAAATATATCAACTCTGGCATAAATAGGCAATTCTGGACACGCTTTTGTTGCGTTTATAGCGAATGCTATTTGGTCATCAGTTGGTGTGTAAGGGATTACCCTTCCGCCAAAATCATCTTGTACACGAAAATCGCCAGCCTTGGCTTGTTTTAAAACAGCATGACTATATACACCATTGAAAACGATGAGAGACATTTCGCCTTGCGTAACAATGTTCTGTTGAAAGGGTTGAAGCATCATACGTTCTTGTTGAATTAATTCTGTAAAAATGGTTTCATGTTCATGTCTATTTTCAAACGTTAATTTATAAGTATGTCTGGCAGAACCTGAAACACATGGTTTTAAAACGGTTTCTTGCCAGTTTAATTGTTGGTGTATTTTGGCTAAAGTCGTTTTTGTACCTGTTTCTATAAAAAAGGATTCCGCAACATGAATGCCTTTTGCTTTTAAATCCAATAAGTAATACTTGTCAATATTCCAACGAATTAGTTTTTCAGAGTTCAACAACCGCGTTTTTGTTGAAACCATAGCTAGCCATTTTGAAAATTCTGGAAAGCGATCAAAATAATCCCAAGTCGTTCTAAACAGTACCGCTTTGGTATCTGACCAATTGAAATTAGGATCATCCCAAGCTAAACGGGTGACTTTTAAGCTTTCTGCTTGTAGTGCTTCTTGTACCAGAAAATCTTCATAAAACACGTTGTGTTTATATGTGTTAGTTTCAGAATCTTCTAAATACCGTTTGTCTGTAAGTATGACGATGTCAAAGACTTTCATTAAAAAAAATGATTATTATTATTTAATCAAATATAACATTCAAAAACAAATTATCTTTTCTTTTTACATCGCCTAAAAAAGAAACAAATCTGCCTGTCCGGCAGGCAGGCAGCCTAAAATTTTACGATAATTACTCATGCATGTTTATTTGCTTTGGTATTCGTGAATCTTCGAATTCATTTCAAATTTTCAAGATAAATTTTCGATAGGCCGATTGGGAGTTTATAAAAATGCCGTTTTAAATATTAAATCCAAGGATATAAATAAATATTAAGGTACAAGTGAAACGGAAAATGTTTATGAGCGGAATTAAAATCCAACAGCTGTATCGTCACCTCTGTGGTCTGCACCACCTTCTAATGTAGTATCATCAAGGACCAAAATACCATCTACTTTTCCAATTACTGGCGAGCGCGTTTCATTAATGGTGTAGCCTTTAGCAATTAATTGCTTCATGATTTCCGTATCAAAACCATTGGGTTCCATTCTGATATAATCTGGTAGCCATTGGTGGTGAAAACGAGGTGCATCTACGGCATCTTGCATGGACATATTAAATTCTTCTACATTCAATATGGTTTGCAAAACCGATGTGATAATGGTTGAACCTCCTGGTGTTCCTAAAGTCATGAGTAGTTTTCCGTTTTTCTCAACAATAGTTGGTGTCATAGAGCTTAACATGCGCTTTTCTGGCACAATACTATTGGCTTCCGCACCCGTTAAACCAAACATATTTGGCACACCTGATTTGCTGCTAAAATCATCCATTTCATTATTCAAGAAAAACCCAAGTTCCGAACAAAATAAATAGGAACCATAGGTGCCATTTAAGGTGGTGGTAACGGCAATGGCATTTCCAAATTGATCGACAATGGAATAATGTGTGGTTTCATCACTTTCTATAAACTCTATGTTTCCACGGGAAACATCACTTGACAAAGTTGCTTTTTCAAATGAAAAATCGCTCATACGTTTTTGAAGGTATTTATCACTTAGTAAAGTTTCAGTGGGAATATTCACAAAATCAGGATCGCCTAAAAAATAATTTCTATCTGCATAGGCACGGCGTTCCGCTTCAGCAAGTACTTGAATGGTTTTTAGGGAATTATGACCAAATTCTTTTAGGTTAAAAGGTTCAATCATTTTCATAATTTGAGCCAAGCAAATGCCACCACTTGATGGTGGTGCCATGGAAATAACGTTAATGTCTTTATATTTAAACGAAACGGGTTTACGCCATTTAGCTTCATATTTAGCCAAATCTTCTATTGTGATGATGCCACCTTTTATAGATAAATAATTGACTAGGATTTGAGCCGTTTCACCCTTATAAAATTCATCTTTACCATTTAAAGCGATGCGTTCAAGCGTATTTGCGAGTTGTTTGTTTTTTAATGTGTCGCCAGCTTTGGTGTTTTTTGAATACAGAATTTCTTTACCATTTACAGCTCTAAAAATACTGTCGTAATAATTAATACCGTTTTGCTGTTTTTCAGTTATTGCATAGCCATTTTTAGCCAAGTCAATAACCGGTTGTAAAATGTCTTTTACTGATAATTTACCAAATTTCCGTTGTGCTTCAAAAACACCAGCAACAGTACCAGGAACACCAACAGCCATTTCGCCTATAATACTTTTGTTTGGAATAACGTTTCCTAAAGAATCCAGATACATGTTTTTTGTGGCAGCTAAGGGAGCCTTTTCTCTATAATCTAATGCGCCAGTTTCTCCAGAGTTTAACCTGTAAACCATAAAACCACCACCACCTAAATTTCCAGCGGAAGGGAAGCAAACGGCCAGTGCCATTTCAGTTGCCATCATGGCATCAAAAACGTTTCCGCCTTTTTTTAGAATGTCACTACCAATTTTTGAAGCTTCTTTTCTAGCAGAAACCACCATAGCCTTTCGGGTTATTAACCCACGATTCTGAATTTTTTCTGGTGTTTCTGGATTGTTCTTACAAGACCAAAAAAGAGAAATAACGAGTAGGAGTATTAAACGGTTCATCATCATATTATGTAATAGTATTGGAAAGGGTTTGTAATTTTTCAGCAGCAAAAACGCGTAATTCTTCAAAGAATAAGGTGAATTCTTCTTCAAATTCATCGTAATATTTTACGAGCTCGTGTGTGGCTTCGTTCATTTTAGACTTGTATTTCGTACGTCTGTTCATACCCTCTAAAACGCTTTGAACACCATCAATTTCAGCATAACTCAACAACCAATTACCAGATATCATATGAGGTAACATGTGTTGTGTTCTCTCTGGTAAAACATCAAAATTATCTTGTAATAATGTATAAAAACTCTGGACATAATCGACTAAAGGTTCGTCTGAATAATGCGCCCAGTTTTTGGCCAGAAAATGATCATATAGAATATCGACAATCACACCACTGTAATGACTGTAATTTTCGTGGAGCCTTTTAGTACTTTGTCTTACAATGGGATGTGCATCTGTAAAGGTGTCAATTTCCCGATGTAATAAAATGCCAATTTGAATTTCTCGTGGATATTTTTTGTACTGTTTACCACGAATACCGTCAGCCATAAAATTTCCTATGGATACATTTTTATAATTGAAAGAAAGATAAATATGTGCTAAAAAGTTCATGTTTCGAATTTACAAATTCATAGGAAAGAAAACGCATAGAAAACTTATATTTGTTGAAAATAAACATAAAAATATGACACTTATAAAATCTATTTCAGGAATCAGAGGAACCATTGGTGGAGCAGTAGGCGACAATTTAACGCCTATTGACGCGGTGAAATTTGCTTCTGCTTACGGAGTTTGGTTAAAAGGACAATATAAAAAAGATAATTATCGGGTAGTGGTTGGGCGTGATGCGCGAATTTCTGGTGAAATGATCCAGAATTTAGTCATGAACACACTCGTAGGACTTGGGATTCATGTTATTGATTTAGGCCTTTCTACCACACCAACAGTTGAGGTTGCTGTACCTATGGAACATGCTGATGGTGGCATTATTTTAACGGCCAGCCATAATCCAAAAGAATGGAATGCTTTAAAACTTTTGAATAATAAAGGTGAATTTTTAAATGGCGAAGAAGGTGCTAAAATTCTTGCTATTGCTGAAAGTGATGCTATGAGTTTTTCCGATGTAGATAGTTTGGGGAAAATAACGAAAAATGATGCTTATATCGACTTACATATTGATGCCGTTTTAGATTTAAAATTGGTAAACAAATCGGCTATAGAAAAAACGAATTTTAAAGTGGTGGTTGATGGTGTAAACTCCACAGGAGGAATTGCCATTCCATTATTATTAGAACGTTTGGGCGTAGAATGTGTTAAATTATATTGTGATCCAACGGGTCATTTTCCTCATAATCCAGAACCTTTAAAGGAACATTTAACTGATTTATCTGAAGCCGTTGTTAAAGAACACGCGGATTTTGGAATTGTTGTTGATCCGGATGTGGATCGTTTAGCTTTTGTGGACGAAACCGGTAATATGTTTGGCGAAGAATATACTCTAGTAGCTTGTGCAGACTATGTATTAAGTGAAACACCAGGAAATACCGTTAGTAATATGAGTTCCACTCGTGCCTTGCGTGATATTACCGAAAAACATGGTGGAACTTATGAAGCCAGTGCAGTAGGTGAGGTTAATGTCGTGGAGTTGATGAAGAAAAACAATGCTGTAATTGGTGGTGAAGGTAATGGTGGTATTATTTACCCAGAATCTCATTATGGACGTGATGCCTTGGTTGGTGTGGCCTTGTTTTTAAGTTTGCTAGCAGATAAAAAAATGTCAGTCAGTGCTTTGCGTGCTAGTTATCCGAATTATTTTATGAGCAAAAAGAAAATAGCCTTAACACCAGAATTGGATGTGGACGCTATTTTAAAAGCCATGGAAGCAAAATATAGCCATGAACGGGTTACGACGATTGATGGTGTGAAAATTGATTTTGAAGATAGTTGGGTGCATTTACGTAAAAGTAATACTGAACCTATTATTCGTGTATATACAGAAGCACCATCACAGGAAGCAGCTGACACACTCGCTGATAAAGTCATAGCAGAAATTAAGGCTGTCGCTAATAATTAGTACCTTTGCCATATAATAAATACGCATGATTACGACAAAAATATCTTCAGAAGTTCAAACGGATTTAGAAACCTATTTTGGTCAGTTTAGAAAGCACATTATTGGTGTAGATCAAACGTTTGAATCGCCTTACGGTTCTCAAAAAATTATCTATACGGATTGGACTGCGTCCGGCCGTTTATACCAACCGATTGAAGAAAGAATCAGCCATGTTTTTGGGCCTTATGTTGCCAATACACATACCGAAACAACGGTTTCAGGAACCGCTATGACCAAAGCCTATCATGAAGCCAAACATATTATTAAAGCGCATGTAAATGCGCATGATGATGATGTGCTGATTGTTTCAGGTAACGGCATGACAGGCGTAGTGAATAAATTTCAGCGTATTTTAGGATTAAAAGTTCCTGAAAATTTAAAGGAGCACACCATTGTTCCTGAAGCTATGTGTCCCGTGGTTTTTATTTCGCACATGGAACATCATTCTAATCAAACGACGTGGTTGGAAACTATTGCTAAAGTGGTGGTTATTCCACCAGCAGAAGATGGTTTGTTTAGTTTGGAGAATTTAGAAAAAGCATTGATAGAGCATCAAGATTGCACCATTAAAATTGCCTCTGTTATTGGTGGTTCTAATGTAACCGGTATTCAAAACCCACATCATGATATTGCGCAAATGATGCATAAACATGGCGGCGTTTGCTTTGTAGATTTTGCCTGTTCAGCACCTTATGTTGCTATTGATATGCATCCCGAAGATGAAACCAAGGCTTTGGATGCGGTATTCTTTTCACCACACAAATTTTTAGGAGGACCCGGTTCTTCTGGTGTACTTATTTTCAATAAGAAATTATATAAAAATATGATTCCAGATTGTCCTGGTGGCGGAACTGTTAGTTGGACAAATCCTTGGGGAGATCATAAATATATTGATAATATTGAAGATCGTGAAGATGGTGGAACACCTGGTTTTTTACAAGCCATAAAAACAGCACTTGCTATTAAACTAAAAGAGCAAATGGGTGTTGATAATATGCTAGAACGCGAACATGAGATTCTAAAAATCGTTTTTAAGGAATTAGGAACGCTTCCTAACTTACACATTCTTGCTGGTCAGCATGAGAATCGTTTGGGTGTCATTTCTTTTTATATCGATAACTTACATTTCAATTTAGGTGTAAAATTATTGAATGATAAATTTGGTGTGCAAACACGAGGAGGGTGCAGTTGTGCAGGAACGTACGGACATTTTCTACTGCATGTAGATCAAAAAACATCTAATGAATTGACACAAGAAATATCATTAGGTGAATTAACGCGTAAACCAGGTTGGATACGTATGTCTATTCATCCTACGACTACCAATGCCGAAGTGCAGTTTGTATGCGATAGCATTAAAGCACTAGCCAAAAACCATATAGCTTGGGCTGTTGATTATGAGTATAACAAAACGAACAATGAGTTTGTCCATAAGTCGTTAGTAGATTCTGAAACAGATGATATGGATACCATGGTTTCTAGTTGGTTCCAATTATCTTAAGATTTGTAGTCAGCAGGAACTTTATCACGATGTTTCCAACGCTTATGTGTCCATAAGTAAAATTCAGGTGCTTCGTTAATTTGTTCTTCTACTAAATCCAAGAACTTATCTGTAATTTCGTAATCTGGATAATCATTTGGGTGATACGCCAGGGTTTTAAACGTGGTTTCATAATAACCGCGTTTTAGTTTTTTAACACCAAAGAATACCACAGACATATCGAGCTTTTTCGCTAACATTTCGGCTCCAGTATGAACCGGAACGGTAATACCCATAAATTCATTCCAATGAAATGCTTTTTCTGCTTTAGGTGATTGATCTGAAACAAAGCCACAAATGGTTATTTTCCCTTCGCGTTTAGATTGCATTAAAACAGGAATACTTTCTTTGGTTGTAATCAGGTGACTGTTATACTTCGCACGAATACGTTTTACGAGTCTATCAAAATACGTGTTGGCAAGGCGTTTGTAAATAGCATATCCTTTAACATTCATATAGGTTTGAAGAATAAAAATCCATTCCCAACTTCCGTAATGCGCGCACATAAGTGCCACACTTCTATTTTCTTCTTCTAGTTTTTGAATAAGTTCCACATTAGAAAATGTGAAGCGTTTTTTCATTTGGGCTTCAGAAATTGTCATGGATTTGATGGATTCCATAACCATATCACATAAATGATGGTAGAATTTTTTCCGAATTCGGTTTAATTCAGCGTCTGATTTATTGGGAAATGCCAGTTTCAAGTTCTCTTTAACTACCTTTTTTCTGTAGCCAATAATGTGGTAGATTAAAACAAATAAACCATCGGAAACCGCGTATAATAATCGGAAGGGTAAGATGGAAACCAACCACAAAATGGGATAAATGAGAATATAAGCAAGAAGTTGCATGAAATAATTTTAGATTTGCAGTTACAAAGATATGTTATATTCTTTTTAAACGTTTAAAATTTATGGGTGATTTAAGTATAGTAACCATGGTAATTATTGCTGCCAATGCGCTAATATCATTTAAAGGGTTTAGTGATTATTCCTTTTTTGAAAAATACAAATTCAATGTTGGCGGTATTATCAGAGGTGAAAAAATACGCATGGTGACATCTGGCTTTTTACATGTGGATACGGCGCATTTATTTTTTAATATGTTTTCCTTATACTTTTTTGCCGATGTGGTTATTGCTTATTTAGGAAGTTTTCAGTTTTTAATTGTTTATTTAGGAAGCTTGCTGTTAGGGAATTTACTGTCCTTATACTTTCATAAAAACGAATACCATTACAGTGCTGTTGGTGCTAGTGGCGCCGTTATGGGGGTTATTTATTCGGCTATATTATTGCAGCCAGGTATGAGTTTATATTTATTTTTTATTCCCATTCCTATTCCAGCTTATATTTTTGGTATTGGGTATTTATTGTATTCCATTTATGGGATGAAAAATAGAGTGGGTAATATTGGTCACGATGCCCATTTTGGAGGTGCTATTGGTGGCTATGTGATTACGTTAATTCTGGCTACTTGGTTATTTGAAAAGAATTTACTGATGATTGGTTTATTAGCGCTGCCTATTATTTTGTTGTTCGTTTTGAAGAAATTAGGGAAGATTTAAATTAAGAATTAAGCGTTAAGAGGAAAGAACGTGGACTAAAAAGATATCAATTTTGAGTAAAAAAAAGCCTTCCAGTTAAGAAAGGCTTTTATAATATGTTGTGGTATTTAATCTAAAAGCTCGGCCATTTTAGCTTCTAAAGCCGGACCTCTTAAGTTTTTAGCAATAATCTTTCCATCAGCATCTAATATAAACGTTGCTGGAATAGATTGGATGTTATATTGTTTGGCAACAGGATCGTTAAAATAATTTAAGTTAGACACTTGGTGCCACGTTAAACCATCCTTTTCAATAGCTGTTAACCATTCACCTTTAGCATCTTTTTGTCTTGGGTTACCATCTAAAGACACACCAATAATTTCAAGACCTTTTTCGTGATACTTTTCGTAAACCTTTACCACATTTGGGTTTTCTTTTCTACAAGGTCCACACCAAGCTGCCCAAAAATCAATAATTGTTACTTTTCCTCTAATGTCCTTTAAAGCTATCATTTCGCCATCAGGATTAGGAGCAGTAAATTCAGGAGCCATACTTCCAATAGCTGTAGCCATGGAGCTATTTAGCAAGTCGTTAATACTTTTACCAATACGGCTGTTTTTAACAGGCTCGGTGAAATTATCATATAATTCTTTTGCTTCAATGGTTTCTATACCCTTCGTTTGAATAAGGTTTTCAAGTATAGCAGCACTTGTTACTACATCATTATGTTTTTTAATAGCCTCTAGGTTTTCCTTGTTGCCATCATCAACAATTTTCTGAAATTCAGATTGAATTGCTGTCATTCTTACCGTATCACCAGCTGTTCTTGCAGCCACAAATTCCTGTCCCATTGTTTGGTTTTTTGCTCTAATAGGATCCGAGATATTTTTAAACAATTTAAAAATATCATTTTCATGACTCCCTGAAACAACAGACGTTTGTAAGCTGTCCTTATAAAACTGAATTGAAATCTCTTCATTTTCTAATACAAGTGGTACGCCACCAGGAACACCTTCAATAGTTAGTAAATATAAATCTGGAGATTCAACTTTACCTGTAAACGTTGCTTTTCCATCTTTAATTACCGTGGAATCAGAAAACGTGATATTATTTAAATCGGCATTTTGCAATCTCATTGTTTTTCCTTCTACGGATTTATCAATAGAACCGGTTAGTACATAACCTTCTTTAGTTTCTTCATTCTTACAAGACGCTACAAGAATAATTAAAGATAGTAGCATGAGTTTTTTAATCATTTTCAATGTTTTTTAGTTTGTGCAAATATAGTGGAATGTTAAAATATATTTGTTAAGAATTCGCTAATATCTAGGTGTGTGTTTTCTGTGGTGATTTTAGTACTTTTGTAGCATGAATCAAAACGATACTATTGTTGCACTTGCTACGCCTTCGGGAGCTGGTGCTATTGCTGTTATAAGACTATCAGGCGCAGATGCTATTGCTATTGCTGATAGCTGTTTTCAGTCGGTTTCGAAATCGAAAACCCTTTCAAAGCAGAAAACGCATACCATTCATTTAGGCCATATTGTTGATGATACACGGGACATTGATGAGGTTTTAGTGTCTGTTTTTAAAAACCCCAATTCCTATACAGGCGAAAATGTGGTAGAAATATCCTGCCATGGTTCCAATTATATTCAGCAGCAAATTATACAGTTATTTTTACGAAATGGCTGCAGAATGGCAGATGCTGGCGAGTTTACCCTGCGTGCGTTTTTAAATGGGAAACTGGATTTAAGTCAAGCCGAAGCCGTAGCCGATTTAATTTCCAGTGATACTGAAGCATCTCACCAAATTGCTATGCAGCAAATGCGTGGTGGTTTTTCAAGTGAAATTGCCAAGCTTCGTGAAGAGCTTTTAAACTTTGCCTCTTTAATAGAATTGGAACTGGATTTTGCTGAAGAAGATGTGGAATTTGCTGATAGAACCCAATTTAAAGAGCTGATAGAGCGCATTACTTTTGTATTGAAACGCTTAATAGATTCATTTGCGGTTGGAAACGTGATTAAAAACGGGATTCCTGTTGCTATTGTTGGTGAACCCAATGTTGGTAAATCTACCTTACTGAATGCTTTATTAAATGAAGAACGTGCTATTGTTAGTGAAATTGCCGGAACCACACGTGATACGATTGAAGACGAAATAAGTATTGGAGGCATGGGTTTCCGCTTTATTGATACCGCGGGAATCCGTGATACCAAAGATGTGGTAGAAAGTATTGGGATTAAAAAAACCTTTGAAAAAATAGAACAAGCGCAAGTAGTAATTTACTTATTTGATGCTGGGCAGTTTAAAGTTCAGGGGTCCAAATTTCAGGTGGAGTTGGAGAAAATTAAGAATAAATACCCTTTAAAAGCATTACTTGTTATTGCCAATAAGATTGATAAGATTGACGATATGGACCTGGCGGAACTCCAAAAAGCCATTCCCAACGTACAGCTGCTATCGGCAAAAAGTGGTTTTGGTGTAGAACAACTTACCAATTCCTTATTAAATTTAGTAAATACGGGCGCCTTACGTAATAACGAAACCATTATTACCAACACGAGACATTATGATGCCTTGCTCAAAGCGTTTGAAGACATTCAGAAAGTTAAATATGGTTTGGATTCCGGATTGTCTGGCGACTTAATGGCTATTGATATTCGGGAGGCTTTATACCACTTCGGGTTGATTACTGGAAGTGTGACTAATGATGAATTGTTAGGTAATATTTTTGCTAATTTTTGTATCGGGAAGTAGAGTTCTAAATTAATACACTACAAAAATCAGATTGCTTTTCATCGGGAATAATAAGTGGCATTTTTTGTTTTCATTATTATATTCCTGTACGGATGAAACAACGCTATAAGAAAACGAGTTTAATTAGCTTGAAAAAAGATTCATATAAATATTGATGGGAAACTGTCATCACAAAATAATCATCTATTTTTAAAAGCATGAGCACTATTGGTTATTTCTTATTAAACGGATCATAAGGTTTTGGTTTATAAATGTTATTTTTGAATCCTAACAACTGTTATCCTACAATTTTAGTTTATGACCTATCAAGATATGTTTGTCCTTTTTTGGAATCAAGTAACCGAAAGTATTCAAGAAGAGCGCTTTGCGAAATTAACCATGGCAAAAACCATCGGTAAACCGAATTTGAAAAACATTTTTGTTAGACCTATTTACTCAAAAGATGACTTTAAGGTGTTAGTGAAATTGCGCTATGCTTCTAAAGAAACGGAAGATGTGGAAAAAACACTTTCTATAGAAGAAACGTTTGAGATTGTAAAACAGCACCTTAAAACACCTTTTTCAACCGTGCTTTTGTTTACCACCACAAAAGATGTCACTTTCAAAATTAATAAGAAAGGTGCTGGCAGTATTACCGAAAACGCACCTACGTTTCGGGACGTAACCCAAGCTAAAAATGATTCTTAAATAACTTGATATTGCTTACCTATTAATTGGACTTTAAAATGGTTATCAAGCACCGTTAACATATATTTTATTGAAATTCTGTTTCATGTCTATATTTCCAAGCATGACTATTTCAGCACCATGTGGAAGTATTGTTTTTGCGGATAATAAGGTAACCACTTCAGCGTTTTCTTTTATGGCAATAACAGATAATCCCGTTTTAGCGCCTATACCGGATTCTTCAAGCGTTTTACCTTCTAATGACTTTGGAATGGGGATAATAAATAAGGTGAAACCTTCACCCAAAACGGTTAGTTCCTGGCCTTTGGAAATAGATAAAACCGCTTCAGAGCCCAATGTTGAGTAACTCAATACAAAATCGGCTCCTGCTTTTTGCATAATATCAATATTCCGAGCTTCCGATATACGGCTCACGATTCGGACGTCCTTATTGAGTTGGCGACAATAGGAGGCTAGATAAATATTCATTGTATCGTCATGGGTTGTCAGTAATACCGAAGGTGCTTCTAAAATCCCTGCTTTTTTTAATAATTGATAATCTGCGGCATCACCAATGAATACCTCATTGCAAAACGGACTTACTTTTTTGCATATTTCTGGATCCTTATCAATAACATTCACTAAAACACCATTTTTATGCAAAGATTGTGCGGCCGCCAATCCAACCTTGCCTGCTCCAATGAGCAGTACAGGATTTGGGTTCACATTATAATCTAAAAACAGCTCGTCAATTTTATTAAGTTGTTCTTTATTTCCTATAATAACAAGAACGCTATCGTGTGTTAATATTTCATCTCCTTTTATAGGTTGCAATCTCCCGCGTTCCCAGATGCCTACAATGCTCACTCCGAATTTTTGTCTTAAGCCTATATCGCCAATAATTTTAGAAACTAAAGGTGTATTGTGGATGGGCAATTCAGCAATTAATAGATCCTCATATTGCCCGATGGCATGAGATTCTGCATGCTGCGTGTTGACCCTATTGGCTAATTGTTCGCCTAGCCATTTTTTTACTGGTAACACATGGTCAGCGCCACTTAATTGTTGTACATCCACAGAATCTATATCCGTGGCTATGGCCACAATGGGTATGTTAGGCGCCATGTCTCTTATAGTCAGTATTATTTTGGTGTTTAAAATATCATTTCTATTGACCAAAACCATTTTCGCATTCTTAATGTTGGCAGCCAAAAAGGTTTTCTCGTCATCCAACTCGCCAAATAGTATTGAAACCTGATCATCATGATTTTTTATTGCTTTTTCTAGATTGCTTTCAACTACAAAATACGGAATGTTATCCTGCTTAAGACGCTCGATAAGGTCTCTAGCTATAATATCATACGAACATATTAGGATGTGATCCTTTGTTTCAGCAGGTACTTGACGCAAAACTTTATTATTCTTTTTGGACTCTAAAAGCGGTATATAGAAGTGTCTAATAAATGCAAACGGTAGCACAATCATTAACATGAAAATACCAGAAAGCAAAACGACAATACTAAAAAGACGACCGAGGTCGGAGGCAAAGGTAATATCTCCAAATCCCAGCGTGCTCATAACCGTAAGTGTCCAATAAAAACCGGTTATCCAGGAATGATTTTGGCCTTCAAATGCCATTATAAAATGGAAAAGAATAGAATACACTACGATGACAATTCCTAAAAGCGCTAAATATTTAAGGAGGACCTTGTAGTTATTTTTAAAGTCTCTGTCGTTCATATAAAAGGCTAACTGACTGCCGATAAATTTCATAATCTTTAATTTTAAAAAAGGTTTGCTTTAGATTCTTAAACCCCATAATTAATGTTATGGTTTAGCTCATCTTGAAGCGTATTTCAAAGATACTATTCTAATGGTGCAAAGATGCGTCTTTTCCGTAAAAAAGGGACAGCAATTGATAATCTTTAAAACACGTTTGACGCACTGTTGATGACCGTAAATGAGAAAATTGAACACGTGCAAGTGGTGATTTACTTATATGATGTTGAATAGTTCAAGGGTCAAGGTTTATGGTTTAAGGTTCTACGTCTTATCTGATGGGTATATGGCTTGCTATAACCTTGTTTTATGCTTGGTTTAAGGCTGCTATAACCACGCTATAACCTTTATTTTTAATTTGTTATCTTTATTATAGTGAAGAGTGAAGAGTGAAGAGTGGAAAGTGAAAAGTGAAGAGTGAAAAGTGGAAAGTGGAAAGTGGAAAGTGGAAAGTGGAAAGTGGAAAGTGGAAAGTGAAGAGTGGAAAGTGAAGAGTGAAGAGTGGAAAGTGAAAAGTGAAAAGTGAAGCGTGAAATGTGATTGCTGATTAGAAACGTTATTCGGATGTTATTCATTTAAAATTGACATATTATGGCAAAGCAAAAAGGTATTATTCCATTGGTTGGGACGATTGGTGGGATTAATTTTTATTATTTGAATGGGAAACCTGTGGCGCGTGAAGCGGGTGGTGGGTTTAATGGCACGGCAATAAAAACCAAAGCTAGTATGCGGCGGGTACGTGAAAATGGAAGCGAGTTTGGACATTGTTCACGCGTAAATAAAGCCTATCGTATGGCGTTACGGCCGTTTTATACCCAGCATAAGTTTACGTTTTTTCATAGCCGGTTGATGACCATGTTTACCCAATTAAAAGCTTTGGACACTATTAATGCGCGTGGTGAACGGCGCGTTGCAAACGGTTTAACGACGGATTTGGGCCAGCAATTGCTTCAAGATTTTAACTATACACCCGATTGTGTGCTGCAACAGGTATTGCCTTTTTCGTTTTCTATGGATTGGGGAACTCATACAGTAGTTTTTCCTAAATTTAATATGACGCAGGTGTCTTTTATTCCGGGTGCTACCCATATTGCCTTGCAGTTTGGGGTTTTGGATTTTAATTTTGAGACGTTGGCTTCTCATTTGCATTTGGCGGCACCTGTGGTTTTGGCTAAAGATTTTTCTGGTACTTCCTTGAGTTTGACACCTACCAGTCTGCCGAGTGGTTTGGGTTTGCAGGTAGCGGTTTTAGGCGTGCGGTATTACCAAGAGGTTGATGGGCTTATGTATTTGCTACATGCCCGGAATGGTGTTGGGATTGGAGTGTTGGAAGTAAACCCATAAATGCCCAAAGGGGACTTTTGAAATTGAAATTGAAGTTGATTGTTTATTATAAGGTTTCGGTTTTTAGGTTGTGTTATTTTTGTATTTATTTTATAGCTATTATAATTTTAAAAAAACTGCTGATTTATTGTGAATTAAAATTGTTGGAAATTTTATTTAATATTAAATTTGCATCAATTTTTTTAACCCTAATAAAACCTACTTATGAAAAAAATTACTTTTTTAGCAGCTTTGCTATGCGTAACATTAAGCTATGCGCAATCTTTTACAGAAAACTTTGATACTAATACAGGTATTACTACCAGTATGACTAAAACCCTTCAGGGTGTTTCGTTTACCTTTAGTTTTACAAGTGATGGTGATGGCGGTGATTTTGCTTGGGAAAATGCTTATGGCCTTGGTAATTCAGCGTCTATTAATGTGTTATCAGGTGCTGCGAATTTTGGCACTACTGAAAAAGTGACCATTAAAAGAACGGATGGTGCCGAGTTTACTTTTAGCAGTATTTTTATTAATAATACGAATGCCGCTACGGTATCTATAGGTGGCTATGTGGCTGATGTTTTAGTTGGAAGTACACAAACGGTTGCAACAGGAACTGAAGCTACCTTAACGTTTGGTGATATTCAAGTGGATGAAGTCCGGTTGACATCGACTGATTTTTATAATGTTAATATGGATGCGTTTACAGGTAATTTAAACACGTTAGGCCTTGATAGCTATGCGCTAGCCCCAAGTAAGGTGTTTGTTAGTCCGAATCCGGTACATCAAGAGCTTCAGGTATCTGGATTGCCAGATGCTGAACAGTACACTATTTACAATGCTTTAGGGCAGGCTGTAAAAACGGGTCGTTTTGGAAATGGCTCAAGTATTTTATTAGAACCCCTGCAAGCTGGTGTTTATTTTTTACAGGCAGATAACAACCAAGCTATCCGTTTTATTAAGTTGTAATAGCTGCATGTGAGTTTATATTAATGCCCAGCCAATTTATTTGGTTGGGTTTTTTTTGTTGGATTTTTAGATTTTTGGGTTTTCTCGTAAAGGTGGAGCGCTGGAAAGTTGCATTGCTGTTAAGTTGTTTTCTGCCTAGCGACAGACAGGGTTGTGGAGTTTTTTTATTTGTTGAGTACATTAAAAATTAGGCTTTTAGGTGCAAAAAAAAAGTCCTACCGAAGCAGGACTGAATATTTTGTTAATGTATTAAAATCAAGTAGGGTTGTAGTTTTTGTTCAGCTTGTACACATTATACATGCTAATTATTTATTGAACATGTTACAATTCCTGGCGTTTGCATCTATTGTTGCCTTACGACGTTTATTTGTTTTATAAACAGAAGCCCCATCTTGGTTTATTGCTATTTGTTAATGCACTGTTGTTGGCAAATCCAGTAGGTTCTGACGGAATATGTATGACACACCAATTGGTTAGATTTTGGTTAAAATTGGTTGCACGTGAAAACATATAATCCATATTGGTGACACGGCTTACTTGCCAGTTGTGCATATTCCCATTATAAACGCTAGCACCACTAAACATGTTATTCATTTTTGTTACTAGACCAACATTCCATGCATTTAGATTCTGATTAAAGGAGGTGGCATCCGTAAACATACCTGACATATCTGTTACTTGACTTACATTCCAGTTGCCAATGTCGCTGTTAAAGTTACCGGCGCCACGAAACATATGATACATATTCGTTACACTGCCCACATTCCAATTGCTTATATTTCCGTGAAATGCGTTAGTTTCCCAAAACATATAGCTCATATCTGTTACGTTGCTCACATTCCAGTTGTTTAAATCTCCATTAAAGTTGACGCTACTATAGAACATTTGATTCATGGCGGTTACACTGCTCACATCCCAGTCGCTTATATTACCGTTAAAGGCATTGGTGTCCCGAAACATGCCAAACATAGTTGTTACACTGCTTACATTCCAGTTGCTGATGTTTCCGTTAAAAATAGTCGCTTTTGAAAACATGGAACTCATATCCGTTACATTACTCACATCCCAACTGTTTAAGTCTCGGTTAAAGCTGGATGCCTTGTAAAACATTAAGCTCATATTGGTTACAGAGCTTACATCCCAATGACTAATGTCTCCGTTAAAGTTGGTGTCGTCCATAAATAATTCAGACATATCCGTAATTCCGGTGGTACAGGTGGTTTCGGCATTTTCAGGTGTAATTTGGTCGGCGGTACGTTTGGTGTAGGTAATTCCATTTACAACACCTGAATTGCCCACGGCAGCGTCTGGAGCCAGTACCGTTACGCCGTTTTCTGCGAGATAGAATAGGCTTCTTTCAAAGACTGCCGTTACGGTTTTCGTGGCATTTACAGTAAGTTGCATAGGGTTTGCGGTTCCCGTAATATTGCCTTGCCATTCTTTAAATTGCCAACCGGCAGCAGGTATGGCTGTTATATTAATTTGTTGGTCTTTTTCAAATTCTCCGCTTTGTGGGGTTACGGTTCCACCATTACTTGGGGACGCATTTATAGATACCTGATATTTTATTTTTGCAATGGCAACGTCGTCGTCACTACTGCAACTGGCAAAGGCAGTACCTATTACTAATAAGATTATTAATGCTTTGACATGTAATTGTAAGGTTTTCATGGGTGTTTTTTTATTGGTTCATACTAAATTAAGTGATAAAGATTTTGGGTTGCGGCAAACAAAAGCCCGACCGTGTTTAGGTTTTTTTGGTGTTTGAAAATGGTACTTTACTTGATTTATGATATTAGAAGGGAAAGGTTAACAAAAACTATAGCTATAATTTTTAAACCTTTTTATGGGAGCACTTTTTGGACTAGATAATATTAAATAATCGTTTGAAATTTAGTGATTGCAGTAGCTTATCATCGGTTTTAAGTATGGATATAAACATGTTTGGGCAGCTACTTTACTACTATTGCGCATATTTTAAGTGAAGTATGAGGTCCACTATTATGATCTTAATCTATAACTAAAAATATGACCATTATACCGTTAGGTTAAAGTGGTTATTGTAAGACCTAGTTTTAAAATAAGAAAGCCACATTAAAATTTCTAAACTTCTGTTAAAGAAAATTGGGCGTTATTAAAGATTTTGCATTAGTAGTCCAAACCGAAAGGAAATAGTCTGGTTTATGCGTTGTATGAGCTGACCTAAGAGGAACGGGATATTGTAGCGACTAGTTAAAAAGTAGTTTTGTTTAAAGGCGATACATATTTTGCTGAAGTTTGTTTTTTTGTGATTTAAAAATGGTGTGGTAGGCTTTATTCCATAAGATTACTTTCCATATTTAATAATTGCTGTATTTGTTCTGTGCTTTTTATATAGATAACCCTTTTATTTATTGTAATTATTCCTTCATCTTTAAACTGTTTGAGACTTCTTCCTAAACTTTCAGGAGAGGTACCAATAATGTTTGCTAAATCTTCTCGAGTTAAATCGATACCGCCCTTTTTATCATGTTTTTGGAAGCGGTTTTCCAGAATAAGTAAATTAATAGCCAAGCGGGCATTTAAATTTTTTTGGGCAAGTACTGTAATGATATTGGCAAGTACCCCAAACTCATGTCCTATATTTTTTATAAACGTGCGTTGCAGAGCAGGAATATCAAGCAATAATTGAAAAAATGCCTCTTTAGCAATAAAATTAACTTCCAGATCCTCTAAGGCTTCGCACGAATCTTGATAGCGTTCCTCTCCAAATAAGGCATGATATCCTAGCACATCACCTGTTGCGTAGATATAAAAAATTTGTTCGGATCCAGAAAAACCGCGTTTAAATTTTTTAGCCTTTCCTTTCTTAATCTGAAAGATGCCTGTTGGCACTCCTTCTTCATAAAATAACAGACTCCCTTTTTTTATGATTAAAGGTTCCATAGCATCAGAGACCATTTTTTTTTCATGAGTTGTTAATGCGTCAAAAAGCAGTCCACTTTGAAAATCAAATTGCGAATAGAATTTTTTCATCTGTCAAATATATAATAAATAACAATTAAAAACATAACATTTGTTATGTTTTTGACTAACATTTATTGTATGTTTGTGTTCAATTTAACTTAATTAGCCCTATGAACGAAAGCAAAATTAGCCTTATTAACGGTAAATTACATGTACCAAATAATCCTGTTATTCCATTTATTGAAGGTGATGGTATTGGTCCAGATATTTGGAAAGCGACCAAATTAGTTATAGATACGGCTGTTAATAAAGCATATGGCGATTACAGAAGAATTAAATGGCAGGAAGTTTATGCGGGTGAAAAGGCTTTTGAGAAAACAGGGGAGTGGTTACCAGAAGCTACCATTAATAGTATTAAAAAATATCTTGTGGCTATAAAGGGACCGTTAACCACACCAATAGGTGGTGGCATGCGATCCCTTAATGTGGCATTACGGCAACAACTTGATTTATATGCTTGTGTTAGACCCGTAAAATGGTATGCGGGTGTACCCACGCCTGTTAAGCATCCGGAACGGGTGGATATGGTTATTTTTAGGGAAAACACTGAAGATATTTACGCGGGAATTGAATGGCTGGATGGTACTCCTGAAGTGAAAAAAGTGATGGATTTTTTAACCAACGAGATGGGTGTTACCGCTATTCGTTTCCCAGAAACCACATCTATTGGAATTAAACCGGTGTCCAAAGAGGGGACAGAGCGTTTAGTGCGAGCGGCTATATTATATGCCCTTGAAAATAAAAAGGATTCGGTTACTCTTGTGCATAAGGGTAATATTATGAAATTCACCGAGGGTAAATTTAAAGAGTGGGGTTATCAATTGGCTAAAGATGAATTTTCAGCACACGATTATGAAGGAGGTCCTTGGCAGGTTATTGATAAGGATGGCCATCAACTCATAATAAAGGATGTTATTGCGGACGCTTTTTTGCAACAAATTATTTTAAGACCCGAACAATATGACATTATTGCAACATTAAACTTAAATGGCGATTATATTTCTGATGCTTTGGCTGCTATTGTAGGTGGGATAGGCATTGCGCCAGGGGCAAACATAAACTACAAAACGGGAGTTTCTATATTTGAAGCCACCCATGGCACAGCGCCTAAGTATAAAGACCTAGATAAGGTGAACCCTTCCTCCGAAATACTTTCTGGCGTTATGATGTTGGAATATTTAGGTTGGCAAGAGGCAGCAGATTTTATAGTGAAGGGATTGAAAGGGGCTATTAAAAACAAAACGGTTACCTATGATTTTGAAAGATTAATGACCGATGCAACCCTGCTTAAATGTTCTGAATTTGGGAAAGCTATTGTAAAAAATATGTAAACCGATTTACACAAAAGCTGGCTGATAACTAATTTGAAGATAATTGATGAAGAAAGGAACAAAACTGTACAGCGTTTTAAAATTAAAATGCCCACGTTGTCAAATTGGAAATTTATTCCACAATCCTGGATTATTTGTTTTTTCAGGAATTCTAGACATGCCCAATGCCTGTGAACACTGTAAGCAAGATTTTAAACTAGAACCAGGATTTTACACGGCTGCTTTATGGATTAGTTACCCTATTGTGCTTGTTGTTTTTATCCCATTAATATTATTAGGATTTTCATTAGATACTATTCATGGTTTTTTCAAATTTCTTTACCCCTTAGTGATTGTTTTTAGTTTTATACTTCAGATTCCGTTAATGCGAGTTGCAAGAGCTGTTTTATTAAATATGACTATTGATTATACAACCAAGTGGTAACATAACATTAGACTTAACAGGACTAGTTATAAAATTATTAAACAGATGCAGAAGGAATTTATACCCAAATTATTTTCTCTTTTAAAGCAAGGTATATCCAAGGACACTTTAATTAAAGATATTATTTCGGGAATAATTGTGGGGATTGTTGCATTACCATTGGCAATTGCTTTTGCAATTGCTTCTGGTGTTTCGCCTGAAAAGGGAATCGTAACCGCCATTATTGCAGGAATCATTATTTCTACTTTTGGCGGGAGTCGTGTTCAAATTGGCGGACCAACGGGCGCTTTTGTTGTTATTGTTTATGGTATTGTACAGGAATACGGGACCGATGGGTTAACGATTGCTACCTTTATGGCCGGCTTTATTATTATTGGTTTTGGATTGGCTCGGCTAGGAAATTTATTAAAATATATTCCATATTCTCTTATTGTTGGTTTTACGAGTGGGATTGCAGTTATTATTTTTTCATCACAAATTAATGACTTTTTTGGGCTTCATATAACAAAAGTTCCTGCTGATTTTATGGATAAATGGGTTGTTTATTTTAATAATTTCCACAAAATTAATTGGTATGCTATTGGTATTGCTGTGGCAACGATTTTTACGACACTTTATTTTCAAAAAATAATAAAAAAGCTTCCAGGTTCTATTATTGCTATAGTATTAAGCACGATTGCTGTAACGGTTTTTCATATTCCTGTGGATACCATTGAAAGTAATTTTGGAAGTATTCCAAACCAGATTGGTTTACCCCGAATACCGAAGCTTGATTTTGATACGATACAAGCGCTTATTCAACCCGCATTTGCTATTGCTATATTAGGGAGCATTGAATCACTACTTTCAGCTGTGGTTTCGGATTCTATGATTGGCGGAAAACACCGTACAAATATGGAGTTAGTTGCCCAGGGCGCAGCCAATATTATGTCGTCTCTTTTTGGTGGTATCCCAGCTACAGGAGCCATTGCTAGAACAGCTACCAATGTAAAAAATGGGGGACGAACACCAATTGCTGGTATTGTTCATGCTCTGGTGTTATTGGCTATTATGCTTTTGTTTGCCCCTTATGCCAAATTAATACCTATGTCCTGTTTAGCGGGTATTTTAATGGTTGTTGCCTACCATATGAGTGAATGGAAGCAATTCAGGTCTATTTTAAAAGGTAATAGGATGGATATTATTATTTTACTTACTACTTTTTTATTGACGGTTATCTTTGACTTGGTTATTGCTATAGAAATTGGGATTGTATTATCCAGCTTCATGTTTATGAAACGTATGAGTGAATCTGTTAATATTCAGGGTTTTTCATCTGAAAATGGCCATGAGGAACATCTTTTTGATGACGAGCTGTTGGAAATCCCGAAAGGCGTTATTTTATATGAAATTAATGGGCCTTTATTTTTTGGAGCAGCCAGACAATTTCAGGAGACCATTACTAATACGCATTTCCAACCCCAAGTTATTATTATAAGAATGCGTTATGTGCCATTAATTGATGCTACAGGCTATCAGAGCATTAAAGAAATATTAAAAAGCTATCAGGCTCGAAAAATAAACGTCATAATTTCGGGTGTGAGCACATCCTTGATGGCTGATTTTGAAAAAAACGACATATTTTCATTTATAGACCGTGCATTTGTTGTTGATGATATTCATACGGCTATTGAAAAGGCCCAAGAAAATGTTTGATAATTTTTGATGTTTGCTGTATGATTTATATTTCAAGTAATTTAACAATGTATAATTTTAGTTCCTGTATGGCACTAATTTCATGATTGTTTTTGGGATTAGGTATGTTATTTAGAAAACTTAAGAAGTAGAGTTGGTAAATTTCATCCGTCAAAATGGTGTTTTTGGTAACTTGGGTAAAGCCCATAATTTTTAATTTTTTCACACCTTTTTCAAGGAGCATTTCTTTACTTTTTAGCATGTGGTTTACCTGTTTAATCGTAGAAATTAAAATTTCTTTTCCCAAAAATTCAGTTCGCCATTATAGGCTGTAAATTCTAAATCAAATTCTTCAGGAATTTCTAACCACTTACTCCAATACGTGACAAGCCGTGTGCCTTTAGGTGTTTTTTTTAATTGATTTTCTACATATTCTGAATACTTGATATATAATTTTTCGTCTAAAACTATTTTGGTATCTATTAAAACGGAATTGTCAACGTTTTCATAAAAAGGATTATAAAAATAGAACGCATCATAATTAGAAAAAGATATTTCGGTAATATTAGCGTGCATAAATTGCACATTCGGGATTTGATGTTTTTTTGCTATTCTTTGAGACAACTTGACAAGTTCCTTGCGCTGCTCGACACCATAAAAGTGCCCTTTTGTTGATGCCGCCCCAATTAAACAAAATTTTCCAGCTCCGGAACCAATATCCAAAACTTTACATTTTTGTTGATCTACTAAATAATCGGCAGCTAATTTGGCGACTTCCACAGGTGTCCAGTGGCGTTCCGAGAGCTTTTTGATATGTAAAGGATAAACGGTATTAAAAAGTGGGTCTTCAATGTCAATATGCAATTGCAGGTTTTTGAATATCATTGTGTTAACAGTGTATAATCTTGCGCATTTAATAGGGTTGCCGTATTTGTTTTTGCTGTTAAAATGGCAAACCAGTATTTGTAAGGAGCGGTGTTTACATATGCTGTAAGCTTTTGTAGGTCTCTGTTTTTTTCTATAATTTGGCAATCAAAAGGCGCTATTAATTGAAACGTTTTATTGATTCCATATACAACACCCCAAATAGCCCCCTTTTTTAGTAAACTCCCTTTACTATTTAGTTCAATCAAATCGATTTCACCAATTTCCTTTTGCCCAAAATCGGTTATACCTACACAAAAATCATTTCGCCCTACTTTCTGCAACCATACATGTTGCTTTGTGTAATAGACGTTTTTAGGAACCTGCATTTAAGAGCCAATTAATAGGGCATACGCATCTGCTTTTAATAAATCTTTTAAATCGGTATTTGCGTCCATTTTTAATTTAATCATCCAGCCTTCTCCATACGGATCATCATTCACCAACTCTGGGTTATCTTCTAATTTTGGATTTGATTCTAGTACTTCACCATTAACAGGGAGAAAGAGATCTGATACGGTTTTTACAGCTTCAACAGAACCAAAGACGTCATTTTGTTTTAGTGTTTCATCTACGGTTTCAATTTCTACATACACAATGTCTCCTAGTTCGCTTTGCGCAAAATTAGTAATTCCTATAAAAGCAATATCATCTTCTATTCGAAGCCATTCGTGATCTTTAGTGTATAAAAGGTTTGCGGGTATATTCATTTTTTTTAATTTTTTTTGGGATTTAGGACATGATTTATTACTGTATGTGCAATAAACACAGCAGTCATTTACTGTTTTTATTCCAAAAACAGAATGACAAACCACGCACTTACTATTCATATGTTTTCCTATCTGGGGCATTTTTTTCTTGTATTTACTCCCACAGATAGGACAGCAGATTACAGCTTCAGTTTTAACTTTCAGCATATATTATGCTTTTTGAAGGTTAGAGACTATTTTTGGAGCTCCAGAGCGGATTTCATCGTTTGCAAAAGATTGGTATGTTTTAAAGTTTTCGCTGAATTGTGATGCCAGTTTATTGGCCGTTTCATCATACTCTTGTTTGTTTTTCCACGTGTTTTTTGGGTTGAGTATGTTGGAAGGCACGCCTTGACACTCCGTTGGCATTTGTAAACCAAAAACGCTATGTTCTACATATTCAATTTGATCTAACTTCCCTTCCAGGGCGGCCGTAATCATTGCGCGCGTGTAACTTAACTTGATACGTTCTCCAACACCATATGCACCGCCAGACCAGCCCGTGTTAACCAGCCAAACATTGACATTGTTTCCTTTTAGTTTTTGTCCTAATAATTCGGCATATTTTGTAGGGTGAAGGGGCAAAAAAGGTTCGCCGAAGCAGGCAGAAAAGGTGGTTTGTGGCTCTGTAATACCAGCTTCTGTTCCTGCTACTTTTGCAGTATAACCTGAAATGAAATGGTACATTGCTTGTCCGACTGTTAATTTTGAGATTGGTGGTAATACGCCAAAGGCGTCACAGGTTAAAAAGAAAATATTTTTAGGTGCACCACCAATAGACGGGTTTATTGCGTTATCTATAAAATTAATAGGATAGGCGGCTCTGGTATTTTCAGTAACGTCTATATTATCATAATCCACGATATCTGAATTTTTATAGAAACGCACATTTTCCAATAGGGTTCCAAACCGTACAGCAGAAAATATTTGTGGTTCTTTTTCTTCACTTAGATTAACACATTTTGCATAACAGCCTCCTTCAAAATTAAATACGTTTTCGGAATCCCATCCGTGTTCATCATCACCAATGAGTGCTCTAGAAGGATCGGCAGACAAGGTTGTTTTTCCTGTTCCAGATAAACCGAAAAATACGGCTGTATTTCCATCTTCACCTATATTGGCAGAACAATGCATGGAAAGCACATTTTTATCATGAGGTAAAATATAATTGAGAATAGAGAAAATTCCTTTTTTAATTTCGCCTGTATACGCACTCCCACCAATGAGGATTACTTTTTTTGTGAAATTGATAATTGTAAAATTTTGTTGTCTTGTTTTGTCTCTTTCTGGTTCTGCTTTAAATTCAGGAGCAGCAAGGATGAGCCATTCGTGTTTAAAAGTCTCCAATTCCTTTTCTGTAGGTCTTAAAAAAAGGTTATTGGCAAACAAACTTTGCCAAGGTGTTTCTGTGATGACCCGAACGTTTAATTGGTACTCTTTTTTACTGCCAGCTTGAACATCTTTAATATAAATATCCTTTTCCGAAAGGGATGCCGTAACGCGATTATATAACGAATCAAAATCTTCTGTTGAAAATGGATGGTTTACATCACCCCACCAAACTGAATTTTCCGTAATGCTATCTTTTACAATATATTTATCCTTTGGAGATCTCCCTGTAAATTCACCTGTGTTACAAGCTAAAGCTCCTGTGTTAGTTAGTACCCCTTGCCCTTTTTGAAGGGTATGTGCTACTAATTTAGAAACTGGTAAATTCCAGAAATATTCTTTGGTTGGATGAATTCCAAGTGTATGTAATTGCTCAATTTTTTTCATAAAAATGATAGTTTTGTAATTACCTGCAAAGGTACTTTGATATAATAATAAGAGGGTTGACTATTGTCTTGGTAAAATTTGATTTAAATCAATTTTAGATTAAAAAGTAAATAAGGTGTAACTTTGTAACTTAATATATGATTACAAAATTCACATTTAACAGCCAATGTATTTTAAGCGAATTACCTTCGAATGATAGGGAATTTCTTGAACATGTTATGGTTGATAAAACGTTTCGTAAAAACCAGCCTATATTTACAGAAGGGACATTGCCTTCTGGTATTTTTTATTTACAAAGTGGTAAAGTGAAAAAGTATAAAATGGATAATGATGGGAGAGAGCAAATAATATACATTTATAATGAAGGTGAGTTTTTTGGGTATTCATCCGTTTTAAGTGAAAACACATATGGCGATACAACAGTTGCCATAGAAAACTCTATTATCTCATTTATAACTATAAACGATTTTAATGAGATACTTAATGATTCTTCATCATTTTCACGTTTGTTATTGAAAAGCTTAAGCCACGAATTTAGTGTTTTAGCAAATTTGATGGCCGTACTATCTCAACGTACCGTAAGGGAACGGGTAGCACTTAATTTATTGATTTTGCATGATAAATATAAAGTTGAAAATATGGCAAAAACCTATATTTTACTTTCTCGCTCCGATTTAGCAAATATGGCAGGAACCGTAGTTGAAACTTTGGCTCGTGTGCTACATGATTTTAAACATGATGAACTTATTTCAACAGATGGACGTAAAATTCAAATACTAAATATTGAAGGTCTTATTAAAGTTGCGAATTTTTATTAAAAAATGACATTTATTATACGCTTGTATATACCTTAATTAGTATAACTGCGTATACACCTCCTTGTTGGTGCTATTTATTTGTATTCCGCATTACTGACCTTCCTCATCTGGCGCTACTCTTGCTCCTTACGATGTTCTAAACTTCTGTTAAACAAAATTTGATGTATTAAAAATTTTGTATATTTGCTAATCGTATGAAAAACGTATTCCATAATATACTATCTATTGCTATGGCATTTGTCGTGTTATTTTCGACTTTGTCATTCACGGTTGATATGCATTATTGTGGTGGTACTTTGGTAGAAACCGCTATTTTTAATACAGCCAAAGGCTGCGGTATGGATATGAATAAACCATCTACGGAAGGTTGTACTATTACCAAAAAAGATTGTTGTAAAAACGAACAAACTCTAGTTGATGGTCAAGATGAACTCCAATTACATGTTGACAAAATTTCTTTTGAGCAGCAGGTATTTATTGCGTCATTTGTACAGACATACCTAAACCTTTTTGAAGATCTTGACACCCAAGTATCTTCCTATTCAACATACGAACCACCACTCGTTATCAGGCAAATCTTCAAGCTTGACGAGACCTATTTAATTTGATTTTTAGTAGTTGGTTGTAATGCATAATTTTTTGCGTTAGGACCTTTTTATGTTTAGATGCACTTTATAGTTGACTTCTAAATTTGCTGTACGTTATACTTTGTACTCACTACTAAATATTCTATTCCATGCTGAATAAAAGCATTAAATTTTTAATAGAGAATAAGCTCGTTGCTGTTCTGTTACTCGTCCTTTTTATAGGTTGGGGAACTGTGAATGCCCCTTTTAATTGGGACACCGGTTTTTTACCAAGTGATCCTGTGGCCGTTGATGCTATTCCAGATATTGGTGAAAACCAACAAATTGTTTTCACGAAATGGGAAGGTCGATCACCCCAAGATATTGAAGACCAAATTACCTATCCTTTAACGACCTCTTTATTGGGAATTCCTGGTGTAAAAACCATAAGAAGTTCTTCCATGTTCGGGTTTTCTAGTATCTACATTATTTTTGATGAAGACGTAGAATTCTATTGGAGCCGAAGTCGCATATTAGAAAAACTCAATTCCCTACCCAGCGGATTACTCCCAGATGATGTGAATCCGGCTTTAGGTCCAGATGCCACAGGATTAGGTCAAATATTTTGGTACACATTGGAAGGTCGTGACGCCAACGGAAACGTTACTGGTGGCTGGGATTTACACGAATTGCGAAGCATTCAAGATTACTACGTAAAATATGCCTTATCATCGGCAAGTGGCGTATCTGAAGTAGCTTCTATTGGTGGTTATGTTCAAGAATATCAAGTAGATGTGAATCCGGAACTCATGCGTCAATACAATATTGGGTTAGACCAAGTTGTAAAAGCCGTTAAGGAAAGTAATAAAGATATTGGTGCGCAAACATTAGAAATTAACCAAGCGGAATATTTAGTGCGTGGTTTGGGTTATGTAAAATCTATTGAAGACATAGAAAATGCTGTTGTGGCTTCTGAAGATTTTACATCCCTAAAAATTAAAGACATTGGTAACGTATCATTAGGGCCTGCAGCACGACGTGGTATTTTAGATAAAGAAGGCGCAGAGGTTGTTGGAGGCGTTGTTGTAGCGCGTTATGGTGCGAACCCGATGGAAGTTATCAACAATGTTAAAGTGCAAATTAATGAATTACGTGCCGGATTACCTTCCAAGGTTTTAGCAGATGGCAGCACATCCCAACTGACTATTGTGCCTTTTTATGATAGGAGTGAACTGATTCAAGAAACTTTAGGTACACTAAATGAAGCTTTAACATTAGAAATTTTAATCACCATTTTGGTCATCATCATTATGGTATTTAATCTGCGCGCTTCCATTTTAATTTCAGGCTTATTACCCGTTGCGGTTTTAATGGTTTTTATTGCCATGAAACTCTTTAATGTTGATGCCAATATTGTAGCACTTTCTGGTATTGCCATTGCTATTGGAACCATGGTGGATGTTGGGGTGATACTTTCGGAAAACATTATCAGGCATTTGGATGAAGCAAGTGAAAAGCGAAACGTTGAAAGTGATAAATTACAAGTGAATAGTGAAAAGTTACCTATTAATGAAATTGTTTATAATGCCACAGCTGAAGTTTCTGGTGCCATTGTAACGGCCGTGATGACAACCATCATTAGTTTCATTCCTGTGTTTACTATGATTGGTGCTGAGGGAAAACTATTTAGACCACTAGCCTTTACAAAAACCTTTGCGTTAACGGCTTCCCTTATTGTGGCTTTGTTTTTAATACCACCATTTGCAGCCTTTTTATTCCGAAGAAAAAGTATCAAAACACGTTTTAGTTACCTGATCCATGCGGCTTTAATAGTAGCAGGTATTGTTGGCTTGTTTTATGGCTATTGGTTAGGGCTTGTTTTAATAGGTTTTGGAATTTCAGGCCTGTTAAAACTTCAAAATATTGTTGATGAAAAGCGCGCAAATGTAATTAATATAATCATTTCAGCTGCAGCTATTGTATTCTTGTTAGCCGAATATTGGCGACCTCTAGGCGTTGATAAAAGCATCTTTTGGAACCTTATTTTTGTAAGTGTTATTTGCTTTGGTTTATTAGGTGTTTTTACATTATTTATTAATTATTACACTCGAATTTTAAGATGGTGTTTAAATAATAAGCTACTGTTTCTATCTGTTCCAACGGCTATTGTGATTGCTGGTTTTTTCATCATGAAAAATACTGGGAAAGAATTTATGCCCTCATTAAACGAAGGTTCTTTTTTACTCATGCCAACCTCCATGCCTCATTCTGGTGTTGAAGAAAACAAACGGGTTTTACAGCAATTGGATATGGCCGTTGCTAGTATTCCTGAAATAGAAACCGTTGTTGGTAAGGCAGGACGAACCGAATCGGCTTTAGATCCAGCACCTTTGTCTATGTATGAAAACATGATTCAGTATAAATCGGAATATATGCTGAATGACCATGGCGAGCGCCAACGTTATAAAGTGAATGCTGAAGGTTTGTTTGAGTTGACCGATGGACGATTTATTCCAAATCCAAATAATTCCGAAAGTATCAACTTGAGGACCGTAAATAGTTCTCAATTAATAGAAGACAACGATGGTGAATTCTACAGAAACTGGCGTCCAGAAATTACATCGCCAAATGATATTTGGAATGAAATAGTCCGTGTTACCAAACTACCCGGTGTTACGTCAGCACCAAAACTACAACCTATTGAAACCCGATTGGTCATGCTTCAAACAGGCATGCGAGCACCTATGGGAATTAAAGTGAAAGGACAAGATTTAAAACAAATTGAAGCTTTTGGCGTGCAATTAGAAACTATATTAAAAGAAGCTGAAGGTGTTAAAAAAGAAGCTGTTTTTGCAGACCGTATTGTTGGGAAACCCTATTTGCTAATTGATATTGATAGAGAGAAAATAGCGCGTTATGGCATTTCCATTCAGGATGTGCAAGACGTTTTACAAGTGGCTGTTGGCGGCATGGTTTTAACCCAAACGGTTGAAGGAAGAGAACGTTATGGTATTCGTGTGCGCTATCCAAGAGAATTGCGCGGGAATCCGTCTGATTTAGAACAAATTTATATTCCTGTTTCAAAAGGCAGTCCCGTTCCTTTAAGTGAATTGGCAAGCATTCGGTATGAACAAGGTCCACAAGTGATTAAAAGTGAAGACACCTTTTTAGTCGGTTATGTATTATTTGACAAGCAAGATGGTTTTGCAGAAGTAAGTGTTGTTGAAAACGCACAAGCTTTGATTTTGCAAAAAATAGAATCTGGCGAATTGATTGTTCCAAAAGGGATTAATTACCAATTTACCGGAACCTATGAGAATCAGTTGCGAGCCGAAAAAACCCTATCGGTTGTTGTGCCTTTAGCTTTAGCAATTATCTTTTTGATTCTGTACTTTCAATTCCGTTCCGTAACTACGTCTTTAATGGTGTTTACCGGAATTGCGGTCGCATTTGCTGGTGGATTCATCATGATTTGGCTCTATGGTCAGGATTGGTTTCTAAACTTCACCGTCGGTGGCGAAAATATGCGGGATTTGTTTCAAATGCATCCTATTAATTTAAGTGTTGCCGTTTGGGTCGGTTTTATTGCGCTCTTCGGTATTGCAACCGATGATGGTGTGGTTATGGCTACTTATTTAACGCAAACTTTCGATAGAAATACACCAGAAAACAGAACCGAAATTAGAGCATCTATCGTGGAAGCCGGCGAAAAACGAATTAGACCCTGTTTAATGACTACAGCAACTACCATTTTGGCTTTGTTACCCATTTTAACTTCTACAGGGCGCGGAAGCGATATTATGATTCCGATGGCAATCCCGAGTTTTGGAGGTATGCTCATAGCCTTAATTACCTTATTTGTGGTTCCCGTATTGTATAGCTGGAGAGCAGAGTTGAAAGTGAAAAACTAAAAACTATAAGTGAGAAGTGAAAAACTATAAGTGAGAAGTGAAAAACTAAAAGTGAGAAGTGAAAAACTAAAAGTGAAGAGTGAAGAGTGAAGGGTGAAAAGTGAAAAGTGAAAAGTGAAAAGTGAAAAACTAAAAGTGAGAAGTGAAAAACTAAAAGTTTAAAGTTATGAGTAAAAGCATTTTAAAAGATAAAAGTTATGCCTTTGCAGTTTTGGTAGTAAAGTTGTCCCAATTATTGGTAAATGAGCGAAAAGAATATGTTTTAAGCAATCAGTTTTTGAGAAGTGGAACTGCTATTGGCGCATTAATTCGTGAAGCGGAATTTGCTCAAAGCAAGGCCGATTTTGTACATAAAATGAGTATTTCACTGAAAGAAGCTAATGAAACATTGTATTGGTTGGATTTGTTGAAAGATACTGGTTATATACATGAAGACGCACATCAATTACATGTTGGTTTTAATAAAGAATTAGTTGCCATGTTAGTAAGTTCTATTAAAACCACTAAATCAAACATTCAAAAATGAAACAGTTTATAAACATATTACGAATACGAGTTTTTAGTTTTCCGCAAGTCACCTGTCCTTTGCGAATTGTTTTGATTTGTAGTTTTTTACTTTTCACTTTTCACTCTGTGAGTGCTCAAGAGTTAGAAACGCTTATAAACCAAGCTCTGGAGAGCAATCCGGAAATGCAAAAGGTTGATTTTCAGCATAAAATTGCGTCCGAAAAAGTAAACGAAGTCAATAGTTTGCCAAACACTGAATTTAATTTTGGCGTTATGGCTGTAGCACCAGAAATGGAAATGCCTATGGAACGTTTTCGCGTTTCTGTCATGCAAATGCTGCCTTGGTTTGGTACCATAACAGCTAGAGAGAATTATGCGACTTCCATGGCTGATGCACAATTTATGGACATCACCATTGCGAAACGGAAATTAGCATTGTCTGTGTCGCAATTCTATTATCAACTGTATGAAATAAGCGCCAAGCAAGCCGTTCTTGATGACAATATTAGCTTATTAAAAACCTATGAACAATTAGCATTGACGTCTGTAGAAGTCGGCAAAGCATCAGCCGTAGATGTTTTACGATTACAAATTAGACAAAACGAATTGCAGCAAGAAAAAGAGGTGTTAATTCAACAATTTACAGGCATACAAGCTGCTATGAATAGTTTACTGAATCGGGACTATGATGTTGAGGTTTCCGTGGTTTCTTCTTTGGAAATTTTGGAAGATGATACTTACTATAGTTACGATAGTCTTTCTGTAAACCCAGAATTACTCAAGTATGATAAGTTGTATCAATCTGTAGAACAATCCGAATTATTAAACCAAAAAGAACGTGGCCCCATGATAGGTTTTGGTGTGGAATATATTAATCAAGAAAACAGCCCCATGATTACCAGTTCTTACAAAGATATGGTGATGCCCATGCTGTCGGTTTCTATTCCCATTTTCAATAAAAAGTACAGCTCGCAAAGCAAGCAAAATGATTTACGGAAACAGGAAATACAATCTCAAAAGGACGAACGCTTAAATATGCTAAAAGCGGAATTATCAAAAGCCGTTTCACAACGTAATCAGTCACGAATTAAATTTGATATACAGGAGAAAAACTTAAAACAAGCGCAAGATGCTGAAACTATTTTAATTAAAAGTTATGAAACAGGAACCATTGATTTTAATGATGTTTTAGATATTCAGGAATTACAATTAAAGTTTCAGATGAATCAAGTGGAATCGGTTAGAAGTTATTATTTACAGACTTCGATTATTAATTATTTAACACGTTAATAATTAAATAGTTTGAGTTAAAATAATTCAAATAATACTGTTAATTAAGAAGAAAAAAGATGAGACCTATAAATTACATAACCTTAATCCTGTTCATGGCCATCCAATTGAGCTTTTCGCAATCGGTGGAAGGCAATATTGATGATTTGCCAATTCGCGAATACACAATAACCATTAATGAAGAAATGGTAAATAAAGCGGGTAAAAACGTTAAAGGAATGACTATAAATGGGACAATTCCAGGTCCAACATTAGAGTTTACGGAAGGTGAATATGCTGTAATATATGTAAAAAACGAAATGCGTGTGGAAACATCTATTCATTGGCATGGTATGCTATTACCCAATTTTTATGATGGTGTTCCTTACCTAACTACACCACCAATAAAACCAGGCACAACGTTTAAATACGAATTTGCACTCAACCAATCCGGAACCTATTGGTATCATTCACATACCATGCTTCAGGAGCAAAGTGGTGTTTTTGGATCATTTGTTATACATCCAAAAACGGAAACGTTCGATTATGATTCCGAATTGGTTTTAATGTTATCTGACTGGACGAATGAAAAGCCTAACAATGTGCTTCGGAATTTAAAGCGCGGCAATGAGTGGTATCAAATGAAAAAAGGAACGTCAACCCCTTTAAACCGTGTAATTTCACGAGGGGCTTTTGGCTCACAGCTCGATTTTTGGCGTCAGCGTATGGAAGGTGCTGATATTGCCGACATATATTATCCTACTTTTTTAATTAATGGCGAAGCCTCCATAGACTATCCTCAATTTAAAGCAGGCGAAAAAGTGCGATTACGGATCATAAATGGTTCTGCATCATCCCAATTTTGGATGACTTTTGGTGGTGAAACACCAGAATTGGTTTCTGCCGACGGAAAAGATGTGGTACCTGTGGCTAGAAATAAAACCTTTATAGGTGTGGCGGAAACCTATGATTTTTTAGTGACGATTCCGCAACAAGGTAAAATGGAATTTCAGATTATGGCACAAGATGGTTCTGGAACCGCTTCTGCTTATTTGGGACAAGGTGATGTATTGAAAGCTATGGATTTGCCTAAACCCGATAAAATCCACATGATGCAACAAATGGCAAAAATGGATATGAAAATGGGTGCACATGCTTTAAAATTTCGACCGAAAAAAGATGAGCGCCATGAGATGAAAGCTGAATACGGTATGCAGATGGACCATTCCAAAATGGACCACAATGTAATGGAAAAGCCAAAAGATACCATGATGCAAAAGGAAATGGATCATTCCAAAATGGATCATAGCAAAATGCAGATGGAGCAACAAAAAGTTTCTGAAATGGCTATGAAAGATGATGATGATATGCAAGACATGGAAATGGACGGAATGGATATGTTTTCGGAATATAACTATGATTATCTAAAATCGCCAATTAAAACAACATATAATAAAGACCTTCCTGTTACCGAAATACTATTAAATCTTACAGGAAATATGAATCGTTACATCTGGAGTATGAATGGTGTGCCCTTAAGCGAAGCAGACCAAATTAAAATTAATAGTGGCGAAGTGACTAGAATGACTTTTAATAATCTAACCATGATGCATCACCCTATGCATTTGCATGGACACTTTTTTAGAGTTTTAAATGAAAATGGAGACTATTCACCATTAAAACACACCGTAAACGTACCACCAATGCAACAGGTAACTATTGAATTTTATGGCAACGAATACGGCGATTGGTTTTTCCATTGCCACATATTATACCATATGATGAGCGGCATGGCCAGAATTGTTAGTTATGATACACCAAGAGATCCTAGAATGCAGGAATTTCCAATTTCTAATTTAATACATGAAGCTGATATGTTTTATAATTGGTCTAATCTTGATGTGGCTTCACACATGACTGAATTCAACTTTGTATCTTCAAACCTACGGAATCAATTTAATGTTATAGCGGAATATGGTTGGAATAAAAATATGGAAGCCGAAGTAACTTATGAACGCTATCTACACGATTATTTAAGCGTTTTTGGAGGCGTTAACATTGAAAATGAAATAGCGGATAATTTGGACGACTTTTCTACAACAGCCATTGCTGGAATTCGCTTTTTAACCCCTTATCTTTTTGATTTGGATGTGCGAATCGACAATAAATTGAGGCCTCAAATAAATTTAAGTAGAGAAATTATGATTTTTCCAAGAACCGCCATTTTTGGTAACATTGAATATCAAGCAGATTTTGGTTGGGTAGATGACCTTCCAATTGGCGATAATTTTGCCAACGAAGTGGTTTGGAGCGCAGGAATGGAATATTTTTTATCGCGAGACTTTTCACTAATGGCAAGCTACGACAACCGTTTTGGTGCAGGTGGTGGATTGTCATGGCGATTTTAAACTGCGCCTATATTATTAACATTAAAAACAGAACATTATGACGTATTATTTTAACAAAACAGTAAAAGGAAATTTTAATGACGCTATAGAAAAAGTAACAGAAGCACTTAAAACAGAAGGCTTTGGCGTTTTAACGGAAATTGATATTAAAGCAACCCTCAAAAAGAAATTGGATGTCAATTTTAACGACTACAAAATTTTAGGAGCATGCCATCCAACATATGCGCATAAAGCGTTGTTGGCAGAAAATAAGATTGGCACCATGTTGCCATGTAACGTTATTGTACAGAAATTAGATTCGGGAGACATTGAAGTTTCTGCAGTCAATCCTATGGCTAGCATGCAAGCTGTAGATAACGATGATTTAAAAGGGATTGCCGAGGAAATAACCAATAAATTGAAATCGGTTATTGATACGCTTTAATAAATAGACCAGACCTAACAGTCCCGAAATGTCGGGACTGTTAGGTCCATAACACAACAACTATGAAACACACATATAACATACAGGGAATGACTTGCAACGGTTGTCGCAGTCACGTTGAAGACATACTTTCCAAAGTGGAAGGTGTCTCAAAAGCGACTGTCAATTTAGAAAAGGCTGAAGCTAGCATTGAAATGGCATCACATATTCCTATTGAGACCTTTCAAGAGGCTTTGAAAAAGGATGGCGACACTTATACGCTTCACATTCAGAACGATGAGATTCCTGCTTCTGCAGGAATGATATATCATATTCTCGGAATGACTTGCAACGGTTGCCGCAGTCACGTTGAAGACATACTTTCAAAAGTGGAAGGTGTTTCAAAAGCAACGGTCAATTTAGAAAAAGAAGAAGCAACTCTTGAAATGGCATCGCATATTCCTATTGAAACATTTCAGGACGCATTAAAAAATGATGGTGGAAGTTACAGTATTCATATACTTGGAGATAAGCCATCTGAAGATGCGAAAGTAGAAATACCGAAAGGCAAAGGTACTGGAACATTTTATTGCCCCATGCATTGTGAAGGCGATAAAACCTATGATAAAGCTGGTGATTGTCCTGTATGTGGAATGGATTTAGTGGAAGAACAAAACCTTTCAACTTCTAATTCAGAACAATGGACCTGCCCAATGCATCCGGAAGTGATTAAAGATGAATCTGGAGCTTGCCCAATCTGTGGAATGGATTTAGTGCCCATGCAACCAGACTTGTCTTCAGAAGAAAAAACCTATAAAAAACTGTTGAAGAAGTTTTGGATAGCCTCCATATTCACCTTGCCTATTTTTATTATCGCTATGAGCGAAATGCTGACTAACAATCCATTATACGACATTATTGATCAAGTGAAATGGAATTGGGTTCAGTTTGCACTATCCATTCCAGTGGTGTTTTATGCCACTTGGATGTTTTTTGAACGGGCTTACAGAAGTATCAAAACGTGGAACCTGAATATGTTCACGCTTATTGGTATTGGAGCTGGTGTGGCTTGGTTATTTAGTGTATTTGGGATGTTTTTTCCGGATTTTTTCCCAGAGCAATTTTTATCCGAATCGGGAGCCGTTCACGTCTATTTTGAAGCTGCAACCGTAATTTTAACATTGGTGTTATTAGGTCAATTGTTAGAAGCGCGTGCCCATAGTAAAACCAATTCGGCCGTAAAAGAATTATTAAAATTAGCACCAAATAAAGCCACGAAAGTTGTTAATGGTGAAGATATTGAAGTCAGTATTGATAAAATAGAATTAAACGATATTTTAAAAGTAAAACCAGGCGATAAAATCCCTGTAGATGGTTCCATAACCGAAGGTGAAACTACGGTTGACGAATCGATGATTTCGGGAGAGCCAATTCCTGTTAACAAAACGGTAGGCGATACAGTAAGTAGTGGTACTATAAACGGGAATCAAGTGTTCCTGATGAAAGCCGAAAAAGTAGGAAGCAACACCTTACTCTCTCAAATTATTCACATGGTGAACGATGCCAGTAGAAGTCGTGCGCCCATTCAAAATTTAGCCGATAAAGTGTCTGGTTATTTTGTGCCCGTGGTGGTCGGAATCTCATTAATAACCTTTGTGGTTTGGGCCATTTGGGGACCAGAACCTGCTTATGTGTATGCCTTTGTGAATGCTATTGCGGTTTTAATTATTGCCTGTCCATGTGCATTAGGATTGGCAACACCAATGTCTGTCATGGTTGGTGTTGGTAAAGGTGCTCAAAACGGTGTGCTGATTAAAAATGCCGAAGCTCTTGAAAAAATGGACAAAGTAGATACCTTAATTGTGGACAAAACAGGAACCATTACCGAAGGCAAACCGACAGTTGAAAAAGTTGGTGCTTTTGGAACTAATTTTTCCGAAAATGAAGTCCTTCAATATATAGTGTCCTTAAATAGTAATTCTGAACATCCATTAGCTGAAGCAACGGTTAAATACGGAAAAGAACAGAAAACAGACGTCTTAAAATCTGAAGGATTCAGCGCCGTTACAGGTAAAGGTGTTGAAGGTAAAATAAATGGTAAAACGGTAGCATTAGGAAATCCAAAAATGATGGATTATGCAAAAGCCGAAATTGCTGCTGAAATGGAAGACGAAGCAAAAAGCTATCAAAAACAAGGTAAAACGGTTTCTTATTTATCTATAGATGGCAACGTTGTTGGATATGTCGTCATTGGCGATAAAATCAAAGCAACAAGTGCCAAAGCTATTAAGGAGCTTCAGGATAAAGGCATTAATGTTATCATGTTAACTGGCGATAATCACAATACTGCGCAAGCAGTAGCGTCCGAGTTAAATCTCACCGATTTTCAAGCCAGTATGTTACCCGAAGACAAACTCAAAGTGGTAGAAAAACTACAGGCGCAAGGTAAAGTTGTGGCCATGGCTGGTGATGGTATCAACGATGCGCCAGCATTAGCAAAAAGTGATGTTGGTATTGCCATGGGAACAGGAACAGATGTGGCTATTGAAAGCGCCATGATAACTTTGGTTAAAGGTGATTTACACGGCATTGTAAAAGCTAAAAACTTAAGTCATGGTGTGATGAAAAACATCAAACAAAATCTGTTTTTCGCATTGGTATATAACACGTTAGGCGTTCCAATTGCTGCAGGTGTGTTATTCCCGGTTTTCGGACTATTATTGTCGCCAATGATTGCAGCATTAGCCATGAGCTTCAGTTCGGTTTCCGTTATTGGGAATGCCTTACGATTACGAACTATTAAAATATAATGTATAATATGAAAAATTTAATTGTAGTACTAGTAATGGTGTTTTCCGTTTTAAGTTGTAAAAACGAAACAAAACAAACGGAGAAAAATAATCATAAAAATCATGTTACAACTTCAGAAAAAGATGAAGCACCAAAAAAGAAAGTATTAAGTCCACATACGACTGCCATGGCAATGATTAACAACGCTCATATTCATATAGATTATTCGTCACCAGGCGTTAGAGATAGAATTATTTTTGGAGGTTTAGTGGGTTATGACCATGTTTGGCAAGCTGGTGCACATATGGCAACTTGGATAGAAACTGATAAAGATTTGGTTATTTTCGGAGACGTACTACCAAAAGGAAAATATGGTTTTTTTACAATTCCATCTAAAGATCAATGGACGGTCATGATTAATAAAAATTGGGACCAGCATGGTAAGGATGAGTATGATGAAAAAGATGATGTAATTCGATTTAAAGTAACGCCTGATATTTCTGAAAACATTCAAGAACACCTAGAATATAAAGTCACTAAAACAAGTGATAATTCTGGTGCAATAGGTATGAGTTGGGAAAAGGTGAAAATTGAATTTCCATTTACGGTTAATTAATTTAAAACGAAATAGTAATTATAAAACTAAAAAATTATGAATTCACAAGAACACAACAAACAGAAAAGCGGTATGAAGAATTATACTAAATTCTTCTTAATGCTGGGTTTGTCATTTATAGCTATGTACATCACCATGTATTTAAACACGTATGCAATCGATCATGTTTATTTTAGTATGACTCGTTTTTATATGGTGTGTTTAGGGATTTCAACTATGGCAGTCATCATGTGGTTTTTTATGCGGAACATGTATCAAAATAAAAAGAAGAATATTGGTATTCTCGTTGGGAGTTTTATACTTTTTATGAGCGCATTAGGTTTGGTAAGAGCACAGGCACCCATTGTAGGGGACCTACTTTGGCTAAAAGGTATGATTCCACATCACTCAATTGCCATTTTAACTAGTGAGAGAGCAGCTATTCAGGATCCAGAAGTTAAAAAATTAGCAGATGCTATTATTGAAGCCCAACGAAAAGAAATTGAACAAATGAAAGTCATGATAAAACGATTAGAAAATGAAAAATAATAAAGCTGTCATTTATGTTGGTTTACTTGCTATAGGGATCCTATTTGGCTGGTTTCTTTTCAGTGGCACATCCAACAACGAAACAGAGCACAATCACGATGCCGTAGCAGAAACGAATCAAATGTGGACCTGTTCCATGCATCCACAAATTATGCAACCTGAACCTGGCGATTGTCCTATTTGTGGTATGGATTTAATTCCTGCCGAAAGTAGTGCCGATGGTTTATTAGCAGATCAATTCAAGCTCACTGAAAATGCTCTGGCTTTGGCAAACATTCAAACATCGATTGTAGGTAATGGAAAAACAGAAGATAATACCCTTAAATTATCTGGAAAGATTATTGCCAATGAAGAAGCAAATGCCGTACAAGTCAGTTATTTTTCTGGGAGACTAGAACGTCTTAATGTGAGTTTTACAGGAGAAGAAATTAAGAAAGGACAACTATTAGCAACCATTTATTCCCCAGAATTGTATGCCGCACAACAGGAACTTATTACAACGTCGTCTTTAAAAGAGTCGCAACCTGCATTATACAAAGCAGTTCGAAACAAACTGAAATTATGGAAATTGTCTGAAAACCAAATCAATCAGATTGAAGAATCGGGAAAAGTACAAGAAAACTTTCCTGTATATGCTACGGTTTCTGGTACGGTTTCAGAAAAACTGGTAGAACAAGGCGACTATATTAAGCAAGGTCAACCGCTACTTAAAATAGCCAATCTCAATACGGTTTGGGCGAGTTTTGATGTGTATGAAAATCAAATTGATTTATTTAAAAAAGGTCAAGATATTTCTATAACGACTAATGCAAATACTAATGAAGAAATTAAAGCAAAAGTCGATTTTATAAACCCCATTTTAGATACCCAAACACGGACTGTAAAATTAAGAGCTGTACTTAACAATACAGATAATACGTTCAAACCAGGTATGTTTGTTGCAGGGCACATTAAGGGTGTTGCTTCAACTAAAGACCAAATGTTGACGGTTCCATCATCAGCCGTTTTATGGACAGGAGAACGTTCAGTCGTGTATTTAAAAACCGATCCTAATCAACCTGTTTTTGAAATGCGCAACATCACTTTAGGCACTAAAATAGGCGATAACTATCACGTTTTAGAAGGTTTAAATAATGGCGACCACATTGTAACTAACGGCACGTTTACTGTTGATGCAGCCGCGCAATTACAAGGAAAAAAATCCATGATGAATAAGACAGGTGTTAAAACGTCAACTGGTCACGAAGGCCATCTTGGAATGGAAGGTGCCGCTTCAGAAGATCAAAAATCTCATTTCAATTTGAATGAAAGGGTAAGCGTTTCAGAAGCATTTCAAAATCAATTGAAAACAGTTTTTAATGATTATATCCAATTAAAAGATGCTTTGGTAAAAGATGCTTCAAAAGATGTAGAAGTAGCATCAAAAAAACTAATAGATAATGTATCTAAAGTGGATATGAAACTTCTAAAAGATAATAACGCTCATAACCATTGGATGGCCTTACAAACAGAGATTAAGGCTGCAGCAATAGCCATTTCAAAAACAGCAGACATCAAGGAACAACGAAGCTATTTCAAAAACTTGTCCACACAATTAACCAATGCTATTGAAGTGTTTGGTATCAATGAAAAAGTGTATCATCAGTATTGTCCGATGGCCGATAATAACAAAGGCGCCTATTGGTTAAGTAAGGAAGAAACCGTTTTTAACCCTTATTTTGGGGATGCCATGTTAACTTGTGGTGACGTAAAACAAGTAATAGAATAAGTAAAACAAGTAATCAATAATTAATAATTAAATTTTAAACTATGAATTTTTCAAACAAACATGTAATTTTAGGTGTAGCGCTACTAGCAGCTATAGGTTTCACAAGTTGTAAAAACGAAGCGAAACAAGAAACAGAAACACCAACAACGGAAGTATCACAAGAACTAGCCATGGCAGACCTATCTTTTGGAGTGAGAGGAAATTGTGGGATGTGTAAATCCACTATTGAAAAAGCCGCGAATGGCGTGGAAGGTGTTGCAAGCGCCAATTGGGACGTTGATAAAAAGAAAATTGACGTGACTTTTGATGATACCAAAACAGATGCCATGGCGATTCATAATGCCATTGCAGCATCGGGTTACGATACTGAAAAAGCAACGGGTGATTTAGATGCCTATGAAAATTTACCAGGCTGTTGTAAATATGACCATGATATGGAAATGAACCAATCTGGTGACATGAAAGCAGAAGATCATACTAATCACGACGGTTAATTCTTAAATAATGAAAAAAGGCTGACTAAAACTTATATTTTAGTCAGCCTTTTTTATATAAAAACGTACGCATATTTTCTTGAAAAGCTTAATTCGCAGCAACGCATTACACGACTATAAAAGTGGGAGATGAGCGCCTAATTTCAGTATCAATACCAGCGCAACGGATTGCTATTTTCAAATAAAAAGACTACTTTCGATTTTATCCATTTTATAGCTACTTTATATCTACACAAAATTTCAATATGAGATACGAATCCATTCAAAACACCTTATTCAAAAAAAACAGAAAGAACTTTATTTCTAAAATGCAACCAAACACCATGGCTATTTTAACATCTAATGATGTAAAACATAACAATGCCGACGATGTTATGGGATTTACTCAAAACAACGATTTATTTTATCTCTCTGGAATTGATCAAGAAGACACTATTTTAGTGCTTTATCCTGATGCCTACAAAAAAGAAAATAAAGCCATTTTATTTATTAAGGAAACCAATGAGCAGATAAAAGTTTGGGATGGTGAAAAACTCACCAAAGAACAAGCAATAGAAATTTCAGGGATTGAACGCGTAGTGTGGGTTCAAGATTTTGAAATGACTTTACAATACATGGCTTTTGAAGCCGATGGGTTTTATCTTGGACATAATGAACATTTAAAACGGGTTACAAAAGACCAAGAAACGCAACAAGACAGAATGATTAAATGGTGTAAAGAAAAATATCCTTTGCATGATTATTATCGCGCTGCGAAAATAACGAGAGCGTTACGGCCAATAAAACATGAAGAAGAAATTCTTCAAATTAAGAAGGCCGCAGCTATTAGCGTCGTTAGTTTTATGCGTGTTTTAAAAGCGTGTAAACCAGAGATGAAGGAATACGAGTTGGAAGCCGAATTATCCTATAATTTAATACAATCTGGCGCAACCCGACATGCCTTTAAACCCATTGTGGCTTCGGGTAAAAATGCCTGCGCTTTGCATTATAATGCAAATGATGCTTTATGTGAAGCTGGCGATATGATATTATTAGATTTTGGCGTTTGCTATGCCAATTATAATAGTGATACAACCCGTTGTTTTCCGGTAAATGGCACATTTTCAGAAAGACAAAAAGAAGTCTATTCTTCTGTTTTAAAGTGTTTAAAAGAAGGGCGTAAATTATTAAAACCTGGTGTTTTACCTTCAGATTACGAAACTCAAATGGCGCGATTGGTGGAAACTGAATTGATAGCTTTAGGGTTATTAAACGCTGATGAGGTTGCAAATCAGGACCCAGAAAAACCCTTGTATAAAAAATATTTTATGCATGGTACTGCGCACCATATTGGATTAGACGTGCATGATGTTGGATTGTATTCGCGTCCTTTAGAAGCGGGAATGGTACTCACTTGCGAACCTGGAATTTATATTCCTGAAGAAGGTATTGGTTGCAGATTAGAAAATGATTACCTCATTACGGAAAATGGAACTATAAATTTAACAGAAAAAATGCCAATTGAAATTAGTGATATTGAAGCATTAATGATCAAATAAAAAATAAGATGATAGGAATAGGAGGATCAACAATAGAAGCAGAGTTAAACGCTATAAAACCAACAGCACATTTAATTAAGCCCATAGAAAAAGAAGAATTTCAACAACGCATAAACAAAGCTTGTCAGTTAATGCAAGATCAAAATATACCAGCGATGTACTTGAATGCTGGCGCCAATTTATTTTATTTTACAGGCATGAAATGGAGTGCTAGTGAGCGCATGGTAGGTGCTTTATTATTTCCAAATGGAACCCTTATTTATATAGCTCCGGAATTTGAAAAAGGAACCATATTAGATTTTATGTTGATTGACGGCACTATTGCATGTTGGATAGAGCATGAATCGCCGTACAAACTATTTGTAGACATTCTGAAAAATAATGGGGTAGAAGCTGGCGACATTGCGATGGATGAATCCACACCATTTTTTGTAATTGATGGCATTAAAAATGCGCAAAACTCCTATACTTTAGTCAACTCAAAACCAATTACGGCAGGCTGTAGAATGGTAAAGTCTGAAACAGAAATTGCTATTATGCAACATGCTATGGATATTACGCTGGAGGTTCAAAAAGCGACAGCTAGAATTTTACGCGTGGGGATTTCAGCAAAAGACGTAACCGATTTTATTCACGAGGCCCATAAAAAGCATGGTATTCCAACTGGCTCTTATTTTTGTATCGTCTTGTTTGGAGTCGATTCCTCTTTTCCACATGGCGTCAAATCGCCTAAAAATTTAGAAGAAAACGACATGGTTCTAATTGATACCGGGTGTATGCTTCATGATTATCTTTCGGACATTACCAGAACCTATGTTTTTGGAACTGCTAATGAGGAGCAAACCCGTATTTGGAACATTGAAAAAGAAACCCAGTTAGCCGCTTTTAAGGCGTCTCAATTAGGAAATACCTGTGCAGATATTGATAAAGCAGCTCGAGTTGCTTTAGAAAAACATGGTTTAGGTCCTGATTATAAATTACCGGGATTACCACATAGAACCGGTCATGGTATTGGTTTAGGAATTCACGAATGGCCCTATATTGTTAAAAACGACCACACGGTTTTGGAGCCTGGCATGACGTTTAGTATTGAACCTATGATTTGCGTGCCAGATGCTTTTGGAATCCGTCATGAAGACCATGTATATATGACAAACTCGGGGCCTAAATGGTTTACTCAACCTATACACAGCATAGACAACCCTTTTGGTTATTAATTTAATTGTTTAATAATAAACCATTAGATTTCCATTTTATATACAAATAATCAGACTTCTATTTCGCCTTCTTTTCGGGAGGCGGAATAGTTTTCATTTTTTACGTAATGGAAAGCTAATCGGCTAACCATCCATCTATAATGGTATAAATTTCTTGTTTCGTTTCTGGCTTAAAACTATTGATTCTTGTGGTGTGACTCCCTTTAGGATTTACAAACTTATAAACGGCTCTTTGTGAAGCGTCTTCTGTAAGCTCTACGGCCGTTGCACTCCAAGAATCGTATTCGCCATAAATAAACAACATATCTTGAGCCGAAGTATCTAAAAAGGTTTTAATATCCTGCATCGGTTTTAAGTTATAGGCTTTACTAATGCCTTCAGGAAAAGCCCAATCGAATTTATAAATTTCTTCGGTGTTTAAATACGTTTTAAATGGTGCCGTTTCATAACCATAAATGCCTTGTTCGGTTAATGCCGCCCAAAAATAAGGTTGTAAACCGGTAACAGATTGCTTTTCAAAAAAACCATAACCAACCACATCTATTAAGTGCTTGTATAGTTCTTCCACTTTCACACTTCCAGAAGGAATACTATCAACCGACGTTCCCCATTGCCAAAAGGCGAATGAATATTCTAAAATAGTATAATCTATGGCCTTTTCAACGCCAAATTCCCAAGACAACTCTTTTTCCTGACCAACTTTTTTCATTATTTCTAAAAGGGCGTTTCTATTTTCAAAGCATAGATTTTGAAAGGCCTTAATTTTCTCACGATCTTCTTTTGTGCCTACATTTTTTAAAAACGAATACACTCTTGGGTCTTCACGCTGATAATTTAACGGTCCCACATAACAGACGCTGGCATCAACATTCTTTGGAAAATAACTTCTGTGTGCCATGGTTGTTTGGCAGCCTTTAGAGATTCCTGTCGTAACAAACTTCGCGTTGGGATAGAGCGCATTTTTAATTTCACTAATAATAAAATTTTGGTCTTTTGCCGCATTTTCAACGGTTAAGGTATTCCAGTCAATATTTTCGGGACGCGAATTATTAAAATAACGGTGCTCAATGCTTAACTGATTTGCTTGATAATGATTTGCCAATTCTCCCGCTTTTTCAGAACCAATACCATAACCTTGAAGTTCTACAATTACGGGTTTGTTTATATTTTCGAAACCTAAAAAAACACGTTGCTTAAAAGTGCCTTTCGTTAAATCATTATGATCAATGGGTTGCTGAAACCAAATTTCATAATTTTCATCAAAATGGCTAACCGCTTCTCTTTTTTCAATACGTACCACATTTTTTAGAGTTGCTAACTTCTCGAAGGTTGACGTTTCAACAGTCGATTTAGTAGCAATTTGAGATGTTTTACAACTAACAAATACTAGGGCAGTGGCTATTATAATATAGGCTTTGGTCAATTTCATAGTTGTGGTGTTTAGGCTTATTTTATGTTTTAATAATATAAAGTTGTTACAAATTTCACGTTCTAAATATAATTATATTATAATCATACGTGCCTCAACTTTTAGTTTCAACAGGACTTTAACAAATTAGAAAAACGCGTTGATTTCACATGATGAAACCCTAAATTAAGATTAAAAAACTTTAAAATAAATTTCTTTTTATTACATGACATTAATCACTCAACACATACAACCTAGAGGTTAATGCAAAATTAATTAACTCGCCAATGGTTACCAGGTCCAGTTTTTTTCTAATATTTTGTTTGTGTTTTTCAACGGTTAGTACGGAAATATTTAGGGTAGCGGCTATTTCTTTACTTAATTTACCAGAGGCTAGGACGACCAAAATTTCCTTTTCACGCTTGGTTAGTGTTTTCACTAAAGCCGCATTCGCATCGGAAGGTTCCATATTTTCCTGATATTTCTTATAGTTTAAGAGTGCCAAATTTATGGTTAATTTCAGCTGATTAAGATTAAACGGTTTAAGAATATAGGCAAATGGCATTGTTTTTTTTGCGCGCTCCACGATGTCTGCATCTGAATAGGCGGTAAGATATACCACGGGAATTATTGTGGTTTCACTGATTTTTTCTATAATGTCTATACCATCCTTATCCGATTTCAGGTTGATGTCTGAAATAATCAAGTTGTAATCATTTTTTAAAAATAGAGCTATGGCACTTTCATAGTTTCTTGCCACATCTATTTGAGCAAATTGATCTTTGTTTAAGGACAATTGGAGATCCTTGGCTATTATCAATTCATCTTCTATTAGTAATATGTGTAACATAATTTTACGTGCTTTACTTATAAATTTTTTAAGGGTATGTTTATTATATTTTTAGTTCCAAAATGACTTTCTATATTTAAAGTTCCATCTACTTGTGTTACCATATCTCGCACTAGATCCAGTCCCATGGAATTGGATTTGGTATCGTTTTCCGTGTAACCTTTGCCGTTATCGTTGACTATTAATGTCAAAATAGTGTTGTTTTCTGTACAGGTTATGGTAACCAAATTATCTTCGCTAAATGTGTTAAATGCATGTTTAGATATGTTTGTTATTAGTTCGTTTAAAATTAAACCGTATACCGTTGTATTTAAATTATGTAATTCAAAGGGCTTAATTTGGTATTGCATTCTAAATTTTAATTGTTCCGATTCGCCCAAGGCCTCTAATATGTTATTACACAAATTAATCGTGAATTTTTTTATTTCTATAGTCTTGGAATCCAGTTTAAGAGCATCTTCCACAAAAGCAATGGCCAAGATTCTGTTTTTTGCAACTTGTAAGGCTTCATGCGCCACGTCATCTTGAATATGTCGTGATTGTATGTTTAATAAACTAGACACAATTTGTAGGTTGTTTTTTACGCGATGTTGTAATTCACGCATCAGGAATTTAATATTTTCTCTTTGCGAAATTGAAACTTCATATGCTTCATTTAATGCATCGTTTTTAGCTTGTACTTCTTTTGTACGCGCTGTAACGGTCTTTTCTAATAAGTGCTTCTCTTGATTTAAGCGATAGGTTTTGTAGTAGTAGAAACCGAAAATTGAGCTTAGAAGTATAATTAGAATTATTATATTAAAAAGGGTGGTTTGATACCATGGCGGTACAATGGTGAGTTGCATGGTGTCTTCATGAGGACTCCAAATTCCATTTGCATTAGTTGCTTTAACTTTAAAGGTATAGGTTCCTGGATTTAGGTTGGTATAAGTAATGTTTTTGTTTTTGGTAATGGGTCTCCAGGATTCATCAAATCCTTCCATGTAATAGGCATAATCCACTTTGTCAGAATTGATGAAATTGATAGCCCTATAATTAAACGTTAATACGTTTTCGTCACTCTTAAATTCCATTTTGTTACTATATAGGTCATTTCTATTTATGTCTGTATTAAACAACTCAATAGATTCAATATGTACTTTTGGTAAAAACGGACTTGTTTTTATGGTGGTTGGCTGGAATATATTGATGCCATCTATACCGCCAAAATAAAACGATTCATGGGAATCCTTAAACCCGGCTTTACCATTAAATTCATTATTCTGCAACCCGTCACTTTGGGTATAATTTGTAAAGGTGTTGTTGTTTGTGTTCAGCACGGAAATACCATAATTGGTGCTAAGCCAAATATCATCCTTATCATCCACTATAACGGTGTAGATAAAATCGTTAGGAAGGCCCTTTTGTTTATAGTATATGGTGGTTTTTAAGGTCTTGAAATCTAATTTTGTTAGGCCAACACTGGTGCCAAACCACATGTTTCCTTTTGAGTCTTCAGCGATACCGAAAATACGGTTACTACTTAACTTTTTGTTATTTTCATCTTCGGCTGTAAGTTTTTGCGCGTGTCCGTTTTTATCTAACCTAAAAACACCTTCATCTGTACCTAACCACAAATTGTTTTTTGAATCTACGAATGATGTTCGTGCTCTATTCAACGGTTTATTATTAATACGGAATTCCGAAAAAGTATTGGTTTCTATATTGTAAATATACAGTCCACCAGACCATGTAGCTACTAGAAGTTCAGTTTTAGAACGTGGTGTAACTTGAATAACATCACGATCTGATATGTTGTTTTTTGCACCTTTTACTTCTAAAAATCTATCGCTTTCTGGATTATATTTTAATAAACCCGTGGTAAATCCACCAGCCCAAATAGTACCATTAAAATCTTTGATTAAGGTGTAAATTAATTCGTCTTTATGATTTTGATACTGCTTAAATGTTTGTGTTTTGAAATCATACTTAATAATACCTACAGTGCTTCCTATCAGTAAAGTGGAATCTTTAAGAGGAAGAAATTGAAAGGTGCTTATTTTTTTTGAAGCTGAAAAATCAGGTATTTTTAACTTGAGCGTTTTAAATTTTTCGCGATAGCTATTAAAATGAAACAAACCTTCGCCATCTGTAGCAAACCATAAATTCCCTTCTTTGTCACCTTTAATATCATTGATTTCAATAGGTGTGAAACTCATATTATTTTGATCAACAAACACATGTTTTACCAAGTTTTCTTGTTGCATAAAATAAGTATAAGATCCTGTATCTGTACCAATTAAAATCCGATTATTTTGGCCTAAATAAAAACAATTAACGCCATCATTATTGATAATAATGTTTGTTTTATTTGTTTGTAAATCATAACTATAAAAACCTATATCTGTACCAATGTACATGGAGCTATCTTGAATAAAGATTGCGTTATGTGAGCTGTCATCTAGCATATTGAAGTTGCTTATAACGTCACTTTTAATATTGTAATTTAAAAGGCCGGATGCCGTAGTAGCCAAAATATAATTTTCGTTATCAAGCGCAAACACATCTTGTACGTAATTTTCAATCTTGCTTTTTGGTAGGTTCTTTGTTTTAAGTGTTTTATTTTTTCGGTCGAAAATCATGAACGAATTCCGAAAAGAAAACAATAGTGCCTTTTTGCCTAAAGGGCGAATTTTATAAGATGTATTCGTATTTAAAACCTCCAAATTTTTTGAAAGCTCAATAAATTTACCTGTGGATAACTTCAAACCAAAAATACCTTTGGAGTTGGAGGCTATAAAAAGTGTATCGTTTGCTATAAATAAATCCCTAGCGTGATCTTCTGGTATGCTCAAGGAATTCAAAGGGTTGTTGTTGTAGACTTTAAAATCAGCACTATTATAACGGTGTAAACCATCTTCCGTAGCTAACCAAAGATAATCCAAATCATCTTGAACCAAGGCTTTTACATTAAGCTGTATTAAACCTTCTTTTTGGCCTATTTGTTTAATTTTCAACGTGTCTACTTGCACATCATTTTGACCTACAGCATAAAATACTGTAGAAAATAGAGCAAAATAAAGCGTGTATTTTTTAAACAACTTATGAGACATAGGGACTGTTAAGTAACAAAATTTTGAACTGAATATAAAAATAATCTACTTATAATTAAGTATATACTTACAAATATATGTGTGAGACCTTTATCATTTTATAGTATTAGAAAGGATTTTTTATTTCTTTAATAGTTCTTTTTGTTCCTAATTGATTGTATTTGTTAATTTGTCAATGTAGTCTGAATACTTTTTTTAATGGAATGCAGACCATGGTTGTAAGAATAATAAGGTTTGGTCCCGTTTATACGCTTTTGCTATAAACCTCTTGGTAGCGAGTTGTAGCTTTCTTTAAATTTTCAGATAAGGTTTTTAACCAAATAAGTTGATTGGATATTAAATAGGCTTCTTGCAATTGGTTTAAGGTATCCGTATCGATTTCAGTATTGCCTTCTTGGATATCTCTATCACGTAAGCAAGATAAATTCTGATAGGCTCTTAATAAGGATTCTTCAGCACGGATTACCGATTTCTCATTTGGATTATTAGCAGGAACAACGCCTTCTAATACCTCGCAGGACTCATGCAGGTTATCCACAATGTTTAATAATACGGCATCAAACTGTTCAGAAGCTTTTGTGGTATTATGATTTAGAATAAAACTACCAATAGACGCAATAGCGGAAACCATGGTTTGGTTTAAGGTTACTAAATTATAAATTAATTGAAATTCCTTCTGCTTTGATTTTGGGTCTTGTGTTAACCTCTGAAAAGCTGCATTCAGATTGCTAATGGCTAAAAACACTTCTTTTCTAGCAATTTTATATGCCAACTGATTTTCATTTTTATCATGATATAAATCTTTAGTGGCTAATAAGTAAATTTTATTTTTTTGAACTGTGCTTAATAATACATCTTTTAAATTATTACTTTCCCAGCATGGCCATAAAAAATAATTAGCAATTACAGCAATACTTGCACCAATAATGGTGTCTATTATTCGGTATTGAATAACTTCAAACGTATTCGGATTCATTAATGAATACACAAAAATGATATTAATAGTCAGGAATGCAGCTCCAGACTTATAGTTTTGCTGAATTAAAGCAAATGTTAAGGTTAATGATATAATAGCTAACACACCATACACCATGATATTTTGGGTTATTAATACAATACCAATGGCAAAGGCTGAACCAATAAGCGTGCCTATAATACGATCTTTGGAGCGCTCTTTAGTTAAACCGTAATTGGGCCTCATAATCACAATAATGGTTAATAGAATCCAATAGGTATTATGAATATTAAAAACTGTTCCCAAAATAAAAGCAAATACAATAGCCACTGTAAATCGAAGGGCATGACTAAATAATGTTGAATTGAAACTTAAGTTTTGGAGAATAACATTAAAACGATATTCTTGAAGCGTTAAGAATTGCTTGGCATCTTGACGTTTTAATGACACTTTAGAAGCATGTTGTACGTTTGCCATGACACGTCTGATAGATCGTATTTCTTCCAGTAAAAGCTCTTGATAATCATAATGATTCCGCAAAAGAAGTGAGCCTTCTAGGGCTTTTGGAAGTTTAACATCGTTAACATAATCTGTAATAGCTTGACGTGCATTTGCAAGTGCTTTTAATAAATTATCTCTATTAGGCAGCTCATCATTCTGAATTAATAACTCGGACAGCTTAATTAGGTGGTTGCCCATTACGGTATTCAATTTTTTAGCAGCTTTAAGATGCTTTTTATTGCTGCCAAACAATCTGTCTAATTCATTGTAATCTAAATGCTTTGCCTCAATGAGTTCAAATATATTTACAGATGATATAAAGATTAACACTTGTTTTTCATCGTAATGTGAGCGACCAGATCGTTTTCTTCCTGTAAAAAGTACTTCTCTTAAGGTTTCGTGTTTCTCATTAATTTGCGTTTGAAGTAAAAAGGTTTTCTGTATGAGCTCTTCTCGTTTATTGCTTTTCGTTAATAGCCTTGCTCGTAGTTTTAAATAGTCGCCAATAAGTAAAAGCGTATCCGATAGGAGTTGGTTCTCTTCTTTTTTGGGTGCTAATTTTTGAAATAGGTAGGACACCAATAAATACCAAAGTCCACCAATTCCCATGAGTCCAATATGTATGAAAATTTCTTGTGCTGTTTCTTTCTCAATTGCAAATGCCAGTACCATAGCAAGTAATCCTGAAAACGACACCAATGAAGCGCGGAACCCATAAACCGAAATAAAGGATACAACAAATGATATAACGGCCAGCGCAATAACTAAAAGTGGGAGGTATGGTTTTAGAAATAAAATGATAGCTGTAATTAGCATGGTTAAACCAATACTAATTAATATGGCATTTACTTTTCGTTTTATACTGCCAGCAATATCACCTGGTGCATTTAAAAAAGCACCAATTACTATGGCAGGCGCAAATTCAAAATAGCCTATAAAATTAAGTGCTATTAGAGGAATTAAAACAGCAAAAGTAATTTTAAGACCTCTGTAAAAATCGGAGCCTTTTAAAAATAGCTCTATGTTCGTTAGGAATTTTTTCAATATTATAATTTCTTAAGAGCAAAGGTACTTTAATTATTACGAGATTTTTTACCTATTAACTTTGCAGTTAAAGTAATAAATGCAACTCAAATTAAATATGATACCCTATTTTTAGTGTTCACAAGTTAAAATATAATTTTTATGAGATTAATGATTGTCGGTTTATATTTATTAGGGAGCTTTACCATTTTAAATGCCCAAGAGTCTAACATTTTAAACGATACTTTAGTTTTCTATTACAAAACGGACGCTTATAAATTGTCCTCAAATCAAGAAACAGAAATACTGAATTTTTTAACCAACAAAAAGTTACTAAAAATTAAGGTTGAAGGATTTGCGGATTATGTTGGATCTGATACAAGTAATCATGTATTGGCATTTAAGAGGGCAGAAAATATTAGTGACTTTATAATTAACGAACAGTTTATAGATTCTATAAGTGTTTTTTCAAAAAGCGAACAACCCAAGCCTAAAAACTATAATGAATATCAAGGTAACGCAATGGATAGAAAGGTTATTTGTTATGTCATGTACTCTAACAATTTGCTCGCAGAAAATGATGTTAGTTTGCCAGATTCATCGGCCAATTATCTCGATTCAATCAATCAATTAGAAGTTGGTGAGCGGATTGTACTCCGTAATATCTTGTTTTATTTAGGAATAGCGGTCATTATACCAAGTTCATATTCCGAATTGTTATCCCTTAAAGAAGTTTTACTTAAAAATCCAAATCTTGTTGTAGAAATTAGAGGCCATGTGTGTTGTGGTGTTATTCCAGAAACGTCAGAAGATATGCCTAAACCACAGCAATCAGATTCTAATCTGAAGTTATCGCGTAATCGTGCATTTGCTGTTAAAAATTATTTGATTGAGAATGGGATTGATGCTAATCGAATACGTATAAAAGGTATGGGGTTTTTGGAGCCGCTTTACTATCCAGAAAAGAATGATAAGGAGCGTCAGCTTAACAGACGTATTGAGTTAATTGTATTAAAAAAATAATTATAAACTCTATAATTTTTATGTAATACTTGTAACATTTGTTAGAGTTTCACGTCCAATCAATACATCAATTAAAATACAAAATCATCATGAGAGAAGATAATCAATTATTAGTTTTAACCCATTTAAGTCAACTACTAACGTATATTACAGGTTTTGGCGGACTTATTGTGCCACTTATTATTTGGGTGACTCAAAAAGATAAAGTGTTTAAAATGGACGAACAAGGGAAGAAAATAGTCAACTTTCAAATCAGCATGTTTATATATGCTATTTTAAGTATTCCAGCCATTATATTATTAGGATTAGGCTTTTTAATGCTTATTATAATTGGCGTTATTGCTTTTGTGTTCCCTATAATAAATGCGATTAAAGCAAGTAATGGTGAAGTAACTAGTTATCCGCTTTCTATTACGTTTATAAAGTAATATTATAAAGTTTTTTACTAATTAACTTGTATAAAAAAAACCACAACATTTGTTGTGGTTTTTTTTATTTATTAGAGATTCCTGCTCTTTAGAAGGAATTTGTGTTAGTTATTCAACATAACAGGCATTACCAACATGGTTACATTTTCGCCTTCATCTAAACCATCAACAGGTGTTAGAATTCCAGCTCTATTTGGTAAGCTCATTTCTAACTGCACATCGTCACTGGTTAGATTGTTTAACATCTCCGTTAAGAAACGCGAGTTAAAACCAATTTGCATATCATCACCTTGGTAATCACACGTCAAACGTTCTTCTGCTTTGTTTGAGTAATCAATATCTTCAGCAGAAATATTTAATTCAGCACCAGCAATTTTTAAACGAATTTGGTGTGTTGTTTTATTTGAGAAAATACTCACACGACGAACCGAGTTTAAAAACTGATTACGATTAATGACTAATTTGTTTGGATTCTCCTTTGGGATTACCGCTTCATAGTTTGGATATTTTCCATCGATTAATCGGCAAATTAATTCTACGTTTTCAAATGTGAACTTCGCATTCGAATCGTTGTATTCAATAGTCACATCATCATCACTAGCGGCTAAAATACCTTTCAATAAATTTAAAGGTTTTTTCGGCATAATGAATTCGGTAACTTCTGATGCTTGCACATCTGCACGCGAATATTTGACCAATTTGTGGGCATCCGTCGCTACAAAGGTTAAACCTTCCGTAGAAAATTGAAAAAAGACACCACTCATTACTGGACGTAAATCATCGTTTCCTGCAGCAAAAATAGTTTTGTTGATAGCCGTTGCTAAAATATCACCATTTAAGGTTGTTGCTGTAGCATCTTCTAAAGTCACTGGTTTAGGAAACTCGGCACCATCCGCATAAGCCAAAGCATATTTACCGTGATTAGAGCTGATTTCAATCGTGTTATTTTCTTCAACCACAAAAGTTAAGGGTTGCTCTGGAAATGTCTTCAACGTATCTAATAATAGTCTTGCAGGAACTGCAACGCTACCACTATTATCACTTTCCACTTCTAGTTTAGAAGACATAGTTGTTTCTAAATCACTAGCTGATATAATTAATTCCGTTTGGTTTAATTCGAAAAGGAAATTATCTAAAATGGGTAAGGTGTTTGAACTGTTTATAACACCGCCAAGAACTTGTAATTGTTTCAGTAAATAGGTACTTGATACTATAAATTTCATCTATGTAAAATGCGTTTATGTGTTCAATAAGTTAATCATACAAATATATCCTAAACCGGTTAATTTAGGAAACAAACTTATTAACAAATCATTCCCTCGAAAAAGGGAATTTCATCCTGAAATTATTAGCTTATCTGGCGTATTTTCGCCTCCTAAAAAAGTTGAATAAAAATCCGAAAACAGCTAGAAACACTAGAGGTAAGACGATATTTATAATTTGCCATTTTGTTTTTTCGTCCGATACTTTTTGATAGTCTAAAAAGGCAATAGAAATATCTTTTGATCGAATGTTTATAAGTCCACTATCATCTAAAAGGTAATTAACGGCATTCAGTAAAAAATCCTTGTTGCCATAATTTTGTCCGGTCCAACGATCAAAACCTAATTCCAAAGGCCCATTTCTGCCAACATCGTTTTTAATCACATCACCATCGGCAATCACAATCATTTTGGTTGGAACACTGGTGTTTTTAACATCAGAAACGTTAAAAGGTTTCACACGATTATTGTAAACAGATGTAAAATTCCCCTCTAATAAAACGGCCAAATTTTGAGGCCCATTTATATAACTATTTGGGTCTGGCTCTTCGTTTGTCATGTCTAGACTCACTTCACGAGGTGTGCCATCAATTTTGGTAAGTATGGAACTTTGTAACAATATCGTTTTTTGAACATCGTTTTTCAACGTGTCAATTTGATTGGCAAAATCGAATTTTATTAAGTTCAAATTATTAACAATCGGATGCTTGGATGTGGCAGTTACCAAAGGTGAATAATACCATGGTAATTGTTGAAATTGCGACTGGCTGCCATCTCCAGTTGCCAATGTAATAGGCGCGGAGTAGAGATCGTTTATTAAAACAGGATTGATTCGCACACCGTATTTGAAAAAGAAATCGGTTAAATTCAAATCGCGAGCAACCGCAATGTTTTTTCCTTCGGCATTAAATAAACTATCCTGCTCAATAACCACTCTATCTAACAACCACAGGCTTTTTCCACCCGACATGGTAAATTGATCCAACACCAATTTTTCAGCTTCTGTAAACGCCTCGGTTGGTTTGGCTGAAATAATTAAATCGTAAGATTTTAAATCGTCCAACGTTTTTTGTGGTGTGCTTTGAACGCTATCCAAGGTAAAGGCAGCTATGTAATAATAGTCTTTTATTGTTTTTGCAAAGTCGAAAATTTGCGCATCCTTCAACTGATTATTTCCTTTAAGAATAGCAATTTTACGACGTTTTGGATTCACCAGCTTGCTTAAACCATCTGCAAACGCATATTCTAAATGCTGAATGGAATTGCTAGCCAATTCTTGAACATCAGCGCCGATTTTATTTTTAATTAAAGGAATTTTAATGGTTACATCATTATAACTTGCCAAAGCCCAAGGAAAAATAACTTCTTGACTAGATTTCCCTGCATCTTGAACGGTAACTTGCATGGGTTTTAAACCACGTTCATTTAGTTTCTGAATACTTTGTTCACGTGTTTTATCATCTTCTAACGGGTTGATAAAATTGAAATAAATTTGACTGTTTTCCGATTTAAACTCTTCTAAAAGTTGACGTGTTTCCGTTTGTAAGCGTCTGAATTCTGAAGGGAGATTCGTTCCATCTAAAAACACATCAATAATAATAGGCGATTCCACCGATTCTATAATGCCGCGAGATGCTTGACTTAAGGTATAGCGTTGGTCTTTTGTTAAATCAAAACGCTCATAAAAATTATAGGTAAAAATATTCAACACGAGTAAGCCTAAAGGAAGTACTACTAGCGTTGTCAATTCTTTTTTGTGAAATGGTTTGGTGGTTATAAACCGAACTGTAAACACCAAAAACACTAAAATAATACTGATAAAGTAAATTAAATCGCGCGTATCAATAACACCACGACTAATGCTTTTATAATGTGCACTCATACCGAGTTGGTCTATAAAACTACTAGACATAAAATCGGCAATACCTTCTAAACCTATATAAAAGAAGAAACACAGAAATACAGCAGAAATAAATGCCACTATTTGATTGTCTGTTAAACTAGATGCAAATACACCAATTGCCGTATATGCTGCTGCCAAAAATAATAAGCCTAAATAGGAGCCAAACGTACTCCCAAAATCAATATTTCCTACTGGATTTCCTAATTGATAAACCGTGTAAACATAGAGTAATGTAGGAAGTAACGCTAGGACAATTAGTATAAAAGCGCCTAAATATTTTCCTAAAACAATTTTAAATAAACTGATGGGTTTGGTGACTAATAGTTCTAATGTTCCTTGTTTTTTTTCGTCTGAAAAACTCCGCATAGTAACAGCCGGAATTAGAAACAATAGAATCCAAGGTGCTAATAAAAAGAAGCTAGACAAATCAGCAAAGCCGTTATCTAGAATATTAAATTCGCCTATAAATAGCCACAAAAATAAGCCGTTTAAAATAAGAAAAATGGCAATCACTAAATAGCCAATCGAGGAGGCGAAGAAGGCATTTATTTCTTTTTTGAGGATTGCAAACATGCTATTTTAGGTATTAGGTATTAGGTATTAGGTATTAGGTATTAGGTGTTAGCGGTGAGTAAAATAAAAATAAAATTTCTTTTGTATTGTCCTTTTCAAAAACCAAATTCACTATTCACTATTCACTATTCACTATTCACTATTCACTATTCACTATTCACTATTCACTATTCACTATTCACTATTCACTATTCACTATTCACTATTCAAGCGTTTCCAACTTGTCAACACTCCAAGCTTCGGGTTTCATATTAAACATGGGTTTCGTTACAGACCATATGCTTTTAAATAAATCGGAATGCCTGTAATTTTCTAAATCGTTTTCACTTTGCCAATAACTATACGTAAAAAACACATTTGTATTGTTTTTATCGCGGTATAATTCTAAAAATTGGCAACCTTCAAAATCACGAATAGCTTGTTTATTTTTATGGAAATTTTCTAGAAACGTATCAATATGTTTCGGTTCAAAGCCCAATTTTACAATACGTACAAACATATATTATTCTTTTAAAAAATTAACTGTAACAGTATCCATAAGTTCCAAGCCTAATAATGATGAGGCACTACCTGTGGTGTTCGGATTGCTCTTATAAACGGCAATTTCCAGATAACTTGAGGAATTAAAAACAACCATTCTATGGCCTTCAATATTCCGTATTTCCGGCGCTTTACTAAAATCTACCACATCACTATATTTGTTGTAAATTTTATTGAAGGTTTTGTTTCTGGCGGAAATTTCAAACGTACGACCTAGTTGCACTTTTTCAAAAAAGGCCCGTTTAATATTTGTTATAACATTCCCGTAATTGTCAATATAAATAATATGACCAATTATTTGTGTGCGTTCATCATTAACAAACGGAATGATATTTTTTATGGGTTTTATGGTGTCTATTACTTTTCCAATCACTTCTAAAGTTCCGCCACGAGCAATATGGCAGGCTACTTTTACAAACACATCTAAAACCGGAAAACTGGTTATAATAGCATCGTGAATATTAATTTCTACAATTTTCTCGGGTGCTATTTCGGCACAAATCATACTCATAATCCCATTGTTGGCACAAATAAAATAATGACCATCTAGTTTTACGGCTATATGTTTATTCTCTTCGTTTAATTCTGAATCCACACCAATGATATGGATCGTTCCTTTCGGGAAACTACTAAAAGCGTTTAAAATAATATAAGCCGCTTCAGGAATACTAAATGGTGAAATGGAATGCGAGATATCAACAATTTTTACATCCGGTAATTCGCTATAAATAGCACCTTTGGTTGCGCCTGCAAAGTGATCTCTCTCCCCAAAGTCAGTTGTTAATGTAATGATTGCCATTTAGAATTGTTGATATTTTTTTAACCTAATACGAAATTAAAATGTGTATTTTTGTTTAAACACAAAACTAATAAAACTAAATAGATTAATTTAATTAAATCGCCTAGCTTTTGAACGAAATCATAATAGAACTTGAAGACGTATCACCAAAGGATTTTTTTGGTGCACAAAACGTTAATATAGAACTCCTTAAAAAGTATTATCCTAAACTTAAAATTGTTGCCAGAGGAAATAAAATTAAAGCCTATGGCGATGAAGATTTACTGGAAGAATTTGATAAGCGTTTCAATATGCTCATGGAGCATTACATGAAATACAATAAGATAGATGAAAATGTTATTGAACGCGTTTTAACCAGTGAGAGCAAAGCGGATTATGAAACCAGTGCAAGAAGTGGCGAGGTAATTGTCCATGGTGTCAACGGCCGATTAATTAAAGCCCAAACAGCCAATCAGCGTAAATTGGTAGAAAGCATGCGTAAAAACGATATGGTTTTTGCTATTGGTCCAGCTGGAACAGGGAAAACATACACGGGTGTGGCTTTAGCGGTTCGCGCTTTGAAAAATAAAGAAGTTAAACGGATTATCTTAACGCGTCCTGCGGTTGAGGCTGGTGAAAATTTAGGGTTTCTTCCAGGCGATTTAAAGGAAAAATTAGATCCATACATGCAACCTTTATATGATGCTTTACGCGATATGATTGCACCTGAAAAATTAGCGCATTATATTGAAAACGGAACGATTCAGATTGCACCTTTAGCTTTTATGCGCGGTCGGACCTTAGATCATGCATTTGTAATTTTAGATGAAGGTCAGAACACCACACATGCCCAAATGAAAATGTTTTTAACACGTATGGGTAAAGATGCCAAATTCTTACTAACAGGAGATCCTGGTCAAATAGATTTACCAAGACGCACCATTTCCGGATTAAAAGAAGCCTTGCTCATTTTGAAGAACGTAGAAGGTGTGGGCATGATATTTTTAGATGATAAGGATGTGATTCGCCATAAATTGGTTAAGAAAGTTATTGAAGCTTATAAAAGTATTGAGAACGTAGATTAGTTTATTATTTCATTGATATGAAAGCCAGTTTTTTAACTGGCTTTTTTTATTGCCCTGTTTTGTATTGATAATCAGTTTGTTGTGGTGTTTGTTTGTGGTGGTTTCTTATAATTCTATAAACATTGCCTTAAATGCTGTAAGATATTTCTCTGTGTATTGTTGAACTTTGTACTCTAATCAAAAAAGAGACAAAATGAAAAAATTATTTTTAGTAGCATTATTATTTGGATTTAGTCCAATTTTCGCACAAGATGACAATGTAGAACTAACACCAGATAATTCCTGGTTAAAAGTAGGTTTAACAGGTGGAATTCCTGTTGGTGATGCTAGTGATGCATCGTCTTTTACTTTAGGCGCAGACATTAGAGGACAATATTTGTTCAATCCAAATGTAGCTATTGGTTTAGCATCAGGTTATACCCATTATTTTGGTAAAGACAATGTTGAAGATTTTGGCGTTATTCCAGTAGCTGGTTTCTTTCGCTATTACTTTACGCCAAGTGGCCTATTTTTAGGTGCTGATGTTGGTTACGGTTTTTTAGCCAATATTGATAATAATGATGGTGGGCTGTATGTAAACCCACAAATTGGTTACCATAACCGAGATTGGAATTTTTATGCGTATTACCAAAACACTTTTGCAGAAAACGATTTAGATTTGCAGAACGTCGGTGTTGGCGTAACGTATAATATTAGATTCAACTAAATCACGCATATTTTAGATATACTTAAAAGGAGAAATTAATTTTTCTCCTTTTTTTATTTAGATTTGTTTCGCGATTGTAAACAAATTACTTTTGTGTCACAAACAACAGGCTACTTCCCATGAATACCATAATAGATACCAATTTTAATTTTCCAGGACAAAAAAACCTTTATAAAGGTAAAGTTCGGGAGGTTTATAATATTAACAACGAGCAGTTGGTTATGGTTGCTACCGACAGATTAAGCGCTTTTGATGTGGTGATGCCGAAAGGGATTCCGTACAAAGGACAAATTCTGAATCAGATTGCGACCAAAATGATGAAAGCCACCGAAGATGTTGTTCCAAACTGGCTTATTGCCACACCAGATCCAAACGTAGCTGTTGGACATTTATGTACGCCTTTTAAAGTAGAAATGGTTATTCGTGGTTATATGTCCGGTCATGCAGCTCGTGAATATAAAGCTGGAAAACGTATGCTGTGTGGTGTTACTTTGCCAGAAGGCATGAAAGAAAACGACAAATTTCCAAACCCAATTATTACACCTGCAACCAAAGCAGAGATGGGAGATCATGATGAAGATATTTCACGCGAAGACATTCTGAAAAAAGGTATTGTTTCAGAAGCGGATTATATTGTTTTAGAAGATTACACCCGCAAATTATTTCAGCGTGGTTCAGAAATAGCAACTTCCAGAGGACTTATTTTGGTTGATACGAAATATGAATTTGGAAAAACACAAGATGGAAAAATTGTATTGATTGATGAAATTCACACGCCGGATTCCTCACGTTATTTTTATGCGGATGGCTATCAAGAACGTCAAGATAGAGGTGAAGCTCAAAAACAACTTTCCAAAGAATTTGTACGTCAGTGGCTTATTGCCAATAATTTTCAAGGATTAGAAGGACAAACTGTTCCGGACATGAGTGATGCATACATCCAATCTGTTAGCGAACGCTATATTGAGTTATATGAGAATATTACAGGAGAAGCCTTTGTAAAAGGTGATTTAACGGATATTCAAAATCGTATTAAAACGCATGTGGAAGATTATTTGAATAGATAATTTATGCATTTGATTTTTTTTTAATATCATATTTATATCTCTGTATCTGAATGCTACTAGAATTTTATTTTTTATATCTGAATTTATATTTTAAAATCATTTTCAAAACACCATTCTCAAAGTATCTTTTTTCAATGCAATTTCCATATTTGTCATATATAAAATCGGTTTGGTTATGACTTATCAATTTCGTTTTACCATCCAAAAAATTATATCTTTTAACCGCTATTTTATCACCTTTATCGTTGAAGGTTGTTTCGTAAAATTTTTTAAGCGAATTATCACTCCTATACCATTTACTTAAGATTTGATTCTTTTTTTTATCATAGAAGAATTCTATTCTTGATTTTTGTTCACCTGACTCAAGATAGGATGTTAGCTCTATTTCTTGCCAATCTTTATTATATTTAAACATACTACTATCAAAGAAGATACTATCATTTTTTACCATGATTGATTTACTCATTCTTTTTTTTTGGTCATAAACGGTATTTGTTACCATCTTGCTATTTTCTCTGATATTCTCTTTTTTTATTATTTGCCCCTGTTTATTATAATAATAATTTAATTGGTATGATTTTTTATTGGTGTTGTTGAATGATGCTACTTCCGTTAGGTTTCCAAATTTATCATAGGTAAAAAGGCGGTATTTAGTGCTTGGTCCGTCCGCTTTAAATGATGTTGTTTTTAGTAATCTACCTTTTCTGTCATAATAAGAGATACTTTTTGAAGATGCTCTGATAGTTTTTATACTGTCCACAGTGCTTACTATATAATATTGTAATTCAACCTCCTTAGGCTTATTAGCATACCCTTCAAAAGGGGTCAAATATTTCAAATTTGAGCAGCTGCTAAAAATTAAAAATAGGATTATAAAATATTGAGTTTTCATTAATGGAATTTGAGATAAAAATTGATTGTAATTGGGTTCTTATTAGAATATTCACAATTTATTTTGTGAAATTAGTCCATTAAAACCTTTTCCATAGCAGGTTTTCCAGAATAAAAATCTGTGCCATAAAATAAAACATAATCGGCTTTAGCATTGATAGAAAACAAACCAGCTTTAAGTTGAATAAACATCTTTTCTAAATATATTTTATGCTCGTTAATGGTAACAAACATTTTAGCGACATCATTTTTGGTAACTTGAAGATGGAAGTCTAGCTTATCTGATGCAGCCAATTGAAACGTAAACAAATTGTTTTGATCATCTAAACGTATTAATCCATAGGCTCTGCTTTTCTGTAAATAAGTCAGTGGCCTTTTTATACCATTTTCAGTATAAATAATGCGGTACTCTTTAATAGGTTCTAATTGATTAATTACGCTCCCATTTAAATTTGCATCATAAACATAAGTATTATGGTTGTTGCTATGTTGTATATAGAACAAACGTGTTTCTGTCTTTTCAGGTTCTGGATATCCAGTTTGTGCCAAACTGATAAAAGAGTTAAAACATATGATATATAGTGAAAAGACGAATTTCATTTTAATTAATTTTTAATCTGGGTCGTTAATAAAAGCAAGCTTTTGTTTTCTTTAAAAAATGCGTAAAAATATTCTAATTATTGAACTCCAAAGTTAACTTTTAATAGATAGAATCCGAAGAAACAAGCAGCTTGAATGGTTTAAACTTTTAAATATACCTAAATATTGTAATGACTTTGTTACTTTTATGACTACAAATTAATTTATGGAACAACTCAATCAATACATTTCTGATTTCGCCTCGTTTGCTTGGGGTTTGCCATTACTTATTTTGCTTATTGGTGGTGGATTTTACTTGCTAATTTTGTCCAGATTCTTGCCGTTTCGATTTTTTGGACATGCCATTAACGTGTTGCGTGGAAAATATGATAATCCAGATGATCCCGGTGAAATTACGCATTTTCAAGCTTTAACAACAGCCTTATCTTCTACTATAGGTATGGGGAATATTGCAGGCGTAGCCGTTGCTATTTCCATTGGTGGTCCAGGTGCTGTTTTTTGGATGTGGGTGAGTGCCGTTATTGGGATGTCTACTAAATTCTTTACATCCACATTAGCCATTATGTATCGTGGCAGAGATAGTGCTGGCGATTTGCAAGGTGGTCCCATGTATTTTATTACCGAAGGTTTAGGTAAATCATGGAAACCATTAGCTGTATTCTTTAGTGTTTGTGGTCTAGTTGGTGCGTTACCCGTTTTTAATGTGAATCAATTAACCCAAGCCATTAATGATATTTTATTGCGTCCTAATGGTGTGGAAGTTGGTTTTACCTCTAATTTAGCAGTTGGTATTGTTTTAGTCATTATCACTTCCATTGTTATTTTAGGTGGATTGAATAGGATTAGTAAAACGGCTTCCAAACTCGTGCCTGCTATGGTATTACTATATTTTGTTTCGGTTGTTATTATTCTGATAGTAAATTTTGAGGAAGTACCTAAATATTTTAGCCTCATATTCACCGATGCTTTTAGTGCCAGCTTTTATAAGGGCGACACCTTTTTAGGTGGTGTTATTGGGGGTTTAATGCTACTCGGTATTCGTCGTGGTGCGTTTTCTAATGAAGCGGGAATTGGTACTGCACCAATGGCTCATGGAGCAGCAAAAACTTCTGAACCCGTTCGTGAAGGTTTGGTTGCCATGCTTGGACCAGCTATTGACACCTTGGTGGTTTGTACGTTAACGGCTTTAGCCATTTTGGTAACAGGTGTTTGGCAAACAACCGATGCTAATGGTGTGAGTTTAACAGCGTCTGCCTTTGGAAATGCCATGCCAGGATTTGGTAAATACTTGCTATTAATTTGTATTGCCGTTTTTAGTATTTCATCGCTATTTTCATATTCCTACTATGGTAGTAAATGTTTGTCATTTTTGATTGGAGCCGATAAAAAACATTACTATAATTACATGTATATCGTGAGTATTCTTTTAGGAGCAACCACGTCACTTAGTATGATGATTAACTTAATTGATGGCTTTTTTGCACTCATGGCTTTCCCAACCATGTTTACAACGCTTATGCTAGCGCCACGCGTGGTTAAAGAAATAAAAGCTTATAAATTACGGACTTTTAATAAATAAAAAAGCTGTCTGAACGTTTAGATAATTCTCGTCAAATTGAAACCAATTCAGTTTGACGATTTATAGTATCTTTTTTCAGACAGCTTTTAAAATTTATACGATTAAGAATTATTAATCTTTCTTCAATAAGATTTTTTCATTGGTAAATTGAAACGCTTCATCTAGAAACGCCATCATTAATGGCCAATCGGCATGGTCTTCATAATTGTTTTTGTATTGTTTTGTAGAGGTGATAATTAACTGATTACCCGACATTGATGCGGTACTGATAAAAGCGCCAGTTTTGTTATCAACCGATTTGTTTAATTTATCCAAACCAGAAACCGAATACCCTTCAGGAATATTTAGTGTTATGTTGTAATTATAACTTCGTGGATAGTTCATGTGCACATTTTCAGTACGCTTGCGTTCTTCATCAGATAAATCCACTTGACCACCAATTAATTTACCAACTTCCAAAATGTAATTAGGCCCTGCTTTTTTAATGAGTGCATCTGAAATAATGAAGCTTTCATCATAAATAAAGTACGTGTCAAATCCATAACGCCCCGTTTCTTTAATGGCATAAGTATAGTCTGAAACCTCTGGAATATCCAATTCAGCTTCTATATTTTTCTTTAAACTTTCAGATTGTTTCTCACGAAGTTTTTCAACTAATGCAGCAAGTTCTTTACTTGTTTTTTCGCGTGTTTTTTTATTTCTTATTTTATCAATAAAAAGTTCTGTTCCATATTTCTGGTAATCCTCATCTACATAATCTTTAAAAATAAGCTTGTCATATTGATGATCTTCTTTTTCGTAACCCTTATATTTATTAACACCTTGATACTTAAATCCTGAAATATCATCGTTTAAAGTAACTGTAATGTCTTTAAAGGATTCATTATCGTTGTACGTTGATTGCGGTAATTTTCCGGTTGAAATTTCATCCAATCGTTTTTTGCTTGCCGATAATTTATACACATCAGTACCTTCTAATAAATGATGAAATTGATTGGCATCCGAATGAATCTTGAAAGCTTCTAAATAAACAGGTATTTCCGTGTTTACTTTGATAATAACGTTCGTGTTTCTTTCTAGTAGCAAATCGTCTAAATGACCATCATAGCGTTTTTTACCAACTATAACGTCGTAATCATAATCAGATTCATATAAAAAAGCCATAAAATGCCGTATAAACGATTTCTCATTTGAAAATAAATACGGAACCGTTCTGGTGGTAATAAATGGTGAGGCCAAAATGTTCGCTTCACCAACAATAATACCATCTACATATTGCGTTAGAAAATGATGGCGCGCAAAATAATAAACAGCCATTACCTTTTCGCGCTCGCTTGTAAAGTCGTTTTCTTTTACAAAACGCTCTATAGAACCTAAATCGCCATATGGTGTGTATTTCTCATAAAAGTCTAAAATTTCTTCCTTTGAAACTGTCTTTTTTATGATTTCCTCTTTCTCTGGTAAAAAAGCTAATGCACGATCTTCAAACTTTCCGGATCTAGCAAAATACACTTGGAATTTATAACATGGTAATTCTACTAAAGGATAAAACCAACGCTCATATTTATGTTTATCAATGTCTTTTTCAATCAATTCATACCGTCTCATATTATTCTTTTCGGTGGGAATTTCTTTTAGTTCTGGAGCGCCATTATAGGAGTTGAAATTTATAAAAAAGTCATTTTCAGTTTCAAAAGAAAGCTTGTAATCCATTATGGGATATTCTTCACTTAATGTCTGTTCAACAGGATTAAAACCAAACGCCTCAATAGATTTAAACGGCTCAATACTATAATAGAAATAGTCAATTATATCACCAATTTCCAAATTAGCCATCGCTACTTTTGTTTCACCATCAACTTCTACCGCTTCTTTTTCAATATCAATAATGGTTTCTGTGGCATCGGGCTTAATAATTTTAATACCTACAATAACATTGGATGGATTGTAAACATAAACGCCTTTTGATGAGTTGAAACGTTTTTGATAGGTGAAGGTTGAAAATTCGGTAACAGATGCTTGGTCTAATAACTTAATACGTTTGCGAATTGATGATTTATATTCCACACGTTTACCAAACTTATGAAAATCATAATTTTCATTCTTATAGATAATTACAGCCGATTCGTTTTCCCATTTTTTAGGAATATCAACCGTGTTTTTAAAGGTGTCATTTTCTCCCCAAAAAAATCTTTGGGCTTCCTTTTCTAGTTTAGATTGCCCAAAAAACAGGGTAGTGCACGCAAATGTGCATAGTAGGAGTAATTTTATTTTCATGCGCTTTTTATTGTTTGGTTAGGGTGATTTGTTCGTTGTAAACTGAATTAAGATTTTTTATGAAATCATTCCATTCATTAAAACTTGTTTTTTTAATTACGCTATCGGTGATTTCAAAATCCTTTTTATATATAATGGTATTATTCGTTTTTGTAAAGGAGACTTTTAAATTGTAATTATCATTGGAAATAGCAATATCCTTTGGAAGGCTTCCAATTTTATAACCGTCAGGAATTTTTAAGGTGGTTGTAGATTCTAAATGCTTTTTATAATCGAAAACATAATCGGTTTTACGCTTTTCAAAATTATAACCTGATAATTCTTTCTCTAAATCCAAATCAATATACATGGTATCATCAAAGGAAGAAACCGCATTATTAATAGTAATGTTGTAATCAATATTTACAGGAATCTCTCTGTCTGTTAAATTAGATGTCGTTATATCTTCTACTTTAATATTTGAATCGCCTCCATCCAAATACCACATTAAAAAGGTGTCTTTTTTATCAGTTTGCAGTTGACTTAAATACTGTAATAATCCCGAGCGACTTTCGCCATTGTAGGTTTTGGAAACGGTTCCACTTAATTGTTCGTTTTCAAGGGATAAATTATAATTAACGGTCTCTTTATTGAAATTGGCGGCCGCTTTCGGTACGATGTTTAAAATGAATTCATCACCATTTTCAATTAATACTTGTTTGCCCTGAATTCTGTTTGCGTATTCTTTGTAAGCGTTGAATTTTTCGGTTCCATCTAAATACGTTGGTTCCCCATCATTATAAATGGTGCAAATCATGTGGTTGTCTACAGATAGGCTTGGTGTTGAATAATCATAAGCAATTCGGTTAGTACCAATCCATGTTAATCGTGCGTCAAAACCAGCCTCAATTAGCATTTGTTTGGTCAGGTTTGCCATCCCTTTACAGTCACCATAACGTTTTTTGAAAACACTAGAAGCTTCATCAGGTTTAAAACCAGCAATTCCGTCCACAAAGGCGATGTAGCGAATATTATCTTGGACCCAATAGTAGATGTTTTTTATTTTTTCTTCGTCCGTTGCTGCATCTTGGGTTAATTCAACCACTTTCTCCTGTAAATCCGTATTGTCATTTTCTAAACTATTTACCAATGTTTTATACCAATTGTATAAATCTTGAGTAGATTCGAAGATGTTTGTTTTTACAGCATCTATAGTAAATGATTTTGCTAAAATTAAAATATGCGGATAAATGTAGGATGGTCCAGGCGCACTGCTATCATCAAACATAGCTGGTACGTTTTCTATTATAAACGTATGGATTTTACCATCAGTATCCTCATTCGCTTTTACTGATTTTTGAATTGGAAAGCCGTCAAAATTCATTTCTTTTAATTCTAAATCTAACCAATTTGGAATAGCAATAGTAAACGTTTTTTTTACAGCTGGATAATCATCATTAAAATACAAACTGGTAAAATATTTAATGTCTTTGTAGCGCTTAACAGTCTCAATTTGATATTTATAGCCTTTAAGTGGGAAATCTAAATTCGTATATTTTACGCGTGCATCATTATGAAATAAATCGTCACTTTTCATAGCTTCATCTTTAATGTAAAAATCAGCATCACGATCCGTTTTATATTTGATTTCAAAAGATTCAATTTCCGACTCGCCATTATAAAAACTATACACTTGAATGTCTGCTCGAGAATCTAAACTGATGAGTTTTTTGGTAATAGTTTCCAGGACCTCCACCTTTTCTGTTTTCTTGTTGAACTCAAATGTAATGTGATAATTCTCACTTTCAGAAGCTACGTGATCATCCGGATAGGTTTCTTTAAGCGTTTCGGCAAGTTGTATTTCTTTAGGCGTTGGTTCTGTCTTTTTTTGAGCAAATGAAAATATAGTAAACGTAAAAACGAGTAGGAGCGTGAGGTGATTTTTCAAGATTTCAGGAAGTTTAGATTGCTAATATAAAAATTAATGTAAAAAATCTATACACTTTTTTAATAACGTTTTTTTTTGATTGTTTTCGGCTTTGTCCTATCTTTTCATCATAATTATAATTCACATGAGTAACTACCATATTAAACATTTAGAAGAGTACTATCAAATTTATAGAAAATCCATTCGTGAGCCCGAGAATTTCTGGGAGGAAATTGCTGAAGAGCATTTTTTATGGCGAAAAAAATGGGACAACGTTTTAAGTTGGGATTTTTCAAAACCAGAAATAAAATGGTTTGAAGGTGCCGAATTAAATATTACCGAAAACTGTTTAGATAGGCATTTAGCTACTCGAGGCGATAAAACGGCCATTCTTTTTGAACCGAATAATCCAGATGAGCCAGCAGAACATATTACATACCAACAATTGTATGAGCGCGTAAACCAAATGGCGAATGTACTTAAAGATCAAGGCATTAAAAAAGGCGATCGCGTATGTATTTATGTACCCATGATTCCAGAATTGGCGGTTGCCATTTTAGCTTGTGCTAGAATTGGTGCCATTCATTCTGTGGTATTTGCAGGTTTTTCTTCAAAAGCAGTATCTACACGAATCAATGATTCGGATTGTAAATTAGTAATAACAGCAGATGGCTCTTATCGTGGTGCCAAAACCATCGACTTAAAAGGTATTGTAGATGAAGCTTTGGAAAGTTGCGATGGTGTAAAATCCGTTTTAGTGGTAAAACGCATACATTCAGAAATTACCATGAAGGCAGGTCGGGATTTTTGGTTGCAGCCTTTACTTGATAAAGCATCTAAAGACGGACAAGCAGAAATTATGAAAGCTGAAGACCCTTTGTTTATTTTATATACGTCTGGTTCCACCGGAAAACCCAAAGGCATGGTACATACCACAGCTGGATATATGGTTTATACGGCATACACGTTTAAAAATGTGTTTCAATATAAGGAGGATGATGTGTATTGGTGTACCGCTGATATTGGCTGGATTACAGGCCATAGCTATATAGTTTACGGCCCGCTTTGTAATGGTGCAACGACTGTTATGTTTGAAGGTGTACCGAGTTATCCGGATTTTGGACGCTTTTGGGATATTATTCAGAAGCATAAAATTAATCAGTTTTATACAGCGCCAACAGCTATACGCGCGTTAGCAAAACAAGGAACAGAATTAATAGAGCCGTATGACTTATCGTCTTTAAAAGTTTTAGGTTCCGTTGGCGAACCTATTAATGAAGAAGCTTGGCATTGGTATAATGATAATGTTGGAAAACGAAAAAGTCCAATTATCGATTCGTGGTGGCAAACCGAAACAGGTGGTATCATGATTACACCACTTCCGTATGTAACACCAACCAAACCAACCTACGCAACTTTACCATTTATAGGTGTTCAACCGTGTATTATGGATGAAAACGGGGACGAATTAAAAGGCAATCAAGTGGATGGCAGATTGTGTATTAAATTTCCGTGGCCAAGTATTGCCCGAACGATTTGGGGAGATCATCAGCGTTATAAAGATACGTATTTTTCCACCTATAAAAACATGTATTTTACGGGAGATGGCGCACTTCGTGATGAAGTTGGTTACTACCGAATTACTGGTCGTGTGGACGATGTCATTATCGTATCTGGACACAATTTAGGAACAGCACCCATTGAAGATGCTATTAACGAACATCCAGCAGTTTCTGAATCCGCCATTGTTGGTTTCCCACATGATATTAAAGGAAATGCGTTGTATGGCTATGTGACGTTGAAGGAATCTGGTGAAAGTCGGGATCATACTAATTTACGAAACGAAATCAACCAAATTATAACCGAACATATTGGACCCATTGCCAAACTAGATAAAATTCAGTTTACTGAAGGTTTGCCAAAAACACGATCTGGAAAAATTATGCGACGTATTCTTCGGAAAATAGCCGAAAAAGACACCTCTAATTTGGGTGATATTAGTACGTTACTGAATCCAGAATGTGTGCAGGATATTATTGATGAGGCGCTTTAATTTGTAACACTTCATAAAAATAATCGTCCTATAATTAAATATAACCATCCATATCATGAAAAAATACATCATATTATTCTTTGCAGTTTGTTTGAGTCTTACCACTTTTTCGCAAGCGCAACTTATTTCGCAAGAGGTTAAAAATCATATTCAAGCACGTGTAGAAAGCGGTGTGAATGTTGGCATAGTCGTCGGTATGATTGATGGTGAAACCATTGAATACTATAGTTTTGGTACGACAGCTGCAAAATCAGGCAAACCAGTTGATGAACATTCCGTTTTTGAAATTGGTTCTATTTCCAAAGTATTTACAACCACTTTATTGGCAGATGAAGTTTTAAAAGGCCATATGGCTTTAACGGATCTAGCCTCTAAATATTTACCTAAATCCGTAACATTACCAACCCGAAATGGTAAAGAAATCACGTTAAATGATTTAGCAACACATACATCAGCTTTGCCAAGAATGCCAGATAATTTCAACCCGAAAGATCCTTTAAATCCGTATGTGGATTATACACCAACAATGATGTATGCGTTTTTAAACCAGCTGGAATTGACCAGAGATATTGGTGTAAAATATGAGTATTCTAATTTAGGTATGGGATTGTTAGGCCATATTTTAGAATTGCATACAGGAAAAACCTATGAAACTTTAATCAAAGAGCGTATTACAACATCTTGTGGTATGCCAAACACAGCATTAAAGCTATCTGATAATATGCGGAACCATTTAGCTTATGGACATAGTGAAGGCGTTCAAGTTTCTAATTGGGATTTTGATGTCATAGCTTCCGCAGGCGGCATTCGTTCCACGGCTATTGATATGATTTCGTTTTTAAAAGCCAATTTAGAAATTTCTAAAACACCCATCAACCCGGCTATGCAATTGGCACATCAGGAAGCTTTTTCTAATGCTGATAGCACATTTAATATTGGTTTAGGCTGGCATCATGAAAAAAAAGGGAATGTAACGTGGCATAACGGAAGAACAGGTGGTTACACATCATTTTCAGGGTTTGTTCAAGGGACAAAGAAAGGGGTTGTTGTGTTGACTAATGCTACCGAAAACATAAATGCTTTAGGCTTTCATTTATTGGGAAGTCCGACGCCTTTAGTGAACCCGAAACCGTCTATTGTCATGTTACTGAAAAAAGAAATTTCAAAGAATGGTGTAGATTCGGCTATTGCCTTATATCATCAAACTAAAAAGGCTACACCAAATGATTATGTCTTTAATGAATCCGAATTGAATCGTTTAGGGTATGAGTATTTAAATGTTGATAAAAACGCAATAGCTTTTAAACTATTTCAATTAAATGCGAACACATTTCCAGAGTCATCCAATGTATTTGACTCTTTAGCCGAAGTTTATTTAAAACAAGGTGATTCTGCGTTAGCAAGTTCAAATTATAAAAAATCATTGAAGCTAAATCCCGCAAACGAAAATGCGAAAGTTGTTTTAAAATCAATAGGTGTTGATGTTAGTGACATTGTTTCAGATATGGAGGTTTCGGAAGCTGTTTTAGAAACCTATTTAGGCGCATATCAATTGGCGCCAGATTTTATTATAACGGTAACACGTGATGGCACACAACTTTTAGCACAAGCCACAGGACAGCCGCAGTTTCAATTGTTTCCATCCGCAGAACATAAATTTTATTTAAAAGTAGTAGATGCTCAAGTTACTTTTCATGTAACTAATGAAGGTGTTGTGGAAAGTTTAACGCTTCATCAAAACGGGCAAAATATACCAGGAAATAAAATAGAGTAATAGGTCTTGTTAATTGTTCTTGCTGAAATAAGCAATCAAAAAACTGGGTTTTAAATGGCAGTTTGTTAACTTTACGAAATACCGACTAACTAAAATATATAATGGAAATTAAACTAGCAGTGTTAATTGATGGTGACAATATACCATCCGCTTACGTAAAAGAAATGATGGAAGAAATTGCCAAATATGGCAATCCAACGATTAAACGTATTTATGGCGATTGGACCAAACCTCATTTAGCAAAATGGAAAAACATGTTACTTGAAAATGCCATTACACCTATTCAGCAATACGGATATACAACTGGAAAAAATGCAACCGATAGCGCCATGATTATTGACGCTATGGACATTTTATACAGTGAAAAAGTAAACGGTTTCTGTTTGGTTTCTAGTGATAGCGATTTTACGCGATTAGCAACCAGACTGCGTGAAGCTGGAATGAAAGTATATGGTATTGGAGAAAAGAAAACACCAAAACCTTTTATTGTTGCTTGTGATAAATTTATTTATATTGAAATTTTAAAGCAAGCTTCTAGTGATACGGATTCTGACACCGATCCAGAAGATGAAAAGAAATCTACCAAAGATTCCTACGATAAAATTACACCAAAAGTTATTCGGTTAATCTCACAAACCATCGAAGATCTAGCTGATGATGATGGTTGGGCTTTTTTAGGTGATGTTGGAAGTTTATTGCAGAAAAAACAACCAAACTTTGATTCGCGTAATTACGGTTTCGCCAAACTAACACCATTAATTAGTTCTATTGATGATTTTGAAATTGATAAACGTGAAAGCGGTAATGGTCGCTTTAAATTAGTGTATGTTCGGATTGATGAAAAGAAACCGAAAAAACATACACGTCGTAAAAGATCCGATTAAATTTAACAATTTTCATATCATAGGTTAAAATTCGCGTAACCTTAAACTTGATAAAAAGCAGTGAATTTGTAGTAAAAAACTATGGATTTATTTTTAATCAGTTTTGGAGCGTTATTTTCCATCATGAACCCACTCGGCACTGTTCCTGTGTTTGTTGGTTTAACTCAAGAAAGTACCAAACGTCAGCGTGCATTAACGGCATTTTGGACAGCGTTTAATGTGTTAATTATATTATTACTGTCTTTTTTTGCAGGTAAATATATTCTGTCCTTTTTCGGTATTAGTTTAAATGCCTTAAAAATTGCAGGCGGACTCATTATTGCGTCTTCAGGATTTGCATTGTTAACGGGCAAATTCAAAGAACATAAAGGTATGAAACGTGATAAAGTTCAAAAAGATATTCACTCACGTGATGCTATTTCTTTAACACCTTTGGCTATTCCAATGTTAGCGGGTCCAGGGACTATTTCTTTATTGATTACGTTTAATCAGGAATACCAAACTGTTTTACAAATCTGTATTATATTAATCGCGATTTTAGTAACAACGATCAGTATTTACCTGATTTTAAAATCATCACATCTCATCGTGAAATTTTTAGGAGCATCTGGAATCAATGCTTTGTCACGCGTTATCGGATTTATTGTAATTGCTATTGGTGTCGAGTATATTATTTCATCAGTTGTTGATATTATTGAGTCAATTCAGTTTTAATTGGTTTTTTAACCGAAAGAAATAATACAACAGATAGAATGCCACAGATTGAAAAGCCTATAAACAAAGGCAACACACTTTCAGTTACAAAACCACCTATAAAACTAGCTATAGGAACAGCCATGATGGTGCTAAAAAAGCCGTTAATTGCTGCTCCAACACCAGCAATATGACCAACAGGCTCCATGGCTAATGATCGTAGATTTCCAAATAAAAACCCGATAGCTGTAAATTGCAACGCAAAAAATATCACCAATATAGATAAGTCTGGATTTACGCCTGAAGAAAATATAATAACATACAAAACGGATATAATTGAAAAGCAAACTGCAGCTGTGAAGGCAATACGTCTCATTCCAAAACGAATTACCAACGTGCTATTAATAAATGTGGAAAACCCAACAGAAATGGCTAAACTGGCAAAAATGTAAGGGAACAATTCTGCTAAATTATATTGGTGTTCAAATATTTGTTGTGATGTGCTTAAATACACCATAAAAGAACCCGTAATTAAACCGGATATTACTGTATAGGCAACGGCATCTTTATGCCTGTAAAACTCTTTGGCACCTGCAATAAAAAGTTGTGGTGTTAATTTGGTTCGCTTTTCTTTGGTGTGTGTTTCTGGTTGTTTTTTCCAAAACCAAAACATTACAACAATTCCAAATATTAAATTGACATAAAAAATAGAATGCCAATCATAAAACGTAATTAGAAACTGACCTAAAGTTGGCGCAATTACAGGAACTAAAATAAAAATCATAACTACGAATGACATCACTTTGGCCATATAATCACCGCTATAAGAATCCCGAACCATAGCAATACTAATGGTTCTGGGCGCAGCTAATCCAACACCTTGAAGAATTCTACCTAAAATCAAAATTTCAAAACTTCCCGTTGTAACACATAAAATACTAGCAAATACAAATAGTAGAAATCCAACATAAATAATGGATTTTCTCCCAAAACTATCAGAAAGAGGGCCAAAAATAAGTTGACCAAAACCCAAGCCCAAAAAAATCATGGTAACTAAAAGTTGGTTTTTTGAAACATCAGTTACACCAAAATCAGATGCAATGTCTGGTAAAGCTGGAAGAAGTGCATCAATTGAAAGTGCTACAATAGCCATTAATGATGCCATTAATGCAATAAATTCAATATTAACTTTTTCTATATTTGGTTTTGTATTTTGCATCCTGCAAAAGTATTTATAAATTATTAGGATGCTTGATTTTAATAACTAATTCATTGTTAAATAATCTTAATTGTATGGCGAATCTTGAATCCTATTTTTTAAAAATGTAATTTTACATATCTACCATAAAAAACAATATGTCACAATTAAATACGGCTGAAGATAAATTAAAAGAACGCATAAAAGAATTATCTTGTTTATACACAATCAGTTCGCATATATCCAATTGTGATTTAGATAATTTGGAGCCAACACTTCAAGCTATTGCCTTAAGTTTACAGGAAGCTATTCGGTTTCCAAAAGAAGCTTCTGTGGAGTTAACCGTTGCCGATTTTCATATTGAAGTCGGGCAGCAGTCGGTAGATAAGGTTTTTATGTTATCTGCTATTAAAGAATTTAATATTGCAATCGGCTCCATTAAAGTAGGCTATTCTAAAGCTAAATTTAACGAAAACAGTTTTTTAAATGAAGAAAAACGACTGTTAGCTAAAATTACTTTAGAACTTGGTAATTTGTTTGAACGTAAGCAAATTATAGAAAAGGAAGTCGTGTCTAGACGGCAAGTAGAACGTGCCGATAGGTTGTCTATTCTAGGTGAAATTACAGCCGGAATCGCACATGAGCTCAATACACCATTGGCTAATATTTTAGGCTATTCGGAATTATTAAAAGATCAATTTCACGATCAAAAAGCGGTTTTAAACGATTTAGATAAAATAATGAATAGTGCCATTTATTCGCGAGAAGTGGTCAAAAAATTGATGTTCTTTTCGTGTGATATGCCACACCAAATGGAACTAACTAATATGACACCTATAATAAAAGATGCGATTAGTTTATTGAAACCTAATTTTTCTAAAAAAGATATTACTTGTCATGTAACCATTACCGATGAAAATATTCCTTTCCGAGTAGACGCTATTCAACTCACACAAGTTATCTTTAATTTGGTGATTAATGCTATTTATTTTTCACCGGAAAAAGGTGTTATAAATGTGACTGTTAGCCAAAATGAAAAACAAATTATAATTGAAATTAGCGATGAAGGGCCGGGTATTGATCCAAAAAAAGGAGACAATATTTTCAATCCTTTCTTTACAACAAAACCAGTTGGTGAAGGTTCTGGTTTAGGATTAAGCGTTGTTCACGGTATTGTAAAAAGTCATAAAGGCACCATAAAACATAGACAAAATTCGCCAAAAGGCACTATATTTCATATTAGTTTTCCAAAAAATTAAATTATGTCATTACATCAAGAAAATATATTATTAGTAGATGATGATGTTCATATTTTAGAACTCCTACAACGTCATTTACAAACCTTAAATTATCATACGTTTAAAGCGGTTTCTGTAAAAGAAGCCATGACTATTTTACAGGATGAATCAATAGATTTACTCATAACCGATTTAAAAATGCCAGGTGTTGATGGTTTAGAGTTGGTAAAATATGTATCAGAGCATTTTCCAAATATTCCAAAATTAGTAGTTACAGGTTATCCTTCCGTTGATGGAGCATTAGAGGTTATGAAATCTGGAGCCATGGAATATCTTACCAAACCATTTACCAAAGAAGAACTTAAATTAGCTGTTATAAAAGCGTTTGAAAGTAGACCAAAAAGAGTCACTAGCAAACCAGAGTTGCCAAAAGATTCCAAAAGTTATGGTGAATTAATTGGACAATCAGAAGCCATAAAGAGAGTTACGGAAGTTATAGATCGGGTTAAAGACAATAAGGCCACCATATTTATAAAAGGGGAAAGTGGAACGGGAAAAGAATTAGTAGCACGTTCCATTCATTATTTAGGAAAATATGCGTCGGCTCCTTTTATTGCTGTAAACTGTGGTGCGATTCCTGAAAACCTTTTAGAATCCGAATTATTTGGCTATGTCAAAGGCGCCTTTACGGGAGCTGATGAAAATAGAAATGGTTTTTTTCAGGCCGCAAATAAGGGAACTATTTTTTTAGATGAAATAGGAAATGCCTCATTAGCTACACAATCACGCTTACTTCGCGTACTTCAAGAAAAGGAAGTGACTCGCGTAGGATCTCAAAAAATTGAACCTGTAGATGTTCGTGTTATTGCAGCAACAAACAGCGATTTAAAGGAACTTATTGATAAAGGGCGTTTTCGTGAAGATCTTTATTACCGATTAACGGTTGTTGAAATTGATGTACCAACATTACAAGAACGAAAAGGAGACATTTCGTTATTAACCGATAAGTTTTTGTTTAAATATGGTGTTGAATATAAGGACAAATTAATTTCTATCGCACCAGATGCGCTGGCTGTATTGGAGCGCTATCACTGGCCAGGTAATATTAGGGAGTTAGAAAATGTTATTCAACGTGCTGTGATAATGTGTGACAAGCAAATTACGATTGCTGATTTACCTGAACAATTAAAACATCACATATCATTTCCAGAATATGATAATGAACTGTTACCACTTAAAGAAATTGAAAAAAAATACATATTAAAAGTACTTGAGGCTACTAACAACAATAAATCTCAAGCGGCTAAAATTCTTCAAATTGATAGGAAGACTTTAAGCGAAAAAATAAAATAAGCGAATTTAATTACTGGGTGATTTTTACGCAGTTGGTCAATTTCTCCTCAATATCACTTTAAGAGATTTCAAGCATATTAATTGTAAGTAAATAGTAGTCAGATTATTGTAATTGATTTGTGGTTTGTATTTTTGATTGGCACGCCTATTGCCTATTGGTTCATGGAAATTAAAGACTAGTTTATGAATCATACTATGGAAAGAAGTTTGTGCCAAGATTGTATATTTGTACATACGTGCAACTTAACAACAAATAAAAGTTCTATTTGGTCCTGTAGTGAATATGAACTAGCTAAAACAGACACGAACAAATATTCCAATAATAATAATAATAATAATCAAAAATTCAACCGCGTGTTGAATAATCCCACTGTTGAACTTATCTAAAAAATAAAAAAAATGACTTTAACAAAAGAAGTAAAAAAGAAAAAACAACCTAAACAAGGCATGCTAGAAAATGTTATGAAGCAATTCAATGCTGCTGCAGATATGGTTGAATTGAATCCAAACATTAAAAAAATATTAGCTGTAACGAATAACGAGTTAATTATTCATTTCCCAGTTCGTATGGACAATGGTGAAGTCGAAATTTTTAAAGGTTACCGTGTACAGCACAACAACGCATTAGGACCATACAAAGGCGGATTGCGTTACCATCCAACAATTGATATCGACTCCGTTAAGGCATTAGCTATGTGGATGACATGGAAAACGTCTTTAGCAGGTTTACCTTATGGTGGTGCTAAAGGAGGAATTCAAATGGACCCTAAAAAATATTCTAATACAGAATTAGAGCGTATTACAAGACGTTTTACTTATGCTTTAGGTGAAAATATTGGACCAGAACACGATATTCCAGCTCCAGATGTCAATACAAGTGCACAAACTATGGCTTGGATTGCAGATACGTATATGTCTACAAAAGCGCCATCAGAGCGTTCAAAAAATCAGCACGTAGTTACTGGAAAGCCAGTTGGTTCTGGTGGATTAGAAGGTCGTGATAGAGCAACTGGGTTTGGTGTATTTTTAACGATTAAGTATTGGGCTGAAAGCAAGAAAATAGATTTAAAAGATAAGCGTTTTATTGTTCAAGGTTTTGGAAATGTAGGCTATTGGGCAGCACACTTTTTAGAATTAGAAGGTGCTAAACTAGTTGGTGTTCAAGATGCATTTGGTTCAATTTCAAATACCGAAGGCATTTCAGTAGAAGGTTTATTCGAGTTTATTAAAAATAATAATGGAGCTGTTCAAGGATTCCCAGGATCAACAGAAGTATTGAAGGAAGATTTCTTCGGATTAGACTGTGATATTTGTATTCCTGCAGCTTTAGGAAATCAAATTACGGCTGAAAATGCATCTCAAATTAAAGCATTTTTAATTGCTGAAGGTGCTAATGGACCAACAACTGTTGAGGCAGAAAAAGTATTACAAGAAAAAGGAATAACGGTTATTCCAGATATCTTATGTAATTCTGGTGGTGTTATTGGAAGTTATTTTGAATGGTTACAAAACCGTAATGGTGAACTTTGGGAGCTTGATGAAATACTTGCTAAAATTGATAAAAAGATTAGAGAGGTTTTTAGAAAAGTTTTAAAAACTTCCGAAGAGAAACAAATCGATATGCGATCAGCTGCTTACTTTATAGCAATTGAGCGTATTGAAAAAGCATATATTCAACGTGGAATTTTTCCATAATAAACTTTAATTTAATATGAAATACGGAAGCTTGATATTAGAAAAAAAGGAGTATGTTGTTTTAAAACGCTTATTAAATTTATCTATAAACTATAAAGAAGATACGCGTAAATACTCCGTAAAAAGGCTAGAAACCGAATTGCAGAATGCCGTAATAAGTGATGAGGAATTAGTTCCTCAAGATGTTATTAGGTTTAATTCTGTAATTACTGTGGCAACGGATGATGGTTGGGAAAACACCTTTGAATTGGTAACGCCTAATGATAAAAACTATCAAAACAATAAGGTTTCGGTGTTAACACCAATGGGATCTGCTGTTATGGGTTATGCTCAAGGCGATGTCATTGACTGGGAATTTCCTGGCGGTATCAAAAAGCTCCGTATTGTAAATGTGAAGCAAAATAAATCAAACAAACACTATCAATTATAATGGAATCAAATACCTTTTTTAATCATGATACTGATGAAGAAATAATTCATGTAAAGCGGACACAAGAGCTTGACGTTTGGATTTCTCATTTAAGTTACGTGACCGACGAGAGTGATTGGCTAGCGAAAATAGCATCTAATAAATTGAATGACAAAGCGTTGCGAGATTTGCTTTTGGAGGAATCTGAACAAAACGCAAGCATATTAAACGAGTTATACAATTATAGAACATCTATTGTAAAGTATAATGAATGTGATGATTTAGAATGTGATGTATATTACATTAATTTACATGATACGTATCTATCTAAATATGTGAAACATATTGATAGTTATCGGAAGATTAAGAATGAAGTATATTTAAAAATACTCATGTAGTAATTTTTTAATATTTTAATTTTTGAACAAGCCATACACGCATTAGTGTATGGCTTGTTTTGTTTTAGGCCTGAAACTAAATTATTATAATTATTTCACAGAAAATAAATACTTAAAATTAAGTATTTATGTGTGTTTTGTAGGCTTTTTTTTAAATAAAATTAGGACTTGGAATAATAATTGGTTAATTAGCAATATGCTTACTTGAAAATTTCTGTCCCAACAAATACAGGAGTTTTAATTAAGTTTTCGATAATAACGCTATTTTATCAATACTTACATACCATGAAAACAAAAATCTTTATTTGTTCAGCATTGTTTTGCTGTTCAACGACCCTGTTTGCTCAAGAAAAGAATCAACCCGAACCATTCCAATATCCATTTGGAGAAATTGGTTCCACACCACGAGGCATTTTTGGAAATGATGATAGAAAAGAAGTTAAAGATGCTGATGGCATCAAAGACTTTGTTCGCGCTACAGCAGCAATGGTCTCCAAAGATGTTATTGATGGAAATGAACTTGTTGGTTATACGTTACGCGAAATGCTCACCGACCGTTTTGAAACAGAAAACTTTGATGCCAACGTTCGGTATCTTGATCAACCAACAGTAGCAAATTGTACAGGATTTTTAATTGCGCCAGATGTATTAATTACCGCTGGACATTGTGTGAAAACACTAGAAGATGCCCAAAGATGGATTTGGGTATTTGATTATACAAATGAGCTAAAGTATGATGAATATTACAAGTACATAGAAGTTCCTGAAAATAACATGTATGAGGTGGTTGATGTTTTAGCTTCAGTTTTAGATGATGACACCAATCAAGATTATGCCGTACTAAAACTAGATAGAAAGTCCGAAAGAGCACCTTACCGTTTTAGAACAAGTGGTGAGGTTTCAAAAAATAGTCGGGTTAATACCATAGGAACTCCAACAGGATTACCCTTAAAATTTTCAGAAAATGCCATTGTTGTCAGTAATGAAGAAGAACAGTTTTTTAAAAGTGATATTGATGCATTTCCAGGAAATTCTGGCGGTCCCGTTTTTGACCCTAACGGGTTTATAGAAGGTATTTTGGTTCGTGGAGCCACACAATATAGTAATGGAACGTATTCTGGCGATTATAAATATGATCCAGATTGCGACTGTGTAAAAACTGTTCAATTTTCATCTGCAGAAAATAATGCAGGATGTCAAGCCCATAAAATTCATAAATTACCAGGAGAAATTTTAATTATGGCTGTCTATGAGAATTTAGAATACGCGATAAAAAACGGATTAGCTGATCGTTTTAGCAGTTGGAGTTCGTATTCTTGGATTTATAACCATACTTATACTAATATTCAGGGAAGGCTAGAGCTTCTTGCGGCTCGTAATAAAGAATATGACATGTTACAGTCTATCCTAGCCATGACTAACGATGCATTAAGTCCTGTTGATGGCTATAAACTCATGAAAGAAGCTATTGACTCACAAGACGATAATCTGTTAAAAATTCTTTTAGAGAACTCTATTTATCCAGATGTTACTTATGATAATCTTCCAACACCGATTCAATTAGCCGTTAAAAATAATTTCACAAAAGGCTTTCGTCTTTTATTAGATGCCGGAGCTGATAAAACGGTAAAAGATTCAAATGGAAATAATTTGTTACATCTAGCCGCTCAAATTGGCGATATGGCTTTACTCCAACTGTTAGTTAAACATGGTGTTTTGGTAGATGAAAAAAATTATGAAGGCGATTATCCTGAAAAAACAGCAAAAAACGCCGATTTTAAATCAAATTATAAATATTTAAAAAACGTGCGTAAAGGCAAGTTATAATGTTTATTCACAAGTCAATAATTAATTTATTTCGAAATTATGAAACATATAACATCTATTATTTTAGTCGCAATTCTATTTAGTTCTTGTGGCGCGCATCAACGGTCTCATATTAAGGCAGAGGAAGAATTCGTTGTATCCCTAAAACAACCGGAATCTCGTGGTGGCATGGTAGAAATAGCACTTCAAGGATTATTTATTGGTGCCAAATATCTGGCAGATCAAAGTGCGAAACAATTAACAAGTTCCTACGCACAATCTATTTCTGTAAACAATTATTATAATACCTTTTCTGATAAAATAGAAAAAACCTACCAATCAATCGAAATTTTTAAATATGCCAAACCACAGGTGGTTGAGGAAAAAACAAATATGACTCGGCTAATCACCAGCGATGTTAACGCATTACCAAAAAGCCGTGGAACCGAAGGTGCTTTAGAATTAAAAGATGTGATTCGAGATGAAAAGGATGACCTCTTAAATTTTTATGCGAAAATAGATTTTATAAGTGACCCTGATAATCCTGGAGTAACTCGGATTAGTTTTGATGCTTTGCGTGTGTTTTTTTCAAAAACGAAGGTATTCACCGATGAAAATTTAAACGCACGTATTTCTATTTCAATTGAAGGACAATGGCGTAGTACAGACGGATCACCAATGAAAAAGATTTTGATAGAGCAGGAGTACGATTTTAAAAATCTAAAGTATGGTGCTGACAATCAAATTACAAAACCAATATTGTCTCCTTGGTATTATGACATTCCTATCACCTCTGAAATAGCAAATAATAGCACGTATGGTGTTTTAAAAGTAAATGTTCAGTTGGAGGAATATGAAGGTAACAAGAGTAAATATATTAATCAGCTACCAAGTATATTAAGTAAAAACAAAGATGCTATTGTAAAAGATGGCGCTTCTACAATTATGAAAATTACCAAATAGAACGTCACGCAAATAATTCCGTTATGACCATAAAAAGCCACGTATTAGTTATTCTATTTACTGTTTCTAGTTTGTTTCTTTATGGGCAGAATGCAAAAGCAATCTTACAGAAAACTTCAGCTACTCAAAATTTATATATAAGTCCAGATGACAAGCATTTTATGACCTATATAGGTGATATTCAGTCTAATGGCGGGATTACTGTGATGTTATGGGATTATCAATCAAAAATTATGATTGCCGAGCGTTGGTTCGATTCTGAAAATGGTCCTGGTTCGGGTAAAATAAACTTATTAAATCACGGTAAATTTATTATTAGCACTAATCATAGTTTATTGAAAGTCGATCTTTTAAACAATAAGACTGATACGGTTTTCACAACAGTTTATCCCGAGTATATTCACGCGAAAGCAGTGGTGAATGATTCCCTTTTAATAGTATCAACAAAAATTTATCCAGACAAGGAAAATGGTTTAATTTATGATATTACCAATAACTCCAAATTGTATCTATATAATTTGAATACAAAAACAATAGTCTATCAAAATGCTTATGAGTTTGAAATTCCTTATATAACCTATTCCGTAAAAAATAATCAGTTTCTTATTTCGAATAATAAAGGCGACGTTTTGTTACTGGAAAATAATTTAGAAACACAACAAGAAATTAACTTCTTTAGAAAGAAGCCTGCACGATTTTTACATCTGACAGCTGATGGTTATTTATTCGCGAATTCAGCCTTATCTATGGATAAAAATGAATACGAAATGGATATAGGAGAGGGAGTTATAGTTATTAAACATCTTAAAAAACCTAAATTTGAAAAGGAAATTAGTTTTCAAGAACAAGAGCCTGCTGAACAAAATGATCCCTACGCTCTAAAATTGTTACCTTCTAATCTTGTTGATGATATTCAAGTAGATTCTACGGACGAAAGTATTTTTATTAATTATGGATATAGTAAATTAGTTAAAGTAGACTCTAAAAATTTAACAATAACTGATATTAGTCCAAAAGATTTTAAAGGTGCCATTGGGAAAATTATATTAAATCAGAAATCTAAAGAACTATTCGTTTCTTATGGCGAGCAAAAGTTTATTGCATCATATGATAATTTGGCAATTTATAATTATAACTCTAGAAAATTCACCTATGAATTTAGTGAGATTCAAGGACCATTATTAAATTTTAAAACACTGATTAAAGTATCCGATCAGTATGTTTTTGGCTATTCTAAAAAAGAAAACAATCCCTATAATTTAGATAGTTTGAGATTGCTAAATCCTGAAACCAGAAAAACGACAGTTGTAAATTGTGAGTCTTGTTTAATGACAGTTAATCCCGGTTCAGAAACATGGCTTTTTTATAGAAAAGGGTATTATAAAGAAAAAATTATTATTGTTGCTGACCCAACTAAAACGCTATTAAAGAATCCTCAAACAACAATTGATATCAAAAGCTTCAAGGAAATAACAAAAGCGGATTTAAGATTTAAGAATAAAAAGGTATTTCATTTAACAGCATTAGAGACGGGTTTTAGTATCCAAGGTGTTTATCATTATTTTCCTAATTCCGAGTATTTTCTAGTCAATATGAGACATAAAGAAAAGGTGTTTTATGCCATTATTGATAACACAGGAAAAACTATCAAGCAATTTAAATCGGAATATGATTTAAAGTGGGATGTCTCCAATTCGGGTGAGTTTTTTGCAATATCTGATGGCGATTCTGGTAAATGGCAAAATACCATATCTGTTTTCAATACGAATAGTTGGGAATTATTGTGGACGCATACCATCAAACAATTATACTTTTCAGCTGTTCGGTTTAACATGGAAGGAACCAAATTATACTTTAAGGAAACCAGTCAATCGGAAACTGATGATGAAATTCTTCAACTGAAAGAAGTTCCAATTAAATTAGGTGTTCAGGCAATTAAAACCGTTCATTCGGGTGCATACTATCATGATTTTATCGTGGAAGGCCAAATGCTTTATTTATATTCAACAGATTACCTGAAACAAATAGATTTAATCACCAATACCGTGGTTTGGCAATCAAGAGCGTCATCTACGTCATCCAAACCAGCTTTATTTCCAGATTTAAAAAAGATAGTTATGGATGGTGGCGATTATTTAGCGTTTTTTGACACAAGTTCAGATCAGGTTGTTCAATATTACTTTTTTGATGACGATAATCAGATGGCTATTAATCAATCGGGTTATTACATGAGTTCGTCGGGACTAAACAGTAATCAGTTTGGTTTTTTAATAGGAGAAAATGGCTATCCATTTACACAGTTTGATATGATCTTTAATCGTCCTGATATTGTATTAGGTCAGATGGATGTGTTACCTAAAGATGTTTTAAGTCTTTATAAAAGAGCATATGAAAAGCGTTTGGTAAATTCACCAGTTAAAGTAGATGTGGAGGCTTTAAATAAAAATGAAATACCTCAAATAAATTTATTAACTAAAAATTTATCATTCACTTCTAAAACCAGAGATTATGAAATTAAAGCTTCTTTTATTGATGAAAAACATGCCTTAAATTCCTGGGATATTTGGGTGAATGGCGTGCCAGTTTTTGGTCAACAAGGTCAGATTATTGAGGGGAAATTACATGATTTTCAAGCTGAACAAGTCATTACCTTATCTCAAGGGAATAATACCATTCAAATATCGTGTACGAATAATAAAGGATTACAATCTCTAAAACTAACGCAATCCGTATTTTTTGATGGTCAATCTGAAAAACCTAAAACCTATTTTATCGGAATTGGTGTGTCCAAATATCAAGATAGTACTTACAATCTTTCTTATGCAAAAAAGGATGCACTGGATTTAGAGCATATGTTTAAAACAGCATCTGAATCGGTGGAAACATTTTTGTATTTGGATGAAAACGCTACCAAAGCCAATATTTTAAAACTTAAAGAAACCTTACAAAAAACATCAGTTGACGATACCGTAATATTAAGTTTTAGTGGTCACGGACTTCTAGCTGAAAATCAAGATTTCTATTGTGCTACTTATGATATTGATTTTGAAAACCCAGAACAAAACGGATTAAATTACACGGATTTAGAATGGTTATTAGATGGGATTCCGAGTAGAAAAAAACTCGTTTTTATTGATGCCTGTCATTCGGGTACATTAGATCAAGATGATGAGGAATTGGTGGTTGAAAATCCAACAATTGAAGGTGAAACCGTTCAGTTAACAGAAACAGCAGCAGCTTATAATACAAAAGGTGCTATTGGAACAAGTACAATTGCAGTACCATTAGAAACGAGTTATACCTTAATGCAATCTCTATTTGCCGATTTATCTCGTGGAAATGGAGCCGTAGTCATTTCAGCATCAGGAGGAAAAGAATATGCTCTAGAAAATAGCGATTGGAAAAATGGTGCGTTTACCTTTGCGGTTCGGGAAGGTATTGAAAATCGTAAAGCTGATTTAGATGCTAACGGAACAATTACAGTTTACGAACTTAAAGAATACGTTTCTAAAACGGTCGAAAAACTTACAAATGGTTTACAAAAACCAACATCTAGACAAGAGAATCTTGAAAATGACTTTGAGGTTGTTAGTGGGTTTTAGATTTAGTATGAATCAAGATATGTAATTGGATAAAACATAAATTTAAATCTTCTTTACATTATAAATTTTTAGTATGGTACGCCAAAAATTGAAAAGGCAGCCCAATATTTTGGATCATTGTTAACTTCTGATTTATATTTCAAAATAGCTTGTCGTAAAGCTTCATGTGGTTGTAAACGCCCACTTTGATTCAGAAAATCGAAGAAAAATCCCATAAGGGTTGCTGTTTCCTTATCATTAATACTCCACAAACTCATTAATACATGATTGGCACCAGCAATTTGAAATGATCTAGCCATTCCAATGATGCCACCATCATGCGATGCGCCAATTCCTGTTTGGCAAGCACTTAATACCACCAAGTCGGCTTGAAGCATGCATTTTTGCCGCAAATTCATAATTTCTTTTGCAGTTAAAAATGCGGTGTTGTTTTCGCCTTCAGCTAAAACCAAAAAACTATTATCTAGTGGATTTGTTGCATCTGAAATACCATGTGTTGCAAAATATAATAAATCATAATTACAAATATTATCCATTACCGCGTGCTTTGTTGCGTTTTCAGCCGTAAGTATCGTAAAAGTCTCTTGTTGCAAAGACCTGGTAATATAATTGATTTCTTCTACGGTTCCAGGTAAATCTGGAAATTGCCAATCCGTAGTTTTAGGGTATTTAGGGTTTGCCACAAATAGAGCATTTGTCCAATTATAACCATCGTTATTTGATTGAGCATCGTTATAATTAATGTTCGTTGATACCATAAATTCAAAAAGACTAGGCGCTATGGAAAAACTCATTTTATCAATTAAAAATGTTTCTCCCATTTTAAATGCAGCGAATGGTAAGGTTGATAAATTAAGCGTTGGAACAATAATAAGATGATCGTAATCTTCTAACTGCCATTCGTTTGGCAATAGTATAGTATTTAAATTTCTGTATGCTTTTTCAGTAACCTTCGTGCTTTTTTTAAGATTTGTAGAAATTGAACCTCGAAAGGATGGTATTTGAGAGCTTAAATTTGATGAAAACAACTGATTAACATCATTAACTTGTTCTATAATAGTATCTTTTGAAATTGTATGTTTTACTGATTGGAGTATACCTTTTTTGTTTATCAAACTAATAGTAAGTTCGTTGTTTTGATGCGAATATATAATAATACCTACTTCATCTTCGTAACTATTTAAGGCATCAATAAGGTACATTTCATTCACATGACCAGTAAACAACCAATCAGCTGGTGCACCTCTCTTTCCATATAAATCGGTTAGATTCTCTTTATTGTATTGAATAAGGTCATCAATAGTTTGAGCATTAACCACCAAACTCAACAAATAAATAGGTATTAAATATAAACGTTTTGTTATGATCATATTTTAAACCATTAATCAGTTTTTTCTTCCACTATCTCATAAACAAACTCGGTACTATAACCATCCATGTTTCCAGATGTTTCGGTGCCTTCAGATCCACGTGATTGCGAGTAGCTGTTTTTTAGAAAATTTTCTAACGGATTATTACTAGCACTACGTGTGCCTTCTCCACGAGTTTCCACAGTAGATTGAAAATTTATAGGCGAATCTGTTGCAAAGCCCTTTAGAATAAGGCGCTCATAAGGTGGTCCAAACTTATAAATACATTCCTTGAAAATCATTGTTTTTCCGGGTGCTAACTTCCGGTCGTCATCAGTTAAACGACAAGTTCTACTTGGCATAAATGGTGCAATTTCACCTTTGCTGTTAATTTCAATAATGCTAAAGTAAAGTGAACGCTTACTTTTATTGGTTACCTGAAGAAATACATGGTCTACTCCAGGTTTTATCTCTAAAATGCCTTCGGAATTATTGTAGCTATCTTCTGGTAAAAAGTCGCCAACTTCGCCTATTTCAGCAACATATTCCACAGGTAATAGTTTAAAATCGAATTCGTAATCATAATTTTTTAAACTTAATTTTTTCAAATACATGCCTTGTGCATAATTAAACAGTTTATTGTTTAAATCTGCTTCTAAATCGCTACCACGTTGCTTTTCGGTAGCATCAAATGAATCCAAACCTTTGGCGTTATTTAAGGTATAACCGTTTGTGGTTTTTGAAATAACAACATCTGCTTTTAACGTATCACTTACAACAGTTCCTAATCCATTTTTGTCCAAAAACAAAGCGACACTTTTTTTGATTTCGGTATCGGTGTCAGGTTGCATATAGACATTAATAGCAATGTCGCCATAGGTCGGTTTGTCAACAAACACCCAATATTTCTTTTCGTTTCTATCTGCTAATGATTTATCTAATTTAATAAATGATTCATTAAATTTGGCATTACTAATTTCGCCTTTGGCTAATGCTTTACTTGCGTCAACGGTTGTCGTTCCAGCTGGCATGACAAACACGGTGGTTTTATTAAATAAACGTTGTAATTTTCCACCATTAATTTGTATAACGGTAGACGTAGGAATTTTGGTGACTTCAAAATAGGGTTGTTGTTTTACATAGTCACCTTTAAATAATTTGTAGTCAATATCACCTTCAATAGTTGGTTTTTGCTTTGGTGAAATGACATTCATATTGGCCGCAATGTTGGAAAACAATTGGCGATACGTAAAATCACTACCCAATTCGCTCATGGCTTTAGAGAACGCATAGCTTAATGAACCTACACCATCATATTCATAATTAAGTTCGTTTGCCGAAGCTCCAGAAATCATCACAAATGGTGCCGCATTATCACTTACTTTTGTACGCTCCAACATGGCGCTTCCTGCGCTGTCTTCTTGGTCTTTGGCTTTCCAATTTTCAGGAGCAAATGTTGCTTCTCCACCACGTGTTACACCACCACGAGTGGCAGATCCAGAATGGCAGCTATCTAAAATCATTAATAATTGACCGTCTAGACCCAGTGTGTTCCTTAAATTGGTAATAATGCTATTCAATTCATCATCACGTAAATGATTTTCGCCTTTATAATTATGTGTGTATCGCACCCAAGCATCAATAGGAACAAGCGCTTCGTCTTTATCATCAATTTCATCTCCATTATCATCAAAAATTTGCTGTCCATGTCCTGAATAGTGAATCACTACCACGTCACCTGGTTTTAATTGAGATTGTAAAAGTGCTAAAGCATCTAAAATTCCTTGTTTGGTAGCTTGCTCGTTAATAAGTGTTATAATATTCTTATCCAAAAAACCTTGGTTTAATAAGGCACCTTTTATTAATGGTACATCATTTACCGAACTAATTGAGCTCCAGCCAGTGCTTTTAGGATAGTCGCCAACCGCAATAATAAGCGCATGTTTATCAGCAAAACTATATTGAATGGTAATAAAAAACAGGAGTATTAAGCTTAATTTTTTCATGTGAATAGCGTTTTAATTTAAATCGAAAAGACTGAAGGAAATTCCAAAATAATACCCGAAATCGTAGGCGTTTTTTGTGTAATTACTAATATCTATAATATTGGTTGTTTGATCTACCTCAAGACCATTTGTTAGTTTATTCACAGGGCCATAAGCAATTCCTCCAGATAGTGCCAAACGACTTTTACTGCCAAAAAACAGGGATGGACCTAGTAAGAAGTTGATGCCTTTTAAATCTTCAGTAATAGGAATTGATAAACCAAAACTTCCTCCAATATTAAAGTTTTCACCCATTACTGGATAGAAATTTATCATGGTACTCAAGTTTGGTACAAAATAATCATTCACGTCTGCACCAATAACACCATTTTCGTCTATATAAAAATCTTGAGCATTATCACCAAAATTGTTTAATGTTAACGCAACACTCGAGTTTATTTTAAAACCACCTTTTGAGAATAACTTCAAATTCCTAGTTTTTAAGGTGTTTTGCGAATTATCAACATTAGATGATTTTGAAAATTCACTTTGAACAAATTTTAATTCAATATTCACTTTATCTGCTTCAATTAAGTAATCATAAGTTTGTTCAAATGATGAAGCTTCCAAGGTTGCATACAATTCTTCTATTTTATTTAAATCTTCTGAAGTACTTATTGAAGAGGAGTTTAAGGATTTGAGCATGCCTTTTAGGTTTGAATATGCATTATTTTGAGCTACCAATTCGCCACGAGATAATTCGGTGTTTGAAGTTGCTTGTTCATTAATGTCTGTTGCTAAAGCATTTAATTCTGAAGCTAATTCTTGTGAATCTTCTTTAACCACACGCTTCATATTTGATAAAAACACATAAAAATTATCATCTGGATCACTAACACGGGAATCGCTAACTTTTTGTGCAGCATTTTTAACGTTCTTCAAAATAGCATCCTTATCTAAATTTGGATTCAGCAAATTGGACATCAATGTTGATTTAATAGCATCTACATTTGAGGATAGTTTATTAAGTTCGGAAAATTTATTTGAAACGCCAGCACCTCTTGAAGCAACTTTATTGCTAAACATGCTTTCATCAATGGGTAGATTATCCACATTTAAACCAAGATCCCCACCAGAAAATGAACTGATACCACCTAATAACGAACTGAAATTGAATCCACCAGATTCAGAATGAATTGCTTCTTCACTAACATCAGTTTGAATGTCAACAGCAAATGGATTTACATTTTTAAGTTTCATTTCCACTAGACTGTTTCGCTTAAATCTGGGTTTCATTAATGTATCATCTACCTTATTGTACTTATCTAAGTGGTAGTAGGTAATTTCATCTGTAGAATAATCATAGATTACGCGGTATTTTTCTTGAGCATGCGCTATTGAAAAAACGGACAATAGGAGCATCATAACTGATAAAAATGGCTTCATAAATAGTTTAGTTTTATATATGATTTTTAAGGTGTTAGCGGTTGAAAGTTGGGACTAACAACTAATAAATTCATATAAATTTAATTAAATAATTCATTTTTAAAAGACAATCGATAGAAAGCTTTGATGTTTTAGCATACAAGTTTTATGCCATGAGGTTTTTTAAGGCTTCAAACGACAGCTGAAAATGGAGTTTAAAACACTGATTATTAGCGCTTAAAAGGGTTTTGAATTTATTGGTGAATCGGGACTATCAACACACCAATTAACTTGGTTTTGAATTAAATTATTAATCGAACATCACCTAAATCTTGAATTTTATACGGAAAAGTTTCACCTGGCGAACCGATAAACATAAAATTAATTGGGATATTGTATTTTTTCGATAATTCCCTAATCTTATCGGGGTTAAAGTGCCCTTCTTCTATTATAAAATCAATATGAATTTCAGGATAAGCGCGATCTAGAACAGAAATATCATTTTGTAAATTTTTAGGTATAACATAATCAGGCTTCAAAACGGTTACAATTTTCAGGCGTTTTGTATGTTCATTTTTCTGAATATATTGCAATACTTTATTTAAAGTAGAGACGTCATCATGGTTTGTGAAAAATACAAATTCTTGATTATTAATATGATGAATGGTCAGTAGGATTTTGTTGTTTAATTTTTCAAAAAGTGGTAGCTTGGAGGGTATTATATATTTTAAAAATTGTAAAAACCCTCTCAATATTTTAATCCGAAACAACATAAATCCGACTACTAATAAAGTAGGAATTAAGTATTCCATGAAAATAATTAAGTAAGGTGGATTTAAAACAATGTTTCCAATCAGCGCCAAAAGAACGCCTGCCATAGCTAAAATTAGAGCGCCTACACTTGCTTTTTCAGGTCTTGGTAAATTTTTTCTATTTATTTTCAATAGAATGTTGCCAATAGCAAATAGAATCATGACACTTAAAAACGCAATGGTATAAACACCGGCTAAAGCTTTTAAATTCCCTTGAGTAATAATTAATATGGTCACACATAGTATAAAGAAACTGATAAAAATAATATAAGAACTTCCGCTTTTATTTCGCTTAAGAAGAAACTTTGGTAAAATACGATCTAAAGCCATACGTTCTACCAAACCGCCAACACCCACGAAAGAGGTTAAAACCGCTCCACTTAATACCAGTACAGCGTCAATGGAAATAACGTAAAACAACCAATTTCCACCAGCTGTTTGACCTAAATAGGACAGTAACGTTTCTTCGTGGTTGCCAATAGTTGCAATAGGTATAATGGCTAAAGCTAAAAAGGCTATTAACGGATTGAAAACGGTAACAATAATCCACATATTGCGTAACGTTTTAGGAAATACACCAGCTTTCTGCTCTTCAACATAGTTGGCGGAACTTTCAAAACCACTAATCCCTAACATGGCAGCTGCAAAACCAAAAAATAAGGCCGTAGTTATACTACCTTCAATGGGATTTTTAAAATTGGCAAACAGGTTGTCCATTCCATTTTGAAATAAATAAATACCACAAAAGGCACATAATATGGTTAGCGATGTTAAATGAAAAATAAAAATGACGATCGCAACTTTAGATGATTCGCCAATACCCAAAATAACAATAGTCATAAATAGGGACAACAATCCAATGGTGCTGTAAATTATAGGGATACCAGTCCAAAGACTGTGTGCATATTTAACCGATTCACTGGCAGAAATAACCGCAGTTGCCATATAAGATAAAACGGTAAGCGCTGCAGCAAATGAGGCGGTCGATTTTTTAGTTGTATTCAGTAAGGCATTGTAAGCACCACCATTTAATGGTAAAGCACCAACAACTTCGCCGTAGATTTTCCGAAATAAAAAGAGAATTAACGCAACAATTAGTAGAGAAATCCAAGCATATTGTCCAGCATAAACAATGGCTAGTGCTGAAACATATAAACAAGATGAACTGATATCGTTTCCACAAATAGCAGTTGCAGCCAATTGGTTTAAACGTTTTTTCATAAAAAAGCACATAATGAGTCTATTAAAGATAATCATTATGTGCTTGGAATTTTTAAAAGCGTGTTAAGATTTATAATTTTAATTTAAACCCGTTACGTTTTTATAATGGAATATTCCCATGCTTTCGTTTTGGTTTTTCAACCTGTTTGTCCTCTAGCATTGCAAATGCTTTAATTAATTTACGTCTGGTAGTTTCTGGTAAAATGACTTCATCTATAAACCCACGTTGAGCAGCACTGTAAGGATTGGCAAATAAATTGGCATATTCCGCTTCTTTTTCTTTCCATTTAGCATCTTTATCATCAGCAGCATTAATTTCCTTTTTAAAGATAATTTCGGCTGCACCTTTGGCTCCCATAACGGCAATTTCGGCACTTGGCCAAGCATAATTCATATCAGCACCAATATGTTTGGAGTTCATAACATCATAAGCACCACCATACGCTTTTCTTGTAATAACTGTTATTCTTGGAACAGTTGCTTCGCTAAAAGCATACAGCAATTTGGCGCCATGAACAATAATACCATTCCATTCTTGATCTGTTCCTGGTAGAAAACCTGGTACATCTTCTAATACTAATAATGGAATATTAAAGGCATCGCAAAAGCGAACAAATCTCGCAGCTTTTTTGGCGCTATTTACATCTAAAACGCCAGCTAAAAACAGGGGCTGATTGGCAATAATACCAACACTTTTTCCACCTAATCTAGCAAAACCTACTATAATATTTTCGGCATAATCTTTATGAATGTCATAAAACGAATCCGTATCAATTATTCCCGAAATAACCGCATGCATATCATAAGGTTTATTCGCATTATCAGGAATGATTTGTGATAATTCATCACGCATTTCATCCGCTAATTCGAAAGGGAGATCCTTCGCTTTTTCCTGATTATTTTGAGGCAAATAGCTCAATAATTTTTTGATATCTTCTAAACATTCCACATCATTTGAAGACGTAATGTGGGCGACACCAGATTTTGTAGCATGTGCGCTGGCTCCACCTAATTCTTCACTGGTTACGTTTTCATTCGTAACTGTTTTAACCACATTGGGCCCAGTAACAAACATATAACTGGTATCTTGAACCATAAGTGTGAAATCTGTCATAGCTGGCGAATACACAGCACCTCCAGCACAAGGCCCCATAATAGCCGATAGCTGCGGAATGACGCCCGATGCTTGCACATTACGATAAAATATATCAGCATAACCGCCAAGTGAACGTACGCCTTCTTGAATTCGTGCGCCTCCAGAATCATTAAGTCCAATAATTGGTGCGCCAACTTTTACAGCTAAATCCATCACCTTGCATATTTTCTCCGCATGGGTTTCAGAAAGTGAACCTCCAAAAACCGTAAAATCCTGTGCAAAAACATAAATTAATCTGCCAGATACGGTTCCGTAACCTGTAACCACACCATCACCATAATATTGTTGCTTGTCCATGCCAAAATCTTTGGTTCGGTGTGTAACTAAAGCACCAATTTCTTCAAATGAACCCGTATCTAAAAGATATAAAACGCGCTCGCGAGCAGTTAGTTTTTTATTAGCATGTTGCTTTTCAATTCGTTTTTCGCCACCACCTAAATAGGCTAGGGCTAGTTTTTCGTTGAGGGTTTTTATTTTTGAATCCATATACTGTTTGTTGTTTCGTTGCCTGCCTGGCGAAGGAAGGTTTGTTGTATGGGTTTTTATTTTCTCGCCAAGTCGCAAAAGCGCAAAGCGGATTGATTAATTATTTTGTTATCGCAACAAAATGTTTTTTTCTTAACTGAACACTGAACACTGAACACTGAACACTGAACACTGAACACTGAACACTGAACACTGTTAACTATTTAACGGGTAATCGCAATAATTTTTGTTCTTCCAAATAATGTTTCACGGCAATCATTGCAGCAATTTTTGCTTCAGCTTCTTGGCTTTCCTTAAGTGCTTCTGGCGAATAATAGTTTTTTACAAAATGCGTATCGAAATTTCCAGAACGAAACGCTTCATGTTTGCAAACAAACGTTCCAAAAGGCAAAGTTGTTTCTATACCTTCAATTTGATAATCTGCAATGGCAGAAATCATGAGCTCTATAGCTTCTTCACGCGTTTTGCCGTAGGTAATGAGTTTAGAGAGCATGGGATCATAATAAATTGGAATATCCATACCTTCTTCAAAACCGTTGTCAACACGAATGTTTCTGCCAACAGGTAATTTATAAACTTCAAGATTTCCAACGCTAGGTAAAAAATCGTTTAAAGGATCTTCAGCATAGACACGTAATTCTAATGCGTGACCGGTTATTTTTAAATCCGTTTGATTGATTGGTAAAACTTCTCCTCGCGCTACACGAATTTGTAATTCCACTAAATCGGTATCTGTGATTAATTCGGTAACCGGATGTTCTACTTGCAACCGTGTATTCATTTCTAGAAAATAGAAATTATGATCGTCATCCAATAGAAATTCAACAGTTCCCGCGCCAAGATAATCACAAGCCTTGGCAACTTTTATAGCTGCTTCACCCATTTCATGGCGTAATTCAGGGGATAAGACGGATGAAGGTGCTTCTTCCACCACTTTTTGATGACGACGTTGAATACTACATTCGCGCTCAAACAGATGAATAATATTTCCATGTGCATCTGCCATAATCTGAATTTCAATATGGCGAGGTGAGGTAACATACTTTTCAATAAATACGGAACCATCACCAAAAGCAGACGTGGCTTCACTAATAGCACGATTCATTTGCGACTCGAAATCTGCTTCTTTTTCAACAATACGCATACCTTTTCCACCACCACCAGCAGAGGCTTTAATTAGAATGGGAAACCCGATTTTTTTAGCTATTTTTTTGGCTTCAGGAATATCCGTTATAGCTTCTTCGGTTCCAGGAACCATAGGAATGTTGTAGTGTTTCACAGCTTCTTTAGCGGCTAATTTACTACCCATAACTTTTATGGCTTTAGATTTTGGGCCAATAAAAATGATGTTATTAGCTTCACATGATTCAGCGAATTCTGCATTTTCCGAAAGAAATCCATACCCTGGGTGAATAGCATCTACATCAAGGCTTTTTGCAACTTCAATAATTTTGTCACCTAATAAATAGGATTGGTTAGAAGGTGCTTCACCTATTAAAACAGCTTCGTCTGCATATTTTACGTGTGGTGCATTCCGGTCTATAGTTGAATAAACAGCAACCGTTTTAATGCCCATTTTTTTTGCTGTTCGCATGACACGAATAGCAATTTCACCACGATTTGCAATTAGTATTTTTTTTATCGATAAATTTATTATCGTTCCTGTGGTAACAGGAATCTTATTTTTTATTATGTGTTCCCTATAGGGATAATTCTTTTTTCAAGCGAATAACGTGTACGCCTTAAATTTTATTCAAATTCAATTAATAGTTGATTTTTATCAACGGCATCTCCTTGATTTACGGAAATCGATTTTATGACACCGCTTCTAGGTGATGTAATCACGTTTTCCATTTTCATGGCTTCCAAAATAAGTAAGGTATCATCTTCATGTACTTCTTGTCCTACTTTTACCGCTATATCCAAAATCAATCCTGGCATAGGTGCTTTAATATCGTTCACTTGTTTAGAAGCACCAATTTCGAAACCTAACTCTTTTATAAGTACATCTAAATAATCTTCAATGGCAATTTGATACATGGTGCCATTAATTTTTATTTGATATTGTTTCGCATTAAAATTACTTTGTAAAATTTCAGCTTTATACGATTTGTTTTTGCTTAATATATGATAGTTGTTGGCACTTTCTTTAATACTGTCAAGTGCTTCAACAGACTCCTGTTGTAGATCGAAATCGTAGATGTTGTTAACTTTTGTACGGTAAGTTTGACTCATTGATTTAATTTTAGAAGTGTAAATATAAGGAATATGAACCGTTTTGTTCAAACGGTTTTTAGATTTTACTAGAGTTTAAAATGTGAATTGTCTTGATGACGTTTAATGGCATTTCGGGATAAAACAAGACCAATAAATAAAGATACAAAAGCGCCAACCCAAATACCAGGTATAAAATCGATAAACAGGAAAAAATCGTAAGCACCATGAAAGATAATGGCTAACATTAATCCAAATACATTAAGCAGTCTTTTATTTTTTGAAAACTTGGCTTTCCCCATATAATAACCCATTAATATCCCAAAGGTTGCATGAGCTGGAATGGCCGTAAAGGCTCGTAAAAACGCTGCTTCAAAACCGCCTTCCAATACATACATAATGTTTTCAGTAGCCGCAAATCCCATGGAAACCATTACGGCATATACAATCCCATCAAAAGGTTCGTTAAAAGCATCTTTTGGTTGGGCATAATAACGAACGATAATATATTTGCTAAATTCTTCTGTTAAACCGACAACGAAAAAGGCTCTTATAAACATATGAAGAACACTTGCTTTATCTAGGAAGAAGTAATAATCAAATAAAATATATAATATGGTTGTTAAAATTACACTAACAAATGCACCGAAAAGAAAGGAGTAAAAGAGTAGGAGCTTCGGCTCTTTCTCATACTTATCTTTTAAATAAATATAGAGGATGATGATGCAAACAGGCGCAATGGCGACTAGGAATAAATTCATGGTTGAAAAGTAAATAAAAATTGGGACTTACAGCGTGACCGATGTTATGGCTTTTAAAACCGTTTTATAATACCCAATATTCGTAGCCACAAAGTAACCGTTCGTTGTACTTTGCTCTAAAAGGGATTTAAACTGATTAAGCGTTACTAATTGCAAAGCTTCAACTTCGCCAAGTTGGGGTTTTAAATTTTCAATGGGAACTTGTAATTTCGCTATATAAGTATGGTGAAATTCATTATCAATTATCCCATTTTCATAGCTTTGAAAACAAGGAAAAACATCAATTTTATGCAAATCCGTTTGCGTAATTATCAATCCAATTTCTTCGTGTATTTCCCGAATAGCAGCTTCTTCAATTGTTTCGCCAGCATCTACATGTCCAGCAACGGAAACATCCCATAGCAATGGATAAATAACTTTACTTGCTGCACGCTGTGCTAATAATATCTGTCCATCTTCCGTATAAAACCAAATATGTGCTGTATTGTGATAATATCCTTTACTATGAATTTCCGATTTTAATGCGGTTTTTCCCGTTGGTTTTCCCGTTTTGGTTACGATGTCAATATTTTCTTCCATGCACTAATTGGTTTTCGAACTAGGTGCAAATTTAATGAAGATAAACACAAAAGGTATTATATTTACAGATTACCTCCATACATCCAAATTTATTATGATTAAAAAGATTTTAAAAGTTTTAGTTTTTTTAGTACTACTTATTTTAATTAGTGGTTTTGTCTATACGCGCTATCAAAAACCAACCTATTCTGGAACCATTGATTTAAAAAACATTTCAGAAGGTACAGAAGCTTATTTTGATGCCTATGGTATTCCGCATATATATGCCAATAATAATTTAGACGCCATGACTGCTTTAGGGTATTTGCATGCGCAAGATAGATTATGGCAAATGGAATTAATGAAACGGATTGCGCCAGGTAATTTGTCGGAAATTTTAGGAGAAAAATTAATTCAAACAGATAAATTTTTTAAAACATTATCTGTTGATGAAGCCACAGAAATGGCCATAAGTAAGCTTGATAAAACAGGCGAACCCTATTTAGAAGCCATGGCTTATTTAGATGGAATCAACCAATTTATAGACGAAGGACCAACACCCATAGAATTTACTTTGGCAGGCGTAGAGAAAGAATATTTTACATTAACTGATATCTACAATGTTTTCGGATATATGGCGTTTAGTTTTGCACAAGCTCAAAAAACAGATCCAGTAATTACCAATATCAAGCAAAAGTTAGGTGATGATTATCTTCTGGATCTAGATGTGCTGCCTAATAGTCAAACAACACTTATAAAGAATAGCGTAGAACTACCTGAAACGGTTTTAGATAACATAGCACAAAACATCCATGCTGTCACAGAAAACCTGCCAATTCCGTTATTTATAGGAAGTAATAGTTGGGTTATTTCGCCAAGTAAAACCAAGTCTGGTCGTGTTATTTTAGCTAACGATCCACATATTGCATATTCACAACCTTCGGTTTGGTATGAAGCGCACATTACAACACCTAATCGCGAAATTTACGGTTATTATCTGGCTGGAATTCCATTTCCTGTTTTAGGTCATAATAGAGACTATGCGTATGGAATTACCATGTTTGAAAACGATGATATAGATTTTTATAAAGAAGAAAATCATCCAACGGATTCTACGCTTTATAAAACAGCAGATGGTTATAAAAAATATACCTATACGACTAAAACTATTCAGGTGAAGGATCAAGACCCAATTGATTTGGTGGTCAAAAAATCATATCATGGACCGATAATGACGGATGTTCAAGATGAAATTATTGGAGATAGCCCCATTGCCATTCAATGGGTTTATACACAATTAGAAAATAATCTTCTTGATGCTATTTATAAAATTTCGCATGCAAAAAATATGAGTGAAGCCAAAGAAGGTGCCTCTTTAATTCATGCACCAGGTTTAAATATCATGTATGGAGATGCCAAAGGTAACGTAGCATGGTGGGCAACAGGTAAGCTTTATAAACACAAGCCTCACGTGAATCCGAAGTTTATTTTAAATGGCGCATCTGGTGAAGATGATCCTATTGAATATTTAGATTTTAAGGATAACCCTATGGCCGAAAATCCAAATTGGGGCTATGTGTATTCAGCAAATAATCAACCAGATTCTACTGCAAATATGTTATATCCTGGTTACTATTTACCTGAAAACAGAGCCAAACGTATTGTTGCGTTATTAGATCCAAAAAATGATTGGGATATAGAAAGTACTACTAAAATGATGAATGATGTTACATCACCAGTTCATTTAGACATCATTCAGCATGTTTCGAATTATATTTCAAATTCTGATTTAAACGAACAAGAAATAGCCGCTTTAGAGGTTTTAAAAAGCTGGAAAGGTAATAGTAATACAGATGAAGTTGCACCAACAATTTACACCAAGTTTATCTTTCGTTATTTAGAAAATACCTATAAAGATGAATTAGGCGAAACACTTTTTAATCAATTATTAAAAACTCATTTGATAAAAAGAACCATTATTAAGCAACTCGTTAATGATGAGTCTATATGGTGGAATAATACAGCAACGAATACCACAGAAACTAAAAGTGCTATTTTAACCCAATCCTTAAAAGAAACAGTTGCGGCTTTAAATACGCAGCTAGGAACAGATATAAACGCTTGGACTTGGGGAAAAGTGCATACTTTGGAACACAACCATGCTTTAAGTGCTGTTGAAGCTTTAAAACCGGTATTTAATGTTGGTCCATTTCCTGCGGAAGGCAATAAAGAAGTTATAAATAATATATTATTTGACTATACAGATTCTGGTTTATATGAAGCAAAAGGTGGGCCTTCTACGCGACGTATTATAGATTTCTCGGATGTTGAAAATAGCATGAGTATTTTACCAACCGGTCAATCTGGAAATCCGTTTAGTGAACATTATTCAGATCAAGCAGCCATGTATATCAATGGAGAATTTAGAAAAATGCTACTTAATAAAGAGGAGATAATGGAGCAGTCCAGAAAAATTGAATTTGTGCCAGCAAAATAAAATACTGTCAAAACGAAGAACTATTTGAGGAGTGTTTATAATTTGTCAAACTGAACGCAGTCGAAGTTTTATTATTTGAAAACTAAAACATTTCGACTTCGCTCAATGTGACATTTAGAGCTAAATAGCTTTTTCTATGCTATAACTCCTTCTATTTAAAATACGAATACGTTTCGCCTTCTTTCATTTTCAATAATGTTTCATAAATCATTTTAATGACATTTTCAACATCGTCTCTATGAACCATTTCCACCGTTGTATGCATATAACGCAGCGGTAACGAAATTAGGGCAGAAGGTACGCCACCATTGCTATAAGCAAAGGCATCTGTATCTGTTCCTGTTGCTCTAGATAGTGCAGCACGTTGAAAAGGAATCTTTTTCTCTTCGGCCGTTTCCGTGATTAAATCCCGAAGTTTTTGTTGTACAGCTGGTGCATACGCAATAACAGGACCCGAGCCTAATTCTACAAAACCTTGAGCCTTTTGGTCTATCATTGGTGTCGTTGTATCATGCGTAACATCGGTTACAATAGCCACATTAGGTTTTATAGTTTGAGTGATCATTTCGGCACCACGTAAACCAATTTCTTCTTGAACCGAGTTGGTAATATATAAACCGAATGGTAGTGTTTTCTTGTTTTCCTTTAAAAGTCTCGCTACTTCTGCAATCATAAATCCACCCATACGGTTATCTAAAGCACGACAAACAAATTTATCGTTATTAAGAATATGAAATTCATCAGGATAGGTAATAACACAACCTACATGGATGTCCATTTTTTCCACTCCAGCTTTGTCTTTTGCGCCAACATCAATACAAATATTATCAGGTTTTGGTGCTTCCTCTTTAGCTTTGTTTCTCGTATGAATTGCAGGCCATCCAAAAACGCCTTTTACAATGCCATTTTTTGTATGAATATTAACCACCTTACTCGGTGCAATTTGATGATCACTACCACCATTACGAACCACATAAATTAATCCATTATCTGAAATATAGTTAACATACCAAGAAATCTCATCTGCATGTCCTTCAATAACCACCTTATATTTAGCATCCGGGTTTATAATACCAACCGCTGTTCCATAGGTATCCGTAATAAACTCATCTACATACGGTTTTAGGTAGTCCATCCATATTTTCTGACCTTCCCACTCATAACCCGTTGGTGATGCATTATTTAAATATTTCTCTAGAAAGTCCATCGACTTTTTATTCAGTATACTCTTTTTTGCCATCTGTATTATTTTTGCACTAAAATAACAATATTAATACTATTTTAAGGTTAAAGGGTTTTTAAATTATTAATTTTACACTTCCAATTTGGAACGATTTTGGATTCAATTTAAGCTATGAAAGTAATTGTCTACTTATTTTTAGTTTTTCCCATGATACTTTTTGCTCAAATAGAGGAGGAGGTTCAGGATTCTACAGACGTTTTTTATATCCTTGTTGAAGGCGATTCAATACCTAAAACAGCTATTAATCTGAATGAAGTGATGTTGCTTCATCGCTTAAAATTTAATAGTGATGAAGATCGGAAACGGTATTTAGTTATTAGGCGAAAAACTATTAAAGTCTATCCGTATGCTAAACTAGCATCTGAACGTTTGGAATCTTTAAGTGAACGTTTAAATAGTTTAGAACGTGAAAGTGAAAAGCGACGCTATGCTAAATTAATTCAGAAATATATTGAAGATGAATTTTCAGCCGAATTGAAAAAACTCACCAAAACGGAAGGACAAATTCTTGTAAAATTAATTCACAGACAAACAGGCGTAACGACATTCGATTTAATAAAAGACTTGCGCAGTGGTTGGCGCGCCTTTTGGTTTAATAATACGGCATTACTATTTAATATATCTCTAAAAGAAGAATTTGATCCTTGGAATGTTAAAGAAGATTATTTAATTGAAGATGTTCTAGAACGTAATTTCCAAAGCGGTCGTTTGGAACGTCAAGAGTCTGCTTTAGATTTCGATTTTTATGAATTAACCAACAAATGGCTCAACGCCAAAGAAATGCCCTAATGCGCTTACAAACTCCCTTTGAAGAACGATTAAACAGTTTAACTCATGCGCTTGGAGCGCTTACAGGTATTGCCGCATTAGTGTTGTTAATACTGTATAATTCTGACAAAACCGACTACAGTTTATTTAGCGTCATAGTTTACGGGCTAACCTTAATTTTGCTGTTTAGTTCTTCTACTTTATATCATTTTGTAGAATCTGATAAGCCCAAACATTATTTGCGTATTCTGGATCATATTAGTATTTACTTTTTAATAGCCGGAACCTATACGCCAGTTGCTTTAATTACACTTGAAGCCAGTAAAGGGTGGTATTTATTTTGGACGGTTTGGGCAATTACAGCACTCGGACTTGTTTTAAAAGTTTTTTTCACGGGAAAATTCGAATTCTTTTCCGTTTTGCTTTACCTAATAATGGGATGGCTCGTTATATTTGATTTCAGTTATTTATCAGAGAATTTAGGAGCTACAGGACTTTACTGGTTGTTTGCAGGTGGCTTTGCCTATACAGCTGGTATTTTATTTTATGCAATTGATAAAATAAAATTCAACCATGTAATCTGGCATCTTTTCGTTTTAGCTGGTGCTATTTGCCATTTTATTATGGTTTTCTTTTACGTGATTTAAACCTAAAATTAAGGTAGGTGGAATGTGATTTTAATCCCTTCAATAATCATGTTGGTTCCAATAATAGCAATAATTAAACCCATAATCTTTCCAACTACAGAAATCACGTTATTGCCAATTTTGCGCACTATAAAATCGCTTAAACTGAACGTGATATACGTTAGCAAACACATAACAGCAAAAATTAATAGTACCAATCCTATTTTTAAAGCATTGGCATCCGATACAAAGTTCATAGCCGTAACAATAGTTCCAGGCCCAGCTAGAATAGGAATAGCTAATGGTGAAACAGCAATATTTTCGTCAATATGCGTGTTTTTTAAATTTTTAATGCTTGATTTTTTCGATTGAAGCATATCAAAACCGACATAGAAAATTAAAATACCACCTGTAATTTTAAAAGCAGGAATAGTAAGTCCAAATAATTCAAAAATGGTTTTACCAAGAATCACAAAAATTGCCACAATAATAAATGCAATTAAAACCGCACGTTTACTGATACGCAACTTGGTTTCCTTATCTGCATTTCCAACGAGTGATAGGAAAATAGGCAAATTAGAAATCGGATTCATAATAGCAAAGAATCCAGTAAATACCGTTATTGAAAAAGTAACAAGATGATCCATTATCTAATAATAATTAATATTTTTTTAGTCTCAATAAACACTGTTTTGAAACATGATTTTTTAAGGCTGCAAAGGTAGGAAATCAACGTGATATAATCAGCTGAAAATCACGTTTTAAATTATAATTTCCTTGAATCCATAAAAGTTACGAAAACACGATGTTATATAGGCTTTGTAGAAGAAGTCAGTTGAGAATATAATTAGGGCGTTATAACCTCTCTATAATCTTCAAAAAAGGATTCAAAACGACTCATGGTATCGTTCAGAAATACCATAACGTCTTGCCAGGTATTTTTGTTATGAATGGATACTTTTTGTTCTAAAGGAACGTAAATTCGGGAGATTTCTTTACCATTTTCTAAATAGTATTCTTCTTCAAAAATAGCAAGCGGTAAATAATCATCAATTAGTATGGTTTTTAAAGTCTCTAATTTTTCCCAAATATTGATGCGGTTCTCCAAATCATCCTCTAAATCGATTGAAACCATAGCGTGTTTCGTATCAAAATGGAATTTAAAACTCATCCCTTTTATTTTCGTGTCGTATAAAATCCATTTTCTAGGAAAGGATTTCCCAAAACTGGTCCAGAATAATTGTCGGAGTTGTCTAGATTCTTCTTTTGAAAACATAAAGCAATATTAAATCATATAAGCTGCTGCAATGCCTAAAACGATTGCTATTAACTTGGTGAGATTAAATTTATGACCTTCACCACTTTCAAATAAAATAGTGGTTGAAATGTGTAAAAAGATACCAATTACAATGGCATTTATAGCACTAATATAGTGCGTAGCAATATTTGCGTGATTAGAAATGTAAGTTCCTAAAGGTGTCATAGCCGCAAAAATTATTAGAAAGGAAATGACTTGAAATTTAGTAGCTTTTGAATGGATTAAAAAACCCGTAATAACTGTAGCAATGGGAATTTTATGAACAAGAACACCATACACCATATCATTGTGTTCATGAATTGGAAAACCTTCTAAAAAGCTATGAATACATAAACTTATAAATAATGCCCAAGGAAATTTGTCATCATGATTATGAACGTGAACATGACCATGTTCTGCGCCTTTGGAAAAGAATTCTAAAATTATTTGAATTAGAATTCCAAACATAATATAGAGTCCAGTCTCTTTGGCATCTAAATGATGATATACTTCCGGTAATAATTCAAAAAGGGTTAAGGCTAATAGAAAGGCTCCACTAAAAGCAAGTAGCAATTTGAAGTTAAAATAGGCTTTTTTGCGTGTTAAAATAACCAAGGCAGCACCAATAATAACCGCTAATATGGGTAATATATAGTGTAACATTATTTAAAAATCATAATTAAACGTTCAGAGGTATTTTTATTGAATTTATTTAATTTATAATCTCCAAAAATATCTAATAAATAGACGCCTGCTTGATCAAACAGCTCTTGAAAATCATCTAAAGTAAACGCGCGCACACGTTCTTGAAATTGATAGTTTTCCCCAGCATCTTTAAACTGAATATCTTTTATAATATAGCCATTTTGAACAGAACGTTTCAAATGAAACTCAATTCCTTCAATCGTTTTAGTTTCTTCAGGAACTAAATTATCAATGACAAAGTCGCTATTCATAAAATCTATAACCCCAAACCCTGTTTCATTTAAATCAGCTTGAATGGCTTGAATGGTTCTTAAGTTATCCGCTTCATTTTCAAAATATCCAAAACTAGTAAACAAATTAAAAACAGCATCAAACTGCTTATTAAAAGGTTTACACATATCATGAACTTGAAAATTTAAGGTTTCGTTTTCAAATTGTTTAGCGTGATCTATGCTGTTTTCAGATAAATCTGCACCTGTAACATGATAACCTAAAGAATTTAAATATATAGCATGACGGCCTTTTCCGCATGCTAAATCTAGAATTTCACCATCTTCTGGTAGATTCAAATAATTGGTTAAAGTATCCATAAATAGCTGTGCCTCGCTATTATCTCTATCTTTATAAAGTATGTGATAATATGGTGTGTCAAACCAAGAAGCAAACCATTGTGCTGTGTTTTCCATAGAAGTTTTCCCAATGCTGGGATTTGATCTTTTAATAATTATTTAGTCACCCAAAAAAATGTCTTTGTTGAGTAAAGTCTGTTGTCTTGCCACAAAAATACTGTATTTTTGCAATCTATTTAATATCTGCAATGGAGAATAATTATAAAATGGTTGCCAAAACCTTATTTGGCTTTGAAGAATTACTAGAAAAAGAGCTACTTCAACTAGGTGCATCTGATATCCAGAAAGGAACTAGAATGGTTGGTTTTACTGGTGATAAAGGTTTTATGTACAAAGCTAATTTAGGTTTGCGTACGGCTATAAAAATATTAAAACCAATTAATAGTTTTCGTATTAAAGATGAACAAGATCTGTATGACCAAGTCTATAAAATGGATTGGAGTCAGTTTATGAAATCTAGTGGCACTTTAGCTATTAGTTCTACGGTTCATTCGGAACAATTTACACATTCCCAATATATTTCTCTAAAAACAAAAGATGCCATTGTTGACAAATTTAGAGATACAACTAATGAGCGACCAAATATTGATTTACGGTTCCCTGATTTAAAGGTGAATGTTCACATTGATAGAAATCAATGTACGATCTCTTTAGATTCCTCCGGAGAATCCTTACATAAACGTGGTTATAAAACGGCTACCAATATTGCACCAATAAATGAAGTTTTGGCAGCAGGATTGGTTATGTTATCAGGTTGGGATGGTCAATCGGATTTTATGGACCCTATGTGTGGTAGTGGTACTATTTTGGCTGAAGCGGCTATGATTGCCTGTAACATTCCACCAAACTTAATGCGAAAAGAATTTGCCTTTGAACGCTGGAATGATTGGGATGTTGCTTTATTTGAAACTATTGAAGGATCACTCTTGAAAAAAACACGAGACTTTCATCATAAAATAATGGGTTATGACAAATCGCCTAGTGCTGTAACAAAGGCGAAGGACAACTTGAAGAATGCGCATTTGGATGAGTTTGTCAGCATCAAACATGAGGATTTCTTTAAAACTCAAAAGGCTGGTGATGCCAAGCTTCATATGGTTTTCAATCCACCTTATGGGGAACGATTGGATATAGATATGGAAAAGTTTTATGCCGCAATTGGTGATACCTTAAAACAAAACTATCCAGGAACTGATGCGTGGTTTATTACATCTAATTTAGATGCTTTAAAACATGTTGGATTACGTCCTTCTCGGAAAATACATTTAATGAATGCGAAATTAGAATCGCGTTTAGTTAAATATGTCATGTATGAAGGTAGTAAAAAAGCGAAGTTTCAAGATAGGGATTAGGTTAACATCCTGTTGTTAGGAAGTATGACTTTTAACTTAAGTTGAATAAACGCTCGTTTGTCTAACTTTAAATTTTGAATCATAAACTTTGAACTTATATTTCTGGCAAAGTCAGAGAGAGGTAAAGTTACAGGGTTAATTATTGGAAATTTATCGTAGAAACTCTGTTATTACGTTTTGGAATTTAGTATTTAATTTCAGAAATTTTTAATCTTCTGAACACTGAACACTATTTAGCCTTCTTGAAAATCGGAATCAAATACGAAATATTATAGCCATAACCAAAGCCAAAACTCCCACTATCATAGGTTTTATTGTATCCTGGAATATAGATGTTTTCAAAATTATCGGGTTCGCTTTGCGTAATTATATATTTAAATTGAGCATTAACTCCTAAAAACAAGTTGGTTAGAACTTCTACTTTTAAGCCTACAATAAATTCAGCCCAAACCGCATTTAAACCACTAAATTTTTTAGATTCCGACGTTGAAAATTGTGGTGCCCAATATTGATTTTGAGAGTACACACCAAAACTATTTAAGTCTTGACTAAAATTACTGAATGCTACACGAAAACCACCATACAGTAAATTATTCATGCCATACCAGTTTTCGTAAGCGTTATAATCGGCTCCAAGTTTTATGTAGGTTCCGGTGGCTGTGACATCAATATAATCTGTGGTCGTTGTTTTTTCTTCAACACCAAATTCACCAGCTAAATACCATTTTTTTGTAAACCGGAAATCACCATTTACTTCAAAACCCTTATAGTCATCGTCTAAAAATGAACGTAGTAATTTACTAGCATCACCACCAACACGCAGTCCGTATTTTTCTAGTTGCTTGCTGCTGTCTTTTAATTTTTTGTTTGTAGGAATGCTATCGTTTTGTGCAAATGAAACTGAACAAAACAGCAAACCAATAAAACATGTTTTAATGATAGATGTTATAGTTTGTTGTGTATTCATTTTCTATTATTTGATTATCATTTACAGACTGAATAATTTTTATCCATTTGTTTCCATCATCTTCAACCGTCACGGAGATATTCTTAAATACGGTTTTAAAACCACATGCTCTTGAAACGTAAACTTCTTCAGTTACGTAAGAAATAGTTATAATATCCTCGTTACCAGTTACGAAATCATCATCTGGATTTTCAGGCGTATTATTATTATTTAATTTGTAATTTTTATAGATACTATATTGAGTACTATTCTCTGTTGTTTTTAATGGAAGTAAAATTACTTGTTTATCTCTGGTTCCATCTAAATCTGGAAGCGTTTCATCATCAGCAACACCAATTCCTTGAACGCGACATTTACCTACATTTCTCGGGTTTTGCTGTTCGGGATTTTCAATACTCAAAAAGGATATAGTTAAACGTGGTGTGGTAACAGTATCTAAAGTACAGATATCATCACGCTCGCAACTAAAAGTGATGCAACAAATCAGAATTATTAATCCATGTAATTTTTTCATAGGTATTATCTTCTTTCCAAAAGTACAACATTTTCAACGTGATGCGTTTGCGGGAACATATCCACAGCTTGTGTACGTGTTACTTTATATTGTGCATCCATAAGTTGTAAATCGCGCGCTTGTGTTGCGCTGTTGCAACTTACATAAACTATTTTTTCTGGCGCAATATTTAATATTTGATTAACGACATCTTTATGCATGCCATCACGTGGTGGATCGGTAATAATAACGTCTGGATGTCCATGTGTATTAATAAAATCCTGATTAAATACGTTTTTCATATCACCCACATAAAAGTCAACGTTATCAATGCCATTTAATTGTGCATTGGCTTTAGCGGCTAAAATAGCATCTGGAACGGCTTCTACGCCAACGACCTTATTCGCTTCTTTAGCAACAAACTGCGCAATGGTTCCGGTCCCTGTATATAAATCATAAACTAATTCGTTACCTGACAATCCAGCGAAATCTCTAGTGATTTTATATAATTCGTAAGCTTGTTCCGAATTGGTTTGATAAAATGATTTGGCATTGATTTTAAATCGTAAGCCTTCCATTTCTTCAAAAATATGGTCGTTCCCTTTATAGCAAATAACGTCTTGATCGTAAATGGTATCATTGGCTTTTTCATTCACGACATATTGAAGTGAGGTGATTTCCGGAAACGTTTCAGCTAAATAATCCAATAATAATTCACGCTTGGCTTTATCTTCTTTAAAAAACTGAATCATCACCATAATATCTCCAGTAGACGATGTTCTAATCATCATGGTCCGTAATAAACCATGTTGATTTCTGGTGTTGAAGAATTCCAACTCATTCGCAATTGCAAATTCCCTAACCGCATTTCTGATGGCGTTTGAAGGATCTGCTTGTAGGTGGCATTTTTTTATATCTAAAATTTTATCCCACATACCAGGAATATGAAAACCTAACGCATTTCTATCACCTAGATCTCTATCTGATTGAATTTCTTCCAAGGTTAACCAACGGCTATCGCTAAACGAAAATTCCATTTTATTACGATAAAAGTAAGGTTCTTTACAGCCTAAAATAGGCGTAACTTCAGGTAATTCTATATGTCCAATACGTGTTAAGTTATTGGTAACTTCTTTTTGCTTATAAAATAATTGGTGTTCATAGCCCATATTTTGCCACTTACAACCACCACAAACGCCAAAATGTTGGCATTCAGGTTCGGTACGTTTATCAGATAGTTTATGGAAAACAGTTGCTTTTCCTTCGTAATATGCTTTACGCTTTTTAAAGGTTTGAACATCAACTATATCGCCAGGAACCGCATTTGGCATAAAAATCACTTTACCATCAGCTGCTTTCCCAATTACTTTTCCTTTTGCACCAGCATCAACAACTTCGACATTGGTGAATATTTGCTTTCTATTATTTTTTCTTGCCATGCTGCAAAAGTACTTTCTTTTTTCGTAGCAAAAAACATGTGGTAAATATTTTAAGAAACAGTAGATATTTAGTAATTTGCGAGTCCTAGGGATGATTTCTCTCCCACGCTGAATTTTCGTCCCGATAATTGGGATTTCGGAAGGATAAAGGTACAGTAGGAATGGTTATTTTATTCAACAACTTAAATTTATTAAAATGGCTATTTTAGACCAAGTAACATCGCAACAAGCGATCGATTTAGAAAACAAGTATGGCGCACACAATTACCATCCACTTCCTGTGGTTTTGGCTAAAGGTGAAGGCGTGTATGTTTGGGACGTAGAAGGGAAGAAGTATTATGACTTCCTATCTGCTTATTCCGCAGTAAACCAAGGGCATTGTCACCCTAAAATTGTAGATGCAATGTATAAGCAAGCATCTACGTTGGCATTAACGTCCAGAGCATTTCATAATGACATGTTAGGGAAATATGAGAAATTTGCTTGCGAATTTTTCGGATTCGATAAATTATTACCCATGAACACCGGAGCAGAAGCGGTAGAAACAGCTTTAAAAATCTGTAGAAAATGGGCTTATGAAGTGAAAGGAATTGATGAAAATAAAGCAGAGATTATTGTTTGTGAAAATAATTTCCATGGTAGAACAACCACCATTATTTCGTTTTCAAACGACCCAGTTGCTCGTAAAAATTTCGGACCATATACAGACGGTTTTATCAAAATTGCCTATGATGATTTAGACGCTCTAGAAACACAATTAAAAAACAATAAAAATATTGCTGGATTTTTAGTAGAACCAATTCAAGGTGAAGCTGGTGTTTACGTGCCTGCAGCAGATTATTTATCAAAAGCAAAAGCACTCTGCGAAAAATACAATGTATTATTTATTGCAGATGAAGTTCAAACAGGAATAGCAAGAACTGGTAAATTATTAGCTGTAGACCATGAGAATGTTAAACCTGATGTGTTAATTTTAGGAAAAGCCTTGTCTGGTGGTGCGTATCCCGTATCTGCTGTTTTAGCTGATGATGCTATTATGAATGTTATTCGTCCTGGAAATCACGGAAGTACTTTTGGAGGTAATCCGGTTGCGGCAGCTGTTGCCATGGCCGCTTTAGAAGTGGTAAGAGATGAAAAATTAGCAGAAAATGCTTATAAACTCGGTGAATTATTCCGCAGTGAATTAAATAAATTTATTGAAACCAGCTCCATTATAAACTTAGTTCGTGGTAAAGGCTTATTAAATGCTATTGTTATCAATGATGATGAGGATAGTGATACAGCTTGGAACATTTGTTTAGCTTTGCGTGACAACGGGTTGTTAGCGAAGCCAACACATGGAAATATTATTCGTTTTGCGCCACCTTTAGTAATGACTGAAGAACAATTATTAGATTGCGTCTCTATTATTACTAAAACACTGAAACAATTCGAAAAGTAAAAATATTAAGAAAACATATTCTTATAAAAACAAAAAAAGCGACGTGAGTCGCTTTTTTTATGTCTATAAGTCAATTATTATTCAACTTGAGCTTGTTGAAACTGTTTCATTACGTCATCAAATTGTTCCATATAAGCATTCCATCCACCCATTGAATAGATTTGGTAAATAGACCAAAGTAAATATAGAATATTGATTACTAATATCACTAGTGCAACCGTTTTTGCGGTATTCATAGCATTAACACTTTTTAAATCGTAATCATCCGGATTTAATTGTGCTTTTTGAATTTGACTATGCGCTATAAAGAAGGCAATTCCTGCCAAAATAAAGCCGAAACCAGCTACGCAACAGCATAATAATCCAATAATAGCCAACACATAAACCAGTGTTGGATTGAGTCTTTGTTTTTCCATTTGTAAAATTTAAGTGATTAGTTTTAAAGTAAAACTCCCAATAATAACAATAACAGTTGCAATTGCGAGTATATTAATAATTTTGTTTGAATGTTGAAATTTAAAAAAAATATTGAGACCAATAAAGATAAATAGTGCAATTAATGGAAAAACTGCTGGATACATTTTAAATGCGGCTACTAATTCACCATGATAAATAAGCGATATGGAACGCTGTAAACCACAGCCCATGCAGTCAAACCCAAAAATTTGCTTGTTTAAACAGGGTAACATAAAATCTTCTGGTGAAGACATAAATAGTTCTAATTGAATTTAGCCAAAGTTATAAAAAGCAGTGAATATTTTACTTTTTATTTGCAATGATTACTTTTTTATTCAAATTAATGCCGGATTTAAAAGCTACGGAAACAACATACATACCATCACTAAATTGTTTAGTAGAAATGGTTTGCTTTTCGGAAAGTGGTATATTTTTAATGTCTAAAACCTGCTTTCCAGAAACATCGTAAACCAAAACATGTTTAATATCACGAAGATTCGGGTTTATTAAATTTATTTCGGAAGTATCATTATTTTGAAAGATGGTAAAATCCGTTAAAGCAATATCAGGAACTCCAAGCGTTTGAGTCGTAAAAGTTATTTCAAAACGATCGGTATAAGTTCCAAGTGGTAAATTGATGTCATAATTAGACTCTCTTAAATTCACATAGATATCATTTTCTATATCATGAATATAAATAGGCTGACTAGCATCAAAATTTTGAACATCATAAATTCTAAAACGTACAGGCTGATTAGCTCGTGCTTTAACAACCAAAGGAATTCTTAGACCTTGGTCATAGCTGAAAGCCTGAATAACATACGGTTCATTGTTTAATGTCCAATACGCATCAGATGCCAAAGGTGTATCACCTTTTCCTTCTAAACCATAATCGAAACCAGGTGTTGCCGAATTGTGAAAATTCATAAGCAGCTGTCGTGTGTATAATTCGTTTTCTGTAAAATCGATATTAATTCGGAAGCGCTTAAAATCTGCTGGTACGATATTGAAACCGTCTTCATTATAAGTAGTTTCCGCTATTGTATCGTCGTTATCATCATGCTGATTTCGATAAAAATAGCTATCAATACCAGATTGCTTATAAAACTCACGTTGTGCATTATTGAAAACAATAGTGCCTCCTGTTCCGTTACCTTCAATCATAAAACCTTGACTAATTGGAATATAACGACGCGCTACTTTAGAGCCCGTTCCAAACGGCGCGTTTGTTGGTGTGCCATCTAGTAAATAAGTAGTAAATGGTGCATTGGTAAATGAGTCAACACCTCCTGCCGAAATGGTATAAACACCATAACCACCAACATAATCCGATAAATTATGTGAGCTAGCGCCAGGTGCTTGCTCCCAATATTTTAGTGTTCCGGTCATGCGTGTAGCATTTGTAGCGTTGTGAATAAAATCCCGTGCATCTAACGCGGAAGAGTATGGGTTACCGACTAATGTTTCTCTGTTGGCATTTAAGGCGACTGTTATATTTCCATTGTTTGCACGACCTCTAAAATCATATTGTTGTCCTCCACTTGGATTTCCTTTCATGGTAAAGCCGTAGCCTGATGCTAATGTACCATTAGGATCTCCTCCAATAGGTAATGAACCGCCACCTAAACCAATCCAATCTTCATAGGCGTTGATTGTTGACGATAATCCAATAAACGTATATAACCAATAACTGGCAATTTGTGTGGTTGTACCATTATAGCCCGCTACATAACCAAAAGGTGTGCTGGTAATTGGCGCCGCCGTTTCACGGTGCATATTATTGTTTGGTCTGAAAGCTGTATTTCCAGCTGCGCCAGCATTTACACCTACAGGAGAACTCCAATAATTGTAAGCATACGTGTTTACAGTTCCTGTTTGAAAAGCACTCAATCTACCAGCTCCAGAATTACCCACATTGTTGCCTTGTAATAATTGGGCTTCATTACGTAAGTATATATGGCTGTTGGTGTTTAAGTTAATAGCATTGGTTACATATAATGGTGCATTTGTTCCACTTGTAAAGGCAGTACCATCAACATATACATAGCTACCATTGCTAACATATAAGTCAGATTGTGAAAATGATAAACCACTAACCGCAAATAGAATTAATGTATATAAATATTTCATAATTATAGTTTTATACTAATCTTGATTCTCAATTAAAGTATTTAATCTGTTCTCCAGCAATGCAATTTTAGCTTCTAACGATAAAATTCTATTGTTTTGACTCTCAATTAATTCTTGTTGTTCTTTTATAGCTTGAACCGTTACAGGAATTAAGGACGTATAGTCGACAACATTGAAAATTTCTTTTTTGAAATCAGTTGTATTTATAGAATTAGTCATTTTACTTGGGCCTGCAACTGTAAGTTGTTTTTCAGCCACAGCTTCTGGAAATATTTCTTTTACATTCTGTGCTAAAAAACCTAAATAAGTTTTAGAATCGCCTTTAGTTAAGTAATTATATTCATTCAGATTATAGTTATATGAAACACCATTTATCTGCTTTAATTTTTCAATGGCATTGGTAATTGGCTGAATATTGGATTTTACTCTTTCGTCGGATAAATTATAAAGGCCATTTATATAACCTAAACCTCCTCCAAATAATCCACCGAAGCCCAACCATGATCCAGTTGTTGGTATGGAACCTTGAACTCCTATGGCGTCCGAACTATTAGAAGTGCCCCAAACACCTAAACCATCACCAGTAGTCGGAAGATGAACCCCATAAGATGCTAATCCAACTGTATTGTTAGTGACACCACCTAAAGCATTAAATGTTCCTGTAACATAGCCTGCTAAACTTGCTCCAGTGGCATTTGTGTTTTCGAAAAATGCTAAATAATCATTTGCTCGATTATTTTGCATTTCTAAATGATATACTGGATTTGTAACTCCAATGCCTATATATCCATTAGTAGCTATAGTTAATCTTGTGTTTGTTGTTAAGGCTGTTGTCCCAATTTTAAATTTATCGGCATCGCTATCATCCACTCCCATTGTTATTAATGAAGTTCCGTTAAGTCGATATTGTAAAATTGGATCTCCATTGGCAGCAGTGTTGTTTATTTCAATACCGCCTACCGCTGCATTAGTTTCTACGTCCAAAGTGTTTGAAGGAGCAGTAGTCCCAATCCCAACCTGTGCAAACAAGCCAAAATGAAAGAAAAATATTAAAATAAAGATATGGAGAATTCGGGTTACTGAAGTATTGTTTTTCATAATACGCTATCATTTAATGGGTTATCTTAACTGAATCTACGAAAAAAAAGAATGCAAATTATATGTGGTTTCAACATTTAATATTAATTTCGACAAACAGTAAATTTTTACCGACCATATCATGAAAAAGCAACAATATATTTCGTATTTTTTAATATTAATTGGCAGTATTACAGCAATTTACGGTCAATCCGGCGCTGAAAAAAACGTCACGCTTTTAATTATAGGTATCGTTATTTTAATGTATGGTATATATAGAATCTCTAGTAAGATTCCGAGTAAGTTTGATAAAGAACCCAATGATATAGAAAATGAACATGAAGACATTTAAAATAGGAGATACAGTAGCTGTTTTGGATGATGATTTATCTGGAATAGTTACCAAAGTTAAAAATAGCGTAGTAACCATTGAAACACCTGATGGTTTTGAACTTGATTTTGAACCAAAAGAATTGGTGGTTACTAAACCTATGAAAATAGATTTAAGAGCTGCAGAAGCTATTATAAGAGAGAAAGAACAACCTAAAAGAAAGCAAGCAACTACCAAAAAGGCTAAAGAACGGTATCAACCAACTATGGAAGTGGATTTGCATATTCATCACCTGACTGAAAATTCCAATAGGATGAGTAATCATGATATGTTAACCTTACAACTGGATACCGCAAGAGGACAATTGGAATTCGCCATCCGAAAACGCATTCAAAAAATGGTGTTTATCCATGGTGTTGGCGAAGGCGTTTTAAAAACAGAATTAGAATATCTGTTTAGTAGGTACGATGCTGTTAAGTTCTATGATGCTGACTTCCAGAAATATGGTGTTGGCGCTACAGAAGTCTATATTTATCAAAATGCCAATAATTCTTAATTCCTTAAAATTCTGGTGTTACCAAACGTGTATTAGTTAATCTGGAATCGGTTAATGAGCCCATATCAAATACATCTTGTGTTATAGTAGGAAATTGAATGCCTTCAACCCGCAAGGTTATAGTAAACACTTGATTGATTGGGTGCGCACGATAGGCTGTTGCTGGAAGTGTAGCACTTTCATTAGGATTTAAATAATCCGCTATATTAGGATCTGTGTAATCATTGGCAGGGTTTTGATCGGCTGGTGCATTTTCTTCATCAATCGTTAGTGTGCCATCATTATCATCATCAGTATCTAAATAGTTTGGAATACCATCTTCATCTGTATCTCTTGGGTTGGTTAACGGATTATTGTCGTTATCCAAATTATCATCTTCAATCTCCACGGATGTTAAAACATTATCACCATCATCATCCACATCTAAATAATCTGGAATACCATCACCATCTGTATCTGTTGGGTCTGTTGCAGGATTCATATCATCATCTAGGTTAGCATCTTCCATTTCGGCTGGAATACCATCATTATCATCTTCAAGTAAAAACACATTAATAATTCCAATTCCAGAGAAACTTGATAAATCTTCATTAATTTGAATGTCAGAAGGTGGCACATCATTACAAAATAAAGGTGCTGGATTGCTATTGTATGAACGGTAATTAAATTGATTAGCCGTTCCTTCAATCGCAATTTCTATCGGTTCGTCATTTACAAGCAGTCCTGTAATGGTATCTACTTCTATTAATTTTTCTAAAGTCCAATCAGGTTGAACTATTTGAAGTGATAACGATTCAAATGGATTTTCTTTAACTTGATAGAAAACCAATTCGCCACAGGCAACAAACGTATCGCCAAATTCAAAATCAACGTTAATAATATCACCATCATCACAAGATGAAACGATTGAAAATGTTAGAAGTATTAGAAGTAATTTTCGCATGACGAGTATATTTTATACAAAATTAAAAGAATTGGTAAATATACAACGTCATCGGGAACAAATAATTTTATTTCTCGTAATTTTGTGTGATTAATTTATGGAGACGGAAAAGCTTATGAAACCAGTATATTTTGATAGTGCAGCAACCACAAAAGTAAGAGATGAAGTCATTGATGCTATGACAGCCGTTATGCGCAAAGATTATGGTAATGCCTCATCCACACATAGTTTTGGACGCGCTTCCAAAGTTTTAATAGAACAAGCCAGAAAAACAATTGCGAAACAATTAAACGTGAGTGCTGGTGAAATTGTTTTCACGTCAGGTGGTACGGAAGCTGATAATTTAGCATTGCAATGCGCCATTCGCGATTTAGGGGTTGAGCATATTATTACCTCCAAAATTGAGCATCATGCAGTTTTGCATACCGTTGAGCAACTTGAAAAAACATGTGATATAAAAGTGAGCTATGTAAAATTAGATGCTGATGGTCAGGTAGATTTTGATCATTTAGAACAACTTCTTAAAACGCATGGAAAGACTTTGGTAAGCCTCATGTATGTTAATAATGAAGTAGGAAATATTTTGGATGTGAAACGTGTGAGCAATTTATGCCAAGCTAACAAAGCTTTGTTTCATTGTGATGCTGTACAATGTATTGGACACTATAAACTGGATCTACAAGATGTTCAAATTGATTTTCTAGCTGCAAGTGCCCATAAGTTTCACGGGCCAAAAGGTGTTGGTTTTGCTTTTATTCGAAAAAATTCAGGTTTAAAACCGTTAATTTTTGGTGGTCAGCAGGAGCGCGGTATTCGCGCTGGTACGGAAGCTGTTCATGATATTGTTGGTTTAGAAAAAGCCTTTACTATGGCGTATGCCAATTTGGAAACGGAAAGCGCATATGTATTAGATTTAAAACGCTATTTTATCTCTGAATTAAAGCTAGCATTTCCAGATGTGCGATTTAATGGCATGTCTGGTAATTTAGAAAAAAGCACTTATACTTTAATTAATGTGTGTTTGCCTATTCCACCTGAAAAAGCATTGATTTTATTATTTCAAATGGATTTGAAAGGGATAGCTTGTTCTAAAGGAAGTGCCTGTCAAAGTGGAAGTTCAAAAGGATCACACGTATTGAGTGAAATTTTAAATGAAGATGATTTAAAGAAACCATCCATTCGCTTTTCATTTAGTATTTATAACACGAAAGATGAAATTGATTACGTGATTTCTGTTTTAAAGGAATTTATAAAAGCGTAAGTAACTACCAATAATAATTAATAAGGTCCAAAATACAAGTATGATGATACTTGTATTTTGAACCTTATACCTTAACACTAAATTAAAATTTTTTAAGCTGCTATTGTAGCGGCTACTAATTGTTTTGAAATAAGTGCTTGCCATTTTTCTAGCAGCACTTTTTCTTTTGTTATTTCAAAATTGACATCCACATTAAAGAATTCCAAAATATAATCCTCCTGACCTTTGGTACGTAACACGAGATCAATACGGTCCGTTTCAATTTTATTGGTCGTTTTGTTTTTTATGGTTCTATCTGTTTTATGAATGTAGCAGTCGGTTACGCGGCTTAAATCGGCCGTAATCCAAACGGTTTCTTCATCTGTTTTTTTAGAGTAAACGAGTTTATTTTCCGAAGCATCTAAAGCTACGGCATAAAATGTTCCCCAGAAATCCATTTCGGAAACATGAACGTTTTTTGATTTGGCATCCGCAATAAATTTATTTTTCGCTTTTTTCTTTTGAATATTTTGAGACATTTGAATGTACACTAGCGGTACAATAATAACTGTTGTAATAACTAAACCGATGATAATGGTATTTAAATCCATGATTTTTATTTTTTTAGAATGTTTAAAATGTGCTTAATTAAAAGCATGAAATAGTGGCTGAAAATTCAGCGAAACAAAAACTAAAAAAGATTTTAAATAAAATCGTGGAATGGGAAGATGCAGGTTTGCGTATTATAACTCGGTATAATATACTGTCCTGCTTTAAAATATTGATTATCTCGAGCTGTTTGTGAAGCATCTAGAGATAGAATTGTATTATATGATGCAAAGCGCTCTGTAAAAACATTAGGAACTTCAGAATCAATAGGATTGTGACCTAATATTTCAAGATCTTGATAGGCGTAATAACTAGACGAATCATCTTTAGATTGTTTATGAGTCGACTGTGTTTTAAACGTGTTTTCCGAAAATGAATCTACAAAAACATCATGAATAGCCGTTCCGAAGTTTAAAACATAAACTAGGAGTAAGGAAATGGCTATATGTAATTGAAATTTTGTTTTCACAAGACAAAAGTAGAATAAAGTTGCATGGCGTAAATCAAAAAACTGTTAAAATTTTGATTACATAAAATTATATTTTCACTTGATTATTTAAAACCTCATACTCGTCCGCACATTAAACACGCGAGGTGTTAAGTAATTAGGTATCGCATATTGACGCTTGCTATACACATCACGAACCCATGTATTGGTAATCGAGTTTTGCACATCAAACACATTGAAAATTTCAATTCCTATTGATAAATATTTGAACGGCTTTCTCCAACCACTTTGATAATCATCTTTATCATCTACAATTACATATTGAAAACCAATATCAGCACGCTTGTAGTCTGGTAGTCGGTTTTGATAATCATATGGATCGGCATAACTTGGTGATCCTCCTGGAAGGCCCGTATTGTAAACCAAGTTTAAATACATTTTCATTTTTGGCAAACTTGGTACATAATCTTGGAATAAAGCAGCAAACTTTAAACGTTGATCCGTTGGTCTGGCAATATAACCACGATCATCAATGTTTTCTTCGGTTTTTAAATACCCAAAACTAAACCAAGATTCAGTTCCTGGCACAAATTCGCCATTCAAACGCATATCCAATCCATAGGCATAGGCTTCCGCATTGTTATTGGCTCTGTAGCGAATACGTACGTTTTCTAGGGTGTACGGATTAACATCGGTTATTTTTTTATAATAAGCTTCAGTGGTTAACTTAAAGGGTCTGTCCCACATTTTAAAGCTGTAATCGTTTCCAAGAACAATATGAAACGATTTTTGTGCTTTCACATCTGGTCTTACGGTTCCTGAAGAATCGCGTAATTCTCTATAAAATGGTGGTTGGTAATACAAACCTGTTCCAATACGGAACAACATATCTTTATCCCAATTCGGTTTGATAGCGAATTGTGCACGCGGACTAAATACGGTTTGACTAGTACTTTCAATGCCTTCACCACTTACGGTCCAATTGTGAGCACGTGCACCAATATTTAACCACGCTTCATTGTCACCAATATCCATACGTCTGCTCCATTGTAAATAGGCTTGCAGTCGGTCAATTTGTGTTTTGTTTTTGGCACGTACGTTTTGAAAAGGCTCCAATGGCCCTGAATAAGGCGAATAGGGTTGGTCATTAAACGCATCTGAACTCGGCGGATTTATAGAAAAACCAGCAGAATCAATCACTTCCCATTCCACCAATCTGTCGCGAATATCTTCGTTGGTATATTTTATAGACCATTCAAAATCATTATCGTCTTTCTTATAACTTCCTTGGTGTTCAATAGTGGTAATTAATGCATCTAAATCATTTCTTCCGTGATTTAATTGACCACCAATGCCTTCGCTAAATTCCACTTCACCCAAATCTTCACCGCCAATATTGGTGTTGACTTCACCTAAACGGTATTGTGCCAAAATATCAAAATGTTCTTCCTCAACGGTATGATATGTGCTAGCAATAAGATTTAAGGTTAAATCGTCATTAACTAAATAGGTTCCTTTTAAAGCACCAAAATAGGTTTCGTATTTATCACGTTCTTGACCTTCATAAAAAACCAATAAGGCAAGCGGATTCTGAAGGGTTCCAAAATTGGTTTGGCGTGTTTCAGGTTCGTAGTTGTATTTATTGATGGAGGCGTTTCCTAAAAAACTCATTTGAAATTTATCCGTAAATTTATACGTTAAATAGGTTTGTACATCGGCAAATTTCGGATCGTAATTCGTTTCCGTTTCCTTGGCATTCACCAATAAACTGTTATCACGATAACGCATGCCAACAATACCTGTAAATTTAGAATCTTTGCTTCTGCCTTCTACAGAAACGCTGGCACCCAATAGGCTTAAATCGGCACTTACGCCAAATTGATAGGGTTTTCTGTAGGTAATATCTAAAACAGATGATAATTTATCGCCATACTTGGCTTGGAATCCTCCAGCTGAAAAATCGACATTCTGAACTAAATCCGTATTCACAAAGCTTAAACCTTCCTGCTGTCCGGAACGAATAAGAAACGGACGATACACTTCAATACCGTTAACGTAGACTAAATTTTCATCAAAATTTCCACCACGAACGGAGTATTGTGTACTCAATTCATTATTACTGCTAACACCTGGTAAGGTTTTTAATAAATTTTCAACACCTGAATTGGCGCCTGGAATATTCCTAATGGTTTCGGGTTGAAGGGTAATAATTCCTTGAACATCTTTTCGCGTTTTTCCCGAAATAACAACGGTAGACATTTGCTCAACTGCTTCGTCCATAACCGGATGAAATTCCACATCTTCACCATTTTTAAGATTAAATGTTGCTGTTATCGATTTAAAAGTGATGTGTGTAAAAACAACGGTTATTTCTTGATTAGCAGGTATTTTTATACTGTAATAACCATTTTCATCAGTGGTAGTTCCTGAATTTCCGGCTGTAATATTAACGTCTGAAATGGGTGTGTTGGCGCTGTTTAAAATAACACCCTTTAGGGTTCCTGTTTGGGCAATGGCTGTAAACGAAACCAATAGCAAAAGAACAATGAAAACGGAAAGTGATTTATATGTCAAGGTGTTTTATTTTTTATTTTCGGAAAAAGGTTGTTTCAAAAGTAGAATTATTTCCCACATTATCTGTTACAATTACCTTTAAATTATTTTTTGTTTCGGTTGAAATATTATCATTAAAATCATAAACCAATAAATTTGTTTTATAATCATACTCCATTAAAATCCATTTGCCATTTATAGTAGCACGATAATTAGATATCCCAGAACCTTCATCTTCAATCTTTAATTTTAAAAAGCGGTATTTGCTCAACCATTTGCCTTCCGTAAAATTGATAGGTTTAATTGTGGGATTAACGTTATCTACTGTTAAGGCGTAAGTTCCTAAGGTTTTATTGTATGTGGTTAGGGTGTTTTCTTTTCTATAGGTTTTAGAATAAATAGTGTATTGTTTTCGCCAACCAACTAAGCGTGCAATATACAATTTATCGGAATCTTGATTTTTAAAACTACTAATATCGTAGGTTATTGTAAAATTCTCACGTAATGGAATGGTATCTTCATGCAAGGTGATGGTATCATTATTGACTTCAAAATTGATATAAAAATCATCGAAAAAAGCATCTTGCGGAAAATATACCGATACATTTTTATTTATGAGTTCATTCGCTTTTTTGGAATATATATGAAATGGTGTTTCTACAATTTCTTTCGATTTTACATCTGTCGCTTTTAAACCTTCAATATTAATGGTTAGCCAAACATCATTATTATGAAAATCCTTAACGCGGACTTTATAAACGGATGATGTGCTATCTTCTACATGTATATAACCATCATCATCAATATTCTTCAACATGCTTAAATTGTTGCCACTCTCGACAAATAATTTTTGAAGTTTTTCTTTTTTGTCTGAATAATGTCCGTAATCAATATAGCGATTCAGGAGTCTAGATTCATCAAATGTGAAGCGTTTAAAATCCATTTCAAATTTCTGATTCCCATTATAAAACGCTTGGATGTTTTCTACACCATTTTTATTGGAGGCCAAATCCTGTCTGTCATTTGCTTCAATGGCAAAGCCAATTTTCCCGAATGCCTGAATGTTTTCAACCGTATAATCGCCATTTGGTGTGTTTATCAAACGTAATTTTTGGCGTTCTTTTGTTGCGTTTATATGAGAATCTTCAGAAATAGGGTAGGCGTACACTTCCGTAATAATAGGTTTGGTAGTATCGGTTATATCTACGCCAAAAAGTAAAGGGTTTATAGGTCTTTCGGCATTATCACGAATTTCATAATGCAAATGTGGACCGCCTGAACTTCCTGTATTTCCGCTGAAGGCAATCAAATCGCCTTTTAAAACTGGTAATTCATCCACTTTTGGAAATATTTCAATCTCAAATGATTCCTGTTCATATTGGAGCTTTTTTATATAGGCTTCTAAAGTTGGCGATAATTGCTGCAAATGTGCATAAACGGTTGTATAGCCATTTGGGTGTGTTATATAAAGCGCTTTTCCGTATCCAAAATGAGCAATTTTTATACGACTAACATAACCATCAGCCGTTGCAAATACTTTTAAACCTTCGCGTTGTTGGGTTTTTATGTCCATTCCAGAATGAAAATGGTTGGAACGTAATTCACCAAAAGTTCCAGATGGAATTATAGTAACATCCAATGGATGCATGAAATAATCAGTAGGATAGGGGGTTTGCGCGTGACTTATAAACGCGAGTAGTAAAAAAAATGTGAGGAATTTTTGCATAAAATGGATGTTGTTGCTAAAATATCAATTTGATTCAAATTGGACAAGCAAAAACCGCAAGCATTAGCATGTGAAGCGATTTTAAGATGAAACGTAAATTATTTAATTTTTATTGAAAAACTATTGTTATTTAAATCGAGGTATGTTAACTTTGTGAGATAAGTATGGATATGATACATGAGTAAAATTGAAGAAACTGTAAATGCTTTAGAAAACAAAATCAACAAGGTTTTACATAAGCAGCGACTTTTAAAAGAAGCAAATTTAAAATTACAGCAAGAACTACAATCTTCTCAACATATGCTTCAGTCTCATAAAACACAAATTGTTGATTGGGAAGAAAAATATGAAGCGCTTAAAATGGCCAATTCCATGCTTGGCAGTGACGAAAATAAAAGAGAAACAAAACTCAAAATAAACGCATTAATTCGGGAAATTGATCATTGTATTGCGCAACTTTCCGAGTAATGAATCATAGTTTTCAATGTCAGAAAAACTAAAAATTAAATTATCAATAGCCAACCGTGTGTATCCGTTAACGATTACACCGAGTCAGGAAGAAGGGCTGCGAAAAGCCGCCAAAAACATTGAAGCTATGATAAAACAATTTGAGCAAAGTTATTCTGTTCAAGATAAGCAAGATGTATTAGCCATGTGCGCTTTGCAATTTGCTTCTCAAGTGGAACAGAAATCATTAGATACAGACTATGCGAATGAAACAGTGGAATTAAAGTTAGACGCTTTAAACGATCTGTTGGAATCGCATTTAAACTCTTAACGTTCTTATAAATAAAATAAAGGTTACTGCCTGCATTAGTTATTTTTTTTGATAAACTCAACGCGAATTCTTTAAAAAGGGTGAGTTTAAGTTGTAAAAGCATGCTGTTAGTGCTGAATTTATTCAGTATCTCGAACAGACCCTTGATCAGCTTGGTATCCCTAAACTTGTTTTAAGGAGTTTATACAAAACTTTATTCTGGTGCAGGCTTTTTTATATAAATTAATCAACTAGAAAATGGATAATACAATTGTTATTGTAGGTGGAATATTATTGGGTATTATAATTGGTTTTATTGTTGCTAAAGTTTTAGAACGCAACAATGCTTCTAAAGTTCTTAAAAGCGCAAAAAAATCGGCAACAGCTATCTTAAAAGCAGCTAAAAGCGAAGGAGATGCATTAAAAAAAGATAAAATACTTCAAGCAAAAGAAAAATTTATTGAGTTAAAGTCAGAACATGAGAAAGTGATTAACTCGCGCGATAAAAAGATGGCAGAATCTGAAAAACGTTCGCGTGATAAGGAATCGCAATTGTCTGGTGAGCTTTCTAAAAATAAAAAATTAAATGATGGTCTAGAAGAAAAAGTTAAAGATTATAACTATCGTTTAGAAGTTATAGAAAAGAAACAAGAAGAAGTTGATAGACTACATAGAAGTCAAATAGAGCAACTGGAGGTTATTTCTAGTCTTTCTGCGGAAGATGCTAAATCACAATTAGTGGAGTCTTTAAAAGGTGAAGCTAAAAATGATGCTATGGCTTATATCCAGAGCACGATTGAAGAATCTAAACTGACTGCGCAACAAGAAGCCAAAAAAATTATTATTAATACTATTCAACGAATTGGAACGGAAGAAGCGGTTGATAACTGTGTCTCTGTTTTCAATATTGAATCAGATGATGTTAAAGGACGTATTATTGGTCGTGAAGGTCGAAATATTCGTGCCATTGAAGCCGCAACAGGTGTAGAGATTATTGTTGATGATACACCAGAAGCCATTATCTTATCATGTTTTGACTCTGTACGTCGTGAAATTGCCAGATTATCGTTACACAAATTAGTTACGGACGGTCGTATTCATCCAGCACGAATTGAAGAGGTGGTTCAAAAAACAACCAAGCAAATTGAACAGGAGATTATTGAAGTAGGAAAACGAACCATAATCGATTTAGGAATTCATAATCTTCATCCAGAATTAATAAAGATGGTTGGACGTATGAAATACCGTTCATCTTACGGTCAAAACTTACTACAACACTCGCGTGAAGTTGCAAAACTTTGTGGTATTATGGCAGCTGAGTTAGGCTTAAATCCAAAAATGGCTAAACGTGCAGGACTTTTACATGATATAGGTAAAGTGCCAGATGCAGAAGCAGATATGGAAACACCACATGCTATTTTAGGTATGCAATGGGCTGAAAAGTTTGGTGAGAAAGATGAGGTTTGTAACGCCATAGGTGCTCACCACGATGAAATTGAAATGAAAACCTTATTAGCACCAATTGTTCAAGTTTGTGATGCTATTTCAGGAGCAAGACCAGGCGCAAGACGTCAAGTTCTTGATAGTTATATTCAACGTTTAAAAGACTTGGAAGATATTGCTTTCGGTTTTGGAGGTGTTAAAAAAGCCTATGCTATTCAAGCTGGTCGTGAATTACGTGTTATTGTAGAAAGTGAAAAGGTGGATGATCAAAAAGCAGCTGATTTATCGTTTAGTATTTCACAAAAAATTCAAACAGATATGACCTACCCAGGACAAGTTAAAGTCACGGTTATTCGTGAAACACGTGCCGTAAATATTGCGAAATAAGGGAAAATAAAGTGAATAATATAATTTTAAAAATCCAGCTTAACCTTAAGCTGGATTTTTTGTTAATGTCATTGTGATGGTGAATGTCGTTCCCATATTAACTTGGCTACTCACTGAAATTTCACCGCCTAAAGCTTCTATTTGGTTTTTTGTAAGATATAAACCAACACCTTGCGCATTTTCATTACCATGAAATGTTTTGTACAATCCGAAAATCTTGTCGCCAAATTTATCCAAATCAATACCAATACCATTATCTGCTACCGTAATAGTTAATTGGTTATCACTACTTAATTCCGAATTGATATCAATTATCGGCTGTCTGTCTGGATGTGAGTATTTAAGCGCATTAGAAGCTAAGTTCTGTATGATGCTTTCTAAATATGCAGCATTGCAATACAAATAAATAGATTTATTTAAATCGTTGTTGAATACAGCTTGTTTACTAGCTATCTCTATATCTAATAATTTAATTGTACTTTCAATGTAGTTATAAACGTTTAAATTTTCACGTTCAATTTTTTTAATTGATTGTGTCGTAACGATATCTTTTAAACTTGTTATCGTATTCGTTAAGGATTTAGAAACTGTTTTAAGATATTCAATTAAAGACGCTTTTTCTTCCTCATTTTTGGCTTCCTCATAGAAAGTTAATAAGCTTTCAAAGTTTCCAGCATATTCTTTTAAATTATGAGTAACTATGTGTGCAAAATTAGTCAGTTTCTGATTCTGATTTGTAATTATATCTAAATTATTCTCAATAGATTTCTCACGTTCCATTCTATCAGTGATGTCAGAGATAGTTCCTATCATTCTAGTATGGATACCGTTTGAATCACGTTCAACAATTTTACCGCTATCTTTAACCCATTTGTACGTGCCATCTTTACCTATTACACGATGCTCACTCGTATATTTTTCTGTTTTATTTTCATAATGAGCGGTTAAATTGGATAGCAAACCTTCTAAATCATCGGGGTGTATTTTTTGTTGCCAATCAAAATCTCTTGTATCATATTTTAAGTGGTCAAAACCTAAAATTTTAATGGCCTGAATAGAATAATAAACCATGTTCGTTTTTGCATGATAATCCCAGACACCAATATTGGAATTTTTAAGCGCAAACGCCATAATCATGTTATTTTGTATTGGATCTAAAGAAATATCCTCAATTTTATTAGAAAGAGAGCTATCTTGAGAACTTACTTCTTCAATTTTATTCATGATTTAGAGATTTGGAGGCTGCAAAAGTATGAAATAACCGATTAAGTGCAAATTTAATAGGTATAATATTATTTCCTAGGATGAAATGTTTGAATGGCTTTCTTCAATTGCTTTTTATCCAAATGCACATAAATTTCGGTGGTTGTAATACTTTCGTGACCTAGCATCATTTGAATAGCTCTTAAATCGGCACCATTCTCTAGTAGATGTGTTGCAAAGGAATGCCTGAAGGTATGTGGCGAAATAGTTTTATTGAGATTTATTTCAGTCGCTAATTTTTTAATAATGGTAAAAATCATGGCACGTGTTAATTGTTTCCCACGATTGTTTAAAAATAAGGTGTCGTTATATTCTTTCTGAACATCTATAGCAGAACGAACATCGCGAATATAAATAGTTATATATTTTTGAGTTGTAGGACTAATAGGAACAAAACGCTGTTTATCGCCTTTTCCAGTAACGTTGATAAATCCTTCTTCAAAAAATAAATCTGAAATTTTCAGACTCACCAATTCACTGACACGTAAACCACAACCGTAAAGGGTTTCTAACATGGTTCTGTCACGTTCCCCAATTCGAACTTGGTTATATTCTTTGGTTAAATCTATAGCGTCAATAATGCGGTCAATATCTTTTAAGCTTAAAGTGTCTGGAAGTTTTCTGCCAATTCTAGGAGATTCAATTAAATCTATTGGATTATCCGATCTATAATCTTCAAAAACTAAATAACTGAAAAAACTGCGTAATCCAGAAATAATCCGTGATTGTGAGCGTGGATTGACATCTTTTGCAACTTGGTAAATAAATTGCTGTACTATTTCAGGTGTGATATGTATAGGAGAGGTGGTAATTTTATGATCCGCTAAAAAAGCTATTAATTTCTCTATATCAAACGAATAACTGGAAATGGTATTTTGAGATAATCCACGTTCAATTTTTAAGTATAAATTAAAATCAGTTAAGGCTTGGTTCCAGGTCATTCAAACAAAGATAGGATAAAGTTCTAAAAGTATGTAAATCCTATTAAAAGCGGGAGTAGGTTTCGTAATTGTTAACAACTAATACTGTAAGATGCTGAAAAATAGATTGTTATTCTAAATTATTAATTAGAATGTTAATAAGTTAGCTTCAAAATTTTAATTATTGCGAAAAAAGTGGTTAGTTTGTTATAATCAATTAATTAAAACTTAAAATTATGAAAAAATTATTAGTATGTGCAGCTGTTGCTGTTTTTAGTATTGGTTCACTTTCAGCACAGGACGTTAGGTTTGGTGTTAAAGGTGGTGTTAACTTTGCAAATCTAGCTGGAGATTTTGGTGTAGCTGGTTTTGATGAGGATTTTCAAGACGCTGAAATGAAAGTTGGCTTTCATATTGGTGGTTTAGTTGAACTAAAGCTTACTGAAAAGTTTGCATTACAGCCTGAACTATTATTTTCTAGCCAAGGATTCAAGTCAAATTATTATGACTTTGATGATCGTAAAGTAGATTATAATGTGAATTTAAGCTACGTTAATATTCCAATCATGGCTAAATTTTTCCCTATTGATGGTTTAAGCATTGAAGCTGGTCCTCAAATAGGTTTTTTAGTATCTGCAAAGAATGAGTTTAACGACTATAATAACGAAGACCTTGACCCAGACGAATCTGAAATTGATACAAAGGATTTATACAAATCACTTGATTTTGGATTAAATTTTGGTGCAAGTTATGAAATGGCAAGTGGTCTTTTCTTTACGGCTCGTTATAATTTAGGATTATCGAAAGTTGATGATGAAGATTTTTATGGAGATGTTGCTGACTTTGGAATATTTTCTTTCTCACGTAAAAACCGTGTAATTCAGTTATCTGCAGGATTTATGTTCTAAACATTATATTGTAATAATATTAAAAAGCCAAAACACTGTTTTGGCTTTTTTTATTTTTGTAAATTGTCTATAATTAAGTATATCAATCTTTTAACTAAAACCAACAATTATGAAAAAACCAATTTTATTTGCTGCTATGGCAGTATTCGGATTAACAAAAATGACTGCTCAAAATGATTTTGCCGAAAAAGCAAAAACGGGCAGTTTTTATGCAGGTGCTAATATTGGAATTCCATTAAGTACATCAAGCGATGTTTCTTCTTTTAACTTTGGTTTAGATGTGGCCTACTTATTTGAGCTAATTGATAACCTGGAAGTAGGTGGTTTATTAGGCTACACACATTTTGTAGGAGATGGCGATTATTCTTATTACGCTGGTAATAGCGGTAATTATTTTATTAGAAATTATAAAGATGCCTCATTCGTTCCAATAGCTGCTTCTGCAAGATATTACTTTGCGGACCGCAAGTTCTTTGGAGGTCTTGATTTAGGTGTTGGAGTAAATGTATCTGGTGATGCTAAATCAGGATTTTATGCACGACCAAAATTTGGTTTTGATTTAGGAACAATAGCATTAATAGCATCTTTCCAAAGTATTTCTGGAGGTGTGGATTATGGTGATACGTACAATGATGGAACCTATGTTTCAGGTAGCGGTTTTAATTCGTTTAATTTTGGCGTAGAATTTGGTTTTTAAAATATAAGATTATACTTACTTTTAATTTGGTTGATATGATGATTCGGCGTATTTTTGCCGATTCAAAAATTAAAAACTTAATTAAATTATTAAATGAAAAAATTATTATTTACTGCAGCTGTTGCTGTAATTGGTTTCACAAATGTGAATGCACAGAATGACAATGATCAAACAACTGGTTTTGCAAAAGGAGATATTTTTATTTCTGGTTCAGTTGGTTTTGGTTCTGAAAAAATTGCAGACGATAAGGCTAACGTTTTTGAAATAGCGCCTCAAGCAGGATTTTTCGTAACTGAAAATATTGCTGTTGGAGCAAAATTAGGATATATATCTAGAAAAGCAGAATCAGGTCCTGTTGATACAGTTGATATGGGAACATTATCTGCTGGTGTATTTGGTAGATATTATTTTACTCCGGATAGTCAGTTTTCAGTATTTGGAGAACTAGGTGTTGATTACAGAAGTACGGATGATAAATTAGCAGACGTTAAAACGGATGGTTTTGCAGTAGGTGTAGCGCCAGGTGTTAGTTATTTTATATCTAAGTCATTCGCGTTAGAAGCTTCTTTTGGTATTTTAGGATATACAACAGAAAAAGCTGATTTCGATGGAGCTGAATCTTATGATACATTATCATTTGGTTTGAACTTACGTGATATCAACTTTGGATTGGTTTACAAATTCTAATTCCAAATTATTAAAATGTTTAAAAACCGAAGCGAAAGCTTCGGTTTTTTTATGCTTAAAATTCTCAATTGAACACAATTTTCAGGTTAGAGCAGCTAATTTATTAATTGTCAAAATGTTAGTTTATTAACAGTACTATTTAAATCTGGATTCAAATTTATAAAATTATTTTTTGCGTTATTTTTCTTATGGAAAACGTCAATTTCTATTTTAAAAGATAGACATCTTTGTGACACAATAATTATAAACCCTAAAATAGCAAAAGATGAAAAAAGTAATTTTAGTTGCTGCAGCTGCAGTTTTTAGCTTAACAAGTATATATGCACAATCGGATTCAAAAACCGTTCAATTTGGAGTAAAAGGTGGTGTAAACTTTTCCACAATAACCAGTGACGATTTTAATGATTTAAAATCTCGTACTAGTTTTAATGTGGGTGTTTTAGCCGAAATTCCAATTACAGAACGCTTGTCTATCCAGCCGGAAGTAATGTATTCTGGACAAGGTTTTGATGTGCGTGAAATAGATCAAGACAATGTTTTTGATACAGATGAGAATATAGAATACCAATTGGATTATATTCAAGTTCCAGTATTAGTGAAAGTGTATCTAGTTAAAGGATTAAGTGTAGAGGCCGGACCACAATTTGGTTTTAAAATACATGAAGAATTAGATTTTGAACCAAATTCTGATGGTGGAGACATTGAAATTAATCAAGATGATTCGTATATCAAAGATTTTGATACTAGTTTAGCCTTAGGAGCTGCCTATAAATTTGACAGCGGATTTTTTGTAAATGGTCGTTATACATTTGGTTTAACAGACATTTTTAAAGATGATACCGTTTTTGAAAACGTAGATGCTAAAAACGCAGTATGGCAAGTAGGTGTTGGTTTTATGTTCTAAACCACACATAATCATAAATTAAAACCGAAGTTAACGCTTCGGTTTTTTTTATACCTTTACTTTATGAAAAAACTAATCATTATAAACGGTCCCAATTTAAACTTATTAGGGAAACGTGAACCGCAAATTTACGGAAGCTTAACGTTCAATGAATTTTTTGAAACGATTAAATCGAAATATGAATCATTTACAATAGCGCATTTTCAATCTAATATTGAAGGAGAAATCATTGGTAAAATTCAAGAAGTTGGCTTTACTTATGATGGTATCATATTAAATGCAGCAGCTTACACACATACATCTGTTGGCATTGGTGATGCTGTTGCTGCTATAGAAACACCTGTTGTGGAAGTACACATTTCCAATACATTTAAGCGCGAAGCGTTCAGACATCATTCCTATGTTGCACCTCATGCCAAAGGTGTTATTGTTGGTTTTGGATTGCAAAGTTATGAATTGGCCATTCAAAGTTTTCTTTAGTTCTAAAGCCTTCCTAAGAGGAAAGGCATTCTTACTCGAACTTAAAAACAATAAAAACAAAAAGCACGATTCACATGAGAATCGTGCTTTTTTACATATTTATAAATGGTATTCCATCTAAATAAAAATCTTTCTGTTCAAGAAGGATTTCGGATGGGCATTTCTGTATTAAAGGTGTATAACCTCACCATAAGCATCAGCAACAGCTTCCATAACCGCTTCACTCATAGTAGGGTGTGGATGTACTGCTTTTAAAACTTCATGTCCTGTAGTTTCTAGTTTTCTACCTAAAACAGCTTCAGCAATCATATCGGTTACACCAGCACCAATCATGTGGCAACCTAACCATTCGCCATATTTGGCATCAAAAATCACTTTTACAAAGCCATCTTTAGCGCCAGAAGCACTTGCTTTACCAGAAGCCGAGAACGGGAATTTTCCAACTTTAATATCCAATCCTTTTTCTCTAGCTTGCTTTTCAGTTAAACCAACAGACGCAATTTCTGGAGATGCATACGTACAACCAGGAATATTTCCGTAGTCTAAAGCTTCAACATGCTGACCTGCAATTTTCTCAACACATAAAATGCCTTCCGCAGAAGCAACGTGTGCTAATGCTTGTCCAGGCGTTACATCGCCAATTGCGTAGTAACCAGGAATATTTGTCTGATAAAAATCGTTTACTAAAATCTTATCACGATCTACAGCAATACCCACATCTTCTAAACCAATGTTTTCAATGTTAGACTTAATTCCTACAGCCGATAAAATAATATCTGCTTCCAGAACTTCTTCACCTTTCTTTGTTTTAACAGTTGCTTTTACACCAGTTCCTGATGTATCTACTTTAGTAACTTCTGAAGATGTCATGATTTTAATACCACTTTTCTTAAATGAACGCTCTAATTGTTTAGATACATCCTCATCTTCAACAGGTACCACGTTTGGTAAAAATTCAACGATCGTTACATCTGTTCCCATAGAATTGTAGAAGTATGCAAACTCAACACCAATGGCACCAGAACCAACAACAATCATCTTTTTTGGTTGCTCTTTTAGCGTCATGGCTTCTCTGTAACCAATAACTTTTTTGCTGTCTTGTGGTAAACTTGGTAACTCGCGAGAGCGTGCGCCAGTTGCAACAATAATATGATCGGCAGAATATTCTTTACCATCAACGTCCACTTTTTTTCCAGGTTTTAATTTCCCAAAACCTTCAATAACGTCAATTTTATTTTTCTTCATTAAAAACTTAACACCATTGCTCATACCATCAGCAACACCTCTTGAGCGTTTTACAACCGCATCAAAATCTTTGTCAAATTCTTTTACAGATAACCCATAATCTTCAGCATGTTTCAAGTATTCAAAAACTTGAGCCGATTTTAAAAGGGCTTTTGTAGGAATACAACCCCAATTTAAACAAACACCACCAAGGTTTTCTTTTTCAATTACAGCAGTTTTAAAACCTAATTGTGATGCTCTAATAGCTGTTACATAACCTCCTGGGCCACTTCCAAGAACAATAATATCGTATTTACTCATTGTGTTTTTTTTAATCGTTTTTTGATGCTACGAATTTACGAAACATAGCCGATATAATAAATTGTAGTTTCATTTTTATTTGGGCGTGACCTAAAGGTCGTGCTATTCACTATATCTTTTGCAGAAAAAGCAAAAGGATGCCGTTTCTATCACTCACGCACATGTTGCATTTTTTTGGAGAAAAGCAAAGTCAATCAGTCATTTAGTACTAAACTGATAACTTTTCTAGCTACACGTCACCTGTATACTATTTATTTTCTTTTTCTTTTGAAAATTTCACCTTATTATATGCTGCTGAATTCCCTTTTGCAATAGATAAGGGTTGCCAATCGTTTCCTTTCAACATTTTTCCAATATGTGCTATTTGACCAATGTGGTAGGAGTAGTGACCTAATTGTCTAAAAATGGCTTCAGAAACTAAATGTTCTTCATTTCGGATGTAAATTATGGTGTTTAATTCGTTGTTTTTTAAAGGTTCAATGGCATCAAAAAGACATTTCCAACCACGTTCCCAAGCAGAAATTAACTCGTCTTTATTGGTATAGCTAGCTTCAAACTCTTGGTCTCGTTGACGCCAAGTTTTTTCACCATCTTCCGTTAAAAAATTGGTCCATCTACTGAACATATTACCAACCATATGCTTAACAATTATGGAAATACTATTTGCAGAATCGTTATACTGCCAAGTCATTTCTTCAAAAGTTAGTTGATCGAACGTTTTATCCCCAACAGCTTTGTAGTAATTAAACTGTTTTATTATACTAGTGATTAATTCGTTTTCCATAAAATAAAAATAGCATTACAAAAATACAGATTTTTATAATGCTATGCTTTTATAGGTTTTGGAAAATCTTAAGATTCTGGAATAAATTTTAATGATGTTCCATTTATGCAATGACGTTTTCCGGTAGTTTCTCTTGGGCCATCATTAAATACGTGACCTAAATGACCACCGCACGTAGCGCAATGCTCTTCATTTCTGGAATAGCCTAGATCGTTATCGGTTCCAAAAGCAACATTGCCTTCAATAACGCGATCAAAACTTGGCCAGCCCGTTCCGGAATCAAATTTATGTTCACTTTTATACAGCGGTGTTTCACAGGCAGCACAAACGTAGGTTCCTTTTTTATAATTTTTATCTAAAGGGCTTGAAAAAGCACGTTCTGTTCCAGCTTCGCGCATCACGTAAAATTGTTCCTTGGTTAACTCTTGTTTCCATTCGGCTTCCGTTTTGGAAATTGGAAATGATGTATTCTCACTTGAATTCTTTTTTTGAGCAGAACTATTACAGCTAAAAAAAACCGTTAATAGGACTACAGATAGGATATACTTCATAGTTGTTTTTCTTATTTGGTCGTAAACACTATTAAAACATAACAGGTTATTTCAATTTATGTTTTTATAACATATATTTGTTAACTATTTAAAACTGAACTTTTAATATGGTTCAATTTTTGTTATTTTAGAAAAAGAAAACCCAAAACACATGAAATTCAAACAAAAAATAAGTGGATTATTCGTATTAATTTTAGTCGCATCTTGCGCAACAAATCCGTTTACCGGAAGTCAAACAATGGCTTTGGTTTCGAATGATCAATTATTCCCAACGGCATTTCAGCAGTATAATCAAGTGCTTTCAGAAAATAAGGTAATTACGGGTACGTCTCAATCTGAAATGATTAAGCGTGTTGGTCAACGCATTTCGGTGTCGGCAGAACGTTGGTTAAACGCTAATGGGTATCAAGGTTATTTGGAAGGCTATAAATGGGAATACAATTTAATAGAATCCGACCAAGTTAACGCTTGGTGTATGCCTGGAGGTAAAATTGCCTTTTATACAGGGATTTTACCAATTGCTGAAAACGAAACAGCTATTGCTGCAATTATGGGTCATGAGGTGGCGCATGCATTGGCTAATCATGGTCAGCAACGCATGAGTGCTGCTTATATTCAGCAAGGTATTGCTTTAGCTGGAAACGTACTTATTGAAGATAATCAAACACGTGATATTTTTAACCAATCGTACGGAATTGGTACGCAAGTTGGTGTGATGTTACCGTTTAGCAGAAGTCATGAAACGGAAGCTGATAAAATAGGATTGATTTTAATGGCTGTTGCCGGTTATAATCCAGAAGAGGCGGCAAACTTATGGAGACGTATGGATGCAAATAGTGGTGGACAAGCACCACCTGAATTTTTAAGCACACACCCAGCCAATGCTTCACGAATTGAAAACTTAACTAATTTAGTACCGCAAGCGAAGTCCGAAGCCAAAAAATTTGGCGTATCTGAATTTAGATCGCTAGGGAAATATTAACTGTTTAAAAATATTTGTTTACTTTAGGAGCTGCTCAAAAAAGAGCAGCTTTTTTTATGAAACAACCACTACCTAAAGGCAGTAAAAAACTTTTAAATGCTTGGGCTTTTTATGATTGGGCCAATTCGGTCTACACGTTAACCATAGCATCATCTATATTTCCCATTTTCTATTCGTCCTTATTTATCTCGGAAATTAAAGTTGTAACGGCTTTTGGCTACAATTTTAAGAGTACGGCACTTATTACATTTGTAACGGCGTTTACATTTTTAGTAGTTTCTATCTTGTCACCTTTACTATCCGGAATTGCCGATTATATAGGAAATAAGAAAGCTTTTATGAAGTTTTTCTGTTACGTTGGTGGAATTGGTTGTATAGGGCTATATTGGTTTAGTTTAGATCATATTTACATTAGTTTGGTCTGTTATTTTATGGGCCTTATTGGATACTGGGGTAGTTTGGTTTTTTACAATTCTTATCTACCAGATATTGCGTTTCCCGAACAACAAGATCGTATTAGCGCCAGAGGTTTCTCATTAGGATATGTGGGTAGTGTAATTCTCCTGTTATTTAATTTAGGGTTGGTTATGTTTCCTGGCGTATTTGGCTTTGATATTAGTATTGCTGATTCTGTACGAGAAACTGGTACCAATGCAGAAATTGCACTAGCACTAGAGGATGCTAAAAATGCCGCGTCTGTTGAAGCCATGCGTGTAGCATTTGTTACTGTGGGATTATGGTGGATTTTATTCAGTCAATACACCTTTTATATACTACCAAAAGGCGTTAAAAATGGGCGAAAAGTAACAAGGAATGTGGTTCTAAATGGCTTTAGAGAATTACGTCAAGTATGGCGACAATTAAAAGAAAATTTACGATTAAAACGCTATCTGGCTGCATTTTTTGTTTTCAGTATGTCTGTTCAAACTATTATGCTGATTGCGGTTTATTTTGGAGAAGAGGAAATTTTATGGGCTGACGATGGTCAAAAAACCTTTGGCTTAATTATTAGTATTTTAGTGATTCAAGTGGTCGCAATTTTGGGTGCTTTTTTAACGTCAAGAGCTTCTGAAAAATTTGGAAACATTAAAACGCTAATCGCTGTAAATATTATTTGGATGTTACTATGTTTAGCAGCCTATTTCGTTATCACACCTATTCATTTTTATCTTACCGCAGGTTTTGTGGGATTAGTTATGGGAGGAATTCAAGCATTAGCACGATCCACCTATTCTAAATTCTTGCCTGAAACTGCGGATACCACATCCTATTTTAGTTTTTATGATGTAGCTGAAAAAATTGGAATTGTAATTGGTATGATTATTTTTGCAACCATAGATCAAATAACGGGAAGTATGCGAAATGCAATTCTATTTTTATTTGTATTTTTCCTGCTTGGAATTTTACTCTTATTTAGAGTGCCACGTGAATCTAACAACATAATAAAAAATTAATATAAAATTAATACCATGAAACAATACCTCAAATCTTTTACACTTTTATCGCTTTCTATCTTTTTCATTACGTTTACAGCTTGTGATAATGAGCCGCTTGATAGAGGTCTTAATACTTTGAATAGCTCCAACAATACTAATTCATCATCTTTTATTGGTGATTGGGAAATTGTATCTTTTGAAACAGAAACGGATACTGAAATAACTTTTATGGGTGAAACAAATACGTCAAATAATGACATTGTAGGACTAGACATGAATTATATCGTTTCTTTCACTGAAAATACTTTTGAAACTGCTGGTGATTATTCTATGCATTTAATTACCTCATTTAATGGTTCTGTTTTACAAGAACAAACAGAAACATATTCAAACGTTTCTGGTTCCGGGACATACACGGTAAGTGGTAATACATTAACTACTGATGGCGCTTTTTTCGAATTTGAATTTCAAGATGTAGATATGTCAGATTATGCAGGAGAACAAACAGTTCAATATGCGTTTAGTAACGGCGGACAAACGTTGACCATTATTCAAACTCAAGAAATTTCTGAAGATCAAGGTGGTATTGAATCTACTACTTTAGTTTATTCAGTTACTATTATGAATAAGCTTTAAATTGTATTATTTCTAAAAGGAATCTTAACGCTATTTAAAGTGTAAATTAATTTAAAATTGCAACATGAAACAATACCTCAAATCTTTAACATTTTTATCCCTTTCTATTTTCTTTATTACCTTTACAGCTTGTGATGATGAACCTTTAGATAGTGGACTTATTGAAAATGAAAACCAGCAAGCTGCTTGCCAAAGTGCGGTACAAGCATCGGCTTCAGCTGCCCAAAGTTTTACCAACGCAACAGATGATAATTATAGTGTTTTATGCAATTCGTATAAAATGGCATTGCGATTACAAATAACGGCTTGTGGTGATGCAAATGGTTCCATTCAGGCAATTATTGATAATTTGAATTGTGAAACTACGCATACGGAATGTTTAGATGCAGAATCCGTATCGCTTTCTGCTCTAACAGCTTATAACGCAGATCCAACAAATGCAACGTTATGTAATGCTTATAAAACAGCTTTGCAATATGAAATTACTGTTTGTGGTGATGCCGATGGGAGTTTGCAGGCTATTATTGATGGCTTGGGAGACTGTGATACAAATGGTCCAAGTACTGCGAGTATTATAGGTACATGGCGAATAATATCATTAACATCCAATGGTGTGGAAGAGTTGCAAGAAGAACTAGATAATTCTGGAATTTGCTATTGGGAAGAAGTATATACAGCAACTACTGCAACAGATACAGATTATTCAGGTCCAAATTGTGACGTTGTAGAAATTGTTGAATCTTATGAGTATAGTATTTCTGGAAATATTTTGTCCTTTGTTAACGGTGATGATCCATTAGAAATATTAGAAATTACAGATACCACATTAAGATATCAAGACAGCTATAATGATGCAGGTGAAGATTATATTGATATTTATACTTACGAAAGACAATAGGTTTAGATTTAAACACCTAAAAAAGCCACTTTATTTATAGTGGCTTTTTTATTTATATTCAATTTTTACTTACACTCCCAGAACCTGATACTTTCGTGTCTTCTTTTGCTGGCTTTCCTTTATACGTCACATCTCCAGAACCAGAAACGCGAACTTTTAAATATACGTTGCTTACTACTTGAGCATCACCAGAACCCGAAATGGTGACCTCTGTATTATCAGCTTCTAAACCATAACAGCTATAATCTCCAGAGCCAGAAATACTTAATTCCAAATCTTTGGTTTTTCCTGTTAATGTAATATCGCCTGAACCTGCTAAATGGCTTTCTATTTCGTTGGCTACAATATCAAGTTTTATGTCTCCTGAACCTGCTAAATTAACATCAAATTCATCAGCAGTTATTTGATCTTTACTATATAAATCGCCTGATCCTGCTAAGCTTACTTCTTCAATATCTTTAAAAGGAATAGTTACTTTTATCGTTTTCCCGCGACTTGTTCTTAAATTAACGCCATTCTCTGTTTTTACTGAAAGTGTTCCGTTTTTGACTTCTGTAATGACATATTTTAGTAAATTTTCTTCACCTTCAATTTGAAGTTTTCCTTCGGTTCCTGACACCAAAATATAATCGAATGGTCCTGCACAACTTATTTCGGAATAATCGCTGGTGTTTCTATCTATTGTTACAACGTTGCCGTTTCCTGAAATTTTTTCACCCCATTGTGCGCAGCTAACAGCGCTCGTTAATAAGATGGCGAATAATAATACCTGATTTTTCATATTATTTGTTTTTATTGGTTATTTTAATGATTGCTATTTAGTTTTTGTCAATGGTTACGCTTCCGTAATCTGAATTTATTTTAATGTTATTACTAGTGTTAGATGAACCGTAATAACCTTGGTAATATTTGCTTGTAGATTCATCGCGTTTCTTGTTAAACTCAAAACCTTCATGACTGCGAAGCGAGGCATAATCCAAATCTATTTCAAAGTTGAAATGATAACCCGATTCAAATCCGATATGTATACCAACATAATCTGAATCTATAGTAATGTTTTTAGCTGTTGCTTTGATGTTTTTTATTTTAATAGAACCATAATCTGAATCGATAGATACGTTTTTATAGATATCACCTAAAACAATGGTTAAATAATCGCCAGATCCACTCACATTATTAGCTCTATCAGCTGTAAGTGACCCATAATCGCAATCGTATTTTAAATCTTCAATGGTTTCAAATTTGGAGTTGGTATAATCGGCTTCTAGGTTGATAGTTTTAGCTTTTGCAACGGTAAATTCGCTGTAATCGGCATTTATAGTTCCGTTGTTTATATATTCGAAGTAGGAATTTTTAGTATAATCAAATTCAATCTCATTATTATTTCCCATCAACTCTTTGGTGGTGATTTTACCGTAATCACAATTAATTTTGGCATTTCCTTCTAATTTATCCAAATTAATACTGCCATAATCATTGCTTAAATCAACGGAATTGGTCATTGGCATTTTTATCACATAATTCACCTTCATATTAATACTACTGTTACTTCCCCAATTCCACCAAGAATTGGATTTTCCTTTACTAAAAATAGTCTTTGCTGAAACGTAATTTGTGCTCGCTTCAAAATCGACATTAATATTGTCAATTTTTTCACGCACTTTATCTTCATTATTACCGCTAACAGTAATGTTTACCGTAATTTCAATACGGTTTTCATTCCATGTAATAATATCTAAATTGCCATAACTATTATCAATTTTTAAGGTCGCATTTTTAGAGACATTATAAGATTTCTTAATTGTTTTTTCTTCGGAGTGTTTATCCCGTTTTTCAGGATTTGTTGTTGCTGAAACCACTATAGGTAAAAGCGCAAAAATCAAGACGAGTTTATATAAAATGTTTGTTTTCATGAGGTATATTTTAAAGCGTTTTTTCTGATAAGTTGTTGTTTAATTCTTTTACGTGTTCAATTTGTTTTAAGGTGTTTTCTAGAACTTCAATACGATTCTGAAAATTGGAAATCATAGCATAAATAACACGTTGATCTTGTCCACTTTCAATTAAATCGGAAATAAGAATTTTATATTCTGCTTCCAATCTGTTTAGCTGCACCATAGCATCTTTAATAAGTAAGCGTGTTTTACTATTGGAGGATGCCTCTAATTTTTTTAATTCCGCAGAAATAGTAGCTGTAAAAAAACTTTCTGTTTTAGCCATTTCTGGCGAAACGCTTGCTAATCCTGTGATTTCTGAATTTGAATTGGTTCCAATAGCTAATGAAACCAATAATACAATGGATGCCGCAACACCTATAATTGGTAACCACAATTTTCGAACTTTAGGTTTCGGTTTGTTAGTAATTGCCTGTTTATTTAGTTTTGCTAAAAATCGTTCTTCATGATTGTTTTTAGGCTGTTCTATATCAAAATCAGCTTGTAAATCAGTAAATAACGTATCTAAATCGTCTGGTTTCATAATAACTGTTTTAATAATTTATAATAGGTTCAAGGGCTTGCCTTAATTTTTCTTTTGCACGTGAAATTGTGGTTCGGCAATTAGCATAGGTTACATTGGTAATGATGCCAATTTCTTCATAATCATATCCTTCAATTAAATGGAGGGTTAGTGCAATTCTGTAATTATCTTTTAAACTGTTTATGGCTTGAATAATTACTTTTACCTTACTGGTACTTTCTGTTTCTTCACGACTTATACTAGAGCTTTCATCTTCTAATTTATATAAAACGGCATCCACAGGGACATTTTGATGCTTATCATTTTTATGATAATGATAAATACTTTTATTCACCACAATCCGTTTTAGCCAAGCTCCAAATGTTGTTGCTTCTTGTAATGTATCTAGCTTGGTAAAAGCAGATAAAAATGCCTCTTGCATAATATCTTCAGCTTCAAAAGAATTTTTTACAATTCTAAAAGCGGTATTATACATGGCTTTGTAATATCTGTTGTAAATTTCCAACTGCGCTTGTTGGTTCCCAGATTGGCACAAAGCAATGAGCTCTTCAATATTTTTTGTGGTTAGTGTCAAAAATAAATCGGTTTGTTATTATAAAGATGCTACAAAAAACGAATTGTTACACTTTAAAAGAAAAAAGTTTAAGCATTCTTTAAATTTATGGATTAAGAAGTCAATTGAAGATAGCTTCTGTAACAAATTCTCATTGAAATGAATGCGTGTTTTGGAGAAGGTAGAATTACTTTAGATAAAAGATAAAATCACTAGTTGAATTTTTTGAATTGGTGATAAAAACAATATAAGATTTAATTGGTGTTTTAATTCTAGCTAATGAAAAAAGCGCCCCTTTAGATTTGATTCTAAAAGGGCGCCTTTATTAATGGTCTAACAGACTAATTATTGATTTGGGAATAAACCTTGTAAATCTATTATGGATTGAAAGGATCAATTACTTCAGCTCCATGTCTATCCGAAAATAATTTTGGTGTATTATCTAAAACCAAATTGTTAAATTCTAAATGAAATAGTGTTAGGCGATAATCAAGACTCATTGCGAATTCATAACAATTGATAAAGTTAACATCGTGAATATTCAAATAACTTGAATACCCCATTTTAATAGCACCATTTGGATCACCTGTGGTTTGACCTGCGTTAGAAATATCTAAAAAGCCTATTTCATTCAGTGGACTATTAGACTCTACAATCAATCCTTTCCAATAACCAGCAACCGCTTCTTTTCCTTTAATAGTGATTCTGTCATCTGCAGTACCTACCATAATAGTTTCATGTTGGTATGAAAACGCATTATTAAAACGAATTTCACTTCCTGCATCCATAATTAATGTAACGCCTGGTGCAAATGTAAATCGCCTTTTAGCGCTATTGCTTGGCTTAAATCCATTGGAGAAAAATGGTACATCAATATTATGAAATGTAATATCTTTGTTAACATCGGTGTGTTCCAATCTGATATAATCATTTACATTACCTGTATAGGTGCTGCTTTCATCAATTGAGTTGATATGATTTGGATTGGTAACAATTGGCACATCATTTCGTGTAAAGGTTGAATTTGCTATAAGTAAATTACCGGCACGAGCTTCCCAATGTAATCCAATTTCTTGACAATCTTGTATGGTAACATTATTAAGGTTCATAACACCTCCCCAAGCACCGATAACCGCCCCTTTATAGTTCCAGCCTCCTGGACGAATTTGTCCTGCGTATTCAACAGTAACATGGCTCATAATATTGGAAGGATTATCACTTGTCATTAATAAACCTCTCCAATGCCCTTTATTTTTCTCTGTACCTGTTAAAATAATTGGATTACTAGATGTTCCATTCATTTCTATTTTATAATTGGCATCATCAATAAATTGTAGCCCTGCATTTTTCTCAAATGCAATGACAACGCCTTCATCTATGCTAAAATTGCTTGTGATTTTTGGGTCACAACTTATAATATAATCTACTGGCGCACCAGGGACATTTTCGAGATGAATATCACCTCCAGCACTAAAGAAATCGCAGTCCAAAAGTGTTGGAGGAATAATACTTTGCGGAACGGGGTCTATACTGTCGTCACTGCTACAGCTCGTAATAGCGAAGCCAATGGCAAGTAAAAAGATTAAAGGTTTTAATGTAATTTGTAATTTTTTCATAATTGGTTTTATTTATTATATAGTTTAACAAAAATAGTTTCTGTGTTTTCTTTTGTAATGATTAGGCAGAATATGCCTCATTAAATTACTCTTTGTTTTTAAGGTTTAAAATTCTATTTGTACTCATTTGTTGTTCATGTTTTGTAAGTTAATTAATACGTTTTCTATACTATTAATGTATATAAAAATGAAAGGTTAACATAAAATCTAGTAAAATTCTTGCAATCTTATTTTGTAAAATAAAACACTAATTATTCTTGGGTTATTTTTCGAATTTTATTATTTTCATAATCTGTTATATATAGATTATTTTGGCTGTCAATGGTTATTTTAATAGGTTTAGAAAATTGTGCATCAGAACCTATACCATCAGCGAATCCATCTGTACTTCCAGCTATGGTTGAAACCATACCATTTGGCGTAATTTTCCGTATTTTATTATTATAAAAATCCGCCACGTAAAGGTTATCTTGAATGTCTATAGCAATTCCTGTCGGCCAGCTGAATAGTGCCGTTGATCCTGGGCCATCTAAAAAACCATCTGTACTTCCTGCTAGGGTTGTAACAGTGCCATTCGGCGTAATTTTTCGTATTCGAAAATTGTCGTTGTCGGTTATGAAGAGATTACCTTGGCTATCAATGGTTATTCCCATTGGTTGATTAAATTGTGCATCTGGCCCTGTTCCATCCGCAAAACCAGCAGTGCTGCCAGCTAGAGTGCTGACGACACCATTTGGAGTTATTTTTCGAATTCTATTATTATCCATATCCGTTACATAAAGGTTGTTTTGATTATCAATGGTAATTCCAGTTGGAAAGTTGAATTGTGCATTGGCGCCGGTTCCATCCAGAAATCCAGCGCTATTTCCTGCTAGGGTACTAACCTCGCCACTGGACGTTATTTTGCGTATTTTATGATTTCTGCTATCTGCTACATAAAGATTCCCTTGGCTGTCGCTGGTAATGCCTTCTGGTCTAGAAAATTGTGCATTAGCTCCCTGGCCATCTTCAAATCCTGAATTACTTCCTGCTATGGTACTAACCACAGCATCCGACGTTATTTTGCGAATTTTATTATTTTCACTATCCGCAACAAAAATATTACCTTGATTATCAACTGTTATACCAACAGGATTATAAAATTGTGCGCTGGTTCCCGTACCATCTGCAAAACCTTGTGTACTTCCGGCAATGGTACTTACTTGAATATCTGAAATAATATACTCAAATTCTGGCCCTATTAATTGGGTGCCGTTAACTATGACTTTAACCAATCCTGTAAAAGATCTTGCTGGTACCATGCTGATAATTTCTGTATTGGATACAGTTTGTACTGTTGCTTCTACATCATTAAAATAAACACTTATGGCATCTGGACTGTGCCCAAAATGGTTTCCAGAGATTGTAACTTGGGTTTCTTTTGGACCGCTATTAGGGAAAATGTTGGTTAATGTTGCAATTGGCGTTGGGGTAGGAGTTGGAGCGTCGTCATCGCTACTACAACCATTTAGCGTTAATAAAAACAATAACGTTGTAAGTCTGTAAAAAAAGGGTTTCATAATATGCATAGTATTTCTTAATTTAAATTTTAAGTGTATATTTTTGGAAGCCTAAAAAAAACTAACTTCAATACATTAGTGCTTAGCAAAAAGAAAGGTAAACAAGAGAATTAGTGAAATTCCTAAAAGTTTTAAATAGAGTCTTTAGTAAGATTTACTTTTGTTGTTATTATAATACGATATACCCAATCCGAATTAGTTGTGTTTAAATGAATATGCAAAGCATTTGAATTAGTATTCAGTTGATAGCATTTGTTTGCTAAATTTATTGTGAATTTTAGGTGAAATAAGAACAACAAAGTGTATTGCAAAACAAAACATCCAATACTTTGGAATAAACCAAAATGTATTGGATGCTTTTGAACGCTGAATTAGTTTGTAAATTGAGATTATATTAATAACAAATAAAACACTTAAAATTATAATTTACCTAAAACATCGCTCACCTCATAATTACTTAAATCAAAATAATTAGGATCTGAATTTTCACTAAACTCCGTTACATCCATTTGCATACTAGGTGTGTCTCGGTTTTTTTCAAAATAAACACTTCGTATCATCATACCCCTTGGTGCGTTTTCGTCTATTTTAGATGAATTAGCGACGGCTGGCGAATTTATAAAATTCTTTACCTGTCCGCCAAAAAGGTGGTTTTCGCTTAAATCGATTGTAATATCTTGGGTAACCCAAACATGGGTGATAGTTTTCTCCTCTGCATTGGTATAAACATATTTACGGGATTTATAACCATTAATTTCTTTCTGCTCATTAGTGCGTTCCCAAGTTCCAGTATCGTCATCCAAATCCATTTGATGTTCAGCCATGCGTTGAGCCATTTTTTGAAAATTAATCATGGGCATTTTTGTAGCCGATTTTTGTTTAGGATTTACCATATACATGGCTGCACCTTTATAGTCAAAAAGCATTCGGGTTTCATTTTTATCATTTTCATTCATAATCATGCATTCACCCGTTTCACCAAAAACGAGTTTTGTCGTATTTGTATCATCTAATTTGCCATTTTTTTTAAAGGATTTAATTTCCATTGCTAGTGTTGCTTTTACTGGATTCTCTGGTATTGGGTAGCGCGTATCATTTTCGTAGGTCACATCGCGGACGGCATCGCGTCCTTTTTCTCTTTCCGGTTCAGCATATTTCTCCTTCATATCATTTTTAATTTTTCGCTTAATCATACCGCGTTGGGCATGTAAAGGCGCGCTAAATGCAAAAATTAGCAAGGTAGTAATGGCATATAAATGTAATTTTCTCATAATTTGTTTGTTTAATATTTCTACCTATTAATGTGTAAGGAATTAAAAGGTTAACAAAAACAACCATAAATTATCCGGTAAAATTAATTATCTAACTATTATGCCTAACGTGTTAAAACGTTTATTGTCTTATTAATATAGCTGTTTTATGCAAGATATTGTCGTTGAAAAATTTTAATAACATATGCGCATTTATAGATGGTCCAATTAAAAAACCATATCAATCAACACAAAATGAAATAGTTTTAGCGCACTTTATATTCATGGCATATAAATTGAATACTATAGGCAAATATATAGCTGTAATACGGTTTGAATGGCTGATAACGAGTTGTGTATTTCTAAAATGAATTATTAAAACATAAAGACGATTCTGTTTTTAACCCAAATTAATGACAGAATGACTTAAATATATCTATGAAGAAATCTAATTTTTTAAACCTTGACAGTTTGTCATTTCAAGATTTTGACGAAAATTCAGAATTAATTCCTTTAATGACACCTGAAGATGAAGAAGAAATAAATAACGAAGCTTTACCAGAAACGCTTCCTATTTTATCATTACGAAATACGGTTTTGTTTCCAGGTGTGGTAATTCCTATTACGGCTGGTCGTGATAAATCCATTAAACTAATTAACGATGCCAATAAAGGCAGTAAGGTAATTGGTGTGGTATCACAAAAGGATGAAGCGGTTGAAAACCCAAAAGCTTCGGATATTCATGAAACAGGAACTGTAGCGCGTATTTTAAAAGTTTTAAAAATGCCTGATGGTAACACAACCGTTATTATTCAAGGTAAAAAACGTTTTAAAATAAAGGAAGTATTAACAGAAGATCCATATATTAAAGCAACAATTGAAGATGTTCCGGAAGCAAGACCAGCTGAACAAAACAAAGAATTTGAAGCTATCATTGATTCAATAAAGGAACTGTCCCTTCAAATTATTGAGGAAAGCCCAAATATTCCAAGTGAAGCATCTTTCGCTATTAAAAACATTCAGAGTAATTCATTTTTGATAAACTTCGTCTCCTCTAACATGAACTTGAGTGTTACGGAAAAGCAAAGTTTATTAGAAACCAACGATTTAAAAGATCGTGCTCTCGAAACGCTGAAATATATGAATATGGAGTTCCAGAAATTGGAACTTAAAAATGATATACAATCCAAGGTTCAAAGCGATATGAACCAACAACAACGCGAATATTTCTTGCACCAACAAATGAAAACCATTCAGGAAGAATTAGGTGGTGTGAGTCATGATGAGGAATTAGAAGAAATGCGTAAGCGTTCTAAAAAAATGAAATGGGGAATTAAAGAAGCCAAGCATTTTGAAAAAGAATTAGCTAAAATGCAACGCATGAATCCACAAGTTGCAGAATATTCTATACAGCGAAATTACTTGGATTTATTTCTAGATTTGCCATGGAATAAATTCAGTAAAGATAAATTCGATTTAAAACGTGCCCAACGTATTTTAGATCGTGATCATTATGGATTAGATGATGTAAAACGTCGTATTATTGAACATTTAGCGGTCGTAAAATTACGAGGAGATATGAAATCGCCTATCCTATGTTTATATGGACCTCCAGGTGTTGGTAAAACCTCATTAGGGAAATCTGTAGCCGAAGCATTGGGACGTGAATATGTGCGTATGTCATTAGGTGGTTTACGTGATGAAGCGGAAATCCGTGGACATCGTAAAACCTATATTGGTGCTATGCCAGGACGTATTATTCAGAGTTTAAAAAAGGCAGGAACATCCAATCCCGTTTTTGTTTTAGATGAAATTGATAAATTGTCTAATTCGCATCAAGGCGATCCATCATCTGCTATGTTGGAAGTTTTAGATCCTGAACAAAACAGCGAGTTTCATGATAACTTTTTAGAAATGGGCTTCGATTTATCTAAAGTCATGTTCATTGCTACATCCAATAGTTTATCTACCATTCAACCAGCATTATTGGATAGAATGGAAATTATAAATGTAACGGGTTATACCATTGAGGAAAAAGTGGAAATAGCTAAACGCCATTTATTGCCAAAACAACTTAAGGAACACGGGTTAACTGATAAGCATCTTAAAATTGCCAAGCCGCAATTAGAAAAAATAGTAGAAGGTTATACACGAGAATCTGGTGTACGTGGTTTAGAAAAACAATTGGCTAAAATGGTGCGTTTTGCAGCCAAAAGCATTGCCATGGAAGAAACGTATAACGTAAAAATTTCCAATGAAGATATTATTGAAGTACTTGGTGGACCAAAAATGCTTCGCGACAAGTACGAAAATAATAACGTAGCAGGTGTAGTTACAGGATTAGCTTGGACACGTGTTGGGGGTGATATTTTATTTATTGAATCTATTTTATCTAAAGGAAAAGGAACGCTAACGGTTACAGGTAATTTAGGGAAAGTAATGAAGGAGTCGGCAACGATTGCCATGGAATATATTAAATCCAATGCGGAAGAATTAGGTTTAGATCCTGATATTTTTGATAAATATAATGTACACATTCACGTGCCAGAAGGAGCAACACCTAAAGATGGGCCAAGTGCAGGTGTTACCATGTTAACATCATTAGTATCTTTATTTACACAAAAGAAAGTAAAAAACAATTTAGCTATGACTGGCGAAATTACACTGCGTGGTAAAGTATTACCAGTAGGAGGTATTAAAGAGAAAATTCTTGCTGCGAAACGCGCACGTATAAAAGAAATTTTATTATGTGAAGAAAACAGGCGAGATATTGAAGAAATAAAACCAGAATATTTAAAAGGTTTAACCTTTCATTATGTTTCTGAAATGAGCGATGTTATTAAGTTAGCACTCACAAATCAGAAGGTGAAGAATGCCAAAAAACTGTAAAAAGTGACGTTACATAGATTAAAACCTCGAAATTATTTTCGAGGTTTTTTTATGATGCAAAAATAAATTATACTTGCAGCCGTTTATAGATAGACTTACTTTCGTCGTAACCTTATATGTTAAAGAAAATTACCACTGGTTTTTGCTTGCTTTTATGCCTTTCTGCGGTTGCGCAAGTTGGTGGTGAATCTACATATCAGTTTTTGAATTTAATTTCTTCGCCACGTCAAGCCGCTTTAGGTGGTAAAGTGTTTACCAATCTCGATTATGATGTTAGTCAAGCATTGACCAATCCTGCAGCCATAAATGACGAAATGGATAATCAATTAGCACTAAACTATTCTAGCTATTTGGGAGGCATAAGTTACGGAACAGCAGCATATGGCTATACTTGGGATAGACGCACGCTCACATTTTTTGGAGGTGTTACCTATATAAATTACGGAAGCTTTGATGGCTATGACGAACAAGGAAATTCCACAGGCTCTTTCAGTGGAAATGAAGCTGCTATATCCTTTGGACATTCCAGACAAATTGGTTATTCCGATTTTTATTTAGGAGGAACCGTGAAACTAATTACATCCAAATTAGAACAATACAACTCATTCGGAGCTGCTTTAGATGCTGGTTTGATGTATGTAAATGAAGATATTGAATTTCAAGCTACATTAGTAGTGCGTAATTTAGGATTACAAATAACAACCTATGCAGGACAAAATGAGCCGTTGCCGTTTGAAGTCGCTTTTGGAATGTCGCAAACATTAGAAAACGTACCATTACGTTGGCACGTTACTTTTGAAAATTTACAAAAATGGCCAATTGGCGTTTCTAATCCTGCTCGTGCTGAAACGGATTTAGAAGGAAATCAAACACAAGAGAAAGTTGGATTCTTCGGGAATGTTATCAGACATACTATATTAGGTGCTGAAATTTTTCCAGCAGGCGCTTTTAATATCCGATTAGGTTATAATTTCAGAAAAGGTGAGGAGCTTCGTATTGTAGATCAACGAAATTTTTCAGGTATTTCTGCGGGAATTGGACTGAAATTGAATAAATTTAGATTTAGTTTTACGCATGTAAGATATACAAGCGCATCCAATGCCAATTTTTTCGGCATGCAATTAGATTTAAGATAAATGCAAAAAATAACAATTGCCATAGACGGTTTTTCTTCAACAGGTAAAAGTACTGTTGCCAAACAATTAGCCAAACATTTAGGATATATTTATGTGGATTCGGGTGCTATGTATCGTGCCGTGACGTATTATGCCATGAAATATGGTTTTATTGACGCTACACAATTTGATGTGGTCGGTTTGGTATCTAAACTTCATGATGTGGTTGTTTATTTCAAACTAAACGAAACCACAAATGTTGCTGATGTGTATTTAAATGGTGAAAATATAGAAAAAGCCATTCGTACTTTAGAAGTCTCTAATTTTGTGAGTCAAGTTGCCGCTATCCCAGAAGTGCGCTATCAATTAGTAAAACAGCAACAAAAAATGGGTGCTGAAAAAGGAGTGGTCATGGATGGTCGTGATATTGGAACCGTTGTGTTTCCTCAAGCGGAACTCAAAATATTTATGAATGCTTCGTCAGAAACACGTGCTACGCGTCGTTTTGATGAACTCATTAATCGTGGAGATATTGTAACTTATAATGATGTACTCCATAATATTCAAGAGCGCGATTATATTGATTCTAACCGAGAAGATTCGCCTTTAAGAAAAGCAGATGATGCTATTGAAATAGACAATTCTCATTTGTCTCTTGACCAACAATTCCAGAAAATCGTAAAGCTGGCAGAAGCAGCGATACAAGAAAATAACTAAATCTTTAATTTTTAGAAAATTACTTATTGTTTAATTGCAGAAAATATAGTATTTTTGCACTCCTTTTAGCGACGCGTTGGAAAATAAAAGGAATAAACTAAAAAACAATAATCCTTCTGTGTGTTAGTCGCCTAACGTTTCTAAAACAACACAGAATACAAAACATAATGCGATTGCGGTTTCGCGAAGGCGGAAATCTCTAAACGCATTATATTAACTTATATTAAATGGCTGAAAAAGCAAAGCAAGCAGAAGTTGAAGCAACGGAAGCAACAGAAGTAAAAACAGCAGAAGCTCCAGTAGTATCTGAAGCTCAAGCAAATCCTGAAAAATTCTTACAAGATTTTAACTGGCATAATTACCAAGAAGGTATTGATGAGGTTGAAGATTCTCAATTAAAAGAATTTGAAAAATTAGTAGCAGAAAATTTCGTAGACACTTTAGATGATGAAGTTGTTGAAGGTGAAGTGATTCACATTTCAGATCGTGATGCCATTATTGACATCAACGCAAAATCTGAAGGTGTTATTTCATTAAACGAATTCCGTTACAATCCTAACTTAAAAGTTGGTGATAAAGTAGAAGTATTAATTGATGTTCGTGAAGACGCAACAGGTCAGTTAGTATTATCTCACAGAAAAGCACGTGTTATCAAAGCATGGGATCGCGTTAATGCAGCTCATGAAACAGGTGAAATCGTTAATGGTTTTGTTAAGTGTAGAACTAAAGGTGGTATGATTGTAGATGTTTTCGGAATCGAAGCATTCTTACCAGGTTCTCAAATTGATGTGAAGCCAATTCGCGATTACGATCAGTATGTTAATAAAACAATGGAATTCAAAGTTGTTAAAATCAACCACGAATTTAAAAATGTTGTTGTTTCTCATAAAGCCCTTATTGAGGCTGATATTGAAGAGCAGAAGAAAGAAATTATTGGTCAATTAGAAAAAGGACAAGTATTAGAAGGTATTGTTAAAAACATTACATCTTATGGTGTCTTTATTGATCTTGGTGGTGTTGACGGTTTAGTTCACATTACAGATCTTTCTTGGTCTCGTATCAACCATCCAAATGAGATTGTTGAGTTAGATCAGAAATTAAATGTTGTAATTCTTGATTTTGATGAAAACAAATCTAGAATCCAATTAGGTCTTAAGCAATTATCTAAACATCCTTGGGATGCATTAGGTGAAGAAGTTAAAGTTGGAGACAAAGTAAAAGGTAAAGTAGTTGTAATTGCAGATTACGGTGCATTTATTGAAGTTACTGATGGTGTTGAAGGATTAATTCACGTATCAGAAATGTCTTGGTCTACACACTTACGTTCAGCACAAGATTTCGTTTCAGTAGGAGATGAGGTTGATGCCGTTATCTTAACTTTAGATAGAGAAGAGCGTAAAATGTCTCTTGGTATTAAGCAATTAACGCCAGACCCATGGACTGATATTACTAAAAAATATCCTGTAGGTTCTAAGCATTCAGGTATTGTACGTAACTTTACAAACTTTGGTGTGTTTGTTGAATTAGAAGAAGGTATTGATGGATTAATTTACATCTCTGATTTATCTTGGACTAAGAAAATCAAGCATCCTAGTGAGTTCTGTAATGTAGGTGATACATTAGATGTAGTTGTTCTTGAATTAGATGTTGAAGGTCGTAAATTAAGTTTAGGACACAAACAAACTACAGACAACCCTTGGGATAAATATGAAACTGAATTCGCAGTAGGAACGCTTCATACAGCTGAATTAACTGAAATCGTTGACAAAGGTGCAACTATTGATTTTAATGAAGATATCGTAGCTTTCGTACCGTCTCGTCACCTTGAAAAAGAAGATGGCAAGAAATTGAAAAAAGGCGAAGAAGCTGAATTCAAAATCATCGAATTTAATAAAGAGTTCAAACGTGTAGTAGCGTCGCATACAGCAATCTTCAGAGAAGAAGAAGCTGCAAATGTAAAAGCTGCTGCTAGTAGTGCAGCTGCAGAAGCAAAACCAACTTTAGGTGATGCCAATGATGCTTTACAAGCTCTTAAAAATAAAATGGAAGGAAAGTAATTTCACCATTCTATAATACTAAAAAGCCTTCAAGAAATTGAAGGCTTTTTTTATGCTTGCAATTTACTTGCAATATCAATCATACAAATGCTTTGTATTATAAAAGCATTGTGAACTCAATTTTTTTACCGTAACTTTGTTTAGCAAATATGTTTGGATAGTCTATGAGTCAAAAAGTGTTACTTAACGCCAAGGAAATCAACATCATTCTTCATCGATTGGCTTGCCAACTTATTGAAAATCACAAGGACTTTACCAATACGGTTTTAATAGGCATTCAACCTCGTGGTAAGTTTCTTGCCAACCGTTTAGCTACCATGTTAAAAGAGGACTATAAAATCAAAAATGTTCAATTAGGCCTTTTAGATATTACATTTTTTAGAGATGATTTTAGACGCGGCGAAAAAACCCTAGAAGCCAATACCACCGAAATTAATTTTTTAGTCGAAGACAAGAAAATTGTCTTTATAGATGATGTTTTATATACTGGACGAAGCATTCGTGCAGCCTTAACAGCCATTCAATCTTTTGGCAGACCCCACGAAATTGAACTTTTAACCCTAATTGATAGACGCTTTAGCAGGCATTTACCAATTCAGCCTAATTATAAAGGCCGACAAGTAGATGCTATAAATGATGAGCGCGTAAAAGTAAATTGGGTTGAAAACGAAGGAGAAGATGCCGTTTATTTAATTAATAGTTAACAATGAATAATTAAAAATCATGAGCGAATTAAGTGTCAACCACTTATTAGGAATAAAATATCTTAATAAAGACGATATCAAGCTTATTTTTGAAACTGCGGATCACTTTAAAGAAGTGATAAACAGACCCATTAAAAAAGTGCCTTCGCTTCGAGATATTACGATTGCTAACTTATTTTTTGAAAATTCTACCCGAACTAAATTATCGTTTGAATTAGCCGAAAAGCGACTTTCAGCCGATGTTATAAATTTTTCTGCATCACAATCTTCGGTTAAAAAAGGAGAAACCTTAATAGATACGGTTAGTAACATATTATCCATGAAAGTGGATATGGTTGTTATGCGTCATCCCAATCCAGGCGCTAGTGTATTTTTATCGCAACACGTGAAAGCGAGTATTATAAATGCTGGAGATGGCGCGCATGAACATCCTACACAAGCCTTATTAGATTCCTATTCCATTAGAGAACGATTAGGAGAGGTAAAAGGAAAAAAGGTGGTTATTGTTGGCGATATCTTACACAGTCGAGTTGCCCTATCAAATATCTTTGCATTGCAGTTACAAGGAGCAGAGGTGATGGTTTGCGGACCAAAAACACTTTTGCCAAAATACATTGATAAATTAGGCGTTAAAGTAGAAACCAATTTGCTAAAAGCTCTAAATTGGTGTGATGTTGCTAATATGCTTCGGGTTCAAAACGAACGTATGGAAGTTAATTATTTTCCATCCACCAGAGAATATACCCAACAATATGGCGTAACAATGGATGTTCTTAATAGTTTAAACAAGGAAATAACCATTATGCATCCTGGGCCTATAAATCGCGGTGTAGAAATCACCAGTGAGGTTGCAGATTCCAACCAAGCTATTATTTTAAACCAAGTAGAAAATGGTGTAGCTGTAAGAATGGCTATTATTTATTTACTAGCATCCAAAATAAAACAATAACCCTATGATTTTCGATAAAACTGACAATACAACGACCATTACCCAAGAGAAAGCTTCGGTAATTGAATTAATCAAAAAAATAGACGTGCTTTACGAACGCTTTAAAAACGATAATATTATTGTTAATTTAAATACTTTAAAGCCTGTGGTGTTACAAGATATTGTTGAGTTCCTTCAATTATCAAATAAGCATAGAAAAGCAAAACAATCGTTTGTTATTGTTACTAATCAAGCAAGTTTAGACGATATGCCAGATGAACTGGTAGTGGTTCCAACCGTTAAAGAAGCGCATGATATTATTGAAATGGAAGAAATGGAACGCGATTTAGGTTTATAAAAAAGTTTGTTGTTAAGTCGCATGGTGTTAAGCTGTCTGAACGCTTAACGACTTAACAACAAACGACAAACAACAAGAATGAAACTTACCATTTTAGGCTGTTATAGCGCCACACCACGAACGGACACGAATCCAACGGCTCAAGTTCTGGAAATAAATAACCATTTATTTTTAATAGATTGTGGTGAAGGCACTCAAGTAGAATTACGCCGAAATAAAATCAAATTTGCACGAATCAAGCATATTTTTATTTCTCATTTACATGGCGATCATTTTTTTGGGCTCGTTGGTTTAATTTCTACATTTCGTTTATTAACTCGTGAAACTGAACTTCATATTTACGGTCCAAAAGGTTTAAAAGATATCATTACCCTTCAAATGAAATTGGCCGAATCTTGGACAAATTACCCTCTTTTTTTTCATGAATTAACTTCGAAGAATTCCGAACTAATTTTTGAAGATGACAAAGTGGAAGTTCACACCATTCCTCTAGACCATAGGATTTACACCAACGGTTTTCTATTTAAAGAAAAACCAGGTGAGCGCAAACTGGATATGAATGCAGTTTTAAATGCAGATATTGATGTGGCTTATTATAGAAAACTCAAACAAGGCTTTGATGTAGAAAATAAGGACGGAATAATCATTTCAAATCATGAGGTTACGAATGAGCCAATTAAACCAAAAAGTTACGCGTTTTGCAGCGATACAGCTTATTCAGAAGCTATCATTCCAATTATAAAAGGCGTTGATTTGCTGTATCACGAATCCACTTTTTTAGAAAAGCATGAAAAATTAGCAGCACCAACCAAACATAGTACCGCTAAGCAAGCAGCTAGCATTGCCAAACAGGCTGGAGTAGGTACGTTGCTTTTAGGGCATTATTCCACACGTTACGATAATTTAAAAGATTTTAAATTAGAAGCTGAAACTATTTTTGAACCTATAGAATTGGCTAGAGATGGCAAGGTAATTACGTTTTAAACTCTTTTAAGTTTTGCATAAAATAAATAGCTTCTTCTAGACTCGTGCAGCGTTTAATACTATTAGTAGAAAATTGTTTTTCTAACGTTGCATTTCGATACCCAAAGTCATCATAGATTACAATAGCGGATGCAATGACAAATCCATACTCATTATTGAACTTAAGCCATAAATTTGGGTCTATAGAGTAGTGGTTTATACGATTTGTTATATGACCAATTTTTAAATTCGGTCCATAAAAATCAATCAGATAATCGGATATTTGTTTAATTTCTGGCCAATCGAAGTGGATTTCTTCCGTGTGTTCGGCAATGATGTAATTATCAAACAGATAATAGATGCCAAATGGAAATACCACTTTTTGATGTTTTAATTGGTTGAAATAAATACTATTTTCAAATTTCATTCTATTAAATAATGCTTAAATTTAGGGCGTTAATTGCATATATATTCAGTGCAAATGTACAAAAATTTAAATGACATTGTCAATGGACGGAGACTTAAGTAATTATAGAAAAACCTATGATAAAGGTGAACTTTTATTAAAAGAAACACCTGAAAATCCTATGGAGCTCTTTAAAAAATGGTTTCATGAAGTAGATACACATTTTGAGGGAGATGAAACCAATGCTATGACTATATCAACGATAGGATTGGATGGTTTTCCTAAAAATCGTGTCGTGTTACTTAAACGCTTCACGTATGAAGGATTTATATTCTTTACAAACTATGAAAGTGAAAAAGGTCATGCTATTGCTAAAAACCCGAATGTTTGTTTATCGTTTTTCTGGCATGGAGCGGAGCGACAAATAATTATAAAAGGAGTCACCGAAAAATTAGCAGAAAATTTAAGCGATGGTTATTTTGAATCACGCCCAAGAGGAAGTCAACTAGGTGCTATAGCTTCTAATCAAAGCGCTGTTGTTAAAGATAGGGCACAATTAGAAACCGATTTAAAGAATTTAGAACAGCAATACGAAGGAAAAGAAATTCCAAGACCTGATTTTTGGGGTGGCTATATGGTAAGGCCAATTTCTATTGAATTTTGGCAAGGACGACCTAATAGATTGCATGATCGAATTCATTATCAAATGGATGCAGAGTACAATTGGGTGAAAAATCGATTATCGCCATGATAATAACGATGAAATACATAATTTTTGATTTACAAAATGCATTTCATCGATAAAACACATTAAAAATCGATTAAATGCGCGCTGTTTATCGATTTTAACATTTTATTAACAGTTGTTTAGAGATAGGATTCTATTTTTATAATCCCAAATCTAAATAACCTAATAATGAAAAAGTTTACTTTACTACCAGCAATGGTATTATTAGTCATGTTTATGACTTCCTGTTCTTCTGATCCCATTGATGATAAAGCTGCAGATATGAGTACTGCCAATCTGGTAGTTCCTCAAACCAAGACCATAGAAATTGAAATTATGGAACTTATTAATGACTACAGATTAAGCAAAGGATTAAATCCACTAAACAATGTTGGTATTATTAAAGCGCAAGCATTTAATCATACAGAATACATGATTACGAATAATAATGTTTCTCATGATAATTTTTACCAACGCAAATCATTTTTAGAAAGTAGTTTAGGTGCTCGTAATGTATCGGAAAATGTAGCTTATGGTTTTACATCTGCTCAAACGGTTGTAACAGCATGGTTAAATAGTACAAATCATAAAGCGAATATAGAAGGAGACTTTACCGATTTTGATTTATCAGCTGATCAAAATGCTGATGGCGATTGGTATTACACTAACATATTTGTTAAGAAATAAAATAAGATTCTATTTAGATTATTTTTATAAAAAAACTACCACTTGGGTTACCAGGTTGGTAGTTTTTTGATTGTTATTAATTCCTAAAATTAAAAACGATAGCCAAGTCGTAAGTGTAAGTTAAGAGCTAGATCTGCCTCATTATCAAACGAGACATTATTAGGATTAAAAAAGTGAATATATCCAATGCCTATTCCTGTTTCGTAATTAAAATGTTTTCCTATTTGACGTCTAATTCCCCAGGTTGGAACAATAGAAAAATCACTTATAAAATTGACATTGTCATAATTAGAAACAACGATTACGTCGGGATGGTAGGTTGTTTTTAATGCTATAAAATTTCCGCTGTTACCAGAAATATTTCTTGACTTTTTAACACGTTTATTTAGATTATAATACCAACGCGGTTCTAATGTGATTGCAGGAACTAAAAAGTATCCCGTTTTAGGATAATTAGCACCATCAAAAATACCAGCTTCCAAACCTATTTCTGTTCTTAATGCAATACTATTGCTTAATTTGGTTTCATTGTGAACCCATATTCCCAGAAAGCCAGTTTGTATACCAAAAACAGATTTCTCAACACTAGCCATTGGTGTTTGGGTTTGAGCTTGCGCTGAATAACAAATACAAAATATAAGTAAAACCTTTAATAGATTATTTTTCATTTTAGTTTATTAGTAGATTGAGATTTATTTTTTTAGGTGATAAATTTACTATAATAAATTCAAAATTTGTCTTGTATTTTAAATTTAAAAGCCACTCCGAATGGAGTGGCTTTATAGTTATTAAGACTATTGTTAGGAAGGTTTTAATGATGTGTAAGCATATTAAATCAGTTCGCAAATCTTATTAACTGTATGTTTAAAAACAACTGTTAATTAATCATTATCTTTTAAGATAATAAATTTAGAACGTCTGTTTTCTTGATGTTTTTCAGCGGTACATTTAACGCCATTTGAACATTCATTTATTAAACGGGTTTCTCCATATCCTATAGCACTTTCAATACGATCTGTTGTAATGCCTCTTGAGTATAAATACTCTTGTGTGGATTTCGCTCTTCTATCTGAAAGTTTTAAGTTGTAGTTATCACCACCACGACTATCTGTATGTGATTCAATTTTGATTACCATGTTCGGATGTGCTCGCATGACTGAAACAATATTTTCCAGCTCATAAGCAGCATCAGCTCTAATTCCCCATTTATCAAAGTCGAAGAAAATAGGATTAATCACGATTTCATTATCATTAATTAACGGTATTAAATTCAAGTCAACTACATGTTCTTCACCAGTAACATCTGTTGTTTCAACATCTTTCAAGTCGTCTTTGTAATCGGCTTTCATACCGAGAACTTTATATTTTTGACTACAGTCGGCTTCAATTTCATATAGACCGTTTTCATCACTTGTTACTTCGGCTACAATCTTACCGGATTCATCAATTAATTGAACGGTTGCCATTGGAATTGGCGTTAGTAATTTACTATCTCTAACCGTTCCTGTAATAATTTGTTTGCAAGGTTGCGCTACAAATCCGTAAATATCATCACCACCTTTTCCATCGGCTCTATTAGATGAGAAATATCCTTTTTGTGTGTCACTATCTACAAAGTATGCAAAATCATCGAAGCCGCTGTTGTATGGTGCTCCCATATTTTCCACTTCAGCTTCCGCATCTTTAAGGATGTTTGTTTTAAAAATATCTAATAAACCAAGGTTTAAATAGCCATCAGATGAAAAATAAAGTGTACTATCTTTTGCAACAAACGGGAACATTTCACGACCTTCTGTATTTACTTTTTTGCCTAAATTTACGGGAGCGTCATAAGATTCCCCACGAATAGCAACTTGATAAATATCGGTTTGCCCTAAACCACCTTCACGATCAGAAACAAAATACAGTGTTTTGTTATCAGGACTTAAAGTTGGATGGCCAGTAGAGTATATGTCATCATTAAACGGTAACTCTATTACATTATCCCAGTTCCCATCTTCAGATTTAGTTGCTTTGTAAATTTTCAGATGTGATGTTCCTTTTTTATCGTAGATAGGTTTGTTTTTCTTGTTGACGTTATCACGTGTAAAATACATGGTATTTCCATCATTAGTTATCGCAACACTAGCTTCATGAACATCATTTCGGTCTTTTCCTTTTATAATGACACTAGTGGGGTTTGAGATACTATCAATATTATTCTCGCCATTACTAACTTCCGCAGAATAGATATCAAGATAGGGTTCATTATTCCATTTGTAAATATCGTTATCTGTATTTCTTGCAGAAGCAAAGTACATATTGTTATTATATACAAATGCGCCAAAATCAGAATATTTCGAATTAATATCCAGGTTTTTAGTTTTTACTTCAACACCTTTTAAGGATTCTAAAGATTCATAAAGTGCAATATTACTTCCGTCCAGATCATCTGCGCGTCTGTCATCATTTTGAATGTCTTTAAATGTAGCTAACCAGGTGTCAGCTTCCTCATAGTTACTTAAACTACGTTGCGTTTGGATGTACTTATAAATATATTCAGGATTTACCTTTTTATATTTATTTAAGGCTAATTTATACCATATTGCGGCAGATTCAGTATCCGAGTTGTTATAATAACAATCGCCTAAACGTGTTAATACATGCTCACTACTATCACCTTTTCTAACGGTTTCTTCATATAATTCTGCAGCTTTAACATACGAGTAATTCTCGAAGAATATGTCAGCTACTCTTTTTTGCGAAAATAGAAACGTACTACTTAATGCAATAAATGTGAATATAATTTTAGTTTTCATACGATTATATTTTAGAAGTATCTTGGTGATTTGATTCGTTTTGTTTTAAATAATTCAAACATGATCAATATTTCATGGGTTCCTCCAGTGTAGTCAATTAAGTCTGATAGTGGATATTCATAAGCATAGCCTATGCGGAGTTGCTTTGATACTTGAAAATCAACTATACCAGCTAAAGCAGAGGTTTGATTATCGATTCGGTAACCTACTCCTGCCCAAAATTTCTCATAGAATAAGAAGTTGGCAGTAAGGTCAAAAGAGAGTGGTGCACCATTGGTTGCTTTCAAAAGAAATGCTGGCTTTAGTTTTGTGTTTTCACTTAAGGTGAAAACATATCCACCTGTAAAGTAGTAACTCACGCGTTCTAATGCAGCATAGTCTTGACCGACTCCTGTGTCATCGTTATAATCATTGGTTAAAATACGCGGTGTGGATAAACCTAGATACCATCTATCTGAATGCCAATAAACACCTGCACCAATATTTGGATCCCAACGATCATCAATACCATAAATGCTTGGATCACCCGAACTATCCGCAGAATATCTGTCTAGCGTATAACTTGTGAAACCAGCTTTGATACCAAATGCTAACTCCGTTTTCTGACCTGTTTGTATGGTATATGAAAAATCTCCATACAGGTATGAAAAACGTTCATCACCTAATTTGTCATTAATAAAGGACAATCCTAAACCTATTTTGTCATTCCTTAAAGGAGAATGAACAGACAGGGTTTGGGTTATTGGTCCACCATCAAAGCCAACCCATTGACTTCTGTGTAAACCAACAACGCTTAACGTTTCTCTACTACCTGCATAGGCAGGGTTTATAGAGATGGTATTATACATATATTGGGTAAACTGTGGTAATTGTTGAGCAATTCCAACCGTACAACTCAATAATGCTAGTGCAATTATATAATGTTTTATAAGTTTCATAGGTTAATGTTTTATTTGGTTCCTACGTAGAAGTAACCTGTTAATGGTTTAAATCCACTATTTCTTACGTTAATGATATAATAATATGTTCCATTAGGCACTTTGTCTGCACCACCAACAGATGATTTGTGCGCTGTACCATTCCAGTTATTCTGGTAGTTATTTGCTTTGTATATGATTGCTCCCCATCTATTAAAGACCTGAACATCATATGCATATCCACAGGTATCAACACCAGAGATTTCAAAATTCTCATTCCATTGATCACCATTTGGTGTTATAGCAGTCGAAACGACTATATTTTCTCTATCACAAGGTTCAGGAGCTAATACAACACAATCATCATTTACATTTATGGTTACTCGAGTTGTACTTGTACAGCCATTTTCCATAATCGTATAACTAAACGTGTAATCGTCTAAATCAACAGTTAAAGGATCGAATAAATTGCCATTTAAGGTTACAGTATTAGATAATGCTATCCATGTTCCTGACGTGTCTGATCCATTATAGTAATCAAACAAATCAATTATACCATCATCATTACAGCGATCATCATTTACCGTTATGATACTGTTTTCATTTGTTACGTAAACAGCTTGACTTAATTGTGCTTCATTTCCACACGCATCAACAACTGTCCAGTTCCAAATAATTTCATAATCTGTTTCAGATCCGTCTGAAGTGTTTACTTCTTCAAAACTAACTATCGTTACATCACTCGAACAATCGTCAAAGACTAGAGTCGGAGCATCAGGTACATCTGCACAATTAACAAATATGTCAGATAAATCATTTGTAGCTACTGGGGCCGTAGTATCAGCAACCGTTATGGTTTGAGATACAGAAGATGTATTATTACAGCCATCCGTAAATGTCCAAGTACGTGTAACAATTACATTACAAGGGTTTGAATTATCAGTTACATCAGTAGCAATACCTAGAATGTTACCAGTACAATTGTCTACAGCATTTAAATCAGCTGCGACAGGTACTTCAGTAATACATTGGTAAGTTACATTATCAGGTGCAGCAGGAACAACAGGTGCAATTGTATCCGCAACTGTTATTGTTTGCGATACAGACGATGTATTATTACAAGAGTCCGTAAATGTCCAAGTACGAGTAACAATTACATTACAAGGATTTGAATCATCCGTAGTATCTACAGGCGAAGCAACAATATCACCAGCACAGTTGTCTGTAGCTGTTAAGTTTATAGCTTCTGGTAGTTCTGTTACACATTGTGCAGTAATATCAGCAGGTGCAGCAGGAACAACAGGTGCAATTGTATCCGCAACTGTTATTGTTTGCGATACAGACGATGTATTATTACAAGAGTCCGTAAATGTCCAAGTACGAGTAACAATTACATTACAAG
>NZ_VSKL01000003.1 GCF_008086165.1 Algorimicrobium algoritergicola | reverse complement strand
ATAATAATCAGAAAGTCAAAAGTGCATACGTTTTTGCATACGATTTCAAAATAAAACAGCTCGCAAGCCCAGTGTTTGTGTTGCTGATGTAGCTTAAAACGGGCTCATAACCCGAAGGTCACTGGTTGGAGTCCAGTTCCCGCTACTAAATGTTATCTGTTTAAAATCAATGGTTTTGTTCACGAAAAACCATTTTTTTTATGTTTAATTTAAATTTTTATCTTGCGAAAGAACACGGAAATGAACACGTTTTAGAACACAGTTTGTCAAAAAATAAAAAATTTTCAGCCCCAAAAATTTATTCAGCCAACGGCGATTTAAGTAAACGCTGGCACGTTTATTATTCCTTTCGAAATCCAGAAACAGGCATGCTCGAACCGATGAAAAATGTCTATGGAATAGCTAATAGATACAAAACCAAAGAAGACTATAAAAAAAGTAGTTTTTCAATTTATCTGTTTTAAAATTCTAAAAAAAATTGAAATAGTAAACCAACCTGAATTATGTAGCCTTATTTCAGGACGGGTCACTTCTTAAAATCCTCAAGTCTAACTTCATCATAATAGATGTAAAATGTTCTATGCGTTTTTGTCCAATAAACGCCACTAAATCTTTTTATGGATTCTTTAGTCTCAAATCAGTATGTAAATTTAATGGCAATACAACGCTTTGAATTATGTGTAAATGGCTCTAGAGTAATGGCGTTCATACTTGGATGTTAACAGATTATAACTAAAGATAATAAAAAAAGCCTATTCAATTTAATGAATAGGCTTTTTAATATATAGATTTTAAAAAGAATTATTCGTCCTTCTTATCTTCTCTTGGTTTTCTGTCATCACGACGATTATCACGACCTCTATTGTTGTCACGAGAACCTCTGTTATCACGTCCACCAGAACGTTTATCATCTCTTGGTGGTCTTTCTACAAAACCTTCTGGTTTTGGTAGAATAGCTTTACGCGATACTTTTTCTTTACGTGTTCTGGAGTCTAACCCGAAATATTTCACATCAAAAACGTCTCCCATGTTTACAACATCTGATACGTTTTCTGTGCGTTCCCATGCTAATTCACTTACGTGTAATAACACTTCGTTTCCTGGTGCATCTAAATATTCCACAACAGCACCAAAATCTAACATTTTGATTACTTTTACTTCATATACGCTTCCAACTGTAGGTTTGAATAAAATAGCATCAATTTTTGCCATAACAGCTTCAATACCTTTTTTACCAACACCTAAAATTTCAACAATACCTTCTTCCGTTACAGGATCTTCGTTAATAACGATAGTGGTATCTGTTTCTTTTTGCATTTCCTGAATTACTTTTCCACCAGGTCCAATCAAGGCGCCAATGAATTCGTTAGGAACACGTCTTGTTACCATTGTTGGTGCATGTTCTTTAACGTCTGCATTTGGTTTAGCAATTGTTTCAACTAGTTTCTCCAAGATATGTAAACGGCCATCACGAGCTTGTTTTAGTGCATTCACTAAAATCTCATAAGAAAGACCTTTTACTTTAATATCCATTTGGCAAGCTGTAATACCATCAGCAGTTCCTGTTACTTTAAAATCCATATCTCCTAAATGATCTTCATCACCTAGAATATCAGATAATACAGCGTATTTTCCAGAAGCAGCATCAGAAATTAATCCCATTGCAATACCAGAAACAGGCTTTGTCATTTGAACACCAGCATCCATTAATGCCATTGTTCCTGCACAAACTGTAGCCATAGAAGAGGAACCGTTAGATTCTAATACTTCTGAAACTACACGCACTGTATACGGACTTTCAGCTGGAACCATACCTTTTAAAGCACGTTGTGCCAAGTTACCATGTCCAACCTCTCTACGAGATGTTCCACGAATTGGTCGTGCTTCACCTGTACAAAATGGTGGGAAGTTATAATGTAAATAGAAACGCTCTTCGCCTTCTTGCGATGGCATATCTATTTGGTTAGCATCTCTAGATGTTCCTAAAGTTACTGTAGCTAAAGCTTGCGTTTCACCACGTGTAAAAAGAGCCGAACCATGTGTTGATGGTAAGTAATCTACTTCACACCAAATTGGTCTAATTTCGTCCGTTTTTCTACCATCTAATCGTAATCCTTCATTTAAAGTTAAATCACGAATAGCTGCTTTTTCAGCTTTACGGTAATAATCAGATACTAATCCGCCGTAATCTGCTAATTCTTCTTCAGAAAAAGTAGCTTTAATATCTTCTTTTATTTGTTGAAATGCATCACTTCTTTCATGTTTAGCAGATCCAGCTTTTGCAATAGCATACACTTTATCGTAAGCCATGTCATGAACTTTTTTCTCTAAATCTTCATCCGTTCTTTCACCTTCATATTCACGAACAGCTTTCTTTCCGAATGCTTCTGCTAATTTTACTTGAGCAGCACATTGAATTTTAATAGCTTCATGCGCAAACTTAATAGCATCTGCCATTTCTTCTTCAGAAATTTCATCCATTTCACCTTCTACCATCATAACAGAATCAGCAGAAGCACCAATCATCATATCGATATCAGACTCTGCTAATTGCGCAAATGAAGGGTTGATAATGAATTCACCATTAATACGGCCAACTCTTGCTTCAGAGATAGCACATTCAAATGGTAAATCTGATAATTGAATAGCAGCAGAAGCAGCTAATCCAGCCATAGCGTCTGGCATAACATTTTCGTCATGAGACATTAACTGAATCATCACCTGTGTTTCAGAATGATAATCTTTTGGGAATAATGGACGTAAAACACGATCCACTAAACGCATGGTTAGTACTTCGCCATCACTAGGTCTTGCTTCTCTTTTGAAGAAACCTCCTGGGTAACGACCTGCAGCTGCAAATTTCTCTCTATAATCTACTGTTAATGGTAGAAAATTAAGGTCTTTTTGTTCGTAGTTGGAAACAACTGTACATAATAACATACATTTTCCTGACTGCACAACAACGCTACCGTGAGCTTGTTTTGCTAATTTTCCTGTTTCGATGGAAATTTCTCTACCATCACCAAGGTCAATGACCTCTCTAAATACTTTTGGAATCATAAATTTTTAATTCTAATTAAACAATGGTCTCCGCCAAAACTGGACGGACAGGGTTGTGTTGTTGTAGTTGTTGTGTGTATGTGACCAATGAAAAACCTATAGTCCCGAACTTATTTCGGGATCTAGCTTCTTATTTACGAATTTTATACGCTTACGAATGCGTTATGTTTAAAACAAAAAAGAGGCGCGAAGCCTCTTAAATGTGATTATTTTCTTAATCCTAATTCCTTAATAATTGCACGATATCTTAAGACATCTTTCTTAATTAAGTAATCAAGTAGCGAACGACGCTTACCAACTAACATCACTAATGAACGTTCCGTATTGAAATCTTTACGATTCGTTTTTAAGTGTTGTGTTAAATGCTCGATGCGTTGTGTAAATATTGCTATTTGTCCTTCTGCGCTTCCAGTATCGTTTTTTCCGCTACCGTGTTTTGCGAAAAGCTCTTGCTTTTCTTCTTTTGATAAATACATTCTAATATTATTGTAAATGATTGTTATGTATATGAAAGATTTTCTTTCAAGCTGCAAATATAGTAAATTTTAATTATTCAGCCGTTTTTTGTTTGAAAAAGTCCCGCTCTGTTTTTTAGCGTATTAGCTACTAATAAGTAACAGATATTACGCTCTCAATGGCTGATTGGTAATTAAATCAATATATAAGTTGACTTTATCCTTTAAGTTTTTTCGGTGTGTAATAAAATCCAAGAAACCGTGTTCTAATAAAAATTCCGATGTTTGGAAATCTTCAGGTAAATCTTGTCCTGTTGTATCACGAACTACACGTGGTCCAGCAAATCCGATTAATGCGCCAGGTTCAGCAATATTAATATCGCCTAACATAGCAAATGATGCGGTTGTTCCTCCAGTTGTTGGATCTGTACATAAGGATATATACGGAATGCCAGCATCGGCTAATTGCGCCAAAACAACAGATGTTTTTGCTAATTGCATTAAGGATAAAGCGGCTTCCATCATACGTGCACCTCCAGATTTGGAGATAATCATGAACGGTATTTTTTTCTTTAAGGCGTATTGTCCAGCTCGCGCTATTTTTTCACCTACAACGGATCCCATAGAACCACCTATAAATGTGAAATCCATACAGGCAATGACTAGATCGTTTCCTTTAGATTTTCCAACGGCTGTACGAACAGCATCCTGAAGTTTGGTTTTTTCTTGAGCTGCTTTTAAACGGTCTGGATACTTTTTAGTATCCTCAAATTTCAAGGGATCTTTAGATTCTAATTTGGCATCTAGTTCCTTGAATTTGTTATCGTCAAATAAGATTTTGAAGTATTCGTTACTCCCAATTCTTACATGATAACCGTCTTCAGGACTCACATAAAAGTTTTGCTCTAATTCTTTAGCATCAACAATTTTTCCTGTAGGCGATTTATACCACAACCCTTTGGGTGTGTCTTTCTTTTGCTCCGTAGAGGTTTGAATTCCTTTTTCTTTTCGTTTAAACCAAGACATAGTGCTTAACGATTTTAAGTTATGCGAGTAACGATTTTCACTATTAAAAGCCGTTAGGATTCGCGTTAGTTAGACAAGCAAAATTACACGATTAATTTGAAATGCGTGTTTTTTGCGCTTTTATTTTATAAAGTGTTCACGTTGTTCAGGTCTTCAAAAGCCTTCTTTAAACGTGCAACAAATGTTTCTTCACCTTTGCGTAACCAAACGCGAGGATCGTAATATTTTTTATTTGGTACATCATCGCCATCAGGATTTCCTATTTGTGCTTGTAAATAGGCTTGCTTTTCTAAAATGTAATCACGTACGCCAGATGTAAAGGCATATTGCATATCGGTATCAATATTCATTTTAATAACACCATAACCTATGGCTTCACGAATTTCTTCAACCGTACTTCCAGATCCTCCATGAAAAACAAAATCAATATGATTATGTTCTACATTAAATTTTTCTGAAATATGTGCTTGTGAATTTTTAAGAATTTTTGGCGTTAATTTTACATTCCCAGGTTTGTAAACACCATGGACGTTCCCGAAGGCTGCCGCAATTGTAAATTGATCACTTACTTTACTTAATTCTTCGTAAGCATAAGCAACTTCATCCGGTTGTGTGTATAATTTAGAATCGTCTACATCGGTATTATCTACACCATCTTCTTCGCCACCTGTAATGCCTAATTCTATTTCAAGGGTCATGCCCATTTTGCTCATGCGCTCTAAATAGCGTTTGCAAATTTCTATGTTTTCTTCAATTGGCTCTTCACTTAAATCAATCATGTGCGAGCTGTAAAGTGGTTTGCCAGTTTCTTTAAAATGCACTTCACTAGCATCTAGTAAACCATCTATCCAAGGTAATAGTTTTTTAGCACAATGATCTGTATGAAGAATAACTGGAATGCCATAAGCTTCTGCCATTAAATGCACATGTTTTGCACCTGCAATGCAACCGGCAATAGCGGCTTTTTGATTTTCATTACTCAAGCCTTTTCCAGCATTAAATACACCACCACCATTTGAAAATTGAATAATTACGGGCGCATTTAAATCTCTAGCCGTTTCCAAAACACCATTTATAGAGCTGGAACCAACTACATTTACAGCTGGTAAGGCAAAGCCCTTTTCTTTAGCTAGTTTAAAAATGGCTTGAACTTCGTGTCCAGTAGCAACGCCTGGTTTAATAGAATGTGACATAGTTTGTGGTTTTAAAGAAACAAAAATAATAAAATTAATAGCTTAAAACGGGTAATTGATACCAATGTTATAAACAGCATTGGTGAAATTATAATCATTAAGCCAGCGGTTGCCCATTTCATAGGATGGATCGTAGGTTTTAAAACCGGTGTCAAAACGGAAAATAATAAAGCCAAAATCGTAACGCAATCCAAAACCTGTTCCTAATGCAATATCTTCTAAAGATTGGAAACTGGTAAAGGTTGCTTGTGGATCTTCAATATTATCGAGTACGTTCCATATATTTCCGGCATCGGCAAAAAAGGCGGCATAAAAATCGCCCAACACATTAAACCGGTATTCTAAATTGAAGGCTAACTTCAGGTTGGCTTCATTAAATTCATCATTACTGTCTGAGCTTCCGGGCCCTAAACTATAAGCAGTCCAAGCACGATTATCATTAGTTCCTCCAGCAAAGAAACTTTTTGAAAAGGGAATACTATTGGAATTACCATAAGGAATGGCAATACCAAAAAAGCTTCGAAGTGCTAAAACTTGTTTTTTGCCTAAATCCCAATGTTTTATATAATCGAATTCAGTTTTAATATATTGTGAATACGCAACATCAAAAATCTCATAATTATCATTGGTGTTTTTTGGTGTTCCAAAGGCGCTAGATGCTAGAGAAAGCAAGTTTCCTGCAGATTCTATTTTCCCTCTAAAAATGGAGAAATTCTCATCGAATAAACTCGTTCTATTATCGCGTACAAAATTATAACTAGAGGCAATAATTAAGTTGTTTTCGGTTAAACGTTCTTGACGTTCATTTATGTAATTGATATTTTGAATATTGTCTGGTGTTAAACCATTTGGTGGATTATTGCTTATAGATTCCTGAATAAATTCATTGGCTTGATCAGGTATGCCTAATTCATCATTAAGCCCAATATAATTGATGTCTTGAGCAATATCATTCAACGTATTGTACGATGTGCTATAAACGTTGAAATAGTTGTCTGGATTTAAGTTTTTTACATATTGAACACTAAATAAATCGAATCGGTTTGTGACTTTAAAATTCGGTTTCCAGCGGTAATTAAGTGTTCCAGAAAGCGTTTGTTTGTCCAATCCAATATTGGTTTGACTGGAAGTGGAAATACTCATTCGGGTGCTGGGTGACATACTTTTTGGAATGAGTTTCTCCGTATTAAATGGTAGTAATAAACGCGGAACTGTTAATTTTAAATCGGCTCCCCATTCATTAATATCAAAAAATTTATCATCATCATTGGCGCCATCTTTAGAAGCTCCTATGGATCCGAAAGCTGTTAGTTGCAAGGTTTCGGCACCACCAAAAACATTTCGCATAAGGACAGACGGATTAAAAGAGAGTCCAATAGTTTGAATGTTGCTTTGCGAAACTTCGGCACTAAATTCTAAACCAAATTTCTTTAAAGGTGTTAAATAAACATTGGCAGTTAATGTGGTATCGGCATTTTCAACATATTCAATGTTCGGATATTTAAAGGTTCGCAATTCTGAAATATGCCTATAAGATAAAGTCCTGTCACGATCTCTGAAAGTAGAGTCTGGTGTAATGAAAACAACATCCGTTAAGGCTTTTGGCTTGAAGCGTAATTTGTCATTACTAAACAAGTTGTAACCCTTAAATTGCATGGAGTCTTTTTGCATCTTATTCCGATCTTGATAGGAATAATCTGTATAAATGTTGACGTCTTTTATTTTGTAAATCGTGAATGGTTCACGCCTGGATGAATCATCATTTTTTATTAATCGATCTTGAATTTGTAATTCAACTTTCACCTTTTTTTCTGTGTCAATAGTATCCATTTCAAAGTACACATAATCTTCACTAAAATGATATACACCATTATTTCTAAAGTAATCCGTTAATCGGTCTTTTTCTTGTTCAAACGTAATAGTTTTATACTGTTTGTTTAATTGAATATGCGATTGATTTTTAGATTTATTATATAAGGTGTCTATAGCTGGTGATGCTATTTTCACGCTTAAAGAATCAACGATATACGGATTGCCTGTGGTCACATAATAATCCACTTTTGAACGACTAGAATCTATTTTCGTGGTTTCTGATGTTGCTTTGGCAGTAAACCAACCATTATGAAAATAGTAAGCTTCCAGCCGATTTATAGAACGTTTGGTTTTTTCATCATTTAAAATAACTGGTGCTTCACCTGTGGTTTTTAACCAGGTATTAATACCTTTTCTGGATTCTATATATTGATCTAGTTGCTTTTTGGAAAGAAAGCGTTCCAAGTTTTCCTCGCGATTGGGTTTTTTAGCAATATTTGCTTTTAAAATAGAATCGATATTTGGCCGTGCTAAATTATAAATATGCAGCCGAATGGGAATCGTTAATAGTTTTCGGTTTGGTTTCTGATAAAGTAAGTTGTTCACGGTTTCTGTGTTATTAACTTTATCGTTGACAGAAACGGTATTTTTAGTCAGTAATTGCTGATCTTCTTTAACATGTTTTATGGTATTACAAGACACAAAAAACAGAGCGAACGTAATATAAAATGCTATTTTTGAAGAATGTATTCTCAAGGATACTGATTTATAAAAATTTAGTGATGATTTTTGTATGTAATTTGGACTGACAAAAAATATAATAATTGCTTCAAAAATACATTATTTCCACGGAAATAAAGCATATATATAATGACACATTTTGAAAGGTTTGTGTTTTATTATTTCTAATTTTGTTAGCACCAATTAAAATCGGTTTCATGTTATCAAAAAACCAAATAAAACTAGTAACGAGTTTAAAACAAAAAAAGTACCGACAGCAGCACGGATTATTTGTTGCCGAAGGTGTAAAAACCATTCAAGAGCTTTTAAATTCTAATCTGGAGTTACAACACGTGTATGCCGTTTCGACTTTTAATTTAGATTCTGAATTGGAAACGCTTATTACAGAGAAAGATTTAAAGAAAATCAGTTCCTTAAAAACACCTAATCAAGCTTTAGCTGTTTTTAAAATTCCCAAAGCTGAAAAGCTGCCTAATAATGGTTTTATTTTAGCGCTTGATGATATTCGCGATCCAGGAAATTTAGGAACAATTATCAGGTTATGTGATTGGTTTGGAATACAAAATTTAGTTTGTAGTGAACAAACCGTAGATTGTTATAATCCAAAGGTTATTCAAGCAACCATGGGTTCTATTACACGTGTTCACGTGAATTATACGGATTTGAATACCTATTTGAGCGCGACAAAATCCCCGATTTATGGTGCTTTTATGGATGGTGACAATGTCTATAAAGAAGCATTAATTCCAGAAGGCGTTTTAGTTATGGGAAATGAAGCTAATGGCATTTCTGAAGCTATTGAAAAACAGATAACAAAACGTGTCTGTATTCCGCGTTTTGGTTCAATTCAAGCTACTGAAAGCTTAAATGTGGCTACTGCAACAGCTATTTTGTTGAGTGAGTTTAAAAGGGGTTAATTGTTAAGGTGTTGGTTGTTGAGTTGAAACAGGAATTATTCATTTTTTGTTAACAACAAACAACTACTGGAACGTAAAGTTTAAAAACACACCACGTGTTTTCATGGTATTTACATTGCTTGTCCATGGACTGTTAGGATCCTTATCTTGGATGATTTCGTCATTAAGCGCAAAAACGCCTCGAATGGAAGGTGTAAATTTAAAGAAGTATAAATAAAAGTCCACGCCGAAACCAATTTCATAAAAGAACATATTCTTTTTAGTTCTAAATTGTCCGCTGCTATTATCGTCTGGGTTATTTTCGTTGCTTGATAAATTTAATGCTGTTGATAATCCAGCAACCACAAACGGCTTAAAGTTATTAATACGTTTGGTAGAAAATTTCATTAATAAAGGAAAATGGATATAGGTAGATTTTACTTCGCGCTTCAAATCTGTATCCGTAAATTCCATACCTTGAAAATAGGTTTCAGAGTATTCTAAATTCCGTGTTGTAATATATAAGCCGGGCTCAAAACGTAAATCCATATATTCCATGACACGTAAATTCCCGACTAAACCAACACTAAAGCCACCTGTTTTCTGAACTAAAATATCAGCTTGATCTGTGTTATAATCAAAATTGAAATCATAACTGTTGTAGCCTAAATAGAAACCATAACTTAAAAGCCTTTTATCTTCAGTTTCAAGATTTCTGATTTTTTCTTTTGAAAATAATTGTGCCGAAGCTACTTGCGATAGTAAAATAAACCCAAAAAGGACAAGGTGTTTTCTCATAAAACTATTTTGATAATGTATAAATAGTAGCCACACCAAATGTTTGTGGCAAGTCATTCACATTAGTAAACCCAATTTTACGCAAAATATTGTTTAATTCCTCACCAAAAGGAAAAACAGAAGCCGATTCGCATAAATATGCATAAGCCGTTTTGTCTTTTGAAAACAATTTTCCAATAACTGGTAAAATATTTTTAGTGTAAAATTTATAACCTTGTTTATAAGGTGTTTTGGTTGGCATGGACGTTTCAAGAATAACGAATGTACCTCCAGGTTTTAGCACACGATGAATTTCAGATAAGCCTTTTTCTAGGGTTTCAAAATTTCGAATACCAAAAGCAACCGTAATAGCATCAAAGGAATTATCTTCAAATGGCATGTTTTCAGAATCGCCTAAAACCATATCAATCTTATCATCTAGGTTTTTATGGGCTACTTTCTGTTTACCTATTTCTAACATACCGCTACTAATATCAAAGCCAACAATTTTTTTGGCATTGGTTTGCGCAAGCATAATAGCTAAATCGCCAGTTCCAGTAGCAATGTCTAAAATAGTTTCAGGATTACTAGCCTTAATTATAGCGAGTACTTTTTTACGCCAAGACACATCAATACCAAAGGAAATTACACGATTTAAACCATCGTAATTTCCAGAAATAGTATCAAACATTTTTGTAACCTGCTCTTTCTTTCCTAGGTTACTGTCTTTATATGGATTTACTTTTGACAACTTGTGATTTTTTTCGCAAATATAAACTATTACATAACCATTAAGCAACTACATGGTAATTTATTATAACCTATTGAAATTTATAGAAGTCCTATTTTTTCCTTTATCTTTGTACTACTTTTTAGGAAAAAACTACATGAAACCGAAATTGATTAAATTTTTGCAGTAGGATGCAAGCTTATAATAGATTTAATTATTTAAGGTTCCATCTGACCATTGAAAAAACAATAAAAGTAAGCAGATGAAAATTATTATTGCGGGTGCTGGTGAAGTCGGATTTCATTTAGCAAAACTATTGTCTTTTGAATCGCAAGAAATTACACTGATAGATACCAATAAAGAATGTTTGCTTAATGCAGATAATCATTTGGATATAAAGGTTATGAAAGGCGATTCAACCTCAATTTCTATTTTAAAAGATGCGCGTGTTGCCGAAAGTGATTTGGTGATTGCAGTAACATCTTCTGAAACAACCAACATTACGGTTTGTGTTTTGGCGAAACAACTAGGTGCCAAACGAACAATTGCTAGAATATCAAACACCGAATTTATTCAACATAAAGATGAAGTAGGTTTTACCAAATTTGGTATTGATGAACTTATTTCACCAGAAGCTTTAGCGGCTTCAGAAATCCGATTATTACTATCTCAATCCGCTTTTAGTGACACCTATGCTTTTGAAGATGGTGCGCTTACTATGGTTGGATTAGACTTGTCTAGAACCATGCCTTTTGCTGGAAAAACAGTCCAAGAAGCTGCCGAAATATTTCCAGATATACATTTTGTGCCAATCGCTATTCAACGTTTTGGTACACAATATACCATTATTCCTAGAGGAGACACCCAGCTAAAGGAAGGCGATCATGTGGTGTTTATAACATCAGAAGGTGGTGCTGAAGAATTATGTAAAATTACGGGCAAAATCAATACAGAAATTAAGAATGTCATGATTCTTGGAGGGAGTAAAATTGGTTATAAAACAGCTCGCGATTTAGCTTCTAGCGGTTTTAATGTGAAGTTGATTGAAAAAGACAAAAACCGTGCTTTTGATATTGCCGATGAGTTGCCAAATGTACTGGTCATAAATGGTGATGGTCGGAATGTTGATTTATTGAATGAAGAAAACATTGCGGATATGGATGCCTTTATTGCCGTAACAGGGAATAGTGAAATTAATATCATGTCCAGTTTGGTAGCCAAATCAAAAGGTGTTAGAAAAACGATTTCTTTGGTTGAAAACATGGATTATTTTGAGTTATCGCAATCCATAGGAATTGATACCTTAATAAATAAAAAATTATTAGCTGCCAATACAATTTTTAGATACGTAAGGCGTGGTGAAGTATTAGCCATGACCAAATTAAATAATATGGATGCCGAGCTTTTAGAATTTAAAGTGAAAGCACGTTCAAAAATTTGCAATAAATTAATTAAAGATGCTGGCTTTCCAAGATCTGCTATTATTGCAGGCGTTATAAGAGATGGGATTGGAAATATTGCTTTGGGAGATTTCAAGATTCAAGAGGGTGATTTAGTCGTAATTTGCGGTTTGCCACGTTCTATTAAAGAGGTTGAAAAACTGTTCTTGTAAGTATGAAACTGAATTATAAAATCATTTTTCACTTTTTAGGATTACTGCTTCTATTTAATGGTGGCTTTATGCTCGTGTCTACACTCATAAGCTATATTTATAAAGATGGTGTTACGTTTCAATTATTTTTAGCAGGTATTAGCACGCTGCTATTAGGTGCTTCAATGATGTACCCAACACGTGATCATAAGAAAATTATGGATAAACGTGAAGGTTATGTCGTGGTTACTTTTGGCTGGCTTATTATGGCTTTTTCGGGATGCTTGCCTTATATTTTTACAGGTGCTATTCCAGATTTTACCAGTGCATTTCTAGAAACCATGTCTGGATATACCACTACAGGTGCTACCATTCTGAATGATATTGAAGTTATTCCAAAAGGGGTGCTTTTTTGGCGTAGTATGACACATTGGATTGGCGGAATGGGAATTATTGTTTTAGCCATAGCTATTTTACCATTGCTGGGAATAGGAGGTATGCAGTTGTTTGCTGCCGAAGCACCTGGACCCAATGCAGATAAATTGCATCCAAGAATTACCGATACTGCGAAGCGATTATGGCTTATTTATTTTGGGTATACCGTAGCCGAAACTATTTTGTTGAAAGTGGCTGGAATGAATTTATTTGATGCCATGAATCATGCCATGAGTACCTTGTCTACGGGTGGGTTTTCAACTAAAAATGCGAGTATAGCGTATTGGAATGACCAACCTGTTATACAGTATATCATTATCCTGTTTATGTTTTTAGCAGGAACTAATTTTGTTTTAAGCTATTTTGCATTTAAAGGGAAAGTTCAGAAAATATTAAAAGATGACGAGTTTAAACTCTACCTGTCTTTTATTGTGATTTTTACCATCATTGCGGCTGCCATAATTTATTTCAAAGCAGATCCAACTATATCATCCATAGCTCATCCCATGGTTTGGGGTGAAGCAGAAAGTGCCCTTCGTCATGGTATGTTTCAGGTGCTAAGCGTTATTACAACTACAGGTTTTATCACAGCCGATTATACCTTATGGTCACCATTTTTAGTGGTATTCTTTTTTGGGTTGATGTTTTTAGGAGGTTCAGCAGGCAGTACTTCAGGTGGTGTAAAAGTGGTGCGACATTTAATTTTAATACGCAATGGTTTTTTAGAATTCAAACGCGCTTTACATCCTAATGCTATTTTGCCTGTCCGTTACAACTCCAGAGCGGTTTCAGGAGATATTGTATTTAATATTCTAGCATTCTTTATTCTATATATGTTGTCCTTTATTGTAGGTTCTTTAGTGTTCTCTATGTTTGGATTAGACCTCATGTCATCCATAGGAATTGCAGCTTCTAGTTTAGGAAACGTAGGTCCTGCTTTTGGCGATTTTGGTCCAGTTGATAATTATGCATCTTTACCTGATTTAGCAAAATGGTGGGCAGCCTTTTTAATGCTGATTGGGCGTTTGGAATTGTTTACCGTATTGATTTTGTTGACGCCTTTCTTTTGGAGAAATAGGTAATCTAAAAATAAAAAAAAATCCACTTCAAGCGAAGTGGATTTTTTTATTCAATTATTCGTTTATGGAAGAAATTAAGATAAAAGTGTATAAGAAGTGATTTACACTATTTTCAAAGATTAAGTTCTTATTTACTTCACTTTTTCTTAAAGTTAGAAATATTGGTATCAATATATTCACTAATACCAATAACTTAATACAAAAATTCAAAATACGATTACCATAATACAATTGAATAAATGATACTATAACCAATAAAATTAAAAACATATATGACAATTTAAAATGTAAAAAATCTCTTTGTTTATTTAATTTACTTATTGCAAATAATATTAATAATATTGATAAAATTAATATCAAATAATAATTTGCCTTTATAAATATAATCACAATTAAATATAGCAATATAAAGACAAATGGTTTTATGTGTTTTATCATGGTTTTTCAATTTCTGCTGCGATACATGATGCTAAGTCAATAGCCAATTGTTCCGCTCCAGTTGCTAAAAAATAAGCTGTATCAACCCAAGTCCAATCACCTTCTCTTGATTGTAGTTTTTTACACAAACAATATTCTATACCAGTTCTACGACCACACGCAATAGAACTACCACCACTTCCAGAAGATGATCCGTCAGTCAATGATGAAGTTATAACATCATCAGCATTGTCTAAATTCTTATAATATAAATTATATGCTATCCATTTATATCCTGAAATAGTTGATAATATATGCTTTCTCTCTATTTCGTCGGAGAAATTTTCGTGAACAAAATTCTCATATTCTTTTGAGAACAAAATAACATTATCGATATCAGAGTTATTGGCAAAGCTCTCTAAAAGTAATTGTTCGAACTCATTGGTCTCTGAATTCTCCAATGACAAATTGTTTAAAATAGGAGTTAAATTTCCCTCAATATAATTCCGAATAGCTATGCTATCCGAGCTGGATATTTCATTAATAGTAATGTATTCATTTAGATCAATTAGGAATTGAGAATATTGGATTCCAAAAAAATCGTATTCGTTTATTTCAGAAAACACATCTTCCTGCTCTATAGTATTTTGTAAATTATTAACATACTCATCATTGTTTTTTAAACTATCTTCAAAAATACTTAATTCTGTCTTAAATAGATTCAATTCAGCAGTGTCGATTTTTTTTTCTTCAGTGCTGCAAGAATAAAACACGCTTATTGCAATTAGAATTAATAATAAATACTTATTTCTTCATGTTTTAATTAGATTCATTTTTTACTTTTTGGTGAAAATATGAGATGTTTTTTATTCATATAATCGATTAAATTTAACTTTGTTTTTGCTATTAAGATGATCAGTCTGTAAGATCGTTTAAATGATTTAGTCAGTTTAGTTAATATAAATTTGTCTATTTATTTTGTCAAAAATATAACTTTTAATCAATTTTGTTTGTACGTAGTTCTACGTATATTTCGAGAAGCGCTTCATTTATGTTTATTGAGTTCATAATCTACTTACGGTTTTAATCTTGTTAACGCCTTTCTTTTGGAGGAATAGGTAATATAAAAATTAGAAAATCCACTTCAAGCGAAGTGGATTTTTTTATTCAATTAATAAATTCTTTTAACCTTTAAGTCACAGCATCTTTAATCCGCTTAATCGCTTCCACAATTTGTGCTTGACTAGCAGCATAAGATAATCTAATGCAATTTGGATCACCAAACGCATCACCTGTAACGGTTGCCACTAACGCATGTTCTAATAAGAATAATGAGAAGTCGGTTGCATTATTGATGGCTGTTCCCTTTAGCGTTTTTCCGAAGAAAGCCGAAATATTAGGAAATACATAAAACGCACCTTCTGGTGTATTATTAATAAATCCAGGAACATCATCTAATAAGGTTAACACCAAATCTCTGCGAATTTTAAATTCGTCAACCATGAATTTCACGCGTGTTGGCGATTCGTTTAAAGCCGTAATCACAGCACGTTGCGCAATGCTATTAGCACCACTCGTTACTTGACCTTGCATTTTGTTGCAGGCACGAGCAATATTTTCTGGAGCACCTAAATAGCCAATTCGCCAGCCTGTCATAGCAAACGCTTTAGAAACACCATTTATAGTAATGGTTCTGTCAAACATATCTGGAAATTGTGCCATACTAGCGTGACCGTTTTCTGTAAAGTTGATATGCTCGTAAATTTCATCAGAAACTACATAAATATTTGGGTGCTTTTGAAGCACATCTGCTAAAGCGCGTAATTCTTCTTTACTGTAAAGTGAGCCACTTGGATTACAAGGCGAACTATACCAAATCATTTTTGTTTTTGGTGTAATAGCAGCTTCTAATTGTGCCGGTGTCATTTTAAAATCGGTAGTAATACTAGTTTCTACTTCTACAGGAACACCTTCGGCAAGGGCAACAATATCTGCATAACTTACCCAATATGGACAAGGTAAAATAACTTCATCACCTGGATTAATCATCACTTGTGCTACATTATAAAGTGCTTGTTTAGCACCTGTAGAAACTACAATTTGTGGTAAGGTATATGTTAAGTTATTATCACGCTTAAATTTGGTGATAATGGCTTGTTTCAATTCTACATAACCATCAACTGGTGTGTACGAACTGTAATTATCATGAATGGCTTGAATAGCTGCTTCTTTAATATAATCTGGTGTATTAAAATCTGGCTCACCCAAACTCAAACCAATAATATCTTTGCCTTCCGCACGTAATTCGCGCGTTTTAGCTGCCATAGCTAATGTGGCAGACGTGGCCATGTTTAAAACTCTATCTGAAAGTACATTCATTAGAAATATCTTTTTAAAAGTAAATAAAAATTAAGCCATACTTGGTTTTGCGCCAAGTGTTTTTAATTGGTTGTAGTGTTCAGCAATAGCGGTCCAAATTGAATTGTATTCATTATAAGGTAAGCTAAATTCATGCGCTGTTTCTCTTACTATTTTAGCAATGTTTTTGTAATGAACATGACTAATATGAGCGAACAAATGGTGTTCTACCTGTCTGTTTAAACCACCTGTGTAAAATTCTACCATCCAGCTTTTTGGTGAAAAATTAGACGTAGTAAATAACTGGTGAATGGCCCAGGTATTTTTCATATTCCCTTTTTCATCAGGCAACGGCATTTCCGTGTTTGGCATAACATGTGCTAATTGGAATATTACACTTAAAATTACACCAGCTGTGTAATGCATAATTAAGAATCCGATTAACACCTTCCACCAGGCAAAGCCTAGCGCTAATGGTAAAACCACCCAAAGTGAATAATATAATATTTTACCAATAATTAACTTGGTCCATTGTGTAGCAGGATTTGGAAACTCACCATAAGATAATTTTCTTTTTAGGTAAATATAGGTTTGTTTGAAATCGGTTGTAATTGCCCAGTTTACAGTTAATAGTCCATATAGTAGAAATGCATAATACTTCTGGTATTGGTGGATTTTCATCCATTTAGAATGTTTTGAGAATCGGATAATACGTCCAGCATCAATATCTTCATCATGACCTTGAATATTCGTGTACGTATGGTGTAAAACATTATGTTGTACTTTCCAATTGTAATCGTTTCCTGCTAAAATATGGATACTACTTCCCATTAAAGTATTTACCCATTTTTTACTTGAAAAAGAACCATGATTAGCATCATGCATCACGTTCATTCCAACACCAGCAATACCAATTCCAATGACTACCATACAAATTATTTGCAACCAGCCAGGCATGGTTACCGTTAATAAAAGTACTAATGGTCCTAAAAGTAGGGTAAACATGACAATGGCTTTAATATATAAAGTCCAGTTGCCTGTTTTTTTTATGTTATTCTCTTTGAAATAATCATTCACACGCTTATTCAATGTTCTGAAGAATTTTGCAGAATCATTTCTTGAGAAAGAAAGGGTTTTATTTGTCATACTATGTAATTTAAAATGTACTTACAAACCATGTTGTAACACATATTTATGCAAATATAATTATAATGAGCCGTTATGAACACAAAGTTTTCATAAAAATATGCACAAAAATTTACCTACTTTTGTCGAAAATCGAAGAATATGGAACTCATTTTAAAGTATTTTCCTGACCTAACGGAAGATCAGATTGCTAAATTTACGCAATTAGAAACGTTGTATCAAGACTGGAATTTGAAAATTAATGTCGTGTCCAGAAAAGATATTGATGAGCTGTATTTACGCCATGTTTTACATGCCTTGGCTATTGCAAAAGTGATAGATTTTAAGCCAGGCACTAAATTGATGGATGTTGGAACTGGTGGTGGATTTCCAGGCATTCCGTTAGCCATTTTATTTCCAGAATGTTCGTTTCATTTGGTAGATAGTATTGCCAAAAAATTGAAAGTGGTGGATGAGGTTGTTGCAGGTTTAGAGCTAACCAACGTAAAAACCACACATGCACGTGTTGAAGAAATTAAAGATACTTATGATTTTATCATCAGTAGAGCAGTAGCAGCTATGCCAACTTTTGTTCATTGGATAAAAGGTCGTGTTGCCAAAAAACAAAATCATGATCTTAAAAATGGGATTCTCTATTTAAAAGGTGGCGATTTATCTGAAGAGCTTCAAGATTATAGAACTGCTACGATTTATAATATTTCCGATTTCTATACAGAAGAATTTTTCGATACAAAAAAGGTGGTTCATTTACCGATTAAGTTTAAAGGTTAGAAGCTTTTAAACTCCTAACCATGTAATATTTATTTTAAATTATTGGCATCATCAATTCAGGTCATTTTTTATTTCACTTATTTTCTTATTTGCATAAAAATTCAAGTCTAGATTAACGTCATTTAACATATTTTGAAATTCAATATCAGAATTAATCGTCTTTAATTTATTAATTACGGAAATAAATTCATTTTTGTCCTTGTTATCAAATAAAATTTTATTGTTTTCTCCGAAAATGAAAAGGTTTGCCTTTTCCAATATTAGTGGTTTAATTTGGGATAATTCATCCCAAATTTCATTTGTAAATAAATTTTGATTACTTCCCAGAAAATAATAATAATCAACATACTTTTGACCTAAATTACTGTTTTGAGCTAGATATTGGTCTCTTAATTCATAAATAATATTAGTTTCATTTTCATTATTAGACATTCTAGACCAAGGACAATCATCTACTGTGGTTCTCACACATTTATAATAACTGGGTCTAGGACTATCGTTAACATATGAGCATTGACCTTTAGATGTTTTGCTACAAGGACTTTTACAGCCAGATCCAGCATCAGGTATCCTAACTTGATTTACATTGTTTAATTCATTGTCTAAATTATATTTAATTATATTATTATTAAAATTAGATTCCTCACTATTAGTTGGTGTTCTTACTTCTTTATTTAGAAACACAAAAACACTTTTTTCACAATTTCCAAAAATTGTTGAGCAAGCATAAATATCGTTGAATGAAAGGTGCTTCACAGTTGATGAAAGTTCATTGATTTTTGTGAAATCACCATCATTATTTTTATATACATCTATATACATTTGTTCACCCTTCGAAAAATATATTTGTACTCCCAAGATATTATTAAGGTCAACTATTTCGTTTGTTTTATAAAATTTGTTTGTAAAAACGATATAGGATATTATGTTTTTTTCGAAAATATTATCAGAAGTGAGAGTGAAATTGGCTTTTAATTTACTGAATTTTTCTTCCAAAATGTAAGTTGTGTATTGCTCTTCTATATCCTCCCAAAAGTCAAAGTCAAATTTATTATTTAGAATAATAATTGATCTATTGCCTTCAGATTCAGTGAAGCAGTTAACACAATCTTGTTCATCTTTATCGCAGGAGGTCAAGTTAATTGCAATACATATAAATAATAGGTAGAGTAAATTTAAATTTCTCATAATACGTTCAATTTTATAGATTAGTATATAAAGCTTTTTTTAAATTGTTTTATTCAATGAGTTTTACAATTTAAACTAAATTAATAATAATTTTTCTAATATCAAATAAAATTATTTTTCAAAACACTATGTGTTCTTGTTTAGAAGAAACTAAAGATACTTAGGACTTCATCATCAGTAGAGCAGTAGCTGCCATGCCAACTTTTGTGCATTGGATAAAAGGGCGTGTTGCCAAAAAACAAAATCATGAACTTAAAAATGGTATTTTGTATTTAAAAGGAGGCGATTTATCTGAAGAACTTCAAGACTATAAAACAGCAACTATTTATAATATTTCCGACTTTTATTCGGAGGAATTTTTTGAGACTAAAAAGGTGGTTCATTTACCCATTAAGTTTAAAGGGTAGTATATTTAATTTTGAATCGGAATAAAATTTTATAAAACTAAAAAGAGGCTGTCTGAAAAGTAAATTTTTACTCTAAATATCACATTGAGTGCAGTCGAAATGTTTGGATTATAAAAACATGAAAACTTCAACTGCGCTCAATTGGACATCGCGTAGCTACTTTTAAGACAGCCTCTTTTAATTAAGATTCAAGATTGTTTATTTAACCAATAATTTTGTTTTTAAAATTTGATTGCCTTCACTTTCTACATTTAAAACGTATAATCCAGAAGCCATTTTAAAAGGAACGTTTGTGCGTTGGTTTAGATCTAAAGTTGATTGTAAAACAATTTTTCCGGTAATATCTACAATGAATATATTTACATTGTTATAAACTTCAGTGCTTAAAATTGTAAAACTTTGCGATACCGGATTTTGTTCGAGTTTAATAAAGTTTCCAGAAAAAGAATCTGTACTTAATGTTTCCAAAATAATTTCGTCTAAAGCAAAATCAACATTTAGAGGTGTTAATGTTACATGTGGTTCATTTTCATTTGGCATGTACCAAGCATCAAAAGGTGTGGTGCTAGTAGTTCCTCGAGCCGAGGTTACATTACTTGGTGTATGAAACCAATTGATTTCATTATTAGTAATTTCAAAAGCCATAGAACTGACACTTGGAATAAAATTAAAATAATCTGTGGATAAGGAATTTAAAAAGTCACCTACCAGACCATCTGTTGATAAATCTTCAGTCAAGGTTAAAATATCAAATAATCCGCCAGAAGCGGCATCTACACCATTGGAAAAACTTGGTGCTGTAGATGTGGCATTATTTATTCGGTCGTTTGCTAAAGGAAACCACCAAGCAAAATCCAAATGGACTTTACTACTATAAACTTGTGTACTAGCATTGGGCGTAAAACGTGTTTCGGCTTTTAATTCGGCGCCTGAAATAACATCAATATTGGCATTGAGAATGCGACTGCCAGGATTTAAACTATTTGTTGCTGCTGTATTATCTTGATATCTAGCATTAATACCACTACCATTAATAATTGATATATTTCGCGTTAATTCTGGGAATCCAGATGTGGTTAAACTATTCATTCTCATGTCTAAAATAGCCTTATATGGATGTTCTTGAGGTAAATCTAAAGATCCATTAAAAGAAACGCCATCACTATTTGTAATATGTGGTTCAAACTGATCTACTAGCATTTGTCTAGCAGCTGAAGAGCGTAACATGCCATCAATAATAGGTTGTAATTCTTCTACATTCTGATCGCCTATGACGGCAAAATCATCCAAGCCAAAAGCTAAAAAATTAAACTGGTGTTGAAATCCGATTGGCACATTAGCACCATGGTGAGGTGAATCAAAAGAAATCCATAACCTGGTTTCATGATCTAAATTATTATTCTCCATATAATTTATGGCGTATCTTGAAATTAATCCACCCATACTTGGGCCAATAATTACATTGTCTTCTGCGCCAATTTTTTGTGCGTTGATGGTATTTATTAATTCTACTAAAAGCATGGCGTTTCGTTCAATAAAATCAACACCACCATCAATAACTTTATTGTCCGCTGCACGTGTGTAAATTGGGAAATTTAGTATCACAACATCAAAACCTTCGTCTCTTACCAAATCGCCTAAATTAGAAGTCGTTCCATTTTCTGTAAAGTTGAGAAGTTCATAAATCCCGGCAATGTCACGTCCATCAGCAGGATCAAAACCATCGACTAAAATAATAGGTTTATCTAAAATATTATCAGCACTTAAAAACAATTCATATTCACCTGTTCCATTATAAGATGTGGTTTCACCATAAGGCGAAAGATCTGGCGTAATAGATGAATTGAAAGTTGTTATAATACGATTGAAATTTCGATTTAAATCGGCGTTGGAATAGGCGATTTCTATTTTGGCTTGACGGTAAATAATGGATCCATCAGCTAATGTAATTTGAAATGTCAGTGTTTTATCTCCAGGTTCTAAATAGGAAACTTGTAAATTTTGATTGATAGTTATTGGTATGAAATCTTGACCATCATCAAAATTAATAGCTATTTCTTCAATGGCATTTTTTGTTGTATTAAAGATGTGATTTGAAGATATTGAAAACGTAGTTTCTAATCCTTTGTGTTCCGTTCTAAAAGGCGCAGCAATGGATAGGTTTTTTTTCTCAAAAATAACTTCATTTGTGTTTCTGCGAATAATGAAACCTTGGGCATCTCTTGTTACGGCTTGGTTTTGGAATGCTTGTTCGGTTATAGATTCAAAATCAGAGAGCAAAATGGCCAATGGAATACTTTTCGTAAAATAACTTTGTTTGCTGTCTTCTTTTAAACTTGAAAGTGGCTTAAAACGGTCTTGAAAATCGTTTTGTGCTATGGTTTTATACGCTTGGTAAAAACTATAGGTGTTTATGGGTTTGTTGTTGTAATCTGTAATGTCAACAACGGGCGATTGTGGAACCAAAATGCTGGTTTCCATTCCCTTTGTATCAAATTTTTCGAAGGCTTTTTGATTCTGCGAAAAAACAGAGACAGAAAGCAGTGCGACTAATAAAAAGTAGTTTATTTTCATGTGTATATGCGTATTGATTGCTTAAATATACTGCCTGAAATGAATTAGTACTAATACTTTGGATAAACGACATAAAAAAGCCCTTAACAGGTATTGATAAGGGCTTTTAAATAAATTGATTTGGATTATTATTCTCCTAAAAATGGATATCTGTAATCAACTGGTGTTACAAATGTTTCCTTAATTAATCTAGGTGATACCCAACGTAACAAGTTCTGTGCTGATCCCGCTTTGTCATTTGTTCCAGATGCTCTTGCTCCTCCAAATGGTTGCTGACCAACAACAGCTCCTGTTGGTTTATCATTAATATAAAAGTTACCGGCACTATTTTGAAGCGCATTGGTAGCTTCTTGAACAGCATAACGACACGTAGATAAAATAGCACCTGTTAAGGCGTATTCACTTGTTTGGTCTACTAATTTTAATGTTTCAGAAAAATCGTTTTCATCATATACATAAATGGTCATAACTGGGCCAAAGAGCTCCTCTACCATCGTTGTGTATTGTGGGTTAGTTGTTACAATAACCGTAGGTTCAATAAAGTATCCTTTCGATTTATCATAATTTCCACCAACAATAATTTCAGCATCTTTATCTGATTTAGCGTTGTCAATATACTTGGCTAATTTATCAAAAGAGCCTTCGTTGATTACGGCTGTAATGAAATTCCCCATGTCTTCTGGAGAACCCATTTTAAAAGACTTCACGTCCTCAATCACATATTTTTTAACATCCTCCCAAAGGTTGCTTGGAATGTAAGCTCTAGATGCAGCACTACATTTCTGACCTTGGAATTCAAAAGCACCTCTAGAAATAGCTGTTGCTACTTGTTTAGCGTTTGCAGATTTGTGCGCTATTATAAAATCTTTTCCGCCCGTTTCACCAACGATTCTTGGATACGTTTTATAATTTGTTATGTTATTTCCTATTTGTTTCCATAAATCTTGAAACACCGGTGTTGAACCCGTATAATGTAAACCAGAAAAATCTGGACTAGCCATAACCGTATCTGTAATCATACCTGGATTACCAAAAACAACGTTAATAACGCCATCTGGAACACCAGCTTCTTGAAAGACATCCATAATGACTTTAGCAGAGAAAATTTGGTTATTACTTGGTTTCCAAATAACAACATTTCCCATTAATGCCATACACGACGGTAGGTTTCCAGCAATAGCTGTAAAGTTAAAAGGTGTTACAGCATACGTGAAACCTTCTAATGGACGATACTCCACACGGTTCCAAGCATCACTGGTGCTCTCTGGTTGGTCCATGTAAATGTCTGACATGAATTGTACGTTGAAACGTAAAAAGTCAATTAACTCACAAGCCGCGTCAATTTCAGCTTGATAAATATTTTTAGATTGTGCAATCATGGTTGCAGCATTAATTTTAGCTCTGTAAGGACCTGCAATTAATTCGGCAGCTTTTAAAAATATTCCAGCGCGTTGTTCCCATGGCATTTGAGACCATTCTTTTCTAGCTTCTAAAGCTGTCGAAATGGCTTCTTCAATATGAGATTTTTCGGCTAAATGATAAGTTCCAACAATATGTTGATGATCATGTGGAGGAGACATTGTTCTCGTGTTTCCAGTTTTCACCTCTTTCCCATTGATGTACATGCCTACATCAACTTTACTGTTGTACATGTCTTTATAAGCTTTTAAAACTTCTTCGCGCTCTGGCGATCCTGGAGCATAAGTTTTTACAGGCTCATTTACTGCTAGTGGTACGTTAAAGAATCCTTTTCCCATGAATATATTGGTATTTAATTGTTTATGTTGTTTTCAAGCTGCAAATGTACGATTTTTTAACTATTTTTTTGATAGAAAAGCTCTTAAAAACACGTTAAAAGTTTGTCGATTTTTGTAAGTTCCATTTTTATTTATCGACCGTTTAATTATGTGTACAGTAACCTTTATTCCTAAAAATAATACGGATTTTATATTCACTTCAAATCGGGATGAATCGCCTATTCGTGAAACGCTAGCGCCTGATTTTTATATGGAGCATGACGTTAAATTACTGTATCCGAAAGATGAAAAAGCTGGAGGTACTTGGATTGGTGTCAGCGAAAAAAGCCGATTAGTCTGTTTGTTGAATGGTGGATTTACGGCTCATGAACAAGAAGATCATTACAGATTGAGTAGAGGCGTAGTGGTTAAAGATGTTTTAATAGCACCCGATTTTTTAAAAACAATTGAGACTTATAGGTTTACAAATATTGAGCCATTTACCATGCTCATTGTGGATTGGGAAAAGACTTTAGATCTATATCAATTGGTTTGGGATGGGAATCAAAAACACCTAAAGAAATTGCCGAATGAACCACGTTTATGGTCTTCATCATCCTTATACTCCGAATCTATGAAAGTATTGCGATTAGAGTGGTTTGATGAATTTAAAAAGCAAACTAATTTTCAGGCTGAATCTATCATGCAGTTTCATAAAACAGCTGGTCACCAGCATGCGGAATTCGGATTAATAATGGATAGAGGTTTTGTGAAAACAACTAGTATTACCCAAGTTGAAAAATGTAATTCGCTTGTTAATATGCGATACACAAATTTGCAAGATGAAAACGTTATTGAAAAGGAAATGCTTTTCTGAATAAATGGTGTATTATTAATTTAATGCGAAAGGAGCGCTTAATCTGAAAGCAGGAATAGCCACTTTAAATTTCTTCTCGGTTTCTAAATTAATCATATTATAGAATCCTTGCATAGCTCCAAATGGCGATGTAAGTAAGCAGCCAGAAGTGTAGGTGTGGGATTCGCCTGGTTTTAAAATCGGTTTTTTACCGATAACACCTTCGCCTGAAACCATTTCTACATTATTTAGTGCGTCTAAAATAGTCCATTCTCTAGCGTATAATTGGACTGTGTTTTTACTTTGGTTTTCAATAGTCACTTTATAACCAAAGGCAAACTGAATTTTATAATCTTTATAAAACGTGCCTTCAAAATGTGTTTCTACAGAAATTTTAATGCCTTTTGTTACTTGTTGAACCATGGTATTAATAGGTTTTCAAGGGTTTAGATGAATGCTAATGTAATAAATATTACTCGAGAATAAAAAAAATTAGTTTTTAGTCGATTAACAGGTGGCTTAATTGGATATATTCACGGAATTTCCTTCGCCTATACCTATTATACGGTCGTATCTGGCGCCTAAATCACGATAATAAACCAACACTTTATAATCGTTTTCCGTTTGCCAAAAACTACCACTTATGGCACTTTCATTTATTTTACCGGTTTGATTATCTACAATAACATATTTGTAGTTATAAAACCCTTGCTTCAATATAATAGGAACTTCATAAATACCTTTTGCAGGATTAAAAGTCATTTTGGTGAACTCATCAACGGCATAATTATTAAAATTACCATATACATGAATAGATTGGTTTGGAGGTAATTCGTTCAGTAATAATGAAAAGTGCATCCAAGCATAATCTGCTTCAATGGAAGGTTTTTCGGCATCAATAGCTGTAATTAAAAAGTTACCGTTAATATCTGGATTGTACGTATAAGGCTTGTTAAAGCGTGGTACATTGGTGAATAAATAATTGCTGTACAGTTCAAATAACTCTATATATTGAATAGCAGCATTGGCGCCGCGAATATCTTTATTTTCAAAGTAAAAATATTCGTTGCCACCTTCAAATAGGGTTTCTTTGGTGTATTTGTAAATTAATTCATTACCTAACGTATATTGTGGTGGAACATTCCTAATGGCGGAATTTAAATTATTATTCTGAATGATTAATGTCTTTACCGTTTGCAGCGGATTATTAAATTGCAAATTCCCAGAGTTAATAACAATATCTACACTTTGCATGCTTTCCACTTGCCTTACATCGCGCGAACGTTTGATAGAAACACCAACGTTAGCTAAATTTTCCTGAACCATAAATTTTCTAGAGAAAACCAATTCATCTAAATCATTGTAAACCTTAATCATGTAATTGCCCGAAACTTTTAAGCCACGAGTTTGCTGATTTGGGAGTCGTAATATGTAATGTGAATAAATTTGATAGGTATTAAACGAGTTTTCGTAATTACGAATACGCTGATTATCAATGCCATTTAAAAATTCGGTTTGCATGAGCTGCGAAGGTGTCCAATCATAATCAAAATGTTCAATTTTATAATAGAAATCATCTTCATCACCATTTAATGCATCAAATTCCAAGATTAATTGTTGACCTAGTTCAAGAATAGGAAGTTGACTTTCGCGTGTTTGACCTTGAAAGGTTATGGATTTAATATAGCCAGGAGGATTCACTTCCTGTGCTATTTGGGAAAAAATGGATTGACCACAAATTATAAGGAATACCGATAGAAAAGATTTAAACATGCAATATTTGTTTTAAGGGTTAAAGATAAACAATTTTTATGCCTAAATAATTTTACTTATTTAGAATAGGTATAAATAACAAACTTCATGGAAGTCTGGTATAAAATGATGTATAATTTCGTAAATTTGCACCGATTTTAGCTCAATTAAAATCAGAATGATATTTTTTACTATTAACAAATAGATTTATAAATATGTCAAACGACATTACCATTAAAAAAGGTCTAGACATCAAGCTTAAAGGTGCTGCTGAAAAGGTGACTGAAAATGCTATCATTAGTAATTTTTGCACTGTTAGACCAGAAGACTTCCACGGTGTTACACCAAAATTAATTGCTAAAGTTGGAACCAAAGTAAAAGCTGGAGAGCCTATTTTTTATGATAAGGCTCAAGATGCTGTTATATTTGTTTCGCCTGTATCAGGGGAAATAATAGACATTCCAAGAGGTGACAAACGTCGCATTTTAGCTTTAAAAATCCAAGCGGATAAAGAGCAAGTTTTCCATGATCACGGTGTGTTTAATATAGAATCTGCAACTGCAGAGTCTGTTAAAACACATTTATTAGCATCAGGATGCTGGCCTTTTATTAAGCAAAGACCGTATGATATTATTGCAAATCCGGAAAGATTGCCAAAAGCTATTTTTATTTCAGGATATGCTTCTGCGCCTTTAGTTGCTGATTATGATTTCGTACTTCAAGGAAAAGAAGCGGAATTACAAGCAGCAGTAAATGCATTAGGAAAATTAACGGAAGGCAAAGTACACGTTTCGGTTGCTAAAAATGGTGCTTCGCCATTAGCAGGTTTAAAAGGTGTGTCAATTCATAAGGTTTCGGGTCCACATCCAATAGGAAACGTGGGGACGCAAATTAATAAAATTGACCCTGTAAATAAAGGTGAAACCGTTTGGACTATAAATCCGCAGGATTTAGTCATCATTGGTGAATTACTTTTAACAGGTAAATTCAATGCAGAACGTTTAGTAGCTTTAGTAGGTTCGTCTGTTAAAAAGCCGCGCTACTTTAAAACTAAAATTGGTAGTGAAGTTGCTACTATGGTTTATGATAATGGCGTTGATAAAGATGGAAACGATCGTATTATTTCTGGAAACGTATTATCTGGAAAACAGGTAAAACCAGACGGAAGCTTGGATTATTACAGTAATACTATTACGGTAATTCCAGAAGGTGATGATTATGAATTTTTTGGATGGAATAAGCCCGTTTTCAATAAAATATCAACATCTAGAGCGTTAACATTCTCATGGTTAACACCAAACAAAAAATACGATTTAAATACTAATACAAATGGAGAACACAGAAATTTTGTGTTAACGGGAACCTATGAAACCGTTTTTCCATTAGATATTTACCCACTACAGATTTTAAAATCGTGTATGTATCAGGATTTAGACGAAATGGAAGCTTTAGGTATGTATGAAGTTGCTCCAGAAGATTTTGCTTTAACTGAATTTGTTTGCGTGTCTAAACAACCACACCAAGCCATTATCAGAAAAGGATTGGACGTGATGATAAAAGAAATTGGATAATGATTCATTTTCACTGTAAAATGAAAAATATATATAAAGATGAGTTTAAAAAGTAGTTTACATAACTTAAAGGAGAAGTACAAAGGGACCAAAATGGCTCCTGCGTTTAACGCACTTCATACTTTTTTGTATTTGCCTAATGAGACCACGCATAATGGGACTCATATTAAAGCAGCCGATGATTTAAAAAGAACCATGAATATTGTAATCATGGCTTTAGTGCCATGTTTAATATTTGGGATGTTTAATGCCGGTTATCAGCATTATTTAGCTTTAGGAGATATTGAATCTGCTAAAGGTTTTTTAGGAGCATCATTCTGGACTTTAGATAACTTGATTATCGGAGCTTGGACGGTATTGCCTTTGGTAGCCGTTTCCTATGGTGTAGGTCTTGCAGTAGAATTCTTATTTGCTGTAATTAAAGGTCACGAAGTAGAAGAAGGTTATTTAGTAACAGGTATGTTAGTGCCATTAATTGTTCCGGTTGATATTCCATTATGGATGTTAGCAACAGCCGTTGTTTTTGGTGTTGTAATTGGTAAAGAAGTTTTTGGTGGTACAGGAATGAATATCCTGAACCCAGCATTAACTATTCGTGCCTTTTTGTTTTTTGCGTATCCTACGTGGATGTCAGGAGATAAGGTTTGGGTTCATGGGGCAAAAGCTTTAGAAGGAACACCAGACGCTATTTCAGGTGAAACCATTTTAGGTTCTTATGCTCAAAATAATTCTGTAATGTATGATTATTGGGATATGTTCTGGGGAATTATTCCAGGCTCGGTTGGGGAAACCTCTAAAGTCTTAATTATTATTGGTGCATTATTCTTAATCTTCACGAAAGTGGGAAGCTGGAGAATTATAGTAAGTACGCTTATTGGTGCTTTAGTTATGGGCTTAATATTCAACGGTGTTGTAGATGCTGGTTGGATAACAGAATCAAGTAAGTTTTACGGATTAATGAATGTTCCATTCTGGCAACATTTAATTATTGGTAGTATACTATTTGGAGCCGTTTATATGGCAACAGACCCAGTAACAGCTTCACAAACTAATAAAGGAAAATGGATTTACGGTTTCTTAATAGGATTTATTTCTATAATGATTCGTGTCTTTAATCCAGCCTACCCAGAAGGTGTATTCTTAGCAATTTTATTAATGAACGTTTTTGCTCCTACTATTGACCATTATGTGGTTCAAGGTAATGTGAAACGTAGAATGAAGCGTTTAAAAGTTAAAACAGCATAATTATGGCAGTTAATACAGATAAAAATTCATACACGATATTTTTTGCAATAGCAATGGTAGTCGTTGTAGGTTCATTATTAGCGTTTACAGCATCGTCTTTAAGACCTAATATTGAAGAAAATGAAAGAAAGGAAAAGCAACAGAATATATTGTATGCTTTAGGCGTAAATGAAAATGAAGGTACAGGAGATATTGCTTTTATTTCTACAAGTAAAGTTGCTGAAGCGTTTGAAACTAATATTTCTGAACAAATTGTTTTAGAAGTAAAAGATGGCAATATCATAAAAGAAATGAATCGTGATGAGTTCATGAGTTCTAAAGAACAAGGTGCTGGAAAAGAACCTTATTTAATAGACATTAAAAAAGAGCAATCTAAAGCTAAAAATGGTGAGTCAAGATACTTACCTATATTTAAAGGTCAGCAAGACGGTAAAACGGTTTATGTTGTGCCAATTAGAGGAAAAGGACTTTGGGATGCTATTTGGGGTTTTGTAGCTCTAGATGAAGAAATGGTTGTTAGAGGTGTGTTTTTTGACCACGCTGGTGAAACACCTGGTTTAGGTGCAAACATTAAGCAACGTTATTTCATGGATGATTTCTATGGTGAAAGATTATTAACGGATGTAGGTGTATTTAAAGGAATTACTGTTGCTAAAGGAAATAATGACCCTGTTAATAGTGACAAAGATGATCACGCAGTTGATGCTATTGCAGGATCTACAATTACAGGAGATGGTGTAACGGCAATGATTAAGAAAGATTTAAAATTGTATTTACCATACTTTATGAACTTAAAAAATAACAACAATTAATTATGGCACTACTTACAAAAAAAGACCTAAAGTTAATTACAGACCCGTTATCAGATAACAACCCAATTACCATTCAAGTATTAGGTATTTGTTCAGCATTAGCTATTACTGCGGAGCTTAAGCCGTCTATAGTAATGAGTATTGCTGTACTTTTTGTTATGGGTGTTGGTAATGTTGTTATTTCATTAATGCGAAATATCATTCCTTCTAAAATTAGAATTATTGTACAACTAGTTGTAGTTGCATCTTTAGTTATTATTGTAGATCAGGTTTTAAAAGCCTTTCAATATGAGTTGAGTAAAACACTATCTGTATTTATTGGTTTAATTATTACTAACTGTATCATTATGGGGCGCTTTGAAGCATTTGCTTTAGCAAACAAACCATGGAGATCCTTTTTAGATGGTGTTGGAAACGCATTAGGTTACGCTGTGATTTTGGTTATAGTTGGTTTCTTTAGAGAGCTTTTAGGTTCAGGGACACTTTTTGGGATTCCAGTTTTAGGAGATCCAATTGGGAGTCCAGAAACGGGACCAACAGGCATTTACGCATTTGGATATGAAAATAATGGTTTTATGTTAATGCCACCAATGGCATTAATTATTGTCGGACTAATTATTTGGGTACAACGTAGTAGAAATAAAGATTTAATAGAAGACTAAATCAGTTAGTCGTTTTCAATAGACCTTAACAGAAACTACAGTAGAAAATTTAAAAGAATAAAAAAATGATAGAGCATTTAGAGTTATTTTTCAAGTCCATTTTTATAGATAACATGGTCTTTGCGGTATTCTTAGGTATGTGTTCATACTTAGCCGTATCTAAAAAAGTTGCAACAGCCGTAGGTCTTGGAGCAGCTGTAATATTTGTATTAGCTATAACAGTCCCTTTAAACTGGTTATTAGATCAGTATTTACTACAACCTGGAGCATTAGCTTGGATAGATGGAAGTGCCAACGGAGAAGGTTTCTCTGGAATGGATTTAGGCTTTCTTTCCTTTATTATGTTTATTGCAACTATTGCAACCATGGTGCAATTGGTAGAAATTATTGTTGAAAAGTTTTCACCATCATTATATAATTCACTAGGTATATTTTTGCCATTAATTGCGGTAAACTGTGCCATTTTAGGTGGTTCATTATTTATGCAGTCTCGTGAAATTGAAACCTTTGGTTTAGCGCTTAACTACGGAATATCTTCAGGTATTGGTTGGTTTTTAGCCATTTTAGCTATTGCAGCCATTCGTGAAAAAATTAGATATTCTAATGTGCCAGCTCCATTAAGAGGACTCGGAATTACATTTATAATTACAGGTTTAATGGGAATTGGATTTTTAAGTTTTGGTGGTATGTTAACAGGTGGAGATGAAGAAGGAGAACCATCAACAGAGCCAACAGCACAAGTACAAGAAATACAAACTGAAGACGCTAAAGAATTAGCTGCAAACACTAAAGTAATAGAGTAATATGATTTTAGCAACAGGAACATTAGGAACAGTAATAACAACAGTAATAGCGTTTTTAATCATAACCTTACTACTGGTAACTTTACTTTTAGTTGTCAAACAAAAATTATCTCCATCAGGTCCCGTAAAGATCTTAATCAACGGAGAAAGAGAAATTGAAGTAGCTTCTGGAGATACATTATTGTCTACCTTAAGCGCAAATAAAATATTCTTACCATCTGCATGTGGTGGAGGTGGAACGTGTATTCAATGTGAATGCCACGTACTAGATGGTGGTGGCGAAGCATTACCGACTGAAACACCACATTTTTCTAGAAAAGAATTAGCAGAGGGTGCACGTTTATCTTGTCAGGTAAAAGTGAAACAAGACATGGAAATTTCTATTCCAGAAGAAGTATTTGGTATTAAGAAATGGGAAGCTACCGTTGTTCGTAATTATAACGTGGCATCATTTATTAAGGAGTTTGTTGTTGAAATTCCTGAAGATATGGGTTACAAAGCTGGTGGTTATATCCAGATTGAAATTCCTAACTGTGAAATTAAATTTTCAGACATGGATATTACAGCACATCCAGAAGAGCATGAAACGCCTGATAAGTTTCAAGCAGAATGGGATAAATTTGCATTATGGCCATTAGTGATGAAAAACACAGAAACGGTTGAACGTGCTTATTCTATGGCTTCTTATCCAGCTGAAGGACGTGAAATTATGTTAAACGTACGTATTGCAACACCCCCTTTTGATCGTGCTAAAAACGGTTGGATGGATGTAAATCCAGGTATTGCTTCGTCTTATATTTTTGCTCAGAAACCAGGAGATAAAGTAATTATTTCTGGACCTTATGGTGAATTCTTCATCAACGAGTCTGAAGCAGAAATGTTGTATGTAGGTGGTGGAGCAGGAATGGCGCCAATGCGTTCACACTTATATCACTTATTCAAAACCCTAAAAACAGGTAGAAAAGTAACCTATTGGTATGGTGGACGTTCGAAACGTGAATTGTTTTATTTAGAGCATTTTAATGCATTAGAAAGAGAATTTCCGAACTTCAAGTTCTATTTAGCATTGTCTGAACCAATGGAAGAAGATAATTGGAAAGTAAAAGAAAATATTGATGCACCAGGTGATGGTTTCGTAGGATTCATTCACAACTGTGTAATTGATAATTACTTAAATCATCATGATGCACCAGAAGATATTGAATTATATTTCTGTGGACCACCTTTAATGAACCAAGCAGTTCAAAAAATGGGAGAGGATTTTGGTATTCCAGATGAGAACATTCGTTTTGATGACTTTGGAGGATAATCTGAATGTATTAATACAATTTAAAGCCGACTCTTCAGAGTTGGCTTTTTTATTGGGAATAATTGACACGGATTAAATCCGATAGTGAACTAATTTAAAATAAGATTATTCTCCTTGTTTTTTTAATAATTTGTAATTTTGCACTATGAAAAAAGAACTCACAGAACAAGAGCGTCATAATTTAGCCATGAACCATGTTGGTAAAGATTTGGAGCAGCGTGGTTTTGAATTTGTAGCCATTAATAGTAAACTAAAAAGACATCCGCAATTTGTGTGTATTGATAAAAATAGTCAGTATTTTTTTGTGATAATTCGGGCTGTTTTATTGCCTGATAATCCAAATAATTATGACATAGTTTGGATGGAAACTTTTAAAAAACACGCGGCTGAAAAAGATGCTAAAGTGCTTTATGCTGGCGTAGGATTAGGTAATCCTGATGGCGAAGATTTACCAATCTATTTAAACGAAGAATATCTTATAGAATACAACGGAATTCAAGTAATTGAAACCAACCTAAATTAAAAATAACGGTTAACTAAAATATTCTCGTATTTTGGTGAGATATCCGAAGAACTGAAATACTTTTAAAATGAAACTAAAACATATATTATTTACTTTTTCATTTGTTATATTTATGGTCTCTTGTAATCAAGAACCGACAAATACGAAGTTAACAGGTCCAGTTTTTGGAACCATGTATTCCGTTATTTACGATTCGGAAGTCAATTATCAACCACAATTTGATAGTCTGTTTGCGGTTATCAATACATCTATGTCTACTTATATTCCAGATTCTGATATTTCAAAATTAAACCGAAATGAAACTGTTTCCGTTGATGATCATTTTTTAAATGTATTCAACACTTCAAACACTATTTATCAAGCAACTAATGGTGCTTTCGACCCTACAATTGGAGCTGTTGTAAACGCTTGGGATTTTGGTCCTGAAGGAAAAATAGTAGCTTTAGATAGTCTTAAAATTGATAGCCTCATGCTCGGTGTTGGTTTTAATAAAGTTTCTATTAAGAATAATACGATTACTAAACCCACAAGTACATTTATTGATTTTAATGCTATTGCCAAAGGATATGGTGTGGATGTAATTGGTTTATTTTTGGAGTCAAAAAACGTTAAAAATTATTTAGTTGAAATTGGTGGTGAAATCCGAACGCGTGGTACCAATATAGAAAAACAAAGCAGTTGGAAAGTAGGTGTAGAAATGCCACATTTTGATGGTGAACAATCCATTTTAAATGCTATAAGCTTAAAAAATGAGTCTATGGCAACATCAGGAACCTACCGGAAGTTTAAAATTGATGACCAAGGAAATCGCTATTCTCACATTATCGATACCAAAACAGGTTATCCAAGCAAAACCAATTTGTTGAGTATTTCAGTCATTGCAGAAAATTGTATGATTGCTGATGCGTATGCTACCGCTTTTAAAGCCATGGGAATTGAAAAAGTTGAAGAATTTTTAGAAACACATCCTGAATTAAAAGTGTTTTTGATTTTTGAAAATGACCTCAATGAATTTGAAACGGTTTCTATAAATGGTTTTCCTGATAACTAGTGTTTTAGACTTCCAATCTTGTAATAATTAAGATTATAGCTTTAAAAAGTGTTTTTTATAATCTTAATTTAACATAGTAAGAAAAACTTCTGTTTACACATTTTTTCTTTTTTAAACTTCTTGCTCTTTTAGATTATAACATGTTGATATACATCTGCTCCGATATGTATCAAGTATATTTTATAATTAAATCTATTTTATAATTTTATGAAATTTCTATTTACTACTGCATTTCTGATGTTTTTTGTACTGCCTGTTTTATCACAATCTGATGCCGAAATTAGGGCTATAAATGTAGACAAGTCGGAAATAAGTTTGTTGGAAGGCGATTTAGATAGCGCATTAGAATATTTTAGTAAAGCAAGACGCTATATTAAAGATATTGAGACAGTAATGTAGCCAAAATAAATGCTTTGGTTAGTAATGATGTTCGGGATTATACAAAAGTTAAAATAATGTTTGAAATCTATTTTGATTTGAAACACTAGAAAATACCAGTGGTGCGTATTCAGGAAATTCGAAATTTGTAAAAAACACGAATGGTTCATTTCAGATTCTGCAAATGGTGCATTGTAGGCATCAACTTGTTTTTAAAGATAAAACGTTACCGGTATTGGAGGATTTTTTAATTAAAAATGATATTGGAAATTCAGGAGCTCAAAAATAAATAGCCCAAGCGCCATTTGTTTATCAAACAGTATTAAATTACTAATAAAAACGCATTCACCAATAATAAAAACCATCCAGCAACTAAAAGCAAGCCTCCAATAGGTGTAATGGGGCCTAAAAACCGCATTTTTTTTCCTTTAGCATCAGATAATACCAACCCATATATACTGAAAGAAAACAATACAATTCCAATAGTAAAACACCAATAGGTTGTGGAGGTAACATTATACGAGCTAAAACCTAAAGCTAATAAAACAATAGCATGATACATTTGGTATTTCACGCCAACTTCAAAACTTTGTAGTTGATCTGGAGATAAGATTTTCTTTAAAGCATGTGCGCCAAAAGCGCCAAAAATTACGGCTAACATTCCAAAAATAGCAGCTGTTGCAATTATAATTTGATGTGTCATTTTAGTAAGTTTTAGAAGGTCAGGTTAATTAATATTCAAATTGTTACATATAGTTTTCTAACTGTAAAAGCACTAAAAGTCGTTAAAAACGACAGATTTCTCTGTGTAGCTTTGCGAAACAACTTTTATTTATAAACTACCGGAATAATCTCACCTTTAGCCAAGCAATAGCGTTCTATTTCACCATCGGTAAGTTTAGCTGTGTAATCCATTTCTTCAGCTTTAAATCCAATATTACGGAGTTTATCAAAATAATCACGGCCATAAATTCGCACATGATCATATTGTCCAAAAATGGCAGCACGTTCTTTTTTATCGGTAATGCTATCATCTTCAAAAGTGCTATCGCGATTTAAATCTTGTGGAATCTGAAATATGCCATAACCACCTGGTTTCATCACTCTGTATAATTCTTGCATGGCTTTGGTGTCATCTGGAATATGCTCTAAAACATGATTGCATAAAATTATATCATAACTGTTATCTTCAAATGGAAGATTACAAATATCTGCTTTTACATCAGCAATTGGCGATTCTAAATCGGTTGTTGTATAGTTGAGGTTATTAAGTTTTTGGAAGCGTTTTAAAAAACATTGTTCTGGTGCAAAGTGAAGCACGCTTTTTTCAGCTGTAAAAAAATTGGTCTCATTTTGTAAATAAAGCCAAAGTAATCTATGACGTTCTAAAGAAAGGGTAGAAGGTGATAACACATTGTCACGCTGATTCCCGTAACCGTATGGTAGAAACGATTTAAAACTTTTGCCATCAATAGGATCTGTATAGGTATCGCCTTTCATAAAAAAAGCTAAAACAGGACGTGCTACATAACTCAATCGGATTAAGATTGGTCTTGGTATGGTGTTTAGGATTTTTTTGAATAGATTTTTAGACACAGATTTCACGGATTTTCACGAATCAGTTAGAGAACGATTCTTTTATATTTTAAACTTTCTTCACCAAAATTAATTAGTAAACCTAGCTTTAACTTGGAGACTGCTAAATAATTCAACGTTTGTTTCAAGTGCGCAGAATGCAAACATTCAACGGCTTTTAACTCCAGAACGATTTTGTCATCAATTATAAAATCTGCTTTATACTTGTGTCGAAGTAAATTCCCTTTATATAGAATTCCATATTTTTTTTCACGCGAATATGAAATATTATTATCCATCAATTCAATTTCTAACGCATCAGAATAAACTACTTCATTAAAACCTTTTCCAAGCTGATTATGCACTTCCATACATATGCCAATAATTTTATAAGCTTCTTCTTTATAAATTAGATTCGACATAGTTTTTTTGTTGAACATTATAGAATTGGATTCCAAACATTAGTGCAAATTAGTAAAATTCGTGTCAAAATAGTGTAAAAGCATTTATTCCAATTATTGAATCTCCGCACAATAGTTAAAGCACAATCGGTTCACGTCTAAACGCATCCTCCTCATCACTCACAATCCCTAAAGCATCATAAACATAAGCAAACGTAGAAAGCAATTCAGGTTTCCCATCTACAATAGCCACATCGTGCTCAAAATGTGCCGATGGTTTATTATCTAGAGTGGTAATGGTCCAACCATCACGATGTTGTTTTATTCTATGTGTTCCCATGTTTATCATAGGTTCAATAGCTACTACTTGGCCTTCAATAAACTTTTTACCACGACCGCGTTTGCCGTAATTTGGCATTTCGGGATCTTCATGCATTTTACGACCTATGCCATGACCTACTAATTCACGAACCACGCCATAACCTCTGTCTTCACAGTATTTTTGAATAGCATAACCAACATCTCCAACACGATTACCAACTTTAAATTCACGAATCCCTTCATATAAAGATTGCTTGGTAACATCTAAAAGCGTTTGAATTTCTGGATCTATTTCGCCAACAGCAAATGTATAGGCATGATCACCGTAGTAGTTGTTTTTTATAGCACCACAGTCTATAGAAATAATATCGCCTTCTTGCAAAGGTTCATTTGTTGGGAATCCATGGACAACTTGCGAGTTTGGACTCATACAAAGCGTATTTGGAAAATCATACAAACCTAAAAACCCAGGTATAGCAGCTTGTTCCCGAATAAAATCTTCAGCCAATTTATCTAATTGCAATGTGGTAACACCCGGCTTTACCTCTTTGGCAAGCATTCCTAAAGTTTTAGATACAATTAAAGCACTTTCACGCATTAATTCTATCTCTTCTCTTGTTTTTACTATAATCATATATTCAAAAATATGTGCAAAGATACTTAATTTATACAAGCTATGTAATCTTTAGGAATATGACTTTTGACAGGTTTTAGTTGATTCTTTTTCTCGAACTTTACACTTTAAAATTGGAACCTATGTATAAATCAGTTTCGGCAGAAGAGGCCGTAAAAGTCGTAAAATCAAATAGTAAAATTTATATTCAAGCAGCTGCTGCAGCGCCTCAAGTTTTGCTTCGCGCTTTAACAGATAGACATGAAGAATTACGCAATGTGGAAATTTGTCAATTACATACTGAAGGTGATGCGCCTTATGCGAACCCAGAATATCGCGATAGTTTTCATGTGAATTCCTTTTTTATAGGAAAAAATGTGCGTCATACCTTAAAAGCTGGAAACGGTTCATATACGCCTGTTTTTTTAAGTGAATTACCTTTGCTTTTTAAGCGCAATATTGTGGATTTACAATATGCCTTTATTCATGTGTCTGTGCCTGATAAACATGGTTATTGCTCTTTAGGTGTTTCTGTTGAAGCAACGTTAGCAGCTATTGATAATGCAGATGTTGTCATAGCACAAGTAAATGTCCAAATGCCAAGAACGCATGGCGCAGGTATTATTCACCATTCTGAAATTAATATTTTTGTAGATTGTGATGAAGCTTTACCAACACATGACATGGTAACACCTTCAGAAATTGAAAATAAAATAGGAATCCATGTAGCTGGTTTAATTGAAGATAGAAGCACGCTTCAAATGGGAATTGGCAATATTCCAAATGCGGTTTTAACACGCTTAACGAATCATAAAGATTTAGGCTTGCATACTGAAATGTTTTCCGATGGTGTTATTGATTTAATTTTAAACGATGTCATTAACGGAAACTATAAAGGCATTAATCGTGGTCGTGCTTTAACAACCTTTTTAATGGGTTCCAAGCGACTTTATGATTATGTAGACGATAATCCGTTTGTAGAAATGCGGGCTTCTAATTACACAAATGATGTATCCATAATAAAACGAAATCCTAAAATGGTCGCTATAAACTCGGCTATAGAGGTGGATGTCACCGGACAAGTTTGTGCAGATTCTATAGGAGCACACATGTACTCTGGTGTTGGTGGTCAAATGGATTTTATCCGGGGTGCCTCATTAAGTGAAGGCGGAAAAGCAATTATTGCCTTACCATCTACAACAAAGTCAGGAATTAGCAGAATTGTACCAAGTTTAAAACCTGGAGCTGGTGTGGTAACAACCAGATCACATGTGCACTATGTGGTAACGGAATATGGCATTGCCAATTTATACGGGAAAACTATTAAAGAACGCGTGAAAGCATTAGTAAATATAGCGCATCCTGATCATCAAGAGACTGTTGATAAAAGTTACTTCGAATTAATAAGAGGATAATTTTATCTTCTTAAAAAGGAAAATAATCCTTTCTTTTTTGGAAGTTTATGAGGATGGTATTTTGGGTTGGCAAGTAATTGATAAATTTCACCCCAACCCAAAAGACCACCTATATTTCTGTCATCTATAAAAATGTCCGCATGGATTTTTCGGCTTTTCGCATAATCGAATTGCTCTTCAGGAAAACTTTTATTTACAGCATAAAATTCCAAGCCATTTTCTTTACAAAACGCAACAGCTTCTGCTAAGCGAATATCGCTTCTATACGTCCAGAGAATTAATCTGTGACCTTCTTTTTGCAAGCGTTCAAGTGTTTCAAAAGCAAATAGTTTAGGCTTACCAATTTTTGGATAGGCATCTTCTACAATGGTTCCATCAAAATCGACGGCTATAATAAGTTTATCAGTGAAATTCATATACTATTTCTAATTCCTAAAATACAAAATTTAGCTTATATAATTGGATGTTGTGTCATGGCTTTCGGTTGCGGAATTCCCATGAGTTTTAAAATTGTTGGTGCTAAATCGGCTAAAACACCATCTTTAATAGACTTTAAATCGTTATCAATTAAAATTATTGGAACCGGATTTGTGGTATGTGCTGTATTTGGTGAACCATCAGGATTTATCATGGTTTCACAATTGCCATGATCGGCAATTAATAATGTGGTATAGCCATTTTCAAGCGCTGTTGTTACGACATCTTTTACGCACGTATCAACCACTTCACAAGCTTTGATAGCTGCAGCCATAACACCTGTATGTCCAACCATATCCCCATTTGCAAAATTTAAACACACGAAATCTACATCGCCTTTTTGCAATTCTGGAATTAAAGCATCACGCAATTCGTAGGCACTCATTTCGGGTTTTAAATCGTAAGTAGCTACTTTTGGCGAGTTTCTTAAAATACGGGTTTCGCCTTCAAACGGTGTTTCACGACCGCCAGAAAAGAAAAATGTTACGTGTGGATATTTTTCAGTTTCGGCAATCCGAATCTGTTTTTTATTGTGCGTTTCTAAAACTTCGCCAAGCGTATTATTTAGATTGTCTTTATGATACACGACGTGAATATTATTATAAGTGTCATCATAACTCGTCATGGTTACATAATATAAATTGAGCTTATGCATGTTTTGCTCATGAAAATTAGCCTGTGTTAATGCTTCCGTTAACTCGCGACCTCTATCTGTTCTGAAGTTAAAATAAATAATAACATCGCCATCCTTGATGGTTGCTTTTGGTTGATTTTGCGCATCAACCATGACGATAGGTTTTATAAATTCATCTGTAATATCAGCATCATAACTTTGCTGAATGGCGTCCGTAGCATTTTTTGAATGTACGCCAATGCCATTCACCAAAGCATCATAAGCTAACTTAATGCGTTCCCAGCGTTTATCGCGATCCATGGCATAATATCTACCTGTAATACTTGCTAATTCGGTTGGTGAATTAATTATAAAATTCCCAAGTTTGGAAATGAAGTCCAAACCAGAATGTGGGTCTACATCACGACCATCTGTGAAGGCATGAATATACGAATTGGTAACACCGGCCTGATTTGCTGCATCAATTAATCCGAATAAATGATTAATATGAGAATGTACACCGCCATCACTCACTAAACCTACAAAATGAACTGGTTTGTTATGGGTTTTTGCATAGTTAAAGGCATCAATTAACGTGTGTTCATCTTTGAGGGTATTATTCTTTACGGCCAAATTAATTTTCACCAAATCCTGATATACAATGCGTCCAGCGCCAAGATTCATGTGTCCCACTTCGCTATTTCCCATTTGACCTTCCGGAAGTCCAACATGCAAACCGTCAGTGCGTAAACTTGCATGTGGATATTTGGAATATAAGGAATCTATAAATGGTGTGTTAGCATGATCTATTGCAGAAACTTTAGGGTCAGGAGATTTCCCCCAACCGTCTAAAATCATTAATATCACTTTTTTATTCATAGTGAATGTGGTAAAAAATTTAAATTACAAAGATATACGTTTATTGCCTAGTTGAAAGTTATTTTGATTTGATATTAGTTATTCCGTTATTAATTAATAACTCAATAACATTAATCATTTATTAGTCATTAAAAAATGAATACCAATGCTTTCAATATTAAAGCTGTCTCCTTGAATTTTGTAGCCATGATTTGTATAGAATTTGGTGGCCACTTCGCGAGCATTAAACCATAATCTGTCAACCTTCATTTTTAATAATTCCGCTTCACCTGCCTGAATTAAAAGTGTTCCTAACCCTTTTTTTTGATGTTTTTTTAAAATAGCCATACCACGTAATTGATATTGTGATTCTTCAGGAAAAACAGCATTTTTATTCTTTATATAGGTTGCAACACCAATTAATGACGCTTTAAAATACAATCCTAAATGAAATGTTGATTCTAGCGTGTCGCCTTCAAAAACACAATCGTCAATGGGTCTGCCAGCTCTTAAAATGGATTGCCTAACAGCATACGTTTCTTCAGCAGAAATACGTTTAACACTATAATTAAAATGGTCTATTTTATGGGAATCACTTGTCATAATTATTTTAAATGCTGTAAAGTAGTATCACTTTTAATCTCATAAGGTTCTTTCTCATATTCAAAAATTCGCGCCTCTAAAGTTCCTTTTAATGTTATGGTTTTACCTTTTACTTCTAACCAACTACCTTCACGCAAGCCAATAACAGGAAATGTATTATAGGCATGAAATTCTTTAATTCGTGTTTCACGGGTTTCACCCATGTGTTTGGTATTGGGAATTGGATCTAGATAATGCGGATTAATATTAAAAGGAACAAATGCCAACGCTTTAAAACTTGGTGGATACACAATTGGCATGTCATTGGTGGTATTAATAGTTAATCCACAAATATTACTTCCTGCGCTAGTTCCTAAATAAGGTGTGCCGGAATGGATTGCATTCTTTAAAGCTTCAATACAATTGTTTTTATACAGTTGCGAAAGTAAAACAAAGGTATTGCCACCACCTGTAAAAATACCTTCAGCTTGATTTATAGCGTCTGCAGCCGATTCAAATTCATGAATACCGATAACATTTTTATTGATTTTCTGAAAAGCCTCTTGCGCTTTTTGGGTGTATGCGTCATGCGAAATACCGCCTGGTCGTGCATAAGGGATGAATAAAATAGTTTGGCAATTTTTGAAGAATACGTTTAAATCGTCCAATAAATAGTCTAAATATCCACTACCATGAATAGTTGATGTGCTTGCAATAAGTAATTGTTTCATAAGCCAATTTTTTGTAAATTTAAGTAAACATTGGATTTAACAAAAGTTTATCAGCTATTTGCATTTTAATTAAGATTTGAAATAGTTTCTTTATCACAACTAAACCTACCACTATGAAGCATCAATTACTCGGATTTCTTTTTTTATTTACAATTGGAACTGTTTTTTCTCAAAATACATCACGTGTTGAAGTGGAAGGAAAAATTATTGCGAATAGCGATGTAGAAGGTGTTACCATTTTTAATATATCATCTAATAAAGGAACCATTGCAGATATTGAAGGTAATTTCACCATGGAAGTGGCTATTAAAGATGTACTGGAAATTTCGGCATTACAATATGAAGCACGAACAGTTGTAATAACAAAAGATGTTATTGATTCTAAAAAACTGCGATTATTTTTAGTGGAAGCTATAAATACTTTAAGTGAAGTAATTTTGTTGCCTTCCAAATTAACAGGCGATTTGTTAGTTGATGTTAATAATGCAGAAACTCAAAAAGCAATTCTTATGAGTTTTGGTAATTTGAGTAATTTGGAATTTGGTGAAGACGAGTTTTCAAAACCACAGAATATAGCTACAGATCCTGGTGTTTTTTATAATGGGTTGAATTTCGCCAATATTTTTGGAATCAATAAAATATTGAATGGTCCATTAAAAAAGGAAACAATTCAAATGCTTCGTGACAATAGACCTTTGGATTTGGCCGATATTTATTCACCACAATACATTAATGAAACCTATAATATTCCTTTAAATCAGGTTGAGTCCTTTTTTGCATTCTGTGTCGAAAACGGATTTGAAGTAAGCATGTTGGGAGAAAAAAATGAAATGAATCGTATGGAATTCTTGCAAGAACAAAGCGAATTGTTTTTAAAACAAACCAATGGGCAGAATTAAATTATTTCTTTTATTGCTGTTGGTTACAGTTCAACAAAGTTACTCACAAACTATAGTGCTATCCGGGAAAGTGCAAAGTACAACAGACGTAGAGAACATTCACGTTATTAATAAAACTGCACAGAAATTCACGATTACCAATGCAGATGGTACGTTTCGGGTTTCTGCAACTTTAAATGATACGTTGATTTTTACATCTATTCAACATAAAATTACATCTATTTTAATGGATGCTGAGATTATCCAGAATAAAACCTTGGTGGTCACTTTAGAGGAGCAATTAAATGAATTGGATCAAGTAGTCGTTGGAAAAATATTAACAGGAAATATGGTGTTAGACGTTTCTAGTGTTGAAGATGAACCGATGACATCTCAAAAAGCCGGCGTTCCCAGTTATCAAGGACCACTAAAAACCCAAAGTGAACGTAAACTAAACGAAGCGACTACAGGAGGTGGGTTTATTCCGCTAAATCCTATTTTAAATGCTATTTCAGGCAGAACCAAAAAGTTGAAAAAGCAGGTGAAACTAGAAGAGAAAGACGATTTAATGTTTAGTATAAAGAACGAGCTTTCTAATGATTTGTTTACCGAAAACCCACTCCAAGAAGAATATGTTATGGAATATTTTTACTTTGCTTCTGAACAACCCGATTTTTTAGCGCGCTGCAAAAACAAATCATCTATTGAAATTCTAAATTATTTAATTGAAAAATTACAAATTTTCAAACAAAATCTAAAAATCGCTAATTCCCATGAAAGCGATTAGATTTGGATTCTTACTATTTATTTTCACCTCAAATATGTTTTCTCAAACTACAGATTTGGAAGGTCAGGTTATCACAAATTTAGATGCTGAAAATATTCATATTATTAATAAAACATCAAAAAAATTTACCATAACCAATGCTTCTGGCGGGTTTGTAATTCCGGGTAAGTTAAATGATATCATAATTATTTCATCTATTCAACATCAATTAGTTTCTTTGGTTGTAGATGCTGAAATGCTTGAAGAGACACAAATTCAGGTGTTTTTGGAGCCGTTAGTGAACATGCTGGATGAAGTCGTGGTAGGAAAAGTGCTTTCTGGTTATTTGCTTCAAGATGTTCAAGCTGTAGAAGGCCAACCCATGACAGCTAAAAAAGCAGGTATTCCTAGTTATCAAGGAAAAATGCCCACCCAAACCGAAAGACGTTTAAGCTATGCTAAAAATGGCATGATTGGGATGTTGGTAAACACCATTAATGGCAACATTAAACGTTATAAAATGCAAGCCGTATTGGAAGAGAAAGATGAGCTTTTACATGAAATCCGGGTAGCGCACGAAGCTGATTTATTTGCTAATTACCCATTAGAACCTGCTTCCCGTATGGATTATTTTTACTTTTGTTCTGAAGATTCGCAATTTTTAGAACGTTGTAAGAACAAAAATGGGATTGTTATTTTGCAGTTTTTAGTTGAAAAATTAGAGCTCTATAAGCAAGATATAAAAAAGTAAAAGTATTATGGGCAAGTTCGTATTCATCCTGTTTTTAGTTTGTAGCTTTTCGCAGGGTCATGTGGTTGCGCAAACTAAAATACTTCATGGTAAAGTGCTGACGTCTCAAGATGCCGAGAATGTTCATGTTATTAATAAATCATCAAAAAAGAATACTATTACTAATAGTTCTGGACTGTTTAAAGTTGAAGTTAAATTGCAAGATACTTTAATTTTTTCGTCTCTTCAGCATGAATTGCAAGTGCTCATTGTGGATCAAGAAACTTATAAAAACGGAACGGTAGTTATTACCTTATTGGAACACGTAAATAAACTAGATGAGGTAACCGTTGGAAAAGTCTTAACCGGAAATATGAATTCTGATGTTGCTAATGTGGAAGGCGAACCCATGACATCTAAAAAAGCAGGTATTCCTAGCTTTCAAGGGAAACCATTAACACAAGTCGAACGGCATTTAAAAGATGCTGGCGATTTAGACCCGAAGCTCGGTGGCTCATTAGGTGGTTTGGGTGCTTCAATTAGGTTGGTTCCGGTTATTAATGCTATCACTGGTAGAACAAAGGAAATGAAAACTTATGTGCAATTAGAGGAAAAGGAAGCGCTTATGTATCATTTAAAAACCCATATTTCGGAAACTGTTTTTGCCGACTATCCATTGGATGACGCTTATGTTATGGAGTTTCTCTATTTTGCTTCAGAACAACCGGACTTTCTGGAGCGCTGTAAAAACAAAACAGCGGTTAATCAATATGAATATCTTAAAGAAAAGCTGCTTATATATTATGATAATAAACATATAAAGTATCCGTAATTTTAAGATGGAATAATTTTTGAACCTATCAAATAACTACATTAGCATTTTAAAAATCACAAATAAATGAAATCATTTAAATATCTATTCATTTTAGCCATTATTCCACTTGTAGCTTTTGCTTCAGCACACAAATATTATGTAAGTATTACGCAAATTGAATACGTTAAGGAAAAGCAATCTGTTCAAATTATAACACGAATATTTGTTGATGATTTGGAACGTTTAATTCGCACGCGTTATGACGAAACCGTAACATTAGCAGCCAAGAGTGAGTCTAAAAATGTGGATCAGTATATTGAAAAATATCTAGGCGAAAAAATGGCAATTACCATTAATGGCAAGCACACTAACATGGTTTTTTTAGGAAAAGAATATGAAAATGATATTGTGTACTGTTATTTAGAAATTAAAAATGTGGCTTCAATCCAATCCTTTGAAATCAGTAATCACGTTTTATTCGATTTATTTTCTGATCAGAAAAATATTGTACGCACCAATATTAATGATGAGAATAATAGCTTTATACTGATAAAGCAAAATGATAAAGGAATGTTAAACTTTAAATAAATTAATTCATTACCTTAAAAAAGCGTTAATTTTCCAATCAATTATATAGTAATACAAACCAACTATGAAAAAACTAAAGTATCTTTTCTTATCTGCTTTATTTGTTTCTCTTGGAGCATTTGCTCAAGATGAGGAACAGAAACCAGAACGTAAACCCGGTCATACAAACAACAACAAATTTAAGCAATTGTATGATGAATTTTCAACACCGAACATGTTTCGTACAGCATCAGGAGCACCAGGTCCAGCTTATTATCAGCAGCAAGCAGATTATAAAATGGATTTGACTTTGGATGATGACAAAGCCACGATATCTGGTTTTGAAACTATTACATATACCAATAATTCACCCGATCAATTAAAGTATATCTGGGTGCAATTAGATCAAAATATGCGTGCTAAAGATTCGCAGTCGCCTTTAATTGAAGGTAGTGGTGTGGCTCCTGCACAACAAGCAGGAAGTTTTGCTTCAGCATACATGACAGATGGTTTTGATGGTGGTTTTAAAATTGAATCCGTTACCGATGCTAGCGGGAAAGCATTACCTCACATGATAAATCGTACCATGATGCGTGTTGAATTGCCAAAAGCAATGGGTACAGGTGATAAATTTGTATTCTCTATCAAATGGTGGTACAACATTAATGATTATGTAAATATGGGTGGACGTTCAGGTTATGAATTTTTCCCAGAAGATGGTAATAGAAACTATATAATTGCGCAATTCTTTCCAAGAATGGCTGTTTACAGTGATGTAGAAGGCTGGCAAAACTCGCAATTTTGGGGACGTGATGAATTTGCATTACCATTCGGTAATTATGAAGTGAACATTACCGTTCCTTCAGATCATATTATGGATGCAACAGGCGTTTTAACAAATCGTAAAGAGGTGTTTTCAAAAGATATGATGAAGCGTTATGAACAAGCGCAAAAATCGTATGATAAGCCTGTTTTTATTGTAACGCAAGAAGAAGCTGAAAAGGCTGAAAAAGGGCGCGCAACCGGAAGTAAAACATGGAAATATTCGGCTGAAAATGTTCGAGATTTTGCATTTGCAACCTCTAGAAAATACATTTGGGATATGATGGCAGTTAAAATTGGTGACAGAGATGTCATGGCTGTTTCTATGTACCCGAAAGAAGGAAACCCGTTATGGGAAGAGTGGTCAACGTATGCTGTTGCAAGTACACTTAAAACATACTCACGTATGACATTTGATTACCCGTACCACAAAGCTATTTCGGTTCATGCCAAGCAACAAGGTATGGAATACCCAATGATCTGCTTTAACTTTGGTCGTCCAGATAAAGATGGAAAATACAGCGATCGTACAAAATACGGTATGATTAGCGTTATTATTCACGAAGTAGGACATAACTTTTTCCCGATGATTGTAAATAGTGATGAGCGTCAGTGGACATGGATGGATGAAGGTTTAAATACCTTTGCTCAATATGTAGCAGAACAAGATTTTGGTGAGTGGTATCCAACTGCTTTATCTGAAGGTGATGCTAAATACCCTTCAAGTCGTGGGCCTGCTGCTAATATTGTACCTTATATGGGTGGCGATCAAGATTATATTGCACCAATTATGACCAAAGGTTTAAATACCTATCAGTTTGGAAATAACGCGTATGGAAAACCAGGAACAGCACTTAATATTTTAAGAGAAACCGTTATGGGTCGTGAGTTATTTGATTATGCATTTAAAGAATATGCGCACCGTTGGATGTTTAAGCACCCAACACCAGAAGATTTCTTTAGAACAATGGAAGATGCGTCTGCATTCGATTTAGATTGGTTTTGGAGAGGTTGGTTTTATACAACAGATTATGTAGATATTGGTGTTAAAGAAGTTAAAAAGTTCTATGTTTCAAGTGAGCCAAATGAATATGTGAAAAATATTGTGAAGCAACGTGGCATGAAAATGAGCGATTTGCCAGCTTTAGTATATATGGTAGAAGAAGGTAGTGACGAGTATAAAGACAGTATGAAAAACGGTACACTTTTAGAAAATTCACCAACTTTAAAGGAATATGTAATGGATAATTTTACGCCGGAAGAACGTGCTAAAATTAAACAACCAAAATATTTCTATAGCGTAACGTTTGAAAAGCCAGGCGGATTAGTAATGCCAATTATTGTAGAGTATACCTATGCTGATGGTACAACTAAATCAGAAAAATATCCAGCACAAATCTGGCGTTTAAATGATAAAGAAGTGAGCAAAGCAGTAGCGTCTGACAAGGAGATTGTTAAAATTACAGTCGATCCTAATTTAGAGACAGCTGATGTAGATACATCAAACAATTCGTGGCCACGAGAGATTAAGCAAAGTCAGTTTGATCAGTTCAAGGATAAGAAAAAAGACTAATTATTATAATATTTTATTAAAAGCCGACTTTTTACAGTCGGCTTTTTTTATTCGTATCAAACTACTTACTATATTTGCATCGTGATACAACAAGCAATATTCTTATTTATAGGCACAACCGAAATCATGTTTATACTATTTATAGTAGTCATGGTCTTTGGTGCCGATAAAATTCCCGAAATAGCGCGCGGAATGGGTAAAGGTATGCGCATGCTTAAAGATGCGTCCAACGACCTGAAATCTGAAATCACCAAAAGTGCCGAAAAAAATGGCATTGATACCAGCGTTACCAAAGATGTTCAAGACGAATTGAATAAAGTTAAAGACGAATTGGAGGATTTTACGGGGTCTGTGAGGCGGAAACTTTAAAAGAATATTGGGCCTTTACTTTATTAGATAAGTATTTCTTTATTTTAATTTTTTAGTTTCAGTTTCAGTTTCGTTTACGTGTTGTGTATCTTAAGTTAGCGTGATTTAGCAACTAATTTATTAAATAAAACACAGATAGAATATTCCGCAGGAATATTCGTAAGCAGGCTAGAACTAGCAATTAATTATACACGGTGTTACCAAAATTTTTTAACCCTTATAAGTTTCTATAATTATCCTATTATCAACTAATTCAACAAGTTTACTTATAATCTCTTTATCATGATTTTTAGTTTCCGCTCCAAAAATCACTTTTTTAATTTTAATTTTTATGTAATCTTGTTTTTCAGTAATTATTCGATACTCTTCTTCGTATTTCCATTCATTAAGTTTATTTAAAAATACTGATTTAAGTTCATCAACTTTTAGAGGAAGATTTTCAAAGGAACCTAATCCATTATATTCAACTTTATCAATTTTATATTCCGATTTATCTATTTCAAATCCTATGGCTATTCCTCTATGACCATTTGCATAATGCGACCACATTAAATGACTTTTGTAATTCTCAGAAAAAGAGCATATACTTATATGTTTTTCTTTATTAGGATTTAAACGGACTCTTTTTGATTCCCCAAAATTATTAGAAAAGAATTGTCCTTCGAAATTGTCATTCAAATTTATAAAACTTGATGAAAATAAGCGTTGATTTAAAAAAATGTCCAAAATATATTTATAATTTTTTAAATCTCTAAACTTATAGTACATATTGGATATTTTTGGTAACGTTATGATATGAAATCGTTTGAATGTTTTATATCATATGTATCTTGCCTTTCGGCAGACAGGAACGAAGTTCGTTATTATTTTTATGAAAGTCAATTTTAAACGTTTTCTGTTAATTGTCAAACCATCACGATTTATTACCTTATTCCAAAATCTCATAATCAATATCCAATTTTCGCAAGGCGCGTAAAGCGGAACCCGAGTTTTTATCGGATACGGCAATAGCAACAGCATCGCCTTCTAAAAGAATATCGGTGAGTTCATTGGCTAGGGAGTCACTTATATTAGCTGAAATTTCAACAATACATTTGGCTATCGCTCGTCTATCTGGTCTTGGAGCATCACATGATAATAAGTTTAATTTCATAATTATATAATTTATAAATGCAATATATTAGAATCGAGACGACACATCAACATAATATGAATATCGATTAATTAGTTTATTTGAGACAGAAACCAAGTTAGGTAAAATTAAATAAAGAGATTAGCTTCGCTGAACCTTCGGTTTCCTGCATTCGTAGGAATTTAGCGTTTTCTACTAATCGTTAACCCATCACGAATGGGTAATAAAACAGTTTCTACGCGTGGATCGTTTTTTAATAGTGTGTTATATGCAATTAATGCGGGTGTGGACGTATCGTCCTTTTTAAAGCTTGTATCGAGTATTTTACCACTCCAAAGTACATTATCTGACAAGATGATGCCTCCAGGATTTAAACGCTCTACAATCAGTTCAAAATACGCAGAGTAGTTTTCCTTATCGGCATCTATAAAAACCAAATCGTAGGTTTTATTGAGTGTTGGAATAATATCCAAGGCGTTCCCTAAATGCTGATGAATCTGCTTTCCAAACCCAGATTTATTAAAATAGTTGCGCTGAAAATCTACAAGCTCTTCGTTAATATCAATGGTATGAAGTTCGCCTACTGTTTGCATACCTTCAGCCAAACACAAAGCAGAATACCCCGTGTAGGTGCCTATTTCCAAAATGTTTTTTGGGTTGACTAATTTAGAAATCATACTCAACACACGACCTTGATAATGCCCGCTCAACATGCGTGGTTGCAATATTTTCTGGTAGGTTTCTCGTGTTAACTGTTGTAGTAATTCGGGTTCGTCTTCCGAATGGTTTACCACATAGGTATCTAAATCTTCTGAAAGGAAATGCATGTTTTATTGTTAACTGTTGCGAGTTGTTTGTTGTTGAGCTGCTTGCCTGTTTATAGTAGCATTTTATCCTAAAATCCGATTAACTAATTTCTGTTTCGCTACTTCATCATCACCGCATAACCACTGGATAACGTTGTCTTCCCAAATGGCATCGCGTTCGGTTTCTGAAATTATTTTTTGTTCCATGGCTAAATCCAAAATCTTCCCGGGATAGGATGATTGTTTTTCACTTTCCATTTCGCCTAAAGGATATGGATCATCAAGTCCCATCAATACTTGTTTGGAGCCTTGATTTTTTATTAATAATTGCAAGCCACCAGTGTCATGAACCAAAGTGTCAAAAAAGATATTTTTATGTCCAACGGCTTTTCTCGGGTGACTTTTGCCTTCAAATAAATCAGGTCTGCCATCAAATCCTTGAATTCGGCGGCCTAAATTAATTTGTGCTAATTGGCCTCCATGTGCAAAACAGGTTCGCATATTTGGAAACTTATCTTGGTACCCATTTAAGGTTAAAAAATGATAGGCATCCGCACATTGCGCCAACATCCAAATTAAGTGAAAACGCCAAGAGGTGTTTTCTAACTTAATGAACTTTTCACCATCATAAGGATGAATTTCTACGGCTAAATTATATTTATTGGCCAATTCAAAAATGGGCTCATTTTCTTCATCAAAAATACAACGCCACGTACCAATGGTATCCATATAGTGCGTTGGTAAGCAAAGCAATTGCATGCCTAATTCTTCCACACAACGTTCAATTTCCCAACAGGCACCTTCTACAAAACCAGGGTGAACAACAAAACCACAAGTAAATTTACTTGGGTTTTCGCGTTGTGCTTTTGCATTAAAATCATTTTGAAAACGCAAAGCTTTTCGCATTTCTTCCACACGTAAACCATTTCCGTACAACTGCGATAAATTTAAAACTACGGCGTGGTCAATATTAAAACGCTCCATCCATGCTAACTTTTCATCTAAAAAGAAACTAGAATCCGTAATGGGTCTGTTCCAATCTTTCTGAAGCATAAATTTCCGGTCTTTATCTACCCAGAAAATACCCTTGTCTTGCATAAACTGGGGAATTTCCTCTGGATAGGGAAGTAGGTGTGAGTGGCCGTTAATTCGAAGTTTTCGTTTCATAATTTAGTCTTCTATCTGTACTTTTTTAGGTGGCTCCATGGTTTCGCCACAATTAGGACATGTTCGTTTGGCTTGATCGCCATAATATTTATCAAAAATTACAGGCATATCCGTTTCAATATTTTCAACTGTAAAATCCTCTTCGTATAATTTAGTGGTGCAGTTTTCGCAGAACCAAAGTAAGGCATCTTGAACACCTTTTTCTCGTGGATATTCAATTACTAATCCAACGGTGTTGGCACCTCGTTGTGGAGAATGCGGCACTTTTGGTGGTAGTAAGAAAATGTCTCCTTCATTTATATGAATATCTTTTGGTTCGCCATTTTCTATAACCTTTAAAACCATGTCACCTTCTATTTGATAAAAGAATTCAGGTGTTTCGTTATAATGGTAGTCCTTTCGGTTATTTGGACCGCCAACAACCATCACAATAAAATCGCCATCCTTCCAAACAACTTTATTGCCAACTGGTGGTTTTAAAAGATGTCTGTTTTCTTCAATCCATGCTTTAAAATTAATAGGTGGAAATATGGTGCTCATTTTGTATTTTTTTAAGAAATGAATGATATAAAGTTACAAACTTTGGTATCAATTTGTATCATATTCACTCGTGTTTATTTTTTTCTTCTTGCCAAACCGAAGGTCAATTATTCTATAAGAGTCGTTGATAAATTCTACGGTAAAGTAAATTTGATAGCGTGGTTTTAATTTCGACTTGCTGTTTTTATAAAAGTTGCGTTCATACCAAACAATGTTACGATCATCTACTACTGTGGTATGTGTATTGGAATCAATTCGATCTCTTGTATACTCAAGGGATAAAAATGTTGTTTCTGAATCCAAATACGTTTGATCAATAACATTTTTATTGGCTAATAAAGGTATAACGTAATCAATTTGATTATACTGAATCCAATTAGCAATTTCTTTAACTATTGGCAGTTTATCAATTTCTGCATTGGAATAGTTTTTCAGCGTATATTGGGCATGACCTATTCCTGAAAAAAGCATGAAAACAATTGTGATATATAAGGTCTTAATCATTTTTTAAAGACTTTTAGTTCGTCCGCCATCAACAGGAAGATTAATACCATTAATATAACTAGCGCGCTCGCTAGCCAAGAAGGTAATAGCATCAGCTAACTCTTCAGGTTTCGCAAAACGTTTAGCTGGAACGGCTTGTTTCATAGCGTTGGCAGCTTCTTCTTCGCTATTTCCGGATTTAGCCGATTTGTTTTTAATAATCTCTGTCAATCTTTCAGTTCCAGTCGCACCAGGAAGCACGTTATTCACCGTAATTCCAAATTGTCCTAACTCATTGGCAAGGGTTTTACTCCAATTGGCAACAGCGCCACGAATGGTGTTGCTGACACCTAGACCATCAAGTGGTTGCTTAACGGATGTAGAAATAACATTTACAATTCTACCATAACCAACTTCCTTCATAAAGGGAACAACCGTTTGCGCTAACACATGATTACATTTTAAATGTTGTGTGAATGCCTTTTGAAATTCGTCCAAATCTGCCATAAAAACTGGGCCTCCCGCTGGTCCACCTGTGTTATTTACCAAAATATGAAATCCGTGATTATTTGAAATATATTCGGAAACTTTCGACTTCAATTCGTCTGGGTTTGAAAAATCCGCTACAATATAATCGTGGTTTCTTTGTTGTGATAAGTCTGCTAAAGTCGCTTTTAGCTTGTCTTCGTTTCTAGCAATTAAGGTAACTTGAACACCTTCATTGGCAAGTGCCATGGCTGTTGCTTTTCCTATTCCTGCTGTGCTACCGCAGACGAGTGCGTATTTATTATTTAGTTCTAGATTCATATAAGCCTATCTTAACCTTCCCAATGGGAAGGCGTTTTATTTAAGTTAATATTATTCTGTTTTACTCGCCATCTGGTATCTTCCCTTTGGGAAGACGGAAGATGGGATTTTTAGTATTTAATACACACATTTTTCGCTTCCGTAAAAAAGCGCAAGGCTTCAAAGCCACCTTCACGACCAACACCAGATGCTTTTACACCTCCAAAAGGAGTTCGTAAATCACGCATCATCCACGTATTTACCCAAACAATACCAGCTTGCAATTCATTGCTCATGCGCATGGTGCGTTTCAAGTTATTTGTCCACAGTGTCGCTGATAAACCGTATTTAACTTTGTTTGCCATTTGTAAAACGGCATCTTCCGTTTCGAAAGGCATGATTGTAACAACTGGACCGAAAATTTCTTCTTGATTTACGCGACATTCGTCGGTTGGTACTTCAATAACAGTAGGCTCTAAATAGTAGCCATTTTCAAAACCGGCAACAGTGACTTGATTGCCACCACAAAGAATTTTACCCTTTTCGTCTTTGGCAATTTGGATGTATTCCATCACTTTTTCAAGATGCGATTTGGAAACCAAAGCACCAATATTTGTTGAGGCTTCTGATGGATGTCCAACTTTTAAAGCTTGTATTCTAGCAACGAAATCAGATTTAAATTTTTCGTAAATAGACGCTTCTACAAAAATTCTGCTACCACATAAACAAATCTGACCTTGATTGGCAAATGAGGACCGAACAGTTGTGTCCAGCATATCATCATAATCACAATCTGCGAATATAATATTGGGGTTTTTCCCGCCTAATTCCAAAGATAATTTTTTAAACATAGGAGCCGCTACTTTGGCAATATGCGCGCCTGTTGCGGTGCCTCCAGTAAATGAAATGGCCTTAATATCTGGATGTTCAATAATAGCTTGACCTGTTGAACCACCCAAACCATGAACAATGTTCAACACGCCTTTAGGTAAACCTGCTTCGTTGCAAATTTCTCCTAATAAATAAGCTGTCATGGGTGTGACTTCACTTGGTTTGGCAACCACACAATTTCCAGCAGCTAAAGCTGGTGCAATTTTCCATGTAAATAAATACAAAGGTAAATTCCATGGCGAAATACAACCCACAACACCAATTGGTTGACGTAAGGTGTAATTTATAGCATCTTGACCAACGCTTTCATGGCTTTCACTTGCGAATTGCGTAATGGCATTTCCAAAGAAACGAAAGTTACTGGCTGCTCGAGGAATATCCACGGCTTTGGCTAAAGAAATAGGTTTGCCATTGTCTTTACTTTCAGCTTCTGCAAATTGTTGTAAATGGGCTTCTAGTAATTCTGAAATTCTAATGAGAATGCGACTACGTTCGTCTAGTGTAGTTTGAGACCAACTAGGGAAAGCTGATTTTGCAGCTATATAAGCGTTTTCTATATCTTCTTTTGATGAATTTGGAATTTGTCCGTAAATCTCACCATTAGAAGGATTGTAATTGTCAATCCACTCATTAGAAATGGGAGGTATGAATTTTCCGTTTATGTAGTTTTGAATGTTCATTTGATTTCAAGATGATAGACAAAAGTTAAAAGAATAGAGATCTATTCGGTCTTTATTCTTTTGTCTTAATTCTTTATTCCTCTTTTCTGTAAGCCGTTACCTTAATTTCCACTACTAAATCTGGATGTGGTAATTGGTGTACGGCAACGGTTGTTCTTGTTGGTCCCGTTTCTTTATCGAAAAATTCAGCATAGGCTTTATTGTAGCCCGCAAAATCGTTCATGTTTACTAAAAACGTAGAAACATCCACTACATCTTTTATAGATGCTCCAATAGTTTGTAAGTTTCTATCAATATTTTTTAAAACCTCACGTGTTTGAACTTCGGAATTTAGGTGTTTCGTTCCCATTTCGTCAATAATATCAACGCCTGCAATGGTATTGTCAGCTCTTCGGGAACTGGTGCCTGAAACGAATATAAAATCGCCAACACGTTTTACGTGTGGATAGGCTCCTCTTGGTGTTACTTTAGTCATAATAAAAAGCCCTTCCTAACCTTCCCAAGGGGAAGGAACTCTTATTCGGGCGAAAACAAGAATACTTTATTAATACTAATTTTAAACTTACAATTCCCTTCCTTTGGAAGGGTTAGGGTAGGCTTTTAGTTATTTCAATCCAGCAATTCTATCATCTTCAAGAATGGCTTCGGTTTCGGCTTTTACGTTTTCTAAAATAGTTTTTAGTTTTTCGTTTGATAAATTTTCTACTTCTGTAATTGCACCATCAGCCAACATGTTCAAAATGGCTTTATCTTGCGCACGACCTCGTGTCATGGCATCGTGATAACTAACATTTTCATTAAATGTCACCAATGAATATTTGGATGAATAGTGATCGGGAAATGTTTTTTCAAAAGCCATTTCTAATGTACGCTTTTCTCTGAAATTAGCATGATTGACATGGCCTTTCATTTCGTGGAAATTATCGATAGCTAAATCGGCAATAGCATCGGTATCTTTTTTACGAGAGGTTTCATATTGACTAAAAATAGTTTCCCAATCAGCATGACCTGCATCTAAAATTTTATCAAATTCTACCACATCTTCAAAAGACGCATTCATACCTTGTCCGTAAAACGGTACAATAGCATGAGCGGCATCACCCATGAGCAATGTGTTTCCCTTATAATGCCAAGGCGAACATTTTACAGTTCCTAAAGGTGCGGTGGGGTTCTCAAAGAAATCTTCAACCAAATTGGGCATCAACTCTAATGCATCTTTAAAGTATTTTGTAAAGAATTCTAAAACACGCTCTTTGGTGATTAAATTATTGAAATTGTATTCACCTTCATCAAAACTTAAAAATAAAGTAACCGTAAAACTGCCATCTAAATTTGGTAATGCAATAAGCATAAATGCTTCGCGACCCCATATATGTAAGGCATTTTTATAGGTTTTATAGCTGCCATTTTCGCCAGGGAGAATACTTAATTCTTTGTAGCCATGGGTTAAATAGTCTTGTGAAAAGCTAAACAAAAATTTATGTCCTAAATAGTAACTTTGGCGCATGGCTGAACCAGCACCATCGGTTGCAATAATAATATCGGCATCCTCTATAAATTCCTTTTCGGTATTGAATTCTGTAAAACGAGCTGTGGTATTTTCAAAATCAACAGATTCACATTTTCTATTGAAATAGATATCCACGTTATCATGTTTTTCAGCTTCATCTAATAAAAGCGCATTTAGTTGTCCTCGAGATATGGAGTTGATGTATTCATGATCACGACCACTGTATGGCGCCAAGGTAGTATTGCCTTCCGTGTCATGTAACATACGACCATTCATGGGAATACAAAGCGGTTCTACTTTATCTTGAATACCTACTAAATTCATAGCTTTAATTCCACGATCTGACAATGCCAAATTTATGGAGCGACCTGCGCTGATATCTACTTTTCGCAAATCGGGACGCATTTCCATAAGGGTTACTTTATAACCGCGCTGTCCCATACGCAAAGCTAAAAGGCTACCGCAAAGTCCAGCACCGATAATGAGTATGTTTTGTTGTTTGTTTTTCATATTAATGTATCACAACTGTGATGTTTATTGTTATTTAGAGTGTTTTGAAGGATCTTTAATAAGATTTTTCACGACGTTCTGAATGACATTTTATTTTAATATACTTTTTAATTTCTCCACCATCTCATAAACATCTTGATAGGAGTTGTATAATGGAATAGGCGCACAACGAATAACGTCTGGTTCCCGCCAATCGCTAATAACGCCAGCTTGAGTAAGTTTGTCATATAAATTCCTGTCGGCAGTTTTTACTTGAATGGATAATTGACAACCGCGTTCATCTGGGTTTTCAGGGGTTATAATCCGAATAACATCTTCACCCAATTGTTTCAATAGGAATTCGAAGTAAGCTGTTAAGTTTCTCGATTTTTCATTGAGTTTTTTTATGCCAACTTCTTCAAATATATCCAAAGACGCTTTAATAGCTGCCATAGATAGAATTGGTGGATTACTTAATTGCCAACCTTCGGCACCTGGAATAACATCAAATTCATCGCGCATTTTAAAACGTGTTTCTTTGTTATGACTCCACCAACCTGTAAAGCGATTTAATGTTTTATCATGTGCATGACGCTCATGAACAAAGCAACCACCTAAACTTCCTGGTCCAGAATTTAAATATTTATAAGTACACCAAACGGCAAAATCGGCTCCAGAATCATGTAAATTAAGTTCTACATTTCCAGCACCATGCGCACAGTCAAAACCTACCATACAACCGTGTTTGTGCCCGAGTTTTGTAATGCGTTTTAAATCGAAAAATTGTCCTGTGTAATAATTGACACCGCCAATCATAACGAGTGCCACTTCATCACCATGTTCATTAAGAATAGCTTCTAAATCTTCATAACGGAGTAATTCTTCCCCTTCACGTGCTTTCCACAGTAATAAACCTTCTTTATCATCATACCCATGATGACGCAATTGGGATTCTACTGCATATTTATCAGATGGAAAGGCATCCGCTTCAATAACAATTTTGTAACGTTTAGCTGTTGGCTTGTAAAACGACACCATCATGAAATGTAAATTGGCCGTTAAGGTATTCATAACAACCACTTCTATTGGTTTGGCTCCCACCACATTTGCCATGCTTTCTGTTAGAAATTCATGATATGGTAACCAGGGGTTTTTAGCATCTGTATGACCTTCAACGCCTAAATTAGCCCAATCTTCTAATTCTTGATTAATATAGCTTTTAGTTGATTTTGGTTGTAGTCCTAGCGAATTACCGCAAAGATAAATTAGCGCATTACCGTGTTTATCTTTTGGAATATGAAATTGCTCGCGATAGCTTGCTAATGGGTCTTTTTGGTCTAGTTCTTTTGCGAATTCTAAACCCGTTTTATAGTTGGACAAGGTGTTGTGTTTTTCGGTTTCCCACAAAAATAAGAATTATAAATTTAGGAATGAAGCGAAAAGGAAAAAGGGCTTCAACCAATGATTGAAGCCCTTTTTGAATATATATAGACGCTTAAAGCGGGATATTTACTATATATACGTTGAGATTGGTAGTTTTGGATGTTTTAATTTTAATCTATTGAAACATCATCAAAAAATAATTCCCAATTATCATCTGTTTTTTTATGACTTAAAGATACTAAAACACCTTTAAAGTCTTTATTGTTTTCCCAAGTGGACATCATGGAGGGCTCTTTTGCATTCCCTTTTCTATAAACCCATTCTTCGATTAAGTAGTTATTGTTATAATAAAAATCATAAGCATCGCCTGGTGTGTAGCCACCATCATTAGAATAGGTTGTGGTAATTTTATTTAACATTTTTTTACTGATTGGCGCCATTTCTTCTATAGGTTCAGAGATTGTTGTTCCTGAATCCCACACGAGATTAAAAGGTGCCAGTAACCAAAATTTATCATTTATAAAAGCTTTATCCGCATTTACGAATGTGCTATCCATTTGATTTCTGTTGTAACGTATTGTGTCATTTGCCGTTATTAATGTAATATCGTTGGTTTTTGGCGACCATTTCCAAGAACGTTTAAAAAGTGTGCTGTCTTTTTGTACATTAAAAGCGAAAGTAATGGTATTAACGGAATCCCAGTTTTCAACCCCATAAGCCTGTGCTATTTTTTCTGAAGTTGTAAGTGTTTTTTCATCAATTGCTTCAGTACTTTCCGTATTCTTATCTGGTTTGCAAGATTGAATAAAAAGTAGGACACTGAATATAAGTATATACTGTTTCATAGTTTAATTTTTAAGAAGTTACAAAGTTATAGTAAATTAGGCAGATAAATTTAGAGAATATGGATTTAGAAAAAAACTATTTTGACACTAATAAAGCGACTTGGAATGCCAAAGTAAACGTGCATGCAGAAAGTGATATGTATAATATGAAGGCTTTTAAAGAAGGCAAGACGTCATTAATGCCATATGAATTGAAGGCTTTGGGCAATGTTTCAGGAAAGTCCTTGTTGCATTTGCAATGTCATTTTGGACAGGACACATTAAGTTGGAGTAGAATGGGAGCAACATGTGTAGGTGTCGATTTAAGTGATGAAGGCATCAAATTAGCCAAAAGCCTAAATGAAGAATTAAAACTTGATGCTAAATTTGTTTGCTGCAATGTTTTGGACACTTCAGAACACATAAAAGAAAAATTTGATATTGTTTTTACCAGTTATGGTGTTATTGGTTGGCTACCTGATTTAAAACCTTGGGGAGTTATGATTGCGGAGCGCTTAAAAAATGGTGGCACCTTTTTTATGGCGGAATTTCATCCAATAGTTTGGATGTTCGATTATTTAGAAGGTAAGCCTATTATGGAATATGGTTATATGCAAGATGACGTAATCTTTGAAGAATACGAAGGAACCTATGCCAATCAAGATTCTAAAATAATTAGTAAAGAATACGGTTGGAATCACGGTTTAAGTGAAGTTGTAAATGCATTAACGGAAGCTGGTTTACATATAGAATACTTAAACGAGTATCATGAAAGTCCTTATAATGTTTTACCAGATTTGGTTGAAACAGAAAATGGGATGTTCAAAACAGCCGATAATTTATATCCATTAATTTTTACTATAAAGGCAACGAAGCCATAAAAATCAGTGTTTTATACGTATTTAATTTATCAACTTGAAACATTTCAACTGCGCTCAATCTGACCGTTTTATGGATTTAGATTGTCCTCTTTTTTTAATGATTGGCCTTTAAAGCGCCTGGCATTTTTCGTTTAAAACGATTTAATCTTGGAACGGATACATTCTGGATGTAAGGATTGTCAGGATTTAAACGTTCATAGTCTTGATGGTAATCTTCAGCTATCCAAAATTTCTGAAATGGATAAACTTCAGCAGCTACTTTTTCTCCTAACTGCTTCTCCAACGCTTGGATTTTGTTGGAAATAATTGTTTTTTGTTCCGCATTTTGATAAAAAATAATAGAACGGTATTGAGATCCTTTATCGCCTCCTTGTCCATTAATTTGCGTTGGGTTTTGAGATGAAAAATACACATCTACTAACGTTTCAAAACTAACTACTTTTGGGTCGTATAGTATTTCTACAGCTTCCGCATGACCTGTTCTACCTGTGTTGCTAGATTCGTATGTTGGATTTTTAGTATGTCCTCCTGCGTACCCTGAAATGGATTCATCAACACCTTTTACACTTTCGTAAATAGCTTCAACACACCAAAAACAACCGCTAGCAAAATAGGCTTTGGCTTTACCATTTTGCATAGCCACTTCTATAGGCTCTGCATTAATAACATCTTGTTGTTTTGGGCTGACTTGTGCGTGGTTATTACAACTAAATAACATGGCAGTAAATAGCATTACGAGTAACTTATTCATAGCTTTCTTTTTTTATTTAGACGTAATGCATTTAATTACCTTATAAATAAAATGCTAAAATTATACTAAAAAAAAAGCCTTCAACGAATTGAAGGCTTTTAATATATGTTTTGAAATAGCTTATAATTTAGAGAAAAGCTTTTCCATTTTTGCACGTTCTTCGTCTGCTAACGCAGCATCAACTAGAATACGTCCACTATGTTCATCTGTAATGATTTTCTTGCGAGCTGCAATTTCCATTTGAACTTGTGGTGGAATAGTAAAGAAAGAACCTCCTGCTGCACCTCTTTCAATTGGTACAACCGCTAGGCCATTTTTTACATTCGTTCTAATTCTGGTATAAGCAGCTACTAAACGTTCTTCGATAGATTTTTTGAAATCATCCGATTTTTTAATTAGCGCTTGTTCTTCTTTTTCAGTTTCAGCTAAAATATCATCTAATTCACTTTTTTTGTGTTTTAGGTGCAATTGGCGTTCTTTTAAGCGTTCTTTAGTCTGTGCAATCACATCCTTTTTCTGCTCAATCTGAACTTTATGCTCATTGATATTTTTTTCAGCTAATTGAATTTCTAATTCTTGAAATTCAATTTCTTTTGAAATCGAGTTGTATTCTCTATTGTTACGAACATTTTTTTGTTGTTCGTTGTATTTTTTGATAAGCGCTTTAGCCTCTTCAATCAGGTTCTTTTTAGAACTGATATCTGTTTTTATAACATCTAAGCTGTCTTCAAGCTTTTCAAATCTGGTATTCATTCCAGCAACTTCATCTTCTAAATCGCGTACTTCTAAAGGAAGTTCTCCACGAACATTTCTAATTTCATCGATACGAGAATCTACAAGTTGTAAATCATACAAGGCTCTTAAACGCTCTTCTACCGTTGCTTCTTTCTTTTTTGCCATACTCTAATAATACTTAACAGGATTTGTACTGGTCTTTGATAAAATAAGCCTACCTACCGGTAAGGCAGGTGCAAAATTAGTAATTTTTTTGTTAAGAAATGCTACTAAAAGGTTTTTTGTGAACTGCTCACTTTCATAATGACCAATATCAGCTAGAATTATGTTGTTTTCGGCTTGAAAGAAATCGTGGTATTTTAAGTCGGCCGTGATAAATATGTCAGCGCCAGCACGTTTAGCAGCAGAAATAGCAAAACTTCCGGAGCCTCCTAAAACAGCAATTTTCTGAATGGGTTTATTTAAAAAAGCCGAATGCCTAATCGTATTTGTTTCCATTTCTACTTTCAAATAGTTAAAAAAATCAGATTCCGTCATCGGTTTATCTAAAGAGCCAATCATTCCCATTCCAATATGCTGATTGGTATTGTCAATATTTACTATTTCATAAGCTACTTCTTCATAAGAATGTGTAGAAAAAAGTGCTTCTAGTATTTGAGATTCTAAATGCTTCGGAAACGTGACCGATATTTTAGTTTCCGGTTCGGAATGAATTTCCATTTTTTTGCCTTTTGTAGGATTTGATGTTTCACCACCTCTAAAAGTGCCAATGCCTTCCATATTAAAACTACAATGATCATAATTGCCAATGCTTCCAGCGCCAGCGGTAAATAACGCCTCCCGAATGGTAGCCGCTTCAGCATGTGGTGCATAGGTTGTTAGTTTTTTGATGGTTCCTGATTGTGGAATTAGGATTTTGCGATTTGTAAGGTTGAGTTTTTCACAAATCATATCATTCACACCATGAAAGGCATTATCTAAAGCCGTGTGAATAGCAAAAATAGCTATGTTATTTTGGATGGCTTTTATTACCACGCGTTCTACATAACTTTGTCCTGTAATTTTTTTTAAGCCTTTAAAAACAATCGGGTGAAAACTGATGATGAGGTTGCAATTGGTTGCTATGGCTTCATCAATAACGGCTTCTGTTGTATCTAAAGTCACCAAAATTCCAGTTACGTTTTCTTGGGTATTCCCAACTAATAAACCCACATTATCAAAATCTTCTGCATAGGAAGTTGGTGCAAAATTTTCTAAACAATTTATAACGTCTTGAACAATCATTTCTATTTATGTTTAACTTCAAAGATAAAATAATTACTTTCGTTGTTATGAAGCTTCTTCGAAAAATATTATTTCCTATTGTTCCAATTTACTATGTGGTGACTTGGATGCGCAATTGGTTTTACGATTTGGGGGTTTTTAAAAGTAAATCCTATAATCTACCTGTTATTTGTGTTGGAAATTTGAGTACAGGTGGAACGGGGAAATCGCCTATGATTGAACTTTTAATCCGTGTTTTAAAGGATTCCTATCAAGTGGCAACTTTAAGTCGTGGTTATAAAAGGGAAACACAAGGATTTCGTTTGGCGGATAATTCGGATACTGCTAAAACCTTGGGTGATGAGCCGTTTCAGTTTTTTAGTAAGTTTTATAATGATGTTCAAATAGCTGTTGATTCTAATAGGCAACGTGGTATTGAAAACTTAATAAGTTTACCCAAAAAACCTGATGTAATTTTGTTGGATGATGCTTTTCAACATCGGAAGGTAGCGGCTGGTTTTAATATTTTGCTTACAACATATCACGATTTATATGCTGATGATTGGGTTTTGCCTACGGGTAATTTGCGTGAACCAAAACAAGGTGCTAAACGTGCTCAACTAATTGTGGTAACTAAATGTCCAAATGATATTTCGGATTCAGAAAAAGAGCAGATTATTTTAAAATTGAAACCAGAGGCGAATCAAAACGTTTTTTTTAGTTCTATAGATTATTCTGAAGTTGTTTTTTCAGAAGATACCTCTCGTGATTTATTGAGTCTTGAAAATTTTACTTTAGTAACTGGAATTGCGAATGCGAGTCCGTTGGTGTTGCATTTAAAAAATAATGGATTGCAATTTGAACATTTGAATTTTCCCGATCACCATGCGTTTACAGATGCGGATATATCCCGATTGGGACAACAAAAATTATTGCTAACAACAGAAAAGGATTTTATGCGCTTAAAAGGATTTGAGAATCTGCGTGAAAAATTATTCTACTTACCAATAAAGGCCGTCGTTCATGAACATGAAGTTTTTAAACAACATGTTTTGAATTATGTAAAATCAGGTAATTAAACAGATTTCGTTTCTTTATTTTCTATTAACGTTTCATAAAGCTTTTTCTCAAAATCTTCTTGTTTGAAAGGTTTTGAAATAATATCTGTAAATCCAGCTTCATCAAATTCATGCATTTTATCTTCAATAGTTACAGCCGTTAGCGCAAAAATTGTTAGATCTGGATTGAATTTTCTGATGCGCTTGGTTGCTTCAAGTCCGCTAATTCCTGGCATGTGAATATCCATTAAAACAACATCAAACGCTTCAGTTCGTACTTTTTCAACAGCTTCTTCGCCATTATCTACTATTTCACAATTTAGTTTCATTTTGTTAAGGATTTTTTTCGTGATCATTTGGTTGATCTTATTATCCTCAACAACTAATATTTTTATGTTTTCCAAATCAATTTCTGTAACATTATTGAAATACTCTATTTTTTTAGGTTTGGCAACAGGAGCTGCATATTTCATAGGAACTTCAAAAATAAAATTAGAACCTTTTCCAATTTCACTTTTTAAATAAATATTTCCTTTTAAAATATCAATAAGCCCTTTTACAATAGATAAACCTAAACCAGTTCCGCCATATTTTCTATTAATTTGTATGGAACCTTGAGAGAAGCTTTCAAAAAGACGTTCTTGCTTTTCTTTGCTAATACCTATTCCATTATCTTCTACTTCAAAACGAATGGTATAATAATCACCATCTTGCTTGAGTTTTTTAGCACGAATCCAGATATCACCATCTTTAGTAAACTTGATGGAATTGCCTATTAAATTAATCAGGATTTGCGAAATTTTAAGCTGATCTGCATTATAGGTTTCAGGAATATCCATATCGTATTCCAAATGTAATTGGGTGTTATTGTCGCTTGCCGAATTATTTAAGGCTGCAATAACATTGGTCATTTTCTTTTTAAGGTTGAAATTCTCGGGCTCAACATCCACTTTATTGGCTTCAATTTTATTAATCTGAAGAATATCGTTAATAAAGGTCAGTAAGTATTCCCCTGAAAATTTTAGCGATTTTAAATGCTGAATTTGATTTGGTTTTGGATCTTCATCCAATAGCATATTCGTTAAACCTGTTACAGCGTATAATGGTGTTCGTAATTCATGTGTTACAGTAGATAGAAAGTTGGCCTTGGTTTTGGATGCCAATTCGGCTTTTTCCATGGCAACAATAAGTTCACTGTTTTTAATGTGAAGCATGTTGTTGGTTTTCAGTCTAATATTATTGTTTTTATATAAGGATAGCGTAAGTAAAGAAAGAATGGTGATTAAGGCAATACTTAAAATGGTAGTAAGTTTACTTAAATTGTTTTCTTTGATTTTCTCTTCTAAATTTGCGGCTTGTTCTTTTTGGAATTCCGTTTGGTTGTTCAGTAGAATTTTAATGCGCTTTTCTGGTGATAAATTTGCCCGTTTTACTTGAAGCAAAGAATCAGACAGCTTCATGTATTTTTTCAAATATTCTGAAGACGTTTGATAGTCGCCATTTATTTCATTTAAATCGCTTAAAATTAAATACCCATTTGTAAGTACGGTGTTAAACTTATATTCTTTTGCTAATTGAACACCTTTTAAAGTAGATTCTAATCCAGCTTGTTTTTTATCTAAATACGTTAGCGCTAATCCGTTGTGAATCATAGCGCTACTCTGTATTTTGTCTAATTCGTAGCGATTGGCTAATGCTATAGATTTTTCTAATTGCTTATTTGCTTTTTTGTAGTCCTTTAATTTAATAAGGGTTTTACCTTCGTTGAGGAGTACTTCAGCTACAAAATCATCAAGCCCTTCTTGGTCAAAAAGTGTGTTTGCTGATACATAATAATCTAAAGCTTGTCGGTAATCTTTTTTACTGTTATAAACGTTACCAATTGTTTTGTAAGTTTCGGCACGATTCACATCGTCCTTTATAATTCGTTGGATTTCGTTGGCTTTAAATAAGCTAATAAGAGCGTCATCTGGCTCTTCAATTATATATTGTAGTTTGCCTAGTTTGGCATATATAATTCCAATGCTTTTTTTGCTGCTAATTTTTTCGGCAAGAACTAGGGCTTCTTCTAGTTTTTTTTGTGACTCAAAAAAATTGCTGTTTTCAATGTCCTGTTGAGCTTGGTTTATTTTATAATCAATATTAATTTGAATAGATTCTTCATCTTCACTAATATCAACTTGTGCTGAAAGACTAAAGCTTAACAGCATGAAAATAAGGTATATATATTTATATATCTGGGACATAATTTGAGTAACTATTATGAACAAATATAATTTTTTTTTCGATAAAGGTTATTTTTTTATCGACAAAAAGCGGATTAAATCAATAATTCTTTGGGAATAGGCTGTTTCATTATCATACCATCCAATTATTTTAACCATATTCCCGATGACAGAAGTCATTTGAGAATCGAACACACACGAGTATGGATTTCCAACTATATCAATGGATACAATAGGATCTTCAGTATAGGCTAGTACATTTTTTAAATACCCTTCCGATGCCTTTTTAAAAGCATTATTAACCATGTCAATACTCACGGTTTTTTCAACATTTAGAGTCACGTCTGTTAAGGAACCATTAGCTACCGGAACGCGAATGCCACAGCCACCAATAACATCTGATAGCTCTGGGAAAATACGTGTTAATGCTTTGGCTGCACCTGTTGTTGTTGGTACTATGGATTGTCCAGCTGCACGTGCGCGACGTAAATCGCGATGTGGCTGATCATGTAAACTTTGGTCTGTAGTATAGGAATGAACCGTTGTTATGTACGCTTGTTTTATACCACATAATTTATGGATCACATCTATCATTGGCGCTGCATTATTTGTGGTGCATGATGCATTTGAAATAATGGTTTCTGTACCGTCAATAGTAGATTCATTGATGCCTAAAACAATGGTTTTTATAGAGTCGTCTTCTGAAGGAACACTTAAAATAACGCGCTTGGCACCATTTTTAATATGAAATTCTAAAGCGTCTTTTGTTTTGAATTTCCCAGTAGATTCAATAACATAATCAACTTGAGAGGCTTTCCAATCAATATCTTTCGGATGGTTTTGGTGTGATAAAACTATTTTTTTATCATTGATGATTATATGCTGCTCGTCATGAGAGATGTTTTCATGAAAAATGCCATGAATACTATCGTATTTTAATAGGTGACTTAACGTTTTCGAGTCGGCTAAATCATTTATTGCAACCACTTCCAGCTCTGGATGATTATGAATCAACCGCAATACACGTCTGCCTATTCTCCCGAAACCATTAATACCAATACGAATCATTAATTAATATGTTTTTGAGCTTTGTAAGATGAGCGCACTAATGCGCTACTTTCCACATGTCTGAAACCTAATTCTAGTCCAATTTCTCTATATTCTTCAAATTGATCTGGCATAATAAAACGCTTAACAGGTAAGTGTTTTTTACTAGGCTGTAAATATTGACCAATAGTTACAACATCCACATCATTTGCGCGTAAATCATGAAGTGTTTCAATAACTTCTTCACGTTCTTCACCAAGACCAAGCATAATACCAGATTTAGTACGTCGTTGCCCTTGGGATTTTAAATATTTTAAAACACCTAAACTACGGTCGTATTTAGCTTGAATTCGTACTTCGCGTGTTAAACGACGAACGGTTTCAATATTATGAGATACCACTTCTGGTGCCACATCAATAATTCTATCTATATGTTGTTCCACACCTTGGAAGTCTGGAATTAGTGTTTCTAGTGTCGTTTCAGGATTCATACGTCTAACAGATTTTACAGTTTCGGCCCACATAATACTACCCATGTCTTTTAAATCATCACGATCTACACTTGTTAAAACGGCATGCTTAATTTGCATGAGTTTAATGGAGCGCGCTACTTTTTCAGGTTCGTCCCAATCTACCGTTTCTGGTCTACCGGTTTTTACACCACAAAAACCGCAAGAACGTGTACAGACATTTCCTAAAATCATGAAGGTTGCGGTACCTTCACCCCAACATTCACCCATATTTGGGCAACTTCCAGAGGCACAGATGGTGTTTAAGCTGTATTTGTCTACTAAACTTCGTAATTCCGTGTATTTTTTGCCAGTAGGCAATTTCACACGCAACCATTTGGGTTTAGCTTGTCTTTCGGGTAAAATATTTGAAACTGTTTCTGTTTTCATACACTAAATTTTCCGTTGCAAAGATACAAAGTATTATGGAAAATGAATGGTGAATTCGTTAAAGTACAAATCTCGGTAATAGGCTTATGCTCGGGTGGTTTGAATAATTTCAGCCAATAATTTCTTGGCACGTAGCAATTTAACTTTCACGTTATTAATAGGTTCGTTAATCTCTACTGAAATTTCTTTATAACTCAACTCTTGAAAGTATCTTAAATTAATCACTTTCTGATAATGTGGTTTCAGTTTTTTAATATCGCGAAGTAGTTTGGCTAGATTTTGTTCGGTGATTAATTTGTCCTCAGGTGAAGGCGAATCATCTAAAATATACTGATAACCATCTTCATCACTACGGGCTATGTTTTGTGAAATGGAATTTTTTTGCTTCCGAATTAAATCAATATGAATATTTTTTGAAATGGCAATAAGCCAGGTTTTAAAATTGTAGTCGCTATTATAGGTGTCAATTTTATCGAATGCTTTTGAGAATGTTTGGATGGTAATATCTTCCGCATCATTTTCATTTTGTACACGCTTTAATTGAAACCCATAGACATTATCCCAAAACGAATCCAATAAAAAATTAAAGGCTTTTTGGTCATTGTTTTTTGCGCGTTCTATGGCTTGGGTTATTTCCAATGTTTAGGTTTTGATATCAGGTTGGATATAAATATAGTCAATTGAAAAATAACTAAAAAGAATTCTAAAAAAGGAAAGAATGGCAATAGATCCTGTTCGTCTAATTTTTTTGATATAAACGATACGATAACAAATTGACTTATAAAGCGCAAACTTATAAATACCAAAACCACTTCCCATTTAAATAAAAAGCTTAAAAGCACAATTCCTGAAAGCCAAAATAATAATTGTGATGCATAAAAAGAAGCTAGCAACATTTGGTGACTGATTTTATAGTGGCTGGCAGTTGTAATATGCCGTTTTTTTTGGGTTACCCAAGATTTAAATGTTGTTTTTGGATTAGACATCGTGAAGCTTTCTCTGGATACACAGACACTTGTATTAGTAGCTGTTGCAATTTCATTAATGAATAAATCATCATCACCAGAACGTATATACATGTGTTTCATAAATCCACTGGCCTTGAAAAAATCGTCCTTGGTGTATGCTAAATTTCTCCCGACTCCCATGTATGGTAAACCCATTCTGGCAAATGAGAGGTACTGAATTGCGGTGAGCAGGGTTTCAAATCGGATAATCTTATTAAGTAAAGAGTTTTTTATTTTGTAATAACCACCATAACCTAAAACAATGGATTTCTCCGCGCTGAAATGTGCGCTCATTTGTGAAATCCAATTGTTGGAAACAGGTGTGCAATCTGCGTCTGTAAATAATAAATGATTGTTTTTAGCGGATTTAATACCTAACGTTAAAGCATATTTTTTGTTGGCCCAAAAGGCTTCATTATTTTTAACATCTACAATTTTAATATTTGGATGGTTCTCGGCAAAAGCTTCCATGACATCTAATGTATCATCATAAGATGCATCATTAATTAAAACAATTTCAAAATTAGGGTAGTTTTGAGCAATGACGGTTGGAAGAAATTTCTTGAGATTTTCGGCTTCGTTTTTAGCACAGATTATAACCGAAATCGGTATGTTTTTAGTTGATGGATTGCTTTCTTTTTGAAATGCAAAGGGACTAAAAAAAAAGAGAAAATAACAAACCTGAAAACATGCTACTATTATAAAAACATAGTAGAGAATATCTAATATGAGCATTAAGTTTACGAGTGTTGAGGTTCGTTACAATTTTCATATTGGTCTGGTGTTTTACCGCAAAATCCGCAAGATTCACCTGTTGTGTTTATCATGGGATTTTGACTAGCGCAAGTGCCTGCAAATTTCCCATCCTTTTTGGCCCATATTTTAATGGCAATTCCTGCAACAGCAATTCCTAATAATACTAATGTTATTAAAAAAAGTTTCATAAAATTTGTTTTTGCAAAGATACGGATTTCCAGAAATAAACAGACCTCGATTTTCAAAGAAAACCGAGGTCTGTTTTAAGTTTTAATACCGATTATTTATTCAGAGTAATTTCTGCAACCGAATTTTCTTTAGTAGCACTTAATTTACTGCCTCTTTGTTCTATGGTAATACTTAAAGCTAAAGCATCTTCCGTGTATGGAATAGATTTTAATTGTCTATCGCCTTCATTTAATATACCTAAATTAACCATTTTGTCTTCCAATTCTGCCCAAATCTGATAACATTGTTCTTCTGGTAATTGTGGTAAAGAAACCACATCTAACATAGATGTTTTTTCTCTTGGATTTATGTAGGCAACGGTTTTTAAGTTTTTAGCACGATTATTACCGTTTATAATATACTTTTCAGTTTCTGGATTGTTTAGTTGATTCATTTGACGCATGATTTCATCTAAACGCATGTTTTTCTGGTCTAAATCATCCAATCTGTCATATATTTCATCGGCAATTTTCTGATTTTCAATTTTTAACAACTGATTTTGTTGAAAGAAAATATACGTCGTACTTGCAAACATAATGGCAATAACACTAGCAGCAATACTTAATTGGAACCATTTTTTACGTGTTCTTGGTTTATTAAGCGGAATAACTGGAGTTTCTTCATCCAAGGTATTCAAAATAGAATTCAGAATAGCATTTGGTGCTTCAACAGCTTGACTTTGCGCTACCAATTCTAACTGGTTTTGCATGGTGTTGTAAGCTTGTTCTACTTCAGGATATTTAGAAATATAGGATTCTACGGTTTCTGTTTCCACTGAAGTCGTTTGGCCTATTAGATATTTTTCTAGTAGGTCAGAATTTAAAAATGTAGTTATTTTATCATTCATGACTATTTTATTTCTGGATCGTAAATTTTTTTAAGTTCACGTAGTCCAATTTTTAATCTCGATTTAATGGTGCCAAGTGGAATTTCCAACTCGTCACTAGCTTCTTGTTGTGTCATGCCCTCAAAAAAGAGCGCATTTATAACAATTTGATACTTTTCATCTATAGAACTTAAGTGCTTTTGAATGTCTAGCACGTCTTGATTTAAACTATCACCTGTTAATGTATATACGTCTGAAGCGTCTATTTGGATTTCCTTACTCGCTTTATTATTGTACGAGCGGACTTTGTCAATAGCTGTGTTATAAGCAATTCTATATAACCAAGTAAATAGTTTGGCTTTTTTAGAATCGTATGTTTTTGCTTTTTTCCAAACTTTAATAAACGTTTCTTGCAAAGCGTCTTGCGCCAAATCTGAATCAGTAAGCACTTTGGATATGACACCAAAAAGGGCATCGCCATAGTTTTCATATAATAATGAAATGGCTCTTTTGTCGCCTTTTTTTAATAAGCCAACTATTTCGTCTTCTATAGGTGTACTCAAAATTTGTTTTTGGTTGTGGTTAGTTCTCGTTTCTTAAATTCTTAAGAAAAGTTAAAGTTATATAATTCTAATCAATTAAATAATATTTACTTCAGCTTCAATTTCAATATTAAATAAGCGATGGACGGTTAGTTGAATTAATTCGGCTAATTTAAGAATATCTAAACCTTTGGCATTACCATAATTCACCAATACAAGGGCTTGTTTTTTATGAACACCATAATCACCAAAGCGTTTGCCTTTAAAACCTGCTTTTTCTATTAGCCAACCTGCAGGAACTTTGACTTCTAAATCTGAAATAACGTAACCTGGAGCATCTGGAAATTGTAATTTTAAAGCCTGATAAGATTCGGTTGAAACAATAGGGTTTTTAAAAAAGCTTCCACTATTTCCAATTTCTTTGGGATCGGGCAATTTACTTTGTCTAATAGCAATTACGGCTTTTGAAATATCTTGAATTGTTGGGTTTTCAATTCCCATTTCAGTTAATTGACCAGAAATGGCACCATAATTAGTATGTAATTGATGCGCAATTTTTGTTAGCTGGAATGTTACATTACAAATAACAAATTGTCCTTTCGCTTCTTGTTTAAATATAGAGTTTCTATAATCGAACTGACAATCGGCTTTATTGAAGGTTTTAATTTTGTTTGAAGCAATTTCTAAAGCATCACAAGACACAAAACTATCTTTTAATTCAATGCCATAAGCGCCAATATTTTGAATAGGTGCTGTTCCCACATTGCCAGGAATGAGTGATAAATTTTCCAAACCACCAAAGTCATGATCCAAACACCATAAAACAAATTCGTGCCAGTTTTCGCCAGCATTGGCTTTTATTATTACCGAATTTTCATTTTCTGAAACAACTGTAATACCTTTCAAATTCACATGAACAACCAAAGCATCCATGTTTTTTGTTAGAAGCATATTGCTGCCGCCTCCTAATATAAATTTTTCAGGATAGTTAGGCAAAGCTAAAACACTTTGTAATTCTGCAATTGTATTTACAGACACAAAGTGTTTGGCTGTTGCGTTCAGTCCAAATGTATTGAACGGTTTTAAGGATATGTTATGTGATATTTGCACTAATCTTTATAGACTTTTAGGGCTTCTTTTAAAATGTGTACTGCTTTTACTAAACTTTCTTTGTTTAGTACATAAGCAATACGAATTTGGTTTAATCCAACACCTGGTGTTGAATAAAAACCTGCAGCTGGTGCAACCATAATAGTTTCGCCATCTATATCAAAATCTTCTAATAACCATTGGGCAAAAGCATCGGAATTTTTAATAGGCAATTCAACAATACAATAAAAAGCACCTTTTGGTTTGGCAACTTTTACACCATCGATTTTTTCTAATTCAGCAATTAAAATATCACGACGCGACACGTATTCCGTTTTTACTTCATCAAAATAACTTTGCGGTGTTTCTAGAGCTGCTTCACTTGCAATTTGGGCAAGAGTAGGAGGGCTTAATCGGGCTTGAGCAAATTTTAATGCCGTAGCTATAACATCTTTATTTTTAGAAACCAAGCATCCAATTCGTGCGCCACACATACTGTAGCGTTTAGAAACTGAATCAATCATAATGGCATGATCTTTTAAATTCTCTTCCTGCATTATGGAGTAATGGGTAATGCCATCATAAGCGAATTCGCGATATACTTCATCAGCAATTAAGAATAAATCATGTTTAATAACAATTTCTGCTAATTTTTTAATTTCTTCTTTCGTGTATAAGTAACCTGTAGGATTTCCTGGATTACATATTAAGATAGCTTTTGTTTTTGGTGTGATGAGTTTTTCAAACTCTTCAATAGGAGGTAAGGCAAAATTATCTTCAATTTTTGAAATTACGGGAACAATGTTCACGCCAGAAGCGGTTGAAAATCCATTGTAATTGGCATAAAAAGGTTCTGGAATAATAACTTCATCATCCACATCCATAATGCTGCCAAAAGCGAATAGTAAAGCTTCACTACCACCAGTTGTAACAATAATATCCTCCTTGGCTACTATTATATCATGTTTGCTATAATAGTTAGCAATTTTGTTTCTGTATTCGTCCGATCCTTCAGATCTGGTATAGGCTAAAATTTCTAATGAATTAATTTTAACAGCATCCAGAGCTACTTCAGGTGTTTTTATGTCTGGTTGACCAATATTTAAATGATATACTGTTTTTCCTTTTTTGTATGCTGCTTCAGCAAAAGGAACCAGTTTTCTAATTGGCGATTGAGGCATTAATGCGCCTTTTTGAGATATTTTTGGCATAAGCTTATAGTATTAAAAGCGTAAAGTTCTGAAAATTATATTGATTTAATTGTTAAAAGAAGGTTGTAATTAGAGATTAATCGGGAAATTGTTGTAATTTATAACGTCTTTCACTTATAACAGATGAAACGTTCTAAATTTATTTTCGTTGTATTAGCACTCTTGGTTGGTTTTAACATACAATCGCAGGAGCAAACGTTTCAATTTATTGATGGTAAAACTTCTGATAAAATTCATTTCCAATTAATTAATAATCTGATTGTTATTCCAATCGTTGTAAACGATATGACATTGTCTTTTATTTTAGACAGTGGCGTTACCAAACCTATCCTGTTTGATAATTTGAACGGTTTGGAAGTTTTGAATTCGGAAAACAAAGAATCTATTTTTTTAAAAGGATTGGGAGATGGTTTAGTAGTTGAAGCAGCAAAATCCACTCAAAATAAAATTGAAATTGGGAAAACTGTAAAATACCAACAGACCATTTTTGCAATTTATAATGGAAGTATGAATTATACGCCAAAACTAGGCGTTCCTATTCATGGTATTATTGGTTATGATGTATTTAAGGATTTTGTGGTGGAAATTAATTACCGTTCAAAATATATTAAGTTATCAAAACCAGAGCTCCAAAACGATGACTTATGCAGAAAATGCGAAAAATTGCCTTTAAAGTTTCATAACTCTAAACCATATATTATTGCTGAAGTGACTATTGAAGGTAAACAAATTCCAGTAAAAATGTTAATAGATACAGGTGCTAGTGATGCGCTTTGGTTGTTTGAAGATGCCTCAAAAGACATTGTTTCAACAGATAATTACTTTCAAGATTTTTTAGGTTATGGTTTAAGTGGTGGGCTTTATGGGAAACGATCAAAAGTTGAGGCGTTAACTATTAATTCATTTGTTTTGAACGAATCGTTGGTTGCTTTTCCCACAGGTGAATCTATTGAAACACTTAAAAAAATTAAAGATAGGAATGGCACTATTGGAGCCGAAGTTTTAAAGCGCTTTCATGTTACTTTCAACTATAAAGAATCTTACTTAATATTAAAGAAGAATGCCAATTTTAGTAAAGCCTTTAGCTACAATAAAAGTGGGATTGATATTGAGCAACGTGGTGTAAGACTCATTAAAGACTATCAGTATACATTAAGTAATGGCAGGCTAACCTATGGGGAAAATAATAATGTAATTAACGTTAATAATCATACAAACATTAATGATGATTATCGGTTAAACGCTGCTCCTGCATTTCAAATCGTCAAGTTAAGACCTGATAGTCCAGCGCAATTAATTGGGTTGCAGTTAGGAGATGTTATTTTGGAAGTGAATGGTGCGGATGTTGAGAAATATTCACTTCAAGAGGTTATTCAACTATTTAAAGGTCATGACGGCCAAAAAATCAGGATGCGTATTGAGCGTCAAGGAAAACCTTTTCTTTATGAATTTCATTTACAAGATTTATTAAACTAAAAACAGCCTTGATTTCTCAAGGCTGTTTTTAAAATAATGTAAAATCACTATTTACTGATTCATTACACTACTACTTTTCTTTTCTAAAACACTTGTTTTACTAGGATCAATAACTTCACCTTTAATTTTAAGTGCTACAGTAGGTGTGCTAGCATTTGATAGTACCGTAATCGTTTTACGAATAGGGTTCACACGGTTTGTGTCATACTTAACTGAAATTTCACCTGTTTTTCCTGGTGCTATTGGACCTTCTGGTTTTTTTGGAACCGTACAGCCACAGCTAGACTTCACGTCTGTAATAATTAATGGCGCATCACCTGTATTGGTGAATTCAAAAACACGTACACCATCAGCGCCTTTTTCAATAACGCCGTAATCAATTGTTGTTTCTTTAAATTCGATTTTTGCAACTTTTTCTTGAGCGTTAACAGCAAAGCTAATAAGCCCAACAAATAGTATAGTAATTAAATTTTTCATAATATATATGTTTAATATGGTTGTAAACTTACTCACTTTTTCAGCATAAAACAAAAAAAATAGATGTATGGCAACGTTATAAATATGTTAAACTTGATTTGTTGCACAATAACACGTCTTTTAATTTTACTTAAAAAAGAAATATAAGTACTTTTGTGTGTTATATTTCAAAAACTATTCCAAAGTATGCAAATTCCATCAAAATATGATGCAAGTCAAGTAGAGAGTAAGTGGTATGATTACTGGATGAAACACAATTATTTTCATTCCAAGCCAGATCATAGAGAGCCATATACCATTGTTATTCCACCTCCAAACGTTACTGGTGTGCTTCACATGGGGCATATGCTTAACAATACCATTCAGGATGTCTTGATTCGTCGTGCGCGTTTACAAGGAAAAAATGCGTGTTGGGTTCCTGGAACCGATCACGCATCCATTGCTACTGAAGCCAAAGTAGTTGCCAGATTAAAGGAACAAGGAATTGATAAAAATGACTTAACACGCGATGAGTTTTTAGCGCACGCTTGGGATTGGACACATGAATATGGCGGTGTTATTCTAGAACAATTAAAAAAACTAGGGTGTTCTTGTGATTGGGATAGAACCAAATTTACAATGGATGATGATATGTCTGAATCCGTAATAAAAGTATTTGTTGACCTTTATAGCAAAGGCTTAATTTACCGAGGTTACCGTATGGTAAACTGGGATCCAGAAGCTAAAACAACCTTGTCTGACGAGGAAGTTATTCATGTGGAACAACAAGGGAATTTATATTACCTTAATTATAAAATTGAAGGTAGTGATGAGACATTAACTATTGCTACCACGCGTCCAGAAACTATTTTTGGTGATACCGCAATATGTATCAATCCAAATGATGAACGTTTTACTCATTTAAAAGGTAAAAAAGCAATTGTGCCTATTTGTAATCGGGTTATTCCTATTATTGAGGATGAATACGTAGATATTGAATTTGGAACCGGTTGCTTAAAGGTTACACCTGCTCACGATGAAAACGATAAGAATTTAGGCGATAAACACAATTTAGAAGTTGTTGATATATTTAATGATGATGCGACGCTGAATAGTTTTGGATTACATTATGAAGGAAAAGATCGTTTTGTTGTGCGTAAAGAGGTTGTAAACGAACTTACTGCAAGTAATATTCTGATAAAAACGGAGCAGCACTTAAATAAAGTAGGAACATCTGAACGTACCAAAGCCGTAATAGAACCGCGATTATCTGATCAGTGGTTCTTGAAAATGGAAGATTTAGTAAAACCAGCAATTGAAGCCGTATTAGGTGAAGATGCTGAAATTAAATTATTCCCGAAGAAATTTGAAAACACCTACAGACACTGGCTGGAGAATATTCGCGATTGGAATATTTCCAGACAATTACTTTGGGGACAGCAAATTCCAGCTTATTTCTATGGCGACGGCAAAGAAGATTTTGTGGTTGCTGAAAGTATGGAGCAGGCTCTGGAATTAGCGAAAACTAAAACCAACAACCAACAACTAACAACTAACGACTTACGTCAAGATAAAGATGCTTTAGATACATGGTTCTCATCATGGTTATGGCCAATGAGTGTTTTTGATGGGATTAGAAACCCAGAAAATGAAGAAATTAAATATTATTATCCAACCAACGATTTAGTAACAGGGCCAGATATTTTATTCTTCTGGGTCGCACGTATGATTATTGCTGGTTATGAATATAAGGATGAAAAGCCGTTTCAAAACGTTTATTTAACAGGTTTGGTACGTGATAAGCAACGTCGTAAAATGAGTAAATCATTAGGGAATTCTCCTGATGCCTTAAAATTAATTGATGATTATGGTGCTGATGGTGTTCGTGTTGGTTTATTATTAAGTTCAGCCGCTGGGAACGATTTAATGTTTGATGAAGCGCTTTGCCAACAAGGAAAAGGTTTTGCCAATAAAATTTGGAATGCCTTCCGTTTAGTAAAAGGTTGGGAGGTAAGTGATACGATACCACAACCAGAATCTAGCAAGATTGCTTTGGAATGGTTTGATGCAAAATTTCAGGAAACACTTGTTGACATTGAAGATCATTTCAGCAAATACCGTTTGTCTGATGCTCTAATGTCTACATATAAACTTATTTGGGATGATTTTGCCTCTTGGTTATTAGAAATTATAAAACCAGCTTACCAGCAACCAATTGATGCCAAAACACTGCAGGAGGTTAATGAGCAATTTGAAAACATATTAAAAATATTACATCCATTTATGCCATTTCTTACAGAGGATATCTGGCAATATATGGAAGATCGTACACCTGAAAATGCGTTAATTGTAACGGCTTGGCCAGAGCAAAAAGCCATTAATACGGAGTTGATTTCCGAATTTAGTTTTATGCAAGATGTGGTTTCGGGAATCCGAAATATCCGAAAGGATAAAAATATTCCATTTAAAGATGCCGTTGGATTTTCTGTAATTAATAATGACGCAGTTTCTAAATCCTTGGATGCCGTTATTATGAAACTCGGAAATTTAGAAACTATAGAATATGTAGATGGTGCTGTTGATGGAGCTTTGACGTTCCGTGTAAAATCTAACGAATATTTTATTCCAATTGCAGGCGCAATAAACGTGGAAGAAGAAATTAAAAAGCTTGAAGACGAATTACAATATACCGAAGGCTTTTTAAAATCGGTTCAAAAGAAATTAGCGAATGAACGTTTTGTTGCTGGAGCACCAGAACAGGTAATTACAAACGAACGTAATAAAGAGGCTGATGCTTTAGCTAAAATAGAAACGTTGAAAAGTAGTTTAGGAAGTTTAAAATAATGACGAAACGAACCGTATATTCCATACTAGCCATTGTATTAGTTTTTGGTGTTTACGGTTATGAGTTTTTTTTAAATAAAAAAGAAGAACAAGCAATTGTGGATTCAGGTCGAGAGATCAAGACGCCTACAGTTGCTTTTTTTTTACCATCCAGTACCACGGGTCAAGTGGTGCATCATGAAGGTTATTCCTTAAGTTATAGTGAACCACATGAACAAGCGGAATGGGTTGCCTACGAATTAAAAAAAGAACACCTATCTCAAACTAATTTTGAGCGTCCCTATTTTGAGGTTGATAAAGCCGTAAAAACGGGTGCTGCGAGTTGGCGGAATTATAAAAATTCAGGTTATGATCGTGGGCATTTATGTCCTGCTGCTGATAGACGTTATAGTAAAGAAGCACATGATGAAACTTTTTTAACCAGTAATATTAGTCCACAAAATCATGCCTTTAATTCTGGGATTTGGAACTCACTTGAACAAAAAACACGCTATTGGGCTTCAAAGTACCATGGTGTTTATGTGGTTACAGGTGGTGTTTTGGGAAGCGATTTAAAAACTATTGGAAGCGAAAAAGTAGCAGTTCCAAAGCAGTTTTATAAAATTATTTTAGACTATAATGAAGGTGATCCAAAAGTGTTAGCGTTTTTAATGCCTCATGTAAATTCTAAACAACCATTATATAATTTTGTGGTTTCGGTAGATGCTGTTGAAGAACTTACAGGAATAGACTTTTTCCCAGAATTAGATGATGCTGTTGAAGCTAGAATTGAATCTTCTTCTGATTATAAAAAATGGCGATTTTAAATTAGAAATATCAGTCTTTCTAAATTAAAACTTCGATTCTTAGGTTTTAAGAGGTTTTTTATCTTCAAAAAACAGTAACGCATGCATTTATTTAACACAAATTTTTGGGCTTGGAGCAAAGATGTCGATAATATTTGCACTTGGGCTAAATTCTTACAAAAGCAGGTTTAATAGCATTGTTTAGGGGTATTTTTGCTTGTTGAATTAAAAACGCCCAAATAAATCGACATGAAAACCTTACAAATATTTGCACTTTCTGCACTCTGTTTCTTTACGAATTCATTATTTTCTCAAACCGGTCCTGGAGGAGTAGGAAATACTACAGGAAATTCTGATGTTACTTTGTGGTTAGATGCTAACACAATTAATCAAACAAACAATTCTAGAGTGTCAAATTGGAATGATAATTCTGGATATGGAAATACAGCTTTGGCACCTGCAAGTACTTCTCCTGTGTTTATTTCAAACCAAATTAATGGATATCCCAAAGTGCATTTTAATATAAATAATACAGAGTATTTAGGTGTTGCTGATGATGTATCATTAAAGCCAAATACCATTTCTATTTTTGTTGTTGGAAACCTTACCGATAGAACAGATCGATGGGGAGCGTTTGTTAGTAAAGGTACTGGTGATAATTGGAATAAAGGCTATGCATTATATAGAGACAATGGCCGTGAATCTATTGGTGGTTACGTTAGTAATTGGAATTCAAATAATGTTACAACCGCTATTACGTATAATACGAACCAAATTTTGAATTTGAATTATGGTAATTCGAAAGTCTCTTTGGTTGTAAATGAAAGGGAAGAAGATGCTTCCAGACAAAACGGTAATACTAGTAATAGTAATTCAGAATTATGGCTCGGTTGGGCTGGTGGAGCTGGAGGAGGGCACTATTTGGATGGTGATATTGCCGAAACTATCCTATTAAAAAGACATGTAAATGATGCAGAACGCATCATTATCCATAATTATTTATCCGCCAAATATAATATTCCTCTTGCCGATAATGATTTATTTAAACAGGATGATTCGGACAAAGGTAACTTTGATCATCATGTAGCTGGTATCGGTAAAACTAGGGGTGCTAATAGTCATGCGGATTCTCAAGGAACTGGAATTGTAAGAATAAATAATCCATCTAATCTTTCAAACAATTCGTTCTTATTTTGGGGTGAAGAAACCAAAAATGCGACCTATAATTTTTCAGCGAATGCTACTAATTATTCTGAACACCTTAATTCGAACTGGCGTGTTAGTAAGTCTGGAGATTTAGGGACAGTAGATGTTATGTTTGATATATCTGCAATGAATTTATCATTTTGGAATGGATGTAAAGATTTACAATTAGTAATTGCAAATAATTCTAATTTTACGTCGCCTAGAGTTTATCCTTTATCAGTTGCTGCGGGTGTTGCGAAGACTATAAATGTGACTTTTAACGATAATGATTATTTCACCATTCGTTATATTGATAAAATTGTATGGAATGGAACTAGATATTTTAATGGGTCTCTTCCTAATCAAGCACCAAATAACACGACTGATAAATGCTTAAAATTATTGGTGAAAAATGGAGACAAAGCCATACTAAACCAAAATGCATATGTTAAAGATATTGAATTGGAAATAGGAGCTTTTTTAGAAATAGCTGATGGTGTCGAGTTAACTGTTGAAAATGGAATAATTAATAATGGAAATATTGATTTGTTAGGTGAAGCACAATTAATTCAAAAGCATGCTGGATTTAATTTGAATTCTGGAAATGGAAATTTGAAGATTAGACAACAAGGATCTACAAACTTATTTAACTATAATTATTGGAGTTCACCAGTAGCAAGAAATAATAATTGGCAAATTGGATATTTGGAACAGAATAATGGTGCAGTTACTTTTAATTCGGCTCAAAATGCAAATCCTAACACAACACCTATTTCATTAAGCAGTCGCTGGTTATATACCTATAATGCATCAGCCGCATTAGGATATTATGGTTGGAACCGAATAAATGCAGGATCGCCTATTAAGCCTGGAATTGGGTACACCATGAAAGGGTCAGGTTCTGAAGCTTCGGAGGAGACTTATGTTTTTTCTGGACAAGCTAATTCTGGAAACTACACATATTCAGTAGAAGTTGGTAACGACTTTTTAGTTGGAAATCCTTATGCTTCGGCTTTAAATGCGGATCAATTTATTAGAGACAATTTAGAAGTGACAAATGGTACCTTATATTTTTATGAACAGTTTGAATCTAACAATACGCATGTAACCAGAGCTTATCAAGGTGGTTATGCAACTTTTAATTTGCTAGCAGGCGTAGCAGCCGTTTCGCAATTGGAAAATGGCGGATTAACATCTAAAGGAGCACCTACTAAAAATATAGCAGTAGGTCAAGGCTTCTATATAACTATCGTTCAAAATGGATTCTTGAATTTTTCAAATGCTCAACGTGTATTTGCAAAAGAATCTAGCGTTGGACCTAACGGATCTATCTTCTATAGACAAGATGATACCAATGAAAATAGTGAATCTGATACCAGAACCAAATTTTGGTTAAACTTTACGGATCCTTCAGGTAGGTCCAGAGAAATTGTTTTAGGTTATGATGATAATGCATCTGAAGGTTTTGATCGCGGTTATGATGCTATAGATTATAGTGAATATTCAGATAATATGGTGTGGTACACACCTGATAATTTATTGGTTATTCAAGGTTTAAAAACATTGAATTTAGAAGACGAAATGGCTTTGTCCATAAAAGTTGCAAATCCAGGAAATTATACCATCGGGTTAGGGCGCACTTTAAATTTTCCTGATAGCACGCCGATTTATTTAAAAGATAATCAAGAAAATCGATTTTATGATTTAAAAACAGAAACGGCATCTATAGCTTTTGAAGCTGGAACGATCAATACTAGATATTCTATAGTTTATCAACGAGATACGTTAGGTGTTTCTAGTCTAGAGAATAATTCATCCGTGTATGTCAAGTTTGATAAAAACAACGATACCGTTCAGTTGTACGGCATTGACAACTTAAATACGGTTAAAGGTGTTTATATTTATTCAGTTGATGGTAAGCAGGTCCATTATAGCCAAAGATTGGATTCAAATAACATTAACGTGTCTAATTGTAATGGTGGTATTTATATATTGAAATTAGAGATGCTATCTGGTGCTGCTCAAAACATCCGATTTGTGAAGTATTAAACATGTATACCAATATATCTTTATAAATAAGCTTGTTTTTTATAAAAAACAGGCTTATTTATTTAACATGCCTTTCCAACGCAATTTTCTAATAAAAACGCCTTGTTCTTCAGTTACTAACGGTTCAGTTTTATTGTTTATCGCTTTAAAATAACCCGATATATAATCTTTAAATAAACTGAAGTTTCCCTTTTTATAAGCTAATTTTATGGCTGATATCAACGTAATTAAAAACCCATAACGCATTTTGTACATGGCTTCACCTTGTAAATATTTAGACGCTTTATTGTAGCTTTTACCGGTTGGTTTTAGATGATTCACGTGTAAATTTTCATCCGTTAAAATTTCCCAACTATAAAATTTGGCGAGCAACTCATCAACGGTGTCCCAACCCATGGATGGTTTCAATTTGCCAATTTCTAAAAAGCAGTTTTTTCTATATGCTTTTAGCGCACCACGAATATGATCTTTTCGCGTAAGGTTTTCAAGAACCCATTCATTGTTTTGTTCAATATAACAGAATCCAGAAGCCATTCCTAGCTTGTCATTCGCTTGAAAATGTTTGACCAATTCTTCCAAGTAATTTTCAGGAAATATCAAATCAGCATCAAATTTACATATCACGTCATAGTTGCTATCCAATGTTTCATAACCTTTATAAAAGGCATTGATAATCTTACTACCAGGTAAATGTTTATCAGAAGATATGGTGTTTACTAATGAAATCCAATGATATTTTGAGGTGAAACCTTCAACAAGTCGCTGGGTGTTATCGGTAGAATTATCATTCACAACAACTACCTGTTTTGGTAAAAGGGTTTGGGTTGCAAGAGACACTAAAGTTTGTTTAATGTAAATCTCTTCGTTGTGTGCTGGAATGATGATATAGAAATTCAAAAGTTATGATTTAAGGTTTAAAGTTACAGCAATTCAAATTTGGGAACTATTAATCGCTTATTTTCAGCTGTGAAATTTATGATATCCTATTTTTAGAAATTTGAAATAGAACAATTATTATTCGCTTATTCTTTCCGCATAAACAATATAATATCGATGCGTAAACCAACGTAAAACGGGTCTGATGCCTATTTTTTTTGTAGGATTGGTCCATTTCTCACGCGCAATAATTTTCCAACCTGCTTTTTCTAAAAGCCAATCAAATTGCCAATCCTCAAATTCATGGTAATGTCTGTCCCACATGTCGGTTTTACTTCTATAGGCAGGAGAAAACCATAAACGCAAGGGAATACTAGCGACTAATTTATTGGCTTTAATACTCTGTAATACGGTAAAAGGGGATAGTAAATGTTCAAATATTTCAAAAGCAGTTACGACTTCAGCTTTTGAGTTTTCAATAGCACGCGTATTCACATCTAAATCTTCACCAGAGGTGTTATCAACTTGATAACCAATGTTTTTCATGATAGGTGTAAATGGATTTTCCACACCTAAATCTAAAATACTTGAATTGGTTGAAATATGCTTTTGAAGAAATTCAGCAGTATGTTTAAAACGTTTATTTGGATAACTTTTTTCGTACATTATTTGTCCTTCAAAAACGGGAATATTATTTATAAAATTAAATTGAAACGTCAGTTAAAACTTATAAACGATGGCATTAATATTCATTCCGGCACCAACACTGGCAAACATGATAATATCGCCTTCATTAATAGTATGTCCCGTCAATTCATTTTTTAAAATTAAATCCAATAAAGTAGGGATGGTTGCAACACTAGAATTCCCAAGATTATTAATAGTCATGGGCATAATGCTATCTGGCATCTCCATATCATAAAGCTTATAAAAACGCTGAACTATGGCTTCATCCATTTTTTCATTAGCTTGATGAATAAGAATTTTCTTTAAATCTGTTATTTGATAACCGCTCTTATCCAAACAAGATTTCATTGCGGTTGGTACATTTTTTAAGGCAAATTCGTAAATTTTGCGACCATACATTTTTATATACTTACGTTGGTCGGTAATAGCCGAATTATTAGTTTCTCCAAAATAAATGAAATGGGCTTCATCTAGCGCATACGTGGCGCTTTCGTGAGAAATTATCCCTCCTGTACCATCGGTTTCCTCAACAATTACTGCTCCAGCACCATCACTATAAATCATTGAATCGCGATCGTGTTTATCAACCACACGTGATAAGGCTTCAGCTCCTATAACTAAACATTTTTTTGCAATTCCTGCTTTAATAAAGGCATTGGCTTGAATTACACCTTCAATCCAACCAGGACAGCCAAAGAGCAAATCGTAAGCCACACACTTCGGGTTTTTAATTCCTAATAAGTGTTTGACTCTAGAGCCTAAACTTGGAACCGTATCACTTTGTTCCGTGTTGTGTTTAACATCACCATAATTATGGCCAACAATTATATAATCGAGTTCTTCTTGATTAATTTGTGCGTCCTTAATAGCGTCTTTAGCAGCAAAAAAAGCCAAATCTGATGTGGTTAGATTTTTGTCTGCATAACGACGTTCATTAATTCCAGTAATCGCTTTAAACTTTTCAATTATAACCTCATTGTTCTGCATTAATGACGATCCGTCCGTGTTGAGAAATTCATGCCGATTGAAGTCCGAGTTGCGTTCAATACTACTCGGTATATAACTACCAGTTCCTGTAATTTTTATTGCCATATTTTTGCATTCAATTTAGTTGGGCATGCACTAAATTAGTTAATATATTATTGTTTTAACTATTGGCTATTGTATTTGTTCCATTTTTTACGAAAATGATAAAAAAATGGACAATAATCCTATATATATTAAAATAATAAGGCCTTCTTAACGGAAGGCCTTATTTTAATTAGTGTGTTTTACGCATCCATGTAGTCTTCAATAGGCGCACATGTACAAATTAAATTACGGTCGCCATAAGCGTCATCAACACGTCTTACAGTTGGCCAAAATTTATTATCACGTACATAATCTAATGGAAATGCAGCTTGCTCTCTAGTGTATGGCATAAGCCATTCATCAGCAGTTACCATATCTAAAGTATGAGGTGCATTTTTAAGCACATTATTGGTGTCGTCTTTAGATGTTGCTTCAATTTCTTTTCTAATAGAAATCATGGCATCACAAAAACGATCCATTTCTGCCTTACTTTCACTTTCTGTTGGTTCAATCATTAAAGTTCCAGCAACAGGAAATGAAACTGTTGGTGCATGGAATCCATAATCCATTAAACGCTTCGCAATATCTGATACTTCAATACCATTTTCTTTAAAGGCACGACAATCTACAATCATTTCGTGAGCTGCTCTACCGCGTTCACCAGAATATAGTGTATCAAACTGACCTTGTAAACGTTGCTTGATATAATTGGCATTCAGAATAGCAACTTTAGTAGCTTCCGTTAAACCTTTTGCACCTAACATTTTTATATAACCGTAAGATATTAAACAAACCAATGATGAGCCAAATGGCGCACCAGAAATTGCTGAAATAGCATTGGTTCCTCCGGTTTTAATAATGGGATTACTTGGTAAAAATGGCGCTAATTGTTTAGCCACACAAATTGGTCCAACACCAGGTCCGCCACCACCATGAGGGATAGCAAATGTTTTATGAAGGTTTAAGTGACAAACGTCTGCACCAATATTTCCAGGGTTTGTTAGTCCTACTTGCGCGTTCATATTGGCACCATCCATATAAACTTGACCACCATTATCATGAATAATTTTGGTGATTTCTTTTATAGCCGACTCATAAACACCATGTGTTGATGGATAGGTAACCATAATACATGATAAATTATCTTTGTGTAATTCAGCTTTTTCACGTAAATCTTCTACATCAATATTTCCTTTATCAGTAGATTTTGTTACCACCACTTTCATGCCAGCCATAACAGCACTCGCTGGATTGGTACCATGTGCTGATGATGGAATTAAACAAATATTTCTATGATGATCACCACGAGATTCATGATATGCTTTTATAACCATTAGTCCGGCAAATTCACCTTGAGCACCCGAATTTGGCTGTAAAGATGTCGCTGCAAAACCAGTAATTTCAGTAAGTTGATCTTCTAGTTCTTTTAAAATTGTTAAATATCCTTCAGCCTGATCTGCTGGAACAAATGGGTGAATAGTTCCCCAGTTTGGTGAACTTAATGGTAACATTTCAGCTGCAGCATTTAATTTCATGGTGCATGAGCCTAAAGCAATCATGGAGTGATTTAAAGATAGATCCTTTCGTTCTAATTTTTTGATATAGCGCATTAATTCTGTTTCCGAATGGTGCGAATTAAATACATCAAGTGTTAAAAAATCAGACGTTCTTTGTAACGATTCCATAACCATATTGGTTTCAGAAAGCGCTTCAATTTTTATGATTTCTTTATTGGCAACACCTGCAAAAATTGAAACGATTTGATTCGCATCCTTAAGTGTTGTTGTTTCATTTATTGATATTGTGACTGTATCGGCATCTGGATAATAAAAATTAACTCCTACTTTTTCAGCTGCTGATTTAATATTATTAGCGTTTGCTTTAACTTTAATCGTATCGAAATACGCTGTGTTTAACTGGCTAAAGCCTAGTTTATCTAAAGCATTAGCAACAGAAACAGCTGTATTATGAACACGATTAGCAATAAACTCTAATCCTTTTGGGCCATGATAAACGGCGTACATTCCCGCCATAACAGCTAAAAGTACTTGAGCTGTACAAATATTTGATGTTGCTTTATCACGTTTAATATGTTGCTCTCGGGTTTGTAATGCCATACGTAAAGCACGATTTCCATTCATATCTTTGGTTACACCAATAATACGGCCAGGAATATCACGCTTATACATTTCTTTTGTTGCAAAGTAAGCTGCGTGAGGTCCACCATATCCCATAGGAACACCAAAACGTTGTGTGGTTCCAACAACTACATCAGCGCCAAATTTCCCAGGAGCCTCTAATTTTACTAAACTTAAAATATCCGCAGCAACGGCCACTTTAATATCGTTATCATTTGCTTTAGAAATGAATGTTTTTATATCTGTAATTTGTCCGTCCTTACCTGGATATTGTAATAATGCACCATAGAATTCCGAAGAAAAATCGAATGTATCTTCATTTCCAACAACTAATTCAATGCCAATAGGATTAGAACGTGTTTCTAAAAGAGATAAGGTTTGTGGCAAAATATTTTCTGAAACGAAAAATTTATTCACATTCGCTTTTTTCTGATCACGTGATCTAACAGCAAATAATAAGCCCATTGCTTCTGCAGCAGCCGTACTCTCGTCTAATAGCGATGCGTTGGCTAACTCCATCCCAGTTAAATCTGAAATCATGGTTTGGAAGTTTAAAAGTGCTTCCAATCTTCCTTGAGCAATTTCTGCTTGGTAAGGCGTGTATGCTGTGTACCAACCTGGGTTTTCCAAAATATTACGTTGAATAACCGCTGGCAATATGGTTGGGTGATACCCTAAACCAATATAGGTTTTGTAAGTTTTGTTAAGTTTTGATAATTCATGAATATGTGTCAAGTATTCTTGCTCACTCATGGCTTCATCAAGATTTAAGTCCTTTTTTAATCGGATATCATCTGGAACAGTCTCGTAAATTAGTTGATCTAAGGAGTCCACACCAATGGTTTGTAACATGCGATTTTGGTCTTCTTCTCTTGGACCAATGTGACGTTGTGCGAAAGCAGTTGTATTCATTAAAAGTTGTGTTGAATTTAGGCTGCAAATTTACGGAATTATTCACGTTTAAATGTTAATGAAAATGAAAGTTTTTAACCAATTGATTTTGTTATTAACACTTTGTGTATTTTTGCTTTATGCGTTTTGAAAAACACTTTTTCGATTTTTATTTAAACAGCAGTATCCACGTGGCTTTATCTGCGTTTGCTTTAAGTTGGTTAACACTTATAGAATACCAAATTCCTTTTGATACGCATGTGCTTTTATTTATATTTTTTGCAACCATTGCCGGATATAATTTCGTGAAGTTTTTTGGGTTGGCAAAATTTCACCATCGAAGCTTATCCAGTTGGTTGAAAATAATTCAGATTTTCACTTTTATATGTTTAATAATCATGGGCTATTTTGGAGCGCAATTGCAAAATAAAACCATATTTTATTTAGGCTTTTTTGCACTTATTACTTTTTTATATGCCATTCCCTTTCTTCCGAAAAAATTCTATCTTAATAAACAGCAAAATTTACGAAATGTTAGTGGACTTAAAGTTTATGTTATAGCTTTAGTTTGGGCAGGTGTCACTTTGCTTATTCCATTAATTAATAATGATAGGCTTCTAGATTCAACCGTAATTTGGGCTTTTGCGCAACGATTTTTATTTGTTTTAGCTATTATGCTTCCTTTTGAAATTCGCGATATGCAGTTTGATAGTATTAAATTGGCAACTATTCCTCAAAAAATAGGCATTAAAAACACCAAGATTATGGGTGTTATATTAGCGTGTTTATTTTTTGGATTGGAATTTTTTATGCCAGAAAAAACACAAAGCAAGTTGCTTATTCAGTTCGGAATTACTGTTTTAGTGATTTTAAGTATACTTTTTTCAAGAAAGAATCAAGGGAAATATTACAGTGGATTTTGGGTAGAAAGCATCCCTATATTGTGGCTGTTACTAACGCTTTTGTTTGGATAGTTCTTCATTAAACTGTGCTTTTATTTGCTCGCGCTCAATGGTTTTTAAACAATTGACTTTTGAGTTTTTTACAGATTCAGAAAGCTTTGTATTTCGTTTAACGTATGATCGTGTTATTTTGCACATAAAATAACGTAACGTCAATTTGAATTTCTCCCAACCTGTCGCTTCATTGTATTGTGCCTTGTCACAAATATGTTGTGCTTCGTCACAAGTAATAAATAAATAACTTTTTCTCATGCTGCTAATTATACCAGGTTTTTTCCATGCATTCTGCCATGGCTGTTCGTGCTCTGTGAACAATAACCCATAGGTTAGACGGCGTAATGTTTAGTTCATTACAAATGGTTTCAGTTTCCATTCCTTCAATAGTTTTCATTTTAAAAACAGTAGCTTGTTTTTCAGGCAGTTTTTCTAAACAGTTATAAATAGCATCACCTAGTTCATCATTTTCTAGCGTGTCTTCGGCCGTTTTATCAAACGGATCTGCAACACGTTCCTCTAACCAATCACCTTCTTCTTCATTACTATTATAGGACATGCGAACTTCTGCTTGTCCTTTTTTAGAATTTATTTTCCTATAGTGATCAATAATTTTTCGTTTTAAAATGGAAATAAGCCACGTGCGTTCGCTTGCTTCACCTTTAAAATTTTTCATCGATTTTAAGCCCGCAAAAAAGGTGTCTTGTACCAAATCCTTGGAAATTTCACGATCACTTACACGTGATATGGTGAAATTAAACAAGTAATCCGAATACCGATCTATCCATTGATCTGGATTTATTAGATGTTTAGGCATAAAAGTCTTTCAGCAATTTTCATCAAAAATAGGGTAAAATTTCTATTTCTCAATTAATCCAGCACGTTTTAGTAAAGCATCAGGTTGTGGTTCTTTGCCACGAAAGCGTTTGTATAAAACCATAGGGTCATCTGTTCCACCTTGTGATAAGACGTTATCTTTAAATTTTTTAGCGACGTCTACATTAAAAATGCCTTGTTCTTGGAAGTATTCAAACGCATCGGCATCTAGAACTTCAGCCCATTTATAACTGTAATATCCTGAACTGTAACCGCCTTGAAAAATATGAGAGAATGACGTGCTCATGCAGTTTTCCGAGACATCTGGATATAATTTGGTGTTTTCAAATGCCTTTAATTCTTGTGATTTAACATTATTAATAGTCGTTGGATCTTGACCATGCCAGCTCATATCTAACAAACCAAAACTTATTTGACGCATGGTTTGCATGCCTTCATGGAACGTGGAAGATGCTTTAATTTTCTGAATTAAATCCATTGGAATTACTTCGCCCGTTTCATAATGTGTCGCGAAAATTTCGAGAGCCTCTTGCTCATAACACCAGTTTTCTAACATTTGACTCGGGAGTTCTACAAAATCCCAAAACACACTTGTTCCAGATAAACTTGGATAGGTTGTATTGGCAAGCATGCCGTGAAGTGCGTGACCAAATTCGTGAAATAACGTCGTGACTTCATTAAAAGTTAATAACGACGGTTTTGTTTTTGTTGGTTTGGTGAAATTGCAAACATTTGAAATATGTGGACGGCTATTTTCACCGTTTTTTATGTATTGCGGTTTGTAAACTGTCATCCAAGCACCATTTCGTTTTCCTGGTCTTGGAAAAAAATCGGCATAAAAAATGGATACTAAATCGCCTTTGGTATCAGTTACTTTATAAGTAAGAACATCGTCATGATATTTGTCAATGTTATTGATTTCTTCAAACTGCAAGCCAAACAATTTTTTAGCAATGGTAAAAGCACCATTAATTACATTTTCTAATTTAAAATACGGTTTTAATTTTTCATCATCTAAATCGAATAACTTCTGCTTAAGTTTTTCACCATAATAGGCGCCATCCCATTTTTGAAGTTGGTCAATGCCATCTAAATTTTTGGCAAATTTCTCTAGATTTTTAAATTCATTTTCAGCTGCTGGTTTCGCTTTTTCCAAAAGTTCATTTAAAAATGTTTCAACAGTTTCTGGGTTTTTAGCCATGCGTTCTTCTAAAACAAAATGTGCATGGGTTTTGTAGCCTAATAAATTGGCACGCTTAAAGCGAAGTTTCGCTATCTGCAATACGTTTTCTTGGTTATCAAATTTATTATTCTGAAATGCTTTAGCTCCAGAGGCAATAGCCAGTTTTTTACGCAGTTCCCGATTGTCAGCATAGGTCATAAACGGAATGTAACTTGGGTAATCTAAAGTAATTAACCAACCGTCTTTATTTTTGCTTTCAGCTAAATTACTTGCAGCTTCTTTGGCGCCTTCTGGCAAACCTGCTAAATCTTCTTCGTTAGTAATATGTAACTCAAAATTATTGGTTTCGGCTAAAACGTTCTCGCCAAAGGTTAATTTTAGCTTGCTTAAGTTTTTGTCAATGTCGCGAAGTTCTTGCTTTTTATCTTCTGGAAGATTCGCTCCATTTCTGGAAAATCCTTTATATTTTTTATCGAGTAAAGTTTCTTGCTCTTTGGTTAATTGAAGCGTGTTTTTAGTATTATAAACTGCTTTAACGCGTTCAAATAAAGCTTGATTTAAGGTAACGTCATTACTGAATTCTGATAATAATGGCGAAACGTCTTGGGCTATTTTTTGAATAGCATCATTGGTTTCGGCCGAATTCATATTAAAAAATATACTCGATAAGCGATCCAGTTCTTCACCTGAAAAATCTAAAGCCTCTATAGTGTTTTCAAACGAAGGCGCTTCAGTATTTTTAGTAATTGCATCAATTTCAGTTCTGGCTTTATCAATGGCTATTTTAAAAGCCGGTAAATAATCTGAATCTGAAATTTTTGAAAATGGAGCTGAATTATAGGGTGTGTCGAAAGGTTTATTAAGTATATTCATGACTGTTTTTGCAATTTATTTTTCTTTAAAATCTTTTAGAGGCTAATCTGCTTACGTTAAAATGTTATTCTTAAGGTGTTTGATTGTAAATATTCAAGAGAAAACATGATCACATTTTATTAGATGATAAAGGTTAGTAATTTATTTGATTTCATTTGTTAAAAAACATTTAAATCATTGTGATACTTTTCCTACCAAGTCAGTAATAACGGGATTATTAACTAAAATTTAAGATAATAAGGTGGTTGTAATTTACTTTTATGCAGTACTTTTGTACCAGATTTTTTCATGAGAGTTTCATGCTCACTTAAAAATTATTGATTAATAGCGTTAAACCTCGGCTTCTAGCCGAGGTTTATTTGTTTTAAGACTTTTTTAAATCTTTAGCAGATTCAATAACTTTTGCTTTTAATCCTTCTTTGTAGATCAATATTTTATCTAAAATATCAGGATCTGAACTTCCCAAAATTTGAGCCGCTAGAATACCCGCATTTTTGGCGCCATTTAATGCAACTGTTGCTACCGGAACACCGCCTGGCATTTGCAAAATAGATAATACGGAATCCCAACCATCAATAGAATTACTGCTTTTTACAGGAACACCAATAATTGGTAAAGGCGACAATGAGGCTACCATACCTGGTAAGTGCGCAGCACCACCAGCGCCTGCAATAATAACTTTTATACCACGTGTATGTGCATGTTTACTGTAATCGAAAAGCTTTTCAGGTGTTCTGTGAGCTGAAACAATATCAACTTCAATAGATATTCCAAACTCCGTTAAAATATCAATAGCGTCTTGCATAACTGGCAAATCACTCTTGCTTCCCATTATAATTCCTACTTTGCTCATACTTTATATATTAATATCTGTTTTTTATTCACTAATAACCTGAATCGTTTTCTTAACGTCTTCTGCAATTTTTCGTGCTTCTGAAATAGAGTCACTCACAATGGTTACATGTCCCATTTTTCTGAAAGGACGCGTTTGTTTTTTACCGTAAATATGTGGTGTAACACCATCCATTGCCATAATGGTTTCAATGTTTTTATAAACAACATTTCCCGTATGATTTTCAGCTCCAACTAAATTTACCATAACACCAGCAACTTTATTTTCTGTTTTACCTAAAGGTAAGTTTAAAATGGCACGAAGGTGTTGTTCAAATTGCGATGTATAACTAGCTTCAATAGTCTGATGTCCCGAATTATGTGGTCTTGGTGCCACTTCATTAACGAGAATTTTGTCATCTTGAGTTTGGAACATTTCAACTGCCAAAAGGCCGACATGGTTAAAGGCTTTTGAAACTTTCAAGGCAATATCGGTTGCTTTTTTTGCAACTTCAGCATCAATTCTGGCAGGACAAATTACATATTCCACTTGATTGGCTTCCGGATGAAATTCCATTTCTACAACGGGATACGTTGCCACATCACCATTAGGATTTCTAGCTACAATAACGGCTAATTCATTTTTAAATGCAATCATGGTTTCTGTAATACATTCCACATTTGGAAGTCCAATTAAATCCTCTAGTTTTCTCACCACTTTTACACCATTTCCGTCGTATCCAAATTGGGCACATTTCCAAACGAAGGGCAATTTTAAGACTTCGTTTTCAAGTGCATCTTCAATTTGACTGGTGTATGCAAAGCGTGAAAATTCGGCTGTTGGAATACTATGATCGAGATAAAATAATTTTTGCGTGGCTTTATTCTGAATAATTCGTAAGGTCTTGGATGATGGATATACTTTCACACCTTTTTTCTCTAAATCTTCAAGAGCATCGGTGTTTACGTTTTCAATTTCAAAGGTAACGACGTCTAAATCTTTTCCGAAGTTATAAACGGCATCATAATCCATTAAATCGCCTAAATGAAATTCGTTACAGGCAATTTTGCAAGGTGCTTCTGGGCTTGCGTCCATGACACTGGTGTAAATGTCAAATTTTCGGGTATCATTTAAAAGCATTTTACCCAATTGGCCACCACCTAAAATGCCTAATTTAAAGTTGGAAGAAAAGTAATTCATGGTCTTTTTACATTTAAGCCTATTGGCGACTGGTAAATTATTTCCCAACAAAAATACAAATCCTTGGTTTCCCAAAAAACTTATTTCCCAACTATATATATTAGAATTCGCAAAACGTTAATCAAATGATTATCTTTGCATTTCTAAAATTAATAACAAGTGATAAAGCTCCACGATTTATATTTTAAGCCGTTTATTTCTGAAAAAGAAATTGCAGCCACTGTAGAACGCATGGTTCATGAAATTGCGGATGAATTAGGTGATGAGATACCCGTATTTATTGGTATCTTGAATGGCTCGTTCATGTTTGTAAGTGATTTTGTAAAAAAATATCCAAAACCTTGTGAAGTCACTTTTATAAAATTAGCATCTTATGAAGGCGTAAAATCTACTGAAGATATTCAACGTCTTATTGGCTTAACACAAGATTTAACGGGACGCACCGTTGTTATTTTAGAAGATATTATCGATTCTGGAAATACGCTAACCGAAGTTCATAGAATTTTCGAAAACGAAAACGTTAAGAAACTCATTATAGCTACCTTATTTTATAAGCCAGAAGCGTATAAAAAAGATTATAAATTACACTATGTAGGTATGGAAATTCCTAATAAATTCATAGTCGGCTATGGTTTAGATTATAATGGATTAGGACGTGATTTACCTGAAATATATCAACTAAAAACAACACAACACATGACAAATATTGTCCTATTTGGACCTCCAGGAGCAGGAAAAGGAACACAGGCAGAGTTTTTAAAAGAAAAATATAATTTAGTGCATATTTCCACTGGTGATGTGTTCCGATTTAACATTAAAAACGAAACAGCTTTAGGTATGTTAGCTAAATCGTTTATGGATAAAGGTGAGTTGGTGCCAGATGAAGTAACTATAGATATGTTGAATGCTGAAGTTGAAAAAAATGCCGATGCTAAAGGTTTTATTTTCGATGGGTTTCCGCGTACCAATGCGCAGGCAAACGCGTTGGATAAATTTATGGATGAAAAAGATTCACAAATTGATGCCATGATTGCTTTGGAAGTGGATGATGAAGTTTTGGTAAAACGTTTATTAGAGCGTGGAAAAACAAGTGGCAGACCGGATGATGCTGATGAAACTATTATTAGAAATCGAATTAAAGAATACTATAAAAAAACAGCAATATTGAAAGATTACTATTCAGTACAAAACAAGTATTTTGGAGTGGATGGAGTTGGAAGTATTCAAGATATTACCGCGCGTTTAAGCCAGGTAATTGACAAGCTGTAATTGCTTTTTAAGAACTTTATTAGCGTTTTAAAAAAGATAAATTTTAAGTTCAAAAACTGAAATAAAAACAAGTGTCCCGTTTTGGGAAAAAGATTTAACTTATAATTTGAAAATGATTGGTATAGATTTATGCCTAGTATCATCAAATTTAAGTTTACAAATTAAAAGATAATTATGACTGAAGGAAATTTCGTGGATTACGTAAAATTATATGTGTCTTCCGGAAATGGTGGAAAAGGTTCTGCGCATTTACATAGAGAAAAGTATATTGAAAAAGGTGGCCCAGATGGTGGAGATGGCGGTCGTGGTGGTCATGTAATTATTCGTGGAAATCAAAATCTTTGGACTTTGTATATCTATAAATTTAAAAGGCATTTTAAAGCCGAGCATGGTTTGCATGGTAGCAAAAGTAGAAGCACAGGAGCCGATGGAACCGATGTTTATATGGATGTGCCATTAGGAACGGTTGTTCGCGATAAAGAAACCAATGATATTCTTTTTGAAATTACCGATCATGGTGAAGAACGAATAATTGCCAAAGGTGGAATGGGTGGCCGTGGAAACTGGCACTTTAAAACTTCTACAAACCAAACACCACGTTATGCACAACCTGGAATTCCTGGTGAAGAAATTGAAATTGTTTTAGAGCTAAAAGTTCTTGCTGATGTTGGTTTAGTTGGTTTTCCTAATGCTGGAAAATCGACATTATTATCTGTTGTAACCGCAGCAAAACCAAAAATTGCGGATTATGAGTTTACAACACTAAAACCCAATTTGGGAATCGTGGAACATCGCGACCACCAATCATTTGTTATTGCAGATATTCCTGGAATTATTGAAGGAGCAGCGGAAGGTCGTGGGCTTGGTCATTATTTTCTTCGACATATAGAACGTAATTCGGTGTTGCTATTTTTAATTCCGGCGGATGCGGTTGATATTAGAAAACAATATGATATTCTATTAGATGAATTGAGACGTTATAATCCTGAAATTTTGGATAAAGAACGCATTGTAGCCATTTCAAAAAGTGACATGTTAGATGATGAGCTCAAAGCAGAATTAAAAGAAATTTTGGATGGTGAACTTCCAGTAGATTATTTATTCATTTCGTCGGTGGCGCAACAGGGTCTTCAAGAACTGAAGGATAAATTATGGAAAACGTTGAATGATTAAATTTGAATGAAACAACGTTTAAAATTCATAATTGAAATTCATGATAATCGAGCAAGCAAGATTTTTGCTATTGCTATTCAAGTATTAATTTTAATTTCAATAATCACTTTTACGTTAGAAACCGATCCGGATTTAGAGCCAACAACGCGAACAATTCTTCGCGTCATTGAAACGTTTAGCGTTATTATTTTTACGTTTGAATATATATTAAGAATTTATGTTGCCGACCACAAGCGTAAATTCGTTTTTAGCTTTTTTGGGATCATAGATTTACTAGCCATATTACCATTTTATTTATCATTTGGAATTGATTTACGTTCGCTTCGTGCTTTAAGACTTTTAAGACTTTTCCGCGTATTTAAATTGGTGCGTTACAATCGGGCTTTAAACGATTTTATATTTGCTATTAAATCAGCTAAAGAACAAATTTTTCTATTTTTATTTATCACCTTAATTTTGATTTACTTTTCGGCGGTAGGTATTTACTACTTTGAAAATGCAGCTCAACCTGAACATTTCCGATCTATTTTTGATAGTCTTTGGTGGGCAATTATAACCTTAACAACAGTTGGTTATGGTGATGTGTACCCCGTAACAGTTGGTGGAAAAGTATTTACTTTCATTATATTACTCATCGGTTTAGGGATTGTTGCAATACCGACCGGTATTATTTCGTCAGCTTTAACCAAATCTGTGGATAAAAAAGCTGAATAATTTTCGTATATTTAAAATAAAAATGAAAAGATTTCAAGCCCTAATTCTTGCCTTGTTGCTAACGTCTTGTGGTGTTACCGTAAGTTACGATTACGAAAAAGGAACAGACTTTACCCAATATAAAACCTATAATTATTTTGATGATATGCAAACGGGTTTCAGTCAATTAGACTCCAAACGATTTTTTGCTGAATTGGATATTGAACTTCAAAGTAAAGGATTTGTATTATCTGAAACACCCGATTTTATTATTGATGTTAAAAGTGTAACGTATCAAATTCAGCAATCTAGTTCCGTTGGAATGGGAGTTGGTAGTGGCGGTGGTGGCGTGTCTGTTGGGATTCCAATTGGTCAAGGTTCTGTTTCAAGACAAATTATTTTAGACTTTGTTGATGGTGAAACACAGCAGCTATTTTGGCAAGGTGTTAGTCGTGAACCTACTGCTCCCGAAAATTCACCAGAAGCACGAACCGCTCAATTTAAAACAGTGGTATTAAAACTATTAGAAAAGTATCCTCCTAAAAAATAAGCTTACTTTTTAATAACTTTTTTACGTGCTAATAACACAGAATCACTGTAAATGTTTGCAATATATAATCCTGCAGCTTGTTGATTTAAATTTATAGTATTTGTTATGCCAGATTCTAAACGGGTTGATAAAACCTGTTTACCGTCCATACTCGTTAGTTCTAAACGTAAATTTGACGAATTAAAACTGTCAAACTTCACATAAAAAGCATTTTTTGTTGGATTGGGATATAGTGAGATAGAAAACCGATTTTCATTAGCAGTAATATCAGTAATGCCTAATGTGGTATTGTCAATACTCCATGTAACGGTTGTAATATGTATCGTTTCATGACTGTCAATACGTTGTAAACTCGTGTTGTCTGTAACTGCTACAGTTAGATTATTTAAGCCATCATTTACAGCTGCTTCCAGTATTGAAACCATATTGACATCTGTAGCAAATGCAGTACTATTTAATGTCCAAGTTGTTTCTAAAGAACTAGTGGTAGGATTAATAAGTGATACGTTGAACGAAATGGGAAACGTTGAAGTTTCTATCGATAAATTAGTTGGTGAAAAGCTATCAACTGGTGACACCAAATCGTGAACTTTTTCAATAATTCCCTCTTTACAAACAGCACAAAACGGATACCCTAAATAACGCATTTTACAGGTTTGATGTGGTCTGTACCATGAAGCACAAGATCCAGTCGTGCAATATTGATAAACATTAACGCCATTGGATCCAACCCAATTCGTCCATTTCACAAGACTTGGGTCTGTTTCTTGGGTCATATTAATACCTTCTTCGGCATAAAAATCACCAGGATAGTATTCGTCTTTTAAATCTACAAACGAGTGTCCAATTTCATGAATAGCAATTTCATCAGCGCTTGTTCCTGTTGAAGCCACTGGGAATTCGCCTCCACTACCACCATAATAAGGCGAGTTTACTAAAATAAGTGCCTGGTCATATTCTGGAAAATTATCAGCCAAAACAGAAATGATTAAACTATAGTTTGGAGCGTATAACAAACGATGCGAACCAAAACCATCATAGGTACTACCAAAAAAATTATCCACAGATATTATGGGAACACTATAACTAGCTTCATCAGTAGCAGTTCCTGGATGTGTTGCGCCACTTTCGTTAGAAATGACTTTTATAATATGAACATTAAAATAATCTGAATATTCTGAAAAAGGGGATTGACCAAAAATAGCACTCACAAAATTTGCCGCATCAGTTCCAAAATCTGTCAAATCACTTGCCGTGTAGCCATCACCAAGAATAACAATATTGATGCGTTTGTCATTATCACCAGCGTTTTTAATAGTTTCTACATCAAATGTTTGTGAGAATGAAACTGTTACAAAAAGAAGTAAGAATAAAGAGAGTAGTCGGTTTTTCATGTGTTTAATTTTATTGTTTTTAATTGTCACATGCTGTTCGCTATTAATAATTATCAATGGTAAAAATGTTTTTAGCATGCTCGTTTCATAACAATTAAAGCTTATATATTATGTAGTTGGTGGTATCTGAATTTGAAATCACATACATGCGAACGTATTTAGCCGCTTCATGATAAGGCATTCTGAACGCAAAATCAGTACTGTCCAAAGAGATAAGGCGTTTTTCTAAATTGTCAGAATCGTTTACAAATTCAACAATTTTTTCTAGCGGATTTTTTATGTAAAGTGTTTCAATCACCTTTAATTCTTTATCCAATAAATCACATGTTAAATTACCCGTTTTCATGAGTTCTTTTTCTTCATGAAATCCTTTAATCCGTCCTTTTGCTAATACCGTTTTTAAATGACTTATTGTTGGTATTGCATCGGATGATTTTTTAATATGATAAGTTAAAAAAATCATACTGTCAGCTACTTTTTTAGTTTCTTGTTTTACGGAATTGTTTTGTGCGTAAACAGTTGAACCAAAAGTAAAAACGGATAGTAATATGAGAAGCGTTTGTTTCATAAATAAATACGGATTGTATTAATCTGTAAAGTTAGTGATTTAGCAATTAAGTCATTATCAAATTTTTGTTTTTTCACCTAAAATTAATCTACGGAAATCCGAACACCTTCGCTATGGCTTGAAAATTCTGGCGCATACATGCTTTGAATCGTGGTAATGCCATTACTCATATTTCCTGCATTGTTCACGCGTAAATCGTATTCAAACACATAAATTCCTTTTGGTAAATAATCGAAAAAGAAATTAGTGCTCGCATCTTTCGTGCTTTCATAATAACCTAGGCCATCTTGCCATTTGTAAGTTGACAACACGTTGATAGGTTCTAATCCTGCAGCACGCATATCTTTCATGTGAATGAATTCCATATCACGATCGCTTTGCAATTCAATACGTACTCTGACCAAATCGCCAACCTGCAAAGCGGTTTCTGATGTGATTTCTGAAATAACTTCACCAGAATCTGTATTGGTTTTTTTGAAGAGTTTCTTCTTCAATTGTAGCGGTGTTTTCGCTGTGGTAATTTTATCTAAATCTTCAAAATATTGCCAGTATAAACTTCCCCAAGCAATACCTTTCCCCGTTTTTGTTAAGGTAACATCTGCCATTTCTGGTTTTATTTCTGATGCATTCCAAGATGTTTTATAATAACCTGTTCCCGCTTCCACTTTTACAGCTTCTAACTTTGAAGGGTCAATTTTTTTGTTGCCAACTAAAACGGTAACGGCTTCGGTAACTGATAGCCAATCGCTTCCCTGTAATAGTAATGCGTAAACGGCATCACTTGTTGCTTTGGTGCTTTCCCATTTATTGGTTTGCTTATTTTTTAATAACCACATTTTTAGATTGTCAATATCATGGGTGTTATTGGTTGCGCTATATATGTTGGAGCCAACTTCCTGAAACGCTTCAATCAGTAAAGCTTGGGTTTCAATTGGTGCTTGATACCAATGCCAAGATGCTGTATTGTCTTTCCAATACATGCCTAATTCGTCATTAGTAATACTGGTTTCTTTTAAAGATTTTAAAATTTTGCCAGCAGTTTTAGCGTTGTTCATTCTATGTGAAATAAGCGTCATTAAGCCTTTTGAATAGATAGAACGCGACAACCAATAGGTGTCTATTTGACCTAAATAGTATTCCGAAATATCTTGAACTTCTTTGCTACGCTTTACATCTGGAAAGAAGCTTCGCATGTATAAATAATGGAGTTGCGTATAACTTAAATGGTCTTTGCTTAAGTCAACATTCTTAGTGTATTTGGTGATGTTTTTATATTCTTTTATGAATTCATTATCTAAATAAGAAATAGCGTTTGAAATCATAGATTCTTCGCTAGCGCTCTGAATGACATTCAATTTATCCAAATGTCCAAAACCTGTAATAATATGTTGGGTTATAAAACGGTTTTCGCGTCCACCTTTAAACCAAGGCCATGCGCCTGACGTCATTTGATTTTGTTCTAATTTACCTAATGCGTTTTGCAATTCGCTTGTCATTTTATTCAAATCGAATAACAAAGCAATCCGTTTTTTCTGTTCTGTTTCACTTTGGGCATCTCTTAACCAAGGTGTTTCTTGAATTAATATATTTTTTAATTCGGGGTTTTTCTCCAAATTCGAAACTAATGCGTCCGAATTTCGCCACTGATTAAATACCTCCTGAATCCGTGGGTTGCTATTGGCTATGTGACTTGCCAAGGCATTTGCGTAATAGCGACTAAAGGTTTGCTCATTACAGTCATACGGATATTCCATTAAATAGGGAAGTGCCTGAACCGCATACCAAGCTGGATTGGAGGTCATTTCCAAAGTCAGTTTGTGATGTTTTAAACTAGATGAGGTATTCTTTTTTAGTTTATCCAACGTAAAAGTTCTTGTTTCATTACTCTTAATCCACATCGGCAAGGTTTCGGTTACCAATAATCGGTTAGATAAAACAGGCATGGCATTTTGTTCGCCATCACTAAAAGTGCCAGCTTTGGCAACTACTTTATATTGAACAGCATTTACTGTTTCGGGAATGTTTAATAACCAAGATACTTGGGTGTTGCCTTTGGCATCCACTTCAAAACTTTTTGTGTTGTTGGTGTTTCCTAAAATAGTATCAATAGCTTTTCCAGTTATAGCATCCGTGAGTTGCAATTGCGCTTGTCCTGATAAGGTGTTTTCGGTTAGATTCGCAATTTTAGTACTGATGGTTATGGCATCACCATGGCGTAAAAATCGTGGCGCGTTGGGAATAACCATCAATTCTTTTTGGGTAACCGTTTCTAAACTGGTTGATTGACTTTCCAAAGTTTTAGTATGTGCTAAAAGTTGTAATTTCCATTTAGTTAAAGCTTCTGGTGTGGTGAAACTAAAGCTCACATTGCCTGCTTCATCTGTTTGTAATTGTGGAAAGAAAAAAGCGGTTTCTTGGAGGTTTTTGCGAACTTGAATTTTTGAGAAATCTTCTTTCTTCGTATTAACAACGATGACACCATTCGCGCCTTCTGAACCATATAATGCGGACCCTGCCGCACCTTTTAAAACGTTTGTCGACGTGATACTATCTGGTGGTAAATTAGCCAAAGTTTCAGCGCTTGAAATAACACCATCAATTACAATTAATGCCTGATTAGAACCCGTAATAGAACGGTTTCCTCTTAATACGATTCTATTTGCTCCTTCAGAATCACTATCACTCGTGTTAAGTGCTATCCCTGAAACTTTGCCTTGTAATTTTTCAACCACCACTTCACTAGACTCCATTACTAATTCACCTTCATAAAAATAACTGTTATCCCCAAAATAAAACCCAAACCAATTCAATTGGTCATAACCTTGATGTGGAAACCCTAAATTTAAACGTGGTGTATTTTGTGTTCTGAAGTTTTGAATTCCAAAACTGTAATGCGCTTGCCTTGTAGAATTAGAATTATACATTGGTTTATCTAACGGATAGAATGTCCAATTATGTGGTTGAAACTGATCTAATGAGGTGTCATACATACTGGCTAAAATTTCAGCAGACACTTTTTCACCTTGAGGTCCTTTAATTTTAAAAGCCCATGTTTCATCGGTTCCCGGTTGCAATTTATCTCGGAATGTGGTGGTCTCAATTTCTAAATCGGTTTTAGGATAAGGTACCGAAATGATTTCTGTTCCCGATTGAAAACTATTCGAAAAAGCAAAACTGTAGTTGACAGCAAATCCGCCAAAATCTGCTTCTGTAACTGGGATTTCAATGGTTTTTTTATTGTTGTTTAGGTTTAAAATATAACTTGAAATCGTTTTTTTGTCTTTCTCAATATCAATCGTAACGATTATGTTTTCGGCTGCTGAACCCATGGTTAGCAAAACAGTATCATTTGGTTGATACGTGTTTTTATTAGTTGTAATTCTAAATAATTGATTGTCAGAAACTGTTTTGTCTTTGTCACTATACAAATTTGTTTTGGCTTCTGCTGTAACCGCTTGACCAAATTTATCGGTACTTTCTAATACAATGACATACAAACCGGAATCCCATTTTTTAATATTTTTTAAGGAAATAGTTTTCGATTTTTCAGTATTAAAATCGGTTTCAAAAACCATGTCGCCTTTTTTCCAATTGTTGGGGTTATCTTCATTCGCATAAGCATCATATGGAAATTTCGCTTTAAATTCAGCTTCTGAAAGCATTTTGTAATCTGGCGCTTCCCAAGGTCTGTTGCGTAAAACCTGTTCTGGTGCTTGCAGTTTATATATTTTAAGCGTTCCAGTTGCTGGTGTAAATTCGCCATTTAAATTTCTGGTATCAATTTCAATACTATGATTTTTAGTGGTTTTGTCTAACGTACTTTCAACAGAAATGGAAGCCGTCATGGCATGATAACCAACATTCACAATAACGGAACTGCTGCGTGTTTCACCATTAATATCGGTAACATCGGCTGTGACTTCATAGTTAAAAATCGGTAAGGTGTTTTTGTCAATATTACTATCTGGAATGGCTTTGAATATGATTTCAAATTCGCCTTTATCGTTGGTGGTACTTTCACCATGGGTAATTTCTTGTGGTTCTGAAAAAGATGCTGGACGATACCAATAATACCAATCTGGATATTGGACTTTCCTATGAACCCGATACACTACTTTGGCATTGGTAATATTACTGCCAGCAAAAGCCAATGCAGTACCTTTTACCGTTATAGAATCATTAATTTTAAAGGTTTCTGTAATCGGTTTGAAGGTGGTTTCAAACTTTGGACGTTTGTATTCTTCTACTGAAAAATACGTGCTTGCATTTCCTAAATGATGCGATTTTCCTAATAATTGGATTCTAAAACCACCAGTTAATCCAGTATTCGGCAAAATAAATTCACCTGAAATAGAACCGTATGCATTGGTTTTTAAAGTTAAACGACTAACCTCTTCACCATTTACATTATATAAAATAGCATCGGTTTCTTCATTTGCCAGAACTTCAGATTTACCATCGGTTGTTTTTATAGAAATCCCTTTAAAATAAACCGTTTGTCCAGGTCTGTAAATACTTCTGTCGGTAAATAGGAAACCTTTATAGCTAATAGGATCTTCGTTTTGTTTGTATTCCGGATTAATATAATAATCACCAAAATAGGCTTTTTCCGTTTTAGAATTGACTTCAATTTTTACCTGTGTCCAACGACTTTGTGTTTTTGAAATTTCAACGTTTCCATCTAAATCTGATTTAACGGTTTTGTGTTTAAAATCACCATTGTAATTCTCCTTGTATGCTATTTTAACAGTCAGATTAAGGATGGGTTGTCCATTTGTTCTATTGATAAATTGATAGGTTTGTTTGTCGTTTTCCGTTTTATCCACCAAAGCAATATTGGTAATTTGAAGTGTTTGAATAGCAAATGTGTTCGCTTCGTTTTTCGCTGAAGCCACAATCAGAAAGCGACCATTTTCCATAGCTGGCAACAAAATTTCCGTTTGATGTTGTTGGTAATCACCTTCATTTTTTAGTGTTGCTTGCCAAGATTTTGCAACGCTCAATTTTTTTACAAACGCCAATTGTTCATCATCTCTATAAATTTTGCTGAAGGCTTCAAATTCATTTTCGTTGAGCTTATAGGCTTTTAGATCTAACGATTTTAAGTTTTTGTATGTCACTAACATTCTGCCATCTTGCTGAATGGGTGAATAGCGTTCTGCACGTACTTGCAGACTTTGGAGTTCTATTAGTTTTTGTACAACAGCACATTTTTTAGCTGCTATACTTTTCGGAAAGTTCTTAATTACGGTTGCGCAAAGGTCATAGGCTTCTTTAATTTTCCATTGCAATTCTGGTGCTGTTTTTGGTTCATAGTGTCCGCCTTGTTCGAAATATAATTGTGCGATTTCAAAAGCGTATAATGCAGATTCCTCTGACGTATAATTAGCACGCGATTCTTTTAAAGTTTCTAAAAACACCGTTTCTTTATTGCTGAAAGTGGCATGGTCTTTTACGAATTTTAAACGCGCAATATCAATATCAACTAATGCTTTTGTGTTGTTATTTTTTAGGTGAAATTGAATCAGCTTCTGATAAGTTTTTAAAGCCTGAAGCTGCAAGGATGTGCTGTCTATTGAGGTGATTTCAGCTTGAGAAAATTCAACTGCTGGACATGAAAATTTTGGATTATTAATTTCAAATTTATAAGCTGGTTGGCTGATGCTGTTTTCATCTGTTTTATAAAAATTGAGCGCAGTGTTTGCTAATAAATCGTAAAGCGTTGGTCTGAATTGTTTGGAGTTTGATTGCGAATAAATAATAGCATCAAAATCGGAAATTGGTGTTTGTTGAAGCATCAACACATTTTCTAAAGACAGGTTGTATTGCGTTTGAATTTCCGTAAATAGCGTTTCTAAATCCCACGTCCTGAAATCGGTTTCATCTACTTTTTCTGCCGTTTTTGTTCGGTTGTAAAATTGCCACCTGTTTTGTTGAAAATATTGCCAGTACATGGTGGCTAACATATTCTGTAAAACATGTTTTGTGGGAGATTCGCTTTGTGCTATTTCTTTCTTGAAATCTGCAATAATTTGTAGTTGCGCATTTTCTTCTAATGTTAATGCATACTTGCTTTTATATAGCAATGCTTTAATCACTTGTGGTTGATTGTTTCCCTGTTTTGCTTTTGTTGAAATTTGCAAAACGATATCTAAAGCCGATTTCGGTAAGCCTTCGTTTTCAAGTTTTTCAACCGATTTCCATAGCGAATCATAATCGCTGTTTTGTGCTTCGGTGAAATTGGCAAATAATACGATCATTGCGAGTATGGTGATGTGTTTCATGTGTTTGTTCTTATTGATATTCCTTAAAATAATGTGGAAATGGTCAGGTTAAAAATAGGCATTTCAGAATCGATTTCCATGTTTTCATCTATGCTCTTTCAGAATGTTTTTCAATTTCAATAATACATTCAAAAGTTGTTCCAAAAAAAGGGAATTGGGTAAATGGTTGCTTTGAATTAGTGAGGCGTCATTTTGGGTAAGGGAAATTTCTTCAAAATCAGAAATGGAATAGAAGTTAAAACGACTAATACTAAAAACCATTTTGAATAGTTATCTTTGAATAATCGATTACTATAATATGAAAAAGTTGCTTTTATGTTTATTAGTTCCCGTTTTTACAATGGCACAACAGACCTTGGATGATGTTGCGTTATTATTGGAACAGAAATATTATAAGCAAGCCGAAACCCTAGTGAAACCGTATGTAAATTCGAATCCAACAAATCAAAGAGCAGTCGAATTATTAGGCGATGCTTATGGGTATCAAGCCAAATGGGATGCAGCCATAAGTCAATATAAAAAACTGGTAGCTATGGATTCCAAGCAAGCCAATTTCCAGTATAAATATGGAGGCGCTATGGGAATGAAAGCTTTGGAAGTAAATAAAGTGAGTGCTTTAATGCTCATAGGTGATGTGGAAGACGCCTTTTTGAAAGCTGCCGAATTGGATAGTAAACATATTGATGCACGCTGGGCTTTGGTGGAATTGTATATGCAACTGCCAGGCATTGTTGGTGGTAGTGTGAAAAAATCTTTAAAATATGCCCATGAGTTGGAAGCGCTTTCTACAGTGGATGGGTATTTGGCTAAAGGCTATATTTATGAATATGATGATGAACCGGAATTAGCCGAAAAATATTATAAATTGGCTATTACAACTGGTGGTTCTATTACTTGTTTTGATAAATTATCGAACTTTTACGAAAAGCAACAGCAACCGGAAAAAGCGATTGCTACTATTGAAGCATCTCAAAAAAAGCATGAACGAAATGCCGTTCATTACCAAATAGGAAAAGTGGCTGCCGAATATAATTTGCAATTAGAAAAAGGGGAAAGCTGCTTGAAAAGGTATATCGCGAATTATTCCGTGGAAGATGGTGTGCCAAAAGCTTGGGCAAATTACCGATTAGCACAGATTTATAAACATCAGAAACGTAAAAAAGAAGCACTTAAATATATTGATTTAGCGTTAGGTGAATTGCCTGAAATTGATGTTTTTTCGGTTGAAAAAGCGGCTATTTTAAATCTCTAGAAACTTAATAATTTGCATTCATTCACATTTCTACTTCCAATTGCAATGTGTATATTTGAAGTCTACAATATCTAGTTATGAACGTACATTTTATAGCCATTGGTGGTGCTGCCATGCACAATTTAGCCATTGCTTTACACAATAAAGGCTACCAAGTTACTGGTAGTGATGATACTATTTTCAATCCGTCTAAATCCCGTTTGGAAGCCAAAGGTTTATTGCCAGAATCATTTGGGTGGTTTCCAGAAAAAATAAGTTCCAGTTTGGATGCTATTGTTTTGGGGATGCACGCCAAAGCTGATAATCCGGAATTGCTAAAGGCTCAAGAACTCGGTTTAAAAATATATAGTTATCCGGAGTTTCTGTACGAACAATCTAAAAACAAAACCCGCGTGGTTATTGGCGGAAGTCATGGGAAAACCACAATAACGTCTATGATTTTACACGTCATGCATTTCCATAATCGCGATGTAGATTATATGGTTGGTGCCCAATTGGAAGGTTTTGATGTGATGGTGAAATTAACCGAAGCCAATGATTTTATGGTTTTGGAAGGCGATGAATATTTAAGTTCGCCCATTGATATGCGACCAAAATTTCATTTATACAAACCCAATATTGCCTTGTTGAGCGGTATTGCTTGGGACCATATTAATGTGTTTCCGACTTATGAAAATTACGTGGATCAGTTTAAAATATTTGTAGATAGCATTGTTAATGGTGGCAGTATAACTTACAATGCAGAAGATGCTGAAGTCGCTCGTGTTGTAGAAGACTCCGTAAATACCATTCGTAAATTACCGTATTACACACCAGAATATACCGTTGAAAATGGCGAAACACTTTTAGAAACACCTGAAGGACCGTTGCCAATTGAAATTTTCGGTAAACACAATCTGAATAATTTAGCAGGAGCGAAGTGGATTTGCCAACACATGGGAATTGATGAAGATGATTTCTACGAAGCCATTGCCACCTTTAAAGGAGCTAGCAAACGACTGGAGAAAATTGCCGAAAGTAAAACTAGTGTTGCCTATAAAGATTTTGCCCATTCGCCTAGTAAAGTGTCTGCAACAACGCAAGCTGTAAAAGCGCAATACGAAGACAAGACCGTAATTGCCTGTTTGGAATTGCATACCTATAGTAGTTTGAATGCCGAATTTTTAAAAGAATACAAAGGCGCTTTAGATGCTGCTGATGTGGCTGTGGTTTTCTATTCACCAGATGCGGTTGAAATTAAGAAACTAGATGCTGTTTCTCATGAACAAATTGCCAATGCCTTTGAGCGGGACGATTTAATAATTTATACCAATCCGGAGGAATTTAAAACGTTTTTATTTTCTCAAGACTTTAATAACAAAGCCTTATTACTCATGAGTTCTGGGAATTATGGCGGATTGGATTTTGATGCTGTTAAGGGGTTGTTGAAGTAGTTTTGGGTTGTCGTTTACGTTTACGTTTATGTATATGGGCAGTAAGGGGTAAAGTATGCGATAATATTCCGCCATTTACTGAACTTGGCAGAAAGGTAATAACTTTGGGGTTAGAAACAAAGCCCTTATTGCCTATATACGGTGTTAGCGGCTGGCTTTATTCCGTCCTGTATTTCAATTTCCGATGTTTCAATGTTTGTTCTGATGTGTGCGTTGGCAAGACATACTCTTTTGCAATTTTTGGCTTTAGCATTGGCTGGTGCGAATTGCAAATGTGTATGGCTTTAGGTGTTGGAAAATATTCCATTCACATCGTAATGAATAAATATTTCCTTTTGACTGTTAGAACTTATCAAGAAATCAATCTTTTCCAAGTGACTTTTCGATTTATCGACTTCTTTTTTTATATCAGAAATTCCAATTCCATAAACCACATTTTTTATTGTAAAATCCGATAAAAGTCTGCCCAGAGAACCAGAGAAGTTTTGCATAGTTTTTATTTCAAATAATTTATCAAAATCCTGCTGATAAAATCTATCCTTGTTTTCAAAAAATAATGCAATTCCATTTTTAACAGCAATGATGTCGGGAATGATACTTCCTTTATTTTTTGTAGTGTGTAATTCATTATTCTGATGTAAAATCACGCCAGTACCACTTTGTGGAAAGTCATAGCAAACAATTGTCCAATCATTCTCTATTAGCCATTCAAGTATATTTTTAGTAACGTTTTCCTCTCTCATTATGCGTCCCTCCATAAAACTCCATCAGGAAATATTATAGCATCAGCAAAATAAGAATAAACCCTAATGTGTTTAACTTTTGAAAAAGTTGAACCATAGCGCATTTGCATATAATATCTTGGAATTTGAGTTTTTTTAAGTGATGAAAAATCCAAACTTAATAAATTCCTTTTTTCACTTTCCTTTACTTTGTCTGTCAAATCTTTTATGGTCGATGTTTTTGTTTTCGGATTATTAGTGACATTTATTGTTCCTTTAGTTGCGTTATAATCAAGAGTTCCAAAGCAAATAATTAAATTTTTATCCCTTTCCTCAAAAGACCTTCCATACCTACACATAATATAGTCCAGTGCCGCTAAAGCACCTGGGTATGGGTCTCCTCTAAATTCGCCATCTATTTGGTAGATAACAGATTCCTTTCTGCTATGGAGCAACTCTCCAATATTAATTGAAGGGCTGCTTTTCTTTTTTAGAAAGTTTATTAAACTTGCAGTAGGTACTGTTGTTGTTGCTGAAATAGGTGAATTCTCTTTTTTAGGATTTTTTTTGCTTGTATATTCACTTGCCATCCATTTAATGCGGTCTCGAATTATTCGTTCTGACTGTAAATTATTTCTTGCGTCAATAGCTCCTACTTTTTCTACTTTTTCAATAATTTTGTTGATAACCTCAAACATCTGAATCATCTCTGTATCAGAAGAATCAGGACAACCAGCATATTTAATCGCTTTTTCCTCCTTTCTACCATTATCCTTTGATGGTGCTTTGTAAGGGTCGGGTTGAGTTTTAAAAAATGTTGGATAATAAAAGAGTAAAGCAGGAATTTTATGAGTAATATTTATTTCCTCCATTGCTCTAAAGATATTTGGGTTTATTTTATCCCAAGCTTTCTTTTTAGTGCTAATTCTTGAAATTATTGTGGCTTCTGGATAGATATATATTGTTGGCACCGCATTTTCAACAGAAGCAGCAAGTCTCGCAAATCTTTGAAAAGAATTGTGACCTGTTCCAGCCTCTTTACTCTCTTCTATAGATACTATGGGTTCAAAACCTTTTGATGTTATAACTTCAATTATTAAATCGTGAGCATCCAGATAAAGTATTTTTTTTATATGGTCAGGAATTGTATGAAAATGATTTGTTTTTGCATCACTTTCAAATAATATTCTCTTCTCACATTTTCTACTTTTTAAAATCGTCTTATCAATTATGTAATCTGCGAATCCTTCTGTACTATACCAAATTCTGTAACTTATCATAAATATTTTTTTATTGCTATTGCTACAGCTTTTGCCAACAATGGAGGAACTGCATTACCTGTTTGTACTCTCGCTTGAACTGTTCCACCTTTAACAACAAAGTCATCTGGAAAGCTTTGGATTCTACATCTTTCTCTTATTGTTAAACCACGATTGTCTTCTGGGTGTCCAAGTTGAAATTGAGGTCTAATTCCACCAGAAACTTGAGTTGGGCTTAAAATATCCCAAGCCAATCTTATACGTTGCTTAAACCTTTCATACATTGGCTCGCCAGGTTTTGTGTTTTTGATTTTTTCAATTGTAGCTATCGGATGATTGGGAGCAGTATGACTTGTCACGCTTCCATTAGTATTCAATCGCATTAGCTCTTGAAAATCGCTGAAAGGCATTTTCTGATATTTGGTTTTAGTTTCTTTGGTTTTTAATGATGGTAAATCTCCAATAGCATCTTTTATGGTTACATAATTTTTTTCTGTTTCTGGCCCGTGTGTTTTGATTATATCTTCAAAATTAAATTCTTTATCTCTAATCCCAACAAATACAAGCCTTGTTCTTTTTTGTGGAACGCCATAATCTGGTGCGTAAAGAAGTTTGCTTTTAACCTGCATTTGCCCAATTTCACTTAAATGTATTTCAATATCTTTTACAAAATTCCCGGTGCTTTTCATTCCTGAAACGTTTTCAAGTACGACAACTTTTGGTTGCAAAACTTCGACAAAACGAGCGAATTCTTTGTACATAAAATTTCTGTCATCATTCTCGTGTCTCTTTCTATTATTTAAGGAAAACCCTTGGCAAGGAATACCTCCAATAAGTACATCAAGTTGTCTACCATTAAGTAATTCTTTTATTACTTCTGGATTAACTTTCTTTACGTCTCCTGTAATTGTCGAGCATTTTGGGTGATTTGCTTGAAACGTTTTAATAGATGGAGTATGAATATCACAACCAAGTATAGTTTCAAAACCAGCCATTTCAAAACCTAAAGATGTCCCTCCACATCCACAGAATAATTCTGCTACAATTGGTTTTTCAGTATCAACATTACTTCCTTTTTTAAATATTGGTTCTTTATTCCAATAATATCCATTTTCCTCTACTTTTACGGAAGTATCCCAAATACTTTTTTTAATAATATCTGGTTCTTCTTCTCCGTAAATGTTGATTTGTCCATCTTCTAAAATCGTAGAAGTTTCATCAATTACGCTATATTCTTTAGTTTCTGGCATTTCCTGTTTTTTCGTATGTTAGTTGTTGTTCTGCTACCTTTAAAGCGTTAAGTCCTTCTTGTTCATCTTTAACTATCTCATATAGTTTAGTTCCAATCCACAAAGCATTCAATTCCGAAAAGGGATAATTAAATATTTTACTTAAGGTTAAAAGATGTTCTCTTTTCAAAGTTTTTTGATTGCTCTCAACCTTACTTAAAAAGCCATCTCCAATTTCAAGTTTAGAAGCTAATTCCCTTTGAAACATTCCGTAACTTTCACGAAGTTCTTTTATTTTTTGACCGAGTGTCATTTTACCTTTTTTAGACTTGACTAATTTAGGTCAAATTTAAATATAATTTTCAAATATTTCGTAGAGTGGTTGGAAAATTTTAGCTCTTTTGGTTTTTTCAAACGTTGGCTTTGAGCATTGGCAAAAACCGAAAGTGCTAAAATATGCGGCTGGCTTTTTCGGTTGGATTTTCAATAGTAACGAGATTTTTTTTCAGCTTGCCGCTAACGATATAATATGAATCTGTTTTAATGATTTATATTAATTGTAAACGAAGTTCGGGTTATTTTTTCTAAAACACAATAAGTAGTTCTACGTATATTTTATTAATTATCGTAATGAATTAGAAATCTCACATCTATATAAAAAAAACCACAAAACAATAAACTAAAATAAAGGCCGTTAAACTATACAGAACCAACCACCTATCCTTTATTCGAAGCAAAATTACGTTTTTTAACCACCTTAATTTTTTAAAATATGATACGTAATTTGTTAATTATTCTTGTTTTAGTATGTGCTTTTTCCTGTTCTTCAGATGATGATACTGGAACGCAACCAACCAATGAAATTAGCGATCCTGGATTTTATGGTTTGCAAATTGGGAATTCATGGGTTTATAAAAGCTATCTATGGAATTCAAGCACAGAAATCTATGATGATACAGGTGTTGTGGATTCTATTAGTATTGTTGGTACAGACGTAATAAATGGTAATACCTATTTTAAATTTAGAAGATTAACAACTGGTAATACTAGTAATGCACCACTATTAAGCCTTAATGGTGAGTATTTTGAGCATGTAAGGGATTCCTTGGGAAATCTGATTTATGATGATGGTAACATAAAGTTTACGCATTCCGATTTAACGGAACGAACTATTACGATTCAATCTTGGGGAACTGTTTTTGAAACGTTAACAGAAAATGAAGCGTCAATGACTGTGGAAGCAGGTGTTTTTACTTGTAACTATTCAGAGCGTTATTCTAAATCACCAGAAGGCGACCTATTTCCGGGTTTAGATCGTTTTTATTATGCCGAAGGTGTTGGGCTTATTTATGATACAAATTCATTTGTCAACACACCATTCCACGCAGTTGAGCGTCGTTTGGATAGTTATAATGTGCAGTAAAAACGTAAACCTAAATTTAACCTACTGGTTACGGTTGCTTTAGCGCATAAACAGCATTTTCTAAATTATCCGCATCCTGTTTGCCAACGACTAGTTTAAAACCATTGCGTTCTAATAAATTAATGGACGCTGTATTGTTTTTCTGTGTGTAGGCTTCTATATTGTCTAGATTTAACGTATTAAATCCAAAACGGAGGATGTTTTTTAAGGATTCATCCATAATACCTTTGCCTTGGGCAATTGGGTTTAAATCGTAGCCAACTTCTGCGGTTTTTCTGTCCTCTGAAAAATTCCATATAGAAATACTCCCTAACATCTGGTCTTTGCCTTGTTCGGTAATTACCCAATAGTAGGAGGTGTTTGTGTCTGTTGCGTTGCTGATTTTAGTAATAAACGCGATGGCTTTTTCTAGCGTTTCCGCAGGTGGCCTTTTTACAAATTGATTGACATCTGTATCCGAACGCAAATAGGAAATAGCTTCCCAGTCGGTATGTTTTAGTTTTCGGAGCAGTAAGCGTTCTGTTTTTATTTCTGTGAATAAACTCATGTGGATTTATAAGTAAGTTAAAATTAGGCAATAAATTATACACGGCCTAAATTAACTTTTTGTTAGTTTTTCAGCGGTAATTCCTCTTCAATTAATTTTTTTATTTCTTCAAATTGGTTTTTTAAACTCATATGAAAAAGCAGTTGCGAGTTTGATTGGAAAAAGTGATTATCTATAAGGTTTTCAAATTGCTCGTTGTTGATTAAATCTTTGTTATGTGAAAAGTTGAATTTAGAATCGCCTAAATCATATCCTGAAAATTTTTGGTCCATGGTTCTAAAGTTGAAATTTTCAAATAAAAATGGCTGTAAAATTTGATCATTATAGTGAGAATACGTTTTATCAGCTTCTGATATATTTTCAATAACAGAAGGTAAACCGTACAATTTACTTTTCAAATCATCAGAACCTATTAAAGCTACTTTCCCGGTGTTTAACCCTTCATTCAGCGTTCCTGTTCTTACTTTATTATTTACGCCCATAATAGAAACGAAAATCAGGCTGTCTAAAGATTTTAAACTTTCATCATTTGGCTGTTTATTAATGAGTTCAAGGATTCCTTTTGAACTCATTACCATACTTTTAATTTTCTTAATTTTAATATTGATTAGTACAATGTTTTCATTGACTTCCGTTAGTAGTCTTTGATTAAATTTAATGGACTCATTTTTGTTTGTCCTATCAATATTCCAGTTGTTTATTTGAAGCGCAAGTAAAATACCGATAACGACAAGGGTAATTTCTCCAATGGCATAAATAAGATATTTACTAAATTTATTTCCGTAATTAATCGTTGACGAATTTTCCGAAATATTTTTATCATTGAAGTAGTTGATTAGTTTCTTTAAATGTATGATAATTAATCAACTAAAGGGGTGATTCATAATGAAGGCTAACGTGTTTGTGAATTATTAGTAGCGTGGTTAAGCAATTAATGTAACAAATAAAAACGAGATAAAAATTAGTGTCTGCCAATAGACAGGCGTGATTCCCGACGCTTCGGGAGTCTTAAGTAGGCTAGAAGCAGACCCTTAATTTATATGCTGTTGAAAACCGGTTTTTATTTTGAATAAGCACCCGATGAATACGTTAGTTCATAACTGTGCGTATAGATTTCAAATACTATTCCAAATGGATCTTCAACATAGCACATTTTGAAAGGCTTATCATTTGGGTAGTATTCTCTAATTGGCATTCTTTGCTTTCCGCCATAAGCCAAAATTTTCTCAATGAGCTCTTCTATATTTGGATCTTGTACACAAAAATGAAATAAACCCGTGTTGAAAGGATTAAAGTCCGGTGCTTCTTTAATACCATTTGGAAACGAAAATAATTCTATTCCAATGCCATCAGAAGTGGCTAAATGAGCAATTTCAAACTCCGTCCAATCGTTTCCAAAAACGTCAATGCACATTTGACCTATAGCAGTTTCCTTTTCTTTTTTTACTTTTGAAGGCTCCATAATAATATACCAACCCATAACTTCTGAATAGAATTTTACGGCTTCTTTAATATTAGGAACTGTTATTCCGATATGCGAAAATGATTTTGGATAATTTTTATTAGTAGTCATAAGTTTTATTTTAGATTGCAAATTTAATCTATATTTGCTTAATTGGCAATAACTTACTAAAAAGTGGTATAGTTACTAAAACGAGTAAAATAATGATAATCAGTAATATAAAGTTGTATTTTGAATAAAGATAATAGTTGTCCCTTGAATTATACTATGAATTTGATAGGAACAAAATGGAAACCATTAGTTCTATTTCATTTATTAGAAGGCGGTTTGCGTTCAGGAATGTTACAAAAGAAAATTCCAGGAATTTCAAATAAAATGTTTACACAAACGGTAAGAGATTTAGAAAAAGATGGTCTTATAACTAGAAAAGTTTTCCCTGTGGTTCCTCCTAAAGTGGAATACAGTTTAACTAATAGAGGGAAATCACTTGAAAATATTTTAAGAAGTTTGGATAAATGGGGCTTGGAAGATTATTAGGATTAATTCAATGTGATTGACTTCAAACTTGTTACCTAAAACAGGACATAGCCATAGCCGACTTTTAAATATATTCACAAATCGAACCCATTTCCCATTAAATCAAAACCATACCGTTTTCACATATTTATATTTCCATTTTTTCAATTTTTATTAAATTGCAGCCATGAGTAATAACTTTGAAAATGAGTTTTTTGGTATCGGGATTCAAAATGGTAAAACACCAGAAAACTTGGGTGTGCTTTGGCGTTCGGCTCAAAATCTAGGCGCTAATTTTATATTCACCATTGGAAATCGCTATGCTAAACAAGCTTGCGATACGCATAATGCCGTAAAAGCTATGCCGTATTCTCATTATGAAACCTTTGACGATTTTCTAAAAAACCTGCCTAAAGGCGCCCGAATTGTTGGTGTGGAGTTAACCGATCAAGCTGAAAATTTAGAAACCTTTCACCATCCCAGACGCTGTGTGTATTTGTTGGGTGCGGAAGATCATGGTTTGTCCAATCAAGCCATTGAAAAGAGTCATTTTTTAATTAAATTCAAATCGGAATTAAGCCTCAACGTATCCGTAGCTGGAAGTATTGTTATGTATGATAGAGGAATAAATAAACCAAGGTCGTAACTTTGCCACTATAAAACTCATGAGTATGAATCATAAAGCTGGATTTGTAAATATTATTGGAAACCCAAATGTTGGGAAATCCACATTAATGAATGCCTTTATTGGCGAAAAACTATCCATTATAACGTCCAAGGCGCAAACTACGCGTCATCGTATTTTGGGTATTGTTAATGGAGATGATTTTCAGATGGTTTTATCAGATACGCCAGGAATAATTAAACCTGCTTATGAAATGCAGGAATCCATGATGGATTTTGTGAAATCGGCTTTTGATGATGCCGATGTGCTTATTTATATGGTTGAAATAGGCGAAAAGGAACTGAAAGATGAGGCGTTTTTCAACCGAATTACCAATTCTACAATTCCTGTTTTATTACTCTTAAATAAAATTGATAAATCAGATCAAGATCAACTAGAAGAGCAAGTTCAATTATGGGCCGCTAAAGTGCCAAATGCTGAAATAATGGCTGTTTCTGCTTTAGAAGGTTTTGGCGTTCGTGAAGTGTTTGATAGAATTATCGAATTACTTCCAGAATCACCACCATTTTACCCAAAGGATCAGTTAACAGACAAGCCAGAGCGGTTTTTTGTAAATGAAATTATTCGTGAGAAAATATTAATGCATTACAAGAAAGAAATTCCATATGCGGTTGAAATTGATACCGAAGAGTTTTTTGAAGAAGATGACATTATCCGTATGCGTTCCGTGATTATGGTAGAGCGTGAAACCCAAAAAGGAATTATTATTGGCCATAAAGGTTCGGCTTTAAAACGCGTAGGTGTGGAAGCTAGAAAAGATTTGGAAAAGTTTTTTGGAAAGCAAGTACACTTGGAATTATATGTAAAAGTGAATAAAAACTGGCGAAGCAATCAACGTCAATTAAAGCGTTTTGGGTATAATCAATAGTGGTATTATGCTTTTGTGTATTTGATGAAAATTGGTCAGTTCGCGTAAATTTCGCTTTCAAATTATAATGAATAAGCTTATTCTTTAATAATTTTTTTCATAAAATCATGGAGCTCATGCATTTGGTCTTTACTAGAATCACGACCAATACGCCCTGCAAAATACATGCCTATCCAAATAATAACCATCAAGACCATGACACCAACTTGAATGGCATATTCGTTATCTAAAGTCCAATTGGAATACGCCCAAATTCCAAAACCAATAAACAAACCACCTACAATAAAGTGAAAAAACATAAACATGGTCCAAACCGTTGGGTTGGGTCCAAATAATCCGTGAAGCATGGCGGTATTATGGTTTACTTCATTAATTTCTAATTGCAATTGTGGCGACCAGAAATGCTGTTTATGCTGGGGTAATTTCAGAAAAACATGATCGTCAATTATAGAAATAATATAATCAGATTGTTGCTTTTTAGCATCAGCAAATAGCTGAATAACGGCCGTATTGCTTTGTGGAAGCTCCTTTTTAAAGCGTGGACGTAATACAATTTCTTCTGTTTGGAGACTCATTATTATCTGACTATTAAGTTCTTAATTACCTAAATACGATTTCTTTTTTAAAAATACATATTTTAAACATGCACTAAATATAACGAAATCATTAGCTTATCATTATATTTGCACAAAATTTTGTAATAACATGAGTAATATAGTTGCCATAGTTGGTCGTCCAAACGTTGGAAAGTCCACCTTCTTTAACCGTTTAATTCAACGTAGAGAAGCTATTGTGGATGCCACAAGTGGTGTAACCAGAGATCGTCATTATGGAAAAAGCGACTGGAATGGTCGTGAGTTTTCATTAATAGATACTGGAGGTTACGTAAAAGGAAGTGATGATGTTTTTGAAGCTGAAATAGATAAGCAAGTTGAAATTGCTATTGAAGAAGCTGATGCTATTATTTTTATGGTAGATGTAGAATCTGGCGTAACTGGCATGGATGAAGATGTTGCTCAATTACTGCGTAAGGTATCCAAGCCTGTTTTTTTAGTTGTCAATAAAGTTGATAATGGTAAGCGTGCAGAAAATGCTGTGGAATTCTATTCACTAGGTTTAGGTGATTATTTCACCATTGCCAGTATTAATGGTAGTGGAACTGGTGATTTGTTAGATGCCCTTGTTGAAGCTTTACCATTAAAAGAAATTGTAGAAGAAACTGAATTGCCACGTTTTGCAGTTGTTGGTCGTCCAAATGCTGGGAAATCATCATTTATAAATGCCTTAATTGGAGAAGACAGATACATTGTAACGGATGTTGCTGGAACCACAAGAGATTCGATTGATACGAAATATAACCGTTTTGGTTTCGAATTTAATCTGGTTGATACAGCGGGAATTCGTAAGAAATCGAAAGTTAAAGAGGATTTAGAATTTTATTCAGTTATGCGTAGTGTGCGTGCTATTGAACATTCAGACGTTTGTTTGGTGGTTCTTGATGCCACACGTGGATTTGATGGCCAAGTTCAAAACATATTCTGGTTAGCCGAACGAAACCGTAAAGGGATTGTTATTTTGGTTAATAAATGGGATTTGGTTGAAAAAGACACCAAAACAACCAAGGAATTCGAGAAGCATATCCGAGAACAAATGGAACCATTTACGGATGTGCCCATTGTTTTCATCTCCGTATTAAATAAACAACGTATTTATAAAGCTATTGAAACGGCTGTTGAGGTTTATAATAACCGAAACAAAAAGATCAAGACTAGTAAGCTGAATGAAATTATGCTGCCTATTATTGAAAACTATCCACCACCAGCTTACAAAGGTAAGTTTGTGAAGATAAAATACATTATGCAGTTGCCAACACCACAGCCACAGTTTGCTTTTTTCTGTAATTTACCACAGTATGTAAGAGATGGTTATAAGCGATTTTTAGAAAATAAACTGCGTGAACATTTTGATTTCCATGGTGTTCCTGTTAGTGTTTACATGCGTAAAAAGTAGATTAGAAAAATTCTCAGTAATAAACAAACCCATTTGCAGTTGCAAGTGGGTTTTTGTTTGTCTTTAATGTTTCATTTGTAAGATTTTATAACAAAAGTTTATGCTTTTTTTAAGACCCTTCATACTTTAAACATTTTATATTCGTTTCCTTAAAAACCCAACCAAAATCATCAATCAATCATGAAGAATTTATTCTTTGTCGTCTTCTTTTTTGCTATATCAGTAGCGTTTTCGCAATCTAGACCTATTCAGATTTCAGGTAAAATTATTTCTGTAGATGAACAATTACCGTTAGAATCTGCAACCGTTCACTTGGAGCGTTTATCAGATAGTACGGTTATTACCTATACTATTTCAGATAAAGAAGGTAAATTTAGTTTAGAAGATCGTATTTCAGATAAATCAGTAAAACTGCACGTCTCCTATGTAGGTTATAGAACCTATACGAAAACCATTTCGTTAAGTAATCCAGTGGTTAATTTAGAAACCATAAATTTAGATGTGAGTAATGAATTGGATGAAGTGGTAATCAAATCAACGGCACCAATTACTATTAAAAAAGATACTTTAGAGTTTAATGTGAGTTCGTTTAAAACGAAAAAAGACGCAACTGTTGAAGATCTTTTAAAAGAATTACCAGGTGTTGAAGTTGATGAAGACGGTAAAATAAAAATTAACGGTAAAGAGGTGAATAAAATTCTTGTTAATGGAAAGCCCTTTTTTGGAGATGATCCTACCATTACCACTAAAAACCTAACAAAGGAACTTATTGAAAAAATTCAAGTTGTGGATACAAAAACCAAGGCTGAAGCTTTTTCAGGCGAGGAAGTAGATGGTGAGAGTAAAACCATTAATTTAACCATTAAGGAAGAAAATAACAAAGGTGTATTTGGTCGTGTAGCAGCAGGAGCAGGAACTAACGATCGTTATGAAGGTGCAGGAATGCTAAATTATTTTGATAACGATAGACGTATAAGTGTGCTGGCTGGTGGCAATAATATTAATTCGCCAGGATTTAGTTTTGGTGAAATCCGTAAAATGTTTGGTGGTGGTTATAGCATGTCCATGTCAGGTAATGGTTCATTTACAATTGATGGTCGGTCTTTTGGTGGTGGAGAAGGGATTACCAAATCGCAAAATGCTGGTTTAAATTATGCAGATAAAATCGGTGAAAAAACAGATGTTGCAGCCGATTATTTCTTCTCTGGAAGTAGTTCTGAAAACAAAACAGCTTCCCAGCGTGAAAATATTTTACCAGATTCCCGATACTATACCAATTCAGTTTCCAATAGTTATAATGATAGTGATAGCCACTCGGCCAATGTGGGATTTGATATTGAAATAGATTCTACATTTTTAATTAATGTAGATCCGTCATTCAGATATTCTAAAAGTACCAATACCTACAATGCTGCTGAAGAATCTTTAAATGATGACAGGATATTAACCAACAATTCTGCATCTAATTCCTATGTAGAGAATACTGGTAAAAACTTTCGAAACAACATTAATATTACCAAAAAGTTCGGTAAAAAAGGGGCGTTTGTAAGGGTAAATTTAACCAATGAAATTAATACTCGAGAATCTGAAGATTTTCTAACATCTGTAACTAATGTTTATGGCGAAGATGTAAATAATCCAAATAATCCAGATTACGTTTTAATAGATCAAACTGAACGTGATCAATTTACAAATGGCGAAGGTGATGTTACTAATTTTAATTCCAGAGTTAACTACCGTTTACCATTAATTGCTGAAAAGCTGTTTTTAGATTTTGATTATGCCTACGCACGTGATAAGAGCACGGATACTAAAAGTACTTTTGATAAAGATTTGCAAGGTGATTTCACGGTTTTTAATGAAGATTTAAGTACAGATTTTGAATATTTAGATGAAAGTATGACGCCTGGTGTTGGTTTAAGTTTTCGTAACAAAATATGGTCGTCAAGAATTGGATTTAATTATGTGTATAGAACATTGGGCAATACGGATTTATTACGTCCAGAATTAAGTATTGAAAAACGTTTTGAAGCCCTGGAATTAAATGGTTATTTACGTTATAAGTTTAGTCAAAAATCATCTTTTTGGTCAAGCTACCGTTTAAGTAATGAACCACCCAGATTATCGCAATTGCAAGCATTTCAAAACGTGTCTGATCCCTTGAATACCATTGTTGGTAATCCAGATTTGGAGCCGTCTAATAATCATCGTATAAATTTGGGTTTTAATGCGTTCGACTGGCAGAAACGAACAGGATTCTATTCCTATGTTGGTGGTACTTTTACACAAAATCAAGTGGTTTCTAAAACAACGGTCGATGACAATTTTGTAAGAACAACAACATTTGCAAACGTTGATGGTAACTATCAGTTTTATGCCAATATGGATTATAGCAAGGATGTTAAAATTGATAGTTTACGAACGGTAAAAGTTAGCGTTGGTGTTAATGGAAATTTAAGACGAAACATCAACTTTAATAATGATGTGCAATATGCGAGTAAAGTGAGAGAATTATCGCCAGAAGTTGGTCTGCGTTTTACTTGGAAAGATGTTATGGAATTTAGACCACGCTACTCGGTTTCATTTACTAAAAATAAATATGATTTAGCTGAATTTGAAGATCGTGAATTTTTGGAGCATAATTTAGATATTGGAACGGCACTTTTTCTTCCTAAAAAGTTTGAATGGCGAAATGATATCGCTTTTAATTACAATCCCAATATAGGTCCAGGATTTCAAAAAAGTGCCTGGTTTTGGAATTCTACTTTAGCATATTCGGTTTTAAAGGATGCCGGAACTGTAACTTTAAAGGTGTATGATTTATTGAATCAGAATACAAATGCCAGACGAACGGCTACCCAAAACTACATTCAGGATTCGCAAAGCACCGTTTTGGAACAATATTTTATGTTAAGCTTCAGTTGGAAATTTAATAGCTTGGGAAGTAAAGGTGAAACCAAGGATGATAACTTCTATTGGGATTAAGCAACTTTAATAACTTCAATTTTTGATAAATAAAAAGCCATTTTAGCATGAACTAAAATGGCTTTTTTTATTTAAAACTGTAACCTTAAACTTTGAACCTTAAACTTTATATCAATTTACCATCCGCCAGAAGCACCGCCGCCGCCAAAGCCACCGCCTCCGAAACCACCGCCAAAGCCGCCGCCTCCAGAAGAGCCTCCGAAACCACCTGATGAACCGCCAAAACCTCCACGACCCATATTGCTTAAAATAATAGCATCTAAAATACTAAAGCCTCCAGATTTATTACTTCCAGAACCACCTTTTCCGCCGCCACGCTTATTTTTCGAAATAGAAATTATGATAAATAAGAAAATTATGAATAATGGAAATAGCGCGCCAATAGGAAAGCCATCTGAACTGCCACTTGGTCTTGATCCATTGTATTCGCCAGTCATGACTTCAAAAATGGCATCAGCACCTCGGTTTAAACCGCCTGGATAATCGTTTTGTTTGAAGAAGGGAATTATGTCATTTTCTATAATGCGTTTACTCATAGCGTCCGTGAGCAAATGCTCTACACCATATCCCGTGTTAATCGCTATTTTTTTGTCGTCGCGTGCCAACAAAATTAATACACCATTATCTTCCTTCGCTTGACCAATTCCCCATTTATCACCCCATTGCGCACCCAAATAATTAATATTTTCACCATTGGTTGATGAAATGATTGCAACTACAATTTGCGTAGAAGTCGTGTCAGAATATTTAATTAGTTTATTTTCTAAAGCACTTTTTTCGGTAGCCGATAATAAACCAACATAATCATAAACACTCGTTTGCTCTTTCGGCATTTCCGGAATAGTAAACTGTGCCAAACCAGATTGCAAACCTAAAAACAGCATGACGCAAATAAGGCTAAACTGTTTAAAAGTTTTACGTGTAAAAATGTAATTTTTTAAGTTAGGCATGTTTGGTTTTTATCCTTTTGAAATGGTGTCAGGCAATTCATTTTTATCATTGTGTCCCCAAGGGAAATGGTGTTCTAAAGCGTTTCCGGCTTTTAAAATGCCATCTACTAATCCCTGTTTAAAGTTACCTTGTTTAAATTGGGTTTGAATGGCATTTCGCGTGCTGTCCCAGAAATCATCTGATACCACATCGTTAATGCCTTTGTCACCAAAAATCACAAAGTTTCTATCTTCTACAGCTACATAAATTAAAACGCCATTTTGTTGTTTGGTATTATCCATTTTTAAATAATGGAAAACTTCCATAGCACGATCAAAGACATCAATTTTTGATGTTTTTTCTAAATGAACGCGTATTTCACCAGAGGTGTTTTTTTCGGCTTCGCGAATAGCAGCAATAATAGCTTGCTCTTCATCTGCAGTTAAAAATTCTTCAATTTTAGACATAGTTCTTAAAATTCAAAATCAACATCAGGTGCATTTTCACTTCCTGGATCTGCTTTATATCTAGGCATATCTTCAAAACCAAAAATTCCTGCTAAAAAGCTTCCTGGGAATTTTGAAATATGTTTGTCATAAATATTTACAGATTCGTTATAACGATCTCTTGCTACATTAATACGGTTTTCAGTGCCTTCTAATTGAGATTGTAACTCCAAGAAATTCTGATTGGCTTTCAAATCAGGATAGCGTTCTACGGATACTAATAATTTGGATAATGCGCCACTTAAACCAGATTGAGCTTGTTGAAATTGTGCCATGTTTTCAGGTGTTAAATTGCTAGCATCAATAGTCGTGGAAGTAGCTTTAGCACGTGCTTCTATAACTTCTCTTAACGTTGTACGTTCAAAATCGGCAGCACCTTGAACCGTTTTCACCAAGTTTCCAATTAAGTCGTTACGACGTTGGTAAGAACTTTCTACATCTGCCCATGCTGTTTTAGCATCGGCTTCATATTCTACTGCTGTATTGTTGAATCCTACAGCCCAAGAGTAAATTGCTACTGCAATAACTCCAATAATTATAACGGGAATTAACCATTTTTTCATAATAAGTTGTTTTTAGTGTTTAGTGTAAAGTTTGTATGTATTAGTTGCTGTTTTTATTAAAATGTTACAGCTGTTCTTTAATTTTAATAAGTTGTGCTTTGACACCCTCTAATTTGGTGATAATCTCAAAATTATTAAGTGTTTGTTGTTTTTCTTCTTTTAAATGAATTTTAGCACCATCAAGTGTAAATCCACGTTCTTTAACCAAATGAAAAATGAGTTTTAAATTCTGAATATCATCAGGTGTAAATTTTCGGTTGCCTTTTGCATTTTTTTTTGGTTGTAAAACATCGAACTCTTTTTCCCAAAAACGGATTAAAGAAGTGTTCACACCAAAAGCCTTGGCTACTTCACCAATTCCATAATATCGTTTTTCGGGTAAGTTGATATGCATTAGTCTAAAGATTGGTTTTCAAGCGTTGCATGTTTTAAAAGTTCGTCAAATTCTTCAGCTGAAAGATTGCCATAATAGAAGTTTAACGGATTGATGCGTTCATCATCTTTAAAAATTTCATAGTGTAAATGTGCTCCTGAAGAACGGCCTGTATTTCCAACAAAACCAATTAAATCACCACGTTTTACTTTCTGGTTTTTCTTGACGTTATATTTATAAAGATGTCCATATAAACTAACATATCCAAAACCATGGTCTATACGAATATGATTTCCATACCCTGAAGATTGGCTATCAGCACGCGTTACTACGCCATCACCTGATGCGTAAACAGGTGTGCCTCGGGGTGCTGTAAAATCCATGCCATAATGGAATTTCCGAACCTTTGTAAATGGATCTGTTCTATAACCATAACCGGAAGCCATACGTGTTAAATCTTCATTGCTTACGGGTTGAATGGCAGGAATAGCTTCTAGTAACTTTTCTTTTTCTTCTGCTAATTTAGCAATTTCGTCTAATGATTTGGACTGTACTACAATTTGCTTTTGTAGCATATCTATGCGCTTATTGCTTTCTATTATAAGTTTAGAGTTATCAAAACCTTCCAAATTTTTATAACGGTTTACACCACCAAAACCAGCACGACGTTGCTCATCAGGAATAGGGTTGGTTTCAAAATATAATCGATAAATATGATTGTCACGATTAGCAACATCCTCCAATACCAATTGGGCTTGATCCATTTTTTTATTTATCAATTGGTACTGCAATTGCATATTAGAAAGCTCGCGTTTTAAGGCTTTTTCTTTAGGAGATTCAATATATTGACTGGTAATAAACATGGTAAGAAAACCAAATAATCCAGCGGCTAAAATAAAAAGCCCGATGAATTTAAAGGTGCGTCTTTTCCTGCGCTCAATTTTCCTGTAAGAGAGCGTTTCAGAATCGTAATAATATTTTACCTTACTCATTGGCTAAATTTACTATTTTTGCAGTTAATTAGAATAGAATAATTAATTATTCTGCTTTGCAAACAGTTAAAATTACGTAATTATAATGCTTGAATTAGCATGGTGATAATATGTGTAAGTTATTTCTGTCTATTATTTTTAAAAAATTATGGAGAGTAAATATATAAATTGTTTAGCACATGGTGGAATTTTAACATAAGCTTACAACCCATTTTCATTTATGAAGTCTCAAGATATACGCTCAAAATTTCTGCAATTTTTTAAGGATAAGCAACATAGCATTGTGCCATCAGCTCCTATGGTTTTAAAGGATGATCCCACTTTAATGTTTGTTAATTCAGGTATGGCACCTTTTAAGGAGTATTTTTTAGGAAATGCAGAGCCTAAAAATAACCGAATTACCGATTCGCAAAAATGTTTGCGCGTTTCCGGAAAGCATAATGATTTGGAAGAAGTTGGTTATGATACCTACCACCATACGCTTTTTGAAATGTTAGGGAATTGGAGTTTTGGCGATTATTTTAAAAAAGAAGCTATTGCTTGGGCTTGGGAATTACTAGTTGATGAGTTCGGGATTGATAAAGATATATTATATGTAACCGTTTTTGAAGGCGATGAAGCAGACGGAATTCCTATGGATCAAGAGGCTTATGATTTTTGGAAAGAATTGATTTCTGAAGATCGCATTCTTATGGGAAATAAAAAGGATAACTTTTGGGAAATGGGAGACCAAGGACCATGTGGACCTTGTAGTGAAATACATGTCGATATTCGTTCAGCTGAAGAAAAAGCCAAAGTTTCTGGTAAAGATTTGGTGAATATGGATCATCCACAAGTCGTGGAAATCTGGAACTTGGTATTTATGCAATACAACCGTAAAGCCAATGGTTCATTGGTACCTTTGCCAAATAAGCATATTGATACAGGTATGGGGTTTGAGCGTTTGTGTATGGTTTTACAAGGCGTAACATCCAATTATGATACCGATGTTTTTACACCGATTATTCGTGAAATAGAAACCATAACAGATAAGGATTATGGTAAGGATGAAAAGATTGATGTTGCTATTCGTGTTATTTCAGATCACGTTCGTGCTGTAGCATTTTCCATTGCAGATGGTCAATTACCAAGTAATACTGGAGCAGGTTATGTAATTCGTAGAATTTTACGTCGTGCCATTCGCTATAGTTTTACATTTTTAGATCAGAAAGAACCATTTATTTATAGGCTGGTAGATGTTTTAAGTAAGAAAATGGGCGAAGCCTTCCCGGAATTGAAATCTCAAAAACAATTGATTGAAAATGTAATTAAAGAAGAGGAAGCCTCTTTTTTAAGAACGTTAGATCAAGGATTGGTGCTTTTAGATGGTATTGTGAAAAACACATCTGGCGATACCGTTTCAGGTGAAAAAGCATTTGAATTATATGACACTTATGGTTTTCCTATCGATTTAACCGCTTTAATTCTTTCTGAACAAGGACTGAAATTAGACGAAAAAGGATTTAAGGAACATTTAGAAAAGCAGAAAAAAAGGTCGCGTGCGGCTAGTGAAATGTCCACAGACGATTGGACCATTTTAATTAATGATGCTGTTCAGGAATTTATAGGATATGATGCTTTAGAAGCGAAAGTTAAAATTACACGTTATCGTAAAGTGACTTCTAAAAAAGATGGTGATATGTATCAACTGGTTTTTAACTTAACACCATTTTATGCGGAAGGCGGTGGGCAAGTTGGTGACAAAGGGTATTTAGAAGATGCCAATGGCGATATTGTTTATATTCTAGATACCAAGAAGGAGAATAACGTTGTCATGCATTTTGCTAAAAATTTACCAGAAAATATTGAAGATTCATTTACAGCAAGTGTAGATGCGAAACAACGTTATAGAACCGAATGTAATCATACCGCAACCCATTTGCTACACCAAGCCTTACGCGAAATTTTAGGACCACATGTGGAGCAAAAAGGAAGTGCTGTTCATTCTAAATATTTACGATTTGATTTCTCGCATTTCTCTAAATTATCTGCTGAAGAATTACGCGATGTTGAGCATTTTGTAAATGCACGTATTGCTGGAAAATTACCATTGCAAGAACAACGCAACATGCCAATGGATAAAGCTATTGAAGCTGGAGCCATGGCGTTATTTGGCGAAAAATATGGCGATACAGTTCGCATGGTTCGCTTTGGACAATCTATTGAACTTTGTGGAGGAACACATGTGAAAAATACAGGTGATATTTGGTTTTTTAAAATTGTGTCAGAAGGTGCTGTTGCAGCTGGAATCCGACGTATTGAAGCTATTACCAACGATGCCTTAAAAGATTATTTTGTTGATGTAAATAAAGCATTTAATGATATGAAAGCGCTTTTAAACAATAACGAACCCGTTAGAGCACTTCAAAATTTACAAGAGGAAAATAGTAGCCTTAAAAAACAAGTAGAAGGGTTGTTAAAAGACAAAGCAAAAAATTTAAAAGGCGATTTAAAATCAGAATTAACACTAGTAAACGGTGTTCAGTTTTTAGCTAAAAAAATAGATTTAGACGCAGGAGGCATCAAAGATTTATGTTTTGAATTGGGTAGCCAATTTGATAATTTGTTTTTATTATTTGCAGCTGAAAATGAAGGAAAAGCATTATTATCTTGTTATGTTTCTAAAGAATTAGTTGCAAGTAAAGGTTTAAACGCTGGACAAATTGTTAGAGAATTAGGGAAGTATATCCAAGGTGGAGGTGGAGGACAACCGTTTTTTGCAACAGCAGGCGGTAAAAATCCAGGAGGTATTGAGGAAGCTTTAGAGCAAGCTAAAAAATATTTAATTTCATAGAATGAGATATTGTTTGTTCTTTATTCTGATTTTGTTTTCATGCACTCAAAAGGAAGTAAAGGTTTTAGATAAACCAATTTCTTTGAGCAGTGAAGATTCTATAAAAATGGATAACTACAAAAATCGCGCTTATGAGTTTGACATGTATTCTCAAGAACGTCAATTATATTTGGATTCAGCGTTACAAATTAAGCCTGACGAAGCCTATTTATGGCAACAAAAGGCCATGCCATTATATAAAGCTCGAAAGTATAGTTTAGGAAAACCCTTTTTAGAAAAAGCCGTTTTATATAATCAAAAAAAATATTTAGATTATAGTGCATTTATGAAATGCATTTTTTCAAAAGAGTATGAAGAATCCATTGAAGAGTTTAAACTTATGAAAGAATTATATGGTGATTCATATATCATGGATCATACTTATAATTTCTATTTGGCTTTAAATTATCTTCAATTGAATAAATTTGAAGAAGCTAAAGATTTTCTGCTAAAAAGTAAAGCACAACAATTTGCCGATTTTCCTGAAAACCCACCAGAAGAAGGCTGTCATTTTTTAGATTGGTTTTATTTAGGTGTAGTTGATTATGAACTTGGAAATTATAATGAAGCTATTGAAAGCTTTGACATGTCATTATTAGTATATACTAATTTTGGAGATGCGATGAATTTTAAAGCCAGATGTTATTATAATATTGGTAATGTAGAAAAGGCTAAAGAATGGATTAATTTGGCAAATGAAAATAGATTTAATACGATAAATGAAGATAATGTTTTTTATGAAATTTATCCATATCAGGTTTATCATAAGCTAATAATTACGGACTAATGAACCTTCAAACAAAAATCCCATTAAAAACGCAAAAACATAATCAAATAGATTATAATTCTGAAGTGCTTTTGTTGGGTTCTTGTTTTGTTGAAAATATAGGTCAGAAATTGGACTATTTTAAATTTCAAACTGTTCTGAATCCCTTCGGAATTTTATTTCAGCCGAAAGCTATTGAGAATCTCATATCAAATGCGGTTCAAGAGAAAGTATATACAGAAACTGATATATTTTTTCAAAATGAACAATGGCATAGTTTTGAAGCACATTCTGTTTTAAGCAACACGAGCAAAGCTGCTCTATTGGATGAACTGAATGCGCAGATTCAATTTACGCGAGAACAAATTGTAGCGGCCTCACATTTTGTTATTACATTAGGAACTGCTTGGGTGTATCGTGATATAGAAAGCGAAACAGTTGTTGCAAATTGCCATAAAGTTCCGCAGAAAAAGTTCTCAAAAGAATTGTTGTCAGTGGCTAATATTTTAAAATCTTTACAAGCTTCTGTGCAGCATATTAAAAGTGTGAATCAATCAACTGACATTATATTTACCGTTTCACCCATTAGACATTTGAAAGACGGTTTTATTGAGAATACACAAAGTAAAGCGCATCTTATAACTGCTATTCACGAGTTATTACATGAAAAATCATCACATGATAATGGCAAATTGCATTACTTCCCTTCTTATGAAATTATGATGGATGAATTACGTGATTATCGTTTTTATGCCGATGATATGATTCATCCAAGTCAAACAGCCATCCATTATATTTGGAATGCCTTTAAAACGGTTTGGATTTCTGAAAGTGCATCAAAAACGATGGAAGCTATTGATGAAATTCAAAGAGGATTACAGCATAAACCCTTCAATTCCAATTCCGAAGCGCACCAATTATTTCTTAAAAAACTTTCGGAAAAAAAAGAAAAAATGGAAACAAGCTTTCCACATATAACATTTTAATCCCTAATCCCTAATCCCTAAATATACGTAATTCATCGTATTGATTTCCGTGTTCTATTGTTGCAATTTTGGACTATTATTAATCATAAACATATTCAACAATGAGAACTTTAAAACAATTTACCGTATTTATGATGATTGCATCATTCGTTTCAATAACAGCTTGTAAAAGTGATGACGATGGAGGCAATCCAGCTGCGTCAGGAGGATCTTCTGGTATTATAACTGCTAAAATAGATGGTAATTCTTTTCAATCTTTAGAAATTACATCAACCGCTTCACAGGTTTCAGCGGGTCCAAATACAACCGTTACGCTACAGGGAAATTCTTCAACTCAAGGGGTCTCCATGATTATAAATACTTTTGATGGTGTTGGAACTTATGAATTAACGGATAGCAATGTCTTTATCGTAGCATCCTATATAGAACCAAATGTTTCAAATCCGACAGCAACCCAAACATGGAGTGCGCCTTATCAAAACTCTGGGGTGGTTGGAGAAATAAAAGTATCTGAAGATACAGATACAAACATTAAAGGAACGTTCAGTTTTCAATGTAAAAATATGAATGACGATACCGTTAAAAATATTACAGAAGGTACTTTCAACCTGACTAAACAAATTTTTTAAAACGCTATTAAAATCTTAACAAACAATATCTTGTTGTTGAGATGTGTTGATTGAGCGTAATGGTAGTCCGTTATTACGCTTAATCTTTTTTAAAAAGCAGTTGGTCGAAAAAATAATTGTTGTCACATATTTAGTTGTAGTTTTAAATTGCTATTAATTATTATATAATAAAACATCAATTTTGTGAACGGTCAAAAGCTTTTCCTAATTGGTGTTTTTTTTATATCTAATTTCTAGTGAAAAATGATTTTACTTCTTCTTTTATATAGTCTTATTTTTATTTTAATGGTTCGTGCAATAAAAGTGCTCTTGGATACCAGATCGTTCATGAAAACAGCGGCTAAACAGTATATAGATCTTGAAAAGCAATACGCTTTAGGCACCAAAACGTATGAGGAAATTGCAATGAAAATCAACTACCTTGAAACGTTTAACCATAACTTGCTTAATAAATTATTTGAAATAACTCAAGGGTTGCTTTTAGTAAAAAAAGCTATATTAGAAGAACGTTATTAATTAGTTATATGAAGAAAATTTTACTCTTACCGATAGCTTTGCTTTTAAGTTTATATGGTTTTTCACAAGCGCCATTAAAAATTATTGATAGTTTAAAACAGATAGTTTCTAAAAATCCACCAGATTCTATTAAGGTTAAAGCTTATAGCGATTTGTGTTGGTATTACAGAACTGTTTCTACAGATTCAGCTTTTGCTTATGGTAATTTGGCCTTGCAACTTTCCAAAGCAACTAAAAACGAGGTTGGCGAAGCACAAGCCTATAATGATATAGGTATTTTACATTATGATCTGGCAGATTATAAAGAAGCCATGAATGTGTATAATAATGCACTTAAAATTAGAATTAAACTTAAGGACACGTTGGGTTTAGCAAGTATTTACAATAAAATAGGACTGTGTTATCAAAACACGTTTCAATTGGATTCTGCTATTGTGTATAACACCAAAGCGCTTGAAATTTATGAGCGGAAAAATAATTTAAAATATGCTAGTGCTTTAAAAAGTAACATCGCTAATATTTACAGAGGCTTAAAACAGTATGATAAAGCTTTAAAAACGCATTTGGAAATTGTTGAAACGGCTAAAGAAATTAATGATTTTCAGCTATTAACGCGTTCCTATAATAACGTGGCAAATGCTTATTTACATCTTCAAGATACGCTAAATAGCGTTAAATATTTTAAGGAAGGAATTTCGGTAGCCAAAGCTAATAATCTAAAAATTGAATTAGGTGCTTTGTATAACAATTATGGGAGCTTTTTAACTACAACAGGGCAAAACGATGAGGCAATTGATAATATAAAAAAATCATTAGCCATTCGGGAAAGTATTAATGATAATCAAGGTATTGCTAGTTCGTCGCTTAATTTAGGCGACTTGTATTTAAGAACAGGAAATTTCAAACAAGCCAAGAGTTATTTGAATACCGGATTGCAGCTTGCGGAAAGTTTTAAGGCAAATGAATTGCTTGTTAATGGCTATAGTAATATGTCCTATTATTATGCTTTCGCTAATAAAAGTGATAGCATGCAAGTGTATCAAAATAAATTTAAAGCTATTGAAGACGCTATTTTCAATCAGCGAATTACCAAAGAAGTAGCCGAAGTTCAAGAAAAATATAATGCCAATGAACGTGAAAACCATATATTAACACAGCGTGCTGAATTAGCTGAAAAAGAACGCGACATCAGCGAAAAAAATAGCTTTATTTTAGGGTTAGTTGGTTTGGCTGCTGTTATCTCATTACTAGGTTTTTTAGTTTATAATCAACAAAAACTGAAAAACAAACAACTTGAAAAAGAAGGTGAACTGAAAGAAGCCTTGGTTAAAATTGAAACACAAAATCACCTGCAAGAACAACGCTTACGAATTAGTCGCGATTTGCACGATAACATTGGTGCGCAACTAACGTTTATAATTTCGTCATTAGATAATTTAAAATATGGGTTTAAACTTCCGGATAACTTAAATGCTAAATTAGAAACCATTAGTCAATTTACAACATCAACTATTTACGAGCTTCGCGATACAATTTGGGCTATGAATAAAAGTGAAATTTCAATTGAAGATTTACAATCTAGAATTTCAAATTTTATTGAAAAAGCGAATACATCTTCCGATACTATTACCTTCAATTTTCAGGTTAATAAGGAAATAGAATCTAATAAATTATTCACCTCTGTTCAAGGCATGAATATTTACAGAATAATTCAAGAAGCTGTAAATAACGCCTTAAAATATGCCAAGGCATCTGTTATTGACGTTCAGTTTTCTTCTAGAAATTACGACTTTGAAATGACCATTACGGATAATGGAACAGGTTTTAATGCGAACAACGTAACCGAAGGAAATGGACTGCAAAACATTAAGAAACGTGCGCATGATTTGAATGCGGAATTGGAAATTGTGAGCTCCGAAAATCAAGGGACAACGATACGGGTTTATAAAACTAAAAATACGTAATTCATCGTATAGCTTTATATGTTTAAAATATCTATTTTTAATAAAAACCAACCGTCATGAATATTAAAATAGCGATTGTAGATGATAACTCATTTCTAATAAATGCCGTTACCGAAAAATTATCGTTTTTTGACGATTTAGATGTGAAATTCACAGCATGTCATGGTTCTGATTTATTACTTAAATTGAGTGAAAATCACAATCTAGATTTAATTTTAATGGATATTGAAATGCCTATTTTAAATGGCATAGAATCTACAGAAATTGTCAAGCAAAAATATCCGCACATAAAAATTATCATGCTCACAGTTTTTGATAATGACGAAAATATTTTCAATGCTATAAAAGCGGGAGCAGATGGTTATTTGCTGAAAGAAATTAATGCTAAAGATTTGTATAATGGGATTCATGAAACTATAAAAGGCGGAGCAGCTATGAATCCGTCTATTGCCATGAAAACACTCAAATTACTGCGGAATCCCATGGATATTGAAAGTAAAAAAGATCAAGACGTTATTAAATTAACACAGCGTGAGGTCGAGGTATTGGAACAATTAAGTAAAGGCTTGAGCTATAATTTAATTGCTGAAAATTTATTTCTTTCTACTGGAACCGTTAGAAAACACATCGAAAATATTTACAATAAATTACAGGTTCATAATAAGTTAGAAGCTGTTAGTAAAGCCAAAAAGAATAATCTGATTTAGAAACATTCAATTTTTACTGAATAAATAATTGCATATTGATTTTTTGTACATTCGTGTATGAGAAAAATTCTATTTGGTGTTGTTATTACGCTAATCGTACTTTTTACGTTTAAATATTGTGGTGATAAAAAAGAAAATCAAGCTACACTTAAAGAAAGCTCTGCGCTTATTCAAGAGCAAATTAAAAATGTAGGTAAATTAATTGTTACCGAAGGGCATTTTAGTCAGGTGCTGAATTATACCAATTCAAAAGAATTATTTGGTAGTTATTTCACGTCTAATAAAAAGGCGTTGGTTGTTGTAAATGCGGATGTTTTTATATCCTATGATTTGAGCAAAATTGAATACAAAATTGATGAAGCTACCAAAACATTAACCATTTTAAGTATTCCTAAAGAAGAAATCAAAATAAGTCCAGATTTAGAATATTATGATATAGAAGCCGATTTTTTCAATCCGTTCGAGGCTAAAGATTATAACAACATTAAAGAGTTGGTGAAAAAATCCTTGCTAAAAAAGTTAGAGAGATCTGATATGAAGGCCAATGCGCAAAATAGGTTAATAAGTGAGTTGGCAAAATTTTATATTCTGACCAATTCATTAGGCTGGACATTGGAATATCATAATACAGAAATTATAAATCAAGATGCTTTAAATACACTTAAATTACAATCTGCGTTGTAGTTTAGCCCAACCACCACCATTGGTTGCATCAATATTCTGAAGGTTTAAGTATTTGGCCGCTTTAGCTGATCGAACACCACTTTCACAGCAAACAACAATTGGTTTTTTTAATTGCTTTACTTCTGCTAATCTATTCCGTAATTCATCTAATGGAATATGTACAGCTTGTTCAATATGACCACGATCCCATTCGCGTTTATTTCTAACATCTAATATCGTTGCGCCATTATCTAAATACATCTGAACCTGGCGTTTTTTGGCACCAAATATAAAATCAAAAACCCCCATAGTCTATCTTTTTATTTACATTTACACATAAAAGGTAGGAAATTATTATTGTTAAATCAAATGCAAACGCAATTTGAAGTCAGAAACTAGAAAAGAAGAAATTATAAACACAGCAGCCAAATTGTTTAAAGAAAAAGGCTATAGTGCTGTGACTATGAGAGATATTGCCACAGCTATGGGAATGAAAGCGGCTAGTTTGTACAATCATATTAGTTCCAAACAAGAAATATTAAAAGACATTATTATTTCTCTAGCTGAAGCGTTTACCAAAGGTATGCAAGACATTAAAACATCTGATATATCAACCATTCAGAAAGTTCAGGCCGTTGTAAAACTTCATGTAGATATTACTGCACAAAATACCTATGGTATGGCATCTTTAAATAATGACTGGATGCATTTAGAGGAAAAAAGAGACCATTATTTATCTTTAAGAAATGGTTATGAAGCCGATTTTAGAAGCATTTTATTAGAAGGCATTAAACAGAATGAAATAATAGATTCCAATGCGGAAGTTATGCTGTTTTCTATACTTTCCACATTGCGTTCACTCTACCTTTGGATTCCTAAAAAGGAAGATGTTTCTCCAGATACACTTTCAAAAAGTTTAAGTCATGTCTTAATCAATGGAATTAACAAATAGTTAGTAATTTATTTTGTAAATTTGTATCCCAAACTAACGGTTGTTAGTTTATGATATGAATTTCAATATGGCAGATTTTTACAACTTAAAAGTTGCAGATATATACAAGGAAACAAAAGATACAGTTGTTATTTCTTTTGATGTTCCAGATGATTTAAAAACCAAATTCCATTTTAAACAAGGTCAGCATCTTACGTTGCGCAAAGAAATTAATGGCGAAGATATACGTCGGAATTATTCACTTTGTTCAAGTCCATTAGATAATGAATGGAAGGTGGCAGTAAAAACAATCAGAGGAGGTGTTTTTTCTAATTACGCTTTTAATACGTTAAAAAAAGGTGACGAACTTCAAGTTATGGCACCTCATGGTGAGTTTTTTGTGGATTGTGAACCAGAAAGCTCTAAAAACTACATTGCCTTTGCAGCAGGAAGTGGCATAACGCCAATGTTGTCCATTATCAAAACGCATTTGCTGTCTGAGCCAAATAGCACATTCAAATTGTTTTATTTGAATAGAACCGTCAAATCCATTATCTTTAAAGAAGAAATTGAACAACTTAAAAATGAATTTTTTGGTCGTTTTCAAGTGTTTTATTTCTTAACAAAAGAACAACGCGATATTCCATTTTTAAATGGTCGTTTTGATAAAGAAAAATTAGCGATTTTAACCAGTCGCTTTATTGATATTCCAGATACCAATCATGCGTTCATTTGCGGACCACAGGATATGATTTTCCTTATTCGTGATGAATTGCAAGCCGCTGGAATGGATAAAGACAAAATTCATTATGAATTATTTTTCTCTGGAAGTTCCGAAGAAGAAAATAGACATATTGCAGAAGTTCTAGATGAAAAAGTTGATGGTACCCAAGTTACCATTATCGATGGTGGAAAAGAATTTCATTTCATTATGGATGATGATTTCGATAATATCCTCGATGGCGCACTAGCCGCTGGAGCTGATTTACCGTTTGCTTGCAAAGGTGGTGTTTGTAGCACTTGTAAGTGTCAGGTTGTAGAAGGTTCCGTAAAAATGAAAGTGAATTACGCACTTGAAGAAAAAGAAGTGGCACAAAACTATGTGTTAAGTTGTCAAGCAGTTCCAACTACGGATAAAGTGGTGGTTAATTTTGATGTTTAAAAAAATAATAAGATTAGCGATTGAATATGTTGAAATTCAAATTTCAACAATCAAATATCGAAAATCAAAAATCTCAAATGATTATGAGTGAAGAACAAATAAAAAATCTCGAAAAACAATTTGAAGCACGTATTGCACGTGATGAAAAAATTGAGCCTAAAGATTGGATGCCAGAAAAATACAGACAAACACATATTAGGCAAATGTCTCAACATGCGCATTCTGAAATAGTCGGTATGTTGCCGGAAGGAAACTGGATTACCAGAGCACCATCATTACGACGAAAAGTTGCTCTATTAGCCAAAGTTCAAGATGAAGCTGGTCACGGATTATATTTGTATTCCGCTTGTGAAACTTTAGGGATTTCTCGAAATGAATTGTATGATCAATTACATTCTGGGAAAGCCAAATATTCATCCATATTTAATTATCCAACAGTTACTTGGGCAGATATGGGAGCCATTGGCTGGTTGGTAGATGGTGCAGCTATAATTAACCAAGTGCCTTTATGTAATACGTCTTTCGGGCCTTATGCACGTGCTATGGTTCGTGTTTGTAAAGAAGAAAGTTTTCATCAACGTCAAGGTTATGAAATCATGATAAAACTGGCAAATGGAACCCCAGAGCAAAAAGAAATGGCACAAGATGCGCTAAATCGTTGGTGGTGGCCAAGTTTAATGATGTTAGGACCAACTGATGCTGAATCCATTCATACAGAACAATCCATGAAATGGAAATTAAAAAGAAAGTCTAATGACGATTTACGCCAGCAGTTTATAGATCAAACCGTTCCTCAAGCCGAATTGATTGGGCTAACCATTCCAGATCCAGACTTAAAATGGAACGAAGAACGTGGTAGTTACGATTTTGGCGAAATTAACTGGGATGAATTTTGGCAAGTTGTTAAAGGTCATGGTCCTATGAATAAAAGTCGAATGAAAGCACGCGTTGGTGCTTGGGAAGGTGGTGAATGGGTGCGTGATGCAGCTATGGCATATTCTGAAAAGCAACAAGAACGAAAAGAAAAACAAGCAATTTAATAATTTATGATTGATAAGTTCTGATTTCAGAATCAACAATCAACAATCAACAATCAACAATCAATACTATTTATGTCAACAACAAAAAACTGGCCTCTTTGGGAAGTCTTCGTAAGAAGTAAAAACGGATTAGAACATCGTCATTTTGGAAGTTTGCATGCTGCCGATGCTGATATGGCTATGGAAAATGCACGTGATGTTTACACCAGACGCAATGAAGGTGTGAGTATTTGGGTGGTTGAATCTAAAAATATCACGGCATCCAATCCGGAGCATAATGGCGAAATGTTTGAGCCCGCTCAAGATAAAGTCTATCGTCATCCAACCTTTTATGAGTTGCCTGATGAAGTGGAATATATGTAAACTTCCTGCGAATCCCGATAGCTATCGGGAAGGAATCTAGATACAATTTCGAAGCTAAATTCATTTTTTAAAAATGAAAACAATCAATTAATTCGAATCATTGTAACTAGAATTAAAAATAGTAACTGAAGTTTCTCGAATTCAAGTTCGATTTCAACGTCAAATTTAATTTAAAATAATGAAACAAAACCTATACAACTACATTCTAGGCATAGCCGATAACTCCTTAATTCTTGGTCAAAGAATGGGCGCATTAACAGGTCATGGCCCCAGTTTGGAAACTGATATTGCCTGTACTAATATTTCCTTGGATTTATTTGGACAAGTGCGTAGTTATTACCAATATGCGGCAAAAATAGCGGGTGATAAGCGCACCGAAGATGATATTGCTATGCTACGTCAAGAACGTGAATACGTAAATGTGCTTTTGGTAGAGCAACCAGATACGGATTTCGCTTACAGCATGGCACGCCAATTTTTATTTGATGTTTATCACTTTTTGTTTTTAACAGAATTACAAAAAAGTACGGATTTAACACTGTCAGCTATTGCAAACAAATCGATAAAAGAAGTGAGTTATCACCAACGTTTTTCATCCGATTGGATTAAACGTCTTGGTGATGGAACCGAAGAAAGCCATAAGCGCATGCAAACCGCTATTAATGATTTATGGACGTACACAGACGAGTTATTTCATCAAACCGAAGCTGATAAAGCCATGGTTGAAGAAGGAATTGGTGTAGACGTAACCAAATTAAAAGAGGCGTATTACAAAAAAGTATCCGATATTTTGGAGTCCGCAACATTAGATATTCCGGAATCTAAATATTTTCAAAAGGGTGGAAAGCACGGCATTCACACCGAACACATGGGCTACATTTTAGCTGAATTACAGTATATGCAACGTGCGTATCCTAACATGGAGTGGTAAAAGAATAATTAAAATAGAAGTTAGAATAACGAATCTTGAAGTCAGACGAATCTGAAACTTCAAATTTCGATATTCGCCATTGGATATTCAATATTTTTATGATAGCAACAGAACAAAATATAGACGAAAAACTAGTTTCGATTCTTGAAAAAGTCTCCGATCCAGAAATACCCGTGTTATCCATTATGGATATGGGCGTAGTTCGCATGGCTATCATAGAAAATAATATGGTTAAAGTTCAAATAACACCAACCTATAGTGGCTGTCCAGCTATGGATGTTATTGGAGACGATATCAAAGCGGCCTTGAAATTAGCTGGTTACGAATCAGAAATCGAGTTAATTTTAGCACCAGCATGGACAACCGATTGGATTACACCCAGAGGTAGGAAAGCATTGGAAGATTACGGTATTGCTGCGCCTTTAGGTGAGGAAGCAGATAAAGATGTCTTGCTACATGGGAAACGTATAGTGAAATGTCCACAATGTGGATCCATAAATACACGAATGGTTAGTCAGTTTGGTTCAACAGCATGCAAAGCACAATTCCAGTGTGACGATTGCCAGGAACCGTTTGACTATTTTAAATGTTTAAAATAAAAAAGATTAATGATTGAAGAATTAAGATTGAAGATTTAAGAAGTATACTTGATACTTCAAAAATCAAAAATCGTTAATCTGAAATCTCCAATAAATAGGGTATGAGCAACAATTCAATTCTACTAAAAATTGAAAATAATATAGCAACCATCACGCTAAATAGGCCGGAAGTGTTTAATAGTTTTAATCGCGAAATGGCATTGCTACTTCAAAAAACTTTGGATGACTGCGAAAAAAATGATGACGTGCGTGCTATGGTTTTAACCGGAAACGGAAAAGCTTTTTGTGCAGGTCAGGACTTAAAAGAAGTTACAAACCCAGAGCTAAATCCTGGATTTAAAAAAATTCTTGAAGAACATTATAATCCCATAATTACCCGAATTAGAAACATTGAAAAACCAATTATAGGCGCCATCAATGGTGTAGCAGCAGGAGCAGGCGCTAATATTGCATTAGCTTGTGATGTGGTTGTAGCCCATGAAAAAGTGAGTTTTATTCAAGCATTTAGTTTAATTGGTTTAATTCCGGATAGTGCTGGAACCTTCTTTTTACCGCGACTTATCGGATTTCAAAAAGCATCTGCTTTAGCTATGTTGGGCGATAAAGTATCTGCCGAAGAAGCGGAACGTTTAGGAATGATTTATAAAGTATTGCCATTAGAAACGTTTGAAGAAGACGTTAATAAGCTAGCTTTAAAAATGGCGAATATGCCAACCAAAGCATTAGGCTTAATAAAGAAAAGTTTAAACCAATCGTTGACAAATAATTTAGAAGAACAATTAGCATTGGAATCTAAATACCAAATAGAAGCAGCAAGTACAGAAGATTATGCTGAAGGTGTTTCTGCTTTTATGGAAAAGCGTAAACCGGTTTTTAACGGTAAATAAATATTGAATAGTCACCTTGAGCGCAGTCGAAGGGTTTCTAAAAAATGTTCAAAAATAGAAATATAATTATGAAATTAAACTTCAGTGTTCAATATTCAAAATTCATTATTCATGATTAATAAAGTAGGAGTTATAGGAAGCGGAACCATGGGAAGCGGTATCGCACAAGTAGCTGCAACTTCTGGTTGTCAAGTTAAATTATACGATACCAATCAAGCAGTTTTAGATAAAGCCGAATTAGCTTTAGACAAAATACTATCACGATTAATTGAGAAAGGACGTATAGATTCCGAAGAAAAAAACAGAATCCAATCCAATATTTCTTACGTTAATAATCTAAAGGATTTAGCAGATTCCAATCTAACTATTGAAGCAATTATTGAAAATATCGACATTAAGAAAAAAGTGTTTTCAGAATTGGAAAGCTATGTGTCAGACGATTGTATCATTGCTTCTAACACATCCAGTTTATCCATAGCATCCATCGCTGCCTCATTAAAAAACCCAAAGCGTTGTGTTGGAATTCATTTTTTCAACCCAGCACCTTTAATGAAATTGGTTGAGGTTATTCCTGCCATTCAAACATCTTATGAAACGTTAGAAAAATCGATAGATACCATTTCCAGTTGGAATAAAACCGTAGCGGTTGCTAAAGACACACCTGGATTTATTGTTAACCGTGTAGCACGACCATTTTATGGTGAAGCGTTACGGATTTACGAAGAAGGGATTGCAAACTTTGCAACCATCGATTCTGCTATGAAAGATATAGGAGGTTTCCGAATGGGACCATTTGAACTCATGGATTTTATAGGAAATGACGTTAATTATACCGTAACCGAAACCGTGTTTACTGCCTTTTATTTCGATCCAAGATATAAACCGTCATTCACTCAAAAACGATTTGCAGAAGCAGGCTATTTAGGAAGAAAATCGGGTATTGGGTATTATGAATATGATAAAAGCGGAAAGATTGTACTTGAAAAGGATTCGAATATTTCGATAGAAGGCGATGCATCTCAAAAAATATTCAACAGAATCCTTGTTATGCTGATCAACGAAGCGGCCGATGCCTTATTTTTAAATATCGCATCAGCAAAAGATATAGATAATGCCATGACCAAAGGTGTAAACTATCCAAAAGGGTTATTGGCTTGGGCCGATGAAAAAGGAATAAATTGGTGCGTGGATCACATGGATGAACTATACAATGAATATCGTGAAGATCGTTATCGCTGTAGTCCGCTATTGCGTAAAATGAAAATAGATAATAAAACGTTTTTTTAATATAACGTCAGTTCGAGTGAAATTGTTTTGTAACAATTTTGTATCGAGAACAAATAAGACTTCTCGATACAATTTACTCGTTCCTCACAAATCACTCGAAGTGATGAAAGAATAATTATGAAAGCAGACGAAATACCACATAAAATGTTAAATCAAGATGCCTACAGCTCTTGGCTAGGTATCGAAATCCTTGAATGCGAAATTGGCCGCTGTAAAGTTGGTATGACTATTAGAAAAGATATGCTCAACAGTATGGATAAAGCGCATGGTGGAATCAGTTATTCTTTAGCAGACACGGCTTTTGGTTTTGCTGCAAATACCCATGGGAAATATGCAGTTTCCATTGAAACGAGTATTAATCATATTGAAGCATTAAATGAAGGTGATTATATCGTAGCAGAATCGGTTATAGAAAGTGTCAAAAATAAATTAGGTTTTAATATTATAGAAGTCAAACGAGGTGAAGAATTGGTCGCGCTTTTTAAAGGTGTTGTATATCGTACCAATAAAAATTGGGAGTAAAAATAATAAACAGAAAATAACACTAAAACTAAAACCATATGAAATGGAAAGGTAGAAGACAAAGCGGGAATGTTGAAGATCGAAGAGGTATGGGTTCCAAAGGGAAACTAGTAGCTGGAGGTGGTTTTGTAGCTGTTGTAGTGATTCTTTTACAACTTTTTGGAGGAGAAACCGGACAGCAAATTGCACCTATTTTAGAGCAAATTAATCAAGGTGGTTCAACACAACAAGTGGAACAAAGAGAATTAACTGCTCAAGAAAAAGAAGTCGGAAGTTTTGTTGCTACAGTTTTAGCAGATACAGAAGATGTCTGGAATCAAATTTTCAGAGAAAATAATCTTGGCAATTATCAAGAACCTACCATGGTATTATTTACAGATGCAGTAACGAGCGGTTGTGGAAATGCCAGTTCAGCATCTGGACCTTTTTATTGTCCAGCGGATCAAAAACTATATATGGATTTAGTGTTTTTTGATGAGTTAAAAACACGTTTTGGAGCCAAAGGTGGTGATTTTGCTACAGCCTACGTTACCGCTCATGAAATTGGACACCATATTCAAACCATACTCGGAACCTCAAAAAAGGTAAGACAGTTACAACAACAAACAAATCAAACGGAAGGCAATAAATTATCAGTAGCCCAAGAATTGCAAGCCGATTTTTATGCCGGCGTTTGGGCACATCACAATAAAAAATATTTAGAAGAAGGCGATATCGAAGAAGCTTTAAGCGCTGCCAATGCGGTTGGAGATGATGCTATTCAACGAAGAGTCCGAGGCGATGTTACACCAGATTCCTTTACACATGGAACTTCAGAACAACGGATGTTCTGGTTTATGAAAGGATTCAAAACAGGAGACATCAAACAAGGCGATACCTTTTCCGCAATTTTAAATTAGAAAGAAAATCAATATGAAACAAGCATATATAATAGACGGCATCAGAACGCCAATTGGAAGTTATCAAGGAACACTTTCAGCTGTTCGAACAGACGATTTAGCCGCTATAGTCATTGAAGAACTCGTAAAACGAAATCCAAATATTCCCAAAGAAGCCTATGACGATGTTATTCTAGGCTGTGCCAATCAAGCCGGTGAGGACAATCGTAACGTAGCTAGAATGGCGTCACTTTTGGCCGGACTTCCAGTTACTGTTCCCGGTGAAACGGTTAATAGGTTATGTAGCTCCGGATTATCGGCAATCATTCATGCTAATAGAGCTATTAAAGCAGGCGATGGCGATTTATTTATATCTGGAGGCGTTGAAAATATGACACGCGGACCCTACGTAATTGCAAAACCATCCAAAGGATTTGGTACCGATGCCAAAATGTATGATTCCAGTTTCGGATGGCGTTTCATTAATCCTAAAATGCAAAAAATGTTTGGAACAGATGGGATGGGTCAAACCGCTGAAAATCTGGTTGAAAAATATAATATTTCTCGCGAAGATCAAGATAAGTTTGCTTATTGGAGTCAAATGAAAGCGACTAAAGCGCAAGAAAACGGCCGACTAGCAAAAGAAATTATTACCGTTGAAATCCCACAACGCAAAAAAGACCCGATTCAATTTTCAAAGGATGAATTTGTAAAACCGAACACATCTTTAGCCGTTTTAGGAAAATTACGAGGCGCTTTCAAAACTGAAGGTGGAAGCGTTACCGCAGGAAATTCATCAGGATTAAACGATGGAGCTGCAGCTACTATTATTGCGTCTGAAGATGCGGTTAAAAAATACAATTTAAAACCATTAGCACGCATTGTGAGTTCCGCAGTTGTTGGAGTCGAACCAAGAATTATGGGCATCGGCCCTGTTGAAGCCTCTAATAAAGCATTAGAAAAAGCTGGCTTAACCATGGCAGATATGGATGTTATAGAACTCAACGAAGCCTTTGCAGCACAAGCTCTGGCTTGTACACGCGCTTGGGGATTAGCCGATAACGATCCACGATTGAATCCAAATGGTGGTGCCATCGCCATCGGCCATCCACTGGGTGTTACAGGAACAAGAACCACGTATTCTGCGGCTTTAGAGCTCAAAGAAACAGGTAAAAAGTATGCTTTAGTAACCATGTGTATTGGCGTTGGCCAAGGGTATGCGGCGGTTATTGAGAATGTGAATTTATAGTTTTCGGGCGTTCCCACAAGGGTCGGGCTTTCGGCAGTCGCGCTTTTCAAGGCGCTCCAACAAAGCCTCAATCCCTAACGCGGACGCAGGCAGATTAAAAAAAATAACGTCACTTGATGTGATTCCTATGCAATGGGAATTATATCAATAAGACATAAATCAGTTTCCCGTTTTAAAGGGAACGATAAATAAAATTATCGATGAAAAAAACACAAAATTACGTCACAGGACAATGGCTAGAAGGTAAAGGTGAAGGTGTCCCTATGTTTGATGCTATTACCGGAGAAGTGGTGGCATTATCAGACACACAAGGATTAGATTTTGGCGAAATCCTTCAATATGGAAGAACCAAAGGCGGTGAGAAACTTCGAAAAATGACCTTTCAAGAGCGTGGTAATATGCTTAAAAGTCTAGCCATGTATCTTACCAAACGCAAAAATCAATTCTACGAATTAAGTTATCGAACCGGTGCAACTAAAATTGATAGCTGGATTGATATTGAAGGTGGATTTGGAAACTTATTCGCCAATGCGTCCTTACGAAAATTATTTCCAAATCAATCCTATCATGTAGAAGGAGATCCAATAGATTTATCACGTGGTGGTCGTTTTATGGCACATCATATTATGGTGCCAAAACGCGGTGTTGCCCTACATATTAATGCCTTTAACTTTCCGGTTTGGGGCATGTTAGAAAAATGTGCATCCAATTGGATGGCTGGAGTTCCAGCCGTCGTGAAACCGGCAACTAACACGTCTTTCTTAACGGAGGCTGTGGTGCGGGAAATTATTGCATCTAACATATTGCCAGAAGGTGCGCTGCAACTTATTTCGGGTTCAGCACGAACTATTTTGGATACGGTCGAGTCGCAAGATGTGGTTACCTTTACAGGATCGGCAACAACGGGAAGACTTTTAAAATCTCATAAACGTATTTTAGAGGAATCAGTACCCTTCAACATGGAAGCCGATTCATTAAATGCATCCGTTTTAGGAGAAGATGCCTTGCCTGGTACACCGGAATTCGACTTATTCATCAAAGAAGTCCGCAATGAAATGACCGTAAAATGTGGTCAAAAATGTACAGCTATCCGTCGTATCATCGTTCCGCAAAATTTAGTAGAAGATGTTCAAATGGCGCTAGGAAAAGCACTTGATAAAATTACTATTGGCGATCCGCGATTAAAAGAAGTTAGAATGGGAGCTTTGGTTAGTAAAGATCAAGTCCAGGAAGTGAGAGATCGCGTTCAAGAATTGGCTAAAACAGCTAGTATTGTGTATGGCGATTTAGATAAAATAGAAACGATTGGAGCCGACGCTAAAAAAGGCGCATTTTTAGCACCTATATTACTTCGTGAGGATAATCCATTTACCAATTTAGCCGTTCATGAAACAGAAGCTTTTGGTCCAGTTAGTACCATTATGCCCTATAAAAATTTAGATGAAGCTATTACGCTTGCCCAATTGGGTAAAGGTTCATTAGTATCGTCTATAGCGACTTATGATGATAAGATTGCAAAAGACTATGTCATAAACGCGGCCAGTCATCATGGGCGTATTTTAGTTATGAATCGCGATATGGCTAAAGAAAGCACAGGTCATGGTTCGCCATTACCAAACTTGGTTCATGGAGGTCCTGGTCGCGCTGGAGGAGGTGAAGAAATGGGCGGTATGCGCGGTATTAAACATTACTTACAGCGTACTGCCATACAAGGTTCACCTACAACCTTAACAGAAATTACTGGAATCTATCAGCAGAATGCCGAGTATAAGGAAGCGGATCAGCACCCATTTAAATACCATTGGGAAGATATTCAACCAGGCATGTCGCTTAAAACGCATAGACGAACTTTTACAGATACCGATATCATCAACTTTGCAAACCTAACATGGGATCATTTCTATGCGCATACAGATATCACATCATTAGACGGAAGTATTTTTGAAAAACGAACGGCTCACGGTTATTTAATTATTGCGGCAGCAGCTGGACTATTCGTTTATCCAAATAAAGGGCCTGTAGCGGCAAATTACGGTTTAGAAGAATGCCGTTTCCTGCGTCCATTATATCATAACGATACCATTTATGCCCGATTAACGTGTCAACAAAAAGTGGATCGTGATGTCGCTTCTGCCGAACATCCTTCAGGTATTGTTAAATGGTATGTTGAGGTTTTTGATGCCTTAACCGATGAAAAAGTGGCCTTTGCAACTGTTTTAACTATGGTTCAGAAGAAACAAGAAACCTTTGTTGAGATGACTTCTGAAAAAATAGATACATGTCTTAATAAACTGTCTGCAGATACCAAGCCAAAATGGGGTGTTATGACGCCGCAGCATATGTTGGAGCATTTGGAGTTTACCTATAAAATTGCCGCAGGAGACATTCAAGATTTTGAAATTGCCACTCCAGAAAAGATTTTAGAAAAGGTACATGCTAGTTTATATACTTATGATAAATTTCCAATGGGCACCAACTTTCCATTATTAGAAAAAGACAAATTGGAACCTTTAAAATATCCAAACTTGGAGACAGCAATCGCGGAATTCAAGGCGCAACGTGAAAAATATGTAAATTATTTTGAAGAAAACCCAGAAGCTAAATTAAAGAATTTAGTATTTGGGGAATTGAATAAATATGAATCGTATTTATTAGAACGAAAACATTTGAATCATCATTTCGAACAGTTTAATCTTTTATAAAAGATTAAACTGTTCGAAGCACTCGAGAAATCGGGTGTCTCATTTATATAAGTAGCAAATAAGATGAAACACTATGTTTACACAATAACAAATAAAAAAATGGTGTATTATATATAGTGGAAACCCAAAGATTAAAAATAAGAATATATCAACATAAAACTAAAGCGCATCCGAGTACATTTTCTGCTAGATCTAATTTAGATAAGTTGATTTATTTTGAAGAGTTTGAGTCAGAAAAAGAAGCTAAATCAAGAGCGGCACAAATGAAAAAATGGAACAGGTCTTGGAAAATTGAATTAATAGAGAACGTAAATCCGGATTGGATTGATTTGAATGCGGATTGGAATTTTTAAATTAAAAGTAAAATAATTATAAAACGAATGCGCAACAGGTGCGCATTGACAAGCTAAAAAAACAATGGAACCATACGTAAAACAAACTATAGATAACGATGTAGCCTACATAGAGTTTTTTCACCCAGCTCACAATTCCTTACCAGGTAATGTTTTGGCAGAATTAGCCCAAACAATCACAGACGCTGGTAAAAACAATAACATAAAAGTCATTGTTCTTAAAAGTGGAGGCGAGAGAACCTTCTGTGCAGGAGCAAGCTTTGAAGAGCTTATTAATATTGATGATGCAGCTACAGGAAAAGTTTTCTTTTCAGGTTTTGCCAATGTTATAAACGCGATGCGTAAATGTCCGAAATTCATAATCGGTCGTATTCAAGGAAAAACAGTAGGAGGTGGTGTTGGATTAGCGGCATCAACCGATTATTGTATGGCATCAAAATTCGCGGCTATTAAGTTAAGTGAATTAAATATCGGTATCGGGCCATTTGTTGTGGGACCAGCTATTGAACGTAAAATGGGATTAAGCGCCATGTCGCAAATTGCCATTGATGCTAATACCTTTTATTCAGCAGAATGGGCGCAACAAAAAGGCTTATTTACGCAAGTTTATGAAAGTACGGAAGCTTTAGATGAAGCTGTAAAAACAACAGCTGAGCATTTATGCACTTACAATCCAGAAGCCATGGTAGAAATGAAAAAAGTATTCTGGAGTGGAACTGATAATTGGGACGACCTTTTAGCAGAACGCGCAGCAACAAGTGGGCGTTTAGTGCTTTCAGAATTCACCAAAGAGAAATTAAAAGGATTTAAATAACAAATTCCTGCACAGGCAGGAATAGGGATATGATATACAAATTCAAAGGTTATACACCAGTCGTTCACGAGTCCAGCTTTGTGCATCCATTAGCTGCTGTAACTGGAAATGTTATTATTGGAAAAAACTGTTACATCGGCCCAGGTGCTGCCATTCGTGGTGATTGGGGACAAATTATTTTGGAAGACGGCGTAAATGTTCAAGAAAACTGTACTGTTCATATGTTCCCGGGTAAATCCATCACCTTAAAAGAAAGTGCTCATGTGGGGCACGGTGCCATAATTCATGGTGCTAATTTGGGGCGTAATTGCTTAATAGGTATGAATGCTGTTATTATGGACGATGCCGAAATTGGGGATGAAAGTATCGTAGGAGCTATGGCATTCGTAAGAGCGGAAACTAAAATTCCAAACCGGAGTTTAGTGGTTGGAAATCCAGCAAAAGTGATTAAAGACGTATCGGATGATATGATTGCTTGGAAAACTAAAGGCACTCAATTGTATCAACAATTACCAGCCGACTGTCATGAAAGTTTAGAAGAAGCGGAACCTTTAAGAGTTGTTCCTGAAAATATGAAAATTCAAGAAGATGTGTATAAAACGCTTCGCGATTTTATGAAGAATTAATTGGGCGTTACCACAAGGGTCGCGCTTTCACTACTCGCTTCACGACAAAAAGGTCGCGAGAGCTCAAACAAACCGTTCAATCGCTAACGCTGGTTGAATAAATTAAAATTAGAACAAATAATGTCCAAGTTTGATTTAAAAATGCCCAAAATGGGCGAAAGTATAACAGAAGGAACCATCATTAATTGGTTAATAAACGTTGGTGATACCTTTGAAGAAGGCGATATTATTCTTGAAGTTGCCACGGATAAAGTGGACAACGAAGTGCCAGCACCAGCATCCGGGACTTTGGTAGAGACCCTTTTTCAAGCCAAAGATGTTGTTCCGGTAGGAGAGGTTATTGCCATTTTAGAGGTTTCTGAAGAACAAAATGTAAAACCAAAAGCCGATGCTGTCATTCAGAACGCTAGCGAAGAATCTCAAAAGCAGAAAAAAGTTAATAAACCAAAACCAATTCCATCGGTTTCAGCTCCAGCAGCATTTTCAAATACAAACTCAAACACATTCTTTTCGCCTTTAGTTATTAAAATCGCCAAAGAACACCACATTAGTTTTGAGGAACTAGCTAGAATTCCTGCAACCGGTCATGAAGGCAGATTGCGTAAAAGTGATGTGTTTAATTATATAGAAGACGGTCGTCCGTATCAATTTTCGCAAGCCGTAGCACAAGATCCTACTGCTTACAGAATTCCGCAATTATCCTTTGATAAAGGCAAGGGGAAAGTTATTGAAATGGACAGAATGCGCCAAATGATAGCTGATCATATGGTGTATTCAAAACATACAGCACCACACGTTACCGCTTATGTGGAAGCCGATATGACGAATATGGTTAATTGGCGAAATGCGAATAAAAAAGCCTTTCAGGAAAAATATGGCGAACGTTTAACATTCACGCCCTTATTTGTGGAAGCGGTTGCTAAAGCTGTTAAGGATTATCCAAATATCAATGCTTCTGTAGATGGCAATACTATCATTGTTAAAGAAGATATTAATATCGGAATGGCAACGGCCTTGCCGAGTGGAAATTTAATTGTTCCTGTTGTAAAAAATGCGGATTCTAAAGATTTAAAAACTATTGCCGAAAATGTAAATGCGCTAGCTAATAAAGCACGAGAAAATAAATTAGGCGGTGATGATATAAAAGGAAGTACGTTTACCATATCCAACGTTGGAACCTTTGGTAGTGTTATGGGAACACCAATTATCAACCAACCTGAAGTTGCTATTTTAGCATTAGGAATTATTAAAAAACGCGCCGAAGTTATAGAAACAGAAAAAGGTGATGAAATTGCTATTCGTAGCATGATGTATTTGTCTTTATCGTTTGACCATCGTGTAGTTGATGGCTTCTTAGGCGGTAGTTTTGTACGTCGTGTTGCCGATTATTTCGAGCAGTTTGATGTAAATAGAAAAATATAAACAAAGTCGTCACTTCAAGTGATTCCAATTTTTGTTGGAATTGTATTGAGAAGGAAGCAAATGTTCTTGATACAAATTTGTAATACAGTTTTACACGAATTGACTAAAATTAAATACATACCTGCCCGTGCAGGCATTTATTATGAAAAAAGATATACTAAAAAAGGGATTCGCAAATTTATGTACAGCCAAAGCTATGGCAGAACTGTATGAAGCTAATTTCAAGCAAGTATCAAAATATGTACATGCAACCTCCCGAGGACATGAGGCCATTCAAACCGCAATAGGCATGCAATTATTGCCGCAAGATTATGCATTCCCATACTATAGGGATGATGCCATGCTTTTGTCTTTTGGTCTGAAACCTTATGATTTAATGTTGCAATTACTTGCTAAAAAAGATGATCCATTTTCTGGAGGTCGCACTTATTATGCACATCCGAGTTTAAAGGATGCTGATAAACCTAAAATACCGCATCAATCCTCTGCAACTGGTATGCAGGCTATTCCAGCAACAGGCGTTGCTATGGGTATGCAGTATAAGGAATTACAAGGATTAGATGATAAAACATTATCGGATTTACCATTTGTGGTCTGTTCATTAGGTGATGCGTCTGTTACGGAAGGTGAAATTTCAGAAGCTTTTCAAATGGCAGGCTTAAAACAAATGCCCATTCTGTTTTTAGTACAAGACAATGGTTGGGATATTTCAGCTAATGCAGCGGAAACCAGAGCGCAAAACGCATTTGAATACGCCAAAGGTTTTCACGGTTTAGAAGCCATTTCTATTGATGGTGCTAATTTTACAGAAAGCTATGAAGCCTTGGAAACCGTTATTAAAACCATTCGAACGGAACGTCGACCATTTTTAGTGCATGCAAAAGTACCGTTGTTAAATCACCATACATCTGGTGTTAGAATGGAATGGTATCGTGATGATTTGGAAGAAGCCAAATCACGTGACCCGTATCCGGTTTTAAAACAGCAAATGTTAGATGGTGGTTTTTCTGAAGCAGAAATACAAGCAATTGAAGTTGCCGTTAAAGCAACTGTACAATCTGATTTTGAAAAGGCGTTACTCGCTGAAGATCCAAAACCTGAAGATTTATTTACTAACGATTTTGTTCCAACGCCCATTACTGAGGAAAAAGGGGAACGTTCCCCAAAAGGTGCAGAGAAAGTAGTCATGGTAGATTGTGCCTTGTTTGCAGTTGAGGAATTAATGAAAAAACATAAGGAATGCTTGCTATATGGTCAAGATGTTGGTGGTAGGTTAGGTGGTGTGTTCCGAGAAGCTGCGACTTTAGCGCAAAAATTTGGTGATGACCGCGTGTTTAATACAGCCATTCAGGAAGCGTTTATTGTAGGGTCCACGGTGGGAATGAGTGCTGTTGGTTTAAAGCCTATTGTTGAGGTTCAATTTGCCGATTATATCTGGCCTGGATTAAATCAATTATTCACGGAGGTAAGTAGAAGTTGCTATTTAAGTAACGGAAAATGGCCGGTGAGTATGATTTTACGCGTGCCGATTGGTGCTTATGGAAGTGGAGGGCCTTATCATTCGTCCTCTGTTGAAAGCGTGATTACTAATATTCGTGGTATTAAAATAGCCTATCCAAGTAATGGAGCCGACTTAAAAGGTTTAATGAAAGCGGCTTATTATGATCCCAATCCAGTAGTAATTTTGGAGCATAAAGGATTGTATTGGTCTAAAGTACCAGGGACGCAAGGAGCAACATCGGTAGAGCCAAGTGAAGATTATGTTTTGCCTTTTGGAAAAGCATGGGTATTGCAAGAAATTTGGAAACAGGAAAATGTAGAAACGTTAACCATTGTTACTTATGGTATGGGCGTTCATTGGGCAATGAATGCGTCTGAAGAATTAGGAATGAAAGATCAGATAGAAGTAATTGATCTACGAACCTTATTTCCTTTGGATGAAGAAACGATTATGAAATCGGTTAAGAAAACAGGAAAATGTTTAGTGGTTACGGAAGAACCGAGTAACAATAGTTTTGCAAGAGCCTTGTCTGGAAAAATTCAAGAAGAATGTTTCAAGTTTTTAGATGCACCAGTTATGACCATTGGTAGCGAAAATATGCCAGCAATTCCATTAAATTCTGTTTTAGAAGAAACGATGATACCGTCTACTGAAAAAGTTAAGGCAAAGATAAATGAGTTATTAAATTATTGAATCGAGTTAAATTTTACGGGCAATGATTGTTAGTTTTGAATAACACTTAAAACTAATATTATGAAAAAAGTAATTTTTATGTCATTAATGGCATTTGTAATGGTCGCATCTGTAACTTCTTGTAGAGAAGATAAAACTCAAAAAGAGGAATTAATTGAAGAAATGCAAGATAAAGATGCAGACATAGAAGTAAAAGATCGTGCCAATGATACCAAAATAAAAATGGAAACCGATGATAAAAAGGTGAAAATTAAAGAAGGTGATGACGGCGATACGAAGATAAAAATTAAGGAAGACGATAGCGATTCTTAATACTATTAAGTAATACTAATAAAAAAATCCAATATTAAATTAATATTGGATTTTTTTTGCAAATAAAAAGAGCCTATCGGTTGATAGGCTCTTTTGTAAAGTTTTAAAAGTATATAATTAGATAACTTTTACGTTAATCGCGTTTAATCCTTTTTTACCTTCTGTTAAATCGAATTCAACTTGGTCGCCTTCTCTTACTTCGTCGATTAAGCCAGAAATGTGCACGAAATGCTCTTTGTTGTTTCCTTCTTCTGTGATGAATCCAAATCCTTTAGAGTCATTAAAAAATTTTACTGTACCAGTACTCATAATAATAATTTATTTAATTAAGTGGCAAAGGTAGCTTAATAAATTGGTATCCAAAGACTTTTTACTAAATATTTTCAATAAATACCTGTTACTTCCTTTTAGGTGATATGTATAGCGTTTGAAATTTCAATTTATTTCATATAATATATTGATATATTTTGTATATTGATCCCTTATTAATCATGAAAAAAAATACTTATTATGAAAAAATACATTTCACTATTTAGTTTTATTGCATTGTTTTTTGTTGGAATGCAATTCTCTGCTGCTCAATCATCTGACAGGCAACAAAGTGCTGAATCTATTGCTAAACAAAAAACTCACGATTTACACCAGTTATTAACGTTGACTGGAGATCAACAAGGCGATGTTTTTAAGGTTTTAGTTGATGCGGAACAAAATATGGGAGAGCTACGTAAGAGAGAGATATCTGATAAATTTAGACAAGAAGGTATGAAAACTCTTGATTTGAGAGTAGAGGAAGGTTTAAAGAAAATTTTAACACCAAGCCAATTCAAATTATACCAGACTTCTTTAGAGAGCAAAAAGTAAATTCAATAAATATATTTTATAAAAAAAGCGACAATATTGTCGCTTTTTTTATGTCATTATTTTTTCGCTTGTGGCGGATAAACAGCCATGATTTTGGTGACAAACTCATTAATGCGTTCTTCCTTTTGTTCCATATTAGAACCATTTAGATAACCGACTCCTTGGCCTTGCCATACTAGTTCTTTCTTTTTCGCATCAATTAAATCTATATATAAAGATCCTTCTGTAGATGTTGATACGTTATTGTAATTCCCGTAATAATATGGATTCCATCCCCAACGAGCACCATAACCACCATAATAGTTGTTATAGATATCTATTTTTTCACGAGATGATGCTATAATACTAACAAGTAAATCAGGATTCTCTGATTTAGTAAATCCTTTTGCTACTAATTCGTTTTCAATAGCACGTAGTATTCGGCGTTTATCTAAATCATTAATTTCAGCTTTATCAATTCCAGGTTTATAAAATGCAAACGTTTTATAGGTCTCAAAATTCACCTGTTTGTCGTAATCTGCAATTACTTGTACTGAACTACAAGACGTTACCGTAGCCATAATTATAATGGCCAAAATGGATGTAAAGATTGTTTTTTTCATGTTGTAAGTTTTAAGGTTAAATCAAGTCGAATAATTTGTCATTAACCAAATTTGGTAGCGTAACCTTTAAATTTGGTTCAGCTTTCATGGCGCGTTTAATAGCAAAAATGGCTTCGTCATTTCTAGCCCAACTTCTTCTAGAAATACCATTGTTTACATCCCAGAATAACATTGATTTTAAGCGCCTTTCAGCATCATTACTACCATCAAGAACCATACCAAATCCCCCATTTATAACTTCGCCCCAGCCAACGCCTCCACCATTATGAATACTTACCCAAGTTGCGCCCCGGAAGCTATCACCTATTACATTTTGGATGGCCATATCTGCTGTGTAGCGCGAACCATCGTAAATATTACTAGTTTCACGGTACGGTGAGTCCGTCCCTGATACATCATGATGATCACGACCAAGAATTATCTGACCAATTTCACCTTTTGCAATGGCATCATTAAAGGCTTTTGCAATTTTCATTCTTCCTTCAGCATCTGCATATAATATTCTGGCCTGTGAGCCAACCACCAATTTATTTTCTTGAGCACCTTTTATCCATTGGATATTATCAGTCATTTGTTGCTGAATTTCTTTAGGTGAATTCTTCTTAATATCCTCTAAAACTTGGCAAGCAATAGCATCTGTTTTCGCTAGATCTTCGGGTTTTCCTGAAGCACACACCCAACGGAAAGGGCCAAAACCATAATCAAAGCACATAGGTCCCATAATATCTTGGACGTAGCTTGGGTATTTAAACTCGCGTCCATGAGTTGGGTTTTCAGCCATAACATCTGCTCCAGCTCTGGAGGCTTCTAATAAAAATGCATTGCCGTAGTCAAAGAAATAGGTGCCTTTTGCAGTATGTTTATTAATAGCTTTTGCATGACGTCGGAGGGTTTCTTGGACTTTTTCTTTGAATAATTCTGGGTTGTTAGCCATCAAGTCATTTGCTTCTTCAAAGCTCAAGCCTACAGGATAATAACCGCCAGCCCACGGGTTGTGTAGTGATGTTTGATCACTACCCAAATCGATGGTAACATTTGCTTCATCAAATTTCTCCCAGACATCTACAATGTTTCCTAAATAGGCAATGGAAATCGTTTCTTTATTCTGTTTTGCGTGCTCAACTCGTGATACTAATTGGTCTAAATTCGTTATCTTTTCATCAATCCAACCTTGATCTAAACGCACTTGTGTTATTTTAGGATTCACTTCAGCACAAACCGTAATGCAACCAGCAATATTTCCAGCTTTTGGTTGTGCGCCACTCATGCCCCCTAATCCAGATGTTACAAAAAGATTTCCTTTTGGTGATTTTTTTATTTTTCTGAATCCATTTAAAACTGTAATGGTTGTTCCATGAACAATACCTTGAGGTCCAATGTACATATAACTGCCAGCAGTCATTTGGCCGTATTGCGTTACGCCAAGTGCATTGTATTTTTCCCAATCGTCAGGTTTAGAATAATTAGGAATCATCATTCCATTGGTCGCCACAACACGTGGCGCATCTTTATGAGATGGAAATAAACCCATGGGATGACCAGAATACATAACCAGTGTTTGTTCCTCGGTCATTTCCGCAAGATATTTCATGGTTAATAAATATTGTGCCCAATTGGAAAAAACACCACCATTTCCACCATATGTAATCAATTCGTGTGGATGTTGTGCTACCGCATAATCCAAATTGTTCTGAATCATGAGCATAATAGCTGCAGCTTGCTTTGTTTTTGCAGGATATTCGTCAATGGGACGTGCATACATTTTATAATCTGGACGCAGGCGATACATGTAAATTCGACCGTACGTTTCTAATTCGTTTTTAAACTCAGGCAACAAAGTTTCATGATGCTTGGATTCAAAATAGCGCAATGCATTACGTAGTGCTAGGATTTTTTCCTCACCAGATAAAATGTCTTTACGCTTTGGTGCGTGATTAATTTCCGAATCATAAGCTATTGCTTCGGGTAATGTATTTGGAATGCCTTGTAATATGTGTTCTTGAAATGTCATAAATTCAGTATTCAGTTTTTCTTATTATAGCCATAAGGGCAATGTCTGCAGCCGCTTTCACAACAGTATCCACGTTTTAAGTGATACTGCTCTGTAAAACAACGATAACCTTCAGGTGTCCAGTAGAAATCACCTTCTTCAATCGGTATGATCTTCTTCATTTTACAAATATAATGTAAATTGGACTGATTTTTGAATGTTGTTAATTATGATTATCGTTTCAAAACATATTGTCCCTAAACGTTATTTAGGACTTACTATTTGGCCTTTTATTTTTTTGAAGAATAGACTTTTGAAAGAAGATGTCGTTTTGATAAATCATGAACGAATTCATATTAGACAACAAATTGAATTGTTAGTTCTTCCTTTTGTTATTCTGTATGTTTTGGAGTTTATACTTCGTTTCTTTCAATATAGATCTTGGCATCTTGCTTATAGAAATATTTCTTTTGAGCGAGAAGCTTATATAAATGAAAACGACCTTAATTATTTAAAATCAAGGCCGTTTTGGAGTTTTACTACTTATTTTTAAAAATTACCGTTTCAAAATCACCTTCTCAATACGTGTCATGTTATTAGTTGTGGTAGCTTTAACAATGTAAGTGCCTTCAGAAAAACTATTGTTATCTAGAATAATTTCAGTGGCATTAATGTTTAACTTTTTAACTAACTCACGACCTAACATATCGTAGACGTATACGGATTTAATTGTGTTGTTTTTTGAAGATACCTTAATGTAGTTGCTGTTCGGGGCCGTAATGGTTATTCCCGAATTAGCATTAAATTCTTCAACTGACAGCGCGTTATCTGTATATCGTAAAATGAAACGATCATTAAATACCCCGGCTTCTGTATTAAAACTATATGGTGAAATACGGACATTATGGATTATATTGGTATAGGTGTCTTCTATAAATATAATTTGGCCCGTGTCCATAAATAAGCCGTCAAGTGTATTTAGTGCAATACTATAATTTCCGCTTGAAGCTATCTCTACACCTAAAGGAACTAAGTCTGCATCATCAAAAGGAAGGGTTCGTCCTTGAATAGCCATTTCTTCCGTGTTGATTAGTGAATAAAAACGGTTGCTCGTTTCGCTTAATTCAAATCCGTCAAAAAGCCTATCAACATCATTTGTAGCATTCTCAATATAACCCACTAAAATAGAATTTGCTGTGTTGTTTGGTGCAATTAAATCTAGCCAAATACGGTGTTTTTCAATTTCTAAAGGATTTTCAGAAGCATTATTTGTTCTGTAGAACTCACTGTTTACTAACGATGCACTACGCATCGTATTATTGAATATTACATTTTCATTAGTAGATGCAGTGGCATGTTCCATAAGTACAAAAAATGCTTGTCCTGCTGCAATATCACCACCAAATCCAGGTGGATTTGAGCCAGTTCCGTTATGAGCTATATAATCATTAGGATTATAATTGTAGACAAAATCTTCGTAAAAGGGATCGTTTATAGCGCTGGGCACAGCTAAATGCCTCCATAAATAAACGGTTCCTGCAATATTAGTATTTATATTTAAAAATGTATTTGCAGAAATGGCGGAAGGATATGGATTACCAACTAAATTCCAGTTGTCATCTAATCTTGTTGCATCTATATTGCCCCCACCAGTATAATCACCAGCATTGTAAATTCCTCTATTTATTGCTTTGGTAATTACACCATTATTGGGTCTGCCAACAAATTCTGGTGTTCCAGGAGTAGGTGTCCCAGCTACATTTCTAATGATATATCCTTTTCCATTTAGCATGGCTTCGGTTGTTGCTTGCCAATTTCCGTAATTTCCAGCGCCATTTCCTGTAATAGTTGGAATCCATTGGTATATTAATGAAGATCCAGGAGATACATTAGTAACTCCAAATCCTTCTACAGGCGATGACCAATATATATAATCATAAGAACTTGCAATAGTTGCGGTTCGTTGCATGTTAATGGCTCCACCTCCTGTATTGTTGTTAATATTTGTGGCACCATCATTAATTTGGATTAAACTTCCTGAATCTCTAATGTCAATTGAACCATCTAAATGAACCCAGTCTGTTACCACCAGTTTTGTGTTAGATGCTACTTCTAGACTAGCTGTTGAAGCTACAGTCAAATTTAAAGCATAAGCTGGAACTGGGGGTGTAGGCGGTGTAAAGTAGCTTTCATCGGCTATTGGTGGTTCTATGTTTGAAATACCAACATCTGGAATAAGTACGCAGTCCATTGAGGTTGGAACACCATTAGGTTCCCAGTTTCCATCAATAAACCAATTATTATCGATATAACCCATCCAAGTTTTACGACCATCTGTTATCACAACTTCATCCGTAAGCGTAATAGGTGGTCCGCCACATGTTGAATACGTTGATATAGCTGTATAGATGCCAGGTGCCGTTGCCGTATATGTATTAGTGGTTGCATCCGGTACTCCAGAAGTATCAGTTCCTATGTACCATTCAACACCAGTTAGTCTGGAATTACCACTAGGAACAAAACGCCAAGCTTCATTGGTGACTTCCCAATTGGCGTCTAAACCATTTCTGCAAGGAGCAACAATATATTCATTACTAGAAACATCTCCTTGCAAACCAACAATTGCATTTCCTCCGTTCCAAGGAAAAACATTATTGTTATCAATTCTTTTTTCTTCGATATAAACTTCTATAATGTTAGTTGTCTCATATAACACAATCATTCCAGAATATAATATAGAATTGTCACTAAACATAGGGACATCGTTCCATTCGGCAATGAACTTTCTACAACCTACAACTCCTTGTGTTCTTGTTGTAATTGCATTTGCAGGAAGTCCTGTAGGGTCTATGTCATGGTATACACCATAAATGGTTTGTTCAAATAAACCACCAGCTGTACTTGGTAAATTGTTATTAAAAGCGTAACCGCAACCAGTACCAGGTGTATTATTACCATTCATAAAATAAGGCGCCCCAGGAGCATTAACGTCAAAAGTAATCATACTATTTGCTCCTGCAAGTGTATAGTTATATTCATTGTCATAGAAACAAAATGGAAATCCTAGAGCTGTAGGATCATCTGCCCAATAATCATCGTTAGCAATGGTAGAATTGTTAATTGTTGCTCCTAAACTACCTATGTATGTATATGGTATCTTAATAACATCATAAGTCGTCGTTTCATACATTTGTGCATTGGTTGCTAAATCTACGGAGGTAATATTACAATCTAATGTAAAGCTTGGGTTAGGATTGTATGGCGTTATAGCAAACGGATCTGTACCTGCCTCATCAATAACCATTTCACAAGTGTTAGGTGTAGCGTCTATAGTGGGTATACTGCATGGTGTGAATGTTGTTGCGCAGATATCAAATGTACCATTATTATCATTTCCATATTCCCATACTCTAATAAATATGGTTTGACCAGGTGTTAAACCGGTTCTGGTAATTGAAGACATAAAGCCATTGTTGCTACCATCATCATCACACTCTATTAGGGTTAGACCAGCACAAGTTCCCGAATAAAAGGCTATTCCAGAATCTGTAATGACTCCTGTATCTGTATCTACAATTAGTATTCCAGAAGCAGGTACTACAGCAGTGAACCAGACATCTCCACCAGAATAGGATCCACATCCAGGAGCTGGAACACCAGATGTTGCTGTAGCAAACTCATTAGTGTATGTTGCAAAACTACAACTTGAGTTTACTGTTAAGGGTATGGCATTACATGGATTATCATTAGGCGGGACTGTTGCAGCAAGTGTTGTGAATGTAATAGGCCCATCCCATCCACTAAAATTACCAGAGCCACAGTTACTTCTTACAAAAACATAATAAGTTGTATTTGGTGTAAGACCAGTAACATTAGAATTAGTTATGCCTGCGCCAGTATTTCCAGTAAAATCACCGCCAGGTGTATTAGGAGAATTGTCAGGAGAGACTATGTATTGGTAACCTCCTGTTGGAGCAGGTGTTGCTGCAGTCCAATTAATAGTTGCTGTTGTAATTGCTACAGCGGTTGATGCTGTTACTGTTGGAGTATTACATGGTTGGAATGTCGTTGCGCATATATCAAACGTACCATTATTGTCATTTGCATATTCCCAAACTCTAATATATATAGTCTGACCAGGTGTTAATCCGCTTCTAGTTATTGAGGACATTAAACCATTAGCACTATCATCATCATCACATTCAATTAAAGATAAAGCGCCACAAGTTCCCGAATAAAAAGCCATTCCAGAATCGGTCATTACACCTGTATCCGTATCTACAATTAGTGTTCCGTTAGCAGGCACGACAGCTGCAAACCACACATCATTACCAGAGTAAGATGCACAAACAGGAGCTGGAACACCAGTTGTTGCTGTAGCACTTGCATTTGTATATGTCGCAAAACTACAAGTGGCGTTTACCGTTAATGGCGTTGCACTGCATGGATTGTCATTTGCTGGAGGTGGAGGTGGTAAATCTGATATTAAAGAAATATTATCAACTGCAATTGGTGGGTTGCCTCCAAGACTACCATCATTGCGCCATTCAAAAACAATTCTAAAGGTTGTGCCAGCATAAGCTATAGGTAGGCTTTCTGTAGAATTGCTCCAAGCAATTTGCTCACTAAAATCCCCTCCTATTTGAATTCTTCCTGTTGGTGCGGTTCCTGCATTTCCAATTTGGTTGCCGTAAGTTGGTGTAAATGTTGTTGGTACTACCCAAATGCGCATCCGGTCAAATGTGCCTTCTCCGTCACAAACCCAATCGAAATTTAGGGTAATATAAGGCTCTCCAGCAGGAATACTTATATCTCGATACATATGGGAAACACTTGTGGTTCCGTTATTATAAGTATGAGGAGAAGGTGCTGTATTTCTCGCATTAGTAACATAAGCAGAATTTGTACCTGAAAAACCTGGAGTTGATCCTGTATTAATAACCCACTGATTTCTATTTTGTTGCCCTGGAGTATTAGAGAGCCATCCATTTGCAGCAAAAGTAGCACCAGTTTCAAATCCACCGTCTCCAGTTGGATTTATATGCGTAGTTTGAGCATAGCTCTTAAAACTAAAAGATAAAATTACAGCAAATATTAAAATAGAAAACCATAAATTATATTTGCAGTAAACTAAATTTGAAGGTATTTTTCTTATCATAATCTATATTTTTGAACAAGCCAATTGTTATGTAATTAGCATTACTTTAAGCGAAGGTGTCAATAATTATAGATTTGGGATCTAAAATGTTAAAGTATTAAATATAATTACAATTTTAACATATTTTTAAATAATTATTAAAGATTCGTTAACATGTTAAAAATTACCGATAATAAGAATTTAAAAATTGATAATCAGCTTTTTGTAAAACCTGATTATTTGATTGATCCATTTATTTCAGGAAATAAATACCGCAAATTAAAATACAATATTTTAGAAGCTAAAAAGCAAGACTCTAAAACACTTTTAACCTTTGGAGGTGCGTTTTCTAATCATATAGCGGCTGTTGCTGCAGCAGGAAGTCGTTTCGGATTTCAGACTATTGGTGTCATTCGTGGTGAAGAATTATTAAATAAAATTCAAGGAAATGCTACTTTAGAATTTGCTCAAAATCATGGGATGCAATTTCACTTTGTTTCGCGTGAGATGTATCGTGAAAAACAAACCGACGTTTTTATCGAGGATTTAAAAAAACAATTTGGCGATTTTTATCTCATCTCAGAAGGTGGCACCAATAATTTGGCAATAAAAGGTTGCGAAGAAATTTTAACCGAACAAGATTCAGAATTCGATTTTATTACGTGTCCTGTTGGCACAGGCGGAACGATTTCAGGTTTGATAAATTCTTCGGGAAATCATCAAAAAATTCTTGGATTTCCAGCCCTTAAAGGTGATTTTTTACGAAAAGATATTAGTAAATTTGCAAAGCGGGATAATTGGGATTTAATTACGGATTTCCATTTTGGAGGTTATGCTAAAATAAATTCGGAATTAATCAGTTTTATTAATGATTTTAAGCGACAATTTAATATCCCATTAGATCCCATTTATACGGGAAAAATGGCTTTTGGTGTTTTTGATTTAATAAAAAATGGTTATTTTCCAAAAGACGCAAAAATACTGATGATTCATACAGGAGGTCTGCAAGGAATTAATGGTATGAATCGTATTTTGGAAAAGAAGAATATGATAAAAATTCAATGAAAATGAAGCGAGTAGTAGTATTGATTTGTATGACATTAATTGTTTTTAGTTGTGGGTCTAAAAAACGCGCAGCTTCTAAATCCAAAAACAGAACTAAAACGGAACGTGTTGTGAAAACACCCCAGGTGAAAACGCCAACTGTGGAAACGCCACCAGAATATCCTGTTAAAAAAAAGGTAGTAATAAGTAATAGTCCAATTGATGATTATATTGCTTTATATAGTGATATTGCTCAAGAAGAAATGCGCTTATATCACATTCCAGCTAGTATTACGCTGGCCCAAGGAGTTTTAGAATCTAGTTCAGGTCGCGGGCGTTTGGCTGTTGAAGCTAACAATCATTTTGGGATAAAATGTCATGAGTGGACAGGTGCCAGAATATATCATGATGATGATGCCGATCAAGAATGTTTCCGAAAATATAATGATTCGAAATATTCCTATCGTGATCATTCACTTTTTTTGAAGGAGCGTAAACGTTATTATAAGTTATTTGAATTGGAAATTGACGATTATGAAGGTTGGGCTAAAGGTTTAAAAGCTGCTGGATATGCAACCGATAGAAAGTACCCTGATAAATTAATTAGTCTGATTGAGCGCTATGAATTGTTTAAGTATGATGAAATAGTTACTGGAAAAAAAACACGAGTTGCTCAAGTTAGTCCATCTATGGAGTCTTCTCATCGTGTGATTAAAGGTGATACACTTTATTCACTTTCTAAACGCTACAATACAACCGTTGAAAATTTAAAACGCCTCAATAAATTATCATCTAATAATTTGAATATTGGTGATTTAATAGTGGTGAAATCTAATTAAAGTATAAATTTTATGCAATACAAAAGAAGTAGTGCCTTATTTGCACAAGCTGAAAAAGTAATCCCAGGAGGCGTAAATTCTCCAGTGAGAGCTTTTGGCGCTGTTGGTGGAACGCCTATTTTTATAAAAAAAGCACATGGACCCTATTTAATAGATGAAGATGATAATCAATACATTGATTACATTAATTCTTGGGGCCCCATGATTTTAGGTCATGCTTTTCAACCCGTAGTTGATGCGGTAGTTGAAAAAACGAAACTTGGAACATCCTTTGGAACACCTACAGAAATTGAAACTAAAATTGCTGAATTAGCGGTTTCCATGGTTCCAAATATTGATAAAATTAGATTTGTAAATTCGGGAACCGAAGCTTGTATGAGCGCTGTGCGTTTAGCACGTGGTTTTACAGGGAAAGATAAAATTATAAAGTTTGGCGGCTGTTATCATGGCCATAGTGACAGTTTTTTAATCCAAGCAGGAAGTGGTGCTGTTACGTTTGGATCACCAAATAGTCCAGGTGTTACTAAGGGTACAGCCAAAGATACCTTACTTGCTAGGTTTAACGATTTAGAAAATGTAGAAGCGCTTATTCAAGCTAACCTGAATGAAATAGCTTGTATTATCATTGAGCCTGTGGCAGGGAATATGGGTTGTATTCCTCCTAAACCTAATTTTTTACAAGGCTTAAGAGATTTGTGTACACAGCACAATATTCTTTTAATTTTTGATGAGGTTATGACTGGTTTCCGCTTATCAAAAGGAGGCGTCCAACAGTTATTTGGTGTTAAGGCGGATATTGTTTGTTTTGGAAAAGTAATAGGAGGTGGTTTACCAGTTGGTGCATTTGCTGCTCGCGAAGAAATAATGAATCATTTAGCGCCTCTCGGACCTGTTTATCAAGCCGGAACATTAAGTGGTAATCCATTAGCTATGGCTGCTGGTTTGGCTATGTTGCAAGCATTGAATAATGATAATGAAATTTATAGACGACTAGAAGAAAAAACAGCCTATTTACATAATGGGATGTCTAAAGTTTTAACTGAAAGTAATATCGTTCATACCATTAATAGAGTTGGTTCCATGATATCAGTTCATTTTTCAGATACACCTGTTGTGGATTTTCAATCGGCTGCCGATGGGAATAATGAAACCTTTAAAAAGTTTTTCCATGGTTTATTAGATCGTGGTATTTATATAGCGCCAAGTGCATTTGAAACATGGTTTATTACAGATGCTTTGAGTTATGATGATCTAGACAAAACAATTGAAGTAGTTGGCAAAGTTGCTAAAACATTATAAATTAAAAAGCGATCTGAATTTCAGATCGCTTTTTTGTAACACTCATAAATAAAAGCTCTTTCTTATATAGGGAGCATTTTACTAAATTCTTTTTTCTGGTCGTCATCTAAAACCTTTTTCATATCATTTTGAAATTTAGGCTCATCTAATAAGGCTCTTGAAATACCATCCAAATTATCGCTAGATCCAGATTCTAAAAGTTTACTAGCAGAATCGCCAATTAATTTTTGAAACTTCGGCGATTTCAATTGACTTACAACTAAATCTGAAGCCATTTTTTGTTGCGATTCATTTAAATTTAATTTTTTAGCAAACTTTTTAACTTGATCGCCAGCTATTTTATCAATCATAGAGCTTGATTCGCTGGATGTAGTAGAGCTTAAGCTATTTAAATCTTGTGCAGAAAGCTGCATACCTATTAAAGCTAATACAATAACTAGTAATTTTTTCATAATAGAGTTTTTTATTGATTGTGAAATTAACGATATTTTTTTTAATATAAAAAAAGGCAGATATTTTAATTCATATCTGCCTTTAGTAAACTAATTAACCAACTCAAATTTTATTTTCCATGTTTTTTCTGCTTTCTTGAATTGCGTCCTTTTTCCATGCGTTCCTTTTGAAGCTTCTCCCATTTAGCGTATTGCTCATCATTTAAAATCTCTTTCATTTTAGCTTTCATAGCAATTTGCTTATCCAACTTGTCATTTTTCATTTTAAGCTTGTTGTCTTTCGAAACTGACTTCGCTTCTTTTTCTTTCTGAAGTTCTTGACGTTTTTCCATCATGGCTTTGCGTTCTTTTGCACCTTCAAGGTTCAATGCCATAACTTGCTTTTGTTGTACTTCCGTTAAATCTAAATCCAACGTTAATTTTTTAGTTTGTAACTCCGCCATTTCTTCTGGCGTGTAAGATTGCATCTTTTCAGTTCGTTCGCCTTTTTTATGCATTTGTTTTTTGTCTTGAGCAGACATTTGAATAGTTACTAATGCTAAAGCAATTAAAAATATTTTTTTCATGATTTATAAGTATTAATGTTTGTTACATATAAGACATGAAAATATTAAAAAGGTTTAATGTCATAGATTTTAGGGATGAGATATTGGTAGGTTCTTTAGCCGGAAACAAAAGGCCTTACTTTACATTTTAAACCAATTAAGATATAGGGTTGTTTACGTTATTATATCAAGTTAGATTAAAATTGATTGTATCGTTATTCTCGTGCTGAATTGTTAAGTATTCTTAAATTCAGGTGTTTACTGTTAAATATTTCTAAATAAATGAAACCTTTTAAAGAGTTTTAAGTCTAACAGTTAAATATAAATACACAAACAGAAAATGAAACATTTATTAGTCGTAAGCGGATTATTACTTGCAGCAAGTACAACCGTGGCTAGCAATTTTGTAACAGATAACTTTACAACCAACCCGCACAAGCATAAACCTAATCTTGTAGCAGATAATTCTGTAATTAGTATTCAGGATGTACATGTAATTGAATTGGATGAGCCTATAGAATTAGGTTTTGATGTGAAGCAATACTTACCAAACAATTTTAATGCTTTAGAAGGTAAGAATGATCTCAATTTAGATGAAGTTTCATTAATTGATATACCTGAAGATATAAATCTTGGTTTTGATTCTGATTCATATTTGCCAAAAGATTTCAACCCTTTAAAAGGTAAAGACGCTATTAACTGGGAAGAAGTTTCTCTAATAGAAATAGAAGAAGACGTTCAGTTTAATTTTAATGTCAACGATTATTTGCCTAAAGGATTTAATCCCAATAAATAAATTTAGTTTTTCATATTAGTTTTTAGTTAGTTAGTTAAAAAACCCAATGATACGTATATCATTGGGTTTTTGTTTTGTTTCTTTAATTAATAAATTTCTATAAGGAATTTAAATATTGACGAATTAAATCATAGCCTTCACTATGAACAATACTTGTACCAATTAATGGCATACTAATACCGGGATTATAATTACGCATACGATTGTCTATGCTGCCTTTACGGTCAAAAATCATGGATTCAGCAAAAGGTGTTTCGTAAGTTAAACGTAATTCAGACTGGAATTCGCAATAGCCACCATCTGAATGGCAATGTGCACAATTAACATCAAAATAGGCGCGAGAACGCTCTTCAACTGTATAACTCGTGTCTTCCCAATTTGGTAATGTCGTAACGCTTGATGGATCTGAAAGATTTGATAAATGTCCAGCATTAATAAAATCTTGAAGCTGATTATTAAAATTCATAGTCCTCATTTTAGGTCCTATAGGCGTAATTGTATTACTACTAGTATGGCAATTTATACAATCTTGCATGGACGGAACGCCATAATTAATAGTGTTAGTGGTTCCGCTATCGTCAATAAATGATACAGGAACGGTATGTGCCATATCATCCAAAACGGCATCCGTTTGATTGGCATTCCACTTATAATTTCCTAATTCCCAAACACCATTAATTTTAATTAAAAGTCGCGTTTCAATAATTGTTTTTCCTAATGATTCATCACGCTCATCATTATTATAATAAAAGGTTTTTGATATAACCGTATTATCTGGAAAATCTGGAAATCCGTTATCTACAAAATCCATGGTCGTTCCTGGAGGCAAGGCTATTAAACGCTGTTTATGCGCATAGTCTGTAAATAATGGTGTATTTAAGTTGTATTCAAAAGCACGAGAGCTTGGTGTTAAATTGTTTAGATTTCCTGTAAATAAATTCAAATCAGAAAGATTTGGAAGGAGTTCCGGAATCACTAAAGGAGCAGACGTGGTAAAATTAAAAACATCTGAATACATACTGGAATTATCAATGCTACAAATTGTTTTTATATAAACATCATAACTCGTGTTTGCTGCAAGATTCGTTAGCATAACGGAAGTTTCTGCGCGATTAATAGTGGTGCCTGAACCTAGCATAAAGCCAGATAAACCATATTCAACCGTAAAAGAAGTTGCGCTGTTGGAGTCTGTCCAAATTATTTCAGCACTTTCAAATGTTATGGTATTGGCAATAACACTTGTTGGTTTAGCACATTGTTGCACCGTTACAGTATCATCATCATTGGAGCATGAAGCAATAAGTAGGAAGGCGAAAAGGAGTAGTAAATTATTTTTCATTATTGATTAATTTTTAACGAATGTTAAAATAGTATTTTTCAACTTCAGATTATATATAAAATTAATAAAATTCTGATAATTCCTGTATAATTCGCAATGACACTATTTTTTTCTAGATAAATTCGCGATACTGCATCACCCGAAAATCAAAGGTATTAAAGTCAGGATTACGTGCCTTTAGTTGCTTGTAAAGTGGCAATCTGCTTATAGAAATATTGGCTGCACCAGAACCAGAAGTCAAGGAAACTGTTCTGATAATTCGTTCTGTGGTTTCTGAATTCATATTAAATTGATGAATTCTTGGAACCTCATTAGAAAGAACTTCCAATTTCAAATTATAAGTTTTTAAATGTTTTCTGAAGAAATATTCCGGACCATTTTTACTGTTCCCTCCTGTGAATAACAAGGTGTCAATGCTTGGAAATTCTTCTAAATAACCCAAGATATCCCGCAATATAATGTTTTTCATGCCTAAATCTGAAGCGTCAATTTTTTCGCGTTCCGCACTTGCTACAATATCACAAACGCCAATTTTATGTTGAATTAAAAATTGTTTGCGTTCTAGAATGGCTTCTTCAGAATTGTCATAGCGTAAATTTAGATTGTGAATTTTATCAATAAACAACCACAGACTATTATAGTAACTGCCATAGCAGAAATCGACGTCTTTTTCAAGCAAATCACCAATTGAAAAACGTGGCGGCGGTAAGGTGCCAACAATTAATTTGGTGGTATTCTCTTGAATAAAAGGTTGGTATGGATGCTTGTGAAAGAATGTCATTTTTGCTTTTAAAGGCGGTTAATTTGTTGTAAATTATAATTTAACTTTTAAAAACAAAAAAGTCATGGGAAAAGGTGATAAAAAAACAAAACGCGGTAAAATTAATCGAGGTTCATATGGTGTAAGACGTCCACGAATTAAGAAACAAGTGCGTCCTGAAGAAAAAATAAGTGTTGATAAAAAGGCGAAGGCTTAAAGCTTGTTGACCTTGTAATTATCGGGTGAAAACTAATTTGTTAGCGCCAGATAATTCATCACTCAAACCATAACCTTCTAAATTGAAGGCTTTAACATCATCTAAAGTTTTAGCGTTTTCGTCAATAATAAAGCGCGTCATTAATCCTCTGGCTGCTTTAGCAAAAATACCAATGGTTTTATATTTGCCGCCTTTAAATTCTTTAAAGTCCACATCTATAACTGGTACTTTTAAGGCTTTTGTATCAATAGCTTTAAAATATTCATTACTAGCTAAATTCAGAAAAAGTTCATCATCTTCTAATTCGTCATTCAAGGATTTTGTAACTTTCTTCTTCCAAAATTCATACAGATTTTTGTTTTTTCCAACTGCTAATTTGGTGCCCATTTCCAATCGGTAAGGCATAATTAAATCCAAAGGTTTTAAAACACCATATAATCCTGATAAAATCCGGACTGTATTTTGAAGGGAATCAATTTTTTCTGCTGGAATAGTATACGCATCCAAACCACGATACACATCACCATTAAAGGCATAAATAGCTTGTCTGGCAGAGCCTTCCTTAAAGGGTAGTTCCCATTCTTGATTTCGATCGTAATTCAACTGACTTAAATTATCGGAAATACTCATAAGCTTCGATATGCTTTTAGGAGATTTCTTTTTCAATAATCCATTTAAACGTTCAGATTCTTTCAAGAACTCGGATTCCGTAGTTTTGGAAGTAGGCAATGTACTATCGTAGTCTAATGATTTGGCTGGAGATAAAACGAGTTTCATAGGTGTTTACTGAATATTTGAGTGTTATTTTAATCTAAAAAAAGGACATTACTAAATTACAACAATTCTTTAATTTCATGATTGATAAAACTAAAGTTATAATCGCCAGTTATAATGAAATCTGACGTCATAGCTTCATCATTAGTTGGATACCATGTTTTCTTATTTTTATCTACTAAAATAAAAAGACCTTTATGGCTTCCTAAAGCGCAAAATCTAGAAAAATCACCATCAAAAATGGAGATGGGTTTTATAGAATTAATTTCTTGATATAATTTTTGAATATCATTTGTAGCTATACCCACTTCACTAATAGATACGATGGTATTTGCTGAAAACGCAAAATCACTTTCAAAATCCAAGTCCTCTCGGGCTATAAATTCTAAAATGTTGTTATTTGCATCATAAAAATAAATGGACTTGGCTTTCCAATCCGGAAAATTGGTGATTAATTCGCCTTCATTTTCAATAAGTTCCGTTCGCGTTTTTAACCAATGTAATGCGTCATAAATGGCGTTGCTCGGAATATTAAATGCCATATGAGATGTTTTAAAATTGGTGTTATATTGAAACGTTAATATACTTGAACCAAGTTTAAAAGAAATTTTTTCCAAGGAATCCACCAATTGTTCAAGCCCTAAAATAGATTTGTAAAACTGTTTTTGCTTTGCAATGGTATTGGTGAATAATGTCAGTTCTTTTATAACCATGTATCAAAAATAAGGCAGAAATGTTGATTTTCTGCCTTATTTAAGTTGATATATGTTATTTGAAAATAAGCTAAATTGATGATGCTATTTACAAGTCATCTTGATGCTTGGAATAATTTCGCCATTTTTCAATACAGTCCTGCATATCCTGTGGGATTTCAGAATCAAATCGCATCATTTCGCCTGTTTTAGGATGTACAAAACCTAACGATTTTGCGTGCAATGCTTGTCGTGGTAAAATTTTAAAACAATTATCTACAAACTGACGGTATTTTGTAAAGGTGGTTCCTTTTAAAATGCGTTCGCCACCATAGCGTTCGTCATTAAATAAGGTATGACCAATATGTTTCATATGCACGCGAATTTGGTGCGTACGTCCTGTTTCTAATTTGCAAGAAACCAAAGTTACGTAGCCCAAGCGTTCAATAACTTTATAATGTGTTACTGCTGGTTTTCCTTTGTCACTCTCATCACCAAAATACACGGTGTTTTGTAATCTGTTTTTTGGATGTCGACCAATATTTCCTTCTATTGTGCCTTCTTCATCTTCCATATTTCCCCAAGCAATAGCTACGTATTCGCGCTCGCTGGTTTTATCAAAAAACTGTTTGGATAAATGTGCCATAGACTCTTCATTCTTGGCAATTACCAATAAACCACTTGTGTCCTTATCAATTCTATGAACCAATCCGGGACGGTTACTGGAGTTGTTTGGCAAGTTTTCAAAATGATAAATCAGGGCATTTATCAAGGTGCCAGAATAATTTCCATGTCCTGGATGTACTACCATACCTGGCTCTTTATTGACAACCAATAAATCGTCATCCTCATAAACAATGTTTATAGGAATGTTTTCTGGTGTCAGCAAATACTCATAAGGTGGATGCTCAAAAAGCACCCGAATTTTATCTAAAGGTTTTACTTTGTAGTTGGATTTTACTTGTTCGTCATTTACATAAATATTGCCGTTTTTTGCAGCAGCTTGAATTTTATTACGCGTCGCGTTTTCAATAAAATTCATTAAATATTTATCAATCCGAAGTGGTGTTTGCCCTTTTTCGGCAGTAAAAGCGTAGTGTTCGTATAAATCGTCTTCTTCGCTTTGATTTTCTGGAGTATAGTCTGCCATAATTAGTTTGAACCTGGTCTGTTTCCGTTACCTAAAACCAAATCGATTTTAGATGTTTTAGGCAATTCATCGCCTTCTTTTATTTCTTTTCCGTTATACATTAATTTTACCACTTCATTTTCACCTAAATAATCGGTAAATGTTATCGTGCCAATAGCAAAGCCAAGTGCTTCCAATGTTGGTTTAGCTTGTCTAAAGGTTTTTTCTTTTAAATTCGGGATTTTTACCTTTCGGAATCCTGATGGATTTAAGGTAACATAAATTTTCCGACCATCTTTAACTTTCTCGCCCGCAATAGGGTCTTGCTCAATCACTGAAAATTTTGGATAATCAGGGTTATAATTTGAAGAATCTAAAATTTCTAATTTTAAATTGTTTTCATTTAATTCCAAATTGGCCACACCTATAGATTTTCCTTTTAAATCGGGAACAGTTTCAAATTCACCATGATTTGTGGTGACATTTAACCATTTTAATAAAATGAAACAAAAAACTACTAAACCAACAATGGCTAGAATAATTTGAATTAGGAATGTTTTACTAGTCAGAAATTTTATAAAACTCATGGAAACGGATTTGTTGGGCAAATATATAAAAACAGAACTGTTTTTAGTTTTGATTTATTAGTGATATTTTAGCTTAACTAATAATAGATACGTTTTATTGTTAGTTTTAGACTTAAATTGATTCGTAAACTTTAAATATGACGCCTTTAATTGCGGAAATATAGCCAATGAAAAAGAATATTGCCATTATTATGGGTGGTTACTCTAGTGAGTACGAAATTTCCCTAAAAAGCGGAAACGTGGTTTATAACGCTTTAAATACTTTAGATAATTATCATGTTTTTCGCATTCATATTTTTGAAAATAAATGGGTGTTTGTTTCGGATACGGATACGGAGTTTCCAATTGATAAAAACGATTTTTCGGTTGTAGTTGATGACGAGAAAATTACTTTCGATTGTGTTTTTAATGCCATTCACGGATCGCCTGGAGAAGATGGTCTAATGCAAGCCTATTTAGAGCTGCTGAACATTCCGCATACCAGTTGTGCTATGTATCAAGCGGCTTTAACCTTTAACAAACGTGATTGTTTAAGTGTATTAAAACCTTACGGAATTAAAACGGCCGAAAGTTATTATATTAATCTAGGTGATGCTGTTGATGAAGATGCCATTATTAAAAAAGTAGGTTTGCCTTGCTTTGTTAAAGCGAATCGTGCTGGAAGTAGTTTTGGAATTTCGAAAGTCTATAAAAAAGAAGAATTCAAAAAAGCGTTAGAAGTCGCTTATAAAGAAGATGACGAGGTCATTATTGAATCCTATTTAGATGGAACTGAAGTGTCTGTTGGTGTTATTTCCTACCAAGGTGAAATTATAGTATTACCAATTACTGAAATTGTTAGCGAAAATGATTTTTTTGATTATCAAGCGAAGTATTTAGGACAATCTCAAGAAATTACACCTGCGCGAATATCAGAATCCGATGCAGATAAAGTGCGAGCTATAGCAAAAAAAGTATATGAAATATTAAAAATGACGGGCTTTTCCCGAAGTGAATATATTTTTAAAGATGGTGAACCACATTTGTTGGAAGTCAATACCGTTCCAGGTTTAACAAAAGCGAGTATTTTGCCACAACAAGCGGAAGCTGCTGGAATTTCGTTAGAACAATTATTTCAGAATGCCATTGAAGAGGCTTTGAAGTAGTGTTTAGTTTGGCTTAAAATAATTATTAAGTATCTTTAATGTTTAGAAGTAAATTATGAAAAAAGCTGTATTTCCAGGATCTTTTGATCCATTAACTTTAGGTCATTACGATATTATTAAACGCGCCATCAAACTGTTTGATGAAGTTATTGTTGCCATTGGTGTAAATGCTGAAAAAAACTACATGTTTTCATTAGAAGAGCGCATGCGGTTTATAGAAGAATCATTTGCTGGCGAACCTAAAGTAAAGGTGGTTTCGTATGAAGGTTTAACAGTCGATTTTTGCCTGAAAAATAACGTCGAATTTATCCTTCGTGGTTTGCGTAACCCCGGAGATTTCGAATTTGAAAAAGCCATTGCCCATACGAATCGCGATTTAGCACCAATAGAAACCGTGTTTTTGTTAACGGCTGCGAATACGTCCTATATTTCATCATCCATTGTGCGCGATGTGATTCGCAATCATGGCGATTATACCAAATTAGTACCCATTAGTGTTCGGGTGAAATAACTATTTAAACTTGTATTCTGAAAGTGGTTTTGGAAACTCTTCTGGATTAGCAGCTAAATGATATCGAGGATCATCAACCGCTTCAACAATAACTTCTCTGAATTTCGGACTAGCCTTATACATGAGCAATTTGCAATCTTCGCTTAAGTGTTTCAATTTAATAGATTTTCCTTCGGCTTCATATTTTTCAACTAAATTAAAAATAGCTTCCAAAGCGGAGTGATCACTGATACGAGATTCTACAAAGTCAATTTCAACGTTCTGCGGATCGTTTTTAGGGTCAAACTTTTGATTAAAAGCTGTAATACTTCCGAAAAATAAAGGACCCCAAATTTCGTAAACTTTGGTGCCATCTTCACGCATGCGTTTTCTGGCGCGAATACGTTTGGCATTCTCCCAAGCAAAAGCCAATGCCGAAATAATAACACCAACAAAAACGGCAATTGCTAAATCGAATATTACGGTTACAGCTGAAACAATAACGAGCACAAATGCATCGGATTTTGGAATTTTTTTAATAATGCGGAAACTTGACCAAGCAAATGTTTCAATAACCATGATAAACATGACGCCTATAAGTGCGGCAATTGGTACTTGCTCAATTAATTTGTCTGTAAAAAGTATAAAGGTTAACAAGGTTAAAGCCATTACGATACCTGATAGACGACCACGACCACCAGCGTTAATATTAATTACCGTTTGCCCAATCATACCGCAACCTCCAGTTCCACCAAAAAGACCTGACATAATATTTCCGGTTCCTTGAGCAATACATTCTTGATCACCATTTCCTCTGGTATCGGTTAATTCGTCTACCAAATTCATGGTCATCAACGACTCAATTAAACCAACAGAAGCCGCTAAAAACGCATACGGAAGAATAAAATTAAGCGTGTCCCAATTAATTGGAAGATTCTGCCAAAGCTCTAAATTAGGGGTAGGAAATTCGCCTTTCAAACCTGTTCCACCACCTTCAATAATGTATGATCCAACCGTTGATACGTCTAAATTAAAACCAATAGCAATAAATGTTGTGACTAAGATAGCGGTTAATGCCGCAGGGATTTTTTTAGTTATTTTTGGTAAAATGGTCATAATAGCCATGGTTAAAAATACCAAGCCTAGCATTAAATAGAGTTCAGAACCGCGCATATAAGTGCTAACATATTCCTTAACGCCATCGGCAGAAACGACTAATGATTTATGTGTAAACATTTTTACTTGTGCCCAAAAAATAACAATAGCTAAACCGTTTACAAAACCGAGCATTACGGAGTGCGGAATTAAACGCACAAAACGTCCTAACTTAAATACACCAGCTAAAATTTGAATAATTCCCATTAAAATAACGCAAGCCATTAAGTAGAAAAAACCCATATTATCTACAGGCTGATCAAAAAGAAGACCTTTTGTATGTCCATCAGCAATCATGGTAACAAAAATAACAGCAACTGCTCCTGCAGCTCCAGAAATTAAACCAGGTCTTCCTCCAAAAATTGCAGCAATTAATCCAATAATAAATGCACCAGAAAGTGCCATAAGTGGGTCTATTTGTGCCACAAAAGCAAATGCTACCACTTCTGGAATCATTGCTAATGACACGGTTATCCCGCTTAAAATATCATTTTTAGGATTAGTAGTAAATTTTCGAAAAAATTGAGTCATCATTCTTTTTTTTGAGGGTGCAAAAATACAGTTAATATAAACACCTACAAGATTATATTGTGATAAATTGTTTAAGTTTACCTATTAAAATTTCAAATATGATTCGTATTAGTCAGTTGTTAGTCATTTGTTTGACTTTCAGTTTTTTACAAGCACAAAACAAAAAAGATAATTTTATAACGGTTTTTGAAACAAGCAATGGAACGGAAACGGCTACGTATCATCAAACCATTCAATATTATTCGGATTTGGCAAATGCCTTTCCTCAAATTCAACTTCAAGCCATTGGGAAAACAGATTCTGGTGAGCCTTTGCATATCGTGACTTTTAATTCAGATGCTGAATTTAATTTCGAAACCATTCGTAAAAATAAACGTGTATTACTAATCAATAATGGCATTCATCCTGGTGAAAGCGATGGTATAGATGCGACTATGATGTTATTTCGTGATATGGCTCAAGGAAAAATTTCAGCACCAAAAAATACGGTATTAGTCACCATTCCTATTTATAATGTTGGTGGAAGTTTAAACAGAAATACAGGAACGCGAGCCAATCAAAATGGTCCTAAAGCATACGGTTTTCGTGGCAATGCACAGAATTTTGATTTGAACCGTGATTTTATAAAAAACGATACCGAGAATGCTCGAACCTTCGCTCAAATTTTTCATTTAGTAAAGCCTGATGTGTTTATTGATAACCATGTCAGTAATGGTGCCGATTATCAATATATACTAACCCATTTATTTACACAACATAATAAGTTAGGTGGCGAATTGGGGAGCTATTTACAAAATACCATCATGCCAGCACTGGAAGCGGATTTACAAAAGAAAGATTGGGATATTACACCTTATGTAAATGTTTTTAATCAAGTTCCGGAAATTGGTTTTAGTCAATTTATGGATTATTCACGATATTCAACTGGGTACACAGCGCTTTGGAATGTTGTGGGGATGATGGTCGAAACACACATGCTAAAGCCATACAAGTCAAGAGTAGAAGGAACATACGAACTGATGAGAAGCATGATTGCAATAACTGAAAAAGAAGGTGAACGTATTTCTACAATGCGCCAAGCTGCTTTTGAATCTTTTAAAAATCAGAAAATGTATCCGTTAGATTGGGAAGTAGATACTACAAAATACACCACATTAAATTTTAAAGGTTTTGAAGGGAAAATGATTTCAAGTACTGTAACAGGAAAGGAGCGCTTAAAATACGATAGAGAGAAGCCTTTTGAAAAACCGGTTGCTTATCAAAATTATTTTAAACCAACGGTTGACGTTGCCGTTCCAAAAGCCTACATCATTCCACAAGGTTGGCACAGAGTAATTGATTTATTGAAACTGAATGGTGTTCAGATGAATCGTTTTGAAAAAGACACCATACTAGCCGTAGAATCGTACAAAATAGCCGATTTTGAAACACGAAAAAGTCCGTATGAAGGCCATTATCAGCATTATAAGACATCTGTTACAGCATCCGAAAATAACCTCTTATTCAGAAAAGGTGATTATTGGATTTCAACCAATCAAAATGCGATACGTTATCTAGTAGAAACATTAGAACCTCAAGCACCAGATTCCTTTTTTAATTGGAATTTCTTCGATACAATTTTACAGAAGAAAGAAGGTTTTTCGCCTTACGTTTTTGAGGATACGGCTTCAGAATTATTGGAGTCTAATTCAGAATTAAAAGCAGAATTTGAAGCTAAAAAACAAGCCGAAACCCAATTCGCCAATAATTGGTACGCGCAATTAAATTGGTTATATGAACGCTCCAACAATTATGAGCCGGCTTATATGCAATATCCTGTTTATCGCATTAAATAAGTATATTTTAGAGTTTTGATAATGTGTTGATTAGTCGTTATATTTCAGATGTAAAATATTTTTTACACCATGTAAAAGCTATTTAAAAATAACTTAATTTTGTTTAAAATTTATATCGCGCTTATGCGTTTTTAATGAACAAATACATTGTTGTTAATCAACCAGAAAAATGGAATTTTTCGATTGAGAACATTACTGTGATTTCGTCACAAGATTACCTTACAAACCCACAATTTTCACTTTTAAAAAATGCACGAATCTTTAACTTGTGTAAAGATTATTCGTACCAATCTAAAGGATATTATGTGTCGCTTTTAGCAGAAGCTAGAGGGCATTTAGCAATTCCTACGGTTAAGAATATCGTAGATTTGAAAGCACTAAAACTCGTCCGAATCATATCCGATGAGTTTGATGATGTGATTCAGCAAAGCTTGAAAAACATTAAATCGCAAGACTTTACCTTAAGTATTTATTTTGGGCAAAATGTGGCTCAAAAATATAAAGAATTAAGCGCCTTGTTTTATAAGCATTTTCAAGTGCCATTTTTACGCGTAAAATTTAATCATTCCACCAAATGGCATGTGCAGAGTATTCGTGCTATTGCAGAATCGGAAATTCCGGAAGAACATATGTCAAGTGTGCATGCATTTGCAAATCAGTATTTTGCTAAAAAACGCTATGATACACCCAAGTTAATTAAGTCGGATTTCGATTTAGCTATTTTGGTGAACCCGAATGATCCAGCGCCTCCAAGTAATGCTAAAGCACTCAAGAAATTTATTGATGTAGCCGAAAAGATGAATATTTATGCTGAAATCATTGAGCCTAAAGATTTATCGCGCTTGTCATCTTTTGATGCTTTGCTAATTCGCCAAAGTACTGAAGTGAATAATGAAGCCTATGCATTTGCTAGAAAGGCCCAACAAGATGGGATTGCCATTGTAGATTATCCAGATGCCATTTTAAAATGTTGTAACAAAGTTTACATGGCTGAAGCTTTAAACAATGCGAATATTGCCACGCCAAAAACCATTATTGTTCATAAGGATAATAGGCATGAAGTGATAGCACAAGTAGGTTTACCATGTGTGTTAAAAGCACCGGATTCTACCTTTTCGTTTGGTGTTAAAAAGGCTAAAACCGAAGAAGAATATCATGCACTTGTAAACAGCATGTTGAAAGAATCGGATTTAATTATAGCGCAGGAATTTTGCCCATCGGATTACGATTGGCGCATTGGAATTATTGATGACAAACCCTTTTTTGCTTGTAAATACTATATGGCAAAAGGCCATTGGCAAATCTATAATTGGGATGCCAAAAAGAAAGATGATCAAGATGGAAATGCTGATTGTTTACCAATAGAAGACGTGCCAAAAATTGTATTAGATATGGCTTTGAAATCTGCCAAGTTAATGGGTAAAGGGCTTTATGGTATTGATATTAAGGTCGTAAATGAAAAACCGATGGTTATTGAAATTAATGACAACCCAAATATAGATTTTGGTGTAGAAGATCGTTATTATGGAGATGCTATTTATGTAGAAATTTTAACAGCTTTAAAAAATAGATTGGATTAATAATGAGTGCTAAAAGATATCATTTATTTGAAGTTTACGGTATTGAGCTGGAGTATATGCTCGTTTCAAATACCTTTAAACCTGCTTCTATTGTTGATAAGTTGCTCACTAAAAAAGCTGGTGAGTTAACATCTGATGTGGAAAATGGAGCCATAGCTTGGAGTAATGAATTGGTGGCTCATGTGGTAGAATTAAAAACCAATGGACCAACAGCCGATTTAAATGGATTGTCCGAATCGTTTCATAAAAATATTCTTGAAATTAATCAGATTTTGAAAGAATTTGATTCGAAATTGCTTCCAACAGCTGCACATCCATTATTGAATCCGTTGATAGATACCGAACTTTGGAAACATAGTTATAGTGAGGTTTACGAATTGTACAACCGGATTTTTAATTGCAAAGGTCACGGTTGGAGCAATGTGCAAAGCACACATATTAACTTGCCTTTTTTTGATGATACCGAATTTGAAAAATTACACGCCGCCATTCGTGTTATTTTGCCACTTATCCCAGGTTTGTGTGCAAGTTCGCCAATTTTAGAAGGAAAAAACACTGGCTTTAAAGATGCCAGATTGGAATACTACAAAACCAACCAGAAGGAAATACCGGAATTGACAGGTTTGGTTATTCCAGAACGTGCTTTTACCAAGTTAGATTATAATGAAACGGTTTTCGAGCCTATAAAACGCGCCATAAAACCACACGACACCAATCATATTTTAGATCATCACTTTTTAAATTCTCGCGGTGCCATTGCACGATTTGATAGAAATGCTATTGAAATTCGTTTGGTTGATATTCAAGAATGCCCGAAGGCCGATATTGCTATTTGTGCGCTTATTATTGCTGTTTTGAAGTTTTTAGTAGACGAAAAAACCACCACTTTACAAGAGCAGAAAAAATGGACGAAGGAAGATTTATACGCCATATTAAACCCGATAATAAAGGAGGGTGAGCACTATGAGGTTTCAAATTTTGACTACTTGAAGTTGTTTCAAGTGGAAAAAACCTTGACAGTTCAAGCATTATGGCAACACCTTTTTCAGCTGACAAAAGATTCTATCAATGATTCTCATCACGAAGCTCTGGATTGTATTTTAAGTGAAGGCACGTTGGCAACGCGTATTTTAAAAGCGGTAAATGACGATTATTCTGAAGTACATATTAAAAATGTCTATTGGGAATTAGCAGATTGTCTGCATAAAAATGCGATGTTTAAACCGTGAAACTGATTTTAACTTGCGAGCATGGTGGTAATCATATTCCTAAAGAATATGAAGGGTTATTTATAAATCAAGAAGCTATATTAAACGCGCATCGTGGTTTTGATTTGGGCGCTTTGGATGTATTCCAAAGCTTAAAACCAATAGCAGATTTTTCTAAATTTAGTAACACAAGTCGCTTACTTGTTGAATTAAATAGATCACTACATCATAAAGATTTGTTTTCGAAATTTACAAGAGAACTTTCAAAAGCAGAAAAGCAGAAAATAATAGCGCAATATTATAAGCCGTATCGAGATGCTGTAGAAGGTGTCATTTCACAATGTATACAGGAAGGCGAAACGGTTATTCATGTTTCTATTCACAGTTTTACACCAATTTGGAAAAACGTAGAAAGGCGCGTTGATATTGGTTTGCTATATGATTCTCGAATTCCTAAAGAAAAGGATTTTTGTAAAGTGTTTAAAACAGAAATATTGAGAATCAGCAATAATTATGAAATTCGCTTCAACCAACCGTATTTAGGTAAAGCAGATGGATTTCCAACCTATTTAAGAAAGCAGTTTTCAGAAAATTATATTGGTGTTGAGCTTGAAATTAATCAGAAGTATTCTAGTAATAATCAGATGGCTGATTCATTAAAAACGCTAATTTTTGGCGCTATAAAGCAATGTAAATTAGAATAGCAGCTTAATATTGGCATAACTATTTTTTAAAGCTTCTTGCGCTTCCGCTTCATTCAGCCAAGCAACTTTGGTGATGCCTTCATTTTCTTGAGGTTCTAAAGTGCCAGAGTAGGAGGTTGTCATTTCAAACCAATAGGTAATTTTGATTTTGTATTTACCATTTCGCTTAAATATATGATACGTTGTTTCAAGTGGTTTGGTTATTTTTAAACCTTCAACACCTGTTTCTTCTTCAACTTCGCGAATTGCAGTCGTTTCAATAGATTCTTTCTTTTCAGTCTTTCCTTTTGGTAAATCCCATTTATCATTTCTGAAAATAAATAGAATTTCTCCTTTATCATTATATACTTTTCCACCTCCAGCAATAACATTCGGTAGTTTTTTAAGGAATTTTTTAAGGAGCTTTTCTTCTTTAGAATGTATAAGATGAACTTCCTTAACAGATTTCTTGTTCAAATCTTTAATGACTTTGGTGATAGCAACAGATTTTAATAAGTAGTTTTTGAAAGATGATTCCTTTTCAACCTCTGTTGTTAAGATAATAGGTTTATCATTAACAAAAACTTTGTACATAGTGTCTATTGTTGCAATTAGGTTTTGTAAAAATATTAAAAATAATAGGATAGCAATAGATTTAAAAAATTAATTTTAAATCATATTTTAAAAATGCAGATTAGGTAAAAAAGTGTAATTTTGCTGCTATGATTTTTAATAAAGACACAGCCAGAAAAACTGCCGAAGTTCTACTTCAGGTAAATGCAATAAAATTACAGCCTACTGACCCCTTTACATGGGCTTCGGGATGGAAATCGCCTATTTATTGTGATAATAGAATTATACTTTCTTATCCACCAATCCGAAATTACATTCGTGAAACCATGGCCAAGCAGATTGAAAAACAATATGGTAAACCAGATGTTATTGCAGGTGTTGCAACTGGAGCTATAGGTATTGGCATGCTGGTTGCTGAGTATTTGGGTTTACCATTTGTATATGTACGACCGGAAGCTAAAAGTCATGGTCGCCAAAACCAAATTGAAGGACATTTGGAGCCTGGACAAAACGTGGTTGTGGTTGAGGATTTAATTAGTACTGGACAAAGTAGCTTAAATGCTGTTCGCGCTTTAAAAGAAAATCATGCGAATGTTAAAGGTATGATGGCCATTTTTACTTATGGTTTTAATATTTCAAAAGAAAATTTTGAGAAAGAGAATGTGCATTTAACGACTTTAAGTGATTACAATTCACTTTTAGATGAAGCCTACCATACGAATTATATATCAACTAAAGAACAAGCCATTTTAGCTACTTGGAATGCTAATCCAGCAGAATGGAACGCTAATTGATAGTATTAAAACAAATATTACAAACTTATATTATATACCTATTATGAATTTAGAATCTCCGAAAACAACTATCAATAAATCACCTGAAGCGGTGTTTAATTTCTTGTCAGATATTAAAAACTTTGAAAAATTAATGCCTGATAACATTAGTAAATTTGAAGTGTTAGGCGAGGATAAATTTTTATTTGCATTAAAAGGTATGCCGGAAATTATTCTTAAGAAGAAGGAAATGATATCACCAAATAAAATTGTTCTTGGAGCTGCTGGTGGAAAATTGGATTTTTCTTTAATCGGGAATATTACAGAAATTGATGCGAATACGAGTGAAGTACAACTTCAATTTAGCGGCGAATTCAATGCTATGATGGCCATGATGATAAAAGGACCTATTTCAAAATTTATTGAAACATTAGCTAGTAATATGCCAAAAGCTGTATAATTAGTATAGCAACGTAACTTCCTTTAACTCATATTCGGCAATTATTTCGTCTTCTAATAAAACACGAAGATTTCCTAAATTGGTTACACCTTGGATGTATCCGGTGAATAAATTACCTGCTTGATCTTTAAAGGTTGACGGTTTATTTTTTCTGAATAGGTAACTTTCATAATTTTCTTTTAAAAGTTTGTGTTGATTGGTTTTTAACTGATTAAAATAAAATTTTAAATTGGTTATGATGCTTAATAGCAATTCATCGGTGTTTAAATGGGTGCCTGCAATTAGTTGTAGGGAAGTTGCATTAGGGAGATCTTTAAATTGAGTTTGGTTAACATTTAGCCCAATACCAATTATAGTACCTCCAAAAGCATTTTGTTTAACCGTGTTTTCTATAAGAATGCCACAAATCTTTTTGTCCTCTGACAAAATGTCGTTAGGCCATTTTATACTTAATTTGGGTATTAAAAACTGTTGCAAGGTTTTAATTAGTGCTAAAGAAGTAACGATACTAATAAAGAAATTGTCTTGAAAACCCAAGAATGAAACGTTCTTGAACACGCTAAACATCAGGTTTTTATCGGTTTCAGATTGCCAGTTTGTGCCACGTTGTCCACGTCCATGAGTTTGGTGCTTGGCGGTAACAGTAGTATAATCTGCCAACGTGTTGTTGGAGCTTAATGCTCTTAAATATGAGTTGGTAGAATCGGTGGCATCAAGTTTGATTATATGCATTCGGTGAATTATTGAGTATAGACGTAAAATCTTATGATTTTTTTACGGTATAAAGAACTAAAAAATAATAACTTTGCACAAATTAAATTAAGTGAATGGCAAAAAAACAAATCAATGCAGACCAATTGATAGCTACTATTTTAAGCGGAATTGAGGACGTAAAAGGAAAAGACATAAATATATTGGATTTACGCGAGATTGAAAACACGGTTTGCGACTACTTCATTATATGCGAAGGTGCTTCGAACACACAAGTAAATGCCATTGTAAATTCCATCCAGAAAAAAGTAAGTAAAGAACTGAAAGATAAGCCTTGGCATATTGAAGGTTCTGATAATGCTGAATGGGTTTTAATGGATTATGTGAACATTGTAGTTCATGTTTTTCAGAAACACATTCGCGAGTATTATGATATTGAAAGTCTTTGGGGTGACGCAAAAACAACGGTAATTGAAACAAACTATTAAGGGATATTAATGAACAAGGATACCAAGAAAGATAAAAACAAGAAACCTAAATTCAATATGTATTGGATTTATGGTGGCGTAATCGTACTATTTATTGCCATGCAAGTTTTGGGCGGAAGCGGATTTGATGAAACAAATCCAACTACACCATCTCAATTCATGACATTTTTAAAAGATGGCGATGTTGATAAAGTAGAAATTGTAAATAGGCGTGAAGCTAAAGTGTATTTAACGTCTGAAGCAGAAGCAAAAGACGTACATAAAAAATCCAAGCCTACATCATTATTACCAACAGCTACCAAGCTACCAAATTATCGTTTTGAATTTGGTGATCTTCAAAATTTTGAAGATGATATAGCCAAAGTAATACAAGCGGAAGATTTAGATCCAAAACCAAAAGTTGAGTACAAAACGGAACAAAATGTTTGGGGTGATTTCTTGATAGGATTATTACCATTTATTTTATTAATCGGAGTTTGGATTTTTATTATGAGACGCATGTCTGGTGGTTCTGGAGGTGGAGCAGGTGGTCAAATATTTAATATTGGAAAATCACGTGCTAAACTATTTGATGAGAATACAGATGTAAAAACATCCTTTAAAGATGTTGCCGGTTTAGAAGGTGCTAAAGAAGAAGTTCAAGAAATTGTAGATTTCCTTAAAAACCCAGAAAAATACACCAATTTAGGGGGTAAAATTCCTAAAGGTGCTTTATTAGTAGGGCCTCCAGGAACAGGTAAAACATTATTAGCTAAAGCCGTTGCTGGTGAAGCAAAAGTACCGTTCTTTTCATTGTCTGGTTCAGATTTCGTGGAAATGTTTGTAGGTGTTGGTGCTTCTAGAGTACGAGATTTATTTAAACAAGCTAAAGAGAAATCGCCAGCTATTATTTTCATTGATGAAATTGATGCTATTGGTCGTGCTCGTGGAAAAAATAATATGTCAGGTTCTAATGATGAACGTGAAAACACATTAAATCAATTACTAACAGAAATGGATGGTTTTGGAACTAATACAAACGTTATTGTATTGGCGGCAACCAACCGAGCAGATGTTTTAGATAAAGCATTAATGCGTGCTGGACGTTTTGATAGACAAATTTTTGTTGATCTTCCAGATGTTCGTGAACGTAAGGAAATTTTTGAAGTGCATTTAAGGCCTTTAAAAAAGGCAGACGATTTAGATATAGATTTCTTATCCAAACAAACGCCAGGTTTCTCTGGAGCTGATATTGCTAACGTTTGTAACGAAGCTGCTTTAATTGCTGCCAGAAATGGTAAAAAAGCTGTAGATAAACAAGATTTCTTGGATGCTGTAGATAGAATAGTAGGTGGACTTGAAAAGAAAAATAAAATTATAACACCAGGTGAGAAGAAGGCTGTTGCTTATCATGAAGCTGGTCACGCAACCGTAAGTTGGATGTTAGAACATGCAGCACCTTTAGTTAAAGTTACTATTGTGCCTCGTGGACGTTCATTAGGAGCAGCTTGGTATTTACCAGAGGAACGCTTAATTGTTAGACCCGAACAGATGTTAGATGAAATGTGCGCTGCTTTAGGTGGTCGTGCGGCTGAAAAAGTAATTTTCAACCAAATTTCAACTGGTGCTTTAAGCGATTTAGAAAAAGTTACCAAACAAGCGCGAGCTATGGTAACGGTTTATGGCTTAAGTGAAAAAGTCGGGAATTTAACGTATTATGATTCTTCAGGACAAAACGAATACGGTTTTACAAAACCTTATAGTGAGAAAACTTCTGAATTAATTGATGACGAAATTTCTAGAATCATAGAAGAACAGTACCAACGTGCCATTAAACTTCTTGAAGAAAATAAAGATAAATTAACCGAATTAGCTAATGTGCTTTTGGAAAAAGAAGTTATTTTTAAAGATAATTTAGAAAAAATATTTGGAAAACGACCATTTGATAAACATGTGATCGCTACCGAAGAAGAAGAATAATTCATAATTTTTCTGTTAACATTTATTAAAAATCTTAAATTAGCCTTACGGTTCGTTTAAGATTTTTTATATTTGAAAAACACCTTAAATTACTCGTATTTAATAGCAAAAACATAAATGAGTCTATTTAGAAAAATTTTTGGTTCCAAATCTGTTGATTCAGATAACGAATTAAAATCTAATGAGCGTGGCAAATATATGCCAGAAATTAAACTACCTATAGATGAGCGGTTTACTATAAACTTCAAGGCTAATGGTGGTAAGTTTCTGTATTGCGAAAATTTAGATGAAATTTTTGATAGCTTAAACAACATTATTATTGAAAATGATTGGGAAGATAAAAGTGTGTTAATCTATGATGAGCAATTAAATCAAAAATTTAAAAATTCCGATTTAAAGGTGACACGTGTCAGTACTGACGCCGAATATTTTTTAACAACCTGCGAAAACTTAATTGCGGATGATGGTTCGTTATTAATTTCATCAAATCAAATTGCGGAAAAGAAATTAATTGAATTCCCTGAAAACTTTATTGTTTTTGCAACAACTAGCCAAATTACAGCTAGTATTGGAGAGGGTTTACGTGGAATAAAAAACAACAATACCAAGAGAATACCTACGAATATTACGACCATAAAACATTTTAAAACTTCAGAAAATAAAGAGAAAGAAAATGATTTTATGAGTTATGGCAGCAATTCTAAAAATTTATATTTACTTCTGTTAGAAGACCTATAGCATGAAAGAAATCCTTATAAGATCCTTTACGGGTTTGTTATATGTTTCATTGTTAATGGTGTCCCTATTAAATGAACACGCATTAATAATACTGTTTTTTATTTTTGGATTGATATGTATGGGTGAATTTAAAAAACTCATTGGTTATAAATCTTTTTGGCCTTATGTGATATTTATACTCATGTATTTAATATTTGGTTATTGGCAGTTTTTTATGAAAACAGATGCTGGCTTAAGTGAAGCTACACGCATTCTACAAGTGATAACTATATTTGTACAACTGCTTTTGATTAAAGATTTATTTGCAGAAAAACGAATTCCATTATTTGTTTCCAAACGATTTTTACTCTCTACCTTTTACCTGTCTAGTGCATTTGTGTTTCTAGTTCTGATACCTAATTATCATGGTGAGTATAACCCATTTATTTTATTAGGTGCTTTTATTTTGGTCTGGGTAAATGATACCTTTGCCTTTCTGGTTGGTAAGAATTTTGGTAAACAAAAACTTTTCGAGAAGATCTCACCCAAGAAAACGGTTGAAGGTTTTATCGGTGGATTATTTTTTTCATCCGTAGCTAGCTATTTTATTGCTACCTTTACCGAAACATTAAGTTTTAATAATTGGCTTATATTAGCCATTATAATTAGTGTTTTTGGAACTTTAGGAGACTTAATAGAATCCAAATTTAAACGTCAAGCTGGTGTTAAAGATAGTGGTGTTATTATGCCTGGTCATGGCGGATTGTTAGACCGGTTAGATAGTATTATTTTTGCAGCTCCATTTATTCATTTGTTTTTAGAAATTATATAACATGTTTCATAAAGAAGGACATAAAATTATTTTAATTACGCTTATCGTTGTTGTAGCGTTATTCCTAATATCAGATACTTACGTGATATTACCATGGCTTAACATGATAATCATGATAGGCTTATTATTGTTTTTATTGTTGATTTTACAATTCTTTAGAAACCCTAAAAGACAAACATCATATAATAATAACAATATTGTTTCACCTGTGGATGGTAAAGTTGTTGTAATAGAGGAGGTTTTTGAAAAAGAATATTTCAAGGAGAAACGTTTACAGGTTAGCATCTTCATGTCGCCTATAAATGTACATGTTACGAGATATCCAATTGGTGGACAAGTGGTGTATAGTAAATACCATCCAGGTAAATATTTAGTAGCCTGGCATCCAAAAGCAAGTGAGGAGAACGAACGTACTACAGTGGTTGTTGAAAATGAAGTTTTCGGACCTATATTATATAGACAAATTGCGGGAGCTCTCGCAAAACGAATAGTCAATTATGCTAAGGAAGGTCAACAAATAAATCAAGGAGGTGATTCTGGATTTATAAAATTTGGTTCGCGTGTGGATTTATTTTTACCTTTAGATGCAAAAATTAACGTGTCACTTAACCAAAAAGTTCGTGGTGCTGAAAGTATTATAGCCGAAAAATAATGACTTCTGAAGAATTAGATATCGCCTTTAAAGAAGCTGTTGATAGAATTAACGATCATCATGAGCCGTTTCCTGCCGACTTTTTATTAAGGTTATACGCTTATTTCAAAAAAGCCACTAACGATTATAGTAGACCTAGTAGTAGTAAGCCATTAATCTCCGCTTTTAAAACTAATGCATTGTTTCAAATTCAGAACATTACTGAAGATGAGGCTAAAGAAACCTATATTGAGTTGGTAAATAATTATTTCCTTTATAGAAAATAGATAAGCTGTACCGGTTTTTTTTAAGCTAATTTTCTCAATTCTTATTGATTATCCAAAACAAATTCTAATGGTTTTCCTGTTGCACCATTTGGGAAACTTATCCCTAACATAGCCGATATAGTTGGTGCTATATCTGGAATAACTGTTTTTTCAAGAGTACTACCTTTCGCTATACCTTTTCCGAAGAATAATAAAGGCACATGGGTGTCATAATTGAAGCCACTACCATGTGTTGATCCTGTTTTACTGTACGATATATATGCGGCATCAGGAACTATTAATACATCTCCTGAACGCTTTTGGTTATAACCATTCTGTAATAAGGATTCAATTCCCGTTGTAAAAGATGTGTTGTGCATGGTTGTTGCTGTGTAAATTTTAGCAACATGTTCGTACTTTATTAATTCATTCACAATAGTTTCTTGAACATCAGATAAATTTAATTGTAATTCTGAAATTTTAGCTCTGTTCAAAAATATCTGATTATTACTCACGTTTTCTATTAAATCTTCAGATCCAAACCTTTCAGTCATAAAGGCGTTAAATTTCTGTTTGGTCTCTCTGTTGTTTACATAACCAGAAGGGATTTTAACAGACTTTAAATAAGTAGGCACATCAACAGCACCGTGATCTGCCGTTAAAAACACGGTATATTCACCTACGCCAACTGTTTTATCTAAATAGTTAAAAAAGCGCTCAAGATCTAAATCCAAACGTAAATACGTGTCTTGAATTTCCTTGGAATTAACACCAAAGTTATGGCCAACATAATCCGTGCTTGAATAGCTTAAAGTTAAGATGTCCGTTATATTATCTTGACCTAATTGTTCACCAGCAATGGCAGCTATGGCAAAATCGGTTGTTAAATTATTTCCGTAGGCTGTAGCTTTTAGAATGTCAAAGCCTTTGTTGTCGGTTTTTAGTTGTTCCAAATCATAAGGAAAAGTTGCTGTTTCTCGGCCTTTAAAACCACCTTCAAAATCATTTAAATCGGGTCCACTTTCAGTATATGTTTCAATAGGATAAAGCGTATTCCAAACTTTTAAATAAGATTCAGCCGTATCTGCTGAATTAAATTGTTTTACCCAATTCGGTAATTCATTCATGTAAAACGAACTACTAATCCATTGGCCTTCATCTTCACCGTGAAACCAATATGCAGCGTTTGCAGCATGTCCTGCTGGTAAAATAGCACCTCTATCTTTCATAGATATACCAATAGTTTTACCTTTCATTTGCGTAAACAAACGATTTTCATCTGCAAATGATGTGGTTTGCATACGATGTGGCGACATTTTTCCAGCATCATCTAAAGTTCCAATAGGCTGAACATTATCGTCGCCAGCGCAATACACAGATTCTTTTATTTCTTTATCATACCAATTATTGGCTATAATACCATGATATTTTGGCGTGGTTCCAGTAAAAACAGAGGCGTGTCCTGGTCCAGTGTACGTTGGGATATAATTAAAATGATTGTTTTTACAGTTAAAACCGTCATTCATCATGCGTTTAAATCCACCTTCAGAGTATTTGCTATAAAAACGCGTTAAATAATCATATCTCATTTGGTCTACAACAATCCCAACCACTAATTTCGGATTGCCGTTTTTTATGCTTTTTTCTGAAGAACTTGTCGGGTTTATTGGAGCTTTTTGAGCATGACAAGCACTAAATATAAAGACAATTATTATAATAAAAATACTGTTTTTCATTTTGGAAGGGTATTTATAATTCAAAAGTAATGATTTTTAAATATCCCTAAATAAAATTACCGTTAAATACATATTTGTTTTTTATTTTAGCAGGAACAAAAAGCAAAATGACATACCTATATAATATTGGTACTTATTTTTTAATGATTAAGGAAATGTTTCGTAAGCCAACGAAATGGTCCGTGATGAAGCGCTTAATTATTAATGATATTGACGACTTAATTATTGGGTCGTTGGGTATAGTTGCCTTTATTTCATTTTTTGTTGGCGGTGTTGTTACTATACAAACAGCCTTAAACATGACGAGTCCTATAATTCCGAAAACGCTTATTGGGTTTGCTACAAGGCAATCGGTTATATTAGAATTTGCTCCAACTTTTATTTCAGTAATTATGGCTGGTAAAGTGGGGTCGTTTATAACTTCAAGTATCGGTACAATGCGTGTTACGGAGCAAATAGATGCTTTGGAAGTTATGGGTATCAATGCGGTTAATTATTTGGTGTTTCCAAAATTTATAGCCCTCATGTTGTATCCATTTGTTATATCAATTGCCATGTTTTTAGGAATTGTTGGTGGTTTGGCAGCTTGTTATTTTGGAGGCTATAGTACGGTGGAAGATTATATAACAGGAGTTCAATTGGATTTTATCCCTTTCCATATTACTTATGCGTTTATTAAAACAATTATTTTTGCGTTCCTTCTTGCTACAATTCCCTCATATTATGGTTTTTATATGCGTGGCGGAGCATTAGAAGTTGGAAAAGCAAGTACAACATCATTTGTATGGACCAGTGTAATGATTATACTTTGTAACTATATATTAACCCAAATGTTGTTAAGCTCATGATAGAAGTTAAAAATTTACATAAGTCCTTTGGAGATGCGCACATATTAAAAGGTATTTCAACTACCTTCGAGAAGGGTAAAACAAGTTTGGTAATTGGTCAAAGTGGTTCGGGTAAAACTGTTTTTTTAAAATGTTTATTAGGTTTATTTCAGCCAGAAGAAGGTGCTATTTTATATGATGGTAAAGTGTATTCTGAATTATCTGACAACCAAAAAAGTGATTTACGTGCAGAAATGGGTATGGTTTTTCAAGGTAGTGCCTTATTTGACTCCATGACTATTTTAGAGAATGTTATGTTTCCTTTACGCATGTTTACCAAGCAAAGTAAAAGTGAAATGCAAGATCGTGCAGATTTTGTTTTAAACCGCGTGAATTTATCGGATGATCATAATAAATATCCAAGTGAAGCCTCTGGAGGTATGCAAAAACGTGCAGCTATAGCACGCGCAATTGTCAACAAACCGAAGTATCTTTTTTGTGATGAGCCTAATTCGGGATTAGATCCTAAAACGGCAATGGTTATTGATAATTTAATTTTAGAAATTACAGAAGAGTACAATATGACAACCATTATCAACTCTCATGATATGAATTCTGTAATGGAAATTGGTCAGAAAATTGTATTTCTTAAAGACGGCTTAAAAGAATGGGAAGGTTCTAAAGATACTATTTTTAAAACCGACAATGAAGCTGTAACCAACTTTGTATATTCTTCTGAACTCTTTAAAAAAGTACGCCAAATGTATTTAGAAGAGCGTGCTTAATTTATTTGTCTTACAACCAGCGTATCTAGCTTTAATTTTACTTTCAACCAACGCTCTAATTTATCTTGCTCTTTAGCAATACCGGCTGTATTCATTTTTTCTTTATTCCATTTTACTGAAAATACGGAAATAGTATCCGTTTTTTCAAAGTCAGATGCAATTTCACTAGAATAGCTAAAACGGTCCAAATTTTCGTAGTTAATTTTCACTTCTTTTATAACGTCATTAAATGGTATCGTATTCTTCTCATAAGCAGATAGCGTTTTAACACGGTCTTCTAATAAACTAATTTTTTGCGTTTGGTAGATTAAATCAACAGAGTCACGAAACCTAATTTGTTCCATGTACTTCATATTATCATATTGCTCTGTACGACTTTGGTTAAATACAATTCGCGTGTTAGCTAAAGCTGGATAATCTGACGTTTTACTTTTTATTAAACCTATGGTAGATTCAGGAATTTCACCTAAACCGTACGTATTAAATTCAATATAGGAGTCTCCATCGTTAAATTTAGGAATTGTATTCTTTTTTATATACTCATATTGCGGTAAACCTTTTAGTTCATTATCTACAAAACGTTTAGCTTCTGTATCAAAATTACTTTCTTGTAATACTTTCCAAAATGTGAACCCTGCTGGTACCATAACTATGATAGCCAAGAAAGAAGCAATTTGGGCCGTACGTTTACGCCTCTTTGAATTGGCATATCTCAACATTGGGAAACGTAATGCTTTTACGACAATAAATGTTGCCAATGCTATAAAAATGGTGTTGATAATAAACAAGTACATGGCACCAAAAAAGTATGGCCAATTACCTTTAGCTAATCCGTAACCAGCGGTACACAATGGCGGCATTAAAGCTGTTGCAATGGCTACACCAAAAATGGCAGAAGCAATAGTACCTCGTTTTGTTTTTGCTATAATTAACGCTGCACCACCAAAAAAGGCAATTAATACATCACGAATATCTGGTTGTACACGTCCTAATAATTCCGAAGTATCTTCGCTTAATGGAAATAACCAAAAGAAAAGATACGCGGTTAATAAACTTAACACAATCATGGTAGCTAAATTTATTAACGACCTTTTCATGGTGTCTATATCATTGACGGCAACAGATAAACCAATACCTAAAATTGGCCCCATAAGTGGGGATATTAACATGGCACCAATAACAACAGCTGTGGAATTGGCATTTAATCCAATAGATGCAACAAAAATAGAACATACCAAAATCCAAGCAGTTGCACCTTTAAACGAAATATCTCTTTTAATGGCTTCAGTCGTTTCATCACGATCAGTATCCTCACGAAAATCCAACAACTCAATTAAGAATTTTTTTATATTTTCAAAAAGACCTCTCGCATCTTTTTTTACCGCTTTTTTAGATTCTTCAACAGCAGCCTCGCTTTTAGCTTCTTCTGCAGCAGTTTCTTTTTTAGTTTCTTCTTCAGAAAAGTTAAATTTATTTTCTTCCATGTTTAAATGAATTGATCTCCAAAATTATCTTTAACGCGTTGCAATGTTTCTTTAATATCTTGTTCTTTAGACTTGGGAAAGATAAGTAAAACTTCCTCTTTGTCAACTACTATATAATCGTTTAAACCATCAATTACAACGAGTTTTTTTCGGTCGGTCCTGATCATATTTCCCGATGCATCTTCGGTTAATGTTTGCGCATTTACAACCGCATTATTGTTGGCGTCTTTACCTAGTTTATCATATAAACTACCCCAAGTTCCTAAATCATTCCAGTCAAAAGTAGCAGGAAGGACATACACGTTTTTTGAGGATTCCATAATAGCATAATCCACTGAAATATTTTCAGCTTTACCATAATTCTCGGCTATAAAAGAGGCTTCATTTTCGGTGTTGTAAGCCGATATTCCGCTTTCAAAAAGTTTGAATAAATCCGATTGATTATTTTTAAAAGCATCAATAACGCTCGAAACACTCCACATAAATATTCCAGCATTCCACAGAAAATTTCCTTGCTCTATAAATGCTTTAGCGGTTTCGTAATTTGGTTTTTCTCTAAATTGCTTTACAGGTTTAATTTCGGTTTCAGTCGTTTTGTTATATTCAATATAGCCATAACCTGTGTTTGGAAATGTAGGCTTAATACCTAAGGTCATGAGTGCATCATGGGTTTTACAAAATTCGAAAGCCAGTTTTACATTGTTGGTAAAAGCAACTTCGTCTTCAATCCAATGATCACTTGGTGCCACAATCATTAAGGCATTTGGATTTTCTTTCTGAATTTTTAAAGATGCATACAGAATACAAGGTGCTGTATTTCGCATGGCAGGTTCCAATACGACTTGGCGTTTGGTGACTTCTGGAAGTTGTTCAAAAACCAAATCGTTATAACGTTCATTGGTAAGAATAAAAATGTTTTCTTTTGGAATAAGCTTGCTTAATCGGCTGAATGTTTTTTGAATTAGCGTATCACCAGTTCCTAGCATATCATGAAATTGTTTCGGGAAATCTTGAGTGCTTACGGGCCAGAAACGTGAGCCTACGCCTCCTGCCATTAATATGGCGTAATAATTTTTATTCATTTAGTTTCATTTAACCTTAACAAGAATGCCTGTTTAAAGTGCTATTCTTGGAAAGATATTCATTAATCATTTATAACGTCTACTTCTGCATTTGGGTTGAAAAGATACAATTTTCCTGTTTTAATTTCAATACATTCAATCCGTTTTACACGTTTATTTCCTTTTTTGAAAATTTTACCATTGTATAGTTTGAAATTTTGCCCAAAAGGGATTTCAAACACATACGTTTTGTCATTTTGTGGATCAAATTGTTTTAAAGCGAATGCTAATTTTATATCCGTATCACTACTAGCTTTTGGGTTTTTAAAGTGATTGGCTAAAAGTGGTAATAAATCCATTGGAAAAATAGCGGGATTTAAAAATGGTAACATCAGTTTTTGAAACGTGTGCTTCCATGCTTTTCCATGTGGCTTAATATTTTTTCCAAATGTTTTATAAGCTTCAAAATGTGCAATTTCATGAATTAACGTTATTAAAAAACGATAGGAATTTAAGTTTGAATTTATAGTAATTTCATGCTTTCCGTTAGGCAGCCTTCTATAATCACCATGACGCGTTTTGCGTTCTGTTTTAATTTTCACAGTTAATTCATCATGATCCAATAATGCTATTATCTGCGGAATAGCAGCATCAGGAATATAGGATTTTAGGGTGTTTTCCATATTGCAAAATAACGCAATTCTCGAATAATTATTTAGGATTGAAGCGAGTTATTTTTAACATCTATTAATTCTGAAAATAGACATAAAAAAAGCCAATTTCATGTATGTGAAATTGGCTTTTTTAATCAAAAAAATAACGTGATTATTCTTTACTTTTTTGATCTTTTATAGTCTTTTTGTCAATATCAAAATCGTTTGTTTTAATATTGGTATTTGCGGTTGGATTTGTTGGATTTGTCTGTTCCTTGGTTGGTTTAAATTTTCTTTTATCCGTTATAGTTCCCATAATTTTTATCTTTTTGTGTTCACTTTAATATAATAAAAAATGCCTGTTATTTTATTAAAACTATCTTAAAATCAGTCTATTAAATGTTAAAATTTGCTTGATGTAGGATTGTGATAAAAACTGGCATATACCAAGTTTAGGAATTAAATAAGTTTACCTTTGCGGCTAACAAAAGAAGTGACATCTGTATTTATTAGATTATCACTTCACAAATACGTTATATGTCATTTAAAACATTAGGTTTGTCTGACGCCCTTTTAAAAGCGGTCAGTAAGCAAGGATATGAAACACCTTCGCCAATTCAGCAAAAAGCAATTCCAGCAGTTCTAGAAGGACGCGATGTATTAGCATCTGCGCAAACAGGAACAGGAAAAACGGCAGGTTTTACACTTCCGTTATTACAAATACTATCACAAACACAAACATCTAATCGCAGACCTATTCGTGCGTTAATTTTAACGCCAACGCGTGAGTTAGCGGCACAAGTCTATGAAAACGTAAAATCTTATAGTGAATTTACAGATTTACGTGCTTTAGTTATTTTTGGCGGTGTCAACCAGAAACCACAAGTAGCATCTCTTAATCGTGGGGTTGATATTTTGGTAGCAACACCAGGACGTCTTTTAGATTTACAAAATCAAGGTGTTATTTCATTAAAGCAGGTTGAAATTCTTGTTTTAGATGAAGCTGACAGAATGTTAGATATGGGTTTTTTACGTGATATTGAGCGTATTATGGCTTTAATGCCAGCTAAAAGACAAAATTTATTGTTTTCGGCAACCTTTTCAAAAGAAATTAAAAAGCTTGCAAGTGGTATTTTACGGAAGCCTGTAATGGTTGAGGCAACTCCAGAAAATTCAACAGTAGATGCTATTACTCAAAAAGTATATCGTGTTGCGAAAGCCAAAAAAACAGATTTAATTATCAAGCTGATTTTAGATGGTAATTGGAATCAAGTACTTGTATTTACACGTACAAAGCATGGTGCTAATAAACTTTGTAAAAAAATGATAAGTAGTGGTATTACTGCTGCTGCTATTCATGGAAATAAAAGTCAAGGTGCAAGAACCAAAGCATTAGCTGGTTTTAAATCTAGTAAAATAAGTGTGTTGGTAGCAACCGATATTGCTGCACGTGGTTTGGATATTCCATTGTTACCGCATGTTATTAATTTTGAATTACCGAATATTTCTGAAGATTATGTTCACCGAATTGGTAGAACAGGTAGAGCAGGAGCAAGTGGTGAGGCTATTTCATTGGTAAGTGCTGATGAAACAACATTTTTACGCGATATTGAAAAATTAGTTGGTGAGCGAATTCCCGTAACTATTTTAGAAGGTTTTGAACCAGATCCTAATGCATCTACACAACCTATAAAACAAGGTCAAGGTAGAAGTCAACAGCGAAGCCCTAAAAAATCGCAATCTAGTTCTAGAAAACCTTCAGATAATTCTTCTAGAAAATCGAGTAGATCTAACGAGAGTCGTTCTTCTAATAGACGACCAAAAAGTAGAAGGGATTAGACTATGAGTCCAGAATTAAAAACGAAAATAATACACGTTTGCAATACTAAAATAGCACAGAAAGGCGAGAATGTTGGCTTGTCTTTCTATGCCTTTTTTGAAAATAAAAACAATAACCCAAAGTTGTTAATGGAAGCTGCAACTTGGTGGATTGAAACACACCAGTTGGATCATTTTGAAAAAGCGCTTAAAATTAAAGATTTAGTTAGTTTATAATATGGAGCAACAACCAAATAATCCATTACATGGTATTACGCTTGAGAAAATTATTCTAGCTCTCGAAGCGCATTATGGTTGGGAGTATATGGGGTATACCATAAAAATAAAATGCTTTACTGATAATCCCTCGGTTAAATCTAGTTTAAAATTTTTAAGACGCACACCTTGGGCTCGGAAAAAGGTTGAGGACATGTATTTAAAAATGCTAGATAATAAATAATATTTAGTCTGTAGGATGGAATTTCAGTATTCTAAAAACTACTGTGATCTTTAATTAAATTCCCAACCAAAAGTAGATTGGAATACGTAATCTGAATCAGATGCACCTTCAACTGGTTTGCTGTCGTAGTTATATGTTAGGCCTAATTTTATAAAAAAGTCTAATGGCAAGTCATATTTTAAGTTCAAATTATAATCTGCACGATACCGACCGCCTTCTGTTAAACTGGGATAAAAAGTAAGGTCTGTATTTAAACTGAAATCGCTAAAATCGAACATGTTTAATGTCAGGTTTCCGTAAGCTTCCATGGAGTTACGATTGGTGTTAAATTCATCACTGAAATTTTCATTGTTCCAAGCAACACCAAATCCACCACCGAAGAATAATTTATTTGAATGCACGAAATATTTTCCTAAACCACCTTTAATAGTTGAACGTAATTTTAATTTCTGCTCATCATTAGATAGAAAATTTGCTTCAGTGGAATAGAACCAATCATTTTTCATAAAATAGTTAAAACCAACACTAGCATCTGTACGTTTCGTTTCTGCTACATCATCTTGATTACTTCGTACAGAATTATAACTACCTGTTAAAAGCCATTTATAGGCTGTATAACTTAAATTACTGCTTACTGAAAACTGGCTTAAATTATTGCTTTTTGTGATGTTATACCCAACGGAAACCGATGCGACAATTCGAGAAATAAAATCATTTTTTACAGGTTTAATATATACAATATCCTTGATGGGTATGATAAGTTCAGTGCCATCAGCAATTATTGTGACTTTGGTGTCATCACCAGGTTTTGTGTTTATTGAACTATTAATTCTTTTTCCATTGGAGAGGGTTAATAAGTAGGTTTGTTTGCTTCTAACACTTTTTATATCTATCCACGTAATTTTAAAATCTGAATCACTATAAGAAGTCTTTACTATTACAACACCTCTGTCCATCGATTTTATTTCACCAATTATTTTATCATTGTTTTTTAAAACAATCGTATCGTTTTGTGACCAAGAAAGTTGAGAAAATAAAATGAATAGGATTAGAATAAAAGAACTTGAAAATATTTTATTTTTAATGTATTTTTTTTGCATAGTTGGCCGGTTTAGGTTGGAATTCTAAATACAACAATAAAAGGTATTAGTCAAAAAAGCGTATTCGGCTATATTTTTTTTAAAATGAATTTTAGAATTATATATCTTAAGAGTAAAATGAATGGAAATCCATGAAATAATAAATCAAGCCAATCCATTAGTTGCATACCAACGCCACCTCCTGCTATCCACTTTAATTTTCCCCAAACATGTGGTTCAGGAAAAAAAGGAGCAAGCCCTAACGTTAGGCATAATAAAAGTAACAACTTCCAGTTGTTAAGAATTTTAGACATCCTTGAATATTTATGGTTGTATGTTTTTTGTAAAATTATGAATTTTTTCAATACCAGTACTTTTAAGATGCTTAATAAAAGCACTTCCAATGATGGCACCTTTGGCGTATTCCGTTGCTTGGTTAAAGGTTTTATTCGTAGAAATTCCAAAACCAATTATTTGTGGGTTTTTGAGTTTCATGGCAGAAATTCGTTTAAAATAATCAAGCTCTGCGTTACCAAATCCGGACTGACTTCCTGTTACGCTGGAACTGCTTACCATATAAATAAATCCATTAGAAACACTATCAATAAAACGAATTCGCTCGTCTGATGTTTGAGGTGTAATTAAAAATACGTTTATTAGGTCATATTTTTCAAAAAGGGCTTTGTAATTATCATGATAGACATCCACAGGTAAATCCGGAATAATAAATCCGTCAATACCAATTTCTTGACATTTCTTACAGAAAGCTTCCACACCATATTGTAGAATTGGATTGAAATATCCCATAATAATCAACGGAATTGAAACAGTTTTTCGAATATCTTTTAACTGACTAAAAAGCACTTCTGTAGTCATACCATTTTTTAAAGCTTGTGTAGAACTTGCTTGAATAGTTGGGCCATCAGCAAGAGGATCGCTGAAAGGCAAACCAATTTCTATCATATCCACACCGTTTTCTTCCAACTTTTGGATAATGGGAACGGTATCTTCTAAATTTGGATAACCAGCTGAAAAATATATGGATAATAGCTTTTTATTTTCTTGTAATTTTTGATTGATTCTATTCATGAACTTCATTTATAAATTAAAATAATCACTGTAAGTACTTAAATCTTTATCACCACGACCTGATAGGCTCAATACGACAATATCATCTGGTTGAAATGACTTCGCTTTAAATACAGCCAACGCATGAGCCGTTTCAATAGCCGGAATAATACCTTCTAACTGGCTTAATTCTAAACCTGCTTCCATAGCTTCATTATCCGTTATGGCTATAAATTCCGCACGACCGGATTGATATAAATGCGCATGCATGGGACCAACACCTGGATAATCTAATCCTGCAGAAATAGAATAAGGTTCTGTTATTTGCCCATCCGTAGTTTGCATCAATAAAGTTTTGCTACCATGAATAATACCTATTTTTCCTAATACCGATGTTGCAGCACTTTCACCAGAATGAACACCTTTTCCAGCAGCTTCAACAGCAATTAATTTTACGTTGGTGTCCTCCAAAAAATGGTAATAAGCTCCAGCAGCATTACTGCCACCACCAACACAGGCAATAACATAATCAGGATTTGGACTGCCTTCATGTTCTTGCAACTGCCATTTTATTTCTTCTGAAACAATAGCTTGAAATCGTGCTACCATATCTGGATAAGGATGTGGACCAACCACACTACCAATAATATAATGGGTGTCTACGGGATTGTTAATCCAATCTCTTATCGCCTCATTAGTCGCGTCCTTTAGCGTTTTACTTCCAGATGTTGCCGGAACTACTGTAGCGCCAAGCATATTCATTCGAGCCACATTGGGAGCCTGTCTGGCCATATCAATCTCGCCCATATAAACAATACATTCTAATCCCATTAATGCGCAAACTGTAGCCGTAGCCACGCCATGTTGTCCTGCGCCAGTTTCGGCAATAATGCGTTTTTTACCCAAGCGTTGCGCCATAAGAATTTGTCCAATGGTATTGTTGATTTTGTGCGCACCTGTATGATTTAAATCTTCCCGTTTTAAATAAATTTTTGTGTTGTATTTTTCTGAAAGGCGCTTGGCAAAATACAATGGAGACGGTCTGCCTACATAATCCTTTAGTAAGGCTTTAAATTCTTTTTGAAAGTCTGGTTCTGCCATGACTTTTAAATATTTTTGACGTAACTCCTCCACGTTTGGATAAAGCATTTCTGGAATGAAAGCGCCTCCAAATTCTCCGTAATAGCCTTTTTCGTTGATGTTGTAAGTCATATTGTTTTGTTGTTAGGTCGTTAAAATTCAATTTGATATTTCGACCGTTTTGCTTCTCGATACTATTTTTGTCGTTCCTTAAAAATCACTAGAAGTGATGCAACTTGTTTTTAAATTTTTCTATTGCTTCAATACTTTTAAGTCCAGGCTCTACTTCAAATTGGCTATTCACATCCAATGCATAACACTTTTTTGAAACATCTTGCTTTAAAAATTCTTTAATATTTGCCACTTCATCTAAACCAATGCCACCACTTAAAATAAATGGTTTGGCTGAAGGGTATTCTTTTAAGAGTTTCCAATTAAAGGTGAATCCATTTCCGCCTTGAAGTTCGCCTTTGGTATCAAAAAGATATTTACTGACTTTATTTTCAAAAGGCTGTAAATCTTTAAAGTCGAAATGTTCTCCAACACTAAAAACTTTCCAAACTTCAAAATCTTTGGCTGCATAAAGCTTCGCGAGTCCGTTGAGCATTAAAACAAATTCCTTGGTTTGGTTACCATGTAATTGAACAGCATCCAAATTATAATTATTTGCCATGGTTATGATTTCTTCTGGTGAAGCATCTACAAACACACCTAATTTTTTAATGGTATTAGGTAATGTTGGGATAACACCATCAAAAAAGCGAGCTGAATTTTTATAAAATATGAAACCTAAATAATCGGGTTGCAATTTAGCAACAGCTTCTATATTGTCTGGAAATTTCATGCCACAAACTTTCAATTTCATAGCTAAAATTGGTTTATAAAATGATTAGCGCTTTCTCCAGGATTATCCGTCTTCATAAAATTTTCTCCAATTAAAAACCCTTGGTAACCGAATGGTTTTAATTCTTTTATAGCTTCTACATTACTGATGCCACTTTCAGAAATCTTTATAAATTCGTTTGGAATATAACTGCTTAACGTTTTACTCGTTTGCAAAGACACTTCAAAGGTTTTTAGATTCCGATTATTTACACCAATCATATCTAAACTCGGCATAATGGATTTCTGCAGTTCTGCTTCATTATGAACTTCCAATAGTACTTCTAACCGTAAGTTTTTAGCAAATTCGGAAAAGCTTTTAATTTCTTCTTGTGTTAGTATGGCAGCTATCAATAAAATAACATCTGCGCCATAGGCTTTGGCTTCTAAAATTTGGTAGCTATCAATAATGAATTCTTTACGTAAAAGCGGCAAATTGCAACTTGATCGTGCTAATAGTAAATCGTCTAACGATCCTCCGAAATATTTGCCATCCGTTAAAACAGACATACCACAAACACCAGATTTTTCATAACCTTGAGCTACATCAAATACATTTAGATTATGATTTATAACCTGTTTGGAAGGTGAGCGTCGTTTATGTTCAGCAATAATACCTGAAGGACTATTTTGTAAATTTTTAACGAGTGAAATGGTTTCGCGCTCAAATAAAACAGATTGCTCCAATTGAAATGTAGGAATAAGTTGTTTTTTTAATGCAACTTCCAAGCGTTTATCTGCAACTATTTTTTCTAATATATCCATGACCAATTTCGTATTTATAAATGCTTTTTATTTCTTACTTAAAGCCACTAGTTTTTTAAATCGTTTTTTAGCTTGACCACTTTTCAGGGATTCTTGCGCTAATGCAAAACTCTCTGAAATGGGTATGTTTTTCACTGTTGAAATAGCTAAAGCCGCATTGGCACAAACCACATTATTTTGGGCAATGGTGCCTTGTCCATCTAAAATATGCGTGAATATTTTAGCTGATGAAGCAACTGAATCACCACCATGAATAGCTTGTTGAGACAATGTTTGCACGCCAAAATCACTAGGGTTAATCATTTTTTCTGATGAGTTAGTAATCACTTTTGCTGAACCTGTTAATGATATTTCATCATAGCCATCTAAGGCATGAACAATGCTATAATTTTTGTCCGAATTTTGATAGAGATAACTATAGAGGCGCAATAATTCTAAACTAAAAACACCAACTAATTGATTTTCTGGAAAGGACGGATTAACCATAGGGCCCAACATATTAAAAAATGTTTTCACGCCTAATTCCCGACGAATTGGTGCTACATTTTTCATGGCTGGATGAAACAAAGGTGCATGTAGTACACAAATGCCTGCATCGTCCAAACAGGTTTTTAAAAAACCTTTATCGCTACTAAATTTAATGCCCATATGCTCCATAACATTGGATGATCCGCAAGCGGAAGAGACGCCGTAATTGCCATGTTTTGAAACATGTACACCAGCTCCAGCTGTAACAAATGAAGCCAAAGTTGAAATATTAAAGGTGTCTTTACCATCGCCTCCAGTACCGCATAAATCTATGGCGTTATAACCGTTTAAATCTACAGGAATACACAACTCTAGTAAAGCATCACGAAAGCCTTGAAGTTCTTCAAGCGTAATATTTCGCATCATATAAACCGTTAAAAATGATGCAATCTGACTTTGATTGTAATTGCCTTTTGAAATATTAACCAATACACCTTTAGCTTCATCGCTGGAAATGTGCTCTTGATTAATAAGTCTGTTAAGTATGTTTTTCATCTTCTTGATACTATTATTTCGTTCTTCAAAAATTACTCGAAGTGACGTTTCTGGTTAATGATATTTTAATTAATGACGGAACCTTTCTTTTTAATTAGTCTTATTTTATTGGACTTTCGAGTTATTAAGTTATTATGGCAATGAGTTATTTTGGCACTCCTACTTAGTAACCGAATAACACAATAACAATTCACAACTTCAGAATCCCATTAAAAACTAAAAATTTACAATGTATTACAGTTTGTTTTTATTCCATTCACCCATTTAACTCTTCAGCCAATTTGCTAACATCTGCTTACCATTTGGTGTTAAAACAGATTCTGGATGAAACTGAACACCACGAACATCAAATACTTTATGACGAAGTGACATTATTTGCCCATTTTCATCAAAGGATGTTGCTTCTAAAACATCGGGTAAATTTTCTTGAACAACCCATGAATGGTAACGACCTACTTCCATGCTTTTCCCTAATCCATTAAAAAGTGCTTCATCATCAACTGATACCGTAATTTGTGTAGCAACACCATGAAAAACAGTTTCTAAATTGGTTAAAGTTCCGCCAAAAACTTCACCAATGGCTTGTTGACCTAGGCAAACTCCTAAAATGCTTTTTGTTGATGCATATTTTTGTATGATTGCTTTTAGTAAACCTGCTTCATCTGGAATACCTGGTCCTGGAGATAAAACAATTTTATCAAACGCATCAACTTCCTCTAAAGTGAGTTGGTCATTTCGTTTTACAGTCACTTCGCAATCCAAATCTTCTAAATAATGCACCAGATTATAGGTAAAACTATCGTAGTTATCAATAACTAATATGTGTGTTTTGTTTTTCATTTTTAAATATCGGTTGCCAATTCTATCGCCTTTGTTAAAGCGCCTAATTTATTATATACTTCTTGTAATTCGCTTTCTGGATCCGATTTTGACACCAATCCTGCACCAGCTTGCCAATGTAATTCGTGGTTTTTACTTAAAAAGGTCCGAATCATAATGGCATGATTAAAATTACCATGAAAATCCATAAAACCGATAGCACCTCCATAAAAATCACGACTCGTTGTTTCATATTTTTCAATGAGTTGCATGGCTTTGTGCTTGGGAGCACCACTTAATGTTCCAGCGGGAAATGTATCTGCAACCATTTGCATAGTGTTTGTTTCTGCGTGCTTTATGCCAGTAACTTTGCTAACCAAATGAATAACATGTGAAAAGAATTGGACTTCTCGGTAGGTTTCAACTTTTACCTGGCTGCCATGGCGACTTAAATCATTTCGTGCTAAATCTACCAACATAACGTGTTCGGCATTTTCCTTATCATCTTCAGAAAGCTGTTTGGCAAGAATAGCGTCTTTTTCATCATTTCCAGTGCGTTTAAATGTTCCAGCTATGGGATGGATTTCTGCTTGATCTCCTTTTACTACTAATTGCGCTTCTGGCGAACTTCCAAAGATTTTAAAATCGCCATAATCAAAGTAAAACAGGTAAGGTGACGGATTAATACTTCGTAAAGCGCGATAGACATTAAACTCATCGCCTTTAAATTTTTGTGAGAATTTTTTCGACAATACCAACTGAAAAACATCACCTCGTGCACAATGTTGTTTAGCAAGCTCTACTTGTTCCTTATAGGCATTATCTGTTAAATTGGACGTGGTTTCTCCTGATGTTGAAAAGTTAAATGCAGCAAAGTTTCGGGACGTAATAAGTTGTAAAATCTCATCAATATTTGTTTCCGTATTAAAACAATGTGCAAAAATATAGGCTTCGTTTTTATGGTGGTTAATGGCAATAATATTTTGATATACAGCATAATAAATGTCTGGAATGTCTTGATGACCTTCTTTTTTAGCGATAGAAATATCTTCAAAATAGCGAACAGCATCATAAGCCATATAACCAAAAACACCATTATTTATAAATTTAAAATCGGTGTCCGAATGTATTTTAAAACGCTTGGTGAATTTATGAATACTATCCAGCACATCATTCTTTTTTGATATTTTATGAATCAATTGACTGCCATCAGGAAAGTTTTGAGTGATTTCTTCATTTTTCACTGATATAGATGCAATAGGATTGCAACAGATATAGGAAAACGTATTATCGTTAGCATGGTAATCGCTACTTTCCAATAAAATACTATTCGGGAATTTATCGCGAATTTTTAGGTACACACTCACAGGTGTTATAGTATCCGCAAGTATTTTTTTATAATGTGTGTAAAGACTAAATGTTTTCATAAATATGATTTCAAAAAAAAAAGGCTTGTCGTGAATGACAAGCCTTTTTGAGTATGTTTAATTTAAATATACGGATAGGATTAGTTCACGAATTTTGAGTTTCGATTGTTCCACCACCACGTATGATTTAAAATTGTGTTCATGAGTATTTTAATATATGCCAAATATAAAATGAAAATTTAACTAACCAAAAATTATTGCATAAAAAAAGGTTTAAAAGGTGTTCTGTTCGTTTAAATGTTTGTTAAACAGCAAATCATTTAAAAACAAATATGTATTTTTAGCTTATGAAATATATGCTGTGTTTTTTGGTGCTTACCGTTTGGAGTTGTCAAGATGTTTCTAAAAAAGAACAAACTCAAAATACGAATCGCAATATTGAACAGGTTGAAGATAGTCTCGCTGTTTATAACTTTGAAGGACTAAAGCCCTTTCTAAATAAAATGGATGACACCATTTATGTGGTTAACTTTTGGGCTACTTGGTGTGCGCCTTGTATCAAAGAATTACCAGCTTTTGAAAAGTTAGGAAACGATTATAAGTCTGAAAATGTGAACGTATTATTGGTGAGTTTAGATTTTCCGCATCAATATGAAACCAAACTTAAACCCTTTATTAGTAAGCATAACTTACAGTCTGATATTTTAGTCTTAAATGATGTGGATGCTAATAGTTGGATTCCCCATGTAAGCGCGGAGTGGAGTGGTGCTATTCCTGCAACACTTATTTATAATAAGGATAAACGGGCTTTTTATGAGCAAACTTTCACCTATAAAGAATTACAAACAGAACTTAATAAATTTTTAAAATAATAATGAAAACACTTAAAACAACATTTGTGCTTTTAGCAGTGATATCCTTTTTTGCTTTTACAGTAAAAACAAAAGATTCTGGCTACAAAGTAGGTGATATAGCAACTGATTTTAGCCTAGAGAATATAGATGGCAATATGGTTTCCTTAAAAGATTACACAGACGCCAAAGGTTTTATCGTGATTTTCACCTGTAATACGTGTCCATATTCAGTGGCTTATGAAGATCGTATTACAGCATTGGATAAAAAATATGCATCAAAAGGATATCCAGTTATTGCTATTATGCCCAATAATCCTGAAATCCAGAAAGGGGATAGCATGGAAGCTATGAGAGCTAGATCCAAAGCGAAAGGTTTTACATTTCCATATTTAATGGATAAAGGGCAGAAAATTTATCCGCAATATGGTGCTACAAAAACGCCTCATGTATACATATTGGATAAAAAATCCAATGGCAATCAAGTAAAATATATAGGTGCTATTGATGATAATTATCAAGATGCCAATGCGGTGAACCAAAAATATGTTGAAGATGCTGTTGATGCGTTATTGGCAGGAAAAACCATTAAAGAAACACAAACGCGTGCCATTGGTTGCACAATAAAGGTTTTATGAGTTTAGAATGTTCTCTACAGACTATGGCGTTTGGCAGAAAATGAGAAAAAATTAAGAAATCCGAAACGTAACATTTCGGATTTTTTTTCGTCTATTAATGAATAAGTAGTAATTTTGAAGAAATAAAAATTAATATGTCAGATTTAACACAAGCCGCTTGGCGTGAGAAATTAGAAAAAGATACTGAAGCAGTTATTATAGATGTTCGTACAGATGAAGAAGTAGCGGAAGGTATGATTCCTAATGCTGAACAATTGGATATTTTTCAGAGTCAGGTATTTATGGAGAAAATTCAAACTTTAGATGCTTCAAAAAATTACTATATCTATTGTAGATCAGGTGGTCGTAGTGCGCAAGCTTGTGCTATTATGAATCAATTAGGAATTGAAAATGCTTATAATTTAATGGGTGGATTTACGGAATGGACAGGTGAAGTAATTGAACCATAGAATAAAAAATTATGAAAAATATATTTGGAATAGCTTTATTAATTATTGTTTTGGGTTTTACTAGTTGCCAGCAATCGTCTAAAAACGATGTTATTCAGGCTGTTACAGCTGAAGAAATGCAAATGCTTTTAGATCTTGATGATGTGCAACTAATTGATGTTCGTACTCCTGAAGAATATGCTGAAGGTTATATTGCTAATTTTCAAAATATTGATTTCTTATCCGAAACCTTTGATGAAGATATCTTAAAGTTAGATAAAGATAAACCTGTTATTTTATACTGTAAATCTGGAGGTAGAAGTGCTAAATGCGCTAAAAAAATGCTAGATGCCGGTTTTACTAAAATTTATGATTTAAAAGGCGGTATTTCCAAATGGGAGCATGATGGCCATGCTGTTGCTGTGCCAAATTAAAAAATCCTGTAATATAATTTATCACCTAATTAATATCCACATCCTAAAATTCACGGGTAGCTAATAAATAGGCAGATACAATCAAAAATCGATTGAGTTTTGAGAGTAGAATAGCCGTTTTGGTTTAAAAATTCTATAAAATACTATTACGATTTAAACCTATTTTCATAATAAGTATGTTTGCTGTAGTGGCAACATAAAGAATGTAATACCAATTAGATCAATTCGAATCATATTTAAAGAGGTAACAACATACGTGTTAAAAAGGATACATATATTTTAGGCGATTTTGATAAGCTTCAAAACTAAAAAAATTCGAACGTGAGTCCATGTTTTAAACAATTTTCATTCATGAAACGCGACGCTAAAATATATGTATTCTAAATTATAAAAAGGTACAGTTTATTTTTTTATCAATTTAAACTGTTGTGTTTGTTGTTCTGAACGTAATTCCATAAGGTACATGCCAGAATCTACGTTTAAATTAAAGCTGAAATTTTCTGAATTAATGCTGTTTTCCGAATAAATTAATTGCCCAGCAATATTATAGATATTTACGGTAACATTACGTAAATCGTTTAATTTTAAGTTCACCAAACCGTTTGTAGGATTAGGGAAAACAGAAGCTTTCTTGGAGTTTACACCTGTTTGAATGCTTAATGTAGGACTAAAAGAACATGGAAATGGTATTTGAACGTATTCTGTTATATTGTTAACCGTCCAATTTGCTACATTATTTATTGCAGCTCTAACTACAGATACATCACCAATAGCTACTGCGCAATTGTATATCATATTGTCTATTTCGGAGTTGTCTAAAATATTGTAAACCCAGATAGCATTTACACCATTGGTAAGTGTATCTGGTAATGCTGAAGTAGAGTTAGTGCTGGATGCTCCATCCCAATTAGCCGCATTGGTTGTTCCTGCAACTAAATTAAAGTGAATTGCAGTTATAAAACTTGCTGAACTATCAAATGTCCCTTGAAAAGCAAAAATTTGATCACCAATAATTGAAATAAGCATGGCAGAACCAGAGCAGGAACCTATTGAGGCAATTGGTGTGCCGTTTCCGTTATTAGTCGTGATATTTACGACTGTACCTATAGTCAAGCCGCTAGTTGCAGTCCAAACAAATACACCATTATCACCATTCGTATTGTTAAAACCAACGCCATCTGTCCAACCTTGATCTGTGAATTTTATTTCCGTTCCAGATTCAATAGTTTTCAATAATACAAACGAAAATTGATCGACTGAACCATCAGCATTTAACGCTACAAAAGCAATATCACCAGCTGTTAAGGTTGTTTGTGCGGAAATTGTGTGATTTCCAATAAGGAATGCAAAGCAAATAAGTAAAATTTTTTTCATAATAAATAGATTTGGGTTAAGCAACAAAGATATCTTTTTTTAATTTTAGAGAACCTATTCGATTATGTCAAATTTCTATATAATTTTTATAGTTTTAATTTATTCTTGGCCAACTCCAATAATACCAAATAATTAGGGATGTAATGATGCTTTCTAATATTGCAAAAAACACGTAAAAGCTATTCATAGCTGTTAAAGAATTAACAGCTATGAATAGCAGCATTAGCGTAAATATAGAACCAAAAAGAAAGTTGAGAATTCGGTTTAGTTTGGGTTTTAGAATATGAGATCCTAATACCATAATTGAAGGAATAGCTAAAATGATAGACGCAATTAATAAGCTAATTGGACTGTCTAAAATGTTTTTACCAGTAAGTAGGCTGTCAATTTTACCAGGTGTATACAGCTCAAAATAATCACCATATAAATAGCAGAATGTTACCGAAGCCCATAATGCGGCTAGTTTTAGTTTGATGTTTATTGTTGGGTTTTCTAGCCTAATTAATTATTCAGTTTATAGGTTAATTAGTATGTGCTTTATTTAAAAAGACACAACATTTTGGCAAATGGTTGCCATACTAAAAATATAATCACCTAATTTTATAATGATAGATAATGCATAAATGGTCTAAAACTTTATGTGTAACTATTACATGATATTTATTTAAGGTTGTAATTTCCATTTGCCCATTGCATAGTTGGTTCCATCCAAACTTTAAGCGGTTTGAATAAAAAGCCATGACCCAATGCCGTATTGAGTTCAATTTCTTTAAAATGTTTGATTTTGCAAGTTGAATTTTCCTTGCGTTCAATTGCTGAAACACCAAACGAATCCGATTTTTCATAAATAGTTAGAATATTTCCACAATAATTTATTTCAGGTATATTTTGAATATCACGTTCCCTAAAACACGCAATAAAAACAAAATTCAAATCGGGATTATTTGCCAAGGTAGAAACATATTGTGCAATATAACCGCCTTTGGATGTGCCAACCACTGTTATTTTATGAGGCTTAATGCCGGTTTTAATAAGGCTATCAATTTGGGTTACAATTCCAATAGCATAATCTCTAGCATTGACATTGCCGTGTCGCTTTTCGCTAATGACTTGAAAGCCATTTTTTTTAAATTCGGAAATGATTTCGGTGTATTCTGTCCGTCCAAATTCCGGATGCTCGTCTTGCAGTTCATGTTCTTCTAAAAAGCGGTTGTGTAAGAAGAAAATATACTTATCATCTGAATCTTTTCCGCAGGCAAAAAGTGTTACGAAAAACAGGATATAAATGATATTGTTTATTTTCATGGGTTGCGATTTTTTATCCTTTTTCAAGTTTACAACTATTTGTTTTTGCGATTTATTTTATTACCTGATAAAAATGCATCTAATAATTCAACCTGATACACCAAACTATCTGTGTTTTTCAAAAAGCGCATGGAAGCATCCCGATCTTCCATGTAAAATTGATTGGAAGATTGAGGTACTAAATATATTGTATTCGGTCCCATTATAAGAAATAGACTGTCATTTTTGGTTAAAACTTCTATATTCATATTTTCATTTAATGCGTAGTTTCCAGCATATTCTTTGAGCAGATTTTTATTGATTTTCACAGGTTTTCTAGCTAAAGGAAGCCTATAATTCTTGTTTTTTAGTATGGCTTCAATACTGTTTGAAATTTCTTCAGCAACGGGATGCCTGCGATTAGATAAAATAATAATGGTCGTTTTCGTTTCTGGATTATGAATCAATGAATAGCTGAAACCATCATCTTCCATATAACCATCAATTTCTAATGACTTTTTGGATGATGCGTTAATTATTTTTGCTAAATCGGAGATGGTGGATTTCAATCCGTTACTACTAAATGTTATTTCCAAATTAGAAACAGGCGCTTTTTGCAATTCAAGTCCAGTGCCGCGATAATTATGAAACAAATAACCCGTAGCTAAAATAGCATTTGTTTTGTTGAAAAAAGTATTTTCTAATTTCAGGTCATTACCGTAATTAGCAAGATTTTCTTGAAAGGTTTTTTCGCTTATTTTTTCAATAAGCATGCCTAATATATTGTAATTTAATTCGCTGTATTCAGGTTTTTTAGAGGATGACAATGCTATATTGGTAAAAACAACCGTTTCATAATCTAGCTCTGGGTTTTCCTCTTGAATTTGCTGAATGGTTGGTAAATTGGTTTTGTGATTTAGTAAGTCTTCAATTGTGAACGTGTTTTTTATGTCTGGAATATATTCTGAAATACTATCAGACAATCTGAAAGCGCCTTCTTTTTCCATTTTGTGAATAATTCCAGCGGTAATCAATTCGGAAATCCTACCAATTTTAAAAGCGGTTTTGTTTGTGAATTCTATGTTATTCTCATAATTTGCTAATCCGAAATTTCGATTATAAATAATGCTATCGTTTTTAGAAACTAAAATAGCACCACTAAAACGGTTTAATTCTAGGTAGCGGTTTGCGAGACTGTCAATTTTATTGTTGTTCAGATTTTCTAAACTTTCGCCTTTTGCTTCCGGTTTCGTTTGGCAGGAGAGGAAACTGAATAATATAAGTGTAAAATAAAATAGTTTGTTTGTCATGATGTTACCAATTTCCTTTTTCATATAAATCTAAAAATGAAGCTGCTGATAAATTAAAGATATCCACTAAAAAATGTGCCAATATAATCCATCGTAGGCTATTGGTTTTTTTATAGACGAGTCCCCAAATGAGTCCCATAATAAAGGTTGAAATTATGACAACCAATCCGCTATTCAATTCTGAATTTACACCAAAAGCAGCATGGTTCATGGCAAAAACAAAACTTGTAAAAAATATAGCTTGCCATTTAGACCAATTTTTTGTGTAATCCAGAAGTAGACCACGCCAATAAAATTCTTCCAACCAAGGGTTTATTAATGCTAATAATATCCAAGGTAGCCAAACGTACCAAATATCTAATGTGTCATAATGCATTAAAAATAATGGAAGTGGAAGTATGCCAATAAATAGAGCCAAAATATTCCAGCCAAATGAGCCTTTAGGTTTTTGTAACCATTTTTGTCTGGTTTCCTTTTCAGTATAGCGTAAAATAAAAAATAGAAATAGGCACCATTCAATTACTATAATTGGAATAAATGCCCATTTGCCAATAATATTGCCAAACAGAAAGGCAATCCCAAAGTTAATGGCAATAATTAAAAATGGCGATGCTAGAACAATATTCCTGTTTGATACTTTCATTTACAACGCATTTAAATGTTTGCGTGCAAAAAGGTAGTTCTTTTTTGTGAGATGAAAAGCCAATACTAATATCCATTCTTTGGCAGTATCAATTCTTCAAGTCTAATTTCTAGCTGTTTTGTTGAATGCATTTCAAATAAGTATTGCTAAAATAACGCCTAAAGTTGGAGCTGTAGTATATTTTGAAAGTAAAGAATATTTCAAAAAATTAAATCATGGAACTAACAATAATATCAAAAAGCCAAGGGAATTCCAACCAACCCTAAACTGCCATTGGTTTGTTGGATTACAAGTAGTGTCTGTACGGCAAAAGACTAATGCAAACGTGCCTATAAATTGGACGATGTGCTAAGCGTATTAGTCATGAAAAAAGAAAAGAGGCTGTCGTAAAAGGGAAACCCTACTCTAAATGTCACATTGAGCGCAGTCGAAATGCTTTGGTTTTCATAATATTAAAACTTAGATTATGCGCAGTTTGGCAAAGGATATTTACTTTTTAGACAGCCTCTTTATTCTGTAGAAGTCTTATGAGTTAAACTAAAAATGATACACAGCAATACTTTACAGTCATAAATTGTTTATTTGAATCTAGAAAAACTATATGATCTTTTTTACCTGCTTATTTTTTGGATTTATTATTGCTATTATGGGAAGTATTGTTCCCAGTTTTTTAAATCTAACAGTTGTTAAATTCAGTTTAAAAAGTGGCCGAAAAGCGGCTTATTACTTAATTGGAGGTTATGCAACGGTTTTGTTTTTTCAAGCAAATATTGGTGCCTATTTATCCAGTGTTTTGATGGAGAATTCAGAATACATTACTACTATTCAAAAAGTAGGTACAGGAATTTTATTGCTGTTATCTATTAATTTTTTCAGACTTCATGTTACTAAAAAGAATCAAAAAAAGAAGGTAGAAATTGAAAAGTCGCGAGCGTATTTACACGGCATCGTTATGTCCTCATTAAATATGGTTGCCATTCCATTTTACTTTACATCCATATCGTTATTAATCGGGTTAGACTATTTTGAGTATTCGTTGCTCAATAGTTTCTATTTTTCCATTGGCTCCACGGTTGGTTCATTTATTTTGTATTCCGTTTATGCCACTATTGCTGATAAAATTGAACACAAACTGACTTTTATAGCTACTAAAATGAATTTTATTTTAGGGTGTATAACTGCTATTGTGGGAATTGGGAATGTGGTTTATTTGATTTGATTGTTGTTGTGTGAATTCCTTATTTATCTGATTTAATAAATTGCAAAATTTCATCATACCTCTTATTCCAAGGAAAAATAAATTGTGACATCATTGGTACATGTTTCTTATTTAAGAAAATGGGTTCTATATCTGGTTGATAGGTTTTTAATTTTGCAACAAAAGCTTCGTTTTGCGAAATGATTGAATTATAGGTTTTTTCGCCTACATAAATTAAAAAAGGAGGCATGCTTTCATCCATAAAATAAATAGGAGAAGCGTCTTTCCAGTTTGCTGGATCTTTAGTCCAAGTTACATCATAATGATGTTCGCTTGTTGGTGGGTTTTTATCTAAATATGTTTTCATATCTAAACCAGCGGCATCATTTAAAATAACACCTTTAAGCACATTCTTATTTTCTAAATATTTTGGATTTGTAGCAATTAAAGCAATTAAATGACCTCCAGCACTATGACCCATGACATAAATTTGTTCAGGATCACCTTTATACTTTTCAATATTTTTTACAGTCCAGTTAACTGCTTGTGCAATTTCTTTAGCCATCGAATCATAATTAGCATTCGGACTTAACGTATAGCCAGCAATTACAGTGACAACATCACTTTTGGCAAAATTTCTTCCTAAAAACCCGTAAGTGTTTTTGTCACCTTCTGTCCAATAGCCACCATGCACAAAAATCACCACCGGATTTTTTGCAGCTTTGGAATTTTTAGGTTCAAAAACATTTAACGCAGGCTGCATTGTTGTTTTAGTATCTGCAGATTTTAAATAAGCAACATCTTTTATTTTTCTAGAAGCGCAGTTACAAAGTAAAATAGAAAACAGTAGAAGGGAACCTATTTTTGTGTTCATAGTTTTTTTTAACAAAGTTAAGATGTATTGGTTAATTATTAAGGAATTTGAATTATCTAAATTATAAAAAATATAGTTTGTTTTGTAAAAGTGTATTCGATTACAATACCATCTTCCTTAAATTTAATAACAAACGTGTTTTTTCGCCGATATAAAATAATCCATGTTATAATTCCAACAGAAACGATAATAGATAAAGCCTTCATCCAAATCATTTCTAAAGAATCGGTTAATGCAATTCCAATTCCTAGAATCATGAATGAAGCAATTACGGCTTCGTAATTCGAGTAGCTTGATGATGAACTATATTTAGCCATTTTTTATTACCTACTTTAATTGGATATAATGTATTGATTATCGTTTTTTATTGATAATTATCATATTTTCTTCAGTTCCTTTTAAGAGAATCAAATTCTTTTAATAATTCAGGTTTATCCATTATTAAAGTCTTATTTGAGAATGGGTTTTTTCGCTAGAAAAAAAGGAGCCAATATCAGTCGGAACAATTTCAGAATTATCTTTTGATACATAAAATATATCAGCATCAATTAATTGATAATTTGTAGCGGTAAGTTATTTTTCAATTTTATACTCTACAGATACCAATTCAATAGAACTAACTATTCCAATGTTAAGCGATTCTTCTTCGTCAAAACTAATAGTGCAATCGGAATTGGCTCCAATGACATAGCAAGGCGAAGAACTTGTTGCAATATTTGAACTTATAATGCCATCTATATTCGTTGTAATTTTATGAAATCCCGTTATTGCCGTATTATTCGGATTTGAGAATTTTATTTCATAGCGCAATCTGTTTGTGTTATTTCCCGTATCTGGCGTAAATTCAAATAGTATAACCTCATAAGTTATATTCTGTAATTCAGTTTCTACTGGTGCAATCATCTCATCATCACTCGGACAACCAAAGAGAAGAAGAAAGGTTGGTAGTAATAAAAGAGTTTTTCTAATATTCATAATTTTGTTTTTATTTAATTAATCATAGCAACTGGATATGGACCATGGTCTAAATCTAGATTCTGAATTCAAATCTAATAAAATTAAACTAAAAAGCTTTAGAGTAAAGTAGCAACACATTATTTTAATTGAAGAGCACAGCATTCGGAATAAATATCAACTTATTAGAACAAATTGTCAACTGGTTTGTCAACTAGATTATGAAGTATTTTAATAAAATCAGGATTAATATATGACGATACTTATAGAAGTACTTTGGTGAAAAGTTAATGAGTTTTTACTTGTTTTACAGTACTTTGTTGTGCGTAGTTTTTATTCCAAGTTTAGCGTATTAATATAATCTCTCGTTATCTTTTCTACTTCTTGAGAATGCTGTCCATACCAAATAAAATGCTCACCATCTTTTATTGAATGTAATTCAACACTATTTCCCAAAGACTGCATTTTATTGTAAAAATACTCTGCTGTACTATAAGGACAATTCCTGTCTTTCTCTCCGTGAATTAACAAAAATTTTGTCAATGTTTTCTTAATAAGATTATTAGGTGATATTTCTTTTACTAAATCTTTATTTTCATCATATTCTGTTATCCATCTATTACTATTAGAAGTTAGATTATAAACAGCTGAATTTACAATTACTACATTTGGCTTTGGACTTATGGCAATATTATCAGTTTTTTCATTCCAATTATCTACTAAAGTCGTAGCTATAGATAAATGACCACCTGCTGAATTTCCTGTTGCTAAAATTTTGTTCGGGTCAATTTTATATTTTTTTGAATGTTCCCGAAGCCAACGTATTGCAGATTTTGCGTCTTTGACTGCTTCAAATGGATATGTGCCTTGTCTTCCTTTTATTCTATATTCTACAGATGTGGCAACCCAACCTTGTTTTGCATATTCTTTTGCAGTTTCAAAAAACCAATCAGGTTTCCCTTCTGACCAACTTCCTCCGTGAAAGTAAACAATAGTTGGTCTATTTCCTTTAAAAACAGTTGTGTCAGGTAAGAATATGTGCATTTCCAGGTTAAAACCATCTACTTTTTTATATGTTTCAATAATATGAGATTCTCTCTCTTTTTTGCTAGATTCGTATATCTTTTGAATTTTTATTTTGTATTCTGAAGTTTTGGAAGAAGTGATAAAATCTGCATAAAAAGTGTCTATGTTTTTAATTCCCAAATTGTCGATGTGATTGAATAAATATTCTTGTTTCCAAAAATCATTTGCATCTTGATTTCTAAATGTTGTTTCGATAGTATTCCAATCGGCAGTCAATTGCTGATTATCTATTTTGGCATATATACCACTTTTCAATTTTTTGTTAGATTCGATTCTAATATAGGATATTATATATTCCTTTAAAACCGAATTGGAAAGTAACTTGATATCGTTAAAATTTTTAAGGTTTTCTTTTAATCTCGATTGATTTTTTTCTGATAAAGTTGTTTTTTCTCCTGTAAAGTTTTTGTGATTTTGTGGATATTCAAGAATGAATTTGTCGAAGTAATAATTTATTCCCAAGGCTTCATCATTAAATGTGTATTTGTCCAATTTTCCTTTATATTCTTTTAGTTGTGCCGTGTAGATATTTTTTAAAGAATCAACCTTATGAGTAAAATTAACTTGATTTAACGAATTGAATGTATAGGGATTTGAACGTAAATATTTCCAAGGTGCGCCAAGTGCAACCTGCTCTTTCAAAAAGGTTTTTTTGATGGATTCAGTATTTACGTTTTCTTGTGATTTGCAACTTTGAATTGTTACTAAAAGTAATAGAAGTAAGTATTTTATTTTCATAATTGATTGATGTTTCTATCTAAAGACTAGTTCTATTTCCGATTGTTACACAAATTACGTACAACGTTTCGTGTATGAGCAGTGGCGTGGGACGTCACGGACAATTGCAAACAAGTACTTACCATTGGAAATTCCGTAGGAATTTCCAAGTAGGCGAGGACAAACCATTGCTTATACACATTGTTGGCATTTCGTTTTTTATTTCCAATTATCCCAATGAAATTCCATTTGAGCTATAAAATTGTTGTCCAAATTAGCCTTTACCACGTCTATTTCAAATTCATTTATAATGATTTTTGCTAAATTAAGTTGAATGAGCGCAAAAAATAAAAAAGTAGGATTAATTAAACCCTCATTTCTTTCGGAGTAAAGAATTGTCATTCCAAGTCCGTGCGCATAAGTAGAGTAATGATTTTGAATCATTTTTGAGAAATGTTCAGGAATTTTAGCAATGTTATATAATTCCTCCCAGCTATAACGTTCTTTTTCAGAATCTCCTGATATGTATTTCCAATTTCTGTTTTTAATGATTTTCGGTGTGGCTAAAATATCTAATTTTTCTTTTTTTATCTTTTCAATTATGTTAGCAATGGATTTTTTATCGTGAATAATAATGTCATTTGAAGTATCAAAGGATTTGACAAACCTGTTGTCTTTTAGACTACTTGCAAAATCAGATATTGTATTGATTCGACTTTGCAATGAATCGATTAAGTATAGATAATATCGTAATTGTTTTTCATTCTCATTTGAATGTGAGGTGAGTAAATAGAAACCTGCATAATTGTCAATTATCATTCGAGATAAAGTAGCAAATGTCTGGGTATTGCAATTTTCACTATTTAAATTTTTGAGAATAATTAGGTTCGATATTAGGTTTTTGAAAATGTTGAATACACCTATTTTCTTCGTCAATAATTGAGATTTGTTATCTATACTTCTATCTAAAATATTTTCGATTTTTCTTAATTCTATTAAACAAGAATCAAACGATAATTCCATTAATTACTGGTTTTTTTTTAAATGAATGCCAACAATTGGATATAGACAATTGTCTATACCTACATTATGTCATTATCAAATATAAGATATTTAAACCCAAAGTAGAAATACGTAGATCTACGTAATTTAAGTGTGTAGAGGTATCGCTTGGAAAAAATAATTTTAATCATTTTTGCATAAATAAATTATCCCAAAAATTATTCCTTAAAAAAAATAAAACCATGTAAGTCAAACTCTTACGGGGTTAAAAGTGGGGGTCGTCGAGATTAACTGCGTTGTTCCCAATCACTCCCATTCTGTAAACGCAACCTGTTCTGCTTTCAGCCCAAGCGCTTTTAAACAACAAAGCTCAATCAAGTAAAACTTGTTGAGCTTTTTATGCTTAAAATCGCAACCATGTTGCGGGTAATTGTGGAGTCGGAGGGAATCGAACCCTCGTCCAAACAAGCCATCAAAGGGCCTTCTACACGTTTATTCTTTTCTTGTTTTTTCGTGCGTAAGCTGGTTAAAGACAACCCACTTACACCTTATCTTTTTGAGTTTCACATATACATCAAAGCGCCATATATGCTATATTAACTTTTACGATGTCTCTTATAGAACGCCGTTAATCAAGGCTTTCAGGAGACATTTAGCCTTCCTACCTAGTAGGAATAAGCACAAATCTTACTATAATTCAGATTATGCAGCTAAAGCGTAGTTATTCTCGCCGTTTAAAAGTGTGACCTAGCCTTTTACGTGTTTCAAAGTCATTACACGACGTGCTTACCAAATGAGTGATCTCGCTGTCAAAACCAGTCGACCCCATTTAATGAAATAGCAAAATTTACTTTTGCGTGATTGAATTATCCCAAACGTGATTTGGGATCTCTTCAGCAAAATTGCTTTTGCATCCTTTAATTTATCCCCATTTTACTTCGGGAATCTATTTCAAAAAAAATCATTTTTAAAAGATTTCTGAAAAGGAAAGCGAAGTTACCAAAAAAAAGTTGTGCAACAATCGAATTCCACGTATTTTCGTGCAAAACATGTACCAAAGTTATATTCGGTAAATGTGTCAGTTATAGTATTAAAACGTTTTTCGTTTTCATGAACATATTGGGCTTGGTGAACGAAAATATAATATAAGAGTATTCATGAAATTTGCCATTATAAAAGAACGAAAAAATCCACCAGATAGACGCGTGGTATTTTCACCAGAAAAATTAGCTGAAGCACGTGAGAAATTCCCAAATGCGGAATTTATTGTGGAGTCTAGCGATATCCGTATTTTTCCAGATTCAGCTTACAAAGCACTTGGATTTACCGTAACCGATGATGTGAGTAATTGCGATGTCATGTTGGGCGTCAAAGAAGTGCCTGTTGAATATTTAATTCCTAATAAAAAGTATTTCTTCTTTTCGCATACTATTAAAAAGCAGCCGTATAATAGAAAGCTTCTTTTGGCTATGATGGATAAAAATATTTCTATGTATGATCATGAAACTATTGTTCGCCAAACAGGTTCCCGACTCATTGGTTTTGGTCGTTATGCTGGTTTAGTTGGTGCTTACAATGGTTTTCGTATGCTAGGTTTACGTAACGGTTTATTTACCTTACCTAAAGTGGAAACCTTGGCTGATTTGGATGCTGTAAAAACAGAATTGGATAAAATAATTATTCCTAATATCAAGATTTTGTTAACAGGAACTGGTAAAGTAGCACAAGGCGCAAAAGAAATTCTAGATCATTTAAAAATTAAAGAAGTTAGTGATGCCTTGTACATTACCAGCACATTTTCGGAACCTGTTTATTGCATGGCAGATGTTATGGAATACAATAAACGCAAAGACGGTAAAGTAGGCTATAAGCAAGAATTTTATAAAGACCCAACGGGTTACGAAAGTAATTTTATGCCCTATGCTAAAGCAACAGATTTCTTTATTGCTGGTCATTTTTATGGAAACAATGCGCCCTATCTTTTTACGAGAGACGATGCTAAAGATCCAGACTTTAAAATAAATTATGTTGCCGATATTAGCTGTGATGTGGATGGTCCAGTAGCATCAACTTTGAGAGCATCAACCATTGCAAATCCGTTTTATGGTTATAATGCGAAAACAGAAAGCGAAGTTGCTTTTGATGCTAAAAATGCAATAACCGTTATGGCTGTTGATAATTTGCCTTGCGAATTACCTAAAGACGCTAGTGAAGGTTTTGGTGATATGTTTTTAGAACACGTAATTCCTGCTTTTTTCAATGATGATGAGCGCGGGATTTTAAAGCGAGCTCGGATTACTAATGACGGAAAATTAACGAAGCGTTTTGCATATCTTCAGGATTATGTTGATGGAAACTAACTTATTGAGCGTATGAATAAAACAGCATTAATAACAGGAGGCGCATCAGGTTTAGGATTTGAATTGGCACTTTTATTTGCCAAAGATGATTATAATCTGGTACTAGTAGATATAAATTCTGAAAAGCTTGAGGAAGCAAAACATGATATAGAAAAATCATTTTCTGTTGATGTGAAGATTATGGCTAAAGATTTAAGTCAGATCAATATATCTTCAGAAATCATGATGGAATTAGGAGATACAGAAATTGACGCTTTAGTTAATAATGCTGGATTTGGGTGTTTTGGTGCTTTTCATGAAGTGGACTGGGAACGCCAATCTCAAATGCTCAATTTACATGTTTTAACCACCACACATTTAACCAAATTAGTGCTTGGAGGGATGGTAAAAAGAGGTTCGGGTAAAATATTAAACGTGTCTTCATTAGCTGCCTTTCAGCCTGGTCCATTAATGTGCTTATATTATGCTACTAAAGGTTACATTTTATCTTTTTCGGAAGCTATTTCTAACGAACTAAAAGGAACTGGTGTAACGGTTACGGCCTTGTGTCCAGGACCAACTAAAACATCATTTCAGGAGGTGGTTGCTAATGATTGTTCTGAAAACAAAATCAGGTTTAATATGGCGAGTGCCCAAGCGGTTGCTGCTTATGGTTACAAATGCATGATGAAAGGGAAATGCGTGGCAATTCCTGGAGGCATTAATAAAATTTTAGGCACGTTACCACGCTTTATACCTAGAAATATGGCAGCCAATATTGTGCGAAAAATTCAGGAGAAAAATCGGGAGGGTTAACCGTTAGTTGTCTTCTGAAATGCCGAAAACATCTTAAAACCTATTCCCAAAAAAGCGGCAAATGTTAAGGTGAATAACCAAGCTTCAGTATGATGATTTGGTTGTAGTAAGATTTCTACACAATCAGCTAAAAGATGAAGCGGCTTATTAAGTACTTCCCATGAATTGTATCTTAAAAAACGCCCGAAATAAATTCCAAATCCTGTTAAAAGAAATATAATGGGAAAACCGTATGTTACAACGGACTTCTTAACATGGCTTAAAAGCAATTTCCGCATATCTATTAAGGAAAGAAAAAATAGAATTAACCCATTATAAGCGAATGATGTGACTATTAATACGTCAAGCCATAATAAGCTAATCGAACTAATTTTTAAATGCAACAAATCTGTAATTATATAAGGTGCATTTGGTAGAAACAACAGCCAAATTATGCCACTCATTAATAGGGTGAATTTGGATAGTTTAGGTTTACTTACCAAGTATGTGGTGATAGCGTAAGGAATTGCAGCTAAAAACAGGTTCCATACTAAAAAAATGAAAAAGAAGGAATGTGTAATTTTCATTCGTATCAGTAATAAAAGCACACTAAATCCCATAGAAATCGTGAGTAGCGATAAGATTTTAAAGCGCTTTAGAACTAGTGTTTTTAAAGTATTCATAATGTCTTCAGTTTAAGTTCAAAAATTAAAACAGTAACTATTCCCAAGGTATAAGCTATTAAATCTGATACATGGAAGGTGCTTCCTAAAATAAGTATAGCGAAGGTATTGTCCTGTTGGTTTAAATGTTCTAAAAGATTTCCTAGTTGTAAAAATTCAATAATAAATGCGAACAAAAGCACAGCCAAAGCGACAGGGATTGGTTTGGCATTTATAAAACTTTTCGCAAAACAGTAGAGTAGGATCACGATGAGAAAATCGCCAAAGGTATGACGAATAAAGCCTGTTTTTAAAAAGTAAGCAATGAGTCCTTCAATTATAAATAGTATAACGAAGCCTAAGAAATATATTCTATTGAAGTGTAGTTTCATGAGTCGTATTATTTAGAATATGAAGGGAAAAATGATGTAGAAATATAATATGACGACAGGAATATTCAACAACATAATGCCGCAAGTTTTTAGAGATTCTAATCGGTTTTTAGGGTTTAAAATAGCAGAACCAATTAATACGATGAGGATGGATGTATTTATAATGAACGCAACGATAATAAATACGACTCCAAAGAGAATGGGGAAACTAGGTTCGCCAAAATATAAATAGAGTGCGAAAATGGCAGTTCCTATTCCAAAGCTAATTAAAGCGGTTATTTTTCCGAAGTCTTGTAATCCTTTCATTGTTATTTGTTTTAAAATAAACCTCATTCTTTATATTGAATATGCCGAATGAGGTTCGCAGTATCAACCAAACTTAATCGTTATTCCAATCTATTTTTCTGGAGACAAACATGACGCTTGCTAAAATTAAAAACAGCCCAATACTGCCAACTAAAAGCGCGTAATTTTCTAATTGAATAATCACATATATAAACGTGTATAAAGCCGTTAAGGATAAACCAATAAATAAGGGGAACTTCAGGGTTTTTAATATGGATTTTGAATAGATAGTAATCAGTACAATAACCGAAATACCTGCAACTAAATAGGCTTTTAAAAAGTTGCTGTGTTCTGAAATAGATACTAATAATGTGTAGAACATGGTTAATGCCAAGCCAATCATTAAATATTGAAACGGATGGATGTTTATTTTGCTTAATGTTTGAATTAAGAAGAATACTAAAAACGTTAATCCAATTACTAAAAACCCATACTTGGCAGAACGTTCACTTTTTTGATACTCATCTACCATGACCATAAATTTGGTGCCAAATGCATATTGGTTCAAATTTGGAACCTGGTTTAAATACTGTTGTGAAAAAGCACGATTAATATGAAGTATTTTCCATTGCGCTTCAAAACCGTCTTTTGAAATGGTCTTCGTTTCATCATTAGGTAGGAAATTGCCAATAAAACTTGGATCTGCCCAATTGGATGTCATAGTCATAGTGGTTGTTTTTCCAATAGGAATAATTTGAAGATCCTGACTGCCATTAAAGGCTATGCTAAAACTAAATGAAATAGCTTCGGCCTTTGGAACATCCGTCTCTTTTAAAAATCCGGATTCCAATTCGTCTAAATTCCCAGAGTAGTGATTGGCGTTATCGGTAAAATTGGTTTCAAATTTATAACTGCTATCATTTAGCTTCAGATTCACTTCATTTTTAATACCTTTTAAATTGGAGGTTTTTATAATGATGCTGGCTTTATTCCAAACAATATCAGCGTCTTTGATATCTTTAAGTTGAAGTTGCGGTTTTATATAATGACCACTAAAATTCATATTGGTTGTATAAACAGCCGATTCAAAGTTTCCGCGTTTTAGTGTTTTAGAATTCACATCGGCTTCTGCTTGTAAATTTTCGGGAAATATATAGGCGTAGTTAATTTCCGTTTTGGTTTCTGTTAAATAGGTTTTAGTTTTTTCGTTGTAGGTTTTTGTTTCCGAATAGGTTTTATAAGGCAGTTTTAAAATAGGCCCGAAAACCAATACATTATTTCCCCATTTGTCATTAATTTCATGAACAACGTCTTGTTGCCTTCTGGAACGTTCTGAAATTAAATCGTTAATAAATGCTAACGGAATTAGGAGAATAATTACCAAGAAGCCTACCATAAGCATTCTAGCTGTTATGGATGTTTTAATCCAGTTTCCAAATTTGTTCTGTTGCGGTTTGTTTGTATGTTCCATGTGTTTGAGTTTAAAGTACTTTGAATTACAAAGTGGATTGATAAAAAAATAGCTCTAATTGAGCGTATTCAAAATTTTAGGTTTTATTAATTAATTTTTCAAGGGCTTCAATATGCTTTTTAAATTCGGATCTACCCAATTTAGTTGTGGCATAGCGCGTATTTGGTTTTCTAGCAATAAATTGTTTTTCTACTGAAATATATTCGGCTTTTTCCAAGGCTTTGGTATGGCTTGCTAAATTGCCATCTGTAGCTCCTAGAAGTTCTTTCAGCATATTAAAATCGGCATACTCATTCACCATCAGAACAGACATGATGCCTAACCGGATTCTATGATCAAATACTTTATTTATGTTGTTTATAATGCTCATAATGTTTCCCGCTTTCGCGCGAATCAAATTTTATTCTAATTATTCAGCGTTGGATTTCTATCATATTTAAAATGCATCCACGTGCCATAAATAATATGCATAATCCCGAAACCTAATACCCAAAGCCAAAATCCGTATCCAGGAAATAAGGCGCAAATTAGGCCTAAAATAATTTGTATAAAACCTAAATAGCGAATATCACCAATACTATATTTGGAAGCGTTAATTAATGCTAATCCATAAAAAATAAGCATTAAAGCACCTGTTTGACCATATTTTTGCTGCCCTAAAATTATCAGAATATACAAACCGCCTGCAATAAGAGGGATTAAAAAGTTTATTACTAATCGTCTGGAAGTCCCATCCCAAATTTTTTCACCATGTTTTTTGGCTTTTCTAGTGGTTAAGAAAATACCGGTTATTATGCTTAAAAAGGCGATTAAAAATAAATCGATCATCACGATTTTAAAAATATAACCATCTAAAATAAGTGTGCCATTACTATACTTCATAACCATCCAATAGGCAACTGCTGAACCTATAAGCGCATAAATTCCAGCAAGAATGCCTGATAAACCACTTAATGAAATAAACCTTGACGACTTATTCATCAGGTTTTTAATTTCGGTAATGTCTTTTAAATAATCTTTTGACTCCATATAAAAGTACTTTGAAATACAAAGTTAGTTTTTAATTTCGAATAATTACAAATAAATTTATGTTAAATTTGAATGAAGAGAAAAAAATATGAAACCAGCCGACGTCTATATTTTAAATAAGCCCGAACCATTTAAGTCGATTATGATGCATGTTCAAGCTGTCATAATACGCACCTTGCCAACAGCTGAATTAAAATATAAATGGAAATTACCTTGTTATTACATCGGGAAACGGCCTATTTGTTATATCAATCAAAGTAAAGATTATGTGGATGTTGGTTTTTGGCATTCGGCTTATATATCCAAAAAATTTGATCAGTATTTAGTTTCCGAAAAGCGTAAAATAGTTAAATCGCTTCGGTATAAAACCCTTGAAGGTGTCAATGATGACGTTTTGATGGATATATTAAAAGAAGTTTATGAACACAAAGACAAATCGTTTTGGCGGTGATTACAACGTTCTATAAATGATATAGTTTTCAAAAACTTCACCTTTTAAATGTTTAAGCTGTTTTTTTTCGACTTCGTAATAGTAATCATCAAAGAATGGAAGCGCTGTTTTGCTAACATCCGATTTTATTTCTTTAAAACCAGCCATCATTACCTGCGACTCAATAACGCGTAATAATTTGGCGCCAATTCCTTGACGTTGGTAGTCTTTATGAACAAACAATCCGTCTAGATAATTGCCTTGCGTTAAATAGGCAAAACCAACAATGGTGTCATTTTCTTCAGCAACAATAAAATAGTTTTTAGTGATACGAGCCGTCCATTTCTTTTCATTATCTGCACCAGATGCCCAAACGGCTATTTGATTTTCAGTATAATGCTTAGAATTAATATGTAAAATGGTATTCCTGAAAAGGCTTGTTATTTCAGGTAAATCGTCTATTACTGCTTCTCTAATTTCAATCATAATTATATTCTAAAAATACCTCCAAAAGAAATAACACTTTGTATAAACATAAAATGTTGTGATGCGCTATCATTGGAATTACTGGTTGTTCTAATATCTGGCATATTAATAAAACCGCCTCTTAAGTCACCTTGAATAAAGAAATGTTTAAAGAAGGTTAAATTTAATCCAGCATTTAAAGATACACCATAACCGGACACATGAAACTCGTCATACCTGTCTTTTTGTAATAATTTGGTGTTTGTTTTTGGATAAAGAACACCAGCACCAATTCCTTCCGTAATATTAATTTGAAAGATATCCGTGTTTTTAATGCCAAATAGAAATGATAAATCATCAAACCTTCCAAATTCCAAATACACGTAGTTCAATCCGTTTGTGTGTTCAAAGGTTAAGAAATCTTCCGTGGTTAGAATTTGTTCATTTTGGTATACACCATTATAAATAGCACCAGGTTCACCTGCAGGCAAATTAATATAACCATCAATATTAGCATATTGGTTTTGAGTCATAACATATTTCATATGATCCACACCAAAAGCTGCGTAATAATTATCGGTTATAAAATAGCCTACTTTCAAATTGGTTTGCGGTATGGTAAGTCGCGTTGGATTAATATAATCTATATGCCATCCTTTCGGCTTATCATGAGCTTTTACATCTTCTAAAGTAAAATTATAATTATCGCCTTTAAAAGTAATATCTGATTTGGTAAAAGCATCTCTGTTCCCGCCCCAGCTTAAAAATATTTTACCCTTATTATGGGATGTGTAAAGTGAAGTTGAATCTTTTTGAGAAAAAGCACTCCAATTTAAAATGCTAAAAAATACTATAAATAGCATTTTAGTTGGGTTTACTATCATTCGTTTTAATCAATTATTTAGTTAGGTGAAGTATTGGACGTAAGTACCATGAATTCCTTAACAGCATATCAAAATAAAAATAAAAATGCGCCTTTTATTCAGCATGCAAAAGTAAGGAAATTTATAAACTTTGAACCGTTTTTCTAATCGCAACTAAATTGGTTAATAGTTTTTCAAGATTATCCAAATGCAACATATTAGCACCATCACTTTTGGCATTTGCTGGATCAAAATGTGTTTCAATAAATAAGCCGTCAACGTGGTTAACAATACCAGCTCTGGCAATTGTTTCTATCATGTCCGGACGTCCACCAGTAACACCCGCTGATTGATTAGGTTGTTGTAGGGAGTGCGTAACATCTAAAATAGTTGGTGCGTATTCGCGCATGGTTGGAATACCACGGAAGTCAACAATCATATCTTGGTAGCCAAACATAGTACCTCTATCGGTAATCCATGCTTTATTGCTGCCAGAATCTTTAACTTTCTGCACGGCATGTTTCATAGATTCCGGACTCATAAATTGTCCTTTTTTCAAGTTTACTACTTTGCCTGTTTGGGCAGCGGCAACTACTAAATCCGTTTGACGCACTAAAAAAGCAGGAATTTGTAAAACATCCACATATTCAGCAGCCATGGCAGCATCAGATACTTCATGGATATCCGTTACAGTAGGAACATCAAAAGTTTCAGAAACTTTTTTAAGAATTTTAAGCGCTTTTTCATCACCTATTCCCGTAAAACTGTCAATACGACTGCGGTTGGCTTTTTTAAAACTTCCTTTAAATATAAATGGAATTTCTAGCTTGTCTGTAATGGTCAGAATTCTTTCCGCAATACGCAAAGCCATTTCTTCGCTTTCAATGGCGCATGGGCCTGCTAGCAGGAAAAAATTATCTGAATCTGTATGTTTTAATTTTGGTACGTCTTTAAGTATCATTTGGACTGAATTTTAGTCTGCAAAGATACACATTTAAAAAGTTTTTTTAATGCTATTTCTTATCATCCAAAGGGACATGGCAAAATTGGTAAAAACAAATAGACCACCTACAATGATGAAGCTTTTAACAGTTTCTGAAAATGAAATAATTTTAAATAAATCTGATAAATACGCTAATATCATATAGGACGATAAGCAGACAAAAATAATACCTAGCGTAAAATTAAGATGCTTGCTCGGTTTAAAAAGTTGCCAAACAAAAGGTACAGCAAATAATAAAATAGGATAGGCAGATATGCCTTCATTTTTATTCACATCCGTAAACCAATAGGTTATGGCTGCAATAAAATATAAATAGGGAATAAACTTATAATACTCATTTATTGGTTTCATGGCTACAAAAATTAGGTTTTACACTTATGTTTTGTAGTAAATAAAGCCTCTTTTTTGCTATTAATCGAGGTGAAAATTATATTTACTATCACTTTTATACAACGAAATATACAAATAGTTCGTATATTAAAAATCGAATATAACAAATTATTAACTAAATTATGTGGGTGTAAAAAATTGTTTTTTTTACCATGATTTTACATGGATTTATTGTGTGTAAATACCAAATTAACTTACAAATATTCCTGCATAACCCTAATATTACGAGGTGATTAACATTTATTTGTTCAGATGTTAAATTAGAAAATAATTTAATGTACCTTTGCACGCTTAAAATAAGGCACCATATATGGCTCAAATAAAAAACATTGCAATCATTGCTCACGTCGATCACGGTAAAACGACCTTGGTGGATAAAATTATGTACCACTGTCAATTATTTCGTGAAAACGAAAATACAGGTGATTTAATATTAGATAATAATGATTTAGAACGTGAACGTGGAATTACTATTACATCTAAAAACGTTTCGGTAATTTATAAAGGAACGAAAATTAATATTATTGATACACCTGGTCACGCCGATTTTGGTGGTGAAGTGGAACGTGTTTTAAACATGGCTGATGGTGTTTGCTTATTAGTTGATGCTTTTGAAGGTCCTATGCCACAAACGCGTTTTGTGTTGCAGAAAGCTATCGATCTAGGTTTAAAACCTTGCGTAGTTATTAATAAAGTAGATAAAGAAAACTGTACACCAGATGAGGTGCATGAAAAAGTATTCGACTTAATGTTCGAATTAGGTGCAGAGGAGTGGCAGTTAGATTTTCCAACCGTTTACGGTTCAGCTAAAAATAACTGGATGAGTGACGACTGGAGAAACGAAACAGATAATATAGAGCCATTATTAGATATGGTTATTGAGCATATTCCTGAGCCAAAAATTCCGGTAGGAAACACACAAATGTTAATTACATCTTTAGATTTTTCGTCTTTCACAGGTCGAATTGCAATTGGTCGTTTAACACGTGGTGAACTTAAAGTTGGTCAGAATATTTCGTTAGTAAAAAGAGACGGAAGTATTGTAAAAAATAGAATTAAGGAATTACATGTTTTTGAAGGTGTAGGCCGTAAAAAAGTAGAAGAAGTTCAAGTAGGTGATATTTGTGCTATTGTAGGCCTTGAAGGTTTTGAAATTGGTGATACTGTTGCAGATGCTGAAAACCCAGAAGGTTTAAAAACAATTGCTATTGATGAGCCAACAATGAGTATGTTATTTACTATTAATGATTCGCCATTTTTTGGTCAGGATGGTAAATTTGTAACATCTCGTCATATTAAAGATCGTTTATATAAAGAATTGGAGAAGAATTTAGCCTTACGTGTTGAAGATACGGATAGTGCTGATAAATTTATGGTTTTCGGTCGTGGTGTATTACACTTATCGGTTTTAATTGAAACCATGCGTCGTGAAGGTTATGAACTTCAAATTGGTCAACCACAAGTAATTATCAAGGTAATTGATGGTGTGAAATGTGAGCCAATTGAAGAAATGACAATTGATTTACCAGAACATGTTTCAGGTAAAGCTATTGAAATGGTAACCATGCGTAAAGGTGAAATGACTAGTATGGAAGCTAAAGGTGACCGTATGGTTTGTCAGTTTTTAGTACCATCACGTGGTATTATTGGTTTACGTAACCAATTATTAACAGCTACAGCTGGTGAAGCTATTATGGCGCACCGTTTTAAAGAATACCAACCGTTAAAAGGTGGTATTCCAGAACGTCAAAATGGTTCATTAGTATCTATGGAAAGAGGTCAAGCAATACCTTACTCTATTGATAAATTACAAGATCGTGGTAAGTTTTTCGTTGATCCAGGTGAAGATATTTATGAAGGTCAAGTAATTGGTGAAAACTCACGTGGTGACGATATGGCCATTAACGTAACCAAAACCAAAAAGTTAAGTAACGTTCGTAGTTCTGGTGCTGATGATAAAGCGAAAATTGTTCCGGCAATTAAATTCTCTTTAGAAGAAGCTTTAGAATATATTCAGAAAGATGAATATGTTGAGGTAACACCACATCATATTCGTTTACGTAAAATTTACTTAACAGAAGTTGAAAGAAAACGTAATAAGAATTTCTAATCAAAATTCTAGTATGTAATTATATACTTAAGAGGAATCCGTAAAACGATTCCTCTTTTTTTGTTTTCTTATCTCATTGAAAAAAGGTGATATTGAAAAGACGGAACGCGTTGGTTAATCAATTTATTCAATGGTTTATTCATGCTTTTAAATCTTTATTACTTAATGATTAAGAAAGTTTAGACTTTTACTATATTTACGTCAAATGTATGTATGTGCTTGTTTTTTAAACGTGTTTATTTTGTGATGACTGAAAATGTAATAATTCAGAATTAAACCTGTGGAATCTATTCTAAAGCATATATTATTAGTATAAAATGAAAAAAATAGCCATTCTTTTACCTTGTTATAATGAAAGTTCAGGAATTGATATTCTTACTAGTCAGCTTGTTTCGAAATTAGAAAAGCTTCCTTTTTTATTCGAGCTGATTTATATTGACGATGGCTCACTTGATGATACTAAAGCACGAATTGCAAACTTAAAGATAGCGTCACCTACTATAAACACTGTGCTGTTAGCTTTGAAATTCAATATGGGACATCAAAAAGCTATTCAACAAGGACTCATCTACGCACATTCTAAAAATTTTGATAATGTAATTATCATGGATGCAGATGGTGAAGATGATCCTGTAGCTATACAAGAATTATTGAAACATACAGATAAGGATTTGGTACAGGTAATCCGAGGCAAGCGCAATGAAAATTGGCGCTTTAAATTCTTTTACCGATTGTATCAAAGCTTATTTAAAGTAGTCATTGGTAAACGCTTAAACTTCGGCAATTTCTGTATGATGAGTCCGAAGCTAGTGAACACGACTACTGAAAATTCCTTTGTGCATTTAGCGGCTTTTCTTGATAATCAGAAATGCTATAAAACACAAGTTAAATGGGATAGGAATCAACGAATTTCTGGCGAATCTAAAATGGGCTTCAAAAACTTATTTTATCACGCTGTCAATTCCTTTGTGGAAAATGCACAAAGCTTGCTTTTTGTATTTATAAAACTTTGTATGTTTTTAATTTTTGGCATTCTTATTTTAACAGGCTTTATTCTCTATAAAAAATATGTGATTGATGTTGCGGTTCCTGGTTGGAGTAGTACCTTGATGGCAACGCTTTTTAATTCCTTATTAATAAGCATAGGTGTTTTTGTTTTAGGATCGCTTCAATTAAATATTTTGAGCAAACAAACCGGAAATAAGAAAGTTGCCTATTATGCAGATTCCCAAATAGTAGAAAACTGGTAAATTTGAAACCGTAACTTTTAAATAATAAGGCTATTTTATAAACATGATAAAGGATACCAATATAATTTATATCAGTGCGTTTGGTTTGCTGGTGCGTATGCTCATCTTTTTTGTGTTTTATACGCATGTTACAATCTATCCGGATAGTTCGGGTTATATTGATTTAGCCGAACATATTTCTGCTTTAAGTTATTCTGGTTATGATGGTGCGCGAACACCAGGTTACGCATTAATTTTAGCGCTATCCTTTGGTAATTTGTATGTTACTGTTTTTTATCAATGGCTATTTGGTATTATTACAGCTGTTTTGTGGTATTTACTATTACAAAATTTAAGGTTTTCTAAAAAGCAAAGTCTCTATATTACACTGTTTTTGCAAACATTTATACATATATACTTTTTTGAAACGGCAATTTTAATGGAGTCCTTTATTCTGTTATTAATAACGCTTGCTTTTTACTTAATAACCCTGAACAAGCAAACGTTTGCCATGCACGTGATACTGGGTTTACTGTTTGGTTATTTAGTGCTTACCAAGCCATTTTATTTATATATTCCTTTTCTATTATATGGTTTTTGGTTTTTAAAGGAGCCTAAAAATTTTAAATTATTAGCTTCGCGATTCATCATTTTAGTATTTCCTGTTTTAGCGTATTTAGGATGGTCATCAGTAATAGAAAAACATCACGGTTATTTTTCTTCTACCACGTTAATGGGTGTTTATATTTCCCAGAATTGTGTGCGTTTTGCCGAAAAATCTCCTGATGAATTCAAATGGCTTTCAGAACCCTATGTAGCATATCGTGACGAAGCTATTATAGAAAACAAAGACATTGCCATGTCCATTTGGTATGCTTATGATGATGGCGCTTATGATAAATATAACATGGAATTTTCAGAACTATCCAAGGCACTAACTGCATATGCAAAAGTTACCATAGCTAACAATCCCATGGAATACTTGCATCAAGTGGTTTTTTATTCCTGGAGGGATTTCTGGAACCCTACGCTTTATTGGAATTATAACGATTTCAATTTTAAATATGCCAATAAACTATTTCGTGGTATTTGGTATATTCAAGAACCCATTTTATATCTATTCCGATTTGTTTTTTTACTTCTAGTGCCAGTTTTAATTATAAAAGCCATTAAAAATAGAACAATAGACATCGGTTTTATAATAATGTCGGTTATATTTATAGCATCCATACTTCAAGCACTATTAACCTATGGTACCAATAATAGATTCAGTTTTCCTTTTGAATTTTTAATTATAATTAGTGTGCTGTTGTATTTTAAAGAAAGAGATTGGTGGTTCTTAAAACCGCTTGTAAATAAATTTAAATTTTGACCGATAGCCATTTAAATAATTCCGCATATTCTGTTCAGTTTTATGAACCGTCTTTTTATTCCCAATGGAATAAATTGGTTCATAATTCTAAAAATGGCACATTCTTGTTCCATCGGGATTTTATGGACTATCATCAAGATCGTTTTCAAGATGCGTCTGTTATTATATTTAAAAAGGATAAACCAATTGCCGTTTTTCCTGCTAATAAAGTAGAAAAAATAGTATTTAGTCATCAAGGATTAACCTATGGTGGTTTGGTATACAGTGCCAAATTAAAATTCCAAGCAGTTTTAGAAATTTTTAAAAGTCTTCTTCTATTTTTTGAATCTGAAGGATTTGATACATTGCAACTTAAACAATTGCCAGCTATTTATTCAAGTATTCCAAACGATGAAATTAATTACCTCATGTTTTTGATGGAAGCTAAACTAATCAGGCGTGATATGCTTTCGGTTGTGAAGCTGTCTGAAGAAATAGCGTTTTCAAAAGACCGTAAAGATGGTGTAAAACGCGCCATTAAAAATCAATTAGTTGTTAAGAACGACAATCTTTTTGATGAATTTTGGAATACTATTCTTATTCCGAATTTGGAAGAAAAGCATGAAGCGAAACCGGTTCATTCATTAGAAGAAATCAAATTATTACAGGAGCGTTTTCCTAATAATATTAAGCAATTCAACGTTTATAAAAATGATGATTTGGTAGCAGGAACCACGATTTTTATAACAGATCACGTAGCACATTCGCAATATATTTCGGGAAATGCCGATAAAAATCAATTAGGTAGTTTGGATTTTTTACATGACTTTCTTTTGAAAAATGCATGTAAGGATAAACTATTTTTCGACTTTGGTATTTCTAATGAAAATCAAGGTAAACAGGTGAATTCTGGATTACTATATTGGAAAGAAGGTTTTGGAGCGCGCAGTATGACCCAGGATTTTTATTCGGTACCCGTGTGTAATCATGTAAAACTAAATAACGTGATGCTATGATAAAATTTCTAGATCTTCCAGCAATAAATGCACGTTATGAAGCAGTATTTCAAGAAAAATTTCAACAATTTTTAAAAAACGGAAACTACATTCTTGGTCCTGAAGTTGATGCCTTTGAAACGCGTTTTTCGCAATATTGTGGTACTAAATATACCATAGGTGTCAGTAATGGATTGGATGCTTTAATTTTAATTTTTAAAGCCTACATCGCCTTAGGTGAATTAAAATCTGGTGATGAAGTTATCGTGCCTGCAAATACGTTTATAGCAAGTGTTTTAGCCGTTATCCATGCCGACTTAAAACCTGTTTTCGTAGAGCCAGATTCAGAAACTTACAACATTGATGCTTCTGAAATTGAAAAACACATATCATCAAAAACAAAAGCTATTTTGGTCGTACATTTATATGGTCAATTGGCCAATATGGATGGTGTAAATCAACTAGCTAAAAATCATAAATTACTAGTCATTGAAGATGCTGCTCAAGCGCAAGGTGCAAAATATTCCAACGGAAAAAGAGCAGGAAATTTGGCAGATGCAGCTGCGTTTAGCTTTTATCCAGGAAAAAATTTGGGTGCATTAGGAGATGCTGGAGCAGTAACAACAAATAATAAGGGATTAGCACAAGTTATTTCTGAATTACGAAATTATGGTTCTGAAGAAAAATATGTGAATACACGTGTTGGTTATAATAAACGCTTAGATGCCCTTCAAGCTGCTTTTTTAAATATTAAATTACCAGATTTAGATGCTGATAATAACGAAAGACGCAAAGTAGCAAATCAGTATTTGAAAGGTATTAAAAACCCTAAAATTAAACTGCCATTCTATGATGGTTCGGAAAATCATGTATTTCATGTTTTTGTGGTTCAGGTAGAAGATAGAACTGTGTTTGTAAACCATTTGAAGACGCATAATGTGGAAACCTTAATCCATTACCCAATTCCACCACATAAACAAACAGCACTACAAAACTATGCGCATTTAAAATTACCAATTACGGAAACTATACATAACAATGTAGTTAGTATTCCTATGAGTCCAATACTGTTAGAATCTGATGTGATAAAAATTATTAACATCCTAAACACCTACTAATTGAAACGTTTATTAAACTATATTAATAGTAATGTCTTGTTTAAGGTTGCCTCTTTAAACTCGGTTTCAATGTTAGTTAAAATCATTTCTGGGTTTTTAACATCTAAGGCTATTGCGTTATATGTTGGAGCAGAAGGAATGGCTTTAATTGGAAATTTGCGTAATTTTTTAAGTTCTGTTCAGGCAGTTTCTATATTGGGCTTGTATAATGGTGTGGTAAAATATGTTGCCGAATTCAAGGAGAATACTTTGGAACTCAGTAAAACGATTTCAACGGTTTTCTATTCCGGTTTTATTGCAACAGTAATCGTGTCTTTTTTCTGCTATTTTTTTGCTGACGAACTCAATGATTACGTCTTTGCATATTATAATGACTATGCTTATGTTATCCGGATTATGGCAATTGCATTGCCATTTTATGCTTTAAACATGTTCATTTTTGGAATCTTGAATGGCTTTTCAAAGTATAAAATACTGATTGTTATTAATATTATTGGGCAGATTTTTGGGCTTTCCATAACCATCTTATTAATTTATAAAGAACGTATTGATGGCGCCTTAATTTCGGTTGTTATTTCAGAATCCTTATTGTTCTTTATTACATTGGTTGGTATTGCTAACAGGCGTAGTTTAGCGGGATTAATTCAGGTGAAACATATAAGTCTAGACTATGTAAAAAAATTGAGCTCATATTCAGTAATGGCTATTTTTTCAGCCTTTTTACTGCCAATTGTAGCCATCGCCATTCGGAATTATATTACTGATACCGTTGGACTTAAAGAAGCTGGTTTTTGGGAAGCTATGAACCGGATTTCTCGATATTACTTAATGTTTGTATCTTCTTTATTAACACTTTATATTTTACCAAGATTTTCTGAAATTGATAATAAAAAAGAGTTCCGTGCTGAAGTTTTTAACTTCTATAAATCGATAATTCCAATTTTTGCAGGTGGATTACTAGTGATTTATTTACTGCGAAATATTATTGTTTTAGTCGTGTTTTCAGAAGAGTTTGAACCTGTAGCCGATTTATTCTTGTGGCAATTATTGGGCGATTTTGTAAAAGTACTTTCCATTGTGATTGCGTATCAGTTTTTAGCAAAAAAAATGTTCTGGCATTATATTATAACCGAAGCTTTTTCAGTTGCCATTTTATATTTCATGAGTATTTACTTTATAGATATTTATGGTGTGAAAGGTGCTAATATTGCACATTTTGCATCCTATGTTTTATATTACGGACTGATATTGCTTATTTTTAGTTCATCTTTGTTTGGTGTGATTTCTGAAGATGAAAATGAAGATGAATTAGATTCTTAAACCTATGAATACAAAAACCTGTCATATATATATTGATGATAAAACTTATGAGTTTAATGTAAAGGGTGCGTTTTTCTGGGGAAAAGAAGAATTGCTCTATAATAAAACAAATAGTGTTTTATCAAAAATGCCTTGGGAGCATGACGGGTATAAAGTTGTTGAAGCTTTTATTAATGATGAATTTTCAAGATTGAAAGAGTCTTTAACTCAAAATATAATTAAGGCTATTAAAGCAAATAATATTTCATTTGATGAGAACAATTTTACACTAGCCAAATACCACGAAGTAGTTAACACAGACGAACGTCACAACCAAGTAATTAACATCACTAGAAATTTAGAAAACGAAGATTTCGACTTTAATATTGATGCGCTGGCAGAACGTTTTGGAGCTATTTTAGGTTATAAATTAACTTCTTGGGTTGAAGAACTCCAAAAATCGCATATCCAAATCAGGATAAGCAGACCGAATTCTTTAGATATAAATCCACCTCACAGAGATGGTTATTTAAGCTATTGGGAAGATATTATAAACGTTTGGATTCCAATTGAAGGTTGCAATGAAAACTCATCTTTGCCTGTTTTTCCTGGTAGCCATTTAATTCCAGAAAATAACATTTTAAGAACCGAGAGTAAAGGTGCCGAAATTAATGGTAATATATATTATGTGCCATGTATATTGGAAACCAAAACCGGAAGTATTAAAATGACAAGACCAAACCCAAAACCGGGAGACGCCTTAATTTTTACGCCTTTTTTAATTCATGGTGCAGCCGTAAATAATAATAAGGATATAACTAGAGTTTCTTTGGAGTTGCGTTTTCCGAGAATTTAGATTCCCACTTTTCTAAATACAGTTTTGCAACATCAACATAATGATGTTCTTTCTCAATAAAAGCTCTAGCGTTTTTGGAGATTTCTGAAATTTTTTCAGGATGTAATATCAACCATTCTAATTTTCTAGCAATTTTTTCAGCATCAGGTTCCGCATTAATGGCAATCGTATCTTCTTCAATATTATAATAATCTAACCATTCTTGTTCTGCTCCTGTAAATACGACTTTGCCTTTTGCCATAGCTTCCAACGCATTAAAACCTTGGTCATAAGCAAATACTTGATCTAATAAAATATGTGCCGTATCAAAAGCTTTTATATACGCTTCATAAGGCAAGCTCCTTACTGTTATAATATCAATTTTATCGGCATGGTTTTTCTTTAAAATTTCCAAAGCAGCTTCAAAAATATCATTGCCTTTTTTGTAATAATTCTTTTGATTGATACCATGAAAAATGACAATTTTATCGGTTACTTTTAAATCGATATAATCTAATTTTTCTAAATTTATAGGGTTAGGCATCATGCCCAAATATTTTTTATTTCCTAATAAAGGAATGTGGTAATCCAAATCGCTAGCCAGTGCACCTTTTATGTTTTCATATACGTATTCATGCAAGTCTACATAAGGTTTTGTTAGGTGCATGAGCGCATGCCAGAAATCTTTTTTAGAGCCTTTATTCTCAAAATATGGCGTCAATATCGAGTATTTGAATTTTTTTTCAAAAGCATATTTTACGCTCACATAGTCGGTGCCACAGGACATTAAAAAAACATTTTTGTTATTTTTAAAAATGAACTTTAATAAACGTTTTTCTACTTTAGGTGTCGTATTAAAAGCCGCTTCATTTATTAATTGAACAACATCAAAACCTATTAATTGGTCTTTAAAAGTATCAAACTGCCTTTTTACATCCATGGATGTTATATCAAAACCAAATAATCTAAACAATACAGATTTAAGCTTACCAAAAAAACCTTCAGTGTATTTTAAGGTGTATTTTATGTCTACTTTTCTTTTTTTGAAACCATCACCATGTCCAACTACCAATACCTCATGGCCCAGTTTTTCCAAACCTTCTTTTAAAGTATAGTGCGAAGAGTTGTATTCTCCTAATAATAAGATTTTCATTTACTATATTTGATTTCTAAAAACTAATTCTTGCAAAGTAACAATAAAAAGATTTGTTTGGTAGTATCATCCCTTGGAAAAGGTGGAGCGGAACATGCGGCAGCTTTGCAGTCTCACTTGCTATATAGGCTAGGTTATGATGTGCATATTGTTACCATTTTTCCGGACGTGTTTTATACGTATTCAGGAACCTTATTTAATTTAGGGCTTTACAAATCTGATAAGCAATCATCATTTAACCGGATTTCAAGACTTTTTAAGTTTAAAAGGTATTTAAAAACACAGAATTTTGATGTTATTATAGATCATCGTTCGCGTGTACAATCGTATCGGGAATTTATTATTTCCAAATTCATTTATAAAGCACCAACGGTTTATGTTATTCATTCGTTTGAAAAGAATATCATGTTTCCAAAACAGGATTGGTTAAGTAACTATTTGTATAAAAATGAAGTTATGATTGGTGTTTCTGAAGCCATTGCAACTCATTTTAAAAAGAAATATAACTTAAAATTTATTGAATTTATTCATAATGCATTTGACTTTCAGAACATTGAGAAACGAGCGTCAGAACCAAATAATGATCCGCTTTTAGAAACCGATTATATTTTATTTTATGGCCGATTAGATGATGATTCTAAAAATCTGAAGTTGCTTATTGAAGCCTATAAGAAATCGGCATTAGTACAGCATAATTATAAACTTTTAATTTTAGGAAGCGGTTCAGATAAAACCATGTTAACTGATTTTGTAAAAACGCTTAAAGTAGAGAAAGATGTCGTGTTTAAACCGCAAACCGATAATCCTTATGTATATGCTAAACATGCAAAGTTTACGGTTCTAAGCAGTCGTTATGAAGGGTTTCCGTTGGTATTACCGGAATCCTTATCTTTAGAAACACCAGTTATTTCTGTAGATTGCCAATCAGGTCCTGATGAAATTATTCAGAACAAACACAATGGCTTGCTAGTCGAAAATTATAATGCGAATGCTCTGGCAGAAGCCATGAATAGTTTTATATTTGATGAGGCACTCTACCAGCAATGCAAATCAAATGCTAAATTGAGTGTCGAAAAGTTATCTTTAGAAAATATTAGTGAAGATTGGAAAAAATTAATTGAAAATTTAGATGAAAACAACCATAAATAACGTTTCAATTGTTGAAGTTCCAACGGTTAGTGATACACGTGGAAAACTTGCCGTAATTGAAAAAGACTGTATTCCATTCAATATAAAAAGAGTCTATTATTTATATGATGTGCCAAGCGATTCGTATCGTGGTGGTCATGCTCATAAAAAACTATATCAAATGCTTGTTGCGTTAAGTGGTAGTTTTGAAGTACACCTAAAAGATGGTGAAAATGAACGAAAAATTACCCTAAATAAACCGGATAAAGGCTTGCTAATTGTTCCGGGAATTTGGCGTGAAATAGATAATTTTTCTTCAGGATCTGTCTGTTTGGTTTTAGCTTCAGAAGATTATGATGAAAGCGATTATATTCGCGATTATGAAGCGTTTGAACTATTTAAAAGGCGATAGGTTAATACGCCATTTTCTTAAATTTTTTTGAAGGTATTTTAAAACAATCAAGGTTTGTTGATTCTTCTTTATTAACATACGCTGTTTGCTATTCAAGCTATAAGGATCAATCTTTTGGAAGTAGGATTCTGCCAAAACATGCTGTCCATTTAATCGGTATTTAATTCCAATTGAAAATCTATTTATATCTAAATACGTTTTTAAAGTAGGTTGGTTTTTGGTGAAACTGTCATACTTATCTAAATCTATAAAGTTTCGTAAATCTGTTTTTGTATTAGAAATTCTATTTTCTGCATGAAGATTATGTATGGCTGTAACGTCATTATTAAAAGCTACGGGATACCTTAATGCAATGCGGATCCATAAATCTGTGTCTTCACCAGCTCCAAACGTAATGCGTTCATCAAAACCATTTAATTCTAGCAACACACTTTTAGGAACCATGCTGGCAGAAGTCCATGCTATGGCATTCGTTATGCTAGACTCAAAATAATCGGGTATAATTCCACGCCAATTTACGTCATCTGGAACCTTATTAAAAGACGCTGGGTACACATGCGATTTTATTTTTTTAGCATAACCAGTACAGTATAACCCACAGTCTGGAAACCCATCTAATAAGTTTTTTAAGTTTTCTAAATGATTTGGGAGCCAGGAATCATCGGCATCTAAAAACACCATATAATCGGTTCTTGCTTTAGAAACACCAAAATTCCGGGCAGCTGATACACCTTGGTTTTTAGTTGTGAAAATAGAAATTTTGTCGTTTTTAATATTTTGAACAACTTCTAAACTGGCATCTGTTGAACCGTCATTAATCACAATTATTTCAAAATTTTGAAAATGCTGATTTAAAACCTGATCAATGGTGCTTTTTACAAAATTCGCCTTATTATAAAGCGGAATTATAATTGAAAAAAGTGGGTTTGAAGAAGTTGTTAAATTATTCAATTTGATTTTAGAATTGAAAGATTAATGGCTCAAGGTGATTTTATGCTTATTTAAGGCGACAAAAATACCCCAACCTATATAAGTCAAATAAAAACAAACTTGGGTTTTTACTGTTGACCAAATTTGACATGACAGGTTTATCTAAATATAACATAAATTGACCAAAACAATTATGAAGTCTTAACTTTTTTAATAATCTATAATATTTTAAAAGATTAATTTGATTGTTCAAAATAATCATATCGTTGTTTCTAGAATGTAACGTTTGAAGCCCTCGTTTCGTTTTAGCTATAAAGCTATGATTTTCGTCAATACCTAAATGATAAACCTCATTGTCAATATGTTTTACAGGAATTAACTGTGTTTTCAAAGTCATTCCAAATATGTAATCCATACCATACGCATGATTTAAATTTAACGCATTAATATCTAGAAACATCGCTTTTTTGGTTAGGAAGTTTGCAGAACACACCACGCGATATGGTAATTTATTTCGATTTTGAGCACTTACCACTTCACGTTTACTACCAAATTTAAAGCGGAGTGAGTTTTCTAGTTGGTAATCTTTTTCATTATACGCAATACCTCCAAAAATAATGGGATTTGAGTCACTAATCAAATCCATATATTTTTTTAAAAAAGTATCATTCTTCGGCATAACATCAGCATCTAAAAATAAAAGCCAATCGTTATTGGCTTGTTTTGCTAGAAGTTGTCGCGTAAGGGTTCTACCGTTGTTTTTTTTACTAATGATAAAAGTACCATTGGGTAAGGTGTTAATCTGTTCATTGGCTGTATTTAAAACTGAATCAGAACCATCATCCATACAAATTAATTCACATGGAATGCCTAAACGACGGGCGTCTTCCAATAGTTTACTAGCTAGTGGATATACATTATAATTGTATGTTGGAATTAAAATAGAAAGCATTTGGGCATTTTAGTCAAAGCGTCAAATCTACATAATTAATTGCGGTTACAATGATTTGCAATAAGTGTAAATATGACTTTATTTTTTTTATATAACATGATATAAAGATGGAGACCATCTATAATTTACTGGTAACTACTAAAATTTTTGAATTTTGAAGGTCAATTAAGCCTTACGTTGTACCACTTCATAAACCTGATTATCATCACATTTTAAAGTTTTACTTGGGTATTTTAGTAGCAGCGCATAATCATGTGTTGCCATTAAAATGGTGTTGCCGTTTTTATTAATATCGCGTAGTACTTCCATAACTTCCACACTAGTTTGTGGATCTAAATTTCCCGTAGGCTCATCGGCTAAAATAAGTTCTGGATTATTTAATAAAGCGCGTGCTATAGCTACACGTTGCTGTTCACCTCCCGATAATTCATGAGGGAATTTGAAGCCTTTGGTTTTCATATCAACCTTATCTAAGACTTCTTCCACACGTGTATTCATGTCTTTTTTGTCTTTCCAGCCAGTTGCTTTTAAAACAAATAATAAGTTTTCATTAATGGTTCTATCCGTTAATAATTTAAAATCTTGAAATACGACACCTAATTTTCGGCGTAAAAACGGAATGTCTTTCTCTTTTAAATTGCGTAAATCAAAATCTACAATGCTGCCTTCACCTTTTGTTAGTTCTAAATCGCCATAAAGCGTTTTCATAAAACTACTTTTTCCAGATCCCGTTTTTCCAATTAAATAGACAAAATCACCTTTGTTAATTTCAACATTAACATCAGATAAAACCAAACTGTCGCCTTGAAATATAGAGGCATCCTTAAGATAAAGTACGTGCTGCATGAATTTTTAAAATAATTATTATTGCGTTTTATAACGCTTGACAAAGTAAGCAATTAATGGCAAAAAGGGAAAGCAGAAATCATAAATTGTTTCACAAGTTTTTTTGTTTTATCCATCAGAAATTAATTAAACATGTATTGTATGTAACAATTATCATTTTTATAAGTCTGTTTATAATTATAACATAATTCTAACGTTATAAAATATAGATTAAATTATCTTTGATCTTTAAATTTAAAAATGGTTTCATGTTGAGAAAAACGGTTCTTTCGCTTATATTTTTACTGGGAATTTTATTAAGCAGTCACGCACAGCAATCAGAAGCGTACACCAATCATTTGGTTGATTATCAAAAAGCACTGACTTTATATAATAATAGTCAATATCAAGCCGCACAATCACTTTTTAAGGAGTTGAAAAAAACGGCAGATAACGATGAAATTATAGCTGATTGCGATTATTACGTGGCTAATTGTGCTGTTCGTTTAAACCAACAAAATGCTGACAAACTTATTGAGGATTTTGTTGAAAATCATCCAACAAGTACCAAACGAAATTCGGCTTTTTTAGATGTGGCCGACTATTATTTTACGAACGGAAAATATGCACATGCTAAAAAATGGTATGATCGTGTGGACGAAAATAGTTTATCCCGAAATGAGCGAGATAAATTTAGTTTCAATAATGGCTATGTTGCGTTTGCAACCAAAGACTATAAAACAGCTAGAAACTACTTATCGCGTATTGAGAATTCTACCGAATATGGCTCTCAAGCTAAATATTACATTGGTTTTATGGCTTATGAAAGCGATGATTATCAAGAAGCTAACACCTATTTTGATCAAGTAAGCGATCAAGAAAAATACAAAGAAAAGCTGTCTTATTATCAAGCTGATTTAAACTTTAAATTAGGGAATTTTGACGAAGCTATTAAACTCGCCAAAGCACAATTGCCAAAAAGTAATCGGGTTGAAATTTCGGAGCTAAACAAAATTATAGGCGAAAGTTATTTCAACCAACAAAAATATGCGGAAGCTATTCCGTATTTAACCGAATATCAAGGTAAAAATGGTAAATGGAATAATACCGATTATTACCAATTGGGTTATGCGCATTACAAACAAGGCGATTTTGAAAAAGCCATTTCAGAATTCAATAAAATTATTGATGGTAATAATAGTGTGGCACAAAATGCCTATTACCATTTAGGTGAAAGCTATATTAAGTTGAATAAAAAGCAGGAGGCTTTAAATGCGTTTCGAAATGCATCACAAATGGATTTCGATTTAAAGATTCAAGAAGATGCTTGGTTAAACTATGCCAAAATTAGTTACGAAATTGGTAATCCGTATCAATCCGTTCCGCAGGTGTTAACAACCTATTTGGAAACCTATCCAAATTCAACCTATAAAGAGGAAATTGAAATGCTATTAATTGATTCTTATATCACCTCTAAAAATTATCAAGAAGCTTTAAAGTTATTAGAAGGGAAACGCAGTTTTGCCAGTAAGGAAGCCTATCAGAAAGTGACTTTTTATCGTGGATTGGAATTGTACAATGAAGGAAATTATCAAGAAGCAAAAGCACTTTTTAATAAATCCATTAAAGAAGCTATCAACGAAACATACACAACTCGTGCTACCTTTTGGAAAGCAGAAACCGACTATAATTTAACAAATTATGATGATGCTTTAATTGGATTCAAACAATTTCAACAATCCAATACGGCAACGACAACTCCAGAATATAAAAACAGTGATTATAACATAGCTTATACGTATTTCAAGCAAAAGAACTACACGAAATCCAGCGAGTTTTTCAATAAGTTTCTTCAAGGCACTGATTTAGATCCCGTGCGTTTAAACGATACGTATTTACGTTTGGGTGATGCGCATTTTGTGTCTAGTAATTACAGTGCTGCTATTGTAGCCTATGATAAAGCTGTAAAAATGAATAAGGTGGATGCCGATTATGCCTTTTTCCAAAAAACATTAAGTGAAGGTTATGAAGGTAAATCTTCTCAGAAAATAGGTGGTTTAGAAGAATTTATTCAGAAATATCCAAACTCTACGCTTCGGGATGATGCCATGTACGAGCTTGGTAATTCCTACATCAAAGCCAACCAAACGGTGGAAGCCATGAAAATGTATGATCGTTTGGCACGTGAAAACCCGAGAAGCACCTTCGTGCCTAAAGCCTTATTACGTCAAGGTTTGGTGCATTATAATGCCAGTAGAAATAACGAAGCACTCGATAAATTTAAAACTGTAGCTACCAATTATCCGAATACAGCTGAAGCCAATCAAGCGGTTTCAACAGTTCGATTAATTTATATTGATTTAGGTCGTGTAAATGAATATGCAGCTTGGGTACAAACGTTAGATTATGTATCTGTTTCTGATGCCGATTTAGATAATGCCACGTACGAGTCTGCCGAAAAGAAATATTTAGATAACAAAACGGACGATGCCATTAAGCAATTTAATGGGTATTTAAATCAGTTTCCAAAGGGACTTCATAATTTGAAAGCGCATTTTTATGTTGCACAGTTATACTTTAAAACCGATTTAAAAGAAAATGCGGCGCCACATTACCAAGCGGTTATTAGTGCAACACCAAGTGAGTTTACAGAGGAAGCTTTATCGCGGATATCACAAATTCATTTAGACTCTAAAGATTGGTCAGCTGCCATTCCCGTGCTAAAACGTTTGGAAACCGAAGCGCGTTTTCCACAGAATGTCGTGTATGCGCAATCCAATTTAATGAAAGCTAATTATCAGTTAAATAAATATAATGAAGCTGTTGCTTATGCTGAAAAGGTATTGCAGCAATCAAAAATTGATAATAGAATTACCAGTGATGCTTATGTTATTATTGCACGTTCCGCTATGAAAACGAACGATGAAACACGTGCTAAAACTGCTTATGCCGAAGTTGAAAAAACGGCATCGGGAGAAACAGCAGCTGAAGCATTTTATTTCAAAGCTTATTTTGAAAATAAAGCAGGAAATCATGAAGCGTCTAATGTTACAGTTCAAAAATTAGCCAAGGATTTTTCAGGTTATAAAAAGTATAGTGCCAAAGGTTTGGTGCTTATGGCTAAAAATTATTATGCCTTAAATGATGCCTTTCAAGCTACCTATATTTTAGAAAGCGTTATTGAAAATTTCAAGGATTATGATGATGTGGTCACAGAAGCTCAAAATGAACTTACCAAAATTAAATCAGAGCAAGCAAAAACAAACGCATCCGTACAAGAACGAGATCCAGCAGGAAACTAATTGGATATAATTATTATGACAAAACAGCAGCAATTTCAGCAATCAAAAAATAAATCTATGCGCAAGCACATTCATATAATATCTACGAGTTTATTCCTTGTAACATCGGTTTTTTCGTGGGCACAAGAACGCGATAAAGATACGTTGGATACCAACGTTATTAATGTCGTAAAACCATACACGCCTTCTATTTCTGATGCGTTTAAGGTAAAAGAAACACCATCATTGGATGATGATGTTACGGCAACTAAAAAAGATATAGACTACAATATTTTTTCCATTCCAGTAGCTTCTACATTTACACCTGCAAAAGGTAAAGCGGCCGTTTTAGATAAGCAAAAGGCACCCAAATTGTATGATAATTATGCGTCTTTAGGGTTTGGGAGTTATACGAGTATTTTGGGTGAAGTCTATTTAAACCATGCTATTAGTAGAACAGAAAATGTAGGTGGTTATTTTAGTCATCATTCATCGCAAGGTGGAATAAATGATGTGTTATTGGATGATAATTTTTATGATACCAAATTACAAGCAACATATGGTCAAAACAATCGCGATATGTCTTGGAATGTAAACCTTGGTGGTTTACACCAAATATATAATTGGTATGGTATGGATCAACCGCGTTTTACCGAAGCAGATGCTCAAGGAATTGACGCTGGACATACGTTTTATGGTGTGCATGTTGGTGGTGATGTGGCTTTTGAAGATGCCTATATTGATAAAGGAACCGTGCTTTTTAGACATTTTGGAGACGATAATGGATCAGGAGAAAATCATTTCAATGCGAAGGTAAGTTCAGATATTGCTATTAGCGATTTCGAAATTAATGCGGAATTAACCATCGATTATCTTGGTGGTAGTTTCGATAGAAATTACATAACGAATGACGAACTGAAATATGGGAATTTCAATGTCGGTTTATCACCAACGTATCAATTAATTCAAGATGATTTAACATTAGATTTAGGTGTAACCTTGGTGTATTTAAATGATACCGAAGCTGGAGAGAACAAATTTTATGTGTATCCAAATATTTCTGCTTCCTATCGTGTGGTGGATGAGTTGGTTATTGCTTATGGTGGTATTAAAGGTGGCTTAATTCAGAATACCTATTATAGCTTTGCACAAGATAACCCATTTGTTTCACCAACATTAGGCATTATTCCAACAGATCAACAATACCATGCTTTTGTTGGGTTGAAAGGGAAAATATCTAATAGTATGGGGTATAATATAAAAGGTGCTTACAAAGCTGAAAATGATAAAGCCTTATTCCGAAACAATTTAATTCCTTTTGGTTTCGATTTAAATGAATCCTATCAATACGGGAATTCGTTTGGAGTCGTTTATGATAATGTATCAACCTTTTCATTTGGTGGCGAATTGAATGTGGATGTGAATCGTAATTTTACATTAGGTTTGGCTGCCGATTATTTTATTTATGATACTAAATATGAAGCGGAAGCGTGGAATTTACCGAACATAAAAGCATCGTTATTTGTGGATTATCAAATTAGCGATAAATGGTTTGCAGGCGCCAGTTTGTTTTATGAAGGTGAGCGCGAGGCATTATCAGGTTTTCAAACCATTGACAACCCGTTGTTTCCTTCGTTCCTAAATCCAACACAACAAGTAACATTAGATGGCTTTTTTGATGCCAATGCACATGTTGGTTACCATATAAACGACCGATTATCGGTTTATGCCAAAGCAAATAATATGGCTAGTCAGAATTACCAACGATGGTTAAATTATCCCGTTCAAGGCTTTCAGGCTTTAGCTGGTGCCACTTATAAGTTTGACTTCTAATTGCGAATGATCATTCTGAACTTGTTTCAGGATTTCATCAAATATTCTAAAATAAATAGTAAAAGCGTTCAAATTTGAACGCTTTTACTATTTTTACAAAACGTCCATTCGCGTATTCCAACAATAAGCAGGAATGTAACGAGAACTAATTTTAAAATGAATATGAAAAAACTTCTAACCTTTGCCATTTTCGCAACCGTATTGTCTTGTCAAAAAGAAAAAACGCCAGTTGATGCTATTGTAATCAACGGAAACATCTACACGGTAAATGGTAATTTTGATAAAGCTGAAGCCTTCGCCATAAAAGATGGCAAGTTTTTAGAAATTGCGTCTTCAAAAATACTTCAAGAAAAATACGCAGCAGATACCATTATTGATGCCCAAGGTAAAACTATTGTGCCAGGTTTAATTGATGCACACGCGCATTTTGAAGGTTTAGGTAATAATTTATTAAGTGTGGACTTAATGGGTACGGATAGTTTTGATGATGTTGTAAAGCGCGTTTTAGATTTTCAGAACGAGAATCAACTTGGGGTTATTTATGCCAGAGGTTGGGACCAAAATGATTGGGAAGAAAAAGAATTTCCTAATAATGCCTTATTAAATCAGCTTTTCCCTGATACACCTATTGCTTTAGGTCGTGTGGATGGTCATGCTACCTTGTTTAATCAAGCAGCATTAGATTTAGGAACGGTAACTGAAACCAGTCAGATTGATGGTGGCGATTTCATTAAAAAGGACGGCAAGTTAACAGGTGTTTTAGTAGATCGTGCTCAAAATCTTGTTTTTAATAACTGGCCAGTAGCCTCAAGAAGTCAACGTGTGAAAGCGCTTTTAGCCGCTCAAGAAGACTGTTTTAAATATGGTTTAACCACTATTGATGATGCCGGAGTGTCGGCTGATGCTATTGAAATAATGGAAAGTTTGTATCAGACGGGCGATTTAAAAATTCGTTTATACGTCATGGCAAGTGGTACGGAAGATCAGTTAGATTACTACTTGAAAAACGGCATTGTAAAAACGGACCGTTTGCATATTCGCTCGTTTAAAATCTCGTCTGATGGCGCGCTTGGATCGCGTGGTGCTTTATTGCGTGAGCCGTATTCCGATGCACAAACCGTTTATGGTTTACCGGTTACGAGTTTAGATTATTTAGAAAAAGCCGCAACACGAATTGCGAATTCAGAATTCCAATTGAATACACATGCTATTGGTGATTCGGCCAATCATGCCGTTTTAAATATCTATAAAAAAGTACTCAATGGCAAAAATGATAGACGCTGGCGTATTGAGCATGCGCAAATTGTATCACCTGAAGATTTTGAAAAATTTGATAACATTTTGCCATCCATCCAACCAACACATGCAACTAGTGATATGTATTGGGCTGAAGATAGGATAGGAGCTGAACGTATTAAAGGTGCTTATGCTTATAAAAAGTTATTAGATACATACGGGAAAGTGGCTTTAGGAACTGATTTTCCTGTGGAAAAAGTAAGTCCTTTTTTAACCTTTTATGCCGCAGTTGCCAGACAGGATTTAGAGGAATTTCCTAAAGATGGTTTTCAAATGGAAAATGCCTTATCACGGGAAGAGACTTTGCGTGGTATGACTATTTGGGCAGCTTATTCTAATTTTGAAGAAAACGAAAAGGGTAGTATAGAAGCTGGTAAGTTTGCCGATTTTATTATGCTTGATCGTGATATTATGAGTGTTGATATTCATCAAGTTCCTGAAACTAAAGTGGAACAAACCTATTTGGGAGGAAAGCAAGTTTATTAGTTTTTTGGCATTAGGAATGAAGTCATGGGTTTGAGGTGTTTGGTTGTAGGATAGTGGTGAGATTTGCATTTTCATTTAAGTTGAAAAATTAATTTGAAACTGATAATTGCGCTTTAATTAGTCAGCCTTAAATTTTGAATCGTAAATTTGAAATAGGTATTTCAAATTGGTGTTTCTGTATTATTTTTATAGTAGCATTAGCATTAGAAGTTTTATATAAATTTATAAAAATGAAAAAAATTAGCATCATATTTATTTTACTGTGTTTTCAATTTAGTTTTTCTCAATATAATACGGATTGGGAAGAAGCCGTTGTTTATTTAAAAGATGGTACTTCATTGAAGGGAGAAGGACGAATGTCTATGCCAACTTCAAATAGTGTTTCAGGAGGTAATGAAACGTTTAGACTTTCAGAAGGCAAGGGAAAACCAACCCATACAGTAAAGGCGAAGGAAATTGATAGTATTGTCTTTCAATTAGATTATAGAACCAGAGTGAAAGGGCGAAAAATTAATGGAAAACGATCTGCTAGATTTGTCGTTTTTCCTAAAAATGAGAAAAAATCTAAATTTGGGTTTGCCGAGTTACTTGTTGATGGAGATTTAAGACTGTTAATACGAACGGTATCTAAAAACACGAATTCGCATGTTAGAATATTTGAACAACAATTAATTCAATTTAAAGATGAAGTTCCTCTAGAAAGTGCTGCTGCTTTGGTAATGTCTGGTTTTAAAAAGAAAGCAAAAGAATACTTCCAAGATTGTCCAAGTTTAGTAAATAAAATTGAAACAAAAATATTCAAAAGTGATGATTTAGAGGCTATATTGAATTATTATAATGCTAATTGTGCCAAATAATCATAATGTTCACCATCCAGTACCTTATCACATTTTAATCCAACCGTTTGGCACGCAAGATTCAAGGTTTCAAAATCTAGATACAACCATTTCATAGGGATTTCATCTTCACCTTTATAACTTAAATAGTAGTCCAATTCGCCATGATAATTGGCTTGGGTATCAATCCATAATCCGCCATCTTCATCTTCGTACATGTATTTTATATCTGAAGAATCTATTAGAATCTGACCACCAGGATTCAACAAAGATTTTAAATGTTTTAAGTAGGTGCTGACTTCAGATAACGCTTGAAAAATTCCTGAACCATTCATCAGTAATAAAATGGTGTCAAAAGTTTCGGTTTCATCTAAAAGGGCTTTTAATTCAGCGTTTTTTACACCACGTTTTATAGCTACATCAATAGCGCCTTCCGAAACATCAATGGCTTTAACAGAAAAGCCTTGTTCTTGTAAATATAAACTATGACTTCCTGCGCCACACCCAACATCTAAAATAGTTCCTTTTGCTAATTGTAAAGCTTTCTGTTCAAGTTTTGGCATGTCCTTAAATGTTCTAAATAAATAGGGGATGGGTAGCTCATCTTCTTCAGAAATGTTCGTGGAAGTAATTAAATCTTCCGTGTAATTTCCCGATTGATAATCCAATAATGCTTTTCCGAATATGTCTTTTAATTTCAAAGTTTACTATTTAAAGTTTGTTGTTAAGATGGTTTTCCTAATTTTGTAACGATTTGAATCTCAAACCAGAAAATTTGAACCTGAAAGCCAAAATAGAAAGTCTTCCAAAACTTGCCAAAGATAAGCATAAGGAGAATAAAGATTTCTTTAAAAAACTAAAAAAGAAACCACCCAAGCAATTGGATTATATCATGCAAGAACTTCATGAAGCAGAATTTCAACGTACGGATTGTTTGGATTGTGCTAATTGCTGTAAAACAACTGGACCTTTATTTACCGATAAGGATGTGGAGCGGATTTCCAAGCATTTTAAAATGAAGCCTCAACCCTTTATTGATCAGTTTTTGCGGATTGATGAAGAAAATGATTACGTATTACAATCCGTACCATGTACCTTTTTAGGAGCTGATAATTATTGCAGCATTTATGAGGTTAGGCCAAAAGCCTGTAGCGAATTCCCACATACAGATAGAAAAAAATTTCAACAAATATCTAATCTTACCATGAAAAATGTAGAAATCTGCCCTGCAGCTTATCATATTGTTGAAGAAATGAAAAAACGTATTAAATTTTAAATTGAACTTTTTAGTATCTTTAAACAAAAAAGAATTTGGAAGCAATGATCACTTATTTTGAAACCATTCCCACATTACACAGAAGTATTTTATTAGTAGGTGGTATTATGTTTTTTTGGTTTTTAGAAGGTGCCTTACCTTTATTTCAATTTAGTTACAAGAAATGGAAGCATGCTTGGCCAAATTTGTTTTTTACACTGACTACCATTATTATCAATTTTGGATTGGCCTTTTTAGTGCTAAAATCTACGGATTGGGTAGCAGCCAATAATTTCGGTATTATTAATTGGTTACCAGAAATGCCACTTGGTTTATATGCGCTTTTGGGAGTGCTGTTATTGGACTTTTTCGGAGCCTATTTAGCACATTTTGTAGAGCATAAAGTCAAACCACTTTGGATGGTTCATTTGGTGCATCATACAGATCACCATGTGGATACAACTACCGGAAATAGACACCATCCTATAGAGAGTGTCATTCGGTTTTCCTTTACCATTTTGGGTGTGTTTATTGTGGGAACACCTATAGCTATTGTATTTCTATATCAATCACTATCTGTCATATTCACCCAATTAACACATGCTAATATAAGAATGCCTAGAAAGCTTGATAAGCTCATGAGTTATGTGTTTGTGTCACCTGATATGCATAAAGTCCATCACCATTATATTCTGCCTTATACAGATTCTAACTACGGAAATATTTTCTCCATTTGGGATAGGATCCTAGGAACGTATATGGAGTTAGATCGGGATAAAATAATCTATGGTGTAGATGTGTTTCCAGACGAAGTTGCTAATGGTAAAATTGGTGAATTATTAAAGCAGCCTTTTCAGAAATATCAAAAACCGACTATTATTACGGAAAAAGACTGATTTTTTAGGTTAATATCTCGTAAAAACTCTTTTTATCCGACTTTTATGCTGTTTGCAGATAATATTGTAAATAATTACGGTCGTTTGTTTAGATTTATCTCGAGAGATTAATACGCTGTCGTTGTGTTGGTTATAAATAAAACACAATGATTTTTATGAGAACTTACGTTTTCCATATTTTCCTATTTGCCTTTTTATTCAGTAATCAGTTTGCCAATTCGCAAACCAGCTACATGGCTAAAATAGAGAAAAACACGAATTTTAATGCAAACACCTTACTGCACGAATTAAATGCAACCAAGGATACACTACTATTACAAAGTCCTACAAAAATTAGTCATATTTATTCTATTAATACGGCTTATAAGCGTGAAATAGATCTGTATATAGATGCTAAAAATTTTCAGATACCATTACAAAATTTATCTAAAGGAAAACATGTACTCGTTGTTTCTCAATCTGCTAAAAAAATAGTTTTTGTTATTTATATAATCGATGCTTTTACTAGAATTGAGCGCACAAAACTAACCTATAACTAAACTAGATTGTATTAGCTTTTTTATAGTAAAATAGATTGCATCTTCCTGTCTGTTTGTCGATTATTTATTCATTCACATTCTGTTTGTCTAATAAATATAAAGTCTGAACGAATAAACATCCAATTATTTGATGTAATTACCTTGACATCATACATTTATAGTATTAAATATCTGGTTAATAGCCCAAAGCAGATTGTTTAATTTAAATATATTCGTCATGAAACTACTACGTATAGTGATGTTTATGATTTTAGTTACTAGTTGCCATTTTGTTTCCCTCGCACAAAGTAATATTTATTCTACTATAACAAAAAACATAAATACCAAAGCAGCCAGCTTGGCTCATAATTTGAATGCAACAGGTGATACCTTGCTTCTTAAAAGTGAGTTTCCCCTTTCCAAAATTGAAATAATTAGCGATTCTGGTGTGCAGGTTATGCCGCTTGGTGGTGATAAAAAGGAAGTGAAAGTCCCATTAAGTTTTTTAGAGGTTGGTAATTATACACTTTCTGTATTATTTATAGAAGGTAAAGATGACACCTATATTTACAGTAAAACAGTGGTTTTTAAAATCGCTAGATTGCTGCCTATCATGGAGTTTACTGCGCCTAATACACGATTAGCAACTACTACGGATTTGAATAAAGAGATTTTTTTAAAACCTTCAGAAATTAATGATTCAGAATCTAGTCAATTTGTCAATTCGGAAAAGCAGAGCAAACAATCTCGTGATACAAAAGGTGTTGTGGTAAATAATGAAGCACTAAAGCAATTTTATCCGCCTGGCGAAACAGCTTTAAAGGATAAAAAATTTACTAATAAAAACAAAGCAGTAGCGACTTCCAAAAACACTAAAATTAGTAAAAGTGAAAGCGAAGGGTCTATTTTCGTTCCCTATAGTTTATCAGATCCTAGGCGCTTAAGTAATGATAAACGCTACGTAATTCAATCACGAGCAGAATACAGAGCAGCTAATTTAAGACCGAACGGAAAGCCTTACGATTAGTAGTTAACTATTCATAAATCACATACGCTTTTCGCATCGAATCATAATCTTGTAAATCGCGAACCCATGTTTTCTTAATTTCATAAGCAGTATGGCGTGTTTCAATTTGTTTTTGCAATTTGTCGGTTCCTGCTAATTTGATAAAAAAGTTATTGAAAAATGTTGCTTTATCAGACGTTGCTTGATAGGCTTCAATCAGATAATTTAAATCAAGTCTGTTTAAAGGTTTCGCTTCGCTTAAATCCAAACCATAACAAATTTTCCCATCATATTTTGGGTATTTGGCTCCTTCATTTGGTTTTGGAGTAAATTCAAAATTATAATTGAACATCTCTTTATTTAGAAAAGGACTCCCAAAAATTTGAAACTGTTTTTCTGTTCCACGACCAGCACTCACGTTGGTGCCTTCAAAAAAGCACAAACTTGGATAGAGATTTATAGCCACATCATTTGGTAAATTTGGCGACGGTTTAATAGGCAAGCTATAAGCTGTCTGGTGCGTATAATTTTTTACAGGAATAACGGTTAACTCACAATTAACCTCGTTTTTCAACCATTTTTCGCCATTTATCATTTGAGCATATTCGCCAATAGTCATACCATGAACCACAGGAACAGGGTGCATACCAACAAAACTTTTATGAGCCATTTCTAAAACGGGTCCATCAATATAATGACCGTTTGGATTGGGTCTATCTAGAATTAGGAGTGGAATATTTTGTTCTGCACAGGCTTCCATAACATAATGCAATGAGGAAATGTAGGTGTAAAATCGTGCGCCAACATCTTGAATGTCAAAAATCACCATATCAATATCAGCCAATTGTTCAGGTTTTGGTTTCTTATTATCACCATAAAGCGAAATAATAGGCAAACCGGTTTTGGTATCTATTCCATCTTTTACTACTTCGCCAGCATCAGCAGTTCCACGAAAACCATGCTCTGGAGCAAATACTTTTTGCACTTTTAGGTTTAATGCGACTAACGAATCGACTAAATGTGTATAATCTGTATGTCCCGAGTTTTTAAATATAACAGAAGTCTGATTGGCAACAATACCAATTCGCTTACCTTTTAATATGGGTAAATAGGCATCTGTTTGGTTAGCACCAACAACTAAATCTTTTTTTGTTTCAGGTTTAGAATGTGCTGTTTTCTGAAGGGTATTTGCTTTTTCAGCCGATTCCGTTTGTGAAAAGTTTCCGCAAGAAATCAGTACCATAACAAATAATAAAACTGTATTTTTGAATCTGTTTAAAAGTAATTGCATCATTTGAATTTCGAATATTTTATAGCTAAACGCATTATTGATAGTAAAGCGTATAAAAGTAGCGTTTCGGCACCAATAATAAAAATTGGTATCGCGGCAATTGCTATTGGTATTATTGTAATGATGATTTCCATTGCTACTGGAATTGGGCTTCAACAAAAAATACGTGAAAAAGTAGTCGCTTTTAATGGAGACTTGATGATTTCCAAGTTTGGCAATAATAATTCGCAAGAGAGTGATGGGGCACTTTCATTAGATCAAGATTTTTATCCTAAATTCAACACGGTCAAAGGTGTAGAGCATATCCAAGGTGTGGCAACAAAATTTGGAATTATTAGAACGGAAACTGATTTTGAAGCTATAATTGTAAAAGGTGTTGGCACAGATTATAAATGGGATTATTTCCAAGAATATTTAGTTAATGGGAAACTTCCAAAATATACAGATGCGTATAGTCAGGACGTTTTAATCTCTGAATTCACAGCCAATCGGTTACATCTAACGGTTGGTGATACTATTCAAACCTATTTTGTAAATAACGATTACAACAAACAACCACGCATTATTCCTTATGAAATTGTGGGTATTTATAATTCAGGATTTCAGGAATTTGATAAAACCTATCTCATTTCGCATATCAAACATTTGCAACGTATTAATAAATGGGAAAAAAATCAAGTTGGTCATTTTGAGCTTTTTGTGGACGATTATTCGCAATTAGATGCTATTCGCGAGCAAGTCTATCAAAACACACCACCTGAATTTAATACCATTACGGTCGAGAAAAAATTCGATTCTATTTTTGAGTGGATTAGTATTTTCGTAAAAAACATTTATGGCATCATTGGTATAATGGTTCTGGTCGCTGGGTTTAATATGGTTACCGCATTACTCGTTTTAATTTTAGAGCGCACGCAAATGATTGGTATTTTGAAAGCGTTGGGAAGTAATAACTGGACCATCCGAAAAATATTCTTGTACAACGCATCCTATTTAATTGTTTTAGGATTAATTTGGGGAAACCTCATTGGTTTGGGCATTCTATTGGCGCAAAAATATTTTAAAATTTTCCCGTTAGACCCTAATGTGTACTATGTAAGTGAAGCACCTGTTTACTTAAGTATCACCTATATTGCCGCTTTAAATATTGGGACGTTTATTCTGTGTTTACTAATGTTGTTGATTCCTTCTTATATCATCACAAAAATTTCGCCAGTTAAAGCTATTCGTTTTGAGTAACGTTCAGTTTACAGTTTGCAGTAATCAGTCATAGTCACAGTTTATCAGGTTACCATTAAATAATATGAGCAAAATCCCTCCGTGAATCTCCACGTTTCTTCACAAATCTCCATGCAAAAACTCCCAATCAAAAAACCTTTCGTGCTTTCCTATCAAAATCATACCTTTGCAATTCTAATTTAAGAACACATTTAAAAAGGTACTCGCTATTGTTTAATAAGAACGATTATCTTAAAAACACATATATGGATTACGCAGAAAATATACTAGGAACCATCGGTAATACACCCATGGTAAAATTAAATAAATTAACAGCAGATTTACCTTGTTTGGTACTATCAAAATACGAAACTTTTAATCCAGGAAACTCCGTTAAAGACCGTATGGCATTAACCATGATTGAGGATGCGGAAGCAGATGGACGTTTAAAACCAGGCGGAACTATTATTGAAGGAACGTCAGGAAACACAGGCATGGGATTAGCTTTAGCTGCTATTGTAAAAGGTTACAAATGTATTTTTGTAATTTCAGATAAGCAGTCTAAAGAAAAAATGGATATTCTTCGTGCTGTTGGAGCAGAAGTAGTTGTGTGTCCAACCGATGTGGAGCCAGATGACCCAAGAAGTTACTATTCTGTTTCCAAACGATTGGGTGCAGAAACGCCAAATTCGTGGTATGTTAATCAATATGATAACCCAAGTAATGCCAAAGCACATTACCAAAGTACAGGTCCAGAAATTTGGAAACAAACCGATGGAAAAATCACGCATTTTGTAGTTGGTGTTGGAACAGGCGGAACTATTTCTGGCGTTGGTAAGTATTTAAAAGAGCAAAACCCGAATGTGAAAATTTGGGGAATTGATACGTATGGAAGTGTCTTTAAAAAATACCATGAAACAGGAATTTTTGACGAGAAAGAAATTTATCCATATGTAACCGAAGGTATTGGTGAAGACATTCTACCCGAAAATGTGGATTTCAGTATTATAGATGGTTTTACCAAAGTTACGGATAAAGATGCAGCTATATATACACAGAAATTAGCCAAGGAGGAAGGTATGTTTTTAGGCAATTCTGCGGGAGCAGCTATAAAAGGATTGTTGCAGCTAAAAGAGCATTTTACAAAAGACGATGTGGTTGTCGTTTTATTCCACGATCACGGAAGTCGTTATGTTGGAAAAATGTTTAACAACGAATGGATGGAGAAAATGGGTTATGTTGAATAAGCAATAACCAAATTATTACAATACAAACGATTCAAAGAGGCCTTCCAAGGTCTCTTTTGGATTTGTACAGAGTCCTGAATGCGTTTTTGAACATTGAAGAATGGTGCTTTTTGAAGCTGCTAACCATCGGAATCTATCAGAAACTTCCATTTTTTCAATAACGCCTCCTGAAGGATTACCTTGGCAAACAGATTCCCAGGCTTTTAAATAACGCTCAATTTCAGCTTTATCTATGTCGCTTGAATATGCGACTAGTTTTTTAGGATCTATATAATACTTCATGCCTAGAAATTTTTTCCGCTTCGAAAAAAGGATCACACCTATATTAAAGAACTCCTCCCGTTCAACTTTAGGAACCAATCTTATAATGGCATATTCAAAAGTAACGTTATCTGGCATCTTCAGCTTCTTTAACTAATTGATCAATCATGGCAAGTTTGGCTTTTAAATAGCTTGTATAAGCTGCTCTCATGTCGTTTGGAGAAAACGCATCTGATTCACTCTCAAGCCAATCTTCTGGAATTAATGAAATAATTTCTTCAATTTTATCTGTGTTGAGGCGTGTTGTAATGTGACTAGAAGCTTCGTTTAAATTTTTGGCAAACTCCAAAAGTACATGATCTTTAATAAGTGGAAATGTTCTCGTTAAATGGTTTTCCCATGTTTGCCAATTGTGGTGAAAATAAAAACTAGCACCATTATCAATAACCCATAATTCTTTATTCCAACTTAAGAGGTTGGTGTTTTTAGCGGTTCGGTCAATATTACTAATTATGCTATCCATTAAAACTATTTTGGAAGCCGTCATAGAATCAATGGTGGATACTAATGGATCAAAAGTAATAGCACTAGATAGGTAATGAAGTCCGAGATTTAAACCCACACTAAATTTGAGTAAATCTTGAATTTCCTCATCAGGTTCGGTTTTACTGAAGGAGTCGTCTAGATTCATGAACACTAATTCAGGAACATGCAAACCGATAGCGCGTGCAATTTCGCCACCAATAAATTCGGCTATTAATGCTTTTTTTCCTTGACCAGCACCTCTAAACTTTAACACATACAGGAAGCCATCGTCCGCTTTTACTATAGCTGGAAGCGAACCGCCTTCGCGCAATGGATTGATATATTGTACAACATCTACGTGTCGGATTTCTATTTTATTCATGAATTCGAAGATACTAAAAAGTTCAGATGAAAATTTAATTTACTAAAACAATACTTTCAATTTCTAATTGGAATTTCTGCGGTTTTTTAGTACCGATTAAAAAACCAATTTCTTCAATGTTTTTACCAGAGAAATTCGGCATGTCCAAATTTCGACCACGAAAAACAGCAGGCATATTAGAAAAAGCCATATCTATGGTTTCCCAATTTCCAGAGGTTTGAAACGTTGCTGCATAACTATGTCTGTTATTTTTATCCGATTTTACACGGAATTGATAGGGATTACCATCACCTTTAATTCGAATTCTAAAATGTGTAAAACCTTCGATTTTTTTTACATCGCAGTCATGTCTAATAGATGAAAATCCACCATTATTTTCTAATGATATTTCACCTTTAAAAAGGCCATTCCCAGCTTCATTAATACTAAACGAGCCATTTGATTTTCCGCCCATAACCACATCATCAAGAATATACCAATCGGTTTGTTTACTATCTGTATTGAATTTATAAATTGTCATAGGCGTTTGTGTTAGAAGGATTACAATTATAAGTACAAGATATTTCATATAAATAGTAAGTTTCCTCTTAATTATAGTTTTTGTAAAAATACGAAACTCGCAACACAGTATCATAATTGGTTTAAAATATGTAAATTAGAAGGATGCAAGAAGCGTTTTTACATTATTTATGGCAATTTAAAAAGTTTCAGCTTTTGAATTTGAAAACAACTCAAGGGCAGCATATTACTGTGGTAAATTCTGGGCAGCACAATCAGCTTTCTGGTCCTGATTTTTTTGCAGCACAACTTAAAATTGATGATCAGCTTTGGGCAGGAAATGTGGAAATTCATATTAAATCTAGCGATTGGTATGTACATCATCATGAAAAAGATCCTGCTTATCAAAACGTAATTCTTCATGTGGTTTGGGAACATGATACCGATGTTTTCAGAAAAGATAACACCGCTATTCCTGCTTTAGAACTTAAAAATCATATAGATAAAAAGTTGCTTGATAATTATTATCAATTATTTAGTAAAAAGCAAACATGGATAAATTGTGAAAGTGAATTTAGTGATACGCCAGATTTTGTATTGCAAAACTGGTTGGAGCGTTTGTATATAGAACGTTTGGAGCAGAAGTCAGTTGCAATTACGAGTTTATTAGTAAAATCAAAAAACAATTGGGAAGCCGTTTTGTTTGCAATGCTGGCTAAAAACTTCGGTCTTAATATAAATGGTGATGCGTTTTTAAGTATGGCACAATCACTAGATTTTGCTATAATTAGAAAACTTCAAAATAAACCTGAAGAATTGGAAGCCTTATTTTTAGGTCAGGCCGGATTATTAAGTACAGAAAGTAATGAGCCTTATGAGTTGCAATTGAATACGCATTATTTGTATCTGAAAAACAAATTTCAACTTGATAATAGTCATGTAACACAACCGCAGTTTTTTAAATTACGACCTCCTAATTTTCCAACCATTCGCTTATCACAATTAGCAATCTTATATACTAAAAACGACGCATTGTTTTCAAAAATAATGGGTTGTAAAACGCTTGAGCAAATTCATAAACTTTTTCAAGTTGGTTGTTCAGAATTTTGGCGAACACATTTTACGTTTCAAACTACTTCTAAACCATCAAAAAAGATTCTAACTAAAAACTTTATTAATCTGGTAATAATAAATACGGTTGTTCCTTTAAAATTTGCTTACAATAAAAAACAAGGAACAGATGTAATTTCAGAATTACTAGAACTTATGGCAAAAATTCCTTCCGAAAATAATACCATTGTAAATAAATTTAACAAATTGAAAGCAATGCCTAATTACGCCAGTGTTTCACAAGCGTTATTACAGTTGAAGACGCAGTATTGCAAGCCAAATAAATGTTTGCAATGCGCTATTGGAAATCGCTTAATAAGCAAATAAATTATTACATTGCAGTATGAATTTTTTTTATAACGCCTTACTCTATTTTCAAAAGCGTGGTTATTATGTTTGCCAACGTATAGCTGATCGTATGGGTATACGTGCCAAGGTTGTAAGAACCTCATTTATGTATCTCACATTTGTGACATTAGGCTTTGGTTTTGCGCTCTATTTATTTATCGCCTTTTGGATGCGTATAAAAGATTTATTATTCACAAAACGTTCATCAGTTTTTGATTTATAATTATGAAAAACTTCGTTTTAAATCTTTTTCGCTCTAAAATAATAATAGCCATTGCTCTCTTATTTTTATTGCTTTTAGTTGGCGTATTAGGGTTTATGATTATGTCGGGTTATCGTTGGGTTGATGCGCTTTACATGACGGTAATAACCGTTACAACGGTTGGCTATGGGGAAGTCCGTCCTTTAGATGATGCCTCCAAAATATTTACTATTTTTCTAATTCTTACTAGTGTTGTTATTGTTGGTTATGCTATTAGTGTGATTACCGAATATATTTTGAGTAAAAATAATTTTGAAGATTTAAAACAAAAGAAAATGCAAAAAAAGATTGATAATCTTTCAGGTCATATTATTATTTGTGGCTATGGCAGAAATGGCAAACAGGCTGCTCATAAATTGATGGCCTATAAAAAACCTTTTGTGGTAATTGAACGGAATAAAGAAGTTATTGAAAAATTTCAAAGTGAAATGGTGCCATTTGTTCATGGTAATGCTAATGAAGACGAGATTCTTTTTCAAGCAGGAATTGATAGAGCCACTACGTTAATTTCTGCATTGCCTAATGATGCTGATAATTTATTTGTGGTTTTGTCCGCGCGACAAATAAATAAAGACATGACAATTATTAGTCGCGCATCTCAAGATACTTCTTACAATAAATTAAAACTGGCTGGTGCCAATAATGTTATTTTACCGGATAAAATAGGTGGAGATCACATGGCATCTTTGGTGGTAGTTCCCGATTTAATTGAGTTTATTGATAACCTATCTATAGTTGGAAAATCGAACATTAATATTGAGGAAATTGCGGTGAGTAAATTCTATGATACAACGGAAATACGTACGATTCGCGATTTAGATTTACGCCAAAAAACAGGTTGCAATGTCATAGGATATAAAGACGGAAATGGCGATTATATTATAAATCCAGAAGCCGAACAACGCTTAATGCCTAATTCTAAAGTTATCGTGCTTGGAAGGCCAGAACAGATTACGAAGCTTAATTCAGTTTACAATATCACTTAATCAAATTTTGTTTTTAACAACAGATGTTTTAAAAACTCATTTTTTTTTAGCATCTTGTCCTACTAATTTAAAAAAACTAACTAATAAATAATCTTATGAAGAAAATTCTTCTTTCAATTTTTACTGCAATTCTGCCCATAATAGCGTTTGCGCAAAATTTTGAAATAGAAGGGCAAGTTTCAAACCCTTCAACCACAATCAACGATGGTGTTGTAACAATTACAGTTAAAGGTGGAGTAGAGCCTTACATCTACCGTTGGAGTAATCAAAGTACACCATTAACTTCTAATAGAGCTATTGGGCTTACGGAAGGCGTTCCGTATTCAGTTGTTGTTACAGATGCCGCAGGAAACAGTAAGACAGCGGTTTATACAGTAGAAACGGGAGCAATCACAGAAGTTTTTAATGGTACCATGACACCTGCAGTTAGCGCTCTAGGTTCCGTGCTTTTCTGGGATCCTTTTGCAGCAATTGGAGTTTACGATCCAGTAGTATATGCAGATAGCAAACAAATTGGTATTCCAAATTGGACCAACGAAATACAAAATAAATATACACTTAAATCTTGGCTTAAAGGTGATGGTGAAAATGTTCTTAAGGATGAGCCAATTGCTGTTATTCAGGATGTTTCTGGAAATGATATTACGGTAAACTCATCAGCAAAAGGAAAATTAAAGCATTTAACTGCTGAAGGAAAAGTTATTTTCAATTCAGATAATGCGCAACACGTAATTGAACAAGGTGCACATAATTTTGCACAAGTAACTTATGACAAGCCAGTAGTTTTAACTCATCCAAATGGAGATCCACTTACTAAACCTATCTCATTTATTGTAATTTGGTTAGTATTGGGAGCGTTATTCTTTACAATTAGAATGGGCTTTATAAATATCCGTGGATTTGGACATGCTATTGATTTAGCACGTGGAAAATATGACGATCCAGATGCGCCAGGACAAGTAACACACTTTCAAGCTTTGGCAACAGCCGTTTCAGGTACTGTTGGTTTAGGAAATATTGCAGGTGTAGCCGTAGCCGTTTCTTTAGGAGGGGCAGGTGCAACATTCTGGATGATTGTTTGTGGATTGTTAGGAATGTCAACCAAGTTCGTTGAATGTACTTTGGGTGTAAAATATCGTGATATTCTACCTGACGGTCGTGTATTTGGAGGTCCTATGAATTATTTACGCTACGGACTTGAAAAACGTAATATGAAAGGACTTGGAAAAGTACTTGCAGGTATGTTTGCTGTTTTAGCAGTTGGTGCTTCTTTTGGAGGTGGTAATATGTTTCAAGCAAATCAATCTTTTGAGCAATTAGCAGGTCAGTTTCCTATGTTAGAAGGTAACGGATTCTACTTTGGTATTATAACAGCAATTTTAGTAGGTGTTGTTATTATTGGTGGTATTAATAGTATTGCTAAAGTAACAGGTAGAGTGGTTCCTGTAATGGCTAGTATATATGTAGTAGCAGCATTGGCAGTTATTATTATGAATATTCAAAATATTGGTCCTGCATTTTCTGCAATTTATGATGGGGCATTTAGTCCTTCAGCACTTAAGGGTGGAATTGTAGGTGTGTTAATAGTTGGTTTCCAACGTGCAGCATTTTCCAATGAAGCAGGTGTGGGTTCAGCAGCAATTGCACACAGTACAGCTAAAACAAACAATCCACCATCTGAAGGTTTTGTGGCATTATTAGAGCCATTTATTGATACGGTTGTTGTTTGTACATTAACTGCTTTAGTATTGATTTTTACGGGTATGCATGAAGTAGAAGGTATGGCAGGTGCACAATTAACATCTGATGCTTTTGGTAGTCAAATATCTTGGTTTCCTTATGTGTTAGCCGTTGCCGTATTCTTATTTGCTTTTTCAACTATGATATCATGGTCTTATTATGGAATGAGAGCTTGGACATACTTATTTGGTAAGAGTAAGAAAATTGAATTTATCTATAAAATGTTATTTTTAGTATTTGTAGTTATTGGAGCATCGGTTAGTTTAGGTGCTGTTCTAGACTTTTCAGATATGATGATTTTAGCCATGTCGTTTCCAAACATAATAGGTCTTTACATTATGTCTAGTGAAGTGAAATTCGATTTAAACGAATACATTCAAAAATTAAAATCTAACCAATTATATAAAAAGTTGGATAAGAAATAAACATCTAAATTAACAGTTATGAAATCCCATTTCACGTTTACTAAAAAACAGCGAAATGGGATTTTTTTGTTAATCGCCATGATGGTGATACTCCAAGTTGTGTTTTACTTTTATAATAAAACATTAGATATTAAAAGCAATGACGACATAATTAATACGGAACTTCAACAGGAAATAGATTCATTAAAATTGGTTCAGATTGAAAATTCTAAATTCAAAATATTTCCTTTCAACCCAAATTATATAACCGATTATAAAGGATATACTTTAGGTATGAGCAATGAAGAAATAGATAGACTTCATAAGTTTAGAGCAACTGATAAATGGGTGAATTCGGCTACCGAATTTCAACAAGTAACCAAAGTATCCGATTCGCTTTTAGCTATTTTGTCACCAAATTTTAAATTCCCAGAATGGGTTACGAATCCCAAGCCGAAATCATTCCAATCTAATAATTATAGTAGCAAGCCGAAATCATTCGCTCAAAAAATTGATTTAAACCAAGCAACAGCTTCTCAATTAAAACGTATTTATGGAATTGGTGATGCGTTATCAGGGCGCATTGTTTCGTATCGTGAAAAAATAGGTGGTCAATTTATTGCTGATGTAGAGCTGACGCAAGTTTATGGCTTGTCGCCTGAAGTCATTGAAAGAATTCAAGAGCAATTCACCGTAAAAACACCAAAGCCCATTACGCGTTTCAATTTAAACACGGCTACACGTGATGAGTTGGTTACCATTCAATACATAGATTATGAAGTGGCGCACAATATTATAGAGCAACGAATTCTTCTTGATGGCTTCAAATCCTTAACCGATTTAACGAAAGTTAAAGACTTCCCTGTAAACAAAATTGAGATAATTACGTTATATTTGACACTCGAATAAAGAAACAAAAAAACCAAAATTTATGAATACTATGTACTTCACCGAAGAGCATAACTTGTTTAGACAGAGCTTAAAAGATTTTTTACAGAAAGAGGTAGTTCCACATATTGAAAAATGGGAGAAAGACGGAACTGTTGAACGTTTTATTTGGAAAAAATTCGGAGATATGGGCTTCTTTGGTGTTAATTACCCTGAAGCGTATGGCGGATTAGATTTAGACTTATTTTATACAATTATATTTCTTGAAGAACTGCAAAAAGTTAATTCTGGTGGTTTTGCAGCCAATATGTGGGCTCATGCTTATTTAGCAATGACACACGTAAATGCTGAAGGAAGTGATGCTATTAAAGAAAAATATTTAACGGCAAGTATTTCTGGTGATATGATTGGCTGCCTTTGTGTAACCGAACCTTTTGGTGGTAGTGATGTGGCAGGAATGCGTACAACTGCTGAAAAGAAAGGAGATACATTTGTCCTTAACGGATCCAAAACTTTTATTACTAATGGTGTTTATAGCGATTATTTAGTAGTTGCTGCTAAAACAAATCCGGAGTTAGGAAATAAAGGAATTAGTATGTTTATTATGGATCGTGATACACCTGGTATTTCGGCAACCAAATTGGATAAATTAGGGTGGAGAGCGAGTGATACAGCTGAAATAGCTTTTGACAACGTGACCATTCCTGCTGAAAACTTAATGGGTGAAGTCAATAAAGGATTTCCATACATTATGCAGCACTTTGCGTTTGAGCGTTTAATTATGGGAGTAAACTCACATGCACGCGCTGAATTTGCTTTAGATTATGCCAAACAATATATGAGTGAACGTTACGCGTTTGGGAAGAGCATTAATAAATTCCAAGCCTTACGTCATGCCTATTCAGATGCGTACGCTAGCATGATTGTTTGTAAAGAATTTAACTACTCTATTGCCTACAGAATGAATAAAGGTGAATATGTGGTTAAAGAAGCAACTATTTCTAAATTACAATCTACTAAAATGGCCGATGAGGTTATATACCAATGTCTTCAGTTTTTAGGTGGTTATGGTTATATGGAAGAATATCCTATGGCACGATTATTACGTGACAGCCGATTAGGACCAATTGGAGGTGGTACATCAGAGATCTTACGTGAAATAATTGCTAAAATGACATTGGATGGTGTGGATTACAAGCCAGCAACCAAGTAAATAAATTTTAAATGACAAATCGTTTTCAAACCTACCTTTTAAGTGTTTTTCTAATTTTTATTGGAACATGTGCTTCAGCTCAAACCGAATTAACAAATACGGTTTTAGAAGGGAGTACGTTTCAGCCTATAGAAAGTGCGAGTATTTATATTAAAAACACAACCATCGGAACCGTTACAAACGCTGATGGTAAATTTTTATTAACCGTACCAAACAAGTATAAAAAAGATACGTTAATTGTATCCTCTATTGGATTTAAAAGTTATAAAATCCCGGTTGATGAGTTTGATGCCTCGTTCGAAATTTATTTAGATGAAGATGTGGCGTCTCTAGATGAAGTATTACTAATAGCCGAAACCAGACCTAAAACGGGTAAGGATATCGTCATGCGAGCCATTGAAGAGTTGCCAGAAAACTTACCAGATTCTTCCTATTTGCAAAAAGGATTTATGCGTCATAAAGAGCGCAATAAAAAGGAATTTAAGTGGCTCATTGAAAGTGCCATTACCTTACACGATTCCAATTTCGCATCTAGTACTGCAGAGAATCTTAAAATAAATGTGGATCAGGTTCGTAAAAGTTATGATTTACGAGATGTGGATAGTTTGTTAGCTTATACATCCTACCTGAAAAATAAGGCTAAAAACATCAAGTTTTCAAAAAACAATTTAAAACGTGATACCATTAGAACGAGCTCATTAGTAAAAGCCATAAAATGGAACGATAATCGTATTAACGGATTAGAAACATTATTTCAAGGAAAATTGAATATGGTTCGAAATGCCGGAAATTCACGTGCGTTATTTGGCGAGGATATTATGAGTAAACACCAATTTAATTTGGATACTGTTCTTGTAGAAAATGACCGGAAAATTTATAAAATTCAAATTTCAGAAAGTTTTGAATATGTGAATTTGGAAACACCAGGAATTTTCAATGATGGTTATCATCCCAAAGGGTGGATTTATATTTATTGGGACACCTATGCCATTAAAAAAATTGAATATGAATTGGTTGCAGCTTCAAAAGCACAACGCAGCAGAAGTAAAACACTTTATGATACAGATATAACCCATAAATTGGTGTTGAGTTACAAAGAGTATCAAGATAAAATGTACTTGAATTATGTGTATTATGAAACACCAAAACTAGTAAATGTAGGTGTTGCAATAGATGATCCTAAAACGGAAATTGACGAATCGGCCATTAATAAGGACGAACGTTATTACTATACCGTTCAAGAAATTTTGTTCACGGAAATTATTACAGATGATGCGCAAGTAAAGGAAGCATTAGCCAAACCTTGGGATTCCGATTTGTTTTCGCCTAAACCTTATGATAAAGATTTTTGGAAAAGCTACAATACCTTATTGGAAAGTAAAGAAGAAGAAAAACTCATACAAGATTTAACCAAGCGTTACGCTTTGTTTAAAGATTAGCATTTAGCGTGTCAATATTCTATAAAACAGAAATAGCTTAACCTTAAGTTGTTTCTGTTTTTTTTATATGTTGAAGTATTATAAATCTCGCCTTTTTTTTACGTTTAATTAAGTTCTCGAATAGAACAAATAATTTTTTTTATTTTTTCATTGCAGAATTTAAATTTGTTACTATTTTTGCATCTTGAAAATTCTAAAAGAGAGGAGGTTAAGGACTATGTTAATTATACCGATTAAAGAAGGAGAAAATATAGATAGAGCGCTAAAACGTTTCAAACGAAAGTTTGATAAAACGGGAACTAAACGTGCTTTAAATTCACGTAAGCAGTTTACGAAGCCTTCAATTGAAAATAGAACGCTCATTCAAAAAGCTCAATATATTCAACGTTTAAGAGATCAAGAGAATATCTAATCTCTAAATAGTATTAAAAAATGAATCCTACAGAAATGTGGGATTTTTTTTTGCTTTGAATTTAAAGACCAATAAATCTTCGTAATTTTACAATTAAGCATACTAAATAACAATCTAACTTATACAAGAATTCTCATGCCTTTTCAATCTTTTACAGACTATTTACTTTTGGAAAAACACTACTCCAAGTTAACTGTGAAGGCTTATGAAAAAGATTTAAATGATTTTCTTACCTTTTTATCGGCAACCTATCAAACACAGGATATGTTGTCTGTCAATTATCCAGAAATCAGGAATTGGATTGTGAGTTTAGTAGATCAAAAAATCAGTAATCGGTCTATAAATCGAAAAATTTCGGCATTAAATTCCTATTATAAATTTCAATTAAAAGTGGGAGATATTAAAGCGAATCCACTTTCCAAGCACAAAGCATTAAAAACGAGTAAGAAAATTCAAATTCCATTTTCGGAAGCTGAAGTAGCAACCGTTTTAGATGAATTGAATTTTGATTCCAGCTTTGAAGGTATTAGGAATAAACTAATAATTGAACTTTTTTATTCTACGGGAATTCGTCGTATTGAATTGGTAGAGATTCAGTTAAACCAAATAGATACATCCAATCAAACGTTGAAAGTTTTAGGAAAGCGAAACAAGGAGCGAATTATTCCCTTGCTAGATTCTGTTATGAAAACGATAGAGCAGTATTTAAAAGTTAGAATTACATTAGAAAACATAACAGATAAAAATCATTTCTTTTTAACACAAAAAGGCGTTAAAATTTATGAAACACTTGTCTACCGCATAATAAATGATTATTTTAGTTTAGCATCTACCAAGGTAAAAAAGAGTCCACATATTTTAAGGCATTCATTTGCCACTCATTTACTAAATCAAGGTGCCGATTTAAATGCTGTAAAAGAATTACTTGGTCATTCCAGTTTAGCCGCTACACAAGTTTACACACATAATAGTATATCCGAATTAAAGAAAGTGTATTTAAAAGCGCATCCACGTGGTCAGAAAAAATAACAGCAAAATTCATTTGTTTAATATTAAAAATAGAACCGTATGAAAGTAAACACCCAATCCGTTAATTTTAACGCAGATCAGAAATTGATAGACTTTATTCAGAAGCGCATGGACAAATTAGATTTGTATTATGATAAAGTTATTCAATCAGATGTTTATTTGAAAGTAGAGAACACGAGTGATAAGGCTAACAAAATCTTTGAAGCACGTGTAAATGTGCCTGGAGATAGTTTTGTTGTAAAAAAACAATGTAAAACTTTTGAAGAAGGTGTAGACACGGCTGTAGCCTCGCTTGAACGTCAATTAAAGAAGCGAAAAGAAAAATTAAGATCACATTTATGATAAAATATTTGAAAAAATGTTTTGAATAAAAAAATAATTCTATACATTTGCAGTCCGTTAGAAATAGCGGGCTTTTTTTTAGCTCCAAAAAGATGCTAAAAAGCCGATGTAGCTCAGCTGGCTAGAGCAGCTGATTTGTAATCAGCAGGTCGTGGGTTCGAGTCCCTCCATCGGCTCAAAAAAAAGTTTTTTTTGAAATATTGAATTAAAGTGATTGGGGAGATACTCAAGCGGCCAACGAGGGCAGACTGTAAATCTGCTGACTACGTCTTCGCAGGTTCGAATCCTGCTCTCCCCACTGAGTTTTTAAATTAGCTACTGACAAAAGTTCGCTTTTGTAAAGTAGTGTTTTAAAAGTTAAAATTTCAAAACACGTTTTTTGAAATTTAGTAAGAGTTCGCTTTTACAGGGTTATGAAATTAATCCAAAATTGAAATAATAAAACACCTTTTGAGTATTGAGAAATATTCAAAGAAATGCGAGAGTAGCTCAGTTGGTAGAGCGTCAGCCTTCCAAGCTGAATGTCGCCGGTTCGAACCCGGTCTCTCGCTCAATAATTCCTTACAAAGTAGGAATATCTTCTTTTAAGGTTTGTCTTTGTGTAGGCATGTAAAAGAAATAAAAACTTTACGCCGGTGTAGCTCAGGGGTAGAGCGTTTCCTTGGTAAGGAAGAGGCCACGGGTTCAATTCCCGTCATTGGCTCTTTTAAAATTGAATAATTAAGTACTAATATAAATAAGATTAAAATAAATTAAACATGGCAAAGGCAACTTTCGATCGTTCAAAACCACACCTTAACATAGGTACTATTGGACACGTAGATCACGGTAAAACAACTTTAACTGCTGCTATTACTAAAGTATTAGCTGATGCAGGTTTTTCAGAAGCAAGATCATTTGATCAAATTGATAATGCACCGGAAGAAAAAGAAAGAGGTATTACAATTAATACTTCACACGTAGAATATGCAACAGCAAATCGTCATTACGCTCACGTTGACTGTCCAGGTCACGCGGATTACGTAAAGAACATGGTAACTGGTGCTGCACAAATGGATGGTGCTATTTTAGTAGTTGCGGCTACTGATGGTCCTATGCCACAAACAAGAGAGCATATCTTATTAGGACGCCAAGTAGGTATTCCTCGTATCGTTGTATTCATGAATAAAGTGGATATGGTTGATGATGAAGAATTAATCGAATTGGTTGATATGGAAGTTAGAGATTTACTTTCTTTCTATGAGTACGATGGTGATAATGGACCTGTAATTGCTGGTTCTGCATTAGGTGCTTTAAATGGTGAACAAAAATGGGTTGATACAGTTTTAGAATTAATGGAAGCTGTTGATAACTGGATTGAAGAGCCATTACGTGAGGTTGATAAGCCTTTCTTAATGCCTATTGAAGATGTTTTCTCTATTACTGGTCGTGGAACTGTTGCTACAGGTCGTATCGAAACTGGTATTGCTAATACAGGAGATCCAGTTGAGATCATCGGTATGGGTGCTGAGAAGATTACATCTACAATTACTGGTATTGAAATGTTCCGTCAAATCCTTGATAGAGGTGAGGCTGGTGATAATGCTGGTATCTTATTAAGAGGTATTGAGAAAAGTCAAATTTCAAGAGGTATGGTAATCTGTAAGCCAGGTTCTGTAACACCACACGCTAAATTTAAAGCTGAGGTTTATATCTTGAAAAAAGAAGAAGGTGGTCGTCATACGCCATTCCATAATAATTACCGTCCACAATTTTATGTTCGTACAACGGATGTAACTGGTAACATTGCTTTACCAGAAGGTGTTGAGATGGTTATGCCTGGAGATAACTTAACAATTCATGTTGATTTAATTCAACCAATTGCAATGAATGTTGGTCTTCGTTTCGCTATTCGTGAAGGAGGAAGAACAGTTGGAGCAGGTCAGGTAACTGAAATTTTAGATTAATATTATCTAATAAATATAGAGTTAAGGTATTCCGTTTTTTCGGAATACCTTGACTTGTATTTACGGGTTTAGCTCAGTTGGTAGAGCACTGGTCTCCAAAACCAGGTGTCGGGAGTTCGAGTCTCTCAACCCGTGCAATTTATGAAGTAATCATTGTTATAATTACTTCCTGAAAATAAAAACATATTAAACAATGGCTGGAATTGCAAACTATATAAAAGAATCATTTGGAGAACTAAAAAACAATGTTACTTGGCCAACATGGGCAGAAGGACAGAAGTTAACAATTTTAGTAGCAGTGTTCTCTATCATTTTTTCACTAGCTATTTGGGGTGTTGACACAGTATTTAGCAAAGCAATAGGATTTTACTTTCAATGGATTAACGGTTAAAAATAAAATTTTATGTCTGAAGGAAATGAGAAAAAGTGGTATGTCGTTAGAGCTGTAAGCGGTCAAGAAAATAAAATTAAAGCTTATATAGAAACGGAAATAGCACGATTGGGATATGAAGATTTTGTTGAGCAGGTTTTAGTTCCAACGGAAACAGTAATCCAAATACGTAACGGTAAGAAAACAAACAAAGAAAAAGTTTATTTCCCAGGTTACATCATGATAAAAGCAAACTTAACTGGTGAAATTCCTCACATTATAAAATCAGTAACAAATGTTATTGGCTTTTTAGGTGAAACAAAAGGAGGAGACCCAGTGCCATTAAGACAATCTGAAGTAAATAGAATGTTAGGTAAGGTTGATGAGTTATCATTAGATGCTGATACAAATGTGGCTATTCCATTTAATATTGGTGAAACCGTTAAAGTTATTGATGGACCATTCAATGGATTTGATGGAACTATTGAGAAAATTAACGAAGAGAAGCGTAAGCTGGAAGTAATGGTGAAAATTTTCGGAAGAAAAACACCATTAGAATTAAGCTATATGCAAGTAGAAAAAGTATAATAATTGTTACAATCATAAAGTGTAATCTTTAGCTTCAAAATAAAAGATTACAAAAAAACTAAATTATTAAAAATGGCAAAAGAGTTAAGTAAAGTAGTTAAACTACAAGTAAGGGGAGGTGCAGCGAATCCGTCGCCACCGGTTGGACCCGCTTTAGGTGCCGCTGGAGTTAATATCATGGAGTTCTGTAAGCAGTTTAATGCTAGAACACAAGATAAACCTGGTAAAGTTTTACCAGTGGTTATTATGGTATACAAAGACAAATCATTTGACTTTGTTATCAAAACACCTCCTGCAGCTGTACAATTATTAGAAGCGGCCAAAGTGAAAAAGGGTTCAGGTGAACCACACATTAAAAAAGTAGCAAAAGTTTCTTGGGATCAGGTTAGAACCATCGCTGAAGATAAAATGCAAGATTTAAATGCATTTACAATCGAAGCGGCCATGACAATGGTTGCAGGTACTGCTAGATCAATGGGTATAACTGTTAAAGGTGGTACTGCCCCTAATTAATCTAAAAAAATTGTAAAATGGCAAGATTAACAAAGAAACAAAAAGAAGCTGTAGCAAAAATCGAAAAGGGTAGAGTATATTCTGTCGGTGAAGCATCAGCATTAATAAAAGAAATAACCAATACTAAATTTGATGCATCTATAGACTTGGCAATACGTTTAGGCGTAGATCCAAGAAAGGCAAATCAAATGGTAAGAGGCGTAGTAACGCTTCCACATGGTACGGGTAAAGACGTAAAAGTTTTAGCATTAGTAACTCCAGATAAAGAAGCGGAAGCTAAAGAAGCTGGTGCAGACTATGTAGGTTTAGATGAGTACCTTGATAAAATTAAAGGTGGTTGGACAAACGTAGATGTTATTGTAACTATGCCAAGTGTTATGGGTAAGTTAGGTCCTTTAGGACGTGTATTAGGTCCTCGTGGTTTAATGCCTAACCCAAAAACTGGTACGGTAACAATGGATATTGCTAAAGCTGTTAGCGATGTAAAAGCTGGTAAAATTGACTTTAAAGTTGATAAAACTGGTATTGTACACGCATCAATAGGAAAAGCATCTTTCAGTGCTGATAAAATTGCAGGTAATGCAAACGAATTATTACAAACAATAATGAAACTTAAACCAACTGCTGCTAAAGGAGTTTATGTGAAGAGCATTTTTATGTCTAGTACCATGAGTCCAAGTTTAGCTTTAGATACTAAAATTGGTTAAGTAGTTTAAAACTTTTATTATGACTAGAGAAGAAAAATCACAAGTAATTAAAGAATTAACTGCGCAATTAGCCGATAATAATATTATTTATTTAGCAGATATTTCCGGATTAAATGCAGGATCGACATCAGATTTACGTCGTGCTTGTTTTAAGGCAAATATAAAATTGGCTGTAGTTAAAAATACCTTGCTTGAAAAAGCAATGGAAGCATCAGATAAAGATTTTGGCGAACTTCCTTCAACATTAAAAGGAAATACTTCAATCATGTATTCTGAAGTTGGTAATGCACCAGCCAAAGTTATTCAAAACTTCCGTAAAAAATCAACAATGCCACTTTTAAAAGGCGCATTTATTGAGGAAGCTGTTTATATTGGCGACGAAAACCTAGACGCTTTAGTAAATATCAAATCTAAAGAGGAAGTTATCGGTGATATTATTGGCTTATTACAATCACCAGCTAAAAACGTTATTTCAGCACTTAAATCAAGTGGAGGTAAATTAGCAGGTATTTTAAAGACACTATCTGAAAAAGAAGGATAGTCACAAATAGTACGCACTTAATTACAATTATATTATTATTAAAATTTATTAAAACGATAGAAAAATGGCAGATTTAAAAGATTTCGCAGAACAATTAGTTAACTTAACTGTAAAAGAAGTAAACGAATTAGCAACTATATTAAAAGATGAGTATGGTATCGAGCCTGCAGCTGCTGCTGTAGCTATGGCTGGTCCTGCTGCTGGTGGTGGAGACGCTGCTGAAGAGCAAACAGAATTTGATGTAATCCTTAAAGCCGCTGGTGGTTCTAAATTAGCAGTTGTAAAACTAGTTAAAGAATTAACTGGATTAGGTTTAAAAGAAGCTAAAGGTTTAGTTGATGATGCACCAAGCCCAGTTAAAGAAGGTGTTTCTAAAGATGAAGCAGAAGCTCTAAAAACTCAATTAGAGGAAGCAGGAGCAGAGGTTGAGCTTAAGTAATTTAAGCACTCTAAAACATTACGGTTTAGGTCTAAAGTGAACACTTTTAGGCCTAGACCATTTTGCGTATATAATCGTTACATACGCTATTTTATTTTTTTTAATCAAAATTCCGCCCATTGATGTTAACAAAACAAGCTGAAAGATTAAATTTCTCGTCTATTATAAATAGAACAGAATATCCTGACTTTATGGATATTCAGATAAAATCCTTCCAGGATTTTTTCCAGCTAGAAACTAAATCTGAAGAAAGAGGAGACGAAGGTTTATATAACACCTTTTTGGAAAACTTCCCAATTACAGATACACGTAATCAATTTGTTTTAGAATTTTTAGATTACTTTATTGATCCACCACGTTATACAATTGAAGAATGTATAGAACGTGGACTAACATATAGTGTACCACTTAAGGCTAGACTTAAATTGTACTGTACAGACCCTGAACATGAGGATTTCGAGACCATTGTTCAAGATGTGTATTTAGGAACAATTCCTTATATGACACCTTCTGGTACATTCTGTATCAATGGTGCAGAGCGTGTAGTTGTATCGCAGTTACACAGATCACCAGGTGTATTCTTTGGTCAATCATTCCATGCTAATGGAACAAAATTATATTCAGCCAGAGTTATTCCATTTAAAGGATCATGGATTGAATTCGCAACAGACATCAATCAAGTGATGTATGCGTATATCGACCGTAAGAAGAAATTACCTGTAACAACGTTATTCAGAGCCATTGGTTTTGAACGTGATAAAGATATTTTAGAAATTTTTGATCTTGCTGAAGAAATTAAAGTTTCGAAAGCAGGACTTAAAAAAGTATTAGGACGTAAGCTTGCAGCACGTGTACTTAACACATGGCATGAGGATTTTGTTGATGAAGATACGGGTGAAGTAGTATCAATTGAACGTAACGAGATTGTATTAGATCGTGACACCGTTCTTGATAAAGATAATATTGAAGAAATTCTTGAAACAAGTGTAAAAACGGTTCTTTTACATAAGGAAAGTGCACAACAAGGAGATTACGCAATTATTCATAACACCTTACAAAAGGATCCAACAAACTCTGAAAAAGAGGCTGTTGAACACATATACCGTCAATTACGTAATGCAGAGCCGCCAGATGAGGAAACTGCACGTGGTATTATTGACAAGTTATTCTTTTCTGACCAACGTTACTCTTTAGGAGAAGTAGGTCGTTATAGAATGAACAAAAAATTAGGTCTTGATATTGGTATGGATAAGCAAGTGCTTACCAAAGAAGATATCATTACTATTATTAAATACTTAATTGAACTTATCAACTCTAAAGCAGAAATTGATGATATTGATCACTTATCTAACCGTCGTGTACGTACAGTTGGTGAGCAATTATCTCAACAGTTTGGTGTTGGTTTAGCACGTATGGCGCGAACTATTCGTGAGCGTATGAATGTACGTGACAACGAAGTATTTACACCTATCGATTTAATTAATGCTAAGACATTATCATCTGTTATTAATTCATTCTTTGGTACTAACCAATTATCGCAATTCATGGATCAAACCAATCCACTTGCTGAAATTACGCACAAGCGTCGTTTATCAGCTCTTGGACCTGGAGGTTTATCTCGTGAAAGAGCGGGTTTTGAAGTACGTGATGTTCACTATACACACTACGGACGTTTATGTCCTATTGAAACACCAGAAGGACCAAACATTGGTTTAATTTCGTCACTTTCAGTATTTGCTAAAGTGAATTCTATGGGATTCATTGAAACTCCTTACCGTAAAGTAACGGATGGCGTTGTAGATATTAAGAGTACTCCTATTTATTTAAGTGCTGAAGAGGAAGAAGATAAATTAATTGCACAAGCAACTGTTAAGGTTGATGAAAACGGTAAAATTTTACATGATAAGGTAATTGCGCGTATGGAAGGTGACTTCCCAGTAATTGACCCAAGTGAAATTCATTATACCGACGTTGCACCAAATCAAATTGCTTCTATTTCAGCTTCATTAATTCCATTCTTGGAACATGATGATGCCAACCGTGCATTAATGGGATCTAACATGATGCGTCAGGCCGTACCATTATTACGTCCGCAAGCACCAATTGTTGGAACAGGATTAGAAAGACAAGTAGCATCAGATTCTCGTGTATTAATAAATGCAGAAGGAAGTGGTGTTGTAGAATATGTTGACGCTAACGAAATTACTATCAAATACGATAGAACAGAAGATGAAGCGAAAGTAAGCTTTGAAAGCGATACAAAAACATATCCACTTGTTAAGTTCAGAAAAACCAACCAAGGAACCTCTATTAATTTAAAGCCAATTGTTCAAAAAGGTGATAAAATTAAGAAAGGTCAAGTTCTTTGTGAAGGTTATGCAACACAAAAAGGAGAATTAGCTTTAGGGCGAAATATGAAAGTAGCCTTTATGCCTTGGAAAGGGTATAACTTTGAGGATGCTATTGTGATTTCTGAAGAAGTAGTAAGAAATGATGTGTTTACATCTATTCATATTGATGAATATTCATTAGAAGTTCGTGACACCAAATTGGGTAACGAAGAATTAACTAATGATATCCCTAACGTTTCAGAAGAAGCGACTAAAGATTTAGATGAACACGGTATGATTCGTGTTGGAGCAGAAGTGAAACCTGGTGATATTCTTATTGGTAAAATTACACCAAAAGGAGAATCAGATCCAACTCCTGAAGAAAAATTATTACGTGCTATTTTTGGTGATAAAGCTGGTGATGTGAAAGATGCATCACTAAAAGCGTCTCCATCATTACATGGTGTAGTAATTGATAAAAAATTATTTGCTCGTGCCGTTAAAGATAAGCGCAAGAGAGCTCAAGATAAAGAAGATATTGCAGCATTAGAAGCTTTATACTTCAAAAAGTTTGATGATTTACAAGACGTTCTAGTTGATAAACTATTCACAATTGTATCTGGTAAAACGGCTCAAGGTGTCTTTAATGATTTAGGTGAAGAAGTATTACCAAAAGGTAAGAAATATACACTTAAAATGTTAAATGCTGTAGATGATTATACCCACTTAACTGCTGGATCTTGGACTACTGATGATTATACCAATAAATTAGTAGCCGATTTAATTCACAACTACAAAATTAAAGAAAACGACTTACAAGGTTCTTTACGTCGTGAGAAGTTTACTATTTCTGTAGGTGATGAATTACCAGCTGGTATTATCAAACTAGCTAAAGTTTACATAGCTAAAAAACGTAAACTTAAAGTAGGTGATAAAATGGCAGGTCGTCACGGTAACAAAGGTATTGTAGCGCGTATTGTTCGTCAAGAAGATATGCCATTCCTTGAAGACGGAACACCTGTTGATATTGTTTTAAATCCACTTGGTGTACCATCTCGTATGAACATTGGGCAGATATATGAAACTGTTCTTGGTTGGGCAGGTCAAAAATTAGGTCGTACGTATGCGACGCCTATTTTTGATGGTGCAACCCTTGATCAAATTAATGAATTTACAGATGAAGCTGGAATTCCAAGATTTGGCCATACCTATCTATATGATGGTGGAACAGGAAACCGCTTTGATCAGCCAGCAACCGTAGGAGTTATCTACATGCTGAAACTTGGTCACATGGTTGACGATAAAATGCACGCACGTTCTATTGGACCTTACTCATTAATTACGCAACAACCATTAGGTGGTAAAGCACAATTTGGTGGTCAGCGTTTTGGAGAAATGGAAGTTTGGGCATTAGAGGCTTATGGTGCATCTGCAACATTAAGAGAAATATTGACCGTTAAATCTGATGATGTAATTGGTAGAGCTAAAACATACGAAAGTATAGTTAAAGGTGAGCCAATGCCAGAACCAGGATTGCCAGAATCTTTTAACGTGCTTATGCATGAATTGAAAGGTTTAGCACTGGATATCAGATTAGAAGAGTAATATTTACGGGGCAATTCGTAACTGGCCCAAATAAAAAAAAACCGTTGTATGTAAGGACAGTCTTCGGACTGTCCATACTAAAAACATAAAACATGGCAAGAAAACAAGATAAGAATACAGTACAGAGATTTAATAAAATCTCCATTGGTTTAGCGTCACCAGAGTCTATTTTAGCAGAATCTCGCGGTGAAGTTCTAAAGCCAGAAACTATCAATTATCGAACTCATAAACCAGAACGTGATGGTTTATTCTGTGAGCGTATTTTTGGTCCTGTAAAGGATTATGAATGTGCCTGTGGAAAATACAAGCGTATTAGATATAAAGGTATCGTATGTGACCGTTGTGGTGTAGAAGTAACTGAAAAGAAAGTACGTCGTGATCGTGTTGGGCACATTAATTTAGTGGTTCCAGTTGCGCACATCTGGTACTTCCGTTCATTACCAAATAAAATTGGTTACTTACTTGGTTTACCATCTAAGAAATTAGATATGATTATTTACTACGAACGTTATGTAGTAATTCAACCAGGTATTGCTAAAAATGCAGAAGGAGAACCGGTTCAGAAAATGGACTTCCTTACTGAAGAAGAATACTTAAACATATTAGAAACCTTACCAAAAGAGAATCAATACTTGGACGATAAAGATCCAAATAAATTCTTGGCTAAAATGGGTGCTGAATGTTTAATTGAACTTTTATCACGTATTAATTTAGATGAATTATCATTTGAATTACGTCATAAAGCAAATACAGAAACGTCAAAACAACGTAAAACAGAAGCTTTAAAGCGTTTACAAGTGGTTGAAGCTTTGCGTGAGTCTAACGAAAATCGTGAGAATCGTGCAGAATGGATGATTTTAAAAGTTATTCCAATTATTCCGCCGGAATTACGTCCGTTAGTACCGTTAGATGGTGGTCGTTTTGCAACATCAGATTTAAATGATTTATATCGTCGTGTTATTATTCGTAATAACCGATTAAAGCGTTTGGTTGAAATTAAAGCACCAGAAGTTATTTTACGTAACGAAAAACGTATGTTACAGGAATCTGTAGATTCGTTATTGGATAATACACGTAAATCATCTGCTGTAAAAACAGATTCTAACCGACCATTAAAATCGTTATCAGATTCATTAAAAGGTAAGCAAGGACGTTTCCGTCAAAACTTACTTGGTAAGCGTGTGGATTATTCAGCACGTTCTGTAATTGTTGTTGGACCAGAATTAAAATTATTCGAATGTGGTATTCCAAAGGATATGGCAGCCGAATTATACAAACCTTTTGTAATTAGAAAATTAATTGAAAGAGGTATTGTTAAAACTGTAAAATCTGCGAAGAAAATTATAGATAAAAGAGAGCCTGTGGTTTGGGATATCTTGGAAAACGTTCTTAAAGGACATCCAGTATTACTTAACCGTGCGCCTACGCTTCACCGATTAGGTATTCAAGCTTTCCAACCAAAGTTAATTGAAGGAAAAGCTATTCAGTTACACCCATTAGTTACTACGGCATTTAACGCCGATTTTGATGGTGATCAAATGGCTGTGCATTTACCATTAGGCCCTGAAGCTATTTTAGAATGTCAGTTATTAATGTTAGCATCGCATAATATTTTAAACCCAGCTAATGGTTCGCCAGTAGCAGTACCTTCTCAAGATATGGTACTTGGTTTATATTATATGACGAAAGAGCGTATATCAACCGACGAAGTTAAAATTAAAGGTGAAGGTTTAACATTCTATTCTCCGGAAGAAGTAGTAATCGCTTATAATGAAGGTCGTGTAGAATTAAATGCGTCAATTAGAGTAAGAACATACGCTTTTAATGAAGCTGAAGAGTTAACGTTACAAGTTATAAGTACCACAGTAGGTCGTGTATTATTTAACGATAAAGTACCTCATGCTGCTGGTTATATTAATGAAGTATTGACTAAAAAATCACTACGTAATATTATTGGTGATATTTTAAAAGTGACAAGTGTGCCAGAAACGGCTGCTTTCCTTGATGAAATTAAAACTTTAGGTTACAACTTCGCATTCCAAGGTGGATTATCATTTAGTTTAGGTGATATTATTATCCCACCAGAAAAGCAATCTATGATTGATGGTGCGAATGTTAAAGTTGATGGTATTATGGCCAATTATAACATGGGTCTTATTACTAACAACGAACGTTACAACCAAGTTATTGATATCTGGACATCAACGAATGCTGAATTGACTGAATTGTCTATGAAGCGTATTCGTGAAGATCAACAAGGTTTCAACTCGGTGTATATGATGCTTGATTCTGGTGCTCGTGGATCTAAAGAACAGATTCGTCAGCTTACAGGTATGCGTGGATTAATGGCGAAACCGAAGAAATCGACTGCAGGTGGTGGAGAAATTATTGAAAATCCAATTCTTTCTAACTTTAAGGAAGGTCTTTCAATTTTAGAATACTTTATCTCAACGCACGGTGCACGTAAAGGTCTTGCCGATACGGCTCTTAAAACTGCCGATGCTGGTTACTTAACACGTCGTTTAGTAGATGTATCTCAAGATGTTATTGTAAATAGCGTTGATTGTGGTACGTTACGTGGTGTAGAAGTTTCACCATTAAAGAAAAATGATGAAGTTGTTGAAACGTTAGCAGAACGTATTTTAGGTCGTATTTCATTAAACGATGTTTACAATCCATTAACAGATGAGTTATTGGTTGGAACAAACGAAATGATTGATGAAGTTATTGCTAAAAGAATCCAAAATTCACCAGTAGATGCTGTTGAAGTGCGTTCAGCATTAACATGTGAAGCTAAACAAGGAATCTGTGCCAAGTGCTACGGTCGTAATTTAGCAACCGGGAAAATGGTACAACGTGGAGAAGCTGTTGGTGTAGTAGCTGCACAATCTATTGGAGAACCAGGTACACAGTTAACATTACGTACATTCCACGTAGGTGGTATTGCAGGTAACATTTCAGAAGAAAATAAATTGATTGTTAAATTTGATGGTATTGCAGAAATTGATGAGCTTAAAACTATTAAGGGTGAAGACTCTGATGGAAACGTAGCTAACATGGTTATCTCTCGTACCTCTGAATTGAAATTAATTGATAAGAAAACAGGTATCACATTAAGTACGAATAACATTCCTTACGGTTCTACTATTCTTGTTAAGAATGGTGATGCACTTAAGAAAGGTGATGTTGTTTGTTCATGGGATCCATATAACGGTGTAATTATTTCAGAATTTGCTGGTAAAGTACGTTATGAAAACATCGAACAAGGTTTAACATATCAAGTAGAAATTGATGAGCAAACTGGATTCCAAGAAAAAGTGATTTCTGAATCTAGAAATAAAAAGCTTATTCCTACACTTCATATTGAAGATGCCAAAGGAAGCACTATGCGTTCTTACAACTTACCAGTTGGAGCTCACTTAATGATTGACGATGGAGAGAAAATTAAAGTTGGTAAAATTTTAGTTAAAATTCCTCGTAAATCTGCCAAGTCTGGTGATATTACGGGTGGTTTACCTCGTGTAACGGAATTATTCGAAGCGCGTAACCCATCTAACCCAGCAGTAGTTAGTGCTATTGATGGTGTGGTATCATTCGGTAAAATTAAGCGTGGTAACCGTGAAATTATTGTAGAATCGAAATTAGGTGAAATTAAGAAGTACTTGGTTAAATTATCAAATCAGATTCTTGTTCAAGAAAATGACTTTGTAAAAGCAGGTATGCCTTTATCTGATGGTTCTGTTACGCCAAATGATATTTTAAATATCAAAGGCCCTTCAGCGGTTCAGCAATACTTAGTGAATGAAGTACAAGAAGTATATCGTTTACAAGGTGTGAAAATTAATGATAAGCACTTTGAGGTTGTTGTAAGACAAATGATGCGTAAAGTTAGAATCATGGATTCTGGTGATACGACATTCCTTGAAAACCAATTGGTTCATAAAGCAGATTTCATTGTAGAAAATGATGATATTTTCGGAATGAAAGTTGTTGAAGATTCAGGAGATTCTGTAAATATTAAAGCAGGTCAAATTATTTCTCCTCGTGATTTAAGAGATGAAAATTCTTTATTACGTCGTGAAGATAAGAAGTTAGTTGAAGCACGTGATGCACAACCAGCTACGGCTACGCCAATTTTACAAGGTATTACAAGAGCATCGCTACAAACCAAGTCGTTTATATCAGCAGCATCGTTCCAGGAAACTACAAAAGTTCTTAACGAAGCAGCCGTAAATGGTAAGGTAGATACACTTGAAGGTCTTAAGGAAAATGTAATTGTAGGTCATAGAATTCCAGCTGGTACTGGTATGAGATCTTATGAAAACATTATCGTTGGATCCAAGGAAGAGTTTGATGAAATGATGCAAGCTAAACAAGAAGTTAATTATAACTAATTAATAAACTAAAAATAGCGTGAAGAAATTCACGCTATTTTTTTATAATATACTATTATGAGTGATAAACCAAATCAGAAAAAACAAGGACAAATAAATATTGAAATTGATGAGAAAGTAGCAGAAGGAACCTATTCCAATCTTGCTATTATTAATCATTCCGTTTCGGAATTTGTAGTTGATTTTGTTAGTGTTATGCCGGGTACACCAAAAAGTAAGGTGAAATCTCGAATTATTCTAACACCACAACATGCCAAACGTTTATTGAAAGCACTAGGCGAAAATGTAACGCGTTTTGAAAATGCACATGGTGAAATCAAAGATTACGAGCAACCTCCAATACCATTGAATTTTGGACCAACAGGACAAGCTTAATATTGAATTAAAGCTTGTAAACTCATAGATGTCTTTGAAGAGGTTCTCGACATTTTTTTTTACGAGCAACCTCCAATTCCACTTAATTTTGGACCAACAGGTCAAGCTTAAATAAAAAAAATCCCTTTAGATAAGGGATTTTTTAATTTATACGATTTAGGTTTTTTTAGCAAGCTTCTTTCTTATTCAAGCAATATTGTAAAGCGCCAGACGGACACTTCTTCACCTGATTAATGATGTTTTCACTAGAGTCCCCCTCTAAATCTATCCAAGGTATTACGGATTGCCTGAATACATTAGAAAGTTCTGATGCACAACGCTCCGCATTCATGCATTTAGTTGGACTGTAGGTTACAGTAATATCCTTATTACTGAAAAACTGGTCTTTAGTTCTCATAGTAATTAATAATTTGGGGTTATTCTAGGCTAAAATTTATAAACACGAGCTAACTGACACATCTGTTTATCGATTAAATGTATTAAAAATTCGATTAAATACAAATTTATAACTTGTTTTTTCGATTAACAACCATTTTATCGTTATTTAATACTCGGATGTATAGTGGAATTTAATGTTCGGATACTTTTGCTGGGTCATCTGTAATGAAAACGACGAATCCGCTAAAAATACCATCTGATCTTGTTTGTCTTTAGCCAAAAAACGCTGTTTCACACGAATGAATTCTTTATATTCATCACTCTTAACGTCTTTCGCTTCAATCCAACAAGCTTTGTGTACATTTAGATTTTCATAGGTACATTTAGCACCATATTCATGCTCTAAACGGTATTGGATTACTTCATACTGTAAAGCACCAACTGTACCAATTACTTTTCGGCCGTTAAGTTCTAAAGTGAATAGTTGCGCAACACCTTCATCCATTAACTGATCAATACCTTTGTTCAATTGTTTGGATTTTAATGGATCTGCATTATTAATATATCTAAAATGTTCTGGACTAAAACTTGGCACGCCTTTGTAGTTTATAATTTCACCTTCGGTTAAGGTATCGCCAATTTTAAAATTACCAGTATCATGTAATCCAACAATATCTCCAGGATAAGACACATCTACAATTTCTTTCTTTTCAGCAAAAAAAGCATTCGGACTTGAAAATTTTAATTTTTTGTTGCTTCTAACATGTAAATAGGGCTTGTTACGCTCAAACTTTCCAGAAACAATTTTAATAAAGGCTAAACGGTCCCGATGATTCGGATCCATATTGGCATGAATTTTAAAAACGAAACCGGTAAAATTCTTTTCGTCAGGTTTAACAAGGCGTTCTTCACTTTGTTTCGGTCTTGGTTTTGGTGCAATTTCCACGAAACAATCTAACAATTCTCGAACACCAAAATTATTTAAGGCAGAACCAAAAAATACAGGTTGCTGTTCCCCACTCAAATATCTGTCTCTATCAAAAGTTGGATAAATACCTTCTACTAATTCTACTTCTTCACGAAGCGTATTAGCGGCTTTTTCACCAATTAGTTCATCAATTTCACTAGATTGTAAATCAGAAATTTCAATTGTTTCTTCAATATCTTTTCGACTATCACCACTAAATAGATTGATATTCTTTTCCCATAAATTGTAAATACCCTTAAAGTCATAGCCCATTCCTATAGGGAAACTTAAAGGCACCACACTTAAACCTAATTTCTGTTCTACTTCATCCAATAAATCGAAAGCATCTTTACCTTCACGATCCATTTTGTTGATGAAAACAATCATAGGGATATTTCGCATTCGGCAAACTTCAACTAATTTTTCGGTTTGTTCCTCCACACCTTTGGCCACATCAATCACTACAATAACACTATCCACAGCGGTTAAGGTTCTAAAGGTGTCTTCAGCAAAATCCTTGTGTCCAGGTGTATCTAGAATATTAATTTTAATGCCATCATATTCAAAAGCTAAAACAGAAGTTGCAACGGATATTCCACGCTGGCGTTCAATTTCCATAAAATCACTAGTTGCGCCTTTTTTAATCTTGTTACTTTTTACAGCACCTGCTTCTTGAATAGCACCACCAAATAATAATAATTTTTCGGTTAAGGTGGTTTTTCCGGCATCTGGGTGCGAAATAATACCAAAAGTACGTCGTCTGTTTATCTCTGAAGTAAAACTCATATTCTGTTTTAAAATGGGTAGCAAAGATACATTTTATCTATGCAAAAAATGTTATGCTTTTCGGGCTTTTTATTTTTGTGATAAGTTTGTTGTATTTTTAATTTTATGAATGGTATTTTTACGGTATGATTGAAGAACAAGTAATTTTAGTTAATGAAAATGATGAGCAAATAGGGCTGATGGGCAAAATGGAAGCTCATAAAAAAGCATTGTTGCATCGTGCGTTTTCGGTATTCGTTTTTAATGATAAAAAGGAGTTAATGATTCAGCAACGTGCTATGCACAAATACCATTCTCCAGGATTATGGGCAAATACCTGTTGCAGCCATCAACGTGATGGTGAAAGTAATATTGAGGCTGGAAAGCGTCGACTTCAAGAAGAAATGGGTTTTGTAGCTGATTTAGAAGAGTCTATTTCATTTATTTACAAAGCGCCTTTTGATAATGGCTTAACTGAACATGAATTCGATCATATTATGATAGGCTATTTTAACGATGCGCCTAAAATTAATCCTGATGAAGTTGCAGCTTGGAAATGGATGGCTTTAGATACTATAAAAGCAGATATGAAACTTCAACCGGATTTATATACAGCATGGTTTAAAATTATCTTCCAAAAATTTTATGAACACATAAATATTACAGAACAATGAGAGTAACCGTAAGTAGAAAAGCGCACTTTAATGCAGCTCATCGTTTGTACCGTAAAGATTGGCCGGATCAAAGGAACGATGCTGTTTTTGGCAAATGTAATAACCCTAGTTTTCATGGTCATAATTATGATTTGATTGTGAGTGTTACTGGTGAAATTGATCAAGAAACGGGTTATGTTCTAGATGTGAAAATTTTAAAGGATTTAATAAAGTCTAAAATTGAAGATGCCTTCGATCATAAAAACCTGAATGTTGATGTTCCTGAATTTCAAGACTTAAATCCTACTGCTGAAAATATAGTTGTTGTTATTTTTAATAAGTTACGTCCACATTTAGCTGCTAATTTAGATCTTGAGATAACACTATATGAAACACCTCGAAATTTTGTAACCTATTCTGGTAAGTAATGAAAAGCCCGCTCTATCCCATAAAATTCACACCCATTTTAAAAGATAAAATTTGGGGAGGTGAGAAATTGAAAAATATTCTCAATAAACCATCAACGGTGAAAAATGTTGGTGAAAGTTGGGAAATTAGTGATGTTGAAGGCGATACATCTATGGTCGCTAATGGGAGTTTAGAAGGCCAGTCCTTAAAGCATTTATTAAGCACTTATAAAGGTGATTTGATAGGCGAACAAAATTACGCGCAATTTGGAAATACCTTTCCTTTGCTTATTAAATTTATTGATGCCAAGGAAGATTTATCCATTCAGTTGCACCCTAATGATGCATTAGCCGCCAAACGTCACAATTCCTTTGGAAAAACTGAAATGTGGTATGTAATGCAAGCGGATCAAGATGCGAATTTAATTGTTGGATTTAATCAACCTATGAATTCAGAAATCTACCTGAAGCATTTGGAAAATAAAACACTTCCTGAAATTTTAAATTTTGATACAGTTAAAACAGGCGATGCTTATTTCATTGATGTTGGTCGAGTTCATGCTATTGGAGCAGGAGTATTGCTAGCGGAAATACAACAAACAAGTGATATTACCTATCGTGTTTACGATTGGGATCGGGTGGATGATAAAGGAAATGAGCGTGAACTTCATATTGATTTAGCTTTGGAAGCTTTCGACTTTAATATGCCTGAAAATTTCAGAGTTAGTTATTCAAAAGTTGAAAATAAGGCTAATGCTATGGTAACTTGTCCATATTTTACCGTTAATTATTTGAAATTATCGGAGAATCTTATAAAAACAAATGCCAAGGATTCTTTTATTATTTATATGTGTGTGGCTGGACAAGTAACAGTAAAAGTAAATGGTTTTAGTACGGCTTTACAAACTGGCGAAACGGTATTACTACCAGCCGCTTTAACGAATTTTGAATTAGTAACTGATAACGCCACATTGTTAGAAGTTTACGTGTAAATAAAAAATAATTTCTTTGCATTTAAATAGCACATCTAAATAACGTGAATACAATTAAATTAACTACTTTTGTAAAAATTTTAAAATTACTATTATGGCAAATAAAAGAGACCTAAAAAAAGACATTAATTATGTGTTAGGTGATATTATTGAAGCAGTTTATGTTTGGGAATATTCAAACACAGACAAGGATACAAAAAAGAGTGAAGCAATTATTGACGAAGCAATCGCAACGTTTGATACCTTAATTGTTAAAGTAAATGATAGAAGTGTTGAGGATAAAAAAGCACACTTTAAAGCTATTAATGCGGAACTTGAAGAAAAAGGACGTGCGTTAATCGAAAAAATTAATAAATTAGGATAAAAAATAGGAAAAAATAGTTGCACATGTAATTTTCAGGATTATATTTGCAGCTTCTTTTGCCGATGTAGCTCAGCTGGCTAGAGCAGCTGATTTGTAATCAGCAGGTCGTGGGTTCGAGTCCCTCCATCGGCTCTAAAGTTTAAACTCCAATACTAGAAATAGGTTGGAGTTTTTTTGTTTTTATAAAGGATATAAAAAGCCTGCTTTTCTGGGACAGGAAATAAATATTAATAGGGATAACTTAATATAAAGCTCCAAAACAAAAATAATGCTGTTTGGAGCTTTTATAGTTTTTAAGTACTTATTACTTTGATGTTATTTGAAAATAAGGCGTGAGTATAAAATCAGAGCATGGAAAATAATTATATCCCTAAATTCCAGCCAACAATCAATTTAATCATATTGGTTTTTAAATTAGCGTCGTAATACTCCGGAACACTACTAGTATCTATCAGACCAAAATCATCACGAATTTCAATAGTTATAGTGTGTTTATCTGAAAGGGCAATGTTGGCTCCTATACCAGCTGAAATACCTGTGTCAATTTTATTGCTTTCGGGAGCTGGCCCGTTACCATATTCTAAATATTCGGAGTCTGTTTTATCGCTTATTACAAAATTTATAAATGGACCTGCATTCACAAAGAAATTAGAATTCCAAAATTCGTATTTCAGTAAAACTGGAATGTTTATTAGTCCAATTTTGCGATTAAAATCCTGTTTACTACTTTCTGTTCCGCCATAATAACTAAAAAATGTGATTCTGTATTCTTGAGTTTTTTGTTCATAATTAATATTTGTCTTTAATGATAACTTTTCGCTTAAATAATAATCAAATGAAGCACCTATTAAGAAGCCCGCTTTAAAGTTGTGGTATTTCGCGTTATCAAATCCGTAAACAGATGGGTAATTAATACCAGCGTTTAAGCCAATTTTAAAATTTGATTGCGCTTGAATTGTAAGTGAACCAATAATAACGATAAGTAGTAGTGAAATTTTTTTCATAAAATAAGGGTTTAATTAAATGGGAAATGAAAAGCCAATTGTTGCAGCTCCTGCAAATTGTCTATTGAAGGGTGATAATAAAAAGTGAGTTCAATTTCAAAATTATGATTTCTACCTATGGCTAATCCATAAGTGACAGGTATATGAACTACAAATCCATTTTTTTCTACATTTGTATAAGGCGTTATAGTTGTAAAAGAACCAATTGAGGTACCAATGCCTGTTTCCACATAAGGTGCAACCCAAGGGATTGGTATTGCAAATCGTAATTTGCCACCCAATAATAAGGCGCTTGTTGATACTTGGTAACCTAATTGTGGTTGAGACGTGTAGTCGTTATGAGAAGAAGCTAACATGACACCAACATACGGTCTTAGGCCAAACCATCTTGAAATTCCAAATACATATTCTCCTTGAGCATAAAACCCGTTAGATGATACATCTGCATCATCAAAAGGTAGGCTGGCTCCCAAACCTAAAGAGGCTTTAATATATGGGCCTTTTTTTGGTTGGGCTTTAACAGAATGTAATGTAAAAAGCACAAAGAATAAAAGACCGAATGTTGTAATAGATCTGGGGATCATAATTTTTACAATGTTAACTGGGGTATTCGAGAGCTTAATTAGCCTTACGCTCCCTAATATAAGCATCCAATTCCTTACCATATTTAGAGGCTTTAATTTCTGGCGTTAAAGAGTTATTAATCGTGTCTAACCATTTTATTTGCGCATCATAAATTTCAGTTAAGGCTACGTAAGGTGCTACATCACTGTCTTTGTTTTGAATAGCAAAATTAACTGTGTATAAATACTTACTTTTAAGTAGATTCTCATAAGCTTTCATATTGGTAGCCATTAAAGTAGAATCATTTTGAGTTTTAGCATCTATTTCAGCTTTAATTAATTCCAGATTTTTATCGTTATAACGATCCATCATTTTTAAATAAGTTTCAAAAATGACTTGCTGCTTGGACCCTTTAATTTCCGGATTTAATTCGAAGTTTTTTAAATTAGCGTTAATTTCAGTCACACCTTTATCAGCAAAAAAAGAGATTTTACCATAAGCATCTTTATTCGTTTTGTTTAAATGTAGAAAGAAAACTTCAGGAGATTCTAAATCCGCATGAAGTTCAAAAGTAGATTCGCCATTAATGGTTAGAGAATCGACCGTAATTAAAGTTGAATCTTGAATTTTCTGTAGGTATAAAGTGCCTTTTTTTAAATCTTTGATGGTTCCTTTTACGGTTAAATCATGTTGTTCTTTTCCACAGGAAACTAACAATAAAAGGGCTAATACTATAAATGAATGCTTCATTAGTTATTTTGAATTTTAGGGCGCAAATATCTTATAATTATTGTTTAAATACTAACCAACGGCTGCTAATCGCATTAAAATTGTACAACCAATTGCCGCAATGGTTCCAATAGCATAACCAAACACAGCAAGCAGAACGCCAACCGTTGCTAAAGATGGATGAAAAGCCGAAGCTACAATAGGAGCAGAGGCTGCACCACCAACATTGGCTTGACTTCCAACGGCTAAGAAGAAATAAGGTGCTCTAATAATTTTGGCTACAATAATCAATAATATGGCGTGTATGGTCATCCAAATTAATCCAACAGCAATCAGTCCAGGATTATCAAAAATGGACATTAAATCTATTTTCATACCAATGGAGGCAACTAGAATGTAAATGAATACGGATCCATATTTACTGGCTCCAGCACCTTCGTAATTTTTTGCTTTTGTAAAAGATAGAAGAATGGCAATTAAAGTGGCAATGCTAATCATCCAGAAGAATTGTGAATCTAAAAAGGTAAAGGTATTTCGCATGGTGTTAGACTCAATACCGCTAACCACATCACTGAAAAATGGTGCTAAAATATTCGCGCCAATATGTGCTATACTAACAGTTCCAAACGCAATAGCTACAATAATCATAATATCCGTTAATGACGGATTACGATTAACACTTTTAGAAAACGATGTTACTCTATCTTTTAAAGCTTCAATGGCTGAATTATCAGCACGTAACCATTTGTCAATAGCTTTAGAGCGACCAATACCAATTAAAATAATGGCCATCCAAATGTTGGCAACCACAATATCCACAAATACCATTTTTCCATATTCTGATTGGTTGTATTGGTATATTTCTAACATGGCCGTTTGGTTGGCGCCACCACCAATCCAGCTTCCTGCAAGTGTTGATAAACCTCTCCAAACTGCATCTGGTCCAGCACCTCCAACAGTTTCAGGCGATACCAAAGATATTAGTAGAATAGCAATTGGACCTCCAATTACAATACCTAATGTTCCTGTTAAAAACATGACTAATGCCTTCCAACCTAAATTGAATACCGCTTTTAAATCGATGCTTAATGTCATTAATACCAAGGCAGCAGGCAGTAAATACCGACTCGCCATATAATATAAACTGGTGCTTTCTTTTGTTATTTCGCCAGCTTCGTTGACGGTTTCCCATTCTGGAGCAATAAGTCCAGTAGTTGTTAATACAGCTGGTAACATATATGCCATAAATAAACCTGGAACTATTTTGTAGAATTTTGGCCAAAACCCAGTTTTTATGGATTCCGTATAAAAAATGAATCCAAGTGTGAGCATTAAAAGTCCAAAGACAATTGTGTCATTCGTAAAAATTGGTTCTTGCATGGTTGGTTATTATTTTGAGCTGCAAAATACCAAAATAAACGGGTTAAAAAAAGCGACTTTAGGAGTCGCTTTTATTTGAAGTGTTTTTTTTCGATTTTGGCAATCTATTATTCTCTTTTAAGTATTGCATAAGCATCCACTCAATTTGGCCATTGGTGCTCCTAAACTCGTCAGAAGCCCATTTCTCAACGGCTTTGAGCATCTCTTCATTGATTCGTAATGCAAAGGCTTTTTTCTTGGACATGCTATTTTTTTATATATGTTTCAAGGGTATTTATTAATGTTTCAGATAGTGGATAATCTGGTGATTTATATGATTTCTCATTATCTTCATCACTATCTATTCGTTTTAGCACATGATTCATGTTGGGAATAATGACTAATTCCGACTTTGGATTTGCTTGATGTAAGCCTTCAGCATCGCTTTCAAAAACCTGTAAATCTTTATCACCATTTAAAATTAAAATAGGCATTTTGAGTTTTTTTAGTTCTTCAGAAGGATTATAAATCATCCAAGAATTAAAAAACCCTTGATTGGGTTTGGCGAAAATACCTGCTAATTCAGGATCCACATGTTCAATACTTCCAGTTTCACGCAATTCTTTAAAATGTGCTTCTACTTTCTGGCCTAATGTGTCATTCTGTATTTTGTATTGTTTAATCATGGCAACATCAACAGTTTTCGAAGGTCCAGCTAGAGATACATATTTATCAACATGTTTAGTGGAAGCCAACATGGCAACTAACGAGCCTTGACTGTGCCCAATTAGTGTGATACTTGAAAATCGCTCATCATCTTTGAAATTGTTAATAGCTATTTTAGCGTCATCTGCAAAGCGAACAAAATCTAAATCCTTCATCATGTATCGTAGGTTTAGCCAATTGGCAGAACGCTTATCATACCGGTAAAAAGCAATATCACGCTGGTTTAAACTATCAGCTAATTGTCTGATATAATTAGCATTTGCCAAACCTAACTGGTTGCCATTTCGGTCAACGTTTCCAGAGCCATGAATAAAAATAACCAAAGGCTGCTGTTTTAATTCCTTGTTATAGGTTAAGGTGCCTGGAAGAATAATACTATCATTTTTTAGCATGATGTCTTCCGAAGTAATCGATTTTTGCGCTACAATTAATTGGCTAGCACAAAGAAGAATTAGCAATAAATTTATTTTTTTCATAATTATCTGTTTTTATCACGTTCAAAAACAACACTGGTATAATTTTGAGCTATGTGTATCACACGCCAACCTTCGCGACCATATTGATTAATTAAATCTTCAAAACTTTGCATGCGGTTTCGCCAACCTAATTGTGGAACTTCAACTTTGTATTCTTTCATGATTTTTTTCTTTATAATATGTATATGCAATTATAACTCCTATGCAAGTACCAATAAGAGTTCCAAATACAACGCCATAAGCAACCGTATTTGTAACAGCTCCAATAGTAACACCTATGCTTGACCCTATACTACTACCTACGGCAATACTTATTATTTGCTTATTAGTCATATTACATATTTAATGTACCAGCATTTACAATTGGAGAAGCATCCTTATCACCACATAAAACAACCATTAAATTACTAACCATAGCAGCTTTACGTTCATCATCTAAATGGACAATATTTTTCTTACTTAATTCATCTAAAGCCATTTCAACCATGCTTACAGCACCTTCCACAATTTTATGTCTAGCTGCAACAATAGCCGTTGCTTGCTGACGTTTTAGCATAGCGTTTGCAATTTCTTGAGCGTAGGCTAAATAACCAATTCTGGCTTCTAAAACTTCAATACCTGCGATAGATAAACGTTCGTCTATTTCTTTCTCTAATGCTACGCTGACTTCATTTAAACTAGAGCGTAAGGTAATATCTTCGTCTAAACCTTCATCGGCAAAATTGTCATACGGATACATACTGGCTAGTTTTCTTACAGCTGCATCTGTTTGTACACGTACAAAATTCTCATAATTATCCACATCAAAAGCGGCTTTGTAGGTGTTTTGTACACGCCAAACTAAAATGGTACTTATCATGATAGGATTTCCGAGTTTATCATTGACCTTCAGTCGCTCACTGTCAAAATTACTCGCTCGTAATGATATTTTTTTCTTGGTATAAAATGGATTTACCCAGTAAAAACCATTCTGCTTAATGGTGCCAACGTACTTTCCGAACAATAGTAGAACGCGAGAACCATTAGGTTGCACCATAATAAAGCCAGGTGCAATAAATAAAGCTATAACCACAATTGCTACATAGGCTGGGTTTTCTGTGGCAATAGCAATGGCAATGCTTCCAAAAAATAATGCTAGGAATACAAATAGCATTAAGTAGCCGTTTGCGGGTGAAATAATTTTCTCTTCTTTCATGATTAGTTATTTATTATGATATTAAATTGATATCATAAAGATATGTATAAAATTTTTAGTGTGCAAATCATTTTTGGCACGACTATTGAAATACAGTTAGTGTTATTGTAACTTAACTTTAATTAGAGTGTGGTTACTCAAATTAAAAACAATAACATTTCATATTTTTGGTTGGTTAGTAAGGAAAGCACTCTTTTTAGAGTGCTTTCTTTTTTTAAACTGGAAGTAATGTGTATTATTTTATAAATGTAGTTAGTGCTTCAACAAGTTCTGGAGCTAATGGTCTAAACGATTCATTGTAAGATTTTGAATTTTCTAGATCGCCACCTTCAATAATGAATAACACATGATTCATATTGGTGATGTTTTTTAATGTTCCTTGTTTGGCAGCATCTTGAAGTTCTTGTGCTTCCGCTGTAGAAACTTGTAAATCTTTAGTGCCATTAATAATTAAGACAGGACTATTTAGAGTTTTAATAATTTCAACAGGATGGTATTGCATCCAATTACCCATAAAATCTTGGGTGTCCAAACTAAAGATATTGGAGAGTGCTTGTGGAAAATCAGTTGTTGTTTTTCCAGTCTTTAACACATTAAAAACCCGTTCCGCATCGGGTTTTAATCCAGGAGCCGTTTGTTCTATTTGTTCTAATATGACCTGGTCAATACTTTTAGCTGAACCACCTAACGAAATAAGTCCTGCAACATTTTCGTCAGTAGCCAACATACCTATCAAACTACCTTGACCATGACCTATTATATATATAGACGCATAATTATTTTTTTTAACAAAATAGTTTACAACATCTTTTGCGTCCTTAATATAATCGTCAAACGTCAATCGCGCATTTACACGTCCTTTTAATATCTGTTTCACGATCCGTTTATCATACCTAAAAGAACTAATGCCATTTTCAGCCAAACTATAAGCTATTTTTTTAAGGTTATTATTTTTTTGAAAATTCTGATTCCCATTTCTATCTGTTGGACCATAATCGCCAATGATAATCGCTAAAATATTTTTACGAGCATCTGTTGGTTCTAATAAAGAACCATCAACAAAAGGAGATACTTCAATTTCCGTTTGAATGGTAGTAGGTTCTTGCGCAATTGTTTGAAATGTAAATGAAAGCGCTAAAATGGAAAGGAATAATTTCATAGTAAAGGGTTATTGAAATTGAATAAAAATTACTTTTTATGACATACAACGTAAAATTACAATTTTTAGATATGTCTCTTTTAAAAATTCAATCTAAAATTACGAACGAATAAATGTGCATTTCGTCGGGCAAAAACGATATTTAATCGATAAATGTTAAAAAAATATGCATTTCATCGAAAATATTAGCTTTTAAACGTTGTAATTAAAAAGTAATTTTATATTTGAAGTGTACTAAAAGACATACTTTTTAGTTCAATGGATTAATTAATTAATATTTGCATTATGTCGTTGATACTAGAGACCCTAAATCTAACAGCATAATAATAAAGCAAATAAAAACGAAACCGAGGTTGAGGGACCTCGGTTTTTTTATTACACTATTTTCCGAAACGTCAAATTAATACGTTCGCCAACATCTCTTTTAGTTTTCGGAATTTGATGAAGCCAATACTGTTGCATTTCGCCAGCCATAATAAGTAAACTACCGGATTCTAATAGTAGCTTATGTCTTTCTGTTTTAATTGCACGATGTTTAAAATGAAAGTACCTAGAAGCACCTAAACTAAAGGATGCAATTATTGGATTTTTACCCAGTTCTTTCTCATTATCCGCATGCCAACCGTTACTATCAGACCCATTTCGATATCTGTTTAGTAAAACTGTTGAAAAGCTGGTGTTAGCTTCGTTTTCAATATCGGTTTTAATATGCGCTAATTCGTCCGTAAACATTTCTGGATGCATGGTTATATTAGAGTAGGAGTAGCTTTTCTTGTTGTCTGCATATAAAGCTGTAAGTCGTGGTTGCGGATGTGTTTTTCCAAAAATAGTAATATCATCTTGATGCCAAGCACAATTTTCTTTAAGAGACATAAATAAATCGTTGGCCTTTTGTGGGTTATAAAAATGCGGTATATATATCAGTTCGGCTTGTGGTAATTTAAAAACAGTTTTATTGGAAGAAAATAAGTCCATCGCGTATTTTTTTCTAAATTAGTGGATTGATTATGAAAAACAAAATACTATTATTTCTCGTCGTTTTAGTTAGTTTGGCGTTTACGCAAAAGCAAACATTGCCAGAAGGTTTTGTGTATGGTAAATCCGTAATTCCTGATATTGATGTGGAGTTGCGCTATTATTCCAGTAACAATTTTGTTGGTGATACCATTACAGGTTATAAAACTAATACTTTAATTGTCACCAAACCTACAGCAGATGCTTTGAAAAAAGTTCAAGATGAATTAGCTGAGCAAAATTTATGTTTACGTGTTTATGATGCCTACAGACCGCAACGTGCTGTGAATAATTTTATAAGTTGGGCTAAAGATTTAGAAGATATTCGTATGAAAGAATCCTTCTATCCCAATGTAGAAAAACAACATTTGTTTCGTGATGGTTATATAGCGTCACGGTCCGGACATAGTCGCGGTAGTACAGTCGATTTAACCATTATTGATGCTAATACCTTAGAACCATTAGACATGGGAAGTCCCTATGATTTTTTTGGTGAACCATCTTGGGTTGCTTATCAGAATTTATCGGAAATTCAGAAAAAAAATCGTCAATTATTGCAAAGAGTCATGCAAAAACATGGCTTCAGAAATTATCCACAAGAATGGTGGCATTTTACCTTACGAGGTGAACCATTTCCGAAAACGTATTTTGATTTTGTAGTGGAGTAAATTTTAAATTTTCACAAATAGCAAAAAGCCCAATACATCAATCCAAATTGCAGTGGAATTCGTAAAACTAAAATCCACATGGGAATACCTGCAGACGCTTTTTTGTTAGAAAGCATATAGAAATGTACCAATAAAAACAGGATTAACATAGCAATAATGCCGTAAATGGCGAATGCTCTTGTTCCTGAAAAACACAGAGCCAAGCCTAAAATTATTTCAGCTAAACCACTTATATAAACCAGCATTTTATGGCTAGGTAGATAGCGTGGCATGATACGCATGTAGATATTGGGTTTTATAAAATGCATGATGCCAGCAAAGATATACATGCCAGCCATAAGGTATAAATGCCAAGGACTATTCATCTTTATACACTTTATATGTGAACCCAATTCCGTAATTATTCAGACCTTTTTTAAGTAAGCCAGATTCTATATTGCCTTGTTTAAACTGGATCCAATTATTTCCTCCAATAAAAACGCGTTTTATATAGGTGTTATGTAAACTTATTTCGTCTGTAAATGGCAATAATGGTCTGAAATTCGTCGGTATTTTTACGGTTCCTTCTGGTCCTTTTAATTCCTTGTATTTTTTGTTTGGCAGTAATTTTCCTGATTTATCCGTATAACCTAAAACTTGAAGAGATACAAAAAATCCGTCCTTCGGAATCGTCATATTATATCCACTCACGTCTAAATTATAAACATCGCCTCCTTTTTCAGTAGCGCGAAAAACAATGTTTTCATAGGTTAGTACTGAACCTGGTGTACCATTATCATTTTTGTAAAACTTCACCTTGAACAAGGTAGAAAAAGGTTTTTTATCCGCATTTTTACGGTTGCGTTTTTCCCAATCTTTGGATTCTAGAGTTATTGGAAAATGAATGCTGCTTAATTTTGTTAGTGCTGGATCCGGGTTATTAAAAAATACGGCAATTTCAGATTCAATAGTTGGTAACCAACAGGAATAATAATCATCATCCAAATACGGTTTCAATGTTTCTTCCTTAAATTTCCTGCCTTCTGCTATAAGAATCACTTCATCCAATTCGCTGACCTCTTCATCTAAAAGAATAATTTTACCTAGACTAGAAGTCGCAACCGTTTTGATTTTATACCCTAAAGCGGAAACATATAAAGTGTCAATATCAGCATATAGTTTTTCGGTAAAAATAAAAAGACCTTCATCATCAGCAAATAAGCCTTGGCCATCACCAAAAGAGATGGTAGCATAGGAAATGGGCGTTTCAGACTTACTGTCTTTAATGCTTATTTGGGCTATTCCCAAAGTGGTGAAACAAAGAAAAAATAGGATTGAATAGTGTTTGAGCATCTGTAATTATCAGGTATTAAAAATTAAAGATACAATTTATATAAATGAATGTCGAACCAAAATTATCTACAATCTTTTTAAATTTTGGATTAATACCAGCGTTTCTTCTTCTTTTTTGAAGCAGCGCTTTTTCGACCTTTTTTATGTTTGCTCTCCGAATCTTTAGATTTGTGCGTGATGCTTTTTTCTTTAGGATCTAATGGATATGGATGGCTTTCTTCAACAGGAATTGCTATTTGAAGCAACTGCTGAATAGTTGTTACGTAATTTTTTTCATCGGCTCCACAAAACGAGTAAGCCATACCTGTACTTCCTGCGCGACCTGTTCTACCAATACGGTGAATATAGGTTTCTGGAATGTTTGGCAAATCGAAATTAATAACTGCATCCAGTTCACTAATATCAATACCACGAGCTGCTACATCTGTCGCAATTAAAATATTTACTAAACCGTTTTTAAATTTTTTAAGCGCTTCTTGTCTGTCGGTTTGTGTTTTGTCACCATGAATCGTTTCTACATTATAGCCGTTTTTCTTTAGTGCACCTTCTAGCTTATCCACACCAAATTTCGTGCGTCTAAAAATTAGAATACTGCCTTCTATTTCATTGCGAAGTAAATGCAAACACAATTCTATTTTATTACGTTTCGGTACATAATATAAAACTTGTCCAATGTTTTTTGCCGCTGAAGACGTTGTTGTGACTTCAATACGTTCAGGCCATTTCAAAATAGTATGTGCTAATTGTTCCACTTTATAAGGCATGGTTGCCGAGAACAAGAGAATTTGTTTTTCCTTGGGACAAAGGTTATCAATATGTTTCACATCATCAATAAAACCCATATCTAACATTAAATCAGCTTCATCTAATACCAAGACTTCAACATTGTCTAAATTAATAACACCTTGTTTTTCCAAATCAATTAAACGACCAGGTGTAGCAATTAAAATATCAACACCTTTAGTTAAAACATCCACTTGAGGTTTTTCTGAAATACCTCCAAAAATAACCGTTGTTCGTAAATTTGTATGACGACCATACGCTTTGAAATTGTTACCAATTTGCAAGGCTAATTCACGTGTAGGGCTAACTATAAGTGCTTTAATGGTTCTGTTGCCACGAGCTGCATCTTGCTTTTTAGATAATAATTGCAAAATAGGCAAAGCAAAAGCCGCTGTTTTTCCTGTACCAGTTTGTGCAGAGGTTATCACATCTTTTCCTGCTAGAACCTGCGGAATAGTTTGTAATTGCACAGCAGTGGGTTGCGTGTAACCTTGTTCTTCAATGGCTTTTAATAGTGGATCAATAAGTTTTAAGTCTATAAATGACATGTATGGTGTATTTACGACAAAGATACTTCAAATTTTTATGTTGATTTTATATTCAAAAAAGATATCCTACTATGAGTTGTAATTAAAATCTTTTTTGACATAATTATCTGTATTTCGCATTACAAAATATTTAGGTAAAAACGTTAAAATTTTGTTAAAAGGATATTTTTACAAAACCACCTTTTATAAAACCTCGTATGTGTTTTTGTCTTTCCCTAGTCGGACATATTGTATAACCAAAAACACTAATTATGATGAAAAAAATTACGTTATTAATTGCAATTTCTATTGCAGTTTTTACAACCAACAAAGCATGGAGCCAGACTATTACAAGTTCGGCCGATGACGGAACGACATCTGGAACATTGCGAGTAGAAATCGCTAATGCTGCACCAGGAAGTACACTTACATTTGATGCTTCTATAACAAACATATCGTTGGTATTAGGAGAAATTCTTATTGATAAAGATTTAACAATTTTAGGGGTTTCTGGAACTACCTCTACAATTGATGCCAATAGTTCTAGTAGAGTATTTAATATAACATCTGGATCAATTGTTCTGGAAAACTTAACACTTACAAATGGTGTTGCCGATGATGGTGGCGCTATTTATATGTCTAATGCTTCAGTTACTATTAATAATTCCTTTTTAACATTTAACACTGCTAATGGAGCTTCGGGTTCCGGTGGTGCTATTTTTAATGATGTTGGCGGAGTGTTGGTCGTAAATAGTTCAGGAATTACAGCAAACATAGCGAACCGAGCAGGTGGTGGAATTGAAGATAATTCAGGCGCAGGATTAGGTATAACATTAAATAATGTGAACCTTGATAATAACAATGCAGGAACGTCTCCCGCTATAGCCGCACCCGGAAATGGTGGTGGTTTGCATATAACAGGAGCTGGTGATAGCAATATTACTGGTGGAACTGTAATGGGGAATATAGCTGCTAAAGAAGGTGGCGGATTATGGAATGGCAGTGGAACTATGATGGTTAGTGCTGTAGACGTTTCAGAAAATTCAGCAGTTGGAGATGCCACTGGAGGTGGTGGTCTTTTTAACAATGGCGGAACACTAACAGTTGATGCCATGACAGCATTAACTAGCAATATAGCAATGGGAGACACACCTGGTGGGCGTGGTGGAGCCATTTTTAATAATTCAGGTGGAATCTTAAATTTAGCAAATGGATTAACAATTTCGGGAAATTATGCTAGTAGAGCAGGAGGTGCTATTGAAGATGCTTCTAATGGATTGTTGATGCTTGATGGTGTTACGCTAATTGGTAATGCCGCTGGTGTTGATATTGGATTGGGAAATACAATCATGCCTAATCCAGGAAATGGTGGTGCACTGCACTTGTCAGGAACAACCAATGCAACTATTTCAAACCTTTCTATGATACAAAATAATCTGGCTGCACGTGAAGGTGGTGGATTATGGAATAATTTAGGAACTATGACATTAACTATGGTATCTGTTGATAATAATACAGCCTATGGCGATGCCGCAGATGATGGTGGCGGTGGTATCTTTAATAACGGTGGAACCTTAACTATTAATTCATCTTCTCAAGTTTTAAATAATCAAGCTGTTGGAACTTCAGGTTCTGGAGGCGGTATATTTAGTACTGATGGTGTTGTAACCGTTAACGATTCGTGGGTAGCATATAACACGTCTAATAGAGCCGGTGGTGGAATTGAAGCCATTGATGGAACGGTTAATTTAAGTAATGTAACATTAGATTTTAATACAACAGGTTCAGCGCCTGGAAATGGTGGTGGATTACATATAACAGGAATGGCGGATACCAATATATCTGGCGGAACAGTTACAGAAAATACAGCGACTAGAGAAGGTGGTGGTTTATGGAACGGTTCTGGAATAATGACTGTGAATGGAACATTGATTACTGGAAATATAGCAAGTGGACCAGCTGCCGATGATGGTGGTGGTGGAATCTTTAACAATGGCGGAACACTTTTAGTTCAAAATAGCACAACCATTAGTAGTAATATTGCGGATGGTGCAGCTGGATCTGGTGGAGGAATTCTAACAATAGGAGGAAATGTAACCGTAAATGAATCTGCCATAACAAGCAATCAAGCCAATCGCGCAGGTGGTGGAATTGAGTTAGCTGGTGGAACTTTAAATCTGATTAATGCAATTTTAGATATGAATAATGCAGGCGTTTCGCCGGCAATTGCAGCACCAGGTTCTGGTGGTGGATTGCACGTAAGTGGACCTGCCACAACAAATATTACAGGCGGAACAACAAATGGTAACATAGCTGCTAACGAAGGTGGTGGACTTTGGAATGGTTCGGGTGTTATGACGGTTGTAGATCATACAATTGATGGTAATACAGCATCAGGAAACGATGCCATGACAGCTGGAGCAGCTGGAGGTGGAGGAGTTTATAATGAAGGTGGAACATTAGATTTATCAGGTTCAACAATGATTATAAATAATAGTGCTGATGGCGTTCAATCAACTGGTGGTGGAATTTTAAATGCTGCTGGAACATTGACTGCTAATGGGATTACCATAATGGATAACCAATCGAACAGAGCTGGTGGCGGAATTGAAACAAATGGTGGAGGTGCTGTTATGTTAACCAATGTCACTTTAAATTCGAATGACACAGGGGTTGTAACCGGAGCTGGTGCACCAGGAAATGGAGGCGCACTGCACGTTAGTGGAAACAGTACTGTTGATGTTACAGGTGGAACAGTAAATATGAACACGGCAGCTTCAGAAGGTGGTGGTTTATGGAATGGTTCAGGAATAATGACTGTAGCTGGTACAACTTTAGATAGCAATATGGCTTTAGGTGCCAATGCTGATAATGGTGGCGGTGCCCTTTTTAACAACGGAGGAACACTTATCGTTCAAAATGGCGCAATAATTACCAATAATATGGCTACTGGAGCTTCTGGTTCTGGAGGCGGAATTCAAAATGTAGATGGCGGTATTTTAACAATTTCAGATTCTGAAATTTCAGGAAACACATCCAATAGAGCAGGTGGTGGTATTGAAGATAATTCAACTAACGCTGTTGGAACATTAACATTGACAAATGTTACTTTAAACAATAATTCAACCGGATCAGCACCAGGAAATGGTGGTGGTTTACATATTACAGGTCCAGGTAATTCTACAATTACAGGCGGAACTGTTAATGGAAATATGGCTACTCGTGAAGGTGGTGGATTATGGAACGGTTCAGGTGTTATGACTTTAGAAGCTGTAACAATCGATTCAAATATCGCACAAGGTGATGCCGCTGATGATGGGGGTGCAGGCGTATTTAATAATGGAGGAACCTTAAATATTACGAATGGAACCCTTGTATCAAATAATACATCAAGTGGTACTTCGGCATCGGGTGGTGGACTTTTAAGCACTGCTGGTGACGTAACAGTATCAGATTCTTCTTTTGAAACCAATACTGCTAATAGAGCAGGTGGTGCGATAGAAATTATAGACGGAACATTAACATTTACCAACTCAATTATGAGTGGTAACGATGTAAATGGTTTAGCAGGAACTGCAGCGCCAGGAAATGGTGGTGGACTTCATGTTACTGGAATGTCTGGAGTGGTAACCATTTCAACAAGTACTATAAGCAATAATGCTGCTGCTAATGAAGGTGGCGGATTATGGAACCAAAACGGAACAACGATGAGTGTTTCCATGTCTACTATTGATAATAATACTGCTGACGAAGGTGGTGGAATTTACAACAACACGGGAAGTATAACGTCAGTGATGACCAGTACTGTTTCTGGAAATTCGGCAACTGTATCTGGTGGTGGGCTTTCTAATAATGGTGCTAGTTTAGATTTAAATGCGGTAACGGTTGTTATGAACACAGCTGCTTTAGGCGGTGGAATTGACGCGGTAAATAATGTGTCCTTAAAAAATACCATTGTTGCTTTAAATACAGCTTCTTCGGGAACGGATGTATCCGGAACAATAATGTCTAACGATTATAACTTGATTGGATTGGACGATTTAAATGTTTTCACACCACAAGCTAATGATTTAGAAGGTGTAAACCCTCTAGTTGGTCCACTACAAGATAATGGCGGTACCACGTTAACACATCAATTATTAGATAATTCTCCGGCATTTGATGCAGGTGATGTAACCGATGTTTTTGTAGATCAGATTGGACAACCTGTTTTTGGTTCTTCAAGAGATCTGGGTGCTTTAGAATCTCAAATATCACTTTCTATAGATGACTTTAACCAAACTGTTGCATTCCGTGTTTATCCTAATCCTACAAATGGAAACTTTAAAATTAATTTAGGAACTATTTCAGACCGAAATATCTCCCTGATGATTGTATCTATAACAGGACAGGTTGTGAAGAAAGCAACTTTAAATTCAGGGCTAAATACGATTGATATGACAGGAATGGCTTCGGGAATGTATATGTTGAACATAAGAACAACAAATAATACCGTGACGCGTAAACTGATATTACAATAGGAATTGAATTAGTCAAATTCTATATTAAAAAGCCAAAACATCATGTTTTGGCTTTTTCTTTTTTAGATTGAAAAAAGATGTCAAATTTTTTCATGATGTCCTTCTATTTTTAACTAAATTAAACGTTTGTTTTACGTAATATTTTATCCATTTTTCTACCCTTCGCTAACTCATCTATTAATTTATCTAAATAACGGACTTGTTTTGTTAATTGGTTATCAATTTCTTCAATGCGGTAACCACAAATTACACCTGTTATGAGTTCTGCATTTGGATTTAGTGTTGCTTTATTAAAGAATGTTTCAAACGTAACTTTTTCATCAATAAGTATTTCTAATTTCTTTTCATCAAATCCGGTTAACCAACCAATTACTTGATACAACTCTTCTTTTGTTCGGCCTTTCTTTTCCACTTTTGTAATATAATGCGGAAATACGGAAGCAAATGTCATGTTGGCCACGCGTTCATTATGTTTTGGTGTTGTTTTCATTTTCCATTGCTTTAGTTTTTAGTTTTATAAACTTTATTTTTAAAAAAGTTTGTGTTTTTTAAGTCACAGCATGATTACTAAAATTAAATTTCACATCATTCAAAGCTAACAAATTAGTGACTTAACTTCGCTACGAAGCGTTACCTAAATTTAATTCATAAAAAAACCACTTCGTTTAAGAAGTGGTTTATATTATATAAAAATAATAGTAAATGGTTTGAAATTCTATAAATTAAATTGTAAAATTAAACCGAACGTATTTAAGTTCTTTAGTTTTTGTTCGTCATTGAAAACCACACTGTTTTTCGTTTCTAGTTTAGTAAAATCCGACTGACCCGTGTAATTTATTCCGATACCAAAATGCGGTTCTATTTGGTACACAAAACCAAGACCTAATTGAAATCCGAAATTCCAACCGTCATAAACATCTTCAATTTTCGCTAGGTTAAATGAATACTCATCTTTAAAAACATTTTGAGCATAAGGCCCCAAATGCCCAATTATGCTGAATTTATCTGCGACTTGTTTGTCAAATGTTATTAATAAAGGAATTCTGACTAAAAAACGTTCGTGGTAAAAATTACCAATAGCATTAAAACCGTTTCCACTTAATTGATTAAATCCAACACCTGTTGCTATCCCAAATTTTGAATGAACACGGTAATTCAGTAATAAATCTCCCGTATTACTATTCATGTTGTAATTTGGGGCATTATCATTATCCATAATACCATAACCAATACCACCAGAAGCTAAAATGTTAAATTTAGAATCTTTAGTTTCCATCTGTTCTTGCGCCTGCATACCAATTGCTGCAAAAAGCGTTAGCGCAAGCATCATTAAATTAAATTTTTTCATAATTTCTTTTTTTTTAATTGTTATGAAGATACTTAATTTTTACAGTTTTAGAGTAGGAATTTTAAGCTATTAATTTATAATACTATTGAAGAAATTTATGGTGTAATTATACTTTTTAGTCAAAAAAGATGGGGTGAAAATGGGCTTTATTTGGGTTTTAATGTGAATAAATTATTCCCGTTTTAATTTTATTTGGATTTCTGAATAAGTTCATCAAAAACAGGATTCAAAACGGCTAGCATTTTTGGAGCCGTATTCATACCGCTTTGGTTGGTAATAATAAAAGCGCCCATATTGTGTTCCGGAATTATATACATATAACACTGTGACCTTGGCACACCTCCATGATGTGTGAATTGTGTTCCTAATGTATCGTTGGATTTATCAATATTCCAAAAATACCCAAGACCAAATTCATCGTTATATTGAAACACGGATTTGTGAGATTCTTGAACAATAGCATCATTTTTAAGCTGATATTGCACAAATTTCATCATATCCGGAACCGTTGTTTTTATATTTCCCCCTGCGCCCCAAGGTAGTTTACCCATTGGCGATGTTATAATTGGATTGTCCACATGATACCCAACTGCTAATTGAGATAATTCAGAGTCATTTAAGTTAATTTTTGTGTGTGTCATGCCTACTTTTTCAGAAAAGAATTTTTTTAACAAATCTTCAAAATTGGTTTTGTAAACAGTTTCTAATATGTGTGCTGATAATTCGGTTCCGGCGCTGGAGTATGCATATTTATAACCGGGAATGGTATCAATTTTAATGCTGTGAAGATCCTGGAAGAATTTTGTTTGATTGTAATTCTCTAAAACGGTATTTATGTTTGCTGGTGTTTCATAATTCAAAAAATCACCCATAATTGCATTCATTTCAAGAGGCAGCATATTAGGCAATCCTGCCGTATGTGTTAAAACATGTTTGATTTTTACGGGATGGTTCTCATAACTTAAATTAGGATAATCGTCGTTGAGGTATTTGGTAATATCATCATTCAAACTTATTTTATTCTCCAAAACAGCTTGCGCCATCAAGGTGCCAGTTAGTACTTTACTTAAGGAGCCAATTTCGTAAATGGTTTTATTTGTAGGCGTGTTGCCTTTTCCTTTTTCTAGTTCGCCATAATGTTGGATGTATTCTTTTCCGTTGTAAAAAACGGCAATAGACGCGGCGTTTATTAGCGAATCTTGAACCATTTTACCGGCAAGACTGTCTATTACTTGTGCAATTACATCCTTGTTGTTTTTAATTTTAACAACTTGTTTCGGTTTATTATTACAGCTTAACACTATAAATGATAAGAGCAGTAAAATATATTTAGTCATGATGTGGGTGGTTTTATTCCGTAATAATTATTCCGTTAGTCATTTCTTTTGCGTTTGGTTTTTCAAACCAACGTTCCATAAAATTGAAATTTTCTTGACTGACTTCAAATTCAAATGTATCTCCTTTATCTAAATTCCGTTGCAATATACGATGTAGTCGTGTTGCTTTTGGAATATCTAAAAAATGTGTTTGCGTTTCGAACCCCTTTTCTATAGCAAATATTCTAAATTTTTCCCGATGTTTAAATTTCGAGAAGCCCAAATCTAAAATGGTATCTGTGTTTGCATTTTCTAATTGATCAACTAAACTCATAATTATTTTTTCGGCCCTTTCTATTCTTTCTAAAAACCATTCCAATCCGTCATCTCGTTGCTTATCATCAAGAAATAGCGTTTTATTCCAAGTATCAATGGAGAAAATAATACCATTTGTTTCTAATTTCAATTCAGAAGCATATGTTGTTTTTCCTGAACCTGTATTTCCTACTATTAAGTGAATCATTTTTAAACTATAATAAGTGGTTAAGTATTGTTGTAAATGGTTAGAATTATTCTAAATGATTCCAAGCCGGAACCGTGTCCTTTTTAATTTGAAATACAGCATATAATACCACCACACCAAGTAATCCTAATAATGAACTGCCAAGGCTAATTCCAATACTTAAATTTACACCTAAAACAATAATACTAGTGGTAAGAAATCCCCAAAAGCCAATTTTATTCCATTGGAATAATAATACAGCAAAAATAACATTAGCAATACCTAAAAGTGCCAGAATAATTAGCATGGAACTAGATACGCCATTTGGGAAATTTTCAGAAACGGAATTGCCTGCTAAAAGATAGGATAATGCCGTTAATGAATTGACTACAATCATTAAAATTAGCCAGGCTGTTACACAACCATGTCGTTGTTTTGGATTGTCGGGATTTTCGTTGGTGTTTTTCGATTTTAGTTTTTTAGTTTTTTTAGGTTGTGCAATCATTTCATACTCAAAGTTGGAATGCCAAGTAATTTCGCACACTTCAAATCCATCAAAACATTCAAGTGGTATTATATTAAACGCCCGTAATGTTATTAAAAAACGCTCTATACCACCAAAAGGATAGTTACCTGTTGAAAACTCCACAATCCCATATTGCTCATTTGACTTTTCCAATTTATCCATATCTACCTCAAAACCATATTCCAAATAATTAAAGACCGATATGACATTATGAATACCTAGTGATTCTAATTTTTTATTATCAAGTTCTACGTACTTTTCTAGATATTCTTTCGCATAATCAGGAATGAGTTTATTGTATCGAAGCACTTCTGGGCTGGTATCTAAAAAATCATTGAGTTCTACTAATGCAACATCTACTTCTTCTTTGGTCATACTATCCCAGTCAAAATTAGGGCCTTCGTCTTCTTGAAAACCTGGTTGCCTGATGGCAATCATGTGATTGTATAAATCTTGGAAATCGGCAAACTTGGCTGTGTCTTGTATGTTGAATTTTATATATAGCATAAAGCAATTGGTGTTTTAAATAGTGTGAGATTTCTTTATGACTTCGTTCCATTAAACAATTTTTTAATATCACACTGTTTCATAAGTTCTGATTTCAAATCATTTTTAAATTTTTTAAATTCCACCTGATCCTTAAGATTATATTGGCCATAAATACTAACCAGATATTTTTTGACACTTTTATCTCGAATAGAATTGGCAATTTCTTTTGTTAAATTAGACTGTTTTTTTAGCTCAATGCATATGTCATTGGCAACGGTTTTGATGATGTTTTCAGAATTCTCGCGGTCTAATCTTAATTGCGTATCAATTTGCGCAAAGACAGGACACTTTTTTTTGAGTTCTTCGGATAATATCTCAGACGTATTTTCTTCAGCAAACTCCTTATTTTTGTCTGGGTTTTTAGCCAAATAATCTTGTAAAATTCTTTTAACGGCTTCGGGTTGAGTAGTTGTTGCTTGAATTAAACATGCTTTAGTTTGATTAACCAGTTTACTTTCATTTGAATGGTTTTCAATTTTACTAATACAATCACAAGTAGATTCAAAAAATAAATCTTGAGAAGCTATTTTACTAGCTGTAAGAAGGAATGTGATTACTAAAATATGCTTTATTCTTATCATTTTATTAGCAATTTTTGGAATTTATTAGAAACTTTACGGCTGTTATTTAAAAATAGAATTACTCCACCAAAATAAAGGCAGCCCAATTTTCAGGATTATCTTTATATAAATTCTTCATGTGTAATTGCGTATTTCTAAAAGCTTGTCTCACATCTTTTTTGGCTTGACATTCTGTGTAGAAATAGGTCATGAATTCTTTTGTTTCTTTATCTGGTATTTCCCAAAGACTCATTAATATAAGGTCCACACCAGCCATTTTAAAAGCGCGTTGTAAACCATAAACGCCTTCAGCACCATCAATATCTCCCAAGCCGGTTTCACAGGCACTTAAAACAACTAAATCTGTTTGACGCAAATCCATATAAGCAATTTCTAATGAGGTTAAAACACCATCTGTTTGTTGTTTAAAACCAGATTGATAAATGCCATTAATACCTTCATTACCATCTGCTAATAATAAACCAGTCCGCTTTAACGGATTCTTTACTGTTTTTAAGTTACTGCCAAAATCACCTTTTGGTGCTTCATCATAATCAAAATAAAACCCATGGGTGGCCACATGTAAAATGCTTGGTGATTTGCCTGAAAGGTTTCTAAAATTAGACTCACTTGCCTCTTTGTCGGCCAGTATGGTAGCATTTGGTATTATGGCTTTAATAGCTAAAGCTTCGTCCTTTGTGCCTTTTAAATAACTAAATTTATTGGTTAAATTTAGCGTGCGTTGCGTATCATAATCAATACCACCATAAATGGTTAAATTATTAATTGTTGGTTCCACTTTGGTCGAGGTGGTTAATACCGAGGCATTTGATATTTGATGGAGTTTATATTTTTCCAATAAGAGTTGGCCTTCCGAATCTTGAAGCGTTGCCATAGGAATTTTGTTTAAAATACCAGAAAGCGAATAATTTATTTCTGTGTTTTTTTCTAAAAATGGAAGCAATGGTTCCCAAAGTAAGGTATAAAGTTCTTTACCAACTGTTGCTGTATTCATACTAGTACCTTCAGATCCTCTGGTATTATAGCTTAAGTTTTTTAGATCGCCTTTGTTTAAAATACTATTAATGGCGTCTTCTGAACCAATATAAACCAATTTAGGTTGAGACCATTTAGCCGAATACACATAAGCTAAATAACTGAAATTGTCTTCTGTGTCTTTAATTCTAGAATAATCTATAAAGGTACTATTGGTATCTAATTTGAAATTTTTATAGTTAATAGGTGTAATAAGCTTTTCATCATGGTTTTCAAAATAACTGGATATAAGCTCTGAATATGATTTATCCAGATTTATTTCCAAAAGTCGCAATTTTTCACTGTTTTCACCATCATCTTTTTTATTATAAAGATCCATTAAATAGAGTTGAAGATAGGCCAATTCTGTGTGTGCTTTTATGCTTTGGGTAACATATTCATCCTCCAAGTTTCGGAGTTGGTTAAGAATGTTTCCCGAAATATTTAGCGTCAAATTTTTTGTTAGTAAGGAGGCTTCTATGGCTTTGTCTAATAGGACTTCATCCGCACCATTTAGTTGATAATTTATAAATTGAATTTCACTAAAAAAGTCTAAAACCGTTTGATCTATTTTAAATTCTTGGGCCGTGCTACTTTTTACTACCGCTTCACTATCTAATCTGCTAATATGGAAATCATAGGTTGCTTTATAATATGGAACAGCATCTGCAGTTTTACCTGTCTTAACTAATAGAGATGCGTATTTGCTTCGCATGCTGTTATAGTTTGCAGAATTTTCAAGATTTAGTGTTCTGCTTATTGCCATGGCCGACTCTATAAGTTCTAAATCTTGCTTGTTTTTATCTGTGCCTTCTGTAAGTTCGGTCATTAAAAAAAGCATACTGGCATAATCTTCGGTTTGGGTTAGTCCACGGTTTTCCAGTTGTTGCTTATGGCTATAAAAAGCGTCAAGACCTTTTGAATTTCCTTCTAATGCCCAAATAGCGAATGCTCTTAATATCATTAAATTAGAATAGTAGCTGTAATCGGTATTAGTTTTTTCAAAATAAGAAACAGCGTTATTACTGTATTCTAACATTCTTTTTTTCGATACCATGGTATCCCCATTGGTTCGAGAATTTTCAAAAACAACCATGGAACGATAAAACTCACCAGCATTATAATCTGAATTTTTTAATGCTAACTCTAAGTTAGTTCTGTTTTTATCAAGGATTTGATCCACTTTATTACTTTCAGAATAAAACACATACAAACCCGCTAATTTAAAAACGGCTTTAATAAAATCACTTTCATAAAGATTTTTATGATTGTAGTAATCTATTTCCAGATTCAAAATTCGTATAATTTCTATGTCATCATTTCCAATATCTACTAGTTCTTTGTAGTCTTTTAAAGCTCTTATATAATTTTCGTTAAAGACTTTAGAAGCTGTAAAAAAGAGTATTTCTTTCTTGTAGAATTCTAAAATATCCTCTGGTTTATTCTGAATTTGTAGGCTGTATATATAGTTATCCTTAATCCCAGGGTAACTTGAAAACTCCTTATCTAAATTAGTGAGCATTATATGCAAAGCCAGACTGTAATAGACATTAGCAAGTTCATCATTTTTTTGCATGCCATGACTGTAGGCTAACTCATTTAAGATATAGACATATTCATTACTGGTTTTGCCAAATGTGTTTTTGTAATGATCTGACAGATTTATGGCATAATAACAAGCTAGTTCATAATCTTTAATATCTCTAAAATAATTAAAAAGCTTGTCACGAATATTAATACCAAAACGCTTTTCAAGCACCGAATCCGTTTCCATAATTTTATAGGCTCTAATAATATAGGAAAGTGCTTCTTCGTTTTCATTGGCGTCAAATAATGTATTTGAATGGTTCAGATTACAGAGAAGGTGAATGTCCTTATAAGCTTCATAGCCCGTGTTTTCATGTGGTTCCCAAGATTGAAAATAGTATTGGGCATTTTGGTTTTCGCTAATCATGAAACTATAAAGCGCTAATTCTTTCGCAAATGGTGCAATAGCTTTGTTATTTTTATCTTGAGCTTCAAATTGATTATCTAATTCATTATAATAATCATTTACGAGGCTTTTTTTACCAGATAAATACGCTTGAACGTCCATTAATGAATCTGAAACATAATTGCTAAATGGATGAGAAGCTCCATAAATAGTATTGGTTCTTGTTTCAACATCCTTTAAATAATTTTTAGTCTGTTCCTCAAGATGTAGCGGTATTGCATTTGAAATCAGCCGATCCAAGGAATACATATAAACGGGATGGTCCAATAAGTTAATAGCTGAAAAATCCTTGGCTTTTAAGTAGTAAAATTGAGCACTATCTGTTTGTTGCTCCTTGATGGCTTGGTCACCTTTTAAAATCAACGATAACCATTGTTCATAATGGCTATCCGTATTCTGCGCAAAAGCGAAAGCACATGAATACATAAAAAGAATACTAAAAAAAACCTGTTTCATGTGGTTGTATTAAAAGCATAAACGGAAATAATTCCAAGGACTAACCATAGCTAAAATAGTACAAAATTTTAAAACACCTTAAATGTGAAAAAATAGTCAGAAAAATTTCAGCGTTTTTAAAAAAATCTAAATTTCATTGGATCAAATAGTTGCCTGTTAGACCTTATTTCAAATTTTATACCATTTTTAAATGTCGTTAAACAGATATGTGCAGTCCATGCCAATAGTATTGCTATAGTAAACCCTATATAACGACTGTCAATTTTCTAAATTCACCAAAATTCAACTTTCAATTCGCGTATGCAAAACAGGTAGAATTAAAGCTTTGGAAAGGTGACTCTAAACACCAAACAGAATGCCTGCAAATGACCAGACTCCTTTCTATGTATACAAAACAGAGCACGATGATAAAAAACAAATTACATGGTGAAGAAGTTTTAGGGTATCCAAGTAAAGCGGTTGTACAATCTTTGAAACGTAGTTTAAAACAGGTTGAAAAAGAAATGAAAACCTTGGAAGATAAATTACTAATTTTAGTAAAACAAGTGCATCAAGATGTGTTAACACGTTTAAAAACGATACCAGGCATTGGCAAGAAAACATCGCTCATGTTGGTTGTTCTCACAGACGGTTTTGAGCGTTTTACAAGCGGAAGTGAGTTGTGTAGTTATGCAGGTTTAATCCCTGTAATTAGAAAGAGCGGAAGCAGTGTAAAAGGACGACCTCGAATCAGCAAGATAGGCAATCAGAAGCTTCGGAATTTATTATTTATGTGCAGTTTTAATGCGTGTAAATACAACAAGGCATGCAGAGAAATTTACGAACGAATAGTTGCCAAGGGAAAGAGCAAAAAATTAGCATTAATTGCAGTATGTAATAAGCTGTTAAAACAGGTTTTTGCTATTGCAAAATCAGGATTAATATATGACGATACTTATAGAAGTACTTTGGTGAAAAGTTAATGAGTTTTTACTTGTTTTTTACCACAGTACTTTGTTACCCACAGTTATTTTTTCAGTTTCTTTATTTCGGGAACAATGTATTCGTCTAATAGTTTTGTCGTTTGGTTATGCGATTCCATTCCTCCGTTAAAATATGTACTTGTTAGAACAACAACCATATCTAATTTAGGAAAAACGGCTATTTTGTTTCCACCTGTTCCAGACATAAAATATGCTTTTTCTTTTTGGTCTTGTCCAAATTCAGATAACCACCATAAATAACCATATTCATAGTCGAACATTCCTACTTCTGCGTGAGGTTTAGTTGATTTTTTAACGAATTCTTCTGAAATTATTTGTTCGTTATTCCATTTTCCATTGTTCAAGTATAACTGTCCGATTTTTAGTAAATCTCGACTTTTTAATCCAAGTCCTCCACCAGTCATTGGAAGTCCAGTTGGTGTAATTTGCCAATGATAATCTTTAATTCCTAATTTATAAAAAAGTGACTTTTCTGCATATTTTTCTAATGAACCAGAAACGTTGTCTATTATATCTCCTAAAACTACTACACCAGCAGTACAATAGCTATAACTTCGACCGTATTTTGAGTCTTTTGGTTTTGTTTTCCATTCAGGAAATCCCTTTATTGGCAAATCCCAATAGAATTTAACCCAATCTTCAATAATATACATTTTTTCCTCTTGTCCTCTTGAGTTTTGGTCCCAATCATCACATTCTAAAATTGACGACATTGTAAGTAAATCCTCAATCGTTATTTCGTCTTTACGATTGTCAGGATTTTGCAAGTTCTCAACTTTTGAAAATTCGGATGCTTTTTCGTTTACCGATTTTATTAAATCTTCTTGAATTAAAGTTCCAATAAGTGTTCCTGTTATTGTTTTTGTGGCAGAACGAGTATTATGTTTTGTGTCAGAATTATTATCGTTGTAGTAATTTTCAAAAATCACTTTTCCGTTATGGGCAATTACGATGCTTGAAATCTGCTTGAATTCGTTTGAAGAAACAAGGCTGTCCATTTTTTCGATTGTCCTATTTCCTAAAAGTTTGTTTTCGGTTTTCCAACCGTCATCTGATTGTTTTGGATTGAATGGACTGTTTTGTGCAGTTAATGTGAAGCTAATAATTGTAAACAAAATCAGAAGTTTTGATTGTTTCATTTTGATTGTTTGATTGATGAATATTTTTGTAAGACGTTAAATTGCAATTTTTGTTACAATGTTTTTTTTAACTGTGGGTAACGTGTTTGTGTAAGGTCTCGTTGCGTGAATTTAGCGATAAACTTTGCAAATACAAACTCAACATTGGAAAATCAAATACTTTTCCGAATAGGCTAGTAGTAAGCAATGAACTTTACACGGCTTAAGTTAGCATTTTAATAAAAACACTAAATTAAGGCCTATTAATAAGAAAGCACAAAAGAGAGGAATAAGGTTAATATACACGCAGAGACTTTGATCTCGTCAACATTGAAAATCCCCTCTCTTTTCTACACAGATTTCGTACAGTTCTATGAGGCTTTTAGACCTCGATTTTAAGTCGTTGAAACTCGCGTAGATTGTCCTTTCAAAAAACATTTTCTTATGAATAAAGATATTAAATATTTAGAACTGCGAAGCAAATCATGAATACCAATAAATAAAAATAGGCGTGCATGAATAAATAGACATTAGCCATCTGGTTTTTGATGTCACAGATTCCGACGGCAATTATTATCAGTTTAAAAACAATCCATCTGGTTTTAAAAAGTTTGTAAAACTCTTGGATATTGATAGTCATTGTGTGATGGAAGCTACAGGTTATTATCATTATCAGTTAGCTTATTTTTTATTGGAATCTGGCATCAAATTGTCTGTAGAAAATCCATTAGCAGTCAAACGCTTTATCCAGATGAAGCTCTCGAAGATCAAGACGGATAAAAGTGATTCAAAACTGATTTGTGCGTATGCAAAACAGGTAGAATTAAAGCTTTGGAAAGGTAACTCTAAACACCAAACAGAATGTCTACAAATGACCAGACTCCTTTCTGTGTATACAAAACAGAGCACGATGTTAAAAAATAAATTACATGGTGAAGAAGTTTTAGGGTATCCAAGTAAAGCCGTTGTACAATCTTTGAAACGTAGTTTAAAACAGGTTGAAAAAGAAATGAAAACCTTGGAAGATAAATTACTAATTTTAGTAAAACAAGTGCATCAAGATGTGTTAACACGTTTAAAAACGATACCAGGCATTGGCAAGAAAACATCGCTTATGTTGGTTGTTCTCACAGACGGTTTTGAGCGTTTTACAAGCGGAAGTGAGTTGTGTAGTTATGCAGGTTTAACCCCTGTAATTAGAAAGAGCGGAAGCAGTGTAAAAGGACGACCTCGAATCAGCAAGATAGGCAATCAAAAGCTGCGTAATTTATTATTTATGTGCAGTTTTAATGCGTGTAAATACAACAAGGCATGCAGAGAAATTTACGAACGAATAGTTGCCAAGGGAAAGAGCAAAAAATTAGCATTAATTGCAGTATGTAATAAGCTGTTAAAACAGGCTTTTGCAATTGCAAAATCAGGATTAATATATGACGATACTTATAGAAGTACTTTGGTGAAAAGTTAATGAGTTTTTACTTGTTTTTTACCACAGTACTTTGTTAGGGCACGTTATTATTTACCATATAGCTATTATTTCTTTCACAAATTCCGAAATATATTCAGATTCGCTGTTCTCAAATGATAATATATATATCTTTGCTTTTTCTCCTTTTATTTTTGATAATGCTCTCAAGTAGGCTTGACAATTTCCATCACTTCCTTCTCTTTCTTTTTCGCTTATCTCAATAATTCTGTCTATTGAACTTTTATCATTAAGGTTTGCAAGTCCAATTGATGCATTTCTGTTCATTGAATAACCTGAATCTTCATTGTAGATAATATCTTTGAAAATCCCTGTATGTTCTTCTTTTGGAAATTTGGATAAATAATCTATTGCTGTTCGTTTCCATTCTGAACTTTCATATGTATTGTAAATATCTACATAAATAGTTTGAAGAGAATCTACATTGTTATTAATTAGGATTCCTGTAATTGGTGAAACACGTTTTTCTGGTTTTTTTAGTAACTCAATAAGTTTTTCGATTACTATTTTTGATTTAGTATTTTTTAGAGCATCCACAGTCCAATATCGAACAGAAGAATCTTCGTTATCCATATAGTCCAGAAGTATTTCTTCAGATTCGGAATCTTCTCGACCTTCAAGAACCTTTATTAAGGTTTTTTGAATCGTTAGATATTTTGTCGTTTTTAGAGTTGTTTGAACGTCACTCAACAATTCATCAGAAAACAAAAGAGGTTTTCTTAAAGTATTGAAATAATATTTTTCAGGAATTTCTTTGCTTGAAACAAGTTCAAGCCAATATTTGACACTTTCTGGATTTTTCGATTCTAAAAAGCCATTTAAAATGTCTTTAGAAACAACTTTTTCTGAATTAGCAAGTCGCTTTAAATAATCCACATCTTCTTTAGTTGGGCTATTAGCTAACGCTTCAATAGCAATAGGACGAGTTTTTGTGCTGTCTAATAAAGGCATAAAGGTTTCTTTTAGATTTCCCATTTCTAATTCTTTTACAGAAAATATTGCATAACCTTTTATGTTATAGTCCCAATTCTTTACTGCATCAAGTAATAATTTTTCAGTTTTTTCATTCTTTCCTGTTTTTGAAAGTAATTGTGCAGAAAGTACTTTTGCTTTTAAGTTTGAGCTATTAATTCTTTTGTAAGCAGTATTTTGAAGTGAATCTTTATTTAGTTGGAAATACATAGGAATCATATGACTGTCTCCAAAATTCTCATTCTCGATTAGAAAATCAAAAAGCGGTGTTGTGTGGTTCGTTTGTAAATACATTAATGCCATTCCAGACCAAATTAGGTTTCTTTTAGTTTTCTCTGTTTTTAATTTTTCTAAAAGTTCCTTTTCATAGTTTTTATCTCCAGCTCCAGCAATTACTAAATAAGAAAGTAGTCTTTGGCTTGGGTTTTCTGAATTTAGTAGAGTTTGGATATTGTTTTTATAATCGTCTGTTTCTTTAAACTCGCAAAGTGGATATTGAATTATTCGTTTGTTTTTGAAACTTGCAGTAAGTTGAGTTATGTCACTATGTGGTGTCAGTAAATTGGAATACGTTCTGAACATTTCATTCAAATCGGATTCGCTGAATTCAGTTTCCGTTGCTTTTTTAAAGTCCTTTTTAAAATCGTCAATATTCTGTCCGAATGAAGCGATTGAAATTAAAAATGTTACTAAAATTATGATGTGTTTCTTCATTTCGTTCTAATGTGCCCTAACGTCTCGTATAAGAATAGTTGCGGGTTTACGTGCGAGGATTTTCCGCAGGAAAATCAGACGTAATAAACTTGCAACTACCTTTGGTTAAGCCCAAAATCGAGAAATTATTTTTATACATTGTTGGCAAATGTTTTATTTTTTAATTAAATTTATTGACTATATATTATTTCCCTCTTTACAGCAACACACAACCAAGCAGGATCGAAATTATAGAAATGAGCGCTATTACTTTTTTATAAACGAGATTTAAAACTCAATACCAATCTGCTACACACAAAACTTATTCAACAACTCCTGTATTGCATCATTAGGATACCCATAACCACGTTTCTTTTTACCAAGAACGCTTATAATCTTTTCATTAATATTGGAATTCAATTCGTCAACGTCTATATAATCAATATTGTCACTATAGTCTTCGGTAATATATCTCTTCATATCAAGGGTGGCATCCTGTATAGCACCCAATACCTTTCTATTATTATTGGTAGTTAAAAAAACAGGCTGTAACTCTTTCGTGATTTTGTCTGTAAATTCAGATGGAAAACTTATCTCATCATTTTCCAATTGCTTAAAAAAGCGCTCAGCAAATACTTCATGAAAATTCATTAAATCATTTTTTTTAAAATCAATTAAAAGCACAGAATAATAAGAAACATCATTCATTAGTATTACACAATTTTTCTTGCTAACCATAAACACATTAGCGTTCCAGTTACCAAGAGGAGAAGATTTATCCGATTTAACTATGCGTGTTTTACCAACTACAGTTTCAAATTTTTGGGTACAGTATATTATTGCCATTATTTAAATTTCAAATTATCATTTATCTCAAACTCGTACTGCACCGCTTAGAAATAATCAAGTGCATTTCAATTCGTTTGGGTAAGCAAAGTTACAAATACAAATACTATAGAGCTAATATACGTTCGGTTACTAATCCAAACACTACATGGTCCGACAAAGGTATACTAGGAGATGGTAGAAAAGCACAAGCTACTTTAGGGTTAAAGTTTTAAGTAAAATATTTATCAGTACTTAATGTATGATAAGGGACATCCTTTACACTAAGCCTTATTTCAGGACGGGTCATAATGAAGCACAACGGTTTTGTGTATGATTAGTGGCGCGTTTAAGCACCTAATTTAGCAAATAAAAACCGAATAGAAAATCCGAGAGGATTTTCGTAAGTAAGAGAGAACTAGCCATTAATTATACACGTCTTAAGTTAGCATTTTAATAAAAACACTAAATTAAGGCCTATTAATAAGAAAGCACAAAAGAGAGGAATAAGGTTAATATACACGCAGAGACTTTGATCTCGTCAACATTGAAAATCCCCTCTCTTTTCTACACAGATTTCGTACAGTTCTATGAGGCTTTTAGACCTCGATTTTAAGTCGTTGAAACTCGCGTAGATTGTCCTTTCAAAAAA
>NZ_VSKL01000002.1 GCF_008086165.1 Algorimicrobium algoritergicola | reverse complement strand
ACAACTGCTTCAGGAGCCGTTATAGAGAATGTTCTCTCAATAGTAGACGGATTACAAAGATCCGTAATTGTATATGTTACTGTTGTTGTACCACCTTCACATAAAAGTGGGGCAGTAGGTGTTCCGTAATCACCAGTCGCATTACAGCCACCAGAAACGGTAAACCCATTTAACCAGGTATTGAAAGCTGTATCAACTTCCGCTTGACTTGCATAATCACAAGCATCAGCCGTAGCATTATCAGGCGTGTTAACTACAACTGCTTCAGGAGCCGTTATAGAGAATGTTCTCTCAATAGTAGACGGATTACAAAGATCCGTAATTGTATATGTTACTGTTGTTGTACCACCTTCACATAAAAGTGGGGCAGTAGGTGTTCCGTAATCACCAGTCGCATTACAGCCACCAGAAACGGTAAACCCATTTAACCAGGTATTGAAAGCTGTATCAACTTCTGCTTGACTTGCATAATCGCAAGCATCAGCTGTAACGTTATCAGGCGTGTTAACTACAACGGCAGGTGAAGTAATAGTAAACGTTTGAATTGCAGTTGCTGATTGTTCACAATTGTCTGTAATTGTAAAGTTTCTTTTTATTGTAATAGGACATGAACCTGTGGCAATATCTTGGTATGTAACACTCGCAACACTATCTTCGATAAAAGTACCTCCTTCAGCTAAAAATTCCGCTTCAGTAATAGTAACTTCTGTTTCAGAAAAAGCCAAAGCTGTTAAACCTCCATTTGTGATGTCGTCAGCGGTACAGCCTTCTAAACTTACATTATTTGGAGCTGTTATTGTAGGTGCAGCCGTATCTTCAACAATAATTTCAAAACTATCCGTAGCTGAACAATTTGAATCTGTATCATTTACTGTTACTGAATATGTTCCAGCTGGTAATCCAGAAAGGTCTTGCGTGGTTGCATTAGATGCATCATCCCAAGAATACGTGTAATTTCCAGTTCCACCGGAAACAGAAATATTTATAGCACCAATATCATTCCCAGAGCAACCTGTATTTGTTACACTATCTAACGTTATTGTAATAGGATCCAGGACTGTGACAGTAATTGGTGTACGGTCGCCAGTACAGGAGTTACTTGGTCCTTCAGATACATAATATGTGAAAACGCCAGCAGTACTTGTAGATGGTGTTATTGAAACTTGACCAGGTGTAGCAGGATTATTATTTATATAATACAACAATATGTAATTAGACTCAGAAGTTGTTGCTGTTAATGGTAAAGCGGTTTCTCCTAAACAGTACGTTACATTATTGGTTGTTGGTGTTGTTAAAATATCATTCACTTCAATAGTAAAAATATAGTTACAACCACCTTGACCTGGAGGGATCGCGTAATAAGTAGATACACCTATTGTAGCTGGAAAAGGGTTGTTTTGATTATATTGTATAGTAGATGGTGTAATAGGAAATGAATTGTAATACTGTGTTCCAGGAGGAAAGTTTCCAGACACTTCAGAAACAGGAATTGTATTACCTTCAAAACTACAATAAAAGAAATCTCGTTGAACGGATACACCTGTACAATTATCTAAAATATATTGTTCAGAATCGATATCAATTTCAATAGGAGCTGTATTAGGTTCACCTTGACAGACACCATCTTCTTGATACCCTTGTATTAACGGTAATGAGTAAGTTGTTTGCGAAACATTACCTGTACCTGATATATTACCACCGACTATTACAATTTTTGGTGTACAATTATTGTTAACTAAAATAGAACAATCCGTTGTAGATGTAATTTCGAATGATATATCGGCCATAAGCTCGGCCAAATTTAATGGGTTTAATGGAATATAGGCCATGTCCCAAATTACAGCTCCTGTAGCACCTTCATTTGGATCAAAATAAGGAGTGGAGGACTGGAATAATGGATTGTATTCATTATAAGAGATACTTCCTGGTACAAAAGATGACGTAAAAGGTATTGGAATAACCAATCGACCATTATTAATAGCTTCTGTTCCACGGTTTCTAATTTCAACACCGTATTCAATAGTATCACCTGGCTGGACTGTTAAGTTACCACTACCTACTGCTACACCATTAATTGTATTTGCAGATAATATTCCTTCGGATTCTGGAATATAGGCATCAACAGCAAACGTTACATTAAAAATAGAGTATGTATCACCATTCGTAAAGTATTTAAATGATGTACTAGTTTGATTATTATTTATAATAGCATTGTTCGTATTGTTTATATTAAACATACTAATATCAACACCTGTATTATTTAATAATTGCGGGTTTCTAGGGTTTCCTCCTGTATTTATGGACGATTTAAAAAAGTTATTGGTATTGTTTCCAGAATGACTTAATGATGTATAGGTTCCTGAATTTCTATTTTCAATTTGGAATGTATCACCAGTAAAAGACACATCACCTTCACCACCCATGACACCTAACTTAACATTAACATCGCCATTTTGAGTTGAATTAAATCCATTAACACCTATAGTGTATTGATTATTGTTACCAGAAACAACATAAGCATGACCGTCAAAAACAGTCACATCACGCCATTTCATTTTTGTGTTTTCGTAAACAACAACCATTCCCCAGCCACCATAGTAGCCAGTTCCGTCAGGATCACCTTCTCTTAAAGCTAAATCAGCTACAAAATATTCTCCTAATCCATTAGTTCTTACATAATCTGTAATTTCAGCATAAGCCGAATACATATAATCATCTGAATTTGTTGGGTAATAAATATCGGTTGCATTCGCTGTTAATTCAGTATAGCTACCAGAAGTTGGGCCTTTTATGGAAACTTTACGCTTATCATAATTTTTGGTAATTGCCGATAAAGCAGGAACTGTTTGCGTGTAATTAACATTTACATAAGCTCTATCTGTCCATTGTAGTCTTAACCTAGTAACTTCTAATGTATAATTTGAATCTGAAAATACTTGGTATGGTGAACTTAAATAAGCGTTATCATCGTCAATTGAACTTGTAGATATTGCAGACTCTGGACCATTATTTACGGAAACATGTAAGGTTTCATTATTTCCAGATGTTCTGTAAATAAATTCAACCTTATTCCCCGATCCCGGTGTAGTAAATGTATATCTGTACGTACCACCAGAACTAGAAATATTTAATGAGTAGTCCGTATTATCAATACTTTCATTACTATAAATTACATCGGTTGTATTAATAGTTTCCGTTATAAAAGTACCATTTGGCACGTTCTTAGTTACAGTAAATGTATTACTTGAGCCAGCTCGACCAGACCAATATAAACCAGCATACACCACATTAGAACATTCTGGAATAGCGTTGTTCTCTTGGGAAAATTGTAAAGTGGCAGATGATGAATTCAATGTATTTACATCGTTGTCAATATCCACATACTTCATGTCATTTCCACCATTATTGGTGTTGTCACCATAGGTAGCTAATGTTAAGTTGGTATTACCCATCATGGTAAAATCTCCTTTTACATTATAAATAGTTTTGGATGGCGTGTAGATGGACGTTCGAGGTTCAAAGTTTACGCGCACTTGACTATAACTATAAAAAGTAGCTGCCAATAGCATAAATACAGCTAACGCAAATTGAGTTTGCGTTTTATAGTTCTTGGTTTTTGAGGTGTATAAGTTTTCCATTTTTGTAACTTTAAATTAAGCTAATACCAAATTTATGAACGGTTAAATATTTTGTAAAAAATACTAATTTCTGAATCCGCTTGTTGGATGAAATTTCGTATTTGACTTTCAGTAACTGAAGATTCACATTTCAAATAAATATATTTTAGGCTACCAAACCCTCTAATGTTATCTACATTAAAAGGACGCATTAAATCTGAAGCCGATGTAATATTGATAGTAATCATCTCAACACGCTTAAATAAGTCATTGTCTGAACTTAATATGTTGAATGAGTTTATGTCTTTAAGCTTTACTACTTTTGGCGCTTGGCCTTCGGTAACTTCAATTATCTGATTGTTTTTAATATAAACAGAAGGTTCCAAATCATACAGCAGATCTTCTGGATAAGAAGTAACGCGTGTTGAAGTTCTGGACATACTTTGGCTGTCAGTATTATCAGAGAGTTGATAGATAGGGTTTTCTTGAGCAAAACTGCTACTTGTGAAAACAACTAATAACGCACAAACCATTACTACGGTTGTTAACGCCATGTTCATTCTATTTTTCATAATTATTGATATATTAATTCTTTAACTTATTGATTATCAAAAGCTATAAAATCAGTTCAATTAAATCGTTTAAATAGTAGTTAAACCTTTTTGAGGTTCAACAATACATTTATTTTGCTAAAAAATATTGAGGGAAGAGCATGCTTGCATGCGAATGGATTAAGTTTTTTAGTTTGATTTGGGATCATCTTGATTAATAGCTTACACCACAAATAAAATGCGATTAAATCAATCAATCAAAAAAAAATGTTAAATCACTTATAAATTCGATTAAAGGATCTTGCTAAACACTTAGTCGATAAATAGATATAATTAATCGACAGTGCTTTTTGAGAATAACCGAATGTTACGTTCTAAAAAATTAGGATTTTGGTCTTTTGTAGGTCAATTTTTTCATGTAATTTAGGTTGATTAATAGCGTTTAATTTTAAATTCTGGTGCAATGTAAGTCATTTGTCTGATTTAAACAACAGTTAAACGACAAAAACTACTTTTAATCGATAAAATATGAAAACACTCACTTTAGTAAGGCATGCCAAATCATCGTGGAAGCATAATCTACCAGATCCACTTCGACCATTAAATATGCGAGGATTAACAGATGCTAACAACGTTTCTAATCAATTAAAAAGCACTAATTTTTGTCCCGATTTATTGTGGTCCAGTAATGCCGTTAGAGCGCAAACGACTGCTGAAATTTTTATCAAAAAGTTAAATATCCCATTAGAAATTTGCCATTTTAATCATGAATTATATGATTTTTCAGGTGAATATCTCACCTTTCATATTAAAAATTGTTCAAATCAAATAAACAGTCTAATGGTATTTGGTCATAATGACGCCATTACTAATTTTGTGAATATATATGGAAATAAAAATATTGAAAATGTGCCAACATGTGGTTTGGTAACCATCACCTTTAATATTGATTCGTGGCAAGAAATAGGTATGGGAAATACGAGTCGTACTATTTTTCCAAAGGACTTAAAAGGATAAATACGCAATTCAATAATAAACAATTTAACGAATTATTAATACCTGAAAATTCCATACAATAGAATATATTTGTAGTATAACTAAAAATTTTTAATGACGAAACAACAAGAAAACCGTTATATAAACAGAGAAGTTAGCTGGTTGCAGTTTAATGATCGCGTTTTACAAGAGGCTGATGATGAAACCGTTCCGTTAATTGAACGACTCCGATTTTTAGGTATTTTTTCTAACAATTTAGATGAGTTTTTTAAAGTGCGTTACGCTACTGTAAAACGCATTGTTGAAGCCGGAAAAGGCGGTAAAAGTGAACTTGGAGGTATAAAAGCCAATGAATTATTAGATATTATTACCCAAATAGTTATTAAGCAACAGAGTGATAGTTTAGAAATTTTAAGTAAAATTCATAAGAAACTCGAAGACGAAAATATTTTCATTATTAATGAAAAAAAAATTCAACCGTCTCAACACGATTTTATAAAAAATTACTTTCATCAAAAGGTGAGTCCTGCTTTGGTGACTATTATTTTGAGTGATTATGTAGAACTTCCAAACTTAAAAGATAGTGCTGCATATTTAGCTGTAAAGTTGAGTATGACAGATAATGAAAATCAATATGCACTTATTGAAATTTCAAAATCTATGGATCGTTTTGTGGTTTTACCGAAACAGGATGGTAAAAGTTATATTATCATGTTGGACGATTTATTGCGTTACTGTTTGGATGAAATCTTCGATATTTTTGATTACGATGTCATTTCGGCTCATATGATAAAAATTACCAGAGATGGTGAATTAGATTTGGAAAGTGATTTAAGTAAAAGTTTTATTGAAAAAATATCAGATAGTGTAAAAGACCGTCAAATTGGTGAACCCGTCCGATTCGTTTATGATAAAACCATAGATCAAGTTACCTTATCCTATTTAATGGATAAAATGAATATTGAATCTACAGACAGCAAAATTCCTGGTGGTCGTTATCACAACCGTCGCGATTATATGGATTTTCCTAGTTTGGGACGTACCGATTTACTGTACTCCAAAATTGAAGCATTACCTGTAAAAGGTTTAAGTTTTCAGGAAAGTATTTTTAAATCTATAGCGCATAAAGACTATTTAATTCACACGCCATATCACACGTTTTCATACATCGTTAAGTTTTTACGTGAAGCCGCTTTAGATCCTAAAGTATCCACTATTAAGATTACTATTTATCGATTAGCTCAAATTTCTCACGTAGCCAGTTCCTTAATTAATGCTGCTAAAAACGGTAAGAAAGTGACCGTTTCTATTGAAATTCAAGCGCGTTTTGATGAACAAGCCAATATTGATTATGCCCAACAAATGCAAAATGAAGGTGTGCATTTAATTTTTGGTGTTCAAGGCTTAAAAGTACACAGTAAAATGTGTGTCATTGAGCGCGAAGAAGAAAATAAAATTAAACGATACGGATTTGTGAGTACGGGAAATTTTAATGAATCTACTGCCAAAATTTATACGGATTACACCTTATTTACGGCCAATCAGAAAATTTTGAAGGACATTAATAAGGTCTTTAGTTTCTTTGAAATTAATTATAAAATATACCGCTATAAGCATATCATTACCTCGCCTCATTATACGGAAAAAGCATTTTTCAGGCTTATTAATGGGCAGATTATTAACGCATCATTAGGGAAGCCAGCTCAAATTCGGTTTAAAATGAATAGTTTATCTAGTTATAAAATGGTTGATAAATTATATGAAGCAAGTCGGGCAGGTGTTAAAATTCAAATGGTTGTTCGTGGCATTTGCTGTTTAATTCCAGGTGTACCAAATATGAGTGAAAACATAGAGGTAATAAGCATTGTAGATAAGTTTTTAGAGCATTCTAGACTTTATATTTTTGGCCCGGATGATGATGCACAAATCTACATTTCATCCGCTGATTTAATGACCAGAAATATTGAAAACAGAGTAGAGGTTAGTTGTCCAATTTATGATGACGATATTAAACAGGAGTTATTAGACAATTTTGATATTTTTTGGAGTGCAAATGTCAAGGCACGTATTCTGAATGAAACGCAAAATAATCAGTATAAAGAAAAGAAAGAGCCTATAGTTCGTGCACAGTTCGCGATATATGACTATTATTTAAACAAATTAAAAAGTTAGCATGCTAACCATTAAAAAATATGCAGCAATAGATATTGGTTCCAATGCCGTTCGGTTGCTGATAGCCAATATTATTGAAGAAAAGGGAAAACCTACGCGCTTTAAAAAAAGCTCACTGGTTCGTGTTCCTATTCGTTTAGGTTCGGATGTGTTTATGAAAGGTAAAATTTCAAAACACAATGGCGAACGATTATTAGATACCATGCAGGCTTTTAAACTCCTTATGAAATCTCATAATGTGGTTAAGTATAAAGCGTGTGCAACATCTGCGATGCGAGAGGCTAGTAATGGTGATAAAATTTCGAATCGTATTTTTGATAAAACCGAAATTAAAATTGATACTATTAATGGGGAAGAGGAAGCAGCAATCATCGCAGCAACCGATTTAAACTCCTACATTGATGCTAACAAAACCTATTTATATGTAGATGTTGGTGGTGGAAGTACCGAGTTTACGGTAATTCATAATGGGGAATCTATAACCTCGCGTTCTTTTAAAATAGGAACGGTTCGTTTATTGAATGACATTGTTAAAAGTGAAACCTGGAACGAATTGGAGCAGTGGATTAAAACCCACACCCAAGCTTTTGAAAAAATAGATGTTTTAGGTACTGGAGGAAACATTAATAAGATATTTAAAATTTCGGGTAAAGCCATTGGGAAGCCTTTAACCTATTTCTATTTAACGTCTTATTATAATATGTTGCAAACGTATTCTTATGAAGAACGTATTTCAGAACTCGATTTAAATCAAGATCGTGCAGATGTTATTATTCCTGCAACCCGGATTTACTTATCTGCTATGAAATGGAGTGGTGCCAAGGATATTTATGTGCCAAAAATTGGTTTGGCAGACGGAATTATTAAAAGCATCTATTATGATACGGTTTCGAGCAATACACAGTAAAAAACATGCAGTTTGTCTTTTAATTATATTATATTTAATAAAATAATTTATATTCGCTAGAACTAAATCAATTTTAAGATTGCATTAAAACTTTTATAATCATGAAAAAACAATTACTTTTAATAGCTTTTGTAATTATTGCTACTATTTCTTATGCTCAAAACGCTATGTATGGTGTGCGTGCCGGCATTAATGTTTCCAATTTAGATTTTGAACCAGATGCTACTTTTGACAATCAGCACCGTAATGGTTTTGCTATTGGTTTCTTTGGTGAATATGATTTATCGGCATCCATTGCATTAGCTCCAGAACTTCAGTTTTCTGCGGAAGGTGCTAAAGATAGAAACTTACGCGTAGATTATATTCAAGCGCCTATTTTACTAAAATTTAGAATTGGTGATAGACTATCACTTGGTGCAGGTCCATTAGTAGGTGTTAAAATACACGAATTTGAAGATGGCTACAGAAACTTTAGCTTTTCAGGTGTTGGTGCTTTAGAATTTATGATTACTGATGAATTCTTTATTGATGCAAGATACCACTATGGTGTAACTAATATTTTAGATGATAATCCAGCTAATTTAGAAGCTAAAAATACCAACATCCAAATCGGTATTGGTGTAAAAATTTAACTAATTAACCAATTATATTCTTTAAAAACTCCAACGCTTTTTAGTATTGGAGTTTTTTGTTTTAACCGTGAATAGTTTCGGATTTACTCAAATCCTTCATAATGTTGGCTTCGTAGTCTAATAAATCATTCCATTTTTTATCAACTTCATTCCGGTCACCATATTGTCTTGCAAAACCTAAAAACATGGTATAATGATTGGCTTCACTCACCATCAATTTTCTGTAAAATTCTGCTAGTTCTTTATCTTCTAACTCTTCCGAAAGCAAACGGAAACGTTCACAACTTCTAGCTTCAATTAAAGCAGCATATAATAATCTGTGGACTAGTTGTGTGGTACGACTGCCTCCTTTAGGGAAAAAGGTAATCAGTTTTAAAACATACTCATCCTTACGATCGCGACCCAAAGTCCAACCATGATCTAAAATCCGATCGTGAACCATTTTAAAATGACTAATTTCTTCTTTAACCAAAGCAATCATTTCTTGCACTAATTCCGTGTATTCTGGAAAACCAACAATAAGTGAAATGGCTGTACTTGCTGCTTTTTGCTCGCAGTAAGCATGATCCGTTAGTATTTCTTCAATATTCTTTTCTACAATATTTACCCATCGTGGGTCTGTAGGTAATTTTAGTCCTAGCATGTTTATTATTTTTAATTCACTTCAAAATCGTATCTACCATCCAAAGCAATAACAGACATTACTTCAGTTTCTTTTGAAATAGGGGAATAATATTCGAAATTAATAACAGGTGTGTTTTTATCTTTATAATGTTTATCATCAATAGAAATCCAAAAATCTCGTAAATAACTCGTCTTTAAATCTATACTGGCTGATTCATAAATCATATGATGTTGTTTATTAAATGTTTTATCCATTATAATCTTCCCATCCTTAATGACTTTAATATATAAACTAAAATCTCTGTAATTCGTTGTTTCTTTACCTGAAATAACTGTAATATAATTTTCCAGATCACTATACATTTTTATATGAATATTGTAACCGTTACTAAAAATTGTATCAGTAATTTTTTCCGCATATCCTGCAGGTATGTAGATGCTGTTTTCAGAAAACGAATCTAATAACTCGGTTTCATGTAGAATTTCTTGCGGTGTTTTATGCAACCGATCACGACCATCACAAGCTGCAAAAATCATGGCACTAGCAAATATTAAAAATAGGCTCGTATATTTCATAAGGCTTTAAAAATCTAACCCGAAGGTCTTTTTCAAGACATCAATTGCTGGGTTTTTTTCTTTGAGTTTTTCAAACTGCTCTTCGGCGGTATAAGCATATTGCTTTTCCATTTCTTCGTTGATGGAAATGTCTAAATGAATATCGTAATTATTAAGCTCTTTTCTAATATAGCTTAACAAATCATACGATTCCCTTTCAACTTCCACTTTATTGGTCGCATTCGGAAATTCAAGTTGAATGGCATTTCCTTTTACTTTAGGTACATCAATGGATAATATAGACGCCAAATTGAATTTTCCAGTCGCTTCTAATTCCTTTACAAACACATTCCAAACCACTATAAGTTGTTCTTCGGTAAAAGTATCCTTCGGTAAATCCGTTTCATCTATAACGACATCCATTTGTCGGATTTGATGTTCTTTTTTAGCACGAATACTTTTTAAAGATAATCCAGACGTTGTTTTCTTTTTAGCGTCCAATGTAAGGACTGGTCGCGTTTCTTCAACTTTATGGACTGGTTGATTGGTAGATTTATTTTCAACAGAAACCGGTTCAGCTTTGGTTGGTGTAGTTGGTTGATTACTGGCTACAGCTTGTTTATTTACTGGAATTGGCTTGATACCAATCTTCGCAAAGTAACTCGGTGGAATTATAAAGTTTTTAGAATTTTTTTTTTCTCCATCGAAAGTGATAGAGGCAAGTTGCATAAGGCAGAGTTCAACGAGTAATCGTTGGTTTTTACTGGACTTGTATTTCAGATCGCAATCGTTGGCTAGCTCTATACCTTCAAATAAAAGTGCTTGGCTTGCTTTTCGCGATTGTTCTAAATATTTGACTTGCGTTTCTTCGCCTACCTCTAGTAATTCAACAGTACTTGGATTTTGGCAAACTAATAAATCCCTAAAGTGAGATGCTAATCCTGCAATGTAATGATGACCATCAAATCCTTTAGATAAAATACTATTAAACTGTAATAGTAATTCTGGTATTTTATTTTCAAGAATTAAATCGGTACTCGTAAAATAAGTTTCGTAATCAAGGACGTTTAAATTCTCTGTTACGGCTTGGCGTGTTAAATTTTTACCTGAAAAACTTACCACACGATCAAAAATAGATAACGCATCACGCATAGCACCATCGGCTTTTTGAGCAATGATGTGTAAGGCATCATCTTCAGCTGTAATACCTTGTTCGTCGGCAATATATTTTAAGTAAGACTTGGCATCTTTAACTGTAATCCGTTTAAAGTCGAAAATCTGACAACGCGATAATATGGTTGGTATAATTTTATGCTTTTCCGTAGTTGCTAAAATAAAGATACAATGCTTTGGTGGTTCTTCTAATGTTTTTAAAAAGGCATTAAAAGCCGCTTGAGATAACATGTGGACCTCGTCAATAATATAAACTTTATATTTCCCGACTTGTGGTGGAATGCGGACTTGATCTGTTAGGTTTCTAATATCGTCTACCGAGTTATTAGAGGCGGCATCCAATTCAAAGATGTTAAAAGCAAAATCTTCATCCGCTTTCTCCGTACCATCACTATTAATCATTTTAGCCAAAATACGTGCACAGGTTGTTTTACCAACACCACGTGGACCTGTAAACAGTAAGCCTTGTGCTAAATGATTGTTTTCAATGGCATTTAATAAGGTGTTTGTAATAGCCTGCTGACCAACAACGTCCTTAAACGTTTGTGGTCTGTATTTACGTGCTGATACTACAAAGTGCTCCATGGATACGATTGGGTTTGCTTATTTTAGGTGCAAACCTACGGTAAAACAAAGTTAAAAAATCCACTGGTAAATCACATCAAAGTCTTGTTAATTTAATAGGAGTTATTAACAGTAATAAACTTTTGAGAGGTATTTACTTTGTGGAAAAACAGGTTAACTAGGTTTTATTCTGAAATTTCAGAAAACGTAATATTTAAAAAAGGACTCGTTTAGTAACAATGGCAATTGGCATCATTAAGATTTTATTCTAAAAAAAATAAATTATATTTACGGGATAACAGTAACTTAAAACGTAGGATATCCTGACCTATTTACCGGATATAAGTGATAAAAGTTACTATATAACGAGTTGTAGCCAATTATGACAAGACCTAAACAATATCTATTATTAGGATTTTTAATCCTGACAATTCAACAATCCTTTGCTCAAATAAACGATGACATTTGGATTTCTTCGTATGTAAAAGAAACACAGAAAAATAAAGAAGTAGTTGACTTATCTGGAGAAGAAATTAAAATGGTAAAACTTGATTCTATCCAAACAAGTTTTTATTATCACGAATCATACTTGTTATTAGATTTCTTGGACGATAATTATGTTATTATTAAAGGAATTGGAGAGAAACAACTAAAATGCAAATACACAATTAAAAGAGGGAAACTAAAAATAACTTTTGATAAAGGTATAATTAAAGGTTATGTATCAGAGAATCTTATAGTATTCAAAGAGAAAATCAGTAAAACATCAACAAAAGAAATATTTTTTGAGAAGTTAAATGAGTCACATTTGACTGATTCTCAAAAATTAAAAGATAGATTTTTAGAGAATACTAATTGGACTATTAATGCAGATATTAATTCCTATAATTACGGAACTGAATTGCAATTATTGAATGATAACGAATTAAGAATCATACAAATTAATGAAGATTATGGATATAATAATTGGGGAAATTGGAAAACGGATTTATATAAAAACCACCTTTTCCTAATCTATAATGATTTGGTTAGACCAGAAAAAAGAGTCTACCATTTTTATGGAATAAATAATGACACATTAATCGGAAATACATTTGAACATTCAAATTTCACTAAAAAACCTAAATTAAGTAATATTAAACTCTCTAATACCAATTTTTTAAATAATACCCAATTAACATTACTTGAATCAAAATTGATAGGTAATTGGCACGCAATTAATAATCCAATTCCATTTGACCCAATGTTCGGTTCAGACACTTTAACAAACCAAAAATTTGAAATTATCTTTGATGAAAATAAAAAATTCAGTCTATTAAAATCAGGAACTCTTACTAAAGATTCCGTAAACTCGGATAAAAAATTAAAACTGAATGGTAGCTGGAAATTAGACAAATCAGGCAAATTTATTGAGTTAATCGATGAAGAAAAATCAACCAGACTTATAACAATATCAAAACTGACTGAAAATGATTTAGAGATATTTTACAGGATAAGAGCATTAGACGAAAATTTGTTCAGTAATCGAATAATAAAAATGAAAAAATAACTGGCTACAACAACGTATAAAATTAATTGCTTGGTACGAGCCTACTTACGAAAATCCTCGCGGATTTTCTATTCGGTTTGTATTTGCTAAATTCGTTGCCTAACCACGCAACTAATCTTATACAACAACGTTGGCACACATATAAAAAAAACCGTTCTCAAATTGAAAAATACGATAAATATAATATTTCTTCTTCTAATTTCATTCAGCGGATTTACTCAAAATCTGACTGAAAAAGAGTTCGTAATTCTGACTTTTGAAATGGACAGGAATAAAGATTCTCACGGAACTTTTATTTATTATTGGATTGCGGAATTAGAGAAATATGAAAAAGTTGATGAATATAAAGAACCGAAAATTTATTCTCTCTTTTTACACGAATTTTATGGAAGTGAACAATTGGAATCTTGTTGTTTAGGAAAAGTTTCTTATCCCTACACAATGACAACTGCAACTGAATTCAAATTCCCTGAAAATTATACTGAATATCTGACTGAATTGCGTGAATTAGTTAAAAATAACAGACAGAAAATCCAAGTAATCAAAAAGGAATGGAAAGATGGATACAAAGAAAAAGTAACCGTTTACGCAACAGCAGTTCGTGGAAAATTATGTGAGTGCGAATTTGGTGGAAATACTTATTTGACAAAAGGCGACCGAATTAGCTTTCCGAAAGGTAATTATGAAATAATAAAAAACTATTTGACTAAAGAAAAACGGATTTTACTCTTTAAAGACTTTTCCGATTTTGAATTTGCAAATACTGATTATAGAACTGGAAAATAAATACGTGTGCCAACATGCGGATATAACAAATAAAAATGGATAAACTGCGCTTTGCAATTTATGGTTTCAAAAACGCAACGCTGCTATTAATAAACGTCAAGCAAACTTTTAAAATAAAACGCATCTTCATTTAGAAACCTAAAGGACTTTATCGTAATTTTGCACCCAAGTAAATCGCCTTATCGTTCCGAATTTATTTCGGGAAGGAAAGTCCGAACACCAGAGTGCAAACATAGTGGCTAACAGCCACCAGCCGTGAGGTTAGGAAAAGTGCAACAGAAAGTATGTACAGGTCATGCTGTAGTGAAACCAGGTAAACTCTATGTGGTGCAATGTCATGTATACCAACGTTTGAGCGCGGCACGTGCGATTGTTGGAGGGTAGGCAGCTAGAATGTATTGGCAACAATGCATCCAGATAAATGATAAGGGCTTTTTAATTTTTAATTGAAGAGTACAGAATTCGGCTTATAGATTTACTTATATAAACAAGCTCCTTGATTTTCAAGGAGCTTTGTTTTAATATGCTGTTTGATTTAGCCTGTTTTATCTGTTATTCTTCCTCATCAGACGCTATTTGAAAAAAGCTAAACATATTGCCACCATAACTTTTGGAATGACTGTAATGTTCTAATTCAGAAAGTTTGGTGTGTTTGGAGTGTTCTACAATGAGCACACCATTGGATTCTAACAAATTGTTTTTAAATACCAAGTCTGGAATTTTGCTGAATTCTTCTAAAGGAAAATCATAAGGTGGATCGGCAAAAATGATGGTGAATGGCGTTTTGGCTTTTTCTAAATATTTAAACACATCGCTTTTAATGGTGTTTATATTCATGTCAAAACCATCTGCTGTCTCATTTATAAATTTAATACAATTAAAATTTTCATCAACCGCTGTAATGTGTTCTGTGCCTCGAGACGCAAATTCGTAACTGATATTTCCGGTTCCTGAAAACAAATCCAACACGGAAACGGAATCAAAATAATACAGGTTGTTTAAAATATTAAACAAAGCTTCTTTCGCCATATCAGTGGTTGGACGAACGGGTAATTTTTTAGGAGCTGTAATTCTTCGGCCTTTAAATTGACCTGATACAATGCGCATTATAAACTGTGGATTAATGTGAAAAAAGCATGATTGCTTTTCGGTTTTTCTAAATATTTAAAAGTGTCGTTTCGCTTGGCAAAACGAATATGTCTGATGTATTTGTAAGCTATAGTATGCAACGCATCATTGTCTGTAACGTTTCCTAAAAATAGGAGAATTAAGGTGTCTGGATTGAGTTGTAATTGTTCAGCCGTAAATAGAACATAGTAAATAAAATCTTCTTTGGTAACGTATTCAAAACTGTTGTAGAGTAGGAGCTTACCTTGTTTTACAACCACAATTTCAAAATGTGTATTTTGAACATGCACATACATTTTGGTATCTGTTTCTGCTTGTTCTTGCTCTAAAATTTGTTGGATTAAAATGGTCGAAAAATGTTTATATGAAAACGCACCAAACTGCTCATAAATATAATTGTTGATGTTTACATAAGGCACATAAACATTCACGCTTTTATTCAAATCTATTTTATCAAAACTAATAAAATCAGATCGTAATATTTTAGAGTTGAATTTTAAATAATCGGCCAAATTTTCTTCTTGAAATAGAAATTCGGGAACTAATGTTGCTAATTCATTTTCATGAATAACCTGAATATCATTAAATGAGGTTTGAAGTGCTTTTTCGGTTTCAAAAGCTTCAATTAATAAATCGAGGATTTTATAAGGCGTTTCTCTTTTTTCGGTAGAAATTTCTTTTAAAAACACAACGGTATTACTTTCTGTATTCAAAACACAAAAAGAAAGTCCATTCAAACTAATTTGAATGGACAAGTTCTTATTACTTATAATATGTTTGTTATTACTCGTTAGCGCCATAAGTTTTTGGCCAGTTACCGTTTGTTTTAACTTCAGTCATAGATCCAACGCGAATAGCATCACCATTCACAGCATCAACTGAAATTACTTCGTTTTCTTGAAGGATTAAATCGCGATCTTGGTCATCTAAAACAACTGCTTTTTTAACAAAAGCTTCAAATACTGGAATTTTAACATCGTCTGTTTCTAAAAATCCTGCGTTCATTTCAAATTTAACGCCTTCTTTTCCAACAGGAACATTCATCATGTCTTTATAACGTGTAGAACTTCCAAATAGAGAATCTCTAACAGAAACAAAATCTAATGTATCTATTAATGTTAATTCTTTCATGGTTTCAACACCACCATAACGTTTTGTCAACTCTTCGTCTAAAACCAAAGTATCACGACGTTGTGTAATGGTATATTTAGCCGTATCAATGAATTTTACTAAATTATCAAAATTAGGAGCAAAGACACCAGTTACTTGTCTATGAGCTAATTGCGCATCGCGAATATCAATTAAACGCTCAATAACTTGTGCGTATCGCTTATCTTTTTCTTTGTTAAATTGGATAGGTTTGTAAACAGACATAAATGTTTGATACCCTAAAAAGCCAATAAGAACCCAAAGTAATACAATTAGTACAGGTTTAAATTTTGACGGTATAAATTTATCTACAAGCCAAACTAAACCAATGGTTAGAAGGATTACCGCAACTACAATTAGAATTATTGTTAACATAGTTTTTAATTAAATGAATTAAGGTTGTACGCAAATCTACAATTTTTTTTTAATCGTAAAAGCCAATGAGGCTAAAAATCATTGTTATCTTTGTCTTAAATTTTAAAAACCCTCTTTATTAATGAATTCTAACGAATTTTATTCGCTTGTAAAACAGCAGTTTCCGTTTCAACCAACCCTAAAACAGGACATTGTTTTACAGCAATTATCAGAATTTATTTTTTCAGAGAAGAAAAATGACTTGTATTTGCTTAAGGGATACGCAGGAACTGGAAAAACAACCATTATTGGTACGGTTGTGTCCAATTTATGGAAGGCTAAAAAAAGTGCCGTTTTACTGGCGCCTACGGGTCGGGCCGCCAAAGTAATCTCCAATTATTCCAATAAAGAAGCGTTTACTATTCATAAAAAAATATATTTTCCTAAAAAAGAAAAGGGAGGCGGCGTTAAATTTGTCATGCAACCCAATAAGCATAAAAACACCATTTTTATTGTGGATGAAGCGTCCATGATTCCTGATTCGCCAAGCGACTCAAAATTTTCCGATGGTAGTTCCTTATTAGATGATTTAATGAGTTATGTGTATTCTGGTCATAATTGTAAATTATTGCTCATTGGAGATACCGCACAATTACCACCGGTAAAACTGGATTTAAGTCCCGCTTTGGATGAAAACATTTTGGAACTTACCTATAACAAAACGGTGACCAAAATGGAATTGGATGAAGTTATGCGTCAGGAACAGGATTCTGGTATCTTGGTAAATGCTACAAGTCTGCGTGAAATGATGGACAAACCGTTTTTAGACACGTTTCAATTTGATTTAAGAGGATTTAAAGATATTGTTAGGCTCACGGATGGTCAAGAAATTATGGATGCCATTAACGATTCCTATAGTGATATGGGAAATGAGGAAACAGCATTTATTGTGAGAAGTAATAAGCGTGCTAATTTGTATAATGAGCAAATTAGGAATCGGATACTTTTTAATGAGAATGAACTATCGGCAGGCGATTACTTAATGGTCGTTAAAAATAATTACTATTGGGTAAAACCAAATTCGGATGCCGGATTTATTGCCAATGGTGATATTATTGAAATTTTAGAGATTTTTAGTATCATCGATTTATATGGTTTTCGCTTTGCGGAAGTAAAAATCCGGATGGTAGATTACCCGCGAATGACACCTTTTGAAACCGTTTTAATGTTAGATACAATTTCTGCAGAAACACCGTCCTTGCCTTATGAAGATTCCAATCGCTTATATCAAGAAGTGATGAAGGATTATGAGCATGAAACAAGCGGTTATAAAAAGTTTTTAGGCGTTAAAAACAACAAGTTTTTCAATGCTTTACAAGTTAAGTTTTCCTATGCTATTACCTGTCATAAATCGCAAGGTGGACAGTGGAGCACGGTTTTCGTGGAGCAACCTTATTTACCAGATGGTATTACGGTAGACTACTTACGTTGGTTGTATACAGCTATTACCAGAGCTAAAGAAAAGTTGTATCTTATTGGTTTTAAAGACGAATTTTTTCAAGAATAAAACGGCAATCCATGACTTTAGAAACCATATTAAGTATCTTTTTGGGTGTCGGGTTAGCCGCTTCTGTTGGCTTTCGAGTTTTTGTTCCATTATTTGCTTTAAGTTTATCAGCGTATTTTAATGTTTTAGAATTAAACACATCCTGGCTGTGGTTAGGCAGTTTAACAGCTGTTATTACCTTTGGTGTGGCAACGTTATTTGAAATATTTGCCTATTATATTCCTTTCTTCGATAATTTATTAGATACCATAGCCATTCCTTTAGCAGCCATTGCCGGAACAGCTATTGTGGTATCCACAACTATAGATTTAAACCCTGTGGTAACATGGTCTTTAGCTATTATTGCAGGAGGTGGTTCCGCAACAGCAATTGCCAGCACATCTAGCGCTACGCGATTAGCTTCTACCGCAACTTCAGCAGGTTTTGCAAATCCTATTGTTTCTACTATTGAAACAGTTATGGCCGTTTTTATGACTATCATTTCACTTGTACTACCGGTATTAGCCTTAATTTTAGTCCTCGTTATTTTAGCGCTATCATTCAAAATTTTTAAAAAGTTTAGGACCTCAAAACCCTGAAATCAGGTTAAAATATCCTATTTTTGAAACTATTAATTACTATTTTTTACATGAAGCAAACATGCTAAAAGTTTTATCATTCAGAGAAATGATTATGAGTGAGTTGCTTGTTTCAAATTAAAGTTATAAAAAGAACACATGAAAATAATTTCCATGATTCCTGCGCGTTACAAAGCTTCCCGATTTCCGGGTAAGCTCATGCAAGATTTAGCAGGCAAAACGGTGATTTTACGAACCTACGAAGCAACCGTTAACACCCAATTATTTGATGATGTGTTTGTGGTTACGGATAGTGAAATTATTTATAATGAAATTGTAAATAACGGCGGAAAAGCCATTATGAGCAAAAAGGAACACGAATGTGGAAGCGATAGAATTGCGGAAGCTATCGAGTTTATGGACGATGTAGATATTGTAGTTAATGTTCAAGGTGATGAGCCTTTTACCGAAGTAGCTTCGCTTAAAAAACTAATTGCTGTTTTTAATAATGATCCACGAAAAGAAATTGATTTAGCATCTTTAATGGTTCATATTCATGAATGGGACGAGATTGCCAATCCCAATACCGTTAAGGTTATTGTTGATAATAATAATTTCGCTTTATACTTTTCAAGAAGTCCGATTCCGTTTCCAAGAGACAAGGATGTAGCCGTTACATATTATAAACATAAAGGTGTGTATGCGTTTAGACGTCAAGCACTTTTAGATTTTTACCGCTTACCGATGTTGCCTTTGGAAGCATCAGAAAAAATTGAGTGTATTCGGTATTTAGAGTATAGCAAAAAAATAAAAATGGTAGAGACCGATGTTCAAGGTGTTGAAATTGATACACCTGAAGATTTGGAACTAGCCAACAAACTGTGGAAATAAATTATAACAACATACACGTAATAGGCTTTGATGCTGATGACACGCTTTGGGTAAATGAAACCTACTTTCGCGATGCCGAAGTAGCTTTTGGAAAACTTTTATCGCCTTATGAAACCTTAAATAAAATAGACCAAGAATTATTTAAAGCGCATATGAGAAATTTGCCGCTTTATGGATATGGTATTAAAGGTTTTGTATTGTCCATGGTAGAAACAGCCATCGAATTATCCAACAATAATGTATCGGCTAAAACCATACATGCTATTTTGGATATAGGAAAAGATATGCTCGAAAAACCTATTGAATTGTTGGATGGTGTTGAGAATGTATTAAAAGAATTATCAAAAAAATACAAATTAATTCTTGCTACCAAAGGTGATTTATTAGATCAGGAACGGAAATTAGAAAAATCGGGTTTGTTAGATTATTTTCATCATATTGAAGTGTTAAGTGATAAAAAAGAAGCCAATTATTCCAGGCTTTTAAACCATTTGGAGATTAAGCCATCCCAGTTTTTAATGATAGGCAATTCATTAAAGTCGGATATATTGCCATTGGTAAATTTAAAAGCTCATGCTATTCATGTGCCTTTTCATACCACTTGGATTCATGAGCAAGTTGCCGAGAATGAAACGAACGGAAAAGCTTATAAAACAGTTAAAAGTTTGAATGAATTACTGGAATTGTTGGAATAGTGTCTGTTGATTTCAATAATTATAGCGATATTTATCAATTGAAATTTACAGCAAAACAAATAAGGAAAGATTAATAAAATAGTGCGTCAAATAAGTCCCATTTGATAAGCTGTTTCAGAACAATATTACATGAGTTACAAGAATTACCCAATGGTGTCTCGAGTTGTTTTTGGTCGAGGAAGTTTTAATCAGTTAGAGGATATCATTGCACCCAAGCGGTTAAGTGTTTCTGCACCATTTATTTTTTTAGTTGATGATGTTTTTGAGAAAAAAGCAACACTATCAGGACGTATTCCATTGGCTTATGAGGATCGCGTTATTTTTATTTCTGCTGAAGAAGAACCCAAAACAACGCAAGTAGATGCGTTAGTTGAAGAAATTATACTTACCTGTAAACAACGACCTTCAGGAATTATTGGTATTGGTGGCGGAACCGTTATGGATATGGCCAAAGCTGTAGCGATTATGATTACAAACGAAGGAGAATCTAAAGATTATCAAGGTTGGGATTTGGTTAAAAATCCGGCCATTTACCACGTTGGTATTCCTACTATTTCAGGAACAGGTGCCGAAGTTTCTAGAACAACCATTTTAACAGGACCTGTTAGAAAATTAGGTATTAATAGTGATTACACACCTTTTGATCAAGTTATTCTGGATCCAGAATTAACCATAGGCGTTCCAAAAGACCAGTGGTTTTACACAGGAATGGACTGCTATGTACATTGTATAGAATCCTTAAAAGGAACATACCTAAATGCCTTTAGCGAAAGTTATGGCGAAAAAGCATTAGAACTTTGTATAGAAATTTTCCTAGAAGATACATTAGACGAAAAAGAGTCTGCCGATAAATTAATGATGGCTTCCTGGCATGGAGGCATGAGTATTGCCTATTCACAAGTTGGTGTTGCCCATGCTATGAGTTATGGTTTAGGCTATTTATTGGGTGTTAAACATGGTGTTGGAAATTGTATTGTTTTTGAACATTTAGAAGAATATTATCCAGAAGGAGTTGCCATGTATAAAAAAATGCGCGCCAAACACAACATTAAGATTCCACAAGGTGTTTGTGCCAATTTAACAGATGAACAATTTGATATTATGATTGATGTGGCTTTAAGTCTAGAGCCGCTTTGGGAAAACGCCATTGGTAAAAATTGGCAAAAAGTGATTACACGTCAAAAATTAAGAGACCTTTATTCTAAAATGTAATATGCGCAGGTTAGCTAAATTTATTTATTTTAAACTAATAGGTTGGCGTATTACTGGGAATGTAACGTTCTCTCAAGATACCGTAAAAAAAGCCGTTCTCATTGCTGTGCCACATACCAGTTGGCATGATTTTTATATTGGTGTATTGTTACGTCAAGTAGCACACGTAAAATCTAATTTCATTGCGAAAAAAGAATTATTTATTGGTCCAATAGGTTGGTATTTAAAAGCCATTGGAGGCGCGCCAATAGACCGCGGAAATAACCAAAATAAAGTAGATGCTATTGCGCAATTATTTAATGAACGTGATGAGTTTCGTTTAGCGCTTGCTCCCGAAGGCACGCGAAAAAAAGTGACCGAATGGCGTACCGGTTTTTACTACATTGCTAAAGCCGCCAACGTGCCGATTATCATGTTTACATTAGACTTCAAAAACAAGCAAAATAAGATTTCTGAACCCTTTTATCCAACGGATGACATGGAAGCAGATTTCAAATTTATGAAAGCCTTTTTTGAAGGAGTGGAAGGGAAGGTGGCTGCTTACTCGTAAAGCATCGTATTTGTTACCCACAATTATGAAGAAACTAATACATATTATCGGAATCATTTTGCTTATTGCAGCTTTTGGCTGTGAAAATAATGAGAAGCGTTCAAAATCTATGAACCTTGGTGAAATGCTAATGGAGGATAGCCAAGAAACGATTGTTGAAACATCACATGAAATTCAATCGGAAAGGAAACTTATTAAAAATGGAGACGTTGAATTTGAATCTGAAAATTTAATAGCTACTCGAAAAAATATCTTTAAGACAATTGAAAAATTTAAAGGCTACTCTACTTCTGATAATGAGTATAAATATGTATATGAAATTAGAAATACATTAACAATACGAGTGCCATCTGAAAACTTCGATGATTTATTGAAGGAAATAACACAAGGTGTTTCGAAATTTGATAGAAAAGAAATTACTATTACAGATGTTACTGCAGAATTTCTGGACATTGACCCACGTTTAAAAACTAAAAAAGAACTTGAAAATAGATATTTAGAAATTTTACAAAAAGCAAATACGGTAACCGAAATTCTTGAAGTAGAAAAGCAAATCGGCGAATTACACGCTGATATTGAATCTATTGAAGGAAGATTAAAGTTTCTTAATAATCAAGTTTCATTTTCAACGTTAAATGTCAGTATTTATGAAACGATATCTAAAGAAAATGAATTTGGTGAAAAGTTTAAAAGCGGTTTTAAAAATGGCTGGGAAAACTTGATAATATTTTTTGTTTTTTTAGCTAACATTTGGCCGTTTATTCTGATAACCGTTGGAATTGTCATTCTAATACGTGCTTGGAGAATAAGGAGCGTAAAACAAAAATAACTGTGGGCAACACTTTGATGATCCATTGCGCATTGAAAGAAAGGTAACATAGCAAATTGAAACTAATAATAAACACCTAAAATCAAGCCTCTTTTTTATATAAAGGCAATACTCTCCAAAATAGCCATAGCATCATCATGGTGCTTTTTATAGAGGTTTTTAAGCGAAGAATAGTTGTAATTATAATAGTTGCCATTATGTTGAAAATACACGGAAAATTCTTTATTAATATGACCTTGAAAAGTTGATTCCAGGTTATGAATATAAATGGTTCCCAATCGGTTTTTTTCGGAATAGGATTCTTGCTTGATAATGGTTCTTGAGTTATTCGTTTCGTTTATTCTAACTTGAACAAATTCTTCAAAAGATTGGTCGTTTGTTAATTGAAATTGAAATACAGAAACCGAATTTTGAAAGGGATTATCATCCATAGAAAGCGGTGTATAACTTACATATCCATGACTTTTAAAAGCATGCCATTTTTCAGGTTTTATAACTGTAAAATTCTGGGTATTTATAAACGTTTCAACTTCTGAACTTACAGTTTGAGTCGTGCCACAACTAGTCATAATCCAAATGCATAATACTGATAGGAAGTTTTTCATGGATTTAAATAGTACGTTAAGTTTCAATTTATAGCGCAATATAGCACAAAAAAAAAGCCGAATAAAATCGGCTTTTTTAATTAATCGGCTATCTTAAAATCCTTCATTTCTTGAAGCGGCTCTAACACATTATAATCTTTCCAAATGGAAGCATCGTATTTCTTAATTGTTTCGAAATCCATGGTTTTACCTTCTTGAACGGCTTCAAAATCTGCTGAATTTACCTGATTTACATCCAGCATTAATATTTCAGTACGTTCTTTGAAAGTTCCTTCAACTTTGAAGTTAAAGGCTGTTTTATTGCTGCTATTATCATTTTCAATGAACTTGATAGGTCTGTTGATATAAAAATAACGATCTATTTCACTTTTTATATAATATGGATAATAGTAACCATCGCTATTTTTCTTGTAAGCTACAGAACCGGCTTTATTATTCTCAATAAATTTAATCCCTAATATTAAACGCAAATTAATTTTCTCGCCTACACGTCCAGGATAAAATGCGTAATCGGCTCGTAATACTGCAAAGGTTTGATTGGAAACATACATGGTTCCTTGGTAATTTGCTGAACCTCGTCTGGGTTCAAAGTTTATAATATAAACCATTTCGGTATCTAAAAAAGTTAAACCTGTTAGCTCATAATCATATTTTCTGGTATCCGTAATGAAATCTAATTCCGGTTCTTCCGTAAGCGGATTCACTTCTTTTACCATATTAAAAGCAGCTTCTCGAACAAAACGAACGGCATTTATGGAGTCTGAAACTTTATCGCTTCTGTTATTGAGTGATACAGAATCTGAAACGGTAAACCAACCCGATTTTACGGTGTATACTTTGCTTGTATCCAAATGTTTTAATACAATATCATTGCCTTTATCGGTCATTTTTTCTAATGACTGCTCATTGCTTTCATCTAGAAGCTTAACCGCTTTTTCAACTTTTAATTTGGCGTTTTCAGTATCTTTTATATACAGCGTGGAAACCATATCTGTATATTGTTTGGAAGCGTTATTAAGAAGCGACTGTTCTAGTTCATCAAAATCTTTATTAAAAGCGTCCAATTGATTTTTCTTGAAATTAGACGATTTTTCTATTTCAAAATCTGCTGCTTTTCCATCCACATATTCGGTACGTCTTCCAAACATTTTTAAAGCTGTTTGATCCAGTTTGTAGTTCTTTGAAGCATGCGCTTTCACATAATATAAAATAGAGTCAATTTCTAGTTTTCTATCTGTAACATATACTTCTGAAAGTTCGTTTACATGATCGTTTAAAATATATTCTTTGGATTCAAACTCTTGAACTTGAAAGCCTATCTTTTCATAACCCATACAAGAAATGAATACGGAATCGGTAGATTGAAAACCAGATACGCGCATGTTAAAATTGCCTTCGTCGTTGGAAATTACACCGTAATCTTCTCCAATTTGAATGGTAGCAAAAGGAATAGGCTCATTCTTGGTGTCCAAAACTTTTCCAGTAACGGTTTGACCGAAATTAGAAAAAGTAAGTAGAAAAAGGCAAGCTGTAAAAAGCGTTTGAAATTTAAGTTTAGATACCATAGTCGTGTTTTAGGTTAAGACGAATTTAACGACTATTTGTTACATTTTGAAAAAAATACGATCTAAAGGGAATTTTTATTCTAATAATATTCTAGAATACCATTTATGGTATAGACAATATCAAAATCGCCAAAATATAATTTATAGGTGCCATTTGGTCTAATAAGAAGGTGATATAATTGGATATTTGGTTCCGTAAAAATGGTGGATTCTAAATAGTTGGTATCGTCAATAAAAACGTAATTATCTTTATCTTGGGTTATACTAGACTCTTTACTACCAATTAAAAAAGAAGCGAATTCCGAAGAATGCTTATCCATAAAACCCCAATACAAGGAATCGGCAACATCCTTTTTAAAAATGTCATCATGCTGCTTATAATAGTGAAGAAGTAAATTTTTATCTGGATCTATTTTCTGCTGAAGAATAGTTTCAATAGCAGTAACCATTTTAGAAATACTCCCTTGTGAAATGGATGTAAGTTGGCCTTCAACAATTCGTGGTTGTAATTGTTTGATGATGACGTTTTCGGTTTCTCTAGTTTGTACAAAAGATGCCGCGTCTAAACGTTTTTTAAATTTCCGTTTGCAGATTTTTTCGCCTTCTAAATCTTGATAAATAACCTTCTTATTATCTTTTTGCGCAAAACTTGAGCTTGCTGAAAAACAAAATACAAGTGCAAAAGCTAAAAAAAGGTGATTTATTTTCAAAATTAAATGTGGGTTTAAATTAGTCTTCTGTGCTTTCTTCCATAGTATGATACACGTTTTGAACGTCATCATCTTCTTCCAATTTCTCTAGAAGTTTTTCTACATCAGCAGCATCTTCTGGGCTTATTGCTTTAGTAACTTGTGGAATACGTTCAAAACCAGATGATAGAATTTCAATATTTCTATTTTCTAATTCGGCTTGAATGGCTCCAAAATTTTCAAAAGGTGCATAAATTAAAATCCCATCGTCATCGGCAAAAACTTCTTCTGCACCAAAATCTATAAATTCTAACTCTAATTCTTCAGGATCTAAACCTTCGCCTTCAATTCGGAAATTACAGGTATGATCAAACATAAAAACAACGGAACCAGATGTTCCTAAACTACCATCACATTTATTAAAATAACTGCGTACATTGGCAACGGTTCTGGTATTATTATCTGTAGCTGTTTCTACAAGAATAGCAATTCCGTGCGGTGCATAGCCTTCAAAAATAACTTCTTTATAATCGCCTTGATCTTTATCAGATGCTTTCTTTATGGCACGTTCTACGTTGTCTTTCGGCATATTAACCGATTTGGCATTCTGAATTACAGCACGTAACCTGGAATTAGAATCTGGATCTGGTCCACCTTCTTTAACAGCCATAACAATGTCTTTACCAATACGCGTAAACGCTTTACTCATGGCAGACCAACGTTTCATTTTTCGTGCTTTGCGGAATTCAAAAGCTCTTCCCATAAAATAATTAAGAATTAAGAATTAAAAAGTAATAGTTTGTTTATTGACAAATTTAAAAAAATAATGTAAACACAACGGCTTACGGTTTACAATTTTACTCATCGTCTTCAGGAACGACGATAGCGTCAATAGCCTGTGCAAGTTTAAAATCTTTGTTTGTTACACCTTCTTCATCATGTGTAGATAATGTAATGTATAAAACGTTATATACATTGCGCCATTCTGGATGATGATTTAAAGCTTCGCACTCAAAAGCAATTCGACTCATAGCACTAAAGCAATCTTTGAAATTTTCAAATTCAAATTCCGCATGGATGGCGTTGTCGCTATATTCCCAATCTGGAAAACGCAATAATTTTTTCTCGATATCTTCTTCTGATAATTTACTCATAGTATGTGTTTTTATAGTGTTAAGAATATAGCTAAATTACGAATGAAAAACAACTAAATTTCTATTTCTGATATAAAATCTTTACTCGTAAACTGTAAATGTTTTGGTAATAGATTATATTTTGGTAAAACGGCTAAATAGCGATCGTCATTAGTGGTATAAACGTTTTTAAGAAGCACGTTTTCAAAACCTAGCGAGTTTATAATTTCTAAAATATATTCGTCGTGGTGTACCAAATCCGTACTGCCAATATGAAAAACGCCACTTTTATTTCGGTTAATGATATAATGAATTTGCTGTGTTAATTTCACATCTGTGGCAATATTCATAATCAGGTTTGGAAAGACTTCAATGGCTTCTTTATTTTTAATGAATTCTTTTATTTCGGTTATTCTAGGCGACTGATTTCCAAAAACCATCGGTAATCTAATGATGGCAACTTGACGCTTTGGCAAGCGCAATAGCATGTTTTCAATTTTTATTTTGAAATGTCCATAAACACTATCACTTAAGGTTTTATCACTTTCATAACTTGGGTATTTACTGTAGGAATCAAATACATTGGCTGATGATAAAAACAGCAATTTACTTTTATGCATTTGTAAATATTGTGCTATATGAGAATGCGCAATAACTTGTGCATTAAAATCGCCACGAAGTGCTGAAATAATAATCGTGGGTTTAACGATTTCTAAAATTTCAAACACATCATCTTCTTCAACGTCATATTGAAAAAAATGTTGATTTTTTTCAAATTCACGTTTGGATGTTCGGTAGGTACCAAATGTTTTAAAATAGGAGCAGAGTTCTTTATAAAGGGCATTTCCTATAAAGCCACTAGCACCTAAAATAAGTATTCTATGTTTGTTTTCTATTGCCGACATGGCTAAATTTAGAACTGTTTATTAAAAAATAGATTGATTGGTAAGCGTTGTAAATTGCTCAAGCGCTTGCATGCCTAATTTAGAATTACCACGTTCATTTAATCCGGGCGACCAAACGGAAATGGTAAACTCATGCGGTAATGCAGCCACGATACCTCCACCAACACCACTTTTTCCGGGTAGTCCAACTTCAAAGGCAAATTCGCCAGCTTCGTCATAAAAACCACAAGTAAGCATAATGGCGTTAATGCGTTTTGCTTGACTTTTTGTAATGCGTGCCACTTGTGCTAAACATTTCCCTTTATTGGCAAATAGAAAGAAGGCTTTTGTTAATTGAGAGCAGGTCATTTCCAAAGAACATTGATGGAAATAAAAGTCTAAAACATCATCAACTGAATTATTAAGATTGTTGAAGGATTTTAAAAGATTAGCCGCAGCATAGTTGTTAAAACCTGTTTCTTTTTCCGATTGTGCGACTTTCAAATTATAGGAAATAGAATCATCACCAGTAATATCTTGAACATATTTTAAAAAATCAGCCTTCGGATTTTCCAATTCTGAAACCAAAATATCAGCAATTACAATAGCGCCGGAATTGATTAATGGATTCCGGGGAATCCCTTCTTCCAACTCTAAAAGCGATAAATGGTTGAAGGGGTTTCCCGAAGGTTCCACATCCACACGGTCCCAAATATGTGTTCCAATTTTAGACATGGCCATTGCAAGTGTCAGAACTTTTGAAATACTTTGAATGGAAAATCCAACTTCCGAATCGCCAACCGCAAATTCTTCACCAGAAATAAGTTTTAAGTGCATACCGAAGCGCTCTGGATTTACGCGTGATAATTCAGGAATATAACGCGCAATATTGCCTTTGTCTGGTTCCTGAATTACGTTTGCGTGTATTTTATTTAAAATGGCTTGGTAATCTATCATATAGTATTTTAACCTTTATAAAAAGGTAGTTTTACAACCGTTGCTGGAACGGCATTCTTACGAATTTGAATGTTAATTTTTGTGTCAAAAGCGGTGTGATCCATTGTAACATAACCTAATCCTATTCCTTTTTTAAGCATTGGAGACATAGTTCCAGATGTCACAATTCCTATCACATTCCCATCATTATCAACAATGTCATAACCACTCCTTGGAATTCCTTTTTCGTCTAATTCAAAAGCTATAAGCTTACGTTTTGCACCATTCTCCTTTTCTTTGGCAAGGTTTTCAGAATTAATAAACGTTTTAGTGAATTTTGTAATCCAACCTAAACCAGCTTCAAGAGGTGATGTGGTATCATCAATATCATTACCATATAAGCAATAACCCATTTCTAAACGTAAAGTATCACGAGCAGCTAAACCTATTGGCTTAATCCCGAAATCTGCACCAGCTTCAAAAACTTTATCCCATATTTGTTTCACTTCCGTATTCTTACAGTAAATTTCAAATCCACCACTTCCTGTATAACCCGTTGCAGAAATGATGATGTTTTCTATTCCTGCAAAATCGCCAACCACGAAATTGTAAAATTTAATGGCAGATAGATCATGACTTGTTAAGGACTGCATGGCCTCAATAGCTTTAGGTCCTTGAATGGCTAAAAGTGAATAATCATCACTAATATCTACCATTTCAGCACCAATATCGTTTTTAGATGTAATCCAATTCCAATCCTTTTCAATATTGCCAGCATTGACAACTAAAAGATAGGTTTCTTCTTCAATTTTATAAATAATTAAATCGTCAACAATTCCGCCAGTTTCATTTGGTAAGCAGCTATATTGTGCTTTTCCAATGGTTAATTTGCTAGCATCATTAGTCGTTATTTTTTGAATTAATTCAAGGGCTTTTGGGCCTTTGATTAAAAATTCACCCATGTGCGAGACATCAAATACACCAACGGCTTTTCGTACTGTTTCGTGTTCTATATTTATACCTTCATATTGAACTGGCATATTGAAACCTGCAAAAGGCACCATTTTTGCCCCTAATGCTTCATGTGTTGATGATAAAGCTATATTTTTCATACGTATATTCCGTTTGAACGGACATTTTAATTAGACTTCGATTGTGTCACAAATGTATTGAAATTTATCTGTTTTAAGGAGTCGCTTTAAGGTTAATCTAGGCTTAAAAGTTTGTTAATTTTTTTAGTTAAAAGGTGTCTTTTCTATTTTATCTTTTAATTTAACGGTGGTTTAAAACGCGTATATCATGAAAAATTTTATTATTACTGTATTTACGGTTTGTATGACACTTATTCTACAAGCACAAGATGGCTTACCAACCGATTATTTATCAGCCGAATTTCATAAAAGTAGACGTGATGCGTTGCGCAGCAGTATGCCTGAAAATTCTGTCGCTGTCTTTTTTGCGAATCCTGTGAGAAATAGAGCTAATGATGTGGATTTTATCTACCATCAAGATCCTGATTTTTATTATTTGTCAGGTTATAAGGAACCACATGCTGTTTTAGTTTTGTTTTCTGAAAATCAAACGAATTCTGAAGGTGTTTCATACAACGAATTAATTTATGTTCAGGAGAAAAATCCGCAAGCAGAGCAGTGGACCGGAAAACGGTTAGGTATTGAAGGTGCTAAAAATCAATTAGGTTTTGATATGGCTTTTAATGGGAGCGGTTTTAATGAATCAGGTGTTGATTATACCCATTTTGATAAGGTTTTATTTAATAATTTTAATAATGATTATCGCGATTCTAAACGCAACCAAGCGGATTTACATAGTTTAATTGAACAGTTTAAGCAACAAGCTAATTATGATGAAAATTCGTTGCCAGATCCTATGAAATCTCGAATTTATGAAATGATTAAAGCCACAGATATTGAAAATAGTGCTAATGTGGCTCAAAATATTGGTCGTGCTTTAGAGTACTATCCTAATTTAAAAAAGGATAAAGTGATTTCAGATTATGCAGAATCAACAGATCCAAATGTGCGTTTGGAATTGAAACAACAAATTATAAAAATAGAGCAGGAGACGCCAAAATCTAATTTGGACACCCAAAGTTTATCTACACTAATGGCTGGTTTGCGCCAAATTAAAACCGAAGAAGAGCTGGTATTACTTACAAAAGCTGTTCGAATTTCGGCTATGGGACAACGGGAAATTATGAAAGCCATGCATCCAAACATGTCCGAAATGGAAATTCAAGGCATCCATGAATTTGTATATAAAAAATATGGTAGTGAGTACGAAGGCTATCCTAGTATTGTAGGCGCAGGAAATAATGGCTGTGTGTTGCATTATATTGAAAACAGTAAAATGCAAGTAAATAATGAATTGGTACTGATGGATTTAGGAGCCGAGTATCATGGATATTCTGCTGATGTTACCCGGACTATTCCTGCTAACGGGAAATTTACCAAAGAGCAAAAAATTATTTATGATCTGGTTTTTGAAGCTCAAGAAGCTGGTATTGCAGCATCCAAAGTAGGCAATGGCTTTAATGCGGCTGATGCTGCTAGTCGAGCCGTTATTCATAAAGGATTAATTGCTTTAGGAATTGCAGAAAATGATAAAGAAGCCAGAAATTATTTTCCCCATGGTACATCTCATTATTTAGGATTAGATGTTCATGATCCTGGTCTTTATGGTGCCTTTGAACACAATATGGTTATTACTGTTGAACCTGGAATTTATATTCCAGATGGGAGTAATTGTGATGAAAAGTGGTGGGGAATTGCAGTAAGAATTGAAGATGATATTTTAATTACTAATAATGGTCCCGTAAATTTATCAGCAGAAGCGCCTAGAACATCAAACGAAATTGAAGCGTTGATGACCGAGAAAAGTGCTTTGGATGATTTTGTGTTACCCACTTTAGATTAATACGTTAAAAGCATCTGATGATTGGGATTGGAATGGGTTTCTGAAATTTTAAAATCATAACTGCCTACAATTTCAAATCCTGTTTTTTTATAGAAATTCACGGCTCTATGGTTTTCGGTCCAAACATATAACCACATACCAGATTGGGTGTTTTTCTGTGAGAGTGAAACATTAAAATTTAATAATTCTTTACCTAATTTTAAATTATGAAATGCTTTCAGAACATAGATGCGTTCTAGTTTGGTTACATTTTTAAACGGGATGTTCTTTTGAGGAATGGAATACATTATTTTAGAATAGCCAATCGGTTTTTCATCATATAAAAGAATATGAAAAATGTTATTAGAGTCCACCAGTTCTGTTTCAAAAGCTGTTTTTGTGAATTTTAAATTAATATAAGTATCTATATCAGTTTTAGAAGCACTCACACCATGAGACTCCAAAAATGTTTGCCTTCCAATTAAGGAGAGTGTTTCGGCATGACTGACGTTCGCTTTAATAATTTTGATCATTTAACAAATAAATTCAACTGATTTATAGGTTTCAAAAGTATAATTTTGAAGTGAAGATAAGTTCATAATATAAAAATAACTGTATTTTTGAAAGAACGTCCGTTTTATTAATATAGATAAAAGTTACGATTACCCATGAAAATATTTTCAGATAAACAGATTTACGAAGGTGATAAACTCACGGCCCAAAAGCAAAACATCACATCCACCGAACTCATGGAACGTGCGGGCATTCAAATTTTCAATTGGTTGCATTTACGGATGCAAGGTGCTCAAGTTCCCATTCACGTTTTTTGTGGCATTGGAAATAATGGCGGTAATGGGTTGGTGGTAGCCCGACATTTAATTAACCATGGTTACAATGTGCATACCTTTGTGGTCAACTTTAGTGATAAACGTACCAAGGATTTTTTGTGTAATTATGATTTAATAAAACAAACCACAAAAAAATGGCCTACGCTTATTGGCCCTGATGATGATTTTCCAGAAATTGGTCCTGATGATATAATAATTGATGCGGTTTTCGGTATTGGATTAAATCGTCCAGCTGACGATTGGGTGGTTAATTTGTTTCAACACTTCAAAGTTTCCAAAGCATTTACGCTTTCTATAGATATTCCTTCCGGAATGAAAACAGATGCTGTTCCAGCTGATGAAAACAATGTGGTTTGGGCAAATCATACATTGAGTTTCCAGTCTACTAAACTCGCTTTCTTTTTGCCAGATACCGCTAAATTTACGGAACAATGGGAAGTTTTAGATATTGGTTTTGATCGTGAATATTTAATGAAAACCCAAACAGCAGTAGATTTAATAGGAAAGCAAGAAGTGCTCCCTATTTATAAACCACGTGATAAATTTTCGCATAAAGGAACCTTTGGTCACGCACTTATTATTGGTGGAAGTTATGGTAAAATAGGGGCAGCTCTTTTGGCAAGCCGTTCGGCTCTATCCATTGGAGCAGGATTGGTAACAGCTTTTGTGCCTAAATGTGGCTATATGCCATTTCAGTCTAGTTTTCCGGAAGCTATGATTATTACTGACGAACAGGATGAATGGATTAGCAATATTCAATTCAATATGACACCAACGGTTATTGGTATTGGTGTTGGTATGGGAACAGAAAAAGCGACTGCTGAAGCTTTAAAAGTGTTTCTAATCACAAACAAAACACCTTTAGTTATTGATGCTGATGGCATAAATCTACTATCTAAAAACAAAGATTTATTAAAGTTATTACCAAAAAATACGGTTTTAACACCACATCCTAAAGAGTTGGAACGCTTAATTGGTGCGTGGAAAGATGATTTTGAAAAACTGAAAAAAGTCAAAGTATTTTCAAAGAAATATCAGGTAATTGTTGTGATTAAAGGCGCTTATACTTTAACCGTTTTAGAAGATAAAATATATATTAATTCAACCGGAAATCCTGGATTGGCAACTGCTGGCACTGGTGATGTTTTAACAGGAATTATTACAGGACTCATTGCCCAAGGCTATGATTCCTTGGCCGCGTCGGTGTTTGGTGTGTATCTACACGGTAAATCAGCTGATATTGCTGTGCAAGGGTTAGGTTATGAAGCTATGACAGCCACACATGTGATTGAAACATTAGGTGATGCGTATTTGGATTTATTTGAACAACAAGAACCTCTGGAAGTAGAAGCGGAAGAGAAAGAAGAAAAAAAGTCTCAAACCAAATAAAGAGTAGACCTTATTTCAATGAACTAATTTTTTAGAATTCCTGCTAATCGCCATTCTGAACTGGTTTCAGAATCTCATATTCTTATTTGTAAGGCATTATTTTAAAGCAAATAATAAACTTTATTATAAAAAAAAGAGTCGCAATTTTTTGCGACTCTTTAATATTGAAATTATTCAGAATTTAGATATTTAATTCTGTTAATAGTTCTTTTAATTCATCACTTGAAGGTCTTGGCGCATCTGGAGATACCACATTTCCTGCAGGATCAATTAAAATAAAACGTGGAATACCGTTTATTTTATAGGCTTGGATAAATTCAGTTTGCCATCCTTTTGGTGCAAATAATTGAATACCACCTAATTCTTTATCCGCAATCATGGCTTTCCAATCTGCACGCGCCTGGTCCCAAGAACCTTTATGACTCTTGTCATCGTCTATAGAAAGACTTACAAATTGGATATCTTTTCCGTGGTATTCTTTTTCAATTTCTTTTAAGAATGGAATTTCCGCTTTACAGGGTCCACACCAAGTTGCCCAAACATCAATATAAACATACTTACCCGCTAAATCTGAAAGGGAAGTCGTGGTTCCATCATAGTTTTCATAATCGCTAAATGTTGGAGAAGGTGCGCCTTTAGGAAATTCCTTTTTTAAAGTAATAGCAGATCCAATGAATGATTTATAAGATTTTAGCATAGGTTCTAAGCTCTTATTTGCACTATTGGTAATACTTGTATCTATGGCTTTATTGGAGTTGTAAAACTCACTTAGTTCTGTTTTAATCTTATCAAGTTCTGTTTCTAACGTTTCCATTTCAGAAATTTTACTCAACGCTTCAAAATCAATTAACTGTTCTTCTTTTAAAGATTTTTGAGCTAAAAAATTACTCTGTTCAGAACCTGTTCCTGTGTACTTGATACTTTCATCAAACATTTTTGTATCGATAGTCATGTTAATTTCATAACCATTTTTTAAGAATACAGACGTAGATTCGGAACCATCAAAAAGGTTGTAAATACCTGCATCTACTTTAAGAGTATCACTAAAAGTTCCATCGTCATTTACAGCTATTGTTTTAGCATAATCACGCGTTCGTATAAGTAATGAGTCGCTGTTTTTATTTGTTATTTTTCCCGAGAAAGTCACATAGTCTTTAGGTGCTTCTTCTTGGCAAGCAAAAATGGATAATGCTGCAACAAAAATTAAGGTTTTTTTCATGGTTTAAAATAGTTTGTTTATTCAAAAATAGAATTTTATCATGAATTATAAATGAAATGTTACTATTTGTTTGCATAATACGTATTGAATGTGGAATTTTGGGACAACTTTTATACACATGAGACCAATCCATTATATTTCGCAAGAAACCATTGATTTAGAAACTATTTCAGCCATTTTAGAAGAAGGCAAAACTTTGGAATTAGCAGATGGTTCTATTAAAAAAATTCAAGCCTGTCGCGATTATTTAAACGAGAAACTTAAAAATCAAGATTCGCCAATTTATGGTATAAACACGGGATTTGGTTCGTTGTATAATGTGAAAATTTCAAAAGAAAATCTAACCAAACTTCAAGAGAATTTGGTGATGTCTCATGCCTGTGGCACGGGTGAATTGGTTCCAAAACCAATTATAAAACTCATGTTATTATTAAAGGTACAATCTTTAAGTTATGGACATAGTGGCGTGCAATTAGAAACGGCACAACGCTTAATGGATTTTTATAATAATGATATTTTACCAGTTATTTATACGCAAGGTTCTTTAGGAGCTTCGGGTGATTTAGCACCTTTGGCACATTTGGCACTCCCGCTTATTGGAAAAGGAGACGTTTATTTTGAAGATGCTGTTCATACTTCTGAATCTATTTTGAAGAAATTTAATTGGGAACCAATAACCTTGCAATCCAAAGAAGGGTTAGCCCTTCTAAATGGTACGCAATTTATGTCAGCTTATGGAGTTCATTTATTGATGAAGGCTTATAAGTTGTCTTATTTTGCTGATTTAATTGGAAGTACATCTTTAGAAGCTTTTGATGGTAGAATTGAGCCATTTAATGAATTAGTTCATTTGGTGCGTCCACATAGAGGACAGTTAAAAACGGCAGAACGTATTCGTGAGTTTTTAGAAGGTAGTGAGTTAATTGGTCAAGATAAAGTTCATGTTCAAGATCCCTACTCGTTTAGATGTATGCCTCAAGTTCATGGAGCGAGCAAGGATACATTAGATTTTGTAAGAAAAACATTTATAACAGAAATTAATTCTGTGACTGATAATCCAAACATATTTAGCCAAGATGATTTAATTATTTCTGGCGGAAATTTTCATGGACAACCATTAGCTTTGGCTTTAGATTATATGAAAATTGCCATGGCTGAATTAGGGAATATATCGGAAAGACGTGTGTTTCAATTAGTGTCTGGATTACGTGGTTTACCAACATTTTTAGTGGATAATCCAGGTTTAAATTCTGGCTTTATGATTCCGCAATACACAGCAGCTAGTATTGTAAGTGCTAATAAACAATTGGCGAGCCCTGCAAGTATAGATAGTATTGTTTCCAGTAACGGTCAAGAAGATCATGTAAGTATGGGAGCCAATGCAGCCACGCAAGCTTATACGTTGGTTCATAATGTTGAACGTATTTTGGCTATTGAATTATTTAATGCGTCTCAAGCTTTGTATTTTAGAAAACCTTTAAAATCTTCAGCTTTTATAGAATCGGTATTAATGGCTTACCGCCAGGATGTGTCCTTTGTTTCTAATGACAGAGAATTGCATATTGATATCAAAAATTCGATATCATTTCTTTCAAATTTAGAAATAGATGTGCACGAAATTTACGCATAAAATGTGCGCAAAATTTAGCTGTTTTTATTGATTTATTTGGAAGGAATGTTTATGCATTGCACAATTCGTCAGACCAAGTAATAGCTTCATCTAATGACTTAAATGCTTTAAACGGAATACTTATAAAGTTACTTTCAAAATCTGTATTATCAATTTTCACAGAATCACCAAAAACAACAGCAAATCCTGCAAGGTTTTTGATTTTCGATGTTTTAAAGTAAATATTCGGATCTACAGAATAGGAGTTTTTTCTGTGTGTAATATAAACGAACTTTTTGTTACCATAATAATTCAAGGCAATATCATCAAGCACTTGATTGTAATCAACTGAAACGGTTACGCCTTCTTTCATTACTACAATCAAATAATGATTGTGGAAGGTAATGTTTCCAAACGGATATGTTTTAATAACAGGCATATTTAAAGTTAAGTAAAATTTAGGACATAAAAAAACTCCACAAATGTAAGTGGAGTTTTTCAATTTTAAACTATCTATTTTTTAAGATTCAGTCTTTTTTTTTCCGGACTCAATTTTAATTTTTAATTCATTGGTTTTAGCATCTAAATCCATAGAGATTTTATCGCCTTCAGAAATTTTTGAATTGATTATTTCTTCAGCCAAGGTATCTTCAACATACTTCTGAATAGCACGCTTTAATGGTCTAGCGCCATATTGTTTGTCGAAACCTTTATCTGCAATATAATCTTTGGCAGCTTTACTTAATTTAAGTGTATAGCCAATATCCTTGATGCGTAAGATGAGTTTATCTAATTCAATATCAATAATCTTATTGATATCTTCTTTTTCAAGTGCATTAAATACTACCACATCATCAATTCTATTCAAGAATTCTGGGGCGAAAGCTTTTTTCAACGCATTTTCAATCACGCTTCTGGCATTTGCATCTTCTTGAGATTTCTGCGAAGACGTTCCAAAACCAACACCTGTACCAAAATCTTTTAGTTTACGAGAGCCAATATTGGACGTCATGATAATAATGGTGTTTCTAAAGTCGATTTTACGACCTAAACTATCCGTTAAATAGCCATCATCCAACACTTGAAGTAGCATATTAAACACATCTGGATGCGCTTTTTCAATCTCATCAAGTAATACTACGGCATAGGGCTTGCGTCTAATTTTTTCAGTTAATTGACCACCTTCTTCATAACCTACGTATCCTGGAGGTGCACCAACTAATCTTGAAATCGCGAATTTTTCCATGTACTCACTCATGTCGATTCGGATTAATGAATCTTCACTATCAAATAATTCTTTTGAAAGCACTTTAGCTAATTGCGTTTTACCAACGCCTGTCTGGCCTAAAAATATAAATGAACCAATTGGTTTATTTGGATCTTTAAGTCCTGCACGATTTCGTTGAATAGCTTTAACCACTTTGGCAACAGCTTCATCTTGACCAATAACTTTACCTTTAATTAAATCTGGTAAAATGGCCAATTTATTACTTTCTGTTTGTGCAATTCTATTAACAGGTATTCCCGTCATCATAGAAACAACATCAGCCACATTGTCTTCTGTTACGGTTTCACGATGTAACTTGGTGTCTTCTTCCCATTTCTCTTGAGCAATGGCTAATTCTTTTTCCAAACGTTTTTCATCGTCCCGAAGTTTAGCAGCTTCCTCATATTTCTGTTTTTTAACAACACTAGATTTCGTGGCTTTTACAGCTTCTAATTGTTCTTCTAATTCAACAATTTGGTCCGGAACATTAATGTTAGTGATGTGCACGCGTGAACCTGCTTCATCTAAAGCATCAATAGCTTTATCTGGTAAAAAACGATCCGTCATATACCGATTTGTCAATTTCACACAAGCTTCAATGGCTTCTGGCGTATATTCCACATGGTGATGCGCTTCGTATTTATCTTTAATGTTATTTAGAATTTCAATAGTTTCATCAACCGTTGTTGGTTCTACAATAACCTTCTGGAAACGTCTTTCTAACGCACCATCTTTTTCTATATACTGTCTGTATTCATCTAAAGTAGTGGCGCCAACACATTGTATTTCACCTCTTGCTAAAGCTGGTTTAAACATGTTTGAAGCATCCAAACTTCCTGTGGCACCACCAGCACCAACAATGGTATGGATTTCATCAATAAACAGAATGATATCGTCGTTTTTTTCTAGCTCGTTCATAACGGCTTTCATACGCTCTTCAAACTGTCCACGGTATTTTGTACCTGCAACCAAGCTCGCTAAATCTAGAGTTACAACGCGTTTGTTGAATAAAATTCGAGATACTTTTCGGCTGACAATTCTATTTGCTAAACCTTCAGCAATGGCGGATTTACCAACACCAGGTTCACCAATTAAAAGTGGGTTGTTTTTCTTACGTCTACTTAAAATTTGAGATACACGTTCTATTTCTTTTTCACGACCTACAACAGGATCTAATTTACCTTCTTCAGCCATAGCTGTTAAATCGCGTCCAAAATTATCTAAAACAGGGGTTTTAGATTTCTTATTCGTTTTTCCTGTAGGTGAATTAAATAAATTATCTTTTGATGTGTCGTCATCTGAAGCGGAATCATCATCTGGAAAAGATTCTGATTTCGGCTCTCCTGTAATATCAGGATAATTTTCGTCGTTTGTTATCATAAACTTGAACTGTTCTTTTACGTTATCATAATCCACTTTCAGCTTATTTAAAAGCTTGGTTGTGGGATCGTTGTCGTTTCTTAAAATGCACAAGAGCAAATGCGCTGTATTTATGGAGCTACTCTGAAAAAGTTTCGCTTCCAAAAATGTGGTTTTCAATGCCCGTTCCGCTTGCCTAGTTAGGTGTAAGTTTTTCTTGTTATTTGAAGTTACTGCCATATTAGGATTTGCAGGACTTAAAATTTCAACCTTGCGCCTTAAATGGTTTAAATCTATTTCTAAAGCACTTAAAATATCAATAGCTTTTCCGCTACCATCACGTAATAATCCTAGCATTAAATGTTCAGTGCCTATAAAATCGTGACCAAGCCTTAAAGCTTCCTCTTTACTATACGCAATTACGTCTTTAACTCTTGGTGAAAAATTGTCATCCATAAATAATTCCTTTCTGCATTAAATGTACTAAAGATATTAGTAAGGACAAAAATCATACCTTAAATAATAGTTAGTATGCTAATAGACAAAAAAAAGTTTATAAAGACAAAATATTTAACAGCATACTTATTAACGAAAAGCAGGGTTTTAATTGTTAATAAAAATTCCGAAAAAACATAAAAGAAACCCTTGCTGTAGCTGATGAAATGGTTATATTAGCACGATTTGTAAACCTACAAAAATCTAATTAGTAATATATATGGCAGAAGGAGAAAAATTGATCCCAATTAACATTGAAGATGAAATGAAATCGGCTTACATTGATTATTCAATGTCAGTCATTGTGTCACGTGCTTTACCTGATGTAAGAGATGGTTTAAAACCTGTACATAGACGTGTGCTTTTTGGTATGCACGAACTAGGTGTTAGAGCAACTGGAGCACATAAAAAGTCAGCAAGAATTGTTGGTGAAGTACTAGGTAAGTATCATCCACATGGTGATACATCTGTTTATGATGCTATGGTGCGTATGGCTCAAGAATGGAGTTTACGTTATATGTTAGTGGATGGCCAAGGTAACTTTGGATCTGTTGATGGTGATAGTCCTGCAGCAATGCGTTATACGGAAGCTCGTATGCGTAAAATATCGGAAGATATGCTGGCAGATATTGATAAAGAAACCGTTGATCATAAATTAAACTTTGATGATACCTTACACGAACCAACCGTGCTTCCAACACGAATCCCTGGTTTATTAGTAAATGGTGCATCTGGTATTGCTGTTGGTATGGCCACTAATATGCCGCCTCATAACTTAAGTGAAGTGGTGGATGGTATTACAGCTTATATTGAAAATACCGATATTGAAATTGATGAATTAATTACACATGTTAAAGCGCCAGATTTTCCTACAGGTGGAACAATCTACGGTTATGATGGTGTTATTGAAGCATTCAAAACAGGCCGTGGTCGTATAGTCATGCGTGGAAAAGCACGTATTGAAGAAGTACAAGGTCGTGAATCGATTATCGTTACCGAAATTCCATACCAAGTGAATAAGGCTGACATGATTAAAAAAACAGCCGATTTAGTAAACGAAAAGAAAATTGATGGTATTTCAACTATTCGCGATGAATCCGATAGAAACGGAATGCGGATTGTTTACGTTTTAAAGCGGGACGCCATTCCTAATATTGTATTAAATACCTTATATAAATACACGGCTTTACAGTCGTCGTTTAGTGTTAATAACATTGCTTTAGTCAAGGGGCGTCCACAATTATTGAATCTGAAAGAAATGATTCATCATTTTGTGGAACACAGACATGACGTAGTTGTACGTAGAACAACCTACGAATTACGTAAGGCAGAAGAGCGAGCTCATATTCTTGAAGGTTTAATTATTGCTTCAGATAATATTGACGAAGTTATTGCGCTTATTCGTGCGTCATCAAATGCTGATGAAGCGCGTGAGAAGTTAATTGAACGCTTTAAATTATCCGAAATTCAGGCCAAAGCCATTGTAGAAATGCGCTTACGTCAGTTAACTGGACTGGAACAAGATAAATTGCGTTCAGAGTATGACGATTTAATGGTAACCATAGACGATTTAAAAGATATTCTTGATAAAAAAGAACGTCGTATGCAAATCATTAAAGATGAATTATTAGTTGTTAAAGATAAGTATGGTGATGAGCGTCGTTCAGTTATTGAATATGCTGGAGGCGATTTAAGTATTGAAGATATGATTCCAGATGAGCAGGTGGTTATTACCATTTCGCATGCTGGTTATATTAAGCGTACATCACTTACAGAATATAAAACACAAAATAGAGGAGGCGTAGGACAAAAGGCGTCTACAACTAGAAACGAAGACTTTTTAGAACATTTATTTGTGGGAACTAATCACCAATATATGTTATTCTTCACTCAAAAAGGGAAGTGTTTCTGGATGCGTGTTTATGAAATTCCTGAAGGCAGTAAAACATCTAAAGGTCGGGCCATTCAAAACCTGATTAATATTGAGCAGGATGATAAAGTGAAAGCTTTTATCTGTACGCAAGATTTAAAAAATGAAGATTACATCAATAGCCATTATGTCATTATGGCGACTAAAAAAGGTCAAGTTAAAAAGACGTCTCTAGAACAATACTCACGTCCACGAACTAATGGTATTAATGCCATTACAATTAAAGAGGATGATGAATTACTAGAAGCAAAATTAACTACTGGAAACAGTCAAGTTATGTTAGCCTTAAAATCTGGTAAAGCTATTCGTTTTGAAGAAGCTAAAACACGACCAATGGGTAGAAATGCATCTGGTGTAAGAGGTATTCGCTTACAAGACGAAAATACCGATGAAGTTATTGGTATGATTGCTATTGAAAATCCACAAGAAGAATCGGTATTAGTTGTTTCTGAAAAAGGATATGGAAAACGAACCTATATTGATGATCCAGAAGATGGTGAAGCAGTTTACAGAATAACAAATAGAGGAGGAAAAGGTGTTAAAACTATTTCTATAACTGAAAAAACTGGTCATTTAGTTGCTATAAAATCGGTAACGGATGAAGAAGATTTAATGATTATTAACAAATCTGGTATTGCTATACGCATGGCTGTTGCTAATTTACGAGTTATGGGTCGTGCTACACAAGGTGTAAGACTTATTAACCTAAAAGGAAGTGACTCTATTGCAGCTGTTGCAAAAGTAATGAAGGATGAAGAAGGTGATGAAGACGAAGTAGTACTAGATGAAGATGGTAACATTATTGATGCTGCACCAGAAACGGACAATGGCACAACTCTTGATGACAATGGCACAACTCTTGATACTGATGAAAACGAATTAAATAACGATAATTAATTATATTAAAATGAGAAACCCAATTTTAGTTGCATTGGCAATTCTAGTAAGTACTGTTTCTTTTGCTCAGAAAAAAGAGTTACGTACAGCTGAAAAAGCAATAAAAAATAATAATTATGCTGAAGCCAAAACAGCATTGAATCAGGCAGAATCTATGATGTCAGCCATGGATGATAAGCAAAAATCCCAATATCATTTATTAGTAGCTGAAGCTCTTTATGCTCAAGGTACGGCTAATGATACCGATTTAAATAAAGCTATTGAAAGCTTAATTTTGGTAGGTAAAGATTACGATTCAGAGTCGTCTGAATTAACAACAACAATGGAAAATGAGCTTTTAATGAAAGCAAATAGCTTTTACAAAGCCAATAATTTTTCGGAAGCTGGAACCAAGTTCGAGCAATTATACAACGTTGTTCCTACTGATACAACATACCTTTACTACGCAGCCGTTAGTGCCGTAAGTGGTCAAGATTATGATGAAGCTCTAAAACACTATTTAGAATTAAATAAATTAGGCTACACAGGTATTACAAAGGAGTATTTTGCTACCAATAAAGAAACAGGTGAAGAAGAGGTTTTTGATAAAGACAATAGAGATTTATTTGTGAAAACTGGTGCATATATAAAGCCAGGTGAGCGTGTATCAGATTCTAAAGCTGGTGAAATCACTAAAAACATAGCGTTTATTTATGTTAATTTAGGGAAGTCTGAAGAAGCATTAGCAGCTATTAAGCAAGCACGTGAACAAAACCCAACAGATGTAAATATTATTTTAACAGAAGCTAATTTGCAGTATAAATTAGGGAATAAGGATGAATACAAGTTGCTAATTGAAAAGGCAATAGATTTAGATCCAACTAATGTGGATTTATTCTACAACCTAGGCGTTCTTTCTGCCGAATCTGGTTATAATGATAAAGCTAAAGAGTATTATGATAAGGTAATTGAAATGGATCCTACTTATACCAATGCACATACAAATATTGCGGCATTAATATTGGGAGAGGAAGCTACTCTTATTGAAGAAATGAATGGTTTGGGTACATCATCTGCCGATAATAAGCGTTACGATGAACTTAAAGCAGCACGTAAAGATCTTTATAAAACAGCTATTCCTTATTTAGAAGCGGTATTAGAAGTCGATTCAGAAAATTTAGAAGTGTCTAAAACACTAATGAATATTTACAGTGCTATTGCGGAAACTGAAAAGTACAAGCAAATGAAAGCTAAAGTTGAAGCGTTAGGTGGATAGTCCTAATTACTTTAAGAGAATAAAAAAATGCTACTGAATTTCAGTAGCATTTTTTTTGTTTTATGTTGATTCAAATAATCCGTTTTTCTATGAATACCTCCTGAAACAAATTAAAGTTACAAGCACCATGATGTGATAAATATGTTTAATTCTTAGAATACTAAAAAGTCAAAATACCGGTCCATTTTAAAATAAACAAGATAAAAATTGTAATTCCGGTACTCGTATATATAACACCTTGCCAGTAAAAAAGCCGTGTTCCCCATTGATTCCATAACGTGCTACCATATTCTTTTTTGAAATGGCCATTGGTAAGCTTCCAAAAAAGGAAAGCGATGATTAAGAATAATGCAATTGCTATTGGTAAGATATTCATTGGTATGTATATTTATGGCTTTAATTTTTGGGTGCGTTCCTATTTAACGGGTTCTAAATCTAAAAAATACTAGAATTTAATTATCCCTCAATAATCCGCTTAATAACCCGTAATTTGTGAGTATGCATGCGTGTATCTACATTATAAATTCCAGAATGATCTAATCTATCAATGCGAACTTTACCATGTGCATGAATAATAAAATTATCTGGCATAATAATACCAACATGGACTATCTGCCCTTCATCATTATCAAAAAAAGCTAAATCACCAGGATCACTTTCTTCAATAAAACTCAACGCTTCGCCTTGTGTGGCTTGTTGTGATGCATCGCGGAATAATTTATGACCATTCAGTTTATAAACCATTTGGGTAAACCCAGAACAATCTATACCAAACGGTGTTTTTCCACCCCAAAGATAAGGTGCGTTTAAATATGAAAATGCAGTTTTTAAAATATGCGCTTTTGAAGCTATTTCACTAACTGCATTCCCATCATGTGTATGTTGCAATAAATCCAATCCGTTTAAACTTGAGCCTAACGGAATAGGATATAATTGACTTTCGCTATCTTCAATAAATTCAACTAAATCGGTTGAAAGAATAGGCGCTTCGTCATGCAATTTATTATAATTGTCTTCTGTAATTTCAATGTACTGCTTGTTATCAATCCAACCCTCATACGTGTCAAAACCCAATCGGATTCTACTCCAAGACTTCCGCTTTTCAAGCACTTTAAAATAATCACCATACAATACTTGCGACACAAGTTCGCTTGTATCACTGGGTTCCAATCGTAATGGAACAATGCTTAAATGACAAATTCCGTATTGCATGCAAAAAATAGGGTATTAGTTTCTTTCGATAACAACTGCCGAAGCACCACCACCACCATTACAAATAGCCGCTGCACCAATTTTTGCATTGTTTTGTTCTAAAACATTTAATAACGTAATTAAAATACGAACACCTGAACAACCTAATGGATGTCCTAAAGAAACAGCACCACCATTCACGTTTACATTGGAATCGTTTAAACCTAATAATTTCATATTGGCTAAACCAACAATGGCGAATGCTTCGTTAAACTCGAAGAAATCAACATCTTTAATATCAATTCCAGCTTTATCTAACGCTTTTGGTAAGGCTTTAGCTGGAGCTGTTGTAAACCATTCTGGCTCATGAGCAGCATCGGCAAAACCTTTTATAGTTGCAAGAACTTTTAGTCCTAATTCGTCAGCTTTCTCGCGACTCATTAAAACCATAGCACCTGCACCATCATTTATAGTTGAGGCATTGGCAGCTGTAACGGTTCCGTCTTTGGTAAAGGCAGGACGTAAAGCTGGTATTTTATCTAATTTAACGTTGGTAAATTCTTCATCTGTATCTACAACTAATGCATCACCACGTCTCTGTGGAACTTCAACAGGAACCACTTCATTATCAAATTTCCCTGCTTCCCAAGCTGCAGCTGATCGTTTGTACGATTGAATAGCATACGCATCCTGATCTTCACGAGAAAATTTATATTCTGTAGCACAGGCATCGGCACAAACACCCATAGCATTTTGGTCGTAAGCATCCACTAATCCATCACGTTGCATCCCGTCTTCCATTTTAGCAGGACCAAATTTAGTACCTGTTCTAGCATGTAGATAATGCGGAATTAAACTCATGTTTTCCATTCCACCTGCAACTACAACATCGGCATCGCCTAAAGCAATAGCTTGTGCTGCTTGCATAACAGCTTTCATTCCAGATGCACACACTTTATTTACTGTAGTACATGGAACCGTGTTTGGAATTCCTGCGTAAATTGCCGCTTGTCTTGCAGGAGCTTGTCCAGCGCCAGCTTGAACAACATGCCCCATAATAACCTCTTGAACTAATTCTGGCTTTAAATTTATTTTATCTAAAGCACCTTTAATAGCTACAGCACCTAAACGTGGTGCAGGAACAGTTGAAAGGGATCCTAAAAAACTACCAATTGGTGTTCTGGCTGCTGATACAATGACGACTTCTTTACTCATGTTTTTTTAGTTTAATTTTTTAATCCCACAAAATTAATCATTTTTTAATAGAATGTAGAATGATTAGCATTTTATACAACCATAATTTTCGACTATATTTTACTACATTTGAAAATATTTCACCAATCTATGAAAGACTTTATAAATACACTATATAGAAATCATTCGCTAGGCTATAAGCTTTTGCTTTTTATATCGACTACATTTTTAATTGTGTATTTATTTCCTAAAAGTGGTAAATTTAAATACAATTTTGAAAAAGGAAAGCCTTGGCAATCAGAAAACTTATATGCACCTTTTAATTTCGCTATTAAGAAAACAGATGCCGAAATTACCACTGAAAAACAAGAGATTAAAGATGCTTCACCACTATACTTTAATTTAGACGCATCGGTTCCAAACACGATAACCAATAATTTTCAACGTGAGTTTAAATCGGTTTTTTCAGATTCGATTCCAATCTATAAAAGAAACGCTTTAAAGGATGCTGGAATTAATATTATTAATAAACTCTACCATTTTGGTGTTTTAAACGAAGAGCATAATTATTCCGACACCAAGAAAGTCATCATTTTAGAAGGTCGCGTAGAAAAGGAGCAAACCCAATTTGTTAATCTTGTTAAAGAAAATCAATTAACGGCAATTATTGTCAAGGTTTTAGAAAGTAAGGATTTGTTGTCTTATAAGAATGAATTCACATCGTTGTTTTTCGATTTAGTAGAACCAAATTTAGAATATAACAAAGAGTTTTCATCCCGCGTACTTCAAGAAGAGCTTGATAAAGTATCCTATATTCGTGGTAGTGTAGAACGGGAAACGCTGATTATCTCGAAAGGTGAAGTCGTAGAAGGTGTTAAATTTCAAATATTAAAATCATTAGAATCCGAGTATGAATCGCAGGTTTGGAACAAATCTAATTATTTATGGATTGTTTTTGCCTACACACTTTTAGTTGCATTAGCCTTACTCATGCTATTGCTATTTTTAAGAAAATACCGCATGTCTGTTTTTGAAAATAATGTAAAAGTTACCTTCATTTTCTTTAACGTAGCCTTCATGGTTTTAATCACAACCTTGGTGGTTAACTACAATTCGCAATACATTTATGTCGTACCTATCTGTATTTTGCCTTTGGTGCTAAAAGCCTTTTTTGATGCGCGTTTAGGACTGTTTACACACGTTTTAACGGTTTTATTATTAGGACTGGTAGTGCCAAATAGTTACGAATATATGTTCCTACAAATTATTGCAGGAATCGTTACTATTTTAACCGTTTCGGAATTATACAAACGCGCGAATTTATTTATTTCCGTCGGACAAATCACCTTAATATATATTGTAGCTTACTTTGCATTCTTCGTTATTCATGAAGGAAGTGTTGAAACGATGCAGTGGGAAACATTTGGTTTATTTGTGCTTTGTGGGTTGGCAACCTTATTTGTACAACCGCTAATTTATGCCTACGAAAAACTCTTCGGGTTAGTTTCTGATGTTTCCTTATTAGAATTATCAGATACCAATACCAAATTATTGAAGGAATTATCAAACAAAGCACCAGGAACATTTCACCATTCTTTAAATGTGGCCAATTTAGCTGAAGCTGCTGCCAACGAAATTGGAGCCAATGCCATGTTGGTTCGTGTTGGCGCTTTGTATCACGATATTGGGAAAATGAAAAACCCAACGTATTTCACAGAAAATCAATCTACAGGAATTAATCCGCATGATGAATTATCACCAACTGAAAGTGCTCAAATTATTATCAATCATGTTATTGATGGAATTGAAATAGCCCGGAAAAATAATCTTCCAGATCGTGTTATCGATTTTATTAGAACCCATCATGGAACCAGTTTGGTGTATTATTTTTATATGAAAGAAAAGGAAGTAAATGAGCTGATAGAAATAGAAGACTTTATGTATCCTGGCCCAAAACCTTTTAGTAAAGAAACCGCTATTTTAATGATGTGTGATAGTGTAGAAGCGGCTTCCAAGAGTTTAAAAGAACCAACATCGACAAAAATTGACGATTTTGTAGAAAGCATTTTAAACAAACAAATGAATGATGATCAGTTTTTAAATGCCAATATTACCTTTAAAGAAATTCAATCCATTAAAAAGATATTGAAGCAGAAACTGACCAATATTTATCACCTTCGTATTGAATATCCTGAATAGTTGATTAATTTTTCACCTTGTATTTTCTTTAACATTACTTAACAAGTATTTCCTTATTTTTGTTCATTACACTAAAACCAATTATAATATGAGGAAATCACTAGTATGCGTTTTGGCACTTTCAACTATTGTTGCTTGTAAAGACGACCAAAACAAAACTGAAAAAGAAGATATGTCTATGCGTATTACATACCCAGAAACTAAAAAAGTTGACACGGTTGACACGTATTTTGAAACTCAAGTTCAAGATCCATACCGTTGGTTAGAAGATGATTATGCCGAAGATACCAAAGCATGGGTTAAAGCTCAAAATGAGGTAACGTTTAATTATTTAGATCAAATTCCGTTTCGAAGCAAGTTGAAAAAACGCATGGAAACCCTTTGGAACTACGAGAAAATTTCAGCACCTTTTATCGAAGGGGATTATACCTATTTCTATAAAAATGATGGACTTCAAAACCAATCCGTTTTATATAGAAACGATAAAGATGGAAACCAGGAGGTGTTTTTAGATCCGAATGCATTTTCTAAAGATGGTACGACGTCATTAGGTGGTTTAAGTTTTACGGAAGATGGTTCTATGGCTGCCTATGCTATTTCTGAAGGTGGAAGTGACTGGCGAAAAATTATCGTTTTAAAAACAGAAAACAAAGAAATTATTGGCGATACCATTATGGATGTTAAATTCAGTGGTATGTCTTGGTACAAAAATGAGGGGTTTTATTATTCCAGCTATGAGAAACCAAAAGGCAGTGAGTTATCGGCTAAAACTGATCAACACCGTTTATTTTATCACAAATTAGGAACACCACAAAGTGAAGACAAAATTGTTTTTGGCGATACTGAAAAGCGTCGTTATGTAGGAGGTTCTGTAACGCAGGATGAAAACTATTTGGTGATTACCGCAGCAAATTCTACGTATGGAAATGAGCTATATATTAAAGACCTACGCAAAAATGGACCGATTGTAAAAGTGGTTGATAATTTTGAAAGTAGTAGTAATGTCATTAATAACGAAGGTCAAACATTTTTTGTGGTAACTGATTTTGAAGCACCCAATAAACGCATTGTAAAATTCAATTTAAATAAATTTGAACAAGCTGGTTGGGAAGATGTGATTCCTGAAACTGAAAATGTACTATCTGCATCTAAAGGTGCTAATTATATTTTTGCGGAATACATGAAAGATGCCGTATCTGTTGTAAAACAATACAAATTTGATGGCACTTTGGTACGTGATGTTACGTTACCAGGAATTGGTTCTGTTGGTGGTTTCGGTGGTAAAAAAGAAGCGACTACCTTATACTACTCATTTACAAATTATACGGCGCCAGGAACTATTTATGCTTATAATCCTGAATCTGGCGAATCAACGGTTTACCAAAAGCCAAATATCGATTTCAAATCGGAAGACTTTGAGTCGAAGCAAGTATTTTATACATCTAAAGATGGTACCAAAGTACCGATGATTATCACCTATAAAAAAGGCACAGAATTAAACGGCAAGAATCCAACTATGCTATATGCTTACGGTGGTTTTAATATTAGTTTAACGCCGTCGTTTAGTATTGCCAATGCTGTGTGGTTAGAAAATGGTGGTGTGTATGCTGTTGCTAATTTACGTGGTGGTGGTGAATACGGTAAAAAATGGCATAATGCAGGAACACAAATGCAGAAGCAAAATGTGTTTGACGATTTTATTGCAGCAGCCGAATACCTAATCAATGAAAAGTATACATCATCTGATTATTTAGCTATTAAAGGCGGAAGTAACGGTGGGTTATTAGTTGGTGCAACTATGACACAACGACCAGATTTAATGAAAGTGGCTATTCCACAAGTAGGTGTTTTAGATATGCTGCGTTACCATACGTTTACAGCAGGAGCGGGTTGGTCCTTTGATTATGGAACATCAGAACAAAGTAAAGAGATGTTTGACTATATTAAAGGGTATTCGCCAGTGCATAATGTAAAAGCAGGTGTTGAATATCCAGCAACGTTAGTAACAACAGGAGATCATGACGATCGTGTAGTGCCAGCGCATAGTTTTAAATTTGCTGCTGAATTGCAAGACAAGCAAACAGGTACGAATCCGACCTTAATTAGAATTGAGGTGAATGCCGGACATGGTGCCGGAAAATCTACTGAAGCCACGATTAAGGAGCAAGTAGATATTCAAGCGTTTGCTTTGTATAATATGGGGATTAAAAGTTTAAATTAATTTTAGGTCATACCCGAAGGAAACCCGAAGGAAACCCGAATGAAACCCGAAGGAAACCCGAAGGAAACCCGAATGAACCCTAAAATAGTGGTTCATGATATGTAATTGAGAAGCCCAAACGGTATGTTTGGGCTTTTTGTTTTTGGTATTCAGAACGTAGCTTGCGAGGTAAAAAACTTTGGTTAACGAGAGATTCCTCCTTCGTGGAAATGACAGCACTCAACGAGAGGAACCAGCAATTAACGGAATGACAATGCTCAACGTAATGCCATTTTGCTAAAGAATGCCAAAGCCTGATGTTTTACATATTCTTAACAAACTCTAAAAACACCTCTTTATGACGGGCCAAATCCATGTTTCCAGATAAGGAGGCGCGTACAATATAATCTTTGTCGCCTTCCTTGGTGGTGCCCTGGGTGGATGTTGCTGGAATAGTCCAGTAGCAACCCTTTAACTGACCATAACTCACACAAAACTTGCTTTCTTCAGGGATTTCAGTAATCATCAAGTTGATTAACTTCAAGTTTAAAGCGCGTTTATGGGCTTCTTTTTCTTCAGCTGTATTTCCTTTTGTTGGCAGATCTAATGAAAATACGGATGGTGTAAAGCCTTGCTCTGCCAAGTCATCAGACACAAAATTAATTTTCGATTCTGGTAAAACCTCGTGGATAAAGTTTACAAAGTCGCGTGTGTATACATAGGCATCTGCAATACGCTGATTCATAGATGGTAATTGTTGGGCTAGCAACTTATATTGCAATGCGGTTGCTTCATTGTCACAAAGCATCAAATGCTTCGCTACCTTATCCATTAAGGCGTCTGTTTTGGTGTTTCCTACAGCATATCCAGCAGTACATTTTCCGCCACTAGGAAATTTGGAGCCACTGGCATAAGAAATGGTTCTCACCGTAGATAGAATTTCCCCGTCACCTAAAAAGTGCACATTCGGGCAAAAGGTTTGATCTAAAATAAAAACAGGATCGATTGCTGTTTCACCCGTTGTTGTTTTTCGCACTTTACTTAAAGCAGCCTTTAAATCTTGAAGATTTGGAACTTCCACTCGTGGGTTTGTTGGAATTTCTGCAATAATGTATGGAACCGCATCTTGTTTGGCAATGCGCTCCAAAACGGTATTAATACTTTGTACCATATCATTATCTCCATCCACAAGTAAATCTACAACTTCAACTTGATCTAAGCAATCTGCCACACGTCTGGCTTGGTCATTGGTTCCACCATAACAATTTGGCGGAACAATAAATTTGATGGCCTTTCCTTTATGATTTTCTTGGGCATCGTGAATGAGACCCATCATAATAGCGTATTGCATAGATAAACCACTAGAAGCCACCAAAGGTTTGGACGTGGTACCTGTAATGTCTTTGATGTTATTTAAAACCTGTTTTTTATGGGTTTCAGTTTCATTGGAATGCCCCTGGAAAACCGTTTTATTGACTAGCGCTTTTAAAGCCATAAGCGAATTTTCAGGTGTCATGGCAATGGTTTCACGACGGCGTACATGTTGAATATCCGAAATATATGATGCGTTTTGTGCGCCATTTACGAGTAATATACTGCCCAAATGGTCGTGGAGATTCACGTAAAAATCAATATTCGCATTTAAATCTGTTTGCTCAATGGTGTCTTGATGTGCTATGAAAATGGTACTTCCCTTAAAATCGAGAATCGCCTTTGAATTATCAACATGGATTAATTCGAAATTATAACCATACACCTCTTTAATGGTTTCCGCATCAAAACAGTCTGGTAAGTCTCCCGTATAAAGGATTTGTGTTTTTTTATTTTCCAACAAATTGGTTCTTAAAATGGCTAAAACCGGAATTGTCAGAGACGAAAAACTGATGACATGTTTAGCATCAAGCTGGTTTACGTTTGCAATTCCCCATTCTAACACGCAGGATAGGGGATGACCCAAGCGGATATAATCATAAGCCGTTGGTAATTTACTTAATGCTGATGTCGTAGCATTATTGGCTTTAAATAAGTGTTCAAACGCGTTTAGAAATTCCGTTTTTGCTAACGACTCATCATAAATATCTAGTCGATGGGTTGTTAGATTCAGCCAATCTGTTGGCATATTTTCAATAACAGCTTTAATATAATTTAGCATTTTTGGATCTTGCATATTTTTACTTTTAAATAGAACTGCAAGGTACGGAAAATAGCTTTTTTTAATAAGTAGTTAGGGGACTAATTTGGACGCATTCCACTTTTATTTATGATTGGGTTGCATGAAATGAAAAGGGTGTATTAGAATTTTAAAAACCCAAATTAGTAGCCCCTACACTAGTGATTTATGGTGTGCATGTTTCTAAATAGCTTCAGTAGGTTATGTTTGGTAACATACCAGACACCGTATTTTTTAATTTAAGCGTGTTTATTAGTCTATAAACACCACTTCACCCGTTGTCATATTGTACATGGCACCTAGAATATCAATCTCACCATTATCTTCCATAGCTTTTAAGATGGGACTTGAGGTTCTAATTTCATTCATATTATTTATTACATTACTTGTGCTAACCAATTCAACATATTCTTGGTTAGATGCTGTTTTTTCACCTTCATATTCAGCGGCCATATCTATTGCCGGTTTAATTTTAGAAAGTAGTGCTGTAATATTCCCTAACTCAACGCCATCTATTGCTGATTTTATAGCACCACAATGTTCATGACCTAAAACGAGTATTAATTTGGCTCCAGCTACTTTACAGGCATACTCCATGCTGCCAAGAATATCTTCGTTTATAATATTTCCTGCAACTCTACCAACGAAAAGATCGCCAATTCCTCGGTCGAAAACATCCTCTACAGGCACTCTGCTATCAATACACGAGTGGATTATGGCTTTTGGATATTGGCTAAGGGTACTATTTTTAATTTGAGAAGACCGATTACGAGGCGTTAAATCATTATTTCTAAACCTTTGGTTACCATCTTTAAGGGATTGAATAATTATTTCAGGTGTTAAGGCGGCTTGATCTTCGGCCGATAAGACGGTTTCGACTAATGGTGTTTCAACCACCGTTGGCGGATTTGTTATGGCTTTGTCTTGATTTTTATCTTTACAAGAAATTACCGCTATAAAACAGGAAAGTGTAACTAAAATTTTGAAATTGGTTTTCATTGGTTAGTGTTTGATGGTTGAATTAGTTTTTATAAAAATAGCACTATTTAAAACAGGGTTTGGACGGTTTTGTCTTTTTTTTACGATTTGGGGTTGGTTTGGTGTTTGGAGGTGGAAATTTTTATCAACACTTTTAATAGGCTATTGCGTATTTAAGTGCATACGTTAGCACCTACAAACCTAATAGAAAATCAGTAAGAATTTTTGTAAGTAGTCGAGAACCAAGTAATTAATTATACACAGCTTAAGTTAGCATTGAGTGATTTTTAGATTCTAATCAAATTCTTTTTTTTGACTTTCGTAAACTTGCTCAAAATTTAAATGGAGTAATTTCCCTTTAATTAAGGGTTTGAGTGAACAGTTCCGCAATCTATAGACAAACTCAACTTAAGGAATTGAGTGCCTTCTTTTTAGTTTTCCTTTTTCTATTTGTCCTTTGTTATTCGCTTTTAAAAATTCGCCTGTTTCAACATTCAAACAAGTTAACCACATACCTCCGTGTGCAAAGGTATCAATGCAAATGGTATGTTTAAAATCAGCTATTTTTCCATTTTTCCGAGCGGTATGTCCGCAAATCACCATTTTTATTGGATCATACATTAAAGGTTCTTCAAATTTCTTAAAAAATAAATGATGTTCATCCTGTTCCTCTAAACTCTTGTTTTTTTCAAGTCCTGCATGAACGAAAATGAATTCTCCAATTTCCAAATAGGGTAAGCAAGAATCAATAAAGTTCCAATGCGTTTTATCTATCTGATTCATCCAATTTTGGTTATCACCAATTTTATAGGAGTTTAATGTTAGTGATCCTCCATAATCTTCTAGCCAATACTCAAATATTTCAGGTGAAGATTTGGCACGTGTCATCATTATCTCATGATTGCCAAGAATAAATTCAAAGTCGCATACTTTACTTTTTTCAATTAACCAATCAATAACGTCTTTACTATCAGCTCCCTTATCAACGTAATCTCCAAGAAAAACGACTTTATCATCTTCCTTTATCCAATCCTGTTGAAAAATAGTTTTTAAGGCATTTATACTACCATGTATATCTCCAATTGCGTAAATGGCCATAATTACTTTTATTTTTACACCGAATAGTACAAAGCTTATATTGAGTTAGTTTAACTGTTGATAAGCATTAAAATTCTAGTAATCTACCTTTGACTTATTCTTTAATTTATTTTCTATGATTGGATATAGGTTGTAAGTTGGATAAATTTCTGTTGTAAAAGCTTTCCATGCAGTTCTCTCAATCGCTAAATTTACAGCTGCTAATTTTGAAGCAGGGAGTTCTAACACAACCACTTGACCAAGTCCCATAACTACAAACCAATTAACTACAGAAGTACCTTCTGGAGGGAGATTTTCATAAAACCCTTGATTGGTTCTTATTTTTTCAATCTCGTTTAAATTCATACTTTGATCATGTTTAAGAAAGACGGTTAATAATAATTTGTCATCATCTTTTTCTTTTTCAGAAATGAGTTTTGAATCAAGCGCTATTTTTGACTTATTTTTCAACTTATGTTCTATGATAGGATACAAATTGTACGTTGGATAAATTTCTGTTGTAAAAGCCTTCCATGCAGTTCTCTCAATTGCTAAATTTACAGCTGCTAATTTTGAGGCAGGAAGTTCTAATACAACCACTTGGCCGAGTCCCATAACCACAAACCAATTAACTACAGAAACACCTTCTGGAGGGAGATTTTCATAAAAGCCTTGATCCGTTCTTATCTTTTCAATCTCATTCAAAGTCATACTTTGATCATGTTTCAGAAAGATGGTTAATAACAACTTGTCATTCGCTTTTTCAACATTGGGTTTTGAATCAAGCGATTGTGAAAAACCAGTAAATTGTAATACCAATAGTCCCAGTAATAATACGTATTTCATATTTTATAACTTTTAGATGTTTTGTGTTTTGTATTTTGTATTTTATTGTCAGATTTTAGATTTGATTCTACTTAAAGTTTCATGAGATATATTGATATAAGAAGCTACAATCTTGTTTGGTAAGCGCTTGACAATGTTTGGGTTTATTTTAAATAATTGTTTATAGCGTTCTGAAGCATCTAGTGTGGTAAAAGAAATTAATCTTTTAGAATTATTGACATACGCTTTTTCTAAATAGATGGTGTAAAAATCTTTCCATTTGGGAATGGTTTTCAGGAGATGTCTAAAGTCATCGTGCGTGATGTATAGAAGTTCACTATTTTCAATGACTTGAATGGTTTCTTGTGCAGGTTCATTAGATATAAAACTAACAAGTTCTGTAGCAAATTGATTTTCAAAGGCAATATAACGCGTCACATCTTTCCCTTCCTCATCCATGTAAAACAGTCTTAAACAACCTTTTTTCACGAAATAACTGACCTGACTATTTTTTCCATTTGAAAGTAAAATGTCATTTTTACTTTTTTTTATTGTTTTAAAATAAGACAAAACGATTTTTAAATCTTCATCTCCAATATTAATATTCTTTTTAATGTATTTAGTGAGTTCTATGTAGTTTGCCATTTATTTGTAGTCTCTTACAAATTTACGATAATGGATAATATCCTGTATTGATAAGACCATTAAATTATGTGTCTTTGCAAATTCTATGATGGTATCCGTTTTTGCCATTGTTCCGTCATCATTCATCAATTCACACAGTACGGCTTCTGGTTTTAAGCCTGCTAATTTCATTAAATCTACGCTACCTTCTGTATGACCTTTTCTTTCAAGAACGCCATTATTATTAGCTCTTAATGGAAAAATATGACCAGGTTTTGCTAAATCGTTGCTGTTAGCATTTTCACTGCATGCTACTTGAATGGTTTTCAATCTGTCTTTAGCAGAAACCCCTGTAGTCACGCCTTCTTTGGCTTCTATAGAAATGGTAAAAGGAGTTTGGAAGCTACTTGTATTTTCCTTTACCATATAGGGTAAATTAAGTGCATCCGCTTTTTCATTAGTCAAACAAAGACAAACAATACCACTACATTTCCTAATCATGAGTGCCATTTGGATATTCGTCATGTTGTGAGCAGAGAAAATTAAATCACCTTCATTTTCTCTGTCTTCATCATCCATTAAGATGATTCCCTTTCCATTTTGAAGATGTATTAAGGCTTTTTCTAACCTTTCTTGACTGTCGTTCCCAACCGTCTGTAATGTATTTAATTCTGCAAGTGCCATTTTAAATTTTTATTATTTCAATTGCAAAACTAATGTTGTCTTAAGTCAGATTATTTGACCTAAGTCAATAAATCAATTTTTTTAAAAAATAGAGTAAGATTTATGCTTTGGTCTAATTTGTGACTCTGGTGACTGTCAGGCTGGCTTGATAGGGTTTTACGATAAAACCCCAATAATCTTTATTTAAGCAAAAAATCACACTTGTTTTATATTGTGGTTTTTAGAGTTATTATTTTAACTTATTATAAGTTTAAAATTGAATGGAAAACCAGCTTTTTTCAATACCGAAAAATCACAATGGCATTATAGCTAACGGTTTGTGTATGATTAGTGGTGTGTTTAAGCACCTAATTTAGCAAATAAATCACAGATAGAATATTCCGCAGGAATGTTCGTAAGTAGGTGATAACCAGCCATTAATTATACATGGTGTTGGCAACTGGCTTTATTGTTTAAGTCTTTCAATTATTATTGATGAAAAAAACTTTACTCCAGTTTTTATGCAACTTTCATCAACTGTAAAATTCGGCGAATGTGGCATAGAAATAATTCCTTTTTCAAAATTAGAACCTCCCAACAAAAAATAAACACTTGGTTTTATTTGTTGAAAATAGGCAAAATCGTCACTACGTCCATCAGGAATTACACCATATAAGGAATTTACACTTTGGTTTCCATAAATATTAGAAAGACTGTTTATTGTTTTGTTTGTTAATTCCTTATTGTTAGAAATAATTGGATATTCGCTAGAATAAGCCACACTAACTAATTTTTTAGCGTATTTAGATGCCTTGATTTTTTCCTTTAATAAAGATAAAATTGAATCCATTTTATTTTCGCTACTTGAGCTTATGTAAGTGCTAATTGAGATTTGATTATCTATTTGCTCAATTTTAAATTTTTGGGCAACTGTTAGGTAATCCTTATATATGGTATTTGGATTTCCAAGACCAATATTTGGGTCTAATAAATTTCTATTATCCCAAAACTTACTGTCTGGATTCACATTTTGAAAGCTTGATATTAATTCTTTTGTATAAGCAATGATGTCCTCATTTTCACTCGAATTTTTATACGATACTTTAAGGGATTTATAACCTGCAAAAAGCCAATTAGATTTTGTGCCAATCACACCCACTGGCATTGGTGAAATATGTAATGCATAAATTTCATCAGGATTGATGATGTCAAATAATCCATCGTTTATCATTGCTTTTGCGCCTTTTAGATTTTCTTCTGAAGGCTGAAAAACAAAATATACCGTTCCTGATAATTTTTCCTTTAAGCTTGATAATACATCTGCAATTCCAAGCGCAATTGTAGCGTTTACATCGTGTCCGCAAATATGACTTACACCTTTGTTTTTTGATTGAAATGCTTCAACATCAAGAACTTTGGACTCTAATGCATCAATATCTGCTCGCCAAGCTATATGTTTTCCTTCTTTATTGGTTTTTAATATGCCAACAACACCGTAACCACCAATGTTGGTATGAACTTCAAGCCCAAGTGACGTTAAGTATTCCGCTATTTTATTGGACGTTCGTTTTTCTTGTTCCGATAATTCGGGATAGGTATGAAAATCTCTTCGGATTTTTATCAGGCTATCAAAAATATGGTCAGTGCGTTGTTGAACCATTTTATGGACGGTAGCATCTATTGTTTTGTTTTGTCCGAATATAGAGTATGGTAAGAATGCTAATTGTAACACCAATGCTATTTTAAAAAGTTTTTTATTTGAAATGATTTTTACAAAATTTTGTTTTACATGGTAAAGATGCGATACACTATTGAGCTGTATCTGACACGCCACAAAGTACTTGGTTGGTTTTTGCCTTATAATAGAAGGATAATCTGTTGTGTATTCATTTTCTTTCATAATGCCTATTGTTAGTTTGTTTTCTTTGTTACGTATTTCAATTTACATATTCTTCTATTTCTACGTTTCTATTTTTGTTGTTCGCATCCTCAATAGCTTTTAAAATAGCTGTAATTTGAGCATTATCAATTATATATTTATTAAAGAACACATGGTCTATGGACTTTGTATTTTTAATATCCTTCAAAGGATTTTTTGTTAGTAATACTAAATCTGAATTGAATCCAACTTTTATCTTTCCAGAATTGCTTTTCATCCATTCATTCGGTGCAACAGTAGCAGAATAAAGCGTTTGTTGGTTTGTCAATCCAGATTTGGACAAAGATTCTAATTCGTTATGAAGAGAAAATCCAGCTACCATTGGTGAAACATTTGTATCTGTTCCAGCCATAATCGTAACATTATTGGCTACCAATGCTTTTGTCATAATATGAATAGCACTAACATAGGTTTCCCAAAAAGTTAATGAGAGTTCTTTAGCTTCTGGGGTGTTTTTCCCATCATATTCATAACTATTTTCATTAGGAAGCCAGCCTAATTTATGAAGAGAAGTTCCTTCAATTATTTTTGGATTAGCATATTTTAATTCCACTTCTTTAAGTTTAGATTTTAATTCAAATCTTTGTTCGGGAAGGCTTTCCATTAACCAAATCGTAGACGTAACACTAATGTTGTTCTCGTTAATTTTTTTTGCAATCTGGTTAGCATTTGAGCTTAAAAATTGAAGGTATTCTTCTGGGTTTTTAGAAATGGACTTTTCAAACTTCTCCATATTTTTTTTTATTAATTCTTCTATATGCGCAACCTCAATTTGACCTGATGTGTAGAAGGTCTCTAAATCAACTTCAGGGATATGACCAAGAACAGGAATTTTATATTCTTTTGCAATATTGATAGTTGCTTTAAATATTTCTGGATTTACTTGGGTATACATTTTTATGGCGTCATAACCTTGTTCACTAATTTTACTAATTGCTTTACGTGCATCGTTTTCATTAGTATAATTTATGCTCTTTCTTGTCCATTCGTGAAAATAACCTCCAATTCCGCTTATACTAGTAATTGAAGACGATGTGACAAACATTCTAGGTCCGATTCCATTATCGTTTAAAGATTTTTTCCATTCTAAATGAATGGGTATGCCTTTCATTTCCCTGATGTACGTTACACCATTGACCAAATATAAAAGTAAATCATTTTTACTTTCTTTTAAATGTGCATGCGAATCTACCAACCCTGGAATTAAATATTTATCTGTACCGTCAATCGTTTTTTCATTGCTCTGGATACTATCTTGGTGTTGGCTTATTTTCAATATCTTTCCATCCTTAATAACAACATCTTGATTCGGAATGAATCGACTGCAATCTTCATAAAGAATATTTACATTTTTAATTTGTACCGTTCCGAGTTCTGTTACCATCGAAGTCGCATCAACAACTTCTGTTGATTTTCCCAGAACTTTTTGTAACTCGTTATCAGCCCATATGAAATAAATGATACTTCCTACAACCCATACCGTGAGGATTGTTATTATCCATTTTTTTAGTTTAGTTTTTTTCATAATTTATGTTGTAAATTTACTTATTTACAAAACTAGACCCTATAATTTTCTATTAAGCTACACTCAAGTGTAGTTTTGAAAACTTATATTTTATTAAACATTTGTTTCTGTTTCATCCAATGAAGGACACCAATTCTTTTTTCTCTCATAGAAATACTGTTAGACATTTAACAGAAACAGATATTCAACAAACCTCAAATTATATTGAAATAGTTAAAGCTTTCTCTAGAACAACAAATCAAAGCATCTATATCATCAACTATGAAAGTAAAGGTTTTGAATATGTATCTAATAATCCATTGTTTTTAAATGGACATACAGCAAGCGAGGTTTTAGAAATGGGTTATGAGTTTTATTTTAAAAATGTACCATCAGAAGATTTAGAATTACTACTAAAGATAAACACAGTCGGGTTCGATTTTTATGAAAAATTACCAGAAGAAGACAAAAAGAAATACACCATATCATACGACTTCCATTTAAAAACAAACGAAAATAAATTAATTCTAATCCATCAAAAATTGACACCAATTTTCTTGACCGAAAAAGGAAAAATATGGAAAGCAATCTGTGTTGTTTCATTGTCCTCACAACAACAATCCGGCAATTTAAGGCTTCATAAAAATGGATATAATGAAACCCATCAGTATGATTGGGTTTCTAATTGCTGGAAGACTGTAGAAATGATTGTCCTATCTGAAAGAGAAAAGGAAATATTACAGTACTCTATTAGAGCTTACTCCATCAATGAAATTGCTGAAAGACTATTTATTTCTCCAGATACAGTTAAATTTCATAGGACGAAAATATTTGAAAAATTGGATGTTGCAAACATTAGTGAAGCCATTTCATTTGCTACAAATAATAAGTTAATCTAATAGTAATAAGTTCTTTTTAGCTTGTTGCCAACAAGTGTATATAGTTAATAGCATCTATATTTCCATTATAGAAATACAAAACCTTTTACACCTGCCATTTTTTTCCAAAAGTGAAAATACCATAAATAGTTACAAGTAGTTTACGGATACCCATAAATTGTAAGTGCTTTTAGATGAATGTCTTAAAACTTTCGTTGAACCACCCGTTTTGGTTGTAAATTGGGGTTTGTAATAATTTTAAAATAATAATGGCTAGTGCCTTGTTATTGATAGCTTTCCCGTTTTTAGTGGTGTTATTATGCCATTTCCAACTATGGGTTATGGATTTTTTAATTTCCGTTGGTGTAAATATGGACGTGAAAACATAGATGTTTTCAACGTGTTGCTGCACGAATAGTTTAGAGGAAAGAGCAAAAAATTAGCATTAATTGCAGTATGTAATAAGCTGTTAAAACCGGCTTTTGCTAGTGCAAAATAAGGATTAATATATGACGATACTTATAGAAGTACTTTGGTGAAAAGTTAATGAGTTTTTACTTGTTTTTTACCACAGTACTTTGTTGTGCGTAGTTTTTATTTTATAATTAATCTTTTATTAATACTTCCTTCAATTTTCTCTATCGCTATATACGCGTTGTTTCTTAAAACAGCATTCTCGCTATCCAACAAAGGTTTTAATTTTTTTTCAGCAAATTCTTCATCTCCTATACTTCCAATTATTGTTGTAGCGAAATTATTATAATCATCTTTTTCTTTTGTCATTTTATCAAACAACCAGTTTATAGTTTGTTCTGTGAAATCTTGTTTCTTTAGCTCAAAGTGATTAATAATTGATAGTAACTGATATTTATTCGAATAATCCTTATTGTTAAGCTTATTTAGAAGTAAGGTCTTCATGTGTTTAGAACAAAGACTTAAAAATCTTGGAATTGAGTAATGCCAATAAAAAACGTCCTCCTCATTTAAATTATTTTCTTGAATTTTATTTTCCCAAGATTTAAATAAAAACAAACATGTTTCGTAGTTGATAAAATCTGAAATCTCATCAGATTCATTTGAAAAGCTTTCAATAATAAACCTATTACGTATTTGATTGGTCTTGTTTACTAAAGGAATTATTTCAATACTGTAGTCTGAAATGTTTAAAAATAGACATTGATGAAGTGCTGAGTGATACTCTTCCTTGAAATTAGTCAAATGCTCTAAAATTATTTTTATTGAAAGCTCATGGTATTTATCAATTATGATATTTGCTAAGTTAATTTTTAATAAACTATTTTGAGTAGTGCTTACTAACTGATAAGCTCGTTCGATTACAGAATCAGATTTTAAATCTTTAAGATAACTTGAGAAATAAGAACCAATATTATTATTGCCAAGATTTTTGAATGATTTATCTATTATTTCTTGTGTTGAAATTATTTCTTTTTCAATAGGCCAAAATCTTCCTTGTAAGCTATAAATAACTTCCTTTTTCACATCATCATTTGATTCGTCTAATAAATTAGAAAAAACATGAATAACTTCTGATGACCTATTTCCTTCTAATAATTTTACAGCAATTATTTTATCTTTAACTTTGTCCGATTCTAATGCTTTTAGAATTTGTGGTACATAAAGGTCAGACTCAAAATGATTTAAAATAGTTGAAATATTGTCAATTAATAACTCATTAGAGTCAATTTCATCTATTTTATTAATCGAAGTTAATAAACTATCAATAACGGAATCGTCATTGAATTCTATAATTGCTTTTGCATAACCACTTGGGAAAGAATTACCATTTTTGAATAGACATTCTATGATTTTTGGAAGACTTTCTTTATGATTTGCTTTGGCTATAAATATAGCTACTTCAGGTCCAATTACATCATCCTCTAAGAATTTAATTATACTTTTTAAATATTTCTTATCAGAAATAATATTCCTAATTAACCAACCTAATCTATACTTTTTTCTATGCGTTATTTTTGAATTATTAAGTCGCATTAATAATTGCTCAATAAGAATATGTTTAAGTGAAATGTTTTTATAAGATGCAAAATCATAAATTGAATAAGCATAAAAAATATCTTTTTCTACAATTTTTTCTATGACACCTTTGGCATTTGACTCATTTAATAGTGAAACAAATAACATTATTGTTTCATCCCATCTGGAATCAATAATTTTTTCATCTAAAACAGTTTCATCTTTTGAGTACAATTTTTTCAAATGAAATGCTGATAAGAACTCTAAAATAGTTTGATGAACAAACCCGATTTTACCTTCACCATCTGGTAATAAAAATTTCTTTGATATTAAAATATTAAATATTTCATTATTTTTAAAACCAGAAGACTCTATTTTTTTCTTTAAATGAACAGGGTCAATATTTATTTCTCCAGAATTTGTTAGTTTATAACCAATACTTGAAAATAAATCCAATACGTCTATTTTAATACCGTAATCATTCTGGATACTTTCATTTACAGATAAAAAGTATTTAGTTATTAATAGTTTTGGTGTGATTTTATTGAGGTCAATATTTGAACTGTAATCCAGAAATAGTTTGAAAAAGAAGGGACTTGATAAGTAATTTAAAAAACGATTTGAAACTGTATCTAAATTATATTGTTGTTCTTCTAGTGTTTTTTTAACAAAATCATGATTTAGTCTTTTTATTTCAAATACAGGAAAATCTAGGAATGAAACATAGTTTAGACTTCTTGTTGATACATGTAGTTTGTTTTTAGGATATTTTTCAATAAAATCTTTTAAATCTTGTTCAAAATATTTTGTTTCGTGATACTCTTTCGGAATTTCATTTACTGCATCAATTATAATTGTGTATAGACCATTTTTTAATGTAATTTCTTTATCAACAGTTATTGGTAGTGAACTACTTATTAAATCAAACAAACTACCTTTGTATTCTTTACACTGTATAAATATTGGAATAGAGTGTTCGGAAAAATCATCATCAATTACATCCTTAGATTTTAAAGCAATTTGAGAGGAAAAATATTCTAGAGAAGTAGATTTTCCAGAACCAGGTTCACCAAGAATAATTAATTTATTATAAGTATGGAACACTTGTTTTATTGATGAAATTTTTTGCCTATGTTGTTCTTTAGATTTTGTGTTTGGATTACTTATTATTCCATCTAAGTTAAACAGATTTATATTTTTTGATTGAAAACTATATAATAATGTGTCACAATATCGTAGTAAAGCTAATTTGCTGGAATTAGATAGTTTAAAATCAGTTGTTTCTTTTTTATCAATTAGTTTTTTATTTAGCTCTTCAAGTAATACGAGTAGATTACCATGTTTCTGTTCCGAGTCCTGAATTGTTGCATATGAAATTAATGAAATGCCATAATTTTTATGCCAAAACTTTTTCTCAAGATCAGTAACGTCAGGCATGATAGCAAAGTGTTGCCTATTTCCTCCCTTATATGTTTCAGCAATAAAATCTTTAATCAATATGAATGTTGGGTCTGTTAAACCAAAACCTAAATACAGAATGGGTCTTTGAATCAGTAAATGTTTTAAAGTGTCAATGGTGGACTCCATATTATATCTAACTCTTCTATAATCCTCTTGAGTTAGAATTATAGAATCAACATTATGCATATCACCATGAGGTTTAAAAATAAATTTAGATGAAGAATGTTTTTGAATTGAAGCTTGTTCTATAGGTTGGTCATTATTTACTCTTCTTAGCATTAATCCGTTACGAAATTCTTGGTATGAATTTTCAATCAATGAATCATAGTTTGTTGTGATATAACAATCAGAGCCTAATGATATTATTAATTCATGAATTTTATGAGATTTAAGATTTCTATCAAAAAACTCTTCTTTAATAAACTCAGAAAAGTCTGCATCAGTTGATAATGATTTACAATAACTAGCCGCAATTAGCAAGTCACCTTTGTTAATTACGTTTAGGATTTCGTCTTTTTCTTTATCATTACAAATTCCTTTTTGTTCGAGAAATTTGGAATAACTTAAAAGTAATTTATACCATGATGGTGCTCCAGACCAAGTTGATATTCCAGATCCAATAAAAAGTGTACATTCTTTTGATTTAATCGATTCAATTAGTGATTCAGGAAACTGGTGTGTCATATTAATATTTTAGTCTGGTCGAAGTCTGTGAGTCAAATTACGCACAACAAGTGTATATAGTTAATAGCATCTATATTTCCATTATAGAAATACAAAACCTATTACACCTGCCATGTTTTCCCAAAAGGGAAAATACCATAAATAATTAAAAATAGTTTACGGATACCCGTAAATTGTAAGTGCTTTTAGATGTATGTCTTAAAACTTTCGTTGAACCACCCGTTTCGGTCGTAAATCTGGATTTATAATTATTTCAAAATCAATAACGCCCAGTACCAGTTCTTCTTCGGTAATGACATCTACTTGCCAGGTACCTGGCTTGACATTGTTTTTAAAAGTATAACCGCGAAAGCCGGCATTTCGGCCACCTGTGATATCAAACCCAATTTTATCGGTTTCTTCCCATGCTTCAGTGGTGTTATTATACCATTTCCAGCGATGAAAGATGGCTTTTTTTATGGCAGTAGGCGCGAATATAGACGTGAAAACAAATACCTTTTCATCGGGTTGCTGAATGAACTCTAATCGGTGATCGCGCCAAAAAATATACCAGTCATCACGTTCGTAAGTAACCAGATAGTTGCCGTTTTCTTTTTGAACACTATGAGCAACAATACCTTCATCTAAAGCTAATGGTACTGGTGGAATTAAATTAAAATAATAAAATAAATTGATACTTATATATAGGGTTAAAACAAGCCCGATAACTTTGGTTATACTAATTTCAGCTTTGGTACTCGGACTTTTTACATATACCAAAATGATTAAGCCTAAAGTAATAGAGAGGCTTAATAATCCGGAAATTATAAAAATGGTTGTGCTCATTTCCTTGAATACTACAGGAATCATGAACGCAAAAAAGGTAAAGCTTATAAAAAAGTAAATTCCGAATTGTAAGTATTTATTGGAGATTCGCCGTTTTAATACTTCGTTGGCTAGGAGTAGTGAAACCAAAATAACAAAAAATGAAATGGTTTTTGACATGGACACACTTCGGGAAAAATATATGACGTACGCGCTGGAAAGGCCACCAAACGAAAATTGTACGGCTAATGGAAAATACTCTTGAAAACGTTCTAAAAAGGTGCCTATCCATTTGCCATCTTCAGCTAAATTAAACAAGTATAACACCGTAGTTAAAAATGTCATGTGTAAGGATAGGACCGTTAAATCGTACACGCGATCTATACGGCCAAGTGTTAAGGTATCGAAAATAAAACCACCAATAAAGAACAGTAACGGCGCATATTTTTCATGTCTCCGAATAAAATTTCGAAAGGCACTATTTTTAAATTTAACGTAAGTTCTTTTAAAACGCATAGCGAGAGATTGTGGGTTAAATTAAAAAACAGTTCGCACTTAACGGTAGTCAGGATGCGTTTTTTATTTGAATGGGTTAAACTTTTATACCGCAAGCTTGCCTTGATCTGAATTTATAATCCGCTTATTTTTTACGCCCTACAAAATGTTCCATGGTTTTATAAATACCCAATACATCGCCCGTAAACCAGTCGAATACATTTACAGACATAACGGCTTGACCAAACCTTGTTACTCGGTAAATGTAGCCAGGAATGGTTACCATTCTTTTATTTGTTTCTATGGCTTTGATAATGGTTAGGGATGCCGCTTCTGGTTCTAATATGGGAATTTTAGATTTCACACCGTCAAACATTCCTGTATTTATATAATAAGGCATGATGGTGGTAATGTGTATGTTTTTTTTGAGTTGTTTCATTTCCAAACGCAAACTATCAGACCAACCAATAAGGGCCCATTTGCTAGATGCGTACACAGACATTTTAGGATTGGAGATTAAACCACCAGAGGAGGCAATATTACAAATATGACCAGAATTCTGTTGAAGCATATCGTCTAGAAATATTTTAGAAATATGCATAGGCGCTAGGCTGTTAATTTTCATGGTATTTTCTATATCGGCTTCTGTATGTTCATGGAAAAACTTACCGACAATAATTCCCGCATTATTGATAAGCACATCTACGATTCCAATATCTTGCTTGACGTTTTTAGCAGTTTCTAGAACCTGTTGCATATTAGAAATATCTAATTTATAACTAAAAAGTGCCGGATTGTTTTGAAACTCGGTGGCTGTTAAATCGATATTTTCCTGACTAATGTCCCAAATAACCACACGAGCTTGGCGTTCTAACATGAGGCGTGTCATGATTTTCCCAATTCCAGATGCCCCACCAGTTATTAATACTGTTTTTCCTTTTAAATTTTTCATGTGTTTTTAAGCCTTGTTTGGTTAGTTTTTTTGATTAAGAACAACCTATTTCCAAATATAGAAAACTATTGGTTTAAAAATAGCGCGAATGGGATATTTGAAATTAAGTTTATCTGAATGATTAGATGCTGTTATTTTACATAGTTTTTAGTCCAATTGGCGCCTTCATCAAAAAGGTTATAACCATTTTCGGAATCGGAGCACAAATAGCTTCCTGTCCATTGGCCATTTAAGGTAAATAGGTTGAAATTGGATTCAGCACGCACAAAAAATCCCATCCAAGTACCATCATTGTTATAATACAAATACACATCGGCATTCGCATAAATTAGAAACCCAATAATTTCAGCCGATTGATTGAACATATAATAACCCTCCCAATTCCCGTAATTTGGATTGAGTCGGAAATTATATTTAGGATTAATTTTTGAGTTGAATGCTGGGTTTAAATCGGAATTGTATTTCGGGTTAATGCTAGACGTGTATTTGGGATTTATATTGGCTGTATATTTTGGATTGATATTGGAATTATACTTCGGGTTAATTTGTGAGGTGAATACCGGATTTATGCTTGAATTAAACTTGGGATTTAAACTGGAATTAAATTTCGGATTTTGATTGGAAGGTATAATTTGAGCAAAAAGTGGAAGTATAGCGAGGTATAAAAAGACGGTTACTAAATGCGTTTTCATGATTTGTGAGCTTAAAAGCAAATCAAAGATACTTAAATTATTACGCTTAACATTTGGCCTAAATAAGCTTAAATGGGAGGGACGCTATTGCAAATATATAGAAATGCTTAAAAACAAAAAAGCCTCACTAAAACAGTAAGTCTTTAAGTGAGCCCGACAGGATTCGAACCTGTGACCGTTCCGCTTTGCGCGGAATGCGCTATTTACAGCTATATTTTAAAATAAAAAACATCTGAAAAACAAAAAAGACCTACTGAAAACAGTAAGTCTTTAAGTGAGCCCGACAGGATTCGAACCTGTGACCGCCTCCTTAGAAGGGAGGTGCTCTATCCAGCTGAGCTACGAGCCCGTAACTCTAAAAATATTGTCGGGGTGGCAGGATTCGAACCTGCGACCTCCGCGTCCCAAACGCGGCGCGATAACCGGGCTACGCTACACCCCGATAATTTTTTTTCAAATATGCAGTTTAACTCGAAAATTTCGAGCGTCTGCACCATGAAAAAACGGTTATCTAAAATAATGCGGAGAGACAGGGACTCGAACCCTGGCGACACTTACGCGTCGACAGATTAGCAATCTGCTCCATTACCACTCTGGCACCTCTCCATTAAATATAAAAGAACGTTCTTTTAATGCGGATGCAAATGTAACCATCCATTATAAAGAACGCAACTATTTTTGAAACTTTTTATGCGAAAAAATGTAATTTTTATTTACCGGTTAAAAATTCGGCAATTAACAAGCTATTAGTGAACTGATAAGAGGTTTTTTGCATGTTGAAAGGAAATGCTTTTAAAATCGTCTATCACCAGATTTGCTGTCTCATAATTCTGGTTTTTGGAGTGTAAGCTTTTATATCCAACACAAAAAATACCTGCTGCATTAGCAGCTTTTATGCCATTTGTAGAGTCTTCAATTACTAAACACTGCTCTTTTTTAAACCCGGAGCTTTCAGCTGCTTTTAAAAAGATTTCGGGGTGAGGCTTGGACGCTTTTAAATCGGCACCACTTAATTTTGCTTTAAAGTAGGGTTCCAATTCAAATCGGTTGAATACACTTTCAATTGTTTGCATAGATGCGGATGAAGCCAGCACCAAAGTCACGTTGTTTTGATGATAATCCTGTATTAAATCGAATACACCTTCAATGAGCTGTAAACTGCTATCAGACACAAATAAATCTTTAAAAATATGGCGTTTAATTTGTACTAATTCCTCGGGTGCATTTCCTAACTCAAAATGATTACAAAGCTGTCTGCAAACATTAATGGTAGATTGCCCTGTGAATGATTGATATTGCTGCTCCGTTACGTCTAACTTCAGTGAGTTAAACATACCATAATAGGCTTTGTGGTGCAGCGGTTCAGTATCTACAATTACACCATCCATATCAAATAATACTGCTTTTAACATGTTTCTCTTATTTATGTTTAAGCGATTAAGCTTTTAAATATTCTACTTTTTTACAAATTATTCCAATACGTTCCTCTTGCATGTTTGTCGCAAAAAATAGGTAAGTATCACCACCATCGGCTATTTTTAATTTCTTTCGGATGGTTGCCACAGCATCTGGAAAATTACGTGTTGTAATATTGGCTTGTGTTATCCCTAATTTTTTAACCGCTTTTTTATTGTAAGGCACAATACCTACAATTTCAAAAGAACGTCCAGGAAAATCAACCAAATCATTACTAGTGTACAAATGGGTGTGCTGATGTAACTTATCAAGTTGTAATTGATTGGAAACACTATTAAAAGCACCCGATTTTAAAATAGCTGGATTCGGCTCATACAAATACTGTTTTGGTAAACTGTAAGTTGCCTGTGCTAATGTTTCTTGATTTAATTGAAAATTGAAGGTTTGATTCTGGTTTTTATTGAGATTGATGGTTTTAATAGCAATAGAACCTTCATAACCGTTTTCAAGAATCCAAAGTAATTCTTTAACCTCATTATTCAAGCCAACCACATGAATTTCTTTAACCGCTTTTAACTCTTGGATTCCAGATGAAATATCTAATAAAGGAGCCGTTTTAATTAATAGATTGTTGGTGTGCTTGAATAAATCATCCAAATGATCTGGAACACTGGGTAAACAATCTTTTAAGAAAAACACTTTACCCTTACTATCATGACGTCTGGAAGGATCTATATAAATCCAATCGAAACCCGTTTTTTGACTTTTTAAAAACCCAATACCATCTTCTGAAATTGTTTGAATATTGGTGACTTGTAACTGTTTAAAATTATAAGTAACGATTTCAGATAAGCTATTATTTATTTCGCAATGAATTACCCGTTGAACCGTTTTTGCGAAATAATAACAATCTACACCAAACCCACCTGTAATATCCAATAGGCTTTCTCCTGAAACTAGGGAAGCTTTGTATTGCGCCGTATCTTCTGAAGACGTTTGCTCAATATTCAGTTTGTTTGGATAATAAATTAATGGTGTTTTAAACCAGGATGGGAGTTTGGTTTTACTGCGTTTTTTGGCTTCAATTTGCGCTACTAATTCTTTAATAGAGGCTGACGTATGAGGTGCTTTTCCAAAAAGTAGTTTGGTACTATCAGACTCTAAATGGGCATCTATAAATTCCTGATTTTCGGTATTTAAAATGGCGACATTCAAAATAGCTTATAGATTCTTTGTTAAACTCTGAACAATTTTATTGTCTGCTAAAAACTCCTTTAAAATAACCTTTAAAGCTGTGTAAGCCGGAATGGCGATTATCATACCAACAATTCCAAAGAGGAGTCCAGCAATAACAATAACCAGGAATATTTCAAGTGGATGCGATTTAACACTTCTTGAGAAAATAACAGGCTGACTAATAAAATTATCAATTAATTGGCCAATGGCAATCACAATTAAAACATAGAGTGTTTCTGGTAAAATAACTTCGCTAAAACTACTTCCTAAATTACTGGTCATAGTCAGTAATATCATAATACAACCACCAATTACGGGTCCTAAATAAGGAATTAAATTAATTAGGGCACATAAGAATGCTATTACAACAGCGTTTTCAACACCAACAATTAATAAACCAATGGTGTAAATAACAAAAATGACTGAAATTTGAAATACAAGTCCAACGAAATAACGCGAGAGTAAATCTTTAATTTTTTCGATTGAATTTTTAACGCGACTTACTTTGCTATCAGGAACAAGTGTAAGTAGGCTGTTTTCAAAAAGTTTACTATCCTTTAAAAAGAAAAATGATATAAATAACACGGAGAATAATCCAATACTGAAACTCCCCAAACCACTCACAATGGAGTTTAAAAATTCGGGAATAACGCTAAAATTAAAGTTTGAAAATAATTCAGAATTTTCAAGTGAGTCTCCCGTATTTATTTTATCCAAATTAAAATGGGAAGCCGTTTCATTATATATATTATTAATATTTACCTGTAATTTTTCAATATCTAAAAGTGATAAATTATGACCTTGTTCAACAATTAAAGGAATGAAAAGACCTACTAAACCCAGTATCAATCCTAAAAGCATAATCATAGTTGTTACAACTGCTAACAGGTTATTGAATTTTAAACGACGTCTTAAAAATGCAACAATAGGTCGTCCTGTTAAGGATATAACGGCTGATATGGCAATGTAAACGATTACAGATTGTATTTTATAAAGAAAAAACAAAAGAATAGCCACGCCCAATAGATAGCCAATTGCTCTTAAAATACCGTTTGAAACTTGTTTAGAATTCATGCGTCAAATATACTGATTGAAACTGAAATGGTTACCAATTAATTTTCCTTAAGTTGTTTGGTTATTTCGTATAGGCAGATGCTTGTAGCTTGAACCACATTCATACTGCTATTTTGCCCGAACATATTTATGTGAACAACGGAATCTGCTAATGCTAAAACAACTTCTGAAACACCAAAATTTTCTGCACCAACAAGTAAAGCAATAGGTTGTTTGGGCTCAAATTTCATCTGATTAATGGCTTGGCTTTCTTCGGTGATTTCTAAAGCGATTATACGATAACCAGCTGATTTTAAACGCAAAATGGTTTCTAAAGTATCCATATTCATTTCAAACGGCACATATTTTTCTGTAGCGCGCGACGTTTTAGCTGATTTTCTTCCCAGCTCGATATCTTTTCCGCAGAAAATTAATTTTTCAACACCAAAGGCGTCGGCAGTTCTAAATAAACTTCCAATGTTTGGTGCATTGGTAATTCCATCGCAAATAACGGTAATGGGGAAGGTGTGTGGTGAAAATTTAGAGGTGTAATGTGTGAGTTGCATAATCCTATTTACTAATGCTCAAACGCATATTTAATAATATTAGCACCCATTTTTAAAGCTTTTTCTCGGACTTCTGGTGGATCATTATGAACAACTTCGTCTTCCCAGCCATTACCCAAATCGCTTTCATAGGTAAACAGAATTACCAATCGGTTTTCATGAAAAATACCAAAAGCTTGTGGTCGGTTCCCATCATGTTCATGGATTTTTGGTAAACCTTCAGGGAAACTATAAGCGTTATTAAAAATAGGGTGATTTGCTGGTATTTCTATCATTTCTGCATTGGGAAATACCGTTTTTAAAGCTTCTGTAACATAGGGTTTCATACCGTAGTTATCATCTATATGTAGAAATCCTCCCGAAAGCAGGTAGTTTCGTAAGTTTTCAGCATCTTCATCACTAAAATAAACGTTTCCATGACCCGTCATGTGGATAAAGGCATATTGAAAAATATCAATGCTTCCAGCCTCTACCGTTTCCGGTTTTTCATTGATTTTGGTGTTGATATTCGCATTACAAAACGCGATAAGATTTGGAAGTGCTGTTGGATTACTATACCAATCACCACCACCTTTGTATTTTAAAACTGCAATTTCTTGGGCAGATATACTACACGTAATAATTAATAAAAGAATCGTGATGCGTTGCTTCATAGTTACTCATTTACAAATGCCACACTGTGACATGCAACAATTGCTGCGGTTTCGGTACGTAATCTGGTTTCACCCAAAGTTACAGGAATAAACTTATTTTTAATGGCTGTTTCAATTTCTTTAACACTAAAATCGCCTTCTGGGCCAATTAAAATGGTAATTGCCATTTCGGGTTTAATTGCTTGTTTTAAAGATTTCCTATCCAGTTCCTCACAATGCGCAATAAAAGTTTGTCCTTCAAAAGATTGATTCATAAAATCTGAAAACGGAATGGCCTTATTTAAAGTCGGTAAATAGCAATTTAAGGATTGCTTCATAGCTGATTGAACTATTTTTTCAAAGCGATCTAATTTTATCACTTGACGTTCACTATGATCGCAAATAATAGGCGTAATGGTGGTAATGCCTATTTCAGTTGCTTTTTCTAAAAACCATTCATACCGATCGTTCATTTTGGTAGGAGCTACCGCTAAATGCAATTGATAATTTAAGGGTTTCTGTACTGTTTTAGCTATAATTTTGGCTTCACATTTTTTTATGGCATCCCTGGTTATTTCAGCTGAAAATAACCAACCATTGCCATTGGTAATTTGAAGGATGTCTCCCACATTTTTCCGAAGTACTTTTATAATATGACGACTTTCATCTTTGTCAAACGTAAAGTTTTCGGTAGTTTCAGAAATATGTGGATTGTAAAACAGCTGCATGATTATTTTTTTTCGACTATTTTTAGCACTTTAATTTCCTTGATTTCTTTTGGCTGGTAGGAATTTAACACCAAATAATACCAAGATTTATCTTTGAGTTCAAATGAAAACAAATCGCGTTTGCTAATAGGAACATTAATAATGACTCTTTCAAGTTCTGGATGCATTTTACCAGGAGCAAACCAGCCTGTATCACCATTTCTATTCGCATTTCTATCCATAGAATATTGTTGCGCCAATTTACTAAATGGCACACCATCTTTATATTTTTTTGAGATGGTTTTAATTAAGCTTTCCGCAGCTTCGGCATCTATTTTGTTTCCATCAATAAAAATATAATTCGCTCGATAATGTGTGGTTGTAAAACGGTCTACAACTTTATACCGGGTTCTTTCCAAATGACCATCAACAGTGGTTTGGCCAGAGCTAAATAAATTTCGTGCTAATTCGGTTTTATGGTTCTCCTCATTAAAAACAATAAAGGTATTACTTCTACTGGGGTTGGAATCTAAAAACAATTGGGCTTCGTCAGCATTGGTAATTGTTTCAAAAGTAGGTGTTACGGCTTCTTGTGCATGTAGGGTTGCGGAGAAACCAAATAAAAAAATAAGTAGTTTTTTCATAATTTGGGATTATTTAGTAAACAAAAAAACAAAAAATAAGGCTTCAATGAACGAATTGCCAAAACATTATTAACAGATGTTTTAACAAAACCAGTTTTTATGTGGTTATGGGATGCTTATTATTCAGCAAAAACCAGATCAATCTGTGGTAAAAAGTTTAATACATCAACTTCTTCATCATTAAAATTATAAAACCTAGTAGATAAAATAGTGAATCCATAATCCGTATATGGAAGGAAGTTTACAGTACCAGTATTGGTACTGCCATCAATGACGTTTCCAATAACATTATTAAGTCTTGTGCCATAATCATTCTGTATTCTAGACAGTACATAATCTGTATCTGGCTGTAAAACGACATGAGGAGTCAGACTAACATAACTCATGTTGTTTTGAGTAAATAAAAGACTTTCAGAATATATTATAGTTCCCGTGGCATCTTCTCTAATAATAATATCAAAAGGGACGCTGGCATCTTCATGAAAACTTTGATAGCCTATGCTGCATAATTGCTTTTCTGAAGAAACGCTGAAAACATAAGCATGTAATGGCGAATCCACATGATCATAACTATTTAAGTTTTCATTAATTAATATATCATTATAAATGGTAGAAAAAGTCGTGTTTGCCGTTTCACACGTTAATGGTGCAGGTTCTAATTGAGCGACATCATCTTCATCTTGACAAGAATTCAGATTAATAGCCAAGGCTAGAATGAGAAGTATGTTGATTCGTGGTTTCATAAAAGTTAATATTTTATTTATAATTATTAAATTTTCAATCTAGATGATGCTGTAATATCTTGCTCACTAAAATGGCCTTCCAAATACTTTAAATACCCAACAATAGCAATCATGGCTGCATTATCTGTGGTGTATTCAAATTTTGGCACATAGGTGGTCCATCCAAATTTTTGCTCGCCATCTTTTAATGCTTGACGAATTCCTGAATTTGCTGAAACACCGCCACCTATAGCAATATGATTAATACCTGTTTGCTTGGTGGCTAATTTAAGTTTGTCTATTAAAATACCAATAATAGTATATTGGATAGAAGCGCAAATATCATTCAGATTTTCTTCAACAAAATTGGGGTTTGCTTTGGTTTCCCGTTGGACGAAATATAGGATTCCCGTTTTTAATCCCGAGAAACTAAAGTTTAGGCCGTCCACTTTTGGTTTGGTAAATTTAAAAGCTTTCGGGTTTCCTAATTTAGCACGTTTATCAATTTCTGGACCTGCTGGATACCCAAGGCCGAGAATTTTTCCGCTCTTATCAAAGGCTTCACCAACAGCATCATCAATTGTTTCGCCTATTACTTTTAAATCAAAATAGCTGGAAACTTCAACTATTTGTGTGTGACCACCTGAAATTGTCATCGCTAAAAAAGGGAAGGGTGGCTTTGTAAAATCAGCTTCTTCAATAAAATGCGCCAAAATATGTGCTTGCATGTGGTTAACATCAATCAATGGAATATCCAAACCAAAAGCCAACGATTTGGCAAAGGAGGTGCCTACTAATAGCGATCCCATTAGTCCAGGACCTCTAGTAAATGCAACGGCTTGTAACTCATTTTTAGTAATGCCTGCTTTTTTAAGTGCTTGAGCAACAACAGGAACAATGTTTTTTTGATGCGCTCTGGAAGCCAATTCTGGAACCACACCACCATATTCTTCATGTATTTTTTGGCTTGCCACAACATTACTTAAAACACGACCGTTTAACAGTACGGAAGCCGCCGTATCATCGCAAGATGACTCAATTCCTAATATGTAAATATTTTCTGTAGTCATTTCTAATAATTGGGCATAATAATTGTTAATTTTGATGTCAAAGTTATAACTTTATAAACGTATCAAAAAATTTTTCAAAATACTCGGACGATTAGTAGCAACCATTTTGCTGCTACTTATTATTTTGATGCTACTATTGTCCATTCCGGCCGTTCAAACAGGCATTGCCAAACATGTTACGAACAGGATTAATTCAGATTTCAAAACCAATATAAATATTGAACGCATCGGTTTACAAATTACTGGTGATGTGGAACTAAAGGGCGTACTTATTCGCGATTTTAAAAAAGATACCCTAATTAGTGCCACCAATTTAAATACCTCCATTTTAAGTTTTAAAAATTTATACAATGGTAAATTGGTTTTTGGTGATATTGATTTAGAAGGTGTTATTTTTAATCTGGTGACTTATAAAGGTGAAACCGACACCAATCTAGATGTGTTTGTGGCACGTTTTGATGCGGATAACCAGGAAGTTCGTGAAAGTACATTTTTAATGTCTTCTAGTGATGTAACGATTAGAGATGGCATTTTCAGGATGACTAATGAAAATAATGAAACGCCTAAAATTCTTGAATTTACCAACGTTTTCACCAATGCGACTAATTTATTAATTAATGGTCCAAATGTTAGCATGCGAATAAATACGTTAGCATTTGATGATAGTCGTGGTCTTAAAATGAAAAATTTAGTCACCAATTTTTCATATACCAAAGAACAAATATTTTTAGATAATTTAGATATTAAAACGGAGAATTCTATTTTAAAAGGCGATGTGAAATTTACGTACAATAGAGAAGATTTACAGTTTTTTACAGATAAGGTTCAAGTCAATGCCAATTTTACAGAAGCGGATATAGCTTTAAATGAGTTGAATACTTTTTATGATGAGTTTGGTATTAACCAACATGCCACCTTTACGACAAACATTACCGGAACACTAAATGATTTACGCCTGAATAACTTAAAATTGAATACGAGTAGTAATAGTCGTGTTTACGGTGATTTGTATTTTAAGAATCTGTTTAATAAAGAAACGGATAACTTTTATATGAATGGAAAATTCACTAATCTATCATCCAATTATAAAGATTTAAAGGCGCTTTTGCCTAATGTTTTAGGGAATTCTATTCCTACAGCTTTTGATAGATTAGGCCGTTTTACCATTGTTGGGCAATCTGAAATTACCACATCTGAAATAAAGGCAAATCTGCAAATTCAAACGGATTTAGGCTTTATAGATTCTAATTTAGAAATGAAAACCTTTAATGATGTGGATAATGCGACATATAAAGGTAAAATAGTATTTAAGGATTTCGAAATTGGGGAATTCATGGAAAACCCGAATTGGGGAAAAACATCATTAAACCTAAATGTAAATGGGAAAGGTTTTACTTTAGAAGGATTAGATACCAAACTTTTGGGTGATGTGTATTCCGTTGTATATAACGGTTATGAATATAACAACTTGGAAGTATCAGGTGTTCTAGGAAATAATATTTATGATGGAAAACTCATCTCCAATGATGAAAATTTAAAACTAACATTTAATGGGTTAGCCGACTTTTCAAAGGAAATAAGTGAATTTGATTTTGAAGCAGATGTTAGCTATGCGAACCTAAAAGCCATGAATTTTGTGAAAAATGATAGCCTATCAACTTTTAAAGGTGTGGTGGTTATGAAGGCAACAGGAACATCTGTAAATAATGCCGTTGGTAACATTCAATTTAGTAATACATCGTATATCAATGAGCATGATTCATATTTCTTTGAAGATTTTGAAATAACATCAACTTTTCAAGATGAGGTACATTATATTAATGTGAATTCTCCAGATATCATTACAGGACAGTTAAGTGGTGTTTTCCTGTTTGAAGATATAGGAAAGCTTTTTGAAAATGCCGTTGGAAGTATTTATGCAAATTATAAACCGCATAAAGTAGTAGAAAATCAATACATTGATTTTAACTTTAATATCTATAATAAAATTGTTGAAGTATTTGTTCCTGATATCGAGCTAGGATCCAACACCTACATTCGTGGCCATGTGGAAAGTCAAGAAGATGAATTTAAACTAACCTTTAAATCACCTAAAATTAAGCTGTTCGATTATTTTGCAGATCAAATTTCTTTACAAGTAGATAATAAAAACCCACTTTTTAATACCTATGTAGAAGTAGATAGTATCAATACCAATTTTTATAATATTTCTAAATTCAACTTAATTAACGTAACCCTTAAGGATACGTTGTTTATTCGTTCGGAATTTAATGGCGGTAAAAACAATAACGATATCTATAATTTAAGTTTTTACCACACTATAAATAAAGAGAATAAATCGGTTGTTGGTTTTAGTAAATCAGATATCACTTTTAAAGGGAATACGTGGATATTAAATGAAAATAGAAACCGGAATAACAGGCTCGTTTTTGATAATAATTTTAAAAATGTAAAAATAGATTCATTTTTAATGAGTCACAATAGCGAGCAGATAAAGCTTTTCGGTGAATTACGGGATTCTACCTACAAGGATATCAAACTAAATTTTAAGGATGTTGATTTGGCTAAAATTACACCATCCATAGATAGTTTGGATTTACGCGGAAACGTAAACGGTAAGTTGGATGTTTTTCAGCAAAACGGACTTTACTTGCCAGATGCCAATATTACGATCGATGATTTGGAAATTAATAAGCTGGTCCTTGGTTCTTTTGATGCTCAAATACGTGGTAATGAATCGCTTACAAACTATTCGGTGTACGCCAAAATTAAAGATGATGCGAATGAATCCTTTTCCGCTATTGGTATTATTGATGTGGCATCAAATGTTTCAACTATAGACGTCGATTTAAATTTAAACAACTTTAACCTGTCACCATTAAACCCATTCTTGTCTGGTATTCTAACAAATATTAGAGGAGACGTTACTGGTGTCGCTAGACTAGAAGGAAGTTTAAAAAAGCCTCAATTAAATGGCGATTTGGTATTAAACAATTCCGGATTAACGGTTCCGTATTTAAATGTCGATTTTGAATTTGCTAATAAATCATCGGTAACGCTTGATAATCAGAGTTTTGTTTTTAATAACATCCGAATAACAGACACCAAATATAATTCCAAAGGTATTTTAGATGGCTCCATTAACCATGTTAATTTTGGCGATTGGAGTTTAGATTTAGATATTAATACACAACGATTATTGGTTTTAGATACCCAAGAAGAAACAGAAGAAGCACCCTATTACGGAACTGGATTTATTGGTGGTATTGCCAGTATAAAAGGAGCTACAAGTAATTTGGTGATAAGCGTTGTTGGTGAAACCAAGCCAGGTACAACCTTTGTTATTCCTTTAACAGATTCTGCAAGCTTTGGTGATAATTCCTTTATTCATTTTTTAACGCCCGAAGAAAAACTTGCCAAATCATTGGGTCAGGAGGTTCGTACGCAGAATATTTCGGGATTAGAATTAGATTTTGAATTAGATATTACGCAAGATGCCGAAATAGAAATTGTGATTGATAAAGTGTCTGGAAGTACCATAAAAGGAAGTGGAGTTGGTGGGTTACTAATTGATATTAATACCAATGGTAAATTTAATATTTATGGTGATTTCTCGGTATTTGATGGTGTTTATAACTTTATGTATGGTGGCATTGTTCAAAAGAAATTTATTGTAGAACCCGGTGGAACTTTGGCTTGGGAAGGCGATCCATTTTCAGCTCAAATTGAAATAAGCGCTATTTATAAAACGCAAGCAAATCCATCACCATTACTGGACAATCCTATTAATAGGAGTATTCCTGTTCACGTGTTAACCATGTTAAGTGGGCCTTTAGAAAAGCCCGATATCGAATTTGAATTCGAATTTCCAAACGTGAGTTCTACGGTGAAATCAGAATTAAATTACCGATTAGATTCCAAAGAAGACAGAGATAATCAAGCGCTATATTTATTAGCAACAGGTGCCTTCTCAAACCGATTAAATGATATAAATATAACCGGAACTATCACCGAACGTTTAAATGGTATTATTAACGGTTTCTTTTCAACCAGTGATAATAAAGTAAACATTGGTTTAAATTATGAAGCTGGCGAAAACACACCAGACTATCAAACAGATGATCGCTTAGGTGTGACGCTTCAAACCAATATTAGCGACCGCATTTTAATTAATGGTAAAGTAGGTGTGCCCGTTGGTGGTGTTAGTGAAACGGTTATTGCTGGAGATGTTCAAATAGACTTTCTATTAAATGATGAAGGTACACTGACAGCTAAAGTTTTCAATCGGGAAAATAGTATCCGAAATTTTGGTGAAGAAATTGGCTATACCCAAGGTGTTGGTATTGCATGGAATGTGGATTTTGACACGTTTAGTGAACTGATTCAAATTATTTTTAAAGGCAAACACGAATACGAAGAAGAAAAAGCCAAAGAAGCAGAGCAAGCTGAAGAAAATAATAAAAACCTACCTGGCTACATCGGCTTTAAGGATGAGGAAGAAAAGAATTAAAAACAGTGACAAATAGCATGTTATTTATAGTTTTTCTTTAGTAGATTTACATAATCAAGTGAAAAAATCATGTCAAAAAATATTAAAAGAATAGGTGTTTTAACATCTGGTGGAGATTCGCCAGGAATGAATGCCGCCATTCGTTCCGTTGTTAGAACCTGTGCATATCATGAAATAGAATGTATAGGTATTTATCGCGGTTTTGAAGGATTGATTGAAGGCGATTTCAAACCACTTTCCGCACGTAGTGTAAACCATATCATCAATAAAGGAGGCACCATGTTAAAGTCTGCTAGATCTAAAGAATTTAGAACAGATGCAGGTCAGCAAAAAGCCCATGAAAATCTTGTTAAAGCAGGTATAGAAGCCTTGGTTATTATAGGAGGTGATGGTAGTTTTACTGGTGGTTTAGTTTTTAATAAAGCCTTTGATTTTCCAATTATCGGTATTCCAGGAACTATAGATAATGATATTTTTGGCACCAACTTTACGTTGGGTTTTGATACCGCTTTAAATACGGTTGTTGAGGTGATTGATAAAATACGAGACACAGCAAGTTCACACAAACGCTTATTTTTTGTGGAAGTTATGGGGCGCGATGTTGGTCACATTGCATTAAATGCAGGTGTTGGAGCAGGAGCTGAAGAAATATTAATCCCTGAAGAAGATTTAGGGTTGGATAGACTTTTAGAATCATTGAGACGCAGTAAAAAATCTGGTAAATCATCTAGTATTGTTGTGGTAGCGGAAGGCGATAAGATTGGAAAAAATGTTTTCGAATTGAAAGATTACGTTGAAGAAAATATGGAAGAATACGAAGTACGTGTTTCGGTATTAGGACATATGCAACGTGGTGGGTCACCATCCTGTTTTGATCGTGTTTTAGCCAGTAGAATGGGCGTGAAGGCAGTGGAAACTTTATTAGAAGGGAAAACAAATTTTATGGTTGGTATTTTAGATAATAAAATGGCATTAACACCATTAGAAAAAGCCGTAAAAGGCAAAACAGAAATAAATAAAGAATTATTACGCGTGTCGGATATTATGACCACGTAACAAATAGTAATAATAAAAAATAGTAAAAATTATGGCTAAATTAAAATTAGGAATAAACGGATTTGGACGCGTTGGTCGTATTGTATTTAGAGCAACTATGGAAAGGCCAGATGTTGAGGTTGTAGCAATTAATGATTTGCTTGATGTTAACCATTTAGCCTATTTATTAAAGTATGATTCAGTTCATGGCCGTTTTAATGGAACGGTTGAGGTGGAAAATGGCCATTTAGTTGTTAATGGAAAAACCGTTCGTGTAACAGCAGAGCGTGACCCAAAAAATTTAAAATGGGATGCCGTTGAAGCAGCTGTTATTGCGGACTGTACTGGGATTTTTAAAACAATAGAATCGGCTCAAGCACATATTGATGCTGGCGCCAAGAAAGTGGTAATCTCTGCACCAAGTAAAGATGCACCTATGTTTGTAATGGGTGTTAATCATTTAGATGCTAAAGCAACGGATACCATAGTTTCAAATGCCTCTTGTACAACAAATTGTTTAGCACCAATGGCTAAAATTATGAATGATAATTTTGGTATTGAAGAAGGTTTAATGACAACGGTTCATGCTACAACATCGTCGCAACATACCGTAGATAGTCCAAGTGCCAAGAATTACCGTTTAGGGCGTTCTGCTTTAAATAATATTATTCCAACAACCACTGGAGCCGCTAAAGCCGTTGGTAAAGTCATCCCAGAATTAGAAGGGAAATTAACAGGCATGGCATTTCGTGTGCCTACAGCTAATGTGTCTGTTGTTGATTTAACAGTCAGAACCAAAAAAGAAACCTCTTTAGAAGCCATTAAAAAAGTATTTAAGGAAGCTGCAGAAGGTTCTTTAAGAGGAATTGTAGGTTATACCGAAGATGCTGTGGTTTCACAAGATTTTGTAAGTGAAGATCGCACCTGTGTTTTTGATGCCGATTCAGCTATCGAATTGAATTCTCGATTCTTCAAGTTAGTAGCTTGGTATGATAATGAGTATGCTTATTCTTGTAAATTAGTAGAATTAGCCGAGCATATTAACAGTTTATAAATATAATGCTACATTTGAATTCGCAGTTTTATAATTTTAATTGTAGACTGCGAATTTTTTATTTTTAGAAATATGATAGTAATTGTTGATAGTGGTTCTACAAAATGTGATTGGCTTACCGTTGATATAAACGGCAATCATTTGTTAGAAAAAATAAAAACAAAAGGTTTAAATCCAGCCATTTTACAAGAGGCTGAACTTTATAATATAATCAATGAGCAACCCGACTTAAATAAACATAAATTGGCTGTTACTCACGTCTATTTTTATGGAGCCGGTTGTGGAACTGAAAAGCCACGATTACTTTTAAAACAGGTTTTGGCATCTATCTTTTCAAACGCTTTAATTGAAGTGAAGGAAGATACCTATGCAGCCATTCGTGCAACCGTTAATGAACCAAATGAGGCAGCTGTGGTTTGTATTTTAGGAACAGGTTCTAATTGTAGTTATTTTGATGGCAGCCATGTGCATCAACGTGTTAACTCGTTGGGATATTCACTTATGGATGATGCGTCTGGGAATTACTATGGCAAACAGTTAATTCGGGATTATTATTTTTATCACATGCCAGAAACCCTCCGGACTGCTTTTGCCGAGACCTATAATATGGATACAGATTTTATTAAGCACAACCTATATAAACAACCCAATCCGAATGCCTATTTAGCCAGTTTTGCTGAATTTATGTTTTTGCATAAGGAAAACGTTTATATCAAAAATTTGATTAAAAAAGGTTTGCGACTTTTCTCTGAAAATATGATTCTACAGTTTAAAGAAGAAATTAAATCGGTTCCTGTTCATTTTGCAGGTTCTATCTCGTATTTTTCAAAAGATGAAATTTTAGAAGTCGCCGAAGAATATCATTATAAAGTGGGCAATATAGTAAAACGACCAATTGATGGTTTGGTTAATTATCACACCAATAAAAACGAATAATGGAAATAGCAATTATAGCACACGATGGAAAAAAGGCTGAAATGGTTCAGTTTTTAAATGAACATAAAGCGTTTTTTCATCAAGATTATATCACATTAGTATCTACAGGAACCACTGGTAATAAGGTGGAAAGTGCTGGATTTAATGTGAAAAAATTATTGTCCGGACCTTTAGGCGGTGATGCGCAAATAGCGGGTCGTGTAGCCGAAGGATTGTGCAAGATGGTGCTTTTTTTCAGAGATCCATTAGCAAAACACCCACATGAACCTGATGTTTTGATGCTGATGCGTTTGTGTGATGTGCATGATGTACCATTGGCAACCAATCCGGCAACTGCCTTGCTTTTAATTAAAGGTTTGTAAATTATTTATTTGTTAAACATAGATTATTTTTTAACAAACTATTTTGTATAAACTTGATTTTCTTGTTCAGCCACACGAATAAAGGTTGTTCGTTTGGTAAGTTCTTTTAAACGTTGTGCGCCAACATAGGTGCACGTACTTCGTAAACCGCCTAAAATATCAAACACCGTTGTTTCAACAGAACCTCTGTACGGAACTTCAACCGTTTTCCCTTCACTAGCACGATATTCAGCAACACCACCAACGTGTTTATCCATAGCGGTTTCAGAACTCATACCATAAAATTGTTTATAGTTTTCGCCATCACGTTCTATCAACTCACCACCACTTTCATCATGTCCAGCTAACATGCCTCCAAGCATTACGAAATCAGCACCAGCACCAAAGGCTTTGGCAACATCACCAGGTGTCGTACAACCACCATCACTTATTATTTGTCCCCCAAGTCCGTGGGCAGCATCCGCGCATTCTATGATAGCGGATAATTGCGGATAGCCAACGCCCGTTTTAACGCGTGTGGTACAAACAGATCCTGGACCAATTCCGACTTTAATAATATCAGCTCCAGACAATAATAATTCTTCTACCATTTCACCAGTAACCACATTTCCGGCTATAATAACTTTGTCAGGGTGCGCTTTTCGCGTTTTTCTAACAAAATTGGAAAAATGTTCAGAATAACCATTTGCAACATCAATACATATAAAATTGAGTTGCGGACACGCATTTAGAATGTCTTTTAATTTATTAGAATCTTCACTTCCCGTTCCTGTACTAACCGCAATATAATTTGCAATTTCTTTTGGAGCAGCATCTATAAAGCTTTTCCATTCTTCCACCGAATAATGTTTATGAATGGTAGTAAATAATGAATGCTTAAATAATGCTTGAGCCATTTCAAACGTGCCAACGGTGTCCATATTGGCAGCCATAATTGGAATGCCCGTCCATGTTTTCTTACTGTGTAAAAAAGTGAATTCACGTTCTAAACTCACGTCTTTTCTGCTTTTTAAGGTCGATCGTTTTGGACGAATCATGACATCTTTAAAACCTAACTTTATATCGTGTTCTATGCGCATATTATATTGTAATAAGGGTTATTCAAATATACACGTTCCAGATTAGTAAAACTTCATGCGACTTTATTTCTATTCATTATTTTAACGTATTTGATAGAATTCTAATTTAAATATTTTAATTTGTGTTGGCTTAAAACAAAGTAATACGTACAGAATGGTATTTTGATAAATCGAATAATTTTATGAATCGGAAATTTTTGAAAAATCTGGGTATTATAGTGTGCTTGTTAGCCATGAATTCTTTTGTTTTTTCGCAGGATATAGAACCACGTCGTTGGACACCTTTACCATTGGGAACGCATGTAATTGGCGCAGGTTATGCATTTTCTGAAAGTGATATTTATTTTGATCCTGTTTTGCAAACCGAGGATGTAAAGCAAAATATGGATGTTATTGCCATATCTTATGTTCAGCCTTTTAAAATTGGGGATAAATTAGCACGAGTAGATGTTACAATTCCGTATGTTTTTGGACAATGGGAAGGTAAAATTTCTGGAGAACCTAAATTGCTTAATAGACAAGGTTTTGCAGACCCTAGAGTTCGGGTTTCCTTAAATTTAATTGGTCCAAATGCCATGGGCAGGGTTGAAATGATGGAGTATATGAAAGCCAATCCTGTGAACACGATGTTAGGTGTTTCATTGGCCGTTAATTTCCCTTTAGGGCAGTATGCGGAGGATCGTTTAATTAATTTAGGAAATAATCGGTTTATTTTTAGACCGCAAATAGGAATGGTTCATAATTGGGGACAATGGTCTTACGAATTAACGACTTCCGTCTTTATTTTCACGACGAACAACCAGTTTTTTAATAATCAAGAAAAGAAACAAAATCCCCTATATGCCGTGCAATCTCATTTAATCCATCGATTTAAAAATAGGATGTGGGTTTCTGCAAGTGCTGGATTAGGAAGTGGTGGTTCCGCAACAATTGATGGTGTATCACAAAATGATGCACGTGGCGATTTTTTAGGAGCCATATCGTTTGGAGCACCGATTACAAAAACACAAGCTGTAAAGTTATCCTATTTACGCTCGGTTACTTTTCAAGATATTGGTTCGGACAGTAATACGTTGGGTTTTGGCTGGTCTATGGCCTTTTAAGATTGCTATTTGACAGCCATCATACTAATTTCCACATTTACATATTTTGGTAAATTGGCAACTTCTACGGTTTCACGGGCTGGTGCTGTATCTGAATTAAAATATGTTGCATAAACCGCATTGATTTTTGAGAAATTACCCATATCACTTATAAATATGGTTGATTTAATAACGTTTTCAAAAGTCATATCTGCAGCTTCTAAAACAGCCTTCATGTTTTGCATAACCTGTTCTGTTTCCAGTTCTATAGTATCTAAAATTAATTCGTTTGTTACAGGATTAATGGCAATTTGTCCAGAGGTATAAAGCATATTTCCTACTAAAACGGCTTGGTTATAAGGCCCAATTGGAGCAGGAGCGTGTTTCGTGTTAATTATTGTTTTCATTGAAAAAAGCTTTTTAATTAGTCGTATTAGAATAAATTATAGTCGTTGGTCAGGCTGGCGTCGTTTATCATATTTAATATCTTTCAGGATATTGGATTTTATACCAATAAAGAAATACCACGAACTTCTAGTACTAAAAGGAACCCAGCTAAAATTCATGCGCCAACTTAATAAATCACGCTCAAAACGTAATTGGGTGTATGTAAAACCATTATTTTTAAAATCATAACCCGATGAAGCTCCAAAAGTCCATTGCGGCGCAATTTCTACATCGCCAGAAAACATGAGTGAATGCGATGATATTTCATTCTCTCTTCGCGTATTCGTGTAATTTGCAGCATAAGCAAATTTAATATTCCACGGAATTTTACTCGTATATAACTTGCTAGGTTTTCGCTCCTTGTCGTCATCTTCGTTGTCGTAATAACTTTGGTCTGAAAAATCTTGGGCACGGCCAAATAAATCATCATCACGACCACCACTACGTAAATTTTCTGCTGTGCTTCGGTCGTTTTCTGTACCATCAAAATCACTGCTTGAAATGGAGTAACTCATGGTAACATTGGCACTGGTTAATCGGAACAAACTTCCACCATTATCAATATTAAACTTATCAATTTTGGCGTTATTATTATCTAAAGCATATGGGTCTAATGTAGCACCAAAGTTGATGGACATTTTATTATTTAATATCTGAGTTCCTCCAGACATTCTCAACGGACTCCAGTTTAATGAATCTCCAGCCAAATTATATGCTGTTGAAAAATTAAGATTGTCAAGTAGTTTTATTTTCTTTGCTTCTGTTGCTGTAGAATCTCTATCACGTACTTTAGCTTCTATATTGTTAGACAAACTCATACCTATAGAACTGGAGTAGCGGTTATTTGGAACGCCAAAAATACCACCTTCAAAACGGGTATATTCTTCTTCTGTAACGGTTAAACCATCTGCACTCACTACCTCATAGGTTTGGTAATAATTACTAAATGACGGGTTTATGTTATAGCTCATAGACGGTCTCATAACATGCCTGATTTGTTGAATTTTAGGATCTTTGCCTGCTTTTCTAAAATCGAACATTCCATATACGGTGGTTCCTAAACTGGTGCTAAAATTATAGGTACGGAATGCATCAAAACCTTTTTCAGTTTCTGTAACTACTTTCTTTTCATCGGGATCGTAATATTTATTAACCGTTTCAAAAACCCAAGTCTCATCATAAGAAGTACTAGCACTTAAACTTAAATATTTAAACACTTTAAAGTTTGTTGTTAATGGAATACTGTGTTGCATACCATTTTCTGCACTATCCCACATTTCTTTTTTAAAGAATAGGGAATCAGTTGTTTCTATCCTGTTCTCTGCACGGACATTGTATTGAAAATTAACATTCTGAATAATCCCTTTTTTAATGCCTTCTTTAGGCGCAAAAGGGAAAATACGGCTTACACTAGCTTGAACAGTAGGTAATGTCATATTAATAACTTCAGTATTCGTGTTTTGCGAATGGGTGGCAGTAGCACTTAAATTTACTTGTGGTTCACCTTGAAAGGTTTTTGCATAAGATACAGATGATGCCAACGTGTTATTTAAGAAACTAGGTGCATTAACTTGATTTATAGATGTCTGATAGTATTTACTACTTCCTAAATTGACAGATGCTGAAAATCGTGAATTCGGATTGGCCTTCGGATCCTGTGCATGAGACCAACGAATATTATAAATGTTAGATTTCCCGTAATCAGGGAAACCACGTTCGCTATTAATTAGGTTTTCATAGCGAAATCCAAGATTACCACGAAATTTATACTTATTAGCGTATGCACTTTCCATTCGTAAGCCATAACTACCATTGGTGTAATAGTCGCCTAACACAGCTAAATCAAAATAATCACTTAAAGCAAAATAATAACCACCATTCTGAATAAAGTATCCACGATTACTTTCTTCTCCAAAAGTTGGAATAATAACACCTGATGTTTGCTTATTTGTCAAAGGAAAAAAACCAAATGGCAAACCTAAAGGAGTGGGCACATCGGCTATAACCATGTTGGTAACACCGACTACAATTTTTTCGCCAGGCACAATTTTTATCTTACTAGCTTGAAAATAGTACTCCGGGTTTTCAATATCTTTTGCTGTTGTAAAACGCCCTTTATAGAGAAATATAACAGAGTCGTTTACCTTTTTGGTAATAGGTGCAAATATTTTAATATCGCCTTGTTGGGTATTGGAATTATAAATTAAAGCCTTTTCTGTTACCGTATTAAATTTTATAGAATCGGGTTTCACCTCATTATCGGCTTGTTTAAATATAGGTGCTTGGGTATATAGCCCTGTAGAATCTACAATACCTTTTGCAAAAACCGTGTTGGTGTTGTAATCAATAACAATAATTCCAGCCTTAAGCTCCATGTCTTCATAATACACTTCGGCTTCATTATACATATACAGTTTTTGCTCCTTATTATTAAAGGATGTATAATCTGTAGCTATGTATTTTATAGGGCCGGTAAGCATTTCTGGCTTGGGTTTTACCGTATCATTAAGTGTGGAATCTTGCCCTTTTTCAGAAGTTATTGGCTTTAAAGCATCGCCAATACTCACATTTAAGCTATCGTTATCAGTGCTTGATTCTACCTGTATTCCCGATTTTGGCAAATCTTGGGCAAAGCCAAACGTGTTGATAAACACTGTAAAACTTAAGGCAAAAAGTATGTGAAAGTTGTTTGTACGCAACGCTTTTAAATGTATTTTTGTAAAAGTATGGCTCGGTTTTTGAATTGCCAAAATTACATATATTTTTTGTGATTAAATTAATATATCCAAAAATTCCAAAATTAAAATAAACTAATAAAAAAGTTGTTATATCATTTATGAAAACGAACACCTATATAAGTTTCTTATTATTTACATTGCTTTTAACAGTTTCTTCTGTTAATTCAGTGTTTTCGCAAAGCAAGTCCGATAAATTTGTGGTTGTCTTGGATGCTGGTCATGGTGGTCATGATCCAGGTAATTTAGGAAATGGTTACAAAGAAAAAAATATTGCGCTTAATATTGTTCTGGAAGTAGGTAAGGAGTTAGAAAAAAATAAAGATATTGAAGTTATCTACACGCGAAAAACAGATGTCTTCCTGAAATTACGTGAACGTGCTGCCATAGCAAATAAAGCCGATGCCGATTTATTTGTATCTGTTCATTGCAATGCGCATTCAAAAAGTAGCGCTTATGGAACGGAAACTTTTGTACTTGGATTACATGCCAATGAACAAAACTTTAATATTGCTAAAAAAGAAAATGAAGTTATTTTCTTAGAGGACGATTATGAGAAGCATTATGAAGGTTTTGATCCTAATTCACCAGAGTCTCTTATTGGCCTAACACTTATGCAAGAGGAGTTCTTGGATCAAAGCATACAATTGGCAAGTTATATAGAAACTAATTTCACAGGAAAACTCAATCGAAAAAGTCGTGGTGTAAAACAAGCCGGATTTTGGGTATTGCACAATACTTATATGCCAAGTGTTTTAATTGAAACAGGTTTTTTAACGTATAAACCAGAAGGTGCTTATCTCAATTCAGGTAAAGGACAACATGAAATGTCCATGGCTATAAAAGAAGCTATTCTACATTATAAAAATAATTTAGATAGCAATGTTGGCGATTCTTTTCAACCTGAAAAATTGAATGAATCTATTGCTAACGCTATCAAAACAACAGAAATACCTGATATTTACGAAGGCATAACATTTAAAATTCAAATTGCTGCCAGTTCGCGTAACATTGTGACCAAACCGTATAATTTTAAAGGGTTAGACCCAATTTCAAAAACACAAATTGGTAATCTTTATAAATATTATTTTGGTAATACATCAGATTATAATATGGCCAAGCAGTATAAAGATGAAGCAGATGCCAAAGGTTACGATGGTTGTTTTATTGTTGCTTTTAAAAATGGAGAACTCATACCTTTAGCAAATGTGCTAAAAACATCTGCTAATTAAGCACATTCTTTATTAATTTATTTCTAATTTTGTTTAATAACCAAATATCATCAATTTGAAACTATCTAAAGAAGTTAAAACTGCCATATTAGTCATTTCAGGAATCGTTTTTCTTATTTTTGGAATTAACTTTCTACAAGGTAAAAACCTGTTGGATGGCGCCAATACCTATTATACAGAATTTGATTATAATGCATTAGCAACATCTTCCCCTGTTACCATAAAAGGAAATCCAATTGGTCAAATTAAAGAAATTAAATACATCCCAGAAACTGCCAAAACACGGGTTACTTTTACGGTTGATAATGATCTAGAATTTTCTAAAAATAGTAAAATTCGTTTGTATTCATCAGGTTTATTAGGTGATAATGCCATTGCAATTGTTGATCTAAATGATGGCCAAATTGCAGAAGATGGGACTATGTTCGAATCCGAAGTGGAAATGGGATTGGTGCAACAATTAACTGGTAATTTTTCAGATATTAGTACCGATTTGGGTACAACTTTGAAATCAGCAGATACCTTACTAATAGGTGTTAACGACATTTTAAGAGATGATTCAGAAAAAGGTTTAAGAAATGCCATCGCCGAATTAAATGAAACTATTAAATCATTTAACATGTTATCCAATTCCGTTACGGCATTGGTGGTTAAAAACGATGCGAATCTATCGGCAGTTATAAAAAACTTCGATTCAATAAGTGGTAATCTCGCTACGTTTACGGATGGCTTGAAAGAAGTGGACCTATCAACAACACTTGCAAATTTAGATAATACGTTATCAAATGTGAATGCACTTTTGTCTGATGTTGAAAAAGGAGAAGGAACAATGGGAAAATTACTGAAGGATGATAAACTGTATAATAATTTAGAAATTGCTTCCTTACAATTACGTGAATTGTTACAAGATGTTAAACTTAATCCAAAACGTTACATAAATGTATCTGTTTTTGGTGGAAAAAATAAAGACGATTACGAAAAACCGGAAAGTCCAAGAGAATAAACCATACCAACCATGAATTACATTCCAAACATAATTTTTGCCATTGCCTTAATTATTGGTATTGGCTATTTTGCTAATAATGTCAAAAAACTACTTCGTAACATTAAACTAGGCCAAGATGTGGACGTGAGTGATAATACATCACAACGTTGGAAAAACATGATTAATATTGCTTTAGGCCAAAGTAAAATGGTAAAACGTCCAGTTTCTGGATTTCTACACGTTATTGTTTATGTTGGTTTTATTATAATTAATATTGAAGTCCTAGAGATTATTATTGATGGACTTTTTGGTTCACACAGAATATTTTCTGAACTCTTACCAGCATCGGTTTATGGTTTCCTTATTGGTTCTTTTGAAATACTAGCAGCTTTAGTCTTTGTTTCAGTTGTTATTTTCTGGTTACGTAGAAATGTGATTAAAATACAACGTTTTTGGAAAGCGGAAATGACAGGTTGGCCAAAAAATGATGGAAATATCATTCTGTATATTGAAATGGTATTAATGGCTTTATTCCTAGTAATGAACGCAACAGATCTTAAATTCCAAAGCATGGAATCAGGGAATGTGATCAGTCAATTTATAGCGCCACTATTTTATGGCTTACCAGATGCAACGGTTCATATTATTGAACGTGCAGCTTGGTGGCTACATATTTTAGGGATTTTAGGGTTCCTTAATTATTTATATTTCTCCAAGCATTTACACATTTTATTAGCATTTCCTAACACCTATTATGGTAAGGTGAAGCCAAAAGGGCAGCTTGATAATTTAGAAGCTGTTACTAAAGAGGTTCAAATGATGATGGATCCAGATGCCGATCCGTATGCTGCACCAGCTGAAGAAGATGAAAATGACGTGCCTGCAAAATTTGGTGCTAGTGATGTGCAAGATTTAAATTGGGTACAATTATTAAACGCATATACTTGTACAGAATGTGGACGTTGTACCAGTGAATGTCCAGCAAATTTAACAGGCAAGAAACTATCGCCTCGTAAAATTATGATGGATACGCGAGATAGACTGGAAGAAGTTGGGAAAAATATAGACGCGAATAAAGGCGTTTTTCAAGATGATGGAAAACAATTATTAGACGATTATATTACGCGTGAAGAATTATGGGCTTGTACATCCTGTAATGCCTGTGTAGAAGCCTGTCCGGTAAGTATTGATCCGCTTTCTATTATTATGGATATGCGTCGTTATTTAGTGATGGAAGAAAGTGCAGCGCCAATGGAATTGAATAATATGATGACAAATATTGAAAATAACGCGGCACCTTGGCCTTATAACCAAATGGATCGCTTAAACTGGAAGAACGAATAGCGCTTCTATATAAATCTAATTATCATTAAAAATTGTCTTGTAACATATAGCCTTTTAGTTTGTGTATTTTTTTTAGGAATAAATAACATGCACGCTCAAGGCTATGCAAAGGATTCTTTACAAATTAAGGTTTATACGGAAATCACGTATCAAAACAGGGAAGCAGAGGGCATTAAATTAATAACTGTTTTTTGCGATTATTGTTCAGAAAGTCAAACAACTAAAATTGGTTATGAAGCTTTGAATCGTGCCTATGATGAACGCTACAATCCAGATAACATTTTAGAAAATGGCACCAAGAAGCTCGCCATAATTATCCGAATTTCTAAAGATGATTTTTTAGAAATGAATACGGAAACAGCAAACGATAGCCTTCAAAAAAATAGTGAATAAAGTAGGAATAGAATGAAAAGAGAAGACGCAGATAAATTATTGCATGAAAAGGTTGAAGCAGGCGAAAAAGTAAGTCCTATTTTACCAGAAGGCGTAAAAAATTATTTAATAGATATTGATGGTACCATCACAGAAGATGTGCCAAATGAAGAACCTGAGCGTATGGGAACCTGTGAGCCGTATCCAGATGCTTTAATAACCTGTAACAAATGGTATGAAGAAGGTCATTTAATTTGCTTCTTCACTTCCAGAACTGAAGATCATCGGGATGTTACGGAAAAATGGCTTAACAAACATGGATTTAAATTCCATAGTCTATTAATGGGCAAACCAAGAGGTGGAAATTACCATTGGATTGATAACCACTTGGTGAAAGCCACACAATACAGAGGGAAATTTACAGATTTAGTCGATAAAAAAGTCACCATCCAAGTTTTTGATGATGGTCAACACGAATAAGAATTTATTATGAGCGAACAACTAAAAGTGCCAACTATGGCAGAATATATGGCAGCAGGCAAACAACCAGAAGTATTATTTTGGGTTGGTTGCGCAGGAAGTTTTGATGATAGAGCCAAGAAAATAACCAAAGCTTTCGTACGGATATTAAATAAAGCAAATGTAGATTTTGCTGTTCTAGGAACCGAAGAAGGTTGTACTGGTGATCCAGCAAAGCGAAGTGGAAACGAATTTTTATTTCAAATGCAAGCCGTTACGAATATAGAAGTAATGAATGCTTACGAGATCAAGAAAATTGTAACTACCTGTCCGCATTGTTTCAATACCATGAAAAATGAGTATCCAGAACTTGGTGGTCAATATGAAGTTATGCACCACACACAATTTTTAAAATCCTTGTTGGACGATGGCCGTTTAACTATTGAAGGTGGCCAATTTAAAGGCAAACGAATCACATTTCATGACCCTTGTTATTTAGGTCGTGCTAATGGTGTTTATGAAGCACCACGTGAGTTGATCCGTAAATTGGATGCAGAATTAATAGAAATGAAAAGCTGCAAAAGTCGTGGGTTATGCTGTGGAGCAGGAGGTGCTCAAATGTTTAAAGACGCCGAAAAAGGTGATAAAGAAATAAATGTAGAACGTACAGAACAAGCCATGGAAACCAAACCAGAAATTATAGCTGCTGGTTGTCCATTTTGTAATACCATGATGACGGATGGCGTAAAAGCCAAAGATCAAGAAGCTAATATTGAAGTAATGGATATTGCGGAACTAATTGCTAACGCTGAAGATTTATAGAATTTATGAGCTTTTTTGAAAAAAATAAAACATATATAAAATTAGGTGTTATTTCTGGAATCATGTTTGCCCTTGTCATGGTGGCATTCGATTATTTTATGGAACGCGAGTTTTCAATTTTAAAATTTGCATTGCACTTTGTGCTATTCGGCTGTTTTAACGCATATATGGCGTACCGAAAGGTGCAAAAGGAGGAACAGAAACGCAATAAGGATCAATAGTGAAAAAAGCAAACTACATTTCTGCCGTAATTGCAGCATTGGCAGTTGCTGGTTCTATTTATGCTTATGATTATTATTTTGACGATGTAGCCCACTTTGGAAAATACATCTATCAATTTGTGTTTTTTGGTATTGGCGTTTTGGTTCTTGATTATGTGCGACTTCGTAACCGTAAAAAATAAATCTCATGGAATTGAAAATACAGAGATTACCTTTAAAAACAAGAATTGTTTTTGGTGTTGTCGCTGGATTATTTAATGGGTTAGGCCTTTTTCTGTGGGATTATTTTAAAGAAGAGCCAATAATTTGGGAAAGATATATTTTTCAAGCTGTTTTTACAGGACTTTTTATGGCCATTGCTTTTAGGAACAAAATAACCAAAGCATAAATGCTATGAAGGTTAATTCAAAAAACATTAAAAAAGGGTTAATTTCAGGTGGAATCCAAGGTTTTGTATTTGCGCTTGCCATGGCAGCTTTCGATTACCTTGGGAATGAACCATTCGATTTAAATAAATTTTTGTTCTATTTCTTCTTTTTCGGATTAATAATGGGACTTACAACAGTTTTTAGTAACAGTAAAAAAAACAAAAAATGCTAGTAGATTTTAATACATTACCAGAGGAATCACGTGTTTGGATATTCCAAGCAAACCGCACATTCACAGATGTTGAATTGGAAGAAATTGAGACTAAACTCAAAACCTTTGTAGAAAACTGGACGGCTCACGGAAGTGATTTGCAAGCTGGTTATACTATTAAATATAAGCGATTTATTGTGTTAGCGCTAAATCAGAACTTAAATAAAGCAACGGGCTGTTCTATTGATGCGTCTGTTCATTTTATTCAAGGATTGGAAAAGGAATATAATGTGGATTTAATGGATAAAATGAATGTGTCTTATAAACAAGGCGATTTTGTAGCTTATAAAACCTTAACCGATTTCCGACAAATGGCAAAAGATCGAGCCGTTTCTAAAAATACAATCGTATTTAATAATTTGGTAAATAATATTGCTGAATTTAAAGAGTATTGGGAAGTTCCTGCAAGTGAAAGCTGGCATTCGCGTTTTGTTAAATAGATCATTTAGTTTTTAATTCCTTTTTAATTTAAGCGATAGTTTTGCTCTTTACATTTTTAAGTCTATAAAAATTTGAGATAAATGATTTATATGAAATATTTCAAATAATTTTAAATTGAAAAGGAAAATGACATCAATAATTCCGCAATAATTACGTTATAAATCTATCTTAAAGTCTGTGTTTCTTTTTGCTAAAATTGGTAATTTGGCACTGTTTTTAATGTACATCTAAATACTAACTCCTTTTTATATATGCGATTACTAATTCTTTTAGTTCTTTTTAGTGTTTCAAATTCGTTTGTTTATGCTCAAACTGCAGATCCACTATTAACCGCTGATGCTCAAGCCCAGATGAAATGGGTGGATAGTATTTATGGAGGTATGTCTTTAGATGAGAAAATTGGCCAACTTTTTATGGTTCAAGCATTCTCCAATATGGATTTAAGGCATGAAAATACAATCAGTCAAATGGTGATGAATAATCATATTGGCGGTATTATTTTTTCAAAAGGAGATCCAATCAATCAAGCTAGGTTTAACAATGAATTACAAGCTGTTGCAAAAGTACCATTATTAGTTGGTATGGATGCAGAATGGGGTTTAAGCATGCGTTTAGATTCTACGTATGCATTTCCTTGGAACATGACGCTTGGCGCTATTAAAGATAACCAGTTAGTTACAAAAGCCGGATATCATATTGGTGAACATTGTAAACGACTAGGCGTACATTTTAATTTTGCTCCAGATATAGACATTAATATCAATCCTAAAAACCCCATTATTGGAAACCGTTCATTTGGAGAAGATCGTGAAAATGTCACTGAAAAAGCAGCCGCTTTTATGCAAGGCATGCACGATGCTGGTGTTTTATCAAGTGCCAAACACTTTCCTGGTCATGGTGATACGGATACCGATTCGCATAAAGCCTTACCAACTCTAGATTTCGATTTAAAACGATTAGATTCCATAGAGATTTACCCATACAAACGACTTATAAAAGATGGCGTTTCTAGTGTTATGGTAGCGCATTTAAATGTTCCTGCTTTGGAGTCTGAAAATGGTTTACCAACCTCGTTATCTAAACATGTGATTACAGATATTTTAAAAGGGCAACTTGGCTTTAAAGGACTTATTTTTACAGATGCCTTAAATATGAAAGGTGTTGCCAACTTTGATAGTCCTGGTGATATTGATTTAGCTGCATTTCAAGCAGGAAATGATATTTTATTAATTTCTGAAGATGTGCCAAAAGCAATTGATAAAATAAGAGATGCCTATAATTCAGGTGAAATTACTGAAGAACGTTTAGCACATTCGGTTAAAAAAATATTAAAATCGAAGTATAAAGTTGGACTAAATAAATTTATTCCTGTAGCGTTAGAAAACCTATTGGCGGATTTAAACAGACCAAAAGATGATGTGCTTTATGAAAAGCTCATGGAAAATGCCATTACGGTTGTAAAAAACAAAGGTGATATTTTACCTATTAGGAATTTAGAAACTAAAAAAATCGCTTATGTAAAATTAGGAGATGATGATGGTTCACATTTTCTTGAAGGCCTTCAGAAATATGGGAAAGTTCATGAAATTTCTGGCGATAATTTAGATGAAATTATAGAGAAACTGAAAGCGTATAATACCGTAGTCATTGGTTTTCATCGCTCTAATGATAATCCGTGGAAAAGTTTTGAATTTTCGGATAAAGAATTAGTTTGGCTTTATGAAATAGCCCGTACAAATACCGTTATACTTGATGTTTTTGTAAGACCTTATGCATTACTAAATGTAAAAACATTAGAAAACATTGAAGGTCTTGTAGTGAGTTATCAAAATAGCCCAATTGCGCAAGATGCGTCTGCCCAAATTATTTTTGGCGCTGTACAAGCACAAGGAACTTTACCCGTTTCTATTGGCAATGGTTATGCTGTAGGTGATGGATTAACATTGTCAAGTTTATCACGACTAGGCTATGCTATTCCAGAACGAGTTGGTATGAGCACTGAAAAACTTCATAAAATTGATGCGATAGCGCAACGCGCCGTTGATGAAAAAATGACACCTGGTATTCAATTACTAGTTGCCAGAAAAGGTAAAGTTATTTACAATAAAAATTTCGGAAAACATACCTATGATGCCAACGCAGAACCTGTGAAGTTTAATGATATGTATGATGTGGCTTCATTAACAAAAATATTGGCAACCTTACCATTATTAATGGAATTGGAGGAAAAAGGTATTGTTTCATTGGATACCAAACTATCCAAAATACTTCCGGAATATGTAAATTCTAATAAAAAGAACATCACGTTAAAGGAAATGCTGTCTCATTATGCACGCTTAAGTCCATGGATTCCGTTTTATTTTGCCACGTTAGACGCTAATAAACAACCAGACACTAAATATTATAGAAAAGAATTTGGCGGGAAATACACAGTGAAAGTGGCCAATGAATTATACATGCGAGCCGATTATCAGGATAGTATGCAGAAAATAATTAGAGAAAGTGATTTATTAAAAAGCCTCCGATATCGTTACAGTGATTTGCCGTATTACATTCTTAAAAAATATTTAGAAAAACACTACGAAAAGGGGTTAGATGAATTGGTTCAAGATCATTTTTATCAATCAATGGGAGCAAATCATACCACATACAATCCGAATAGTAAATTTAGTGATATTAATATTGTGCCTTCAGAAATAGATGATTATTACCGCTATCAAAAAGTACAAGGTTATGTGCATGATATGGGAGCAGCCATGCAAGGAGGCGTAGGTGGTCACGCAGGAATTTTTAGTAATGCTAATGATGTTGCTAAAATTATGCAAACCTATTTGCAGAAAGGCTTTTATGGCGGAAAGCGCTATTTTAAACCAGAAACATTAGATAAATTCAACACGTGTTTTTATTGCGATAAAGATAACCGTCGAGGCGTCGGGTTTGATAAACCGCAATTAGGAGAATCTGGTCCAACATGTGGTTGCATTTCTATGTCTAGTTTTGGACATTCCGGTTTTACAGGTACCTATGCGTGGGCGGATCCAGAAGAAGAAATTGTTTATGTGTTTCTAGCTAATAGAACGTATCCTAATGCTGGAACAAACACCCTATTAAAGGAAAATATTAGAACAGACATTCAGGAATTAATTTATGAAGCGATTATCGATTAATTTTGAATCAGTTTGTATAGAAAATCGTTTTATTACGACCAAGTTTGATAGTTGTCAATAATTAAAATTTTAATAGAATAGTATAGGAATGAAAATAGGAATCGTGTGTTATCCAACGTTTGGAGGTAGTGGTGTTGTAGCTACAGAGTTAGGAATTGAGCTATCAAAACGTGGTCATGAAGTCCATTTTATAACCTACAAACAACCAGTTCGGTTAGAGCTTTTAGGTAGTAATGTCCATTTCCATGAGGTAACAGTCCCAGAATATCCGTTATTTCATTATCAGCCTTATGAGTTAGCGCTCTCAAGTAAATTAGTTGATATGGTAAAGCTTCATAAAATTGAAGTGTTACACGTTCATTATGCTATTCCCCATGCCTATGCAGCTTATATGGCGAAAAAAATGCTTCAAGAAGAAGGTATTTACGTACCCATTGTTACAACATTGCACGGTACAGATATTACGTTGGTAGGGAGTCATCCTTTTTATAAAACAGCTGTCACATTCAGTATAAATCAATCGGATGCTGTGACTTCCGTTTCAGAGAGTTTAAAACGTGATACGCTTCGCTTATTTGATATAAAAAATGACATTGAAGTTATTACCAATTTCATTGATGTTGGGAAATATAATAGTCCTTTTTCCGATTGCCAGCGTGCTATGATGGCTCACGAAGATGAGCGTATTATAACACATGTAAGTAATTTTAGACCTGTAAAGCGCATTGCCGATGTTATAAAAATATTTTACAATATTCAGAAAGAAATACCTGCCAAACTCATGATGGTTGGTGAAGGACCAGAAAAAGAAGGTGCAGAACAATTAGCAATTGATTTAGGCATAGAAAATAAAGTCGTATTTCTAGGAAATAGTAACGAAGTAGACCGTATTTTGTGCTTTTCAGATTTATTCGTTTTACCTTCTGAAACCGAGAGTTTCGGTTTAGCAGCTTTGGAAGCTATGGCTTCTGGAGTGCCTGTTATTTCTAGTAACTCAGGAGGAATACCAGAAGTAAACATACAAGGCGTTTCTGGATATTTAAGTGATGTTGGTGATATTGAGGACATGAGTAAAAATGCATTGGCTATTTTAAAGGATACAGACACACTAAATGCCTTTAAACTTCAGGCTACAAAACAAGCTAGCAAATTTGAAATATCTAAAATAGTACATCAATATGAGGCTATTTATCAAAAAACGCTAGCTAAAAGCAAAGGCCTAAACTAACTTACTTTTTACTAAAGAATATTTTTTATTTACTTTTATTTTATAACTTGGGTTGAACTTCAAAACCGCTATAAAATGAATAGAAAATCATTTTTAAACCTAACAGCAAGAGTTGGACTTTTTTTAGGTCTAACACCAACTTTACTTGCTGGAAATAGCCGAGAAAACCTACAAGAAGTCGAAGCTGTAAATACCTTATTAGGTTCCAATAAAGCGCTAGGAAACATGGTGAATTTTGCCGACAAACCTATTGAGAAAGTTCGCGTAGGTATGATTGGTATGGGAAACAGAGGTTCTGTTTTGATTCAGATGTTTGAGTATTTAATTAAACATAAACATGCTGAAATTGTAGCACTTTCTGATTTAAAAGAAGATAAAGTCACAAAAAACAACGACTATTTAAAAACAATGCAACCTGAAGGTGCTGATCTGTATTTTGGTGATGAAGATGCTTGGAAAAAAATGGCCAAGCGGGACGATATTGACATTCTAATCATTGCAACACCATGGAATTTCCATACGGAAATGTGCGTATATGGTATGGAACATAATAAGCATGTGGCTTGCGAGCAGCCTATAGCATTGACACTGCAAGATTGCTGGAAACTAATTGAAGTGGCAGAACGCACCAAGAAGCATTGCATGTATATGGAGAATTGCTGTTTTAATAGCGAAGAACTCTGGATATTAAATATGATTAACGAAGGCGTCTTTGGCGATATTAATCATGCCGAAGGTGCTTATATTCACGATTTACGGAAGCACATGCTCGATGCAAATTATTATGAAGATCAGTGGCGCATAAAACATCATGAAACCAATAATGGGAATTTTTATACAGGTCATGGTTTAGGTCCTGTTAGCTCCTATATGGATATTGGTCGGGGTGATAACTATGATCATTTAGTGAGTATGAGTTCTAGAGAACAGAGCTTGAGTGAAGCAGCAAAAAAGGAAAACTATAAAACTCGAAAATTTGCTTGTGGTGATATGAATACCTCGTTAATTAAAACGAAAAAAGGTAAAACTATCATGCTCCAATTTGATACACATACGGGCAGACCTTATTCCAGACTCAACACAGTTACGGGAACAAAAGCGGTTCATGAAGGGTATCCATCCAGATTATATGTTGGCCATGCGGAATTGCAATGGGGACATTCGTGGTTGAAAGATGAAGAATACAAAGATTATCGCGAACGCTATGATCATCCACTTTGGAAAAAATTACGAACGCAAATTGATGCCAATGCCGTTGGTCATGGAGGAATGGATTTCGTAATGATTTATAGAATGATGCGTTGCTTAAATCAAGGATTACCTTTAGATATTAATTTATATGACAGTGTCATGTGGAGTGCAATTACACCATTATCCGAAATGTCTGTAGCCAATAATAGTGCGAGTACAAAAATTCCTGATTTTACAGGAGGAACTTGGGAAACACCTAGGGAAAACGAAGTGTTACGCGATATTATGTAAAATGTTGCTTCGTAATTCGCTCTATGGACTCCAAATTGTCAATAACAGATTGCAATACCGTAAACTGATTTAAAGCACGATCAAAGTTGTGATTCGCATAGGCCGTTTTATAATACGTATCGTTGTTTAAGAAATCGGTTAAAAAGCGCAACCCCATTATATAAATGATGGTTTGAACACCTAAAGGTAGATTTTCAATTTCTTCAGATTTTAAAATGGATTTTGTTTTTAAAGCAAAGCCTTTGCAATAAGCTTCATACAGTTCTAAATCAATATAAATTTTAGATAAATCTGTTTCATCTTCAGTTGATTTGGTGCAAATAGAACGTACAGAATCTCCAAAATCATAATGTACTAATCCTGGCATGACCGTGTCTAAATCAATAACCGCTAAACCTTTGTTTTTGGTGTCAAATAGAATGTTAGATAATTTAGCATCATTATGTGTAATTCGAATAGGGAAGTGGTTTTTAGCCTGCAAGCTGGCAAGGGTACTCATGCTTGTTGCATGCTTTTTTACGAATGCTATTAAATCAGCAGCCGCTTCTAACCGATTAGATTTTGCAAGTTTTAGAGCAGTTTCAAATTGCGTTAACCTAAAAGGCACATTATGAAAATCTTTTAATGTTTCAGTAATGGATTCTGGTAAAATAGATTCGGTATTTAAAATGAAATCGCCATAAAGTTTTCCTGCTTCAAATGCTATTTGAGGTGTTTCTGCTTTATCAATAGTTAAAGCATTGGTAATAAAACGCATAACATTCCAATAGGACTTTTCTTCTTTAAATATATATTCGTTCTGCGTTGTTTTTAAATAATTTACGGACTGATAGTGTGAATTTGTTTTTTTGTAATTCGCCTGTAAATGTTCTGAAATCACAATTTTATTAGCAATAACAGCTTTGGCATTTTTAAAAACAAGACTGTTTAACTTTTGAATGATAAACTTCTCATCATTTTGTTGGGTGACCAAATATGTATCATTTATATGTCCAGATTGTAGCGTTTCAATTGACTTCAAAGGAGTTTCTATTCCAAAAGCCTCACAGATGTTATCTAATTTATGCATGGTCTACCAGAGTTTTTTTGGATAGAAATTGTTGTCTATATGTGTTTTAATATTTTCACGTGCTGAAGTTTCATCAGCTAAATAGGTCATGCCAAACCATGAGCTGTCGGTTGCTAATACTTGAATACTATTTGGACTATTTTCAATAAGATGCTTAATAATATATGTGATGTAAAATTCGTCTTTTTCAAAATCAGTTATAGTATGTAAGAATTTCAAAAATAAATCATTTGCAACATTAAAAACTGATTGTTTAAAGCCCCAGAAATTCATTGACACCAAGGTGTTTGGATTTAGCGTTTCAGAAATTATATTAGTTTGAGCTGAAATTTCACCAGCATCATTCCTCATAATAGCCGTAAGTTCTTCAATGTTAATTAAATTTTGGTTTTTATCTACATGACAAATGCCACGAGAAACCGATCCATTATCGGACAACGTGTTTTTTAATGCATAACCAACCAAATAATGATTCAAATTAGTATCCTTAAACAACGCGTCATGCATGAGCTGAAAGGCTTTTCTACCGTAAAAATCATCGGCATTTATTAGGGTGAAGCCAGTGGTAACAGTTTCCTTTAAAGCTAGTAAAGCATGTCCAGTTCCCCAAGGTTTGATACGCGTTCGGGAATCTGATAATTCATTTTTTTGAATGACAAAATCCACTGAAATATGTTTAGGTAATTTGTTGACATAGCGGTCTTTAAAATGATGTATAATTTCATCCCGAACTATAAAAACAATATGGTTATAGCCAACATGCATCGCGTCATAAATGCTAAAATCCATGATTGAGAATGTGCCATAAACGGGTTGTAATTGCTTGAGACTACCAAATCGGGAGCCCATGCCTGCAGCCATAATTGCCAACGTTTTTTTTGCCATAAAACAAATGTAAAAAAAAGCACGTCAATCAAGGACGTGCTTTTTTTTATTGTTGTAATAAGCTATTAAAATTGGTATCTCACACCAAGTCCAATGTCAAAGTCTAAATCGTTATTGTCATAATCACTATTTCCAAAACCTAATTCAGGTCTGAAATCTAAAGATAACAATAATGGGAAGTCAAAACTGTATTCAATACCAACTACACCTGCTAAAAATAAAAAAGCGTCAGAGTCATCCTTTCTATAGTAATCCTTTCCTCTGTAATAATCATTATCAATTTTAAAAGTTCCAAAACCTAAACCAGGTCCTGCGTACCAGTTAAATCCACCTTCAATATTCCAAACCCACTGATATAGTCCAGCCAATTTAAAACCATCATAATACTTACCATCACGCCAACCTAAATCAAATTCTAAACGGTTGTTATCACCAATAGCACGTTGATACGAAATTTCTGCTCCAAAACCATCGCTGTCTCCTAATCTTAAACCAATGGCATTTTTAGAAATTTCTTGTGCAAAACCTGTTGCAATAAAACCTAAACCGACTAAAATAGCCATACATGTATTCTTCATAAATTTTTCTAATTGTTTAATTACTATATCTACGTTTAATATAAAGTATTAGCCCATATTATTTGTAAAAATAACGTTAAAACTGCTATTATATTGAAATTCTTGTTAGCTTTAAAGTGCCGTAAATAACTAACACATTGAAGCAGCATTTATTAGAATTAAAACAAACTTTAAAAGGTGAATTATTTTTTGATGATTTAATGAAATCATTATATGCAACCGATGCATCGGTTTATAGAATGTTGCCGCTTGCTGTGGCGTATCCGAAAGATAATGAAGACCTTAAAACGCTTATTCAGTTTGCTAAAAAACATCAAACATCTTTAATCCCCAGAACTGCTGGAACGTCTTTAGCAGGACAATGTGTGGGAACGGGCATTGTAGTTGATGTGTCCAAACATTTTAATCAGATTTTAAGTTTTAACGAAACTGAAAAAACCATAACGGTTCAACCTGGCGTTGTTCGTGATGTGTTAAATAATTATCTAAAACCTTACGGCTTGTTTTTCGGACCAAATACGTCCACATCAAATCGGTGTATGATTGGTGGCATGGTTGGCAATAATTCATCAGGAACTACGTCCATTCAATATGGTGTTACACGAGATAAGGTTAAAAATCTTCACGTTATTTTAAGTGATGGGAGTGATGCTGTTTTTTCAGAAATTTCAAAGGAAGAATTTCATATAAAAGCACTTCAGCCAACATTGGAAGGACACATTTATAAAACAATTTATCGGGAACTTGCTCCGGAAACTGTTCAAACTGAAATTATAAAAGAATTTCCAAAACCAGAAATTCATCGTAGAAATACAGGTTATGCTATTGATAAATTAATTGAATCTGATGTTTTTTCATTTTCAGATAAGCGCTTCAATATGTGTCAACTGTTATCTGGAAGCGAAGGAACTTTAGCATTCACGACTGAAATAACATTGTATTTAGACGAATTACCACCAAAAGAATCTGCCTTAATATGTTTACATTTTGAGTCTATTGAATCCTGTTTACAATCCGTTGAAACCGTTATGCACCATGATTTGCATACTTGCGAAATGATGGATAAAACCATTCTAGATTTAACCAAACACAATAAAACCCAACAGGAAAACAGACAATTTGTTGAAGGTGATCCAGAAGCTATTTTAATGTGTGAAGTGAGAGCCCATTCAGAGCCTGACTTAAAACAGCAAATCCAAAATCTCCAAGAAGCTATTACTAATTTGCAATTATGTTATGCACAAGTGGTGCTTCAAGGTGATGCTATTAACCAAGCCATGGAATTACGAAAAGCTGGATTGGGACTATTGGGAAACATGATTGGTGATAAAAAATCGGCAGCCTGTATTGAAGACACCGCCGTGGCCATACCTGATTTAGCACATTATATTTCAGATTTTACCAAGCTCATGACCAGCTATAACCAAAAGGCGATTTATTATGCCCATGCTGGGGCAGGTGAGTTGCATTTGCGACCTATTTTAAATTTAAAGCAAAAGGAAGACGTTGTTTTATTCCGAAAAATAACCACAGATGTAGCCAAGCTTGTTAAGTCATATCAAGGCTCCATGAGTGGCGAACATGGTGATGGTATTGTGAGAGCTGAATTTATCCCTCTCATGATTGGTGACAAAAATTATGAAATTTTAAAACGTATTAAATCTGCTTTTGACCCAGAAAATATATTAAATCCTGGTAAAATAGTCGATGCGTTTCCCATGGATGAAAACTTACGCTATCAACCTGAAAGAGTAGAACCTGAAATTGAAACCATTTTAGATTTTTCAGCATCATTAGGAATCTTACGGGAAGCCGAAAAGTGCAATGGATCAGGCGATTGTAGAAAACTACCTGAATTTGGCGGAACCATGTGTCCGAGTTATCGTGCTACCAGGAATGAAAAAGATACCACCCGAGCACGAGCCAATGCTTTACGTGAGTTTTTAACGACTTCCAATAAAGCGAACAGGTTTAATCATGATGAATTAAAGGATGTTTTCGATTTATGTGTGAGTTGTAAAGCATGCGCAAGTGAATGTCCAAGCAGTGTAGATGTGGCGAGTTTAAAAGCGGAATTTGAGTATCAATATCAGAAGGAAAATGGAAGTAGTTTACGGACTAAACTATTCGCGTATAACAATAAATTGAATGCCTATGGAAGTCGTTTTCCGGGTGTTACTAATTTTATGTTTTCAAATGAAGTAACAAGTACTATTATTAAAAAAGCAGTAGGCATAGCACCTAAAAGAAGTCTGCCCTTAATTTCAAGTATTAGTTTAAATAAATATATTCAAAATACTTTAAAAGAAGGAAATGAGCTTCATAAAATAAAAACCATTTATTTCTTTATTGATGAGTTTACTAACCATCTGGATTCCGAAATTGGTCAAGACGCATTGCATCTTTTACACGCTTTAAATTACGATGTGAAGTTTATAAAACACGACGAATCAGGTCGTGCATTTTTATCTAAAGGATTTTTAGAACAAGCAAAAAAAGTCGCTAATAAAAACGTGTCTATTTTTTCTGAAGTTATTTCAGAAACAACACCTTTAATCGGCATTGAGCCATCGGCTATTTTAACTTTTCGCGATGAATATATCAAATTAGTAGATAATAAAGGTGCAGCCAAAAAACTCGCTAAAAATTGCTTTTTAATTGAAGAGTTTCTTCAAAATGAAATCATATTAGGAAACATCAAACCTGGCCAATTTACTACCGATTCTAAAATAATTAAGTTTCATGGACATTGCCATCAAAAGGCTTTAAGTAATCAAAAAACAAGTTTTGATATGTTGAATTTGCCTAAAAACTATCGTGTGACAATCATTCCTAGTGGATGTTGCGGCATGGCAGGAAGTTTTGGTTATGAAACCGAACATTATGAAGTGAGTATGCAAATAGGTGAGCAGACACTTTTTCCGGCTGTTAGAAAAGCTACAGAAAAAACTATTATTTCAGCCAATGGCACCAGTTGCAGACATCAAATCAAAGATGGTACGAATCGCGTGGCATTACATCCAGTTACAATATTGAAACAGGCTTTGCTGTAAGTTGTTTATTTTTAAAGAGTTGATTGTATTTTCTTTATAAAAAAGAAAATAAATTTGGAAGCTAATTAAAAATCCATTTTTGTTTCTGTGATAATACAATTACATTAGCTACAAAAATTGGTTGTATGGCAGGAAATTCCTTCGGAAATTTATTTAAATTAACAACATTTGGCGAGTCGCATGGCATAGCCATCGGTGGAATTATTGATGGTTGTCCTCCTGGATTGGAAGTCGATTTTGACGCCATTCAGCTAGAATTAAACAGGCGAAAACCCGGCCAATCTGAAATTGTCACCCAACGTAAAGAACCCGATACGGTTGAATTTCTATCTGGGATTTTTGAAGGTAAAACAACAGGAACGCCAATTGGTTTCAACATTCAAAACGCAAATCAGAAATCTAAAGATTACTCACATATCAAAGATGTGTACCGCCCAAGTCATGCCGATTATACGTATGATAAAAAATATGGTATACGTGATTATCGTGGTGGTGGAAGGAGTTCAGCGCGTGAAACCGCTTCTCGAGTAGTGGCTGGAGCTTTGGCTAAACAAGTTTTGAAATCGGTTAAAATTCATGCTTATACATCATCTGTAGGAAATATATTTTTAGAAAAACCATATCAGGATTTAGATTTTTCGAAAATTGAATCCAATGTCATTCGTTGTCCAGATGCAGAAACGGCAGAACGTATGATTAATAAAATTAAAGCCATCCGAAAAGAAGGTAATACCATAGGAGGAACCGTGACGTGTGTATTACAAAATGTGCCGATTGGCCTGGGAGAACCTGTTTTTGACAAACTTCATGCCGAACTAGGAAAAGCCATGTTGTCCATAAATGCCGTTAAAGGTTTTGAATATGGTAGTGGATTTTGTGGTGCTAAAATGACAGGTACCGAACATAACGATTTATTTAATGCGGATGGTTCTACAAAAACGAACTTATCTGGTGGCATTCAAGGTGGTATTAGCAATGGCATGGATATTTATTTCCGTGTGGCATTCAAACCAGTAGCAACGGTTATTCAGAAGCAAGAAGCTTTAAATTCAAATGGTGAATTGGTAGATATGCAGGGAAAAGGACGCCATGACCCCTGTGTTGTTCCAAGAGCTGTACCTATTGTTGAAGCTATGGCAGCATTGGTGTTAGCCGATTATTTCTTATTAAATAAAGTATATTAATACAGTAAACTATAACGATTTAGATTAACGATTTATGAAACGAGCATGCTAAAAGCGTTATTACTCAAATCAATGACTAATAGCGAACAGCATGTGACCATAAAAAAATAATATAAAGAAACACATGAAGAAACTCGCATTACATTGGCAAATTATACTCGGAATGGTTTTAGGTGTTGCTTTCGCCTTAATTATGTCCAAATTCGAATTTGGAAGCCAAATAATAACGGATTGGGTAAAACCTTTCGGAACAATTTTTATCAATTTATTGAAACTTATTGCGGTTCCTTTAATATTGGCATCTTTAATAAAAGGTGTTTCTGATTTAAAGGATATTTCCAAGTTATCAAAAATGGGAGGTAGAACCATTGGGATTTATATTGTTACGACGCTAATTGCCGTATCAATAGGTTTAGCTGTGGTGAACATCATTCAACCTGGTAAATCTATTTCTGAAGAAACCCGAACCGAACTCGTAGAAAGTTATAAGTCTGATGCTGAAGGTAAAATTGCGGATGCTCAAAAGCAAAAAAATGCAGGACCTTTGCAAGCTTTGGAGGATTTAGTGCCCAGCAATATTTTTCTAGCTGCTAGTGATAATGGCAATATGCTACAAGTTATTTTCTTTGCTATTCTATTTGGACTCGGATTGATATTAATTCCTGAAGAAAAATCAGCACCTGTAAAACAATTTTTTGATAGTTTTAACGAGGTGATTCTCAAGCTCATTGATTTAATAATGCTCGCAGCGCCTTATGGTGTTTTTGCATTATTAGCAGCTTTAGTTGTAGAGGCGCCGAGTGCCGATTTGTTTAAAGCCCTTGGCTGGTATGCATTTTGCGTGGTTTTAGGTTTAGCGCTTATGATGGCGGTTTATGCCGTTTTAGTTTATGTTATAACCAAAAGAACACCGAAATTTTTCTTTAATGGAATAGCGCCTGCACAATTATTAGGTTTTTCAACCAGTAGTAGTGCAGCTACCTTACCTGTAACGATGGAGCGTGTGGAAGAACACTTGGGTGTTGATGAAGAAGTTACCAGTTTTGTGTTGCCTATTGGCGCAACCATCAACATGGATGGTACTAGTTTATATCAGGCCGTTGCAGCCGTTTTTATTGCACAAGCCTTTGGTATGGATTTAAGTTTTGGTGTGCAATTAGGGATTATTGCAACAGCAACCTTAGCCTCAATTGGTAGTGCTGCTGTACCTGGAGCAGGAATGGTAATGCTTGTAATTGTTTTAGCACAAGCTGGAATTCCAGAGGCAGGATTGGCCCTAATTTTCGCAGTAGATAGACCACTTGATATGTGCCGAACCACAGTAAATATTACTGGTGATGCAGCTGTTTCTATGATAGTTGCTAAATCTGTCGGGAAACTTGGTGATCCAAAAGTTAAAAATTGGGATGATAATTATGCTAAAAAAAATAAGGAAGTAAAATAAATTTACTTCCTTATTTTTAATAATTAATTCAGAGTATCGCTCATGAATGATTGTTTTTTTATGTATCCATGGGAAAATATAGACCCAGAAAATGATACCAGTCTCGCCTTGATTTAAGAATGTGTAAAGGGTGGTCATGGTGTTGCACTATGTTCACCTGTAAATTTAACAATTCGTAATAGCGTTACGAATGCTTTTTGTACAGTTATTAACCGAATGGAAAAAGTGCCTGCTTACTTAAAAGCTTTTTGTGAAAAAGCAGTATTACGTGAAGAAATGCTTCCACTTGCTGGTTTTGACACTCTTTTCTTTCGCGCAAATCTACCTTTAGATACTATTTATGCTTAATTTTTTAGACTCGGTTAAGGATGATGTCTTTATTACATAATGTAGCTGTTTTAGATGGTGGATTACCATGAAACGTTTAAAAAAATTGGCTTATCGTGTTATTGCAGCCGATTCGTAGGCAAAAGGCTACAGTTTTGCTAATACATTTGATTTGCTTCATAACCAATATAAAGTGCAACGCGATATTGCATTCACCATTACATTGCACGTTTTCAGAGGTGGTGGTTTTACTAAAGATCATTTGTATTTGTCTGGATTAAAAAAGGTCTATCAATACACTCAAAATGATGGTGATTGAGATGTGTCATTAACAGGAAAGGTAATAATGGAATATTCAGATGCTATTTACAGATTGTAAAAATTAGGATTAGCTGTTACCTCCAACCATTATACGGATTCCTTTAAAACAAATAAAAACACGAACACAACGATTGATTTTATTCTAAATAGCTTAAAATAAAAACCTTAAAGAATTTTCAGTCTGTTAACTTTTTGCCAACACTTAAAAATGCGTAGACTCTCACATTTTTAAGAATTTGATTCGTTCCTAATTAACAGAAATTAGGCTCAAACTAACTAAATTCTTTAAGGTTTCTTGATACACAACAAGTTATTTGTTATTTCAGACGTATTCTAATGAGAATGCGTGATTGGGACGTTTCAATGCGTAAAACAACGCTTTAGATTAGAATTCCAAAACATTTTGTATCTTTTTAAAAAAACTATTTAGTATGAAAAAATCAGATTTCAAGGGTTTAAAAGCCTTATTTATTAATTGCACTTTGAAAAAGTTTCCTCAAAAAAGCCATACAGAAACACTGATCAATGTTTCTAAAACCATCATGGATAAAGAAGGCGTGAAAACGGAAGTTATTCGTTTTATTGATGAAAATGTTGCTGTTGGTATTTATCCCGATATGACAGAGCATGGGTGGGAAACCGATGTTTGGCCAGAATTATTTAAAAAAGTGATGGATGCTGATATTCTTATTATTGGAACGCCAATTTGGTTGGGAGAAAAATCATCAGAAGCGCAAAAACTCATTGAGCGATTATATGCCATGAGTAGTAAAACCAACGACAAAGGTCAATATATTTTTTACGGAAAGGTTGGTGGTTGCATGATTACAGGTAATGAAGATGGCGTAAAACATTGTGCTATGGGTATTTTATACGCCATGCAACATGTGGGATATTCCATTCCGCCACAAGCAGATTGTGGCTGGATAGGCGAAGTAGGACCAGGTCCAAGTTATGGAGATACAAAATGGAAAGATAAAAAAATAAATCCACCAGTTGGTTTTGATAGCGATTTCACCAATAGAAATACGACATTTATGACCTATAATTTGTTGCATTTAGCCACTATGTTGAAAGCACAAAATGGATATCCTAATTATGGAAACTCTCGCGAAGATTGGGATGATGGAACACGTTGGGATTTTGAAAATCCAGAATATCGCTAGTTACTCTAATTTATTTGTCTAAAATTATTTGACTGTAGAAACCATCTTCAAGATGCTCGGTTCGCAACTGTGGTTCAACTGAAAAGTTGTTCTTAAAATAGTTTAATTGTGGGTTGCTAACAGCTGGTATTGGCGTACTACCTGTTTCCCAGAAAAAACTCGTATTTTTTGGCGTATTAATAGTTGTGTTCCCCATCACTTTAAGGTCATATTCAACTGGAAATTTACTGTTATTATGTGGCATTAGAACATAATCTATTTTAAATATAGAAGTTTGTTGGTGTTGTGTAGTATCTGTTAAAACTTGTTTGTTTATCGGAATAAAAACAGCAATAAAAACCAAAATAGTACTGAAAATAAATATGGTTTTAATAGCATTCTTCTTTAAATTAAAAACACTTAAAATCATCAAACCTGATATCAATATAAATGGTAAAAAGAAGCGGTATTGTGGTGATGTGTTCCATAAAATTATCATTGTAGCAACAAGCATGATATAGAAAACCCAATAGCCTTTTTGGTGAAACCATTTTTTAATGATAAATGGTAAGGCAACTAAAAGAATTACTAGTGCTTTATTAAATATGCCATGAATTCCAGGGGCAAATAGCCAGTGCTTCATGCGCTCTATAAAAGATGTTTCGGCAAAAATTTCAGGTGTCATTTGATAACCATAGGCCAAACCATAATCTTTAAAATAGATTGCAATAGTTTCAGGAAGATGCCAGTCTAATTTAAGGCTATCAAGCCCTAAAAAAGGATGCAATGGATTTCCGGTAATGATTGCATTTTTAATGATTAACAAGCAGCCTGAAATTCCTAGTATCGAAAATATACTGAAGTTTAATAATCGTGTTTGCTTATAAAATTTCGCATAAATAGTAAGCGGGAATAGTATAAATGGTAAAGCTGTGAGTTTAATACACACCATAAATCCTGTTAATAGGATGAGGGATAGAAACACATCTTTTTGGTATTCGCCATACGTAGTAATAAATTGATAAAAAACAATTACCGAAAGCACATAAATGGCCAAATCTGGCGATGGTGCACTAATAAATTGAAAGAGTAGGAGGTTTGCAATAGGTAATAATCCTATAAACAAATATATCTTGTTGAGATTGTCCGATTTATAATAGATGTTTATTTTAAGGATGGCGTAAACATTTGTTATGAGTAAGGCCAATCCGCTTAAATCGTTGAGAGAATCAGTTAAAAAGTTGAAGCTATAAGCACTTTGTAAAATATGCCAACCGGAAGTTTGTCCTAAAAATAAATGTAAATTCACCAACCCTTTTACAAAACCGTAGTCATTGAGCCATGCAATGGTTTGAATATAATACGTTTCATTATCAACTAAAAATGGAGCAGAAGCACATTGTGCTAATATGAGGATTGTAATTACTGCTAATAAACTCTTAAAAAAAACGGATAGGCTTTTAAATTCAAAAACGAAATTCGGTAAAAAGGACTTTATAAATTTACGGATCAGACCGAATAACATGCAGGTTATTAATAGTAAAACAACATGGAAATAAGCATTGACAGGAAATCCAATGGCCCAAAAACCAGTAAAAAGCATGATGCCAAATAAACCATGAAAAATGGTAATGATTGCATTACAAGATGTTATTTTTAAAACTCGATTCAAACTTATACCAAAAACCATACTGGTGAAAATGATGTAAATCCACGAAAGGAGTATTAATAGCATGTTTAAGAGAAACGGTTTAGTACATTATAAACTTATTATAAAAATGGCATTTTGGCAAGTTGTATTTATTAAAATGACAGATACATTTTTAATGACCACTCACAATCCGTCCATCAATCATGGTTAATTTACGGTCTGCCATGTTAGCCAATTCTTCATTATGTGTAACAATAACGAAGGTTTGTCCAAATTCGTCGCGTAATTTAAAAAACAAATTATGTAAGTTTTCAGCCGATTCGCTATCTAAGTTTCCTGATGGTTCATCAGCAAAAATTATTTTTGGATTATTAATTAATGCACGAGCTACTGCTACACGTTGCTGCTCACCGCCAGAAAGCTCATTGGGTTTATGTTGCGCACGATCTTTTAGTCCTAAAAAGTCTAATAATTCGGTTGCGCGTTTTTCGGCAGCTGCTTTATTAGTTTTTTTAATGTAAGCCGGAATGCATACATTTTCAATGGCAGTAAATTCTGGTAATAATTGGTGAAATTGAAAGATGAATCCAATTTCTTCATTTCGAAATTTTGCTAATCCTTTTTCAGATAAACTACTGATATCTGTGTTGTTAATAGCAAAGGTGAAATCTTCTTTTTTTGACGGTTTATCCAGTGTGCCTAAAATTTGGAGAAGCGTTGTTTTTCCTGCACCTGACGCACCAACAATAGAAACTATTTCTCCTGCTTTAATATGTAAATCAACACCTTTTAAAACGTGTAAATCTTCGTAGTATTTATGAATATTTTTTGCTGAAATCATTGCTATATAATGAACAAGCAATGTAATACTTTAAATAACGCTTTACAATTATGAATTTGATTTCTTGTTGAATATTTTCTTCACATTATTGTAATCAATAAAGTATTGAATTTTTAGTGAAAATGAATTTTGAATAGGCTGTTTTAGAAGTCTATCAAAATTGTTTGTAAAGTTAAGTGCTGCTTCTGAATCGTAATTAAATAATTGATTTCTATATAAAGCTGTTAAAAAGCTTCCAGGAGCAAATTGCCATGAATAACTTAGATCTAAATTCCAAGTACTAAAATTAATATTAGGATCATCTAATCCTGTGTCTTCAAAGGAAACGTCTGTTTCCAATAAACGGCCATTCTCTTCTAGTACATAGATGTTATCATCATAAAGAACGGTACTCCAATAATTTCTAAATGTTAGATTTAGTGAATGAAAAGGATTAAAACTATAAGAACCCGCAATACTATTTACCATTGTTTTTTGATCCCGATTTCCGAAAATAATAGCATCCGCTGTACTATCTGCATAACCACGATCGCCATTAATTTTATCATAATCAATAGAATAAATAAGTAATAATTTATCGTTTAATTTTACGCGCGGACTAATGCCAAACCAAATATTGTTGGTTTCTCTGCCATCTTCAAAAAACGTAGCACCTCCAATATTAGCATCAATAGCAAACTTTTTATTGTAATTTGAAGAAATCCAAACATTACCATTTATCCGGTTTTCATATATAAAATAGCGTCCTTCTGCTCGAGGCTCAAAATAATCGTATTGTTTTCCTGGTTGTAAATTTACATTACCACCAAAACCGTGTAGACTTTTTAATTGAGCAGAAAAGGAAACACCCACAGTACTTCCTGTATACGTACTCGGGTTTGATAAACGGTTATAATCTATCCATGTATTAAAATTATACCTGAGGAAATTACTTGTAGGTTCAAAAGTGCGATAAGACGCTTCAACACCAAAATTGCTAAAATTATTTCTAAATTGAAGTCCTAAATCGTTTATATCATAAGTGTCATCAGCAAATTCATGTCCAATCCAATACTGCCAATTCCCAAAAACTTTGGCTAATTCTAACTTATAACTATACCCTGTTTCAGTACCGGACTCCAAATTAACATTACTCATTTTTAATTCGGCTTCCATGTTATAGGTGTTCTTCTTGGTGGTTAAATCAGCTAAAAGCCCAGTAACATTTGCATCTCGAAAATGACCATTTCTAGTAACGTTGGTATTTATTAAACTGACAGATGAGTTTTGATTAAATTGCTGATCTACCACTAAAATATTATAATTAGCAAGTGGTTCCACTAATTCATCACGTCTAGTATAGGTGTCTAAATTGTTGATTTTAGCATATGTTTTTTCAGTAATAGCATTAAAAATTCCAACTCCCAAGCCATTTTTTGTTCTTCCTGATACTTTTAGTGCATTTAAAACCTTTGTTTGACTTGGATAATCTTGAACTTCCTCATTTGGTCCTAATGATACCGAACCTGAAGGCTCATTTCCAACACGACGAGAGAAAAATAAATCGCCTTTGGTAAAAAGATCCACACCTTCCGTGAAAAATTGACGTTGTTCAGAAAATGTTTGTTCAAAAGGGCCTAGATTTAATTCCACGCGATCAAAACCAGCTTGACTGAAATCTGGTATTAATGTGGCATCCAACGTAAAGTTTTCGGTGATACCATATTTTAAATCCATTCCGGCGTTGAACTGTGTCTCTGTGTCACCATCATAGGTGTTAACTATGCCTGATATAAACGGATAGAATGTAAGTCTTGTTGGCGGATCTAAATTGGTTAAACCTTTTAATTGACCATTATAGATCCCAACATTTCCTTTAGTAACATCAATTGGGTTCCATGTGAACTGCGAACGATTTCTTCGATAATGTCTATGGATTTGTAAACCCCAAGTTGGGACTTCTTGATTTGAAAAACGCAAGGTTCTGTAAGGTATTTTCATTTCAACAATCCAGCCATCGTCTACAATTTCTACAGCACTTTCCCAAACGGCATTCCATCCAAAATCCTCGCCAATTCCTGGCGATTCAATAGCATCTGCTTGAACTCCAGAGCTGAAAACAAAAAATTCAGTATTGTTTTGTCCGTCGTTATTTGGGTTTAAAATAAATCCGAAAAAATCAGATTGACCAAAATCATCACGACGGGTTAATTGGCGCATAATATCTTTTGGATTATCATATAAATAAGCACCTACATAAATGGCATCATCGTCATAGGTTATTTTAACAACTGTACGGGTTTCATGTGTTTCTTGGATGCCCATTTCTGGGTCAAACTGAATGAAATCTTTTGCTTCTTCTACATTTTTCCATGATTCATCATCCAGATTACCATCAATTTTTGGTGCTGCGGTTGTTCGCGTTATATTTAAGGTTTTCTTCTCTTGAGCTAACGAGATTACATAGCAAAATGAGAATACTAGAAGAAACAGCCTATTTTTCATGTGGTTTTTTTGGTTGGTTTTAAAGTTTTATAGACTATAAAAAAATAAAGTTGTTACACTTTGGCTGCAAATCTAAAGGGCTTAATTAAAAAAGAATCATAATTAAACGTTAAAAACAAGGTTTTAATTATGACTTATTTATGTTTCTAGTCTTTATTTTACTGCTTTTTTAATAAAACAAATGAATCAGAAGGATTCGTTAAAAGGCTGATATTTTATGTGTACTATTTTTTGGAATACTATTTGCATTTATAAAAATAGAATTAGTAAATAATATATGAGTTTAGAAAAATTAAGTAAATCAAAAAAACTGCTAGTCGGTTTGTTTTTTGATGCCATGGGATATGTGTCTTACATATTTCCGCCTTTTGATTTTGTTTGGGCACCATTATCAGCTTATTTAATGAGTAAAATGTATGCTGGTAGAAAAGGTAAAATTGCAGCGGCTTTCTCTTTTGTTGAAGAAGCCCTGCCTTTTGTTGATATTATTCCATCATTTTCAATTATGTGGTTTTACACCTTTTATTTGTCTAAAGACGAAAAATCAATAGAATTAATAGAAGAAGAAAAAAAAAGAGTGATTAAATAATCACTCTTTTTTTTTAGTTTATAAAGAATAGGTGAGACCTATACTGAAATTTCTGCCCATATTATAAATACCATCTGGTTTCAGACGGGATAGATGATTTATATAGGTTTTATCCGTTAGATTTGTTCCTGAAATGGTAATAGATAAATCATTGTTAAATAATTGAACGTTACCACCAAAGCCAGCACTTAACAAATTATAACCGTCAGTAGTTGTTTCAAAAGTACTTACATTTCCTTGATTGAAAACCGATCTAAGTTTCACAAAAACATATGAATTAGTGATCGGTTTTAAATCGAGTTCCACGCGAATCGTATTACTCAAACTATTAGCAGGAATTAATGGTAAATAACTGCCAGAATCTAGCTTTCCAGTTACCGTTTCAAAACTACTTTCATAATGCAACCAATGTATTGGATGTGGATGAAAATGCATACCTATTTCTCCACCATAAAGCGCGGCATTATCTTGATCATAGTTATAAACTGGCTCATTATTTATAATAGTACCATCGGGAGATAAATAGATATAATCATTGATGTGATTATAAAAACCATTAACAAAAAACTCAATATGTTTGTTTTTAAACTCTAAAGCTAAATCTGTTTGAAAATTTTGTTCAGTATTTAAATCAATATTACCAATTTCATACCTATTGGTTCCGTGGTGAACACCATCTGAAGTTAATTCAGCTAAATTGGGAGCTCTAAAACCTGTTGCTAAATTTAAACGCGCGGTAATATTTTTAGTAAGATTCGTTTTTACACCAAAAGCTCCATTAAAACTATTGAAAGTTTTATTGATGCTGTTATTAATTTGAAGCCAACGGTTGTCATATCGAGCACCTAATTGTAAATCGAATTTTTCAAAATGAATATGTGACATGGCCAAAATGCCAAAATCATTAGTAACGGCATCTGGAATTAATATTTCCTCACCATAATTGGTGTTTATCTGGTTCATACCTTGGATACCAACAATAGTTTCAAATTTACCCATAATAGGTAAATGGTATTTAACATCATAATTGGCTGTTTTTAATTTCATTTGAAGCGCAGGAAATAATGCTTCGTGTTCATCGTGATGTTCCTCTTCATAGTCATCATGTTCATCATGATCATCATGTTCTTCATGCTCTTCATGTTCATCATCATGAATTTCATCTTCATGGTCATGTTCATCTTCAAACTCTTTACGATCATTATAGATGTATCCTAAATTGAATTCTAATTTGGAATTATTAAAAAATACGGTGGAACGCGAACTAAATATATGATTGGTTAATTCCTGATATGGCAATAAAGGGGTTTTATTAGTCGATTGTTCGCCAATTTCTTCTGGAATTCCTATTTTGGAATGATTGATATTATAACGAAAATCTGTTTTAAAATTAGTGGATTGATAGCCAACTCCAGCCTTGAAGTCCTGTTCTTTGAAACGCGTATTTGTAACCCGATAATCAGCGGTATTGTAATCTGCATGTTCTGTAACACTTCCTCTGAATAAAACCTTAAACGCTTCCCCTGATGCTTTATAACCAGCACTTGTACTATAACCTTGAGTATTGGCGAAATAGGTTCCGCCAAAATCTGCATTATTTGAATTTTCTTGCGCGAATTTTTCAGGATTAATATATAAAACACCACCAAGCGCATCACTACCATAGAGTAGGGAAGCAGGGCCTTTAATGACTTCAATACTTTCCACACCAGCATCGCTCAATCCAAGTCCGTGTTCATCACCAAATTGCTGGTTTTCTAAACGCACTCCTTGCGTATAAACTAAAACACGGTTTGAGCTCAAACCTCGAATTACAGGTTTTGTAATGCCTAATCCTGTGCTAACACCTTCAACACCTGCAATGTTGGATATGCCTTCACCGAGCGTTACCGCTCCTGAAGCTTTCAATTCTTTAATCGTTTGGCGTTCCACTTTCATTACATTATCACTTTGAAGCTTATGGAAAGGTGTGGATATAATTACAGCTTCCATTTCAATAGCTGAACTGGATAGTGTTAATGAAATAGTTTCAGTTGTAGGAATTACTAAATTCATAGATTTTGTTCCATATCCTACAAAGGAATAGACTAATGAATATGTTCCCGCTGGTAAATTTTCAAGATTGAAATTACCATCAAAGTCCGTGGTTGTTCCTTTTTCTAATTGTGGAAAATATATATTTACGAATGGTAGACCTTCGTCTGTTTCAGCATCTGTAACGATGCCATTAATGCTGTTTTGACCGATAGCTAATGAGGCCATGGACAAAAACAACAGATTTAAAATTGTTTTCATGTGTTATGTATAAATAGTTAATAATAAAAAAAATTAGATATTAACTAAATACAGGAGGTCCACGAAGTGAAAAATGAAGTTGTTGGTAAGGGCTTAAAAAAAAGTATTGTGAAGTAGAGATCTCATGATTCTCGATGACCTCTAAAACATTGAAGTTTTCAGGAATATGAAAAAAATGATTGGTTAATTTAAATTTGTAAAATTCACATTCTAAATCTAGCGCATGGAAATGAGTTGTTGACTTATCAATACAGGTTTCATGTTTATGGTTTTCAAAAACATGAGCAACTTTTACAGCAGCAGGTAAGAGGATAGCCAATACTAAAAGTACTGTAAATCCTTTAAAAATGATATGTTTCTTTAGTTCTTGCACTAATCTAAAAAGCGTTTTAAACCGAATCGTTTGAGCATTTTCTTTTCAAATTCCCAGAAAAATTTAAACTGTCCGAATAGCCAACCAAATGTAACTAACAGGATTTGATAGAAAATAAGCCCAATAATAATGAATAAAATCCAGTAGAGCAATGGGTTTAAGTTTTCTTTAGTAATTCCCAAGAAAGCAATTATTGGTCGCCCGACTAATAATGATGAGCTTCCAGTTACTGCAAATACAATGAATATGCGAATAATTTCCCATCTGTATGTAACTTCCCAACGATTTTCAAGTTTTGTAAAAAGCCATAATGTTATTTTCAAGAGAAGGACAAACAAGATAATGGAATAGACGAATTGTATCAGTAGAATTTCAGATAAAGGCAAAATATTAGCAAGTCTGAAACAAGAATATAGAAGTCCAATAATTCCTAAAGCAGGAAATAAAAGCTGCCAGTTATGTTGAATTTCCCAAGTTTCTTTGAATTTTTTCATACCTCAAATTTGGCTGCAAAGATACTTTAAAATTGAGGATTATGCGAGGATAATTTCTGTTTATACTTCTCTTGAAAAAAAACAAAATAGTGGTAGAGTAAATAATTAAGTTCAAGGCCATAATCAGTACCCTGTTGATAATTGATGCTCATTCCGTATAAATTGTTGTTATAACGCGAGGATACAACGCGATTATTCCATTCTGTAACATACTGTATGTTTTTTGCCTCTAAAAAAGACTGCGTATAAAAACTTCTAGGTTTAGCACGTCTAGCCATCCAAGAATCAAATCCAGCCTCTATGATAATGACTTCATACTCCAATTCCTCATTAACAAGCTTTATGGTGTCTTGAGTTTCTGTTATTGCCGTTTCTGAAACATTACCAACTGTTTCAGGCGTTTTACAACTAGCAAATAAACAGAGTGTTATAAGGATGCTACATAGCGATTTCATAAATCTTCTTTTCTTAAAAATACAAAATTTAAAGAACTTACAGGCGGTTCAATTGCATTTTAAAAAAAAAGTCAGACCGTTATGGCCTGACTTCTTATTGAATAATATGTTTGATTTTTTATTTTCCAAAAAGGCCACCTAGCAGTCCGCCAAGTCCACCTTTCTTTTTACCACTATTTAAAACCATTCCGGCAACATCATCAATAATACTTCCGTCACCATCAGCATCTAAAATAGATTCTAAAAAGCTTTGTTCATTATCTTTAGAGTTTCCGCTTAACAAGCCTCCTAATAAACCTTCAATACCAGAGGAGTTATTTACATTTTGCTCTCTAGTTTGTTTGCCTAAAACACCCATCAGAATTGGTGCAGCTACTTTAAGGATTTGGGCTACAGATCCTGCGTCAATTCCAGCTCTGGCGCCTATAGCATTTTCTACATTGGCTTTTTTACTACCTAAAACGTGATTTAATATTTTATCGCCTTCATTAGTCACAGAATCATCAACACCACCAGAGAAAAGACCACCAAGATTATCTAGAATACTACCATCATGTTTGCTATTATTTAATGCACCTAATAATCCTTCAGCACCTTGAGGCGTAGCAGCATTGCGTTTCATAGCTTGCATAAGTACTGGTAAAGCCATGGTTAAAACATCTTGTGTTTTACTTTCCGATTGTTTGGATTGTCCGGCAACACCACTTATTATGGTTTTACCCATATCACTATTTAATAAATCTAATATTCCTGCCATGCTTTTTATATTTTAAAATGTTAGGGCTTCAAGGTAGTAAAAACTTTAAATATTTATTGTTTTTCTGTCTTTAATATGCTGATAATCTGCGAAGCAAGTTCGGTTCCAATTCTATCTTGTGCTTCATTAGTTGCAGCCCCAATATGAGGTGTTAATGATATTCTTCCATTCATCAAAACTTGAATTGCAGGTGATGGTTCTTCCTCAAAGGTATCTAAACCAGCAAAGGCTACCTTGCCAGACTCTAAAGCCTTGACTAAAGCTACTTCATCTACAACACCACCTCGAGCGGCATTAATAATTCCAACACCATCTTTCATGATGTTAAATTCTTTCTCACTGATAACATATTCTTTTTGAGCGGGAACATGTAGCGAAATAAAATCGGCTTGTTTTAAAATTTCTTCCGTCGGTTTCGTTTTAATTTCTACATTTATAAATTGACCATTATAAAACTGCACTTTTATAGTTGCTTTGCCAACATATTTATCGCTAGCAATGACTTTCATACCAATACCAAGTGCTATTTTAGCAACTTGACGACCAATACGACCAAAACCAATAATACCTAATGTTTTGCCACGAAGTTCCACGCCTTTAGCGTAGTTTTTCTTTAAAGATTTAAACTGGGAATCACCATCCAATGGCATATTCCTGTTGGAGTCATGTAAAAAACGGACGCCTCCAAATAAGTGAGCAAAAACAAGTTCTGCAACCGAGTGCGATGAAGCATCTGGTGTGTTAATGACATGGATATTTTTACTACGTGCATATTCCACATCAATATTATCCATTCCAACACCACCACGACCAATAATTTTTAATGATGGACAGCTATCTATTAAATCCTGGCGTACCGTTGTAGCACTACGAACTAATAACACAGCTATGTTATTTTGGTTGATATAATTTGCTAATTGTTCTTGGGCAACTGTTGTTGTTAACACTTCATAACCCGCTTCCTCTAATGCTTCTATACCAGTTTGTGAAACACCATCGTTTGCTAATACTTTCATTTAAAAACTTGATTTTTGCTCCCAAAAACAAGAGAGCTTTTAATTAAATACAATTTGTTATTTTATTTGACTGTTACGCCTTACGTTCCAGCTCGCTCATAATATCCACTAAAACACCAACACTATCTAATGGCATGGCATTGTACATAGATGCGCGATATCCACCAACACTTCTGTGACCATTAAGACCGTTAATACCTTCTTCGTCCAACATGGTTTCAAAAGTTTCTTTTAAATCTTCGTTGGTTAAATTGAAAGTTGCATTCATTTTTGAACGATCTTCCTTCATGGCATAACCTTTAAACAATGGGTTTAAGTCGATTTCACTATAAATTAATTGTGCTTTTTTGTTGTTTTCTTTTTCAATAGCTGGAATACCACCTAAATTTTTAAGCCATTCCATAGTTAACATGGATGTGTAGACGGCAAAAACGGGAGGTGTGTTAAACATGCTACTTTTACCAATGTGAACTTTATAATCCATAATAGATGGAATTTTACGAGATACTTTTCCTAATATATCTTCACGAACCACTACTAATGTCGTTCCAGCAGGACCCATATTTTTTTGAGCACCAGCATAAATTAAATCGAATTTGGTAAAATCTAATTTGCGTGAAAAAATATCACTACTCATATCACAAACCATCGGAATATCACAATCTGGAAAGGATTTCATTTGCGTTCCAAAAATGGTGTTGTTGGATGTGCAATGGAAATAATCATAATCTGTTGGAATATCGTAACCTTTTGGAATAAAGTTGAAGTTGGCATCCTTGGATGAAGCAACTTCATAAACATCATCATAAATACGTGCTTCTTGAATAGCTTTATCCGCCCAAGTTCCTGTATTTAAATAGCCTGCACGTTTTTCAAGTAGATTTAAAGCTACCATTAAAAACTGTGTACTAGCGCCTCCTTGAAGAAACAAAGCTTTGTAACCTTTACCTTCTAAACCGAGTAATTCCAAAGCCAAAGCACGTGCTTTTTCCATAACATCCACAAAGGGTTTACTTCTGTGGGAAATTTCGATTAATGATAAACCATTATCAAAATCTAAAATAGCTTCTGATGCTTTTAGCATCACTTCTTTCGGTAATATGCAAGGTCCTGCACTAAAATTATGTCTTTTCATGGAAAAATATAGTTTGTTATCTCCGTTTACTACCTTCAGTGTTTCCAAAGGAAGTCGGAAATTAATATAATCTGTGATTGCTACAAAGGTGCTAAATTCTCATAAAAAAGCAGGCAATAAATCAATAACTTATCAACTAATTTTTAACAAAAATGAAATAGTATCTACGTTGTCTGCATAATCCCAAAGTTGCGGATTTTGCGTTTGCCCGAAGGGAATTTCTGAATCCAATAAACCGTTAGCAACCACACATTGAATTTTATCAGAATCGGCTTGTAGCTTGTCTTTTAAGGTTTGTGAGTCTGTATAATACTCATAGAAAACCGTAGCAATAGGCGATGCGTAACTGCTATCTTCCTTAATCATTAAGAAGCCATTTTCTAACATATCAAATTCGCTCATTAAATAAACAGCCTTATTATAATCGTAGTTATTAGCGTATTTATTTTGGTGAATTATAGGGTGCCATTTGTACATAGCCTTAAAGAATTTTTGAAAATCGTAATCTTTAGGAACTAATAATTTGGATACATTTCTGCAACCCAAACCATAATATCTAAAAATATCTTCGGAAAGCGCTTCTAGTTGGTCTTCCGTTTCTTCACCTGAAAGAACAGCTAAAGAATTTCTGTTTTTACGAATAATAGACGGTTTTCCTTTAAAATAATATTCAAAATAACGCGCTGTGTTGTTGCTTCCCGTGGCGATTACTGCTTCAAATGCATCGAGTTTATCTGTAGTAAACGTAATTTTCCCTTTAAATTCAGGCGCTACAGTTTCTAAATATTTTGCTAAAAAAGGTAAGAGGTGTTTGTCATTGCTGGACTGTTTTACAACCACATGATGTCCAGATATTAAAACCGATAGAAAATCGTGAAAACCGACTAGCGGAATATTTCCAGCCATGATAATGGCTACCTTTTTAGGATTAATACCCTTAAAGTTATAGTTATTAAGCCATTGTTTAATATTGCTTTCAGTCAGTAATTTAGACCAGCCATCAAAAGAAAAAATAAGATTCTCTTTTGTAAACCACGCATTGTGTTCTTGAGCAATTTTTATTTGGTGTTTAAAACCATCAAAAAACAAATCGTTATGTAAAATAGCGTTGTTTTCTTCAAAGGGATCTGCCGAAAATTGTTCAAGAAATTTCCCTAATTCAACAAACGCGTTAATTCTTTGTCGTAAATCCATGTATGATTTGGTTATGAATGGTTTTGGCTTTATTTTTGCAACTGCAAATTTACATAAAGCAAGTGAGCAACAAAAGGTTTTAATTCTGATAATGGTGATTAATTATTTGAAATTCAAAAGAAACCTTTATTAGAAATTATATCGAAAGATTAATAAATATAGAAAACAATGGCAATTATAATAACAGACGAATGTATTAATTGTGGTGCCTGCGAGCCAGAATGTCCAAACACGGCTATTTATGAAGGTGCTGACGATTGGCGCTATAAAGATGGTACCAGTTTAAACGGAAAAGTGGTTTTGCCAAATGGTAAAGAAGTAGATGCTGATGAAGCCCAAGAGCCAATTAGTGATGAAATTTACTACATAGTTCCTGATAAATGTACAGAATGCGTTGGTTTTCATGAAGAACCGCAATGTGCTGCTGTTTGTCCTGTAGACTGTTGTGTGCCTGATGATTCGCATGTGGAAACGAATGAGGAATTAGATGGTAAACAACGTTTTATGCACCCGGATTCTTAATAATTATTTTAATATTATTTTATATGAAACCTCAAGTTTATGCTTGAGGTTTTTTGTTTTATTGATTTTTTATGATGTAATTATTCATAATTATTAAGGTCTTTAACAATTTCCAAAAAGGGTATTCAAACTATTCAAGTAATTAGTTACCTTTGCGCCTTCGTGCCGAAAAGGCATGGCTAAAAATTAAGTACAACCTTAAAAAGAGATTTCTGCATGAGCAGGAATGTAGTTTATGAAAGCAGGCATCGTAGGATTACCAAACGTAGGAAAATCAACCTTATTTAATTGTTTATCAAACGCTAAAGCGCAAAGTGCCAACTTTCCGTTTTGTACCATAGAACCCAATATTGGGATTGTAAACGTTCCAGATCCAAGATTGGAAAAACTAGAGGAATTAGTAAATCCCGTACGTGTGCAACCAGCAACCGTGGAGATTGTGGATATTGCAGGCTTGGTAAAAGGCGCGAGTAAAGGTGAAGGTCTAGGAAATCAATTCCTTGCTAATATTCGTGAAACAGATGCCATTCTTCACGTATTGCGTTGTTTTGATAACGATAATATCATTCATGTGGATGGAAATATCAATCCCATTCGTGATAAGGAAACCATTGATATGGAATTGCAGTTAAAAGACTTGGAAACAGCCGATAAAAAGTTGGAAAAAGTTAAGCGTGCTGCTAAAACTGGTAACAAAGAAGCGCAGAAAGAAGAAGCTGTTTTATTGAAAATTAAAGCAGGTTTGGAAGCAGGTATTTCTGTTAGAGCTTTAGAATTTTCAGTTGAAGATGATATCGAATTCGTAAAACCAAGTCAATTTATTACGGATAAACCCGTTATGTATGTGTGTAATGTGGACGAAGATTCGGCAAATACAGGAAACGCGTATGTTGATAAAGTTCGCGAAGCTGTAAAAGATGAAAACGCTGAAGTTTTAGTTTTAGCAGTGGGTACAGAAGCTGATATTAATGAATTAGACGATTACGAAGAGCGTCAGATGTTTTTGGCTGATATTGGTTTGGAAGAGCCAGGTTCCGCTAAATTAATTCGTTCGGCATATAAATTATTAAACCTACAAACCTATTTCACAGCAGGTGTTAAAGAGGTGCGTGCGTGGACAATAGACGTTGGTGCATCCGCTCCTCAAGCAGCAGGAGTGATTCATACCGATTTTGAAAAAGGCTTTATTCGTGCCGAAGTTATTGCTTATGCGGATTATGTGCAATTTGGTAGCGAAGCAAAAGTAAAAGAAGCTGGGAAAATGCGTGTGGAAGGAAAAAATTATATCGTTAAAGATGGCGATGTGATGCACTTTCTGTTTAACGTTTAATTTTTGGTTCTTTTACGTTAAAGGTTAACTATTCAGTAAATTTTTCAGAGTTTTGCATTTATCTTACCTTTCTCGAATGTTAAACCAACTAAAAAAAATAAGCTACTTGCAGGTCTTTAATGTGGCCTGCTGTTTTCTAATTATTTCCACGGTACTTTTTCGAGATTTACCTTTCTTTTGGGATGCTATTAGTAAATCCGCACGTGCAAACTGGATTTATGAAAATGGTTTGAAGCAATTCATTGTTCCAACCGATTTTAATTCGGGGCATCCACCTTTATGGGTTTCATTGTTGGCAATTTCTTGGACAGTTTTAGGGAAGTCTATACTCAGCGCCAGAATATTATTACTTATAGTCAATATAGGCGTGTTTTGGCAAATTAGTAGGTTATGCAAAAACAACTTTATAAAAGGTGTTTCTGCAGTCGCTATGCTTTTGGTTTGTTTAGAGCCCACGTTAATGGCGCAAACCACAAGTTTGAATAATGATATGTTGTTGCTGTTTTTTACACTTTTTTCTTTAAATAGCTTAATAAACCAAAAACCATTTCTATTTACCCTAGCCTTAATTGGGTTGTTGTTTACTAATTTACGTGGTATTTATTTGTTTACAGCTATTCTAATTATTCATGCTCTTTATCTTCGTTACCGACTTATTTCTAACAATAAAACATTGTTTATTGCCTATTTTATCTCGGCAATTAGCTTTGGTATATTCTGTATTTTGCAGTATAAAGAGCTGGGTTGGTTTTTAATTACTCAAAACACCAATTACAATCAGCATCGCCAATCTACAGGGATTAAAAGTGTCTTAATTAATAGTATTGTATATGCTAAAAGTTATTTGGAATACGGCCGTTTTATTGTTTTTATAGTTCTCATTCCGCTATTATTAAAATACGTTAAAGAGAAATCGCTTAAAAACACGCGTATTGACAGAATTGGAATTGCGTTCCTTGTTATAGCTGGTGTGCTGTTTCTTGGCATGGTGCCTTTTTCAAATCCAATTGGCGATAGATATTTTATGATATGTTATATTCTGGCCATAATTTTGTTGATTAATTTAATCGTTTTGCTTCATTTAAAATATAAAAATTTAATTCTGTCCACTGTGGTAATTTGCTTTTTATCTGGACATTTTTGGGTTTATCCAGCCACTATTTCACAATCCTGGGATAGCACTTTAGCTTATTTGCGCTATTTTCCTTTAGAAGAAAAAATGGAGAATTACATTAAAGATTCGGGGCTGGTAAATAGCAGTATCGGAACCCGTATCCGATTAAATGAACGGGATTTCTCAACTTTAAAGGGGGTGCCAGAAATACGGAAATATGCCCATTTTGACATCCAATCCAACAGGTATATACTCCTGTCTAATATTGAGAATTACACCAAAGATGATGAGCTATTAGAGGTTCAGAATAATTGGGAATTACTAAAGACTTTTAGCGATTGTGGTGTATTTATTTCACTTTATAAAAGATCTAAATACTAAACCAAAAAGCTCTTAACAGTATTTTAAATTTATTGTTAATTACTTTACAAATTAGGGGTTTCATTTTTTCGCGCGAAACCTTATATTAGCAACATATCCAAAATTACCTCATTTATGTCTCAAGAAACCAAATATACCGAAGATAATATCCGTTCGCTGGACTGGAAAGAGCATATTCGTATGCGTCCTGGAATGTATATTGGTAAATTGGGTGATGGGTCTTCAGCAGATGATGGTATTTACATTCTGATTAAAGAGGTTTTAGATAACTCCATTGACGAGTATGTTATGGGAGCCGGAAAAACCATTGAAATTTCTATTCATGGCAATAAGGTAACGGTTCGCGATTATGGCCGTGGTATTCCACTAGGTAAAGTGGTTGATGTCGTGTCTAAAATGAATACAGGTGGAAAATACGACAGTAAAGCCTTTAAAAAATCTGTAGGATTAAACGGTGTTGGTACCAAAGCGGTTAATGCACTTTCTAGCTTTTTTAGAGTAGAATCTACTCGAGATAACAAATCAGCTTCAGCCGAATTTGAACAAGGAAACTTGATCAATCAAGATTTACTTGATGATACATCTCGCCGAAAAGGAACTAAAGTATCTTTTGTTCCAGATGAAGCCATTTTCAAAAATTACAAGTATCGTAATGAGTACATTATTAAAATGCTCAAAAATTATGTGTATTTGAATATTGGTTTAACCATCGTTTTTAATGGCGAAAAATATTTTAGTGAAAATGGATTAAAGGATTTGCTTATGGAAAATTCCAATGCAAACGATTTACTTTATCCAATAATTCACTTAAAAGGGAATGATATTGAAGTCGCATTAACACACAGTAAAACACAGTACAGCGAAGAATACTATTCCTTCGTTAACGGACAAAATACCACGCAAGGAGGAACACACTTATCGGCTTTTCGTGAAGCATTAGTTAAAACCTTTCGTGAATTTTACAATAAGAATTTTGATGCGTCTGATGTTCGGAAATCAGTGGTTTCTGCTATCTCCATCAAAGTAATGGAGCCCATTTTTGAGAGTCAAACCAAAACCAAATTAGGATCTACGGATATGGGTGGCGATTTGCCAACCGTGAGAACCTATATCAACGATTTCGTAAAAACCAATTTAGATAACTTTCTGCATAAAAACCCTGAAACAGCTGATAAGATTCAGCGTAAAATTCTTCAGGCCGAGCGTGAGCGTAAGGAATTATCCGGAATCCGAAAGTTAGCAAAAGATCGTGCTAAAAAAGCGAGTCTTCACAATAAAAAACTCCGTGATTGCCGTGTGCACTTTGGCGACATTAAAAATGAGCGAAATTTAGAATCCACTTTGTTTATTACAGAGGGAGATTCAGCTTCGGGAAGTATCACCAAGTCGCGTGATGTAAACACACAAGCCGTTTTTAGCTTAAAAGGTAAGCCGCTAAACTGTTATGGATTAACAAAGAAAATTGTTTACGAGAATGAAGAATTCAATTTGCTCCAAGCTGCTTTAAATATTGAAGAGTCTCTGGAAGATTTGCGTTATAATAACGTGGTAATTGCTACCGATGCTGACGTGGATGGGATGCATATTCGGTTGTTATTAATTACATTCTTCCTTCAGTTTTTCCCAGAATTAATAAAAGATGGGCATTTATATATTTTGCAAACACCTTTATTCCGAGTTCGTAATAAGAAAAAAACCATTTATTGTTATACCGAAGAGGAACGTAGAGATGCACTGGAAGAATTGAAGCCTAAACCAGAAATTACCCGATTTAAAGGTCTTGGTGAAATTTCACCAGACGAATTTCAGCATTTTATTGGCGATAATATTCGTTTGGATCCTGTTATGTTAGATGATAACATGTCTATTGAAGATTTGTTAAGTTTCTATATGGGGAAAAACACGCCAGACCGTCAGGAATTCATTATTAATAATCTTAAAGTGGAACTCGACATCGTGGAGGAAATTAAATGAGAACGAGTAATGAAAAAGTAAAAAACGTAATTATTTCGGTATATTTTATACTGATAGTTCTTGCTGTGCTTTGGTTAACTATATTTAGAGCTTTCAGTGAAATTGATAATAACCCAATAGTGGCATTTTTTGTAATTTCACTAATTTTCATAGCTTTATTTTTAACCGTACATTTTATATCTAAATATTTTGAATATGATAGTGATGGTTTAAAAGTCACCGTTACTAACAAAGGTTTGTTGCTGTCTGATTATTTAAATTATCGCGAGCATACCGTAGAGTTTGATAAGCCCAGACTATCAGGATTTAAAATTAATAATTATATCATTTACAAAGAATTGGTTTTGTTTATCGACAGTAAAAATGGTCAACATGTTAAAAAAGAACGTTTTAATATTACGTTAGTGGCCAAAAAGAAGCGAAAATACATGAAGCAGTCATTAAGGAAAATGGTGAAACAAAATAGAAAAGAGCAGAGTTAATGAGCGACGACATCAACGATAACCTACCTGAACCAGAAGAAACTAAAGAAACTATTACCAGAATTACTGGTATGTATAAAGATTGGTTTTTAGATTATGCATCCTACGTGATTCTAGAACGAGCTGTTCCAGCAATTGAGGATGGTTTTAAGCCAGTTCAAAGACGAATCATGCATTCCATGAAGGATTTAGATGATGGTCGTTATAATAAAGTAGCCAACATTGTGGGTCATACCATGCAGTATCATCCACACGGTGATGCTAGTATTGCTGATGCTATGGTGCAAATTGGTCAGAAAGATTTACTGATTGATACACAAGGAAACTGGGGAAATATTCTAACAGGTGATAGTGCTGCTGCATCTCGATATATTGAAGCGCGTATTTCTAAATTTGGATTGGACGTTGTTTTCAACCCTAAAATTACCGAATGGCAAGCTAGTTATGATGGTCGTCGGAAAGAACCTGTAAATCTTCCAGTAATGTTCCCGCTTTTATTAGCACAAGGAGGTGAAGGGATTGCAGTAGGTTTATCTACAAAAATATTACCGCATAACTTTATCGAATTAATTGATGCCTCTGTTAAACATTTAAACGGTAAACGTTTTACTATTTATCCAGATTTTCCAACTGCTGGAATTGCTGATGTTTCTGACTATAAAGATGGACTTCGAGGTGGAAAAGTACGTGTACGTGCCAGAATTTCTCAATACGATAAGAATACGTTGGTAATTACAGAAATCCCGTTTGGAACAAATACATCGTCATTAATCGATTCTATTTTGAAGGCCAATGATAAAGGTAAAATCAAAATCAAAAAAATTGAAGATAACACAGCTGCTAATGTAGAGATTCTAGTCCATTTGCCAGGTGGTATTTCACCAGATAAAACTATTGATGCTTTATATGCATTTACCAATTGTGAGTCGTCCATTTCACCTTTAGGATGTGTAATTGAAGATAATAAACCCTTGTTTGTAGGTGTTTCTGAAATGTTGCGTCGTTCAACTGATAATACTGTTCAGCTTTTAAAAAGTGAATTAGAAATTCGCCTAGGTGAATTTGAAGAACAGTGGCATTTTGCATCATTAGAGCGCATTTTTATTGAAAATCGTATCTATCGTGATATTGAAGAAGAAGAAACATGGGAAGGTGTTATACAAGCCATTGATAAAGGATTACAACCTCATATAAAACATTTAAAACGAGCAATCACAGAAGAAGATATTGTACGTTTAACGGAAATTCGAATTAAGCGTATTTCTAAATTTGATATTGATAAAGCCCAACAAAAAATTGATGCTTTAGAAGATCAGATAGCAGAAGTGAAGCATCATTTAGCAAATTTAATTGTCTATGCTATTGCCTACTTTGAGCGTCTTAAAAAGGAGTATGGTGCGGGCAAAGAACGTAAAACGGAAATTCGTGCCTTTGAAGATGTTGATGCTACAAAAGTCGTTATCAGAAACACGAAACTATACGTAAATAGGGAAGAAGGCTTTATTGGAACGTCTCTTAAAAAAGACGAGTATGTTGGCGATTGCAGTGACATTGATGACATTATTGTTTTTACTAATGAAGGTAAAATGATGGTGACCAAAGTGGATACGAAAACCTTTATTGGTAAGGACATTATTCATGTAGCTGTTTTTAAGAAAAAAGACAAGCGTACTATTTACAATATGATGTATCGCGATGGTAAAACAGGGCCTACTTATGTGAAACGTTTTGCGGTAACTAGCATGACGCGTGATAAGGAATACGATATGACCAATGGTTCAAAAAACTCGAAACTATGGTATTTTTCAGCGAATCCAAATGGTGAAGCCGAAGTGGTAACCGTTTCTTTACGACAAGTAGGAAGTATTAAAAAGCTGAAATGGGATGTTGATTTTGCTGATATTATTATAAAAGGTCGCAGTTCCAAAGGGAATATGGTGACAAAGCACGCCATTAAAAAAGTGGAACTCAAAGAAAAAGGTGTTTCTACTTTAAAACCACGAAAAATCTGGTTTGATGATACGGTTAGACGCTTAAACGTGGATGGTCGTGGTGATTTAGTTGGTGAATTTAGAGGTGAAGACCGGATTTTAATAATCAGACAATCTGGATTTATAAAAACCATTGTTCCCGAAGTAACAACTCGTTTTGATGATGATATGATTGTCATGGAAAAATGGCTTCCTAAAAAACCAATATCAGCTATTTATTTTGATGGTGAGAAAGAACGCTATTATGTAAAGCGCTTTTTAGTTGAAAATGAAAGTCGCGAGGAATTATTTATTTCTGAACATGAAAATTCACAATTAGAGATTGTTTCAACGGATTGGAAACCCATGGTAGAAGTGGAATTTACCAAAGAACGTGGTAAAGATCGTAAAGATAACTTGGAAGTGAATTTGGATGAATTTATTTCTGTTAAAGGAATATCCGCTTTAGGAAATCAATTAACCAAAGATAAGGTGAAGCAAATTGATTTATTAGAATCGTTGCCTTATGAAGCTCCAGAGGATATTCCAGCTGAAGAATTAGATGTTATTGATGAAACGGAAGTAAAATCAGAAAATTCAGATAAAGAATCAAAGCCAGATATAGCTGAAGAAACTAATGACTCCAAAAATGATGACGATGATACGGATTCAAATTTAGGAAACATGGATGATAAAGGCCAAGCGACGCTATTTTAGGATAATTAGTTTCTAAAATAAGAAGCTGCAGCAATAAGAAAAGCTAAAACACCTCCAATTATACATGTATAGTAAAGTATGGGGGTGTTTTCTTTAAAGAATATTGACGTTAAAATTAAACCTGTTGATATAAGGTATAAAACTTTTGGACTTACTTTTTTCATATCGTTATATTTTACTATCAAATGGTTTTAAACAGCAATTCAATTTCATTAGTTTAAATTGTCTTTGTTCTTTCGCTTTTTAGCAATTCTAAAGTTTAAAAACTCGACAAAGATAGAGAAGGCTATAGCAAAATACAGATAGCCTTTTGGAATTGCTCCAACCGTATTTCCAAATAATTCAGTGTGCGATAAATGCGCAGCTTCTGTAATTAACATAAACCCTATTAGGATTAAAAACGCCAGGCCAAGTAATTGAACACTTGGATGTGTATCAATAAACTTACGGATAGGATTAGCAAAGCCTATCATAATTCCAATGGATATAACTACAGCTATAATCATTAAAACTAAATTGTAATTATGGTTTTCGTGCAAACCGTTAGTCATACCAACTGCAGTTAGAATGGAATCGATAGAGAAAATAAAATCTATGATCATTATCTGAATAATAGCTTGGCTTAAAGACGTGATTTTTTTGCCTTTTACGTTTGCTTCATCATGGCCCGGATCTTCTACCTTTTCACGAATTTCAGAGGTGCTTTTATATATTAAAAATAAACCACCAACGAACAGAATTATAGCTTGCCAGCTTATACCTACATGCAGCCAATCCGTATCTATTATATAAAAAGGTTTTGAAAGGCCTATTAAAAAACTCACAAAAAATAAGAGAATAATCCGTTGAACCATAGCTAATAATAAACCAATGTTTGTGGCTTTTGCACGCTGATCTTCTGGAAGCTTATTAGCTGCAATGGATATAAAAACAATATTATCTATTCCTAGAATAATTTCTAGAAACGTTAAGGTTAGTAATGCCATGATAGCATCTGAAGTAAGTAGGAAATCTAACATATTAATCTATGCGTTTTGCGGTTCCTTTTTGTTTTGTTTTTTCACCAACATACGAGTATTCAAAGTTGTAGGTTGAATCCGTAGTCGTTAATATTTTTAAATGAATATCCTTGCGCTCTTGCATGTTTTTAGGGTTTATAGTTCTAAAAACAACTTCACAATCGTTAATCCAACGAACCGTTGTAGAGTCTACGTGACCTTTATAAGTTTCCACTTGCAAATCTTTAGTCCTCGTGAATACCGAGTGATAAGTGGAGTCATTGATAGTTATACTACTCGTATATGTCCCAGTTTGATAATCTGCACATTGTCTTTCCACTTGATAACAGCTCATAAAGAGCACTAAAAAAAGACATAAAAGGAGTTTCATAGTTTATATTTTAAACAAAATTAAGAAACATTATGGTATTGCCATAGGTCTTAAGAATGATTTATTTCAAAATAGACAAATACTTCTCTTAATTATTGAAATTTTGAAATGTGCCGTCCTTATAGAAAATAACAATCCGATCTATTTCTTTACTACTATTTGAAGGAAGGGTCTTGAGGTCTTCTAAAATTTGGTTAGCTGTTTTTTCTGAATTTTTATTTGAAACTAAACTTGGCGATGGAGTTGGAGTCTCCATTATTTTTGTTTCCGATTTTGGAAATGTGCCTTTACCATTTAATAACCAATACAATTCTACATCGGGAAAAGCTTCTAAAACTTTCATAACAAAATCTAGACTTGGCTTATTTCGGCCAGATAAAATATGAGAAATACTTGAACGCTGCACACCTATTTTTTCAGCAAAAGAGGAGGCTGTTTCGTCATGAAATTTGATGACTTTTTCTAGGCGTTTTGAAAATTCGGGGCTGTTTATCATTGTAAACCGTTACTAAAGTGAATTGCTTTTACAAATGTAAATATTATTAGTAATAATCACACTATAATTCTAGTAATATTAACTTTTATGGTGATTTAAAACTTTAAATAAAGTCATGTAATTAACTGAAATATAGCAAAATATGCTAACTATTTTAAATAGCAAAATTTAAGTATTAATGATAGCTTGTTTTAGGTGCATATTTGTATACATTTCTAAACAATCCTGACGGCTTTCTTGTTTACAAATGTAAATTAGTATTTGTTTACCTTTGTAACATATCAAATTTACATATGTATCATAGCGCTTTAGAAATGACATTAAATCCTTTTCAAGAACTTCAATTATCGGGTCGGTATATTACCAATTCCATGATTGAGCCCTTATTGAAAAAGCTACCTAAAAATGCTGCAGTTTCAGTTGAAGGATTGTCAGTTGAAAAACGATCTATCTATTCTATTAAATTAGGAACTGGAAAAAAACGTATTATGCTTTGGTCGCAAATGCACGGAAATGAATCCACAACTACCAAAGCGATTTTTGATATTTTAAATACGATCAAAGCAAAAAATTCTATTTTAGACGCCTGCACCATATTGATTATTCCTATTCTAAATCCTGATGGCGCAGAAGCCTATACGCGATTAAATGCTAATGATGTGGATTTAAATCGTGATGCGCAGAATTTATCCCAACCGGAAAGTAGGCTTTTACGTGATTGTTTTAATAGTTTTAAACCAGACTTCTGTTTCAATTTACATGGTCAACGAACTATTTTTAGTGTGGATAATACATCAAGATCAGCTACTGTGTCATTCCTATCTCCAGCTGAAGATGCGGAACGTACAATTACTAAAACTCGTAAAATTGCCATGGAGCTAATTGCGGTAATGCATGCTAATTTGCAAAAATACATTCCAAATCAGGTCGCATTGTATGATGATGGATTTAATCATAACTGTGTTGGTGATACCTTTCAAAGTTTAGGTGTGCCAACGGTTTTGTTTGAAGCCGGTCATTATTCCAACGATTATAATCGGGAGATAACACGCTCTTTCATTTATCACTCCTTGATGGTTGCTTTAAATACTATTTCTAAACGCCAACTAACAGGAGAAGGCTATCAGGATTACTTAAAAATTCCTCAAAATAGAAAATATTTTTTAGATATTATTATTAGAAATGTTTTGCATGAAGATAAACGTGTAGATATTGGTATTCAGTATCAAGAATTATTAATAAATAACACGATACAGTTTGTTCCTAAAATTGAGAAAATTGAGACGTTAGAGGGCTTTTTTGGTCATAGAGAGTTGGACGCTAAAGGTGTTAAAGTTTTAGATTTCAATCATTCACCGTTGCAAGTTGGAAACGAAATTGATAGCGTGTTGATAAATAATGAAAATTATTCATTATTAGTGCCTAAAACTTGAAATTTGGTAGATATAATTTAAAATTATTGTCTTATTTTTGTTTTTTATTTAAAGAAATTAAAAAATGGCAAAATTTAAATTAGACGATATAGATCATCAAATCCTTGAAATGTTAATTGATAACACACGTGTTCCTTTCACAGATATAGCAAAAAAATTAGTTATTTCTGCAGGAACAGTACATGTTCGTGTTAAGAAAATGGAAGAAGCTGGAATTATTAAGGGTTCTTCACTTACCTTGGATTATAAAAAATTAGGTTATGCATTTATTGCATATGTTGGTGTCTTTCTTCAAAAAACGTCACAAACCAAATTTGTTTTAGAACGTATAAATGAAATTCCTTATGTAACGGTTGCTCATATTACTACAGGTAAGTTTAATGTTTTTTGTAAAATACGTGCTAAAAACACCGAACATGCCAAAGAGGTTATTTTTATGATTGACGATATTGAAGGGGTTTACAGAACAGAAACGATGATATCACTTGAAGAAAGCTTAAACGATAAAAAACGCTTAATGCATTCTATTTTTAATAATATGTAGGCTTCTTGTAGAAAATTAAAAACTCATAGCGCTTCTTAATAGAAGCGCTTTTTTTTCAGTACTTTTAAATAAAAATTTATGTTTGTAAAAGAAATACCAGATACAGAATACGCATCATTTTATGCCAATTATATTAAAAAAGGAGGTGAATTAAGTTTGTTAGTTGGCTTAGAGCATGGCATGGCAGCTACCAAAGCGTTTTTCGAATCTATTCCGGAGAATAAGCTTGAATATCGTTATGCTGAAGGTAAATGGACTGTTAAGGAAATTTTACAACACCTAATAGATACCGAACATGTTTTTGTGTACCGCGCTTTGCGTTTTGCGCGCCAAGATAAAACACCTTTACCAGGATTTGAACAAGATGATTATGTGCTGGCAAGCGTGGCAAATAGAAGAACACGAACTCAACTACTAAACGATTATTTAGATTTGCGCGAATCAACTATTGCGCTGTTTAGTAGTTTTTCAAAAAAAATGTTAGAGCAAATAGGCGTTGCTAGCAATGCTGAAATGTCTGTTAGAGCTATAGGATTTGTGCTAATCGGTCATGAAAAGCATCATATAGAGATTATTAAAGAGCGTTATTTATAGCTGGTTAGGCTTTATAATATTCAAAAGCCTTAACGATAACATCGTTACTAACTAAACAATTAATTTTTGTTTTTCCCATATCCTCAAGGAGCACAAAATTAATGTTGCCATGTTCGTTTTTCTTGTCGTATTTAAGAAGTTCTATGATGGCGTCATAGTCGGAGGGAAGCACCGTAACTTCTCCAAAAATAGTTTTGATTACCGTTTTAATTTCATCATTCTCTACTTTAGATAAACCTGTTAATTCCGTAGAAATATAATTGGCTAATATCATACCTATTGCAACGGCTTCACCATGTAAAAGCGCTTCTTTTTCTGGATGACTTAAAAAGTAAGATTCGATGGCATGACCTAGCGTATGTCCATAATTTAAGGTTTTACGTAAGTTTTCTTCTAAAGGATCTTGGGTAACTATGCTATTTTTAATGATGACGGATTCGTAAATTAAATCGTCATAATTTAAGGTTTCCGTTGTTGTAAATTTATTCCAATAATCGCGACTATAAATTAAACCGTGCTTTAACATTTCTGCTAAACCTGAACGCATTTGATTTTCTGGTAAGGTTTCTAAAAAGCTGGTATCAATCAACACCATCTCACCAGAATTAATAACGCCAATTTGATTTTTTAAATGTCCTAAATCCACACCAGTTTTGCCACCAACAGAGGCGTCTACCATGGCTAATAAAGATGTTGGCACGTTTATGTAGTTAATGCCACGCTTAAACGTAGAAGCTACAAAGCCGCCTAAATCGGTAACAACACCACCACCTAAATTAATAATAAGACTTTTACGGTCGGCGCCTAATTCTGAAAGAACATTCCAAACGCCAACACAAGTTTCAATAGTTTTGTGTTCTTCACCAGATTCAATCTCTATAATTTCTATAGTACATGTCGTTTCTACCTGTTGTAAAAACTTGGTTAAACACAAATTGTGGGTGTTTTCATCAACTAAAATGAAAATCAGCGAATAATTAGTTTGCTTTAAGTGGGTGTTTAAAGCTGTGTAACTATTTGAATTAAAGTGAATTGGGTATGTTTCGGTTTGTATAGATTTCATAAGAACTAATGGGAATAATAAAAGGTAAAATAAGGTGTTTTTTTTATAAAAAAGTAGCTGAATGATAATTATCTTTGTATAATTTTCAACAGATATGGAGTACTTAAAAATATTTGACAATACTGAAATTGCTTTTCAATTAAAGAGTAATAGAGAGTTAAATCGCGCTCATTTTTTATTCAATATGATATCAAATGAGACATTGGTAAAGATTGGCACAACACTTACGCATTTTGCTTTAAAAGCACATCTGCCTGTTGAGGGTATTATTCGTGCTACGGTTTTTGACCATTTTTGTGGCGGTGTCAATGAGGAAAATTGCTTACCAGTAATTGATGATATGTTTACCAATGGCGTAAGTTCGGTTTTAGATTATTCAGTAGAAGGGAAGGAAACGGAAGCACATTTTGATGGAGCCATGGAAAAAACCTTAAAAATTATTCGTTTTTCTGACGATAGAAAAGCCATGCCTATTGCTGTATTTAAACCTTCTGGTTTTGGAAGATTTGCACTGTATCAAAAGAAAAGTGAAGGAAAAACTCTAACAGAAACAGAGCAAGAGGAATGGAATCGAGTCGTTGCGCGCTATGATGCTGTTTGCAAGTTGGGGAAAGAAAAGGATGTTGAAATTTTAATTGATGCCGAAGAAAGCTGGATCCAAGATGCAGTAGATCATTTGGTAACCGATATGATGCGCAAGTATAATAAAGATGTCACCATTGTTTATAATACCTTACAAATGTATCGTCATGACCGCATGGATTTTTTAAAATCCCAACATGAACTCGCCAAAAAAGAAGGGTTTTATTTAGGTTATAAAATTGTTCGTGGTGCTTATATGGAAAAAGAGCATGAACGTGCTTTAGAGCATGATTATCCGACACCTATTTGTGAAAGTAAATTAGCAACCGATGAAAATTTTAATGATTCTGCACAATATATTTTAGATAACATATCTGACATTTCTATTTTTGTTGGAACGCACAACGAATTGAGTAGCTATATGGTTATGCAATTAATGCATAATAAAGGGATTGCTATAGATGATAATCGTGTGTGGTTTGGCCAACTGTTTGGTATGAGTGATAACATCAGCTTTAATTTAGCCAATAACGGCTATAACGTAGCTAAATATGTTCCTTTTGGGCCCGTTAAAGATGTAATGCCGTATTTAATTAGACGTGCAGAAGAAAACACATCAGTTGCTGGGCAAACAGGACGCGAACTCATGTTAATTAAAAAAGAGAAAGAAAGACGCAAAGCTGCTAAATAATACTATTTAGAACGTTGCCACCATTTCTTTTTATTCGGGTTTTTACCATATCCGTAACCATAGCCATTTGATTTTTTATGATCAACACTATTTAATAGAATTGTCATATTTGGTAAGCGTTTTTCTTGGTACATGGTATCTGCAATTTGCAAACGTCTCTTATCAAGATAATTAGCGCGAACTACATAAATAAATAAATCAGCGTGGTGACTTATTAATAGGGTATCCGTAACCAAACCAACAGCAGCCGTGTCTACTACAATATAATCATATTGATTATCTACTGTATCAAATAATTCTTGCATCCGATTACTCATCAATAATTCTGCTGGATTAGGTGGTATAACACCGGAAGGAATGACATCTAAAAATTCATTGTCTTTCATGGACGTGGTTACATCTGAAAGCGTTAAACTCGGATCGCTAATATAATTAGTTAACCCTATATCATTTTTAACATTCAGGTAATTCGTTGCTTTTGGCACGCGTATATCTGTTTCAATAAGGAGCACTTTTTTATTAGAATAAGAGAGTGATAAAGCCAAATTTATGGACGTATGCGATTTCCCTTCCTTACTAGTTGTAGAGGTAACAAATATAACTTTGGAATGCTTGTCAATCCCTTTAAGCATAAACTCAATATTGGTACGCACCATTCTAAACGCTTCCGCTTTAGGTGAATAATCAATTTGTTTAATTAATTGAGTACGCTTGCTAGATTTAGGAATATCCCCAATAAACGGTATGTCTATGGTTTTCTTAATATCTTGAACCGAATGTACTTTATTATCTATAAGTGTTAGCAGGTAAATAAGGCCAATTGGAAAACTAATTCCTAAAATTAAAGCTGCCAAAATAATAATAGCAGATTTTGGTGCTACGGGTCTTCCTGAAGCATACGCTTTGTCAACAATTTTTGCATTAGGTGAAGAAACGCCATGTGTAATAGCCGATTCCTCACGTTTTTGTAGCAGATATAAGTAGAGTGATTCCTTAATATCCTGTTGGCGCTTAATATCCTTAAATTGACGTTCCTTTTGAGGAGCTGAATAAATTTGTGAATTAATTCGGGAGTTTTCCGAGACTAAACTATTATAAGTAATTTGACTTGTAGATTTTTTACTGCTTAAGCTTTGCGAAAGATCTGCTTTTAATTGATTAATTTGATTCGTTAAATTAACAACGGTCGGATTTATTTCACTTGAATTTTTTAAAATGCGATCGCGTTCTTGAACCAAGCTATTGTGGCGTTTAGCAACCTGACCAATATTTCCATCTTCAATACCAATGTTAAGTGGCATTAAATCGCTTGGGTTTTGATTGTTAGCTAAATGATTTTTCATATAATCAATTAGCTGAATCTCTCTACCAGTTTCCGTGATTTTAGCTTCGTTTTCCTTTTCGGTTTGAAGAAAAATATTAGACTGCGTCGCTAAATTAGTTAGTTTGTTTTCTTGTTGAATATCTTCAGCTGTTAAGTCTACTATACCAAGTTCACGTGACACACCTTCTAAACGCTCATTTATAAAGCTTGAAGTTGCTTCAACAACCATTTGTTTGTCGTTGATAACGTCTTCATTGTATTTTTCAATAAGCTTATTTAAAAATAAGACCCCTTTTTCGCGGACATTATCGTTAATAGTCAGTTTTATAACGCTAGACAACTCGTTGGTTTGAATTTGAAGTCTAGACTTATAATCACTAGTAACATTATTTACAGGTTGAATTCTGATGGTAATATCAGCACCAATTTTTGTGGCATATTGCCCAATATTAGGTGTAATGATTATATCGCCAAATCCGGTTTCTACATTTTTTCCAAAATCATATAAAACACCTTCTATATCATCATATTGTGTAGTGCTTCCTTTTAATATTTTTTCGTCTTGTGGAACACCTTTAAAAATAAAATCTTTTGATGAATTGATTCGGATATTAAACGTGGTGTCAACCACATGTAAAAGCGAGTCGGTTGTACTAAAATTAATGTTTAATGGTGGATTTGTATAGACTTCATGTGCTTGAATGCGACCTTCTACAAAGAATTGAATATTAAATTTTAAATCTTTTATAACACTTTCAATAAGGTTACGTGATTTAAGAATTTCAATTTCATCCAACACATTATTTTGGTCATTACTAAAGAGGCCGTAATTTTGAAGGCTTGATATTTCAGGTAATTTACCTTGAGATTTATCGTCCTTAATTTTAATGGTAGCTTTAGCTTGATACTCATTACTAGCATAGCGTAAATACACAAATGCTAATGTTAAGGCAGCAATAACGCATAGAAGAATAAACTTCCATCGGTTTAAATAAGGCTCAATTAAATCTCTAAAATGCGCATTCTGTTTCATGAAAGAATTCGTGTAAATAATTTTATTTGACTAAAAATATGGCTAAAATTGTTGCTAAAGTTCCAATAGCTGAAATGATTACGCCATTATTTTGATTATAAGAAGCGGAACGGATTCTAGCAGAATTAGGCTCAATTACCAAAACATCATTTTGTTCTAAATAATAATTTGGAGATGTAATTGTGCTAATTTTTGTTAAATCGAATTTCGTGAAAACCTTTTTGCCATCACTTTCACGAATTAAGAATACATTTTCGCGTTTTCCGTATATGGTTAAATCTCCAGCTAAACCTAATGCTTCAATTAATGAAATACGTTCATCTTCAACCGTAAAAGTTCCAGGATTTCTAACTTCACCTAAAACGGTTATAGTAAAATTTATTAATCTTATATTGATAATGGGATCTCTTACGTATGCAGAAATTTTGTTTTTTAGAAAGCTTGTTGCATCCTCTCGTGATAGACCGCCAAGCTTAATAGTTCCTAAAACGGGATATTCAATATTACCATTTTTATCAATTAAATAGGTAGGCATTTTAAGATCTGCATTGGCATTTACGGATGAAACACTGTAAGAAACAGCTGGTAAATTAAAAGGCGCAACTGCATCAGCATCACCACCAATACTTATAAAAATTAAATCGTTTGGTTTATAGACGATATCAGAATTCATGGGAATATCATTGTATTCGCTCACAGGTTCGTCTTGAAAATAAATAATTTCCTTGCTTGTAACACAGGACGAAACTACAGCCAATAGGAGTAGAAGACTGGTTTTTTTAATAATGCTTTTAAGGTTGATCATAGTTGGTTGGTTTAGTTTAAAACATCATAAGTTGAATTATTCGGATTGTACTCTGCTACAATATCTTTGATTTTTGATACAATTTCAATATTTTGAGAATTAGAACCTAATAAACAGAGTTCTTTTATAAGGTTTTGAGTAATTTCTATGCTAACCGGTTTACATTTAGCAATCATAATTTTCTCATTGTAGGTTGGTTTGGTGTTTTCGCCTTCAATTAATAATTCTTCAAAGATCTTTTCACCAGGTCTTAATCCTGTTATTTTAATATCTATATCAGACGGATATTTTAAGCCAGATAAAGCAATCATATTCATGGCTAAATCATAAATTTTAATGGGTTTACCCATATCAAAAACAAAAATTTCGTGACCCAATCCCATAGCTGCAGCTTCCAAAACTAATAGGCTTGCTTCTGGAATGGTCATAAAATATCTAATAATATCTTTATGTGTTACTGTTAAAGGTCCCCCAGCTTCAATTTGTTTTTTAAATAAAGGAATTACAGAACCATTGGAGCCTAAAACATTCCCAAAACGCGTGATAATAAATTTGGTTGTTGATTGTGTGTTTTGCTGACAACAAATAATCATTTCCGCAATACGTTTCGTGGCTCCCATAACATTTGTTGGGTTTACCGCTTTATCTGTTGAAATTAAAATGAATTTTTTAGCACCATATTTTTTTGATAAATACACCACGTTTTTAGTTCCACGAACATTTACGCTAACCGCTTCATACGGGTTTTGTTCCATTAAAGGTACGTGTTTGTATGCGGCTGCATGAAAAACTATTTCGGGTTTGTGTAAATTAAAAATAGTATCTAATCGAACGTTGTTTCTAATATCAGCAATAATTGGCATAACATTATTAATGCCATTACGAATTAATTCCTGTTGCAAATCATACAAAGGTGATTCTGCATTGTCAACAAGTATCAGGCTTTTAAAGTTGAAAGCGGATAATTTTCTTACCAATTCGCTACCAATAGATCCTGCGGCTCCTGTCACTAAAATGACGCGATTACTATACTCATCATTTAGGATGGGGTTGTCAATATTAATCGGCTCTCTTCCTAATAAATCTTCAATATTAATATCCTTAATCTGCCCAATGCTTAAATCACCATCAATCCACGTTTGGACAGCTGGAACAATTTTTACGTTTAAGTTTAAAGCAAATAACTTACTGGTTATTTGAAGGAGTCGGTTAGAATTAATATTCTGAATCGATATAATTACCGAATCTATTTGGTGTTTTTCAATAAACTCTTTTGTAATGTTATTTGGATGGTAAACATTCAATAGGTTTATTTTCTTACCAACTTTTCGTTCATTATCATCAATAAATCCGAAAACATCAATATCGCTTTTTGCATCATTAGCAATGGCGTTGTAGGTGATAATTCCTGAATCTCCAGCGCCATAAATTAATACAATACTTTTGGGATTGTCTTCATTTTCAGCAATTAAACTTCTGTAAATGGATTTTATAAAGAACTTGGCGCCAATAAGAAAAAACATATTGAGCAACAAGTGAATGTATATGATAGAACCAGGAATATCAAAAATATTATTGTAGTTGTATTTCCGACTCATAAATGTGGATATTATGAGTATGGTTGCTAAAATATTGACGCCAATTATAATGTTAACAACATCTTTAAAGCCCGTGAAACGAACAACACCTTTATGAGAACTTACTAATAAAAAACTAATTATACCAGCAAACACTACAAATGGGATTTGCTTAAGAAACATGGAAAAATCGAAATCAATTTGAAAATTAAATCGAATTAAATAGGCAATAAAGAATGTAAAAGCAATAATAGTTGAGTCAAATAGGAGTACCAACCATTTGGACGCATAGCGATTAGATAATTTTCGTAATAAATTATAAATTTTATCCAAAATAGTTTTTAATTACTTGATTAACACGGTCTAATTCAACAGGGGTTAAGCTGGAACCGCTTGGTAAACATAATCCACGCTCAAACAAATTATCTGACACACCATTTAAATAACTCGGGTGATTTTTAAATATGTCTTGTTGGTGCATCGGTTTCCAGGATGGTCTTGATTCAATATTTTCTTCTAAAAGCGCATTTAAAACACCATCTCTAATTGCTTTTGTTTTAAATAAAACCGCTGTTAACCAACGATTTGAGAAATAATGTTCAGGCTCTTCTAAAAATTCTATATCTGTAATATGCTGTAATGTATTTTTGTAATATTCAAAATGGGATCGTCTGGCTTGAATTCTATTTTCTAAAACCTGCATTTGTCCGCGACCAATACCCGCTAATATATTAGACATTCGGTAATTATAGCCAACTTCTGAATGTGAATAATTAATGCCAGAATCCTTTGCTTGGGTAGCCAAAAATATAGCGCGTTTTTTAGATTCAGGATTTCTAGAAACCAAAGCACCACCTCCAGATGTTGTTATTATTTTATTTCCATTAAAGGATAAAATAGACAAATCACCAAACGTTCCACAAGGCTGGTTGTTATAACGGCTACCTAAAGCTTCAGCACTGTCTTCAATTACAGGAATCTGATGCTTTTTAGCAATTGCGTGTATGTGTGTTACGTTGTATGGCATTCCATATAAATTTATGGCAATAATGGCTTTAGGTTTCTTTCCTTTCGTTATTCTATCCAGTATTGCTTTTTCTAATAACTCGGGACACATGTTCCAAGTTTTAGTTTCACTATCAATAAAAACAGGTGTTGCACCCACATAAATCACAGGATTTACAGATGCTACAAAAGTTTTTGTTTGACAAAGCACTTCATCTCCAACTGAAACATTCAACAGTTTTAAAGCTAAATGTATAGCCGCTGTTCCAGAGGTTAGAGCCGCAATGTGCGACTGTTCTCCAAGATAGGCTTCTAGATCACCTTCAAAACCATCAACATTCGGTCCTAATGGTGCTATCCAATTGGTTTTAAAAGCCTGATTAATATAATTTTCTTCATCACCACTCATGTGTGGTGCTGATAACCATATTTTAGATTTCACTCCTGAAACATTTTTTGTCATCGTAAATATCTATGTTTAAATAGTTTCCATCAAATAAATACGATAAATAACTAATTTTCACGTTTTTTGATTTTAATTGAAACCTTACTGTTGTTTTAATCTTGCTTTTTAAACCCTTTGTCGTAATAGCGTTGCTGTTGACTTCAAAAATGATTACAAGTTCAAGTGTTCTTTATTCATTTCTTTTGATGATAAAATGGATTTATAAGCAAACTGGTTTAACATGGTAAATATTGTAATAAATACCGAAATCAACCTATAAAAAATGCCGTTTATATCGTTTTTTTTCAAATACATCTAAAAAATGAGTTTATACTGATGTTTATTCATTTAAAAAACTAATTTTAAACTTGATAACGAAACTTTTATCATGATTAATAATCCATTTTCTTCGCAAACTTTTAAAGATGTTTGGCTGAAACATTTTAATGCAAATAAACCTGAAATAACAACTGATGTTATAAAACCCGTTTCGTTTTATAAACATGCTGTTGTGCCTTGTTATATAAACGTAGGTAATAAACTGACTAATGGTTTAACGTATCAATGCAATTCAAAAGCAACTGATTATAAAAATCAGGTGTTTTTAGTTCGAGATATTCCTTCATATCAAGAAATTATAGCTCCAGAAGTATCCGCTGCTTTAAAGCTCAAAAAGGTTTTCCAGTATGAAGGTTATATCACGCGAGTAGGTAATTATGAGTCGTTGGACGCGTATTTAAATACCATATACAAATCTAATACACGATCCAAATTGCGTAGAAATGTGACGCGTTTAGAAGCTAATTTCACAGTAGATTATACCATGTATCATGGTGCAATTTCTAAAACAGATTTCGACCTTGTTTTTGATAGTTTTTATAAACTTTTTGAAAAGCGTTATTCAAATAAAGGTGAGCCTTGTGGCGAGTTGGAACCAACTTTATGGGCTTTCTATACCGAGTTAGCATTTAAAATGGTTAACGAAGGAGCCGCATCGCTGTTTGTTATTTATGGTGATGGCAAACCTATTGGTATCACATTTAGTTATCATTTTGATTCTATTTTAGTGGAAGCATTAACTGTTTTTGATATTGATTTCTATCGTTATAATATTGGTCATACAACCATTATGAAAATGCTAGAATGGAGTTTTGACAATGGCATTGAGATTTTTGATTATACGCAGGGTGATTTCGACTATAAGAAGCGTTGGAGTGACGATCGTTACCAGACTTCTTATCATATTTTATACGATTCTAAATCTTTAAAAAGCAGATTAACGGCTAGCCTTTTAGAGAAATACTTCAATTTTAAACGCGAGTTTAGAGACCGCAAGTATAGTGCTAAAGTTCACAATTTGAAGCATCAATTATTTGGCGGTAATAAAAACAAAGCGGTTATGTTGGATGCTTATAAAGTAGAGTTTTTAAATGATGCGTTTACCATGGAACCTAGTACGATTCAAATTGATTTGGACGCAGAATTATACGTGTCCCAACGAAAAGCACTTTACGATTATTTATATATGAATCCAGAACCAGCAAAGGATTTAACGGTTTATCAATATGAAAACGATTCTCTTTTAGTAAAAGCGAAAAACGGCTTCTTAAAAATTGTTAGAGATGAAGCATAATCCGTTTACCTCCAATACATATCAGGAAACTTGGTTGAAGTATTTTGCAAAACAAAAAGAAGGCAAACAGTTTCAATTTATTAAAAATCTGTCTTTTATAAGGCATAAATTTCTCCCTTATTATATAAATGCTGGTAGAAATATGACTAATGGCGTTACTTATAAAGTTGATACTTCTGCATCAGATTATAAAAACAAATCAGTGGTTATTTATGATGTCCCAGATTATTGTGATGTGTCTAATACAATAGAAAACGCCAATTTAAAAATTCATAAAGTCCGACAATACAAAGGGTTTCTGGCAGATTTATCAAAAGTAACGTCGTTTGAAGCGTATTTGCAAAACACCTTAAATGCCAAATCCAGAAATAAGTTTAGGAGTACCTTAAAAAAGTTTGAGAGCTGCTTTGATGTATCCTACAACTATTATTATGGTGATATAGCTCCAGACGAGTATAAAACCATGATGGCTAATTTTAAAAACTTGGTTGAAACGCGCTATGGTGATTTAAAAATTAATACCAGTTTAATTAGTGAATGGCCATTTTATGAAGAATTAGTGTATAAGATGCTTCATGAAAAAAAGGCTATGATTATCAGCATTGATGTTGCTGGCAAACCTATTTCTATGTCGCTAGCATTTTTAGGAGAAAACTCGCTTGTTGGCGCTGTTAAGGCATTTAATACTAATTATTATAAGTTTAATGTAGGTCATATTGAGATTAGCAAGTTTATTGGTTGGTGCATTGAAAACAACAAAGAGATTCTAGATTTTTCAAAAGGAGAATATGAATACAAAACAAAATGGACAAACACTAACTACCTGTATAATTGCCATGTATTGTATGATGACTCAAGTGTTACTTCAAAGGTAACTGGACTTTTATTAGTCAAGTATTTTGAATTAAAGCAATATTTGCGCGATAAAAATTTCAACTTATTTGTTGCTAAAACGCGTTTTGCGCTTAAGAATTTAGGCGCTTCAAAAGAACAGAAATTACCGTTCAAAATTCAACCAATAACGGAAGATATTGATTTTAATGCCTATCAATTAGTTGACTTAAATGAGGAAGCTGAGCGTTTTCCATTTTTAAACAGACTTGTATTTGATGGATTATATCAAAAACCAGAATGTTTTTCAGGTATTAAAATCTATAGGTCAGTTAAAATAATAGAAGGTAAGCCGAATTATGTAGTAATCGGAACTAAAAATAAATATCTTATTGAGATTCTTTAGAAAGGTATATTTCTGCTAATTGAGCCATAGAAACACTTTGGAAACCATGATTTTTTTGTAAATCTCTAAAGAGTTTAAAGATGTCTTCTAAATTTTTGAAATTGGCATCCATATTCTTGCCAAAATTATGAGGATGCCACCAAAGATGGTAGATTTCGTTATTTTCTGCAGCCTTTTTTAATCCTTTTTTAATTCTAGAAATACGTAGCGGCTCTAGTAATTTGAAACTGTTGCTGTATGGTCTAAAAAACTTGCTTGATGGGATGTTAATTATACCATGACAGTTTTTTAGCTCATTAATAGAGTAGGTGTTATAGCCGGAAACATTGCAGTAAGCATCAGTGAGCCTGAATGCCTTATGAGTTGCGTTATCTAGTTTTTTGGTGTCATGTGTATCAAACATCCAGTGTTCTTCAATACCACGATAGCAAATAATACCATGCTTAGCACATGTTTTTAAATAGGCTTCATTAATCTGATTCCTAGGAAATACAATACTTTTTATGCTAATATTTTTTTGTTTTGCAATTTTGACTGCAGCTATAATATCTGCTTCAAATTGTTCAGGAGTTTGTCCGTCTTCATTGGCATAATAATGGCTAAAGGTGTGGCTAGCAATTTCATGATTACCGTTATTTTTTATAAATTCAATTAAAGATTCAGCATAATGAAATGGATCATCTGTTTCATTTTCACCAATATTTTCTATTAAGTTGTAAGGATTAAATCGGGAATTTAAATAGGTTGGTTTTTCAGAAGGCAAGGCGCCTAATAATTCCTGTTTATTTTTAGCAAATAAGAAACCAACAGTCGCAAAAGTTAATGTAATATTGTATTGATCAGCTAATGCCACTAGTCGCGGTATCACTTCCCTAACATTTTTCAGGTTAGTTTGATAGTCTGATGTTGTCTTCACGTCAAATAAGCCCCAAAAGAGCTCAAAATCCAAAGAAATTAATAAATAGCCGTTCTGTGTTTTCATTAACCCAAAATAGTTTGAATGGTTTTAATAATAATCTTAAAATCTACTAATAAGCTTGCGCTATTAATATACTTCTTATTCAGTGCTATTTTTTGAGGTAAAATGGTATTTATATAAAAACTTTCCATGTTTTCAGCAGTTTTTAATAATTCTGCTTCATCACGAAAAAGAATAGAGGCATAGTCCGTAATTCCTGGTTTTACAGATAATATTTCCATATCATCAACCGAATAGTAATTAACATAATGTCTTACTTCGGGTCTAGGTCCAACAAAACTCATGCTTCCTAAAAATACATTTATTAATTGGGGGAGTTCATCAAGCTTATATTTTCTTAAAAAAAAACCGGTTTTTGTAACCCTTGGATCTCTATCTCCAACTGTTAACAAGCCTTTTTTGTCCGAGCCGATAAACATGGTTCTAAATTTAAAAATTTTAAAATCTGAATTCCCTTTTCCTACACGTGTTTGTTTGTAAAAAACGGGGCCTTTAGACTCTAACTTTAAAATTAGTGCTATTACCAAAAGTAAAGGTAATGATAATATTATACCTAATAAAGAAAAAACGATATCAAAAAGACGCTTTAGCATAGGCATGATTCTACGGCGTTTTCAACCGTGTTTACAATATATTTAAGCTCTTCTTCAGTCAGTTGCGGATAAATTGGCAACGAGATTTCCGATTTAAAATTGGTGTATGCTATTGGATAATCTGCAATATCATAACCCATATTTTTAAACAAAGTTAACAATGGTAATGGCTGAAAATGAACGTTAACAGCTACACCTTCTTTTGAAATGGCCTCAATAATTGTATCACGTTGTTCTTCGGTTGCATCTTTTATTCTTAAAGCATACAGGTGACAAGATGAAAGTTTATCTTCATTTTTATAAGGAGGAATGATAGCCCAAGGCTTGGTTTTAAAATGTTCCTGGTAATACGTATATATCGTTTCGCGCTTTTCTAAAATATGCGAAAAATATTCTGGAAGCTGAGCAACACCAATGGCAGCAAGGATATCAGGCATATTTATCTTCATGCCTGGATAAATAATATCGTATTTCCAGCCACCTGCTTTAGATTTTGTAAAAGCATCTTTAGTTTGTCCGTTTAAAGAAAAACATCTTAAATAATTATATTCCTCTTGATTGCTAAATGGTTCGGGAAGGTTTAAGCAAACGGCTCCACCTTCGGCTGTAGTAATGTTTTTTACGGCATGAAATGAAAATACGGTTATATCTGATGTTAATCCAACAAACCTATTTTTGTATTTAGCACCAATAGCATGAGCAGCATCTGCAATGGTTACAATTCTATTTAATTGCTGTTGCTTTTCTGAATTAGCCTTGAAAATATGTTTCTTATTTTCAACAAGCTCCTGAATTTCATCATAATCGCAAGGCCATCCAGCAATATCAACTGGCATGATTGCTTTTGTTTTTTCGGTTATTGCTTTTTCAATAGCTGAGATAGAAATATTAAAGTCTTCATTGACATCTACCATTACAGGTGTAGCGCCAACGTGAATTACAGCTAGAGCAGTGGCAGCATATGTATAAGCCGGAATAATAACTTCGTCACCAGCACCAATGCCATACCATTTTAAAGCTAGCATTAATCCAGAAGTTGCCGAGTTAACACATAACGTATTTGGAACGCCAATATGCTCGCAAACAAGATCTTCTAGCTTTTTAACTTTAGGTCCAGTGGTAATCCAGCCAGATTCTAATGCGTCCGTAACTTCGTCAATTACGGCTTGGTTTATGTAAGGTGGTGAAAATGGAATTTTCATATTTTAATGTTGATTAATAGCGTCCTCAAATATAGTTATATATTGTTTAGATACGTTTTCAAGACTAAACGTTTCAACTCTTTTTAAGGCGCTTTCAGCTAATTTATTTGCTAAATTTTTATTTGCTGCTAAATCTATAATGGCATCAACTAGAGCTTCGGTATTTTTTGAAGGCACTAAAATAGCTTCTTGATTATTTTTGGCAAATTCGCGAACTCCTGTTACATCTGTTGAAATAATAGGTAGTCCTACGGCTGCAGCTTCCAGAAGAACTCTGGCAAAACCTTCACGAAACGTTGGTAATATCATAGCGTCTGCGCTTAATAATAATTCACTAACATCTTTTCGTTCGCCTAAAAATTCCACATAAGATTTATATTGTTTTAATATTTCTGAATTTAGTCGCTTGGAATTCTCTTCTAACGGTCCCACAATTATAAACTTAAAGTCATAGCCTCTTTCGTGGCATATTTTAGCAGCTTCTAATAAGAATGTGATGCCTTTTTCATAAACTAAACGCGCCACAAATATAAATGTGAATGTCTTGTTCTTACGCTCTGCTAAAGAGTTGTATTGTTTTAGTTCGATGCCACTACTGTATATTAACCCGAAATTATGTGGATTAATAAGATTGTATTTTAGAAATAAATTTTTGTCATCATCATTTTGAAAAATCGTTTTATATACTCGGTTTTTGACTTTTCTATGCAATGTTTTGTAAACGAATTGTAAAATTAAATTCCGAAAGGATTTCGACATAAAAATAGTGCCTAAACCGGTAATTGTTCGGGTGATAGGTGTGTTCGTCTTAAGTAATGCTAGTGGTACTAAAAAGGCAGGTTTCGTGTCAAACGTATGAATTACGTCAAATCTGTTTTCGGTAAAAAATGACCGATACCATTTTATGGTTTTATTATCTGATGTTATGGAAAGGCTTCTATTTAATGGGTAATCAAAATAGGTTATGTTTTCAGGGAACGTCAAGTTGCTTGTCCCAATAATAGTCACCTCAAAACCGGCAGCAATTAAATACTGCGAAAGATTGATGCGTTTGTGCACATCTTCACCACCAACTAAACATATTTTTTTTGACATTAATTTTAAACTATAATTAGCTAATCGTTTCTTGATTTATAAATGTGAGTTGTAAAGTGAAAAATACCACTTTTGAAATGTGTAAAATGTCCAAACTTTATAGCTATTGTCTTCCTTGCCAGAAATATGATTCATGACTAGTGGTTTGATGTAGTTGCTGTTAAACAACCCTTGTTTATCTATTAGTTTAGAGTCAGTGTAACTTTCTAATTCCTTTTTTAAGCCAGCACGAAGCCAGTCTCCAACAGGAACGGCAAAGCCTTTTTTAGATTTATCTAGAAATCCATCAGGAAACTCATGCTTAAAAGCTTCTTTTAAAATATGCTTTTTGCTCCAACCTTTAAGTAAGTAATTTTCTGGTAAACTATTAGAAAAATCCCAAAGGGCTTTGTTTAAAAATGGCGCACGGCATTCTAGTGAATTCATCATGCTGGTTCTATCTACTTTAACTAGCATGTCGCCTTCAAGGCTTATTAAACGGTCAACTTCTCGATAATCATGAAGCGATTTCGGTTTGTTAATATGTTCTTTATAATATGCAAACGGATTTGCTAACGTATGTTCAGGATTTAGTAATTGTTGGGTATCATTTTCAAAACCTAATGAAATAATATTCCAATAGTTTTCACCTGTATAATCAATAGCTTGGACCAGTTTTTTTAGTTTAAAACGTTTTCCGCGATTATCATCTTTAGTTGAAAGTAGACTCGTTAGCAATGGTTTTGTACTATTATGAAGAAACTCGGGAACCATATTGGTATAACGGTTGTTTAAATTTCCCATGTAATATTTATTGTAACCACCAAAAACCTCATCACCACCATCTCCGGTTAAGGCAACTTTTACATAATCGCTTGTTTTTTTGGATACTAAATAGGTTGGTAGTGCGGATGAATCTGCAAACGGTTCATCAAAATTCAATAAAATAGCATCAATATGTGCTTTAATATCGTTTTCAGAAATTATAAACTCGTGATGATTACTGTTGATTTGCTTGGCTACCAGTTTAGATTTATCGGTTTCATCAAATGATGTTTTATCAAAACCAATAGAAAAGGTGTCTATTTTGTTGTTAGATAATTGTGATAATCCCAGACTAACAATAGAAGAATCCACACCACCAGATAGAAACGTGCCAATTGGAACATCACTAACTGTGCGACTTTCAATACTGGTTATCATAAGGTCGTGCAACTTTAATTTAGCATCATCAAAAGACAGGTTGCTTCTATCTCTCTCAATTTTATTGATTGCGGAAATAGTATGTGTGTGATTTTCTAAATCATATGTGATATAATGATTGGCTTCTAATTTCTGAATACCATCATAAATAGAAAAAGGAGCAGGAATGTATGTGAGTTTAAAAAATAAATTTAATCCTGTTTTTGAAATTTCAGGTTTATTGGGAAGCACCTTAATAATAGATTTAAGTTCAGATGCATAATAAAAACCACTTTCTGTTTGTGTGTAATACAATGGTTTTTCGCCAAAGAAATCACGCGCAACAATGAGCTTTTTTTTGTTCTTGTCATGAATACTAAATGCAAACATACCATCTAGTTTTTCAAAAGATTTTTCGCCTTCCGTTTCATACAGTTTTAGAATAACTTCTGTATCACTTTGTGTTTTAAAAGTCAAGCCTTTTGTTTCTAAATCTGCACGTAGTTTTCGGTAATTATATATTTCACCATTAAAAACAATAGTTATACTATTATCTTCATTTGAAATAGGTTGCTTGCCTGTATTTAAATCTATAATTGAAAGTCTGCGCATAGCCATTGCTACAGAATATGTGTCACTGCTATTGTGATAAAAACCGGAATCATCAGGACCACGATGTATGATGGCATGATTCATTTTTTTAAGCGTGCTTAAGGCGTCTTCCGAAGCTGTAAATGTTGGTTTTATAAATCCGTTTATTCCACACATAGATTAAATACTATCAATTAAGTTTTTAACATGAATTCCAATATTCTTGATATCATAAGTTTTAGCGCGTTCGAAACTTAAATCGCTATACTTTTGACGTGCTTCTGGGTTTTTTTGTAAATATTTAATGGCTTGAGAAAGCCCCACAGCATCATCAACATTTACTAATATGCCATATTTAGCTTTAGCGAATGATCCTTTTAAAATAGAAATATCTTCATTGTTATTAAGTAATTCCAAAGGACCAGACATGCAGTTGGTGCAAATTACTGGCAAACCTACAGACATGGCTTCCAAAACCACATTAGGGAATCCTTCGGTTAAGGAGCATAATACAAAACAGTGTCCTTTTACAATGTATGATTTAACATCATCTACGTTTCCATTAAAATGAACGCGTCCAGCAAGATTCAATTTTATTGATAATTCATCTAATTGTTGGTGTAAATAGCCATCACCATAAATTTCCATATAAAAATTACTGGATAACATACTTATAGCTTCAATAATGCTTTTTTGGTTTTTCACAGGAATCATGCGTCCAACTGTGACTACTTTAAATATATCTTCAAAATCAGAGTAGGTAGCTAATTCAGGCTTAACTGTTTTAGTTAGTATGGGATTATAAATAACGGACCTGTCTATTTTTAGTCTGTAATTTGTTTTTAAATCCGCATTGATATAAATGGAATTTGAAAATAGTTTGTCGTTTTTGTTATAAAAGTAGGGGATTAATAGTTTGGTTAAAAATGCAGTTAACTTATCATCTTTGTACATGATGGATGGAAAACAACGCTCGCTAATTATAGTTTTTAGTTTAGGGTTAAACATTTTCGCAATGCTGGTCATAATATTTTGACGAACTAAAAAGGAAACGACCACATCAATTTTCTCTTCTTTTAAAACCTTTTGATATGTAAATATGAATTTGATGTTGTCTTTAATTCGACCAAATATGGAAGTTTTAAAAGTTTCATCAGGTTTTGATAAAATCACCAGTTTCGTATCTTCTGGTATGGGTAGTTTAATTTCATTATATAACAAAATTAACGTGACATCGTAATATTTAGGAAGCTCATATAATAATAAGCTAACAACTTTTTCGGCACCACCATAACCTATGGCAGAAATAAATAATGCTATTTTTCTTTTTTCAGACATGCTGATTCTTAGGGGATAATTTTAAAAACAAGTTTGTGTATTCACTAATAATTTTATTGCTACTAAATTTATTTATCACCACATTACTAACGGTTTCAGGGTTAAAAGGAAATGCTTCATGAATTTGGTTTAAATAGTTTAAATAATCTCCCTTGGTATCGGCTACAAAACCATTTTTACCAGACTCAATAATTTCATCCAATCCACCAGGTGCATTAAAAGCTAAAATAGGAGTACCTACAACGCAGCTTTCTATTAGTACATTAGGAAATCCTTCCACAAAGGATCCTTGTAAGAACACATCGCTTTCAGCTAAATAGGTTTCTACATTTTTTGTGAAGCTAATATACGTTATGTTTTTTGTTAGACCCTTATTATCAAGCATTTCAAAAATACTATCTTTTTCATTACCAGCACCAATTATTGTATAATGAAATGGAAAATTTAATTGTGAAAGCACATTAATAATGCGTTCATGACCTTTCTCCTTGCTTAAACGACCAATCGTGATAAAGTTAATTGGTTTTGACGTATCACGAGCCGTAGCTTTAAGTTTAAATACTTTAGTAATGGGATTGTTAATTAAAACGGTTTTTGATTCGGGTACATTATAATTTGCAATCATATCCTTTTGCATGTCTTTAGATTGACAAATAATGCAGTCTACTAACTTATATGCAAATACAATCATAGCTTTGGGAAAAGCAGACTTGGTGTACGGATTATGTTCATTTAAAACGGTTAATACATTCGCCTCACGAGAAACAAATTTAGTCTTTCTAAAATAAGGAGACATAAAAGCAATCATAGTATTCAAATGCACAATGGAACTAACTACAATATCTGGTTTGTGTTTTCTGAAGTATTGAAACAAACTTCCAAAAGCTTTTAAAACACGCGGTTTGTTTAAGTAAACGATGTTTAAATTTTCTAGTTCGTACACGGTATCTTTTTCATAGCCTGTAATAAGTAAGGTGACTTTAAATTGGTTTTCGTCCAAGTTTTGAGCCACGTACGATAGGATACGTTCGGCGCCGCCAGCAGCTAATGACGGTAGGACAAATATAATATTGGTTTTAGAGTTGTTCATTTATTTAATAGTGTATCCTTTTCCATTTGTTTTAAGCCATTGTTTTAAAACGAGCAATTTCCAAATTAAAGGATAGCGATTCCAGCTTCCATTCATATGTTGTTGAATCATTTTATGGACCTCATCAGCATCAATATTCGGGATTTCTCGCAAACTGGCCATATCTAGTTCTGATAATACATAATCTTTCAGTTCATGTTTAAACCATTCCGCAAATGGCATGGTAAAACCAGCTTTTGGTCTGTCAAATATTTTTTCAGGAACATATTGATACAGCACATCTTTTAAAATACGCTTTTGAATTTTCCCATTGTATTTAAAATCTGTTGGTAATGACTGCGCAAATTCCACAATACTGTGATCCATAAGTGGCGCACGTGCTTCCAGAGAATATGCCATGGTGGCGCGATCTACTTTGGTATTAATATCCCAATTAAGGTAGGTTTTAATATCAAAATCGGTTAGGCGTTCATATAAATTTTTAGTGTTGTGAAATAAGTATTTCTTTTCGGGAACATCGGTATAATCAAAATCGGATTTCAACCAAGACATATTAACACCAGTAACCGATGCAATATATAGCGAATTGATATCGTCATATTGTAATCCTTTACCAATCATTTTTAATTTATAATAAGGCGCTAAACTAGCTGTTTTTGCAACCGTATGCCTTAAAAAATTTGGCAAATTGTATAAGTGATTTACCTGTTTCATCCATTTGTAGCGTTCATAACCTATGAAACTTTCGTCTCCACCATCACCAGATAAAGCAACCGTAACTTTTTTACGTGTATGCTTCGCTAAAAGCATGGATGGGATGGCTGAAGAATCAGCAAATGGTTCATCATAAAAATGTGTAAAATTATCAATGAGATCTAATCCTTCATTATAATTACATTCTATAATATGATGATCTGTTTGTAAGTGATCCGCTACCTGTTGGGCATAAACACTTTCGTCAAAACCTTTCTCGTTAAATTTTACTGAAAAGGTTTTCACTTTACTATCGGTTGTTTTTGTAGCTAAAGCAGCAACGACCGAGGAATCAACACCACCTGAAAGGAAAACACCCACAGGAACATCGGCAAATAAACGTGTGGAAACGGCATTGCTTATCAAGCCATCTAATTCGGTAATAGCATCTTTGTAAGAACCTTGATACGGGTTTTTAACGTCTGTATCAATATCCCAATATTTTCGTTCTTTAAAGTCGTAAGATGTTAAATCTAAAGAAAAACAATGTCCAGCTTGTAGTTTTTTAATTTCATTAAAAATGGAATGCGGATCGGGAACGGCTCCCCAAGCTAAATAGTAACTGATAGCTTTATTAGAAATTGTTAAATTAGAATGATGCATTTGAATGGATGAAAGCTGACTTGCAAATTCAAATTGCTTATCATTCAAGTAATAGTAAAATGGTTTTTTACCCAAACGATCCCGGGCGCCAAAAAGTTTTTGTTTCGTTTCATCATAGATAACAAAGGCAAACATACCACCAAGATAATCTACGCAATCTTCGCCATATTCTAAATACGCTGCACAAATTACTTCCGTATCACTGGTTGTGTTGAATTTATAGCCTTTTGCTTCTAACTGTTTTTTTAGCACTTTAAAATTGTAAACCTCACCATTAAAAACAATATGAATGGTATTGTTATAGGTAAACGGTTGGTTGGAGCGCTCGTCAATATCTATAATAGCCAAGCGGTTATGTCCAAAGATTACTGGTTTGGATACGTCTCCAAAAAATTTAAAATCTAATTTATCGGGACCTCTAAATTTTGCGCGTTCCAACTTGTCTTGAACCTGTTTTTTAGAGTATTCTATAGTTGATCCGTAAATTCCACACATAATTAATTTGCTTTAATTTCAGCCTCTAAAGGCAATTGTTGATTTACTCTATGATATAGCCAAATGGAAACAAAAAGCACATCGTATTTTTCAAAAAAGTTATGAGCTACCATTAAGTATCCAATGATTGCAACGGCTAAATAGGTGTATTCTTGATGCACGCGAAAAAACCGAAGACTTCGTATGGTTATGGCCAAATAAATAATAATAATTAGTAAAAATGCTAAAATACCAGCTTCACCCAACACCATTAGGAAAGTATTGTGAACACCATATTCCACAGCTACTAAACTGGATTCACCTCTCATGGACTTGTAACCAGCACCTGTAACGATATTGTTGGTTATTAGATCCGAGAAAAACGACCAAGTTTCATTTCTGGAACCTTCCGTTATGGTTTGTGTTTGTACATTTTCGCTATCGCCGAATAAACTGTGTAAAGCTGAAAACCGCGCTTTATTTAGTTGAAGGGCTGAAGAAGCTGCAAAAATAATAACCAAAGCAACGGCGCCAACAGCGAAGGTTTGTATATTTTTTTTATTCGCAAAAACGGATATCACATTAATAATTACTAAAAACATAATAAACGACCTAGATAGTGTGAAAATACCACATAATATTAGCACAAATTGCACCGATAATTTAAGCTTGTAATTTGGAATGATATAGGTTAGCGCAAAAGCAAATAAGCAGATAAAACCAGCTTTATTAGGGTTTAGATAAAACCCACCATATCTGCCAAAAATATCCGGAAACACTAATGCGTTTACGGCAATACTTAAAGCGCCAATTACAAGAAAAATAAGCAGTTCTTTATCCGTTGTATCTTTAGTAATTTCATTTACGCACACTATAAATATAAAATAACGAATAGCTTCTTTTATAAACAATTCCGTAACACCTGTATATTGGAGTCCTGAAAATGTAAAAAAGCAAATCCCTAAAACAATAAAGGGCCAAAGTGGTTTAGATTTTTTCGCAATAAAGAAATATATAATTACAGAAATAGTTAATAGCAAATTAGTAATAGAACCCATACCTGCACCAAGATACTCCAAACTAAATGTGGGAACATTTAGGAGTATTAGAATTAGCGCTACGTATTTTAATAGTTTCATGAATTCACCTTACTTTATTAAGATTTTTTTTTGCTTGTTGGTATAATTATAGAAAACAAATATTTTTATAATTTGAATGATGGTCGTACAAAGGGCAATGCCAATTAGACCAATCCAATTCATTAAAATAAAATCTAATATAATATTTAATAGCATGCTACCTAGCGAGACATAAGCCATAAATGCATTTTTGTTAATACTGGTAAGAAATTTCACAAATAAATTACCACAGATAATAAATGGGACACCTATTAAGTATATAATTTGAATTTGGGAAACGATAGCGGTATCATCAGCTGTAAAACTATCTCTTTCAAACAGAAGTGCAATAATTTCAGATGAAAATATGCTTGCAACAACCATGACACTCATAATAACTACGAAAATCCATTTATTTAGCAGATATAGCGTTTTAAAGGATTTTTCAGGGTCATCAATTGTCAACTTTGAAAAGTAAGGTAATAACACATTTCCTAAAGCAATGATAAAAATGGTTGTGAAAAATGCTGGTATTTTCATCCCATAGCTTAAAGCGGTAATTGAGCCGACCACCAGTTGCGCTGCAAAATATAAATCCGTAACAGGAATTAATCCTGTTAAAAATCCTGATGAAACTTTTGCTGGCACTTGTTTAAACATTAAAACAGCATTGGAGCTTTTAAAATCAGGTATGGCAAATTTTAAAATTCGTTTTTGCAAAGCAATAAGTGTCAGAAATACAAGTTGCAACACACTCCCGATTAGCATACCGATAGCTAGAACGGCAGTCCCTAAATCTTCACGATAAAAAACGACACAAACAATCATAGCAAGAGATGTTATAATCGGGTAGAGGGACGAATACGTGAATTCACCATATATATTGAGTAATCCACTAATTAAAGATGTTAATCCCCAAATAAGAATACAGGGTAATAAATAATGGAATTGCAGAATAATTAATTCATAATAACTAGACGTATGTCCAGCGAAAAAGAGTTCTAAAAGGACATCGGTAAACAAATAGGCAATTCCCATAAAGACTAATGAAGTCAATATGGTAACCATAAAACTCGTAGACTGAAAAGCGCCAATATTTTTATTTGTTTTTTCTTCTGCTATATAATTAGGAATAAAGACCGAGTTGAAAGCACTTAAGAAAACCTCATTAATAAATCCAGGAAGTAATAGGGCTATTAAAAAGGTGTCTAGTAATTCCGACAGTCCAAATTCACCGGCTATTATAACTTCCTTGTAAAAACCAAAAAACTTAACCAATACCGTAATGGCTCCAACAATAATAATATTGATAGCAGTCGGGTTGTTTTTTACCTTATAAAATAAGGTTTTGATTAAGGTTGTTATTTTCACAATGACTAGGTGTTTTTTAAGAGTTTTTTAAATGGCCATCCTAAAATAAATAGTGTTTTCAAAAGCGTTGAGTTTATAGCATTTGTATAGGATTTCAAACTGAGGTCTAAAAAAATGGCAGCTCTTAAAAGTGTCAAAATTCGTTTTATAAATAGTGTGGGATACTTCATGAAATAATCCGAATAAAACCAGTTTAAAATACATAAGGAATAGATAGCCATACCAAACGCATCTTTTTTATGATTCTGAATAGAAATGGCATTTTCCGTATCTAGATAGTAAATACGTAAAATATGATTCACATATTTGGTTTTAAATCCTTGATTAGCAAGTAATTCCCAAATAATGCCTTCTGGAATATAACCTTTGGCGAAAATAGCTTCATTAATATGAATACTTTTTAAAACATCTGTTTTTGTAAACCCCCATTTTTCAGTGGCTTCTAAATGTTCGCGTTGAGACATAAACGTATTGCTATAATAGGGTTGCTTTTCAAAAGCTTTACCAACTAAATTTCCGTTTTGATCTTCGCATAAACATGTTACACCACTTATTCTCGGTTTTAAATCGGCTGGAATTTCTTCGTATTCTTTATTTAGTAATTCTAAAGCTTCTGGAACACAAGCATCATCAGAATCGAATGGTAATATAAACTCACCTTGAGCTAAATTGATAGCCTGAAAAAAGCAGGCCATTTTATGTTTGTTTATAGCGTTATTAACATAATTAACTGGAAACGTTGCTGTTTTTAAAAGGGTTTCAATAGTCTCATGCGAGTTATCAGTAGAACCGTCATTAATAATTACCAGTTCAAAATCTTTGAATGTTTGATTTTCTAGTGATTCAAATACACGTTTTAAAGTATTCGCTCTGTTATAAACAGGTGTAAATATGGTAAAGCGATAGGCGTAATTGCCTTTAGGTTGTTCGGAGTAGGATGGCAGTAGTGTTTGTAAATTCATATTAACGTTGTAATGCTTCCGTTATTAAATGTTTCCATTGTTCCGAAATATGTTTTGTTTCAAATTTTGCAGTGCTTGCTTTAGCAGAAGCCCCAAATCGTTCTCCTAATTCAGGTTGAGATATTAATACCTCCAATTTGAGTTTCAGCATGTTTTTATCACCTACAGGAATCAAAAATCCATTTTCGCCATCATCAATAACTTCATTAGGTCCTGAAGGGCAATTAGTGGAAATGCAAGGTAAGCCAAAAGCCATAGCTTCTATTAATGCGTTTGGAAAACCTTCAAAATTAGATGTGAAAGCAAAAATTCGTGCTTTATTATAATAGTCATGGACACAATCCACGCTGCCGATTAATTCTACAGAATCCTCCAAATTTAAGTCATTAATGAGAGCTTGCAATTCAGAACGTAATTCACCTTCGCCTACAATTTGAATTTTCCAATTATCTATTTCCATTTCTGAAAAAGCTTCAATCAGTAAGCGTTGATTTTTAACAGGATCGAGTCTGCCAACGCTTAAAATTATGTTTTCTTTTTTTAAGGATTCATCTCTAAATGCTATTAAGCTGTCTGCCAACGGGTTTTTAATAATGGCCAATTTATCCGGATTTAAAAATTTGGTAAAGTAGGATTTAATACCAGCCGTTTGAACAATCAGTTTTGTGCAATATGGATATGTTTTTTTTCTAATTTTTATCCAAAAGTCGGATAAGGGATCATAATCTGGATGCGTGCGTTCACTAATTAAACATGGGATTCTCGCAAGTTTACTCGCAATTATGGTATAAATATTAGTTGTGGTCATAAAACCTATAGCAACTGAAATCTGTTCCTTTTTTAAAATGCGATATAAACTACCAATCATATAGATGTTGTTGGTAAGTGAATCTATAAAACGCATATTTTTATTGTAAGACTCCTTGCAAGAAATGCGTTTAATACGACTATCCAATTCATAAAATGGCATCACATTATATAAAGTGATTATGGTTACTTGATAATCAGCAACAAAGGAATTTGAAAGCGTGCTTAAAACGCGTTCGGCACCACCTGAGGTTAAACTGGTTATTATAAAGGCTATTTTCGGTTTATTTGTAACCGAAAACTGACCTTCAGAATGAAGATTGGACATATATATTTATTAATAGCGCAATAAAAGTATATATTTTTTTAGTCTTTATGTTGCTGTAAGACATTAATTAGATTAACGACCGATTTTAGATATGAATAACAATACTTGAGTAATGGCGCGTTTATTTTTGTTTGTTGATAACATGTTGATATCTAGTAATAAAGAAAAACATCTAAATCTCTTTAACAAACGTATATTTGTCGTCATTCCATTTCTTGCCAGAACAATCTACCCGAAATTTTATCGACAAAAAGTACAAAAAGTACTACAAAATGCATTTTGAGTAGTGTATTTCTGACAAAAATATTGTATTTCATCGAATATTTAGGAAGAAGTTGTTTTGGTTATAAGTTGAATACATAGTTTTACGCAGATTAATAGCAAATCGCCTCAAATGAAGAAAAAAATTAGAGGGAAATTTCTTTTAAAAGGAATTTCCATAAGCATGTTACTTTTATTTTTTACCCCAAATAAAATGACTGGTCAGTCTTATCCTGACCAAGTACAATTACCAAATGTTAATTACGAAACGTATCAGCAACCCGGAATATCGCTTCCTGGATATTTAGAAACGTTTACGGAATCACTTTCTGGAAGTTCGGTTACAAGAATTTCTGATAGAAATATATTTAATGTTACAGGACAACGATTAAGGCATAACTATAGTCGTGATCAAACTTGGAATAGCGATGAAACATTAATAAAAATGGCGGGCTATCCTGCTGCTATTTTAGATGCAGAAACATACGAGTTTTTGTATTGGAGTGATATTCCTAGTTATGGACGTTGGAGTCACACACAACCAAACATTATGTACGGAACAGATGGTAATACATTTGTTTCTCATAATGTTAATAGTAATCAAAGAACCGTTTTACATCGCTTTTCAAATTATGCCTCTGTAGATTTTGGTTTTGGAGAAGGTAATCAAGATAAATTTGACAGATATGTTGGCCTTATTGGTAAGAACGGAAATAATAGTACGTTAATAGTATATGATATTCAGAATAATGTTGTTACTGGTACTAAAGATATTGGTAGCAATGGAAATGAATTGGATTGGTTTTCTGTATCTCAATTAGGTGGCTTTGCTGTTGCTCAATATAAGGACAACGGAACAGGTGCTACGGCAGGAATTAAATCTTACAATATTAATATGACTAATGAACAGCATATTTATCACAATACGGAGCATGGAGATTTAGGCGTAGATGCTTATGGAAATGAGGTTATTGTTGAATATGGTGGTGAAAGTGAATGGAATTCTAATTTTAGTCTTTACATGGCACGATTGGATGGTCAAGGGGTTACCAAGCTATTTCCATATATTAATGGAAAAGGTATTTGGGGTGGACATATTTCTACTCAAAACGTAGACAGACCAGGTTGGGCATATATTAGTGAACAATGTTGTCCAAATAACCCGGTGGCACCTGCTGAAATTTTTGCTATAAAATTAGATGGTTCAGGAACTATTGAGCGTTATGGAAAACACAATGCAGCACCTTCATCATATTTACACGAAACACAAGTAGTACCAAATAGAAATGGTACAAAAATGATTTTTGCTAGTAACTGGAATGATTCAGCAGTTATGAGTCAAAGTGGTTCCCCATCTTTTGTTTTGGAGTATCCACAAGTTTCACAAGGAATGACTGTTAATGCCGGAAATGATGTTTCTGTTTGTGAAGGTCAATCGACAAACTTAACGGCTTATGGAACGGGAGGAACTAATTTTACTTGGAGTACAGGTGAAACAACTCAAAACATAGAAGTAACCCCAAGTCAAACAACGACTTATACGGTAACATTAACAGATAATTCTGGAAATAGCGTTACAGATGAAGTGGTTGTTACTGTAAAGTCTTTACCGGTTGCTAATGCGGGAGAGGATGTTACTATAAATGAAGGCGAGTCAGTAACCTTAACGGCTACAGGTGGTGATACCTTTTTATGGAATACCTCGGAAACGTCAGCAAGTATTACGGTAAATCCAACCGTAACAACTACCTATACAGTGCAAGTAATAAGGCAGGGTTGCTCATCAGAAGATACGGTTGTCGTATCAGTGACACCAACTCCCATAACAGCCGATGCTGGTGACGATACAACTATTTGCGAAGGCGAAAGTGTCACTTTAACGGCATCGGGAGGATCAGATTATGAGTGGAGCACAGGTGAAACTTCACAAAGCATAACGGTTAATCCAACAACAACTACAAACTATACAGTAACGGTTTCAAATGGTCAGACATCTGCGTCCGATTCAGTTTTGGTAACTGTAAATCCCTTACCAACAGCAAATGCTGGTTCAGACATAACAATTACGGACGGTGAGAGTACAACTCTAACTGCCACAGGAGGAACATTATATGTATGGAGTACAGGCGAAACAACGTCTAGTATTTTAGTGAGTCCTACACAAACAACAACATATTCAGTTCAGGTTACTGAAAACAATTGTTCAAGTGAAGCAATTGTTACTGTTACCGTTGAAGGTACAGGTCCAACTGTTACAGCTGATGCCGGTGAAGATGTTACAATATGCGAAAATGCTTCAACTACATTAACAGCTTCTGGCGGAACTTCCTATGAATGGAGTACTGGCGAAACAACGCAAAGTATTGAGGTTACCCCGTCAACAACTACAACCTACACTGTTTTAGTATCCGATGGTAATTCATCTGATTCTGATACGGTTCTTGTAACCGTAAATCCACTACCTAGTGCAAGTGCAGGGTATGATATAACGATAACAGCGGGTGCAAGCACGACGCTTAATGCATCAGGAGGAACAGAGTTTTTATGGAGTACAGGTGCTACATCACAAAATTTAACCGTTTGGCCTACGGAAACGACAACCTATTCCGTAACGGTAACCGAGAATAATTGTTCTAGCCAAGATAGCGTTACTGTTTTTGTAATGCCAGAAGAACCTGTTGTGGAGGCAAACGCAGGTGACGATGTTACTATTTGTGAAAATGCAACAACTACATTATCCGCATCGGGTGGATCTATATACGAATGGAGTACAGGTGAAACCACACAAAGTATTACTGTTAATCCGGTAACTACAACAACATACACAGTTCATGTTTCCGAAGGAAATGTTACGGATTCAGATACAGTACAAGTTACAGTTAGCCCATTGCCAAATGTTGTAACTAGTGATGACCCAACTATTGAATATGGTCAATATACAACGTTATCAGCTTCTGGTGGAACGGACTATATTTGGAGTACAGGCGAAACCACGCAACAAATTTCTGTTAGTCCAACATATACTTCAATTTACACCGTAACTGTTTCAAACAATGGCTGCGCCAGAACTGAAAATATTCAGGTGAATGTTGTTGATTTAGTAAGTGCTGATGCTGGTGAAGATGTTGAAATTTGTGCGGACGGCGACGATAATACAAGCGCAACATTACGTGCAACTGGTGGATTATATTACCAATGGAGTACAGGCGAAACAACGCAAAGTATTACCGTTAGCCCAGAAGAGTCAACAGAATATGAAGTGATGGTGTCCAACGGATTTAATTATGAAACAGATCGGGTAAATGTTTATGTAAACCCGTGTCTTTCAACCGTGGAGCCTGAAGTGGTGAATACTGAAATGTTGGTGTTTCCTAATCCAGCAACAAGCGAGATAAACGTAAAGGTTTCTGGATTTGATAATGACACTAAAATTAATATCTATGATATGCTAGGTCGTTTAATCCAAACCAATTCCATTGGAACGACATCTCATGGTGCTGTTACCAAGAAAATTAATGTTTCTAATTTGCCTAGAGGTATGGTGTTGGTAACTTTAAATCAAAATGGAAAAGTTCATACTAAAAAAATTGTATTGAACTAAACAGTCCATTTAGATTATATAAAATGGCTGTTTGAAAAGTGATTACTCTTTGTCAAACTGAGCGCAGTCGAGGTTTTAGTGTTTTAAAAACCAGAACATTTCGACTACGCTCAATGTGACATTTAGAATAAAAATTTACTTTTCAGACAGCCATTTTTTTATTTCCATAAAACCTCGATAATAGTAGCAATACTATCGCAGTTTTCAATTTTCAAATCTAAATCAGCTTCTTTTGTTCTACTCTCTAAAAAGTAAATACCACAAGGTTCTTTTCTTGTATCGCTTTTAGAAAACTGTATATCGCCAAATTTAATTACGGATCTTATAGTTGCGCTATCAATAGATCTGGCTTGCAGTTCTTTTTCAGCTTCAGGACTTATATGCAATGTTTTGGAGTTGATATTCTTTAAAACGCGTGCTTCAGGACCGTAATCACAGGACGCTTTTTTACCATTTAAAAAAAAGGCTAGTAACACTAAACCAATTGAGAATCCACCTAGGTAATACCCAATACGTTGAATTAATTTCACAGTTATTATTTTGAATTTAAAAATAAAATCGACTAAAATATCAATAAATTAATATCGCTATGTTTTAAGTCGAACCATTCACCAACGGATTTGCTGGTTAAAATGCCGTGGTAAAAATACAACCCATTTTTCAAACCTTTGTCAAAACGCAAAGAATTTTCTAAACCACCATCTTCGGCAATTTTTAATAGGTAAGGTGTACAAATATTACTAATAGAAATAGAAGCAGAGCGTGAGTAGCGTGCTGGAATATTGGGTACACAATAATGTGTAACGCCATGTTTAATAAAGGTAGGTTGTTTATGTGAAGTGACTTCGCTGGTTTCAAAGCAGCCACCCATATCAATGCTAACATCAATAATTACCGAGCCGTTTTTCATGTTTGCTACCATAGAATCGCTAACAAGAATAGGCGCTCTATTTTTACCACGAACGGCTCCAATAACCACATCGCAACGTTTTAAAGCTTTCGATAAGTTTTTTGGTTGTAGTGTTGAGGTGAAAATAGTACGACCCAAATTAGTTTGTATGCAGCGCAACTTGGTTATGGAATTATCAAAAACTTTCACATTGGCACCAAGTCCAATGGCACTTCTTGCGGCAAACTCACCAACGGTTCCAGCACCTAAAATTACAACTTCAATGGGAGGAACACCACTAATGTTACCAAATAATAGTCCGTTGCCATTATTCACATTGCTTAAGAGCTCGGAAGCAATTAAAACGGAAGCTGTTCCGGCAATTTCACTTAAACTTCGCACGGCAGGATAAGCGCCATCTTCATCGCGAATAAACTCGAAAGCCAAAGCAGTTATGCGTTTACTGGCTAGTGTTTCAAAATATTTTTTGTGCTGGGTTTTGAGTTGTAATGCTGAAATAAGAATGGTTTGTGGATTAATCAGTTTTATTTGATCAAGTGTAGGTGGCTCCACTTTTAAAATCATGGGACATGCATATACCTTGGCAGTATCTTTCGTGATTTCGGCACCAGCTTCACTATAATCCTTGTCACTAAAATTAGCGCCTTTTCCAGCGCCAGATTCCATAAGTATTCGATGGCCATTACTCGTTAAAGCGGAAACAGCATCAGGTGTTAAACACACGCGTTTTTCTTGAAAAGCGGTTTCTTTTGGGATGCCAATAAATAATTCACCTTTTTTCTTGTAAACCTCTAGGGTTTCTTCCTGTGGGAGTAATTGTTGTTTTGTAAAAGGGGATAAGGCTTTGGACATAATTTGACAGCATATTATTGGTACCTCAAATTACGAATTAATTTTTGAAAGAATGATGTGTTTTTTAAAAATACTGCTTAATCTTACCCCAAAGCGAGGTTGGTTTTATCATAAATTCATCTTCTAGTTCTTGTAATGATTTATTTGCGGTATTTAGTTTATCAAACATTTTAGCACGAATAAGGTATATTGACGGCACTACAATAGCCATAACTGGCACTAAATAAATTAGTTGAAGTTCATCTATATAAGATAAATCCTCATTGAATAGACCAAAAACTTGATAAATGTACATCGCAATTGGAACCAATATTGTATGATACCACCAATGACGACAAGTTAAAAACCATATCAATAAAAATATAAGTGGAATTAATTTCCCAGTTAATAGCCACATAACAATATTAGCGTTGCCATAACCAGCGCTTTCATAAGTAAACAGAAATGTTGACCAAACTTTTCCATCTGGAATACTTTCATATAAATAAAACAAATATGGAGACGTTGCTATAAAGGTGGCTATAATACTACCGACTATAATAGTACTCTTGTCAGTTGCTTTTATTTTTGATTTAAGATTTTTAAATTTTGGTTGCATAATCCTCATAAAAGTCGATTAATTTAGTTTCTGAAAACTGCTTTCAGAAGTAAACAAAAAAGTGTTCCAAGTTTTTTTACTTGAAACACTTTCGTATAATAAAAATGAATAGTAAGAAGTTCCAATTAAAGTTGCAACAATACTTCCCACTATAGTAAAAAGATTATCCGTGTTTTGGAATTGTAATATCTTTTTTCTTGACTTTTGTTGTTTGTTGGTCATTTAAATCAATTATGTGGGCTGCTTGAGCTGTAAATAACATTCCACCAAAAATTGCAATTGCTAATAAATACTTTTTTGTTCTCATAATATTAAGGGATTTAATTAATTAATAATCCAAATGTATATGAGTAGTATGTATCAAAATAGCTCGAAATGTTAAAATTATGTTAAAATCAACGTTTTTCTAAATTTCGATTACGGTTTTCCCGTAAAATGCCTCAGTTTGAGAATTATGTCATTTTGTCAGTCTTGTAAAATCACCTTATTTAAGCGTTAATTGTCTTTTTTCAGTTCCGAGATGCTCCAATGAAATGATATGATAATCATCTGATAAAAGCTCTTTAATAATCTCTGGCCATTCTATAAATAACCAATTCGTACTTTCTAAATAATCTTCGATCCCAAAATCATAAGCCTCTTCAATGGAATTTAATCGGTATAAATCAAAATGATAGATATCCGAATTAGTAGCTTGATAAGTGTTGACCAAAGAAAACGTAGGACTGCTAACATCATCTGTGCTTCCTAGCCGTTTTACTAAAGCTTTGATTAAAGTTGTTTTTCCAGTACCCATGGCACCATCAAATAAAACAACCTTGTGTTTTAGAGCTTTTATAACAGCTTGAGCCACACTATCTATACTTTCTAAATTATAATCTACAATCAAAGTATTACTTATTAAAGGGCAATTATAAGAATTAAAAATCACAAAAACTAATAAAAAGTGTATTTCATCGGATTTTTATGTATTTCAAAGATGAATCTATTTGGGGTCCAACACAATAAAGGGTATAATCATTTCCTCTAAAGATACACCGCCATGTTGATAGGTATTTCTGTAATAACTAACATAATGATTGTAATTATTAGGATAGGCAAAAAACAAATCGTTTTTAGCAAAAATAAAGGAGCTGCTCATGGTTAAGGCAGGTAAGTGAATAGACTTTGGATCTTTTGCCACCAATACATCTTTATCTTCATACGTTAAGCTTCTACCAGTTTTGTAACGTAAGTTTAAAGAAGTATCCTTGTCGCCAACCACTTTAGACGGGTTTTTCACATTTATAGTACCGTGATCTGTGGTTAGTATTAATTTAAACCCTAATTGTTGCGCTTGCTGAATAATTTCTAATAACGGTGAATTTTTAAACCAACTCTGCGTTAATGAGCGATATGCTTTATCGTTAGATGCTAATTCTTTTACCACATCCATCTCCGTTTTAGAGTGAGACAGCATATCTACAAAATTGTAAACAACGACGGTTAAGTCATTATCTTTTAAGGTTTTAAAATTATCTACTAATTGTTTGCCGTTTCTTAAATTGGTAATCTTGAAATATTTTGTAGATAAGTTTTGTAATCCTAATCGTTTTAATTGGGCTTCTAAAAACTCTTCTTCATGTAGGTTTTTACCACCTTCATCGGTATCGTTTCGCCATAAATTAGGATGCATTTTTTCCATGTCAGAAGGCATCAATCCTGAAAAAATAGCATTTCTAGCATATTGCGTGGCTGTTGGTAAAATGCTGAAAAAGGCTTCTTCTTTTCGCTTTTTGTAATAATTACTAACCACAGGTTCAAAAGCTTTCCATTGATCGTATCGTAAATTATCAATTACAACCAACAGTGTAGGTTGTTCTTTACTGATTTCAGGAGCTACTTTATCTTTAAATAAATTATGAGACATGGTTGGCGCATCTGTATTAGGCTCAAACCACTTCGGATAATTTTTATCAATAAATTTCCCAAACTGTGTATTGGCTTCAGATTTTTGAGATTCTAAAATTTCAAACATTCCAGAATCTTCAATATCTTCCAATTGCATTTCCCAATAAATTAGTTTTTGGTATAAGGAAACCCATTCTTCATAACTGTTAACCATAGATAAATCCATAGCTATTTTACGAAATTCCTGTTGGTAATTAGAGGTTGTTTTTTCTGAAACTAATCGTGAATGATCTAAATTTTTCTTCAAACTCAGCAGAATCTGATTCGGATTTACAGGTTTTATTAAGTAATCGGCTATTTTATTACCAATAGCTTCCTCCATAATATACTCTTCTTCACTTTTGGTAATCATCACAACAGGAAGTGTGTCGCGTTTTTCTTTAATTTCATTTAAAGTTTCTAAACCGGTTAATCCTGGCATGTTTTCATCTAGAAAAACAATATCAAAATTTTTATCATCTAAAACCTCCAAAGCTTCAGTTCCACTTTTACAGGTAGTAACTTTATAGTTTTTTTGTTCTAAAAAGATAATATGTGGTTTCAATAAATCAATTTCATCGTCAACCCAAAGAATATTTATATGGTTCATGTATATTTGTTTATATATTAATAATATGATAGCAAGCTTGCAGACAAAAAACAAACTCAAGATATTTAACGATCCAATTTACGGATTTATTACCATTCCTAATGCGCTGATTTTCGATTTAATCAATCATAAATATTTTCAACGCCTTCGCCGAATATCCCAAATGGGCTTATCATATTTAGTATATCCAGGTGCGCATCATACGCGCTTTCATCATGCTTTGGGTTGTATGCATTTGATGCAGAAAGCGGTTCAAGTACTTCGTTTTAAAGGGGTTGAAATATATGAAGACGAAGAAAACGCCTTATATATTGCCATACTTTTACATGATATTGGTCATGGTCCTTTTTCCCATGCTATGGAGCATAGTATTGTAAATGGTGTGAGTCATGAGCATATTTCGCTTCAATTTATGGAGGTTTTAAATACCGAATTTAACGGAAGTTTAACGCTTGCCATCCAAATATTTAAGGGCGAATACAACAGACCGTTTATGTGTGCTTTAATTTCGAGCCAATTTGATATGGATCGAGCTGATTATTTAAAGCGTGATAGTTTTTATACAGGTGTTGCCGAAGGTAATATTAATAGTGACCGTTTAATTACCATGCTAAATGTAGTGGATGATGAATTAGTAGTGGAAGAAAAAGGCATTTACAGCATTGAGAAGTTTTTAGTTGCCAGACGCCTTATGTATTGGCAAGTGTATTTGCATAAAACAGGTTTGGTTGCTGAACAGTTATTAATGCGTGTTTTACATCGCGCTAAAGAACTTACGCAGCAAGGTGTTATTTTAGAAGCCAGTAAACCATTGCAGTTTTTTTTACAAAATGATATTCAAATTGCTAATTTTAATAACGAGACATTAGATACCTTTTCTAAATTAGATGATTATGATATTATTATGGCCATGAAAGCTTGGCAATATCATGAGGATTTTGTTTTAAAAAATTTATGCGAAATGATCATTAACAGGCAATTACTGAAAGTGAAGCTAAAAAAGAACCCTGTTCAGCCGGAAAAACTCCAAAAACATATTAATAAATTAATGAAACAATATAAGGTTTCAGAGCATGAAGCAGCCTATTTTGTTTTTACTGGCGCTATTTCTAATCAGGCTTATGAACAAGATAGTCAGCCGATAAACGTCTTATTTCAATCGGGAAAAATTCAAAATATCGTGAAAGCGTCAGACCAATTGAACCTAAAAGCATTGTCAAAACCAGTCACAAAATATTATATATGTTATCCTAAAGATAAAATGTAATACATTTTTTCTATTTTTGCTTTCAATGAATTTTACAGCAGAACAAATAGCAGGTATATTAGAAGGTGAAATTGTTGGCGACTCTACTATTGAAGTTTCCAGGTTATCTAAAATTGAAGAAGGAGCGGCAGGAACCTTAACCTTTCTCTCTAATCCTAAATACACACCTTATATATATACAACTAAAGCATCTATAACCATTGTTAATAAAAGCTTTAGTCCAGAGAAAGAAATACATACTACTTTAATAAAAGTAGATGATGCCTATAAAGCATTTTCAAAATTACTGGAATATTATAATCAGGTTAAGCTCAATAAATCGGGAATAGAACAACCAACATTTATTTCAGAATCCGCTAAATTAGGTACTGATCTTTACATTGGTGCTTTTTCATACGTTGGTAATAATGTGGTAATTGGAAACAATGTTAAAATATTTCCTAATAGTTATATTGGCGATAATGTGGTAATAAAGGATAATACAGTTGTGTTTGCAGGTGTAAAGATTTATTCTGATTGTGTAATTGGTTCGCATTGTTTTATAAATTCGGGCGCTATAATTGGTGCTGATGGCTTTGGATTTTTACCAAATGAAAAAGGCGAATACAGCAAAGTACCACAAATAGGGAATGTTATTTTGGAGGATTTTGTTGATGTTGGCGCAGCGACAACTATAGATCGTGCCACATTAGGTTCTACAATTATAAGAAAAGGTGTGAAACTGGATAATCAAATTCAAATAGCCCATAATGTTGAAATTGGAAAAAATACCGTGATTGCTGCACAAACTGGAATTGCTGGCTCTACCAAAATTGGCGAAAACTGCCAAATAGGAGGACAAGTTGGTATTGCTGGACACCTAACAATTGGTAATAATGTTAAAATTCAAGCACAATCAGGAATTGGAAAAAATATTAAGGATAACGAAGTTTTACAAGGATCGCCTTCATTTAACTTTAACGATTGGAATAAATCGTATGTACATTTTAAAAATTTACCAAAATTATTTAAATCAGTAAACGAGATAGAAAAAAAATTAGATGGGAATAATTAATACGGATATCAAACAGAAAACCATAGCTAGTGATGTTTCGCTTAAAGGCGTTGGTTTACACACAGGTAATAATGTAACCTTAACATTTAAACCTGCTCCTGAAAATTTTGGCTTTGCGTTTAAACGCATTGATTTGGAAGGTAGCCCAATTATTGAAGCTGATGCTGTTTACGTGACTAATACGCAACGTGGCACATGTCTTGAAAAAAATGGCGTCATTATCCAAACCTGCGAACATGTTTTGGCAGCGCTTGTTGGTATGGGTATTGATAATGCTATTTTGGAGCTTGATGCAGCCGAACCACCAATTATGGATGGTTCCTCTAAATTTTTTGTTGAAGCTATTGAAAAAGCTGGTATAGTTGAACAAGAAGCCTTTCGGGAAGCTTATGAAGTAACCGATGTAATTTCTTATACAGACGAAGAAACCGGAAGTGAAATTCTAGTTATGCCTGCTAAAGAGTACCAAGTGACTACTATGGTAGATTTTGGGACTAAAGTTTTAGGAACGCAGAATGCGTCCATTAAAAACATGTCTGAATTTAAAGCTGAAATATCAGATTCTAGAACTTTCAGCTTTCTACATGAAATTGAAACACTTTTAGAACACGGACTTATTAAAGGTGGCGATTTAAATAATGCCATTGTTTACGTGGATAAAGAATTGTCTCCTGAAACCATGGAGAAATTGAAAATTGCTTTCAATAAAGATTCCATATCCGTAAAACCTAATGGTATTCTGGATAATTTAACTTTGCATCATCCTAATGAAGCTGCAAGACATAAATTATTAGATGTTATTGGCGATTTAGCGTTAGTAAAAACACATATAAAAGGTAAGATTATTGCTAATAAACCTGGTCATTTTGTCAATACACAATTTGCAAAAAAAATGTGTAAGATTATAAAAAATGAGCGTCGTAATAATGTGCCAAATGTGGATTTAAATAAAGAGCCATTAATGGATGTGAATCAAATAATGAATATGTTGCCACACAGACAACCATTTTTATTAATTGATAAAATATTCGAATTAACAGATTCTGGCGTTATTGGTATGAAAAACGTAACCATGAACGAACCATTTTTTGCAGGACATTTCCCTGGAGCACCGGTTATGCCAGGTGTTCTCATTGTTGAAGCTATGGCACAAACAGGTGGCATTTTAGTGTTAAGTACGGTTCCTGACCCAGAAAATTATTTGACATTCTTTATGAAAATAGATAATGTGAAATTCAAACAAAAAGTGGTGCCAGGTGACACATTGATATTTAAATGCGATTTAATTTCACCTATACGTCGTGGTATTTGCCACATGCAAGGTTATGCTTATGCCAATGGAAAACTATGTGCAGAAGCCGAATTAATGGCGCAAATTTCAAAAGTTAAATAATAGTATAACATGCAGTTTTTTAAATAGAACTTGCTACATAATTTCACCAATTAATTAATTCTAGTATAAAATGAATCAACCACTAGCATACGTACATCCAGGAGCTAAAATAGCTAAAAATGTCGTTATTGATCCCTTTACAACTATTCATAATAATGTTATTATTGGTGAAGGTACTTGGATAGGAAGTAACGTAACCATTATGGAAGGCGCTCGTATTGGTAAGAATTGTAATATTTTTCCAGGAGCCGTTATTTCAGCAACACCTCAAGATTTAAAATATAAAGATGAAGATACCACAGTAGAAATAGGTGATAACGTGACTATTCGAGAGTGTGTTACTATAAACCGTGGAACAACGGATAGAATGAAAACCGTTATTGGTGATAATTGCCTAATTATGGCATATTGCCACATTGCTCATGACTGCATTGTTGGTAAAAACTGTATCTTTTCAAATAATAGTACACTCGCAGGTCATATTAATGTTGGCGATTATGTCGTTTTAGCAGGTATGACAGCTGTTCATCAATTTTGTTCCATTGGAAACCATGCATTTGTAACAGGTGGTTCTTTAGTAAGGAAAGATGTACCACCATTTGTAAAAGCAGCACGTGAGCCTTTATCCTATGTTGGAATTAATTCCGTAGGTTTAAGACGTCGTGGTTTTACAACAGAAAAAATTACAGAAATTCAAGATATTTACAGAATACTATATCAAAAAAATTATAATAATACCCAAGCAGCTGAAATAATTGAAGCTGAAATGGAAGCAACCCATGAGCGTGATGAAATTTTGCAATTCATAAAAGATTCGCAACGTGGTATTATGAAGGGTTACTTCAAATCTAATTAAAAACAAACAAGTAAAATGGCAACAACATCAGATATTCGCAACGGATTATGTATTCGTTATAATCATGATATTTATAAAATAATCGAATTTTTACACGTAAAACCTGGAAAAGGTCCTGCGTTTGTAAGGACTAAAATGAAGAGTGTAACATCGGGAAAAGTATTAGATAATACCTTTTCTGCTGGACACAAAATTGAAGATGTTCGTGTTGAAACACATAAATTTCAGTTTTTATATCAAGATGGCGAGTTTTACCATTTTATGAATCAAGAAGATTATACGCAAATTCGTTTATTAGAAGCCGCTTTAGATAGAGCGGATTTAATGAAAGAAGGTGAAGTTGTTACCGTATTAATAAATACGGAAGATAATTTGCCTTTGTCTGTTGAAATGCCAGCTAGTGTTGTTTTAGAAGTGACACATACCGAACCAGGTGTAAAAGGAAATACGGCAACCAACGCTACCAAGCCTGCAACGGTGGAGACAGGAGCAGAGGTTAATGTACCACTTTTTATAAATGAAGGTGATAAAATTAAAATTGAAACAGATAAAGGAACTTACAAAGAACGCGTAAAAGAATAAAAATTAGTAAACAGTTATTTTGAAACACTGATTACTGAACACTGATTACTAAAAAATGAAGTTTCCAAAATTACATACTTTAAAAGAAATTGCCGCATTAATTGATGTTGAATATATTGGTGACGCTAATTTTCCAATTCTTGGTATGAATGAAATTCATGTCGTAGAATCAGGAGATATTGTTTTTGTAGATCATCCAAAATATTACGATAAAGCACTAGAATCCGCTGCAACTATTGTTCTAATTAACAAAGAAGTTGCTTGTCCAGAAGGTAAAGCACTTCTAATTAGTGATGATCCATTCCGCGATTTCAACAAGCTTACCAAACATTTTAAACCGTTTCAACCTGCAACATCTGCTATTACAGATTCGGCTAAAATTGGAAAAAACACCATCATTCAACCCAATTGCTTTATTGGAAATAATGTCGTTATTGGCGACAATTGTGTTATACATTCCAATGTTACTATTTATGATGATACCATCATTGGAAATAATGTTACTATTCATGCTGGAACTATTTTAGGAGCCAGTGCATTTTACTATAAAAAGCGTCCTGAAGGATTTGATCCGTTAATTTCTGGTGGCCGAGTGGTTATTAAAGATAACGTAGATATTGGTGCACTTTGTACTATAGATAAAGGTGTGACAGGAGATACGACCATTGGAGAAGGCTCTAAATTGGATAATCAAATTCAAATAGGTCATGATACCATTGTTGGGAAAAAATGCTTAATTGCGTCACAAACTGGTATTGCTGGTTGTGTGATTATTGAAGATGAAGTTACCATTTGGGGACAAGTAGGTTGTGCAAGTGGAATAACCATTGGAGAAAAAGCAGTTGTTCATGCGCAATCAGGAATTAGTAAATCTTTGCCAGGACATATAACATATTGGGGAACACCAGCTCAAGAAGCACGAGCAGTTATGAAAGAAATGGCTAATATTAAGCAGTTACCAAAGATAATTGAGCAATTAAAAAATAAATAAATGACTTCAAAAGCGCTTATTAAATCGTACTACGAATCAGATTTAGCAAATGATGAAACGTTAATAGATAAATTTTATCATAAAGATTGCATCATTCACTGGAATAGTAGCAGAGGTTATACTGAAATGGATTTCCGCGGTATTACTGTTTTTTTTAAAGGTGTCAGAGAATCGTATAATAATTTAAGATTTGAAATAACGCACTTATTGGAAGAAGATAATGTGGTAACATCCCGACATACATTATATGCAAATACAATTGAGTCGCAAGGCGAAGAAATACCAATTGCACATTATATCTGTATTCATCACATAAAAGACAGTCAAATTCATCGTTCTTTTGAGATCAGCCAACCTGCTGATGCCGATAGTTTAGATTCAGAAGCATATTCCAAAATAAATATATAAAAATTCTTTACAAATAGGTGGTAAAACATTACTTTTGTCACGTTTTAAAAACATAAAAAATTAAACTTAAATGAGCGTTTTAGTTAATAAAGATTCAAAGATAATAGTTCAAGGATTTACAGGTAGTGAAGGAACATTTCACGCTGGCCAAATGATTGAATACGGAACCAATGTTGTTGGTGGTGTTACACCAGGAAAAGGTGGACAATCCCATTTAGATAGACCTGTTTTTAACACAGTTCAAGAAGCTGTAGAAAAAGTTGGAGCTGATACCTCTATTATTTTTGTGCCACCCGCTTTTGCTGCTGATGCCATTATGGAAGCTGCTAATGCTGGAATAAAAGTGATTATTACCATTACGGAAGGAATTCCTGTAGCTGATATGATTAAAGCGGCTCATTATATAAAAGATAAAAATTGCCGATTAATTGGCCCTAACTGTCCAGGTGTTATTACACCGGGTGAAGCGAAAGTAGGTATTATGCCAGGTTTTGTTTTCAAAAAGGGAACGATAGGTATTGTTTCTAAATCAGGAACTTTAACCTATGAAGCTGCAGACCAAGTGGTAAAACAAGGTTTAGGTATTACAACAGCAATTGGTATTGGTGGTGATCCAATTATTGGAACAACAACCAAAGAAGCTATTGAGTTGCTAATTAACGATCCAGAAACTGAAGCGGTTGTTATGATTGGTGAAATTGGAGGTCAATTAGAAGCGGATGCTGCACATTGGTACAAGGCAAGTGGAAGTAAAAAACCAGTTATCGGGTTTATTGCTGGCGAAACTGCACCTGCAGGACGTACTATGGGTCATGCTGGAGCCATTGTTGGTGGTAGTGATGATACAGCACAAGCTAAAAAGAAAATTATGAGAGAATGTGGTATTCACGTAGTAGATTCTCCAGCAGAAATCGGAAAAAAAGTAAAAGAAGTCATGGGTTAATCTAACCCAATAAAACTGTTAAAAACCTTACAAAATCTTGTAAGGTTTTTTTATTTCATGCAACTTGTATTTATTATATTTGACAAACAACTAATCACATCCGCGAATTATGAAATTATTAGAAGGAAAAACAGCCATAATAACAGGAGCAAGTAGAGGTATTGGTCGTGGTATTGCCGAAGTTTTCGCAAAACATGGTGCAAATGTCGCATTTACTTATAGCTCGTCAGTTGAAGCTGCAAACGAACTTGAAAATGAACTGAATGCCCTTGGTGTTAAAGCAAAAGGTTATAAAAGTAATGCAGCTAGTTTTGCCGAAGCGCAACAATTAGCAGAAGATGTTGTCAATGAGTTTGGTAGTATTGATATTTTAGTTAATAATGCTGGAATAACCAAGGATAATCTACTCATGCGATTAAGTGAAGATGATTTTGATAAAGTTATTGAAGTCAATTTAAAATCCGTTTTTAATATGACTAAAGCGGTTCAGCGTACCATGCTGAAACAGCGTAAAGGATCTATTATTAATATGAGTTCTGTTGTTGGTGTTAAAGGCAATGCAGGCCAAACAAACTATGCCGCTTCTAAAGCAGGAATGATTGGTTTTTCAAAATCAGTAGCTTTGGAACTCGGTTCTAGAAATATTAGAAGCAACGTAATTGCACCTGGATTTATTGAAACTGAAATGACGGCTAAATTAGATGAAGAAACGGTAAAAGGATGGCGTAGTACTATTCCATTAAAACGTGGCGGAACACCTGAAGATATTGCCAATGCCTGTGTGTTTTTTGCTAGTGATATGTCTGCCTACATTACAGGACAAACACTAAATGTGGATGGTGGCATGCTAACATAATCCATGACAAATTTAACCATAATATACATTATCCTATCTGGAATTATAGCGCTATTATTAGCGCTTTTTCAGTATGTGTATAAGTCAAAACGGACGCGAGCCAATAGCATTCTGGCTGGTCTGCGTTTTATAACTATTTTTTCAATATTAGTATTAATAGTTAATCCGAAGTTAGATTCGGAAACCTTTTATAATGAAAAGCCAAATTTGGTTATTGCTACAGATAATTCTAATTCTATTGAGTTTTTGAATCAATCGGATAGCGTTCAACAAATTATTCAAACACTAAAGAATAATACAGATTTAAACGAAAAATTTAATATCGATTTCTATACGTTTAGTGATGATATTTCTCGAAAGGATTCATTAGAGTTTAACACCAAACAGACCAACATTTCTAAAGCAATCAAAGGACTTGAAGCTATTTATAAAAACACGGTTGCGCCAACAATTCTAATTACAGATGGAAACCAAACGTTTGGTGCAGATTACGAATACACGACCAAAAGTTACAAGCAGCCAATTTATCCAATTGTTATAGGTGATACGACCAAGCACGTGGATTTAAAAATCACACAACTGAATGTGAATAAATACGCGTTTTATAAAAATAAATTTCCCATAGAAGTTATTCTGGTTTATAATGGTAATGAACCTATAACATCCGAATTTAAAATCACCACAGGAAATACAACACTTTATTCAGAAAACATTTCATTTAGTAAAACCAATAACTCCAAAATTGTTCAAACAACATTAACTGCCAATCAGATTGGTGTTTTTGCGTATCAAGCATCTATTCAGCCAATTTCTAATGAAAAAAATACGGTAAATAATAGTAAGAATTTTGCGATTGAAGTTATTGACGAGCAAACCAATATCGCTATTGTAAGCGATATCTTGCATCCAGATTTAGGTGCTCTTAAAAAAAGTATTGAAAGCAATGAACAACGAACGGTTAGTATTCTAAAACCAGATGCGTACTTATCAAAAATTGATGAATTTCAATTAGCCATTTTATACCAACCAAATGTGCGATTTAAAGCCGTTTTCAATAAGTTGAATTCTGATAATCGGAATCGGTTTATTATTTCGGGATCACAAACCAATTGGCAATTTTTAAATAGTGTTAGTTCAGATTATCAACATGATATGGTTTCACAATCTGAAAACTATCTGGCTATAATAAATACGAACTATTCAGAGTTTATAATACCTGATGTTGCTTTTGAATCGTTTCCACCCTTAAAAGGTTTTTTTGGAAATCTCAATATGAAGGTGCCTTTTCAAGCATTGCTATATAAACAAATAGGAAATATTTCCACTGACAAGCCTTTATTGGTGAGTTTTGAAAACCAAAATAGGCGAGAGGCTATTCTTTTAGGTGAAAACATTTGGAAATGGCGTGCTCAAAGCTATTTAAACAATAATGACTTCAAGAATTTTGACGATTTCACAGGTAAAATGGTGCAATATTTAGCATCTAAAAAACGTAGAGAGCGATTGAGTCTGACCTATGAATCGTTTTATGATGGTAATACCAATGTCGTATTTCAAGCACAATATTTTAATAAAAATTATGAGTTTGATAATCGCGAAACACTTTTAATAAAAGTAACAGATGAAACTTCAAATGAAAGTAAATCAATTCCTTTGGTGCTTAAAAATAATAATTATGAAGCAGATTTAAGTAGTCTGCCAGCAGCAAATTATAAATTTACGGTTACTGCAAATACCAGTAATATGTCTAAATCTGGAACATTCAAGATATTAGATTATAACATAGAGCAGCAGTTTACAAATGCTGATGTAGCTAAATTGATGCAAGTTGCTAAAGCTAAAGATGGTAGAGTTTATTTTCAAGATCAATTAGCAGATTTAACCACTAATTTATTGACGGATAAACGCTATGCTACAATTGAGAGAAGTACTAAAAAAACCGTATCTTTGATCGACTGGAAATACGTGTTAGGACTAGTAATTTTAGCCCTTTCGGCTGAATGGTTTTATCGAAAGTATAAAGGTTTAATTTAAATAAAAAACTATGGAAAAATTACCAAAAATTGGATTACCTATTATTGTAGTACTCGTTATTTTAATCGTTTTAGTTGCCAAATCGGCTGTCACTATTGGTTCTGGTGAAGCAGGTGTGCTTTATAAAACGTTTGATGATGGTGTTGTTACAAACGAACCACCTTTAGGAGAAGGGTTTCACATTGTAGCACCTTGGAATAAGGTTTTTGTATATGAAGTACGTCAACAAGAACTTGTAGAGCGTATGAATGTACTATCTTCAAACGGTTTAGATATTAAATTGGAAGCTTCTATTTGGTTTCAACCAGCTTATGAAAGTTTAGGTAAATTGCACCAAGAAAAAAGTGAAATGTATAAAGAGCGTGTGCTTTTACCAGCTATTCGTTCTGCGGCAAGATCTGTTGTAGGTCGTTATACGCCAGAACAATTATATTCTAGTAAGCGTGATGCCATTCAACAAGAAATTTTTGAAGAAACTCAAAAAATTGTTAAGGATCAATACATTCAACTAAACGAAGTTTTAGTGCGTGACGTAACGTTACCAGGAACTATTAAAGATGCTATTGAACGTAAATTAAAACAAGAACAAGAATCTTTAGAATATGAATTTAGATTAGTAACTGCAGCTAAAGAAGCTGAAAAACGTATTATTGATGCGCAAGGTAAAGCAGATGCTAACAGAATTTTAAGTGCCTCTCTAAATGATCAAATTCTAAGAGATAAAGGTATTGAAGCAACGGTTAAACTTTCAGAATCGTCCAACAGTAAGGTTATTGTAATAGGTTCAGGAGATTCTGGATTACCAATTATTTTAGGGAATCAATAATTAATTTAAAATAAAAACGAATTTTGTTTGGTTATATAAAATAATTTTACAAACCTTTGTTCAGACAAAAAAAGACATGAGTTTTATTCAATTTCATCATCATCATTTTCATACGTGCACTCAAGCAGGCTGAAAATGTATTGAATAAAATCAACATATTAAAAAACCCGTTTGAGTATCTCAAGCGGGTTTTTGCATTTCAATCCTTTCGGATTTCTTCTCGCTCTGGTTTACTCAAACATCATTCAAGTTTAACTTAAAAGAAGCTCACATTGGTGAGAGATGTTATGAGAAAATTAAAAATTGCCGTTCAAAAATCGGGTCGCTTACATGACGATTCCATGAAAATACTGAAAGAAGTCGGTATTTCAATTGATAATGGTCGCGATCAATTAAAAGCATCCGCCAAAAATTTCCCTTTGGAAGTATTCTACCTTCGAAATGGTGATATTCCACAATACCTTATGGATGGTGTGGTTGATGCTGCTATTATTGGCGAAAATGTACTGATTGAAAATGGAAATAGTATTCCCATTGTTGAAAAATTAGGGTTTTCATCCTGTCGGGTATCATTAGCCATTCCTAAATCAGAAACCTATTCTGGAATTCAAGATTTAAATGGCAAACGTATTGCCACGTCCTACCCAAATACGGTGACTGCTTTTCTTAAAAACAATAATTTGGAAGCACAACTTCACATTATTAATGGTTCTGTTGAAATTGCGCCTAATATTGGATTAGCAGATGCTATTGTGGATATAGTTTCTAGTGGTAGTACGTTGTTTAAAAACAATTTACAAGAAGTAGAAGTGTTACTTCAATCAGAAGCCGTTTTAGCCGTTTCTCCAGAAATTAGTCAGGAAGAACAGGATATTTTGAATAAATTACAATTCCGATTGCAATCAGTTTTAAAAGCTAGAAAATCGCGCTATGTTTTACTGAATGCGCCAAATGAAAAGCTAGAGAAGATTATTCAAATTTTACCAGGTGTAAAGAGTCCAACGGTATTGCCATTAGCTGAATCAGGATGGAGTTCCCTACATTCCGTGATTGATAAAAATGATTTTTGGGAAATAATAGATGAATTAAAAAAAGCAGGAGCCGAAGGAATTCTGGTATGTCCAATTGAAAACATGGTATTATGATAGTAGTAGAAAACCCACAAAATAACATTTGGAATAACTTGTTAAAACGTCCAACAGCCACTGTTGATGATATTGAAACAACCGTAACTAAAATCTTTAAAGATATCCAACAACAAGGTGATGCAGCTGTTTTAAAATACACAGATATTTTTGATGGTGTGAAAATTTCCAATATGTTGGTTTCATCTGAAGAAATTGAGTCAGCTAAAAGAAACGTAAGCACTGAATTAAAAGAAGCCATTTTATTAGCAAAACGAAATATTTTTAGATTTCACGATGCACAGAAAACAGAACGGATAGAAGTTGAAACTGAAACTGGCGTTTTGTGTTGGCAAGAAAAACGGGCTATTCAAAAAATAGGCTTATATATTCCAGGCGGTACAGCTCCCTTATTTTCAACGGTTTTAATGCTGGCTGTTCCTGCTAAAATTGCTGGATGTGAAGAAATTATTTTGTGTTCGCCTCCCAATAAATTGGGGCAAATTGCTGATGAAATTCTCTATGCAGCCGATTTATGTGGTGTTACCAAAATATATAAAGTTGGCGGTATTCAAGCTATTGCAGCTATGACCTTTGGTACGGAAACTATACAGCCTGTTTATAAAATTTTCGGACCTGGAAATCAGTTTGTAACCGTTGCCAAACAATTAGCAACAAAATTTGGTGTGGCCATAGATATGCCAGCTGGACCAAGTGAATTATTGGTTGTTGCTGACGATTCAGCTGTTTCAAAATATGTAGCTGCAGATTTGTTAAGTCAAGCTGAACATGGTGCAGATAGTCAAGTGGTTTTAGTCTCAACATCTAAAAAGCTTATTGATGAAGTCATGAAAGAAATTGCGATACAAATGGCACAATTACCAAGAAAGTCTATAGCGGAAAAAGCAATTAAGAACTCCAAAGCTATTTTATTTTCTAATAATCAGGAAGCACTGAATTTCATTAATGCGTATGCTCCAGAACACTTTATTATTTGCGCCGAAAACGATCCGTTTTTTGTGAATGGAATTCAAAATGCAGGTTCTGTATTTATTGGGAATTATACACCCGAGAGTGCTGGCGATTATGCTTCTGGAACCAATCACACCTTACCTACAAACGGTTTTAGTAAATCCTATTCGGGTGTAAATTTAGACAGTTTCAGTAAAGCTATCACGTTTCAAAAAATAACGAAAACTGGTATAAAAAATATAGGAAAAGCTATTGAAATTATGGCAGAAGCCGAAGGTTTACAAGCACACAAAAATGCAGTTTCAATCCGGTTAAAAGATTTGCAATCATGAACATTCAAAATTTAATAAGACCCAATATTCTCAAACTGAAACCGTATGCATCAGCTCGCGATGAATTTAAGGATTTTGAAAAAAGCATGACCTTTTTAGATGCGAATGAAAACCCCTTTGAAACAGGGTTAAATCGCTATCCAGATCCGCAACAGTCTGCTTTAAAATTGCGATTGTCAACTATTAAAAATTGTAATCCCAATCAATTATTGTTAGGAAATGGAAGCGATGAAGTTTTAGATTTAATTTTTAGAACCTTTTGTGAACCGGGCAAAGATAATGTGATCTTGTTGCCACCAACATACGGAATGTATGAAGTTTTGGCGAATTTAAATAATATAGAAACGATTAAAATCCAGTTAAATACGGATTTTCAACCTAACGTTTCGGATATTCTAAAAGCTGCTAATTCAAATAGTAAAATACTATTTCTTTGTTCGCCAAACAATCCAACGGCCAACAGTTTTGAAGCAGAATCCATGGAAGCATTACTTCAAAAATTTAAAGGCATCGTCGTAATTGATGAAGCGTATACAGATTTTTCAGATTCTGAAAGTTGGAGTAGTAGGTTAGCAGAATTTCCAAATCTCATTGTGATACATACCCTTTCAAAAGCCTATGGTTTAGCAGGTATTCGTTTAGGAATGGGAATGGCTTCACCTGAAATTGTAAGTGTTTTAAGCAGCATCAAACCACCATATAATATCAATCAGTTAACGCAACAAACGGCCTTAAATAAATTAGAAAATTTAGAACTTGTAACCAATCAAATTCAACTGATTAAAAATGAACGTATCCGGGTGCTTTCAGCGTTACAAAACATAGATTTCGTTAAAAAAAGGTATCCAAGTGATGCTAATTTTATTTTAGTTCAAGTAGATGATGCTAACAAACGTTACAAACAATTAATAGAAAAAGAGATTGTTGTTCGCAACAGAACGAAAGAGCCACTTTGCGAAAACTGCCTGCGTTTTACCATTGGAACACCTGATGAAAACACCAAATTATTAACCGTTTTAAAATCACTAATATGAAACGAGCATGCTATAAGCGTTATCATCTTTGAAATGATTAATTGCGAACAGCATGTGACAAAAAAAAATAGTCTGCGGCAAGCAGGCAATAAAAACATACACATGAAAAGAGTTTTATTTATAGATCGCGATGGCACCTTAATTAAAGAACCACAAGATGAGCAAATTGATGGTTTTGATAAACTGGAATTTTATCCACAGGTGTTTCAATATTTAGGCAGAATTGCGAAAGAATTAGATTTTGAATTGGTTTTAATAACCAATCAGGATGGTCTTGGAACCGATGCGTTTCCCGAAAATACATTTTGGCCAGTTCATAATATGATTATGGAAACGTTTAAAAATGAAAATATTATTTTCAAAGAAGAATATATTGATAGAACCTTTGCCAAGGACAATGCACCAACTCGTAAACCAAATACTGGCTTGCTTACTGGCTATTTTTCGGAAGATTATGATTTGGCAAATTCCTATGTTATTGGTGATCGTTTAACTGATATGGAATTGGCTAAAAACCTAAACGCAAAAGGGATTTTAATCAATGGTCAAGCCAATTTAGGATCGAATGAAATTTCACTAATGGCGGAAGCATTACAGCCTTTTATTGCATTAGAAACAGACAGTTGGGACGCTATTTATAATCTATTGAAAGCCAAAGAACGTTCAGGTTCTATTGAACGCAATACCAATGAAACGGCTATTAAAATCGATTTAAATTTAGATGGTACTGGGAAAAGCACTATTCAAACTGGAATTGCTTTTTTCGATCACATGTTAGAGCAAATAGCCAGACATGGTCAATTGGATTTAAATATTCAAGTGAATGGAGATTTAGAAGTAGATGAACACCACACAATTGAAGATACTGCCATTGCTTTGGGTGAGTTATTTCATACCGTTTTAGGTAGTAAATTAGGAATAGAACGTTATGGTTTTTGTATTCCAATGGACGATTGTTTAGCACAAGTTGCTATTGATTTTGGAGGACGAAATTGGCTAGTTTGGGAAGCTGATTTTAAACGTGAAATGATTGGTAAAATGCCAACCGAAATGTTTATGCATTTCTTTAAATCCTTTACTGATGGGGCAAAATGCAACTTAAATATAAAAGCCGAAGGAACCAATGAACACCATAAAATTGAGGCTATTTTTAAAGCGTTTGCAAAAGCAATTAAAATGGCAGTAAAACGGGATGTTACAAAAATGATTTTACCAACCACAAAAGGTCTTTTATAATGAACGTTGTAATTATTGATTATGGAGTAGGAAACATTAAAAGCATTCAATTTGCTTTTGAACGCCTAGGAATAACAGCTGTTTTAAGTCAAGATGTAAAAACCATTTTGGCAGCGGACAAAGTTATTTTACCTGGTGTTGGAGAAGCGAGTTCGGCTATGAAAAAACTGAAAGACAAACGGTTAGATGTACTTATTCCCAAGCTTCAGCAACCTGTTTTAGGAATATGTTTGGGCATGCAATTGATGTGTAATTATTCAGAAGAAGGAGATACGAAAGGATTGCAAATATTTGATACACAGGTAAAACGCTTTTCAAATGCTGTAAAAGTCCCACAAATGGGATGGAATACCATAACAAACTTGAAATCAAAGTTATTTGAGACCATAAAAGCGAATGAATACATGTACCTTGTTCATAGTTATTATGCCGAAAATTGCAGGGAAGCTATTGCATTAACGGAATACAATATAACATATGCATCAGCATTACAAAAAGATAATTTTTACGGTGTTCAATTTCATCCAGAAAAAAGTAGTTTAGCAGGAGAGCAGGTATTGAAAAACTTTCTGGCTTTGTAAATTGATTGTCCCTTCAAAGAATAAAATAAATGGCTTTTAAAGTCACATTGAAAAAATAAAATTATGAGAATTATACCAGCAATAGACATTATTGGCGGAAAATGCGTCCGACTCACCAAAGGTGATTATGACACAAAAAAAATATATAACGAAAACCCATTAGAAGTTGCCAAACAGTTTGAAGATTCTGGGATCGAGTATTTACACTTGGTAGATTTAGATGGCGCCAAAGCGAGTCACGTTGTAAATTATAGAGTTTTAGAATTATTAGCGTCAAAAACAAGTTTGAAAATCGACTTTGGAGGTGGATTAAAAACAGACAACGACTTACATGTCGCTTTTAATTCTGGCGCACGACAAATTACAGGTGGTAGTATTGCCGTAAAGGATTCTGATACATTTAAAGGATGGTTAGAAACTTATGGCTCCGAAAAAATAATATTAGGAGCCGATTGTTATCCAAATGAAACAGGCGGAACCATAGCTGTTAGTGGATGGCAGGAGCGCAGTAATCAAGAGGTTATACCATTTGTAAAAAGCTATCAGAAAAAAGGAATTAAGTATGTAATATGTACAGATATTTCAAAAGATGGCATGTTAGAAGGTCCAGCTTTAACCCTTTATAAAAACATATTGGAGGCTTGCACTAATAGCAGCGCGCGACAATCTATCAAACTGATTGCTTCTGGAGGTGTTTCCAATATTGATGATGTAATCGCCTTAAAAGAATTGGGTTGTGAAGGTATCATCATTGGAAAAGCACTTTATGAAAACAGAATTCAACTCAAAGATTTAGCACGTTATATTTAGAAATTATGCTTACAAAACGAATCATTCCATGCTTGGATATTAAAAATGGACGCACTGTAAAAGGCATTAATTTTGTCGATTTAAAGGATGCCGGCGATCCAGTAGTGCTGGCAAAAAAATATGCTTTAACTGGTGCTGATGAACTCGTGTTTTTAGATATTTCAGCTACATTAGAAGGTCGGAAAACACTAATCGATATGGTACTGCAAGTAGCGAAAGAAGTGAACATACCCTTCACAGTGGGAGGTGGTGTAAGTTCAGTTGCCGATGTGGATCTGCTATTACAATCTGGAGCTGATAAGGTAGCCGTTAATTCGGCAGCTATTAAACAACCTGAATTAATTAAAGAATTATCTGATAAATTTGGGAGTCAATGTGTCGTAGTTGCAATTGATGCCAAACAAATAGAAGGTCAGTGGAAAGTCCATTTAGCAGGCGGAACCATTCCAACCAATTTGGATTTATTCACATGGGCCAAAACAGTGGAAAGTCTTGGAGCTGGAGAAATTCTATTCACATCCATGGATCATGATGGTACCAAAAACGGATTTGCAAATACCGCATTAGCACGTTTATCTTCAGAATTAAACATTCCTATTATTGCGTCTGGTGGTGCCGGAACTACAGAACATTTTGTAGACACCTTTCAAAAAGGACATGCTGATGCAGCTTTAGCAGCTAGTGTGTTTCATTTTGGAACTTTAGATATTTTAGAATTAAAAAAAGAATTACAACAAAATAATATACCCATTCGCTTATCATGACAATCAATTTTAATAAATACGAAAACGGATTAGTGCCAGCCATAATTCAAGATTATAGTACCAGAGCAGTATTAATGCTGGGTTATATGAATCAGGAAGCATTCAATAAAACACAAGAAACAAAACGCGTTACATTTTTTAGTCGTTCAAAAAATCGTTTATGGACCAAAGGTGAAAGCAGTGGGAATTTTCTTGAACTTCAAGATATTCAGGTGGACTGTGATCAAGATGCTTTATTAATTTCCGTAAAACCAGAAGGGCCAACGTGCCATACAGGATCTGATACGTGCTGGAATGAAAACAATGTGTCTAATTTTGGTTTTCTTTCAGAATTGGAGCGTGTTATTACAGATAGGAAAACTAATCAAGAGGAAGACACGTCCTATGTGGCTTCGCTATTTAAAGGTGGTATTAATAAAATTGCACAAAAAGTAGGTGAGGAGGCTATTGAAGTTGTAATAGAAGCTAAAGATGAAAACGACTCTTTGTTTCTCAACGAAAGTGCCGATTTATTATTTCATTATCTCATTCTGCTGCAAGCAAAAGGATTTAGGTTGAAGGATGTTGAGACTATTTTAAAAGCACGTCAAAAATAAAACAGTATATTTTTAAGATGCTTATAATATCAAGAAATCCAACCTTTAGCTATGGCTGATTTGGAAAACATAATTAAGTAAACACCAATAACTAAAACCATAATAGGCATAATTACGGCTCCAGGCCCATAAACATCTATGTTATTGCTAATAAAGAAGCTATGTGCCATTTGTACAATAATGCCTATCAATGAAAATAAAAATATGAGTCTTGCCCATTTTTTTCGAAGTAGTAATCCAACTGCACCCAGAGTCCCACCAAATACAGCAATTGCAAAAGCAGCGGTAACCCAGGCAGGTAAATCTGTGTATAGGGCTTGTTCAGCTTCTGGTAGTTTTTGAAGGGCATCTTCAGTCATGAATGCTTGCATTAAATAAGCTAAAACACCCATTAAATTCCAAATTAATGCTACTATGCTAATAATCCAAAATAATTTTGGTGGCTTTTGTGTCGTGGACATAATCAAGGTTTGATTGGTTAATATGTTAAACAAGGTAAGAATTATTTGTAAACCATTATTAAAATGGTAATTTTCGGAACTCTAAAAAACTCCGAAGTGTTCGAAAAACGCCACTATTACTTAATTACATGTCAATATTTAGGTTACCGATTTCATGGTTGGCAAAAGCAACCACAATTAAAAACGGTACATCTTATGATTGATAAAACGTTGAATTTTATTCTGGAAGGGAAACGTTTTAAAACATTGGGATCCGGTAGAACAGATGCTATGGTTTCAGCCAACGAAGCTGCCTTTGAGTTGTTTATTTATCATGAAATAGAAGATTTGGATGCTTTTCTAAAACTGTTCAACCAGAATTTACCACAAGATATTCGGGCTTTAACTATTACTAAAGTGGATGCAGATTTTAATGTGATTCAAGATTCCAAGGTTAAGGAATACCTTTATGTTTTTGCACATGGCAATAAGTTTCATCCGTTTTGTGCGCCTGTAATTACTACTATTTTAGATTCATTAGATATAGAACAGATGAAAGCTGGTGCCAAACTATTTGAAGGTCAGCATTATTTTAAATCCTATTGTTATAAACCAACTGATAACGGTATATATAATCGGGAAATTTTGACTTGTGAAATAGTCGAAAATACGGTGTTTACGGCAAACTTTTTTCCAGAAGAATCTTTTATTCTCCGTGTAAAAGGAAAAGGTTTCATGCGCAATCAAATCCGACTTATGATGGGCGTTTTAATTGAGTTGGGTAAAGGTGAAAAATCACTGGAAGATATTTCGGAAAGCTTAAAACCAGATAATCAAATTGCCATTCATTATATAGCGCCAGCTTCTGGGTTAATCCTGAATAAAATAGAGTTTGAAGCATTAAAAGATGCCACAAACATCTAAAGTGTCTACATCTCAATATTTGTTCATTTCATTTATACGGAGTATTGGACCAAGATATGTAAAAACAATCCGTTAATACTCAATAAATACGTTTGACATAAACCTTTAAAATACTGCAGGACGTTATTAATTAATGATTTGTGTCATTGATTGAGCTAATAATATTTTTGATAACGCCAAGATATATTTTCATTGAAGTGTACTTTTGAAAGTATAGAATGGAAGTTGATGTGAAGAGTTTAATGCTTGAAAAATTCATGAACATAGCTGTTTAGAAATAATTGCAAAATCTAATAAGAAGTCCATTTAAAAATTAAGAATACGTAACAAATGGATGAACAATTTTCAGAAGCTTTAGATAATTTATATGACAAATTAGGAGGATGGTTCAATGCCATAATCGAAAACATACCCAATTTAGGACTAGCTGTACTTGTTATTGTTGGGTCTTATTTTTTGGCTAAATACATAAACAAGTTTACGTACCGTTTGGTTTCAAAGCATGTAAGTCAAGATTCTGTGAGCAGAATGGTTGCTAAAATGTCTGCGGTAGTAATTGTACTATTTGGATTATTCCTATCATTAGGAATTTTAAATTTAAGTAAAGCATTAACATCCGTATTGGCAACTGCAGGAGTTGCTGGTTTGGCCATAGGTTTAGCCTTACAAAACACGTTATCTAATACTGTTGCAGGTATTGTATTATCCTTTAGAGAGAAAATTCAAATTGGTAATTGGATAGAAACCAATGGTTTTTCTGGTGAAGTTTTAGATATTAATTTGAAAAATTTTGTTATGAAGGGAGCTGATAATAATGTCGTTATTTTGCCTAATAAGTTAATTCTTGAAAACCCATTAAAAAACTATTCATTAACAGATAAAATGCGAATTTTTATCAATTGTGGTGTTGGTTATGAGTCTGATTTAGAACAGGTAATGCAATTAACAAAAGAAACCATTGCCAATGCTTTTGATCAAGTTGAAAAAGCGGATGATGTAGAATTCTTTTATACTGAATTTGGCGACAGTTCCATAAACTATTTATGTCGTTTTTGGGTAGATGCTGCAAACAAAAAACAGGAATTAGAAGCGCAAACTATTGCTATGATAGCTATTAAGAAGGCTTATGATGCGGATGGTATTAATATTCCATTCCCAATTAGGACTTTGGAGTTTAATAATAAATTAGGATTGCAAAAAGAAAGTAAAGAAACATCAAAACAAGAATCTTCAAAAGATCAATCAACTGAATAGTTGAATGATTCAAGAAGTAACATAAAAATATTTAAAATTTTAAAATGAGTATTAATTTAAAATCAAACAAAATGAAAAAGCTAGTTTACATAGGATTATTCCTTATTTCGGGAATCGTATTTGCTCAAGAAAAATCAAGAGATAAAATGACGAAAACAGAAACAAAAACGATAACTGTTGATGATGGTCAGAACGTTACGCAAAAGAAGGTAAAGGTAACCACAACGGAAGAAGGCGAAGTAAAACTGTCTGATGATGATGCCAATAAGGTTAATCAAGAACGTATTGTAAATGGAACTGATAAAAAAGTAACACAAACAATTGAAATTGATAATGATATGGATCCTTTTTACGAATCTAAAATGGAAACCGTAAACTATCAAAAAGACGGGAAAGATTATAAATTTGTAAAAACGTCAAATGGATTTGATGTTTCTGCCATAAAGCCGAATATGGAATATGGACGTGCCATAAAAAATGTAGAGTCCAGAAAATATGAATTTAAAACATCTGATTTTTCAGGCGTTGGATATTTTGATAGTGACGGAAACTTTGTCCTTGAATATTATGATAAGGAAACGAAGGAATACGTAACCAAAAAATTTATGAGTTTAAAATAATAGTAATCTCATAAAATAAGTTAAAGACTGTCAGTTTATGACAGTCTTTTTTTTTAATTTTAAAACAAAAAAAATATGTTACCAATTGATAAGCGCGTATTTCCCTTTTTAAAAAAATTAGAAAAGAATAATAACAGGGAATGGTTTGCAGAAAATAAAACGGAATTTAAGACCATAGAAAGCACCGTGAAAATGTCTGTCAAATCTTTATTTGAAGCAATGAAGGTACATGATGATATAGATCAGTTTAAAATATTCCGTATTTATCGCGATGTGCGCTTTTCTAAAAACAAATTACCATATAAAACACATTTTGCTGGATCGTTTCAGCGTCGTAAGCCTGAATTACGAGGTGGTTATTATTTGCATATTTCTCCCAATAACGAATCGTTTATTGCTGCTGGTTTCTGGGACCCGAACAAGGAAGATTTACTCCGAATACGAAAAGAATTTGAAATGGATGCTTCTGAAATGCGTGATATCATCAACGCCAATTCCTTCAAATCCGTTTGGGGAGATTTGGAAGGTGATGAATTAATTTCAGCACCTCGAAATTTTGATAAGGAGCATCAAAATATTGATTTAATTAGAAAAAAACAATACATCTTCACAAGAAAATTTGGTGATATGGAAGTGTTAGAACCCGATTTTTTGGAGGTCGTAAACGCTTCTTTTAAAGAGGTAAAACCTTTTTTTAATTATATGAGTGATGTGCTCACCACCAATTTAAATGGTGAGCGTATTATTTAATTTCTAAAATTTTATGAGTATTATTATTGAACGTAATAGTGTCGCCAATCACTTTGCCTTTTAATAATTGACCAATAGGAGAAAGTAGTGAAATACCAAAATAGGACTGGTTTTCAGTTACTATAACACCAATACTAATACTTATAAAAAAAGTGTTTTGTGTCGTTTTTACAACACTTCCTAGTGAAACACTATCAAAATTCTTTTTAGGATTAATCAATTTTAAGGTGTCCAAAGTTTTGGTTGCATCAGTTAAATGTTGGGCATTCTTTTCCAAATCATTGAATAATTTACCATTTCCGGAATCATCATCCATATCATTACTTTTGTCATTGGCTTCAATAGATTCTTTTATGGTTTCTATTTCATCTTTATAACTAGCAATACGTTTATTTACATAGCTAAAACAAGCTTGTAAAAGTGCTTCTTTTTCATTCATAGTTAAGCCAACTGTGTTTCAAATAGTTGAATGTTGCTTATTAATCGTTCTTTAACAATGTTCATCATACGTTTGTTTAAAGCAGATGAATTGGTAATGTAAAATTGGTATTCATCAACTGTAAATTGACCAATAATAATACCTTTTAAGGCGTTTCTAAACTTAATATCCTTTTGAATAGCATTTTCAATATAGTCCATTTGCTTTTCTATTGATAAATCATAAAAAACACCTTTGTGTTTATTGGCGTAATTTTTAAAAACTTCAATTAACAAATCGTTTTGAAGTTTAATAACGGGTCTTAGCGTGGTATTTTGAAAACGCTCATCAGGACTCATGGCATCATGGAATTTCGCTGATGGAATTTCTGGTCTACTGGCTAAAAGTTGTTCCGATCTATTCATGATATAAGTTTTAATAAATTTAAGAATTCTATGAGTCTTAAATTCTATTACGACAACGGAATATCAACAGCTTTATTAACAAATAAGAAAAGACTATAGCGCAATAACATGTTTGTTCACTTTTTATAAACTTAAAATTTGAATTACTTGTATCTTTGATTATAGAAATAATTTAGAAAGAAAAATATGAGATTTCATTCACGAAAATGGGTTAAACCAGAAGATTTAAATCCAAACGGCACCTTATTTGGAGGTCGTTTATTAGCTTGGATAGATGAAGAAGCCGCTTTATACACGGTTGTGCAGTTGGAAAACCCTAAAATAGTTACCAAATATATCTCGGAAATTAATTTTATGAGTTCAGCCAAACAAGGTGATATTGTAGAAGTAGGTATGCAGGTAACCAAATTTGGAACCAGCTCGATTACTTTAAAATGTGAAGCTCGAAATAAAATGACACGCGAAACCATTTTGACCGTTGAGAATATTATTATGGTTAATCTTGGTGATGATGGAAAGCCTAAACCACATGGTAAGACGCGAATAGAGTTTGTTAAGGATAGAATAAGTAATTCTTAAATTCCTTGACTTGTAACAGGCTCAATTTCAATTGTCATGGCGTTTTTACAGGTGTCATTTACCGATAAAATTGTACGTTAATAAGAAACAAAACCCATTCAACGTAAATATTTTACGTTCATAAGATTTTTTATATGCAAAGCAATATAGTTACTTAATTTTGAAGTAATTATCAATTGTTATCTTATGAAAAATCTACTAACATGCCTACTTTTTATAGGTGTTATCGGAATAATTTCTGCCCAAAATTCGGTGCAAAAAACAAAGTATTGCGATCATGTATCTAAACTTATAAAAAATCAAAATCCATTTTATGCTTTTGATGAAACGTCTTTAAAAAGTGAAGAAACGATGGTGGATTACAATACACACGCTCAAAAACTTAAAATTTCTGGAACGGTTTTTCAATCTGATGGCGTAACACCTGCTACAGATGTTATTATATTCATTCAGCAAGCTGATGAAAATGGCGAATATTCCGTCGTGTCAAATTCGGAAACCAACTATGTTAAAAATAGGCTATGGGTTAAAACGGATAAAAACGGACAATACACAATTAATACGTTTATTCCAGGCTCTACAACGAAACCGTTAATATATCCGCATGAATTGCAACCAATGCATATCCATGCCATGATTAAAGAACCTGGTAAACAGGAATATGCCATGCATAGAATGTTGTTTGATAATGATCCATTAGTAACGAAGTCCTGTAGAAAGCGCCTAAAACGAAAAAATATTGATAGTATTTTAGAGTTGAAAGCAGAAGACGATTTGCAAATGGTGACCAAAAATATTGTTTTGGAATCCACATCTACTAATGAGAACATATAGGTTTCTGTTCTTTAATTCATTTTATTTAATGAACATATCAGTAGCATTAAAACTATTCTTACTTCTGTTTTAAACTTTAGTTTTAGACTAAAATATTTGTTGGTTGATAGGTTATTAGAGCGCTCAATGTTCAGAATTTTTTAGGATTAAATTTGCATACGTAATACTTTAACAAATACTTGTAGCACCTTCAATTTAGATAGTTTACTTTTACCTTATAAATTATTTAGACTGTCTTCTTTTTTAAGATCCCTCTTTATCTTAATCAATCCTTTACTTTCTTCAATTCTTTACAGAACCAAAAAGGCACATGGCGTGTTCTTTTAAGAATAATAGTGCACCAAATCATAATATAAGTTTCATGGAAAACCCAAAGTTTTCACGAGTTGCTGATAACGATTTTTCAAAAACGTTACGTCGTAGAGTCAATCTATATTTCAAAACAAACAATTTAAGTAAAAAAGCGAATACAACTATGGTGGTTAAAACCGTTGTTATGCTATCCTTATTTTTTATACCCTTAATTTTACTTTCTACTGGCCTCGTTACACAAACGTGGATGCTTTTTACACTCTATATTATTTGTGGTTTTGGTATGTCTGGAATAGGCATGGGAGTTATGCATGATGCCATACATGGTGCATATTCCAAAAACAAAACCATTAATAGATTGTTAGGTTATACATTCAACATGATAGGTGCCAATGCAACTGTTTGGAAAATCCAGCATAATGTTCTTCATCATACGTACACTAATATAGATCATGCGGATGACGATATTAATACACCTTTTTTCTTGCGCTTTTCTCCCAATGGCGAACATCATAAATCTCAAAGGTTTCAACATATATACATCTGGTTCTTTTATGGAATTTCAACTATATTTTGGATAACAGCTAAAGACTTTGTGCGTTTAACGCGTTACAAAAACTTGGGGCTTTTAAATAATGATCAAAATTATCAGAAAGAAATAACGAAAGTAATAGCTTGGAAAATTTTTTACTATTCATACGCTTTGGTACTACCCATGATTATAGTACCTTTGTCATGGTGGGTCATTTTACTAGGCTTTTTAAGTATGCATCTCGTAACAGGGATCATGGTGAGTATCGTTTTTCAAATAGCTCATATAATGCCAGAAACGGATTTTCCATTACCTAATGAGGACGGAATGATGACAAACGAGTGGTATCGTCATCAGTTTGCAACAACAAGTAACTTTGCTCCAAAAAGCAAGTTATTATTCTGGCTTATAGGTGGTTTAAATTATCAGGTAGAACACCATGTGCTTCCAGACGTATGTCATGTACATTATAAGGAGTTAAGCCCGATAGTTGCTCAAACAGCCAAGGAATTTGGAATGACTTATCACGTTAAAAAGAGTATCTTTCAAGCGATTGTAGATCATACTAAAATGCTTCGGTCACTTGGTAGAAATGAACCAGAATATAAAGCCGCTTAAAAACAGTATATAACGAAATTAAAATTACGATTACGCATGTTTAAAAAATGGATTAATAAATTATTTAATACGAGTTCGGCAGGAACAACAAAAGCTGGAAGTACTAAATCAGGATCAACAAAAGAAGGTACTGTCAAGTTTTTCAATAGAACTAAAGGATTTGGTTTTATAAATGTAAATGAGACAGACGAAGAAATTTTCGTTCACAAATCAAACCTTATTGATAAAATAAAAAAGTCAGATAAAGTGACTTTTAAAATTGAAAAAGGAGATCGAGGATTAACGGCTACAAACGTTAAACGCGTTAAAAAATAATACGATACTAATATTAAAAACCATCCTAATCGGATGGTTTTTTTATGCTATTAATTGTTTTAATATCTACAATAAGTCCTTTAGAATTTAGCTTACTTTTTAACAGGAATAGGTTTTAGTTCAATAATTCCAACTGCATCTAAAACACGAATTATAAGATAAGTCATATCAATCTCATACCATTTTACGCCAAAATTAGCACGACTTGCATACTTATGGTGATTGTTATGGTATCCTTCACCCATCATAAGAAAATCAAAACGGAAAAGGTTTTTACTAGTGTTTTTCATTTTGAAATTTACATAGCCGTAAATGTGCCCAAACCAGTTGATAATGACACCATGAATAGGCGCCATTAAGAATGTTATTGGTAATAGCAACCATTGCCACCAAGCGGTTGCAAAAAACACAAAGAATAAGGTGTATAAACTAATCCATAGCAATCTAGAAAATCGTGAACTGGCAAAAACATCAAAAGCCTTCCACTGTGGTACATTTTTAGTAAAGCGCGGGTCCACGGCAATTCGTTCTTGATTAATATCTTGATATATAGTTTTGGTTTTCCACATCATGGCAAACATATTATCATCATAAGATGGCGAATGTGGGTCTTGCTCTGTATCCGTATAGGCATGATGCATACGATGCATAATACCATAACCATACGCGCTTAAGTAACTAGAACCTTGGAATATCCAAGTTAAAATAAAGGTGATGCGTTCCATGGTTTTAGACATGGTGAAAACTTGGTGTGCTGCATAACGATGTAAGAAGAAAGACTGAAAAAATAAGCCACCATACCAAAGCACTAAAACGAAAATAACGACTGCCATATCTTTTTTTGCAAAGATAATTTGTGGTTAGGTGTTAAACAATGAACCTAAATTAAGAAACCCATGTTTTTGGCACATCAATAAAAGGAAATAAGCCCTGTTATTCAATTAAAACGCCTTCATTAATTAAGATTAAATACGTTTCCGAATGCGACTTAAAGCTTGAGGCGTTACACCAATGTAAGAACTTATATATTTTAAAGGAACTTCTTTTAGTAATTCTGGCCGTTCCTTAAATAATTTCAAATAGCGCTCCTCGGCTGTTAGATTTAACAAGTGTTGCTCTCGCCTGGATTTGATTAAGAACAAACGTTCAGCAGTTAGCCTACCAATTAAATTGCCAATTTGGGTGTTTTTATACACGTCTTGTAAATCCGCATAGCTCATACTTAAAAGCGTGGTGTCTGTTAAAGCTTGAAGCTCATAAGCTGAAGGGGATTGTGTTAAAAACGAATCGTATGCACTTACAAATTGATCCGTAAAACTAAAACCAAAGGTAATTTCTTTTTCAGGGTTTTCCTTCGGAATAAATAAACGTACTACCCCAGACTCTATAAAGGAAATATGATCTTCAATGTCATGTAACTTTAAAAAAATATTCTTTTTGGGAATTACTCGACGTTTCAATTTAGATGTGAAAAATGCCCAATCCGCATCTGATATGGTTGCTATTTGTTCTAAATACGTTTTTATTTGTTGCAAGAGGCGGTATGCTTGTTATTATGACTGTAAAGATATTGTTCTTTTGTTTTAAAATCAAATCAATTGGGAGTCTGTTTTACACGACTAAACCTTTATTTGAAATATTATTAACGCACATGAAAGCTAGAATATAAAATGAACATCTAAACCGTTGAATAATTTTAAAATAAATACCTATTTTAACGCTTTCAGTTTACCTTTAACATTTACTTTAACTTAAAAAGTTGCATTGTCCTAGTCTCCAATTATGATATTTCACTAATACACAAGAACCTATGGAATACCTCCTACTAATTATTATTATAATTATACTAATCCTTCAGAATACTAAATATAGTAAGGAAAAGAATTATTTAAGGAACGAGATTCATGAACTTAATGAAAAGCTAAATAGGCTTTTAGTTTTATACAGAAAAGACACCAAGTATATTGAAAAAGAAGTGATTAAGGAGAACAGCAAAGAAACTATTATTTCTCCAGAAGAAACGCCAATTAAAAAACCACCTATTACAGTTACACCACCAATTCCAGAAGTTAAAAAACAAGAGCTTCCACTAGAGCCAGTAAAAGTTACAGACTCTGTACAAAACGTTATGGCTGCTGCACCTAACAAAAAAGTTGAACAGTTATCAAAACCAGGTTTCTGGGAGGGATTTAAGCAAAGAAATCCAGATTTAGAGAAGTTTATTGGTGAAAACTTAATCAATAAAATTGGTATTTTCATTTTGGTTTTAGGTGTTAGTTATTTTGTAAAATTTGCTATTGACAAAAACTGGATTAATGAACCTGCCAGAGTAGGGATTGGTATTTTAGCAGGAAGTTTAGTTTTATTTATTGCTCATAAGTTGCGAAAAAAATATGCGCCATTCAGTTCTGTTTTAGTGGCAGGTGCTCTTGCTATATTTTATTTTTCAATTGCCATAGCATATCATGAATACCAATTATTTGGGCAACAAGTAGCCTTTGCTATTATGGTATTGATAACAGCTTTTAGTTGTTTAATTTCAATATCATATAACCGAATGGAGCTAGCAATACTATCATTAATAGGAGGTTTTCTAGTTCCTTTTATGGTAAGTAGTGGTAGTGGAAATTATGTGGTATTGTTTACATACATTGCCATTTTGGATATTGGTATTTTAACGTTAGCATATTTTAAAAAATGGCATTTGTTAAATATTCTTGCCTTTATATTTACGTCATTATTGTTTGGGGTCTGGGTATTAGATGATGTAAATAATGATCCGCCACATTATATGGGAGCCTTAATTTTCGGATTTGTCTTTTATCTTATTTTCATGATTACCAACATCATTAATAATTTGCGAACAAAGGCGCGTTTATCCAAATTGCAATTGGTTATGCTTACCCTAAATAATTTTGTATTTTATGGTATTGGTATGTTGGTTTTATCTGAATTTAAACCACAATTTTCAGGACTTTTTACAGCATTTTTAGCATTGTTAAATTTGGGTTATGCGGTATTGCTCTATAAGAAATTTGGCTTGGATAAAATAGCCATTTATTTATTGATTGGATTGACATTAACCTTTATTACTTTGGCAATTCCTGTTCAATTTTCAGGAAATAATATCACGATATTCTGGGCTGTAGAAGCGGTACTACTCATGTGGCTCGCGCAAAAATCGAAAATAAAAAGTTACCGTTTTGCCGCTGTTTTAGTACAAGCATTAATGGTGGTTAGTTTAATAATGGATTGGCCGAGCTATTTGATTAAAAATACCAACTTGACTATTATATTGAATCCTATATTTATTGGTGGTATTTTTGTGGTGGCATCATTTGTGGGTGTACTTTATCTGTTGCGAACGGATACCGAAAAATTATTAAAATTCGGTTTGACATTTAATCCGAAAATCTATAAGAAAGTAGCAAAACTACTGGCCATTTTAACAGGATATTTTGTAGGGCTTTTTGAAGTTGGATATCAAAGCTTTACACATGTTATATTTTATGACTTTTTGGCGGTCATAGTTTTATATCATTTATTGTTTTCTGCAGTTTTCTGCTTTATACTTTATAGAAATAAACGTCTGCTAACAGATAAAATTATTAATGTTCTAGCCCTTGTAAACATAGTCGTATTTACATTTATTTTTTCTAAAATTCCGTTTGCGCAACAAGAAGAAAATTTGTTGAGTAACTCCGAAAGTTATCTTGCTTATTACTTACATATCATATCCTTAATCCTGACTATTTATTTTTGTTCTCTACTTTATTATAGTAATAAAAAACAAAAAGTATTTTCACTTTTCAATACTAAATTATCCCTTTGGACAGCTGCATTTATTATCGTGTTCATGGCGAGTACAGAAGTGATTTTACAAGGGCTTTATGCCATGAATATTTCTGTAGATATAAACGAAATTAGTGATCCGTATGGGTCAAATTTAGACCTAATTTTAATGGCTAAAAATAAGATTATAAAAACAGGTCTTCCTATTTTATGGGGTGTATTGGCATTTGTTTTACTTATTATCGGTATTAAAAAGCAGATAAAACAATTGCGAATTATAGCCCTTTCATTATTAGGAATCACCATTGTTAAACTATTTGTATATGATATTAGTAATGTATCTGAAACAGGAAAAATTATAGCATTTATATTATTAGGTGTCCTCATTTTAATAATTTCATTTGTATATCAAAAACTTAAGTTTTTGGTTGTTGATGAAAACAAAACTCTAGAAGATGATAAAATCGATTAAAATTTTCATACTACTTGCGGGCGGTATCACCTTTGCTCAAAATGCATCCGTAACGGGGACTATAAATTCTGTACAAACAGATGGTTTGCATCGTATTCAAATTCCCCAGAAGATGCGCGCTTATGCAACACAAGATTTAAAGGATTTAAGAATTTGGGATGCACAAGGAAATCAAGTTTCATACTTTTTACAACCCCTATCTGATTATATTCAAACTCAAATTTCAGATTTTACAGAATTCTCAATCGTTAAAAAAACACGTCTAGCAGATTCAAGTTCAACCTATATTTTTGAAAATCCTTACAAAACCATCGATAAAGCCGTTCTATTGATTGCCAATTATCAAGGCTCAAAAAATTACCGACTCGAAGGTAGTAATGACCAAGTAGAATGGTTTGGTATTGTAAATCGTGGCCAACTAAATCAACTTAATCACGAAACAAAAACAGAAAAATATCAAGCTATTTATTTTCCGGTAGGCAGTTATCAATTTCTAAAAATAGTTTTTGATGATCGACTGTCATTACCCATCAATCTTTTGAAAATTGGAAATGCGAAAACCGAGACCGTCAATATTGTACCGTTAATTATGGAGAAAATTCCAGTTAAAAGTATGGATATTCTAGAAACCGATAAAAAAACGCAAATCCATATTGATTTTGATAAGGCAGAAGTTATTCAACAAATTCGAATGACTATTAACGCTCCCGAGTTTTATAATAGAAATGCCCGATTGGTTATTTTAAAGGAACGCGAAGTTAAAAGAAATACGGAAACCTATAAGCAGACTTTAGCAAATTTTGTAATTCGTTCAGATGAAGAGTTGATTTTTAATATTCCAAATATTTATGAACGTCGTTTTTATTTAGAAATTGATAATAAAGATAATCCTCAATTAGATATAGGTGAAATTTATTTTATGCAACAACCTGTATATTTAGTGGCGTCTCTAAAAAATAATGAACAGTATCAAATTACTGCGGGTAATGATTCATTATCCTTTCCAGATTATGATATTGCGGAAGTAACCAACTGGACCAAGCAGGAATTACCTGTGGTGCACATATCAGAAATCGTTTATGATTCTTCTGAGAAAACGGTCGAAGAAACCACTACATTTTGGCAGAAACCATGGTTTATGTGGGCATGTATCGGAATCGCAGCTATCTTGATTCTATACTTTGTATTCCAATTAATTAAGGATCTTAATAATGATAAAAAGCCCAACTAGCTTAAAGTTCCACTATATTTAAGCTTTTTATTAGTGTAATTTGGTGTTATGTTTATAAACATAAAGAGGTCGTCCAAATCGGACGACCTCTTTACTAATCACTAAAATAAAATAAACTTACTTTAAACTTTCCAGTATTTTTTCTGCTACTAATTCAGATGATGCTGGATTTTGACCTGTAATTAAATTACCATCTTGAATGGCATAGGCAGCCCAATCATCCTTTTTTGAGTAGATTCCACCATTATTATTGAGCATATCTTCAACTAAAAATGGTACCACATCAGTCAGACCAACAGCAGCTTCTTCTGTGTTGGTAAAACCAGTTACTTTTTTCCCTTTTACTAACGGGTTCCCATCTGTACCTTTTACACTTTTTAAAGCAGCAGGTGCGTGACATACAAATCCTATTGGTTTGGCTTGACTATTAAATTTTTCGATTAATGCAATAGATGTTTCATCATTTGCTAAATCCCATAAAGGACCATGTCCGCCTGGATAAAATACAGCGTCAAAATCATCTGGATTCATATCCGATAATTTCTGTGTGTTCGCAATTCGTGCCTTGGCTTCCCCATCTTTTTCAAAACGTTTGGTAGCCTCGGTAGCAGCATCTGGCGTGTCACTACTTGGATCAATAGGGGCAGCACCACCTTTTGGTGTTGCAATAGTTATGGTTGCACCTTTATCTAATAACGTGTAGTAAGGGCTTGCAAATTCTTCAACCCAAAACCCTGTTTTCTTTCCGGTATCTCCTAATTTATCGTGAGATGTTAATACAAATAATATATTCATAGTTTTTTCTTTTTTACTGTTTAATGATTCTTCTAAAACGCTTTCAGAAGTTTTTTTCATTTTGCTGTCTTTACAGCTTGAAACTGCAAGAATGGTTAGCACAAATGCGACGGTTTGAATAATCTTCATCTGTAAAACTAGTAAGCCATTTTTACAATTTTTTCCACCTTGTCTGGAGATAAGGATTGGTGTTCTCCTAATCCCAACCAACCACGATCCGTGAATCGTTGCGATATGGTTTCTGCAGTACCCTCAAAGTCTTTGGTATAATCTGATAGTTTGGTATTAATTCCCAAAGCATGGAAAAATGCGACAGTTTTTTCAATAGCTAAATATGCAATGTCATCTGTGTTGCCTTCTGTAATATTCCAAACACGTTCGCCATATTGTGCTAATTTGTCTTTTTTCGCTTCAAAATTATACTTGTAATGACTTGGTGCAATAACAGCTAGAGTTCGTGCATGGTCTATTCCAAATAAGGCCGTTAACTCGTGACCAATGGCGTGAACTGCCCAATCTGTAGGAACACCTTTTTGAATGAGTCCGTTTAAGGCCATCGTGCAACTCCACATGAAATTTGAAGCCGCTTGATAATCCGTTGGATCTTTCAATACCTTTGGCGCTACCTCTATAATGGTTTGCATAATACTTTCAGCAAAACGATCTTGTAATAAGGCACCACTAGGGTAGGTCATATATTGTTCTAAAACGTGTGTGAAGGCATCTGCTAAACCATTAGCCAATTGGCGCTCTGGAATAGACGTTATTACCTGTGGATCCAAAATGGAAAACTCTGGAAATAAGCCAGGACCGCCCATACTTAATTTTTCTTTAGTTTCAGCTCGGGTAATTACGGCACCTGAATTCATTTCAGAACCGGTTGCCGGCAAGGTTAAAACCGTACCAAATGGCAAACCTTTTTCGGTTCTAATATTATCAGCTAAAATATCCCAAGGCGTAAGACCTTCATATAAGGCCGCAGCTGATAAAAATTTAGTACCATCAATTACGGAACCACCACCAACGGCTAGTAAAAAGTTGATGTTTTCTGTTTTAATAATTTCCAAAGCTTCCAATAAAACAGCATATTCTGGATTGGCAGGGATGCCACCAAATTCAATAACCGTTGCAGTGCCTAATGCTGCTTTTACTTGATTATAAATACCGTTTTTCTTAATACTTCCGCCGCCATACAAGAGTAGGATTTTAGCGTTTTCAGGTATTTCATTTTCTAATTTTTTGATACTATCCTTTCCAAATATAATTTTGGTCGGGTTTTTAAATTCAAAATTGTTCATAATATTTTTTTTTCTAAAATTTAGATTTTAACAATCATTTTACCTTTATTCTTACCTTCAAATAAATCGATAAAAGCTTTCGGAATGTTGTCGAAACCATCTACTATTGTTTCTGTATAGGTAAGTTTTCCTTCGGCTAACCATTCTGATAATTGCTTCATTGCTTCTGGAAATTTTTCTACATAATTCGAAACGATAAAGCCTTGCATGAGTGCGCTATTTTTAACTAGAAATGGTTGTACACTTAAGCCTTTTGGCAATTCGGTGTTATTGTATACCGATATTGCGCCACAATTAATAATGCGTGCAAATTTGTTAATACTAAAGAATATAGCATCCGAAATTGGACCTCCTACATTATCAAAATAAATATCCACGCCATCTGGAGCAGCTTCGGCTATTGCCGTTTTCATATTGTCTGTCGTGTTATAATTGATACCTGCATCAAAACCAAATTTGGATTTTAACATGTCAATCTTTTCATCTGTACCAGCTATACCAATAACGCGTAATCCAAGGATTTTCCCTATCTGACCAACAATAGATCCTACGGCTCCTGCCGCCCCCGAAACGACTAATGTTTCGCCAGCTTGTGGTTTACCAATTTGTGTTAATCCACAATAAGCTGTTAAGCCAGTCATGCCTAAAATTCCTAAATAAGCACTTAATGGTGCTTTACTAGCATCGACCTTTAAAAGATCTTCAACTTTTGATATTTGTTGAGTTTTCCAATCCAACATACCTGAAACATAATCACCTTCCGAAAATTTGTCGTTTTTAGAGTCGATAACTTTAGCAACAACACCGGAGTGTATAGGTTTGTTCAATTCAAATGGTGGGACATAAGACTTGGCGTCACTCATGCGACCACGTAAATAGGGATCTACGGAAACATAAGCAGTTTCTAATAACATCTCGCCGGAACTGATAGTTTCGATTGAATCTTCCGTTGTAAATTCGAAATCGGAAAGCTTTGGTTTGCCTTCAGGTCTATTTTTTAATAATATTGTTTGTGTTTTCATATTCTATAGTTTTTATTCAATTACAGTTACTAAATCTGTCATAGGTTTTCTAACCTTGACCAAATTTACTAACCAGTCTTCAGTTTCTAGTCTGTATCCTACTGGTAATAAAACCGTACTGCGTAGTCCTTTTTCACGAAGACCTAAAATAGCATCCACAGCATCAGGATCAAAACCCTCTAATGGTGTAGTATCCACGCCTTCAAAAGCAGCTGATGTAATGGCTTGTGAAAAGGCAATATATGCTTGTTTAGCAGCATGATTAAAGTTTTCTTCAGCATCTTTCTGCGGATAAGAACTTAATAACATTTCTCGGTAATTTTCCCAGCCTTCATTTTTAAAACCTCGGATATCATTAGTTAAGTCAAACATATAATTTATGCGATCAGCTGTATATGTATCCCAAGCCGCAAAAACGAGTAGGTGTGAACAATCGGTAATAACCGACTGATTCCAAGCAACAGGTTTAATTTGTTCCTTAATATCTTGGTTTTTGATAACAAAAATTTCGAAAGGTTGTAAGCCACTTGACGTTGGAGCTAATCGAGCCGCTTCTAATATGCGTTCTATTTTTTTGTCTGCTACTTTTTCTCCATTCATGGCCTTTGCAGCATATCTCCAATTTAATTTATCTAATAATTCCATAGGTTTTATTTTTTGTTTTTAATAATGTTAGTTTTCAATTGTTTTTATACTGCTCCAAGCCGATTGAAAGGCTGCATCTATTTGATTTTGATCTAATTCAAAATTGCCACGCTTTTGTGCCATCATTAAAAATGATAATGGATTAATAGCATAGGCATATAATATATAGTTGGATAGAGGCTTTATAACACCTTCCTGTTTTCCACGCTCCCAAAGGTCGAGTAGGGGTTGTAAATGTTTAATTCCTTGTTGCACGCTTGGTTCGTCAATCATGGGTGTGTTATCACATTGCGCTAAAAACGTGGCTTTTTCAAGTTCGGTTTGTTTAAAATCAGCTATGCGTTTCCAAATTGTTTCAAATCCGGCCTCAACAGAAAGTTCATCACTATAAGTAGCAAAGGCATAATCTGTATAAGCGCCTTTCACTTCTAAATAGGTTTTATTTACCAAGTCCTGTTTGTTTTCAAAGTAGATGTATATAGTTGCGGGCGATACGTTGGCCATCTTCGCTATTTTACTCATAGGCGTGGCGTGAAATCCATTATTATTTACCAACTCAATGGTAGCTTTAATAAGGGCGTTGCGTTTATCGATACTTTTCTGAAGTTTTGCCATGTTTTATAATTCTGGTACAAAGATACATTAAAAAATGAATGTTCATTCTTTTTTAACAAATGTTTAGGTTTAAAGATTTAGGCTTGGGACAGGAATAAAAGGCGTATAACGATTAGGTAAAACAACATTTAGCCGTAAACTCTAAAACAATTGATTCTAAAAAAGGTCAATTCTATAAGAGTTGACCTTTTAGTATGAGTATATATTACAATCTATTCAACCACACGTTCCACACGATTAACACTATCTGTTTTGGATAAAGATAAGCGCACAATACAATCAGTGGTACATAACAAATCATGAGGGACATTGGCTTCTAAAGCAATTAAATCGCCTTTTTTAAGCTGTAATTTCTCACCATTTACACCAAATTCTATCGTGCCTTCAAAAATGGATATTACAATAGGAGCAGGTGCTTTATGTTCTTTCATAATTTGGCCTTTGCGCATGATAATTCTGATTTCTTTGGAGTGATCGCTATCAAGAAGCACACTAATAGCTGGTTTATCTGTATTATAAACTAAATTTTCTGTTATAGATGCTGTTTTCATAAATGTATTTTTAAAGATGGATGTTTGTTAATAAATTGTTGGCTATGGTTTTATTGTATTTGTTTCACAAAGGTAAAGCATATTTAATAGCGGACAAAAATATCCGAAATAAAATATGCTTTTATGGTAATCCTGGATTATATAGCTACAAATTTACTATTCGCTAATTAATATAGACTTAACGTTTACAAATTCTTTCATACCAAATCCACCGTGCTCACGACCATAACCAGAATCTTTTACACCACCAAATGGCATTGTAGGATCGGCCAAACCAAAGGAATTGATAAAAACCATTCCCGTATCAAAATGCATTTCAGCTAACTTGGTAGCGCGATCTACATCTTTGGAAAAAATTCCACCACCTAATCCAAAACGGCTGTCATTGGCAATTCGCATGGCGTCTTCTTCATCTTTAGCTTTGATAAGTGATGCAACGGGTCCAAAAAGTTCATCATCGTAAGCTGGTTGTCCTGGTTTTACGTTTTCTAAAACTGTAGCGGGATAGTAATAACCGTCACCTTCCTGCAGTTTTCCTCCACATAGAATTTTTGCTCCTTTTTCAACACTTTCCGTTACTTGTTTATGGATTTTTTCACGTAAATCTTTTCGTGCCATAGGACCTAAGTCTGTCTCTTTTTCATTGGGATTTCCCAATTTAATTTCGCTCATAGCCTTTACAAAAGCGTCTTTGAATTTATCGTAAATGGCATCCACAGCAATAAATCGTTTAGCAGCAATACAGGTTTCACCGTTATTATAAATACGACCCATAACAGATTGTTTTACGGCATTTTCCAAATCAGCATCCTTTAAAATTAGATAAGCATCATTACTTCCTAATTCTAAAACGGTTTTCTTTAAATTTTCACTAGCCAATTTACCAATAGTTTTTCCAGCATCTGGACTACCTGTAAGCGTTACACCTCTCACTAATTTATGTTTTATAACGGTATCTGATTGGTCATGATCTATTACTAAAACGCTAAATAAACCATCTGGTAAACCTGCATTTTTAAATATAGATTCTAAACGTTTGGCCGTTCCAGTAACATTGGCTGCGTGCTTTAATAATACACTATTTCCAGCCATTAAATTGGTAATAGCATAACGTATGACTTGGTAACTTGGGTAATTCCAAGGCTGAATGCCGTAAATAATTCCAATAGGTGCGTAGGTAATAATGCCTTTTCCACCGTTGGATAATTCGCGGGTTTCGTTTTTTAAATTATCGGCTGCAATAGATGCGGAATAATCGCAAATACCAGCACACAATTTTACTTCCTGATGACTTTGTTTAATGAGTTTCCCCATTTCATCGGTCATAAGCTGTGCTAATTCGGACTTTTGATTTATTAATTCTTTTCCTATCGCTTGAATTATTTTACCGCGTGCTTCAATGGATTTTGAACGCCATGCTGTAAATGCTTTGTGAGATTTTTCTATTATTGACTCCACTTCGGAATCGGTCATATAGTTATAGGTTTCCAAAGTTTTTCCGGTGGTTGGATTGCTTGTTGTAAACGTTTTAGTTTTCATAGTTTTTTAAAATTATTTGCTTTCTGGAATATCCAATATTTTTACAGTTTCGCTTTGCTCGTACAAATTCATTTTTAACGCAATTGCATAAAATCGTAAAAAGCAATGAAGCTCTTAACTAGCTGTTGCTTTATAAATTAGGTCTGATTTTCATTTTTATATAAAGGTGTAGAAATCTTAATTTTTGAATCTGCGTAATAAAGAAAATTGGTATATTACATTCAAAATCAATACGATGCCATTATTTTTAGACTTACACGAGCTTCCTGAAGGTATTACAGCTGCACATGTAGCAGAAATGCACCAAGCCGATTTAGATACGGAACACAAGTACAATTGTAGAGGTTTAACCTATTGGTGTGATGAAAAACGGAAAACAGCCTTTTGTTTAATAGAAGCACCAAGCAAACAAGCATTAATTGACTTACATGAAGATGCGCATGGCGCTATTCCCACACGTATTATTGAGGTTAATGACACTATTGTGGAATCTTTTTTAGGTAGAATTGAAGATCCTGAAAAGTCAAAAAATGTGAGCTTAAACATTATTAATGATCCAGCATTTAGAACCATTATGGTTGTTAAAATACAGAACAAAACATTAAGGAATTCTGATATCAGCATCTTAAAGGCAGCGATTAGAGGATATATTACTTCCATAAAATCATGGACAGCTCATTATAATGGTCGACTTGTAAAGCAGGACGGAAACACCTTTCTTATATCTTTTGAGTCGGTAACAGATGCTATAAACTGTGGTATACATGTTCAAGATTCGCATAATAGTATTGTCACGCCAGATTTAGAATTTAAAATAGGCATTAGCGCTGGAATCCCAGTAACGGATAAGGAAGGTATTTTTGAAGATACTATAAAAACATCAGATTATTTATCAGATATAGTCAAAGGAAATTTTTCCATTACAACAGCTATTAAAGATCTTTATGAAGGGGAAAATCAAAATAAGCCAATCCCTAAAAATACAGCTATTCTTGTTCTAACTAGTAATGACGAAGTGTTTATGACACAATTAATGGTTTACACCGAAAAAATTTGGTCACATACAGCCACAAGCGTAAACGATTTTGAAGAAAATTTAGGTTACAGCAAGTCGCAGTTATTCCGAACTATGAAGAAATTGATAGGCAAATCACCCAATACCTTTTTACGTGATTACCGTTTACAAAAAGCTTTAGAATTATTGAATAAACAAGGTTGTAATATTTCGGAAGTAGCTTATCAAACAGGTTTTAGTAGCCCAGCTTATTTTTCTAAATGTTTTAATAAAAAATACGGTATTCTACCTTCAACCTTTATAAATTATAAATAAAATACTGTTTTTCAAGTTGTTAGCTGTTAGTGTGCTCTTGGTCTAAAATTGCTTTTAATTGGTCCAAATGTAGAATGATAGAAAGTTTTTCTATTCTACTTTTGATGAAAACCAATTAAATATAAAATGATGAAAACAAAATTGACATGCGTATTGATTATGATTTTTGCAATTATAATCACAGGTTCTGAACTGCAAGCACAACAAGCAGATGCAAAAATTGATTTAATACAGGACGAGTTTCCAAAAGCGAAACAAGAAGTTATGGAAACCTTTGGAGCTCTTGCACAGAGCATTAAAGATGGTGATATGGATAAGTTAATTTCCTTCCATGCTTATGGACCAAAATTCACTGAATTTAAAAATGGCGAACCAAGAAATGGTAGTGTTGCAAATGAAGCTCATGAACGGAATGTTTTTGGTGCTGTAACCGAAGTGGTGAAATTTGAGGCAAATGATTTAAAAATTGCTGTTTATGGTGATGTTGCTAATCTAACATTTCACTCCGATTTTGAATTAAAATTTGGAAACGACCTCGTGGTTGTTAATGATCAAATAACCCTGTTATTCGTAAAAACAGATGATGGTTGGAAAATGGTACACGAACACCATTCGCCATTAGCAAAATAGGAAGTTAAAAACACCAACACGCAATTTAATATCTAGATAGATGAAAAACTCAATAAAATCAGTCGATTCAGGAATCATAAAAAACTTCAAATCAAAATTAAAGGATAAAGTAATCTTTCCTTCAGATGACAATTATAACAATACTCGCAAAGTGTATAATGCCATGATAGATAAACATCCAGGATTATTTGCCATGTGTGAAAATGTGGAGGACGTTCAAGCGTGTGTAAATTTTGGAAGAGATAACAATGTGTTGGTCGCTATTAGAGGAGGTGGTCACAATGGAGGTGGTTTGGGATTATGTAATGACGGTTTAGTTATTGATTTGTCAGGTATCAAATTTGTAGAAGTAAATACTTCAAACAATACCGTAAAAGTTGGAGGTGGCAATATTTGGAATGAAGTTGATGCAGCCACTCATGAATTTGGATTGGCAATCCCTTCTGGAATGGTATCCTCAACAGGTGTTGGAGGTTTAACCCTTGGTGGTGGTGTTGGCTATTTATCTCGAAAATATGGATTGACCATTGATAATTTATTGGAAGCCGATATGGTTTTAGCTGATGGCTCTTTTGTTACGGTAAACGCCAAGCAAAACACTGATTTATTTTGGGCTATTCGTGGAGGTGGTGGAAACTTTGGCGTGGTAACATCGTTTACTTTTCAAGCTCATCTATTAAAAACAGTTATGGGAGGACCCACTTTCTGGCCAATAGAACGCGTTGAGGAAATTATGAGCTGGTATGATAGTTTTATCCAAAATGCAACCGAGGATTTAAGTGGATTTATTGCAACAATGATAGTCCCAGAATCACCATTTCCAACCGAACTGCATAACAAACAATTTTGCGCCATTGTTTGGTGTTATACTGGTGATGCGGATAAATTTGATGCTTTATTTAAACCTGTGTTAGATTTAAATCCGGTGTTTGCACATGTTGGTGAAATGCCTTACCCCGCTGTACAGAGCATGTTCGACGGATTCTTCCCAACAGGCATGCAGTGGTATTGGAGAGCCGATTTTTTTAATTCATTAACAGCTGAAATATGTGAACAGCATTTAAAATTTGGATCCAATATTCCAACACCATTGTCTCAAATGCATTTATATAATATTAGTGGAGCTGCAAGTAGAGTAGGAGCTGAAGATACCCCTTGGGCTTATAGAAATGCTAAATATGCAGGTGTATATGTTGGTGTGGATCCCGACCCTAAAAATGCAGATAAAATTAGCAAATGGTGCAAATCCTATCAAGAAGCCTTACATCCATATTCTGCAGGTGGTGCCTATTCTAATTTCATGATGGACGAAGGTCAGGATCGTGTAAAAGCGAGCTATAAACACAATTACGACAGATTAGTTAAGATTAAAAGAACCTATGATCCCGAGAATTTATTTCAGGTGAATCAGAATATTAAGCCCTGATGAAAATAGCACGTGGTATCAAGCAATCCATTCCATTCTAGGATACTAAACCAACCAAATTAATAATTTCAGCATTTTATAGTTGCTCATCTCGAATTTACACGTACTTTTGCGCCCTCAAATAAATTTGGTATGAAGCGCATAAACGAATACAAGAAACTCTTTGGAGTTGAAAAGGAATTGGAATTAAAGTCTTTAAAAAAGAGTTACCGTGATTTAGTTAAAGAATGGCATCCAGACAAATTCCAAAATGGTGACGCGCGTCAAGAAGAAGCTGAAATTAATAGTCGAAAGATTATTGATGGCTACCATTTTTTGGTCAGTATTGCACCAGAAACTATTGCTGCAAATTTAGAGGATTACACAGAAACTATTACCAATTCTGGTATTACAGATTATACCCATAAAGGATTATTATTGGAAATTTTCTTTCAAGACGGCTCATCTTATGAGTACTTTGGTGTTACCAAACAAGTGTATATTAAAATGATTAATAGTGATAAGCTAAATCGTTTTGCTAAACGTAGCATTTATCCAAATTACACCTACAGAAGAACCAAGCGAATACTAGAAAACGCATAACATCTGTTACCGATTACTTTTATTTAAAACGTATATATTTAAGCCTTAATTTACTTAAGGCTTACTGGTTTTTAAGGTTGTTAAAAATGGTTAAAAACGTTAATACTACTATAAATAAAAGTTTTATAACTATAAAATTATCTTTTTTTGTTTCGAATAATTAAAAACTTGAAACAATGAAAAAAACTTTACTTTTATCAGCAATTGCCGTTTTAGGATTCTCCCAATTACAGGCTCAAGATATTCATTTTGGTGCTAAAGTGGGCATAAATTTCTCCGATATTTATGGTGATAATACGGGTGCAACAGGTCCAATAACTACCATTATTAATTTTGGAGTTATGGCTGAAAAGTCATTAACTGAAAAATTTTCTATTCAACCAGAAATTATGTATTCCATTCAAGGTTATAGTTTTAATGATGATGTGGTGACACTTAATTATTTGAATCTACCTTTAATGGGGAAATACTATGTAACCAAGGGTTTTAGTATTGAAGCTGGACCACAAATTGGGTTTTTGCTATCTGCCAAGAATGAAGATATAAAGGTGAAAGATAATTTTAATGCTGTAGATTTTGGTATCAATTTTGGTCTCGGTTATAAACTAAATAACGGATTAAACTTTGGAGCTAGATACAATCTTGGATTATCGAATGTTAATGACGTTTCAGGTTCTTCAGATAAAATCAGAAATGGTGTGGTGCAGGTATCCGTGGGATACTTCTTTTTCTAAAACTAGTTTTATTTTTATTATTAGCAAAAGCAAATGAACTCGTATTCAGGATGTTGAAAATGAATCGTTTATTTGCTTTTTTTGTAGAATCAATCCTGATAATTTATGTTTATAAATAACCTTGATTTTCACTAGTAATACTTCAAATGATTTGTATTTTTAAGAAAATAATTTAAAATGAGTAAAGAACAATTTATGAAAGAAGCTGTAAACGCAGCTTTAAAAGGAATGAATAATAACGAAGGTGGACCATTTGGTTGCGTTATTGTTAAAGATGGAAAAATAGTAGGACGTGGAAATAATAAAGTCACTTCTAGTAATGACCCAACGGCACATGCTGAAGTTACGGCTATTAGAGATGCCTGTAAAAATTTAGGCTCATTTCAATTAGATGGTTGTGAAATTTACACGTCTTGTGAACCGTGTCCTATGTGTTTAGGCGCTATTTATTGGGCAAGACCTGATAAAGTTTATTACGGAAGTAGCCAAAGTGATGCTGCTAATATAGGCTTTGATGATGAGTTTATATATAAGGAAATTCCATTACCATATGCAGAGCGAAGCATTCCATTTGAGCAATTTGCACGCGATATTGCTATTGAACCTTTTCAGGAATGGACGAAAAAAATTGATAAAACGGCGTATTAGATTATAGTTAACGTTAGTTCGAGTGTTTCGAGTTTACGAGAAATGTATCGAGAACCTTTGTTACAATAAACCTTCTCGACACAAAATTTCTAAATTGAAATTTCACTCGAACTGACGATATAGTGAAGATTCAATTTTCCTTTCGAAAGGAATTTCTAAAACAAATTGAAATTAAAACATGATCACCTTCATACTAAATAACAAAACCATTAAAACACCAGAACATTCTGGAATGACTTTATTGGATTTTGTGCGATACCAACAACGACTCACAGGCACCAAAATAGGTTGTCGTGAAGGCGATTGTGGTGCATGCACCGTTTTAGTCGGCACTTTAAATGCGAATGGCGTTATAGAGTATCAAACTATTACATCCTGTATTTCACCTTTAGGAAACGCCCATGGTAAGCATATTGTAACGGTTGAAGGCACCAATCTAAAAGACAAATTAACCACGTCTCAAGAGGCCATGAAAGCAAATTACGCCACACAATGCGGTTTTTGCACACCTGGTTTTGTCGTGTCGCTAACAGGTTTTGCATTATCAAATTCGGAAAAAAACTATAGTAATGCTTTAGATGCTATTAGCGGAAACATCTGTAGATGTACAGGTTACAAAGCCATAGAGAAAGCAGCACTTCAAGTGGTTGAAAAATTAGAAAACCACGAAGTTCATTCCTTAGGTTGGTTAATTGATCATGGCTTTATTCCTGAATACTTTAAAAGCATTCCACAACGTTTACTAGATATTGAAGCAAAAAATTTAAATCAGCCCAAAGGAAAATTTGTTTCTGGAGGAACCGATTTATACGTGCAACAGGCAGATCATTTAGCTGATAACGATGTACATTTAATTGCTGAAAAAGATTATTTAAAAGGAATTACGATTAATGACACCATTTGCTCAATTGGAACCAATGCAACGGTTACTGATTTATGGAATCATACGGAACTAAATAACTTGTTACCCAACTTACGAAAACACCTGAAGTTGGTGTCTTCAGAACAAATTAGAAATATGGCTTCCTTTGGTGGAAACCTTGTTAATGCCTCACCAATTGGCGATATGACCATTTTCTTTTTAGCTTTAAATAGTGATGTTACTATTATTGACGAAAATGAAAATGAGCGAACCGTTGCACTTAAAAATTTCTATCAAGACTATAAAAAATTTGATTTAAACGACCGTGAATTGTTAAAGGAAATCCGTTTCAATTTACCAACAAAACAATCCTATTTTAATTTTGAAAAAGTCTGCAAACGTACACATTTAGATATTGCAAGCGTTAATTCGGCTATTCATATTGCAGTAAATGACGATCATATTTCAGAAGTTCATGTGTCTATTGGAGGCGTTGCAGCCATTCCAAAATATTTGCACGAAACCTCTAAATTTTTAAGGGGAAAAGATTTGACTGTTGAAATCATAATGCAAGCGAACAAAATCCTTCAATCTGAAATCTCCCCAATTAGTGATGTTCGTGGCACAAGTGATTATAAGCGATTGTTGGCAAGACAATTATTTTTCGCACATTTTACCACGTTATTTCCAAAGCAATTCACTTTAAACGATTTTGTTCAACATGCATAAAAACAAACCACATACCAACTTAGATTCTAAACTTGATGCCGTTACAAAATCATTAAAAAACAGCGTTAAAAATAGAGATTCGTACACGCATGTTCGTGGTGAATCACTCTATGTGGACGATGTCAATATCAGACAAGGTACCTTTCATGCTGTTGTTTATGATTCGCCAAAAGCGCATGGAAAAATTATAAGTATCGATTATTCTAAAGCAGAAGCATTGGAAGGTGTCGAACGTATTTTTACCTATAAAGATATTCCTGGTGTCAATGAAATTGGAGGTATCATTGCAGATGAACCACTTTTTGCTGAAAACGAGGTCCATTTTTGGGGTATGCCAATTGCTTTAATTGTTGCTGAAACTGAATTTATTGCCAGACAAGCCAGACAATTAATTGCCATTGAAATTGAAGAATTACCAGTGATTACAACGGCTAAAGAAGCCAAAGCAAAAGGGAGTTTTATAAATGCGCCTAGATCATTCAGTTTAGGAGACACTGAAAAAACATTTGCCAATTGTGAGTATGTGTTTGAAGGCGAAACTTTTTCAAACGGACAAGAACATTTATATATTGAAACACAAGGTGCCTATGCCGAACCATTGGAAAATGGGAATATAAAAATCACATCCTCTACGCAAGGCCCAACTGCTGTACAAGCCACAACAGCGCGCGTTTTAGGTATTGCCATGCATAAAATTGAAATTGATGTAACCAGACTTGGTGGTGGTTTTGGTGGTAAAGAAGACCAAGCAACTCCTTGGGCTGTTATGGCAGCTTTAGCAACGTATCATTTAAATCAATCGGTTAAATTGGTGTTGAATCGTCATGATGATTTACGCATGACAGGCAAACGACATCCGTATGAAAGTTCTTATAAAATAGGTTTATCTAAAGACTTAAAAATTTTAGCTTACCAAGCGGAGTTTCTTCAGAATTCTGGTGCTGCAGCCGATTTATCGCCAGCCATAGCTGAACGCACCCTATTTCACGCGACGAATAGTTATTATGTGCCAAACGTGAGTACAACCGTTTTAAGTTGTAAAACCAATTTACCTCCAAACACGGCGTTTCGAGGTTTTGGTGGACCACAAGGTATGTTCGTCATTGAATCTGCTATTGCAAAAGCGGCTCATGAAATTGGTGTGTCTTCTAAAACTATTCAAGAAGCAAATCTATTAGATGAAAACGATATGTTTTCTTATGGACAAATTGCCAAACAAGTAGAAGCGAAAAATTCATGGAATTCGGCAAAATCAGTATTTAATAGTGACGCATTGGAGCTGGAGGTGGCTGATTTTAATAAATTGAATTCTGACTTTAAAAAAGGCATCGCTTTTATGCCAATAACTTTTGGTATTTCATTTACGAATACACCAATGAATCATGCGCGCGCTTTGGTTCATATTTATTTGGATGGAAGTGTTGGCATCAGCACGGCCGCTGTAGAAATGGGACAAGGTGTTAATACGAAGATGATGCAAATTGCAGCTGATATATTTTCCGTTCCTATTGAAAAAATCAAGATAGAAACGACCAATACAACCCGAGTTGCTAATACGTCGCCATCAGCTGCTAGTTCTACTGCAGATTTAAATGGAAAAGCAACGCAAATGGCATGTAACGCTTTGGTTGAGCGACTGAAAATAGTAGCTTCAGAAGCATTGGATGTTTCAGAAATAGACATCACCTTACAAGATGAATTTATTTATGTCAACCATAAAAAATCTGATTTATCATGGACTGAACTTATCAGTAAAGCCATGTTAAAACGTGTAGCTTTAACGGAAAATGCCCATTATGCCACACCAGAAATTCACTTTGATAAAACCAAGGAAAAAGGCCATCCGTTTGCATATCATGTGTATGGAACAGCTATTATTACCACAACAGTAGATTGCACACGTGGTACATATGAATTTGATAGCGTGAAAATGGTTCACGATTACGGAAAAAGTATGAGTGAAGGGATTGATTTAGGTCAAGTGGAAGGTGCTTTAATTCAAGGTATTGGTTGGATGACGATGGAAGAAATTGCGTATAATGAAGACGGAAAATTACTTTCGAACGCCTTATCAACTTATAAAATTCCAGATTTGTTTTCGGTGCCTAAAATTGTTGAAACCATTCCTTTAGAAACTGAAGGTCATGAGCAAGCTATTTTAAAATCGAAAGCCGTTGGTGAACCCCCTTTAATGTATGGTATTGGTGCTTATTTTGCACTTCAAAATGCAATTAAAGCCTTTAATCCGAATTATAATTTAAAGTTTCATGCACCAATGACACCAGAAAAAGTATTGATGAGTCTTTATCAAAAATAATCACTTTCTAAATCTTCAGTCTTTATAAGGGAATATTCAGAAATAGTATAATGTTCTAAAACAGCTTCTAATAAATAATCTCGAACCACTAGAATTACATGGTGTTCCTCGTCCAATTGAAATTTTGAAATCAATTGTTCAGCAGATTCATGCAACCCATCATTTTTCAATTCTAATTTTCCAATTTCATCAATAATGATATGCGTTTTAGGGTTTTCAGAAGCAATCGACATTAAATACGTATTGGCCTTATCAAAAGCGGATTTTAAAAACCGAAAGTTTCCAATTTGAATAATTTTTTCAGTTTCAACTTCAGTTCCTATTTCAAGCTCAAATTCTACTTCAGATTGTATCTTAAAAAAATACCGTTTGCCAACCGAATTATCGGGACATAGCAAGCCATCTACATCTTGTCTGTTTTTAAACCAATTGACGAGAGCTGTTGTTTTTCCTGATCTGATGGCTCCTGTTAAGATGTATATCATTCCGTTGGAGTTTTAAAATGAATACAATTAGAAATACTATTCGCCATAAAATATTTAAACCGCGTATAGCCTTTTAAATGTTTGGTTTCTTTCCAGGTATAGGACATAATTTGTCTGAAATATGGAAACAAATCCATCGCATTGGTGATATCTTCTTGATATTTTGATTCTTTATGATTGAGGTACTTTCGAATTAACTTCAAAACAAAAGGTCCTAAAACTAGATACCAAATCATTAAAATAAAGAAACTACGTAGAATAATATAAATCGCTTTTTGCCAGCCAAATAAAGTACCGCCAAAAAGGGTGAAAGCTAAAACAATAATAGCAATGGTTATGAGCCAAACCCAAATGATTTTTGATGAATAATTGCGTTTTGGTTTTTTAGTATTATTAGCTTGAGTTACTGGTTCTAAATAAAAATCTGTGTTTGCTTTGGTTGCAATAATTCCAATCATACGATTGATAAAAAGTCCAGCTAGCAAGCCACAAACACCATAAATAAACAAATACAATCCAATCAAAACGGATGTCGTAGATGTTTCGGTTAGGAGATTCATTTTGTTCTGAATCCATGACCCATAGATGTTGATGGCTTCCCAAAATTCGGTTCCATAAATAATAGTCAAGGTTAATAGTTTTTGCAGTGCCGACTGTAAAAAGGTAACCATTCCTAAAACAATCAACGTAAAACTATGCCATGAGAAATTGGAAAATAAGAATGCTGCTAGAACCGCTTGAAAACTTACGGATATATAGGCTGTAAAAGGCGAGTAGGGACTAACCGCCATTTTGATAATTAACACAATAACCAAAGCTTTTAGAATGGATTGCCATTTATTTTCGGCATAAAAGGCAATCAAACTAATTAATAAAATAGCGATTCCACCAACAATCAATCCTGTAAATGGCGAATTGAATACATGTAAAAAACCACCTAAACCAGATTCGTTTAAAGCCCAAAGTGCCGTTAGTCTGTCTATAATGAGTTTATTGTTTTTCATGTGTACCTCCTGCGAAAGCAGGAATCTCTTTAAGATTTTTGCTTTAACTTATAGTGCACTTGAAGCAGTTGAGCAACCACACTTATAGCAATTTCTTTTGGTGTATCGCCTCCAATATCTAATCCAATAGGACAAACGACATGGGTCATACCATCAGGAATATTCATCTCTTTAATAAGCATATTGTTAAAGCGTACCTTTTTGGTTTTACTTCCAATTAACCCCAAAAACTTGGTTTCTTTTAATAAAGCCATACTTATGATATCAAAATCAACCGCATGATTATGAGTTAGCACTAAAACATAACAATTTTTTCCCCACCTTACCGCATCTGCAAAAGTTTTGAAATCGGTTTCAGATACCTGGCGTGTTGAAATACGTGTATCCAATTCCAAATTAGAAAACCAATCAGCGCGCGAATCGATAAGCGTAACGTTAAACGGCGTGCCAATTAGTAATTTGGCAATCTCAACACCAATATGGCCTGCGCCAAACAAAAATAAGTTGGGTGATTGGTTCATAGGTTCTATAATAAATTCAACTTTTCCGCCACAGCATTGTTCAAACTCGGGTCCTAAAGTATAGCTGGATTCTATAATTCTATTTTCATTGAGTGCGGTCATGGCTTCTTTCATAGCCAAAAATTCCAATTTTCCACCACCAATTGTTCCATGCAAATCTTGGTTGTTCGTTATAATCATTCTGGAACCCACCACACAAGGTGTTGACCCTAAACACTTGGTTACAGTTACAAGCGCAACAGGTTGTTGCTTTTTTTTAAATTCTGATAATAGGTCAATCCAATTAGTCATAGCTCATTAAATGAGACTTTAAATGTAAGGTTTTTTGATATAAATTTTATCATGATATATGGATGTTTGGAAGTGTTTTAGAATTAAATGGTATAATTTAAAACTGCCATTCTTTATTTTTATAGGTAAACTTCTCAATGACTAGAATTATGTAATTTATGAATTTAACTCGTAAAGTATCTAGATATTCAAAATTCAATTGGATAAGAGTCGCGAACTCGAAAATTGTTAATATTTTAATGTATGTAATGTTCAATTTTTTTGTAAATTTCATGGTATGAAGTTAATAGCATAAATTATAAGGTTGACGCACTCATAGTTTTCTAATTAGTTTCTAGTAATTTTTCTCCCCAAATCTTCCGATTGTTATATTCCCATTCCTTTTTTGAGAATCAGGGAAAGTTTTTATTTAAATATCAATATTAAATATATGATCAATATGAAATCCGCTCTAAAAACTTTTAATTCAGCAATTTATATAAAATATATATTTTATATATTATTTCTATTTTTTTCTATATCAATTTATTCGCAGGAAATAATGTTTTCTGAAAGCAGAGGTTTTTATGAATCTCCATTTAATTTAGAACTTACTACTAATATGATAGATGGTTCTATTAGATATACTATAGACGGCTCTATTCCTTCTACAACTGCAGGGATACCTTATAATGGCATGCCTATTCCTATAAATTCTACCGTAGTAATAAGAGCTATTGCCTATTCCACAACAGAACAATCAAATATACCAACACATACCTTTTTATTTCTTAATGATGTGCTTCAGCAACCTGCCACAATTGTGGGTTGGCCAAATAATAGTTACAATATAGGCGCTAATGGTCAGCAGGCGACCCATGATTATGAAATGGATCCCAATGTTGTAAATGATCCTGCTTATACGGATGAAATAATTCCGGGACTTCTGTCTATTCCAACAATGTCTATTGTTATGGATCAAGGTGATTTTTGGTCAATGTATGATGGTGAAGCCGGTTTTGATGGATCCGTAGAAATATTGTACCCAAATAGCGGCTATCCAAATGAACAATTTGATACCGAACTGGAATCACATAGTCACCTACGTCTTAAGCGTTCAATGAAATTAGATATTAATAATAGTATAACGTCTAATCTTTTAAGAGCAAATCCTGTTATTGGAAATTCTGCCACTACAAATTTCACGGACACAAAATTTGTCCTTCGAGCAGGAAATAATCGCGCATGGTCAAGAAACTGGAATCCTGATAGAACAGCTTTTGCAAGAGATGAATGGTATCGGGCTTCGCAGATAGCATCCTCTGGAATAGGCATGCGTGGTACGTTTGTACACCTCTATGTAAATGGATTATATTGGGGGCTTTATAACCCTGTGCAAAGGCAAGATGCCGGTTTTATGACCTCATATTTTGGGGGTGAAATAGCCGACTGGATGACGCTTAATCAGAATGGTGTTAAAAGTGGAGATCCAACAAGATTTGAATACCTCACAACAACATTAGTCAATCAAGATATGACCATTGAAACTAATTATACGGAAGCAAAGGAATATATAGATGTTGAGAAATTTATAGATTACTTAATAATTACTTGGTGTATGGGCGTTAATGATTGGCCATCCAATAACTTTTATGGTGGAAATCGGAATACTCCTGCCGAACCTTTTAACTATTATGCTTGGGATGGCGAGTGGTCTTTTGACACGAGCGGCAATTCCAATGATGGCGCTTGGGTTCATCCATACTTTAGAAATAATGTTGCAGGCGTTGAACCTATATCCAAAATATGGCACAGTTTGCGCATGAATTCAGATTTTATGGCACTTTTTGTAGATCGCGTAAATTCTCAATTTTTTAACAATGGGCCACTTTCAGATAACGCATCAAGAGAAAGATGGGCAGCTATAACCTCATTCATAGCGTCAGCTGTTATTGGCGAGTCGGCACGCTGGGGCGACGGATTAGAAGATGGTATTACTCGGACGAGAGATGATGATTGGCTGCCAGAAGTACGCCGTATAGATGCGCTTATGGATGGGAATGCGGATCGTTTTCTAAATGCACTAAGGAATGAAGGCTATTATCCTGATTTAAATCCAGTAATATTTAATAGGCCTGGCGGATCAGTCAGCGCTAGTTTTGAGTTGGAAATGATCAATCCAAATGCTTCAGGCACTATTTATTATACGACAGATGAATCAGATCCCAGATTGCCAAATGGTGATATTTCCGCTTCGGCAATATCCTATTCCTCCGCGATTGCTATACCGCAAATAGACATGCTAACTGTTATTGCACGAGTTAAGGATGGTAATGAATGGAGTGGAAGTACCATAGGGTCCTATGCCGTTCTAGAAATGTATATTAATGAGTTTATGGCAAGTAATGCTACGGGAATCACCGATGAATCTGGAGCATATGAAGATTGGATTGAGTTTTATAACGCGGGCATTTTACCTGTTGATATAGGCGGTATGTATATAACCGATGATCTAATTGATTTAACAAAATGGCAAATTCCTCAAAATGCACCCGCAGCGACCACTATTCTCGCAGGAGGATTTCTTCAAGTTTGGGCAGATAACCAACCAGAAGAAGGTCCTTTACACATGAATATAAAATTGAGTGGGAGCGGAGAATCCATAGCTATTTCAATACAAGGAAATTCAGTGCTGGAGACGATTGATTCCTATGTTTTTGGTATTCAAAATACAGATGTTTCAACAGGAAGGTACACGGATGGCCAAGATAACTATGTTACGTTTAATAATCCAACCCCTGGGGCATCTAATGAATTAGGGTTTATATCTGGAATTTATATAAATGAATTTATGGCTAGCAACATCAATGGAATAACAGATGAAATAGGTGAATATGAAGATTGGATCGAAATATATAATAGTAATAGTTTACCAGTGGATATTGGCGGTATGTATATAACGGATAATCTTAGTAATCCATTGTTACATCAAATCCCCTCTGACAATCCTGGCGCAACTACTATTCCCGCTGGAGGTTTTTTGATTCTCTGGGCAGATAATGAGCCGTTAGAAGGAACATTGCATGTAGGCTTTGAACTTTCTAGTAGTGGCGAGTCTATTGGCCTTAGTCAGGTTATCGGAAGCAGTCAGCAATTTATTGACTCATTGACATATACGGCTCAAACAGATGATATTTCTACAGGTAGGGAACCTGATGGTGGAGCCATTATAAGAACCTATTTTCTACCAACACCAGGCGCATCTAATATTGTTCCGTTTATTACAGGCCTTTCTATAAATGAGGTTTTAGCTAGTAACAGCACGTCTATAGTTGATAATTATGGCGAGAACGACCCGTGGATAGAAATTTACAATTTAAATAGCAACCCCGTTAATATTGGAGGTTTATATGTGAGTAATTCGGAAGCAAATTTAACACTTTGGCAGATACCAACAACCAATTCATCCGTAACCACTATTCCAGCTGGCGGTTTTATTACGCTTTGGGCAGATAACCAAACATCGCAAGGTGAATTACACCTTCCTTTTATTTTAAATGTTAATGGCGGAACCGTTTTAATTTCAGATAATATAGGTGGGGAAGTTTCAATTATTAATTCCATGATATACCAATCGCAAATCGCTAATGTTTCAGTTGGTCGATATCCCGATGCATCACAACAGTATAAATCATTTAATGTCCCGACTCCTAATGATAATAACGTACTGCCATTAGTAACCAATATTTTTATTAATGAATTTCTTGCAGGAAACGCCATAACGAATGTTGATGATTTTGGCGAATTTGAAGATTGGGTTGAATTATATAATGCAGGCACCACAGCAGTAGATGTAGGAGGATTGTTTTTAGTAGATGATTTGAATGATGTTTCACCATTTCAAATCCCTACTACTTCGCCATCTGAAACGACAATTGCTGCTGGAGAATTTTTGTTGCTATGGTGTGACAACCAGCCGTCTCAAGGTGTTTTGCATATGAATATAAAATTAAGCGGCGGCGGTGAGCAAATTGGTTTACTACAAATAAATGCGAATGACAGACACTTTGTGGATTCTCTTACGTATTTGGAACAGGTAGATGATGTTTCGGAAGGTCGAGAAACCGATGGCGAAGAACCTTTTGTTTTCTTTTCAACACCTACGCCTAATGCCTCTAACAATGGTGGCACGTTATCTGTTTTAAATTTGGAATTAGATGGCGCTATCTCCTTGTATCCAAACCCAACAACAGGTTTATTGTATATTAAAGGTGATTTAAAAAATGTTAAACAACTAGAAATTTATACCATTCTAGGAAAACAGGTCATGCAGATAAAAGAAAATTTCCAAGAGATAAATATAGACACATTGCCCGCGGCTATTTATTTTTTAAGATTACATTCAGAAAACGGAATTATGACCTTCAGATTGATTAAGGAATGAAATTAGTCTAGTACTTTTCATACCATTCATTCTGCAATCATTATAGATAATAATAAAAATAAGGGATTGAACCATTTCAATTCCAAAACATCCTTCACTTTATAAGCGTTTTAGGAATATTGAATTCCTGAATATTTTACAAAACTAGAGGTATTAGCTAGGCGATAGATTATTTTGTTATTGAATTTTGATTTGAGGTTAACTTTAAAAGTAAACTCTATCTTCATGTAAATAACCTCTTACCGTCTTATTTTTTCTTATTAATTTTCAGTGTTATATGGATTTTTAATGTCCACTTTTCACAAAACATTAAGCTAACTAATTTGCCACATTTCATAACAAAGGACTACTTTTGCCCTTTGTTATCAGTAGGTCATTTCATGGCGACTTATAACAATATTTTCGAGATTTCGAAAACAAGTGACTGCATTTTAAAAACTATGGGAAAACTAGACGAAAACGGATTGAATAAAGCCTCACGAATATGGTTGCTGGTAGGAATTTTATTCATTGCAGTAAATTTAAGGCCTGCACTTTCAAGCATTGGACCATTAATCGATATGATTCGACAAGATGTTGGACTTTCAGAAACCTTACTAGGTTTACTTACTACGTTACCACTTATTGCTTTTGGTGTTGTTTCTACAATCACACCATTATTTACAAAGCGTTTTGGAATTGGAAATACACTACTAGGCTCATTAATTTTATTGGCTGTTGGAATTATAATTCGTTCCATAGGTGGCGTTTTCGAATTGTATTTGGGAACTATCTTTTTAGGAATTGCCATTGCTTTTGGAAACGTGTTAATTCCTGCCATGATAAAAAGAAATTTTCCCCACAAAGCTGGATTAGTAACAAGTTTATACTCTGGAATCATGTCACTTGGTGCTGCCTTTGCTGCAGGATTAAGTGTTCCTTTAGCTATGGAAATGAATTTAGGCTGGCGAGGCTCCTTGGGAGTTTGGGCCGTTTTAGCGGTTATAGCTGTAATCATTTGGATTCCTAATCTGAAACGGATTAATCGAACAGTTCCTAACCGAAGTTTTAAGGAAGCCATGAAGAAATTAAGTGGTTCCAAGTTGGTTTGGAAATTGGCTCTATATATGGGATTTCAATCTTTCGCCTTTTATGTTATTTTAGCCTGGTTACCCGCCATACTTATGGATCGTGGTTATGATGCTTCCTATGCGGGATGGATGCTTTCTTTATCTCAAGCTACAGGAATTATTGGTGCTATTTTTATTCCTATTTGGGCTGGTTCACGAAAAGATCAACGTTTGGTTATTGTATCATTAGTTATTGTTGAAGTCATTGCTTTATTAGGACTCCTATTTCCTGAAATCGGTTTTACAGAAGTATGGGTTGGACTTATAGGAATGGTTTTAGGGGGTACATTTGGATTAGCACTGTTGCTAATTGTTTTGCGCTCTGATGATGCCGAAACAGCTGCCGAATTGTCTGGAATTGTACAATCTATTGGCTATTTTATAGCTGCAACAGGTCCTTTTATAGTGGGTGTTATTTATGATTTAACGGATGCGTGGCATTATGCATTAATATTATTAGTAGTGATTTCATTCATTAAATTGACTATGGGCATTGGCGTTGGAAAGGATAGTAAAGTTTAAATAAATCTTGGTGTTTGTCTACATTCCATGATTTTATTGGCCTTTACGTCACAAACAGTTCGGAAATCGGCCAAAAGCAGCAAATAGTACCATACGAATGTGCCATAAAGGCGTTAATTATTGGTGGTATGTTATTTGATGTTTTCTAATTGAACCCGGCATAACGAATTAAATTCCTATGAAAACAAAACAAACAGCATATTCTATTTTAGACCTTGCTTTAGTATCTAAAGATCATACACTCAAACAAACGTACAATAATGCTTTACAATTAGCTCAAAACGCAGAAACCTTTGGCTATACACGCTATTGGTTGGCAGAACACCACAATGCACCTAATATTGGAAGTAGCGCAACGGCTGTATTAATTGGCTATGTTGCTGAAGGAACCAAAACACTGCGTATAGGTTCTGGAGGAATTATGCTACCCAATCATTCCCCATTAATTATAGCCGAACAATTTGGAACTTTAGGGTCTCTTTATCCAAACCGAATTGATTTAGGTTTGGGAAGAGCGCCAGGAACCGATAGAGAAACAGCACAAGCCATCCGTTCCGATTTTATGCAAGCAGCGCATTCATTTCCAGATGAATTAGAGAAATTAGAACAGTACTTTTCTTCTGGAAATTCAAAATCTAAAGTTCGCGCTACAGTAGCTGAAGGTGTGGATGTACCTCTTTATATTTTAGGTTCTAGTACAGATAGCGCTCATTTAGCGTCCAAAAAAGGATTGCCTTATGCGTTTGCCAGTCACTTTGCAACAACACATTTGTGGGATGCTATTGCTATTTACAGAAAAGAATTTCAACCATCTAAAGCGTTGCAAGAGCCTTATGTAATGGCAGGAATCAATATTATTGTAGCGGATACAGATGAAGAAGCACAGCGCCTTTCAACCTCATTAATCCGTATGATTTTGGGTATATTTACAGGTAAACGCGATTTTGTACCACCACCAACAGATATGACTGCTGAATATGAAGAGATATTACAGCATCCGCAAATCCATCAAATGTTGAAATATTCTTTTATTGGAAGTAAAGCGACTGTAAAAGCGCAGGTGAAAGAATTTATGGAAAAAACCCAAGCAGACGAACTGATTGCTGTGACCAATATTTATGATGGGAAAGACAGAATCCGATCCTATGAATTGTTTGCGGAAATTATGAAGGAGTTGAACGCGTAATTATTAGCGCTTTCATTGAAATGAATTCATGAATTTTGAAACTTTATACTTCTTTGGAAGGTTTAGAACTAGGATTTTGGTTAATTCTGGATGCGGATTATAAAATACAACTCAAATAGAGGGTATTCCTCTCAAAACTCTAATTATCTTTGCCCAAAAATAGTGTCATGTTAAAACAGTTTTCAGATTTAGGATTAAATACCCAATTGCAACAGAGTTTACTTGCTTTAAAAATTTCCGAACCTACGGATATTCAAAAAAAGGCGATTCCTGTAATTCTCAATCAGAAGGACGATGTGGTTGTTTTAGCAAAAACAGGAACTGGAAAAACAGCGGCTTTTGGCTTGCCTTTACTACAACTAATAGACACTGAAAACGAAACGGTTCAGGCATTAATTTTAGCACCAACACGCGAATTAGGGCAACAAATTTTTGCGAATTTAGAATCCTTTGCGGCAAACAGTCCAGATATTTCTATGGCATCCGTATGTGGTGGTATTCCTATAAAACCGCAAATAGAACGTTTAAAAACACCAACGCATATTGTGGTGGCAACACCCGGTCGTTTGGTTGATTTAATCAAACGTGGTGCTATTTCCATTAAAAACGTTTCCTATTTGGTGTTAGACGAAGCGGATGAAATGGTGAGTGCATTAAAAGACGAAGTAGACACCATTGTAAAAGACATTCCAAAAACAAGAAGAACCTTATTGTTTACGGCTACAATGCCAGGAACCATCAAGCAATTGGTTCAAAATTATATGTCCAAAAAAGTGGTGCATATAGAAGCTGATATGGCAACGGTTGGTCATCAAGGAATCGATCATCAATATGTGGTGGTAGAACCGATTGAAAAATTGGAAGTTTTATTACATTTTTTGAATTCAAAAGAAGGTGAACGTGGTATTATATTTTGCAAAACCAAAGCTGCTGTAAATAAACTGGCCAAAAAACTAGCCATTAATAAATTTTCATCAGGCGCTATTCATGGGAGTTTAACCCAAGGAATTCGTGACCGCATTATGGGGCAATTTAGAGAAGGCCATATTGATGTTTTAGTGGCAACCGATTTGGCTGCTCGTGGTATTGACGTGAAAGAAATATCCTTTGTGGTGAATTATCATTTACCAGACACCTATGATGCTTATGTGCATAGAAGTGGACGGACGGCTAGGGCAGGAGCCACAGGACTTTCATTAAGTGTGATACAAAAAGATGAATTAGAAGACATTCCGGAGTTCGAAAATGAATTAGGGATCACCTTTCATGAATTTAAAAAAGCAGATGCCCAAAGTATGGAAGAAAATAACGGGTTAATTTGGGCAAAGAAAATATTTAAAACCAAACCGAATCGGGATGTGTCGGAAGATTTTAAAGCGAAGATTAAAACCATCTTTCATCATCTAACCAAAGAAGAATTAGTTGATAAAATATTAGCAAATTATTTGTCGGAATCGGGTGCAGAAAATATGAAAGTAGAAACACCAAAAAAGTCGAAAAAAAAATAGTTATTTGATTGTATAGCTATGTCAAAATATAATTTACAATACACTATTTAACTTGTTTTTTCAACTCAAATATTCCATTTTTTGATATTTTAAAACATAGATAATATAACAATGTTTATATAAATGCAAAATCGGCCTACCGAAAATTTATTGTAAAATTTGAAATGAAAACACCGTGAAATTTTAGGCTGTTTGAGCAAGAAATATTTTTGAACCGAGGAATGTTTTTTAATGCGAATTCCTAAAATTTAGGTGTCGAATGATAAATTTAGATATAGATTCGTAAGCCTAGACTTTTTTGTTTCTTTTTTTGTCAATGAAAAAAAGAATAAAAGATTAGGGAAGCTTAATGATAAGTATTTATCTAATTGACAATTAGAGGTTCCAACGTTTCCCAAACCGTATTCGCAACAATCTTATGTCCAGCAATATTCGGGTGAATCCCATCATTCTGATTTAGTGACGCAATACCACCAACATCTTTCAAAATAAAAGGAATAAATTCTATTTTATTTTGTTGGGCAACATCAATAAAAAGCTGTCTAAATTCCGTCGTATAGTCTTGTCCCATATTGGGTGGTAACTGCATACCAGCCAAAATAATAGTGGTTTCTGGACTTTGTTCTTTAACCACATCTATAATGGCTTGTAAATTAGATTTCGTTTCGGTCAATGCCACACCTCGTAACCCATCATTTGCGCCTAATTCTAATAGAAAAATAGATGGCTTTTGTTTAATAACCCAATCAATTCGGCCTTTTCCACCTGCAGTTGTTTCACCACTTACACCAGAATTAATGACGGTATAATCTAAATTTAAAGAGTCAATACGTTGTTGTAATACAGCTGTGTACCCATCATTTACGTCATCCAAACCGTAACCTGCCGTAATACTATCGCCAAAACACAGAATCGTTTTGGTTTTACTTCTAGGTTCTGAAGTGGTTTCTGACTGTTCAACCGTTTGTTGAATTTCAGGCGTGTTTTCAGTTTTAGAGTCACCACAGGAAACTACCAAAAGCGCCAAAATAAAATAACAAAACTTTATGAGTTTATAAGTGCTTGAGGTTGGTAGAACTGAATTCAATTGAGTATTTTGGGCATCGGACATGAGTCGCTATTTAAATTAAAAATTTATATGTCAAAGATATTAAAGATTACTGGTTTAGAAAAGACATATACCAGTGGTAACAAACAATTAACGGTCTTACATGATATTTCTTTTGAAGTTGAAAAAGGACAAACCTTTTCAATCGTTGGACCTTCAGGAAGTGGAAAAACCACCTTGCTTGGTATTTGTGCTGGTTTAGACCAACCAAATGCTGGAACCGTGGAATTATGTGGACAGGATTTAAGTAGCCTAAATGAAGATGAACGCGCCCAATTACGAAATAAAGAGGTTGGGTTTATTTTTCAGAATTTCCAATTACTACCAACACTTACAGCTCTTGAAAATGTGAGTGTACCTTTGGAATTGCAAGGATCAAAAGAAGCAACTACAAAAAGTATGACTTTATTGGAAAAAGTAGGTTTAGGAGATCGTGTTCATCATTATCCTTCGCAATTGTCTGGAGGCGAACAACAACGTGTTGCTTTAGCACGCGCTTTTGCAAATTCTCCAACTATTTTGTTTGCTGATGAACCCACAGGGAATTTAGATGACGAAACAGGAGAAAAAGTCATTCAGTTGTTGCTCGATTTAAACAAAGAAAACGGTACGACTTTGGTTATTATTTCGCATGACTTGGAATTAGCCAATCGAACGCAACAAATACTGCGACTTAAAGGCGGAAAAATAGTAACCAATCAATTGACTACGGCATAGTGAATAACTCCAAATCAAACTCAAAATTACAAGTAGCATGGCTTTTTAAAATGGCTTGGCGTGATGCTAAAGCTAGCAAAGTACGCTTGCTATTATTTATGGCATCCATTATTTTAGGTATTGCTGCCGTTGTGTCCATTCAATTATTTAGCACCAACTTAAAGGATAATATCCAAAGCCAGTCTAAAACCTTAATGGGAGCCGATTTTATTATCGATTCTAGACAAGTGCCTACGGAACGCGCTAAAACCATTATCGATTCCTTAAAACCAGATGCATCAGAGGTTAATTTTGTCTCTATGATTGCATTTCCAAAAAATGGCGGTTCCAAATTAGTGAAGGTTCGCGGCATGCAAGGCGATTTCCCTTTTTATGGTAAAATAAAATCAGAACCAGCTACGGCTGCCAGTGTGTATCAAGAATCAGGTGGTGCTTTGGTAGATGCTACCCTGTTATTACAATTCAATATAAAGCCAGGTGATTCTATTAAGATTGGTGAGTTAACACTGCCCATTGCTGGCGCATTAAAATCCATTCCAGGAGGTTCAGCTATTGCCAGTTCGGTAGCGCCACCTGTGGTGATTCCGTATCGTTTTGTTGAAGCTACGCAATTACTGCAGTTTGGAAGTCGCAAGGAATATCAATATTATTATAAAGCATCAGATACGCTCAATTTAAAACGACTTGAAAATAAATTAGAACCTATTTTAGATTTAGAAAATGCGGATATCAAATCGCATACAAGTAGCACAGAACGCTTGGGTAGGCGCTATGATAATGTTGGTAAATTCTTGAATTTAGCCGCTTTTATTGCCTTACTTTTAGGTTGTATAGGAATTGCAAGTTCGGTACATATTTATATAAAGGAGAAATTAAAAGCCATTGCCATTTTAAAATGTATGGGTGCTTCTAGGCTTCAAAGTTTTCTTATTTTTCTTATTCAAATTGCTGGGATTGGAATTATCGGCGGATTAATTGGCTCCATGATTGGTGCGGCACTGCAAACCGTTTTTCCATATCTTTTAAAAGACTTTTTACCCTTTACATTGGAAATAACCATTTCGGCACAGCCTATTTTAATTGGTGTGTTTCTTGGTTTGTTTATGTCTGTATTATTTGCATTATTGCCATTATTGCGTACTTGGTATGTGTCTCCCTTGGACGTACTCCGTGTGGATGAAAATGCATCACAAGAACCACGAAAAATTCGTTTTTTAGTATTTGGAGCTATTCTAGTATTCTTGTTTTTATTTTCACTTTGGTTGATTAAAGATGCACTTTATGCAGCCGGTTTTGTAGTTGCAACCGTTTTTACGTTTACCATGTTAGCCTTGGTAGCATTAGGTTTTATTAAAACTATTAAACGGTTTTTTCCAAAACATTGGAGTTTTACGGCACGCCAAAGCTTACTTAATTTATTCAGACCCAATAATCAAACCGTGGTATTGGTGGTGGCTATTGGTTTGGGTACGTTTTTAATTAGCACCTTATATTTTACCAAGGATATTCTGTTGGCAAAAACAGAAGTCGGACAGTCCTCTGAAAATGCCAATATCATCATTTTGGATGTGCAGCGCGATCAGCGTGAAGCCGTTTCACAAAACATTACGGACAAAAATTTGACAGTACTAAATAATTTAGCGTTGGTAACTATGCGCATGCATAGTATTAAGGGCCGATTGGTAAATGACATTCGCCAGGACAGTACGCGGCAAATGCGGGGTTGGATTTTAAACCATGAATTTAGAACCACCTATCGCGATTCCCTAATAGCATCAGAAGAATTGTTGGAAGGCGAGTGGACACCACAACTAAAATCGGGTGATCCTATAATCATGTCCATTTCTGATAATCTGGCGTCCGATGCCAAACTAACCGTTGGTGATGCCGTTGTATTTAACGTTCAAGGTGTTTTAATGGAAACAACCGTAGGTAGTATCCGAAAGGTCGATTGGTCTCAAATGCAACTCAATTTTTCCATCGTATTTCCGGCAGGTGTTTTAGAAGAGGCGCCACAGTTTAATGTGTTTACAACCAACGTTCCAGACGAAACGAGTTCTGCAGCATTACAGCAGGATTTAGTGGCCAAATTTCCAAATGTATCCATTATTGATTTACGCCAGATTTATACAGTAATTGAAGATATTTTGGATAAGGTTTCATGGATCATCAACTTCATGGCATTTTTCAGTATTCTTACGGGAATCATTGTTTTGATTGGCTCGGTCCGAACCAGTAAATACCAGCGCATTAAAGAAAGTGTCTTACTCCGAACCCTAGGCGCTAAAAACAAACAGATTCTGCAAATAACGGCATTCGAATATGTGTTTCTAGGACTTCTAGGAAGTTTGGTAGGAATTATTTTGGCACTAGTCAGCAGTTTGTGTTTAGCCGTTTTTGTTTTTAAAGAACCCTTTGTTCCATCACTAATTCCGTTTTTGGTGTTTTTGCCTGGAATAACACTATTGGTTTTAGCCATTGGCTTAAGCAATATTCAAACGGTTTTACGAAGTTCCCCTTTAGAAGTCTTACGACGGGAAGGGTAGACTTCATAATTTGCTATTAATTTTGTAACTTATCATAATAATTCAATTTCAGAAAAAATGCTAAATATATTGTTATTACTTCCCCAAATACCATCACAATCTCAAAACCCAGGAGAGAGTGGTACTATTGATTTATCACAACCATTTGATTTAATCGTGTATATCATTTTACCTATCTTTTTCATTATCATTTATTTTTTATGGAAACGGATGAAAAAACGGGATGAGAATAAGCATTAAAGAATAGCATATAAAGTGATACGTATTTAAGCTGGTTTTAATTCCAATCAACCTATCTACAAGTCAAGCCATTCCTGCAACCGTTTAAGAAATAGTAAGCGACTACATAAATTAAGCCATCCAAGTCAAGGGCCTTATTCTAAACTATAATTATTTTACACCAATCCCGATAAAAATTTATGTAATTCAGTCAAAACAAATCAACAGCAATCCATACATTATTGTAAATAAATAAAAATATAAAACAATGATAAAACCAAGAGAAAAAACACCGGATTTGCAAATTAGTTTAGTCAATAATACCACATGGAAATTAAGCGATCAAGCACCTGAAAATTTCACCATGATATTATTTTATAGAGGTAAACATTGCCCTGTGTGTAAATCACAATTGGAAGAACTCCAAAAAAAACGAAGTAAATTCACAGACCGAGGTGTTAACTTCATAGCCATTAGTTCAGATACACAAGAAGTTGCAAAAGAAACCTACAACGATTGGGATATAGCCGATATACCATTGGGTTACGGACTCCCTATAGAAGAAGCCAGAAAATGGGGATTATTTATATCAAAAGGCATCAAAAAAGAGCCCGAACACTTTACAGAACCGGGAATCTTTATAATAACACCAGAGCAAACCCTGTATTGGGTGTCCATCCAATCTATGCCATTTGGCAGACCAAGTTTTAACGAGGTATTAGGAGGAATAGACTATATTTTAAAAGAAGGCTATCCAGCAAGAGGAGAAGCCTAATACACAGTTAATGTTTGTCTCAAAAATGAAAGACAAAACGAATACTAAATATAAAACCCATAAAAGCAGCAAAACTGTTTTTATGGGTTTAAAAATATATATGATATAGTTTTGATTAATAGGTGATTCCTTACAGACAGTTTTATTTTTTTAGGAAAACCGGTCATTCACAGCACCAGCGCAGATAATATCAAGAAAAACACCAACGTCACGCAGTGAACCGAGCAGCACATCATGAGTTCCAATAAAAATAAAATATTTCGAATAAAATAAATAGCGATAAACACACGAAAACAAATAACAAAAAGTCACCAAAAATCCCCTATCTTTATCATTAACTAAACAAGCCCAAAACCCTTTAAAACATGAAGTATCTCCAATTCCTATCTTGCCTATTTGTCTTATTCGCATGTAGTTGCAATGAGGTTAACCCAAAAGGAGAAAAAGAGATTCGTGCGTTTGTTAAGCAATGGAATGAGGCGCATACACAATTAAAGTCGCCTTATCTTGATAAGTACTATATGGCAGTCGTAACCTATTATGGAAATGAGCGCACCAGAACTCAAGTACAAGAAAGTAAAAATAGCTTATTTCAACAATTTCCAGATTATACACAGCGTGCCTTAAATAACGAATTGGTCATTACAAAAGAGGCAGCAAACTATTTAGTAACATTCACCAAACAAGTTTCCTACAGCGGAATTGAAGCCGATTACACCTCGTTTTTATCTGTGATGTATATAAATGGTGAGTTCAAAATATTACGCGAAAATATTGCTGAAAACACCCAGGATTTAGATACGCGCATTTTCCCAAGTTCCTTTGATAATAAAGTAATCGAATCTAAAACAAGAAAGCTGTATGGTGATTTTAACGGCGATGGCCTTTCAGATTTTGCAACGGTTATTTCGCCAGAAATAAACACCTCAAGTAATCCAGTAGAATGTGAAGGCGGTTGTAATAGTGTCATTATGTTTAGCAATAAGGATTTAGCGCCAATTACCATCCAAGGTGCTTACAAATCGCAATTAGAAAATCTTAAGGACTTGAATAATGATGAAGCCGACGAAATTGGTTTCTGGGACATCAAACCAACCTCCAAAACCCTGTATGTTTATGATGCCACCAATGGCAAGTTACTTACCAAACCACTTGTAATTAATACTACCGTACACAAAAACCTGAAATTGATTGATGTTTTTAAGAAAACGGGACCCAATAAAATTACCGTAACACATAGTGAACAGGATAATGAGAAATGGATTTTAAAAACGGAAGTAATTATATTGGATTAAGTAATTAAGTTGGTTTTGAATCTGTGTTGGAGCCAAAGGTATGGCGTTGTTCTGCTGTTGATGATGCCGCAAGTAACTCATGAAACAGTTTTATACAATTAAAATCGGCGGTAATAGCACCAGAAACGGCAATTCCAGAAATTCCGGTTTCTAATATATCCGTAACGTCATTTGTTGTTATACCACCAACACCAATAATAGGTGTTTCGGTGTTCAAGCTTTTTAGTATTTCGGCGTAACCAGCTAATCCTAAAACAGACGGTAAATCTGTTTTAGTTTTTGTGAATCTAAAAGGTCCTAAACTAATATAATCAACTTCTTTGTTAATTAAAGTTTCACAATCTTCCAAGGTATGTGCCGTTCCGCCAATCAGTTGCCACGTATATAAATGTTTTCTAACAACAGTAGGGCAGTGGTCGGTTTGTCCTAAATGCACACCATCGGCTTTCACGTCTTTGGCTATTTTATAATGATCGTTGATGATCAAGCGCGTTTGAAAACGAGACGTAATCTCCCGAGCTTCTTGAGCTATTTTTAAATATTTCTTTTCAGATAAATTCTTTAACCGCAATTGCACCAATTCAGCACCAGACGTACAGGCTTTTTGGATATTTTCTAAATGTTCTGCTGGTGAATTCCCTTGAGATATATAATGGAGTTTGGGTATGATCATGTGAGTGTTGTTTTTGGAATATGTTTGCAAGGTAAATACTTTGTCTGAAAATTGGGCATAATTAAAGCCTTTTAGGATTGTTGCTTTCAATTCAATGTAACGTTTCATAAAAAATGGATACTAATTAGCTATACCAAACCAAATTATTTAATAAAATGATAAAGAAACTGATTCTAGTACTGGTTGTTATGAGTTGTTTTTCTTGTAAACATGAAAAGAACGGATTTAAAGGAAAATGGGTAAGCATCCAAAATGATGAGAAAATTATAGTGATTTCAACCGATGGTGATAATTACACAGTGAACATAAACGATACCGTAAAACACCCAGCAATCGAAAATAACGGAATTCTAAAAATTATTATTGAAAATGATACCATTCACAGTATAATTGATAACGATAATTTTTTAAATTTTGAGAATGAAAAATTCAAAAAAATAAATAAGAAGTATAGAAATCCAGGCGCAGGTATTTATTAAAATTTTAATGTTTACTTTTCGGGTAAGGCACTAAACTAATAGTATTCATGTCCTTGCTAATTAAGGTTTCAAAATCTTCCAACTCGTTATGGATGCCTTTGTTAGCTATATTAGTTTAAACCCATTTAGTGAAACTTGCCTTAGTCTCCATAGCAAACAGGTTTCATTTCATTTCAACTAAATAATGTTTTAAGTGCAGATCTTGTTAATCAATTAAAACAAATGCAGCCCATTTATCTGGGTTATCTGGATGTAATTCATACATAGACCGCTGGGTATTTATAAAAGAGTCGTGTTTGTTTTTTGTGATTGCGAGGTCCTTGTAAAACAGTGTCATGAACTCTGAAGTCTCTAAATCTGGCACTTCCCATAAACTCATTAAAATAGACTGAACACCTGCCATTTTAACAGCACGCTGAAGACCGTAAACACCTTCTGAACCTTCAATATCACCTAAACCTGTTTCACAGGCACTCATTACCATAAGGTCTGTTGCAGAAAGATTCATGGTTGAAAGCTCTAAAGATGTTAATATGCCATCTTGATTGGTGGTAAATTTAGCTGTATCCCAATATGTATTTGCTCCAGCAAAGACTAAACCTGAACGCATCATAGGGTCTGGATCTTTTTCAAATATGGAAGCTTCTGTATTCTCTGTCTTTTTATTAAAAAAACCGTGACTAGCAATATGAATAATATTATGCTTATTATGATTTGTCGTTACAAAGTTAACTTCAGTTGCTTGGTCTGCAACCACTGTAGTCGAACTTTCAAAAATACCCTCAAGGTTATTAATTTCTGTTTTGGTTCCCGGAAGATAGGGCCAAGGACTGTTAGCGCCTACAGTTGATTGAGAATCGTAATTAATACCGCCTATTAAAAGTCCGCTCATCTCTGAAATTTCAGTAGGTATATTATTTATTTCTGATGCGTTTGTAAGCTGATAAAGTTTTGTTGATTGAATAAGTGGTATGTTTTCTTCTACGGGTAATGCGGCAAATGATATTGTTTTAAGTAGACCAGATGGTATATAGTATATGTTTTTTTGTAACAACCCAGTTTTTTCAAGTGGTTTCCAGATCATATTATATAATTCAGCTCCATATTTAGGCCTAAGAGATTCTCCAGTAGAACCGTCTCTACTTAAATACCTAATGTTTTCCGATACACTTTTGGCCAAAACATCTGCCAATGCCTTTTCAGTAAATAAAGGAATAATTTTAGGTACGGCTTTATTCGCATTAATTATAAAGCACACATAGTTGGTCTCATTATTAGTGTTTAAATATTGCGCAAAGGAAAGCAAGGTCTCGTTACTAGCCAATGTTATTTCACTATACAGATTAGAAGGTTTTTTTTCTGTCGGAAATTTTATATAATACAACTCGTTGAGCTTACTTTCAAACTCGCGAAGACTTGTTGTTATCTGAGCAATTTCGTCTTTAGGCGCGTTAGCTGCGATTTTTTCGACTCTTTTAAGTTTAAGTTCTGCAACATAATCAATGCTATTATTTACAACATCCTCTTCAAGTGTTTGTAATTTATTAAGAATGTTTTTACTTCTAGATAAAATGATCCCATTATAGAATTGTGTAATTTCAAAAGCAATGGTATTAATACTATATGCACTATCAATTAATATAACGGCACTTTCTATGAGGATATTTTTAATAGGGTTTATGGTGTTTTCAATTAAGAGTTTTTTTTCTTCTTCAGACTTGAATTCAAAAATGGTGTTTGTAAATATTAGTAAAGCATCTTTTAAAACCCTAGCATTCGTTTGCATTAATGCCCTATTGTTATTTGCAAAAGCAATTTGTTGGGAGAGCAACAACGTATTCATAACATCTAATGAATTTTCGTCGAGCTGTTTTTTTTGTAATGCCTTTATATCGGTTATTATTTGCTGAGCTGTATCAAATTGTAATTGCAAACTAGCAACTTTAGCGCTTATCATAAGGTTTGGCACAAACTCTAAATGGTCTTCACTGTGTGATTTTTTCTTAAAAATTAAAGCGCTGTCATTAGCTACAACGGCTTGATCTCGTTCACTATTTTTAAGGTAGCTCTCTGCCAATTTGGTAAACAATCTGCCTTGCATAAAATTTTTACCTTTATAAAAGTGATTGTGTGGAATAGTTGATTTTCTGTAAACCCACGTATTAAGTATAGCTATCGCTTTATCATAGTGTTTTTCGTGTAGATAAATATCAGCAAGACCAATAGCTGCAGTTTTCTTTTCATATTCAAAATCATAACCCAGATTGTTGTATGAACTTTCAATAACTGTTTCATAATATTTTTTAGACTTATTGTAATTGCCTAATTTCATATATATTTCACCCAAACCATTAAGCGCATCAACCGTACTGACCATATCATATTCTAAATCTTTAGAGTTTTCAATGATGTCTAAAAAGAAAACTTCAGCATTTTTTAAACGTTCAAGTTTAAGCGCAATCATACCCATTATATGGTATATCTTCGTTGATTTGGTTTCCTCTAACTGATTATATTTTGGATGATTAGACAGGTCCTTAAGAACGTTCAATGCAGCTCTATATTCTTGTAGGTCTATATGAATTTGAGCAACATCTAAATACATTTCTAGAGTTTCAATTTTTGTTGAATCTAAACGTTCTATTTTGGTATTCAGTTCCTTTAGTTCTAGCTGTAACGCACCACGAAAATCACCTGCAAGACTCATGTTAATACGTAACTGCATAGTTATTTGTTCCTTTATAGCTATATCTTCTGGTTGATGCAAGGCTAAAAGATCAAGCACTTTATTATAATAAATAACCGATTGATCAGGTTCATAATAATCACCGTGCACCAAAGCCAATAATCTATAAATACCTAGTAGTCTGGAATCTGTTTCAGAATAATAGTGTTTTACATAGTCAGCAGCAAGGCCCAGATCATATATAGCGCTCCAATAATTACCGAGTTTACGATCCATTTCTGCCGTAAGAAATTTGGCTAAATTATAATGTATAAAATCGTTACCAGGTTTTTTGCCCCTTCCAATATCGGCTAATTCATCATAAAATTGTTTTGCTAACTCATAATCTTTTTGCGCTTTGGCAAAATTCCCAAACTCGTAAAGTGTCATCGAAATATCAGGTCTTGAATATAAACTTTCATCTACATACACATAATACGCTCTCATGGTTTCAAGTGCCATGTCCTTATTGTCAAGCACTAAATAACTATTAATAAGGTTACTCATAGCCATAAGCGCATTTCTTCTACTCATATATCCAGCTGTTTTTAAATAGGGGATGGCTAGTTTATAATAGGATATGGCTTTTTCTTCGTGTTGTCTTCTAGCGTTAAACACGCCAAGATGGTTATAAATACTACCTAATAGCAATGGAACATCATCAGGTATTCCCAAAGCAATTTCTAAAGCATAATCATAATTTTTTTCTTCTTCAATACTATTATCTAATTGTCCATAACATGCCCCAATATCTAAATATAACCAAGCATGGTCTTCTGAATTTTTATAGTCGTTTGGAACATGGGATAATGAGGCAGTGTAGAGTTCAAGAGCACTTTCATAATTTTCGTCTTCTACAGCAGCACGTGCATCATTTACAAAAGAAACCCAATCATTTTGAGCCATAGCCACTGAAGAACATAACATGAATGCAACTAAAAGGAAACCTAAATACGTACTCCTATATCTCTGTAAAATCATATATGCGTTACATTAATTTCAATACAGCTTTCAATATACATATCTTTTTTAAACCAAATTATAATAAATGGAGGTAGTAAATGGAGTATAGACGCTATGTACTTGAAAGGATATTACAAACTAAAACATTAGTTCAAACTAAATAATTAGTTATATTTGTTTTCATCTTATTTCTAATTCTATGAAACATATTCTCTTAACGCTTGTTTTTTTATCCTGTGGTTTAGGTGCAATAGCGCAAAGCACAACCTATTTTAAACACCTTATTTTTCGTGAAACACCATTTTCCAAAACCGAAGGAAGAATCCCATTAACAGAAACGGAAGCCCAAAAAGTCAATCATTTTAAGCTAGACTATGATTCTCTAAATAGATTAGTCGCCGTTGAATATAAATACGCCCAAAATCTAATCGACTTAAACAGAAGCGGTATTCTGGATGGTAAAAGAGCCTTGGCTCCAAAAACGCAAATAGGATATTCTGAAAACACAGAAACACGCTTGTTTTTTGATGCTGATAATCAACCAACAACCAATGGCATGGGTGTATTTAAAGAAGTATATGCCTATAATAAAAATGGAAAACGAATAGGTTTAACGTATTACAACAAAAATGAGGAACCTATAAATAACAGCTGGAATATTTTTGAATATACCTGGAAACACATAAACAACAATGCAGTATTAGAAACCAGAAAAGATGTAACTGGCGTACAGGTTACTATGCGTCCGTATTATAAATTCTATAACGTACTATACAAATTCAATGATAATGGCCTATTACAATCCATGAACAACGTCAATGAAAATATGGAGCTCGTAAATGATGAAACAGGAATCGCCATCGATCAAGCCATATATGATAAAAATAAGAACCTCATACGTTTTAAGTTTTTCAATGCCGAAAACCAACCAGCAGTTGGTTCATTTTTAGGAACAGCTGGCGGTTTCGCAACCTATGATACCAATGGAAATTGTCTAAAATACGCCACCGTTGGTTTAAACGGAAACTACAAAGTGGATATAAGGAGTAATGATGCCTACTCAAAATATAAATTTGACAGCATAGGGAATCTAATCGCGTATAGTAGTTATGATATCGATAACAAAATACAGAGTAGGAGAGGCGTTACAAGCATAAAATATATCTACGACCAAGATAATCCAGTACAACTTTTAAAAACCGAATTATACCATATAACACCAATTGAAACCGTTACGGACACTATTCTGAACAAGTTCAATACCAAGATTGAAAAAGAAAAGCTAGTCGAAGATTTTAATCAAGTATTAGAAACCTTAAAAGACCATCCCTCACAATTTCAATTCACGGATAAAGCATCCTATGAAAACCTGGTAAACACGCAACGCCGTAAATTAAAAGATTCCATGACGGTTACAGAATTTTATCAAGTAATAGCGCCAATAGTAACAAGTTTAGGCTGTTTACATACGCGTATGGTTGATACGCGCTTTTTCAGAACACCTCAAAAGTATTGGTTACCACTAATCGTATGGTTTAAAGATGAAAAAATGTATGCCCTAAACAATTGTGTCGAAAATACAGAAATGAACGCAGGTTCTGAAATTTTAGAAATTAACGGAATCGCATCCAGTAACATATATCAAATACTAAAAACAACCATCTCGGCAGATGCCTTCAATCAAAATTTTTATAGAGGCGATTTAAATGTGAACTTTTTATACTATTACCACAGTTATTTTGGTTTTGCTTCAGAATACAACATAAAATTTAAGCCGTATAATGCCGAAAATGACATTAAAACAACCTTTCTAATTGACGAACCGGCTCCTAATTATAAAGTAGACATCACCAATACGCCAAGATTAGGCATAGTGATGAATAATGAAAAGAAAACCGCTATCATCAAGATTAAGAATTTCAATTATTTCCCAACAGGCAGGGAAAATATTGATTTTTTTAAGGAGACCATAGATACCTATATGAAACAAATACAAGATGAAAACATAACAAAGGTGGTCTTTGATTTAAGAGGAAATAGAGGTGGAAACCCAAAATGCACAAAATATATACTCACCTATATGATTGATAAAGAAATTAATTTTTATGAAGATAATCAGCTCAACAAAAGCAGAAACAGACCCATAACCGTAAAACCCCAAACCACCAATAACAGTAGTAATCGTAAAATATATATGCTTACAGATGGTCGTTCGGCCTCGGCAACCGCACAAATGTTAGCCGTTGTAAAACACAATCAATTAGCCACTATACTAGGCGAAGAAACAGGAGGCACCTACAGCACACATCCTGGTAGAGCTGTCCCATCACTAAAAAACACAAAACTAGCTTTACAAATAGGCACAGAACGGGAATCTGTTCATGTTCCAAAATTGCCGCTAAACAAAGGGATTGTTCCAGATAAAATCATACCGATGACATTAGATAACGGATTAGAAAAAAATGATTTGTTGTTAGACTATATTTTTGAAGATTAAATTCTATTTTATTTAAATACTACCAATTTCAAGATACTGTCATTTCAGTAGAATATAAAATAGAATCTACAAATGATTCTATTTGGTAATTTATGCAAATCCTTGTTTATCTTTAAAGCTCTGTTGCCGAACTCCCTTACATTATATATTGGAGTTTCGGTATAATCATGGATATCTGTAAATGGTTTAGGTGGGAAATGGGAATAAAATATGGCCTTTTGGATGTTAATGAACTCGAGTCATTTCTATTGAAATTTTATTCTAAATAGCTCCTTTTGCAAAGTTAATTGAACATGCTTATTACGAAGCGACGATAGGGGGGAGAGAATTGGAATGGGATATTTTGTTAATTACTTGTAAAACATTCTAATAATTTAGAGTTTCAAATCGTTATAAATAAAGTTATATTTGAATACAAATTACCTATTAAATTATGATTCGAATAATACAGCTTTCCGATTTCCATATAAATCCAAAAAATTTAAAAGATTGGAATAATTATATTAAAAAGGCATTGCTGAAAAAGTTAGAAGGTCTTAATGAGCAACACGGAATTACTTTTATCGCCTTCACTGGAGACCTAATCAATATAGGAGGGGCTGAATTTAGCTCTGTAAATGAAGCATTCGAAAAATTTAAAGAACAAATTATATCACCAATAATAACCTCTTTAGATTTACCAATAAATAAATTTTTAATTATCCCAGGTAATCATGATATCGTAAGAGGTGAAGATTCAGAAAGAGATGAATTGGGTAGTAAAAGTTATTTTAATAAGCCTGACAACATTTCTGATTTTATGCAAAGTGCTGTCAAGAATGAAAATTATGACGGTATGAAGAGAATGATACCTTATAAGAATTTTGAAAAGGAATTATATAAAGATATTGAATCACCCCATAAAATAACCATGTTTGGTTCTTCTTTTATAATTGATAGCATTAATGATAAAAAAATTGGTATTGCATGTTTAAATTCAGCATGGAGATGTTATGATAAAAATGATAAGGGAAATCTTTTAATAGGTGAAGATCAATTAATTGAACACACTAACTTTATTGATTCTACCGATTTTAAAGTGGCATTAGTTCATCATCCAATAGATTTATTATCGCCAGTCGAAGCTAAATTGATTTTAGATCATCTTCATAAAGATTATGATATCTTACTTTTTGGTGATTCTCATGAAACAATTTCTTCAATGAGTACAGGATTTACTGGAACGTTGTTTATGAATCTAGCACCTTCAGGTATTAGTGATATTAGAGATGATAGTAGAAAATACTCCAATGGATTTACGGTAATAGATATAGAATTGAATGAGAAAGAAATATGTGCACAATATTTTAGATATAACCATAATAAAAAGGATTATGTTATTAATACAGATTCTGGAAACACAGACGACGGTAAGTTTTGTCAAGAAATTCCAGATAAACAGAAGAAAAAAAATTTAAGTCTAATAAATAAAGGCCTTGAAAATATTAAAGACAATCATTATAAATTTATGAATGATTGTATGATAGGGGTTAAAGTAGATATAAATGTTTCAGATATTAAAGATGCATTCATTTTGCCACCAATTACTCTTGGTAAATCTCTTTCTGAAGAGGATAAAACTCCTGAAGTTAATATAAACCAGATAGTAAAGGCTAATTATCATCAAATGTTTTTCGGAAACAAAGAAAGTGGAAAAACAGTTCTTCTTTTTAGATTGGTAAGAGAATTTGTTGATGAATATCAATATACAAGAAAACTTCCGATATATTTCAATTTAGAAGAAATTGGGAATAAAGAAATTGAAACTGTACTAAAAGATTACTTATCTTTTAGTACACTAGAATTAAATCAGCTAATAATAGATAACAATATTGTCTTACTAGTTGATAATTTGAATTATAAGGACAATGGTAATAACATAGATAAAATTAAAAAACTAGAAGCTTTTCTAGATAAGAATTCAAATGTACAAATTATTGCATCAGGTGATGGAGATATTTCCTCGGGAGTTCCTCCAATTGATTATGTAGAATATTGCAAAATTCCATTTAAAAGTCTTTTTATTCAAAATTTAAGATCAAAAGAAATAAAATCAATTATTAAACTTTGGATTCCAAATGAAGATAATATTCAAATGGAGAGTAGGTTAGATAAAATAGTTAGTGATTTCAGTTCTTTTTCTCTACCAAGCAATGCAATGTCAGTTTCTCTTTTTCTATGGAGTACAGAACATTCGGACAGAAAGCCAATAAATAATGCTGTCCTTTTAGATATATATATAGAAATTATACTTGAAAAATTAAATCAAGATAATATTTATAGAGGCTCTTTTGACTTTACAAATAAACTACAATTGCTGGCAAATATAGCTCAAGAAATGTTAGTTGTTGGGGAAGAAAATTACTCTTTGCTTTATAGTGACTATATTAAAGTAATTGAAACTTATTTAGCTAAAGTGGGTTTTGATTATGAAACTGATAAAATTGCTGATTATTTCATAAGAAGAAAACTTTTTACTAAATATCATGGGAATAGAATAAAATTTTCGCAATCGTGTTTTTTTCACTTTTTCTTGGCCAAAAGAATGGAATTTAATAATGATTTTAAAGACTATGTTATTGCAGAAGAAAACTATTGTAAATATATTCCAGAGATTGATTATTATACAGGATTAGTGAGAAGCGATAAAGAATTATTAAATACTATTTTTAATAGGTTTAAAATAGAATTTAGTAAAACGGATCATGTTTTCCCACAAATTGAAAATAAATGGGATAGATTTTTTATTGTTAAATTTAAAAAAGACGATAGTCAAGACATTAAGTTTATTTCAGCTGCAAAAACTACTGAAATTTCTAAAATTAAAGAGAATAGGCCATCTGAAGAAATGATTGAGGAATTTCAAAATCGGAGATTATCAAAAATTACTGAACCTGGAAAAATACTCAAAAAAAATGGAAACATTAATCTAGAGTCACTTATAATTTTGATGTCAGTAGTTTTAAGAAATTCTGAAGGAGTAGAAGATTTTAAATTGAAGAAAGAGATTTATTCTTCATTAATTAAATACACTTTAATTTGGACTGTTTTATATCGTGAACACATTATAGATTATATTTTAAAGCATAAAAAATTACCCCCAACATTATCAACAAATATTAGTGTCCAAAGAACACTCGTAAATTTACCATTACATGTGCAATCAGGCATGTCCAAATGGGTAGGTACACCTAAATTGGCAAAGGTTATTCTTTCTAAAATTGAATCAGATTTAAAAGGTAAATCATTTACGAATAGTGATCTAGAATTATTTTTTTCTGTAGCTTTATATGGAGATATTCAAGGTAATAACTATCCCGATTATTATAAAAAATTAATAAAACAATTAAAGAATAATCCTGTAAGAGATTACACTCTATATAAATTAATTTTTTATTACTATAGACGATCAAGAGATGGAAGTCCAAATGAGGATTTATATTTAGACATGATTTCTGATTTAAAAATGAAGGAATTAAATATGCCTAATAAAATGAAGCAAAAGGTGATTAATTCTTATATAACTGCAAAAAAGAATATGTTTGGGTAAATTTAATTACATTATAAAATTTGATAAATCAATATTATAACATTCGCTAAAAGTCAGGAACAAAACACCTCAAAATCGAAAAGAGGCTTTAACCAGTAACCGCAACCTTCATGGTATTGCTTTGCGCAAACTCATAAAGTTCCGTGTTAATTTCCTGGTAAAACAAAAACCACCACAATCATAATTCCCCAAATTAAATTACTCAAACAAAACATCAAGCACTTTCCCCAATCATTTTCAGAAATATTGAGCTTCAAAACAATCTAAGCCTTCCATCACAAGGGAGTTACGAACGAAAGTAATTTAACAATCCAAAATAACGTAAAGAAAAAAGCGAGCGTTACACAGTAATTTCCTTTAAAGGGTTTTGATTTTTTGGTTCGTTTTGCATCAAGGCAAAATGAACATAGTATAATAAACAATCCAAAATCAAAAGAGTCACGATAGAAAAGTCATTAATATTCCTAAATAGTATTAAGAAAAAACTCAAACGCTACGCCATACTATAAATTAAAACAAACAAAAAACCCACTCCAGAACATCCAGAGCAGGTTTTTCATAACCATCCCACCAAAGGCAGGAACAAAAAAAAAAGGCTTTATCCAGTAACCGCAACCTTCATGGTATTGCTTTGCGCAAACTCATAAAGGTCCGTGTTAATTTCCTGGTAAAATACAATACCAATACTCACAAATAGTGCAGAAGTAACAGGAATAGCACCCAAGGCAGTCAAATCAACAGTAAGCGTGGTATCACCACCAACCATGCCTCCAATGGGTATAGCCGCACTGGTATCAGTACCACCAAGCCCATTAACAGTTTCATCAACCGGTTCGTAGGTATTGGTTGCAGCCTCATAGCTGTAATTACTCACATAACCAGCAGCCAGTACCAATTTAAAATGCGTAGCACCTTCAGGAGCCGTAATAAAAGCATCCGTATTAAAGTCCAATACTTTCCATTTCGCCAAATCACGAGCGGGATCAATCTCCGGCAACGTATAAGGCGCATAAAACACACTTTTAAAAGGAAGCTGTTTATTAAATTCAAAGCCGCGAAACATATCTCGCATAGCAACCACATCAATATCACGCTCGCCACGTTTCCCGGCACCAGTGCTATTAATGCGTTTCATTAGGCCACTCACACGCGCACTCAAATACGAGTCGCCCATCAGTTTCACCATATTGGCAAACCCATCCCTAAAAGCCTTACCAGCTCGGGCGGCACCTCCAAATTCCATCATGTTTTCCCGCGTTCGTTTATACGCAGGATCACGCATAATACGGTTTTTACTCACTTGGCTCTTGGTTTTTACCAAACTCTCGCCATTCTGTCTGTAAAACGTCAACCCATCCAGGGTGCCGTCCAGTTTAATAAATGATTTATTTCTTGCCATAATTAAAAGTTTTAGAACTGTGTGCACAGGCAATAGAGTGCAACACAATTTGGTTAATAAAAAGGAACAGACAAACCATCTAATTCCCACATAGTAATGAGGGCTAAAAATTAATTAAGAGAGAGAATAATAACATATCGATATCCCAAAACAGTAATAAGCAACCTCGCGAATCGCTACACACTACCAGTCTGGAAATCAAACATATAAAAAATATTTTTAAATCACTATAACTTTTAATTATCTGATTATCAATAAAATACCTAAAAATTATACAATTCGTCAAAAAACACCCAAAATTCAACCAGAATTTTATAATATTCTCATCTACAGCCGATTACAAAATATATATCTCATAAAAATCATAATATCTCAAATGCCACAAATCTGTCAGAAATACCAAACAAAAACCAACAACCACCAAACCAACAAACCAAAAATAGAGGAGGAGCCAACCATGTAAAAATTAATGAAAAGCATTCACGAATTCCCATCAACCTAACAAAACATCAATCACTTTCCCCAACCATTTTCAGAAATAGTGAGCTACCAAGCTCAAGTAAACCATCCAAAACAAGGGAGTTATGAACAAAAACTGGTGAACAATCCAAAATAATCTAAAGAAAAAAGCGAGCGTTACGCAGTAATTTCCTTAAAATTGGTTTTGATTTTTTGGTTCGTTTTGCATCAAGGCAAAATGAACGAAATAAAGTTAACTATCCATATCCAAAGAGTTATGCACCAAAGTAATTTAACATTCCAAAGTAGCGAAAATAAAAAAGCGAACGTCACGCAGTGAACTGCGAAGCACATCATGAGTTCAAATAAAAAATATTAACGCACGAATAACTGCGAAGCACATCATGAGTTCAAATAAAAAATATTAACGCACGAATATTTCCTTAAAACGGTTTTGATCTTTTGGTTCGTTTTGCATCAAGGCAACTGCGCAGCACATCATGAATACCAATAGATAATAATAACGTATGAATAAAATGAACGAAACAAAATAAACCATCCAAATTAATAGTGAGCTGCCAAGCTTTAGTAAACCAGACAATACAAGGGAGTTAAGAACTAACGTAATTTAACAATCCATATTAACCTCAAAAAAAAGGCAAGCGTCACGCAGTGAACTACGAAGCACATTACGAATACCAATAGAAAAACAGCATGTATAAATAGAAATGGACGAATTGAAATAGCAAAATAGTTTCCGTAAGGTTTCCTTCGTGTCTAATTCGGGTTTCCTTCGGGTTTAATTCGGGTTTAATTCGGGTCCAATTCGGGTCATCAAATAAAACCACTACAAAACACCCTAAAAACCCATCGCATGAGAATCGCGTATATAGAAAATTACGGACAAGTATGCAGAATACAGCAATTATAAGAATCTATTATAAATCAATAAATCAGTGAGTACTTAAATAATAAGAATAGTGCAAAATAGCTGTTACATAATTACTACCGATATAAGTCTAAAGACGTTATATCTGTAACTATGTAAAATAGAACCTGAAAAAGGTTCTATTCGCTATTTTACTCATAATAACATTTGCCCTATAATTTATATTATGTAAAATAGAATATTCTGGAATGAAGGGATGTGGTTAAACATCCCTTTATTCTTATTCTATTTCAAACTCGCCATGTCAATTACAAAACGGTATTTCACGTCGTTTTTAGTAACACGTTCAAAAGCATCGTTAATATCTTGCATGTTAATCATTTCAATATCCGAAACAATATTATGCTCACCACAGAAATCTAACATCTCTTGGGTTTCTTTTATCCCACCAATTAAGGATCCAGCAACACGTTTACGTCCCATAACCAAACTTCCGCCATTAAATTCCTTCATCGGTTCAATAGCACCAACTAAAACCATAGTCGCATCTATTTTCAATAAACTCAAATACGGATCCATAGCGTGGCCAACTGGAATGGTATTCAAAATAAAGTCGAAACTATTCGCATGAGCTTTCATCGCGTCTTCATCTTTGGAAATCAACACCTCATGAGCACCTAATCGTTCAGCATCATCCGCTTTTTCTGGCGAAGTTGTTATCATCACCACATGAGCACCCAAAGCATTGGCGAATTTCACACCCATATGTCCAAGGCCTCCTAAACCAATCACACCTACTTTATCACCTTTCTTTACCTTCCAATGACGCAATGGCGACCACGTGGTTATACCTGCACATAACAATGGTGCTGCACCTTTTGGGTCAATATTTTCTGGAACACGCAATACAAATTCTTGATCGCAAACCACAGATGTTGAATAACCTCCGTAAGTTTGTCCACCCATATGAGGGTCTGGACTATTATAGGTAAATGTCGCACCATTTTCGCAAAACTGCTCCAAATCATGCTCGCAGCTGTGGCACGTTTGGCAGGAATTTACCATACAACCAACACCAACTAATTCACCAACTTTAAAATTTTCCACGTCACTCCCAACGGCTGTAACGCGACCTACAATTTCATGACCAGGAACAACCGGGTAATTGGAACCTTTCCAATCGTTTCTTACGGTATGAATATCCGAATGGCAAACACCACTATATAATATATCAATCTTGACATCGGCAGCTTGTAAGTCGCGACGTTCAATGGTCATTGGTTCTAAATTGGCTGTGGCACTCGTGGCACCATAGGCTTTTACAGTATCTTTCATAGCTTTTATATGTGTTTTGTATTATTTTTTTGTGAATAGACAAGGTACTATTCAACAGACGAACTTTTAAATTTCGCGTATTAAACTTATGTTATTTTTTCATAATCGGTATAGCCCTTTTTACCGGTTGTATAAAATGTATCGGCATCCCATTTGGCTAATTCCAAGTTTTGCTCAAAACGCTCCACCAAATCCGGGTTTGAAACAAAAGGTTTTCCAATGGCGACTAAATCAGCATCACCACGTTCTAAAACCGCGTTACCACTCGCCTGCTTAAAATTCGTGTTAATCATGAGTGTACCTTTGTAAATCGGTCTGTATCGTTTGGCAATTTCTGTTTCCGCATAAGGCACGTCTGAAACATCATTAAACGGTTCGGATAAATGCACGTATGCTAAATCGTAGTCATTTAATTTAGTAATAATATAATCGAATGTCGGTATGGTATCTTCATTAACCGTTACACCAAACAGATTATGGGCAGATGGATTAAAGCGAACTCCTATTCTATTTTCAGGCATAACCGATTTGATAGCGTCCAGAACTTCAAAGAAAAAACGCGCCCGATTTTCAATACTGCCACCATAGGTATCGGTTCTAATATTGGACGTAGTACTAAAAAACTGATGGAATAAATACCCATTAGACGAATGAATCTCAACACCATCAAACCCAGCATCCATGGCATTTTTTGCTGCATTTTTAAAGTCTAAAATGGTCTGATCAATATCGGCTTGTGTCATAGCTTTGGGCGTAACCGTATCTTTAAAACCCGTTGGTGTAAAGGATTGCACCTTCGGATTAATAGCGGAAGGTGCTATAGGTAAATTCCCATTATGAAAATCAGGATGCGACATCCGACCCACATGCCACAGCTGTATAAATATGTTACCATCTTGATCATGAACCGCTTTAGTAACCAGCTTCCACCCTGCTACTTGCTTTTGGGAATGGATTCCAGGCGTATGGATATAACCAACCGCTTGCTCTGAAACTTGTGAGCCTTCTGTAATAATCAATCCAGCCGAAGCACGTTGCGCATAATAGGTTGCTTCTAATTCTTGAGTAGGAACTTTATCTGGATTATCAGCACGACTCCGCGTCATGGGTGCCATAACCACGCGATTTTTTAAGGTAATACTATTGTTCAGTTTATAAGGTTCTAATAAGGCTTGTTTCATGGTCATAAATGTCTTGTGAAGTTAGATATGTATTGTTTTACAAAAATACAAAGCAATTCACACAAACACTGACTATAAACAGATGAAGCCTGTTAAACTTTCCTTAAGATTTATGGAATAATATTACAAGATAGTAATCCGCACTTTCTTCTTTTTCAAACGTGAATTATTAGTCTTTTCAACAACCGCATTAGCTTTCTTTTTTGGAACGGCTACAAAAGCACAGTCTTGTTTTAATTCTATAACACCCAATTCATGTTTTTCTAAATGGCCTTGTTTAAAGAGCAAACCCGCAATATCACCTTTCGAAATTTTATCCTTTCGTCCTCCTGAAACAAAGAGTGTTACCCAGCCGGATTCCAGCTTTTTAGGATTCCCTTTCAGTTTTACAATGTGGTTGGTGTCAATAAACTCTGGTAAATATTCATCTTCCCATTGCAACACATACGCGGTTCCTTCAGCATTCATTCTAGCGGTTCGTCCATTTCTATGGGTAAATTCTTCAGCCTTTAGTGGTAATTGATAATGAATAATATAGTTCAACTCTGGAATGTCTAATCCACGAGCTGCCAAATCTGTAGCGATGATAATTTGATGCGTTCCATTTCGGAATTTAATTAAAGCACGCTCCCGATCTATTTGTTCTAAACCACCATAAAAGCAACCATGTGCAATATTCTGACTGTTTAAAAAGTCGCTGACATATTGAATGGTATCCTTATAATTACAAAATATGATCCCTGGTTTATTGCCTATATCATAGAGTAAATCTAATAAGGTATTGCGTTTGTCTTTTTGAGGTGAAATCACCTTCTTTATTTGAATATTGGAGGATTCCGAATCTGAATAATCAATCACCAATTCATTGGTGAGCCCAACGAAAATCGGGATTTTTAATCCTTGTGTAGCAGAGGTTAGCACGCGTTTTTCTATATACGGAAGGCTTTCAATAATCTCGCTCATTTCGCCTTCAAAACCAATTTCTAACGATTTATCAAACTCATCTAGAACCAAGGTTTTAATATCTTTTACAGAAAAGGTTTCTCTCCGTAAATGATCAGCCACACGACCAGGTGTTCCAATAACGATGGCTGGTGTGTGAGCCAGTTCAATTTTATCTTTTGAAAAGTGCCTGCCACCATAAACGGCATTGGCTTTAAATCCGGTTCCCATTTCACGGATTACTTGTTCTATTTGAATAGCAAGTTCACGCGATGGTACCAAAATTAGTAATTGCACGTTGGGACAATCCGCATCCAATTCCGCCAACGTAGGTAATAAAAAAGCCACTGTTTTACCAGTTCCTGTTGGCGATAAAAGCACGGTATTTTCAGCATTGGCAATGGCTAATAAGGCTTCTTCTTGCATATCATTAAGTGTGGTAATATGCAATTTTGCTAATATGTCTTGTTGTGCTTTTATGGAATTGGCCATGGTAATCATTTATTTAGAGCGCCAAAGATAACGACTGTTATATTGGATATGGAATTTAATAGTAAAGAATTAATATTCCTTTATTCATACACCTAAATTTATAGTGCTTTCATTTCGTTTTATTCCCTTTGATTTTCAGTAAGATAGGGATTTGAATAAAAATATATCAGCAACCCGAAACTCTAACAAAATTTTATGATTTTATATCGATTTATTTTTTATTTTCGGACGTTGCAAAATAATAATATGCAAATTTAAACGTTAACAGGTTTTTAATAGCACAAAGTAACCTATGAAATCATTTTTTGCCCTTATTTGTTTGTGCCTAGCTTCCAATAGCTTTGGTCAAATTATTAATCCTGGAGATGCGTCTCCAAACCTTCTTAATTTCGTGGCCAGTAGTCACGATTTATTAGAAACCTATGAAGTTAAAGAAGCTGAAGACGCTGTTGATATTACAACGGATTATTGGGATACTAGTAAAATTCGTGTAGATTATGGCAAGGACATCAAATTCCCTATTCACTTACAATTTAACGATTCTAATTACGTCTCACCTATTTCCAAAAATAAAGTGATTACTTCTCGCTATGGTTGGAGAAAAGGTCGTGCACATAGAGGTATTGATATTGATTTAGTAACAGGCGATAGTCTTTTTGCTATGTTTGATGGTGTGGTTCGTTTTGCAAATTATAGTTCAGGTCATGGTCGTTCAGTTGTCGTTCGTCATTTTAATGGTTTAGAAACAGCTTATGCACATTTATCGAGTTATGGTGTAAAAGAAAATGATTCTGTTATTGCTGGTAGTTATTTAGGAAAAGGTGGTACTTCTGGTAATGCACGTGGCAGTCATTTACATTTAGAAGTGAGCTATCAAGGAATTCAAATTAATCCAGAATATTTACTTCAATTTAATGATTCAAACGAAGTTCTTAATAATGAAATTTGGATTACGCGAGATATGACGCGTCCAGAATTACATAATAGCAAGCGTAAAGGTACTATAGATGTGCCAACTACTGAATCTGAAGCAATAGCAATAGCCAACAAACCAAAAACCGTTTATATTGTTAAACGAGGTGATACCTTATCACGTATTTCTTCCAGAAACCACATGAGTCTTGCGGCTTTGTGTAAATTAAATGGGATTAATAAAAATGCGACTTTAAAAATTGGTCAAAAAGTAATTGTAAATTAAAGTAAAAAATAAGAGGCAAACTTATTTAATAAGGGAGTTCACCTCAAATTTATTACCTGCTAAAAGCTTTATTTACAAATCCAAAATAACAGTTTTTGTCTTTTTGCCATTTTTAAGAACAACGCGGTATTTTATATCCGTTTCATGATCTTTTGTATATTCTATATTACAATACACCTCATTTAAGGAATAACCAGGATTGGCTTTAATAACTTCAGAACTCAATACATATGGTAATTTGATGTTTTGATACTGTTCATGACACTTTAATAGGTTTCCATTTTTATCATATATAGCAGACAGACTGTTCTCCCCTTCTTTAAAATTTACGGTGTATGTTGTTGAACTTTTCGGGTTATAAACTTTATGAGTTTTGATATTATAATGAGCTACAATATCCTGAAGCTTTAATACCTTTTTAGATATATCCAATTTGGATACGGTTGATAAATAATCTAGATTCTTAACCGATTTAGTGGTTTTGGAATAGACTGTTGGATTAGGCGTTGATAGAACGGCTAAATCATTTTGAGCAATCATTAGGTTGGTAAAGCCTAGAAATAGTAAACCAATTACATACGTTTTCATAATACTAAAGTTTTATAAGGTTATACAAATGTTGCTACTAATTAGGAACCTTTTTTTTACTGGAACTAAAGTATAAGTTTAAAACGCATAGACATAAATATGCATATAGACAGGTAATGAACAAGCAATAGACTTTTAATAGACAGAAGAGAAATTGACATCTAAAACATGCTTAATGTATTGTTTTTGAGGAAGTTATAGATTTTGAATAAAAGTATCTAAATCTTCGTTTTCTGAAAGATTTAATTTTTTTCGTAACCGATACCGGCTGGTATTTAAGGATGCTAAAGTTATATTTTGAAGTGTTGCAATACTTCGGCTATCCATTTTTAGACGAATTAAGGAGCACATTCTAATTTCGTTTTTACTCAAATTTGTAAATAGTCCGTTTAGTTTACTATAAAAAGCATCACTTAATTTATCCAACCGGTCATAAAATTCGTGAGTGTTGGTATCAAAGGTAATCCTGTTTTGTATATCCTGCTCTAAATGAGCTAATAACACTTTTTTACCTTCGGAAGGCGCTTCCTTAATTGTTTCTAATTTATTCGCTAAATCTTGAGCCCATTCTTGATTTTGGGTTAGATTAATTGCAAAATCAGATAAATCCCGTTGTTTAGATTCAATTTCAGATTGTAAGTTTTCATTCTTTACACTTGAAATTTCTAGTTTGTGTTCGGCTAAAAGTTGTTTGTTTTTTGCATTGATGATATGTTGGCGCCTACGCAAGAATAAGGAGAGTAATAAAATTAAAATTATGGATGATGATAAGGTTATGATCCATAGTTTAGACCGTTGACTTTGAATTTTGTTTTCCTTTTCTATTCTATCAATTTTAGCGTTTAAAGCAAAACGGTCAAGTGATATAGCATTTAATTCATCTTGCCACTTTTTATCGGCAAGTTTTGATAGAGCATTGAAACTGTCTAATAATTCTAGTCTTTTATCAGCAATAACGAGTGCCGCTTTATAGTTTCCTTGCGATTGATATAAGGACTTTTCAGCTTGAAGAATTTCTAATTGGGATTGTTGCCTAATGTTACCCTTAAATTCTGGCATCTCAAGCGTTTTCTGTAAATCATTAAATGTTTCCTGTGCCTGACTGATATTATCTAATTTTAACTCTGTTTCTATTAATTGAATTCCTGCGCTAATAAATCGTGTAACATCAAATGCGTTAGAACTTTCGTTTTTAGTGCCTTGGTATAGTTTGAAATTCTCGTGGTATAGCGGTAGGGCTTTTTCATATTGATTCCGATTGGTGTAAATGTCAGCAATGTTATCCCGAATACTGCCTAATAAGGTATGATTTGGGAATTTTTCTTTAGTTAATAAATACGCTTTATTGAAATAAACTAAAGCGGAATCTAGATCCTTTTTGTTCCAATAAAAGAACAGCCCATAATTATTAAATGCCGACGGATTAGTTATAATATCATAATCTTTAATAAAAGCTATGTTTTTTTTATGTTGTAATGCTGCGTTATCTAATTGACCAATTCGAGCATAATTATCGGCTTGTATACCATAAGAATACGTAATTATTTCAACTAAATTATACTTTTCGTCAGGAGATAACTTTTTGAAATTCGCATCGTAATATTCGAAAAACGCCTTATACCATTTTATGGATTCTTCAGGAAATCCAATTTCACGAAACCAATTCCCGGAATGCAAATAGCTCTGCATTTTAAAAAGATAATGGTCTTCAATAAATGGTAATAAGTCCAACCGTTGATAATGCTGAAATAAATAGGTTTGAAGTTGTTGTTCCGTAAAGGATTCACGTCTGTATGTTTTGAATTCATTTTCAGGAAATGATTCAGACATGGTAGCTGTTATACTCTCGTATTTTTTTAAAGCTTCAGTACTAGTCAAGTTTACTTGAGCACTGCATTTTAAAGATAAAGCTATACTTACTATAAAAAACAATAGTCTTAAACGTATCACTAGATAAAAAGTAATGGGTTAGTTTACTCAAATATACAGATTTATAAGAACTAATGTTTTTAAAGTATTGAAAATGTGATGTTAATAGTATTTTTTACGCAACCAAAATGCAACCCGAACGAGCAAAATTAATGCAGGAACTTCTATCAGTGGTCCAACCACACCTGCGAAAGCTTGTCCAGAATTTATTCCAAAAACGGCAATGGCAACGGCTATGGCCAATTCAAAATTATTTCCAGCTGCGGTAAAAGATATAGCCGCATTTGTATTATAGGATGCGCCAATTGCTTTGCTAACAAAAAAGCTTATAACAAACATGATAACGAAGTAGATTATTAGAGGAATACCTATGATTATAATGTCAAAAGGAATGCTCATAATCATTTCTCCTTTTAAAGAAAACATGACGACAATAGTAAATAACAAGGCCATTAAAGTAATAGGTGAAATTCTAGGAATAAAAGTTTCATTATACCATTTTGAACTTTTTATTGGGACTAATATCACGCGACTTAAAACACCTAGCGCAAAGGGTATTCCTAAATATATAAGAACACTTTCGGCAATAGTTGCAATAGAAATATCTACAATAGCACCTTCAAAACCAAAGTAAGGTGGTAAAACGGTAATAAATAACCAAGCATAAAAACTATAGGCAAATATCTGAAAGATACTATTTAAGGCTACCAAACCTGCACCATATTCGCTGCTACCTTCAGCAAGGTCATTCCAAACTAAAACCATGGCAATGCAACGTGCAAGACCAATAAGAATAAGGCCTACCATATATTCAGGATAATCTTGTAGAAAGGAAATGGCCAAAATAAACATTAATATCGGACCAATAATCCAATTAAGAAAGAGGGAAATTGATAATACCTTGACATCTTTAAAAACGGTTGGTAAAAGCTTATAATTAACTTTTGCCAATGGTGGATACATCATTAAAATTAACCCGATGGCAATTGGATAATTGGTAGCGCCATGACTTAATTGATTTATGGAATCTGGGATAGCTGGAATAAGGTTACCAATAGCTACACCTAACAGCATGGCTAAAAATATCCAAAGTGTTAAATATCCATCTAAAAAAGATAATTTTTTAGTCATTGGTTCTTATTTGAGAAAACACATAAAATAATTCAGAAGCAATTTGGAGGCTTCGATCCAGGTATTTTTCTTTTTGTAATGGAGAGCTATCAAAAGCCTTCGGGTCTTCATAGGTAATTGGAATACGTTGTTCTGCGCCGGCAATAAAAGGGCAACCAACGTCCGCTTGGGAACACGTTAAAATAGCTGCAAATTCAGATTCCGGATTAAATGTATCATCATACGTTTTAGAGAACCCTATTATAGCTGGTTCATTTATGGCATATTTAATACTGTAAATGGGATTGTCACTTTGAGCTAATTGATGGATTTCAAACCCATGATTAATTAGAGTATCAATTACTACAGGAAAAACAGTGGTTGCTTCTGTTCCACCCGAATAACAAGCTATATTTTTTATTCCAAAATAATGGGCCAATGCCTGTGCCCATATTTGGGATAAATGACTCCTACGGGAATTATGAGTACAAATAAAATTTAACCTAATATACTGATTATTAATTACTTTATGCTGTATGTAGTCAATCAAAGGTTTAATTATATCCTGTCGTTCACGACTAATAGAATTCCCTTGAAAACTAGTAATTGTAGCTTTTAACTTCGTGTTCATCATTACTATTTAAATACAGATTTAACAACAACCAGAACCTGGAGCACAGCTTTCCGTTTTTTCTAATTCAGATACCTTAAGGTTGGGTTTTTCAGAAGGAATACCGCATTGATCTTTAGCCAGACAATCCGTTTGTTTATTGGTCAGCAAAAAGTTCTTGCCATCAAAATCCAAACCGTATTTCCCAATGGTATTGCCTTGATATTCCACCTCTATTTCTAAATCTTCTAAGTTTAATACCTTTTCAGATAATTCGATAATGGAAACTAGTTTTTCAGGGTGTAACCTATGGTCATAATCATTGGCTTCCCATAATTGAAAATTAATTACATTCTCCGTTCTTACAGTTCCACCGCAATCAATAAAATTTTTATTAATTTTTCCGACTTCCGTTACATGAAAATGATTTGGCACTAATTGCCCATTGGGTAATTGAAATGCAATAGTTTCTAATTGACTTAAATGTTGTTTGATTTCTGATAGTTTCATATGTGTATTTTAATTTTTTTTAATTGTCACATGCTATTCGCAATTTATAATTCTCATAAAGACTAGATACATTTAGCGTGCTCGGTTCATATCTGTATTTTTTACGTTTATAGTTTTAGCAGCAGTCGCCTACGCCTTCAATTTTCTGACTTAAAAATTGGCTTAATAATTGGGTTATTTTTTGCCATTCATCTTGATCAATGCAATAGCAAACACTTGTTCCAGAGATATTTCCTTTAATAATGCCCAAGTTTTTCAACTCTTTCAAGTGCTGTGAAATGGTTGGCTGTGCCAATCCAATTTCGGTAACCAAATCACCACAAATACAACTATCAATTTTAAATAAATGTTGAAGTATGGCTACACGAGCTGGATGACCTAAAGCTTTAGCTATGGTTGCTAACCTGTTTTGCTCATCTGTAAACTTGTCTGTTTTGGTAATTCCCATAGTTCTGTATTTGTATATTGCAATATTACGATTAATTATTTAAACTGATTTGTTTTTTTTAATTTTTGTTCAAAAAAAGGTATTCTATCACTATTAAAGACTATCATGTTTTCATAAATTTCTGTACTTTGCGTCTTCCTAAAAAATCAACGAATTGTGAAAGTTTGTATTGCCGAAAAACCCAGTGTTGCCAGAGAAATAGCATCTGTATTAGGTGCTAATACCAGGCATGATGGCTATTTTGAAGGTAATGGTTATCAAGTAACCTTTACCTTTGGGCATTTATGTACTTTAATGGAGCCTAATGATTACAAACCCTATTGGAAAAGCTGGGATTTGAACAATTTACCCATGCTTCCCGAAAAGTTCAAAACGAAAGTGGTTTCTAATTCGGGAATTCAGAAGCAGTTTAAAATTGTAAAAAGCCTATTTGATAAAGCAGATTTAGTCATAAACTGTGGTGATGCTGGTCAAGAAGGTGAACTTATTCAGCGTTGGGTTATGGATCAGGCTAACTACAAAGGACCTATTCAGCGCTTGTGGATTTCGTCTTTAACAACCGAAGCCATTAAAGAAGGTTTTGAAAACTTAAAACCATCTGAAGATTATGATAACCTGTATTATGCTGGATTTTCCAGAGCCATTGGCGATTGGCTTTTAGGAATGAATGCCACCCGTTTATATACTCTAAAACACGGTGGATACAAGCAAGTTTTATCGGTTGGACGTGTGCAAACACCCACTTTAGCCATGGTTGTTAATCGGTTTAAGGAAATTGAAAATTTCAAACCACAACCCTATTGGGAGCTGCAAACCTTATATCGTGATACACTTTTCAGTTATGAAGAAGGGCGTTTTTTAAAAATGGAAGATGGTGAAGTTTTAGCGAATAAAGTTAAAGAATCTGAATTCGAAATTATTTCAACTACCAAAAAGAAAGGAAAAGAATACGCACCAAAATTATTCGATTTAACGGGGTTACAAGTGCATTGTAACAAACGTTTTGGTTTTACAGCCGATGAAACGTTAAAACTCGTGCAAAGTTTATACGAACAGAAAGTAGTAACCTACCCAAGAGTTGATACCACGTTTCTACCAAATGATGTTTATCCGAAAATAGCAGGTATTTTAAAGAATCTAACGAATTATGCTACGTTAACGCAGACACTTTTAGGGAAGAAAATTAAAAAATCATCTAAAGTTTTTAATGACAAAAAAGTAACCGATCACCATGCTATTATTCCAACAGGTGTGGAAATTAGGCTGCAATACAACCAACAACAGGTCTATAATAGTATTGTAAAACGGTTTATTGCTGTTTTTTATGATGATTGTGATGTGTCCAACACAACTGTAATCGGGCAAGCTGCTGAAGTAAATTTTAAAACAACGGGAAAAGAAATTTTGAAAAAAGGTTGGCGTGTTGTATTTGAAAATCCAGAAAAAGAATCAAAAACGTCCGATATGTTGCCCACTTTTGTAGAAGGCGAAAAAGGACCACATGAACCCTCTTTTTTAGAGAAACAAACCAAACCACCCAATCAATTTACGGAAGCTTCCCTCCTACGTGCCATGGAAACAGCAGGCAAACAGGTGGATGATGATGAATTACGTGAATTAATGAAAGATAATGGTATTGGAAGACCATCTACACGGGCTAATATTATTGAAACGCTTTTTAAGCGTAAATATATTATTCGAAATAAAAAGCAAGTTTTACCAACTACAACAGGAATTCAATTGATTGACACCATTCAGAATGATATTTTAAAATCGGCTGAATTGACAGGAACCTGGGAAAAGCAATTGAAGGATATTGAAAAAGGTACATTTAAAGCCAGTACGTTTATTAATAATATGAAACGTATGGTGGATGAATTGGTTTATGAAGTTCGAAGTGAAACCAGGCGTGCTAACATATCTCATGCTGTTACATCACAACAAAAAGCAGCAAAGCCGAAGGTGAAAAAATCGAGTACTAGTAAAGGAATTACATCTGAAACCTGCCCTAAATGTAAACAAGGAACGCTAATAAAAGGTAAGTCAGCTTTTGGTTGTTCGGAATACAAATCTGGATGTAAATTGGTTTTACCCTTCAAAGTACACGATAAGAAAATTTCTGAAAAGCAATATATACGATTACTTCAAAAAGGATCAACCGTTAGTTTGAAAGGGTTCAAAACGGATTCTGGCGCTGTTGAAGGCTTATTGCGTTTTGACGAAAACTTTAAACTAGTTATAGAACCTAAAAAGAAAAAACAAACGTTAGTTCCCGAAACAATAACCTGCCCTAAATGTCAACAAGGTACTATTGCTAAAGGTCAAACAGCCTATGGTTGCACCAAGTATAATAAGGGGTGCGATTTTTTATTAACTTTTAATGACTTAAGAGAAAAGGCTCAAGGTAAAAAAATGACCAAAGAATTGGTATTTGAAATTATTCAAAATCATGGTATATAGCATATAATTTCATAAATTGTGATAAATATCATGTTTAGAAACAGTTATAACCTATATTTTTACCAATTGAAAACCAAAACTTACAATTATGATTTCTCAATCCCTTGCACTGTATAACTGGAATAATGGCGTTATAATGATAGGCATATTTGCCCTCGTTTGTGTTGTTCTAGTAGGAATTTTAATCAATTTCATGATGAGTGGTAAACCTAAAGAAGATGTAGAAGAAACGGACGATACGGCCGGTAATTTATAAATTTTAAACAATTCATTTTCGCAATGAATTGTTTTTTGTACATTTGTTAACCAAGTGGTTAAACTATAAAGTTAATGACAGCAAAGAAGAAAGACGAAAACACGGAGGAGCAAATTTTAGATGCTGCTAAAAAAATATTTCAAACTAAAGGAATGGATGGCGCCCGAATGCAAGAAATTGCAGATGCCGCAAGTATAAACAAAGCCATGCTTCATTATTACTATCGCAGTAAGCAATTGCTTTTTGAAGCTGTTTTTAAGAATGCATTTTCCCTGTTAGCGCCCCAGTTAAATACAATTTTAAATGACGAATCGTCTATTGAAGCCAAAGTAAAAAACTTCACGTCCAACTATATAACATTTATAATTAAACATCCTTATTTACCGAATTTCATTATTCAAGAGTTAAATAGAAATCCAGATTTCCTTCATAAAATTCAAGAGAATTCAACACTTTTAAATATTGAGAAATTCAAAAAACGAGTAGATTTTGAAGTAAGCGAGGGTATTTTGAAGCCCATTTCTGGTGAGCAGCTATTTATTAATATTCTGGCTTTAAACATCTTTCCTTTTGTAGCAAAACCATTGGTTAAGGCTTTTACAAAAGAAGATGATAAAGGTTTTAAGCAGCTTATGGAAAACCGAAAGACAGAAGTTTCTGATTTTATTATCAATGCCATAAAAAAATAGTACTATGAAAACACGCGTTAGTATATTGTTTCTTCTCTTTATTGGCTTGCAAAGTTGGTCGCAAGACCGTGTAACCTTGGAAAAATGCTACCAATTGGTGTCGGAAAATTACCCACTGGTCAAACAACATGCCTTATTAGAAACTCGAAACGCTTTAGAATTAGATCTTATAGATACTCAAAAAATGCCGCAATTGGACTTTGATGCACAAGCGGCTTATTTATCTGATGTTACACAAATACCACTTCCAGACACTGGCATTGAACCACCTAATAATGATCAATATCGTGCTACACTTTATGTGAATCAATTAATTTATAATGGTGGTGCTATTAATGCATCATCTAAAGTAAAATTAGCACAATTAAAAACGCAGCAAAAACAGTTGGAAGTTTCGCTGTATCAGTTAAAACAACGTGTTAACCAACTGTACTTCTCTATTTTGTTACACAATGAATCCTTGGATTTATTAGTAGCAAAAAAAGAGCAATTAGAAAGTAAGTTACGTGAAGTAACATCAGGTATTGAATACGGAACCATGTTGCCAGCTTCTGATAAAGTTCTTGTAGCTGAATTATTAAAAATAAAACAACAGGTTACCGAAATTACTAATAATAAGAAGGTACTTACCGAAACATTATCGGCCTTAATAGGTGTGTCTTTAAATGAATTAACCACATTTCAGAAACCTGCAATTGTTACAAGCCTCTCTCCTACACTTCAACGACCAGAACTAGAATTGTTTCAGTTAAAAAAGGATGAAATTGAGAGTCAGCAGCAATTGATGCAAAAAGACAATATTCCAAAATTATTCGGGTTTGCATCTGGAGGTGTTGGAAACCCTGGTTTAAATATGTTAGACAATTCATTTCAATCATTTTATACGGTTGGCGTCAAATTAAACTGGACCGTTTTTGATTGGAATGCCAATAAAAAGAAACGTGAATCTTTAATGATTAATAAAGATATTGTAGAAAATGAAACGGAAATTTTTGAATTAAACACCAACATAGAACTTAATAAGTACGAATCGGAAATAGCTAAAATTTCTGAAACGATACTGATAGATACAGAAATCATCAATCTTCGAAAAGCCGTGTTATTAGCAACCGAATCGCAATTGCGAAATGGTGTTATTACAGCCTCCACTTATATTACGGAATTAACAAATCTATATGAAGCCGAAAACAGTTTCGCAAACCATAACATTCAATTACAATTAGCAAAAGCAAATTATAACATAACGCAAGGACAGTAAAAATGAAACGACAATATATATATTATTTAGGAATTAGTTTCGGACTATTAACGTTGAATTCTTGTAGCAATTCTAATGGTAAAGCCGATGGATATGGTAATTTTGAAGCAACAGAAATCACCGTATCTGCTGAAAATAATGGAAAGATTATGGCATTTCATGTACAGGAAGGCGATGCGCTTAAGAAAGATGCCTTTATTGGTTATATAGACACGATTCCTTTAGCATTAAAGCGGGAGCAATTACTGGTTTCTAAAGATGTTATTAGTAGTAAATCGCAAGGTGTTTTATCCCAAATAGCCGTTTTAAATGCGAAATTAAAAACAGCAAACATCCATAAAATTAGAACAGAAAATTTAATTCGAGATAAAGCTGGAACACAAAAACAATTGGACGATGTTCAAGGAGAAATAGATGTTCTCAAACAGCAAGTACGCAGTGTAGAAATCCAAAACGCACCTGTAGTTAACGAATTGAAAAATTTAGATGTTCAACTCAAACAAATTGATAATCAAATTGATAAATGCAAGATTATAAATCCAATAAACGGAACGGTATTAACGAAATACGCAGAACCTAGTGAAATAACAGCTTTTGGAAAACCACTTTACAAAATTGCCGCTTTAGAAAACATGGAATTGCGTGTTTTTATTAGTGAAACCCAATTAGCAAATTTAAAAATTGGTGAATCCGTAACCGTTAAAATCGATTCAAATGATACCATGAAGGATTATGAAGGAACCGTAATATGGATTGCATCTGAAGCCGAATTTACACCTAAAATTATTCAAACTAAAGAAGAGCGTATTGCGCTTGTTTATGCCGTAAAAATAACCGTTAAAAATGATGGTAGTTTAAAAATAGGCATGCCTGCAGAAATGTGGTTAAATAACTCAAATAATAATCAATAAAAACTATAAACAATGAAACATGTAATTTTCACCTTAAGCCTATTGGCTTTAGTAAGCTGTAAAGACAGCAAAAATCAAGACGTAAAAACGGAAACTGTTGAACATCCTGCGGACACCCATAACAATCATGATACCCACGAAGCCTCTGGGGTTTATGCCAATGCATGGGTAAGTGAAATACAAATTGATAATGGTGATAAGTGGCAAGCCGATGCGACAACCAATGAAGGTGTTCAAAAACTTCAAAACACAATCAATACACAAACAGCTAGCACATTAGATGACTATCATAAACTAGCAGAACAACTGAATGACGAGAAAAATTTTGTTGTAAAAAATTGTACAATGAAAGGCCCTTCACATGACAATTTACACATTTGGCTTCACCCATTAATTGAAAAAATTGATGCGCTTTTAAAAACAGAGGATGTTGATGATTCTGCAAAAATTACGGTTAGCATCAAAGAAAACATCAATGCGTACAACACTTATTTTCAATAATAACTTAAAAGTTTTTCACCATGGAAAAGCACACATATAACGTGAATATTAATTGGACACAAGACCGAAAGGGAATGATGTGTTCACCAGAGTTACACAATAATGAAACCAATGAAACCAACTGTTTGGAAGTTGCAACACCACCAGAGTTCCCTGGAGGAATGCCAAATATTTGGTCGCCAGAACATTTATTTACTGCCGCTGTAAGCAGTTGTTTAATGACTACTTTTTTGGCGATTGCAGAGTTTTCGAAATTAGAATACGTGAGTTTTAGGTGTGATTCCAAAGGTATTTTAGAAAAAGTAGATGGCAAATTTGTAATGAGCGAGGTGTTATTATTTCCTGAAGTTGTTATTACAGACGAATCCAAACGTGATCGTACAGAACGAGTTGTTGAAAAAGCTGAAAAAGCTTGTCTAATTTCAAATTCTATTACATCAAAAGTTACTATGGAAATTAAAATCATCGTTCAAAATTAAAGTGTCATGGGCATTTCAATCAACCATATCAGCAAATCCTATAAAAATGTAAAAGCCTTACAGGATATTTCTTTTGAAGTAAAACCAAATGAGCTTTTTGGTTTAATTGGTCCTGATGGAGCAGGAAAAACAACACTTTTCAGAATTTTAACAACCTTGTTAATTGCCAATGAAGGTAATGCAACTGTTGCAGGTTATGATGTGCTGAAAGACTTTAAAGAAATTAGAAAGCACGTGGGTTATATGCCAGGGAAATTCTCATTATATCAAGATCTAACGGTTGAAGAAAATTTGAAGTTTTTTGCAACTATTTTCGGAACCACTATTGCCGAAAACTATGATTTAATAAAAGATATTTATGTTCAAATTGAGCCTTTTAAAGATCGTCGTGCAGGTAAATTATCTGGAGGTATGAAGCAAAAACTGGCTTTGTGTTGTGCGTTGATTCACAAACCCAAAGTGTTGTTTCTAGACGAACCCACAACAGGAGTCGATCCCGTTTCAAGGAAAGAATTTTGGGACATGCTAAAACGCTTACAACAAAAAAATATAACCATTTTAGTTTCTACGCCTTATATGGACGAAGCCGCATTGTGTGATAGAATAGCATTAATTCAAGATGGTAAAATTTTACAGATTGATACACCGGAAGCCATAGTAAATCAGTACCCTAAAACTATTTATGACGTTAGTGCAAACAATATGTATCAATTAATAATGAGCTTAAAGGCTTACCCACATCAGCATAGTGTATATCCGTTTGGTGAGTTTGTACATTATACGGATAAACGCGACAGATTTAATCCAGACGATTTAAAACAGTATTTACAAGCCCAAAACCTATCAAATATTACCATTGAAAAAACCCAAGCAACTATAGAAGATAGTTTTATGGAGTTAGCAAAATAAAAATAAACTACAAACCTAACAGGTTTCAAAAAACGTGATAGGTCTCAATTCTGAAATTTCTGGAATTGATAATAATGAGACTCCCACTTCCGTGGGAGATAAATATGAATAATAACAAAGTCATACAAGCTGAAGGTTTAACTAAAATGTTTGGCGATTTCACTGCTGTAAATGCCATTACATTCGCCGTTGAAAAAGGTGAGATTTTTGGATTTCTTGGTGCTAATGGTGCGGGAAAAACAACCGCGATGAAAATGCTGATTGGAATTTCAAATCCAACATCAGGTTCAGCCCAGGTAGCCGGTTTTGATGTCTTTACTCAAGCGGAAGACATCAAAAAAAACATTGGCTATATGAGTCAAAAATTTGCATTATATGATGACTTAACAGTTAAAGAAAATATTACATTTTTTGGAGGTATCTATGGTTTGTCGAAATTAAAAATCAAAGAGAAAACAAAAGAAATGATAGACGATTTAGGCCTAGAGGATGTTGCCAAACAATTAGTTGGTTCGTTACCCTTGGGCTGGAAACAAAAAATTTCATTTTCGGTAGCATTATTGCACGAGCCAAAAATTGTTTTTTTAGATGAGCCTACTGGTGGTGTAGATCCCATTACTAGGCGTCAGTTTTGGGAAATGATTTATAGAGCAGCACATCAAGGCACAACTATTTTTGTTACGACGCATTATATGGATGAAGCCGAGTATTGTGATCGCGTTTCTATTATGGTAAATGGAAAGATAGAAGCTTTGGATACGCCAAAAAAATTAAAGGAACAGTTTCAAGTTACTAGTATGAATGATGTGTTTTTAAAACTAGCCAGAGGATGAAACGATTTATAGGTTTTGTTACCAAAGAATTTTATCACATTTTTAGAGATAGACGCTCATTGTTTATTCTTTTTGGAATGCCTATTGTCCAAATTTTACTATTTGGTTTTGCCATTACCAATGAAATTAACAATGTGGATATTGCTATTTTAGATCACTCAAATGATGCCACCACAAAGGAAATCATTAACAAAATATCAGCATCAAAATACTTTAGTATTAAGCAACTTATTGAACGTGAAGATGATATTGAGGCTGTTTTTAAAAAGGGAAAAGTGAAAGCTGTTTTAAACTTTGAAAAAGATTTTAGTAAAAATCTTATAAAAGATAGCCAAGCTACTGTTCAAATAATTACAGATGCAACAGACCCAAACACGGCTAACACCATTAGTAATTATGTAAATTCTATTTTAAAAAAATACCAGCAAGAACAAAACAAAGCTATAACTATTAATTATGTTATTGTTTCAGAACCAAGAATGGTCTATAATCCAGAACTAAAAAGCGTGTATATGTTTGTTCCCGGTGTAATGACTATTATATTAATGCTGGTTTCTGCTATGATGACGTCCATTTCCATCACACGCGAAAAAGAATTGGGAACTATGGAGATTTTATTAGTGTCACCTATAAAACCTTTTCAAGTAATTGTAGGTAAGGTGTTTCCGTATATTTTCTTGTCGGTAATTAATGCTATCGTAATCGTTTTGTTGAGTATTTTCATCTTTAAAATGCCTGTTCAAGGGAGTTTAATTTTATTGGCTTTTGAGAGTATTTTATTTATTGTATCAGCTTTAGCTTTAGGAATTTTAATCTCAACCATTTCAGCAACACAACAAACCGCGATGATGATTTCATTAATGGGTTTAATGCTTCCAGTAATTCTATTATCAGGTTTTATTTTTCCTATTTCAAGTATGCCAATCCCTTTACAATATATCAGTCATGCCATTCCTGCAAAATGGTTTATTATCATATTAAAGGGTATTATGCTAAAAGGTGTTGGGCTAGAGTTTATATGGAAAGAAACACTGATTTTAATAGGGATGACTGTTTTCTTTATGGGAGTAAGTGTGAAGAAATATAAAATTAGATTAGAGTGAAAAACAGAAAATAGAAGAAAGAGAAAAGAAGTAAGACCAAGCCATATCGTCTTTATTCTCTACTCTTTTCTCTTTATTCTTTTAAAAATATGAAAACAATACAATATATCATCCAAAAAGAATTCAAGCAAATCTTTAGAAATAAAGGTATGCTACCAATCATTTTTGTGCTACCACTACTCCAATTAATTATTTTATCTAATGCAGCTACTTTTGAAGTCAAGAATATCAAATTCGCATATATAGATAATGACCACAGTACTTCTTCACGAGCGTTAATAGAAAAATTTGAGGCTTCTACATATTTTAATGTTTTAACAGCCTTTCCAACTCAAAAATTGGCAAGTTCAGCTATGCTAAAAGGAGAAGTAGATGTTGTTTTAGAGATTCCCTCTCATTTTGAACGTGATTTGCTAAAGGAAAAAAAAGGTGCTTTAGGAGTTACTATTAATGCTATTGATGGTGCTGCTGCTGGTGTTGAAAACGTATATGTTTCTCAAATAATTCAGAATTATAATAGGCATATTAAAACGGATTTGATGCAATTTTCAGAATCTCAAATTCAACCTGTTGACATTGCTACCATCCCACTTTTTTGGTACAATGAAACGTTAAACTACAAAACGTTTATGGTACCAGGTATATTAGTACTATTAGTTACCATGATCACGTTATTTCTTTCAGGAATGAATATTGTGAGAGAAAAAGAAATTGGAACTTTAGAGCAAATCAATGTTACGCCTATAAAGAAAAGTCAATTTATTATTGGTAAGCTTTTTCCGTTTTGGGTTATTGGAATGGGCTTGTTAACTATTGGATTAATTCTTGCAAGGCTCATTTTTAATGTGCCTATGGTAGGAAGTTTATTACTTATGTACCTCTATACTTCTATTTTTATTTTGGTGATACTCGGTATGGGATTATTTATTTCCAATTTTACCGATACCCAGCAACAAGCCATGTTTATCGCTTGGTTTTTTGTAGTGATTTTTATTCTAATGAGCGGACTGTTTACACCTATTGAGAGTATGCCAGAATGGGCTCAAATACTTACCGAATTTAATCCTATCAAATACTTTGTTGAAGTCATGCGCATGGTGATGCTTAAAGGATCTGGTTTTATCGATATCCTGCCACAACTAGTAAAAACACTTATTTACGCATTACTAATGAATGGATTAGCGGTTTGGAGTTATAAGAAAACGACTTAATTCCCTTTAACACGTGTCCAAAGTTCAGACATTAATTTCTTGGCATCGCGACTACCTTTGGGCTGTTCAATAAAACTAATGTTTCCAGTTTCATCATCTTTATCGATCAAGAATTGAAAAACAAAACTTTCGGAGCCAGGTTCTAAACTCAATAATCCAAAACGTAAATCATTGTAGTATAATTTTCCGTCTTCTTGTGTTATGGTGTACCATCCTTTCGAAATGTGAATCATGCGTTGCATTTTGTCATTGGAAAGTAAATCTGATATCAATTCATGATTTTTAGGATATGAGACAAATGAAATAGGCTGTGTATCGAAATAGGAATAGTTTCCAAGTAAGTAAGCATGCTCTGTTTCTACATTAGCACTCCATAAAATGGTATTCAAAGGCGAAGGTCTTGTGTCAATCTGTAGATAGCTTAAATTTTGTTCTTCCAAAGCATTTTCAAACTTCGTGAAAGCTGACCACTTTAATATAAATGTAAGTGCCAGATAAGCGGTACTTATTAATAATCCCGTACGATTGTAAAATTGACGTTTTTCTGAAGTTCGTTTTTGAAACATGGTCAAAATCAAAAATGCCAAAAATGGTAAAGTGTATAATGGGTCAACCACAAATATGGTTTTAAAAGCCAAGCGCAAATCTAAAGGCCAGAACAACTGTGTTCCCCACGTGGTGTGTGCATCTAAAATAGGATGTGTTACAAACGCCCAAAAGAAAAGCCAAGACCAACCTTTTATACTTTTATATTTTTCATATCGTGATACCAACCAACCAAGAATTGGCGCAAAAATGATAGAGAATAAAATGGAATGTGTAAAACCTCTGTGAATTTCTAAAGCGGTAACGGTATCTGTAAAATAGGAAGAAAAAATATCTAAATCAGGAATTGTACCTGCAATAGCACCATAAAGCATGGCTCTATTACCAACTTTTCTGCCTAAAACGGCCTCACCAACAGCAGCGCCTAAAACTATTTGCGTTAAAGAATCCATGGGCTTATAAGAAAGTTAGAATTAGGTAAAATATAGTTAGAATGATATATCCCATTGAATCCGGAAACGCCATTCTTTCTGCTCAACTCTTTCTGGACTTTCGTAGTCAAAATGGGTAAACTCCATAGTTAATTTATTTCTATGCTCTTTAAAGAACCAGTTAAAAGCCATGCCCATTTCTTGCTCCTGGCTGTAACCAATGTCTCTATTGGGCGTGTAATGCGAGTATATTCCGGCAACCTCTAAAGGTTTAGGAACAAAGTCTAAAATATTTGAGAAAAAGTAACCTGCTTGAAGATAATAACCAGTTAATGTTCGGTCTGTATTCGTTTCGTAATCCGTAATTTTTTTGATGTGATTTTCATTCTGCCACGAAAACCCACGATATTTCAAAGCAGTTTCAACTAATGCTTGATTTACGCGATATTGACCAGGTTCATTACTATCATATCCTACTAAATTGCCACCACCTGCTGAAGAAAATCGTGTGTACTGGCTTCTGTTGGTTGCTGCGGCAATAGCTAATAAAGCAGTAGGTTTTTCATGAAACTTAATATCCGATCCGGTCATTTCTAATTCGCGACCAAATAAATTATATTGTAGTCTACCAACATATAATAAATGGTTATCGTCATTTATTGTGGAGCCTCTTCCGGTTCCTGTCAATACCGAAACATGATATGTGAAATCCGCTGCAGTTTCAGGAAAAATGCGACCTGAAAATTCTATTCCTTGTTGTCTATCTAATGTAAAAGGCCTGTTAATGATAGAGCGATCCACCATTTGTTGTTTACCAGATGATATGATTCTTTCCCGACTATAATAGGTTTTCCATTGACCAACTTTAATTTTAAAAAAGTCCCAACGCTCAATCATAATACGGAAATCTAATAAATTACCTTGAGCCATATCATATTCAAAATAATATTTCAACCAAGGTTTATAGGCATTTCCACCAATTTTTAAACGGGCTCTATTAATTTTGAATGCTGTTTTGCTATCCTCAAAAAAGTCATCAAAATTAACCGGACTTTGATCGTTTGGAGTTGCAAAACGAAATTGTAAACGTGCTGCTAGATGAAGTGAGTAATTTTTATCAGGTGTGCTAAATTGAAAACCTTTATTTGTGTATTCAACATTAATTTTTTCTGAAGAAAGCGAATCAGTTTGTGCTATAAGTGTATTAATAGCAACAAACTGAAATAAAATTATTGATAAAAATGTAATCGATTTAATGGACATAGCTATTAAAACCTAAAATCTTTTAAAGAGTTTAAGCGATTTATGTGATCAAAATTTAAATACGGGTTACTTTAACAGCGTTCATACCTTTCATACCTTTTTCTAATTCAAAAGATACGGCATCGTTTTCCGCTATTTCATCAATTAAGCCACTTACGTGACAGAAGTATTTTTCTTGATTTTCAGAATCAATAATAAAACCAAAACCTTTGGAGTTATCGTAAAAAGAAACTTTTCCTTTTCTTACTGGATCAAATTCCTCAATATCGCTATCATCACGTTTTGGAATACTCACTTCAATACTTTCTGCATCCACTTTAACACGCATATTTGGATCTGGTGGTGTATCAGTTAAATTTCCATTAAAGTCAACATAAGCAAATTGGATACCATCACCTCCGCCATCTTCTTTTTCAAGTTTTCTAGCTTCCATTTTTTTACGTTTGTCTTCACGTTTCTTTAAACGCTTCTTTTCCTTTTCACTTTTGTTAAATGTCTGTTGCGATTTTGCCATTGTTATTTTATAGTAATTTTTTTAGGGTTAAATTGAAGAAATAAAATAATAATTACATGGTTTAAAAAGAACTATGGTCGTATTATAAGCCTAAATTCAGATTTTAGGTTACTCCTGCAATGCGTACAAATATAAGATATTAATTTCCTATTTGAAAGTTACACATGGAATTCTGCAAATTCTATGCCTAAAGTGTTCTCAATTTCACGAATAAGTTTGCGTTCATCATCTAAAATTAATGCTATAGATCGTCCCTTTTTTCCAGCTCTAGCAGTTCTTCCACTTCGGTGTGTATAGTATTCCATTTGCTCTGGTAACTGATGGTGGATAACAAACGCCAAGTCGTTAACATCTATTCCTCGTGCCGAAACATCGGTAGATACTAATATTTGAACAGATTCATTTTTGAAAGCACGCATAACTTTATCCCGTTCTTTTTGTTGCATATCGCCTTCCAAAGCACCAACTGAAAATCCTTCATTCAATAAAACATCTGTTAAGTTTTGGGTTCCAGCTTTCGTTTTGCAAAAAATAATTCCACGTTGTTTTTTAAAGCCTTCTAATAAATTAATTAAAACAGAAACTTTACCTTTTATAGATGTTCTAATAAATTGATGTGTAATATTGGCATTTACCAAACTATTTCTATTTACCTCTATTTTAATCGCTTTTGGCGACATATAGGTTTTTATCATTTTCTGAATTTCTTCAGGCATTGTAGCCGAAAACAACCACGTAGAACGCTTTCCAGATGTAAATGTTAATATGCGATTTAAATCCTGTTTAAAACCCATACTTAACATTTCATCAGCTTCATCTAACACCAATGTTTTAATGTTTTTAATATCAATATCACCACGATCAATTAAATCTAATAAACGTCCTGGTGTTGCTACAATAATATGAGTAGTTCGTTTTAAAGCTTTAATTTGCTTGTCAATTTTTTCGCCACCATATACACCTTCTGTAAAAATCTTATAATCGCAATATTTGGTAAATTTGAAAAGTTGCTTTTGTATTTGTTGCACCAACTCGCGTGTTGGAGCTAAAATAAGCGCTTGAATTTCCGATTTATTAGGATCTATTTGATGTAAAATAGGTAGTCCATAAGCAGCCGTTTTCCCAGTTCCTGTTTGCGCTAAACCAATTAAATCAGTTTGTTTTTGCAATAAAACAGGAATTGCTTGGGCCTGAATTTCAGTTGGCTTTTCAATGTGGAGTTCTTTTAAGGCTTTTATATATTCTTTACGAATGCCTAAATCGGAAAATGAAGTCATAATAATTTTATTAAGCTGCAAAGGTAGATTTATTTCAGCACTATTGTATAATTAAAAAAGGGAAACTGTTAAGCCACACATTAAGCTTATATTTGTGGCATAATTCCAGTACAAATTATCATGCATCCTAATAATAAGCACAATATACCTTATGATTTTGAAAGGTTAATTCAGGCGAATTCTGAATTAAAACCATTTGTTTTTACGAATAATTTTGAAACCAAAACTATCAATTTTTCCTTGGCAGAAGCTGTTTATCAATTGAACAAAGCCATTCTTATTTCGGATTATGGATTAACGGATTATCAATTACCTAAAGGTTATTTGTGTCCACCTATTCCTGGCCGTGCGGATTACTTACATCACCTAAACGATTTAATTATACCTGAAACTAAACCCATTAAAGGCTTGGATATTGGCGTTGGAGCGAATGCTATATATCCAATTTTAGGAGTAAAATTGTATCAATGGAACATGGTTGGTGCAGATATTAATAAGCAATCTGTTGAAATTGCTCAAAACAACATCAATTTAAACTCGAGTTTGGACGGTTTGGTTGAAATTCGATTTCAGGAAAATCCTGCACATATTTTTTCTAATATTATAAAACCGGAAGAAAATTATCATTTTACCATGTGTAATCCACCGTTCCATGCTTCCGAACAAGAAGCTTTAAAAGGAACACAACGTAAACTGAAAAACCTGAACTTGGATAAAAAAGCAGCTCTCAATTTTGGAGGTCAATCTCATGAATTATGGTGTAATGGTGGTGAAGCTTTATTTATAAAACGCCTGATTAAGGAAAGTAAAACGTTTAGTAACCAAGTCGGTTGGTTTACAACACTAGTTTCTAAAGCTGCCAATATACCCAAGCTAATCAAGCAATTGGACAAATTAGGTGCAACACACCAAATTATTGATATGGCTCAAGGTCAGAAAGTATCACGGATTTTGGCTTGGCAATTCACCAATTAATCCAATTGGTAGTATCCACATTTTAAGTAAGCACCTTCTGGAAAACCTATTGGATGATCTGAATCATGTTGTGTTTTTAAAACCAATTTATAATGCCTTTTGGCCTGGGACAACGTTGCTTTATTCACATCAAAAAAAGCATCTGCAATAATTCGAGACGAACAGGATGCTAAAACCAACATACCACCTTTTGCTGTGAGCTTCTCACCTAATTGCGCTAATTGCGCATATTTCTTTTTGGCTAACTGTATTTCGGACTGTTGCTTGGCAAAACTAGGTGGATCAATAACCACCACATCAAAGGTTTTATTAGATTGGATGAGTTGTTCCATTTCATCAAAAGCATCACCTGCAATAATGTGATGTTTCCCTGAATAACTATTTAATCTGCCGTTTTCTAAAGCTATTTCAAGCGCTTGTTTACTAATATCTAAACTCGTGACTTCTTTTGCGTGATTGGCCAAAGCATGAACTGAAAATCCGCCAGCATACGAAAACACATCTAACACGGTTTTTCCTTGACTCAATTCGCCCACGCGACGTCTATTATCTCTGTGATCTAAAAAGTAACCTGTTTTATGACCTTTTATGACATTGGCGGAAAAATGAACACCATGTTCTATAAATTTTACGACTTCATTTTCTAAAATGCCATAAATTACGGAACCATCAACCAAACCGAAATCTGCTTGTTGCAAATTTCGACTTAAACGCATAACAACTGTTTCTACATTAGAAACATTTATAAGCATTTCCGTTATATCCTGGATATACCCTAGCCAAATTTCAGAATATACTTTAATTACCAAAACATTGGCATATACATCAGCAATCAATCCTGGAAAGCCATCATTTTCACCAAATAACAAACGATAACTTGTAGTATTCGTTTTTAAGAGTGAAGCTCGTTTTTTAAAAGCAGCATCTATTTTACTTTGGAAGAATGCTGAATTAATCGTTTGTGGTTCACCATGATGTAACATTTTAATTCTAATTGGCGAAGACGCATCATACAAACCAACGCCAATAAACGCATTATCGCGTTTTCTAAAAATTACGGCAACATCACCAGATTTCCCTTCTTTATTAATTTTTTCAATACTATTTTCAAAAACCCAAGGATGACCTTGAAGCACAGAGCGTTCACCATTTGCGTTTAACTTGACCGCCAATCGTGTGGTTGATTTTTCAAATTCAGGAATAGTAATAGAAGACATGTTGATTTCGATTTGTGCAAAAATAGAAAATGCATAGCAGCTAACAGCTTACTATGCATTTAAAATTAATCGTTGAAGGGTTTTATAAAATTACTTGGGATTTCCAAAAATATCCAATTCCACAACCGGTTTTCCTAGTTTTTTAACTTCAGACCATTGTGTGGCTTTATCACCAACTATGACATAAATCATTTCAGGTTCCTGTAAATATTTATTGATGATGTTTTTATAATCATCCAAAGTCATGGCAATTAATTCTGCTTGATTCTTTTCAATATAATCATTGGAATACCCATATTTACTAATGTTACGAAGGATAGCCAATTTAGCACCTAAACTTTCATATGCACGTGTGTTAGCTTTTAAAAGCTTGTTTTTGGTTAATTCAACTTCAGCTTCTGTAAAATTATCAGCATAATTAGCAACCATATCTTTTATGATTTCCAATGATTTTAAAGTCGCATTTGCACGAACGCTAGAACGAACGGTAAAAGGAGCCACTTCCAAACTATTTCCAGTTCCAGAATAGGCGCCATAGGTGTAGCCTTTTTCTATACGTAATGTTTGGAATAAACGACCGCTAGAGCCACCACCTAAAATTTCATTTGCAAAGTCTAAACTTTGAGCATCTTCATTGGTTGCAGATAATGCTAGTTTTCCTATATTAAAAACCGATTGTTTAGAATCTGGAACATCAATAAAATAAATGGTGTTTTTATTATTTTCCGAAGGTAATTGAAACGTTGGAATCTGTGGCGCTTGACCTTTCCAAGTATTTAAGGTTTCTAAAACGCCTAATGTTTCAGATTTTGACATAGCACCTGCAATATGAAAATTCGCGTTTTCAGGAACTAAATTGCTGTAATATGCTTTCAAATCGTCTAAACTAATGTTTTTAAACGTTTCTAACGTTCCGCTTCCAGGAATAGCAGATGGATGGTTTTTTCCATATAACAATTGGTTATAAGCCAAACTAGCTATGGCATTTGGATTGGATTCTCTGTCTTTCAAACCAGTTTCCAAGCCTTGCATAAGTCGCTTGTATTCTGCCCCATCCCAACGTGGCTCTAAAATAATTTCCTTGACAAGCGCTATGGTTTCTTCAAAGTTTTTAGCCAAGCAGGAACCTGTAATATGAAAATCCTCATTTGTGCTATACATGTTAATATTGGCCCCTAATAAACCAATAGCTTCCTCTAATTCTGCTGGCGTTTTATTGGCTGTACCTTCAAGCATTAAATTACTAAACATACTGGCAACACCTGCTTTATTTTCAGGATCTAATAGTTGTCCACCAGGAATAGTAATGTCAAACTGTACTAATGGTGTTTCGTTGTTTTCTATACCAAAAACGCTCATACCATTTTCTAAATTTCCAGTCCAAATGGCTGGCATTTTAAATTTCGGTAATTCGCCAAAAGCAGGTTCGCTCCTATCATATTTGCTAACTGTTTTTTGGTATTCAGCTTCTTCACCTTGACCAACTTCTTCGCTAGCTACGTCTTGTTTCACTTCTTCAATCCAAACAGTTGCTTCTTTAGCATCTAATACCACTAAATCAAGTTGCCCTTTTGGTACAACACTGGTCATTACGTGATTTTTGTCTTTGATATATTGCTTGTAAACGCGCATAACATCATCTGGAGAAACAGCATTTGTTAGTTTAGCTGTTTTGGTAATATAACTAGGATCGCCTGCAAATTCATTATCCTGACCTAATTGGAACGCTTTATTTAAAACCGTACTTACGCCTTGGTATAAATTGGTTTCCAATTCCGCTTTTATGCGTTTTAAATCGCGTTCATTTACACCGTTTTTCTCAAAACGTATTAAACCAGAATCGATTGCTTTTTTAACAGCATCTAAATTAGTTTGCTCATTTGCTCTGACGCGAAACACAAATTCCCCAGCCAATTCACTATTAGATTGGTAAGTGCCAATATTAGGTGCTAATTTTTGCTCTTCAACAACAACTTGATATAAAGGAGCATTTTTACTCCCACTTAATAATAGTCCTAAAATTTGGAGTGCATACGAATCTTTGTGATATTCCTCAACGGATGGAAATACCATGCGTAATTCAGGAAGTTTAGCGAAATTATCTTCGAAATATAAAGATTTTGTTTCAGCTAAAGTTACAGGTTGTGGTTGTAGTGATTCTACTTCGGGACCACTTGGAATTTCGCCAAACCATTTTTCGACTAACGTTTTGGTTTCTTCAAAATCAATATCACCTGCAATTACTAAAGTGGCATTGCTGGCTCCATAATATTGGTGGTAAAATTCTTTGACATCATCTATGGTTGCAGCTTGTAAATCTGGTAAAGATCCTATAACAGTCCAATTATACGGATGGCCTTCTGGATAGAGATTGGAGCGGATAATTTCATCTGTATAACCATAAGCAGCATTATCAACACGTTGGCGTTTTTCATTTTTAACCACTTGTTTTTCACGCTCTAAAGCCGATTTGGTAACGGTATTAATCATATAACCAAAGCGATCCGAATCTATCCATAGGATTTTTTCGAAAGCGTCTTTTGGGACCACTTCATAATAAACCGTATAATCGTTGGAAGTTCCGCCATTACGACTTCCACCCCATTCTGGAATCATTTTTCTGTTAGCACCAACTGGTACATTTTCAGAATCATTAAAACTCATATGTTCAAAGAAATGAGCAAAACCTGTTTTACCTGGTTTTTCACGGTTAGAACCTACATGCATTATCGTTGCTACGGCAACAATTGGATCACTATTATCTTGATGAAGTATCACCTCTAGACCATTGTCTAATGTGAATTTTTCGTAATCAATAGCGAAATCTTTTTCAATTTCTTGAACGGGTTCTTTGGGTTTTTCTTCGCATGACATACAAAGTACTAGTAAAGCTATTAAGCTGTAAATTTTTGGTTGCATAGTGTTTAGTTTAGAGTTTAAAGATACTTAAACTCTATAAATGCAAATTGTAAGAAAGCGTTAAAATTATCTATGGCTTTGTAGTGACCTAAATAGAATATAGTTAACTATGATTCTAATTTATGAGGATTTTTTTGGTAATTGATTGATTTAAGTAAGATACCTTAACAAGATATAAACCAGAACTTAACGATGAAACATTTATACTATTTCCTTGAGGCGTCGTGGTTTGATGTTTCACCAATTGACCGTTTACTGAATAGATATCAATATTGGCATTTGAATTTAAATTTTTGAAATGTAAATAATCCGTTGCTGGATTTGGATACATTACAAACTCTAAATTTTGAGCAACCACTTCCCTACTTAATGAGTTGCAATCGGATTCAGTAGCAACAAAATGTGAAGCACTATCAATTTCCCAACTTGTTAGGTAGCTAGCTTGAACATCATCTACAAAAATGCAAGATAAATTAGCATTGCCTTCTGCATTGAAGCTGGAAATTCTATAATTTCTAGTGTTTCGGATATCTAACGTATTTAAGTTGTTATTACCCAAACGTACAAATCGTAAATTATTGTTTGTAGATATATCAATATCTTCTAATAAGTTGTTGCTAGCATGTAATAATAATAATTGCGGTGCGTTAAAAAGCTCCAATTCTGTAATGTTATTGTTTTCACATATCAAGCGTTTCAAACCGCTATTAGCACTTAAATCTAATTCTGTAAATTGATTATTGCTAATATCGACATATGAAATATCAGAACATTGACTGAAAGAAATAGTATTTAAGTTATTTCCTGAACATGATAAGGTGCGCAAATCATGATTGTTTGAAATGTTTAAAACATTTAAATAATTATTTCCACAATTTAGAGATTCTAAATCCTGATTATTAGTAACATTTAATGTGTTTAAATTATTTGAATAACATGAAAGAACTTCAAGTTCTAAATTATTTGAAACATTAAGCGCCGATAAATTATTTAAACTACAGGCTAATAACTCCAAATTAGGAAGGTGTGAAACCGTTAAGGTTTGCAGCAAATTATTACTCACATAAATTTCATTAAGAAGTATGTTTTGTGAAATATTAAGTGTTTCTATACTGTTATTATCAATATCTAAAACTTCTAAAAATACATTATTAGATAAATCTAAAGTTGACAGATTATTAGAATAGGCATACAAATATTTCAAGTGAATAAAAGCCTCTATACCTGTTAAATCCGTAATATTTTTATCATTAACATTTAAATTATTTACCAACTCAGCATCAGCATTTAAAATATTCCCATTAAGGCCATTGGAATCAATCCCTTGGTTAATGAGTGCTTGTTCAAAATTAGGATCTGGAATAGCAGTGGTAGTTTGCGCATTGGAGAAACTGCAATACAGGCACATCATGCAAAAACACATGATAATCTTAATTTGAGATGTAGGTTTAATTGATGACAAAATTTTAATAATTAATAGCGTTTGGTGCGTTAAATGTATTATTTAATTGTAGCTGAGTCTATTATATTCGTTATGTTAAACATAAAAATCGGTAATCGGCTAATTCGTTGTTGTTTAACCGGGAAATTGACCGATAATTAATTGTTAAATCCATAAGCAGATCGTTTAAGTAATTGTACTTTTGCACCTAATTTTACAAACTGCTTATATGTTACAATTATTTCGCATTATTGCTTTTTTGGAGGGTGTTTCTTATATCTTATTACTATTTATTGCTACGCCAATAAAGTATTTGTCAGACGATCCACAATATGTTAAAATGTTAGGTATGCCTCATGGTATATTATTTATTGCCTACATCATTTTAGCTATTATAATTAGTAAAAAAATGCAATGGTGTAATAGTACTCTTGCTAAAGTATTACTAGCCTCAATTATTCCATTTGGCACATTTTACGTTGAATATAAATACCTTAAGAAAGCTTAATATTAATGCAAGATTTACAATGTTTAATTTATGATTATAGTTTAGCAGCAGGTTTATCTGAATCCTATTCCAAGGCTTTAAATATGTTAGCCTTGTTAGTGGGTTTACTTATTATAATTGTAATTGCTGATTTTATTGCTCGTAAACTTTTAATAAATGTATTTAATAGTCTAGCCGCAAAATCTAAAACCAATTTTGACGATTTATTAGTCAACCACAAAGCACCGAGAAACATTGCACATATTGTACCTTTAATTATTACCTTAAAACTCTTCCCTTTTGTTTTTTATGATTATCCCGAATTTGAAAGTCATATTATAGTATTAATAAAAGTATATGGAATAATTTTAACCGTTTGGATTATTAGAAGTGTTTTAAAAACGTTTGAATCTTATTTTAAAACCTTACCACGATTACGTGACAAGCCTATTGATAGTTATATTCAAGTAGGCATGTTGTTTATTTGGATTATTGGTTTTGCATCCATATTAGCCGTTGTAATTAATTTATCTTTTCTTAAGTTTTTCACCACTTTAGGTGCTGCATCAGCCATTCTTTTGTTGATTTTCAAGGATACAATTATGGGTTTTGTTGCCAGTATTCAAGTAGCTATTAATGACTCTGTTCGGATTGGCGATTGGATTACCATGGAAAAATATGGTGCTGATGGCGATGTTATAGAGATTAATCTATCCACAGTTCAAGTTCAAAATTTCGATTTAACCATTACCCATATTCCAACATTTGCACTTATTACGGATTCGTTTAAAAATTGGCGTGGCATGCAATCTTCAGGAGGAAGACGAATAAAACGATCTGTTCTTTTAAAGGCGAAAAGCATTCAATATTTAACAGATGATAAAATTGAAAAACTAAAGGATATTCAGTTAATTACAGCTTATTTGAACCAAAGGCAAAATGATATTGTTAATTTCAATACATCTAACGCCATTGATAAATCGACTTTAATAAATGGAAGGAATTTAACAAACCTAGGCGTATTTCGTAAATACATGCAAAGTTATATTGAAAACCATTCAGGCATCAATAAAGATATGATGATTATGGTGCGTCAATTAGCACCAACGCCTCAAGGGTTGCCATTGGAGATTTATGCCTTTAGTGCTGACAAACGTTGGGCTAATTATGAATATATCATGTCAGATATTTTTGATCATGCCTTGGCTGCTGTGCCCTATTTTGATTTGGAGGTTTTTGAATTGTCCACAGTAATCGACCCTTCCAATGATTAGAAATTATGTTAAATAAATCAAAAAATAGAGATTGAAACATCTATAATCTTCATCTAGTCGTAATTATAATAGAACTAAAAACTTAACTATAATTATGATTAAAAAAATTTCAATTCTTGTATTTACAAGTGTCGTAGTCATGTCCTGTGTTTCTAAAAAGAAATATGTTGCTTTACAACAGGAAAATGGCGAAATAACAAGTGAACTTCAAAAAACACGTGTTGCTAAAGAAGATTTAGAAAATAAATTCGCAGAAATTCAAGGGCGAATAGACACGTACAATTCTAAATTAAATAAATTAACAGAAGAAAATGATGCCAAGTTTGTATCCGTTGGTGATGATATGATTATCTCTAATGATACACGTAAGCAAATGAACGAAACTTTGAAACATGTGGATCCTGTGGCTTTGCAAAATGCCGAAACTTTAAAAGATTCCATGAATTTAGCAGTTGGTTACAATTTGCGTAAATCAATGGATACAAGTAGTTTAAATGAGGATGATGATATTGCCATTAATATTGATGAGACGGTGGTTATGATTTCTATTTCAGATAAATTACTATTTAACACAGCTAGTTATAAAGTGAGTAGTAAGGCTAACAATATTTTACAGAAATTAGCCGATGTTATCAATTCAGAACCAAGTATTGAAGTTATGGTTGAAGGTCATACAGACGCTAGAAGTATTAATACAGGTGCGGTTAAAGACAACTGGGACTTGAGTGTGTTGCGTGCAACATCAGTAGTAAGAAAATTACAAAAAGATTATAATGTTGCTCCTGAAAAACTAATTGCCTCTGGTAGAAGTTTCTACTTACCAGTTGCTGATAATGATTCAGCCGATAATCGCTCAAAAAACAGACGTACACGTATTATTATTTTACCAAACATCAATAAGTTTTTTGCTTTAATGGCTTCAAACAACGAATAATTAGCTAATATTTTTTATTAGTCCATATTAAAGGCTGCCTACTTTGGCAGTCTTTTTTATTTTGTTTCTTTGTATTTATATGCATTCAGAATTAGACCACATTGAACAACAATACCAAGGCTATAAGCAGACACAAGCTTTGTGGCTACAATCAGCCATCATGGGAATTTCACAATTAGCCATACCCAACAACACATCAGATTCTTATATTAAAACATTACCCAACAATCTGCGTTTAGGAAAGCGTGTGGAACAATTTGTTTTTAACGAACTGGAACAAAATGAAGCAGTTTCTATATTAGTTGAAAACATTCAAATACAAGAACAAAAGCAAACCATTGGAGAATTGGATGCCATTATTACTTTAAATGAAAAACCTATTCATTTAGAAATTGTCTATAAATTTTATGTGTTTGATGATTCTGTAGGAATTTCGGAAACAGATCATTTTATTGGTCCTAACAGAAAAGATAGCTTAATTGAAAAACTTACTAAGTTAAAAAACAAGCAACTTCCACTACTCTATAAACCGCAAACCCAAGCATTACTAGCAAGTTTAAAATTAGATGTGAATGAGATTCAACAAAAGGTTTGTTTTAAAGCACAATTATTTTTGCCTTATAAAAAAGAGATTGTTCTAAAAGAATTAAATCCGGATTGTATTGCGGGCATTTATTTAAGAAAAGAGCAATTACGCGAATTTGAAACCTGTAATTTCTATTTCCCGATTAAACCGGATTGGCTAATACAACCACACCATTCAGTGAATTGGTTGGACTATACAGCTTCCCAAGATGCTTTAAACCGCATACATATTGAAAAAAATTCAGCCTGTTGTTGGATACAGCAGGCTGATAATTCTATTATAAAAAGCTTTATTGTTTGGTGGTAATCGCGCTATTCTTCAGGTGGTTTTCCATGAACGTCAAGATACACTTCATCAAAATTACTACGCAAATAGGCACGTAATTTTTTACGATAATCATCCTTTAACCATTCCACAAAATTAAAGGTACTTTTACTAATACATTTTGTGTAGCGGTGAATGCGGTAATCAATATCATCACCTAATTGTTTCGCTAAATCTAATGCATCCCATAAATCCTCACTGTTTTCTACGCAAATTTTTGCATGATGTTCAATGGAACGTTCAAGAACTACTTTAGATGATTCACCAGCTCTTACAGCTGCTATATATGTTTTTTTAATATCGAAATAAACGTCTTCTGATTTAGAAAATGATTCGCGCAAATCATCAGGCATCTCATATCTGAAGTTTTCTTCAATTTCATCATCCGCTAAAATACCATCTAAATAAAAATTTGGCGATCTAAAAATACGATGCCAATCTAAATCTGCTCCCCAAGGACCAAAACGATGTAAGTTATTTCCTAAATCTAGAACCGTAAACTTGCTCTTATTTTTTAATATACGCGAGCCTCTACCAATCATCTGGTAATATAAGGTCAGCGATTTGGTGGCGCGATTTAATATAATAGCATCCACTGTTGGCTCATCAAAACCTGTAGTTAAAATACTAACAGACGTTAAAATAGCATCTGGTGTTTCCTTAAACCATTTTAATATTTTTTTACGTTCTTTCTTGGTATTCGTATTATCCAAGTGTGCTACTGGATAACCCGCTATTCTAAAGGTGTCATATACATGCAACGATGTATTAATACCATTATTAAATATCAACGTTTTCCTTCCTTTTGCACGCTCTTCATAAGCTTGAAGTAACTTGGAAAGCATATCATTATTGGTGTATAAATCTTCGGAAGATTTTACCGTATAATCTCCATTGGCACCAACTACTAATGACGTTAATCCTACGTTATAGCTATAGACTTCCGCTTTTGCTAAAAACTCATTTTCAATAAGCGATTCAATACTTTCACCTACAATTAATTCATTGTAATTGTCCTTCATTGGTAATTTAATGTTGGAACTTAATGGTGTAGCGGTTACGCCTAAAATAAAAGATTTTTCAAAAAACTTAAATAGTTTTGTAAACGAGTTGTAGTGGGCTTCATCAATAATAACCAAGCCAATATCTGAAATATCCAGTTTGTCTTCGTTTAAACGGTTATTTAATGTTTCAACCATGGCAACAAAACAACTGTATTGCGCTTGGTCGTCCAAGTTTGCCTTACTGTTAACCACTTTATTCTCCACACCAAATTCGGTAAGCATACCAGAAGTTTGTCGGCATAACTCAATACGGTGAGTCATTACCAAAACCTTCTTTTTGTGGTGCTTTAAATATTGTCTTACTATTTCGGAGAAAATAACGGTTTTACCACCACCTGTTGGTAGCTGATATAGTAAATGGTAATCTTCAGGTGCTTCTTCAAAACTCTTAAAAATCTTGTTGATAGCCCCTTTTTGATAACTATATAGGTTTTTACCTTCTTTTCTGTCTGCTAATTCTGATAATGAAATACTCGTGCTCATAAATTTTTCCAATGCGCAAAAATACGTTCTTTTCAAGGTTATTCAAGAATTTTTTAGAAATAATTACAGAATCTTTTTCAACAACCATGGTTTAAAACTTATTTTTGCAACCTTATAGCTTTTTCCTATTTTATATGCTTATGTCAAATTCGTTAACCCAACATTTTAAACTTTTTAAACCCTATGGTTTTATTAGTCAGTTTGTTATTAATGGGAAACAAAAACGTAACAAACGTTTATTAGGCGAATTGTACAATTTTCCTGAAGGCACTATGGCTATTGGACGATTAGATGAAACCTCTGAAGGTTTATTATTGCTCACCACAGAAGGTCAAACAAGCAGCTTTATTACCAGTAATAAAATAGAAAAGGAATATTATGTGCAAGTGGATGGTTTAATAACTCCCGAAGCTATAGAAACCTTACAAAAAGGCGTTGCTATTACCGTAAATAGCAAATCCTATATAACCAAACCAGGAAAGGCTTTTATTTTAAAAACAGCTCCAGATTTTCCAGAACGCGGAAAAAAAATTAGGGATGCACGTCATGGTCCAACCACGTGGATTTCTATAACGATTACCGAAGGTAAATTTAGACAAGTCCGAAAAATGACGTCTGCCGTTGGTTTTCCAACCTTACGATTGGTTCGCGTTCGCATTGGAACAATAATGTTAGGAGATTTAAAAATGGGAAGCGTTGAATGGTTAGAAACTATTCAATAAAATTATTCTTTAACGATAATAAGGGTTGCTTTTACTCCTTTTGCTAACCACCAGCCAGAAGAAGCAATAATCTCATCATTTTCATCCATGATAACCACTTGAGCGGTGTTTGCGCCAACTGCCCCTCCTGTTAAAGCTAAAAAATCAATGACGTTAAAGCCTGTTTTTAGCTGCAAAACAAAACCTCTATAATCTGAAGTTAAAAGTGCATAAGGCATCATAATGTCTTTATCAACAAAAACCCGAATATCATCACCATCAATAGAGCCATGATCACGATAAAGCACGCGAACTTTTGAAGACTTTGTTTTATAGTCACCTAAATATTGATCTGTTTTAGAACCTATTTCATCTGTTTCAAAAATATTATCGAAATTTTTTTCTTGCTTTTTAAAGCGCTCTTCATAAAGTTCTCCTGGATTCCCAAACTTTTCACCAAACATGGAAAATTGTTTTTTGTCTGTATTCAATGGCTTGTTATTTGGAACAGATAATCCATTTACCTTTCCAGGATTAGGATTTGAAAAGCCGTTATTTTCAATAGGAGAAATACTAATACCACTAGTACCTGAATCAGTTTTTATGGCAGGTATGGAAGTGGAAGTATTTGGATTGCTATCAATTTGCGCATGTATAGGCATACAAATCAACAGTATAATTCCAACAAGCATGATGTAACGGACTATATTCATTTTATAGATTCATGAAAATTTATTAGAGCTTATAATTCAAAAACTATACCTAAATGTTTTAAACACGATAAATATATAGCAAATATGAGAAATATATAAATCATAAGGTACAATTTAGGATAACATTAGTAATGGTAGTTGTTTTCAGATGTTTACTCAAGCTGTATATCCTGTGCTTAAATGTTAAAATATGTTAAATAACTACTTTGTAATGCATAGTACTGTAACAAAATAATTTATGTGTCGTCTATTAAGTATACCAATCCAATAAATATAAACATTATGAGAACTTTAGACAGCAATCAATTATCAAAAAGAACAAACACTACAAATGGCTTTACTTGGAATAGCAAAAGACGCTTTAGATAGTCATTACGTAAACAATTCATCAATCAATCAATAAAATCAAAATATCATGAGAACTTTAGACACCAATCAATTATCAAAAAGAACGAACAGTACAAAAGGTTTTACTTGGAATAGTAAAAGACGTTTTAGATAGTACTATTAAAAAATTAACCAACAATCAATCCTGCCTATCGCAGGCAAGCAAAAAACACCATGTCATGCAAGCATTAATCAAGGTTTCCAGAGATTCAAATGAGTTAATAACGTATTCTCAAAAAAGAATAACAATACGGAAAAGGTGCATTCAGCATGACACGTTATGGACAGGAATTAAACGTTATATACATTAGTTTGAATTAGTTAAAGACGGAAGAGACCAGCATTAGTTGCTGGTTTTTTTTTGTAATTATTTTAATGGTATTGTTTTTGTATTTGTAAAAATCTAATTCTTAAAACGTTATGATTATGAGACATCACAGAAATTCCGAAAAAGTAAATGCAGGTTCCATGGCAGATATTGCTTTCTTATTGCTCATTTTCTTTTTAGTAACAACCACAATATCAACAGATGCTGGCATCAATAGAAATTTACCTGCATTCTGCCCTACTAATGATTGTGCAACGCCCACTGCTGAAAACAATGTATTGCGCATTGTTTTAAATAATTCGAATGAAATATTAATGAATAATGAATTAGTCGATTTTAATGAGGTTAGTGAACTAGTTTCAAATTTCGTAAATAATAATGGTGATAAATCCTGTAATTACTGTTCAGGTGAGCAACTTTTAACGGCTTCAGATAATCCTAAAAAAGCTATTATTTCCTTGCAACATGACAGGCAAACATCTTATGAATTGTTTGTTCTGGTTCAAAATGAAATTAGCAAAGCTTATACTGATTTACGTGAAGACTATTCTGAAAAAACATATCAGAAATCAATCCAAGATTTATCTGCATCACAAATGCTGGAAGTCAAACATGCTTTTCCTATGAATATTTCTGAACCTCAATAAGGACAAACTATTTTTCGAGACCTTCCAAATCCATAATAAATGCATAATACAAAGCTGTACGCTTATAACGTTCAAAACGTCCAGAAGCACCACCATGACCTGTTTCCATGTTACAATCCATAACTAATAGGTTATTATCCGTTTTAAGAGCTCGTAATTTAGCTATCCATTTGGCAGGTTCCCAATATTGAACTTGGCTATCCCAATATCCTGTTGTAATTAACATGTTGGGATAGTTTTTAGCTTCCACATTATCATAAGGCGAATAGGATTTCATATAATTATAATAGGTGGCATCTTTTGGATTTCCCCATTCATCAAATTCAAAAGTCGTAAGCGGAATGGTTTCGTCTAACATAGTAGAAACGATATCTACAAATGGAACTGCTGCAACAACACCGTTCCATAATTCCGGTTTCATATTAATAATGGCACCCATTAATAAACCACCTGCACTACCACCTAAAGCATATAAATGTTTCGGACTTGTGTAGCCTTGAGCAACCAAATGTTCGCCAACATTTATAAAATCTGAAAAGGTGTTTTTCTTGTTAAGAAGTTTACCGTTTTCGTACCATTCACGACCCATTTCTTGACCACCTCGCACATGCGCAATGGCATAAACAAATCCACGATCTAATAAACTTAATCTATCAGAACTAAAAGTTGGCTCTGTGCTACTTCCATAAGAACCATACGCATATAATAATAATGGCGTTTCGGCTCCTAAAGAAATTCCTTTCTTATAGACCAAAGAAACTGGAATTTTAGTACCATCAGTTGCGGTAGCTTCTAGACGTTCAGACACATAATCATTAGGTGAAAAGCCTCCAAGAACATCTTGCTGCTTTAAAAGCTCCTGTTCTTTTGTGTCCATATTATATTCAAACGTACTATTTGGTGTAGTAAGTGATGTATAATTATAGCGTAATTTATCCGTATCAAAATCTATATTAGACGTTGGATATGCTAGGTAAGCTGGATCTTTAAACGCAATATAATAATCTGTTGATTCATCCCATTTTTTAATCCGAATAGTTGCTAATCCATTTAACCGTTCGCTTAAAACTAAAAAGTTGTTAAATAAATCAAAGTCTTGAAGCAATACATCGCTTCTATGAGCAATAACATCTTGCCAATTATCTTTCGAGCTAGCTTTAATAGGTGTTTTAACTAATTTAAAATTCGTAGCATCTAAATTTGTTCGGATGTAAAAATCATCTTTGTAGTGATCTGGATGGTAAATTAAATCCCGTTCTCGTGGTTGAATAATCTGCCATGTGCCATTTGGCGTGTTGGCATTTAAAAAACGATATTCAGTAGAAAGTGTTTGGTTGCTTCCAATCAATAAATAATCGTTCGATTTAGTTTTAGACACATAACAACTAAATGTTTCATCTATTTCTTCAAAAACCAATTCATCTTGAGTTTGATCTGTACCTAAAACATGCTTAAAAATTTTATTCTGACGCAGTGTTTCTGAATCTTTAGTCGTATAAAAAACTGTTTTGTTATCGTTTGCCCAGACGGCGCTACCACCAGTGTTGCTTAATGTATCTGAAAGTAATTTATCAGTTTCTAAATTTTTAATATAAATAGTATATTGCCTTCTTGAAACGGTATCAATGGAAAAAGTCATAAGTTGATTATTTGGACTCACATTTTGACCACCTATTCCATAATATGAAAAACCTTCAGCCATTTTGGGACCATTAAAAATAATTTGTTCTTCTGCGTTATCTTCTAATTTCTTTCTACAATATAAAGCATATTCAGAACCTTCCTCATAACGTGTATAATAGGAAAACCCGTTATCATTGACAGGAACAGATTGATCATCTTTTTTAATACGTCCAATTATTTCATTATATAATTCATCCTGAAATGTTTCAGTATGAGACATGGCTTCATTTAAATATTCATTTTCTGCATTTAAATAATCTAAAACATCTTGTATTTGCGCATCTGGGTTTTCAGATTTTTTTTGATCATCACTCAAACGCATCCAGAAGTAATCATCAATTCGCGTATCATCATGTATGGTTAATTCCTTGGGTGCTTTTTTTGCAATTGGTGCATCATCATTAATGTTTTTAACGTCGTTTTGCTTTTCTTTCGTTCCACATGCTGAAACTAAAATTAAAAGCAACAAGAAATACATGTTTTTCATAAGTTGTATAATTGATAATTAGATTGATGTTATAAGTCTTAAAATTAGACAATTAATTCAATTGTTTAATGTCTATTTCTTTGTTTTTAATTCCGTAAGCAATATTTACTTTTTTCCTTCCCCATTCCTTTGCCGCTTTAATATTTAAACCCATGTAAATATCAATTTGATTTCTCTTTCGTGAGTGCATTTTGTCTTTAACCAAATATAAACCTTCCAAACCTTCAATAGCAACAGGCGTATTGTGCTTTAAACCAAGTTTAAGCAAATCTCGAGAAACAGCAATATATTTAAGTCCTGGTTTTAAACTATCACCAAACGCTGTAATATGTGGGTTAGAATTGGTTTGATAGGCAACAGAATTATAAGCAGTTGCAGTAACTTTAAGTGTATTCCATGAGTATTCAGGAGGTTTATCAGTTTTACAACTAAAAACCAACAGAAGTAGAATTCCGATTATCGTCTTTGTTTTCATAGTGCTTGGTTTATTAAAGATACTATTTTTTAAAGAATCTTAATCACATCTAAACTTTTTTGTAACTTGACAAATAGATACTAAAACAAACTAAATATGAAATCTATTAAACTATTATGTCTATTCTTTTTGCTAATTATGAGTTGTAAAGACAAGCCTAAACAAGAAGAGACACTGGAAATTGTTAACGAAGAAGTTGTTGTAACTCCTGAAATGATGGAGCGTGCTAAAGGCATTCACGAACGTGTTATAACACTAGATACACACGATGATTTTAATGTAAATAATTTTACAGACTCTATTAATTACACACAAGATTTAAAGTCGCAAGTCACACTTCCTAAAATGAAAGCTGGCGGATTAGATGTTGCTTGGTTTATTGTTTATACCGGTCAGGACACTTTAACTTCTGAAGGTTACACCAAAGCATATGAAACGGCCATGGGTAAATTTGATGCTATTCATAAATTAGTAACAGATATTGCTCCAGATCAAATTGAATTGGCTCTAACATCTGATGATGTTAGACGCATTAACACCTCTGGAAAGAAAATAGCCATGATTGGTATTGAAAACGGCTATCCTGTTGGAACAGACATAAAAAACGTGGAGAAATTTTATAATTTAGGTGGTCGTTATATGTCGCTTGCGCATAATGGTCATAGTCAATTAAGTGATAGTAATACGGGTGAAAAAGATAATGTTTGGCTTCATAATGGTTTAAGTCCATTAGGAAAAGAGGTAATCGTTGAAATGAACCGTTTGGGAATGATGATTGATGTTTCGCATCCTTCAAAAGAAGCTATGCGTCAAATGATTGAATTGACTAAAGCACCAATAATAGCGTCGCATTCATCTGCAAGAGCTCTTTGTGATCATAGTCGAAATTTAGATGACGAACAATTACAATGGATGAAAGATAATAATGGTGTTGTGCAAACAGTTGCACTTGATGCTTATGTTAACGCTGAAAAAGTAGAGACTCGTGATGAAGCTTTAAAAAGCATTCAAAAAGAAGCAGCCGATTCGTTAGGTGTCAAATGGTACACGTCACGTGAAGAGGTCATGGCTTTAAGTAATGAAGACCAAGGTAAATTTTTTGAATATTATGGCGATGTTGTTCGTTTAGCAAATGAAAAGGCTGAAACTATTGAAGGCTTTCCTCCTGCTGTAAATGTTGCTGATTTTGTAGATCACATAGATTATATGGTTGATAAAATAGGTATAAACCATGTCGGAATTAGTAGTGATTTTGATGGTGGTGGCGGAATTGAAGGCTGGCGCGATGCATCAGAAACTTTCAATGTAACATTAGAATTGGTAAAACGTGGCTACACAGAAGCAGAAATCAGCAAGCTTTGGAGTGAGAATCTATTACGAGTTTTAGATGACGTCCAAGCTGTTGCTAAAGATATGCAAGCACAGAGTAATTCATAAAAAAGTAATAGTTATTTAATGAAAAAACAGCATTGAATTATAAATTCTCAATGCTGTTTTTTTTATTTCGTTTTTTAATAAGCCAACAATTCCTTCAAGGCCGTTTCAAATTTCCCTTTTCCTAAATACTGTACTTCCAATTGATTTATAAATGGAATAGGTGTTTCCATACTAGCTACACGCTTTACAGGCGCATCTAGGTGTTCAAAACAAGTTTCCATAATCATGGATGAAATATCTGAAGCAATACCACCAAACAACGAATCTTCTTGTAAAATAATGGCACGACCCGTTTTTCTAACCGATTTAAAAATAGCTTCGGTATCCAAGGGTTGCAAACTTCGTAAGTCAATTAAGTCTGCTTGAATATCTGGATTGTTATCTAAAGTTTCTAAAGCCCAATGCACAGCTGCTCCATAGGAAATAATGGTAACATCAGCTCCTTCACGTAAACGTGCTGCTTTTCCAAAAGGAATTGTAAAATAATCTGTTGGCACATCCTGACGAATACTTCTATATAACGCTTTGTGTTCAAAGAAAAGAACGGGATTTGGATCGTTTATAGCAGTTGCTAATAACCCTTTGGCATCATACGGAAACGCTGGATATACCACTTTTAAACCTGGTGTTTTTGTAAACCAAGCTTCATTAGTTTGCGAATGAAAAGGACCAGCAGCAACACCGCCACCACAAGGCATTCTCACTACCACATCAGCCTGTTGATTCCAACGGTAATGCGATTTAGCCAAATAATTTACAATCGGGTTAAAACCAGAAGTCGCAAAATCAGCAAACTGCATTTCCATAACAGCTTTCATTCCAGATATAGAAAGTCCCATAGCAGCTTCCACAATAGCAGATTCGCAAATAGGTGTATTTCTAACACGCTCTTTTCCAAACGCTTCTACAAACCCATCGGTTATTTTAAAAACACCGCCATATTCAGCGACATCTTGACCCATGATAATCAAATCATCATGGCGTTCCATGGACTGTTTTAAACCTTCAGAAATAGCATCAATTAGGCGTATTTCTTCTGTGTTTGTGTTTGGTTTAATTTCTTGATAGTCAAATGCTTTATAAACATCATTTAATTCAGTGCTTTCATTGGGAACTATAACGTCTTCATCAAAAGCCATTTGTAAATGTTCATTAATTTCAGACACAATTGCCGCTTTCATTTCAACGTCTTCAGCTTCTGTTAGAATATTTTCATCTTTCAAAAATGTCTGAAAATTTTCTAACGGATCTTTCTTCGCCCACATATCCATCAAATCTTGTGGTACATATTTGGTACCACTCGCCTCTTCATGCCCACGCATTCTAAAGGTTTTAAATTCAATTAAAATTGGACGTGGATTTTGACGAACGCTTTCCGCTAAATCACGCATCTTCGTATAGACTTCTATAATATTATTTCCGTCTATAATATGTGACTCCATGCCATAACCAATACCACGATCCGCAATATTTTCACAATTATATTGTTCGCTAGTTGGCGTAGATAAACCGTATCCATTATTTTCAACACAAAATAAAACTGGTAATTGCCAGACTGAAGCCACGTTTAATGCTTCGTGAAAATCACCTTCACTCGTACCACCTTCACCTGTAAAAACAGCTGTAACCTCCTTTGTGTTTTTTAATTTACTTGCTAATGCAATCCCATCTGCAACGCCTAATTGTGGACCTAAATGCGAAATCATACCAACAATTTTAAACTCTTGTGTTCCAAAATGAAAGGACCGATCACGACCTTTGGTAAAACCATTTGCTTTTCCTTGCCATTGGCTAAATAAGCGATATAAAGGAATATCACGTGTGGTGAAAACGCCTAAATTTCGATGCATGGGCAAAATATATTCATCAGAATTCAAAGCCATAGTTACGCCTACAGAAATAGCTTCTTGGCCAATTCCTGAAAACCATTTAGAAATCCTGCCTTGGCGTAATAGAATTAACATTTTTTCTTCTATTAAACGTGGCTTTAGCATACGCTTATAAAGTTCTAATAACTCACTACTATCAAGACCCGTTTTGTTATAGGCTATATTACTCATAGATGATACTGTATTGATCATAAAATTCGTTTGTCAAATATACTATAAATTGATAATTACAAATAACAATCTAACAATAAATAGTATTCCAAACTTTATAATGTTTTCGTACATTTGTAATACATACCTATTAAAAACAATATCCTTATGAATACAATACCAAGTGTTAATTTAAAAGATTTTACATCCGAAGACCCAAAATGCAAACAACAATTTGTAGATGCTATTGGAAAGGCCTACGAAGAAATTGGTTTTGTTGCTTTAAAAGGGCACTTTTTAGATGATAAGCTAGTCGATAATTTATATGGAGAAGTGAAAAACTTCTTTGAGCTGCCATTAGAAACCAAGCAGAAATATGAAATTGAAGGTATTGGTGGTCAGCGTGGTTATATTTCTTTTGGAAAAGAAAGCGCTAAAGGCAAGAAGGAAGGCGATTTAAAAGAGTTCTGGCACTTTGGACAGTTTGTAGAAAACAATCCGAAATTAGAAGCAGAATATCCTAAAAATGTAGAAGTTAAAGAATTACCTGAATTTAATAAAGCAGGTAAAGAAACGTATCGCATGTTGGAAAAAACAGCTAAATATGTGTTACGTGCTTTAGCATTGCATTTAAAATTAGAAGAAACATATTTTGATGATTACATCCATAATGGGAATAGTATTTTACGTCCAATTCACTATCCACCAATTATAGATGAACCAAAAAATGCCGTTCGTGCAGCTGCTCATGGTGATATTAATTTAATCACGCTATTAATGGGTGCGCAAGGTCGTGGTTTACAAGTTCAAAACCATAAAGGCGAATGGTTAGATGCTATTGCAGAACCAGATGAATTAATGATAAATGTGGGTGATATGTTATCAAGACACACTAATAATAAATTAAAATCAACCATCCATCGTGTAATTAATCCGCCAAGAGAACTTTGGGGAACATCACGTTACTCAATTCCGTTTTTTATGCATCCGATAAGTGATATGAAATTAGACGTTTTAGATAGTTGTATTGACGACGAAAACCCAAAACAATTTGATGATATTTCAGCAGGCGATTTTTTAAATGAACGCCTTATTGAGTTAGGGTTAATTAAAAAGTAAGTATGGATTTACAAGATCAATTAAAGAATCTTTTTCCAGAACATATTGAGGAAGAATCTGAAGCTACAGCAGATGCAAGCAAAGGTTTATGGATTCAAGATGACCCTATATTATGCAAATATGAAAAACGCAAAGGTAAGCCTATTACCATTATTGATGGCTATACTGGCGCGACCGAAGATTTTAAAGCCTTAGCAAAAGAACTGAAAACAACCTTGAGTGTTGGTGGCAGTTTTAAAGATGATAAAATTATTATTCAAGGCGATTATCGCGATAAAATAATGGCCATTTTAAAAGAAAAAGGATTTCAAGTTAAACGCGTTGGAGGCTAATGGATAAAGGCATTCTTCATATTACTAATGGTACGCATTTAACAAACTATTTACAAGAATTAGATGTTGAAGGCTCTTTTTTAACATGGCAAGAAATGTTATGTGATGGTCCTACTCCTGTTCAAATAGATTCGCAACGATTTATAGATACCCGAAAAGCGTTTTTAAAAAACGTGTATGCCATTGAGATTAATGAAGAAGAAATAAAAAACGAATTAAGAATTTTAGACAATACAGAAGCGTTTTATGAAATTGTTCTTTGGTTTGAATATGATTTGTTTTGCCATATTAATTTATTGGGTGTTATAAAATTACTTCAAGAAAGAAAAGTAAATTTACCGCTCTATTTAGTCTGTAGCGGACGTGTTGAAGGCGAAAAAAACTTAAAAGGATCGTCAGAATTAACAGCGGACCAACTTTTAGATCATTATGATAATAAAGTATTATTACTAGATTCAGATATAGAAATAGCACGATCCATTTGGCATATTTACTGTGGTAAAGATCATAATTTGCTAAAACCTTATATTGTTAAAAAATCATCTTTTATATATTTGAATAGTTGTCTTAAAGCCCATTTAAAACGTTTTCCAAATTTAAAAAGTGGTTTAAGTGTTATTGAAAAAAACATACTAACTATTGTTCGTGATAAAGACGTTAAATCAAAAGGGCATTTAGTGGGTTATGCTTTAAATTTTCAAGGTTATTATGGCTATGGTGATATTCAAATTCATCATATAATTAATACCTTATCCCTGTTTTTTGAGGAAACAGAAAACAGTATTAAATTAAATCGAAAAGGTCATGAAGCCCTTATTGGATTGCGAAACTTTGCTGCTGAAATTAATAACAATACAGTTTTTGGTGGTGTTAACCGATTAGATTTTTATTACAGCACCAAACATAACGAACTTATAAAAAAATAAAAACATGCCAATAAAAGAATCCGAACTGATATTAAATCCAGATGGAAGTGTTTATCATCTAAATTTAAAACCAGAGAATATTTCAAACACCATAATTTTTGTTGGTGATCAGGATCGTGTTGAAAAAATAACCAAATATTTCGATTCTATTGAATTCACCACTCAAAAACGTGAATTTAAAACACAAACAGGTATTTATAAAGGGAAACGGTTAACGGTTATATCTACCGGAATTGGTCCTGATAACATTGACATTGTCATGAATGAATTGGATGCCTTGGTAAATATTGATTTACAAACACGTCAACCAAAAAAGAATCTTACATCTTTAAACATTGTTAGAGTTGGTACGTCAGGATCATTACAACATGATATACCTGTTGATAGTTTTGTCCTTAGTTCCCATGGGTTGGATTTAACTGGTTTACTTCATTTTTATCAAATAGATCCGTATACAAATCCTAAAATTGAATCGGCTTTTATCAATCATACCAATTGGCATAGTAATAAATCGAGACCTCTTTTTATTGCCAATAGTTCCACATTACAAAATCATTTTTCTTCTGAAAAAACGACCACAGGCATTACAGCAACTGCTGTTGGTTTCTATGGCCCACAAGGTCGGGTGTTGCGATTACCTGTTCAGGATGCTGATTTAAACACTAAAATGGATTCATTTGATTTTGAGAACAATCGGATTTCAAATTTAGAAATGGAAACATCTGCTATATATGGATTATCAAAATTATTAGGCCATCATGCGTTATCCCTTAATGCCATAATTGCTAATCGTGCCAATGGAACTTTTAGCAAAGACCCAAAAAAGGTTGTTGAGAATTTGATTATTTACACCTTGGATAAAATGATAACATTATGAAAACGGTAAAAATAGGTGGTGTTCCAGAACATTTCAATTTGGCTTGGTATTTAACGTTGAAAAATGGCGATTATAAACAAGAAAACATCAATTTACGCTGGCATGATTATCCAGGCGGAACTGGAGCTATGAGTAAAGCCTTGCGCAAAGGCGATATTGATATTGCTGTTATTCTAACGGAAGGTATTATTAAAGATATTATTGAAGGAAATCCTTCCAAAATTGTTCAAACATTTGTGGAAACCCCTTTAATTTGGGGAATTCATGTAGGCGCAAATTCGCCGTACCAGTCCCTGAAAGATATAAAAGGAACCAAAGCAGCTATTAGTCGCTATGGTTCTGGATCGCATTTAATGGCTTATATAAATGCTCAAAATAATAATTGGGATACAACAAAAGACTTACAGTTTGAAGTCGTCAAAGATTTAGATGGTGCTGTGGATGCGCTTTCAAATAATTCGGCAGATTATTTTATGTGGGAAAAATTTATGACCAAACCCATAGTAGATAAAGGTGTTTTTAGACGATTGGGTAACTGCCCTACCCCTTGGCCTTGTTTTGTAATTGCTGTTAGTGATCATTTTATTGAAAATCATTCCGAAGAATTACAAACTATTTTGAATATCATAAATAAGTCGACTAAAGACTTCAAAACAATTCCGAATATCGATCAAGTAATTGCGTCACGATATGATCAGAAATTAGAAGATGTTCAGGAGTGGTTATCATTAACGGAATGGTCGCAAAGTGCCATTGATGAAGATACTATCAACAATATCCAAGAGCAATTATTAGCGTTGGATATTATTTCAAAAACGGTTCCTTATGATACACTAGTTCATAATTTACCATAAAACCCATTCACAAAATATACATGAGATTTTTTATAATTATATTTATTTTAAGCTTCGGCTTTATGGGTTGTAAAGCTCATGACACGCAATATTTTAAAAGTGGCATTGAAATACATCATCAAGTATCAATTACAGAAACCGATTCCAGTACCAATAATGAACTACGAATAGTAAATAGAAATCCACAATATACAGTTAGAATATTATATGATAATTTTGGTCTTTGGAACAAAACTAAAGCACCAACAGAGACGTATGGTCGTTATTATATTTGGGAAAACTTACAATTATTCAAAAACAGTTCAGAACGTTATACAATTGTTTCTAGTACTAGTGGAACCGATTTATACTCATCAGCATGGGTTTTTGATTCCGAAACAAAAGATTGTTTATCAAATTCTTCACCTATAAAACGATACATTATTGATTTTTTTGCTTCAGGTATGAAAAACGTTAATAAACAAAACAACGATGCTTTTTATACAGCTACAAGATCTGCAAATTAAAATACGGTAAGAATGTGATTATTTAGAGATTTTCTTTAATTCTGAATGTGGTAATAAAAGTGTTAAAATAGCATTCATGATGTGTTTTATTTTACCTATAATTTAACAAATAGTTGAATTACTCATCCAAATCACCTAGTAATCACGTCTTTAAAAACACACCTTATATCGATAAATGTTAAAATTATTATAATTTTTAAGTAAATTGCAGTATATTTGACTCCTTGAGATCAATTAAATTCATCGCTTATGCTATTAACGATTACTTTTTTACTCACTTTTTTGGTTGTAGTTAATTTTTTATTACTAATCTTTAGTTGTAACAAAACCACAAAACGTGTTAACCAAAAAATTGAAAACCGACCAACATTTGTTGTTACTAAAAACAGAGTTATTTCTACTAAATCAGTTCAACTAGCGCCTACTGGGAGTTAATTAATTGTTTTTCTTTTTTCACGCAACCTTTTCTTTAAATGTGCATCTACTCATAAATTGAATTATGAAAATTGCATCTTTCACAATACTGACAGGAATTTCTTTATGCGCTTCTATTTGCTGTCCTGGTGAGGATGATTATATATATTCCAACACGAACGTAAGGAATGATACGATTATACAGATAGAAAACAATACAAACAATTTTCAGGTTGATGACACCATCTATATTTCAACGACCCTCAATAATGAACAAGTATCCATAAATGATACGACGGTTTTTTTAACCGATTTTATTATTCCAGATTCTTCAGATAACTTCTACTATTACTATTTAAATTTATATAAGGAAACGGCTTATGGCACGTACGCTTTAATTGAACTAAATGAAAATGCATTAGAAGTTATTGAAGGTGAGACAACGGTAGATTATCAAAGTTTATTTGTTCGTTGCGATTTTGACAATACTATTTTCAACAATAAATTTGGCATTAAACTTTTGGAATCTGGTAGGTATTACCTGTCAGGCTCACAGAGTTATTATAATGAGGATGAAGAATTGGTTAGTATTTCAACTGTTTCTTATAATAATGAACACATTTCTATCAACTCAAAAATTATGGAGTCTGACACAATTGGACGCTATTATTTTACCGTAAATTAACTACCATTTTATAGGTAAATAGCCTTTACTTTCTAGAATAGCATTCGTTTTACTAAAATGGTTATTTCCATACCAATAACCTCTATTTGCACTTAATGGAGATGGATGTCCACTAGTAAGAATGGTATGTTTATTTGTGTCAATTAATTTAGATTTCTTTTTAGCAAACCCACCCCAAAGTAAAAACACTACATCATTCTGTTTGTCACTAATAGTTTTGATTACGTTATCCGTAAAGGTTTCCCAACCCATTTTTTGATGACTAGCAGCTTCATGAGCTCTAACGGTTAATGTGGCGTTTAATAATAAAACACCTTGTTTTGCCCAATGTAATAAACTGCCACTTTCTGGATACGGCTTTTTGATATCAGACTCCAATTCTTTAAAAATATTTCTTAAAGACGGTGGATGTGGCGTGTTTTCATATACACTAAAGCATAAACCATTAGCTTGACCTACGCCATGATACGGGTCTTGGCCAATAATAACTACTTTGGTTTCTTTAAAAGGGCAAGCTAAAAATGCTTGAAAAATTTCTGATGCTGGCGGATAGCAGGTGTGTTTTTGATATTCAGATGCTACAAAAGCCATTAATGCCTTAAAATAATCCGTTTCAAACTCCTCTTGTAAATACGGCATCCAACTTTCATGAATTTTCACTTCCATTTGTATAACATTTTTTATGTCAGCACTAAATTAATATTATCTTTAGCATCATAAAACAATATGTCTTGAAAAATTTAAAATTTCCAACAGCACAAACAATTTTACTTATTATTGCTGGACTCGTTGCCTTGTTAACATGGATTATTCCTGCGGGGAAATACGATACGTTAGCTTATAATAAAGCAGGTAATAGTTTTTCTAAAACACATTTAGAAACGACAGAAACATTACCAGCAACTCAAGAGACATTACAAAATTTAAATATAAATATCCCTTTAGAAAAGTTTACAGAAGGTGATATTTGGAAACCTATTTCTATTCCAAATACGTATCAAGTTGTAGAAGCCAAACCGCAAAGTTTAGTAGAATTTTTTCAATCTCCAATCAAAGGAATAATTGAAGCTTCTGATATTATTTTTCTCGTATTAATTATAGGTGGATTAATTGGTATTATGAACTATACTGGCGCTTTCGATGCTGGAATATCCTGGTTAGCCATCGCGCTTAAAGGTCATGAATATATCTTAATTATACTGGTTACAACGCTTATTGCATTAGGAGGAACCACATTTGGATTAGCTGAAGAAACCATTGCCTTCTACCCTATTTTAATACCCATGTTTTTAGCTGCGAAATATGATGCTATGGTACCATTAGCTACGATTTATTTAGGTTCATCCATCGGAACTATGTTTTCAACGGTTAACCCGTTTAGTACAATTATAGCTTCAGATGCTGCCGGAATTAATTGGACAACCGGTTTAACAGGTCGTGTTATCACATTAATAATAGGTGTTGTAATCTGTATTGTTTATATTTTACGATATGCCAATAAGGTGAAAAAAGATCCTACTAAATCCATAATTTATAGTCAAAAAGAAGAAATTGAAGCACATTTCGGAACTAAAAGTGATAACATTTTAAAATTAACGACTAGGCTACGTTTAACACTCATTGTATTTACACTTTGTTTTGTGGTCATGATATATGGTGTATCGCAATTAGAATGGTGGTTTGTAGAAATGACAACGGTATTTTTTGTTGGTGCCATTTTAATTGGAATTATTGGAAAAATTCAAGAAACAGTTTTTGTTGAAACCTTTGTTAGAGGAGCTTCAGATTTACTAGGTGTGGCTTTAATTATAGGAATTGCACGAGGCGTTTCCGTTTTAATGAATGATGGGTTAATTAGCGATACCATGCTATATCATGCAAGTACAGCAACGGAAGGGATGAATAAAGGTTTTTTTGCAAATGCCATGCTATTTATTTATAGCGGACTTTCCTTTTTCATTCCTAGTTCTTCTGGAATGGCTGTTTTAACCATGCCAATTATGTCTCCTTTAGCTGATACCGTTGGTTTTGGTCGTGAAATTATTGTTAACTGTTACCAATATGGTATGGGTTTATTTGCTTTTATTAATCCAACTGGATTAATTCTAGCATCATTAGCCATTGTAAAAGTGGGTTATAACAAATGGCTGAAGTTTGTTTTACCACTTCTACTGATACTAACCATTTTCACTATGATTATTATAACCCTTCAAGTGTACTTATAATCTTGAAAAACGTTATTTAGTATTGTCAGCTTTTAAAAAATCAAGAATTTTTATGTTTACTACATCCGCTTGGTCAACTGTTAAAAAATGTCCTGCGTTTTCAATTATTTCACCTTCACCTTTAGGAATTAAGGTTTTGGCCATTTGAATGGTTTTTGAGTTATTAATAACGTCATCATCACCAATTAAAACTAATACAGGCATTTTCAACGACTGAAAATCTCGCTTGGAAAACGGACGCATATCCAAGACAAATTTATTGATAGAATCATTACTCTCCGATTTATAGTATTGCTTTAAATATGTTTTATCAATATTAGCAACATTACTAGACATGGACTTTAAGCCTTGTTCTATTTGTTTTTCTTCGGAAGAAAAAAGGGTTATTAAATTTTTCAATAAATCAGCACTTGGTCTAATCCAAATAAAGGTTTGCGCAGGACTTAATAATACCATCTTTTTGATACGTTTTTGATTATACAAGGCTATTTTCATAGAAATCCATCCACCTCTCGAAGCACCAACAAGCGTAAACTCTTTAAGCTTCAGTTGATCAAAAATTTCATTATACCAAGTAACAATTTGCTCAACATCATCAAAAGTTCCTGTTTTAAGAGATTTCCCAGGTTCCAAAATAAAATCGATTGCGAACAATCTATAGTCCTTTGAAAGTGCTTTAGCATTTGGATACCAACTCGTTGAAGTCGCATTCATACCATGCAATAAAACCAATGGTTCGCCATTATCAGGACCACTAACTACAACATGGGCCGTTCCAAAACTAGTCGGAATATATAATTCTTCAACTGGAATATCCCATAGTTTTAAAGATGCATCATAAGCATCAAAATATGGTTTTAATTTAGCATTTGGTTCTGCTACATAATTCGGTTTTTCAGTATATTTTAAATAGTCCTTTTTACAAGATGTTAACGTGATGACTATTGTAAGAAGAATTAGGGCTTTTAATATTTTCATAAATTTATTTCTAAAAAGCCAAAGCTACATAAATATAAAATGAACTTATACTTTTTAACTTTAGATTAGTTTTAAAACATAATCCGTATTTTTGTTATCCTAAAAAAAGCTATTCCTTTCCATAAGGACAATTTATGATACATATTCACGAAAAAACACTCCAAGATCTTGAATTTTCAACAGTTTTACAACAAGTAAGTGAGTTGTGTGTTACGGCTTTAGGTCATGAAGCTGCATTACAAATTACGCCTTTAAATAATAAAGAGTCTGCTATAAAAGCCTTGGTATTAACTAATGAATATCTAGCGTCATTACTAAATGATAACCGTATTCCCAATCATGGTTTTGAAACCATTGCTAAAGAATTAAAGCTTTTAAAAATTGAAAACACCTATTTAGAAGCGCATAGTTTAAAAAAAATAGTGTCTATTTCTGTTACAGCTAATGATATTATTCTATTCCTTAAGAAATTTCAAGAGTATTATACCAATTTATATGAATTTGCTTCAGAAATAGAAGTTACCAAAGCTTTAATTGAAGAAATTGATACTATTATAGATCGCTTTGGTGATGTAAAGGACAACGCATCGTCATTATTATATGAGTTACGACAAGATATTAACAAGGTAAAAGGGAAAATTAATCAGAGTTTTTCTTCGGCACTTCATTCGTATCACCAATTAGAATATTTAGATGATATCCGTGAATCTGTTGTGGACAACAAGCGTGTTTTAGCGGTTAAAGCAATGTACAGACGCAAAGTGAAGGGTTCCATAATGGGAGGCAGTAAAACGGGAAGCATTGTTTATATTGAGCCTGAAACCACGTTGCAATACACGCGTGAGCTGAACAATTTGGAATATGAAGAAAATGAAGAGGTTGTTCGGATTTTAAAATCGCTTACCGATTTCATCCGGCCATTTTTACCGCTTTTAAAGCAGTATCAAGAATTTTTAACGCAAGTTGATGTTATTTCTGCCAAAGCAAAATACGCCAAATCTATGGATGCTATTTTACCAGAAATTAGTGATAATCGCGAGCTATATTTACGAGACGCTTTTCATCCATTATTATATTTAAGTAATAAAAAGAAAAACGAAAAAACATATTCCCAATCTATTAAATTAACCCAAGAAAATCGGATTATTGTTATTTCAGGTCCAAATGCTGGTGGAAAAAGTATCACTTTAAAAACAGTTGGGTTATTACAAATTATGCTCCAATCGGGATTTTTAATTCCGGTTCATGAGCGTAGCAATGTATTTTTATTTGATAGAATCATAACTGATATTGGTGATAATCAATCTATTGAAAACCATTTAAGCACCTATAGTTATCGCTTAAAGCAGATGAATTATTTTCTGAAGAAATGTAATAAAAACACCTTATTTCTTATTGATGAGTTTGGAACAGGATCAGATCCAGAACTTGGAGGTGCTTTAGCTGAAACGTTTTTAGAAGAATTTTATCATCGTGAGGCATTTGGAATTATAACTACGCACTACTCCAATCTTAAAATATTAGCCAACGAGCTACCGTATATGCAAAATGCTAATATGATGTTCGATGAGAAAACATTGGAACCTATTTACAAACTAGCATTAGGCCAAGCTGGAAGTTCGTTTACGTTTGAAGTAGCTCAAAAAAATGGCATTCCATATAGTTTAATAAATCGTGCTAAAAAGAAAATTGAAAGCGGGAAAGTTCGTTTTGATAGAACGATAGCTAAACTGCAAAAGGAACGTTCAAAATTAGAAAAAACAGAACAATCCTTAAAGGAAAATGAACGCAAGAAGCTAACTGAAGCTGAAAAGCTGGAAGAAATAAACATAAAAATCCAGAAGAAACTGGAAAGCTATCAAGAATTATATGATAGCAATCAACGACTAATTTATTTGGGTCAGAAAATTGATGATTTATCAGAGAAATATTTCAATAATAAACAAAAACGCGAACTGATGGGTGAGTTATTCAAACTCGTTCAAATTGAAAATTCTAAACGTAAAAAAACGACGGTTAAAAAACAAAAGGCCGAAAAAGCTAAAGTTCATAAAGTAAAACAAGAAGCCGAGAAAACTGTTGCTGTCATACGTGAAAAGAAAAAAGTAGCAAAGGAAAAAGAAAAGAACAAGCCAGCCGCTCCAAGACCTGTTTTAAAAATTGGTGATCGCGTTCGCATGCAAGATGGTCGTGCTGTAGGAAGTATTGATAGTATTGAAAAAAACAAAGCCATTGTTAATTATGGCATGTTTACAACTAACGTTAGCATGGATCAGTTGGAATTGGTGGAAGCTGTTAAGAAATAAGGTTTTAAATTATGTTATGTTATCTTTTTAGCCACTCATAATTAATTCTTGCGTATTTTTGTAATATGATAGATGGATTACCAGATAATAAGCAATTAATTCTCTTTGATGGTGTTTGCAACTTATGCAATAATGCCATTAATTATGTTATAAAACACGATACACATAATGTATTTATGTTTGCAACTTTGCAAGGTAAAACGGGTAAACAAATAATTAAAAAATTTAAAATTGACACAAGTAAAATGGATTCTATTTTGCTTTATTCTTCAGAAAATAAATTGTCCTACAAATCTACTGCTGCACTCAAAATAGCTTGGAAACTTGGATTTCCACGTAATTTATTAGCCGTTTTTTTTATAATTCCAACTTTCTTAAGAAACTGGGTTTATGAATATATTGCAAAAAACAGGTATAAATGGTTTGGTAAAAAAGATGCGTGTATGCTACCTACAAAAGAATTGCAAGCAAAGTTTCTGAATTAACTGATTTATTTTTTTTTAACTGTTCTAAAATGTAAGCTAATTGCCAATTCGAAATTTATTATTTAATAAATAACAATTATAAAATCAAAAACAATGAAAAACACGCTTAAATTAACAGCCATTTTATTAATGGTAATTACCACTAGTTGTTCTGGTATTAAAGTATTAGATGCTTGGAAATCAGATTCATCAGCTAATATTATGAATAACAACATTCTTGTTATTTCAAGAACAGAAAACAAACAAGCACGTATAGCTTTTGAGCAAGAAATAGCAAAACAACTACGAGCAAAAGGTATGAAAGCTACTGAAAGCTTTAAGGAAATGCCAAACTTTAATCATGATACAGAATTAACAGAAACACAACAAAAAAACTTCAAAGAATTTTTAAGCAATGAAGGTTATGATGCCGTTATTGTTACTGTTGTAAAAGATTATCAAGAGCGGACTGAAACGTCTCAAGATGGTGGTTATTATGCTGGTGCTAGCTACTACCCATCATACTTCCCCGGTTATTATGGTGGTTTCTATGGTTATTATGGAAACAGAATGTCATACTCAACTTATGGAAGTTATGTACCTATGAGTTCTACAACTCAAGTTGTTAAAACGTACATCGTGGAAACTGTGGCTTACGATTTAACACAGGAAGATGGTAAGCAACTTGCTGCTGTGGTAACGACTAAAATAGACGACCCACAAAATGTCACTAAAAATGCTGTTGAATACACTGAAAAAATTACAAAAGCATTAACTGATAAATAATTTATATTTTTATTTAAAATTTATAAAGCCTTGAATTTCTCAAGGCTTTTTTCTGTTCTAAAATGAAAATAATAACACTAATTAACAACTATTCTAGTCTAATTAAAAGTACATTTGCCGATTAATTATTAGAGCACATGAATACAACAAAACACTATATTGCTGCTACCCTAGCTTTTACTATTTGGGGTTTTTTTAGTTTGGTTTTAAAACCCTTATCCGACTTTTCTGCTTTTGATATTTTGAGCTACCGTTCTATCGTTTCTGTAGCAATTATGTTGGTCGTAACCTTGTTTTTCAGACCAAAGGTTTTAAAAAAGAACGTATTACTATTTAAATCATTGAAAAAAAAGGAACGGATTCGAATTCTATTTATAAATATGTTTAGTGGTTTCTTTTTAGCTTTTAATTGGTATATTTTTATTTATGTTATGAATAATGTTAGTGTGAAAGCAACATCATTAGCCTATTTAATTTGTCCAATTCTAACCATGGTTTTAGCCTTCATTATTTTAAAGGAAAAACTCTTTAAACTTCAATGGTTTTCGGTAGTTTTAAGCTTCACAGCCTGTATTCTTCTGTCTTTAGGAAACTTTACAGATTTACTTTACAGTATGGTAATTGCTTTAACGTATGCTATTTATTTAGTCTTACAACGTAGAAATCAGGAATTGGATCGGTTTTTAATTCTAACGGTTCAAATTGTTTTTGCCGTCATTATTTTAAGTCCATTTTTTCTGACTTATGAGTATCAAACGCCTAAAACAAGCTTTTTTTATAGTATGATTGCTCTAATAGCAATAGGATTTACCATTATACCCATGTTTTTAAATATCTACGCGTTACGAGGTTTAAATTCATCAGTGGTTGGTATTTTTATTTATTTGAATCCTTTGATTAATTTTTTCCTAGCAGTCTTTTATTTCAAAGAAACAATTACGGTCATGCAAGGTGTTAGTTATGGACTTATTATAATATCCATTATCATATTTAATATACCAGCTTTAAAACATCGTATAAACAGAAGACGTGCTGCACATATTCAATAAAAAAAGGTCCAGAAGTATATCAAGACCTTTTTTTAAAACTAACCTAAAATTAAACTTAAAATAAAAAAACTAAACTAAACTAAACTATCGTTAAAGTGTTTAGCACCACTGTTTTAATTATTCAAATGTACTATTCTAAAAAGGAAAGGGCTTTATATAATCGATAAACTGAATTTATATTTGTTAAGTCAAATGTTTTTGTAAAAAATATCTGTGAAATACCGTTATAAGTTTCTCTTTAATCAATTGTATCGTAATTAAACTTTAAAATTTCCCGACGTCTTTTCATTTTATCAAACAAACTAAAAATGGTAATTTAGATTTTCATTTTATATTAAAAACTCTAAAATTCAAACGTGTCAAAAAAGTTAAATAAAATAGAACTGAAAACGTTTTTGGATGAAAAAGTCGCACAATACAATACACGTGATTTTCTTGAAACGGATCCTATTAAAATACCGCATACCTTCTCCATAAAAGAAGATGTAGAAATTTCAGCATTCTTAACGGCAACCATTGCTTGGGGAAATAGAAAAAGCATTATTAATAATGCGCAACGCATGATGCAGATGTTGGATCAAGAACCGTATCAGTTTATCATGAATCATCAAGAATCGGATTTAAAAGCTCTGGAGCCGTTTGTTCATAGAACTTTTAATGGTTTAGATTTTATCACTTTTATAAGCGGTTTACAGCATATTTATACCAATCACAACGGATTAGAAGCTGTTTTTGAAAAGTATGCAGAGGCTTCAAGTCTTCAACCTGCCATTCACCATTTTAAAAAAGCATTTTTTGAAATTGAGCATTTACCTAGAACACAGAAACATGTTTCAGATCCTTTAAAAAATTCAGCAGCTAAACGCATAAATATGTTTTTACGTTGGATGGTACGACCTGAAAACACAGGTGTGGACTTTGGAATTTGGAAATCTATGAGCACGAAACAATTATCCTGTCCGTTGGATGTTCACTCTGGAAACGTAGCTAGAAAACTAGGTTTATTAACCAGAAAACAAAACGATGGCAAGGCCTTGTTAGAATTAGATACCAATCTCCGAAAGCTAGATGCCAATGATCCTGTGAAATATGATTTTGCCCTTTTTGGATTAGGCGTTTTTGAAAGCTTCTAACTAAATTCAGTATCTTTAAATTTTCAATTAAACCAATTCATTTTTATGAAAAAATTACTTTTTATTTTCAGTGTTTTATCGTTTATCCAAGTTCATTCTCAAAACAGAAAAATTCCGGTAGACACCATGGTGGTTACTAACCATAGTACAACTATTAATGGTGTTGGTATGAATTATTCGGCAACAACAGGAACACAACCCGTTTGGAATTCAGATGGAGAACCTATGGCGACTTTATTTTACACGTATTACCAACGCAGTAGTGTGAAGGATAAAGCAAACCGACCTTTGGTAATTTCATTTAATGGTGGACCTGGTTCGGCTTCTGTTTGGATGCATGTAGCTTATACCGGACCACAAATTTTGAAAATTGATGATGAAGGTTATCCTGTTCAGCCTTATGGCGTAAAAACTAACCCATACTCTATTTTAGATGTGGCCGATATTGTTTTTGTAAATCCAGTAAATACAGGTTATTCACGAATGGTAGAAGATAAAGATGGGAAATTACCAGACCGGAAAAACTTTTTCGGCATTAACGCCGACATTAGTTATTTAGCCGAATGGATAAATACATTTGTTACGCGACATAATCGTTGGGAATCTCCTAAATATTTAATAGGTGAGAGTTATGGTGGACCTCGAGTTATGGGTTTAGCTGAAGAATTACAAAACAACCAATGGATGTATTTAAATGGTGTTATTTTGGTATCTCCAGCCGATTATAAAATCTACTCTACCGATCAACCCATTTATTCCGCTTTAAATTTACCATACTTTACAGCTGCTGCATGGCATCAAAAAGCGTTGGCTCCTGCCCTTCAACAAAAAGATTTATCTGAAATATTACCAGAAGTTGAAGCTTATGCTATAGATAAACTCATGCCAGCCATTGCAAAAGGTGGATTTATTTCTGAAGCAGAACGAAATGCCGTAGCTGAAAAAATGAGCTTGTATTCAGGTTTAAGTCAATCATCGATTTTAGATCATAATTTAAATATTCCGACTAGTTTTTTCTGGAAAGAATTATTACGCGATCGTGGTTATACTATTGGAAGATTAGATTCACGCTATTTAGGCATTGATAAAATGGCTGCTGGAAATTCACCAGACTATAATGCGGAATTATCGTCTTGGTTGCATTCCTTTACGCCAGCAATTAATTATTATTTGCGCGAACATTTAGATTTCAAAACAGACGTAAAATATAATATGTTTGGTGATGTGCATCCTTGGGATAGGCAAAATGATAATACTAGAGATCGTTTACGCCAGGCTATGGCTCAAAACCCGTATTTAAAGGTATTGGTGCAATCTGGTTATTATGATGGTGCTACAACCTATTTTGCTGCTAAATATACAGTTGGACAATTGGATCCTTCTGGCACTATGAAAGATCGTTTTACATTTAAGGCTTACAGAAGTGGACACATGATGTATTTACGTAAAGAAGATTTAAAATCGTCTAATGATGATATTCGTGACTTTATTAAAAACTCATTACCGAATGGTAAATCTGCTAAATACTAGATTTTACCAAATTTCTTAAAACAAAAAACACCTGATGAAGCGAATCATCAGGTGTTTTTTTATATTTTTAAATATTCAGTTTACCCTTTCAACCACGCATTTCGCAATTCTTTTTGCGCTGCTGTAGCATCTGCTTTATTGTGTAAACTATTTCCTGTAGTATACGCTGGAGTTAAAGCTGTTTTAATAGCAACATCTTTTCCATCACGACTTAAAACCACATTAACTTCTTGTCCTTCTTCCCAAGAAAATACATCTTGGAAAACCTTGTTCGCATTTTGTAACGAAACTGGAGTTCCATCAATAGATTTAATCACATCCTTTGGCATAGCACCTTGTTCTTTCCAAAAGCTATTTCCTAAAACATTATCTGTAAAAAAGATAGTCCCTTCGCCTTGATTTGCTGTAACAATTAAAGCCCCATTTCCTTGAATGTAGTTTGTTTTAACTTGACCTTCGCCAATTTCAATACCTACTTTTTCAAAAAATACATTATAATCAATTGGAACATCACCAATCACGTGATCGTCAAAAAAGGTACGTAAAGTTGGGTATGTCATAGCAACGATTTCATCCATAATTTTATCATCATCAAATGGTTTGTTTTTACCGTATTTCATTGATAATTCTTTCATAAGTGATAATATTCCACGATTACCATCGCTTCCTTCACGAATTAAAATATCCAAACACATACCAATTAAAGCACCTTTTTGATATACGTTATAATACTGACTTGCATATGGCTCATCTAATACGTTTTCACTCATTACCGTAAAACTCATAGCATCATTCATGCCTTTTGCAGCACCAATTTTATCCATAATTTTCTTGTAAAACTCATCTTCAGGAACTAAACCTTGATTTAATTGAAACAGTGTTGCAAAGTATTCTGTTACACCTTCATACATCCATAAATGCTTCGAAAATGTTGGATTGTTATAATCGAAATAATGAACATCATCAGAATGCACGCTTAAAGGCGTTACAATATGAAAAAACTCATGAGATACAATATCAATCATACTTTTATCCAATGCACTTTGTGGCATAGATTCTGGCATCACAACAACTGTAGATGTATGGTGTTCTAAAGCGCCAAAACCTTTTGGTGAATCTGCTTCGCCATCTGATAAATACACATAAATATCATAACGAGGTGTACTATCCACATCACCTAAATATGTTTTTTGCCCTTCCATCATAGTCTGCATGGCATCTTTCATGGATTTAGCACTGTGCTTTTTGTTTGGTGAATATACACTCAAAACAATTTTAATTCCACCTACTTCAAATTCTTCTACATCTAACTTTCCATACATCATTGGATTATCAGTAATATCAAAATAACGAGGCGCAAAATAAGATGATGTCATAGCTGTACCATCAGCACTTGTATTAGATTCTGACATTTGTAAAGCTGAAGTTCTAACAAAATCAGCTGGAGCAATGACATCCAATTTATATTGGTTGTTTTTAAGCGAATCAAAATAACCAATAAATCCATGTAAATTTAACACATAGTTATTAGGCTCAATATTTGTTCCTGCAGGAGAAAATGGCACATCACCACCAATACCGCCAACCACTTCTTGGTCAAATGTATCATTTACATAATAGGTAATGTAATCTAATTGTGAAGCATTAGCAATGGTCCAAGAATTAGTATCTACCTTATTTGCAGGCATAGGATTTCCGTTATAATCAAACGCTAGAAAGGTATCAATATACTTTCCAAAATCACTAACAGAATAGGTTCCTTGAACAACTTTTGGAAGTCTATATGTAACTGTTTCAACAGTAAAACGTCCTGGATTAATGGTTACAGGCACTTTATCATCAGAAACTTTAGTGATATCTATTACGGTTTCAATTGGATTGCTAGTGGCTAAATCGTCACTACTTGTTTTGGTTGAAGATCCACAAGCTACAAGCAATGCAGAAAAACCAATAATGGCTAGAGTTTTTTTCATTATTAAAAAATTAAGTTTTTTTACTTGACGCCCAAATGTACAATGTGTTACACATTTTTGCTATAACTTTTTGTTAAAATGAAGTTTAACTATATTCGCAATATGTCCAAATCCTTAATTAGTATTGTAACACCATTTAAAAACACGGAAAAATTTCTTCCCGACTGTTTGCAGTCTATTTTAAATCAAACATATACCAATTGGGAGTTAGTGATTATTGATGATGCATCAACCGATAACAGTTTCAGTATTGTAGAGCAATTTGCTAATCACGATAAACGTATAAAACTTTATAAAAATCCAGGTTCTAGTATTATTCAAGCTTTGCAATTTGCTTTTTCTAAAACTTCAGGTGATTTTATTACGCGAATGGATAGTGATGATATCATGACTCCTAATAAACTTGAAGTTTTGCATGCCAATTTAATGGAATATGGCCAAGGACATGTAGCCGTTGGACAGGTAAAATATTTCCGAGAAGATGGTATAAGTGATGGTTTTGCCAAGTATGAAATCTGGCTGAACCATTTAACAGAATCGGGGACCAATTTTAAAGAGATTTATAAGGAGTGCGTCATTCCATCGCCTTGCTGGATGGTTCATCGCGCCGATTTTATAGCTTGTGATGCATTTAATCCTAACACCTATCCGGAAGATTATGATTTAGCATTTCGCTTTTACAAATACAGTTTAAAATGTATTCCATGTTCTGAAACCATTCATTTATGGCGAGATTACAGCAGTAGAACATCGAGAACACATGAAAACTATGCGCAGAACAATTTTTTAGAATTGAAAGTTAACTACTTTATAGAACTAGATTACCAGGCATCTAGACCATTGGTAATTTGGGGCGCCGGAAAAAAAGGTAAAACGGTTGCTCGATTATTACAAGAGCAAAATATTCCGTTTTATTGGATTTGCGATAATCCTAAAAAAATAGGAAAAGAGATATACAATGTGACTTTGCACCACACAAATCACCTTAAAACATTGGTAAATCCACACTGTTTAATAACGGTTGCCAATAAAATAGAACAAAAAAACATTAAAAAGCAGTTGGAGGAATTAGCGTTAAAACCGGCTTCAGATTATTTCTTTTATTGCTAATCCTTTAATTTGTTGTTAAAAGGTTTTCTATTTCGTTGTAAACACTATTTTTGTAGGAAACAAACCAAGGAATGCAGTTTAAACATCCAGAAATACTTTACGCTTTATTTTTGCTTCTCATTCCTATTATTGTTCATTTATTTCAATTGCGTAAATTTCAAAAAGAATCCTTTACCAACGTAGCTTTCCTCAAAAAAGTAACGCTCCAAACACGTAAAAGTTCTCAAATAAAAAAATGGGTAACCTTACTGACACGTATGTTACTATTGGCGTGTGTTATTGTTGCATTCGCGCAGCCTTTCACCTCTAAAAATAATACCTTCAACACGACACCAGAAACCGTTATTTATTTAGATAATAGTTTTAGTATGCAAGCCAAAGGTGAAAATGGTGAGCTTTTAAAACGTGCCGTTCAGGAATTAATTGAGAATTTAGATCCAAACGAACCAATATCTTTAGTCACAAATACGGAAGTATATAAAAACACGACGCTTAAAAGTATTCAGAACGATTTATTGCAAATGGAATATGCTCCAAATCAACTACCATATGATGCCGCTATATTAAAAAGCTCCAAATTATTTAGCAATACAACTAATTTGAATCGGAACTTGGTGTTTATTTCAGATTTTCAAGAACAAGACAAGGCATTTAGCGTCCAATTGGATTCACTTTATAATATTCATCCTGTTCAATTAAAGCCCGTAAACACGCAAAATATTGCGATTGATAGTTTAAGTATTAAGAATACAACTGCTAGTAATACAACGCTTCAAGTCTTTTTAAAGTCTAATGAAAGCTCGTCTCGAAATGTACCTATTTCCTTATTTGATGGCGAAAAATTATTAGCTAAAACAACAACCAATCTAACAGATAATGCGGTTGCCGAGTTTACGCTAACAGAAAAAAGCATCACAAATGGCCAAATTGTTATTGATGATACCAGCTTGCAATTTGATAATACACTGTATTTTAATATTGATGAGCCTTCTGCAATTAACGTGTTAACGATTCAAGAAGCCACTTCAAGCAATTATTTAGAGCGCTTATTTGCTTCCGATGAATTTCAGTTAACTACCACAAGTCTGAATCAATTAAATTATAGTGCTATTGAAAAGCAGCAACTCATTGTTTTAAACGAATTAGGAACAATTCCTGGGTCTTTGGCAAACTCATTAACTGCCTTTATGAAACAAGGTGGATATGTGGTTATTATTCCAAATTCAACCTCGGAAATAGCCAATTATAATGCCCTTTTAGGCTTATTTGGTATGCAATTACAAGATGCTGTAACTACCGAAAAACGTGTTACCCAGATCAATTATTCGCATCCTATTTATAAAAATGTATTTGAAAAACAGGAATCTAATTTTCAATATCCGAAAGTAAACACCTTTTTTCCTGCACAATCGGCATCAGGCTCCAATGTATTATCTTTTGAAGATGGAAAACCATTTTTAGTTACCAATAATCAATTAGCCCTTTTTACAGCAGCTTTAAATACAGTCAATTCTAATTTTAGTGAATATGATTTAATTGTACCCACTTTCTACAATTTAGCACGACAAAGTTTACAGAAAGCCCAACTCTACTATACAATTGGTATTGAAAATAGTTTTGATGTTCCGGTTAATTTGGAACAGGATGGTGTATTATCATTAGAAAATGAAAACGGAAATATGATTCCTATGCAGCAGTATTTTAATGATAAAGTGACAATTACCACCACTGATTTACCAGAAACTGCAGGTGTTTACAGCATAAAAAATAAAACAACCACGATTACCAATGTCAGTTTTAATTATAACAGACACGAAAGCGATTTAAACTATCAGGATTTAAGTCTATTAAAGAACGTTAATATTAGTAATTCTGTTAGTGATATTTTTGAAACTATAAAAAGTGATACGAAAATCAATGCCTTATGGAAATGGTTTATTATTTTTGCATTAGCTTTTATAATTATTGAAATGCTCATCTTAAAATATTTTAAATGAACGTACTCATAAAATCTGCCACAATAATTGATTCTAAAAGCGATTTTCATAATCAAACGGTCGATATTTTAATTGAAAAAGGAACTATTTCTCAAATAGCTTCAACTATTAAAAACACAAACGATTACAAAGAAATTAAGTTAGATAACCTCCATGTCTCACAAGGATGGTTTGATAGTAGCGTGAGCTTTGGTGAACCAGGTTATGAAGAACGCGAAACCATTACTAATGGACTTAAAACAGCCGCATTTTCTGGATTTACAGCAGTTGCATTAAATCCAAATAGCAATCCTGTAATTGATAGTTTTGCTGATATTTCATTGGTAAAAGCCAAAGCGCAAAACCATGCCGTTTCCCTCTATCCTATTGGTACATTAACCAAAGGTGCTTTAGGGGAAAACATGGCCGAATTGTTTGATATGAGTCAGGCTGGAGCTGTTGCTTTCTATGATTATCAGAAACCGATTGAGAATCCAAACCTGATGAAAATTGCGCTACAATATGCCAGTAATTTTGATGGTTTAATTATGTCCTTTCCGCAGGAATCTCGTATTTCTCGTTCAGGTGTTATGAATGAACATGTTTCAAGTACACGTTTAGGATTAAATGGAAATCCAGCTTTAGCCGAAGAATTACAAATAGCAAGAGACTTATTTTTGTTAGAATATACAGGAGGCAAATTACATGTTCCAACCATTTCAACGGCCAAATCGGTTGAATTAATTCGCGACGCTAAAAAGAAGAAATTAGATGTCACTTGTAGTGTTGCCATTCATAACTTATATTTTACCGATGATGCACTTGAAACATTCAACACGAACTTTAAGGTATTACCTCCAATTAGAACACAATCAGATGTTAATGAATTAATAGAAGGTTTAAAAGATGGTACTATTGATATGGTAACTTCCGACCATAACCCGATAGATATCGAGCATAAAAAAATAGAATTTGATCATGCCAAATATGGCACAATTGGATTAGAATCTGCTTTTGGCGCACTACAAACACTATTCACTATTAAGAAAACAATTGCACTTTTAACCAATGGAAAAGAACGATTTGGAATAGAGCCAAGTTCCATTTCAATTGGAGAAAAAGCAAATATAAGTTTGTTTAATCCTGATGAAACATACACATTTCATAAAACAAATATCACGTCCACTTCTAAAAACGCCATTTTTGAAAATACAGAATTAAAAGGACTGGTTTACGGCGTAATTTCTAATAATAAAATGATTATAAAATAATGACAGATCAAACGATACAAGAAGGCAGAACCATGGCTATTGTAGCTTATTTTACGTTCGTAGGGTTAATAATAGCTATCGTCCTGAATATTGATAAAAAGAATCCCTTCACATCATTTCATATTAGGCAAATGTTAGGACTTGTAATTATGTTATTAGTTTCTAACATTACCGAGGAATACTTAAGTTCTTGGTTAGGAACCATTTTTTGGGCCATAACTTTTGTTAGTTGGCTGTTTGGATTGGTTTACGCCATTAAGTCTGAAATGAAACCCATTCCCGTTATTGGTGAAAAATTTCAGGAATGGTTTAGAAATATTAATTAAAAAAAAAGTCACATTGAATTTACACTATATCACAAGACCGTCATCGTTAAAAGAAAATGCACCTTTATTAATTCTATGTCATGGTTATGGCAGTGATGAAAACGATTTGTTTTCATTTGCTTCTGAACTTCCTGAAGAATTATTTATTATTTCCCTTCGTGCGCCTCAAGCCATGCAACCCTATGGAAATGCTTGGTATGCTATAAACTTTGATGCCGAGAAAGGAAAATGGAGCGATGATGAACAAGCAAAAGAATCTCGTGATCAAATATCTGTATTTATCGATTATGCGTGTGAAACCTATCCTGTTAATAAAGACAGCGTGAATTTATTGGGCTTTAGTCAAGGAACCATTTTAAGTTATGCGGTTGCATTAACCTATCCCGAAAAGGTAAAAAATGTGATTGCTTTAAGCGGATATATTAACCCAAATATTATTCCAGAAAACCCCCAAGAAAAAGATTACTCTAATCTAGATTTTTACTGCTCACATGGTAGCGCTGATCAAGTAATACCGGTAGATTGGGCCAGACAAGCACCTAAATTTTTAAACAGTTTGAATATTAAAAACCAATATGCTGAATTTCCAGTTGGTCATGGTGTAGCACCTCAAAATTTTTACGATTTTAAAAAGTGGTTAATTGAAAGGATATAAGAAGGCTTCCTCAACTTTAAACGTTAGTTGTTCATCTTCAGACAAATCATAGGTGATTAATAATTCGCCCCAATATTTTCCATCGGTAAAATTGGCTATAATCCATTTATGATTTAAAACGCGTATTTGGTCAATCATCATTTTACCACCATTTAGTGCTGGATAAGGAATTAAAGGGTGCTCTTCACCTTTTACTAAATTAAGTTCGTATAATTCATCTTTTATAAACGGAATCAACTCACTAACACGGTAACCTCTATCTTCAAAATAACTTAAAGCAGATTCTGTATTCATCACAGAAAATTCAGATAAGTTTAAAACATGATCACGTAACCCTGAAATGGTATCACTATACTTTTGAACATCGCGTTCATAATGTGCTACTTTTTTATCTATGATGCCTTCATAAGAATCTAGAATCCGCTTGGAGTTTACATATTGAAACACCACTATTAGTAAGGTGAATATAAACAGATACATAAAAATTTTGGTCTTCATTATATAGTGATTTGTAAGTTATCGTAAGCTAAAAAAACGTTTTCTGGCAAGGTTTGTTGTACGGCGTCATGAAAACCTAATAAATGACTAATATGCGTTAAATAAGCTCGCTTGGGTTTTAAATACGCTATAATTTCCAATGCCTGTTCTAAATTTAAATGCGATGGATGTTCGGTTTCACGCAAAGCATTAATCACCAAAACATCTAAACCTTTTAATTTCTGTAATTCAGCATCTTCAATTGCTTTAATATCCGTTAAATAGGCGAAATTCCGAAAACGATATCCAAACACTTGAATATTATAATGCATGGCGTTAATAGGAACAACCTGTATATTCCCTAAAGGAAATGCTTCGTTTTTCACTTCGTGTTGTACCACGCTTGGTGCACCTGGATATTTATTTTCGGTTGTAAAAATATAATCAAACCGTCGCGTTAATTCGCCTAAAACACGTTTATGAGCATAAATTGGAATAGCACCTTGTTTAAAAAAATACGGTCTAATATCATCCAATCCTGCTGTATGATCCGCATGTTCGTGTGTAAATATTACAGCGTCAATTTTTGTACATTTGGAGCGCAACATTTGCTGTCTAAAATCCGGCCCACAATCAATGACATACGTGAAATTATCCCATTCTACAAGAACAGAAACACGTAAGCGTTTATCTTTCGGGTTAGGACTTAAACAGACTGGATTTGCACTTCCAATAACAGGAATTCCTTGAGATGTACCAGTGCCTAAAAATGTAATTTTCAATCGTATTTATTTTGAAACAAAAATAGGGTTAATTTTTTGTTTGACCACCCGTTTTAATACCTTTGTCTCCTATTAATAATTGAAATTTGCAATGGAAATTAGCTTAAAAGGTGATAAAGAGTTTGATGAAATACCATCATTAAACACGAAAGCACTCCGTATAAATTTGAATGAGAATATTTACGGAACATTTGCTGAAATTGGTGCTGGTCAAGAAACGGTTCGTCAGTTTTTTAGAGCTGGTGGAGCTTCTGGAACGATTGCTAAAGCCATGTCTGCTTATGATAAGGATTTTAGTGATGCCATTTATGGTATTGAAGCAGATGGGCGTTATGTTACCGAAGCGCGTTTATTAAAAATGTTATACCATGAAATTGATTTAATGGAAAAGCGTTTGCCACGAGATAAACACCCTAATAAATTATTCTTTTCTTATGCTAATACGGTTGCTACAATTGACTTTGCTAAAAAATATAAAGGTCATGGTTGGGTAGGTATTCGTTATCAAATTGATGCCGATGAGCATGAGTATAATGAAATTTCATTGCATTTACGCTTTAAAGAAAACGATGCGCGTTTACAGCAGGAAACACTAGGTATTTTAGGCACCAATTTAATTTATGGCGCATTTTATAAACACAATGAACCTAAAAAATTGTTGCGTTATTTATACGATCATTTAGATAAAGATCAATTAGAAATTGATACCATTAACTTTTCAGGGCCTGCTTTTAAGGATGTTGATAACCGATTAATGAGTTTGCAATTAGTTAAAAATGGCATGACGGATGCCGTTATGTTTGCTCCAGATGGAAATAATGTATTACCAGCACGTGTACTTTATAAGAAGAATATTTTAGCATTGCGTGGCAGCTTCAGACCTGTTACAAAAGTAAATATTGACATGTTTGAGAAGTCTCATGCCATGTTTTTAAAAGAAAATAAAGTAGATCCCGATAAAACGCAAGTGGTTTTTGAAATCACTTTGTCCAATTTACGTGCAGAAGGTGAAATTGATGAGCAAGATTTTATGGATCGTGCCAAATTACTATGTTCATTAGGACACACAGTTTTAATTTCCAATTTCCAGGAATATTATAAATTAGTAGAATATTTTTCACAATACACCAAGAGCCGGATGGGATTAGCCATGGGCGTCAATAACTTGGTTGATATTTTTGACGAGAAATATTACCGTCATTTAAGTGGTGGTATTTTAGAAGCATTTGGAAAACTGTTTTTCAAAGATTTACGCGTTTACCTCTATCCTATGCAAGATGAAAATGGCGAACTAACAACCAGCGAAAACTTGAAAGTACATCCACGTATGAAAGAACTTTATAAGTTTTTCAAGTATAACGGTAAGGTGGTTGATATTACAGATTATGATAGTTCTATACTAACTGTTTTTTCTAGAAATGTCCTTAAAAAAATATCAGATGGTGAAGAAGGTTGGGAAACCATGCTACCAGAAGGTGTTTCGAAATTAATTAAAGAAAAAAGCCTGTTTGGTTGTGAAACAGAGGAAATGATTCACCCAGATGATATATAGAAATCCATTTATATGAACCAAAAATTAATAGTAACTCTGTTTTTCTGTTTCGGTCTTTTTTTTACGTGTAAAGCGCAAGATATGTCATCTGAATCTGAAACAACTCCAAAAGATTTAGTCGGAGAAATTTCAAGACAAGAATTAGTTAGTAATTCCGTGTTTAACCTTTGGTTTTCTGATAATTTCGAAAATTATCAATTAGATAGCCAAACTATAGAAACGCTAAAGGATATTCCAACGAAAAATTTAAGCTTTAAAATAATTATGGGAACTTGGTGTAGCGATAGTCAACGTGATGTTCCGCGATTTGCTAGAATATTGGATGAACTACATATATCTGAAAACGCCATTAATTACTATGCTTTAGATGCTGATAAACTATCACCTTCCAAAATTGAAGATACGTATCAAGTAAGTCACGTTCCTACTTTTATTATTTATAAAAACGGTGAAGAACTGAATCGTATTGTTGAAATGTCTATTCGGACTTTAGAAGAAGACTTACTTATTATTCTTACAACTAATGACTATCAGCATATTTATGCGGATTAGTCCGTTTTAGTTTACTATTGAGAACAAAAATTAATGCTTAAACAATTAAGAAAGCGCCCCAATTGGGGCGCTTTCTTTTTTGAACATAGATTTCATAGTAAATATGGACAAATATGACCAAAAACCACCAAAATTAAAGTCAGATATTTTGTCAAAGCACTCAAGCTGAGTCATTTTACGCGAAAACCGTAACGGTTTTTTGGCTTTTCGATGAACGACACATATTTCATTAAAAACACTTGTTTATTTCTATTTTTTTTTTCTAAATTGGAAATGTTAAGGCATATTTTGTTTATTTACAGTATTCAAAATTATGTTTTAACGTAAAGATTAATCTTATGCAAGCGCTTGCTTTTTTTTATTAAATTCTTAATACTGTAAAATATGAAAGAGAAAATATTTTCAATAAAAGTTTTAAGATTTGTTCCAATTATATTAGTAATTTTGGGTTATATCTTAACTAAACAACTGGATATCTTTACGTCAGAACAAGATATATATGTATTGATTTTGGTCAATGCAATAGCATTTATTTCTTTATTTTTTTTATATAAGAATAAGGTAAATAAGATTTCAGCTCAAAGAATAGCAGTATTAGGAATTGCTATTGTGGCAAGTATTATATTGTATTTTATGTATTTGCCCTAGACTATATTTGGTTGGAGTAAAAAGCGACCGAATCAGGTCGCTTTTTACTTTTTAACCCAAAATCTGATCCGTATGTGCTTTCGTTTTTACTTTGGTAATAACCTCCTCAATTAGTCCATTTTCATCAATAACAAAAGTGGTTCTGTGAATACCGTCATACTCCTTACCCATAAATTTTTTCGGTCCCCAAATGCCATAAGCTTCAATAACCGTTTTATCTTCATCGGCTAATAATGGAAATTTAAAATCGTATTTATTTTTAAAAGTACTTTGTCTTTTTTCGCTATCTGCACTAACGCCTAAAATATCATAACCTGCTTTTTGAAAACGGCCGTAATTATCACTTAAATTACAAGCTTCCGCTGTACAACCTGGCGTGCTGGCTTTTGGATAGAAAAACAACACGAGTTTCTTTCCTTTATAATCGCTTAAAGAAATGCTATTTCCATCTTGGTCTTTTGCTGTAAAATTAGGTGCTTTATCTCCTGGTTTTAAATTTGTCATAGTATCTTTGTTTAAAATCAATTTCTGTAAAAATACAATTTATGACCAAACAAGAAAAGGTAGAATTCGTTATAAAAACGTTAAAGGAACTGTATCCAACTATTCCAGTGCCTTTAGATCATAAAGATCCATATACCTTGCTGATTGCCGTTTTAATGTCGGCCCAAAGCACCGATGTTCGGGTTAATAAAATTACACCACTACTTTTTGCTAAAGCAGATAATCCGTATGATATGATAAAACTATCGGTTGAAGAAATCAGAGAAATTATCAAGCCTGTCGGCTTATCGCCTATGAAAAGCAAAGGGATTCATGGCTTATCACACATTTTAATTGATAAACATAATGGTGAAGTTCCAAGAACGTATGAAGATCTTGAGGAACTTCCTGCTGTTGGTCATAAAACGGCTGCTGTGGTATTATCGCAAGCTTTTGGTATTCCAGCTTTTCCAGTGGATACACATATTCATAGACTCATGTATCGTTGGGGATTTACCAATGGAAAGAATGTGGTCCAAACAGAGAAAGATGCCAAACGCTTATTTCCTGAAGAACTTTGGAATGATTTGCATTTGCAGGTTATTTGGTATGGTAGAGAATATTCGCCTGCTCGAGGTTGGGATATGGAAAAAGATATTATTACGAAGACAGTTGGTAGAAAAACGGTGTTGAATGATTATTATTCTAGAAACAAAAAATAAATATAGAAAAAAGAGATTCCTGCATTTGCAGGAATGAAAAAAAAAAAGTCCTGAGACTAATCAGGACTTTTTCAAAGTTTAGTTGAGAAGCGCTTCAAACTTCATCTTATTACAATTTATAACACTTAAAGCCTTCGAATAATCAAGAAGAAATTTTACAGTTTCCTCTTTTGGGTTTAAATTAACTTGATTTTGGGGTTTCTTTTGAGAGTAAAGTTTTGCCATTAAAATTCAAATATTTTGGTTTATACTTTACTTAACGCAACAAGTTAAATTATATTGTATCAATTAGTTAAAACTATATTATGTTTATCTATTATCTTTCTCATATTAATTAATGCATAACGCATTCTTCCTAAAGCTGTATTGATGCTAACACCTGTTTTTTCTGATATTTCTTTAAAACTCATGTCATTATACATACGCATCATTAACACTTCTTTTTGATCTTCAGGTAATTCTTCAATCACACGACGCACATCATGTTCAACTTGTTCTTTAATTAAACTTCTTTCAGCATCCAGCGTACTATCACTTAAAACAGAAAAAATATTAAAGTCGCCCGTATTACTAAATTTAGGCATACGGTTGTTTTTTCGGAAATGGTCTATTACCAAATTATGAGAAATACGCATAACCCAAGGTAAAAACTTTCCTTCTTCATTGTATTTACCCATTTTTAAGGTTTTAATAACCTTAATGAAGGTATCTTGAAAAATATCATCGGCAATATCCCGATCATAAACTTTAGAATAAATGAAACTGAAAATACGTTGTTTATGCCTATTGATTAAGACCTCAATGGCTTGCTCATTTCCTTGTATGTAACTGGTAACCAAGGTAGCATCCGTGATAAGATTGTTTTGCATAATCATTACTTTTATACCAGAATAAATCTGGTTTGGGGTTAAAAAGATATTATAAAGTAATGTTAAACGTATAGGCTACTCTTGTGATTTTTAGGTTTATAGAATCCAAATATAACAACATATCTTTTAAAAAAACAAACTTATTTTCATATTTCCCTAAAATAATTTGCAATACATTCTATTTTTTAATGGTATTTTGTTGTAGTATCTTTGCACAATTAATTCTGCCAATAGCTTATGAATACTAATATTTCCGAAGTCAATCCTAAAGAAAACATCATCATTAAAGGTGCTAAATTGCACAATTTAAAAAATATTGATGTTGTTATTCCTCGGAATAAATTGGTGGTAATTACAGGATTATCAGGATCCGGAAAATCAAGTTTAGCTTTTGATACCCTTTATGCCGAAGGGCAAAGGCGTTATGTAGAAAGCTTATCCAGTTACGCCAGACAGTTTTTAGGTCGTTTAAATAAACCTAAAGTAGATTACATAAAAGGTATTGCGCCAGCTATTGCCATCGAGCAGAAAGTGAACTCTACCAATCCACGGTCTACAGTTGGAACATCAACTGAAATTTATGATTATTTAAAATTACTGTTTGCTAGAATTGGTAAAACCTATTCGCCTAAATCTGATAAAGAGGTTAAAAAAGATACCGTTGCTGATGTTTTAAAACATATTAAAGCATTTCCTGAAGGTGAAAAACTCCTCCTCCTCGCTCCTGTTTTTTTAGAAAAAGATAGAAAATTAGCTGATAAATTAAAAGTACTTAATCAACAAGGTTACGCTAGAATTAAAGTGAATGACTCTGTGGTGCGAATTGATGAGGCTTTTGATATAAAAGAAAAGCCGGAAAACATCTATTTGGTTGTAGATCGTGTTATTACCAAAGACGAAGAAGATTTTTATAACCGATTAGCAGATGCTATTGAAACGGCCTTTTTTGAAGGAAAAGGTAATTGTTATATTGAATCACTTTCCACAAATAAGCAAGAACATTTCAGTAATAAATTTGAATTAGATGGCATTGATTTTTTAGAACCAAATGTCCATTTATTTAGTTTCAATAATCCATATGGTGCTTGTCCAACCTGTGAAGGTTATGGTGATGTAATTGGTATTGATGAAGATTTAGTAATTCCAAATACGGGATTATCCATCTATGATAGCGCTGTATTTGCATGGCGTGGTGATAGTATGAGTTGGTATAAAGATCAGCTAGTTAATAATTCGCATAAATTCAATTTCCCGATACATAAACCTTATTATGATTTAACGCCAGCCCAAAAACAATTAGTTTGGGATGGTAATCAATATTTTGAAGGCTTAAATAGCTTTTTTGCCGAATTAGAATCCAAAGCATATAAAATTCAGAATCGCGTTATGCTTTCTAGATATCGTGGAAAAACAAAGTGTAAAACCTGTAAAGGAAAACGTTTACGTCCGGAAGCAGATTTTGTAAAAATTAGCAATGCCACCATTACGGATCTGGTAGACATGCCTTTGGACACGTTAGCTGAATTCTTTAAAAACCTAAAGTTAAATGCGCACGATACTCAAATAGCAAAGCGTTTATTAAAAGAAATAAACAACCGATTAAGCTTTTTGGATAATGTGGGTTTAAGTTATTTAACCCTCAATAGAAAATCGAACACGCTTTCTGGTGGTGAAAGTCAGCGTATTAATTTAGCGACCAGTTTAGGAAGTAGTTTGGTTGGTTCCATGTACATTTTAGATGAGCCGAGTATTGGTTTACACCCAAAAGATACCGAACGTCTAATTGATGTTTTAAAAGCTTTACGCGATTTAGGTAATACCGTAATTGTAGTAGAACATGATGAAGATATCATGCAAGCTGCAGATGAAATTATAGATATTGGTCCTGAAGCTGGCACATTTGGTGGTCATGTGGTTGCTACTGGAACGTTTCAAGATATTTTAAAATCTTCTTCTCTAACGGCGCAATATTTAAATGGTGATTTGGAAATTAAAGTTCCTGAAAAAAGACGCACGTCTAAATATGCGGTTGAAATTATTGGCGCCAAAGAAAACAATTTAAAAAACATAGATGTCACACTCCCGCTTGGTATGCTAACCGTTGTAACAGGCGTTTCTGGAAGTGGAAAAAGTACACTGATTAAAAAAATTGTTTATCCTGCTTTACAAAAGAAAATAACGGACTTTGGTGATAAACCAGGGCAATTTTCGGAATTAAAAGGAAATTTTAGCAATGTTAAACATATTGAATTTGTAGATCAAAATCCTATAGGAAGATCATCACGTTCCAATCCAGTAACCTATATCAAGGCTTATGATGATATTCGCGCGCTTTTTGCGAGTCAGAAATTAAGTAAAATACGGAATTACCAACCCAAGCATTTTAGTTTTAATGTAGATGGTGGGCGTTGTGAAACTTGTAAAGGTGAAGGTGAAGTGACTATTGAAATGCAATTTATGGCAGATGTGCATTTAACCTGTGAAACCTGTAACGGAAAACGCTTTAAGAAAGAAGTATTAGAAGTTCAATTTGAAGGCAAATCTATTGACGATATTTTAAACTTAACCATTGATGATGCCATTGATTTTTTCACGAAGACCGAACAGAAAAAAATTCAAACTAAACTACAACCTTTACAAGATGTTGGTTTGGGTTATGTAACATTAGGGCAAAGCTCCTCTACCCTTTCTGGTGGTGAAGCACAGCGTATTAAACTAGCTACATTTTTAGGAAAAGGTAGCAAAAGTGATCAAGCTTTATTCATTTTTGATGAACCAACAACCGGTTTGCACTTTCATGATATTCAAAAACTACTAAAATCCTTTTATGCGTTGATTGAAAAAGGACATTCTATTATTGTTATTGAACACAATTTGGAATTGATAAAATGTGCTGACTATATTATCGATTTAGGTCCAGAAGGCGGTGAACGTGGTGGACAACTCATTGCAGAAGGTACTCCTGAAGAACTTGTTAAAAACAAGAAATCTATCACTGGACACTACCTAAAAGAGAAACTTTAATAAAACATAAAAGCAAAAACTAGCACAACAACACCTGTAATCACCACAACAGGTGAGAATAGTATAGTAGTAAAACATGCTTTAAAGAAACTTTTAACCATACTCTGATTATAAAATCGTTTCATAGCCAAAACCAAGTAGATGAAAGTCGATAAAATTATAATCCAGTCAATCCAATCTGGAATATCGACCATGAAATTAACAATAATAATTAAGCTAAATACTGTAAATAGGTAGGAGAAATAGTAAAAGCTAAATATTAAATGATGCGTATAACTTCCACTCTTTCTATAGAACAAGAATAAGATTAATGCGAAAATTGGTAATACAAAGAACATGGCAATAGGAATGGTGTCAAAAAACGTTTGAAATAATCCACCAGCTTTTTTTAATTTATAGAACTTCAATCCTTGCTTATATATTCTAGTTTTAATGGTTCCTGCATCATCGGGACGTCCCATTTCTTTGTAAATAACTTCCTCTGGAGCATCCAATGCAATTAAAGAATCTAGTGTTTTTTCAATGGGTCCTAACGAAAATTCAACAGCCCTAAAATCCTTGTCTTGAACGATAGAATCTATTTCCTTATCTGTCATCCCTGTTATAAACTGATTATTTTTTAATGCCTTTCTAACTTCAACTCTATCAACAGAATCAAGTTTTAGTTTTGTTAGCCTTTTTTCTAAATTCATGGCATCTTTAATGGAATCGCCTGTAGTGCTATCATATATCACATCTTTTTCAAAGCCTTTAGTCAAATTAGCATCTAATTTTTCCGTCCAATTAGTTACTTTAAAGGAATTCAAAAAGAAAAACACAATGGCAATAAACAAATACATTTGAGCTGGATGCAAGTACAACAAGCGTTTTCCTAAAACAAATTGCTTCGCTAGATAACCTGGTTTTAATAGAAGTGGTAAAAAGCTTTTAAAGAAACGTGCATCAAAAGAAAAATAGTTGCTAATCGTATTATAAAACAAAACTTTCAGCGTCAAATCATCATTTCGTTTTTGACCACAATGCGGACAAAATTCAAAGTTTTCATTGAATAACGATTCGCAATTCTTACAAATATGATTATTATGAGCCATACAATTTTATTGAAGTTATAAAACTATAAAAAAGAAATCACATTTTAGAAACAATAAAAATCTACATATCAATGACTTATGTTTTTGGCACGACAATTGGATACTACTTTGAACATAGCGAAAGCCGAAAAGCTCATGAGTAGGCATAATCAAAATCCTAATAAGATGAAAAAACAAGTACTTTTATTTACAGCTTTGTTAATAGGATTAACAACTGTAACAGCAAACGAAAATCGGTCTGTATCTACAGCTGATGATTTAACAATTTTGAACAATAGCTATGCGCAGCCAATTATTTTTATGGAACGTGGTATTGAATTCATGATTTTTCCAAATGGTAGTTTTGACTTTAATACAAATGCGAGTCCACAAGCAAGTCACTTTGAAAGTAATTATTACTACAGAAGCTCAACACAAACAAGACGTGGTTCTGTAAATGTCACCTTTGGCGCTCCTGCAGCCACTAAAGGCGTACGTTATGCAGCTCCAAGAAATCGAGGTGTCATTATAACTCATGATGCCAACGGACAAGTAAGACGGATTGGGAATGTATTTATTAATTACGACCGAAACGGGAAAATTAAACGTGCTGGATCTATATATATGAACTATAATCGAAATGGCTTGTTAAAACAAGTTGGTGGATTACATATTAATTATAACAGTTGGGGCGAAATTATTAGCCAATATGGTTTTGTGAGTCCATTTAGTAATATGTGTCACGTTTGTGGTATTTATAGCTGTACTACAAGTCATGGTTCTATAAATACACATTCTGATTATAATAATAATGATTATAATTCAGAAGATTTCTATTACTATAAAAAGGGTAAATCAGATGACCCTAAAATCAAAGCGCAACCAATAAAGCGTAAAAGATAAGTTTTAGTTAGTTAGTTAGTTAGTGAAAAATCCCAAGTAATCTGAAAATGATTATTTGGGATTTTAGTTTTTGTTAGGTTGTTGAGTTTATAATAATAACAAATAATTCAATAACAGTTTCTCAATTTTATGGCTCTAATAAATTTTTAATTAATTGAAATTCAATTATATACTTAAATTTTAATTTTTTTGGCACGTTGTTTGTTTTACAATAAATGAGTTTAATTAATACACAACAATTATGAAACAGTTAGTATATATATTTTCGATACTATTAGTGTCAAGTACAGCCGTCATGGCTAGCACGAATGACATACCAGATCAAAAACCTTATGAAATAAATAATAGCGGATTTGGTAATGGGAATAATTTCATTTTTGTTGAAGGTGGCATAGAGTTCTCCTTATTTCCGGATGGCCAATTTGATTTTCATATGGCTAATTATACGAATAATGTGAATGTTTCCGTCAATACACCTAATGTGAGCATTAGTTTTAACACAGGTTATGATTATAATGGTTTTGTCCAATACGATGAGTTTGGAGCCATTATTCAAATTGAACACATACCTGTTTTTTATGATTATTACGGTCGTGTAACTCGTGTTGGCGATGTATCCATGCGCTACAATAGTTTTGGTTATTTGGTAAGTGTTGGTGGCATGTATGTTCATTATAACCGTTATAACCAATTCACGTATTGTACAGGATTTATAAATCCTTATAACCGCATTTATGTGTATAGACCATGGCACAGGTATTACCGCGTTCCTGCTTACGATTATTGCGTAGTTTATAAAAGACCATACAGACAACATTACACACCGGTTCGATATAGTTATTCAACCCCTTATGCCAATAATTACAGACGTACAAGTGCAGTTGCTAGCCGAAGAGGAAATACTATAACTAGACGTTCAGATTTGGCAACTAGTTCACCAAACAGACGTGGGAATTCGGTTTCACAACAAGCGCCTAGAAGTAGAAACAATGCGGTTCAACAAACGCCAAGAAGTAGAACTAATGAGAATTCAGTTAGAGGAAATACAAACCCAAGACGTTCTAATACCATGCAAACAAACGGTAGCGTACGTAGTAATACTGAAACTAAATCAAAACCTAGTACGCGTGGTAATAGTAAGGCAAGTTCAAGAAATAGCAATAGAAAAGTTTCTGCTTACAGTTCAAGAGATAACAGTACGAGGAAAAGCACAAATTCTAGAACCCAATCTAAACGTGTTAGTAAAAATAATCAGGTAAATAAAAAACCAAGTGCTACTAAATCTCGTACATATAGTAAAGAAAGAAAAACTACTAGAAACTCCAGACAATCGGACTCTAGTCGAAGAAGATAAAAATTTTGGTTGGTTAGTAAGAAAGTCCTGCGATATGTATGCCTCAAAGCTACTTCGTGGGATTTTCTCTTTTAATACGTTTGATAATTGTATTGATAAGCTGGGTAATATCTTCAGAAAAATGCAAAGTGTAAACAACCGTTCCATAAAAAGCAGTTATTAAGAAAGATTTCAAACCTATATTTAGTATTGGATGCCATGGAAAATCCCAAAAATAAAACACGCCCAGATTCACAATTATAAGCACAAGTACTTTAACTGTATTAATGGTAAAAGGCTGCATCTTTAATTTTATATGTACAAAGCATAGCTTCGCTAAATTATACAATAATATGGATAAAAAAGTGGCAAATGCAGCACCATTTATACCATATATAGGAATAAACACCATATTTAAAACGACTGTCAATACCGCTAAAAACACACCCAAAACAAGCACCATTCGGTAATAATCACTATTGAATAAAATAGCATTGTTATTCCCTAATAGACTATCGGTAAGTTTGGATAGACTGATTACAAAAACAACTAATATTCCGTCTGCATAATTTTCATTAATGAAATTATATAATTCATTAATATTTAAGATAATAAGCAAGAAAATAAACCCACTAATAATAAATAAACTCAACGAACTTTTTTTGTATAATTTACCCAGTTCACCTCTGTTCCTTTCATTCAATAATTTAGCTGTTAGTGGACTAATTATCTGATGCATGGAGCGACTAGGAACACCAATTACAGACGCAATATATATAGCTACACCATAATAAGCTACATATTCAATGGCTACATACCTATTCAGCATAAATTTATCGACTTCCAAAATAACATTGGCAACGGATCCTGCTATAATTATTAGTGAAGTATATTTTAATACTGATGAAAGATTCGGAATTTTAACGGTGTTAAAGGACGGAAACCGCAAACTAAAGGCGTATAACTTCATGATAACCACACGAATAATATAAATGCCTGTTATACTATAAATAAGTTGTTCAACATCTATAAAACCTAGATACAAGCAGAACAATAAAATCATGGTTCCAGCTCTATGGAAGACTTCCTTCATGAAATTCCCAAAAACACTTTGCATTTGTACACGAGACCACGCATAAAACACTTCAAAATAAGAAAAAGCAACTGCCGAAATAAAGATGAGCCAAACATAATCTGCAACTATGGTGTTGGTCCCAGATAACCATGTACTAATAACATCAAAAGCAAAATAGCCAATAATAGCTGTAGGAATAATAATTGCTAAAGGTAAAAACAACATGAGTATTAAAAACCCGTTCTGTGTTTGTCGCGTTTTATAAGTTGAATAGAACTTTATAAGTGTATTATGGACACCAAATGCTAAAATTGGCATCATAACATTGGCTGTAGAAAAAATATAGGTAATTAGGCCGAAGTATTCGTCACTAATGAATTCAGTAAATAAAAACAACACATTTATAGCACCTAATCCAAAACCTAGATAGGTGATAAGCGTATTTTTTATGGACTGACTGGTAACGATTCCCATTTATAATAACTCGGATAATGATTTAGTTAATGCTTTTCTACTATATTTTTGTAATCCAATACCATGCGAATGTAAACTTCCTTTTTTAAACGATTCGTAATACAACTCAATTTGCTTCTTTAAAGCGTTATAATCATCATATTTAAAATAGCTACCTGTATTAGTTTCTTTTAAAATAGTTGCTACGTCTGATCCTTCAGGACCTATTGCAATTGTAGGTCTTTCCGAAACCATGTATTCAAATAGCTTCCCAGGGATTATACAACGTGTATCTGGCGAATCTATTTCAATTAACAAAAGTACTTGTGATTTTTTTTGAAATCTAACTGCTTCTTCATGTGATACATAACCAACTTCATTTATATAATCACTTAAATCATATGAATCCATAGATTGCAACACATCTTCACTCACAAAACCGACTAAATTCAACTTGAAGTCTGTTGCAAAACTTGGTTTTTCAACAATCAAATCACTTAAAGCCTGCCACAATATTTCGGGATTTCGTTTGGATAGTAAGGAACCAATATGCGCCAAAGTAAATTGAGAATCCAATTCAGGCTTGGTTATATGATTAGCATCATAGCCATTAGTAATTACCGAAATTGGTTTGTTTGTTTTTTCTTTAAATTCTGCTTTCGTAACGTAACTTGTCACTATAATTCGATCGGCACTTCTTAAAACATCTTGCTCTAATTGCTTATGCTTGTTTTCAGCGCTTTTGGTGAGTTTTAGTTGCTTATGGTAACCAATAGTGGTCCAAGGGTCACGGAAGTCAGCTAGCCAATTCAAGTTTAGTTTCTTTTTTAGCTCCAAACCAATTAAATGCAAACTATGTGGAGGGCCTGTTGTAATAATCGTATCTATCTCTTGTGTTTTAATATAGCTAGATAAATATGCTACAGAAGGTTTCACCCAACTCTTTCGCGCGTCTGGAATAAAGAAATTACCGCGAATAAAAAGTAATATCTGCTCTAATGCAGTTTGTTTATCATCATTGGTAATAATTCCTTTACTGATTGTTTTTGTTTTCTTTTTTGAAAACAAACCAGCTAATTTATAAGGTTCTGAAATTGGCTGTTTAATGATGGTTACCGAATCAGGAATTTCGGATAGTAAGCTATTATCAACAATCGGATAATTAGGATTTTCTGGAATATATACAATGGGTTCTATGTTAAAATCCGGTAAGTATTTTACAAATTTCAACCAACGTTGCACACCGGGACCTCCTGCTGGTGGCCAATAATATGTAACGATAAGCACCTTTTTGCGCACACTAGTCTGTTTTACGTTTAAAACCATAAAACAAACCACCTAAACATAATAATCCGAAAATAACAGAACTTGCCAAAGCAATGGTGCTACCCGTTTGTATTACTTCTGGTTCAAACTTAAATTCGATAGTATGTTTGCCGGCCGGAACATTCATTGCACGTAATACATAATTAACACGTGTGTATGGCATTAATTCACCATCTATATAAGCATTCCATCCATGATTATAATATATTTCAGAAAATACAACAAAACCATCTACAGCAGATTCCGATTGGTATTTAATATAGTTTGGTTTATATATTTCTACCTGGATATTTGCCGATGAATCTATTGGAAATGTTTTGTTTTCCAATCCTTTCATAGAGGTAATTGCAATTTGCTTCGTATTTAAACTATCTAGTTTTAAAATTTCAATATTAGGATCATTAACCTGTTCTAAATTACTTACAAACCAGGCGTTTCCATTGGCATCTGTATTTGTGTATGGAAATAAATTATCATCATCATCTTGCGCAATAATATACTTGGCATTTAGCATATTCAACACGTTAATATTGTTTTGCGAAATATGAAAATCATACAACTCATTAAAACGTTTCAACTTTGCAGCATGATATCCTGAAACCGAATTATGGAAATACGACGCTCTTGCACCACCTGATGTTAAATCTAAAACTCTAAAATGTTCAGGATCTTTTAAAATCGCTAAATCCGCAGCATTAGCTTGATACGGTTTGTTAACTTGAACAGATGAAACGAAATTATCATTATTCACATAGCGTCTATCTACACCAACTAAATCGAAAACGATTAAACCAGCAAAAATGATTATGACTATTTTTTCAGATAGTTTCTCCTTAATAAACATAAAGATCGTTCCTGCTGAAAGTAGCACTAAAATTAAGGTTCGTAACGTGTCTTGTGTAAAAAATGCTTTTCGGTCTTTAATAACAGCATCAATAAATTGAGGGCCATAATTCTGACGGTACAACCCATCATTAGCACCAACAAAATTAAATAAAGACGATTTAAAGAGTAAAAATACCACAGCTAATCCCGCAGTAATCATAGCCGTATATTTTAAAGCTTTTAGCTTTTCTTCTTGTTTTTCAAGTGGATTAAATAAACGTACCAACCCGAAAATAGCTAATATTGGAATACACAATTCTAAAATAACTTGAATAGAACTTACCGCTCTAAACTTGTTATACATAGGTACAAAATCAATAAAGAAATCGGTTAAAAACCCGAGATTCTTCCCATAAGATAATAAAAGTGATAGCACGGTTCCACCAACTAACCACCATTTCAAGCGACCTTTCACTAAAAATAAGGCAAGAACGAACAAAAATAACACCACTGCTCCAATATAAGCTGGTGCTTCAACTATGGTTTGGTCTCCCCAATATGTTGGTGTCTGTTTTACTTCTTGCATAGCCTGAAGAGGCGTTGCACCAAGTGTTAGGTAAAAATCATACGAAGCGGAATCTTTTCCTACGTCCTCATAACTTCCACCGCCTAAAAACCGTGGAATATATAAATTGAAGGTTTCTAAAAGTCCGTAGCTATATTCTGTTATGTAGGCTTTATCTAAACCAGTTGTTACTTCTTTAGGCGAACCATCTGGATTAATAGTTAAATCACTTTGACTACGCGTACTTTCCGCAGCATATTCTTGAGTCGCTAGAATATTTGTAGCATTTAATCCAATAGCCAAAACCACAGCAGCTACCATGATACCAACAGATTTAAAATAATGAGGTAGCATTTTTTTCTTATAAGCATCTACCAAATAGGCAATACCAATTACCATAACTAAAAACATCAAGTAATAGGTCATTTGAAAGTGATTAGCCACCAACTCCAAAGCCATAGCAACAGCAGTTAATAGAAACCCTACAATATATTTTTTTCGAAATGTGAGGATGATGCCACTTAAAACTAGAGGCATATATGCAATAGCATGCGCTTTACTATTATGGCCAACACCTAATATGATAATTAAATAGGTAGAAAAACCAAAAGCCAAGGCGCCTAAAGCCGCTAATTTGAAGTCAACCTTTAATGTTAGTAACAATATGTAAAACCCTATAAAATAGAGGAATAGATAATCCGCTGGTCTTGGCAAAAAGCGTAAGGTTAAATCGAGTTGCTTAATGTAATTATGTGGGTATTTTACACCTAACTGATACGTTGGCATACCACCAAAAGCACTATTGGTCCAATACGTTTCATCTCCTGTATCTGCTTTAAAGTCCTTTTGCTGCTTGGACATACCGATATAGTGTTTAATATCGCTTTGATAAATTTCTTTACCTTTTAAAACAGGACTAAAATAAGCTAATGAAAGACAAATAAAGCCTACTAAAACAAGAATATGAGGCAGGCATTTTTTTATTGAAAATTGCATGAAATCGGATTAATCAATGAAGGCGAAAATTAATCAATTTCTTCGTAATCTACATATTCGCCAACGTTTTTATTTGAAGTATTTGATTGTGGTACTTTATCAATAACCGTCTCACCTTCATTTTTAGTAGGCTCTTGAGGTTGTCTCTGATTGAATTGTTGTCCGAATTTCGCTTCCGCCTTTTTAGCGACATAGCGCATTAAAGCAGGTGCAAACAAACGCGATAAAATTTTCATCCCGTACCAAACTAATAATATGATTAAAATTGTTTTAATTAAGCCCATAAATGATGCGTGTTGAAGCATATCACTAAATTTTTACAAAAATACAATTCTTACTATTTAAATTACCTCTTAAATACTTAAAAAAAATATAAAATATCTATATTTGAAATCAAACAAAAACTTATGAAATCAATTAAAGCCTATTTATTTCTACTTGTTTCGTTTACAACACTTTATTCGTACGCGCAATATACCGAAGTTATAAATTCAAACAGACCTGGTGTTTCAAGAAGTGCATTTTCCGTAGGAACTAATGTGGTTCAGTTTGAAGTTGGCCCTTATATTTTGAATGAAAATCACAATCTTTTAAATAGAGAGGATAAAAGCTTTGGTGCTGATTTTGCAGTTCGCTATGGCTTTTTATTCCCACAGTTAGAAGTTAATGTGGAAGGGACATTTCAGTCAACGAACAGAAGTTATACTGGCATTGTTACTACTGACGAAACTTTCAGTAATTTTAAAACCTTAACTGTTGGTGCTAAATATTTGGTATATGATCCTTATAAAAATGCAGGTGAAGAAAAACCAGATTTAAGAAGTTGGAAAGCCAATAATAAATTCAAGTGGAAGCAGTTAATTCCTGCAGTTGCCGTTTACGCAGGTGCTAATTTTGATGCTAAAGATAATCCGTTTACGGCTTATGGTGTTGAAGGTTTTAGCCCTAAAGTTATGGTAGGAACGCAAAATAATTTTGCAAGCGGTTGGGTTTTTGTTACCAACTTTATTTTAGACCGAATAGGAACAGATCAATCTGATTTCTCCTTTATTTTAACGCTTACCAAGTCTATAACCGACCAATGGGTTCTGTTTGGTGAAACACAAGGTATTAATAGTGATTTTTATGCAGATAATCTTATTCGTTTTGGTGGTGCGTATTTATGGAGTAAGAATTTCCAACTTGATACGGCTTTAACTTTTAATACAAAAGATACACCTACTGTATTTGGCGTTACTATTGGCGCATCCTACAGATTAGATTTTCATAAAGACAAAGAAGAAAAAGACGGTACATCAGCTGATGAAGAGTTAGAACGTCGAGAAAATAAAGCGCGTGGAAAAAACAAAAACAAACGCGAAAAAGAAGATACTGATTTTGATGAAGGTTTAAATTAGATGTTGAAAGCTATATGATACAATTACACGAAGTAAAAAACAAAAAAGAACTAAAACGTTTCGTCACATTTCCATTTTCATTATATAAAGATTCAAAATACTGGGTACCGCCCATTATATCTGATGAAGTTGGCACACTAAGCGCAGATAAAAACCCCGCTTTTCTACATGCCGAAGCGCGCTTTTTTCTAGCTTACAAAAACAATGAAGTTGTTGGTCGAATAGCGACTATTGTGAATTGGACAGAAGTCAACGAACAGAAAGTTAAGAAAATGCGCTTTGGTTGGTTTGATACTATTGATGATATTCATGTTTCTAAACTCCTATTTGATAAAGTTGCCGAAATAGGCAAACAGCATAATCTTGACTATATGGAAGGACCTGTTGGTTTTTCTAATTTAGATAAAAATGGTGCGTTAACGGAAGGTTTTGATCACATTGGAACTATGGCAACTTGGTATAACCACCCCTATTATATTGATCATTTTAATCAATTGGGTTTTGAAACTGAGAAAGAATATATAGAAAGTAAATTTTCGTTTATCAACTTACCTATTGAACGTTTTGTAAGAGCGAATGACATCATTTTAAAGCGTTTTAAATTGAGAGCTGGTAGTTATACTAAAACCAGTGAAATTATACCGCATTTAGATAGTATGTTTGATTTGTTTAATCAATCCTATTCTAAACTATCGTCGTTTGTACCAATTTCTGATCCCCAACGCGATTATTTTAAGAAGAAATTTATCAACTTTATCAATCCAGAATATATCAAATTTGTATTTGATGAACATGATAAAATGGTAGCTTTTGCCATCGTTTTACCATCATTTTCTGAAGCTTTACAAGAAGCAAAAGGCAAATTGTTTCCTTTCGGATTTTTAAAGCTACTAAAAGCGAAAAAATCGAGCAAGACAGCTTTGTTCTATTTAATTGGTGTGGATGAGCATTATCAAAACAAAGGTGTTACTGCCGTTATTTTTAATCAATTTCACAAATCATTTACAAAATCTGGGATTGAGACTTGTATTCGACTTCCAGAATTAGCTGATAATCATGCGTCACATCAAATATGGAAAGATTTTGATACCAAGATTATTAAACGAAGAAAAACTTTTAAGAAAGCAATATAAAGAAAAAGCCGATTTTAAATTAAAATCGGCTTTTTTTATATTATATCTATCGGATTACTTTTCCATAGCAGCAGTAACTGCAGCAGATAAACGCTTATACGTTCCGTTCTCTAAACGGGTTCTAATAGCATCAAAAGCATCCAACGTAACTCTTACATCTTCCAACGTATGTGTTGCAGTTGGAATCATTCGCAGTAAAATTAATCCTTTAGGAATTACGGGATATACAACGATAGAACAGAAAATACCATAATTTTCACGTAAGTCTTTAACTAAAGCCATTGCTTCAGGAATACTTCCTTTTAAGTAAACTGGCGTTACACAACTTTGTGTTGTTCCAATATCAAAACCACGTTCTTTTAATCCAGATTGTAACGCATCAACAATTTTCCAAAGGTTTTGCTTTAATTCTGGCATGGTACGTAACATATCTAAACGTTTTAACGCACCAACAACCAATTGCATTTGCAATGATTTCGCAAACATTTGCGAACGTAAGTTGTATTTTAAGTAATCTATAATTTCTTTATCAGCAGCAATAAAAGCACCAGTACTTGCCATAGCTTTTGCAAAGGTTGCAAAATAAACATCTATACCATCCTGAACACCTTGCTCCTCACCTGCTCCAGCTCCATTAGCACCTAGTGTACCGAATCCGTGTGCATCATCAACAAAGAATCTGAAATTATATTTTTTCTTTAATTCTACGATTTCCTTCAAGCGACCTTGCTCACCACGCATACCAAAAACACCTTCTGAAATCACTAAAATTCCACCTCCAGTTTGTTCTGCCATTTTAGTAGCTCGCTCCAAGTTTTTCTCTAAACTTTCAACGTCATTGTGTTTATAAGTAAAACGCTTACCCATATGCAAACGCACACCGTCAATAATACACGCGTGAGCATCCACATCATAAACAATAATATCATCTTTAGATACCAAAGCATCAATAGTTGACAACATTCCTTGGTAACCAAAATTTAATAAGTAAGCCGCTTCTTTATCAACAAAAGCTGCTAATTCATTTTGTAATGTTTCATGAAGTTCTGTGTGACCGGACATCATACGTGCTCCCATTGGATATGCAGAACCATAAGCTGCACCAGCTTCAGCATCTACTTTACGAACTTCCGGATGGTTAGCTAAACCTAAATAATCGTTTATACTCCATGTTACCACTTCTTTTCCTCGGAATTTCATACGATTAGAAATTTCACCTTCTAATTTTGGGAATACGAAATAACCTTCGGCATGGGAAGCCCATTTTCCTAGAGGTCCTTTATCTCTATATATTTTATCAAATAAATCTCTCATAAAGCTATTAATCTAGTTAGATGATGCAAAATTAGATATTTAAAATTTCACAACATAATAATTTTACGTTCTATTATTAACAACACATGATAGTTAACTAAAAATGTTTAGAGCTAACTATCATGTGTTCTATATGCTGACATCCTTAAATGAATTCGATGCCTTCTTTATCTTTTACTTTGGCAGTATCTAAAAAGCCTTGTTCCTTCATCCATGTATCACTATATATTTTACTCATATAACGTGATCCATGATCTGGAAAAACAACAACAATTACATCATTTTCACCAAATGTATTTTCTTCATTTAATTGTTTGATGGCTTGCATAGCTGCTCCAGAAGTATACCCAACGAATAAGCCTTCGGTTTTGGCAATTTCACGAGCTGTAAGTGCGCTTTCTTCATCTGTTACTTTGATGAATTCATCAATAGCATCAAATTCTGTAGCTGTTGGAATTAAGTTTTTTCCTAAACCTTCAATACGGTAAGGATATATTTCTTTCTCATCAAACTCGCGTGTTTCATGGTATTTCTTCAATACGGAACCATACGCATCCACACCTAAAATTTTAACATCTGGATTTTGTTCTTTTAAATATTTAGCAATTCCAGAAATAGTTCCTCCAGTACCGCTACAAGCAACTAAATGCGTGATTTTACCTTCTGTCTGATTCCAGATTTCTGGACCTGTAGAATGGTAATGCGCATCTATATTTAATTCGTTAAAATATTGGTTAATATAAACAGAATCTTCTGTTTCTTCATGTAAACGCTTGGCAACTTCGTAATAGGATTTTGGATCGTCTGCAGCTACATGAGCTGGACAAACATATACTTTGGCTCCCATGGTTTTCAGCATATCAATCTTATCAGGAGATGATTTTGAACTCACTGCCAAAATACACTTATACCCTTTTATAATACTCACCATTGCTAAACTAAAACCCGTGTTTCCAGAGGTTGTTTCTATTATCGTGTCGCCAGGTTTTAATATACCTTGCTTTTCAGCTTGTTCTATGATGTATAATGCAATTCTATCTTTGGAAGAGTGTCCTGGATTAAAGGCTTCTACTTTTGCAAAATAGTTGCCATTAAAAGGTGCTGTAATTGTATTCAATTTTATTAAAGGTGTGTTACCAATAAGATCTAACACACTATTGTAAACTTGATTTTTGTGTCCCATATTTACTTTTTGAGTAACTCCATTTTTTTGGTGAAATGCAGCTTAAAACCTCGCAAAAATACAACTTTTTTTTAAACTATTGGCTAATTCCCTCTAAATCCAGTAAAAACGCGTACTCCAAAGCCACTTCTTTTAAACTCTCAAATCGTCCAGAAGCACCGCCATGACCCGTATGCATATCAACTTGCAACAGCAATATGTTTGAGTCGGTTTTTAAATCGCGCAATTTGGCAACCCATTTAGCGGGCTCCCAATACTGAACTTGAGAATCGTGAATTCCCGTCGTTACCAAAAGATTTGGATAGTCTTGTGCTTTTACGTTATCATAAGGTGAATAAGATTTCATATAATGATAATAGGTTTCTTCATTAGGATTTCCCCATTCATCATACTCACCTGTTGTTAGTGGAATAGAATCATCCAACATCGTTGTTACCACATCTACAAAAGGAACAGCTGCAACTACACCATTGTATAATTCAGGATTCATATTGATAATAGCTCCCATGAGTAAACCACCTGCTGAACCGCCATTAGCATACAACTGTTTTGTTGTAGTATAATTTTGATCAATGAGATACTTGGAACAATCTATAAAATCGGAAAACGTATTTTCTTTCCTTAATAATTTACCGTTTTCATACCAATCACGACCTAAATATTCACCACCTCGAATATGGGCAATTACATAAATAAAACCACGATCTAGTAAACTTAAACGAATAGTAGAAAAATACGGATCTATTGTAGCACCATACGAACCATAGGCATATAATAATAGCGGATTTTTCCCATCCTTTTTCACCCCTTTTTTATGAACGACAGACATCGGAATTTTTTCACCATCTCTGGCTGTAGCCCAAATACGTTCAGACGTATAATCATCTTTATTAAAATCGCCTAAAACGTCTTGCTCTTTTAAAACGGTGTTTGTTTTCGTTTTAAAATCAAATTCCATTACAGAACTTGGAGTCGTCATGGCATTATAACCATACCTTAAAACATCAGAATTAAACTCCGGATTATTACCTAAATAGGCTGTGTATGTTTCACTGTTAAAGGGTAAATAATAATCTTCGGTACCATTCCAACCAATAACACGTAATTTATTAAGACCTTGAATGCGTTCATTTAACACATAATAGTCGCGAAATATTTCTATATCTTCTAAAAGAACATCTGGCCTGTGCGGAATAACATCTACCCAATGCGTTTTATCTGTATGTGTTTCTGGAGTTCTTTGAAGTTTGAAATTAATGGCTTTATCATTATTCGTAATAATATAAAAGGCATCATTATAATGAGCTATAGCATATTCCAATCCGCGTTCACGTTCCTGAAACATCTTAAATTCACCATCCGGATTATCAGCTGGTAATATGCGATATTCAGACGTTAAGGTACTCGATGAACCAACAACAATATATTTTCTTGACTTCGTTTTATAAACAAAGGCATTAAAAGTTTCATCTTTTTCATGATAAACCTCTATATCTTCTGACGCTTTCTCATGAATATTATGCTTAAATATTTTATAAGCACGCAAAGTCACGGGGTCCTTTACCGAATAAAAAACTGTTTTATTATCACTTGCCCAGGTACAACCACCTGTGGTGTTTTTAATTTTATTTGGGTGCAATTTCCCAGTTTCTAAATTTTTTATTTGAATGGTGTATTGACGTCTGCTTACCGTATCTACCGAAAAAGCAGCCATGGTATTATCTGGACTAATAGAAATACCACCTAATTTAAAGTATTTATGCTTTTTAGCCATTACATTACAATCAAACATAATGTATTCTTCAGCTTCTAAAGATTCTTTTTTTCGTGTGTAAATAGGATAATCTTTTCCAGTTTCAAAACGTGTTACATACCAATAACCATTATAGAAATATGGAACGGACTCATCATCTTCCTTAATACGCGCTTTCATTTCCTCAAAAAGTGATTTTTGAAAATCTTCCGTTGGCTTCATTACGGCTTCGGTGTATGCGTTTTCGGCATTCAAATAATCGATAACTTCTGTATTTTCCCGATCGTTAAGCCAGAAATAATTATCTATACGTTCATCTCCATGTGTAATAAGAGATTTCGCGATTTTTTTTGCTATTGGAGGATTGGATATTTTTTTCAAAAAAAGAGGATTTAATCAGCTAGCAAAAATAGAAAAATTAAATAGCTTTGTATCTAATTAAAATTGATAATATTATGTTTGGAGATCTTATGGGAATGATGGGTAAAATTAAAGAAACCCAAAAGAAAGTTGAAGAAACAAAAGTGCGTTTAAATTCCGTGCTCATTGATGAAGCGAGCGCAGATAATAAATTGAAAATCACTATTACGGCCAATAGAACCATTAAAGATATTAGTATTGACGAAGCACTTTTAGAAGACAAAGAAGCTCTTGAAGATTACTTGGTTCTAACCTTAAATAAAGCCATTGAGCGTGCTAGCCAAGTTCATGAAACTGAAATTGGAGCGGTTGCCAAAGACGGCATGCCCAATATTCCTGGGATGGACATGTTTAAATAAAAGTTGGATTAGAGATTCTTCAGGCGTGCCTTCTTCTGAATGACAATAATAAACGTTATAGTTTTACACCTCTTAAAACCGTCATAAAGTAATCATGCATGGAATCTGTGTAATCTAAATGAGTAACTAAGCGCAACTTTCCACTTCCCATACCACTTAAACGAATACCTTTTTCTGAAAAATAGTTTAGAAACTTGGCTTCTTTTTCACGTTCCGCTAATTCGAAAATAACAATATTAGTTTCAACAGGAACGACTTTCTTTATAAATGGTAAGGACTGTAAAACAACGCCCATTTCTTTAGCTTTTTGATGATCGTCTGCTAAACGCTCTACATGATTATCCAAAGCGTATAAACCTGCAGCTGCTAAATACCCCACTTGTCGCATACCACCTCCAAGAATTTTTCGGATTCGAATCGCATTTTGCATTAAGTTTTCATCGCCAATTAAAACGGAACCAATCGGACAACCCAATCCTTTACTTAAACAAACTGAAATGGTATCGAATACCTGACCATAATCTTGAGTGGTTTCATTTTTAGCCACCAATGCATTCCACAAACGAGCGCCATCTAAATGAAAACCTAATTGATTGGTATTACACACCGTTCGAATTTTTTTCAATTCTTCAAAATCCCAGCAAGAACCTCCTCCTCTATTTGCGGTATTTTCAACTTCAACGAGTTTGGTTAATGGACTGTGATAAAAATCGGGCGGATTAATGGCGTCTATAACTTGCTCTGCGGTAAACATACCATGATTTCCTTCTAATAATTTACAAGAAACACCACTATTAAAGGACACACCTCCACCTTCATAATGATAAATATGTGCATCTTTATCGCAAATCACCTGATCGCCAGGATTAGTATGCAGTTTTATGGCGGTTTGGTTCGCCATAGTTCCCGTAGGGAAAAATAAGGCTTTAGGCTTTCCAAATAGTTTGGCTAACCGCTCCTCTAGTGCGTTTACCGTTTCATCTTCTTTATAGACATCATCGCCCACTTGAGCGGTTAACATAGCGTCCAACATTCCTTTTGTTGGTTTGGTAACGGTATCGCTTCGTAAATCAATTTTCATAAAAACAACTATTAAGTTTGGCCTAAAATTAATCCATTTTAAGTTTTCTGTTGGCGCTTTTAATTATATTTTTGTTAAAATTTAAAAGCTATGATTACTTCAGATCAAATTAAAGATCTAAAAAACCGCCTTGAGAAATTAAGGCACTATCTTTGACGTAGATGCCAAACTAATTGAAATTCAAAACGAAGAAGAACAAACCTTCGATCCTAATTTTTGGAATGACTCCAAGGCTGCCGAAGCCATCATGCAATCCTTAAGAAACAAAAAGAAATGGGTTTCTGGATATGAAGAAGGTGTCACACTTCACGAAGATTTAGAAGTTATTTATGAGTTTTATAAAGAAGGTGAAGCCACGGCCGAAGATTTAGAAAGTCGTTTTGAAAAAACCCAAACCCTTATTGAAGATTTAGAGTTTAAAAACATGCTTTCAGAAGAAGGTGATAGTTTAAGCGCTGTATTGCAAATTACTGCTGGTGCTGGTGGGACCGAGAGTTGTGATTGGGCAAGCATGCTGATGCGTATGTATTTAATGTATGCTGAAAAAAGTGGTTTTAAAGTTAAAGAGTTAAACTACCAAGAAGGTGATGTAGCCGGAATTAAAACCGTAACCTTAGAACTGGAAGGCGATTTTGCCTTTGGATGGTTGAAAGGTGAAAATGGTGTGCATCGTTTGGTGCGGATTTCTCCTTTTGATAGTAATTCTAAGCGCCATACTAGTTTTGCTTCGGTTTATGTGTACCCTTTAGTTGATGATACTATTGAAATAGATATTAATCCGGCAGATATTGAAATTACAACAGCTCGATCTAGTGGAGCTGGTGGGCAAAACGTGAATAAAGTTGAAACGAAGGTTCAGCTAACCCACAAACCGTCAGGTATTCAGATTTCTTGTAGTGAAACACGATCGCAACACGATAACCGTTCACGTGCTATGCAAATGTTGAAATCGCAATTATATGAAATTGAACTGCAAAAACAACTCGCACAACGTGAAGACATTGAAGCCGACAAAATGAAAATTGAATGGGGAAGCCAAATTCGTAATTACGTGATGCATCCTTATAAATTGGTTAAAGATGTTAGAACCGCTCATGAAACTGGGAATGTAGATGCCGTTATGGATGGAGATATTGAACCATTTTTAAAAGCATATTTAATGATGATGGGACAAAAAACAGAAGAATCAGGTCAACTTTAAATTATAAAAACAAACTATGATAACAATTTATCACAATAATCGCTGTAGTAAAAGCAGAAGTGGATTGGAAATTTTAGAAAATTCAGGGAAACCGTTTGAGGTGAAAAAATATTTGGATGATGTGCCTTCGGAAGCTGAACTTAAAAATGTTATTACATTATTAGGTATTAAACCTATAGAATTGGTTAGAAAAAATGAAGCAATATGGAAAGAACAGTATAAAGGTACGGATTTATCTGATGCTGACCTTATTTCCGCTATGGTTAAAAACCCGAAACTCATTGAACGTCCGATTGTTGTAAATGGCAAGCAAGCTGTAATTGGCAGACCGCCTGAAAAAATACTTGAAATCATTTAAAAACAAAGGCTTTGATTGTTAAAATTGAAGCCTTTTTATTTTAACAAATTTTTAACCAAAACCCTTTAAACCAAAGGCTATTTTTGCAGTCTTATACGCAAAAATAGATTCATGAATAAACTAATTTTATCATTCTCACTAATCGTTTTAGCAGCTTTCAACCTGACTGCTCAAAACAACAATGAAGTTACCATAACAGGTAAAGTATTTGAAAAAGCAACCAATTTCCCACTTGAATACGCAACGGTTGCCTTTATTAATAAAACTGAAAATCGCATTGTAACTGGTGGTATTACTACAGAATCAGGAGCTTTTAGTATTCCTATTCCAAGTGGAACCTATGATGTTACTATAGAATTTATTGGCTTTGACAAATTAACAATTCCAAACCAAGTTCTTACTTCAGATAAAAATTTAGGTACAATAGGATTAGCTGAAAATGCGCAAGCACTTGATGAAGTAGAGATTATAGCTGAAACAACAACTGTTGAAATTAAGCTAGATAAAAAAATATATAATGTTGGTAAAGATTTAACCGTAAGAGGTGGTACTGTTAGTGACGTTTTAGACAATGTCCCTTCCGTTTCTGTGGATGTTGAAGGAAATGTAGCCTTACGTGGAAATGAAAATGTACGGATTTTAATTAACGGAAAACCTTCTGGTTTAGTTGGTTTAAATAGTACAGACGCTTTACGTCAATTACCAGCTGAATCCATTGAACGTGTGGAAGTAATCACCTCTCCTTCTGCTAGATATGATGCTGAAGGAACTGCTGGTATTTTAAATATTATTTTACGTCGTAGCAAACTACAAGGCTTCAATGGTGCTGTTACAGCAAACGTTGGTCACCCGGAATCAGCAGGTATTTCAGGAAATATTAATTATAGAACTGGTGATGTTAACATTTTTAACACGACTAGTTATGACTACCGTAAAGTACCTGGAAATTCATCTTCATACACGCAGTATTTTAATAAAGTATATGATGAAAATGGGGTTTTAATTAATGATCTTCCAGACTCATATTTAGATGAAACCAATGATTACGATCGTATTCGTAAAGGTATAAGCACCAATTTTGGTGTGGAATGGTATATCACGGATTCGGCATCCTTAACTGGTTCGGTGTCATACAGAAATGGTGATAATGAAAGTAATACGACAAATAAGTTAACGCAATATGATGTTAATGGTGCTTTTGTTTCAGAGTCTAATCGTTTTGACCCAGAAGAAGAAGAAGATAAAGTTATGCAATACGCATTAAACTTTATGAAAGACTTTGACAATAGTGGACATAAATTAACATTAGATTTTCAATATGAAGATAATTCAGAAGATGAATTTTCTCAAGTATTTGTTGAAGGTGTAAATTCAGAACGCGTTTCTACTCTTGAAGACCAAAGTCGGATTTTATTACAAGCAGATTATGTTTTACCAATTGGTGAAAAAAGTCAATTTGAAGCAGGATATCGTGGAAATTTCAATGATCAAGATACAGATTATGAAATCGCTTTTTTAAACACAACCGATAATGAGTTTGAAATAAATAACAATCTTTCTAACTTTTTAAATTATCGTGAATATGTAAATGCCGCGTATACGCAGTTTGGAAGTAAAATTGGCAGTAAATTTTCATACTTATTAGGATTACGTTTAGAAAACACACGGATTACTATTGACCAACCTACCAGTGGGGATTATAGTAAAAAAGATTATAATGGCCTGTTCCCAACAATAAACTTAAGCTATGAGTTAAGTGGTGATGAAAATGTAACCATGGGTTATAGCAGACGTATTCAACGTCCACGTTCATATTTTATTAATCCGTTCCCTTCACGCTCTAGTGTAACTAGTATCTTTAGAGGAAACCCAGATTTAGCACCTAGTTATTCAGGTTTATTTGATGTGGGTTATTACAAAAAATTTGGCAAAGTATCTTTAAATACATCGGCATATTATCAGCACGCGACGGATGCCTTTAGTTTTGTAAGTTATGATACAGGCAGAACAGAAACGGTTGATGGTCAAGAATTATCTGTTATAGAACGTTCCCCTATTAACCTAGCAGAAGAAAATAGATATGGTTTTGAGTTTACAGTAACTTATAATCCAATGAAAAAGTGGAATGTAAATGCCAATTTTAATATATTTCAACAATCGGTTATTGGAACAACACCAAACGGTTTATCTTTAGATAATGAAAGTACAAGCTGGTTTGCACGTTTAAACAATAAATACACGTTACCAGGACAAATAGAATGGCAAACTAGTTTAAATTATAGAGGGCCATCTTCGGATGCGCAAAACGAGCGTGAAGGCGTATTCTCTGCAAATATGGCATTTAGTAAAGATTTATTCAAAGATAAAGCATCTATTGCTTTTAACGTAAGTGATTTGCTTAATAGCAGAAAACGTACTATGAATACGTCAACAGATACATATTATAGTACATCAGAATTTCAATGGCGTGAGCGTAGTTTCAACTTATCATTCACATACCGTTTTAATCAACAGAAAAAACGTCAAGACCGTGGCGGTTCTAATGGAGGTGATTTTGATTACGAAGGTTAATTTGCAATCACAATATATATTAAAAGACTGTCTGAAAAGGCAGTCTTTTTTTTTGACTGAATTTCACATTAGTGAAAACCATTAATTCGTTTGATAAACAAATCAATAAAAAATGATCATAAAAAAAACGTCTAAAATTTCTTTTAGACGTTTTTATATATGTTTGTTCTCTTTTTAGATTAGCTTAATGCTTCTCTTTTGGCTTTCTTCTCTTCGCGAATTTCTTTCATGCGTTCAATTAAAGCACCTCCAATCCAATAAGGAATGACAAATGTTATTAAAAAAATCATTAACCAGAAACCGATTGTTAAAATGGTTAAAAATGCTAAAAACCCTAAATATTGGTCAAAATCGAACATAATAAAAATTTCTTTTATAGATAACTATGGCAAATATACATGAAATGCTTTTTTTACACAACAGTAAATTCAAGATTTATTAACATCTTTTATTTTCTAGTGTTTAATAACTTTTAAGAATGTTTCATTTTGTAAAAGTCCCTCTAATTTTAAATAATAAAGTCCTGCACTTAAACTACTCATATTTATTTGGCTGTTAGCCTTTACAGTTCCATTAAGCACTTTAGCACCATTAATATTGTATAGTTCGAATTGTTTTTCTTCCTGCAAACCTGAAAACTGAATAAACTGCGTGGTAGGATTTGGATATATTCTTGGCATTATAACAGGCTTATTATCTTTAATACTCAACAAAGTTCCCAGATTTTCCACTTTAAAAATTTTATCTCCTTGACCACCAGCAATAAAAAGCGCGTTATTATGGACTAACAAGTTTAAAGGCTGACCACTCAAATTAGATAAAAATTCTTCCGCTACTAAAACAGAATCATTCATATCTACGGTCAGCAATTTATAATATAATCCCAAACCTACAATTAAGGTATCTTCAAAAAACGCTAGCGAATAAATATTGGATTCGAAATCTGAAATGACGTCCTCAATTACCGGATTAGCGTCTGTAATATTAATTTTTGAAACTTTATTAGCGTAGCCAAAATATAACTCTTCTCCTTTTAAGGCGAAAGCTAAAATTCGCGCTTCAATATTCTGAACAACTATTACAGAATATGGATTGGCAGCATTTAAATCAATTTTCGAAATTCTATCTTCACCTGAAATAAATAGTTCATTTTCTGTAGCTATTAATGCTCGCGGGCTGTTGGAGTAAATTACGCGTGTTTCTGTAGGATTAGGATCATTAATATTTATTTTCCATAAATGTTGCGTTGCAAAGTACAGTTCATTACCAACTAAACAAACAGCCCGCGGATATGTTAAATTAGTAACTATATCTTCCTTCACAGGGTTACTAATAGATATATCAGCTTTAGATATTACGCCTGAATGTTCCGCAATAAATATCTCATCACCACTTATGGCAATTCCAATTGGATGATCTAATCCGGTTACAACATCCACTGTTTGAGAGAGTAAATTGTTAGCAAATAGGAATACAACTACTACGAGTAAATTTTTAATCATCAATTATTTTATTTTGATTACTAAACAAAGAAGCACCTTTTAAATTAAAATTTAAGAATACCTTAAATGTTTTTTTTAATAGATTCCTGTTTCTTATAAAGATATTCAAAAGCAAAACAACCAAATATAATAGCCAGAATGACTACTACTCCAACCAGATTTGATTGAAATTGTTGAATGATTAAAGTAACAAAAGCTATCGAACACATTAGAAATCCTATTAAGGGAATTAATTTTTTCCCTTTTATTTGATTCGATAATTTAAAAGCCACATAATTTACAATGGCAAAAATTAATAAAAATCCTGCGCTTCCAGCAGTAGAAATACTTTCAAGCTCTAAAGTATTTGCTATCAATAAGGTTAACACCGCAGTAATAAGTAATCCAATAGGCTGATTCCACAGTTTACTAGTTAAGTGATGTGGTAATTCATCATCTTCCGCAACTTCAAAACTCACACGACTGCCACCATAAAGGGATGCGTTTATTGCCGAAAAAGTTGAAATTAAAGCAGCTACCGTAATAATGGTAAATCCTACTTTACCAAGCATGGGCTTGGCTGCTTCAGCTAACACATAATCTTCTGCCTTTGCTATGGTTTCGAAAGGCAAAGAACCTACTGTTACTATTGCAATAATAACATACAGAAAAACCACAAACCAAACGGAATAATTATAAGCTTTAGGAATATTAATTTCTGGATTAATAATATCTGGTGCAGCATTGGCAATAAGTTCAAAACCTTCATAAGCTACAAAAATAACCATCCATCCCGTTAATAATAAAAGTGGACTCTCCCAATTAGAAACCGATAGTTGCTCAACATTTGGATTACCAAATAACCCATATAGACCAACAACTATAAAACCTAGTAATATAATTAGTTTTATTATAACGGCATAAGATTCTATCCTACTTACCACTGCAATACTGTAGTAATTTATAATAGTCGCTATAATTATAATTCCACTTAAGTATACATGCGAATCCAATGAAGAATCTCCAGTAATTTCAAATAAATTAGGCGCATAAGATCCAAAAGCAGAAGCATAAAGCGAAAGCATAATAATATAACTCACCCACAACAAATTATTGATTGCGCCACTAAAAACAGTTTTTCCAAAACCCTGATTTATAAACTTAACAGTGCCGCCTCTATCAGGAAATGCTAATGATAATTTTGAATAACTATAGGCTGTTAAACTCGCTATAATTCCTGCAAAAAGGAATGCAATTGGTGTGCCGCCTTGTGCTAATGAAACGGCCAAGCCTAACACCGCAAAAATACCACCACCTACCATACCACCTATTCCAATAGATATAGCTTCCCGTAAACTTATTTTAGCATTAGAATTTGTGTTATTTTTCATAAAAGCATGGAATCGTTATACTTAAAAGTAACATTTTTTATTCATTAGGAATATTAAACTCAATATTTTATAACAAATAACCCTTTTACAGCTACTGGTTTTAGTCATAAAATCGTAATTTTGCAGAACAACTAATTTTATTTCAATTTATATATATCATGACTTTTAGAATAGAAAAAGATACCATGGGCGACGTTAAAGTGCCTGCGGACAAACTTTGGGGAGCGCAAACAGAACGCTCAAGAAACAACTTTAAAATTGGTGCACCTGCATCTATGCCATTAGAAATTGTTTACGGTTTTGCTTACTTAAAAAAAGCAGCTGCATATACAAATTGTGAATTAGGTGTGCTTGCTGAAGAAAAACGCGATCTAATTGCACAAGTATGTGAAGAAATTTTAGAAGGCAAACACGACGACCAGTTTCCATTGGTTATTTGGCAAACAGGTTCTGGAACGCAAAGTAATATGAATGTTAATGAGGTTATTGCCAATAGAGCACATCAAATTGCTGGTAAAACCATTGGTGAAGGTGAAAAAACCATTCAACCAAATGATGATGTCAATAAATCCCAATCGTCTAATGACACCTTTCCAACAGGCATGCACATTGCAGCTTACAAGAAAATAGTGGAACACACGATTCATGGTGTTATACAATTACGAAATACACTTCATAAAAAATCATTAGCTTTTCATGATGTTGTAAAAATTGGACGTACCCATTTAATGGATGCTACACCTTTAACTTTAGGTCAGGAATTTTCTGGATATGTGTCCCAATTAGATCATGGTTTAAAGGCTGTGGAACACACGTTACCGCATTTATCAGAATTAGCGCTTGGTGGCACAGCCGTAGGGACAGGATTAAATACACCTGAAGGCTATTCAGAGTTAGTAGCGAAATACATCGCTGATTTTACCGATTTACCTTTTATAACAGCGCCTAATAAGTTTGAAGCTTTAGCAGCTCACGATGCTTTAGTCGAAACGCATGGCGCATTAAAACAATTAGCCGTTTCTTTAAATAAAATTGCCAATGATATTCGAATGATGGCTTCAGGACCACGTTCAGGAATTGGTGAAATCAATATTCCAGCAAACGAACCAGGAAGTTCTATTATGCCAGGAAAAGTAAATCCAACGCAATGCGAAGCATTAACTATGGTGTGTGCTCAAGTTATGGGTAACGACGTGGCTGTTACAATTGGTGGCATGCAAGGTCATTATGAATTAAATGTTTACAAACCAATGATGGCTGCCAATGTTTTACAATCCGCACAATTACTTGGTGATGCTTGCATGAGTTTTGATGAGCATTGTGCACAAGGCATCGAACCTAACCACGATGTTATTAAAAAATTATTAAATAATTCATTAATGCTAGTTACCGCTTTAAATACCAAAATAGGCTATTATAAAGCTGCGGAAATTGCAAATACAGCTCACACCAACGGTACAACTTTAAAAGAAGAAGCTGTTAATTTAGGCTATGTAACTGCTGAAGATTATGATGCTTGGGTAAAACCAGAGGACATGGTGGGCAGCATAAACAAATAAAAATCAATATATTACGCTATTAATAACAAATTTTAAAAACATGAAACAAAAATTACTCTTATTTACAGGCTTACTTTTTATGAGTTTAACTGTAAATGCACAAATAACATTTGTAAAAAGCACAATAGATGCTAGCACAAGTGCAGAACCGTATACTATTGCCTCCGGTTATTTAGATGGCGATGCCTATTTAGATTTGGCTGTCGGATCCGATGTTACTGGTGAAGTAACCTGGTATAAAAACAATGGCGACGGTACATTTGCAGCTGGAATAATTTTATCTGCGGTAGCACCTAACGCTTTATCTTACGTTGAAGGATTAACAATTGCCGATATAAATGGTGATGGTGATAACGATATTATAGCAGCAAGTTATGTTGGTGGTAATTTAGTTTGGTTTGAAAATAATGGTGACGATACCTTTGAACCTGCTGTAACTATTTCATCTAGTATTGCTGGTGCAGGAACGGTTATAGCTGCTAACATTGATAATGATGTAAATGGCTATTTAGATCTTGTAGTCACTGCGTATGATGGCCATAGTGTGGTTTACTTTTTAGGAAATGGCGATGGTACTTTTGGTACACTTCGTTATGTAGTTCCGGTAACTCCTGGAAGTAGTCCTGGAACCATGGATATAGCTGATTTTGATGGTGATGGTGATTTAGATGTTGTTGTTGGTTTTACTGGAAATGGCGATGTTAAATTGTATGATAATCGTTTTATTCCAGATGGTCTAGATGGTTCTGGAAACGTACCATTTGCAGCTTATACAAATAATGTGGATACCGGAAATGGATTTTTGTTTTCAGTTATATTTGCAGATATCAATGATGATTCTAATCTTGACATTGTAAAATCTGACAATAACCCAGGAGCAAACCCAGCAATTGCTTGGTATTCAAATGATGCTAGTGGAACGGGCACCACATTTACCGAAACTACTATTGCAACCAGCATAGTTAAAACCGCAGCCATAGGTGTTGCCGATTTTAATAACGACTCTTTCAATGATTTGGTTGTTGCCAATGGTAGAATTAGTGATAATGACTTAATTTGGTTTACAAGTGATGCGACAGGTGGCTTGGGAAGTGAAATTATGATTGATGATTCGGGTCCAACAACTTATGATATTGAAATCCAAGATTTTGATAATGATGGTGATTTAGATATTGCCAGTATTAGTTATTGGAATGATACCGTATTTATTTTTAAGAATGATTTGTTTACGTTAAGTACACCAGAATTTCAAGTTAATACATTTGGTATCTATCCAAATCCAACTTCTAATACCTTAAATTTTAAAACAACAAATCAAGAGCCTTTCAAAATACTGGCATATAATATTTTAGGTAAAGAGGTTCTAAATACAACGGTTTTGAATAATACCTTAGACGTTTCCATACTTACAAATGGCGTATACCTTTTAAAGGTTGAAAATTCAGACAAAACATTCAAATTTGTAAAGCAATAACAAAACGTCAACTTATAATTTCTAAAACGCTAGTAATAATTTTTGCTAGCGTTTTTTTATTACCCAAAATTTAAGCAACTTTGAAAAAACTACTATCGTGACGACATTAATTACAAACATTCAAGAATTACTTCAGGTTAGAGACACAAACATTTTAAAGGTTTCTGGAAAAGACATGAAGCAGCTACCAACCATTAAAAACGCCTATCTTTTAATAGATGATGATACCATTGTAGGGTATGGCAATATGGAAGATTGTAAAAATATTGAAGCTGATACAGTGATTGATGCCACAGGAAAAGTGGTTTTACCGACTTGGTGCGATTCCCACACACACCTAGTTTATGCCGGAAATAGAGAACAGGAATTTGTTGATAGAATTAATGGCTTAAGTTATGAGGACATTGCCAATCGTGGTGGTGGTATTTTGAATTCTGCAGAAAAATTACAACAAACCAGTGAAGACAATTTATATGAACAATCTGTTAAGCGATTAAAAGCTGTTATGAAATTAGGTACTGGTGCCATAGAAATTAAATCTGGCTATGGACTAACAGTAGAAGCCGAATTAAAAATGCTTCGGGTTATCAAGCGATTAAAACAAGATTTTCCTCTAAAAGTCAAAGCAACACTTTTAGCAGCACACGCAGTTCCAAAAGACTATAAAGACAATAAAGAAGGTTTCGTTGATTTAGTTATTAATGAGATGATTCCAAAAGTTGCCAAAGAGCAATTAGCAACATATATTGATGTGTTTTGCGAAAAAGGTTATTTCGATTTAATCGATACAGAACGCATATTAAAAGCTGGTAAATCACATGGATTAATTCCTAAAATTCATGTAAATCAATTCAATGCCTTTGGTGGTATTGAAGTAGCTGTAAATAATCAAGCTCTTTCCGTAGATCATTTGGAAGAATTAAACGAAAGCGATATTGCCATGCTGAAAACAGGTAATACCATGCCAGTAGCGCTACCTTCTTGCTCCTATTTCTTAAGCATCCCTTACACACCAGGACGTCAATTAATTGACGCCGGATTACCACTAGCATTAGCTTCAGATTATAACCCAGGCTCCACCCCTAGCGGAAATATGAATTTTGTGGTCAGTACGGCATGTATAAAAATGAAATTAACACCAGAAGAAGCCATAAACGCAGCTACAATAAATGGTGCTTATGCTATGGGAATTAGCTCTATGTACGGAAGTATAACACGTGGAAAAAAAGCGAATATTATTATTACGAAAGCTATTCCAAGTTATGCCTTTTTACCATATGCTTTTGGTGATAATCATATTGAAACTGTCATGATAAATGGACAAATTGTTTAATTTCAATTTAACACAACAATCTGTAATATCTCAAGAACTAATACATTTAGGTATTTCTAATTTTAATGATGCGCTTACCTATGTTCAAAATTTACCATATGGCAGAAACAGCAATAGAAGCGATTATACTTTAATATTAAAAGAACAAAAAGCAACGTGTTCTACAAAACATGCCTTTTTAGCTGCACTGGCAAATCAGGAAAATAAACCTCATGTAAAACTCTTTATGGGTATTTATAAAATGTGTAAAGAAAACACACAGGGCATTTCAACGGTATTAGAAAAATGGCAATTATCTTATATACCAGAAGCACATTGTTATTTGAAAATTAATGATGAAATAGTTGATATGACGAGAAACTGCAAAAGTCACAATTCTTTTGAAGCCTCATTACTTTTTGAAGAAGAAATTTTATCGCATCAAATTGGCGATTATAAAGTGAAACGCCATCAAGAATATTTAAAAGACTGGATTATTTCAGAATCAATCACTTATAATTTTAAAACCATTTGGAATATCCGAGAAGCCTGTATTCAAAGCATTTCAAAATAATTAAATAAAAAAACCCGAAAGCCTAAACTTTCGGGTTTTACTAGTATTAGCTCTATGGAAAACTATTACTAGTTTATTTTAGTCCAATATAAATTCTGAAGTCGCTACTAAATCCTTCTGATTAAAAACATTAACCATATAGCGACCTTTCTCAAACTTATTCTCACCATTTGGTGTAACAAATTCACAAATATTTAAACTCGTATTTTCATAATTAAATTTACTAACAAGACTGTAGTTTAATACTTTTTCACCAAACTCAATTTGCTCATTGGCTCCCATGGTATTGTTTTTCGGATCAATAACTTGAATGTATAATTCCTGATCACCACCTTGTACTAACGTGTTTTTTGGAACGGTAAAACATACACGAATTTTATCAGCACGTCTAGCGCTTTCAGTAGGAATTAATTTTCCTGAACTCCTTTCAATAACACCATAACCTTTTAAGCTAACGGCTCCTAAAACGGCTGCATTACTAACCACTTCAGCTAACGCTGTATTTTGAACCATTAAAGAATCAGTAAACATGGTACGTTCTTCCAAACGGATTTTAGTACTATCTAAAGATGTTGCTAACAATTCATTTTCAATCTTCAATCTATCATTTTCAGTTAATAACACATTCATTTCTTTTTGTAATGCTGTGTATTTAGACTTGTAGCGGTATAAACTCTGCACGTTAGTTTCAGAAACTTTAAGCGAGTCAATTAAACCTTGAATACGACCTTTAGCTTCAACCAACTTTTCATTTGCAATAGTATTATCGCCAATAACAATATCATATTGCTTGGCCATATTGCTCAAATCGTTCATCACCATTTCTTTCTCTTGCAATAATTGCGTTTCCGTTTCCTTTTTTTCGTTGTAAAGTTTGGAAGTATAAATTCCTGTAGCGACAAATAAAACCAAGGCAATTCCTAATGCCACTTTTAATCCTGTACTGTTTTTATTAGATTCCATAAATAAATTCGTTTTTTAAAAATTAAAGTTACTACTAATTTTGTGCTTTTTTAAGCAATTGTTTTTAAAGTTTCAAATATAAAGTACATTTATACTTTATATCTAAATTTTAAATCATTTATGGATAAACTGGTACTATTTAATGAGTCAAACCTCAATTCGCTAATTAATAAGCGTCCAGATGAATCCAAATTTGGAGAGCATATTACTATAATTCCCAAACTTACAGATATATACGAGCAACTTAAAAGTTTGGACGTTCAGTATATTATTTTTGGAATTCCAGAAGATGTTGGTGTATTTGCTAACCTAGGAAAATCAGGTACTTCCAAGGCTTGGAATGCCTGCCTTAAAGTTTTGTTAAATATTCAAAGTAACGCGTTTACGCATGCTAATAAGGTTTTAATTCTAGGACATTTGGATTTTTCTGAAGAAATGAAAATGCTTACACAACTCGATCAAACCAATTCAAAAGATCTTCAGAAATCTCGTAAACTGGTAAAGCAAATAGATATCCATGTCGCCGAATTAATTTCCACAATTGTTAAATCTGGAAAAACGCCCATTGTTGTTGGTGGTGGCCATAACAATGCTTACGGAAATATAAAAGGAACGTCACTAGCCTTGAAAAAGCCTATAAATGTTATTAATTTTGATGCACATTCGGATTTCAGAACTGAAGAAGGCAGGCATAGCGGTAACGGTTTTAGTTATGCTTATTCTGAAGGCTTTTTGAAAAAATATTTTATTTTCGGATTACATGAGAACTATACGTCTGCGGCTATTTTTAAGCAATTAGAAGATAATTTACATATAGATTTCAATACGTTTGAAGCTATTGAAATACGAAAAGAATTAAAGTTTAAAACCGAAATAAATCGCGCCTTACAATTCATTAACTCAAAACCTTATGGAATTGAATTAGATTGTGACGCCATTCAGAATACACCAAGTAGCGCCATGTCACCCAGCGGATTCAGCGTTAGTAAAACACGAATGTTTTTAAATGCTGCAGCACAAAGTAAGCACGCCATGTATCTTCATCTTTGTGAAGCTGCTCCAACGCCAGAAACTGAAGCCCAAGTGGGTAAACTCCTAACATATTTAATAACCGATTTTATTAGAGCACATGCCAATACTTGAAATTATCCCATTTGAAAAACAATACGCTAAAGACTTTTATGCATTGAATATTGAGTGGCTTGAAACCCATTTTTATGTTGAACCTTTTGATGAAGAAGTTTTAAGTAAACCTGAAATTCACATTATTAACAAAGGAGGTTCTATATTTTTTGTAAGAATCAGCAACAAAATTGTTGGTACGGTTGCTCTTATGCCAACTCCTAACAAAAATGTATTAGAACTCACTAAAATGGCTGTTTCACCAGAATTACGTGGTCAAAATATGGGACAGAAATTAATGCAATATTGTATTGAATTTGCTAGAAAAGAAAACATCAAACACCTACTGCTCTACTCAAATACTAAATTAGTAAACGCTATTTATATTTATAGAAAATTCGGATTTGTAGAAATTCCTGTTGAAACCAATTCGCCCTATAAACGCGGTAATATTAAAATGATTTTAGATTTGTAATTATGGCTTCTTTCATAATAATCGTATCTTTATTTTCTAATAAGAGTTTTATGAAAACTAAATATATTTCAATCTTTATCATTTCAATTTTATTTATTGGTTGTAAATCAGATAAAGAACAATCAGAACCCATTTTAAATGAAACTGACATTGAAACCGAAATAGTGGTTGAAGTACCATCAGAAATAGATATACCCAATTATTATGTAGCATCTGATATCAAAATCACACCAGTTGAACATGCCAGCATGGTTATTAATTTCAATGACATCTCAATTTATGTGGATCCTGTTGGTGAAGCAATCCGCTATGCAGGTTTTAAGAGCCCAACTTTTATTATAATCACAGATATTCATGGGGATCATTTGGATGTTAAAACTTTAGAGGCAATTAATACCACAAACAGCATTATTATAGGTCCACAAGCGGTTAAAGATAAATTGCCGGAATCTTTAAAAACCAATTTTACCGTCTTGGAAAATGGTCAGGAAAAAGATGATTTCATGAATAAAACTTCAATGAATATTGAAGCAATTCCCATGTATAACTTAAGAGAGGAAGCTCTAAAATTCCATCCTAAAGGACGTGGAAATGGGTATGTTTTAACAATAAATAATAAGCGCATTTATATTTCTGGTGATACAGAAGATATTCCTGAAATGCGAAATCTTAAAAATATTGATATCGCATTAGTTTGTATGAACTTACCGTACACCATGCCAATTGAAAGTGCGGCTGATGCTGTTTTAGCATTTCAACCAAAAACGGTATTACCATATCATTATCGAGGAACGAAAGGTTTTAGCCATGTGGAAAGTTTTAAAAAACGCATAAACGACCGAAACAAGTCCATTGAGGTTATACAATTAGATTGGTATAAATAATCACAATATTTTCATTTTTAGTTGATTAGTTAAAAAAATATTTTATATTTGACTAGCTATTAACCCAATCTATTACCTACTATGTTTCTTAAATGTACTACATATCTGTACCAAAGTTTTGTATTAATGGAACAAATTAGCATTGTGAAAATACTTGCTATTACCGTTGTATTCTTTTTAATCCTACTCATATTAGGTGTTAGAAAATCAATAATTTTAAAAAAAGAGAATGAGCGTTTAAGCAAATCTTCGCCATCTATAGAGGAAGATACTAAGAAGCCTTATAAAGATTTTACCGAAGGGCACATGTATAATAACCATTAAATTATATTTATGGAAACACTTATTTACATGGTAGTTTTTAATTTTATAGCTTTAATGATTGCCTTTAAAACTAAAATAGGGTTATATACTGTTTCTCCAGAAAAGCAATGGAAAGAAGCCCATGATAAATTTGAAAAAAATTTGAACGCCTTAAAGAAAATAGAAATTGATAATTTCAAAATGGATACTGGACATATGTATGAATCCGAATAAAAAAAATACCAAAAAAAAAAGCCTCGTAAATTACGAGGCTTTTTTTAATTTAATTAGCGAACTAATTTTTTATACTTAATACGTTTTGGCATCAAATCACCACCCAAACGTTTTTTCTTGTTTTCTTCGTAATCGCTAAAACTACCTTCAAAAAAGTAGACTTCACTATTACCTTCAAACGCTAAAATGTGCGTACAAATTCTATCTAAAAACCAACGGTCGTGACTAATTACTACTGCACAACCTGCAAAGTTTTCTAAACCTTCTTCTAAAGCACGTAGGGTATTTACGTCCAAGTCGTTCGTTGGCTCATCCAATAGTAACACGTTACCTTCTTCTTTTAAAGTCATAGCTAAATGCAAACGGTTACGTTCACCACCAGATAATAATTTTACTTTTTTGTTTTGTTCACCACCTGAAAAATTAAAACGGCTTAGATAGGCTCTAGAGTTAACTTCTTTTCCACCCATCATTATTAAATCCTGTTCATCACTAAAATTTTGCCAAATGGTTTTTTCAGGGTCTATATTAGAATGACTTTGATCAACGTACGCAATTTTTGCAGTTTCACCCACGACAAATTCGCCTTTATCGGGTTCAATTTCACCCATGATCATTTTAAAAATAGTGGTTTTACCTGCACCATTAGGACCTATAATACCAACTATTCCTGCTTGTGGTAAATTGAAATTTAAATCTTCGTATAATAATTTATCATCATAACCTTTACTCACGCCTTTGGCTTCAATAACATTGGTTCCTAGACGTGGACCATTTGGAATGTAGATTTCTAATTTCTCATCCAATTGTTTTTGGTCTTGACTCATTAATTTGTCGTAGTTATTCAAACGCGCTTTTTGCTTGGTTTGACGACCTTTAGCTCCTTGACGAACCCATTCTAGCTCACGTTCCAATGTTTTCTGACGTTTAGAAGCGACTTTACTTTCTTGAGCCATACGTTTTGACTTCTGATCCAACCAAGATGAATAGTTTCCTTTCCAAGGAATACCTTCACCTCTATCTAATTCTAAAATCCAACCTGCTACATTATCTAAAAAGTATCTATCGTGCGTAACTGCAATTACAGTTCCTTTATATTGCGCTAAATGATGCTCTAACCAATGTACAGATTCTGCATCCAAGTGGTTAGTAGGCTCATCTAATAATAATACATCAGGTTCTTGTAATAATAAACGACATAACGCTACACGACGACGCTCACCTCCTGAAAGAATGCCAATCTTTTTATCGCCATCTGGCGTTCGTAACGCATCCATGGCTATTTCTAATTTGGTATCTAATTCCCAAGCATCTGATGCATCAATTTGATCTTGAAGAATAGCCTGACGATTCATCAGCTTTTCCATTTTATCTGCATCTGAATATACTTCCTCCAGACCAAACATGTCATTAATTTTATTATACTCATCAAGTATAGCTACTGTTTCGGCAGCGCCTTCCCGAACTATTTCCATTACCGTTTTCTCATCATCCAATTGTGGCTCTTGCTCTAAAAAGCCCACTGAATAATCTTGTAGAAAGGTAACATCACCTTGGTAGTTTTTATCTTGACCTGCAATAATTTTTAATAAAGTAGATTTTCCAGAACCATTAAGACCTAAAATCCCAATTTTTGCTCCATAGAAAAAACTTAAATAAATATTTTTTAACACAGGTGTATTGGCACCTGGAAATGTCTTGGTTAAACCAGACATGGAAAAAATTACTTTTTTATCGTCACTCATAATGTTGTTATGTTATTGAGTTATTTTTTATATTATTTGTAATTCCGAAAGGACTATTTAATGGTACTGAATAGTGACTAAACACGTCCTTTCAATGCATTGAAAACCCAAGCGATTGCGAAAAAACCGATTCCTACAGCTGCAAATCCCCAACCTGCTACATCATCATATCTAAATGCACCAAGTGCTATTAATGCCAATCCTACGAAAATCATAATGGCAGTCGCCCAAGCTAAAACCGTATTTTTATTCATTGCCATAATTTGTTATTTTATTTTAAAAGTTAGCAAATACAAATATCGTGATTTTTAACAGAAAAAGCAGCCTTTAAGCTGCTTTTTAATTCAATTATTTTAGGTAAATTATCTCATAGGAACCTCAATAAAAAGTAGTCCAGAATCTATATTTGCTTGCATTGAAAACGTATCAGTTTCTGAAATACCCAAGGCATCTCTAGTTTCCAAAATTTCCTTTTCAATGGTTACATTTCCAAAGATATTCATGATATAAACACCATGATTTTCACTTTTCAGTTGATATTCAAATGTTTTGCCAGCATCTAAATCCATTCTTGAAATTATGGCATCTTGATGAATCTTTAAACTGCCTTCATGATTGTCATCAATTGATGTTACTAATGTTTGAAATGAATTTTTCCTATCTAATTCATTGAAAGCTTTTTGTCCATATCGTGGTTCTACATTTTGTTTGTTGGGAATCACCCAAATTTGAAATAAACTTAAATGTTCATCATTGGACCCATTTATTTCAGAGTGTTGCACGCCAGTTCCAGCGCTCATTACTTGAACTTCGCCAGGTAAGACCGATTGCCAATCTTCCTTCATGTTGTCCCGATGTTTTAAAACACCACTTAAAGGAATGGTAATAATTTCCATATTATCATGTGGATGTGTTCCAAACCCCATTTTAGGTGCAATTACGTCATCATTTAAAACGCGTAAAGCACCATATTGCATGTTGTCTTTATTAAAATAGTTAGCAAAACTAAAAGAGTGATTGGCTTGCAACCAACCATGATTGGCGAAACCTCTATTTTCGGCTTTTTGTAGTTGTGTTTTCATTGTAATGCCCACGAACGTGAGTAGTTTTTTAATTTTTCAATATATCCAAAGGAAGGACTTTATTGAATAGTATTTTGAAAAATATGCTATCGTAATTTATCCAATAAATCGCTTAATTGTCCAGCTTCATTTTCTGAAAGATTTTCTAAAAAATCCATGTTTAAATCGGCAGAAATTTCTTTAATCAGCGCCAAACCGTCTTTTGTAATATGAATATAAACTACTCGTCTATCATGATCACATGGTACACGCTCAATTAACTGTTTTGCAGATAGTTTATCCATAAGGCGCGTAGCATTTGGTGCGCGTTCAATCATACGATCCTTAACAGTTTGCGCTTTTAAAGGTTCTCCTGCACCTTTCAAAATTCGTAAAATATTATACTGTTGTGGCGAAATACCAAAAGGCTTAAAAAAAGCATTCTGCTTATTGGTAATCCAACCAGCTGTAAACAGGATATTAATTAATACTTTGACTTTATTATTATCAAAACGTGAATTGACATCATCAGCTATATTTCCCATTATTTTCAAATTTAAAACCTATGAATTTTTATCATAAATAATATCCTTATAATCTTCTTGTTTCTTTTTAAAAACGTGTTGCGCATAGGAACAACTAGCTACAGCTTTTAAATTATTATCACGCATAAAAGTAACAGCTGCATCCATAAGTTTATAACCAACACCTTGACCGCTTAAAGACTCATCTACTTCAGTATGATTGATATCTATGACATTTTCAGACTTAAATCTATAAGTCATTTCGGCTTTTTGCTCGCCATCTATTTCAATGTAAAATTTGCCGCTTTTATCTTGTTTTTGATGTTTAACTTCCATGAATAATTTCATTTTTAAATAATTCAACTTTATTTTTTAATTCTGTCTTTAGGGCTTCTTCAACTAATTTTCCGCTTTGAAAATTGGTTCCAAACATGGGCAAAGAAAAATCAGCTATAATGCGCGCTTCATGTCTTGGAAAACGATCTTTGGCCATGGCTAAAACAGATGCGCCTCCTCTACCTCCTGGTGAAGCAGCCATTAGAATCATAGGTTTTTTAGCAAACGTTTTTGAATTAATTCGTGACATCCAATCGAAAGCATTTTTAAAAACCGTGCTATAAGCCCCATTATGTTCTGCTAATGATATTAATAAACCATCGGAATTTTGGATGTGATTGAATAAATTTTTAGCTGAATCAGGATGACCATCTCGCGCTTCCAAATCAACACCAAAAAAAGGCATTTCAAAATCATTTAAATCTAAGACAGTTACTTCAAAATTGGCATCTTCTATTAAACTAGCTGTGTATTCTACTAGCTGTTTGTTAATGGATTTCTTACTGTTACTTCCTGCAAATGCAATAATTTTTTTCATATTAATTTTGTAGTCTTTTGTTAAATATATACGACACCATCAAAAGGATGATTGCTAATACGGCTGCTACTTGTTCACCATCACCTATCATGTAATGAGCGAAAAACGCTAAAATAAAAGCAAAAAAGTAACCTGCATAAGCCCATTCTTTTACAATTTTTAAACTTGGTGTCCATAATGCAATTAATCCTAGTAACTTAACTACTGCATATGGATAAATTAAATAGGTTGGATAGCCAAAATTGGTAAACATGGCAGTTACATCGTCATACATAAAAAAATACATGCCTGCAGAATATAATAACAAAACAGTCAGTAGTCCTGTTGCGACGTAATAAATAATTTTATCCCTTTTCATTTTAAAAGTTTTAAGGTTAGAGTACAAATTTAAGAAATATTATTTTAGTTTCCAAGGAAACTATTTCCATGTAATGTTATTTAACAAAATAATCACTTTCAAACCAAGATCTACTTTCGTAAATTCGTAGCAAAGAAAAAAATCTATGGATATCAACTTCAATAAAAACGAAGATCATAATAAATTGCTTATTTCCGAATTAAAAAAACGCTTTGCGTATGTGAAGCTTGGTGGTGGTAAAAAAAGTATTGAAAAGCAACATGCCAAAGGAAAATTAACAGCAAGAGAGCGTATTGATTATTTACTAGATCCTAAAAAACCAGTCATTGAAATCGCTGCTTTTGCAGGAGACGATATGTATGAAGAACACGGAGGATGCCCTTCTGCGGGTGTGGTTGTAAAGATGGGTTATGTAAAAGGCAAACAATGTTTGGTAGTTGCCAATGATGCGACTGTTAAAGCTGGTGCTTGGTTTCCAATAACGGCTAAAAAGAATTTACGCGCTCAAGAAATTGCTATAGAAAACAGATTACCTATCATATATTTAGTTGATTCAGCTGGTGTTTATCTGCCTTTGCAAGATGAAATATTTCCTGACAAGGAACATTTTGGTCGTATTTTTAGAAATAACGCCATTATGAGTAGCATGGGAATCACCCAAATTGCTGCTGTTATGGGAAGTTGTGTTGCTGGTGGTGCCTATTTACCCATTATGAGCGATGAAGCCTTGATAGTTGATAAAACAGGAAGCATCTTTTTAGCTGGTAGTTATTTGGTAAAAGCCGCAATTGGAGAAACTATAGATAATGAAACACTTGGTGGCGCAACAACACATTGCGAAATTTCTGGTGTTACCGATTATAAAGCGAAAGATGACAAAGATGCTTTAGATAAAATTAAAAACATCGTCGATAAAATTGGCGATTTTGATAAAGCCGGATTTAATCGTGCGGATGCTAAAAAACCGAAAGAAAACCAAGAAGATATTTACGGAATTATACCAAAATCGCGTGCAGATCAATATGATATGTATGAAATTATCAAGCGGTTGGTTGATAATAGTGAATTTGAAGAATACAAAGCCGATTACGGAAAATCCATTATTACTTGTTACGCACGAATTGACGGTTGGGCAGTTGGAATTGTTGCCAATCAACGTAAATTGGTAAAAACGGCAAAAGGTGAAATGCAATTTGGTGGTGTAATTTATAATGATTCGGCTGATAAGTCTACCCGTTTTATTGCTAATTGTAACCAGAAGAAAATACCATTAGTATTCTTACAGGATGTTACTGGTTTTATGGTTGGTAGCAAGAGTGAACATGGTGGTATTATTAAAGATGGTGCCAAAATGGTAAATGCTGTTAGTAACAGTGTGGTTCCCAAATTCACTATTATTTTAGGAAACAGCTATGGCGCTGGTAATTACGCTATGTGCGGAAAAGCGTATGATCCACGATTAATTGTTGCTTGGCCAAGTGCTGAACTTGCCGTAATGAGTGGTAATAGTGCTGCTAAAGTATTATTACAAATTGAAAAAGCATCGCTTAAAAAGAAAGGTGAAGAAATAACGCAAGAGAAAGAAGACGCACTTTTCAAAAAAATAAAGGATCGTTATGACAAACAAGTGTCGCCTTATTATGCAGCTTCGCGTATTTGGACAGATGCCATTATTGATCCGTTAGATACCCGAAAATGGATAAGCATGGGAATAGAGGCTGCAAACCATGCGCCTATTGAAAAGCCATTTAATATGGGCATTTTACAGGTATAAGTATATGAAGAATATAATTTTAGTTTTTTGTTTACAAGTCATCACGTTTTCTGCTTATGCTCAAAATAGTTTTGATGATCTTGTTGAGCCCAGAATTCAAGTACTTCAAAATAATACGCAAATTGATTACAATGCGCCTTATGTTATTTTAGAAAATGACACCTTATTTGCTAATAATTACAACGCTATTAACTTAAGGTTTTTATTATCCCAACATTATGATAATAAATTGATGTTACGTTATTATGAACGCATCGTTTTTTGTTATTTAACTCCCAATCCACCTATTGTTTATAATTTAATGCAGTGGAATGAACCCATTGTTATTTTTATGGATAAGGATTTTCCGAAGGACGTTCGTGAGAAATTTGAAACCTTTATTTCAAATTTACAACTGCGCGAAATCAATCATTTAGACATAAGTTTTACCAAAAAGCTTAAAAATGCCAATTACCATATTAAATCTTCAGACATACCAATTAATGGCTATAAACCTGATTTTAAATTTGATACAGAAGAAGACCGTTTAAATGATATTTTAACGGGTTCCGTATACACGTTAGCTACCGATGGGAATAATAAATTTTATGCTGGTGTTTTAAAAATTCATTTAAAGAGTTTTAAAACAAATGTTGATATTACAAAAAGACTCAAGCAATTATTTTTTAAAAGTTTGGGGAATTTTGTAGCCGATAATTATAAAGAAACGACGAGTTTATTGCATCATAATTATGATAATTCTGAAGCGATTTCAGAATTTGATATGAATATTTTAAAAATCCATTATGCTATTATTTACGAGCAGAAAGTTAATGGCGCCACTTTTAAAAAGCTTGTGCAACTAGCTGAAAAATTAGATTAATGAATAAATTTTTTACACTATTATTTTTATTAGGTACAATTTCTATAAGTCAAGCGCAGCATCATACAAATGATACTGTAAGAAAAATGTATGTATCCTTGAAAGGTTATAGAATGACCTTTAAAACACCATTAACCAAACAAGACAGCTTAACTTTTCAATTTCGAGAAAATGATACACTAGTATTAATTAATGCTAATATGTATCCAAAAGGCACCTCTGTTCCTTATGAGTATAAAAATGAAACTTTCTTAAAGTATTATAAGAAATCAGCCTTTAGAAGTTCTGGTGTGGATTCTTTAGACCAAAACCAAGGGATGCGCTATTGGAAGGATCCTATTAAGGTTTTCTTTTCTGAAAGTGTTTCTAGAAAGACTAAAAAGGACTTCATGTCTTTAGCAAAAGAGATTTCCAATCAAGTAGATTCCTTACATATATCTGAAGTTAAAAAAGTTGAGGAATCTAATTATGTCGTGTATTTCTTTGGCGATTATGAATATGATGCGCTTATGAAAAACTACACCTACACAGATTACTATTTGCATTGGAATAACAGGAATCAAATTTACCGTTGTGGTTTAAAGTTAGATACAGCTGTGTATTTTAACGAAACACTCATTACCGAAAAACTTAAAGAATTATTTGTTGGAACATTGGGTCATTTCAAATTTATAAATGATTTGAGCTGTGAAAGTTATTTATCTAATTGCTATTCTAAAAACAAGCAATTAACAGATTTAGATATTGAGATTTTGCAATATCATTATTCCTATGGGATTTGTAAAGGGACCAGTTTAAAAGATTTTGAAGAACAGCACAAAAAAGCTAAAAACGTTTTAGAAGAACGTAACGTGTTAATTAATTTCAGACACCTGGATTAATACACGTTATTTTATATTAAAAGTAGCTTAAATTCCCATAATACGGAATCCAAGCTACTTTATTTATTTAAAATCAATTATAAACTTTTATAAGCATTTACCAATCGAACAAACTCGGAACGATAACCATTTTCGTCCTGACCTCTACCCTGTTTTGCTAAATCCAATACATCATTCAATTTGGAATTATTATCATATTCTGAATGACGCAATTGCATACCATATAAAGCAACTGCTGAAGCAAATTTCATGTCAACTGATGCTTGTTGCACTTTATCCTCATGCACATGAACCATCTGGATACTTTTATCACCATCTGGTTTTTTGTATCTGAATTTCACGGTGAATAATTCATCAGTGAAATTTGAAGTATTTTCATTTTTGGTATATTTTAAATCGGAAATATCTTTTAAATAGTTGCTTTTTACACCTACAGGAATAACTTCGTACAGAGCCGTTACGGTATGTCCACTGCCTAATTCACCAGCATCTTTGGTATCGTCAATAAAATCTTCATCAGCTAACAAACGGTTTTCGTAACCAATCAATCGGTAGGCTTGAACAACAGCAGGATTGAATTCTACTTGAATTTTTACATCTTTTGCAATCGTAAATAAGGTACCGCCAAATTCCTTTCCAAAAACTTTTTGTGCCTCCTGCATCGTATCAATATACGCATGGTTTCCATTGCCTTTATCTGCTAAAGTCTCTAATTTTGAATCTTTGTAATTTCCATATCCAAACCCTAAAACGGATAAGAACACACCTGTTTTGCGCTTGGCTTCAATCAACTTCTCCATGTCTTTATCTGAAGAAGCGCCAACATTAAAATCACCATCTGTTGCTAGAATTACGCGATTATTACCGTTTTTCTTAAAGTTCTTTTCTGCCAAACTATAAGCCAACTCAATACCTTGTCCGCCAGCTGTAGAACCTCCAGAATTCAGCTTATCTAAAGCAGCAATAATTTTTTCTTTTTCAATTCCCGAAGTCGGTTCTAAAACCACACCAGCTGCTCCAGCGTAAACAACTATAGAAACATAGTCTTGAGGACGTAATTGATTCACCAATAATTTATAAGCTGATTTCAATAAAGGCAATTTATTCGCACTTCCCATAGAACCTGATACATCAATCAAAAAAGTTAAATTGGATGCTGGTAATTGGTCATTCTCGTAGGTTTTTCCTTGTAAACCAACTCGCACTAACTGGGTATCTACATTCCAAGGTGTTTGAATTTGCTCCGTATTAATAGAAAATGGATGTTTGCCTGTTGGTTGCGGATAATCATAGTCAAAATAATTTACCATTTCTTCAATTTTAACCGAACTCGCTGGAATTTCTTGACCATTATTAATCATTCGTCTGATGTTACTATAAGATGCTTTATCTACATCTATTGAAAACGTTGACAACGGTTTTGCTTTCACGTTTTCGAAAGCATTTTCTACAATTTCTTCATAAACATCATTATTATCATACGTATTTGGTTGAATTATATGATGTTTTAATTCTTTAGGCAGTTTATAATTACTCCCTTTAGTGGTCACAATAATAACACCATTGGAACCTTGCGAACCATATAAAGCACTACCTCCTGCTCCTTTTATAACATTTGTACTCGCAATATCTTTGGGTTTCATATTTGCCAAAGTTTCAGCAGAGACAATATTTCCATCAATAACAATAAGCGCTTGATTGTTTCCCGTTATTGACCAATTACCACGTAAAACAATGTGCGTTGTTTGATTGACACCTGTATTCATAGAATTAATCTGTAATCCTGATACTTTACCTTGTAAGGACTGAACTGTGTTTGGGTTGGCACTTTGAGTTAATTTTTCTGCAGAAACTACATGAGTTGAAGTTTTTAATCTTCTATTAGTTCTTTTAACTCCCAAAGCAGTAACCACCACTTCTTCCAATGCTTCAGAATCCACTTGCATGGCGAAGGAAATAGTGGTTGTGTTTTTCTTGATTTTTCGCTCTGCAGTTATATAACCGATAAATGAATAGGATATAATAGCGCCTTCAATTGCTTGAATGGTATATAGTCCGTCAAAATTGGTTTGAGTACCATCTGAAGTTCCTTTAACTATAACATTCACACCAGGTAATGGCAGTCCGTTTTCATCTGTAATGGTTCCAGAGATTGTTTTCTTTTGTGCATGTATTTGCAAACTTATAAAAGCCACACATACAATTAGTAATAGATTTTTCATGGTTTTGTGTTTTAAATTCTAGGTAAACCTAAAACACAACGGTCATAATAAAAACTAGGAATTCGTGAATGGGTTATTTGATTGAGGCAAGTGTCTTTTTTCGCTGTATTTTTCCAGAATGGGTTTCTTGAAAATGTTTTACAAAGAAAATATCTTTAGGGATTTCATGTTTATGCAATCCTGTAAAGGCGTCATGTTTTATGATTCTCTCTTCACCTTCAATAACTAAAATAACACGTTCGCCCATTTCGTCATCAGGTAGTGAAGCTATAAAAAATCGTTCATCTAAATGAGCTGTAAGTACATTTTCCACTACTTCTGGATGGATTTTAACACCTCCTGAATTAATAACATGATCTATACGTCCTAACCATTCAAATGTGGATTTGTCTTGAATTTTAACCACATCATTCGTAACGATTATGTCTTCGGAAATGTTTTTAGCATCAATAACCAAACAGTCACGATTATCTTGTGAAATTATAACGCCCGGTAATACTTGAAAATACGGTTTTGGTGTTTCTTTAGAAAAATTATTCAGTTGTTTTACGGCAATATGACTAACGGTTTCAGTCATACCATAGGTTTCGTAAACTGTTGGTTTTATAGTTTGAATTGTCTTTTTCAAATCTTTTGAAACCGGAGCACCACCAACAATGATGGTTTTTATTTTGGCAACTTTAGCCAGATTCTTTTGCAATTGCATGGGAATCATAGCAGCAAATTGGTATGTTTTACGCGGATTAATTTCTAATATCTTTTTAGGCGGAATTATATCTAAATGTAAACCCAACATCATGGCACGGATTAACATCATTTTTCCTGCTATCGTTCCAGCAGGCAAACATAAAAGTGCACGATCTTTTGGTTGCAATTCGAAAAAATTACCCGTGGTAAGTGCTGAGTGCACCATAGCTTGTTTACTAACACCAATAGTTTTAGGCGTTCCAGTAGAACCTGATGTTTGTACAGTAAGAGTTTCACTTGAATCCAACCAATCTGCTAAAAATTCGCCAATTGCGATTTCAAAATCGTCACCTTCTTTGATGAAACTATAGGCGACTTCCTTTAAACCTTCACGATTATAATGAAAGCCGTTTAGTTGAAAATGATTGTGAACTTTATCAAATGTTGGTGTCATGATTAATTAGTTGTTTGTTATATTTTCAGATTCTATTATTGGAGCTTCAACAGTACCAAAAAGTTTTTCTTTCCAATTGGTCCAATTATATTTTTTTGAAAACACAAAAAGTACAATTGGAAAAATTACAAAAACAGGCATAAACACATCCATAAAACCTGCTGCTCCAGGTAATGATGTGTCTTTAAACACCGAATGTGTTTGAAGTGCTGTCCAATCTGCGGTTACCAATAATGCCGTAAATAAATTATTGGCGGCATGAAACCCTAAAGCTAATTCTAAACCTTCATCCATTAATGTTGCAATACCTAAAAACAAACCTGTTCCAATATAATAAACCATGACTATGTAACCCAGTTGTTTGACTTCCGGGTTAGCAATATGTAAGAGTCCAAATACAACAGATGTGGTTAACAACGGTACCCATTTGTTTTTTGTAATAACACCCATTCCTTGCATTAAATACCCACGAAATAAGTACTCTTCAAAACTCGTTTGCAGTGGAATTAGTGCAATAGCAATAACACACAGAATTATAAATGGTACGAGTTTAAAATTTAAAACATAATTTTCAGGCGACAAAAAATAGTCTATAAAAATAAAACTAGTGGATACAATTCCCCATAAAATAAAAGCGAACCAAAAACGCTTCCAGTCAATTTTATCACGCGCTGTTGTTAAAGAAACGATGGATTGTTTATGAAGATATTTAGCCACAATAAAAACCCCTACTAAACCAGCTGCAAAAGAAAGTAGCATGAGAAACAGATTTAAATTCGGCTCCAATAATGTCATCATTTGAGTTTCTGTCATACCAAAAACACTACCACCATCGGAAACAGCTTTAAACAAAACAGCTATAGTAAATGGTATTTGTCCTACCATGACAGCAACAAAAATAATGAGTATTCCAATAATATATCGCCACCACTCGTGCAGACCTTTAAACGCTTGTGCTATGTACATGTTTTATAAATGTGTTAATGCTATAATTAAATTAGTTACTGGTTGATGAGCTTATATTAAAATGCCACGATTTGTTCTTATCATAAAATAATGAACCTTTTTTTATGGTTAAAGGGCTCTCAAAATTATTGGTAAATAAACTGCCTGTTCCTAAACCTTGAGGCATATTATTATTTAAAGTATATGTCCATTGAGCAATAGCATTCAATCCCACATTACTTTCCAAAGCACTTGTAATCCACCAACCTATTTGATTGTTTTCGGCATGTTGCATCCACTCCTGACTACCTTGCCAGCCTCCTACAAAACTCGGTTTTAAAATAATATATTGCGGTTTAATTTGTTCCAAAAGCAATGCCTTGTCCGAGTTTTCAAAAACACCAATTAATTCTTCATCTAAAGCAATTGGAAGCGGTGTTTCATGACATAATTTTGCCATAGCTTCTATTTGACCAGCTTTTATTGGTTGCTCAATAGAGTGCAAATTTAAATCGGATAGACGTTTTAGTTTTTCCAAGGCATCGGTTTCAGAAAAAGCACCATTCGCATCCACGCGTAATTCAATATCATTAGCTGAAAATTCTTTCCGAATAGACTTCAGCAAACCAATCTCCGTTTCAAAATCAATCGCACCAATTTTCATTTTAATACACGTGAAACCTGCTTCAATTTTATCTTGAATTTGCTGCTTCATAAAAACGTCTGTTCCCATCCAAATCAAACCATTAATGGGAGTAGATTTTTTGTTTTGAGTAAATTCCGAAGGAAATAAATCGAAAGGTGTTTTAGAGTCTAAAGATTTAAAAGCCATTTCTAAACCAAATTGAATACTTGGAAAGACTTTCATTGTATCATATAAAACGGCTAGACCTAAATGGATATTATTGCACGTCCACTGTAATTGTTCTTCATAATTAGGAACATCGTCAGCACTTAAACCTCGTAAAATACCACATTCACCTATCCCTTGTTTTCCTTCATGTTCAAGAATAATAAACCATGTTTCCTTCGTTTTTAAAACGCCTCGAGACGTACCGCTGGGTTGCTTAAAATTAAGAATATATTTATTATAAGATGCTTTCATATAGTATTCAAAAGTACTCAATTTATTTTGTATTTTAGACAACATAAAACAATCCCAATGCCTGAATTTCCAAACATTATTCTATTTGCCATTCCGTTTTTTGTTTTGGCTATGTTGCTTGAAATGTATGTTACTACCAAACAACAGATTAAGACCTATGAAACAAAAGATGCCTTATCGTCCATTGCTATGGGATTAGGTAATGTTTTCTTGGAGTTTTTAAGCAAAGCTATTGTACTTTTAGCGTTCTTTTGGATATATGACAACTTCCGATTATTTACTATTCCAGTTGCTTGGTGGAGTTTTATATTAATTTTCTTTGCAGATGATTTCTCTTATTACTGGTTTCATCGTATTTCTCATGAAAGTCGCTTGTTTTGGGCATCCCATGTAGTTCATCACTCGTCACAAAAATATAATTTAAGTACTGCTTTACGCCAAACATGGTCTGGTGGATTTTACTCGTTCGTTTTTTGGATTTGGATGCCTTTACTAGGTTTTCATCCTGCCATGATTTTATTGCAAATGTCTATTAGTTTATTGTATCAATTTTGGATTCATACAGAAGCTATTGATAAAATGCCTAAATGGTTTGAAGCCGTGTTTAATACACCATCTCATCATCGGGTTCATCATGGCAGTAATCCGTTATATTTAGATAGAAACCATGCAGGTATTCTAATTATTTGGGACAAATTATTTGGTACGTTTCAACCGGAACTAAAAGAAGAAAAAGTGATTTATGGTTTGGTTGTTAATATTGACACCTATAATCCGGTGAAAATTGCTTTTATAGAATGGCGAAATATGCTAAAAGATGTCTTTTCAGGCCAAAAATCTTTAAAAAATCGATTTTTGTATTTCACTAAGCCACCAGGTTGGACGCATGATGGAACCGGAAAATTGAGCGATGATTTACGTCGTGAATGGCTGGAGAAAAGTTTACAGTCGCAGTCGCAGTCGCAGTCGCAGTTTAAAGAAAAATAGTTTTAAATAAAGAGATACCCGCTTTCACGAGCATTATTATGAATTTTAACAACAAGGTTATATGGATTACAGGTGCTTCCAGCGGAATTGGCAAAGCTTTGGTTGCTAGTTTGGCAAAACAGAAATGCCAACTTATTATTTCATCCCGACGTTTAACGGATTTGGAAAACGTAAAAAATGCGCAACCCAATCCAGAAAATATTGCCTGTGTGCCTTTTGATTTAGCCGATTATAATAGCATGTCGCCAATTGTTGAAATCGCCATCGGCAGTTTTGGTAAGATTGATATTTTAATAAATAATGGTGGCTTTAGTCAACGGTCGCTCATTATTGAAACCGATATTGCTGTCGATAAAAAACTGATGGAAGTAGATTATTTAGGAACTGTAGCGCTTTCTAAAGCACTACTACCCTATTTTGTGCGTCAGAAATCTGGACAGTTTGTAACAGTAACTAGTTTAATGGGGAAGTTCTCATCTCCTTACCGTTCGGGATATTGTGGAGCTAAACATGCGCTTCATGGCTTTTTTGATGCCTTACGATTAGAACATGAAAAAGACGGAATATCTGTCACTTTAATTTGTCCAGGGTTTGTAAATACAGATATTGCACGCCATGCCTTAATTGGCAATGGTAAGCAACAAAACACCCAAGATACAGCTACAGAAAAAGGGCTTCCAGTAGACGTTTTTACTGAACGCATGCTGAAAGCCGTTTATAAAAATAAATTTGAAGTTTATATTGGTAAAAAAGAAGTGTTAGGCGTTTTTTTAAAACGTTTTTTTCCAAAATTTCTACATTGGTATACCTTACGAAGTGTTGTGCGTTAGACTAATCTATTTTTACAATTTCCACTTCCCCAAATGATAAACCACTTTCTACTTTAGCACTTCCTTTATAGGTTATTGTTGGTTCGCCGTATGACACTATTTTAAGCTTATCAGACACATTGCATTGATAACTACCATCGCCATAAGCCGTTATTTTGGTTTCCTTATTATTTACCTGTGAAAAATCGACCGTACTTTCACCATAACCAATTATTTTTTGGTTTTCAATACTACCCTTTTCAATAACTAAATAACTTTCGCCATATATGGATACTTTTAAATCTTTTAATGTCACATGTTTCATAGTTACTTGAGATTCGCCATAAATATTAAAGGTGATTTTATCTGATATGATGGCATCTTCAAAATTAAAACGCTCCTCGCCTCTTAAAGAAAACGATTTTACTTTTTTATAGTAAATAGTTGCTCTTGCAACCGTTCCTTTATAAGCCTCAACCGTTCTGTGTTTGGTGCTTTTTTCTTTATCATTTTCGGTAATGATTTTAGCATCATCCAAATAAACTTGGAGTGTTTTGTTTTTAACTTCTACATTAATTTCATCTAAAGGTTCGCTTATCATTTCAATAACCACTTCTTCTTTATCGCCAGTTTTAAAAACAACTTCTATATGTGGACTAATAATAACTTTGTCAAACGTTTTAACGCTAAAGGTTTTATTTTGTCCAACAACCAGGTTGGCACTTAAAAAAAGGGTAATAAAAAAAATGGTGATAATTTGTGACGTACTTTTTAAAAAGGAATTCATAATGCGTATTTAGATTAGTATATCCTTAAAGACAAACACTTTTTAGGTTTGTTACAGTTTTGAATACGTTTTTTAATTATAACTCCAAACTATCACCAATTTCCAATAACATTAAATCTTTATCTTTTTCAAAAAACTTGCGTTTTGCTATTTCATGATCAATTTCTATATAACCAAATGTGTCAAAATGGTAGCCTAACACTTTATCACATTGAACAAAATCACTGGCTAAAATAGCATCATCAATTCCCATGGTGAAATTATCGCCAATTGGTAAAATGGCTAAATCTAACTTGGTACGTAGTGGAATGAGTTTCATATCCATGGTTAATGCAGTATCTCCGGCAATGTAGATGTTTTTATGTTCGCCTTCAATAACAAAGCCTCCTGGTTGCCCACCATAACTGCCATCAGGAAATGAAGAGGTGTGAATAGCATTTACATATTTCACGACACCAAATTCGAAGTCCCACGAACCACCATGATTCATTGGATGTCCTTCAAGCCCTTTATTTTGAAAATGGGTTACAATTTCAAAATTAGAAACAATAACGGCATCTGTATTTTTGGCAATCGTTTCCACATCCAAAATATGATCTTGGTGTGCATGAGTTAATAGAATATAATCGGCTTTTAAGGTGTTAATATCTATATGTTTGGCTTTCTCATTACCAGTAATAAAAGGATCCACAAGAATATGAACACCATCTACTTCTATTCCTAAACTGGCATGACCGTAAAATGTGATTTTCATTGTAAGAGGGTTTTAAATTAGGTATTGAAAAATACAAAATCTAGAACAATTTTATGAAGTGATGGCGATAAATTCTACTAAATAATATAGCCAACTCCCATTAAAATAGCGAGTAGAAATGTAGAAATAGCCACTTTTTTTAATTCCGAATCTAATAATGAAGGGTTCACAGTTTTTCTAACATAGAATAAGTGCTTCACCAATGGAATATACATAACCATAAACATCAAATTATATGGCGAAACATAATATAAAATTGCAAATGCGGCGGAAAGAAGAATAGCACCACAAATTAATATATAATGATAGCGTTTGGCATTAGTTAAACCGAGCTTTACGGCTAACGTAATTTTATTCGATTTTTTGTCCGATATAATATCACGCATATTATTTAAGTTCAAAACAGCTACACTCAATAATCCAATGGTAAAAGCTGGTAAAATAATAACATGATCAATTTTTAAGGTGTATAAAAAATACGTACCTAAACCACTTACTAATCCGAAGAATATAAACACAAATACATCACCTAGACCTTTGTAACCATATGCAGAGTCGCCAACCGTATAATTAATTGCGGCATAAACTGAAAGTGCTCCTATGGCCAAAAATAGCATGGTGTATAAAAAATGACGCATACCAAAAGCACAAAAAAGTAGGATGACCACTAAAGCTATAATGACTAAAATATTAATTTTTATTGCTAAAAACATTTCGTCTGGAGATACGTTTCCACTTTGCAAAGCACGTTGAGGACCTACACGTTCATCATTATCGGTACCTTTAACACCATCGCCATAATCATTAGCAAAGTTGGACAGTACTTGTAGTGCAACCGTTGTTAAAAGTGCTAAAACAAAAATATACCAATTTACATAACCATTATAAGCTGCAAAGCTTGTGGCAAGAATAATTCCTGAAATGGATAATGGTAAGGTGCGTAATCTTGCTGCTGAAACCCAATGTTTTATTGATGGCATAGACGTTATTTAAGGAATCCATTTTTTAGGAAAATTAGGCTTACGTTTTTCTAAAAAGGCATCACGACCTTCTTTGGCTTCGTCTGTCATATATGCTAAACGCGTAGCTTCACCAGCAAAAACTTGCTGACCAACCATACCATCGTCTGTTAAATTCATAGCGAATTTGAGCATTTTTATAGATGTTGGCGACTTGGCTAAAATTTCTTGAGCCCACTCATAAGCGGTCGATTCCAATTCGTCATGTGGAATAACGGCATTGACCATGCCCATATCAAAAGCTTCTTGAGCTGAATAATTTCTACCTAAAAAGAAAATTTCACGTGCTTTTTTCTGTCCAACCATTTTTGCTAAATAAGCTGATCCGTAACCACCATCAAAACTGGTAACATCGGCATCAGTTTGCTTAAAAATAGCGTGTTCTTTACTAGCTAGTGTTAAATCGCAAACCACATGTAAACTATGTCCACCACCAACTGCCCATCCGGGAACAACTGCAATAACGGCTTTTGGCATAAAACGAATTAAACGTTGTACTTCCAAAATATTAAGTCTATGATAACCATCATCACCAACGTAACCTTGATGACCACGTGCTGTTTGGTCGCCTCCTGAACAAAAACTATAAACACCATCTTTGGTTGAAGGACCTTCAGCCGATAATAATACGACACCAATATTCACATCTTCATGTGCATCGTAAAAGGCATCATATAACTCACTAGTCGTTTTTGGACGAAACGCATTTCGAACATTTGGTCTGTTAAAAGCAATGCGTGCCACACCATCAGATTTCTGGTAGGTGATGTCTTCATATTCTTTAACCGTTTTCCAGTTTGCTACACTCATTTTCTTTATTTTTGTCAAAAATAATTATTATTTATCTAACAATTCAGTACCATGAGACATATTCTGTTTTTATTCGCCTTTCTTTTTACTTTCACAACCAGTTTTTCACAAAGCTATACCTTTGAATCGGTAATCGATTTAGATGCGACGGATGTGATCAGCCAAGGAAATACGGGAACATGTTGGAGTTTTTCAACATCGTCATTTTTAGAAAGTGAAGTGATCCGATTAACGGGAAAACAAATTGATATTTCTGAAATGTTTCAAGTCCGTCATACCTATCCTAAAAAAGCATGGAATTATGTTATGCGTCAAGGAAAAGCACAATTTAGTGAAGGTGGTTTGGCTCATGATGTTATGAACAGTATTCGGGATTATGGTTTGGTACCACAATCCGTGTATAGTGGTATGGAAACTGGTGCAACTGGACATAATCATGCTGAAATGGTAGCCGTTTTAAATGGTATGTTGGACGTTTATATTGAAAATCCAGGAAGACGTTTATCGCCTAAATGGCAAGCAGTTGTAAACAGTACTTTAGACACCTATTTAGGGAAAGATATTACCACCTTTAAATATGAAGGTGTGGAATATACACCAAAATCGTTTCAGGCCATGACGAAAATTAATCCTGATAATTATGTGAGCATAACCTCATTTACACACAAGCCGTTTTACTCCCAATTCATTTTAAATATTCCTGATAATTTCTCCAATGGTAGTTTTTATAACGTGCAATTAGATGAACTGATGTCCACCATTAACCACGCTTTAGAAAACGGTTTTACGGTTGAATTAGATTGTGATGTGAGTGAAAAAACATTCTCTGCTAAACATGGTATTGCTGTAATTCCAGAAGATGATGCAACTGCTGCTGAAGCTATTATTAGCGTACGTCCAGAGAAAATCATTACTCCAGATTACAGACAGCAAGAATTTGAAAACTATGCAACTACAGACGATCATTTGATGCATATTACTGGTATGCTAAAAGATCAAAATGGTACGATATATTATAAGGTGAAAAATTCATGGGGAACGGATGAAAGTCGGGTTGCCAATGACGGTTATATATATATGAGTGAAGCTTTTATGCGTTTGAAAACCATTTCAGTAATGGTGCATAAAGATGCTGTTACTAACGATTTAAAGAAGAAATTGAAATTGTAATAGTTATTTAATATCATAAAAAAAATCGATTATAAATATCTAATTTATAATCGATTTTTTATTTTATATACTCACGGAAAATGAAAAAGACTTATTCTATTAAATAAATGCCGTCCTCCTTAATTTCAATAAGTTTTTGTCTGTAAAGCGTTCCTACAGCTTTCTTAAAGCTTTTCTTACTCATTTGAAGCGCATTCTTTATAGCATCTGGATCAGATTTGTCAGTTAGGTTTAAATAACCACCATGATCTTCGAGTTCCTTCATAATTAAATCGGCATTCGGTTCAATACTCCGGTAACCCATTTTACCTAAACCAATATCCAATTTATTATCAGGTCGGATTTTCTTAACATAGCCTTTTAATCGGTCGCCAATGGAAAGGTCTTGAAAAATATCATCGTTAAAAATTAACCCTTGATGTTTTTTATTCACAATCACATTCATACCAATATCAGATGGATGCGAAACTATTAAATCCACTTCTTGAAAAGCTTCAACCGTTAATTCTTTATTATCTAAAAACTGATTGGTTTTACTAGAAGCAACTAAACGATTAGACTCATCATCTAGAAAACAATACACCAAATACCAGCCACCTTTTTTCATACTAAAGGCCTGTTCTCTAAATGGACAGAATAACTCTTTAACCATTCCCCAATCTAAAAAAGCACCATGTTCTGTAACGGCATTACAGCGTAATACTGCAAACTCACCACGTTGAATATACGGTTTGTCCGTAACGGCAACTAGACGTTCTTCATTATCCAAATACACAAATACATCCAGTTTATCCCAAATTTTAAATTCTTTCGGGACATAACGGTTTGGTAATAAAACCTCATTTCCATCCGCATCTTCCAAGAATAATCCTGGTTCGGTTTCGCGAAGGATTTCTAATGTATTGTATTCTCCAATTTTTATCATGTGACAAAGGTACTATTTTATGAGATATCTTGTGTATCTGTTTTTATGGATTTAGAAATATCCTCAATATTTTAAATTTAGGTATAAAAAAAAGCCACTTGAAGAAGTGGCGTTTTAAATATGTTATGAAGATCTAGTAAACAGACTCCTTTTTGAAATGTTTGGTTAATAGGTAATATACAACTGCTCGGTACTTATTACGATTGGATTTTCCGTATTGTTCCATAACCATATCAATTCCTTTATCTAATTCCGGACTATCTTTTAATCCGAGTTTTTTAATTAAGAAATTGTTTTTTACCGTTGCTAATTCCGAAGCATCTGAACCTGAAACCGTGGCTGCATCCGCATTATAAATAGATGGTCCACAGCCAATAGTTACTTTTGTCAGTAAATCCATATCTGCATTTACGCCTAATTTATCTTTTAAATCGACTGCATATTTAGCTATTAATTCGTCTCTTTTACTCATGATTTTAAAAATTAAGATTAATAATCAATATACCTAAAAATGAAGTGTTTAAAAAATACACCGGCATTTTAACAATTACTTAATAAACTTGAAATAATTCAATAACACCTCGTCATTCTCTGTACGTGGTGTAAATATTTCTAATATTTTTGGTTGATCTGATTCTTTATAAAAATCTTTTAATTTATTTTTAAGTTGAATGGCATTAGCTGCAGTTCCATATTGAAAGCCATACATAGTAGCCAGTTGTTTGGCTGTGAAATCATGGGTAGTTTCAAAAAAGTTTTCGAAATTTTCTGAATCTTTATTTCCTGGCAAAATTCTAAAAATTCCACCTCCTTGATTATTCACGATAATTATTCTAAAATTATTAGGAATGTAATTATTCCAAAGCGCATTACTATCGTAAAAGAAGCTTAAATCGCCAGTGATTAATACCGTTTGTTTTTCTTGGCCAACTGCACAACCAATAGCTGTAGATGTACTGCCATCAATACCACTGGTGCCACGATTACAAAACACGTTTATAGATTTATGAATGTCAAAAAGCTGTGCATACCTTATAGTTGAACTGTTCCCCAGTTGCAATGCCAGATTATGTGGTAAACTTTTAAATAATGCCTCAAACACTTGAAAGTCGCTAAACGGAATTTCGTTTAAATAGTTACTATGTTTTTCTTTTCTATAATGTCTAATCTGCTCCCAAGTGGCCTTATAATCACTTTTTACAAAATGCGTGATTTGGGGTAAGAAGGTTTCGAAGAAATTATTAGGTGTTGTTTCAATATGTTTCTCCAAACAAAAAAATGTGTCATTTGCATAATCGCGATCAATATGCCAATGTTGCTTTGGTTGGTAACTTCGTAAAAAAGCTTTAATTTTTTTTGAGACTACAAGTCCGCCAAAGGTCAGTAAAATATCAGGTTGCAACGCTTTAAAGTCATCTTCTTCTAAAGGCGCAATCATGGTATCAATACTATTGAAAAGCCCTGGATTATGAATATTAGAAGTTGTTTCAGTAAATACAATAACACTATTATCTTTTACCAATTCATCCAACCATTTTTGTTCAAGTTCGTTTGGTGGATTCACACCTACTAAAACCATTTTTTTGGCTGCACTATTCCAAGCATCTAAACATTCATTATAAATAAAGTCGTCTACTTTACTTGCACGCTTGTTTAATTCAATGATTTTTGGATTCACACTTAAGGCATCCGTTAACTCATAAAGCGGTTCGTGAAACGGCATATTAATATGAACAGGACCACGTTTAGACAAAGCCTTGTTGAGTGCTTTATTGATTTCCGTTTCATTTTCCTGTTGTAATTCCTGTTTTCTACCTAAAAAGCGTTCTAATTTGTTTTCAAGTGTTTTAAGAATGGCTGGTTCATCTTCATCACGATTTTTAAATTCGGCATCCATTTGAGAACTCAAATTTGCCGTATAAATTATATGATTTTTATAAACATCGGTTTGGTTAATGGTTTGCCCATCACCTATTCCAATTAAATGTTTCGGTCTATCAGCCGATAAAACAACTAACGGAATATGACTGTAATATGCTTCAGCAATAGCAGGATAGTAATTTAAAAGTGCACTACCTGAACTACAAACTACAGCTACAGGCTTTTGGATTTGTTGCGCAATTCCCAATGCAAAAAAGGCAGCACAACGTTCATCTACAATACTGTAGCAGGTAAAATAATCATCGTGTGTAAAGCCGATAGTTACAGGTGCATTTCTACTACCTGGTGAAATAACAATATGTTGAATGTTTTTAGCTTTGCAAAGCAGAACAATGGTTTGCGCAAGCGGAATTTTTGGGTATTGCATGTAAGATTGAATCTAAGCGTAAAAATAGCAAATAGCTACCTTATAAAAAATTATTGTAATACCTTTTTCATTGTCACCGATTTAGCAATGGTTTCCTCCCATTCCATATTGGGGTTTGAGTCTTTTGTGATGCCTCCTCCAATGTATAAAAGGGCTTCCTTGTTTTGAATTTGCATGCAACGCAGATTTACAAACAGATTTGAAACCGTTTTAATACTGGCATAAGCGTTATTTTCAACATTGCGTCTGTTGGTGTTTCTTGAAATGGATTTCTTAATGTTTAATTCACCTAAAAAGCCTGTATAAAAATCGCGTTTGTACTGTTCATTTTCAAGGATGAATTGTTTAGCTACTCCTTTTGGCATGCCGCAAACAGCTGGTGTTGGATGCAAAATTTCAATGATCTTTTTTATGTTTGAAGCATCAGAATTCACACGACCAGAAATGTGCGTTTTTAAATGCAGTAAATTTGCAGCTCTTACGGTTTCCACTTCAGAAACTTTTAAGTTGTCTAACTGCTTTTCTAGATTTGAAACTATAAAATTGGTGACAATTTGTTGTTCCTCCAATTCTTTGTCTTCCCAAACCACATCTGCTGTATTTTTATAAACTTGCGTTCCAGCCAGTGCCATCGTGCTGAATTGGTTATTTTCAATATGAAGCAAAGTTTCTGGCGTAGCGCCTAACCACAATCCTACTTTAGGATGAAACCACACATACACATAGGCGGTTGGATAGGTTTCTAGTAACCTTTTATAAATTTTAATAGGATTAGTTTTTGAGATAGTAACCGATTCTTGCCGCGATAACACTACTTTTTCAAATGTGCCTTTATGAATAGCTTCAATCCCCTTTTTAACTAAAGTAATATGGTTTTGCTTTGCTGAAGTTATATCCGGTGTCTGAATAACTTCGGAAGCAACTGAATTCATTGGTGATGCTTCAATAATATCACTTTTAGATTCCAAAATTATCGATGCTTCAACAGGAATTAAAACACTAGTTTCTTCTATATTAAAGGGTGAGAAAATAAATCCACTTTCAGAGAAATCTGTGGTTTCATAAACCGTATCATCGTGCTGCAAAAACGTTTTAATTATCGACTCATTAGGATTTCTATAGGCTACAAAAGGTAAATTATTTGCAAACTGATTTTGAAGTTTCTGGAAAAAATCAGAAGGATTCATATTGTTGGGTATTGGGTTAATGAGTTATTAGTTTAATGAGGGAATTTGTCATAGTAACTTAATATCGCAATAGCATATCATAATTTCTTTTCTGTAGGTCTTTAACAATTCTATGATTGTTTACTTTTTTCTAGGCAAAGAAATAGTTGACAAACGGCATACTGAAATCAAATTATCATGGTCGTCCGTTACCCGAATATCTATTAATTGCGTGGTTCTTCCTTTGTGCAAAAAGGTCGCTTTGGCAAATACATGACCTTCAGTTACACTTTTTAAATGATTGGCTGTAATTTCTGTACCACGAACAAATACTTCGTCTAAATTTGAAAATAAATGTGAAGCAAAACTACCAACACTTTCCGCTAATGCAGCAGTTGCACCACCATGTAACACACCATCTGGTTGATATACTCGAGAATTTACAGGCATTTTGGCTATTAAATAATCATCGCCAAAATCGGAAATACTAATTTCTAGGGTTTCCATTAAGGTATTTTTGCAAACCGCATTGATTTCCTTAAGTTTGGCTTCTTTAGATATGGACATAAAATTCTGTATTTTTAAATCGAAACGTAAAAGTACAAAACACCAACAACAAATGAATCTAACTGAAAAGGAAATATCCTACACCACCACGAATAGTTATGCCACATTAAATACATTAACGGCATCTACAAAAAACGTCTGGTTTGTTTGTCATGGGATGGGCTATTTAAGTCGTTATTTTTTAAGATATTTCCAGGGCTTATCTGCTGAAGAAAATTATATTATTGCTCCTCAAGCACCAAGTAAATACTATACACCACCAAGATTTAAACATGTTGGAGCTAGTTGGTTGACTAAAGAAACCACGGTTAAAGACACCGAAAATATTATGACTTATTTTGATTCCGTTTTAGAAGCGGAAGGCATTCCTGACGGGATAAATTTAATTGTATTAGGTTATTCACAAGGTGTGAGTGTTGCAACACGATATCTTGCCAAACGCCAACTGAAATGTTCCCAATTGGTATTGCATTCTGGCGGAATTCCAAAAGAATTAGTGGCTGCTGATTTTCAATATTTAGATGCATCAACCAAAGTATCACTTATTTATGGTACTGAAGATGAATATTTAAATGAAGAACGCATCCATCACGAAGAAACTCGCGCTACCGAATTATTTGGAAACCGGTTGCAATTAGTCCCTTTTGAAGGCAAACATGTTGTAAACGTTGAATTAATTAACGGTTTGGTGTAACTATTAATTAGTCAGATTTTCAATAATCTCACGTGTCGGCAAAATAGCTTTGGTATGTTCAATACTAGGTCCAGCTACCCATACTGTTTTATAAGTTGCTTGTAAAGCTGCTTTTTCAGTGGCTTTCATCCCGATATAAAAACGAACCATTTTCACCCATTTTTTAAGCGTTTTGTTTTTATTTAAAAGCTTTTCTAATCCTGTTGATTTTGTTCCAATTTTCTGCACATAAGGCGTATTTATTACCGTACATGGTGTTCCTGAAATACGTTCTGTCATAACAATATCGTCCGCACCATAATCCACACAGGCTTGCTTATAGTCTTCAGTTACACCAGCTTCAAGTGAAGCAATAAACGGACTTCCTACAGAAACACCTGCTGCGCCATAGCTTAGCATGGTGTCTATATCTGCTTTGCAACCCACACCTCCAGCGGAAATGACTGGAATATTCAATTCTTTATGCAATAAACTTGTTAATTCTTGTGGTGATAAATTACCACGATGCCCACCAGCTTCACTATTTACTGCAACAGCAGCATCAGCACCTAGCTGTTCTACTTTTTTAGCAAAATGTAAATCGGTTACGTCACAAAACACTTTAATCCCTACGGCATGAGCCTCTCTAATGGTTTCTTCTGGACTTCCTAAAGAGGTTAAAATGAAATCGCAACCTTCTTCACAAATAACACGTAATTGCTCCTTATACTTGACATTGGATTTATTTACAATAAGATTATATCCAAATGCACCTCCCATGCCATCCGGCAGGCAGGCCTCCACTTTTGCTGCTTTTAATTCAATTATAGAAGCTCGTAAGTCATCTAAAGTCCTGTAATTTAATGCTGGAATACAGCCCGCAATGCCACTTTTCATCCCTTCTATAACCATGGCCGTATTGGAAACCAAAAACATAGGTGCCATAATGATTGGGTGTTTTATTTTGAGAAGTTCGGTGAGTTGGGTTGACATGTATTTCCGTTTTATATTATAAAGCAAATATAATGGAATTTATTATGCATGCATAGTTTATGATTGTAAATTTAGTTTCCTCAACACGTTGTTTCTAACTCCTATAATTAGTGGTTACAAAAAAACCTAACAGGTCTTCGAGACCTGTTAGGTTTGAGCATAAAAAAAACGCGATCAACCGATAAATATCGGGTGATCGCGTTTAAATAATCTTATTACGTTAGTTAATTTCTCTTTTTATTTAACATATTTACATGATCGTATACAAATATTATAAAAGCAGCCAGTAATAATAGCATTGACATTATTTGGTAGTAAAGGTTTAATCTACCTTCATAAAGTCCATTTTTAATTAGATTTAATATTAAAAAAGTAAAACCTAAAACTACTAGTAGCATACCACTAAATGTTATTGCTGGTGAAGAAAAGAATCTAACAAACATATTACTTGCTTCATAATTGGTATCCTCCGACTGTATTAAATTGTTAATAAATACGCCAACTAAAGTTAATACTAAAAATGTTTTATAAAAATATGAATAGAAACTAATATTATTAAAATTGAGCACTGATATAAAGCTAAAAATCAATGCTAAACTGAAACAAAATATTACCAATGTAACTGTAATTTTATTTGAAATTTTTATCATAATTCTAATTTTTATGGTGTATCAGGTACACATTCAAGAACAACTTCAACTGTAGCAGCACCAAATGCAAATGCAGCTAATGCACATAAAAAAATTGTTATACAACCTAAAACAAATCCAATTAATGAAGCCACCCAAACTATCATAGCTACTATACAGGTAAGCCAATTTCCACTATTCAGACGTTCAAAAATTTGAGGATTCTCATATTTTATTACTTCAAAGAAATTAGCATAAGTATTATATTTAGTAAACTCGTCTTCACTTAAATTTAAATTATCTAAAACTGAATCTTCAAAATTATTTAAACCCGTTTCATAACCTAAATCATTGGAATCAAATACAAATTGAACAATTAGCTCTATATCTTTTTCGTTTAAAAAACCTTCATCTAAAGCAATTTGCTTCATTTGTTCTCCAGTATAATCACTAAAACCTAAAAGTACATCAGGAATTTGTAAATCAGAGCCATAGTGCTGATTGATTTGATTTAAAATTATTTTATTAGCCTCAATGGTTGTTTGACCTCTAGACAAAGTACTTAAGTTAATATCAGAGTAATCATTTTCTGAAACTAAATACGATTCAAATAATGAATAATTGAAACTTCTTTTAGAGTTATTCATATCATATTGCGTATACGACATTACAATTGAGAAGCTAAAAGCTAAATGCGATTTTTTTAAAAAATATTAAACCTTTCAGAAGGCATAATTAATAGTTATACTATTAATATATAACTTTTAATGTATAATCAAAAATTTATTGTGCTATAATTCAATAAGTTACACTTATTTTAACCAAATAAAATCATTAGTTTTTGTTTAAGTTTTTGAACAGAAAAAACGCAATCAAATGAAAGATTGCGTTTTTAAGTGGGTAGTGTACTCAATTTGTACTGCAGTACATCCTAATGAAATCAAAGCTTATTAATTAAAATCAAACCGAAGGCCAAACGACAGGTTATTAATATCTGTAGGATTGTTTTTGAATACAGGGTTAACGTCATATCTTGCAAAAAGACTAATATCACGATATCCAATATAAGCACTTGGTCCGAAGGTAAAGGAATTAACATTAAAATCGTCTCTTTCAACTTTTCTAATCTTTTTACCATCTTCATTATATTTCACGACTTGATTGGTATAATATCTAACACCTAAAAAACCACCTACACCCATTCTAAAACCCGTTTGCGAACGTAAGTAAGACTGATTTGAATACCGATCATATTTAGGTTTGGATAAATCAATTTCCAAATGCATAGGAATAGTCAAATACCCAACTGAAAGTCTCGATTTTTTAATAGGAAAACCAGCATCTTGTAATGTAGTTTTCCCATTATCCATAACAAAAACAACATTTTCATTATTTGGTTTTAACTCCATAGCTACAACTGAAAAACCTATTTTAAAATTCCATAGACTACTTGCTTCTTTTAAGCGGTATTTGAATGAAAAGCCCACTTCACCATATCCGAATGGTGAAACTTTAAATCCATCACCATAATAGTTCCCCGTTTCAGTAACCGACTGATTGGCTCCTAATATAATTACAAATTGCGATGTAAAGCGTTTTTCAATTTTAAGTCCTGTTATGGAATCTCTTTGATAATTTTCATCATCATTTCCTAAAAAAGTATAATCCTTCCAATTTTTCTCTTCCTCGGACTTTAAGGTACCATTCACCTTATCCTGTATTATTTTTTGAAGTCTCTCTTCTTGAATACGAACACCTTCATTTATTTTTTGAGCATGATACTGTGCAATTTCACTTTTTTCTGCTTGGGCTTCATCAGAACTTATGGCCTCTTTTTCTATTTTTTTTTCAATCTTTTCTAAAGATTTTTTCATGGCTGATTTTTCCGCAGACGTTATAGAGTCTATACTTTTCGCGATAATGGCTGTTTGCTTCTCAAAGCTTTTATCTTGTGCAAAATTACTTTGAATAAGGCACAAGAATGCGACTATTAAAATACCGTGTTTTAACATAATTATTAAATTTAAAAAGTTGATAATTGGTTTTTATTCGTGATTTATATCGGCTACAGCTTCTTTAACTTTTTTGTACTGTTTCCTAATTTTATCTAGAGTGCTTTTGTTTTTATCAAAAAACATCTGACTTTCTATTCGTGTTAAAAGCCCTTTTGGATCTACATACCTATTGGGTATCACTTTTATTGATGTATTTATTTTTGGATTACTATCCCCATTTATGGTTGCCAAAAGTGCTTCTGGCGTTATGTACGTATTAACACTAGTTTTTATAAGGTTTTCAGGAGTATTTTTTAAAATTTCTTCTACTTCAACGAAATCCTTTTCTTCAAATGTATCCGGTTCTGATATGGCAAACCTCGTTTTTGCAATAGATTGCTTGGTGACTGTAATCAGTTTGGAAACTTTAGGACTTATTTTTTTAGAATTATTTTCAGTTTCAGCTATAGGAGTCTTTTTTTCATTAGTAGTAACTTCTAATGCTATATTTTCTTGAACTAATTGTTCTTTTAACATCTTATTCTCTTTGGACTGGCTATCCAGTCTTTTAAAGGTTACCTGCTGTTGTGGTACTTCTTCGGGTACCGATTGATTAAAAAAGGTCATACCTCCCAAAACGAACCCTAATAATAAGGACGCTGCAATTCCCCAATTAAGCCAAGCTGTCCGTTTCTTTTTCGGTTTTTCATTGTGCAACAATCTGCTTAATCGTTCCCTTGCTTCCATGGAAGGCGAAATGGATCGCTCATCCAAAGTTCTTTTTATGTCTTTTTCTTTATTATTCAGTGCCATTACTTTCAGAATTTAAATTCGCTAATTGATTTTGCAATAACTTGCGTGCATGCGCTAATTGTGACTTTGATGTTCCGATGCTAATGGTTAATAAATCGGCTATTTCATAATGCTTATAGCCTTCAATAACATAAAGATTAAACACCGTTTTACAACCAATTGGAAGCGTATCTATAGCGTTTTGAATAACATCTAATTGGTCATTTAAAGTCGTTCTTGCTGGTTGCTGAATAAAATGGTAATCTTCTATTTCTACTACATTAAATTGATTTTTTTGAATGCGTAAATAGGAAATAGATTCGCGTACCATTATCCGCCGTAACCAACCTTCAAAACTTCCATAAGGCTCATACTTATTAATATTTACAAATGCTTTATGGAATGCTGTTATCATAACATCTTCGGCAAATTGTAAATTTTTTATGTACTGTCTACACACCCCAAGCATCTTATTAGAGTACTTATCATATAAAGCTAACTGCGCTTTGTGATTGGAAGCTTTAGCTAGCCTAATCAACTCGTCAATTTTCTGATTTATTGGTCGTATTTTTGCCATTATTATTGCTCTCTACTTATATAAACGCTTTTAAATCAAAAAGGGTTGGATGACATCTAAAAAAAGTTTCATAAATGTAAATAAAAAAAGCGCAATCATTTCTGATTGCGCTTTTATTATTTATTTAAAAGGATACTCAATCACGTTGAGTATAAGCGATTCACAAATTATTTGTTTTGCAAATAATTGTTCTCTGCTTACTTCACCTCTTCGAAATCCACGTCTTCTACGTCGCTTCCTTCGTTAGTCTCGCCTTCTGCATTGGCATCAGGACCTGCTTCTGGACCACCTTGTTGGCCATCCGCTTGTGCTTTGTACATTTCCTCGCTTGCTACTTTCCATGCTTCGTTAATTTTCTCTAAAGCTGGATCAATAACTGCGATATCTTTTGTTTCGTAAGCTGTCTTCAATTCTTCAAGTGCTTCTTCAATTGGCTTTTTCTTATCATCAGATAATTTTTCGCCAAATTCTTTCAGTTGACTTTCTGTTTGGAAAATCATAGCATCAGCAGCATTCAATTTTTCAGCAGTTTCTTTTGCTTTTGCATCTGCATCGGCATTTGCTTCAGCATCCGCTTTCATTTTCTGAATTTCTTCTTCTGATAATCCTGAAGATGCTTCAATACGAATATCTTGTGTTTTGTTTGTCGCTTTATCAGTTGCCGATACTTTAATGATACCATTAGCATCAATATCAAAGGTTACTTCAATTTGCGGTGTACCACGTTGTGCTGGAGGAATACCATCTAAATGGAAACGTCCAATTGTATTGTTATCGGCAGCCATAGCACGCTCTCCTTGTAACACATGGATTTCAACAGACGGCTGATTATCAGCTGCTGTAGAGAATACTTGCGATTTTTTAGTAGGAATTGTTGTGTTAGACTCAATAAGCTTCGTCATAACGTTACCCATTGTTTCAATACCTAATGATAATGGTGTTACATCTAATAACAATACATCTTTAACATCACCTGATAAAACACCACCTTGAATGGCAGCTCCTAAAGAAACTACTTCATCTGGATTAACCCCTTTACTTGGTTTTTTTCCGAAGAATTTCTCAACAGCTTCCTGAACTGCAGGAATACGTGTTGATCCACCAACCAAAATAACTTCATCAATATCGCTTACTGATAAACCAGCAGCTTTCATGGCAGATGCACAAGGTGCAATAGTACGTTTTACTAAATCGTCAATTAACTGCTCAAATTTAGAACGTGTTAATGTACGTACCAAGTGTTTTGGTCCACTAGCTGTAGCCGTAACATATGGTAAGTTAATTTCTGTTTGTGCAGCAGATGATAATTCAATCTTCGCTTTTTCAGCAGCTTCTTTTAAACGCTGTAAAGCCATTGGGTCCTTACGTAAGTCAATATCTTCTTCAGATTTGAATTCATCAGCTAACCAATCAATGATTTTCTCATCTACGTCATCACCACCTAAATGTGTATCACCTTCAGTTGATAATACTTCAAATACACCATCACCTAATTCTAAAATAGATACATCATGAGTTCCACCACCAAAATCGAATACTACGATTTTCTGATCAGTTCCCTTTTTGTCCATTCCATAAGCTAAAGCAGCAGCAGTAGGTTCGTTAATAATACGTTCTACTTTTAAACCTGCAATTTCTCCAGCTTCTTTAGTTGCTTGACGTTGTGAGTCATTAAAGTAAGCAGGTACTGTAATTACAGCACGTGTTACATCTTGACCTAAATAATCTTCAGCAGTTTTCTTCATTTTCTGAAGAATCATAGCTGATAATTCTTGTGGTGTATATAAACGACCATCAATATCTACACGTGGAGTATCGTTATCTCCTTTTACTACTTTGTAAGGTACGCGTCCTGCTTCTTTTGAAGATTCAGAAAACTTATTACCCATAAAACGCTTAATAGAATAAACCGTTTTTGTTGGATTGGTAACGGCTTGACGTTTTGCTGGATCACCAACTTTAATTTCACCGCCTTCAACGAAAGCGATCACAGATGGTGTTGTTCTTTTACCTTCTGCATTTGGTATTACAACTGGCTCATTACCTTCCATTACAGAAACACAAGAGTTAGTTGTACCTAAATCGATTCCAATAATTTTACTCATAATAGTTATTTATTTTAATTTGTATTTTCCGATATGAATCGGAAGTGTTGTGTTCTTAATTATTTTCGGAATGTATAAGACAATGATTGTGCCATGACAAAAAAAGTGACACGATGTCAGATTCCTATGTTAATATATATTTAAAGCGCGCGTATGACGTGAATTATTAGTATTTTTAAATCCTAAAAAAATAATGATTATGAAAAATCTAGTAACACTATTATTTGTGTTTGTCTTAGTTTTAACGTCTTGTGAAGGCCCAGAAGGCCCTCCAGGTAGAGATGGGTTTAATGGTATTGATGCCGATGAATATGCTGCACTTTCTTTCGAAAGAACTGTTGATTTCGAATATTTTAATGACAGTGGCTTACAGGAAGCCTTTATAAACTTACCGTTTGATATTTTAGATAGCGATGCCGTTTTGATTTATAGATTGGAAAACATTGTAGAAATCGATGGTGTGCCAACTGAAGCTTGGTCTCCGCTTCCCCAAAATTTTTTCCTCGAAGACTCAAACATTATTCAGTATGTATTTAACCATACTTTCGCTGATGTTGAAATACTTATAGATGGTAATTTCGATTTATCAACTCTAGGAAATGAATTTACACAAAATCAAATGTTTAGAGTAATTATTTTACCAGCTGATGCCATTAGTCGTATAGATACCTCAAATATTAATAATGTGATGGAAGTTTTTAATATTACAGAATTTGAAAAACGTTAGGTTAAATTCCTTTGGAATATACTTGGGTTTCTTGAAAATCATCATAAACTAAATGTATATTTGTAGTTAATCTAAAATGAGTATAATATGGAGTGTATTTCTGTCTTTGATATGCTAAAAATTGGTGTTGGACCATCTAGTTCACACACATTAGGTCCTTGGCGTGCTGCCGAAAGATGGATTGCGGAATTAAAATCTAAAAACCGGTTTGAAAAAGTAGAAAGCATCACCGTAGATTTATACGGCTCGTTGTCCTTAACTGGAAAAGGCCATGCTACAGATTATGCCGTTATGTTAGGTTTAAGCGGTGCAGATCCTGAATATATTCCTGTGGATACGATTGATGTTATAATAGCTTCTATAAATAATACCCATAAACTGCATTTAAATAACGAACGCACTATAGATTTCAATCCGAAAACAGATATTATTTTTAACAGAAAATTTTTACCATTTCATGCTAATGGTATGCGTTTTACAGCCGTTATTGATGGCAGAAAATCCCATGCGTACTATTACTCCATTGGTGGTGGATTTGTTGTTCAAGAAGAACGTCAGAATTCCAAAGCCAATAAAATTTTATTCTATTGTACATTCCCATATCCTGTTGAAAATGGTGTGAAATTACTTGAATTTTGCCAGCAGTTAAATCTACCTGTTTCCGGTGTGGTTTTAGAAAATGAAAAGTCTATTCGTGATGAAGAAACGATTGATTTTGAATTAAAACGTATCTGGAATACCATGTTGGAATGTATGTACGTTGGCTGTCATACGGAAGGAAATTTGCCTGGTGGCTTAAATGTGCGTCGTCGTGCTTATGATATGCATGAGAAATTAAATAATGGCGTGCCTTATGATTCCCCTGAAACGTGGTTACAAAGCATTCGTCAGACAGAAGTTAAATTCCGACAAATTTTAAAATGGGTTAGCTGTTTTGCTTTGGCTGTAAATGAAGTAAATGCGGCTTTAGGTCGTGTTGTTACAGCGCCAACAAACGGAAGTGCTGGTGTAATTCCAGCTGTTTTAATGTATTATTTAGTTATTGAAAACCATGACGCCGATTTTGAACATATTAAGAAGTTCTTATTAGTTTCTGGTGAAATTGGATCCATATTTAAAAAAGGAGCAACCATTTCTGCAGCCATGGGCGGCTGTCAAGCTGAAATTGGCGTGTCCTCTGCCATGGCAGCTGGAGCACTTTGTGAATTAATGGGTGGCACACCAGATCAAGTATTAATTGCGGCTGAAATAGCTATGGAACATCATTTAGGTCTCACCTGCGATCCTATTGGTGGTTTAGTACAAATACCGTGTATTGAGCGCAACTCTATGGGAGCAATTAAAGCCATTAATGCCGCTGAATTAGCCTTGGACACCGATCCTAAAAATGTAAAAGTGCCTTTAGATAAAGTGGTTCAAACCATGTGGGAAACTGCTAAAGACATGAATTCCAAATACAAAGAAACCAGTGAAGGCGGACTTGCAGTTAGTGTGAATTTAACGGATTGTTAAATGATTTTTCAAACGGATTGAATAGTTTGTGTAATAGCAGCCTATTTTATTGAAATACTTAAAAAATTAACGGTATCCACTCTTAATTTATTAATTTTACGTGCATTTTAAACCAAACTTATGTCAGTAGCCAAAAAACAGTACAAACGCATTACCGTAAAAACATTAGTGGATATGAAAGCCAAAGGCGAAAAAATATCCATGTTAACAGCTTATGATTATACCATGGCTAAAATTGTTGATGGTGCTGGAATAGATGTGATTCTTGTTGGTGATTCTGCTAGTAATGTTATGGCAGGACACGAAACAACTTTGCCGATTACGTTGGATCAGATGATTTATCACGCATCTTCTGTAGTTCGTGCTGTAGATCGTGCTTTAGTAGTTGTGGACTTACCATTTGGAAGTTACCAAAGTGATCCGAAAGAAGCCTTGCGTTCTGCTATCCGAATTATGAAAGAAAGTGGCGGACATGCCGTAAAGCTAGAAGGTGGAAAAGAAGTTAAAGATTCTATTAAGCGTATTTTAAATGCGGGAATTCCAATTATGGGACATTTGGGATTAACACCGCAATCCATTTATAAATTTGGGACTTATACCGTTCGTGCCAAAGAAGATGAAGAAGCTGATAAATTGAAAGAAGATGCTTTAATGCTTGAAAGAGCTGGTTGTTTTGCTATTGTATTAGAAAAAATTCCAGCCAAATTAGCACAAGAAGTTGCCGAAAGTGTAAGCATTCCTGTTATTGGAATTGGCGCTGGAAAAGGCGTAGATGGTCAAGTGCTTGTGTTACATGATATGATTGGCATGACGCATGAATTCAATCCACGGTTTTTACGTCGTTATATGAATTTATATGAAGATATGACCAATGCTATTTCGCAATATGCTAAAGATGTAAAGTCGGTTGATTTTCCGAATGATGAGGAACAATACTAGTGTTCAGTGATCAGTGTTCAGTAATTCATGAAGAACTATTATAATCCGAGTCTTTTTAAAGTAAAGTTGTAGAGGTGTTTGTTGTTAAGTTGTGGAATTACATGTAAGATTCGTAAGTAATTCTCTGTGAACCTCTGCGTTTTTCTCTGCGCAACTCCGCGAAATAATTAGTGTGAAGTAAAAATTAATAATTAGTGTAAATTCGTGTAATTCGTGTCAAAAGTTCTCTCCAACAAAAAAAATATCCAAGTTTTATACGAAGACAATCACCTAATCATCATCAACAAACGTGCTGGTGATATTGTTCAAGGTGATAAAACAGGCGACACACCTTTAAGCGATGTAGTTAAAGACTATATAAAGGACAAGTACAACAAACCTGGTAATGTGTATTTAGGTGTGGTTCATAGATTGGACAGACCAACAACTGGTATCGTCATGTTTGCTAAAACCAGTAAAGCCTTGCCGAGATTAAATAAATTATTTGCGGATAGAGATGCCCATAAAACCTATTGGGCTTTAGTTAAAAATGCACCACCAAAACAAGCGGATTCTTTGACGCATTGGTTACGGAAAAATCCGAAGAATAATAAATCTACAGCCTTTCCTAATAAATCAGCTGATAGCAAAAAAGCCATTTTGCATTATCAGGTATTAAAACAATTAGATAATTACTATTTAGTAGAAGTAGCTTTAGAAACTGGCAGACATCATCAAATTCGTGTGCAATTAGCTAGTATAGGTTGTCCCATAAAAGGCGATTTAAAATATGGTTTTAACCGAAGTAATCCAGATGGCAGTATTAGTTTACATGCCAGACACTTGCAATTTACGCATCCTGTTTCCAAGGAAGAGATTCAGGTAACGGCGCCTTTACCAAATGATCCCGTTTGGAATGCCTGTTTAGAAAGTTAATTTCGTTTCCTCACGATACGGATAGTTAATTTGCAAGCTTGTTCCTTCCTTAATTTCAGAACGCAAATTAAACGCCGCGTGAATTAAATCCGCTCGACTTTTCATATTAATTAAGCCAGCTCCTTTTTCGGCAGTAGATATATCGAAACCTTTTCCATCATCAGAGATTTGAATCAACAAATTTTCGTTTTGATACTCTAATTTAACCAACAAACTGGCGGCTGACGCATATTTTACGGTATTTGAAATAAACTCTTGAAGTATTCGAAATAAAATAATACTGTCTTTAGAATTTGAAAAAAGTGTTTCATCACCAATAATTTCTAATTCGGCAGAAAGCAATTGCAATTTATTTAAACGTGCCACTTCATTTTCAACTGATTTCTGAAAACCACGATTTACAATCACATCACTATTTAAGGATTTAGAAAGCGCACGTAATTCACTTAAACTTTCTTTTACCACATTTTTGGTTTCCGTGAATTGCTCCTTAATACTTTCCTGAACTTGCATGTTCATAATACTCATCTGCATATTGGCAACAGATAATAACTGACCAATATTATCATGTAACTCCTGACCTATATTTTTAAGCGTTTGTTCCTGAATTTCAATTTGGGTGTTGGATAGTTCTTCTTGAAAGACTTTCTCGCGTTCAATTTTATCTAAAAGCAGTTTGTTTTTTCGCTTTTGAAAAACAATAAAGAAAACAATAATCAAAGCCGTAACAATTACTAACACCGCTATCATGTATAACAATAGGTAGCGTTCAGCTGCTGTTGAAACGGCTTGATTCTGGAGTAGAATAAAAAGTAACGATCTAATCATATTGAGGTTTGCAAAAAATGAGAGCTAAAGTAAAAGATACATACATAAACACATTAGCAAACAAAAATATTTGATATTTTAAAAATACAAAGTTCCAGTCTGCTTGAGAAAAATAGAGGTCATAAAAAACTAATGGTGTGGTGATTAACCACCAAATTAATACGGTGGAACTGATATAAAAATTAATGGATTGATAAAATATTAAAATACGATCACTATTTAAAATTTCAAAAAGATATAAACTAATAGCCAAAAAAACGGACAAAGTTGATAAAATATGTATCAACGGAATTTTACTAGTGTAGAGTTTTTCAAAGTCAAAAATAAAAACGATTATGGAAGCTATAAGAAACAGCCATTTGGTGAATTTTAAAATTGTTTTCAATTTTGGATGTTGAATTATTTTTTGAAAATAAAAAACGTAAAACAGGGTACTGGCAATTACCCAAAAAATAGTAATGTACCAATAATTCCTTTCAAACATGGTATTCTCAATACTATCAAAAGTTTCCAAATAATTAAAAAATCTTGGATACCTTGAAATCAAATCAACAAAAGCACTATAGACCAGAAACCATATAAAATAAATAGCAGCAGCGGCTTTATACTTTTTATAAAAGAATAAACCTGTACCTGCTGCTAAAAATTCAACCAAATGCGTAATTAAGAAATAATTTTGACTCAAAAACTCATTCATAATTTTGGTTATTGTGGGTAATTTCCACCAGGTGGATTTCCTAAACCACCCATATTCAAGCCATCACCTCCAGGAATATCACCACCTTCTTCCCGTGTGAAAGGAATCATACTAGCTTCAGAAATATTTTTGTTTCCGGTTGGCACCAAAAATACGGTAGCTTGACCTGCTTTACCATTCGCTTCATTTTCGCCATAAGCTGCAAAATAAATACGAACACCATCCATTTCATAGCCTAAATCCTGCGATTGATTTTCAGCATAATCTAGATATGCTCTCATATCTTGTAGCGAAAATTTCACAGAACGATTGTCTGGTTTGCCAATGGCAGCTTCAATTACGCTTGCACGTGAAGCCGTCCAATTATTATTTAATTCTTGAGCACGCTCTGACGAAATAATACCAAAAGGCGCTTTCGCCAGTCGAGATGACGACGATTCATCATTTCCAGCAGCTTTAGAATCATCAGTAGTACAACTGAAGCTAATAAACAACATACATACATACATACATACATACGGATTTCCAATTAAAAAAATTTTTCATAATATAAATATTTAAGGGTTAATAATTACGTGGTTATTGTGGGTAATTGGCACTTGGTGGATCACCATCACCACCCATATTCAAGCCATCACCTCCAGGAATGTCACCTCCTTTACGTTTAAAATGAAACGGCATACTAGAACCTTCTGATAAAGCTTGCGTACCTGTTGGTACAAAAAACATGGTGGTATAACCAACGCCTTCTTTAGGCGAATCGGGATAAGCACCTAAATACAAACGCAGACCATCCATTCTGTAACCTAATTCATGGGATTGGTTTTCCGCGTATTTTATATAATTTTTAATGTCTTCCACAGACCACCACGCAGATCGGTTGTCTGGACGCATAACAATTTGGTCGCTAATAAGTTCGTGTCTAGAATTAAAAGCTTGATCTAATGTCATGGCTTCTTTGGCCGTAATTACACCTGCAGGTTTCACTATATTGCCCACCATATCTCCATTTCCTGAACAATTAGGACAAAAATAGTAGGTAGCTAAAGCGCCAATTATGGCACCGATGATTAATAAGGATACATTTTTCATTTTTGGTTGGTTTGATTAATAGACCTTAAAAGTATAAAAAAGAATGAAATAGACTTTGTTTTTCTACGAATAAAATGATTTTAATTTCATTTTCAACTATCCTGTTTATTGGTGATTAGCCTTCAACTTGTCAGAAAATTTTCACTTAACCCAACCAACCTTCTCGATCCAAACTACGATATTGAATGGCTTCACTTATATGAGCACCATTTATAGACGGACTGGCTTCTAAATCGGCAATGGTTCTGGAAACTTTTAAAATCCTATCGTAAGCACGAGCGGATAAATTCAAACGTTCCATAGCTGTTTTTAATAATTCTTTTGAAGCTTCATCTAGTTTACAATGTTTTCGTATTTGTTTCACATTCATTTGCGCATTATAATGCACGCTTTCTGATTCAACAAAACGTTCCGTTTGCCTTTCTCTGGCTGCTGTAACACGTTTTCTAATGTCTACAGATGCTTCGCCTTTACGTTCATCAGATAATTTTTCAAAAGGAACTGGTGTCACTTCAATATGAATATCTATTCTATCTAACAACGGACCAGACACTTTACTTAAATACCGCTGCATTTCGGCAGGCGACGATGTTACAGGTGCATTTGGATCGTTAAAATAACCACTCGGACTCGGATTCATGCTCGCCACCAACATAAATGATGATGGATAGGTAACGGTAAACTTGGCTCTGGAAATCGTGACTTCCCGATCTTCCAAAGGTTGGCGCATAACTTCTAAAACGTCTCGTTTAAATTCAGGTAATTCATCCAGAAACAACACACCGTTGTGCGACATGGAAATTTCGCCAGGTTGTGGATAACTGCCACCTCCAACTAAAGCTACATTTGATATAGTATGATGTGGGCTTCTAAACGGTCGTTGTGCCATTAATCCCGTATTTTCTTTAACACGACCAACAACCGAATGGATTTTGGTTGTTTCCAAAGCTTCTTGCAAGGTCATAGGTGGTAAAATACTGGGTAATCGTTTGGCAAGCATGGTTTTCCCTGCGCCTGGAGGACCAATTAAAATAATATTATGACCACCAGCTGCAGCAATTTCCATACAGCGTTTAATGCCTTCTTGTCCTTTAACGTCAGCAAAATCAAACTCCGGGAAATTGAGACTTTTATTAAATTCTTCCTTGACATCAATTATGGTTTGCTCTAAAGCTTCGCCTTTATCAAAATAGTCTATAACTTGTGTTATGGTATCTACGCCGTAAACATTCAGTCCCGAAACAATGGCAGCTTCTTTTGCATTTTGTTTGGGAAGAATAAAACCTTTAAAACCTTCTTCGTGCGCTTTTATAGCAATTGGTAAAGCGCCTTTTATGGGTTGCAAGGTTCCATCTAAAGATAGTTCACCCATAATTAAATAATCTTCTAAATCGTCCGCTTTTATCTGGTTGGTGGCGGCTAGAATTCCCATGGCGAGGGTTAAATCGTAAGCACTTCCCTCCTTTCGTAAATCGGCTGGCGACATATTTATAATGATTTTTTTGCCGGGAATTTTATAACCATTATTTTGAAGCGCAGCTGCAATTCGGAAATTACTTTCTTTAATGGCATTGTCTGGCAATCCTACCAAATGATAGCCAACGCCTTTATCCACATTTACCTCGACGGTTATGGTTGTCGCTTCAACGCCAAATACCGCACTTCCAAAGACTTTTTTTAGCATAATTGCTTGATTTCCTTAAATGTAGTAAAAATGATTCAATAAAGAATTTGAAATTATAATCTCTTTTTATTTTATTCTAAATTCTTAATAAATTCATGAATAACCTGTAATTAGTTTTAATTATATTTGGTATCCAATCAAAACACACAAAAAATGAGTAAAGCATCGTTTATAAAGGCCTTAACATTACCTGCTGTTGCGGCACCTATGTTTTTAATTTCTGGACCACAATTAGTAATTGAATGTTGTAAAAACGGCATAGTTGGAACGTTTCCAGCTTTAAACCAACGCACGAGCGAAGGTTTTGAAGAATGGCTCATAGAAATAAAAACAGCGCTTGCAGCATTTGAAAAAGAAACGGGTAAGAAAGCAGCTCCTTTTGGTGTGAATTTGATTGTTCATAATACGAATCCACGCGTTCAAGCCGATTTAGAATTGTGTGTTAAACATAAAGTGCCATTAATTATTACGTCTCTAGGTGCTGTTTCAGAACTAGTAGATGCCGTTCATAGTTATGGCGGATTAGTATTTCATGATATTATTAAAAAACGGCATGCAGAAAAAGCTGCCGAAGCTGGTGTAGACGGACTTATTCTCGTTTCCGCAGGCGCAGGTGGCCATGCAGGAACTATTAACCCCATGCCATTAGTGGCAGAAATTAAACGCTTCTTTAAGAAAACCATTTTACTTGCTGGTACTATTAGTACGGGTCGTGATATTGCATCTGCCTTACAAATGGGAGCCGATTTAGCCTATATGGGAACGCGATTCATTAACACGCAAGAGAGCAAAGCACCACAAGAATATCGCGATATGATAATTGATGCAGGCGCTGATGATATTGTTTATACAGCTGCTATTTCCGGTGTTGCTGCCAACTTTTTAGGGCCAAGCATAAAAGCCATGGGAATCACCGAAGACATGTTAACACGTGAGAAAAAAGTAGATTTTGGAGAAGAATTAACGGTTCATAAAGATGATGCTAAAGCTTGGGCTACGATTTGGTCTGCTGGACAAGGTGTGACTAATATTCATAACGCACCTCACGTTTCTGAATTGGTGAAAGAACTTAAAAGTGAGTTTATTTCGGCTATTGAGGAACAGGTAAAGCATTTGGCGACTTATAAATAAGACTTGACACGAATTTCATAATATTGCAACTGTTTTTTCGATACCAATTTCACGAATTTTTACGAATAAACTCCAAAGTCCGAAGCTCATTATAATAAGAACCACGTATTTGAATAAAACCCATGTGACCTCCATACTTGGGCATTTCTAAAAATAAATACGGGTTATTTATAGCTTCTTTAACCGGATAACATTCAGGTGATAAAAAGGAATCGTTTAGCGCATTTATAATTAAAGTGGGAATCTTAATATTTGGAAGAAACTGCAGCGAACTACTTTTCTCATAATAATCGGCACCATCTTTAAATCCGTGGGCTTTAGCGGTATAATAATTATCGAAATCGTATAACGTTTTAATTGCTTTTAAATCTTTAAGGGAAATTTTATCGGGATGATTTTCGCTTTTTACTCGTAATTTATTGACTAAATCACGTTTGAATTTTTCATGAAATGGATAGTTTTTAATGGTGTGCAATTCCTTGGCAGATCCTGCTAAATAGCATGGTACTGAAATGGCTATTCCTCCCTTAATTTCAGTTGGAATGTTAGTGGATTCACCTAAATATTTTAAAGTGACATTTCCGCCTAAACTGACGCCTTTGATATAGATTTCCGAATACGTTTTTGTGCCAATAACATGTGAAATAACATCCTGTAAATCCGTGGTTGCTCCTGAATGATAGGATTGAAAAAGCAAATTATCTTCACCTGAACACCCTCTAAAATTAACTGATAGAGCATCTATTTTATTCGCATTACAAAGCTTGGCCGTTCCAGTAACATAAGCACGTTGTGCACTACCTTCCATGCCATGTAAAATAATGATAAGCTTCTCTGTTTTTTCATCAGAATAACTCCAATCTAAATCTAGAAAATCGCCATCAGATAAGGTGATGCGTTCACGTTTTTGGACAATGTCTTTAACTTGTCTGATTAATCCTGAATAAACAGTCGCAACAAACCCTTTTCTAAAAAAATAAGGTGCTTTGTAAGTGGATTCTATTATGGGCATTTATTCAATTTACTTTTTAATAAGTTTTTTAGTTTGAATACCATTGTTTGTTTTAATCCGGACAAAATAGACTCCATTGCTTAAACTACTTAAGTCTATTTGATATGACACTTTTGGAGAATGGAAGTTATAATCCTTTAAATGTCTACCATTAATATCAATTATTGTGATAGATTTCATTTGCATTGTTCCTGCAAAATTCACCAATTGATTAGTTGGGTTTGGATATATAATTATATCATTTGATTTAAATTTACTTACAGATAAGGTTTCCATAATTTCAGTTAAAGCGATATTCGTAACAATAGCAGGATTAAAATCAAAATAAATATCTGCAATAGCATTAAAAACATCTCCAACTACTACATTAGCTTTAGGTTTTATTTTAAAAGCAATAAAACCATGAGAATTAGGTTCATCATGAGTACTATCTGGTAAGTTGATATTGTTAAAAATAAAACTCACGTCACTTCCATCCTTAATTTCCACACGTCCATCATGGCTTAAGCTTTCTAATTGTAGGGTTGTCCAATCTAGTTTAGGATCCAAATCACTTTCAACTCTCACATTAATAGCGTTTGCAGTTCCTGTATTTTGAAAACGAATGATGTAATGCAAATATTTATCGGCATCTTCTAGTAGAATTTGTTCCCCTTCTAAAATACGAATATCATTTGGATCGTACGAACCTATGACTGTTTGACTTAAAGTGAATGTATTATCTTCCTCTGTTTCATCTCCAGAAATGGGATTAATGGTTGCAGTAGAACTTAAAACATCTCCGATCTCTGTTGTTGGTGGTGCAAGCACATTAAACTCTAAATCTATAGTTCGTGTTTCAAATGGATTCAAATCATCAAAATCAAAAGTGATTGTATTTGTTGTTTGCGAAGCTATTGTTTCACTTGCAGCTAATAAACTTAACTTGGTGTCATCAAATTCAAAAGTAACATAACCACTTAATTGAGTTGTTCCAACATTTTTATACACTAGTTGATAATTAGTATCAAATCCTGGCGTCGGGCTATTTAAAGGATAAATACTTATATTTAAATCGTTTATTGTGCCAATTGGTTCTATACAAAAATCTACCGTATCTGTATTACCAACGCCAGTAAAATTTGAGATTTGCACTGTTGGGTTGGAAACATAGTAATTTGGTAATTGAGATGTTATAGTCGTTGTATATTCTCCTTCATTAGGAAACAACTGAAATAATCCATTACTACTTGAAGAAAATGTAGCAAAACTATCAGAAGCACTTTCTGTAACAACCATTAAATTACTAACTACATTATCTGAAACATCACAGCCATTAGCATCCATATCAATTCGAATTGTACCATTAATTTCATTAAATTGTGTTCCCATATTTTTATACCAAGAAATCACACCAGATCCACCAGAAAGCACGTCCATATTACCATCTCCATCGATATCTGCTGCAAAAACCGATGAAGCTCCGGCAATTACAGCTATAATTTGTTGACTCCCGAAACTACCAAGCCCATTTATATTTTCATACCAAGCTATTTCTCCATCGTTACTAGAAGCGGATAACACATCCATATCGCCATCCGCATCTATATCTGACGCGTATACAGATTTAGCATTATAAGCCAAGTTCGTTATTGTCTGTCCACTTCCAAAATCCCCAAAACCATTAATATTTTCGTACCAAACTATTGAATTACTAGTTTGATTTGCTGATAACACATCCATATCTCCATCACCATCAAGGTCAGAAGCAAAAACGGATTGGACATAAGTTGCATTGGATGAAATAATTCCTTCACCACCAAAATTATCATAGGAGTTACCATCATTTTCATACCACGATATTTTATTTTGAGATTGTGTAGCTTGTAAGACGTCTAAATCTCCATCACCATTTAAATCGGAGGCATATACTGAAGTTGATCTTATGTTACTACCAAAAAGTAAAACTTGTTCGCTGCCAAAATCACCTAAACCATCGGTATTTTCATGCCAGGATATTCCATCACGATCTGCAGTTAATACATCTACATCTCCATCGTTATCTAAATCAGCAGCATAAACAGATTCTCCTTGATTTGCACTTCTTATTGGGTGTTTTTCTCCAAAATTACCCATGCCATCCAAATTCTCAAACCAACCAAAATTACCACCGTTATGAATGGATAATACATCCATATCACCATCGCCATCAATATCAGCTGCATGAGCAGACCAAGCTTGATTGGCACTAAAACTTATAATTTTTTTACTACCAAAATTTCCTTGGCCATCTCTATTTTCATACCACGATATATTACCGTCTAAACTTGCAGACAAGACATCTAAATCCCCATCGCCATCCATATCAGTACTATATACAGATTTAGCACTAGCTGCAGATGACGTTATAGATTCTGGATTACTAAAATTTCCTAAACCATTTAAATTCTCAAATATTATTAATGTATTATTACCATAAGAAGCGGCTAGTACATCCCTATCACCATCACCATCTAAATCTGAAGCAATTATAAACTGCACAGTTCCATTTGTGAATCCAATTTCATTTGAATCACTAAAACTACCTAATCCATCAGTGTTTTCGTACCAACTAATTTTATCATTATCAGAAGCCGTTAATAAGTCCATATCACCATCATTATCTATATCTATAGCATAAACACTTTTTGGATCATTTGCCAGTGCAGATATAACCAACTGATCACCAAAAGTCCCCAAACCATCTATGTTTTCATACCAAGCAAACTTATTATCACTTGAAGAAGCAGACACAACATCCATATCACCATCATTATCTATATCTGCTGCATAAACAGACTCAACACCAATTACAGATCTTGATAACAAATGCGGAACAAAATCACCTAAACCATTCGTGTTTTCATACCAAGATATTCTACTACTAGAAGTTGATAATACGGAAGCTGCTATAATGTCCATATCACCATCATTATCAATATCTACTGGATAAACAGATTTAACATCGGACGCTGAAGAAGTTATAACCTGCTGATTTCCAAAACTACCTAGTCCATCTGTGTTTTCATACCAACCAATCTTACCATCACCGGAAGAAGATGCTAAAACATCCATATCGCCATCACTATCTATATCAAAAGCATGAACAGTTTTCGCGCCATACGCTGTTAAGGTTATAATTTGTTCACTTCCAAAACTACCTAGACCATCTGTATTTTCATACCAAGCTATCTTATTATCACTTGAAGCGGATAAAACATCCATGTCACCATCGCCATCAATATCTGCAGCATAGGTAAACATTGCACCTCTGGCCGAAGAGCTAATAATTTGTTGATTGCCATAATAACCTAAACCATCTATATTTTCATACCAAGTTATTTTATCGTCATTAGAAGAGGCTATCAAAACGTCAAGGTCACCATCACCATCAATATCTGTTGTATGAACAGATTCACCTCCATCAATAAATAATGATTGATCAATGATTATATTTTCCTGAAACCCAATCTGGGCATTACCATAAAAAGTAAAACAAAGTGTGAAAACTAATACGAGTAGATGTTTATTCATAATTAGGATTTAATAGATTTAGGCCACGAACTTACAATAAATAAATCATTCAACTTCTAAACTAATAAACTTAAAACTAGCGCCATCAAACAAACCTTTATCACTTAATTTTAACGCAGGAATTACCAATAATGCCATAAAACTCAAGGTCATGTATGGTGCGTTTAAAGTACTCCCTAATTGTTTGGCCTTGTTATCTAATTTGCCATAAGCTTCACCAATGGTTTTGGCGTCTTGATCGCTCATGATACCAGCAACTGGCAATGAAACGATGTAGCTATCAGTTTCTGAAACGGCACAAATACCACCTTTGTTTTCTATAATTAAGTTCACGGCTTTGCAAATGGCTTCATCTGTAGCACCAACGGCAATAATATTATGGGAATCATGACCAACAGAACTGGCAATGGCACCCGATTTTAATCTGAAGTTTTTAATGAAAGCGATAGACGGTTTATCATTATTATAGCGATTTACAACCGTCATTTTTAAAATATCTTTTTCAATATTTGAGATTAAGTTTCCGTTTTCAATTAACGCATCTTCAATAAGCTCATTGGTTACCAGTTGCCCTTCCAAGGCTTCAATGACCCTAATTTGCTTTGCTGAAGATTCTATTCTAAAATCGGACACCTGCTTTTTAGAGGTATTGAAATTATTAAGTATTTTGAATTCTGTATGTGAAATAAGCGATTGTCCGTTTTCAAAAACCACGTCACCATTAATAACTGTTTTAAGCGTTTTAAAGTGAATTAAATCTTCAACAACAATAAAATCGGCTGCATCATTTACTTGCAATAAGCCGACTGATAAATTATAATGTTTTACGGGATTTATACATGCCATTTGTAATATTTGAAATACATCAAAACCTTTAGCAATGGCGCGTGCACATAATTGATTGATATGACCAAGTAATAAATCGTCAGGATGTTTATCATCGCTACAAAACATCATATTTTCGTAATGTTTCGGTAACAAATCAATTAACGCTTCAAAATTTTTAGCAGCACTACCCTCTCGTATTAAGACTTTCATACCTTTTTGAAGTTTCTCTAACCCTTCTTCATAGGTAAAACATTCATGATCGGTTGAAATGCCTGCATGAATATATTTCGTTAAATCATCACCACGTAAACCTGGAGCATGACCATCTACGGGTTTGTTGTAGTGTTTTGCCCAAGCTATTTTTTTTAGCACCTCTTCATCATCAAATAAAACGCCTGGATAATTCATCATTTCGGCTAAATAGGTGATATCTGGATTTGCCATCAACTTTTTAATCCCTTCCGAATCAATCACAGCTCCTGCAGATTCAAAGGTGGTTGCTGGCACACAAGATGGTGCACCAAAATTAAATTTAAATGGTGTTTGCTTTCCGTTTTTAATCATGAATTCCACACCTTCAATACCTAAAACGTTAGCAATTTCATGTGGATCAGAAACGGTTGCTACAGTTCCGTGATTTACGGCTATTCTAGCAAATTCACTAGGCACCAACATGGAGCTTTCTATATGAATATGAGCATCCACAAATCCTGGTAATATAAACTGTTGGATGTTATGCGAGACTTCTTCGATGGCTGAAATTTTACCGTTAGTCACAGTTATTTCACCTGAAAAAATACGTTTGTTCGGAATATCGACAATCTGTCCTTGTATCTTCATAAAATCATTTCGGTAAAGCTACTTATTTTATATAAAAAAAGCGAGAACTAGTCTCGCTTGATTTTTAAGTCTTTATTGTTTTTGTTTAAATCGCTTCACGCCTGCTTTTAACCAGTCGTGATATTCTTCGGCATCTGGCGTGTAACCTACAGGCTTGCTAATGTCGTTTCCATCCGCATCTTGAATAATGTATAAAGGTTGCGCATTGGTATTATAACGCACTTGCTGAAATTCCAACCATTTATGACCAAATGTTGTGACATTATTACCTGTTAATTCAGATTCGTATTGTTCCTCTTTCGGTAATTTTTTTCTATCGTCTACATATAATGAAATCAATACCACATCATTATTTAATACATTAAAAACATGCTCTTTAACCCAGACCTGCTCTTCCATTTTTCGGCAATTAACACAGGTTAATCCGGTGAAATCCAGCATAACTGGCTTGTTTACTTTCTTGGCATAAGCTAAACCTTGATCATAATCGCGAAAGGCAACCAAATTATTTGGCCCATAATGGGCATGTTCTGGAAGTTCAATTGTGGTACCAGATCCAGAATAAACAGCTGGTTTTGTATTACCAACACCATAAGGCGATTCACTATTGGTACTCATTGGCGGTGGAAAACCACTAATAAGTTCCACTGGTGCTCCCCAAAGTCCTGGAATCATATAAATTGCAAACGATAAAGCTAGCAATGCCATACATAAACGACCAACCGAAATATGTGGTAAAGGCGAATCGTGTGGTAGTTTAATTTTTCCTAATAAATATAATCCTAGTGTACCAAAAATAGCAATCCAGATGGCTAAAAATACCTCACGGGTTAGGATGTGCCATTCTAGAACTAAATCCACCATAGACAGGAATTTGAAAGCAAATGCTAATTCTAAAAACCCTAATGTAACTTTAACGGTGTTCAACCAACCACCAGATTTTGGCATGGAATTCAACCAACTAGGGAAAAATGCAAACAACGCAAATGGTAATGCTATAGCTGATGAAAAACCTAGCATACTAATTATTGGCGCAATACCGCCTTTGGTTGCAGCATCTAATAAAGCGGTTCCTGCAATGGGAAACGTGCATGAAAAAGAGACCACTGCTAAAGCCAAAGCCATAAAGAAAATACCTACTACACCACCTTTATTAGCTTTACTATCTACTTTGTTTACCCATGAATTTGGCAACATAATTTCAAAAGCACCCAAAAATGAGAATGCAAATATTAACAAAGCCAAAAACATGATGGTGTTAAATGTTACACCTGTTGAAAATTCATACATGGCATTACTACCAAAAAGAGCCGAAATAGCTGTCCCTAAAAGTGTATAGATTACAATGATGAAGAATCCGTAAAGCAATGCATTTCTAATACCTTGACCACGTGTTTTACTTTGTTTGGTAAAGAAACTCACGGTCATTGGAATCATTGGAAATACGCATGGTGTTAATAATACCAAGAAACCTAAAAAGAATGCCGTAAAGAAAGTTACCCAAAGACCTTTAGATTCATTTTCTGCTTCCGAATCTAAAACCGTAAAGTCTTGTTTAACTTCCGTTTCATTATCATTTAGGTTTATAATATCAGAAAGTGCAGATTTTTCTTCGGTTAGTGTTGCTGTTCCTTCTGTTGAATTATCTAGATTAAAAGTGACTGATTTCTGCGGATAAATACAGCGTTCATCATCACAGGCTTGAAAGGCAATATCAACTTTTATGGTTTTTAAATCTGGGTTTAAAAGTTCTATTTTTTGAGTGAAGGTTGCTTCGTTATCAAAGAAGTTCAAGTCCATTTCAAACACCTTATCAAAAGCCGTTATATACTTACTCTCTAAAACTTTGCCAACCAGTTTATAATTATCTGCTTGATCAATGGAGTCAAAAATAAATTCGGTTGGAATTGGCCCTCCATCTGGTAAGTCTTGCGAATATAAATGCCAATGTTCTTCAATATCAGCTTCAAAAATTAAATTGTATTCAGTTTCTGATAGTTTTTCAGTTTTTCCAGTCCATTTTACGGGGTTTAAAATTTGGGCATGCACTGAAAACGCAGTAATAAGAAGCGTTGCAAATAGTATTAAATTACGTTTCATTATGGAGACTAATTTTTAATATAGGTTTCTTTTCGTTAGTTACTTTAAATCGGTTATCAGCGCGTAAACCAATAACCCAAACAATTTGATTATTAGAACACAATAACCAGGTTTGTTCTTTTTCTGGTAAAGACAGTTTTTCATCTTTAAAAAATTTACTCAATTTCTTTTTACCAGTCATTCCGAAAGGGTAAAAATAGTCGCCTTTTTCCCATTTTCTTACCGATAATGGATATTTTAACAAATCTTTATCAAGATATAATACTGTAGTTGAAGTTTCACCAATTTTAGTGGTGTTTTCAATAGTTAAACGACCAATGGGAAGTGCCAATTCAGAATCATTTTCTTGTAAAACAACTGATGTTTCATCACGATTTATTGGCAATTCTGTTAAAATTAAAGTGGTTCTATCTTTCAATAAACGATGTGTTTTTGATAATACAAATTTTCCGGATTGTGCAAATAATAATTGATACACATCATCCCATTCCGTGAACTGAAAATCTTTAAGTAGTTGGTATAAATAGACTTTCGGATTGGATAATTGTTGTAATTTTTTCACATCCAACTGAATAATATTATCTGTTGTGTGAACTATTTTTTTCTGAATTCGAACCAAGGCATCATCAATAATTTCAGACGATTCTTGTAAATGTGCTTGTGTTTTTTGAAAATTTTGAAGGAATTGCGGATTCATTTCCTTTAAAACAGGAATGACATCATGTCGTAATTTATTCCGAAGGTATTTGGTGGATGCATTGCTACTATCTTCCTGCCACGACATTTTTTCACGCTTTGCAAATATTTGTAATTCGCTATGTGAAAACGGCAATAAGGGGCGAACAAGCTTACCATTCGTTTCAGGAATGCCTGTTAAACCATCTAAACCGGTTCCACGCATGAGATTTATGAAAAACGTTTCCAAGTTATCATCAGCATGATGGGCTGTTAAAATATAATCGAATTGTAATTGATCTGCTAATTCTTGAAACCAGGCATAACGCAAGTCGCGCGCAGCCATTTGAATGGATATATTGTTTTCCGAAGCGTAGGTTTCGGTTTCAAAACTTTCTATAAAAACTTCTAAATCTAAATCTTCGGCTAATTCTAAAACAAATTCCTCATTCGCATCACTTTCATCACCACGTAAATTAAAATTGCAATGTGCCAAAGCAAAATTTAATTTCATTTTATGACATACATGTGTTAAAACCACACTATCCATTCCGCCCGAAATAGCAATCAGTAACTTACTTTTCGTTAAAAAAGGAAGTTCCTGTTGGATGTGATTTTCAAAATTAATTTGTGTCATATAATTATCAATAATACGTCAAATTTACACTTTTAAAAGAACTATTCGTAAACCTTTATGCCTCTAAAACGTCACGCATAGCTTTCGCTTTTACTAGACACTCTTCGTATTCATTTAACGGATTGCTTTTAGCTGTTATAGCACCACCTACAGAATACGACACATACTGATTTGTTTCGTTATAAAGTATACTTCGTATCACCACATTAAAATCGAAATCACCTTGAGGTGTAACATAACCAACAGCCCCCGAATATAAACCTCGCTTGGTTTCTTCAAGGTTTTCAATAATGCGCATGGCCGAAATTTTTGGCGCGCCTGTCATGCTTCCCATTGGAAATGTGGATTCAATAATATGGATAGGATTTGTGTTTTTTGAAACTGTACTTTGAATGGTTGAAATCATTTGATGCACTTGTTCGAAACTATAAATTTTGCACAATTCCAATACGTGAACGCTTCCCTTAATAGCCGTTTTAGATAAATCATTTCGGACTAAATCCACAATCATGATATTTTCGCTACGCTCTTTAACATCATTTACTAATTGATTTTTAAGTAAGCTGTCTTCTGCTTCATTTTTAGACCGTTTGGCTGTTCCCTTTATGGGCTGTGAAATAACGGTTTGTCCTGCTTTTTTCAAATAACGTTCAGGTGAAGCCGACATTAGATATTTATCATCTAATTTTAAAAAAGTAGCAAAAGGTGGTTTTGAAATCGCATTCAGATTGTTATAAATGGCTAATGGATTTATTTGGGTGTCTTCAGCATAAAACTCTTGACAGAAATTAGCTTCATAAATATCTCCACGATGAATATGAGCTAACATATTATTCACCTTTTCAAAATAAGCATCCTTCGTAATCCTCATTTTAATTTTGATGGGATTATCTAATACATTTTCACTCCGATTAAGGTGACATTCTTCAACTTTTTCAATGGCTTCCAAATCCGCTTCCATCTCATCATCAACCATATTCAGATATTGCAAGACTACTTGATTTCCTTTGAACAGAAATATTTTTTTAGGTTGAAAGAAGCACAGATCGGGAAACTGCAATCCATCAAAATTTTCAGATTTTAAAGGTTCAATGGCATTTTTTAAATCGTATGTCAAATAACCAAAAATCCAATCGTTAGTTAAGTTTTGATATTCTTTCAATTTCTGGAATGCATCCACATAATCAGTTTGAATACTGGTAAAGGCATCCACAGCTAAAACGGCATCATAACTACTATGAGTTTGTGTGTATGTATTAGAATCTAACCACAAAACCTCGCGGAATTGCTGACTCCAAAGCAGTATCTGATTTTTAAAGACTTGGATGTCTTGGGGTTGATATGTGTGGGTTTTTCTCAATAAAAAAGTTATTTACAAAGTACCGAAAATTTCATTGGATAAAAAAGCAGAAGTATGGTATGTATAATAACAATTTATAAAGTTGCAAAGCCATAAAGCATAAGACATATAAAACATTTACCTTTGTAGCCTAAAACAGAAACTTTTGGACGCAATTACCTTTCAAGATTTAAAATTAAATACGCCTTTATACAACGCATTAGACGATTTAGGCTTTATCAATCCAACACCAATTCAGGCAGAAGCCTTTAATGTAGTTGCCTCTGGAACAGATGTCGTTGGGATTGCCCAAACTGGTACTGGTAAAACCTTTGCCTATATGTTGCCTATTTTACGAGGTTTAAAATATTCTGATCAAGAAAGTCCACGTGTTTTGGTTATGGTGCCTACCCGAGAATTAGTGGTGCAAGTGGTTGACGAAATTGAAAAATTAGCCAAATACATAAATGTCCGCGTATTGGGTGTTTATGGCGGTGTGAATATTAATGCACAAAAACGTGCCGTTGCCGAAGGTATTGACATTATTGTGGCCACTCCAGGACGCTTGTATGATTTAGCTGTTAGTCGTGTGTTGCAATTAAAAAACATTCAGAAATTAGTAATAGATGAAGTAGATGTGATGTTGGATTTAGGTTTCAGACATCAGCTAATTAATATTTTTGATATTTTACCAGAACGTCGTCAGAACATTATGTTTTCGGCTACAATGACGGAAGATGTGGACGCATTAATAAATGATTTTTTTACGGCTCCACAACGTGTTTCTATTGCCGTTTCTGGAACACCTTTAGAAAATATTGATCAACATAAATATGCCGTTCCTAATTTTTATACGAAGTTAAATTTACTGAAAGAAATTTTAAAAGACACCGAAACCTTTAATAAGGTGTTGATTTTTGTCGGTTTTAAGAAAATGGCTGATCGGTTATTTGATGCGCTTGATGAAAATTTCCACGATGAATTATGCGTGATTCATTCCAATAAAACTCAAAATTACCGATTGCGAAGTATTGAGCAGTTTCGTGCTGGCGACAATAGAATTTTAGTCGCAACCGATGTTATGGCTCGTGGTTTAGATATTGATAATGTATCACACGTTATCAATTTTGACACACCCAATTTCCCTGAAAACTACATGCACCGAATTGGTAGAACAGGTCGTGCAGAACGTGAAGGTCAAGCCTTGCTTTTCTACACCGAAAAAGAACAAGATGCTTTAGAACGTATAGAAGGGTTAATGAAAATTACGATTCCTGAAATTGAATTACCGGAAGATGTAGCTATTTCTACAGACTTATTGGAGGAAGAACGTCCACAAATTTTAGAACGAAATAATCCGCTAAAATTACGTGATGAAGACGCTCCTGGACTGGCTTTTCATGAAAAAAGTGAAAAGAATAGCAAGGAAAATTTAGGCGGTTCGTACAAGTTTAAGATTGCTGCCAAATATAAAAAGCCAAAGACTCGTGGTGATAAGAATTATAATAAGCGGAATAAGAAGTAAGAAAATCCTTTCTAATTAACGCCAATAATTACAACAGTTCAATTTACAAGATTCCTTCTCATGAAGGAATCTTTTATTTGATGCGTTTTCCTGAAGTTGTAAACGATAACCCTTGTTGACCTAAAGTGGAATTCATAATACCTTCAAATAAAGGTTCGGGAGAATCTTTACTTTTTCGCCATTCAAAAATAAAATTAGAGCCTGTTCCTCCTGCCACATCTACTTCCTCAATGATAGCTTCCGTGGTTTCCAAAGGCGCCAAATAAATAGGTTTATCAAAATAGGTTCGAATTAATTGGCCATGAGAATCATAGTATTTAGCACTAACTATATAAATAGTATCTGAATCACTGGTGTTTCGCATGCTAGCCATGGCCGTTAAATTGTGTGTTTTATGCTGCGACATACTGTAGATTTGCGAGTAAATGGAAAGATAGGTTTTTCCGTGTTCCAACGAATCTTTCGGGTTGATATCTTTGTGTCTTTTGTTCCAGTTTTCTGCATGAAAATCATCTGAATCTTGTTTCTCATTACAGGATATTAAACAAGTAAAACTTAAAAATAAACAGATAGAAATACGTTTCATAGGAAAACTGAAATTAATGTTGAAGCAATATACAAATAGCTTTTTTAATTTTTAAAAAAAATCCCTTACCATTTCTGGTAAGGGATCAGTAAATAATCTTGTATCCTTTTAAAACCTTCCTAACAATAACTTAAACCATAATAAGTCGCTTCAAAAATCAACATGATTAGTATCTATTTGCTATAATCATAACTATAAATATCTTCAATTTTTGCTAATTGCCAAAACTTTCAAAGCAAATTTTTATAAAACGGCCTATAAATCAATAAATTATAAAGCATTGAAACAAAAAAAAAGCGACCGTAAAGTCGCTTTTATGCAATCTGGAATAAGATGAATTTGAACTAAACGTCTTTATGCAATCCTTTTAAAAGTAGAATACCAATCCTTGCAATTATAAATGTCAGCAAACCAAAACCAGCTGTTAACAGAGATACTTTTAAGCCTCCAGCAAAAATAGCCGGATCTGCATTACCCATGGCTTGAACAGAATCGAAAGCGGTAATTAATCCGAATATAGATGCCAAAAAACCTAATACCAAGCCTAACAAACTACTGTCTGCAGCTAGTTGCACCATTTTTTTGGATTGTATGGCATTAGATTTTAAACTGCTGAATCCTTTGATTAAAAAAATAATAGAGAGAATTAAACAAACAGTAATTAAGGACATCATGATAGGTCCACCTTCAGAAAAAGGATTTATGAGTAATAAAGCTAATAATTTCATAAACGTATGGTTTTAGTTAAACATGGTACAAACATAAGTTGCATTTAATCTGAAAACTTAAAAATGCGATGGATGACCAATTTAGACCTAATTATAACCACCATGTTGAAACCAGCTCTAAATCTGTTATTCGTCTACAAAATATGAAATCGCATGAAAAACGTTGTATTATTGTATGGTAATTTGCATATATGTTTACAAAAAAATCCATTTTAAAAGCACTTCTCCGGTTTTTACTACACCTCATTTTTTGGTGTTGTGTGTTGTTATTTTTCACAAAATTCTTTAGTGCCAAAAATGAAAATTTTAATGATGCGTTTTTGTTTTCACTGTTTATTATGCCCATAACCATTGCCACAACTTATATTTCAGTTTACAAACTGATTCCAGACTATTTAGTTTTAAAACGCTATTTGCAGTTTGCGTTATATAGCTTGTATACCCTTATTATTTCTGGGTATTTAATTATGCTATCCATATTTTTTAGCTTAATATATTTAGCTAATTTTGAATACGAGGCTATGAATCCAGTGACTCGGAATATATTTATTGTCACCTCTGGTGTATATTTGGTGGTTATTTTAGTTAGTGCTTTTAAGTTACTCCAGCTTAATTTAAAATATACCGAAGAAACCAAAAAACTGGAAAACAAAATTTTGGAAACCCAATTAAAACTGAAGGAACAAGAGTTGCATTATTTAAAGATGCAAATCCATCCGCATTTCTTATTTAACACCTTGAATACTATGTATGGTTTTGCATTAAAAAAGGCTGATGAAACACCAGAAATGATTTTAAAACTCTCCAATTTGCTGGATTACTTATTATATCAAGTAGATAAACCTTTTGTACTTTTAACCCAAGAAATAAATCATATTGAAGATTATATAGCTCTTGAAAATTTGCGTTTTAATGATACATTAGCCGTAAAATTTAATTACCATCATATTCCTGAAACGACAAAAATTGCACCTATGTTACTACTGCCATTTGTGGAAAATAGTTTTAAACATGGACGCTTAAAATCAGGAAAATTAACCATCAATATAGATCTGACAGTTAAACATGAGGAGATTATTTTTTCAATAGAAAATACGCAAGCTAAAATTGAAAATTCCCAAGATGGCATTGGTTTACAGAATATTCAGAAACGTTTAGATTTACTCTATAAAGACGATTATAATTTAACTATTTTAGATACTGATGATTTGTTTAAAGTCCATTTAACCATAAAATCTAATTAATTGCAAACCTCGAAAAACATAGCCTGTTTAATTGTTGATGATGAAGCTATGGCACGCGATATTATTGGCGCTCACCTTTCGAAAATTGAAGCCATTGATGTTATTGCCAGTTGCAGTCATGCCATGGAGGCTTTTCAGGTAATTAGCAATCATAAAATTGATTTGGTATTTCTGGATATTAATATGCCAGACATTTCGGGTATCTCATTTGCCAAATCCATCAATAAAAACATTAAAATTATTTTTACAACGGCGTATCGCGATTATGCGGTTGAAGGTTTTGAATTGCAAGCCGTTGATTATTTATTAAAGCCCATTTCATTTGAACGCTTATTAAAAGCGGTGAACACCTATTTTGATGTGTATGCTACCAAAGAAAACGCTTTAATATCCGATACTGCATCACATGCGTTCATGTTTGTAAGATCAGACAGACGCATGATTAAAATTGATTTTGACACGATTATTTATATTGAAAGTTTTAGCGATTATATTAAAATTCACCTAGCAAGCGAAACCATTGTAACGCGAGAAACTATAAGTGCAATTGAAGCCAAACTGCCAAGCGATCAGTTTATACGAATCCATCGTTCTTTTATTATTGCTATTAACCAAATCACGTCTTTTACCAATGAACATGTTGTGATACAAGATCAAGCTTTAACTATTAGTAGAAGTTATAAGAAATCGGTTTTAGAATTATTGGAGCGGTTTTAAACTCTACTCAATAATGAAATGGGTGGCTGTACAAATATCCGTTTTGGTAGTAAAAAAAGTGACTACCCTAAAATCCAATCCAGTAAATTGTCCACATCTACAATAGACCAACTGTGTGGATTTTTATCTCCATTGGCACGATACCCTTTATTTTTAGTTTGAATCAATTCCACTTGTGGCCAATTCTTTTCCTTTAATAAAGCTGCCGTTTTCTGAATGGTATATGCATTGGTACTTTCAAAATCAGTCTGTCGTACCGTTTTTAACCACAAAGTATCTGGCTCTGTATAAAATCGAATTTTTTGATTTTCCAGATTCTGAATATTAGTCAAGTTTGCTGTATACATTGTAATTGGCGAAACTTTTTGGATGTTTTTAAGTAACGAATCTTTAACGCCAAACTGTTCTTCAAAATAACTGATTATCCATTTTGGTTCGCCTAAACGTTCTTCTGAAAAATCGGTTCGTAATACATCTTTTTTTGAACTTTGATAAAGCGCATATAAATCTATAGGTGAATCTACCACAAATACACCTTGTGGCTGAATACTTGCTTTTGTTTCATATAGATAATTGGAAAACGTTAAAGCTGTAGTGCCACCTATGGACATGCCTCCAATAAAAACACTATTGGTATTTATTCCATTTGTTTTTACTGCCTGCTTGATTAATTCTGACAATTGCCTGGAATCTTCTTCTTCAATCCACAACTTTCCGTAATTCATTAAAAGGACGGAAATCCCTTTTTCTGTCGCTTTTTCAACAATTTTAAAATCTGCTTTAGTTTCTTTTGAAGTAGATCCACCAGCGGGAAAAACAATTAATAAAACTTCGGAATTATCAGACTTTATCAATTCAAAATCATCAGTTAAAACGGTTGAAACAGTAGAAACAACTGTCTCCTCGTTTATCGGATGCTCCATTTTATTTGTTTGCTTTTTACAACCAAAAAATAAAACAATGCATCCTATTAAGATTCTATTCATAATTAGTTAGATTTATACAAGTATCACAATTATAAGTGACTAAAGTTCCCTTTGGAATAAAACAATGGTGGAATTTATTATCAAGTTTATTTGGCTAAAATTACATGTGTTACAATGATTCTAATTCACGTTTTAAATTCGTTCTCGCTTGATTTTCAAAAGCCTGTTTAAAAAAGTCTGTTTTGTAAATAGAATCAGCGTCCAGCATGTTTTTTAACACTTTTTTTCGTCCTTTATTATACATCAAATCTGGATAAATTTGATATTCTTTTCGGATGTTATTACTGTATGCACAATATGTTTCAGGACTTTTTCCTAATATAGACAAATCAATATCCAAAAGTATATTGGTATCTGAATCTGTAGCTAATTTATGAGTCTTGGTCGCTTCTATTTGCGCTATACATTCCTTTATATTGGTAAATGTTGTATTCGATATTCTTTTTTGAAATTTTAAAGCACTCTGATGTTCATTATCACTTTTGGTAGCTTTATAAATAATATCGTGATAATAAATAGCAAATAATAAGGTGTCTAATTCCCGAACGTATTTTGAAACTTTTTCTAATTCTGAAAGCATATTTTTAATATGATTCAAATTATGGTAATGGCGCGATTTAGAACAATACGCCTTTTCAATTTCATTCCAACATTCTAAATTATAAGAATCATTATCAGAATATTTCCGAATTAACATCAGAAATTCTTTTTGCATATTACTGTTTATATCTGAATTAATACTCATACTTCAACCGTTCCTTAATTACTAACAATTCTGACGCTTTATCTGGAAATTTTTTATAAAGTGCATCTAATAATTTCTTTGCAGTTTGGCAGTTTTCAAACTCATATTCGCACTGAAAACTGTAAGCATTTACTATCCGGTAGTTTATATCATAATGGTTAGGAAATAAGAGTTTGGCTTCTTTATATATGAAAATAGCGTTGTGCCATTCGGCTTTCTTAAAATATGAATCACCTCTACTTATGAGATCCAAATAGGCTTCTCCGCGTTGTTTTTCTAAAAATTCCTTTCTATGATCTACGCCGAATGTATTATTTTGAACAAGTTTTAATACGCCATATGAAAGCAAACTAAAAACGGAAATTACAATAGCAAAAAAAATCATATTTTCCTTTTTCCGTTGCTTGCGAATTTTCTTTCTAATTTTTACTAGATCTTCATTGGACGCTTTTTTGAAGGCTAATGTACCACCTGCAGCATCAAGGTATTCGCTTTTTCTTTGAAAAAAAGTTTTCTCTCTTTTGAATAATCGTTTGGAGCGTAATAATTTTTTATTAGCACTCAAACTGGAATTCATAGCTTGTATAGCGCTTCCTGACATCTGTAAATTTTTGGTTTTGAAATTTATAATTATTTACTAATCAATTCTATTATACTTTTTTAAAATTTCTACGAGCTTATCATGTGGCAATGCATATGCTTTATTTCCATTTATGCCTTCCATGGTTTCTGCAGCTACCATAGCATTAATTATAGCTTCTTCAACAGCTTGAACGGTAGCTTCAAAAACGGGCATCAGTTGATCATTTGGATACATGGTAACCGCTGCCATGTTATCTCTATTAAAAGCGTCCTCATTAGCCGTGGAGAATGCTAAAAATATATCACCAGAACCATTGCTCCCGCGACCGCCTACAATACCTATCCCTAAGGGAATGCGTTGAGCAATTCGTTTTAATTGATGTGGTAAAAGTGGCAAGTCAGTTGCTATAATTACAATAATAGATCCATCACCTTCTTGCCGCCTAGATTTTGGTGGTGCATTATATTTGTAATTTAATGTATCCTTTAATTCTATTCCAACGGGTACTCCTGCAATTGATAAATTTCGCTTTGCTCCAAAGTTAGACTGAACAATGGCACCAACAGTATACACAGAATCTTTAATTTTAATAATTCTAGAGGCTGTTCCTGTTCCACCTTTAAAACCTAAACACATCATACCTGTTCCACCACCAACATTACCTTCGGCTATTTTACCCGGTTTAGCATTTTCAATAGCTTCTAAAACATGTTTTTCTTTAACGTGAAAACCATAAATATCATTTAAAAAACCATCGTAGGTTTCGGCTACCACGGGATACGTGTACCACCAATCTTCACCGGAATACCAATCGGTATCTACATACCATTTTAAAACAGCGTCCCGAACCACACCAACACTATTTGTATTTGTGATCATTATGGGTGTTTCTAAAAATCCTGATTCTGTAACCCAAGTGGTACCAGTCATTTCACCATTACCATTTAGACTATACCAATTAGCAAATACGGGACTAAATTTTTTAGCTTTCCCTCTTGGGAAAATAGCGGTAACACCTGTTCTTATTGGACCTTTACCAACGATATTTTTGCCCGTTCCTGAAATAATTGTGCTATAGCCTACTTCTACGCCTTTTACATCTGTAATGGCATTAAATTTACCCGTTTCACCTGTAAAAGGCACACCCAAATCTCTAGCTCGTGGTTTTTGCGCAAAAGTTAACGAGCAGGTAAAACATAATAGAAAAATTGTAAAAAAGTATTTCATTTTGAATGGTTTTTAAAATTTGTTTAAATCTATTAACATGAAATATTCATTTAAAATAGAGCATTTTCTACGAGATATTTCTCTCAATCCGGGTATCCGGAATTAACCACATAATAGCGACTATAACATAACATGCAATGGATAACCACGTATTTATAAAAGCTAAACCTATCCCAAGGCAATAGAAAATTATAGAAATTTTTCCTTTTCCGTCAGTTCCAATGGCTTTTTTGAGTGGAAAAGCATCGTCGTGCGATTTTATAATAACGCTTTGCAAAATAAAATAGGCAATCGCATTACCTAGTAAAACCACACCATAGGAAATAATGGGTAGTTTGGCTTCATAATTATCCCCAATCCAAGCCGTAGTAAACGGAATTAACGAGAGCCAAAAGAGTAAATGCAAATTGGCCCATAGTGTTTTACCATTTACTTTTTGCGTAATTTGAAACAGATGATGATGGTTGTTCCAATAAATACCAACATAAATAAAACTGGCAACATAACTAATAAAAACGGGAGCTTTGGCCAAAAGTGATTGAAAATCTGTTCCTTCTGGAGCACTTAATTCTAAAACCATAATGGTGATAATAATAGCCATGACGCCATCGCTAAAGGCTTCTAATCTGCTTGTTTTCATTTGGTTTCTGGTTTTACTAAATGTAAGATTTTTTAGTTATTTAACATTCCTGGTAGGTCCTTATTTTTATTCCTTAAATCAATTCCGCCTTCATACACTGACTTTAAATTAACCAGAAAAAAGGACCATCCCGAATCGCAACCAAGTCGGATACCTCTTTTAGATTGATTATCAGTTGGAATATTGGTTTGGATTAATTTTACAATTACATATTCTTGGTTTTGCTCCAATGTAATTTCAACGATACAATTTCCAGCAAATGTAAATTTCAATAAGTCTTTACCGTTAGCTTCAATAATGTTACCTGTTTCAATAATGTCATATACAAACCAAGACCATTGGTAAGAATCGTTAGCATTAATGTTTTCATTTCTGGAAACTTGTTTCTCATTTGGTTTAAGAAAATTAGCTTTGCTTAAAAACCATTTTTCTATTTCATTAGGAATTGTCCAAGCATTATATAAATCTGTTAAATTTGCCTTAATAGCAATTTTCTTTGTAAAAGTTTCCCAATTGAAATTATCCATAGCTTAATTAAAATTTTTTAGTTTGCAATCTATTCCTAAATAATTCATGATTACAAACCAAAATGAAATGTGTTAATACCAAAATTTTGGTATTTGTAGTTAGTTATCCCTTTCGTACCCAATATTGTGTTCGTCCAAAAATAGAGATGCCAATGAAACCACGAACCTCCAGTTTATTTTTATTAATGAGTTTTAAATTGCATTTATAAACGTCGCCAGTTTCAGGATCTAAAATTGTTCCTCCTTCAAAATCTTCATTATTTTTTTTTATGTTTTCAATAATAATTAATCCAATGATGGGTTTATCTTTTTTTGGCTCTTCACATTTTTCACAAAGTGCATCTATTTCACCAACAAAACTTTTAACGATTTTAGCAAAATATTTATCATCCGTTTGGTAAATTTCAATGACAGCCTTCTTTTCTTTAGTTTTATCGTCGTAGGTTTCCCATTGACCAACAATAGTTTGTGCTTGATTAGTCAGGCTGTAAGCCGTTATTAATAGTAGAAATAGATATTTCATTTTTTTATTTTAATAGTTGTTTCTTATCAAAAGAAAATCGAATTTGGACGTTTCTTTTCAACCTTTTTAAAGTCAATTATTTTAGCCAGATAAACCGAAAACCACATTAATTTGTGCATTCAAAGGCCATAGCAAACTATCATCTATGATTTTATAAATATATAATTAATTCTTCTTGTTATAAGATTCTATTGCACGTACTTTATTACAAACTTCAGGTTTAGAAACAATAATCTTATAACATCGTATTTAAATGTTCTTTATATTTGTAAGAAAGTTAACCACTTCATCGAAATACCTGTTACCATGAAATCTACTATCGTCCTTTTTTCATTCTTATTAATGCTATTTGTCTCATGCGATAAAAATTCGTCTAGCAAAGAGCGCGAAATAATATCTAATGAACATCAGGTACCAAAACAGGTAGAAAAAGCAGATGGTGAGTTGGTTACAAAAAAAGTTTATGTTCCCGTTTATTCAAATATATATCAGCGCACGCGGAATGATAGAACGCAGTTAACATCTACATTAAGTATACATAATACCAGTGAAACTGATACCCTATTTATTAGCAGGATTGATTATTTTAACACAGAAGGAAAATTTGTTAGGAGTTATATAAAATCACCTATCTATTTAAGTACGTTTGAAACGCTGGAGTATGTTGTAGATGAGGAAGATGTTTCTGGTGGTTCTGGTGCCAACTTTGTTGTGGAGTGGTATGGAAATACCAAGTTAAATCCGTTATTTCAAGCCGTTATGATTGGTGGTTTAGGAAGCAAATCTTTTTCATTTGTAACGGAAGGTGTTTATTTTGAATAATGTTAGTTTCCTTGCTTTTGCTTGAAATTAGGTATTAAACGTATTATTAAAAGTAGGTTTTCTATAATCAGTTCGCGGATAATCAGACATTCTAATACCGTCTTTCTGCAATTCTGCCAAAGCATTTTTTGCAATCCATTTTTTGGCTACCATACAACTAAACGTACATAATGTGTTGCTTGCGATTCGTTTTTTAAAACTGATGCTTTTAGCAAGGGTGCGTATTTTTCTTTATTTGTCACACTGCCATGCTGTAAAATACTCCATTGTGTGTCATTTGCCAATCTGCCAACTTGGGAAATACCTAGCCATCCAAATTTGTTAATTATATTGGTAACTTGTTTTTCTAGAATTTTGTCATCTGCCTCTACTACTTCCCAAAAATAGTTCATTTCAAACGAGTCTTTTCCTAATTTTTCTTCGGCTTCGGTATAAATGCGTCTAAAGGTTTGATCCTTTTTAAATAGTATTTCTAACGCTACCTTTATAGAATCTAATTGCTTTTGTGAAGGGATTTCCGCTTTTAAGTTTTCTTGTGAGAATAAGACGGACGTTATCAAGAAACAAAAAATGATACTAATTGATTTCATAGTTGAAAGATTGATGAAATCAAATATAACTAAAAAATTAGTTTAAACTAAACCTTTAGTTTAAAAAATTGTTGTTCATTATATTTCCAATTCCATAATGGGTAGAAATCTATCTTTTATGGAACTCTTTAAATATCCAACCGTACGAAACCCATAAATTGAATAGAATTTTTCAACGTTTGGATCAGCATCTACCTGCACTTTTTTATATCCAGTTGCCTTTATGCGCTTTAGAAAATCGGTTATCAGGTATTTTCCATAACCTTGACCAATATATATTGGATAAATAAATAATCTAATTTTATGTCACCCTCATTACGTTTAAAGTAGGAATAATAACCAATTAAAACAGTTTCATTAACCAAATTAAAAACCTGCTTTTCTTCAATATAACTAGTGGTTATGGTTAAATCTTCTAACCAAGCTTCAATCTGTTCTTTACTATAATTCCAATGGGATTTAGACCGAATGGTTAAATTGGTTAATGCTTCTGAATCCATTGGAATAGCTGCTATAATTTTCATGTTTCAGAAACTTAATCGTGTGTTTTTACGTGAATAAGGTAAAACAAAAATATGCTATCTTCCAATAAAACCATTATGTACTAATAGGTTATTTCTCCCAAGGTCCTTCTTTAGTAACAACCGAAAAGTAATTGTCATCAAAACGGAAAAGTCCCATCCAGCCACCAAACCAAAACCGACCTTCTTTATCTTCATACATACATTGAATGGCATTGGTTAGCAAGCCATCCTTTTTAGAGTAATTTTTAAACGTGTTTCCATCATAACGGTAAACACCATAGTTTTCGGCTGGAAACCATATATTTCCGTTTGAATCTTCATAGATATTCCAGACTTCATCACCACTTATAACACCATTTGTTGTGAAATTGGTAAACGTTTTTCCATCATAGCGACTAATCCCTTTATGATGCGTAGCAAACCAGAAATTATGATTTTTATCTTCTAAAATGCGGTTTATTGAATTATTTGGTAAGCCATCTTTTTCTGAAATATGTGTTAGAATTTTTCCATTGTACATATAAGCTCCTTCTGGTGTTCCAAACCACATACTTCCTTTACTGTCTTCCATAATACAATGCACTATTTTACTGCTTGTAACACCTCGTAATACATCTGGTTCTGATTCTGGAATGACAAACGGTGTAAATTTTTCACCATTAAAAGTGTACGCACCTCCTAAGGTACCAATCCACATGAGCCCTTTGCTATCTATAATTAAACTCCAAAGATTCGAGTTTAATAAGCCATCCTTCTCATTAAAATTGGTAAAGGTTTCGCCATTATATTTGGTTAATCCGCGTTCGGTTCCAAACCAGACATTACCTTCTTTATCTTCAATTATCCCTCTTATTGCAAGACCATTAAAGCCTTCGTTTTCAGAAAAATAATCTAAAGATTTTCCCGAAAAGCGAATTACACCATCGCCATTTGTTCCAAACCACAAGTTGCCTTTACTATCTTGAAAAATATTTCGGACAAAATCGCTAATTCTGGTAGCTGGCGGTTCATTTAAAAATGGTGCGCCATAATTTGGACTATTTATTGGCTCGCCTACTTTTGACGTATTAATGGTTTTTGAAATGGAATCTTCTTGTGCATTTGGCTTTACAGGTGTTTTTGTCTGTCCGTTACAAGCGGTTAACAGAAACGAACTAAAAACAATTAAGCATATTTTTGACAGTTGATATAATTTTTTCATTAGATGGAGAATATTTGTTTTTCCAAATTTAATGCGAATGATTCCTTTTTAATAGCATGATATGTCAAAAAAGTGTCAAATTTTCTATTCATGGTCTTAATATTCTCATCAAGGTGCACCTATATAACGTTACGTATTAATTTGCCTATGACATATGTGAGGAATCCATTTGTTTTTTAGACTAATTATAGGTTTTGATTGTTCTTCTATTTTTATTAATTTTTTAATCCACAAAAAAACCACTTTCGTTGGGAAGTGGTTTTTAATTATATGTTTTGTAAAATATTTTTAATTTTTCTCAAAGGTTAAATAATCCGTTCCTCCATTTCCGCCACTTACATCTATTAACTCAATTTTGGTTGCCGATTGTGATACAAAATCCCAGTCATCATTCAAATCTTGAAAATCGTTCGTAAGGTTAAAATTAATGTTAAAATCTAAATCATCCAGGTTATCATCATTACTATTACTATCCGTTATACTCCAATTTCCATCGTAATTGTTAGTACCATTATTAGCGTTTAAATTGCCCGAACTATTGAATGTAAAATTATAACCTATAAAATTATTGGTTTCATCAACTCCTGAATCTTCAAAAAATGTTATGTGCCATGTTCCTGACTGTACATTAGTTGAAACTATATTCAGAACTTGCGATGTACAATTAGCTGTAGGTGTTCCTATTTGAAATGTTAAGTTATCTGTTCCGCCATTTCCACCACTAACATCAATTAACACAATTGAATTGGAATTATATGAAACAATATCCCAATCGTCATTTAAGTCTTCAAATTCATTGGTTAATGGAAAATTAATATTAAAATCTAAATCATTAATACTATCATCATTACTGTTACTGTTTGTTACGCTCCAAGTACCAGTATAATTATTAACGCCATTGTTTGCTATAATAGTTCCATCAGGACTAAAAGTAAATGCATAACAACTAAAATGGCCTATTTCATTGTTTCCTGAATCTATATAATTTGTAATAATAAAGTTATTAGATTCAACTAAATTCTGTATATCCTGTTGGGTTTGTTGACTATTATTCACGCTATCATCATCATTTGAACAAGATGATATTGAAATTAACACAAACATCATGAAGATTAATTTTGCTGTTTTCATATTTTATCATTTAAATTAATACTTAACTCTAACTCAATTTTAAGGATTATATTGTTATTAATATACTAATTATACGCAATATTACATCGTAACAAAATCCACAAATTATATTCCTTTGTTTTTGGGCTTACAATAGATCTATCCTATTCCAAAATGTTTTTTCACAAAAGCATCCTTCTCATTACTAGTCATTTTATCAGCCGTTTCCACATCTATTTTTATATTTTTAAAATGTAAATCTTTATTCAAAACATTATAGAGTTCTACTTTTGCATTTGTAGGTCCAAATAATACCACATGCTGATATTTTAAAATTTGAGCACCAATTTTATCATAAAATTCGTCGTGCATTTGCTGCCGCTTATTATGCATCAGATTTTCGCTTCTAGTCATGGCTTCTTCTTTTGTTTCAGACGTAAAATTTGAAATTATCGTTCTATTTTTACTGCTAGAATTCAGATCAATAATGTATGCCGTTGAATGATCCATCCAAATTCCTAAATTGTTTTTTGCTTTCATTTTTATAGATATTTTATGCCTATTATTATTTTTTATTTTTCCCTAGAATAGTTTCTATAGCGGTTTTTACTTTGTAAATAGCTCCAGTTACTGCAAGATTCATAGTACCTGCTTGGTTGGTAACAGCAATAGGCTGCCTACCTTCAAGTCTGGCTTCTAATAGACAAGTAACTTCATTAATGTCGTCCTTTTTTCCATTATCATCCTTTAAGTGAACTTCCATTTTGGTAATATGAGATTCAAACCTTTGTAATACTTCAGCAGTTTGTGATGTAAAAAAGTCTAAACTATTTTTTTTACCCGTACGTGTCTTATTAGTATTTAATGGGATTATCATATTTTAAAGTTTTTTAATGTGTTTTTGTATATGTTTTAATTAAGTTATTTAAGGAATTTAAATAACCTTTTAACTCTTTTTCATTTACCTCTTTTCCTGTTTTGTTTAAGTAATTTCTCGGGATTTCATTCATATATTTTACCAATTCTGGATAATCCTCTTGAATTTTTAAGGTTGTTAAACGAATATGATTATTAAGGTCATTGTAAGCTTCCATTTTTTATCATTTTTAATTAAAACTGTATTGAATTAACCATGAAATGCATGTTGTTTAACATCCACCTTTTGCGCTTTTTTTGCTAGGTTAACATGACCATGAGCAGCTATTGTGCTTTGTGCCGCTTTTTGGTGATTTCCTTCTTGATGATACGTAGCTGCTTCTAAATGGTTTTTTGCTGCAGCTTGTAAATAAAACACCGCTTTTCTATGGTTTTTTATCCCTTTTAAATTAATGTCTATTGGGCTTTTAGATTTTTTTTGTTTTCTTATTTGTTATCGAATTTTTCATCCTTGTTATTTCTTTTTCTGCTGTTTTTTAATGGTAGACTCATCGATATCAAACTGGTTGGATTTTTGATTTGTATTACCAGTTGGATTTGTAGGGTTTGTTTGTTCCTTTGTTGTTTTGAATTTCTTACTATCTTTAATAACTCCCATAATCATTGTTTTAACTGTTCATTGGTAACTTACATGATTAATACTGAAACTTTAACAATATTGTCACAAATTCACGATTATAAAATCTATTCGTTAATTTATTGATTTAAGTGGTTGGATGAAATTAAAATTTATATGTTGACATGTTTATAAACGTTTTAAAGTGTTCAATTTTTATACTTTGCATCAGTTTTCTCAACCGATTTTAGTAATTTCCACACCAGAATAAAATGACTTATGCATTACTTGATGAAACCTGAAAAGAACTCAAAAGCAAATAAAAAACCATGGCCAACTCAAGCTGCCATGGAACAGGTTTATAATATGAAACTTTGGGGAAGCAACATGTCTCGTTTTTATTCTGGTGATGGCTCGCACCTACCCGAATTGGTAAATCCATACATAGTAGCGGTTACTACGTTTTTAAAATCGTTTGAAAATCCATTGACGGTTGTCGATTTAGGTTGTGGCGATTTCAACATCGGAAAAAACTTCGTGAAACACACGAATAAATTTGTAGCAGTGGATATTGTACCTGATTTAATAATTCATAATATTGAAAAATTTAAAGCCGATAATTTAGAGTTCCACTGTTTGGATTTAGCTAAAGACACGTTACCACATGGGGATTGTGCCATATTAAGACAAGTGCTACAACATGTTTCCAATGCTGAAGTTTTATCCATATTGGAGAAACTAAACACTTACAAATATGTTATAGTAACCGAACATATTCCAGAAGGTACATTTGAAACAAATAAAGATATTATTTCAGGACAAGGCATCCGGTTAAAAAAACGAAGTGGTATAAACCTGTTAGAACCACCTTTTAATTTGACAGTTAAAGACGACAGGCAATTATTGTCTATTCCTTTGGAGCATGGCAAAGGATTGATTATAACGACACTTTATCGGTTTTTTTAAATAATCAGACTTTTTAAAGTGATTTTAGAGAACGGACAATTAATTAAAATTGGTTTTTAGGCAATGTATCTTGGAAAATAGAGCTTTTTAATTTATTATGTAATGCCTTTAAATATTTCTTTCTATTAATCAGTTGTTGTAATTCACCTTCAAATGTCTTAATGTGCGTCAGTTTTGGAAAAGCGAGTTTTCCTTTTGCAATGGAATTGGATATCAGAAGGTTTACATAGTTATAAATTAGAATAACTTTTTGAAAGAAATCCGTTTTAACAACTTTTAATCCAATTTTGTTAGCCGTTCTTTCATTTAAAAAGTAGGTAGTTCCTTTGATTTTAATTGTGGTATCGTCGCTTTTTTCATAAGCGTCTATTAAATTCAAAATTCCTTCTAAATATTTTTGAAGAATAAATTGTGTTCGCTGCTTGCCATTGAGGTTTCTGTCAATTACAAATACGTAATCAAACAAGGAACCGCCATGAATTATTATTTGAGCGTTTAGCTCTTTTTCGGCAACAAAAAGGGATGAATAGTATATTAATTTTCCGCTTTTTTTAAGTGCTGGAATGTCAAAGAAAGGTGCAATTATAGAGAGTGTTACGGCTACGGATAATAGAAACAAGATATACAAGCCACTAAATATGGATAAGGCAAAAACAATAAGATTAACAAGAAAAGCGGCAAGTCCAATTTTTAGTTGAATTTGGTTTTGCTCCTTTTGCGTTTTTAAGTAGTATTTATGGTTCATATTAAAATAGTACCCAATCAGAATTCATAAAGGATGGGGAAATTGTTTATATATACCTCAAAGCTAATGAATAATGGCTGTTTCTTCTCTACATACTTCACAAAAAAACCACTTCGGTTGGGAAGTGGTTTTTGAAATATTTATTATTCCATTAAAAGGAATTCAGTCATATTATACATGCAAAGCACGATTGTCTGTAGCTGCTAAAGCGGCTTCTTTAATGGCTTCTGCAAATGTTGGGTGTGCATGAGACATACGCGAAATATCTTCCGCAGATGCTCTGTATTCCATAGCAACTACAGCTTCAGCAACTAAATCTGCTGCACGAGCACCTACCATGTGAAACCCTAAAATTTCATCTGTTGTTTTATCCGCAAGAATTTTAACAAATCCGTCTAAATCCATACTCGCTCTACTTCTACCTAAAGCACGCATTGGAAATTGTCCGACTTTATATTCTACCCCAGCTTCTTTCAGTTGCTCTTCTGTTTGACCAACAGCAGCAACTTCTGGCCAAGTATAAACAACACCTGGAATTAAGTTATAATCAATATGTGGTTTTTGTCCGGCAATAGTTTCAGCAACAAATACGCCCTCTTCTTCCGCTTTATGCGCCAACATTGCACCTTTAATCACATCACCAATGGCATAAATGTTTTTGGTGGCTGTTTGTAAATGTTCATTAACTTCTACTTGACCTTTATCATTTAGTTTTACACCAGCAGCTTCTGCATTCAATCCGTCTGTATATGGACGACGACCAACTGATACTAAACAGTAATCGCCTTTGAACTCTACTTCTTCACCTTTTTTGTTGTCCGCTTTTACAATGACTTCGTCACCTTTACGTTCAACAGATTTTACTTTATGTGAGGTGTTGATTTTGAATTTTTGTTTCTTCAAAACTTTATTGAGTTCTTTAGAAAGTCCCGAATCCATCGTTGGAATAATACGATCCATATATTCTATAACAGAAACTTCAGCACCTAACCGCTTGTAAACTTGACCTAATTCTAAACCAATAACACCACCTCCAATAACAATCATGTGTTTTGGAATTTCTTTAAGTTTTAACGCTTCAGTAGATGTTATAACACGCTCTTTATCAAGCTTTATAAATGGCAAGCTTGAAGGCTTACTTCCTGTTGCAATAATGATGTTCTTTGCTTCAATTTCCGTTTCTTTTTCACCTGAAATAGTAATATGAGTCGCATCTTTAAAACTTCCTAAACCTTGATATACATCAATGTTATTCTTCTTCATCAAGAAATCTATACCACCTGTTGTCGTATCAACAACTGACTGCTTGCGCGCAATCATTTGTTTTAAATTCACTTTAATTTCACCAGGAATATCAATACCATGTTCTTCAAAATGCTTGACTGCATCTTCGTAATGATGCGACGAATCTAAAAGTGCTTTACTTGGAATACACCCAACATTCAGGCATGTTCCTCCAAGGGTTGAATATTTTTCTATAATAGCAGTTTTCAATCCCAATTGTGCGCAACGGATAGCTGCTACATAACCTCCAGGACCAGAACCAATAATGGCTACATCGTATGAATTCATATAAATATTTTTTTCAAGTTGTATTAAAACGAGTACAAAAATACAAATGTTTTATGGGAAGGCAATAAAAAAAATACAGGATAATAAGCACCGCTAAAATAAGTGTAAAAAAAAGGGCAAAACTAACAATATTGTTAGATTGCCCTAATTTTAAGGTATCACCCTCAAATAATAGCATTACAAAAATGGTGTAATATTTCAGGTTTCACAATACTCAATTTGAGTATTTTTAAAGAAAATTCGTATTCATTTTTAACATACCAATCAGTTCTCCTGTTGATGAAATGTTTAGCTTCTTCAAAATATTTCGTCTGTGTGTATCTACGGTATTAGAGCTAATATTCAACAAGTCAGCTATTTCCTTACTCGAATTATTCAAGGTTAACAACCTAATAACATCGCGTTCCCGATTACTTAAACCATCTGTTAATAGTTTTTGAGAATAATTATTAAAATATTTGGTTTCGTATTCGTTTTTTTCATTCAGTAATTTGGCAGAAACCGTTATCGGCATTTGTATGTTTATATCCATCACTGTATAATGCGCTAATCCGATTATAGGTTTCATTTCTGCATCAAACTCTAAAGGGGTTGTGTTTTGGATAATATTGACATATGCGTCGTGCGCATTTTTTAAACGGTAATTCCAAGTGTAACTCATTTGATATCTCTGGTTTACTGGTATTTCTGCTAATGTATATTCCATTAAATCATTTAAACCTTTAAGCCATAGCTCAATATCTTCTGGATGAATGCGACTCCAAAAATTCCGCATGCCTTCCGTTATCAAGACATTCTTGTCCAAGCCTAAACAAGCGGTCATATTTTTACTAACAAATTCAAAGGTTAAATCTTGGGTGTTTGTTATGCAGAAAAAGGTAGAGCTGTATGGTAAATACACATCTAATTCCATAATTTTTTTAATATGCGTGTCCAATTCCGGGTGTGCATAAGACTTAAAAATATCATGATAAATCTTTTTAATGTTTCTATATAGCATCAGCTTATGTTAATGGTTTTTTGAAAAAGATATATGTTTTAAAGTTACATAAAAATTTAGTGTTTTTCGTTTTCTACGTGTTTTAAAATCCATTCCAATTCGGGGTCTCGATCATTTAAAACATCATTCCAAGTTGGCACAATTGGGATATCTGGTTTAATACCATATCCATCTGGTTCTACTTTAAAAGGCGCATCAATTTGCATTAAACCAATGCGAACGCGGACCTTACTATTCGGTAATTTATATATTTTAAACAAGCCTGCAACCGTTCCATTATAAGCACCTCCTGTTTCCTCGCCAACAAATGTGGCTAAATTATGGCCTTGAATATTCGTGGATAATATAGATGATGCCGAAAATGAATTCCCATTAATAAGAACATATAAATTGCCATTGAAATTATCCGCAAATGGCGATTGCATTTTGGCATATTTAAATTTATAATAAATAGCATCATCAACCTTTTTAGTTTTTATTAGGTTGTGGGTTACAATAACGGGTGAAAAAACAGCTCCAATAATTTTTAATATTAACGGACTGCCATTGCTCATCGTGTACACCATAAATGGCACACGGCTAGTAACCTCACTTTCGTTAATAAACTGAAAATCTTCTTGTGCTAAATAGCGAAATAAATAGGCTATTTCTTCAATACGACCACCACCATTATCACGTAAATCTAAAACGAGATTCGGTATATTAAGTGAATCTAATTGCGCAAAACTTTGCTTATAGAATTTTTTGTAATTCCCATTTCCAAAACCTCTTATTTTCATAACGGCAACGGAACTATCTATTCCCTTGAAATTAAAGTTACGCGTGTATTTGCCGTCTGAACCTTCAGAACCATAAATTTTATCTTGTTTACGTTTTTCCTTTACTTTCTGCTTTTTGATTAATTTTTCCGCTTTGGTAAGTTTGGCAACTTTAATAGAATCGGTTGCCTGCTTTACTGCGTCTGTTTTTTTTGAGGTTGAATCTTTTGGAATGCGGCGGAATACTTTCGTGTAAAGTGAGTCTTGTTTACTGAAAGTTACGGTTAGACTATCTAAAAACCCTTTATCGCGTGCATATAATCTTTGAAATGCACGGCCCAATTGCCTATCCAATAACGTGGTATTAAAGCCATCAGAAGCATATTGTGTTTGGTATTTTTGGACTAATGCATTTGTTGATTCATCCTCAACTTGAACCACTTCACTTCCAATTAACAACGAGTCAGATTTGGATCCCGAAACCCACAGTTGCTTATCTATGTAGTTAAAATCTAAATCGTAAAACTCAAACCGTTCCTTCCTTAAAACCTTACGTTCTTTTTTAGTGAATTGCATTTGCGGAGGCATAACCGAAATATGACCTTGACGTACTTCCATTAAAATAGGCGCTAATTTTTCGTAGAAATCATGACTGGTTAATGGTTGTGAGATGCTGGTTTTTAGGCTATCAAATTTAAAATCTAAATCTTCTTTAGAAATGTATTGATACAAACGCGGATGATGTTTTTGCAGTTGATTATAAACAGCATCTACATCCTCATGAAGTTGGTCTGCACTATGCAAACTACTTACAATAGCATTATTCTTTTTAACGCTTCCACAGGATTGAAGAATTATTATTACTACTATAAACCAAAGGTATTGATACTTCATAAAGTTATGTTAGCTAGAATTTAGAACAACGAAATACGCAGTTATTTTTAAAAAATAAAAATAGATTCATATAAATAAATAATAAATGGGTTTCGAATTTGATGAGATTCGTCCGTTCGAGTGGATTTTTACGATTGTAAATGAGAAAAATTTGCAAAGAGAACAAGAATTTCAGTACAACATAATTAATCGGTACAATTTTTCGTGCGTCAAAATCACTCGAACAAACGTGTAAATTAAACCATAATAGCTGTGGTGTGTTTTACTTCATTAATAACAAACATGCTGTGTGTGCTACCAATATGACTAATAGATGTTAGTTTTTTTACCATAAACTCCCTAAAATCTTCCATATCCTGAACCATTACTTTTAATAAATAATCGTAATCTCCGCTAATATGGTAACACTCGGAAATTTCTTCTAAATTGGCAACTTCACGCTCAAATTTAACAATGTTATCCTGCGTATGCTGAACGAGTTTAATATGACAAAAGGCAACAAAGCTTCGGTCAACCTTATTTTTATCCAACAAAGCCACATATTGCGCAATAACTCCTTCGCGTTCCAACTTTCTAATACGTTCATAAACAGCTGTAACAGACAAATTTAATTTGTTAGATAACATTTTGTTAGTCTGTTTAGCATCTTCTTGAAGAAATTGTAATAACTTTAAATCTATGGGATCAAAATTCATAATAATTGAAAAATTTTCGTTTAAAAAACAATATTAGCCAATATATATGTAATAAAAACTATATTAAACAACTTAAATAGATTTATAATCTAAATAAACACACATCTATTGATAGATAATCTAATATTAACGATTTTTACTGTATTATTAATTTATAAATTTTCACATTATGGCATTCAAACCAGCAAATAACATACAAGATTTACAATATTTCGGCGAATTTGGAGGAGTAAATCCCTCTATTTCAGATTCATCAACCTACACCTTTTTATCGGCCAAAACCATGTTCGATACCTTTGAAGGGAATGCCGATGGTTGCTATTTATATTCAAGGCATTCTACACCTTCTAACTTATATTTAGGCGAAGCGTTAGCAGCTATGGAAGGCACTGAAACGGCAAACGTTACCGCTTCAGGAATGGGAGCCATAACACCTGTAATTATGCAGCTTTGTGGTGCTGGTGACCATGTAGTTTCTAGTCGTACCATTTATGGAGGAACATATGCCTTTTTAAAGAACTTTGCACCTAGACTTAACATTACGACTACTTTTGTAGATATTACAAAACTGGATGTTGTTGAAGCTGCCATTACTAAAAACACAAAAATTTTATACTGCGAATCTGTTAGCAATCCGCTATTAGAAGTTGCTGATATTTCAGGATTATCAAAATTGGCAAAAAAACACAACTTACAATTAGTCGTAGATAATACATTTTCGCCATTATCTGTTTCACCGGTACAATTGGGAGCCGATATCGTGATTCACAGTTTAACCAAATTCATAAATGGATCTAGTGATACTGTTGGTGGTGTGGTTTGCGGTACGCAGGAATTCATAAACGATTTACGCAGCGTAAACGATGGTGCCTGTATGTTATTGGGTTCTACCATGGATAGTTTAAGAGCTGCTTCCATATTAAAAAATATGCGAACTTTGCATATTAGAATGCAACAACATAGTTTAAATGCAACGTATTTAGCAGAGAAATTTGAAGCTGATGGTTTAAAAACCGTTTATCCAGGTTTAGCCTCTCATCCGAGTCATGAGTTGTTTAAAAGCATGATGAATGAAAAATATGGCTTTGGCGGTATGCTAACCATTGATGTTGGCTCATTAGATAAAGCAAACGCCTTGATGGAATTGATGCAAGAGAAAAATTTAGGGTATTTAGCCGTTAGTTTAGGCTTTTACAAAACCTTATTCTCGGCTCCTGGAAGTTCTACTTCATCAGAAATACCTGAAGACGAGCAAAAAGAAATGGGCTTGGGTGATGGTTTAATTCGTTTTTCTATTGGATTGGATGCAGACATTGAACGCACTTATAAAACCATGCGTTCTTGTATGGAATCTCTTGATATTTTATAGAAGCAAATATTATATATAGATTAAGGAGTTCGTTCAAGCGTGCTCCTTTTTTATTTCTAAAAATGAGATCATTGTTACTATCATATTAAAGCAACCCGCAATTAGTATTTGCATACTTTATCTGAAAATCGTAACATTACAATCCTAACGAAACTAACAACCAATATGCAGGACGATAAAAACCTATCAGATATTGAAATTGAAGACCAAACAATTATTGAGAATAAAGAATTAAGTATCTGGGAAGCGTTAATTCCTGTGGTTATTTTAATGTTGATGTTAGCTTACAACATCTTTCTTGCGGATGGCGAAGCGTTAGGAGAATATTCCAATCAGTTTATTTTATTATTAGGTGCAGCTGTCGCTGCTGTCGTAGGTTTTTTCAATAAGGTTCGCTTTCAAATCATGATGAAAGAGGTTTGGGAAAATTTACGCAGTGTATTTGTTCCTATTATGATATTATTTCTAGTTGGCGCTTTAGCTGGAACTTGGCTCGTTAGTGGTGTTATTCCTGCCATGGTTTATTATGGGCTGCAAGTATTAAGTCCGTCAATATTTTTACCAGCTTCTGTTATTATTTGTGCGGTTATTTCTATTGCAACAGGTAGTTCTTGGACAACTTCTGCAACTGTAGGTATCGCCTTAATTGGAATTGGAAGCGCTTTAGGAATTCCAACAGGAATGATTGCTGGTGCCGCTATTTCAGGCGCGTATTTTGGAGATAAAATGTCGCCATTGAGTGATACCACCAACCTAGCTCCTGCCATGGCTGGAACGGATTTGTTTACACATATTCGGTATATGGCATTAACAACAATTCCTACGGTTATAATTACATTAATAGCATTCTCTGTAATGAGTATGACTATTGATACCACAGGAACAGCCGATTTAAGTAGTCTTTTAATAAGTATTGAAAATACATTTAATATTACACCACTCTTATTTATTGTGCCTTTAGTGGTAATTGCTTTAATTCTTTTAAAAACAAAACCGCTTATTGCCCTTGGTGTTGGTGTTTTACTGGCAGCCGTTTTCGCTTTTATTTTCCAACCCGCTATTTTGGATAGTTTGGGAGATTCTAAATTAGGCGCCACCTTAAATGCCATATTAACAGACACACAAATTGTAACCGATAACGAAAAACTAAATGACCTATTTGCCGCAGGCGGTATGAAAGGTATGATTTGGACCATTCTCCTAATTTGCTGCGCCATGTTTTTTGGTGGCATTATGGATGCCATAGGTGCTTTGGCGCGAATTACTAAAGTACTCTTGTCGTTTGCTACAACTGTTTTTGGGTTGTTTGCAAGTACCGTTATCAGTTGTTTAGGATTAAACACCATTGCCAGTGATCAATATTTAGCCATTGTTATTCCTGGTAAAATGTTTAAGCAAGCGTATAAAGATAAAGGATTAGCTCCTGAAAATTTGAGTAGAACCTTGGAAGATTCAGGGACGGTAACATCGGTGTTAATTCCTTGGAACACCTGTGGTGCTTATCAAAGCAGTGTTTTAGGTGTTTCTGTTGCTGATTATTTTGTGTATGCTATCTTCAACTGGTTAAGTCCTTTTATGACGTTACTGTATGCTGCACTAAATATTAAAATTAAACAACTAGCCACCAATACTAAATAAGAATAAACTATTACTTTTAAACTTCGCCATAAGTTTAAACTATACTTCAATAAGGAATTAAGATTTCAATTTGACCTAAACACTACGACTTGTTCTTATATTTGTGATTAAGAAAATTAATAACAATTAAAATATAAAAACATGGCATTTGTAGGAAAAAAATTTCCAGATTTAAACGTTGACGCAATGAATGAAATGGGCGACACTTTTAAAGTGAACGTTCTTGAAGAAGCAGTTAACAACAAGAAAAAAGTAGTATTATTCTGGTACCCTAAAGATTTCACCTTTGTTTGCCCAACGGAATTACACGCATTTCAAGCAGCAATGAAAGAATTCGAAAAACGTAATACACTAGTAATTGGCGCATCATGTGATACACCTGAAGTACATTTTGCATGGTTAAACACGGCAAAAGATAATGGAGGAATTGAAGGCGTAACCTATCCAATCCTTGCAGATAGTAACAGAAACTTATCTAGTGTTTTAGGAATTTTAGATATTACCAACGAAATTTTTGACGAAGAGACAGGTACTGTTCAAGTTGAAGGAGATAATGTAACCTACAGAGCTACGTATATCATTGATGAAGATGGTATTGTGCAACACGAAAGTATTAACAACATGCCATTAGGTAGAAATGTTGGTGAATATATTCGTTTGGTAGATGCCTTAACACATGTACAGGAAAAAGGTGAAGTTTGTCCAGCAAACTGGGAAGAAGGAAAAGACGCTATGCAAGCTAACGCGAAAGGAACGGCTGCATATTTAGCATCTCACTAATTAGAACTTCCATCTTCGTACGAAGAACCATTAATACAAATTATATTAAACATCTAAAAAAAGTCCTTCCTAATTGGGAGGACTTTGATTAGCCAAAACTTCAAAAAACTATGGTACAGGAATTAGAAAAAGATAATTTACAGGATATCATTAATAATAATGATATAGTAGTTGTACAATATTCAGCTACATGGTGTGGAAACTGCCGCATTATGAAGCCTAAATTCAAGAAATTAGCTACAGAGCATGAAGGCGTTACTTTTGTAATGGCTGATGCTGAAAAATTTCCTGAAAGTAGAAAATTAGCCACTGTTGATAATTTACCAACCTTTGCTACTTTTAAAAAAGGTGAATTTGTTGGGCAAGAACAAACCAATAAATTTGAAGCTTTAAAAGAACTTGTTGATAACGTAATCTAATTAAGCATGAAACTACCTATAATTAAACATTTGACGCAATTTATTGAAGAGAATGATGAGGATTATGTTCTTGAAACTATTGAAACTTTAGAAGCCTTAACGGAAGTATCCTCATTAAAAGATGAAGAGTTAGATGTTATTGGCGAGCTAATTTCAAACATGTATGGCGCTATTGAAGTGAATAAAATGATGAAAGATGGCACACCACAAAAAGAAGCTTTAAACAGCTTTATGAAACGCGTGCTTGGTTCTATTGACAAGTAATTGACATATTAAACAAATACAAAAAAGCCACTAAAATTTAATTTTAGTGGCTTTTTATCTTCAAATAAAATATAGACTAATTATATACTTACGATTTTGGTAATAATACGGCATCAATTACATGAATAACACCATTAGATTGGTTTACATCAGCAATAGTTACCATAGCAGAGTTTCCATTCTCATCCGTTACATACACTTCTTTTCCTTTCATCCAAGCTGTTAATGTTCCACCACTTAAGGTTTCAATTTGCGCTTTACCACTACCCTTTTTAATGGCTTTCATAATATCAGAAGCATTCCATTTACCAGAAGCAACATGATTTTTTAAAATGGTTTGTAACATCATTTTATTTTCCATCATCAATAAATTATCTACAGTTCCTTTAGATAACTTATCAAATGCATTATTTGTTGGAGCAAAAACGGTAAAAGGACCTTCACTTGATAAAGCATCAACTAAATCTGCAGCTTTAACGGCTGCTACTAACGTGGTATGATCTTTAGAATTCACAGCATTTTCAATAATATTTTTTGTTGGATACATTTCGGCACCACCAACCATTTTAGTCTCTTGTTTCATCATTTTACTTTGAGCACTCATATTCATAGATACTACAAATGTAAATAGACATGCTGCTACTGTTACTAATTTCAAATTTTTCATATTGGTAATTTTTAAGTTATTAATTTGTTTATACCCTACTAACGTAATTATCTAGGTTGCGGTTTTTATTTATATTTCGTTTAACGCATTCTTAACATACAATAGATTAAAAAAACCTTATATTTTAGTAATGATTCAAGGGAAATATCCCTATTTTTATAACAACTAAAATTTTAAAATATTATGGCAACAGTAACCTTACATGGCGATGCAATTCAAACATCTGGATCACTTCCAAATGCGAATAGTAAAGCGCCTGATTTCTCTTTAACCAATACCGATTTAGGAACTAACACATTAGCAGACTATAAAGGACAAAAATTAGTATTAAATATATTTCCAAGCGTAGATACAGGTACGTGCGCTGCTTCAGTGAGACAATTTAACCAAGAAGCAAGCGAATTAGACAACACAAAAGTACTTTGCATTTCTAGAGATTTACCATTTGCATTAGCTCGTTTCTGCGCTGCAGAAGGATTAGATAATGTGGTATCGCTTTCAGATTTCAAAGATAGAAGCTTCGGAAAAAATTATGGCGTTGCTTTTACTTCAGGACCATTAGAAACGTTACTTTCTAGATCTGTAGTAGTCATTGATGAAAATGGACAAGTAGTTTATACAGAACAAGTTCAAGAAACGGTAGTTGAACCAAACTACAAAGCAGCTTTACAGGCTTTAATGGATGCCTAAAAAAGATTCATTTTTAATTAATAGACTAAAAAGCGTTACATATGCTTTCAAAGGCGCTTTTATATTAGTTTCAACAGAAGCTAGTATAAAAGTGCAATTTTGTATTGGTATTATAATGACAGTTGCGGGATTCTATTTTAAAATCTCAACAACCGAATGGCTTATTCAAATAGGAGCTATTGGTTTAATTATGGCGTTAGAAGGCATAAATACGGCTATCGAGGAAATAGCAGATTTTATGCATCCAGAATATCATAAAAAAATAGGTCTTATTAAAGATATAGCGGCAGGTGCTGTCTTTATTTTTGCCGTAACCGCAATAATCATAGGTTGTATCATATATATTCCAAAGATTTTTTAAATACATTTAGCTTTAGGATTAACGCGAACTATTTGTATTTTTGTGACCATCTGATGTCACGTCAACCCGAACATAAATTTTCAGAATTAATTACAAAATAACCTTTTTCTGTTTTACGGAAAGTATATATGGCCAAGAAAAAAACAAAAGCAACAATAGCGACAAAACCCAAGTTAAAAGCGCCTAGTTTTAAACTATCCAATCAACAAAAGTTGGTGTTTGGTAGTTTTTTAATTCTTACAGGTCTCTTACTTTTTATTGCTTTTGTGTCGTACTTTTTTACAGGACAAAACGATCAAAGTACACTTTCGGAATTTGCTAATAAAACCGTAGCATCTCAAAATTGGCTTAATAAAACAGGTGCCTGGGTCAGTGATTTTTTTATTCATCGTGGCTTTGGTATAGCTTCTTTTATTTTTGCGGGTCTCATTTTCCTTTCAGGTATTTTTATTCTTACCAACGGCAACCGATCTAAACTTCACAAACATTGGTTTTGGGGCACTTTAATTGTTGTATGGCTTTCAATTATTTTCGGGTTTTTCTCTGAAAAATGGAGCTCATTAGGTGGAACAATCGGTTTTGAAATAAACACGTATTTACAAGTCTATTTAGGAAAAATTGGAACGATACTCCTACTCGTTTTTGGATTAATATTCTATTTAGCCATTCGGTTTAGAATGACTTTTGATACTATTAAAAATGCTTTTTCGTCGGTTAAAAAGGACATCAACGCCAACTTAAAAGATAGTCAGGTAGATGATGAAACACTAGTTCCTTTAGATAATGATTTATCAGCGGAAGCTGAAGATATCAAATCTGCTTTCGATTTAACTGTCGAAAAAAACAAGCCAGAAGAAACAGTTACACCTCCAATTAAGAAACCAGAACCAAAACCTGTAGCAAAAGAGGCTACCGAAGAACCTGAAATGCAGATTGAAGTTGAAACGGTTGAAGAAGAACTTTCGGAAACTGATAATTTAGCGAATAAATTAGTTGAAGATTTTGGCCAGTTTGATCCGACTTTGGAATTGAGTAATTACCAATTCCCATCATTAGATTTGCTAAAAAAATACGATTCTGAAGGTATAACTATTAACCAGGAAGAATTAGAAGAAAACAAAAATCGCATTGTAGATACGCTAAACAACTACAAAATTGGTATTTCCAATATTAAAGCAACCATTGGACCAACGGTAACTTTATATGAAATTATACCCGAAGCTGGAGTCCGAATTTCAAAAATTAAAAACCTAGAAGATGATATTGCTTTATCACTTTCAGCTTTAGGGATTCGAATTATTGCGCCAATTCCAGGAAAAGGAACCATTGGTATTGAAGTTCCAAATAAAAATTCCACTATTGTTTCTATGCGTTCGGTTATTGCTTCGCAGAAATTCCAGAAATCAGAAATGGCTTTACCCATTGCTTTAGGTAAAACAATTAGTAATGAAACCTTTGTGGTGGATTTAGCCAAAATGCCTCACTTATTGATGGCAGGTGCAACAGGACAAGGTAAATCAGTTGGTTTAAATGCAGTACTAACATCGTTACTCTACAAGAAACATCCTGCGGAAGTGAAATTCGTATTGGTTGATCCGAAAAAAGTTGAATTGACACTTTTCAATAAAATTGAACGTCATTATTTAGCTAAATTACCAGACAGCGAAGAAGCAATAATTACAGATAATACCAAGGTAATTAATACACTAAACTCATTGTGTATTGAAATGGATAACCGTTATGAGTTATTAAAAAATGCCTTATGTAGAAACATTGCTGAATATAATGTAAAATTTAAAGCGCGAAAATTAAACCCAAATGATGGTCATCAATTTTTGCCATATATAGTTTTGGTGGTTGATGAATTTGCGGATTTAATCATGACAGCTGGTAAAGAAGTAGAAACTCCTATTGCACGGTTGGCGCAATTAGCACGTGCTATTGGAATACATTTAATTGTTGCAACCCAAAGACCTTCTGTAAATGTTATTACAGGTATTATTAAAGCGAATTTCCCAGCGAGAATAGCATTTAGAGTAACTAGTAAAATAGATTCTCGTACTATTTTAGACGGCTCTGGAGCTGATCAATTAATTGGTCGTGGTGATATGCTTTTCACACAAGGAAACGAAATGATCCGTATTCAGTGTGCTTTTGTTGATACACCAGAAGTGGAAAAAATTACAGATTTTATCGGTTCACAAAAAGCATATCCAGATGCTTACTTACTGCCAGAGTATGTTGGTGAGGAAAGTGGCACAAGTCTTGATGTAGACATAAGTGATCGGGATATTTTGTTTAAGGATGCGGCAGAAATTATTGTTACAGCCCAACAAGGTTCCGCATCATTATTACAACGAAAATTAAAACTAGGATACAATCGTGCTGGTCGTTTAATAGATCAGTTGGAAGCAGCAGGAATTGTTGGTGGATTTGAAGGTAGTAAAGCCCGACAGGTTTTAGTACCAGATTTAGCAGCATTGAATATTCTTTTAGAAAACGAAACCTCCTAAAACAATAACAAAAAAAGCGTTCAATTTAATAAGCGCATAAATTAATTCGTAATGAAAAAACTATTAGTATTAGTATTAATCATGGTCACGTCTGTAACTTTTGCACAAGACAATGAGGCCAAAATTCTATTAAACAAGGTTTCTAAAAAAGTAAAAAGTTATGACAATATTTCCATTGACTTTAAATATGCATTGAACAATGATGCTGAAAATATAAAACAGGAAACACGTGGTGATGTTGTTATTGAAGGCGATAAATACCGTTTGAATATATTAGGAATGACCCGTTTTTATGATGGCAAAACACTTTATAGCATTAGTCCAGATGATGAAGAGGTAACTATTTCATCAAATAACACCGAAGATGAAAACAGCATTACCCCAAGTAAAATGTTATCATTTTATGAAAAAGGATACACCTACAAAATGGATATTCTTCAAAATGTTCAAGGCCGAAAAATTCAATACGTGAAATTAACACCTAGTGATTCCGGTTCCGAAATTAAATTTATTCTTTTAGGTATTGATGCACAAACCAATCACATTTATAACTTAATCGAAACAGGAAAAAACGGTACGAAAACGACTTTAACTGTTAATTCTTTTAAAACAAACGAGCCCTTATCAAAAACCTTATTTACCTTTGATGCTAATAAATATAAAGACCATTATATTAATAAGTTAGATTAATTTAGTTAACATATTAAATATCAATATGTTAAAAAAATATTAAACCATTAATATCCTGTCGTTTTTTATTAAAATTGCTCAAATGATAAGGAAAATATAAACGTGTGAAAATACTAGACCGTTACATACTTACTACGTATTTAAAAACCTTTTTCAGCGTGTTTATCATACTCATGCTGATTTTTGTATTACAAACCATTTGGCTTTATATAAAAGAATTAGCTGGTAAGGATTTGGACATGGTTGTCATTTTAAAGTTTCTATTTTACTTTACACCCAAGCTTATTCCACTGGTATTACCACTTACCATACTCCTAGCCTCCATTATGGTTTTCGGGAGTTTTGCTGAAAACTATGAGTTTGCCGCCATGAAATCTACTGGAATTTCGCTGCAGCGCGCTATGACTGGTTTAAGTATCTTTATTGTAGGATTAGGTTTTACCACCTTTTTATTTGCCAATAACGTCATTCCTTGGGCCGAATACAATTCTCATAATCTCCGGAAAAACATTGCCTCTTTAAAACCCGCCATGGTTATTGCCGAAGGCCAGTTTAATGATGTCATGGATTACAACATTAAAGTTGAAAAAAAATCGGGTGAAAATGGAAGGTTTTTAAAAGGTGTGGTTATGCACAAAAAAAGCCAAGCAAATAATGCCAACAACACCATAATTGTTGCTAAAGATGGTGAACTTGTAGGTGAAGAAGATTCAGATGTATTACAATTTATACTCTTTGATGGTTATTTTTATGATGATACACCATCTAAAAATCGCGCGGACAGGAATCGACATCCCATGGTGATGAGTTATTTTGAAAAATACACGATCAATATCGATTTATCGCAGTTAAACAGTAATGATTTAGACGAAAAAAATGTATCAGACAAGTATAATATGCTGAACATTTCTGATTTAAATTATATGATAGACTCATTAGGAACCGCTTTAAAAAAGGATCATGAAGATTTTGCTATAAGTTTATACAACCGCTCTAACTTACCTGTATTAAACTCTGGAATTACAGTTAATAAAGGTATTGACTCATCTTTTAACGGCAATGTATTAGAATTATTTCCTGATAAGAAAAAAGTACAAATGTTAGATCAGGCATTAAATTCCTTGAAAAGTACCACACAAATATTAAACGTTAAAAGTAAATATTTTAAAGAGCGTAATGTTGAAATCAACAAACATTTTATTGCTCTTCATGAAAAATTAGCGTTAGGTTTTGCCTGTATTATCCTGTTTTTTGTTGGTGCTCCTTTAGGTGCATTAATTAGAAAAGGTGGTATTGGATTACCTATGATTATTGCCATTTTATTGTTTTTAACCTATCACTTTATTGGAATTTTTGCGAAAAACAGTGCGAAAGACGGTAGTTTAAATCCAATATTAGCTGCCTGGTTCTCTACGCTTGTTATGTTGCCTCTTGGATACTATTTAACCAAACGAGCTACAGCAGATCGCGGTTTATTTGAATTTGACCATATTATTGAACCAATTAAGAAGCTTTTAAAAATTCAAAACAAATCAGAAAAAAATAACCCGACTCAAGAACCTAGTATTACTTTAAGTTCTGAAAGTCAACTAAAAGCTAAATCACTTTTAACAGATTATAGTATGCATTCTAAATTTAGTTTTATTTTTTATTGCATGGCTATCATTCTATTTGTTCTTTATTTCGTGTTTAAAAACAATAAACTAGAAGAAATTTCAGCAATTATTATTCAAATAAGTGCTATTTCTGGCGGAATTTATACGCTTTACTTCATATTATCATCTCTGCATGTTTTAGGCTTATCAAAACTTACTAATACGTTCCAAGTTTCTAAAAACCCGATTTTTATTATACTTGGATTTATAATATATCCAATAAGACATTTTTTACTGAAGAATAAAATAAATAAAGTCTTTTCACTTAATTCAAAATAAGCAATACCTTTGCTTTTTAATACAATATTGTTATGTCAACGATTCAAACTCAAAATATTAAAACCTTTCAATTAGATGCTATTGAAGATGCGATAAACGACATTCGAAATGGAAAAGTTATTATTGTTGTTGATGATGAAAATCGGGAAAATGAAGGCGATTTTCTAGCGGCTGCTGAAATGGCAACACCTGAAATGATTAACTTCATGGCCACACATGGTCGTGGATTAATTTGCACACCACTTACGGAAAAGCGTTGTAAGGCTTTGGAGCTTGATATGATGGTTAGGAATAACACAGACCCTTTAGAAACAGCTTTTACGATTTCAGTAGATTTAAGAGGAAACGGGGTTACTACCGGTATTTCAGCTGCTGATCGCGCTAAAACCGTTCAGGCGTTAGTTGATGATAATATGAAACCATTTGAATTAGCAAGACCAGGTCATATTTTTCCTCTAGTTGCTAAAGAAGGTGGCGTATTAAGACGTACAGGACATACTGAAGCTGCTATTGATTTTGCACGACTTGCCGGATTAAAACCAGCAGGTGTTATTGTGGAAATCATGAATGAAGATGGTACTATGGCACGTTTACCGCAGTTAATGAAGGTAGCAAAAAAATTCGATTTGAAAATTGTTTCTATTGAAGATTTAGTCGCTTACCGCATGCAGCATGATTCTTTAATTGAAAAGGTGGAAGATTTTAATCTCGAAACCCGTTTTGGAAATTTTAGATTGCGTGCCTACAACCAAACAACCAACAATCAAATTCATATTGCGCTTACTAAAGGATCTTGGTCTGCTAGTGAACCTGTTTTAACACGTGTTAATGCAACGCTTGTTAATCATGATATTTTAGGCACTTTAACCAACAATGCCGACCAAAAGCTGGACGACATGTTTACCGTTATTAACCAAGCTGAAAAAGGTGCTGTTATATTCATTAATCAGCAATCGCAGACCATGAATTTATTAAAACGCCTGAACGTTCTAAAAGAAGCTCAAGTTCCAGGTGAAGTGATAAAAGCGCCTCGCCTTGATATGGATGCGAAGGATTTTGGTATTGGTGCTCAAATTCTACACGATTTAAATATCCATAAACTCAAACTGATTTCCAATAGTGAACAAACCAAACGTGTTGGTATGATTGGCTACGGATTGGAAATTGTTGAGTATGTTAACTATTAATTATTCGGTATATATAACTTTAACAGAATAAACTGCCAAATCTGTACCGCTCCAATTTGATGTCGGTTGAACACGAATATAATACTGTCTTTCTCCGGTAGTTGAAAAAGGTGTAGCGTATACTCTAGTAATACCATCGGGTAAACCACCAAAAGTGCTAACTGTAAATAGAAAAGATGAAAAGGAATTAGTTTGATATATAGAGATGAGCGTAGCTTCTAGATTTACATTTGCAGCGGAATTAGTATCTCTAAAAAAAAATGTAACCGATGTAATCGTAGATCCTCCAGGAATAATTACTGGAGCATATATTGCGCTGTTACCTGATGGTTTATTAACGAAACCTCCTCCGAATCCATAATTAATAGTGTTATTAACACCATTACTAATAAATGCTGTCGCAGGAATAACAATTGTTTTAGCGGTAGCTGCTACAGATGCTATACTATTATCCACATAGGTTTTAACGGCTTGTTCTGTTGGTAAAGCATTATTACTATTATCTGCCAATGTACCATCTGTAGAAAACTCGTTTACCCTTGCTCCAGTTTCCAAAGTTAAACCCATTCTACCCAGGTTCATTAACGATTCATAACCTGTTGTCGGTATTATATAATCTGTATCGGTTTCAAACCTTAAATAGTCGCTCCTGTTTTCAATTCTGTAAAAAGTATGTGCCCCAGTTTCATCGCCAGTTTCAAATTCTAATTTTGATGAACTACCAACTGTTGGAACTGTCAATTTTATGGTTGCATTATTCGGATCATTAATTTCTAATAATTCGCTAGGAGAATCTGTACCAATACCGACATTTTTTGATAAAACATGCACATTATCTATTTCGGTTTCCCAAGATTTATCACCTGAAGACAGTGCATAAGGCACCGCATTAAATTCAGTTATTCCCATATCCACCAAGCCATCACCAATATTTACGAATACTTGCAGAAAATTCGTATCGTTAGTCCAATCAATCGTACTAAAATCAGGACTTCCACCAACTAATATACCTTCGCCTATACTAACAATAATAATACCGTTAGCATCTGTAGTTGGCGTATGTAATTCTGAATATACATTGGTTTGCGCAACACCCTGTAAAATGTTAAATTGTACAGGTACCACATCATTAGCAATAACGTTACCGATATCGTCTTTAATGATAGCTTTGTAATTTATACTCTGCTGTGCATAGATTGTTGAAAATAAGGCAAAAAAGCAAAGGAAAAATAATATGATTGTTTTTATAGACTGTTTCATAATTGTTAATTTTATTATAATCATAAATTATTGATTTAGTGATTTAGATTAGTTAATGGTGTGATATGACTAATTTCTATTTGTACATGATTCTAGATCCGTGAAATTAAAAAAAGGGAAACAACACATATTGTAACATGAGGTCATTCCCCTTTTAACTTCAACAAATAGCCTCTTTAATATTATTTAATCACAATTTTTTTAGTGACACTCCCTTGATTTGTTTTTATTTTAAGCAAATAGATACCTGATTGATAGCTACTCACATCAATCTGATCAATAGTACTACTTGTTTGAAATACTTTTTTCCCTAGAATTGAATACAATTCAATAGAGTTTATAGTATTTGGTATTTTAATATTAAGAATATCAGTTGCTGGGTTTGGATAAATAGAAACCTCTGTAAACATTTGGCTTTCTACTGAAAGACTTTCATCTATAACAGTTTCTGATATACTACATTCAGAAGTATTCCCATTTGCATCTATTGCAATAGCTAGAATTTTTTGTTCCGCTACAAAGGTACTTCCAGAGGGAATTGCCATAGAAATTGTTTTATTTAAAGCTGAATTAAAATCAGTTTCAGTATAGGTATCAACAAACAAAAATTCTTTTCCTTGACGGTTATTGTCGTCTATAAAAAATTCAACCTGAATTGGATAGGATGAATTGGCAGCAGTAGACAGAATCATATATGATACTGTAATTACGTTCTCCTCTACTGAAGCACCATCGGTTTCAATAACTGGATAATTTTGTGTGTTATTTGCTCTTAAATCAGCATCATCCGCATCATTTAATGAGACACCATCACTGTTTAAATCAATACCAGCTCCTGTAATACCATTTGAAGAAACAGTAGATGTATTACCAAATATACTGTTACCAGATATAATATTTCCTGTGGGTTCAATATCTGGGTAACCACCTGCGTTTATTTTAAGCAAATTAACACCTTTATTCGTGTTAAATGCAACGGTATTACCTTCGCCACTATTAAGACCACCAATAATATTATCTGTACTTCCATTAAGAACTTGAACACCTGTTTGTCCATTAGGTAATGCCGTTAAACCATCAGCTTTCACGCCTATTTTATTTCCAAAAAGTGTATTGGCTGATGTGATTAATAATAAAACACCGTCAGATTGGTTTCCCGAAACCAAATTACCTTCATTTGGCCCAGAGCCACCAATCATATTATTGGAGGTATTAACAAGTCGCATGCCTCGAAAATTTGGTAATGCATTTGAACCCGTTTCATCTGTACCGATATAATTTCCTAATATTTGATTATTTGTAGATAATGCGCTTGAAATTAAAATACCTTCAGTGGAATTCCCTGAAATAATATTTCTTTCCGAAATAACGCTACTACCAACTATGTTTGAGCTTGCTTCAGAAATTCGCAATCCCGTACTATTTGGTAATGGAACCATTCCATTAATATCTGTACCAATATAATTTCCCTTTACCATATTTCCAGTAGCTGATGGGCCAAAAATATTGACACCATATAACGTATTGCCAGAAATGATATTTCTATTCAAACCATCCATTCCGCCAATGGTGTTTGCAGATCCGCGGATTTCAATACCACGTTCATTTGGAATAGCAAGAACACCATCCTTATTAGTTCCAACAAAATTACCCGTAACAGCGTTAGTAGTTGAGATACTGGATAAATTTATTCCAGCTGCTCCATTCCCTGAAATAACGTTGGCATGTATAACATTATCAGCAGAATTAACAAATACACCAGCTTGTCCATTAGGCAAAGCACTTGTTCCTAAAATATCAACACCTAAATAATTATTACTAACTGTATTAGTGCCACCACTATTCAAAAAAACACCATCACTTGTGTTTCCAGAAATTATATTTCGAGACCCTTGACTAGAGCCACCAATAGTGTTTAAGGTGTTTTCGCCTAATAACATCATGATGCCATAAGTATTTGGTAAAGCCAGATTTCCCAATGCATTTATGCCTATATAGTTTCCGGAAATAATATTATTAGACACTGGATTCCCTGATGGGGATCCTTGAAAGTAGATGCCATAATTATTTCCAGATATAACATTTCTCTCGCCAACTTGATCACCACCAAAATTATTATTATTAGCGCCAAAAAGCACTAATATACCGCCTCTAATATTCGCCAATGGCGCGTTCCCTGTAATATCTGTTCCAATGTAATTACCTATAATAGTATTATTTGCTGAAGCACTACCTGTTATGGAAATCCCAGTGCCATCAGTGGCTGCAGATTGGCTATTTACACCAGCCGAAATTATGTTTCTAGCCTCTGCTGTATTGCCTCCAATGGTATTATTTGGTGCATCTAACATTTGAAGATTAAAACGATTTCCTCGAGGCAATAAACCTGTAGCATCAGTACCTAACAGGTTTCCTTGCACCACATTATTGGAAGAATCTATACCATCAAAAGTTACGCCTCCAGAATAATTTCCGGAAATAACATTTCCTTCATTATCCCCAATTCCTCCTATCGTATTATAACTACTATTAAAAAAATAAACTCCCCATTGATTAGGATTTAACGTTGTACCATCTGGCTTTAAGCCAATATAATTACTTTGGATGGTATTGTTTATTGAAAAAACATCTATACCCATTCCTCCTGAATATGGCGAAACATCCAAACGTTGAAAACCACCTATGGATAACCCATAAACTTCCGAATTATCTGAAAATCCATAAATTTTAAGTCCCGAACTTCCCAAGGGTAAACTTGTACCATCTATTTCAATTACAGGCGAATTTGCTATAGCATATTCCGTTTGCATTCTACCATCTATTACGACAGGATATGCAATTAGTGGTAGTTCAGTTGTTGCCAAAGCGATTGTAAAAGGAGCGCTTCCAGAAATATTAAAATGAATGGTGTTTTTATCACTCAATTTATTGGCATTTTGAATGGCTGCCCTTAAGGAACAGTTACCATTGGAATCGGCACAAATAGCATCCGAAATATTAGCGTCTGGTGTATCATCAGTTGTATTCACTATATAATCGCCCACATCTCGTCTTGACGCTTGTTGCGTATTGCTCGAAATTGGATGATCAAGAACTTGAAACTGAAGGTCATTTATAAGACTATTCTCTCTTCCTTTAAAATCTTCAGAAATAGATCTATTTAAATGCGTCCGATTTGCAGCTTCATAACCTAATGAATTATGAGATGTGACTTCGGAAATAACTTGTAATTTTAAATCTTGAAACGTCCTTAGCTCTGGTACTTTTTCTTTATTAGAATATATATCTTCAAGAGATATGCATGACATATCATCAACACTTGAAATTTTTAATTCAGATGCTGGCATTTTAGGAGCTTGAGCAAACCCTATGTGCGGAAAATTAAAGAATACAAGAAATAGCGTATAAACCAAACTGGGTTTGAAATAGTAAAGACGTTTCATAATGATTAGTTTTAAACTGATTAATAGTTTTTAAGTATTATTTAATCACTATTTTTTTAGTGACGCGACCTTTCTCTGTTTGAATTTTCAGTAGATAGATACCAGATTGAAAATTACTAACATCAATTTGGTTTGTATTCTGGCTGCTTTCAAATACTTTTTTACCTAGTATAGAATACAGCTCAATGGAACTTATAGTATTTGGTGTTTTAATACTCAGAATATCAGATGCTGGATTCGGATAAACAGAAAGCGAAGTATCTACAATAACGGCTTCCGTACTTAAGGTTGCGAAATTTACAGAACTTGCCAATGGGCTGTTTTGCGAGTATAAATTTTGTGCCCAGATATTGATATAATTTTCAATAAAAATGGTGTCAAAAACCGGATCACCATTTTCAACGAACATAATAGCGCCTGTTGTTGGGTTTGGATCTGCAATAACATCAAATAAAACCAGCTCAAAAGGACCTGCACCATTTAACATAACGGTAAACTGCCCGGCTTCATCGCGACCTAGAAAATAAGCATCACCATTAACTCCAGGACCCATGGAAATAGATACCCATTCGGATGCTGGAAGATTAGAATTACCAGTTACAAAGTTACCAATAGTCATACCTGTTGGCACGTAAAATCCAGCTCCCATATCGTCTGTACTGTCATCTACCACGGATTCGCTTGGTGTTGCTAATAAAGCCATTTGGTAGTTTCCTGTGTTCGAGTTAATCCCTACAAATGAGATACTAAACTCATAAGTATGATTTTGTGCGTGTAATGTGAAGGTCATAAAAAGTAAAATGACCGCTGTGTATAAATGTTTCATAATAATATAGTTTAAATTGTTAAAAAATTAGATGTTTGTTTTAATTCGGTATTTGTTGTGAAATAGGAAAATAATTTGAGGCAGGGTTTGCAGGATGATTTAGTATAATGTTTTTCAAAATACCTTTATCATTACCTGGACCTAAATACCGGACAATGCCGTTGAGGTTAATATCGCCCAAATTGTAGGCTGCATATGGAAAATAATTACTACCAGAGGAATTACCTGGCGCATTTAGCACAATGGTTTTTAAGGTAGCCGAATCATTACTTGGCCCTAAATAACGCACTTGATTATTTCCGTTAACATCACCAGCCCAAAGTGCCGTGTTCCCAGAATCTAAAATGGCTTGTGCCATTGTTCCATAGGTTGCAAATCCACTATTGGTAAAATCTGCAACGCCAGCTGTACTTTCATTAAGGCCAATGGTTCCTGCACTCATAGCACCTAAATGATTTCTGTGATTAACCACCACATAATAATTAGAAGGTGCGGCATTCATAACCAGACTTGTGGTACCATCTAAACCTACCACATCACCATCTCGTTGCAAAAGAGCTGACTTTCCATTAATGAGTTTCGTATTATCATTGGCTGCACGCAGTTCCACCCAAACCCAATCTACAATGGCATTTGCACCTGTAATAGAAAACACCGATGCATTACATGTTGCTAAATCTGCATATGGACTGGTTGTTGGAATAATGGCATTTTGCCTTAAATCATCATTCATTAATCCGGCTAAAACTGGATTTAAGAGTGGTCCTTGCAAGAATAGTTTTGGATCTACTTTTATTTTCAAACTGCCATTGATAAAACCTTCAGAAACCTGAATATTTCCGACGCTTATTTCTTGCACGTTAACCTCCCCAATAGTATACAAAATCTCTATACCACCTACTGTTGCGCTTGCGCCTCCACTATCGATACTGAATTTATCGATGGATTGAGCTTGCGTAAACTGAACAAAATTAAAAGCTAAAAGAATTATTAATAATTTTTTCATGATAATACTTGTTTTAAATTTCTAATTAAATTTAATATTCTTTATATAATCGGTTTAAAAACAATTATATACTTATTATTGAAGGTTAACTAACACCAAAATAAACCCTTGTCCAGATGTCAATGACGACATTGCCTTTCCAACTATGGCTCCTTGTGCTCTCGAATAATCTGTTACTTTCATTGCGTACCCTGGTGTTGAAGAAGAGGTAAGTAAATCACCAACTTCAATGCTTCCATTAGATGCATCGGCATACACATATACTTTGCCTGTTAGGGCTAATGGCTGTTTACCATCACTTGTTGCATATCTATTTTCTTGACTTAAAGAACTTTCGTCTGCCGTCATTTCTCCTCCCATTAATATTCCAGGTCGGATACCATTAGCACCACTGATAATACCTGCTACTTTTTTATCATATGGTTGGTTAGACACCATCATCTCACCAGGTTTATTTGGATCTAAACAAAGGATCATGCCAGGTTTTGCTAGTGACGCATTAGAAACTGCATAAAACTCGGCCAAATCAGCGCCAGTAACTTCTATTTCTTGAGTAATAACCCGACCAAAACCTAAAAAATCGGCATCTAAAGATATTCCCAATGATCCATCAGCCTTATACATTTGTATTTGCGAGCCTGTACTGGCTGTTTCTGAAGCTTGTAACTCAAGTGTTCTAAATCCGGAGTTCATATAATACTCGGTTTCTCCACCAGTTCCTGCTCCAGAAAATCTTGTTCGTACAGTGGTAGTGTCTGCATTTCTTACGTATATATCTCTTTGATTCGCATTAATACCCTGTCTACCTTTGTGGTCTGTACCAACCATTAGTCGGTCCGTAACTTGTGTCCTACCATTAAAATAGGCTGCCCATCCCTGATCGGGGCTGTTATTATATGTATATATCCCATAATTACCAGGACCAATTGCATATCCATATAGTGCATAATGAGCTCCTGTACCGGCTGAGGATATGTAAGAGTAAATACCGTACATATTCCCGGTTGCACCAGTAGTAGACAACGTATTGTAAATTCCATAGGTAGGACTCGTGGCGTTACTAGCAGCAATATTATTATAGAAACCATATTTGGTAGAGTTACCGTCGGGTGTGATATCATTGTATATACCATATTTAGAACTATTACCAGCATAATTATTTTGAAAGTACGCCGAATATGGTTGGTCATCATTTACAACATGTAATTTTCTGGTAGGATTAGCAATTCCTATACCTACATTACCCTCTGAACGATAAATATTATTTGCATTAATATCCCATTTAGAGGTATCTGGTGCAGAGAGTGCATAAGGCACAGCTTTAAATTCTGTAGTACCCATATCTACCAATCCAGACCCGGTATTTATTTGAACATTTAGAAAATGAGGGTTGCTTGCCCAATCTATATCTGTAAACACATTTAAGAGTGGATTACCTTCACCTATATTTATCATAATAAGCCCATTTTCATCGGTATTTGGTGCATGGTCTTCTTGATAGACAGCTGTTCCTTCAGGAGTTGTTTCATGAATAGTAAATCGAACAGCGATTAGATCGTTAGCAACCACGTTACCAAGGTTGTCTTTTATAATGGCTTTGTAGTTAATACCGTTTTGAGCAAAACCAAAACAGGTAATAAGTAAAGTTAGTAATGTTAGTTTAATTTTCATTTTCTGTTTTTTTTAAGGTTCATGTTGTGTAACTTGTTATTGAATTCTTAACTCATAGATAAAATTATTATTTAGCTATTACAAATGGCAATACTATTGTTCCAATCTATATAAGATATGTTACATGGTATTATTTTTTTATAATTGATGCTGGCATCTATTTCTTTTAGTGACTAATATTACCTGCCGCGTTAGTTATAAATTTATGCGTCTACACTATTCTTATTTATAGGTAACAAATTGAAAATTACCTTGAATTAATGATCCTGTATCATTATAAAGGAATACAATCATTTTTCCATTAGAACTGCTTACACGTATTCGGTCTATGGCAGCTGAACCACTCGTAATATTTGTAGTAAAAAGTGTCCAGAAATAATTCTCGCCAGTAATAGTAATATCATATCTATTATCTACGGCATTCCAAGTAGCACTAAAATTCCCTGAACCAGAACTTACATTTCCATTCGATTGCACAAAACCATAGGCAATTGGTCCAACAGCAGCAGTGGTTTGTACCGTATTATCTTCAAACTGAACCGATTTAAATTTAGCTGAACCATCACTATTTATTGCAGCAACAATATCAAAACCATTTTGCATTTCTATAAATTGTGAACCAGCTGTAGAACCTGAAGGCACTATTAGCTCCAAAAGATCTTTACCTGTAGGATGATCCAACGTTTCAATACGCACTGTATTAGCCGTCCCTGATGCTTGAACCACAGATAAAGGATTTACTGGTGTAAAGGTTCCAATCCCTACTCTGCCTTCATTTTGTGCCATAATAATATCGCCATTACTTTTAAATCTCAATCTGACAATGCCACTGGATAAGTCATCAGTTGAGCTAGCTAGTTGAAGTTCATTATTTGTTGCATTTAGCAAAGACCAATCCACACTGGTTGGCCCAGGTCTGTATAGTGCAAGTCCTGAAGTGTTATTAGTTGATGTAATTCTAGGAATTATAGGTCCAGTTCCATAAACCTCTAATGGTGCAGAAGGTGAGGTTGTACCAATACCTACATTTCCTCCCGCATGGCCAATATTAAACCCGTTTTTTGTCCATAACGGATTTTCAATATTTTTTGCCATTAATGCATAAGGCACTGGTTTAAAAGCTGTCGTACCCATATCTACCAGACCACCTCCTGTATTCAATTGAACATTTAAGAAGTGATTACTACTACTCCAATCAACTGTGGAAAAAGGCGTAAACGTGGGAGTTCCTTCACCAATGTTTACGATAATAATTCCATTGTCATCTGTAGTTGGTGTTTGGGTTTCCTGATACACATTAGTTGCGCCATCAAGAATCGTGAATTGAATAGCTATCAGATCATTCGCTACTACATTACCAAGGTTGTCTTTTATAACAGCCTTGTAATTGATGCCATTTTGTGCAAATGTCATGATGGTCGTAAACATGATTACTAAAAACGCTAATTTTGTTTTCATAAGATTGTGTTTAATCATTAATGATATGGTTTATGAAAGGTTAACATCCTGATAATTAAATGTCTCTCATTATTTATTTCAAATGTAGAATGGATACAGGTCTTTGTATATTACTATTGTTTCAAAGTCTATAAGATATGTTCCATGCTCATGAAAAACACTGAAAACATAGGTCTTCAAGCCTTATTATGCTTTTCATCTTCCTGATAGGTACTACAGCTAAACATGAGTAACAATAAATTGATTAGAATTAATAGTATGATAGCGGAACTGATATATAGTAGTGTCATAGTCGCGTCTATTATTTGTTTTGGTTATTCTTTTAAAAAATAAAGATTATTGGTACGTTATTTACAAGAACCTATTTTTCTATTTCAATGGACTTAACGACTTTATTATTAAGTAAAATATGTAATTGGTAAACGCCTTTTTTAAGATGATCTATGGATATATAAATCTTATCATCACTTTCTTTTTTTAGGGAATTTGAGTTTTGTTTCATAAGGTATTCCATTAAAGAGATTCAAATTTAGACATAGAAAATCTGCTTTGATAACAGATATGTTTCAAAGAATATAAAATATGTGCCAAATGTTATTGAAGCATGGTTTTTTACTTGTTTAGGAGATAATCCTTAAGTGTGCAACTATAAATCATCCTTAAAAAATTTACAGAAATATTAAAAATTAATTTTTAAACTTGGATATCTGAACAACCATAAATTGAAGAGCTTAATAATGCTAAATTTTATAAATAACTCATAATTTAGTAAACCTATTAGATATGTGAAAACATAATAGTTTGCAAAATATTAGTAATCTCATAAAAGTAAACGCCTCAAATTTTTCAATTTGAGGCGTTTAAATACTCTTATAATTAAAAGGTGTGGTTATAAAACATACTTTTAAAATTACCTTATTAGACTAAAATTAAAAATTAAGGAATCGGAAAACGTTTAACATTAATTGTACCTGTTACTTGCGTTGTAAATGTATCTGTTTGATTAATATCCCTAACTTCCATTTCCGCACTAAATGTTATTGTAAAATGTGCATATGCAACACCCGAGTAAACATTACTTTGTCCATAATTAGTAATCGTTGAAGATCCTGAAATGGTATTCATGACATAATTATTATAAATAATTGTCATGCCGGAACTGGTTTCGGTAACGTTTGGACCAAAATCCATGCCTTGGTTATTATTCATAGTCATTACCATGCCCAAAGAAATGTTAGGGGTATGGATTTCATCTAACAAAGTTAAAACCATTGTATCTTCTTCAGTACCTCCATTATTTGTAGATACCGTTCTTACTGCTACAGCGCCACTTGTACCACTGCCATTTGTGATGGTCCCAGAAAAAGTATCGCCATCCATAGGTCCACCCGTAAAAGTGAGCTCATAAAAATGAGATTCTCCTTGCGGATCGGGATTGTCATTTAAAGGATTATCATCGCTGGAACATGATGTTGCCATAACAACGAGAAATAAAGCGAGCAGTTTACCTGCGGTTTGAATTGTTTTCATAATAAATTTTTGTTTAAGTTTTATTTAAGTAGATTAATGATTACATGAATTTTTTATAATCGCTAGAGTTGATTTTAAATTTCGATTTTTCTAAAGCCACACAACGCATGGTCATGGTTTTATTTTTTCGTTTAGAGGTATCTGTAATATGCATTTCCATCATAATACCTTTCATATCTGCCATCCAAGCTTGATTGGAATTTTTGTTTTTATCCGCCATGTCGTAAAAACCTTTTGGGAAGGTAATACCTGCATCTTGTGTTATCCAAAATTCGCCAGTCATATCTTCTGATGTTACTTTATATTCTGAACACATATAACCTAAAATGGTTTTGGTTCTACCTGTTTTTTCAACACGTGCATCAGCATCTTCTGCATTGTCTTTCATTATTTTATCCAAATTCATACCTGAAGCCATAAGCATTTTAGTTCCTCCAGCTTCCGTAAACATAAATAGGGTTTGTTTTTCCATATCCATAACAGAAATCATGGATGTTGCAGATTCTACAGTACTTCCAAAATAACTTTGCCCTTCTGCTAAGTAGTATGTCAAGTTGGTTGTGTAATCATCACTCTCCATTTGCATAACATATTTATGAGTGAAACTGTAAACTGCCTCTGGCGTGTTACTATTCTTAGAAGGTTTTTCTGTGTTTTTAGAAGTTTTGTCTTTTTTTGAAGAACTGGAGTTCTTATCATTACTTTCAAAAACAGAATCGAATGCTTCGTCTGTTTCTTTGGCGGATTTTTGTTCTACTTTGCGCTCAACTGTACGTTCAGCTGATTTTGCTGCTTTATCAGCTAGTCTTTCAAAAATTTGTGAGTGTCCAGAATATGCAAAACATATAAGGAATAGAAAGGAGAAAATTGATTTCATAATTCAAGTTTTAAATTATAATTATTTATGATTCACTATATAAAAGGTTAACATGAAAATTGAAGAAAATTTTTTTAGTAATTATTAACGTGTTTCATTCTTTGATTTTCATATTATCTCATTATAACATTATAGCATTACAACATTGTAAGGAGTGAAACAAAAGTAAATGGTAGCTTCACCTTTGAATAACAGATATGTTTCAAAGAATATAAAATATGTGCCAAATGTTATTGAAACGTGATTTTTTAGTTGTTTTGAAGGTATTCGTTTGGTGTAAAACCATAAACGTCCTTGAAGCATTTGGTGAAATAGGAAGGGGAATTAAATCCGACTTGATAGGCGATTTCTGCCATGGTAGCATCAGAATTTTTTAACAATTCTAATGATAATTTTAAGCGTTGAGATCGTAAAAATTCGCTAGTGGTCATACCGGTTATGGCTTTCAGTTTTCTATGAAGTTGCGTACGACTTATTTGCATGTGTTTGCTCAACCCTTCGCTGTTAAAATCTGGATTTGTTATATGTTGGTCCAACGTAGTTTGAAGCCTTTTTAAAAATTCGCTTTCAGTGGAAGTAATCGCCAATTCCGGATTTATTGTTAAGGTATTACTGAAGTGTTTTTGAAGTTTTAAGCGACTTTCTATCAGTTTTTCTACTCGGATTTTTAATTTTTCGCTGCTAAATGGTTTTGTAACATAGGCATCTGCTCCTGTTTTAATACCTTCAATTTCATTAGCATCTCCAACTTTTGCCGTAAGTAGAATTACGGGAATGTGACTTGTAACCTCATTTGTTTTAATTTCGTGACATAATTCTATTCCGTCCTGTTCCGGCATCATAATATCACTGATAATTAAATCTGGAAGGTGTTTTCGGGCTTTTTCAATACCTATTTTACCATTTGCAGCTTCAATAATTTGATAGCTATCTGCAAACATAGAAACGATAAATGACCGAATATCTGGCTCGTCTTCCACAATAAGTAACGTTCGTTTATCCGTATTGGTTTCAATAATAAGTGACTCTAAATCTAAATGTGGCTTTTCTGTGAAAGTGGTAACTTGCAATTCATCTTCAGCAAAAGCGACTTTATTAATAGGTAGTGACACGGTAAATTGGATGCGGTCCGATTCCAAATTGTTGGCTATAATACTGCCCTTGGATAGCGTTACCAAATCACGAACCAGAGCCAAACCAACGCCTACACCATCTGACAATTCGTTATTCTGATAAAAACGTTGAAACAGTTTGTTTAAATCTTCTTTTCCAACTTGTTTACTGCTGTTTATAATGGATAACACCAACATGCCATTTTGATTCATGGCTTCAAATATAATTTCACTGTTTTTTGGTGCATATTTTATAGCATTTGATAATAGATTTGACGTTACTTTTTCAATAATATCTTTATCAAACCAAACAGCTTTTAAATTATAAATCTGGTAGTTAATTTCTATGTTTTTTTTATTGGCTTTATATTGAAATGCGCTTACAATCTGTTTTAATAAAATGGTTAAATTTCCTTGTGATACTTTCAGTTTTATTTGCCCTGAATCTATCATAGAAAGATCCAACATCTGGTTTACCAAATTAAGCAATCGGGTTGCGTTTTGCTTTACTAGAGTCAGTTCTTTTTTATCGGTTTTAGAAAGTTCTGGTTTGGCTAATTGATTATCTATAGGACCAGAAATTAAGGTTAACGGTGTTCTAAATTCATGGGAAATATTGGTATAAAGTTTGGTTTTAAATTCATCTAATTTCTTTAAACGAATAGTTTCATCTTGCTCTAAACGCAATTGATTTTTCACATTCCAACGCCATTTTAAATACAGATATAAAATATACGCCAAAACTATTATTAGAAGTAAATACATGGTTTTAGCCAAATTTGTGGCATACCAAGGGTCTAAAATAGTGAAAATATATGTCGCAGGTGTGGTATTCCAAACACCATCATAATTGCTAGAAATAACTTGAAATTGATACACACTTGGTGGTAAATTGGTGTAGTGTGCCACATTACTGTTTCCAGAATTTATCCAATTGGCATCATTATTTATTAATCGGTATTTGTATTGATTTCGTTCAGGTTGGGAAAAATGTAATGCTGAAAATGTAAAGGTTATCGTGTTTTTATCATACTTAAATTCCTGATTATCAATTAACGCAATAGGTTTATTGAAAACATCTAAATTTGTAATAATTGTTTTTGGCTTTATGGGATTAAATTCAAGCTGATTGGGATTAAACCAATTTAAACCTTCTAAACCACCAAAATATAATATACCATCCGTATGTTTGTATGATGCACCTGTATTAAATTCATAAGCTTGAAGACCATCATAATTATCATAATTTTCTATCTCTGAAATCTCACCACCTTCAATCTTTAATTTGGTGATGCCTTTATTGGAACTCAACCATAAATAATCATTATTTCCAGGCAGAATACCATAAATAACATCATTTAATAAACCATTGTTTGTGGAATACGTATTAAATGTATTGCGTTTTGTGTTGAAAGATTTTAAACCATTACCATTGGTTCCAACCCAAAGGATGGAATCTTGATAGAATAATGATTTTATTTTGTCGTTTATTTTATCGATTTTCACTAAACTATCTGTTTTTTTATAAAACTTATAAAGCCCATCCGTTTCCGTTCCAATCCAAAAAACACCAGACTCACCCAAGGCTATGTCCCGAATATTATTAGTTGCCAAAATGGTGTTTTCTGTATTTATCTTTTTTGTTATTCCTTGGTTCTCATTAAATTGAACGAATCCATGATCTCGTGTACCAAGCCACAAATTATCTGATCTATCTTTTAGTATTTTCCAAATAGTAAAATCTGCCGTTTCTTTAAATGATGTGATTTTCCCGCTAGAATCCATCTTTTGCAATCCATACGTTTGATGACCAATCCAAAGATTTCCTTTGTCATAAAACAGACTCATAATCCTATCTCCTAATAGTTTAGAGTTAGCAGATGTATAGGTGTGAAACTTTTGGTTTTTTGTGTTTACAACCGTTAAACCTTTTCCTGATGTACCCAACCAAATATTATTATTTGTATCAACTGTAATGGCACGAATAACATCTACATGAACATTTTGAGGAACTTGATCGTTAGTTAGCACATTAAATTTTATTAAAAATTCATCATAATAACTTAAGCCTGCACCATCGGTTCCTAGCCAGATTGTTCCCGTATTATCTTCATATAAGGATATAACATCATTATAATGAAGTGCATACGGATCATTCTTATTTTCTTTAAAATTTTGAATAAACTGATTTTTAAAATCTACTAGAAATACTCCTTGTCCATAAGTTGCTATCCATAATCTATTCCGTTTATCAACTAATAAATCTTGAATTATTAAATTTTCTGGGAGCCAAAAAGATGGCTTATTTTTAAAAGGCGCAAACTGTTTTTCGTTTTCCGATTTTACAAATAATCCTTTGCCAAAGCTTCCCAAATACATGGTGTTATTATCCGATTGAGCCAAAGCACTAAAATTAGAAACCGAATCAATTTCTATATGTTCATACCTGTTATTTTTAATTTTAAAAACACCTCCTTTTGTAGTTGCAAAAAAGCTTTCATTATCTCCTTTTATGAAATCATAAATAGTATGATGCGCATGTTCTGGTTTTAAAAATTGAATGGTGTCTGCAGATTGAGAATTGACTATATATAGTCCACTATCAAAAGTTCCCATATAGAAGTTTTGATCGTCATCTTGAAAAACGGTGCTGACCGCATAATTAGTTATAACGGATTGAAAACTATCTCGCTCTTTATTATAAAACTGTAATTTCCCCGAATTAGCAATAGCCCATAATTTACCTGATTTATCCACATATAATTTTCCTAGTTTGCTAAAGGTGGATCTGGTCACATCTTCAAACTGAATTTTGTAATAGGAGAATTCTCGACCATTATATTTATTCAGCCCATCTTGGGTAGCAAACCACATAAAGCCAATGCTATCTTGTGCAATGCTAACAACACTATTTTGAGATAAACCTTGCTCCACAGTCAATTCCCGAAATGCCACTTGCTTATTTGTTTGAGAATAAACAGCACATGTTCCGATAAAAAACAGAAGCAATTTTAAATGGTTCATTTTGATTTAATTAACTATTAAAGTACTAAATGTTTTTGATTGCTTATTGAAAGCTGATGAATTTATTTTAAATTGATTTATTTATGTGAATTTATAAATTGGATTTTACGCTTATAAAAAAAACCAGAGCACAGTTAAAAGCTAAAAAGGAGAACAACGCTTCTTTTTACTTGAGCGCCTTCTCCTTTTTAATTCCAATTAAAACTATTTTAGTGATTTTATTTTGAATGTCGTTTTAGATGTTTTTTTGTAGAAATTCTAATTCAAATTAAAAGTCGACTTATAAATTTTTAAACCATTCTTCGTATTTATTTCCTAAAATAGGAAGCGGTTTTTGTTTCTCGTTAATTGCATTCATCAAACCCGAAATCCACATAAAAACAATTACAAAAAAACCGATAACACTAATTATCCAACCTAAAATAGGTATCATACCTATAATACCTATAGCTAAACCTGTTAAAGCTAATCCAAGTGATTGTGTAATGTGGTACTTGGCAAATTTGTTCTTCTTATCGTTATTCATTACAAAAGCAATAATTAACCCTACAAAGGTTAAGTAGGCAATAATGGCCATAGATTTCCCTTCGGTTATTTCAGATTCTGTACTTGCTGTTACTACTGTTGGTTCTGCTGTTTTCATTTGAATATGTATTTTATAATTGGTTACTGTATATTTATGTAAACAAATATAAAAGGTTAACAAAATGAGGTGAAAAGTTTACAAATATTCCCATTATTAATTATGAAAGAGCTTTTACAAGTTCGATTAACGATTAATGAAAGATTAAAAACACCAATTGTTTATAAAAAAAACAACTGTAAAGAATGTATAAGTTCTTTACAGTTGTTAAAAAGTAGAATTAAATAATCTTCCAAAGTATCTTCAATTTATCTTAATTTTAAGGTACAAATGTTAATGTTCTGCTTGGATAAGCATCCTTGGCGTCTTGAACCGTACTGAAACAACAAGCAGCACCACAGGAGTCATAAAATAGAACTATATAACCGCCATTATCTCTTAGAGATATAATGCCATCGCCTGCTGGTAGTTCACCTAGTTTTAAATTAATACTACCTCCTTCTTGACCTGAAATAGCGCCTAATCCATTATACCAATTCCCTTCTAATTTTACCTCTGTTGTTGTGTGTACTAAAAGCGCTCTAATAGAATTCTCTTCATTATCATTTATAAAAGTATAACTTGCTGTAAGCTCATTGCCATTTATTTCCCAAGATCCATTTGCAAGTATATCCACGCCTCTTATATATTTAACACCTAAAGAACCGTCTGCGCTAAAATGGAGTTCGTATGAACATGTACCTTCAAATCTGTATGTAAAATTACCTTGAAATTTATTTTGTAAAATAAGATTTATACTTTTCTGCCCTGCACTATTAGCTATAATAACTTGAATAGTATGATTACCTTGTGGTAATAATTTAGTCCAACTTAATACACCTGTATTTGCATTAATGCTTAAACCATCTAAAGGTGTAGCTAAAGAAAAAGCTCCAACACTACCATTCCAAGTAATATCTGGTGCAGCAGAATTTCCTGCTTCAAAAAAAGCAGCATCTATAGTTGAATTTGCGTAATTAACTGTTGGCACATTAGCACCTGGGATATTAGTGCCTGAATCATCATCTGAACTACATGCTGTAGCAAAAATAAAAAACAGCATCATTGATACGTACTTAATTTTTGTAATTGTGGTTTTCATAATTAATGTTTAAAAAAAATTTATTTCGATTATAATTACCTCTTTGTGTAAGTTGTTTTGATAAGTAAACAAACTTTATACAAAATTAAAATCAGATGTAAATTCCATAGGCTAAAGCCAAATGCTTAAAAACAAAAAAGCAACTTTAAAGATATTTCATAGTTATGAATTTCTTTAAAGTTGCTTTTAAGTATGTTCTTTCCGCGATGTTTACAAGGCTTCCAAAATGGCTTTTTTCATTTTTTCAGCACGTTCTAGAACTTGTTCTTCTGTCCACGATAACTTAATCAGACACGATATATTTCTCGCAATATAATGATCTGACTGCTCAAAAGTTTTTGTTTGAAGATATTTCAAACCTTCTTTAACTTCAGCAGAAATAGGATATAAAGATTTTAAATCTTTTAAATGATCCCATTTCCTGATGTAATGCCAATTGTTATCAAAGTAGTGAAAACAAGCATCAACTCCTGATTCTTTGAATGCTTTGGATGTTTTTCTTGCCGACTCCAAGTCTGGTAAAAAGAAATTTAAAAAGCCATAGCTTTCTTCACCACCTTCAGGAACGGTTCTAAAAGTAACTTCTGGAATTGCTGATAATACATCACGTAAAATGGTATAATGTTTTTTCTGAATGGCTACAAAATCATGTAAACGCCTCGCTTGAGCCAATCCTACAGCAGCCTGTAACTCTGAAATTCTAAAATTATAACCTAAAAATGGATGCGTTTCTGCACCTCGATCCATACCTTCATGATCGTGACCATGATCTGTATAATGATCCGCGTGTTTAAAATAGGTTTCATCATTAGTAATTACGGCACCACCTTCACCACAAGTAATTGTTTTTACAAAATCGAATGAAAAACACCCTACATCACCAATACTTCCCAATGGTTTTCCGTTGTACGAACCTCCAATGGCTTGACAAGCATCCTCTATCAATAATAAATTATGCTTTTTACAAATTGCTTGCAGCGCATTCAAATCAGCCATACTACCACACATGTGGACAGGCATAATAGCCTTTGTTTTTGGCGTTATAGCAGCTTCAACAGCTTTTGGGTCTAGCGTTAAGGTATCATCTATATCCACTAAAACCGGAATGGCACCTAACATCATAATGGCCTCAAAACTAGCTACGAATGTAAAAGTTGGCATAATAACTTCATCTCCAGCTCCAACACCCGTAATTGCCATGGCAACAGAAACAGCAGCTGTACCACTAGATACCAATTGGGCATGTTTGACTTGCAATTTTTCTTGAAGTTCTGCCTCCAACTCTTTGGCTTTCCAATGTCCATTTCGCATGCCATCAAAACCGTAGCGCATTAAAACACCACTGTCTAAAACGTCATGTACTTCTTTACGTTCTGCACTTCCAAATAATTCAAATCCTGGCATAATAAATATTTTTTTGATGTTCTAAAACTACAATTCTATAATACTATCCGCAATGGGTTTGCGGACTTTTTTAAAATCGGCAAACATATCATTTTCCGCACGATACCCTATCGGTAATAATAAAACCGACTTCAAACCTATTTTACCTAAACCCAATAAATCATCACAGGCCTTGGGATCAAAACCTTCCATAGGACAGGCATCAATCCCTTCCATAGCACAGACAGTTAAAAGGTTTCCCATAGCCAAGTACGTTTGATTTGTTGCCCATGTCTCTATTTGTTCTTGCGGCTTCTTTTCAAAATCTGATATTAAGAAATCTTGAAATGGTTGTAATATGGCTTTTGGCGTTTCCCGAATGTTATGAACTCGATTAAAATATTCAGTCACAAAATCTTCATCAATTTCGGTTTGAATACAAAGTATTAAAACATGCGATGCTTGCTCTAAATTTTTCTGATTCATTCCTACTGAAACCAAGTCTTTCTGCAACTGGTTATTGTTAACAATGACTAATTTTATAGGTTGTAACCCATAGGAAGTAGCCGTTAAATTAAAAGCTTGTTTAATAACCTCTAATTTTTCCGATGTTACTTTTTTATTAATATCAAACGCTTTTGTGGCGTAACGCCAATGTAAATGCTCAATAATGCTCATAATTACTTCATTGTTTTTGCAAAAATAAGGTAAGTGGTTGTCAACAACTAACAGAAAATAAATTTATTAGCAAGATTTTTGAAAATGTTTTGAAATTTTCAGTTTTTTTCTTTGAAAGAATGAAAAAAGGGTTCTATATTTGCACCCGCAATCAGGGTATACCTGATACGGCGCTCAAGGAGAAATGGCAGAGCGGTCGAATGCGGCAGTCTTGAAAACTGTTGAGGGTCACACCTCCGGGGGTTCGAATCCCTCTTTCTCCGCTAGGAATAGCACAAATTCCACCAAAACCCTATAAACACTATGTCTATAGGGTTTTTACTTTTCCCGAAATATCAAAATAGACCATCTAATAACATCCTATAGGTGCACCATTCGGTTCACTATCAAATAATCTTAAACAGTGAACCGAATTTCACCAAACACCCCTAATTACAATGGTTTACAATAGGAAATACGTTATTAATTTTGTATTTTTATAAGGCATTTATAGAGTGAACCGATGTACAATACCTTTTCCATATTATTCTTTCTTCAAAAAAATAGAGTTACTCCTGACGGTAAAGCTCCTATATACTGTCGAATCACAGTAAATGGAAAAAGAGCTCAAACCACTATTCAACGTAAAGTATTATTGGAAAAATGGGATAGTTCCAACGGTAAAGTTATAGGTACTTCTGCAGAATCCAAAGCAATCAATAAGTACATAGATGACGTTAGGTACAAACTAAACAAAATCCATGAACGCCTTTTAGATATTAATAAACCATTCACAGCAATGGCTATTAAGAATCGTTATACTGGAAAGGACCAGGTTACTAAAATGCTCTTAGTAATATTCCAGGCCCATAATGACGAAGTAAACAGCTTAATAGGTAAAGACTTTGCTCCTGGCACTGCCGAACGCTATCGCACCACCAAAAAACATGTACAAGAGTATATCCAAAAAGAATACATGGTTGATGATATTCCAATAAAAAATGTAGACCATAAGTTCATTACCGGTTTAGAGTACTATTTAAAAACCGTACGAAAATGCAGTCATAACACAGCAATCAAATACATCACCAATTTCAAGAAAATTATCCGAATTGCCTACGCTAACGATTGGATAACCAAAGACCCTTTCCTACATTGGAAAGCAAAATTAAAAACCATCGATCGTGAATTCCTGTCGAAAGAAGAGCTTCAAACCGTTATAGACAAAGAATTCGAAATCCCTAGATTGGAATTAGTGAAAGACATATTTATCTTTAGCTGCTTCACAGGACTTGCTTATATTGATGTCAAACAACTCTCGAAAAATGATATAGTAATAGGTATTGATGGAGAGCATTGGATTAAAACGAAAAGAGCAAAGACGCATACGCGAAGTAATATTCCTTTATTACCAATACCGGCCGATATTGTCAGAAAGTATGAAGAACACCCACAAGTTATAAACACCCATAAGTTACTTCCTATATTAAGCAATCAAAAAATGAACTCGTATTTAAAAACGATTGCAGACAGTTGTGCAATCAACAAAAACCTAACCTACCATTTAGCCAGGCACACCTTTGCTACAACCGTAACCTTAACAAATGGAGTTCCTATTGAATCTGTTAGTAAAATGCTTGGGCATAAATCACTCAAAACAACGCAACACTACGCCAAAATTTTAGATAGAAAAGTAAGTGCCGACATGAGCGTCTTAAAATCAATTTTAAGTAAAGAAGAAGCAAGGGTTAAGGAAGCAAAAAACTAGGTAAAACACTCACTTTTATCCATTTACATTAAATTTGGTATATTTATATTCCCAACCCAAATCGCATCATTTATGGATAAGATTAACACCCTTGTTGATGAATATCAAATAAAAATCATCAATTTCCATCAAGACAACCTAAATGAAATAGCTAATTTAAGGCTCCTCATTAACTTAAGCAGCGAATATCTTCAGCTATTAAGATTATCCGTTAGACAAAGGGGGTTCATTTCTGAATCAGATGAAATAAGCTTCTTTAAAAACCTAAAACCTATTGTCAGTGGCCATTTAAAGTACTTCTCTCATGTTCACACCTATTTAATGAATCGCCCCAAGGTAAGTATCTCCAGACAGCGAAAATACATTCATCTCATTTTAGATAAGTTCGAAGCACATAAATCAAGTGAGTTAGAATTCGTAAAATACTACAGACATAAATCTACAAGGTACGATCATATATATTTTGTTAGGGGTTTAAATAGTATTGACATAACAAATAACATAAATCATTTTATCGACCCTGAATTCTCAACAAGTCATGATGATAAAGTGGCGAAAATTATGGCTTACGACTTACTAGTAACTTATTACAAAAACGAACTTATAAAATTAAAATCTCAAAAAAGAATATCTTCTAGACATACACCTCCGTTATTAACTCAAACCTTTTCGTGGACAGCTTCCAAAACAGATTTAGTAGAATTAATGTATGCCATTAATGCCACGGGTGCCGTTCAAAATGGTAATATAGATTTAAAAGTTCTAGCCGAAATCTGTGAATCACTTTTTAACATTAAGCTAGGGAATTTCTACAAAACTTACGGAGAGATTAAAGCACGTGAAGGAGCCCGTACAAAGTTTTTAGATTCCTTGCGGTTATCACTAATAAAGAAAATGGACGAAGACAATAATTAAGCACAAACCCCTCATTAACTTTCATTTTCACGTTATAACTATGCGTTTAACATACCCGCTCCGATTCCTTCTCACCTATGTTAATAAAACGTTAAATTCTTTCGGTATACGTTCGGTACTAACGAAGAAATATCAACAAATTACTCCAAATTTGTTTTACGATGGCCAGATTAATAGCAGCCATCATCTAAAGCGAAAGCTCATGATGATGGCTTTATTAAAGAACCCTGGTTAACATAAAGACAAGCACTAATTAAATAACATCATTATGCCAACAACAATCCTTACCACCGACGATCTCTATCAATTTAAAATGGAATTATTCGACGAGATGAAATCTCTTCTTTCCAATGCCCAACCTTCAAAGAAGTACTTAAGGTCAACAGAAGTCATGAAGCTTCTACAAGTAAGCCCAGGAACGCTTCAAAACCTCCGTGTCAATGGTACCATCCCTTACACAAAATTAGGAGGTATTATTTATTATGACCAAGAAGACATTAACAAGGTTCTCGAAGATAACCGCATGCATCACGTTTAATCACAAATCCCGTGATTGCCGCGACATCTATTTAGTTTATACCAACAACCATTAAACTGGCTTTAAGCCGCATTATGGAATGCATAAAATTTAAGATTAAATCAACATGCCATCAATTAACTACATAAAACATCTAAACGCAGTGTTTCAACAGTTCTCTAAAGACAACAGGTTAAATCCAACCCATGTCAGTTTGTATATGGCATTTTTCCAACTATGGAATCACAACCGGTTTCCAGAACAGTTCCATGTCAATCGGGAAGAAGTAATGAATCTATCCAAAATAGGCTCTAAATCCACCTATCACAGATGCGTAAAGGAATTAAATCACTATAAGTATTTAATTTATCACCCATCTCATAACCCATTTAAAGGTTCAAAAATTAACATGCTCATATTTGGTACAACCTCTGGACAAGCAGTGGACTTAACCGTCCCAAATCAGGGACAAGCACTGGTACCTTTATATAAACATAATAAACAAATAGAAAACAATAAAAAACTTTATAAACTAGCACAGCCAAAAAATCAAAAAATTGTAATCGACTTTTTTAAAACACAAAAATGGCCAACAATAGAAGCACAAAAATTCTTTAATTATTACCAGGGCATCGGATGGAAAGTGGGCGGTAAAACCAAAATTGTCAATTGGCAAGCTACAGCTCATAACTGGATGTTAAAAGCCGAAGAAATTAAAAATAATAAGCAACTGTCCCAAAACAAGGACAACCCACATTCACGCGAAGGCGGGAATCTCCACACCACAAAAAATAAAAATTACAATCAGCCACTTTAAAAATCCCGCAATATGAAACAGTTTAAACCACACATCATAACCGAGGGCGGCATCGATTACCATCTAGGCAAAATGGATAAAAATTGCATCCATTACGATTTCCAAAAAATTTTAATCTATCTAGAAGCTAAAGGCAAGCTTCTTTTTAGCCAAAACTTCAAAATTCATGAAGAAGACCACGCCATTATTTTCAAGCTTTGCATTTACACCATTCAAGATTTCGACTACTGCGCCAAACTGGATATCAACCCAACAAAAGGGATTCTGTTATCTGGTCCCGTCGGTTGCGGTAAAACAAGTTTAATGAAACTCTTACGGCACCTCACACCACACCGCAGAGCATATAAAATAATACCCTGTCGTAATGCCGTTTTTAGCTTCAATCATTTAGGCTATAAAACCATCGAAGATTACGGCAATGAAGACTTTTACTGTTTTGACGACCTTGGCGTGGAACCCACCGGCAGACACTATGGCAAAGACTGCAATGTCATGGGTGAAATTCTTTTATCCAGGTACGATCAATCACTTAAAAAGCAAGAAGCTCATAATCCTAAAATCCATTTCAAAACCCACGCTACCACAAACCTCAACGCCATAGAAATAGAAGAACGCTATGGCAACCGTGTACGTTCAAGAATGCGAACCATGTTTAATCTATTGGCTTTTGATAAAATTAGCAGAGATAAAAGGGTATAATTTATAAAATGGCTGAATTAAGTTATATTATTGGATTCTGTTTAAAACAGGTTACCAACATTTTATATAGTTCTGGATGTTTCTTTTTAAGCAAGTCTGGACGCTCAAAGAAATATTCTGAAGCTACTGCAAAAAATTCAGCCTGGTTTGTACCTCCATATTTCCGGATATCAGAATGATTGTCATTTATGGCTTCCATTTCCTTATGAATTAAATTCAACCAAGGTAATGCATATTGATGTTCTAATAATCGCTCTGGAACTCCATCTGTACTATCATCGAGCTTATCAATAAGATGCACAAATTCGTGTATGCCTGTATTACTTTTATCGGTTGTGTTTTTAAAACCGTGATATAATGCTTTTTTAGATAAAATCATTTGTTTCTCAAATCGTCCATTCCCAACTATTCCACCAATATTTCTTGAGTTATCCTTACTACTAAATTGCATATCCTCATTAAAATAATCTGGATATAAAAGGATACCGCTTAAGTTGGTGTAATGCCATTCTTTAAAACCAAAAACAGGGATTACTGCGCTTGCCGCAATTAAAATCTTGTCCAATTCTTCCAATTCAAACTGCACACCATCTATATAAACCTCACTTAAAAATTGCATCATTTTTTGTTGAAAAATAAGCTGCTTATTTTTAGAGAGATTTCTATAAAACAGAACATTATCCATTAATAATCTGTGCCAATGCTCTGGAAATGACTTTACACTATGGCGTTTCGTTTTTCTGTAAAAATGAACAGCAAAGAGAATAACCACAACTGAAATTAAAATATAAGCCATATTAAAAGGAAAGTATTAATCTACAGATTCAGCTTTAAAGCCAACTTTTTGCAAGGTAGCCTTTACATCTTCTTCGGTTGCACCATCACTTTCAATGGTTAGGATTTTATCAGGATTAGCGGTATCCACTTCCCAACTTTCTATACCTTCTTGTTTGTTTAAAAAAGGGGTTACTTTTGATACACAACCACCACAATTGATATTTGTTTTAAATTTTAAAGTTTTCATCTTATTTGAATTTATAATTAATATTAAAGTTTTACTCGTTTAAGTCTTAAGCTATTTAAGACAACAGATACGCTACTGAAAGCCATCGCCATTCCAGCAATCATTGGGTCCAATAAAAATCCATTTACGGGATACAAAACGCCTGCTGCAATAGGAATACCAATGAGATTATAAATGAATGCCCAAAATAGATTCTGACGGATACCCAACACCGTTCTTTTTGATAGTTCCAATGCTTTTGGAATGGATTGCAAATCTGACGTTATCAAAGTCATTTTTGCGACGTCTATTGCTATGTCCGAACCTTTACCCATTGCAATACTTACATTGGCCTGCGCCAAAGCGTGGGAATCGTTTATGCCATCACCAATCATCGCTACTATCTTTCCTTCTGCTTGTAGTTTTTCAACAAAAGCCGCTTTCTCCGAAGGCATCACTTCTCCTTGGTAATTTGTTATTCCTACTTGTTTTGCGACAGCAGATGCGGTTTTATTGTTATCTCCAGTAAGCATATAGACCTCAATGCCTCTTTCTTGAAGCGTTGCTATGGCTTTTTTTGAAGTTTCCTTAATCTTGTCAGCAATGGCGAGTATCGCCAGCACTTGTTTTTCATTGCCAAAGAAAATGACCGTTTTAGCCTGCTCTTCGAGACTTTCTGCCGTTTGCATTAGGGAAGCGTCGATTTGAATATTCTTTTCAACCATTAGCTTATGATTTCCAACATAGTATTTTGAACCATTCTCTGATTGCGCTTTTACGCCTTTTCCTGTAATGCTTTCGAAGGAAGTAATTTCAGCTTTTTCAATATTTTCATCCTTTAAGTGGTTGACTACAGCCCCTGCCAAGGGATGTTCTGATTGTGCTTCGATAGCCAAAAGAATTTTTTTGTATTCATTGCTATTTTCAAGTTTATCCTTCCAAAGCATATCAGTTACTAATGGTTTTCCTTCTGTAATCGTACCCGTTTTATCAAGAATGACTGCATTCACTTTATAACCGAGTTCCAAACTTTCGGCATCTTTTATAAGAATATTGTTTTCTGCTCCTTTACCGATACCCACCATAATAGCTGTAGGGGTTGCTAATCCTAAAGCACAGGGACAAGCAATAACCAACACTGCTACAGAAGTCAATAAGGCTTGCGAAAAACCATTATCGCCTCCAACTGACATCCATACTATAAAGGTGACGATGGAAATTCCCATTACTACGGGTACAAATATGCCCGCAATCTTATCAACCAGTTTCTGAACAGGTGCTTTGCTTCCTTGGGCTTCCTGAACCATTTTAATGATTTGGGACAATAAGGTTTCTCCACCTACTTTTTCGGCAGTAAATTGAAAACTCCCTTTTTGATTTACCGTGCCTGCAAATACCTTTTCATCCTTTATTTTTTCAACAGGAACAGGTTCTCCCGTAATCATACTTTCATCTACATACGAGCTTCCTTTAGATACTTCTCCATCCACAGGAATCTTTTCTCCCGGACGCACTAAAATGGTCTGACCTACTTGCACAGACGAAATAGGAATTTCCTTTTCTTCACCATTCTCAATAATTTTCAGCGTTTTAGGCTGTAATCCCATCAGCTTTTTAATGGCTGAAGATGTATTTGTCTTTGCCTTTTCCTCCAATAGTTTCCCCAAGGAAATAAAGGTTATAATTACAGTTGCTGCCTCGTAATACACGTGAGGCTCAATACCACGACTCAACCAAAATTCAGGAAAAAAAGTGTTGAACACACTAAACAGAAAAGCTATTCCTGTGCTCAAAGCTACCAAGGTATCCATATTCGCCTTACCGTGTTTGGCTTGCTTGAAAGCATTGATAAAAAAACTACGACCGAACCAAAAAAGAATTGGAAAAGTCAACACCAAAGAAATCCACTTACCTGGTTCCCATTGCATAAAAAACATTCCTAATACAAAAATGGGAAGGGTAAGTATGGCCGACCAGATAGTACGGTTTTTTATGTCTTGATAATTTTTTTGCTGTAGTTCTTGTTGTACTTCTGAAGGATTCTCCGCATCAATGATAATGTCATAACCAACATCGCGAAGTGCATTTTGAAGTTGATTAGGACTCAACTCTTTGTCGTATTCTACAAGAACAGAACTGTTCGCAAAGTTTACGCTTGCATCAATTACGCCATCTGTGTGTTTTAAAACGGATTCAACGCTTGCTGCGCAAGATGCGCAGGTCATACCTGTAACTGGGAATGATTCTTTTATTCCCTGTTTATGGTTCTTTTCTTTGGTTTCAAATATGTTGATAGTTTCCATAATCGCATTCTTATTTGTACAGTACAAATTTCAGGATTAAAGGACTTTAATGTGTTACGTTATATGCTGAATGATTTGTAGAATTTGCTGAATTCGTTTCATTTATTGCAAAAGCATTGCATCTAAATATAGATAAAGTACTTTAGGAATTTTAAGAACAGTACAAAGCAGATTAACACGATAACAATGATTACAATACTAATCCAAATTATTTTATCTTTTTTTGTGGTATTGTTATTTGATAATTTACTTACCTTCTTATTTCTTTTATTTCTCTGTTTTTGATACATCGTTTTTGATTATTTCCATTTCATCTTCTGCAATCGCACAGCGTTTAAAATAGCCAACAAAGCCACTCCCACATCCGCAAATACAGCTTCCCACATTGTCGCCAGACCGCCAGCACCCAAAACAAGTACCACAGCTTTTACTCCAAAAGCAAGCGCAATATTTTGATATACAATACTTCTGGTTGAACGACCTATTTTAATAGCTTTTGCAATTTTGCTCGGTTGGTCTGTTTGTATTATAACATCTGCGGTCTCAATGGCGACATCGCTACCTAAACCACCCATTGCAATACCTACATCACTTGCTGCCAATACTGGTGCATCGTTTATACCGTCTCCAATAAAGGCTACTCTTCCGTCATTTTCGGACATCAGCTTTTCGACTTCGTTCAATTTATCTTCTGGCAACAATCCGCCTTTTGCGGTATCAATGCCCATTTCTTTTGCGACTTGTTGCGTAATGGAATCCTTATCGCCCGAAAGCATTATGATTTTTGAAATACCAGATTCCCGAATTTGTTTAATGGCTTCGTGTGCATCATCCTTTAACTCATCTGCAATGATTACATAGCCTGCAAATTTGCCTTCAATGGAAACCATCACGATAGATTCTACAATGCTGTCGGTTTCAGATAGAACTTCGATATTGTTTGAAATCATCAATGCTTTATTCCCAACCAATACGGTTTTGCCGTTTACTGTTCCTTTTAAGCCTTTTCCTGCTATTTCAGTTACTTTGGTAGCTTGAAAATCTTCGCCATCGGCTTTATATTCCATAATTGCCTTGGCAATGGGATGAGTGGATTGTTCTTCCATCGCCATTAGGTATTTCATAAATTCAGGTTCTTTCCAACCAATGGCTTTTATTTCTTTGATTTTAAAAACACCTTTGGTCACGGTTCCTGTTTTGTCCATAACAACGGTATTAACCTTTGTCATTTCATCCAAATAAGATGCGCCTTTGAACAAAATCCCGTTTTTTGAAGCTGCTCCCAATCCACCAAAATAGCCCAACGGAATAGAGATAACCAAAGCACACGGACAGGAAATAACCAAGAAAATCAATGCTCTGTACAACCAATCGCTAAAGACATAATCGTCCACAAAAAAGTAGGGTATAAACGTTAATCCAATCGCGAGAAAGACAACGATTGGTGTATAGATTCTTGCGAACTTTCTAATGAACAATTCGGTTTTTGATTTCCGTGCTGTGGCGTTTTGCACCATATCAAGAATTCTTGCAATGGAACTATCCTTAAATTCTTTGGTAGTCTCGATTTCAATAACGCCATCCAAATTGATGCTTCCTGCAAAAACTTTTTCTCCTTTTGCAATGGTATCAGGTTTGCTTTCGCCTGTTAAGGCTGCTGTATTGAATGAGCCTTTTTCGGACAATAAAACACCATCCAAAGGGATTTTTTCGCCTACACGAACTTGTACTTTTTCGCCAATTTGAACAATTTCGGGATTTACAGACACATAATTGTTGTTCCTATAGACCAAGGCTTCATTAGGTCGTACATCCAATAATGCCTTGATGCTTCCCTTGGCTTTTTTAACGGCGGCACTTTGGAACAATTCGCCTACCGCATAAAATAACATTACTGCCACACCTTCGGGATATTCGCCAATGGCGAATGCACCTATGGTTGCGATGGACATCAATAAAAACTCGGTAAAAAAATCGCCATTTTTGATGCTTTTCCAACCTTCCTTTATTACAGGAAAACCTACTGGAAGGTATGCGACTGCATACCAGACGATACGTATCCAATCTTTAAAAAATGCTACGTCAAAATAATCCATCGCAATACCAATAATCAGCATTACAAAGCTGAAAATTGCTGGTACATAAATTTTAAATTTCCCTATACTTTCCGGACTGCTATGGTTGTGGCCATCATTGCGCTTGTGATTATCGGATGAAGTTTTATTTAAATCTCTTAAATTCAGTTTCTTTTTTTTCATTTATATCAATTATAATTTTATTTAAATTCACAGTCATTCCAATCTCAACACCAATTGGGCAAACTGCACCTCTATGGTATCATCGATACCCTCTATTAAGGAATCCAAACCAGTATTTGAAACCAATAATTGTCCGGTTGCACTTATCAGGCAGGACATACTTACTCCTTGTTCTATATGGGTAATGGTTGCTTTAAATTGTGATTTAAAGGATTTCCCTTGATAAGTAACATCTATCAGCCAATTAAAGTTGATAGGGTCGTGCCGTTTTGATAAAAAATCCTGTGATGGAATAGTGCCAGTAAACCGAAGTATTAAAGGGTCTTCCCGCTGTTCTAAAAGGGCATTGATTTTAGGACTATATGTTGATAAAGTCTTAAGGTCGAGTACACCATTGACCACTTTGGAATCATAATCAAGATATAGTGCCAATTTATGGCTTTCTGCCTTGATGGGTTTATCATCAACCAAAGTCATCATCATAATATGACCTTCTTCAGTTGTATAAACTTTTTGGGCATTTACCTTATAATAACTAACCAACAAGATTATTAAAAAACAATGTTTAATATTCATAATGCGCATCTTTACTTGTATAATTTAAAAAAGCAGCTTCTACTTTTGCTTTTAATACTATTAATCATTTTGCTTTAAAAAGCATCATAAAAGCTGCCTGCTATTAATTAAGTTTTCACTTAACTTATTTAAATAAAAAATTTCGCTCATTCCTATAACGATTTACCGCTACTTGTTATCTATATCCTTTTCTCGTTTACCGAAATAATAAATTAGCGCAACACTTGCACCTAATAAGCCAAACAGAGTGTTCTCAAAAATTTGATTCCCATTGATATTTAAAATTTCAATGAAATTATTTATTAAATATTGCCATCAATTGATTTCGTAATTCTGGCTGCTAAACGTGAAAATTGTTATCCCAAAAGGTTGAAGGATAAAAACACCTATGGCAAACCCAATTAAAATGGTAATAAGAATGCTTTTTTTATTCATCGTCTGTCTTTTACGGAAGTAAGCTTACTGGCTCTCAATCCAATTTTTGGCATCTTCCTTTTGGTCTATATTGAAATACTTAATATCGGCATTGGTAAAAGGCTTCATAAATTGGGTTATCCAATTCTGCCATTTTTTATCTCCTACCATTGCTATTTTTTCATAGTCCGTGGCGTGGGCTGTGTCCATTTTTAGGTCTTCCCATAAACCAGGTAAATCCCAACCTGTAAAGTTGACCATCTCAAAATACCACCGGACTTTCATTCCTTTGTCCAGTATGGCGTGGATAAGTGGATGGATTTTTTCTATATCTTCTTTTCTCAATTTGCCCGAAGCTTTTGTTGCAACAATATTTTTTTCTTTTAATTCGATTATCTGTAACATTTTATATAGTTTTTAATTAATAATTATCCTTCTAAATCGTAAAACCATTCTTCCGCCCTTATGATGCCTTCTGATAAAGCTTCTTTTGCTGAAATATCTTTTTTTTCAATTAGTTCTTTTGCTATGGACAGGGCTTTTTCTCGTACAATAGGATTTAAGGTATCTAGGTCAGTTTTAAAATCTTCAAACATCCAGTCCATAGCTTCATTTTAATGGTTAAAAAGTTCCTTTTCTTTTTCAGGGTCTATTTCATCTTTTGACTTTTTGTCCAAAAAATAATCAAGCACAATACCCACGATAACAGCACCTACGAACGCTGAATAAACCTGCCAATTAAATTGGATTATCAATGATAGACTTATAAGTATCGCCAAAATGGGTAAAATCGGCACTCGTCCTATAGCCAAAGGAACTTTAAATGGTCGTTCTTGCTCTGGTGCTTTAAACCGAAGCACGATAAGTGCGACATTTACGGCAACAAAAACAAGTAAAGCGCCTAAAGAAGACATACCTGCTACAATCTTAATATCGCCCAACAATAAAAATCCCGCAACTGCTGCCATAACTACAATAGTAGTAACCCACGGTACTTTCTGTGCATTGGTTTTGGTCATAAACTTTGGAAGTTCTCCGACACTGGCCATTCCAAAAAGCAGCCTACTTATGGATATGATACCACTAAAAGCAGCATTAGCCGTAGCAAAAAGTGCAGCGATAGCCAATACCACAGGCAACCAATTGTTGAGATTGGAAGCTGCAAGAGAAAGTGGCGAATCCACGTTTGCCAAAGCGGAAGGGTCTGCAATATTCAAAACCGTAAAAGCAATAAATAAATAAATTATTGTAGTTATTACCATAGTCATTAAAAATGCACGGGGAATTGTTTTCCCTGGGTTCTTAACTTCCGAACCCAAAGCTGCCATATGTTCAAAACCAGTATAGATAAAGAACAGTGTAGCTGTGGCCGCCAAAGTTCCAGAAATCGATTCAATTTTAAAAAATTCTGCTTTGGGTGGACCAGTTTCCAAAAGTCCAAATACTATCAATAATAACAATCCCAAAAGTTGAATGCTGACCATAATAATATTTGCTGTCGACGATTTTGTGATGCCTGTAATACTAATTAATGACAACACCAATAAAATGCCATAACTTATTAGAAGAGAGGGCATATTAAAAAACGTATTGAAATACCCCGAAAAGGCAAGTAACACGGCTGCAATGGTGGCCGAACTATGAAACGCAATCGTCCAACCCGTGAGAAAAGACGGAATATCAATTTTTGGAAATGCCTTGCGTACAAAAATAAATTCCGCACCAGCATTGGGATAGGTAGAGGACAACTCTGCATAGGACATTGCAGAGACACTAGCCGCAATTGCTGCAAAAATAAAACTCAACCAAAGGTCTGTGCCCGCTTGTCCAGCAGCTGCACCAATCACGGTATAGATTCCTGCACCCACAATCGTGCCAACGCCATAAAAGGTAAGTCGAAGCGTACCCAAAGATTTTTTTAGTTCTGCCATATTTTTTAGTTAAAGAGGGTGGAAAAAACCTGAACTGGACCATTGGGCGCAAAGGTTCAAGGTTCAAGTACTCCCACCTGTTATTTTTTCCTGCATTTTTCACATATTCCTTTCAATACAAGGTTCACATCGTTCACTTCATAATCGTCTGGCAAGCTCTCTTCCGATATTTTATTTGGTAAACAGATTGTTTTCCTACAATCGGTACAATGAAAGTGCATATGTAAATCTGTACCGTATTTACCTTTGGCGTTTTCATCAGAAATCGCATATTTTGCCACTCCGACCCCATCATTAATCTGATGAATCAACCCTTTATCCTCAAAAATCTTGAGATTGCGATAAAAGGTCGTTCTGTTTGCTGTTTTATTGGTTTCGCTCTTTTGAACAAAGGCCTTTTTCAAATCGGAAAAGGACACGGCACTTTGTTTCCTTTTTAGGAACTTGTATATCTTCGACCTCATTTTAGTAGGTCGAATCCCGTGATATGATAGTATCTTTTCCGTTTTGGTCATTTTAACCTTTTCAAAAGCAACCCTTTTTTATTAAATTTATTTTTTATAAGCCAAAAGCCTTAACGCATTAAAAACCACAAGTAACGTTGAGCCTTCGTGGATGACCACTGCAATACCGATATTGGCCCAACCCATAATGGTCGATGGTATGAGCAATGCCACAATACCGAGGCTTACCCAAAGGTTTTGCTTAATAATGGTTTTTGCCTTCCTGCTCAAACCTATGGCAAAGGGCAGGGTTTCCAGTTTATCGGCCATTAGGGCAATGTCAGCTGTTTCCAATGCTACATCACTGCCCGCAGCACCCATTGCGATTCCTACGGTGCTGTTTGCCATTGCAGGGGCATCGTTCACACCGTCGCCTACCATTGCGACTTTGGATTCCTGTTCTTTTAATTTTTTAATGGCATCAACCTTTTCCTCTGGCAACAGGCTTCCCCAGGCATCGGTCAACCCAATTTCTTTAGCAACGGCATCGGCAACCTTTTGATTATCCCCGGTTAGCATTATCATCCGTTTGATGCCGATTTCCTTTAATTTTTTCAGTGTTTCCTTGGCCGCTTCCCGTGGGGTATCCATCAGGGCGATGATACCGATATATTCTTTGTTCCTTCTTATGAGCATTGTGGTATTTCCACCACCTTCAAGTTCTTTTACTTTATTCGATATTTCTTCGGGTGGTTTTGCTTCATCGAGGTCTTCGTACAAGTCAAGGTTTCCAATATAGATTTTATCCTTGCCCAAAGAAGCTTTGATACCTTTTCCAAGAACAGCTTCCAAATCGGTCGCATCGGGTATTGAAGTGCCTTCCAGACGTTCTTTTCCATCCCTTACAACGGCTTTTGCCAAAGGGTGGTCGCTCAAATTTTCAACAGCTACGGCTATTTTTATAAGTTCATTTTCTTCTATATCCCCAAGTGGAACAACTTGGGTAAGTTTAGGCTTTCCTTCGGTAAGCGTGCCTGTTTTGTCAAAAGCAAGGGCGGTCAATTCGCCCAAGTCTTCCAGAGGTCGCCCACCTTTAATAAGTACACCGCCCCGTGCTGCCCGTGCCACACCGCTCAATACGGCGCTTGGTGTTGAAATGGCCAATGCACAGGGACTTGCTGCGACCAATACCGCCATCGCCCTATAAAAGCTGGCACTAAATGGCTCGTCGATGACCAAAAAGGCAAAGAGTAGGATACCCACCAATATCAGTACGGATGGTACAAAGTATTTTTCAAACTTGTCGGTCAACAGTTGGGTTGGGGATTTCTGGGTCTGTGCCTCGTTGACCAATTTGACCAGTCGGGACAGCGTAGAGTCTTTGGCTTCTTTGATTACCTTTATTTCCAGCGTGTTATTACCGTTGATAGTTCCGGCGAACACGCGGTTTTCATCATTTATATCATCATCTGCGGAATAGTCCCTGCTCGTATCTTCCACGGGAATTTTGTCCACGGGTACACTTTCCCCGGTAATAGGTGCCTGGTTGACGCTGCTTTTTCCATTGACCACGACGCCATCTGCGGATATTTTACTATTGGGCTTGACCACTATAATATCGCCAATACTCAATTCCTCAATTCCAACTTCTTCGGTCTTGCCATCTTTTTTGAGCAATGCCGTTTTTGGTGCTAAATCTGCCAGTGCCGCAATGGACTTTCGGGCCTTTTCCATTGCATAATGTTCAAGGGCGTGACCCAAACTAAACAGGAACAGCAACAAGGCACCTTCTGCCCATTCTCCCAAAATGGCTGCCCCAATGGCTGCAACAAGCATTAAGAAGTCAATTTCAAAACCGCCTTTGGCGACGGTCTGTACTGCTTCCTTGGCCGTAAAGAAACCACCGAAAAAGTAAGCACCAATATATAAAGTAAGACTGACCCAATCTGGGATGGATTCTACATAGGAAAGTCCGAAACCTATTCCGAGAAGTGCCCCACAGATAATGGAAAAAATGAGCTCCGTATTTTTACCGAAAATACCACCGTGGGCGTGATCTTCTCCTTCATCGTGGGTCTCGCCCTCTGTGGAAGTTTGTTCTTTAGTATCTTCCTTCTTTGAACGCTCCTGTTTTTTGGATGCTTTGGTGTAATCATTTTCGTTTGAAGAACTCCGCTGAATCTGAAGCTCTTCTTTTTCAATTTGTTTACTTATTTCATCAAAATTCGTTTGCTTTTTATCAAATTCAAGTCGTACCATTCCAGAGCCTGAAACGGAAACTTCCAAAACTCCATTGATTGTCAAAAGGCTTTTCTCTATGGAACGAGCCTGCCTTGTGTGTCTGATTCCTTTAACTTCAATGAGCAAATGCCCGTATTTTTCGGTAATCTCGGCACCAGTACTTTCGGCGAGGGATTGAATGCGGTCAATGGAAATGATATCTGGGTCATAATGAAAACAGAGCTGCGGCACATCATCTCCGTTTGCATCGGCAATGTGCACTTTTTCGATGCCCTCTTTAGCTTGTAGTTTTTGAATAAGCCTTTCAACACAAGAATCTTTTTCGTTAGGAACTTGCGGAAGGATGACCGGTATTTTTAGTTGTAGTTTTTCCATTTTTTATTTTTATTTTATCCACTCTTTGGCATCGTCTTTTTCTTCGGTCTTATAAAATTTTATATGAGCTTCTGAAAAAGGAAGCAATACCTCGGTAAATTGCTCCTGCCATTTAACGCTACCCACCAAAGCAACACGCTTTAAATGCTTTTCATTCGGAAGGTCTAATTCAATTCCCTTCCAATGTGCCTCTGCTGTCCAACCTTCAAAATTTTCCATCTCGATGTACCAGAAAACTTCCGGATGGGCAGTTATATGTTCTGTTAAGACTGGTATCAAGTTTTCATAATCCTTGGCATCCAGCTTTTTCTCTGCCACCATATATACAGTAGCTTCTTTTTTATAGATTGACATCATTACTCACTATTTATAAATGATAATTAAATTTAAAAACCAAACGTTTAATCCTAATTGCCACTGCATTTTTCGCAAATGCCCTTTACCACCAAGTTGATATCCTCGGTAATATAACCATCAGGTAAGTTGATGTGAGGGATTTTATGCTCTGTTAAACAGACCGTTTCATTACAATTGTTGCAATGAAAGTGCAAATGAAGGTCGTTGCCGACCTCGCATTCACAATTTTCTTCGCAAAGGGCGTATTTTATAACTCCCGTACCATCCTCGATTTGATGCACAATACCTTTTTCTTCAAACGCTTTCATAGTCCTAAATAGGGTACTTCTTTCACTGACCTTAAAATCCTTTTCCAAGTCGCCAAGGCTGATGGCCACATTCAACTCTGCCAACCGCTTATATGTCATAAGGCGCATAGCTGTAGGTCGTATTCCTTTGCTTTCTAAAAATTGAACTATTTTTTCCATTTGTTTAAAAAGAGATTTACAGGTCGTGCCGTTTTAAGGAATCTCCTGTTTTAATCTGAAAGGCATCTTCAATATTTGCTATATAAATAATACCATCTCCAGGCCCGTCGGTTTTGGCGTTGGCTATAATTGTTTCAATGGCCGCTTGGGCTTCCTCATTTTGACAGACCAATTCCAATTTTACCACAGGACTATCTGTTACGTGAAAATCTAGCGACGGTCTTGCACCTTTTGCCTTGAATGCGCCCGTGCCTTCTGCTTGTGAAAGGGTCATACTTTCAAATCCATTGTCAGAAAGTGCTTCAATGACTCTTTGGATTCGGTTTGGTTTTATAAATGCTTTTATTTCTTTCATCTGTTGATATTTATTTGTTTTTTAATGGTCATATGTAATTCCCCAATCAACATTGTGGTTGGTATCCACATTGTTATAGCTCATTTCATATTTTTAAATTTTTAATCGATTTTGAACCGAGCCTGTTTTTTAATTTTTAACTAACTAATTAAGACGATAAACAAACTCGGAATCAAAATCTTTGATTGTTATTGAATTAATGTCCGTGTTCCAGTTCGCCCTTGACCATTTCCGAAGACAGGTTATAAGCTCCGTTTATCACGACTTTGGCATCCTTTGAAACTTCGGCAGGCAGGTTGACTTCAACAAAGCCTAAATCAGTAATACCAACCGTTACGGGTATCATTTTAAATTTCATTTTGTCCGCTTCCATTTCTTCATCTTCATCCAAAATAAAAATAAAGGATTGCTCGCCTTCTTTTATAATGGCAGCTTCCGGTACGGCAAAACCCTTTTTCTCGCCTTGCACTATTCGCCCTTCCACATACATACCCGGCAATAGGTTTTTATCCTTGTTTTCAATATCTGCCAGAACTTCCAAAGCTTTTGGGTCTGTATTGAAGGTTTTACCAACAGACCGAACGGTTGCTTTAAGCAGTTCATCTGGACGAGAGGCCGTGGAAAAATATATCTGTTGCCCTTGCTTGATTTGCTTTATGTCCTTCTCATATACTTTGAAGTTGACATAAATTTTTGAGTTGTCGCTTATCGAGAACATTTTGGATTGTTGTGCCACGTAATCGCCAAGGCTAATCATTACTTCATCCACATACCCACTTATAGGCGAGGTAATGGGAACAGCGGAATATATCTGTCCTTCCGCCACTTTGTCCGGGTTAATGCTCAACAGTCTCAATTGGGACCGCAAACCATTGACGCTGGATGTTGTAGAACGAAATTTTGACTGTGCCATTTGAAATTCCTTGCCAGAAGAAACACCTTTATCATAAAGAGTCTGCTTGCGCTCAAAATCCTGTTTCAAAAAGACCAATTCATCATTTTTTTCCTGATAATCTTGTTGCATTGCAATGATATCAGGGTGTTCTATATATGCCAACACCTGTCCTTTGCTTACGTTATCTCCGGGTATTACTTTTATGGAACTCACATTTCCACCAACAAAAGGACTTATGTTCGCCTTGTCCTGTGGGAAAAGTTCCAGCGTTCCTGTTACCTTAATGTTGTTCCCTAAATTGCGTTCCTCCAAAAGTTTCATTTCCAAACCTATGGTTTCGGCCTGTTGCTTTGTGAGTTCCACAACGCCTTCTTCCTCGCTGTGACCTTCTTCTTCTCCTTCACTGTGGCCTTCCTCGCCGTGTGCATCTTCTCCAGCTTCATTGGTTTTTGATACGCCTTCGGCTTCGTTATGCCCAAGTTCAGATTTTGGGGCATCATTACAACTCATAAACATAAGTGTAAATAATACGGTACTTACTAATAGTATATTCTTCATTTCTCTTTTTTTAAGGTTATAAATTGCCCAATTGATATTGCATATCAATGGTCTGCTGGTTAAACTGATTGATGTATTGTAAATGGTTTTGTTTAATGCGGATGGCACTATTGAGAATCGTGATGTAATTGACGTAATCTATTTCGCCTTCTTTAGATGCCAATTGTGCGGTGGTAATTTGTTCTTCTGCCAAGAGTAGTGCGCCTTCTTCGTAATATTGCAAAATCTTCTTTGTTTTTTCAAGGGATTTGGTCAATTGCGACACACGACTTTCCGTGACCGCCTTTTGTTCCAAATATTGATTCTCTGCTACCATTGCGTCTGCCTTGGCTGCCTTGACCCTCGACTTCTGGGGAAAAAACCATAACGGAATGCTAATACCTGCCTGATAGGTGTTGAAGCCTGACACTTCATCCACAACCTGTCTGCCATACGATAAGCTGAATTTCGGTAGGAATTGTGATTTCTCAACGCCCACGTTTGCTTTACTTACTTCGGCATTTTGCAAGGCATATTGCAACATTGGGTTATTCGCTACCGAAGTGGAATCTAATGTCGCCATAAAATCCAATGTTTTGTATGGTTCACTAATCGTTTCAATGGATTCATCCGTTCCCAAATATTGTTTTAAGGCACGTTTGGCTATTTCAATATCATCAAAGGCTTGTTGCCTTAATACTTGAATCTGTTGAAATTCGGAAGAGGCTGAAATAAATTCCAATTTGCCTGTTTCTCCCGTATCATACCGAAGTTGGGCAGCGGTCTTAAAATTGGCATAAATACTGTCCAGTTGGTCTGCAAAGCGCAACTGCGCCTTATAATAATTTATTTGGTCATACGCTTGCATCACATTACGCACCAATTGTTGTTCACTGGCCACATAAAACTTTTCTCCCAAGGCAATACGCTCCTTATAAAACTTCGATTTTGAAAATCCGGATAGCAAATCAATATTGCCCTGTTGCACACCAACGGTTGTTTGTACTCCAGGAAGATTATTACCATATTCTTCTTTGCCTGTGAAAACTTGGGTGCTACCAAGGTCAAAACTCGTTCCCTTTAGTGCTTTTTCCCGTTCAATAAAAGCTTGGCTCTCTTTAAGGGATGGATAATTCTGTTTTGCCAGAGCAATGGCCTCATCAATGGTCAATGTCTTTGGAATTGTACCATCTTGATTAATGTCTTGGGCAAACGCAGTTCCAGAAGCCATCAAACCTCCAACCATCAATAATACAGTTACAATGTTCGTTGATTTGTTGACATAGCTTACACCTCCATCAGAATTCTTTCGTTCCTTTCTCGATTCGAGCCAATAGTATAATACTGGAAGGACCACAAGCGTTAAGAACGTTGCTGTTATCAACCCACCAATAACCACCGTTGCCAATGGTCGCTGCACTTCTGCACCGCCAGAGGTAGAAATCGCCATTGGGATAAAGCCCATTATGGCCGCCGTTGCCGTAAGCAAAATTGGACGTAAGCGTTCGTGCGTTGCCTCGTATATTCGTTTTTTTAAGTCTGTCATTCCACTGTCTTTTAGTTCATTGAATTTGTTTATCAGTACAAGACCGTTTAAAACGGCTACTCCAAAGAGCACAATAAAACCGACTCCGGCAGAAATACTAAAAGGCATTCCCCTTATCCAAAGGGCAAACACGCCACCAATGGCTGCTAAAGGCACTGCCATATAAATCATTAAGGACTGTGAAAACGAGCTCAAGGCAAAATAGAGTAATATAAATATTAGGAAAAGTGCAATAGGCACTACAATCATCAATCGGTCTGAAGCACGTTGCAAGTTTTCAAACGATCCTCCGTAGGTTACAAAATAACCTGGTGGCAGTTTCACGTCCGTTTCCAATTTTTGTTGAATTTCCTCGACCATCGATTTTACATCGCGCCCACGAACATTGACCCCAACCGAAATACGACGAGAGGTATTGTCCCTTGAAATCTGCATTGGTCCTGGCTTATAGCTGATATCTGCAACCTCCTTTAAAGGCACTTGCGCTCCGTTTGGCAGGTCGATATAAAGATTTTTAAGACTGTTGATGTCCTGTCTAAATTCCTTTGCCAAGCGGATTACTACATCGAACCGTTTTTCGCCTTCAAAAATCACACTTGCCTGTTCTCCCGAAAATGAAGCACTCACATAATCATTCAATTTGTCAACGGTTACACCGTATTGTGCCATTTTCGCACGGTTATATACCACCGTCATTTGTGGTAAACCGCTTGTTGCTTCCACATTAAGGTCAGCCGCTCCGGGAACGGTTCTGATGACCGCAGCGATTTCCTGTACCTTGTCTGCCAACACGCCCAAATCTTCTCCGTACAATTTAATTGCCACGTCCTCACGAACACCTGTAAGCAATTCATTAAAACGAAGTTCTACAGGTTGCGTAAACACGAAATTTACGCCGGGAACTACTGATATTTTTTCTTGTATTTTTTCTATGAGTTCTTCTTTGCTATCTGCGGAAGTCCATTTGCTTTTATCTTTCTCCAGAATAATGTAACTATCGGCAATGTCCATAGGCATCGGGTCTGTTGGGATTTCGGCTACTCCGATTCTTGAAACTACCGTTTTAACTTCTGGAAATTCATTGATTAAATTTTGAAGTTTTTTTGAAGCCTCAATAGACTCTGTAAGACTGCTCCCCGGTTTTATCAAAGCTTGGAACGCAATATCTCCCTCATCAAATTTAGGTATGAATTCGCCACCCATATTGCTGAAAATAAACCCTGCAATCAGTAATAGAGCAACTGCGCCAATCACGACACCAGCCCGAAAGCGCAGTGCGAAATTGAGCAAAGGAAGGTAAGCTCGATTTAGGCCCGCCATTATTTTATCACTGAACCTATCTATCTTGTTTTCAAATTTGGCAAACCAACTATTCTGATTTTTAGTAGGTTTAAGGAACATTGCAGAAATCATTGGGACGTAAGTAAGACAAAGGATAATTGCTCCTAAAACGGCAAATCCAAACGTAAACGCCATTGGACGGAACATTTTTCCTTCTACACCCGTCAAAAAGAGAATCGGTGTAAATACAATAAGGATAATAAGCTGTCCGAAAAACGCCGAATTCATCATCGTACTTGCCGATTCATAGGCTATTTCATCCATTTCAGCTTGGTTGATGGCGGTTGTGGTTTTTTTCATCCGTTGATGAATGTGGAATACCATTCCTTCCACAATGATTACCGCACCATCCACGATGATCCCAAAATCGATAGCTCCCAAGGACATTAAATTTGCCCACACACCGAATTGTTTCATTAAAATAAATGCGAACAATAATGATAAAGGGATTACCGATGCTGTAATTAATCCGCCACGGAAACTCCCCAAAAGCAAAACCAAAACAAAAATCACAATGAGGGAACCTTCTATTAGGTTTTTTTCAACCGTAGAAGTGGTTCTGTCAATGAGGTCACTTCGGCTTAAAAATGGTGCTATATAAACGCCTTCCGGTAGGGATTTTTGAATTTCTACAATACGCTTCTCCACATTTTCAATCACGTCGCCTGGGCTTTCGCCTTTCAGCATTAAAATTTGTCCACCAACAGTTTCGTGTCCATCTTGGGTAAACGCACCATAACGCACTTGATTACCATAGCCTACTTTTTCGGCGACATCACGTATTAAAACCGGGCTTCCATTTTGTGTGGTTACAACTGTATTTTCCAAATCGGCAATACTTCGTGCCAGCCCTTCGCCACGGATAAAATTGGCTTGGTGGTTTTTTTCAATGTAAGCACCACCAGTATTGGCATTGTTGACTTTCAAGGCTTCAAAGACCTGGTTCATTGTAATACCGAAACTTTTCAGCTTATTAGGATTTATTGCAACTTCATACTGTTTTACATAACCTCCAAAAGCATTGACCTCGACCACTCCGGGGACTAATGCCATTTGACGTTTTACAATCCAATCTTGGATGGTACGAAGCTCCATTGCATCGTATTTATCTTCGTAGCCTTCCTTTACTTTTAGGCTGTATTGGTAGATTTCGCCCAAACCTGTGGTAATTGGGGCCATAAATGGCGTGCCGAAGCCTTCGGGGATTTCTCCGGCAACTTCGGTTAATTTCTCTTGCACTAATTGCCGGGGAAGATATGTGCCTGCCTCGTCCTTAAATACAATGGTAACCACGGACAGCCCAAAACGAGACACCGAACGCAGCTCAATAACATCAGGAAGATTGGCCATTGCCAATTCTACCGGATAGGTAACAAATTGCTCAATATCTTCAGTACCTAAATTTGGGGCAACTGTAATAACCTGTACTTGGTTGTTGGTAATATCGGGTACAGAACCCAGATTTATAGTGGCCATAGACCAAATGCCCGTACCTACAAGTGCCACTATAAAGAGCCCAATAATAAACTTGTTATTAATGGAAAATGAAATGATTTTGTTAATCATAGAAAAAGTATTAATTCAGTTTAAACCTCGCAATGCAATTAGATGCAATGCGTTTATAATGGGATGCTTACTTTGAAAAGCATCACGTAAGGATATAGCTATCCTTAAAAAACTGAATTATACTTTAGGGGGTTGGAAAAGCGATTCCAGATATCTGGAAGTGAAGTTTACTTTATGTAAGGTAAACTGTTTTTTCCCTTCAAACTTTAGTTGATTGGTTAAAGCCGAATTGTTGTTCGCAATAATTAATACTAGAGGGTGACAACATTGATGATGGGAATGGACTGGTGTATTCTCCTTATCTGGGTTATTATGATGCCCTTCATTTTTTGCATCATTGTCAATGTAATCTTCAACTACATATTCAAGGAAAGAGTCTCCATAAACTTTATGGTCTTGATAATGGGTAATAATGCTTGAAATTTCTTTAATTGGCCCACAAAAATCCATATCAATGCTAATTCCCTGAAAAAAGAATAGAAGCGACATTGATATGGAAAAGAATATTTTCATAAAGTTTTACAAATATACAAATTAATCGATGCACAGGTTGTGCAAAGAAATTATCAGCAACTTTTATTTTCTTGAATCGGTGGACAGGGTATAGTTCCAAAAGAGCAATAAATACAACAGTCTCCTTCTTTTGGTTTTAATACTTTCTCGCAGTTTTCAAATTCATAAAAGAACTGGCATTCCCTTTAAAACCTTTTATTTTGAATTAACTCGCACAGCAACTTAATTTAGAAACATCTTTTCCAAAGGTAATTGCTGCCAGTTTAACAGCTTCCCCTAAAGTTAAATATGGATAAAAACTTTCTGCCAAGTCTTTTACAGTGATTCCAAATTTAATAGCCATACTTAATTGTTGGATGAGTTCGCCACCTTCTGTTGCTATGACTCTTGCGCCTATTAATTTATCGGTTTCAGTGTTGCGCATCAGTTTTATGAACCCTCTGGTATCTTGCGCTGCCAATGCTCTTGGAACGTGAATTAAATCAAGTTTACTGACTTCAAAAGGAATTCCCTTTTTTTCTGCTTCCAATTCGTCCATACCTGCTCCTGCAATTTGAGGGTCTGTAAATACTACCCAAGGTAAAGATGAATAATCCAAAATGGTTTTTGATAATGAAAATGCGTTTTGTACTGCTGCACTGCCTTCGGTTGCTGCTGTATACACAAATGCTGGTGTATTGGTAACATCTCCTGCTGCGTAAATATTGGAAATATTAGTTTCCATTTTTTCGTTAACTAAAATATGTCCTTTTTCTGTCAGGTTTAAGTCAATATTCTTAAGACCTAATTTAGATGTATATGGTTTTGTTCCTGTAGCTACGACAATATGGCCTTCTTCAATTATTTGAGTGGTAGAGTCATCAGGACATTTGCAATGAATAATAGTGTTGTCGCCATCTTTTTCAAATTTAATGGCTCTAAAATTTGGAAGGATTTCAATCCCTTCAGTTTTCATTTGTGTTTCTAAAACATCTGTAATATCGTTGGTTTGACTACGTAATGGTCTATCTGTAAATTCTATGATACGAACCTTTACTCCCAAGCGGTTATATGCCATTGCAATTTCCAAACCGATATAGCCAGCTCCCATTATGGTTAAGCTTTTTGGTTTTTCTTCTAAATCGAATAAAGATACATTCGTTAAGTAGCCTACTTTATTTAGTCCTTCAATGTTTGGAATGTTTGTTGTTGCTCCTGTTGCTATAATGATGTTAGTTGCGGTGTATGTATCTTTTCCATCTACAAGAATGGTTTTATTATCTACAAATTTTGCCCAACCTTTAAGCATTGTTAAGTTTTTGAAATCACTTACCACATCCATATATTTATGTTGCTGTAATGTGGATACTAATGCTTTTTTGTCTTTTATAATTTGAGTAAAATCAATTTCAACACCTTTGGGTTTAATTCCTTTAAAATTAGAATGTGTTGCGTGATACACTGTTTCGGCAGCTCTAATCAAATTTTTAGAAGGTACACAGCCAACATTGACACAGGTTCCTCCAAAATCTAATCCATCATTTACCATTAATGTTGTTAAGCCAATGCCTTCGGCTTTTATAGCTGCTGAAAATGCTGCTGAACCTCCACCAATAACAATTAAATCGAATTTATTCTTTTCATCATAATCTTTGGTATTTGTAACACAGCAATCTTTCTTTTTTATATCTTCAACAACTGAATAGTTACCTACATTGTTTACTGCGTTAATAACATCTTGATTGCTTATTTTATTGGTGTCATAAACAAATTTTCCTTCTCCTGTTTCGTGATTTACAATACTACTTACAATTCCGTCTTTAACGTTTAAATCTTTTTCAATATGTGATGAACACCCAGAACAAGTCATTCCGTTGATGTTTAAATTTATTATTTTATTACTCATCTTTTTCTTTATTAATTACTTTATATCCTGTTGAGTTTATTGCTTTTTCTATATCCTCTTTAGTCGTTTTTGTATTATCAAACTTCACTTCTGCGTTTGCCTTTTCATAGGAAGCATTGATTTTTACAATACCTTCTAACTCATTAACTGCGTGTTTAACGTGTTCTTCACAAGATGCACAAGTCATCCCTTTAACATCAAAATTTAATGTTTGAATAATGGATTGATTGACTATAACCACTTCTTTCTTATTATCAGGATAAAAAATATGAGCATAATAAGGAAAAGCAATTGAAACTGCTGCAAACAATGTAATACCAATTAAAAAACCTTTGGTTTGAAACCATTTTGGTTTTGCATCAACTTCACAACCACAATCATCGGCATTTTTTGGTTTTAAATAATTATACCAGGCATAGCCAATTGCGATTATAGCTAAACCAATTAAATATGGTCTAAATGGTTCCATCCAAGATAGTGCAGACGCACTTCCTCCAACGCCAGCAATTAATGCTATAACAGGTGGTATGCAACAAGAAGATGCTGCTACAGCAGCAAATAAACCTGTGTATGTTGCATTTTTTGATGTTTTTTCTGTTTTCATTTCTTTATAAATTATGCTGTTTTTCTAATTAATTCTATTGATTTAAAAATGCTACTAAATATCTCTGTTTCATCTCTATTTAAAGAATAGTAAAGCGTTTGACCATCGCGTCTTGAATTGATTATTCCTGCATCTTTGATTTTGCGTATATGTTGTGAGATTGCCGGCATACTCATTTTTAGAATATCTGCTAAATCACAAGGGCATAGCTCATTTTCTAAATTCAATAAATAAAGAATTTTCAATCTTACATCGCTTCCGGCAATTGATAAAAGTTTTGTCATTTTTTGAAAACTTCCTTCCATTTCATCCAATGTCTCCATACAGTTTTGTAACTGCTTATGGTTGGCTTCCGCCCTTGTACAGGTTATTTCTAATTTCATAAGTTATGTTTTACAGGTGCAAATATATAATTAATTACGTAATTAAGCAAATGCTTAAATAGTAAATATCAAATAGTATTAATTATTTCAAATTAGTATAAAATTATTTATTTAAAGTACTCCTATTAAATTTCATCCAAAAATTTCCTGTTCTCACCAACAGAATTTTTAAACTGGGTAGGCGTCATTCCTGTAACTTTTTTAAACTGGTTACTTAAATAAGCAACACTACTATAATGAAGTTTAAAAGCTATTTCACTCAAGGTTAATTCATCATAAATGATGAGTTCTTTTATACGCTCAATTTTTTGATTTATAATGTATTGCTCAAACGTGATACTTTCTACTGATGAGAATAGAGAACTTAAATATTTATAATCAAGATGAATATTGTCGCCTATATAATCTGCCCATTTGAAATCGAGCTCCTCGGAAGAATGATGGATTTTATCTACAACCAATGTTTTCATTTGTTCAATAAGTTGACTTTTACGGTCGTCAATCAAACTAAATCCTGAATTTTGAAGCGCTTTGGCAAGGCCATTTTTGGACTGGGTATTTAATGCTGAAACCAATTTAACCTCTCCCAGTTTGACAGAGACATACGGTATTTCAAGTTGTTCCAAAATATTGGATACCGCCGAAATACATCTTGGGCAGACCATATTTTTAATATGGATAATCTCATTCATATAGTACTTTTTTCAAAATAATGTTGATCCAGATTTGTATAGAGAATAGTAAACAGCAGCTATTGCAGCAACAACAAAAATCAATACGATTACAAGAAAAGCTATAATTTTATCTTTTTTTGAAATATCACTTTCAGGTTGATGTTCCTTCCTTTCATTTTTTCTTCTATTTCTTCTGCTTTCACTCATTATCGTTCGCCGTGATAAAACCAAGATTGCTCTATGGTCTTATTCAGATTACTTGATTAATCCGTATTTCATTTTATTGTAATGTTGCTTTTACCTCTCCACAGGTTTTCATAGCCTCTCCATAATAAGGATTGCGCACCTCTTTTTCTAAACTTATCCAATAAGCACCCTTATTATTATCTGCCATTGGACAAAACTGAACATATATTTCTTCATTGACCCCAAAAAGCTGTATACTACTTATCATATGGGCAGAAAGATGCTTAAAATGCCCTCTTTGGATTACAATATCCGTACTGTTCTCAATGGCATTGGCAGAGGTCTTTAACTCCTTCTGAATGGTCATCCAATGGTTATGTGCTTCTTCATCAGATAACAACTTCATATCTACTTTTTTCAGGGATTGGTCTATTTGTTTTCCTGCTTTTTGTGCATTTTTGGCATCATCATTTACCAATGCATCTTTTAGAAGGATATAATCATCGAAAACCTGTTTTAACTGATTCTGAAATTTGTTTGAAACGGCAATCCTTTCCTTCATTTGAGAATGATTGGCTTCATTTGTAGTTTCTCCAGAACTTTCTTCTTGCATTCCCAAATGTCCTTCGTGACCTGTGGTTGTTTTACCACCCGATGCATTCATCATACTTTTTTTGCCTTGTAACTGTGCAGCAGCATCTACGGTAAACGTTCCGTTAGTTACTACTTCATCTCCATTCTTTAAACCTTCAAGAATGGTGTAACTATCGCCAGTAGCATTGCCTAATAAAACTTCCCTCATTTCAAAAATAGCTTCATTAGGATTCGTTTTGACATAGACTACAGAGCGTTCTCCCGTCCACATAACAGCAGTGGATGGTACAGAAACAGTATTCTCGATGCTTGTTTGCACACCCTCAATTATGCCTTCCACGAACATTCCTGGTTTAAAGAGATCCTTCTTATTTTGTAAAACCGCTCTCACAACTACCGTTCTTGTTGCAGAATTTAATAATGGGTCAATAAACGAGACTTTTGCATCAAATACTTCATTCCGATACGCATTTGTGGTTACTTTAATAGTTTGTCCTTTTTTTAACGAAGCAATTTGGTTTTCATAGGCATCAAATTCCGCCCATACGGTATTGAGATTTGCAATTTTGTATAAGGGCTGACCTTGCTTTAGATAATCCCCTTCTTCTACCATTTTCATTGTTACCGTTCCCGATACGGTTGCAAAAATTGGAAAGTTCTCTTGTACTTTTCCAGCAGTTTCTATAGCGTTAATTTGCTTTTCTGAAAGTTTCCAAAGTTTGAGCTTGTTTCTAACTGCTTTATACAATTCTGGTTGCGATTCTTTCAAAGATGATGCGGTAAGTAGCTCTTGCTGTGCCGCAACCAATTCTGGCGAATAAATAGTTGCCAAGCGTTGTCCTGCTCCAACACGCTCTCCTGTAGAATTAACGTATAGTTTTTCTATCCTTCCTCCAAAATACGTGACTTGTACGGCATTTGACTCTTCATTGGCTTTAATCTTACCAGATAATTTCAGGGAATTATTTCCCATTTGTCCTTGTCCTACAAGTGACGTTTGGATATTTGCCAGCGCCATGGCGTTATCTGTCATTTTTATTTCATTGGCATTTAGGCCATCGGCACCAGATTCGGCTGGAATTAAATCCATTCCACAAATAGGACAATCTCCTGGTTCTGGTTGCATAATCTGTGGATGCATAGAACAAGTCCACATTTGCTTAGCAGCAATTTCTTCTGCGTGTTCGTGAGAGTCTTTGGCATTATTTGCCTTATCCGAAGAACCTCCACCAAATAGAAGAAATCCGCCTAACAAGCCAACAATCAACGCAACGCCTATGTAAATGATATTTTTATTCATTTTAATTTTATTTATTTGTTATTTTCCAATCGTTTTATCATTGCTTTCATTTCAGCAATTTCCTTTTCTTGTGCTTTGATAATATCATCGGCTAATTTCTTAACTTCTGGATCTTGTATATCAGCTCGCTTACTAGTTAATATGGCAATAGAGTGATGCGGTATCATAGCTTTCATCCATAATACATCTCCAATAATTGGGGCTTGGGCTCTCACAAGACCTAATGCGCCAGCAAAAAGAATAATACTACCCAAGATGATTGCTATATTCTTCTTTTTGTTTTGGTACATATTTCGCATCGCCACAAACATTATGATGGCCATAGCTGCAATACCCAAACAACTCATATAAAACCGCGTGAGACTAAAATAAACGTGATCAATTTGATACGTGTTTAGGTACATTGTAATATACATTGCAACAAAGGATGCCGCCAGCATACCTACAAATTTTGTGTATTGATTCTTCTTTTTGTGTTGATTTGAATTTTCCATTTATGTTGATTTTAGTGTTACTTATTTTGTTTCTTTTTAAAAACTTTTCTAATGGTTGGCGATAAGGTTTACCAAAGTAAAAAACCGCTTAATACCGTAATTAACAGTAATAATGAGGCTCTTTGGCAATTTCCAATAATTCTAAAGTTTGAATGGATTGCAAATTTTTAAGTTGAGCAATCCCCATTAAGTTGTTAAAAGAAATCTGTTCAGGTTCATCTTTCTTAAAATGGTTTCCGTGAATTTCATCAATTTCCGTCCTACTGAAATACAAGCTACCAATAGTCCACATCAAAAATTGAATGCCAATAAAAAGGCCTAAATAGCGATGTGTTTTTCTTATTTTAAAAGCTGTCTTTCTTTTAATCATTTTAATTTACTTCAAATGGAAATTCAATAACGACCCTCTCCCAACTCAAACTCATTGTGCCTGATGCATCGGAAGTCTTTGTTATCTTATATTCTAAATGCTCCTGAACTTCTTCGGAAATTTTAGGGGTTACTTTAAATTGTAATACATTATCCTTCTCGTCATATTCATCTTTACCGTGTTGATCCCAATTGGTATTGAAAATGATTTTCCATTCTTCCTCATTAGGAATTACAAATAATCCGTATTTGCCAGCTTTCAATTCTTTTCCTTCAATGTTTAAATCTTTATTGGTTTCTATCCAAGTCGCCATATGTGCACCAGCTTGCCAAACTTGATCGTAAGCCAATAGACCTCCAAATATCATTCTATTCCTAACACCCGGTGATGAATAGTCGATGTGGATATGTGCGTCCCCCTATCATCGCCATTGCAGACGTATGTGGGCTTAATACTTTCTTTGGTGGTTTCGAGGTCGTTTCAGCTTGAGGTTGTTCCGTAATTATTTCTTTTTTTTCTTGTTTACAGGACACGAAAAGAAAAGTGCATAACAATAGGCTAATAGGAATACGTAGTTTCATAAGGTTTTATCTTTAATATTTATTTTTTATTTCGTGACGGCGAATGAATTTTCATAATTTTAATTTTTCAGAATTTATTTGTCAACGTGAATTCTATTAATGTTTGCAATACCAAAAAGCTAAAGGAAACTTCTATCATTACCAATAGTTTGCCTGCAATGGTAATAAGCCTATAAGTACTACTTGAAAGTGAGAGATAAACTTTAATAAACCAACCAAAATGTTTACCCCTCAAAACCAAGCATTCTTCACTAAACTTCTCTTCATCATAAGTTTTTAAATACCTGACATAGGAAGAGAGACTTTATATTAAAGGATTTAATCTCTCTCCCATGTTCAGGCTGCTATTAACCAAATCAACTTTTCTTTTTCAAAATTTATTGTGCCTGACACGGGAAGGTTTTAACACTAACTATTTTCCTTCCCAAGACAGGTCTTAACTATTCTGATATCCTTATTATCTTACAACTTTCTGCTAACTAATAAACCAGAATATCGAGAAGATTTTTACAAGGAATTATCTATTGAATAGTTTTTTGAACTTTTCCACATTTCAGCATTCTACTCCCGTAATACGGGTTTCTAATCTCCTTACTGGTACTTAACCAAGCACTACCCTTATCATACATTGGGCAAAACTGTTCGTACAAGGTGGTTTTTGTGCCGGTAATAGCCACCATATCTGTCATATCTTTGCTCAACGTCTTGAAGTGCTCGCGTTGATGGTCTATGGCACTTTCAGAAATATGTTCTGCGTGTTCCGTAGCATCTTCTATGATATCGGCCAGCTCTTCTTGCTGTTCTTTTGTATAACCACTCATATCAAATGCTTTTAGAGAAGCTACCAGTTTAGTGCCTGTTTGTGCTGCTTTTTTAGTGTCATCTCCTACTAAAGCATCTTTTAAATTGAAGTAATCACTTAAAACCGCCTCTGCTTTTACGTCACTAATTTGTGCATTTGCAAAAGAAACGACTAACAATAGCATTGCTGCTATGCTCATTTTTAAATTTTTCATTTTTCTATATTTAATTATTGTTTATAAACTATCTTTTAATTTTGAAATAAAATTGATTAATTCCTCTTCTTCAGCTTTTGAATATATTGCCTCACTATGTATTAAAGTGTAAGAATCCAAAGGCATTTCTCCGCTTTCTATCTGTTTTATAATTGACCGAAGTTTACTTGATTTTCTTCGGCTTGAAAGCGAATCCCATTCACTAAAATTAAGTTCGGCCTTTCCTTCTTTGATGTGGTCTTCCAAAAACCAAGCAGCGGGTTGAATTTTATTATACCAAGGGTATTGCGTGTTATTACTGTGGCAATCATAGCAGGATACCTGTAACTTTTGCTGAATTTTTTCAGGAACATTATGGACTAACATAAAATCAGTTTTGGGTACTGTATCGTTTTGATTGCGTTCTGTGGGAATAAATTGTATCCCCACAAACCCTACCAATAATACTAATGCTATGACTTTTACAATCTTCATCTAGTTAATTTCTTTTTGCACCTTACCACATTTCAGCATTTTACTTCCGTAGTAAGGGTTTCTTACTTCTTCACTCATACTTAACCAATTACTACCACCATCGTACATTGGGCAAAATTGTTGGTATAGCGTGTTTTTAGTTCCAGTAATTGCGACCATATCCGTTACACCTTCACTTAAGATTTTAAAGTGCTCTCGCTGGTGTGCTATATCACTTTCAGAAATATGTTCTGCGTGTTCTACGGTATCTTCAATAATATCTTTTAAATCGGTCTTTTGCATATCTGTATAACTAGAAACATCAAGCTTCCCTAAACTTGTTGCCAGGCGTGCACCAAGTTCTTTGGCTTTAGCATTATCATCGGCAACCAATGCATCTTTAAGATTGAAATAATCGTTTAATATGACTTCTGAATTACCATCTCCACTCATTGCCATGTCTTTTTTTTCACTATCGTGGTGACCATCACTATTATCGTGATTCATTTCGGAATGGTCTACATCAGTGTTATTTTGTTCTTTGTTGTTGTCTTTACAAGACACTGCTGTTAAGGTTATGAATGCTATCGCAACGATACCTAATGTTGTTTTTAATTTGCTCATTTTGTATTTGATTTTGATTATTAATATTAATTGTGATTTATTTTGTTTTATTAAAAACGTGCAGATAGTCCACCACCTGCTCCAAAGCGATTGTCATAACTACCTATAATTGAAAAATTTCTAGATAATAAATATTCAATTCCTGCACTCCAGACGACTTCTTTCTTAAAGCTATCACCTAGTGGTAATTCATCTACCCATCCAAAATCTGCTTGATACTCATAAACTCCAAAAAGAACCGTTCTTGGAAAAATAGTTATCGCACGACTCAAACTAATTTGTGGACGTAACTTACTATCCATACGAACATCTAGACTAAACAGAAATGGGGTTAAATACCTAATTCCTGCAATAGCGGTTGTATTGATTTCATCCAAACTATCGGCTCCTTCATTTTCAACATTTACACCACCAAAAACACGTAAATAATCGTGTAAATAGCGTTCATATGTAAATTCTGCTTCAAGGTTTTCGTTCCATCCATATTCCGCCGAAAGCGTAAACTGGTTTCTAATATTGGACGTCATAAATGTTGCACCAGTCATATGTGAAGCTACATCAACCATTCCCCAAGAATACCATAAATCTGTTTCTTTAATCAATTTTGAAACGGGATAGGCTTCCATTCTAGTATCTCTAGGTGTATCGTAACTCATTACTCTAGCCATACCACCCATCATATGATATAAAATATGACAATGGAAAAACCAGTCTCCATATTCATCCCCATAAAACTCGATAGTTATTTCTTCCATTGGCGGAACATTTACGGTATGTTTTAAGGGCGAGTATTCTCCATTTTTATTAATAACTCTAAAAAAGTGACCGTGTAAATGCATAGGATGATGCATCATTGTAAGGTTGTTTAGAGTGATTCTTGTAACTTGATTTCCCTTTATCTTTATCTTATCAGTTTCAGACAAGGGAACACCATTCATACTCCATATATATCGGTTCATATTCCCTGTGAGGTTCAACAAGATTTCATTAACTGGTGTGCCTTTTGCATAGGTTGTCTTTTCTGGGGACTTCAAATAATCATAGTTGTATTCTGAAAACATATCCATTCCCTCCATAGTGTTTGATTCTTTATTATCCATTTTCATATCACTATTTTCCATTTTAGAATGATCCATATGGGTCATTGTAGAATCCATCTTCATATCATTCGCCATTTTATCATTTTTCATATTAGAATGATCCATTTTCATCTTACCGTTCACTTCCATCCCCTTCATATCATCCATCTGCATGCCATATTCTTCTTTCATCTCAAAACGTTCGTCTTTACCTGGCTGAAATTTTAGCGCGTGAGCACCCATTTTCATTTTCATTTTGGCCATTTCCTGCATCATTTGGATTTTGTCAGGTCTCGGAAGAATTTCTGCAGGTAGAATTTCGCCATTACCAATGTATGCCAAGGAATTGCCAGAGCCATCTTGCGCCATTGAACGCAACTCAATTTTACCATTTTCAGGAATAGTTATAATAAAATCGTAGGCTTCTGCAATAGCAATAAATGTTTTGCTACGCTTTACAGGAACAATGTCTTTTCCGTCAGCTGAAACCATTGTTGGTGCTTGACCACCAAAGGTCATCCAGAATTGTGAAGAGGCAGCTCCGTTGATAATACGTAACCTTACTTTTTCACCCGGTTGAAATTCAGGATATTCTGCAATCTCTTTACCATTGACTAAAAATGCAGGATAATAAATATCGGCAATGTCGGCACCTTCCATCCGTTGACGCCAGAAATCTAATTGTGCGCCAAAGGCACCTCTTGCAACCACTTGATTTAAAGGTGTAGATGTACCTTTCTTCATTTGATACCACTCATTGCCTCGCTTTAGGTTTCGTAGCACATTCATTGGTTTTTCATTTGTCCAGTCGGACAATATCAACACTAAATCTTTGTCGTATTCGAAACTTTCTTCTTTTGGATGGATGACAATGGAGCCGAAAACACCACTTTGTTCCTGTAGCATTGTGTGCGAGTGATACCAATACGTTCCATTTTGCTTAATGGCAAACTCATATTTAAAAGTAGTTCCGGGCTTTATAGGCGGTGTAGTCAAATAAGGAACACCATCGTAAAAATTCGGTAAAAGGATTCCGTGCCAATGCACCGAAGTTTCAACGCTCATTTCGTTTTTCACGTAAATAACCGCATATTCGCCTTCGGTAAATTCAAGTGTTGGCCCTGGGATTGTACCATTAACGGTCATCCCTTTTACTTCTGTTCCTGCTTTGTTAACCATTTCTTCTTTGAGGGTTAACGTATATTCCTTTACTGGCAAATTATCAATATTGCCTTCAACAGACTGTGCAAACAGTGCTGGACAGCCAATTAATAGGAATAGAATTGAATAGTGTATTGCTTTCATATTTTTAGTTTTCTCAATTTTAATAAAAATTAGTTCTTCTAATTGCTCCAGATCGGATTGTATTAATTCGTTAAATAATTAATAAGAGCGGTTTGAACATAATAAAGCTTGATTGTCTCAATTTGCCCCATTTGAAACTTCAATTGTAATTCCTGAATATCGAGTACGTCATTAAAATTAATAGTTCCCGTTTCATAGTTTTTAATAAGGATTTCTTCAGCATCTTCGGCCTGTTTCAAGTTGTTTGCCTGTGTATTGAATTTTATTCTTGCCTGATTACGCTGCGAAATAGCTTTTGATAATTCGGCTGTCAACACATTCAGACGTTCGTCTTTTTGAGATTGTATTTCCTTTTTTCGCAACTCATTCTGCTTAGTTTGAGATTTATATTTATTATTGAATATTGGAATTGACACAGAAACCATGGGCATAACCATATCTTTAAAAGAGCTGGTTATCATTGGACTATCTTCTTGGTTGATATACTGCACTCCGAAACCAATCATTGGTCCACCTTCTTTTTGGTTTAACAACTCGGCCTGCTCCACAGACTGGTATAGTTTGTCGTATTTAAGCAACTCTGGATTTACGGACAAACTCTCATAACTATAAAAATTGTCGCCTTTCGGAATTTCCAAAGAAGAAACGACAGTTACATCTTTATTATATTCCCGGTTTATTAAACTGTTCATAGCTGCCTGTATCCCTTTATTTTGCTGAATTAAAACGTCTTTCTCCTGTTTTAGCTCATTCTGTCTAATTTGTAACCGCAACACATCCACTGCTGATGCCTTGCCTACCTCTAAAGAAGTGAGTGCAAGACGTTCATAAGTTTCCAAGAGTGCTATATTTTCATCAAGCACTTTTTGTTTGGCTCTAATTTCATAGAGCAAATAATAGAATTGGGATACGGAAAGTGCTAATTTTCGTTTTGCGATTGTCACTTCAACATATTGAGCATCTGCCATCGATGTGGCGTAATGCTCTCTTGCAGATATCGTTCCGAACCACGGTAACATTTGCATTACAGAGGCGCTGAATTGTTCCATAGGCATATCCATTTCAGGTGCTATAGCCATAACTCCAAAATTAAATTCTGTATTTGGTAAGCTGTTAACTTCATTTACTTTTTCAGAAGCAATTTGAAACTGAAGATCAAACTTTTGAATCTCTGGACTTTTGGATAATGCTTCTTGAATAAGAGTTTCTAAATCTTGTGCTTTTGCGAAAGTTGACACAAACAACAAACAGATTATAAATATTATATGTTTCATTTTATAGCTCTTTTTAATTGAAATTCTTTTTTCCAGCTAAACAATACTGGAACAACAAATAAAGTTATAAGTGCAATAAGCATCCCTCCAAATGATGGTATAGCCATTGGAATCATTATATCACTCCCACGACCCGTTGATGTTAATACCGGTAACAGCGCAAGAATAGTTGTTGCCGTTGTCATTAAACACGGACGAATACGCTTTTCTCCTGCTTCCACTACAGACGCCCGAATCTCCTGTTTTGTTTCGGGTGTATTTCTATCAAAGGTTTGGGTCAAATAAGTTGCCATAACCACACCATCATCTGTTGCAATACCAAACAGGGCAATAAACCCTACCCATACCGCAACACTTAAATTAATAGTGTGCATTTGAAAGAGGTCTCGTAAATTTTCTCCAAAAAAGTTGAAGTTTAGAAACCAATCTTGGCCATAAAACCAAATCATTAGAAAACCTCCGGCAAAGGCTACAGCAATTCCTGTAAAAACCATCAAAGAGGTAGTCACGGAACGGAACTGGAAATAAAGGATAAGGAAGATAATGGCAAGTGCCAATGGCACTACTACGCCAAGAGTTTTCTCTGCTCGCAATTGGTTTTCGTATGTTCCCGTAAATTGATAATTGATACCTTTAGGCACAATCAACTCTCCTGAATCGATTTTTTCTTGAATAAGCGCTTGTGCATTTTCCACCACGTCTACTTCAGCGAAACCATCTAGTTTATCAAAAAGAACATATCCTACTAAAAACGTATCCTCACTCTTTATAACTTGTGGTCCTTGCTCATATCTAATAGTCACAAGCTCACTTAATGGTACTGGGCTTCCTTTTTCTACAGGAACATAAATGTCTTCGAGATCATTTGGATTTGCGCGCAATTCTCTTGGGTAGCGCACTCGAATACCGTAGCGCTCCCTACCTTCAACGGTCTGTGTTAATACCATTCCTCCAACCGAAATTTGAATGACTTGTTGCACATCTTCAATAGTAATTCCATATCGTGCCAGTCGATCCCTGTCAATATCCAATAACAGATAAGGCTTACCTACAATACGGTCAGCAAATACAGCTTCATTCTTAACACCTTCTGCTTGCTTTAATATATCTTCTAACTGCAGTCCAAATGCTTCAATTTCTTTTAAATCCTGTCCTTTCACTTTTATTCCCATTGGTGCTCGCATCCCTGTTTGCAACATCACCAAACGTGTTTCAATGGGTTGTAGTTTAGGTGCTGAAGTAACTCCAGGAAGCTTTGTAACCTTCACAATTTCTTTCCAAATATCATCTGGTGATTTAATCTCTGGTCTCCAGTTTCTAAAGTACTCTCCATCGTCATCTGGAATAAGTTGAGAATTAGTGACAGAAAAAGGATCTTTTAATTCGGACGCCTTGTAATTGGAATTATCATCTTCAATTTCATTATTAGGATTGGTTACCAAACTTCCATCCTTGAGAACAAATAATCCATCATCATTTACTTTAAAGCGCTGTCTTTTCCTGTTCTCATTTAGCATGTATTCAGATTTGTACTGAATCATATTTTCATACATCGATAAGGGTGCTGGATCCAATGCAGATTCTGTACGCCCCGATTTACCAACGACTGTTTCAATTTCTGGAAGGCTAGCTACTGCCATATCCAATTGCTGCAATACACGTTTGTTCTCTTCAACCCCAGAGTGCGGCATTGAAGTTGGCATTAACAGAAAAGATCCTTCATTAAGGGATGGCATAAATTCCTTACCAGTATCACGCATAATCAATACACCGAAAATGACAATCGCGGTGGGAACCGAAAGAAATAATAACTTATTGCGCAGTGCCCAATTTAAAATTCGCACATAATAGTTTCTAAAAAGTGTAAACACCCCTAAAAGACCAAAACAGATAAGACCTACAAAAATTAGATTTATAAATATGCTTCTATCTACGCCAAGTGGTCTCCAATACTCTGCCAATAAGAATATGATAGCAAAAGCTGATACAAATATGTTGATAGTATTTGAGCGTTTTGAGGTAATTATTTTCTTTAACGAGAGGATACCCACCACACCAAATGCTACTAATATTAATCCTAGCGGATATCCAAAAATAAGAGATACAATACCCAAAATAATCATTGCTCCATTTAGCATATAACAAAAAGAAGTCTTTATATTACGCTTTTTAAATAAATAGGCTGCGAACGGTGGAATTAAAAATAAAGCCACAATTAGGGATGCTGTTAGGGCGGCCGTTTTGGTAAAAGCCAAAGGTCTAAACAATTTACCTTCAGCACCAATCATCGTAAATACAGGAATAAAACTTATAATAGTGGTCAGTACTGCTGTTAAAATTGCCCCAGAAACTTCGGCAGTTGCATTATATACTACTGTGTTCATTGGAACGTTTTCCTCATTTTCATCAATGTGCCGAAGTACATTTTCTGTAAGAATAACACCTACATCGACCATTGTTCCGATAGCGATAGCGATACCTGATAAGGCCACAATGTTAGCATCCACATTGAAGAGTTTCATTGAAATAAAAACCATTAGCACCGCAACAGGTAATAATCCCGAAATCAATAATGAAGCCCTTAAATTGAACACCATTATGATGATTACAAAAATGGTTATAAGAATCTCCAATGACAGCGCTTCATCGAGTGTTCCCAATGTTTCTTGAATAAGTTCTGTTCTGTCATAAAAGGGAACAACGGTAAGTTGTGATGTTCTTCCATCACTTAATGTTTTAGAGGGCAAACCTGAACTTAATTCGCTTATTTTCTCTTTCACATTATTGATGACCTCCATAGGGTTAGCACCATATCTGGCAACCACCACTCCTCCTACAACCTCTGCTCCTTCTTTATCTAAAATACCTCTTCTTGTTGCAGGACCGTGCGAAACTTTTGCAATATCCTTTAAACGTATAGAGGTGAAATTTTCTGATGTCACTACAGCATTTTCTAGATCTTCAAGGGACTTGACATACCCCAAACCACGTATGAGATATTCCGCTTGGTTAATTTCCAAAGTCTGTGCACCAACGTCCTTATTACTTTGTTTAACCGCTTTGACAACTTCATTTAAACCAATTTTATATTGCCTCATCAACTCGGGGTTGACATCTACTTGGTATTCTAAAACATAACCACCAATTGAGGCGACTTCAGAAACACCACTTGCTGAAGACAGCGCATATTTCACGTAGAAATCTTGAATACTTCGTAATTCCTGCAAATCCCAACCACCTGTTACGTTTCCGTTTTCATCACGACCTTCTAGTGTATACCAATAAATTTGACCAAGTCCTGTTGCATCTGGCCCAAGTGCTGGATTAACAGCTTCTGGTAAAAGTCCAGCAGGTAAAGAATTTAGCTTTTCAAGGATTCGGCTTCGGCTCCAGTAGAATTCGATATCCTCTTCAAAAATGATATAAATACTAGAAAACCCGAACATAGAAGAACTACGTATGGTTTTAACGCCTGGAATACCCAAAAGCGATGTGGTTAATGGATAGGTAATTTGATCTTCAATATCCTGTGGGGAACGACCATCCCATTTAGTAAATACAATTTGTTGGTTTTCGCCAATATCGGGAATCGCATCTACAGCTACAGGATTACGAGGTAATGAACCAGTGTTCCATTCAAAAGGGGCATTTACGACTCCCCAAGCCACAAATAAAGCTAATAGCAAAACGGCTACCAGTTTGTTTTCAATTAGAAATTTGATGCTTTTATTTAGCATAGGTATATGTATTAAGAAATTATAAATCTTGTTTAAAAAGCACTAAACAAGCAGAAGTGTCCAAAACAAGTTAATGCAGGACTACAGTGATAATTACTTAAAAATCAAATAAGGAAAGTTTGGTCTAGAATTTGAATATCCTTGACCAAAAGAGGAGGTGTGTAATCTCTATAAGAGTTTATATCTGTTTGAGATTCAAAAAACAGATTTATATAACTGTGAATAAACGCGGCAACAAACAATTGTTGATCTTTATTCAATTTATCAAACGACGTTTTTATAGTATCTTGGCCTTCAACAATAAATTGTTCATCACTACAACAATCGTCTTTGCTGATATCACACTCTGATGAAGGCAATTGTTGTTGAACTTCCATTCCGCAAGTTTCAACGTGACCAAATAAAGAAGAATCCACTAACGTATCACCACAATAGTGACTATCAACAGTAAATGAAACTGTTGATAGAAGCACAATAAGTGCCATACAAATGGATGATATTTTATGAAAAAATTCCTTCATTAGTACTGCAAAGTTAGAAAAAATTTATAACATTCTATTTATTTAACATTTCTTTTTGATTCATCGAGATTTAATTTGCACTTTAAAAAGCGTAAATATTATGTACAAATAAAAAGATTACATTTTATTTTATATGATGAAAATCATATTCTTGTTGAACTTTATTCATTATCTTTGTAAAGCACATTTCTATTATTTTAAACATAAAAATCTGATAATTAATTAATTGTATGAAAAAATCATATAGTTACTAAAAATCAAATGTTAAACAAAATTTGACTACATTTAAGCGTGAAATCATTTTTTTCTAAAATATTATCCTTCTTTTTAGCAGTATCAATACTGTTTTCTACTTCTTCCTTTGCGGTGGATATGCACTTTTGTTGTAATAAATTGGTGGATATCGCTTTTTTTAGCAAAGCGGAATCTTGTATGGATATTGTGCAAAAAAAAGATGATAATCTCAAGCAATGTTCTTCTATTCAAGAGAAAGACTGCTGCGATAATCAGAGCATTGTTAAAGAAGGAGATGATACATTCAAAAAGTCCAATACAATACTCGAAACCGAAACAATCGTTTTCTTAAACACTTTCGTCTATTCTTATATAAATCTTTTTAAGGGATTAGATGAAAACGCAATCTCCTTTAGAGCCTACAGGCCACCATTGCTTTCTACAGATATAATTATTCTCAACGAGACCTTTCTAATTTAGAATCTACATCGTAGATTAACTTTAATCTGCAATACCTCTTATAGCCAAGTTTTCACTTCTGGCTGACATTTGTTGTAACCTATTCTCAACAACATCTTACACCATTAAACCTGTTAGGTCTTCACCTTTCAAACCATTGAGTTAAAATTCAATGCAAATACATTATATACTATGAGCAAACCAAAAGAATTTTGGATTAAGAATATGGTCTGTAATCGCTGCTTAAAAGTAATTCAGCAAGAATTGCAACAACTTGAAGTAAAGATACTTTCATTAGAATTGGGAAGATTATTGGTAGAAGCACCAAAAAAAACCAACGATGAAATTATCCATGCTGTAACAACAGTACTTCACGCCAATGATTTTGAAATCGTTGAGAACGAAGAAGAAATGCTTGTAGAGAGAATCAAGATTATTCTAATTGAACAATTGCAAGACTTGCCATTACATATAAAGTTAAAAACATCCGAACTATTAGCATCCAGTCTTCATAAGGATTATAAACAATTGAGCAAGCTTTTTTCTACCAATGAAAAAACCACCATCGAGAAATACTTTATAAAACTAAAGATTGAAAAGGTAAAAGAACTCATTCAGCTTAAACAGTATTCCTTTTCTGATATAGGCTACATTTTGGATTATAGTAGTGTCAACCATTTGTCCAGACAGTTTAAAGAAGTAGTGGGTCTGAGTATGACCGATTATAAAAACGCTGAAAATTGGAAACGGAATTTTTATGATGAAATTATATAAATATCAACGAAAGTTGTGCAGATGATAGCTTAAGACAATCACTAATTTTATTAAAATAAATCAAACTAAAATGAAAAAATTTCTCATCACATTAGTATTAATTCCTTTTTTCGGAATTGCACAAACATTGGAAGGTTTAGAATATATCTCCCCTTTTAACAATGACGTAGCTGCCATTAAAAAAGACAACGAATGGGGTTTTATTGACCAAAATGGCAAAATAATAGTTGATTTTCGAAACGATTTGATACTGACCAAAACAGACAATGCAAATTACCCCATATTCAGTAACGAAAGATGTCTAATTGCACATCATAAAGATGGTGTGCTCTATTATGGCTATATCGATAAAACTGGAAAAACAGTCATTACACCACAATTCTTGAATGCCAGCAACTTTAAAAATGATGTAGCTGTTGCATTAAAATTGGTCAAAGAAGAAAGTAGTGGCATGAATGAACTGATGAAGAACATAGTGAACTATCACTATTATGAAGTGGTTATTGAAAAGGCTGGGGAAATAAATCAATATTTAACAGAAGAACCTATACATATTACCCTTACCAAAGAGAAAATGAAAAAGCCTCCTGTAATTACCTCCAAACTTATTTCTAATAATCTAATTGCGGTTAGGAACAATAATAACAAATGGACGCTTAAAAAAATCAGTGAATAAGTAGGTTGGATTATCCATTTGCCCTTTTCGCAACTTGGTAGTATCACAAAAAAAAAACAGATAAACCATGAAACTCATATTAATCACATTAATACTTTTAGGATTGGGAATTGCAGGAATAGCAATAAAACTTTGGACTAAAAAAGGTGGCAAGTTTGCAGGAACATGTGCAAGCCAAAACCCTTTGCTTAATAAAAATGGAGAGCCATGTGGGTTTTGTGGCAAAACTCCCGATCAGGTTAACAACTGTGAAGAAATTTAACATTCTTAGTGGTCAATATACGAGTATAAAAACCGCAGTACTGAGCCAGAATAACACCTGATTAAAACAAAATAAAACAATACGATGAAAACACAAGTAATTATTTTAGCCGCAATTGGGCTTTTTAGCTTAAACAGTTGTATCCAAGAAACAAATCCTCTAGCGCTGATGGAAACGCATGAATCCCGCAGCGAGGTTTATAATGCCATTGCCCAGAATGACAGTTACATGACAGAATTTATGGCAAATTTGCAAAATGACGAAAATGCCATGAAAATGATGCAGGACAACTACAAGATGATGGGTGCCGTGAAACATGGAGAAAACATGCAAATGATCATGAAGGACAGCACAGCAATGCACGCGATGATGGCAACGATGATGAACGACGGTAAAATGATGGGGACTATGATGAAAATGATGCACGAAAAAGGAATAATGAGCGAGGACTGTATGGAATCCTGTAAAAATATGATGGGTGAAAAAGGAATGGATATGCAGGGAATGAATAAGATGAACGATATGAATAATCCATCTGAAGAAAACCATACCGAGCATCATTAATTTTAACCTTTAAAATCAAAAACAATGAAAAATAATCACTGGATATGGATGGTCATCGGTTGTGGTCTACCACTACTGTTCATCTTTTTAGCGCCCTCATTTGGTATAGGAGGTGGTTCATCACTATTTATTTTCATCCTTTTTATGTTTGGCATTCATCTTTTTATGCCCCACGGGTCTCATCGACACGGTGGTCATAACCATTCACAACATAAACAAAATGATGAAATCAAAAATGGTCAAAATACACCATCAGCAAAACCTAAAGATCAACAAGAAGGACATAATCACTAATAAAAAAACAATAAAGCATCCATTATTAATTTTTAAACACACAGCGGAATGATTAATTGGATGTTCCATCTGCCCTTTTTTAAAACAAATATTATAAACAGATGAAACAAAAATTTCAAATAAATGGAATCAGTTGTGGTGGATGTGTTGCAAGGGTAAAGAAAACCTTGGAATCGCATCTCAACATCGATAAGGCTGAAATTTTATTGGCACCAAAAGGAGCTACACTCATTACGATGAATGAAGCACTTTCGGTTGCCGAAATACAAAAGCAACTCGATGCGCTCAATGGCTATACAATCACAGAAATTAATTAATAACAACTAAAAATTTTAATTATGCATTTACACGACGGACATTTTGGAGGCATGCACCTTATATGGTGGATTATTTGGTTAGGTATTATTATTTGGATATTCTTTATCCCTTATGATATCCCTTACCAAAAAACAAAGAAAGACAGCCCATTGGACATTCTTAAAAAACGCTATGCAAAAGGCGAAATATCCAAGGAAGAATATGAAGAATCAAAAAAGATTTTAAACGAGGACAACTAACCTTAAATTATAAAATTATGCATCGTTTAAACGTAAAAAAACTCGGTTTTGCCTTCGGTCTTACAGGAAGCTTGATTTATTTGGGCTGTATGATTGTAATGATTACTGCGGGACAAGAAGGATCTATTGTCTTTTTTAATAGTCTCTTACACGGTCTGGACACTACCAATATTATAAGAATGGACATTTCCTCATTGGAAGCATTATTTGGCTTTGTCCAAACATTTATTTTAGGATGGCTTATAGGCGCTTGTATTGGAGCATTTTATAACGCACAAATAAAAAAGGAACAATAGGTTCAAAAGAATTAATATGAACGTAAACCATTCAAATACTACTATGACAGAACCTGCTTGCAAGATAACAGATGAAATTTGCCTGCCTGATACTAATTTACCTCGTGTTGTTATTATAGGTGGTGGGTTTGCAGGTTTGGCATTGGTTGAAAAACTGAAACACAAAGAGATGCAGGTGGTACTGTTTGATAAAAACAACTTCCACCAGTTTCAGCCATTATTTTATCAGGTGGCAACGAGTGCCTTGGAGCCTGACAGTATTGTGTTTCCATTCCGAAAGCAAATCAATGGATATAAGAATGTATTGTTTCGTTTGGCTGAAGTAGAAGAAATCCAACCTTCTACAAACACCATTATAACCAATAAGGGAAGCCTTCACTTTGACTATCTTGTATTGGCAACGGGAACAACTACCAATTTTTTTGGGCTGGATAATGTCGAGTCCCATAGTCTTGGAATGAAAGACATTCGAGATTCCCTGAACATCCGACATATGATGCTTCAAAATTTGGAACAAGCTGCCATCACTTGTGATGAAAAGGAACGTGATGCCTTAACAAATTTCGTCATCGTTGGTGGTGGCCCTGCTGGCGTAGAGATGGCAGGGGCTTTAGCTGAATTCTGTAAATACATTCTTCCCAAGGATTATCCAGAATACCCTTCTTCCATTATGAACATTTATTTAATAGAAGCCATTGATGAATTGTTAAGTACAATGTCTGAAAAGGCATCTTCGCAAACCCTGAAATATTTGAAGGACTTGGATGTAAAGGTACTATTAAATGAATCGGTAAGCGATTATGACGGTTCCGTAGTCACAACCAAAAGTGGAAAAACCATTTTAGCCAAAAACCTCATCTGGACGGCTGGTGTTAAAGGACAGTTCCCAAAAGGCATTGATGAAAAACACGTGGTTAAGGGCAACCGCTTAAAAACAGACTTATTTTTAAAAGTAGAAGGTTACGAAAACATTTTTGCTATAGGTGATATAGCAGCGCTAATTTCTGAAGATACACCCAAAGGACATCCACAAGTAGCCCAAGCAGCTATTCAACAAGGAAAATATCTGGGGAATTCAATACTGAATATTTTAAATAACAAGCCCATAAAACCCTTCGAATATAAAGACAAAGGTTCATTGGCCACAGTAGGAAAACGCAAGGCAGTAGCCGATTTGGGTAAATTCAAATTTGCAGGCTATTTCGCCTGGTTGCTATGGTCTATCGTACACCTTATGTCTATAAGTGGGTTCAGAAACAAATTGATGGTGGGTTTTAATTGGGTGGTAAGCTATTTCACATATGAAAAGAGCAATCGTTTGATTATTAGAAATTTTAAACCGAATTCATCAACTAATAATATAAAGAACTAATTTACTGATGAAAAACACCACAGATAAAAAAAATAAGCTTACACTAATTGGTTCCATATCTCTCGGTACAGGCGTAATGATTGGCGCTGGCATATTTGTTCTTATGGGGCAAATAGCCGAATTGGTGGGCGACTTATTTCCAATTGCCTTTATTGCTGGTGCCATTGTGGTGGGTTTCAGTTCATATTCCTACGTCAAGTTTTCAAATGCTTTTCCATCTTCTGGAGGGGTCGTCAAATTTTTAAATAAATCATACGGACCTGGAACGACAACAGGTGTTTTTTCATTGTTGATGTATGTATCAATGGTAGTTTCAGAAAGTTTGGTGGCGGGTACTTTCGGAGCCTATACGCTTCGGCTGTTCCCAGAGAATTTTGCAGGTTACGCGTCTGTTCTTGGTATTCTGCTATTGGTAACAGCCTATATCGTGAACATTTTAGGGAATAAAGTAATTGGCGCAACAGCCACATTTACAGCAATTATTAAAGTCGCTGGTATTGCATTACTCGCGATTGCAGGCTTAATAGTTTCCGGGTTTGCAGATATTACAGGAGAATATATCCCTCAAAATACCGAAGCCTTGCCAAAAGGATTAGGTTTTTTAGCCGCATTGGCATTAGCAATACTCGCCTATAAAGGATTCACAACAATCACGAATCAAGGTGGAGATATTAAAAATCCACACAAAAACCTTGGACGGTCCATTGTGTTTTCCATTCTAATCTGCACCATTATATATGTAGCATTGGCACTGGCTGTTGCAGGAGGGCTAAGCATTCCAGAAATAATCGAAGCTAAAGATTATGCCTTGGCTGCTGCTGCAAAACCCGTTTTCGGGGAATGGGGTTCTTGGATTACTATTGCAATTGCGATTATCGCGACTTTTTCAGGCGTTATCGCAAGTGTGTTTTCCGCATCTCGTTTGTTGGCGATGTTAAGCAATATGAAACAAGTACCATCACTAAAAAGAATGGGTAATTTTAAAAATCCTGCCCTCATATTCACGGTTTCACTGGCTATTTTGCTGACCGTAATGTTCGATTTAACAAGAATTGCTTCCATAGGAGCTATTTTTTATCTCATTATGGATATAGCTATCCATTGGGGGCTTTATCGTCACCTTAAAAAGGAAGTGAAATTTAACCCTCTCATTCCGCTAATAGCCATTGTAATGGATATTGCAGTCCTCACGGCCTTTCTTTATATAAAATATTTGAACGATCCTCTGGTACTTATTGTTGCAGCGATTGGGATTATTCTAATAATTGTTGCGGAACGTCTTTTTATGATTTCGCATACAGACGATGAAGGTAATATGCCGATGGGAATGAGCTAGGACAAATCAAAAATAATAGAAAATAATATTAATTAATTTAAAATTTAAAAAAATGAAACAACAAATTGAAATTACAGGAATGACCTGCGGAGGTTGTGTTAAAAATGTCAAAGATACATTAGAACAAATTGAGGGAGTACAAACGGTAGAAGTAAGTCTGAATCCACCGCAAGCAGTTATTGAAGCAAATGAGTCTATCAGTAGCGCGCAACTCATTCAAGCCTTGGCAAAAGCGGGTGGCTACAGTATCACGGGTGCAAAAGGTGACGATATGCAAAAAAAATCAGGAGGATCCTGTTGCAGTTAGAAACCTGTTTAACACTCGGAATAAAAGAGAAAAATATAATTTATTCAACAACATATTTATAAACTAGAAAATGAAAAACATAGCAGTTATAGGATACGGAGTCATTGGAAAAAGAGTGGCGGATGCCATTAATCTACAAGACGATATGAAACTTTCCGGCGTGTGTGATGTTATTAGCGATTGGCGCATTCAAAACGCAGTAAGAAAGGAATATGATATCTACGCAGCCACTCAAGAAGCAAAAGACAAAATGAAGGCCGAAGGTATTTCAGTAAAAGGAAATATGCAGGAACTTTTAGAAAAATCAGATCTTGTTGTGGATTGTACCCCTAAAAAAATTGCAGCTCAAAATGTCGCGATTTATAAAGAATTAAACATCAAATTTATTTTGCACGGAGGCGAAAAGCACGAAACTACAGGTCATTCCTTCAGTGCCGAAAATAATTACAAATCAGCCATAAATATAGATGCCACAAGAGTGGTTTCCTGCAACACCACCTCTATTTTAAGAACCTTAACGGCTTTAAAAAGAGCAGACTTATTGGATTATGCCAGAGGCACCCTTTTAAGAAGAGCTACAGATCCTTGGGAAAGCCATCTCGGCGGAATAATGAACACGATGCTTCCAGAAAGAGATATTCCAAGTCATCAAGGCCCGGATGCTAAAAGCGTGGATCCCGATTTAGATGTCATCACTGTCGCAGTGAAAGTTCCAGAAACTTTGAGCCATATGCACTACTGGAACGTGAAATTGAAAAAACAAGCCTCAAAAGAAGAAGTGTTGAATGCTTTTAGAACATCCAGTCGTATCAAATTAATTCAATATGATCAAGGTTTAGTTTCAAACAACACCATCAAGGAAATGTTTTTAGATATGGGCAGACCTTGGGGTGATATGTATGAAGTAGCCCTTTGGGAAGATATGCTGAAGGTAGTGGGAGATGAACTTTTTTACGCCTACGTAGTCGATAACCAAGCCATTGTAATCCCCGAAACCATTGATGCAATCAGGGCATTAACTGGAATTGAAACAGATGGAGCAAAATCCATCGCCAAAACAAATGAAAGTTTAGGAATCAATTAAAACTTTATTAAGATGAAAACGAGCGAAAATATTACAGAACTTTTAGGAGAAAAAGCAGACTTCTATTTAGACCACGTTTGTGAAAAAATAACAAAGGACGAATTACAAACACCAAGCAAAAACAGTCTCGATAAAGTATTTACCAATAGTAACAGAAATCCGCAAGTACTGCGAAGTCTTGCCCAATTATATAACCACGGAAATCTTGGTGGCACAGGCTACTTGAGCATCCTTCCTGTAGACCAAGGCATTGAGCATAGCGCAGCTTATTCATTCTATAAAAATCCTGACTATTTTGATCCAGAGAATATTATAAAATTGGCAATGGAAGCAGGTTGCAACGGAGTGGCTTCAACCTTTGGCGTATTGGGATTGAACGCCCGAAAATACGCCCATAAAATCCCTTTTATCGTGAAAATCAACCATAATGAGCTGCTTACCTATCCCAACAAGTATGACCAAACCTTATTTGGAAAAGTAAAAAATGCTTGGGATATGGGAGCTGTTGCCGTCGGCGCTACCATCTATTTTGGTTCCGAGGAAAGTAATAGACAACTTATAGAAATAGCTGAAGCTTTTGAAGAGGCCCATAATTTGGGTATGGCAACCATTTTATGGTGCTATACCCGAAACGAAGCTTTCAAAACTGAAAAAGACGATTATCATGCTGCTGCCGATGTAACTGGACAAGCCAATCACTTGGGCGTTACCATTCAAGCAGATATTATCAAGCAAAAATTACCAACCAATAATTTTGGATTCAAAGAAATAGGTTTTGGTAAATATGATGATGAAATGTATAAAGCCCTTACCACAGACCATCCCATTGACCTATGTAGGTTACAAGTAGCGAATTGTTATATGGGTAAAATAGGATTGATTAATTCCGGTGGCGGATCTAAAGGAGAGTCTGATTTGATTGAAGCAGTTACCACAGCAGTAATAAATAAAAGAGCTGGAGGCTCTGGGTTGATTATGGGAAGAAAAGCATTCCAAAAGCCCTTTGCCCAAGGGGTTAACTTAATCAATGCTGCCCAAAATGTTTATCTGGACGATAAAATCAGTATTGCATAAAAAGAAAAAGAAATGTTTGACACAGAAGTAAAATCACTTAAATCACTTAATGAATACCTGAAAAAACTGGTAGAAAGTCGCCTATGGCTTAAGGTTATCATCGCCTTGTTTCTGGGTGTTGGATTTGGGTTGCTGTTAAGTCCACAAAATGGATGGATTAGCACAGAAACCGCAGATGTGGCGGGAAATTGGCTGGCATTGCCGGGAGTGCTCTTTCTGAAATTGGTACAGATGATTATGATTCCATTAATTGTGGCTTCCATCATTACGGGAATCGCCAGCAATGATAAGGAAAGTTTAAAAAAATTAGGTGGTGGTGTTTTATTATATTTCCTTGGCACTACCATATTTTCGGTAAGTCTCGGTGTTATATTATCACAAATTTTTAGACCAGGCCGTTTTCTGCATCAACAAGCCGCAACGGAACACAATGAAATAACAGCTGTTACAACTGATGGTCCCGAGCTTTCTTTTGGACTTGACACTATCCCCGATACCATATCAAATTTGCTTCCAGACAACCCTTTGGCATCTATGGTAAGTGGCGAAATGTTGAGCATTGTGATTTTCACAATCATTATTGGTGTAGCAGTGCTATCACTTGAAGAAGCATTGTTGCGACCAGTAAAATTGGTTTTAAGTGCCATTCAGGAAGTCTGTATGACCGTGGTGAAATGGTCTATGTTGTTAGTTCCTGTTGCTGTTTTTGGGCTTATGGCACAGCTTACCTCTAGTGTTGGTTTAAGCTCATTGTCCGGTCTAGCATACTACGTTGGAGTCGTGCTTCTTGGGCTTTTATTATTGGTAATTTTCTATTCAGGCTTACTTGTACTTTTTGGAAAAACAAACCCGTTTCATTTCCTAAAAAAAATAAGGGATGTTCAATTATTGGCTTTTTCAACCACAAGTTCTGCCGCCGTGATGCCTTTATCACTTCAAACAGCTGAAGAAGAACTAAAAGTGGACAAGGCCATTAGCAATTTTATCATCCCCATTGGTGTAACTGTCAATATGGATGGAACTGCACTATATCAAACCATTACAACTCTTTTTATTGCCCAAGCTTACGGACTGGAAATGAGTTTACTCAATATTATAGTAATCATTGTAACCATTGTCGCTGCATCCATTGGTACCCCAGCCATTCCTGGTGGTGGTGTGGTTATACTCGCTTCTGTTTTGGGAAGTGTCGGAATACCAGCCGAAGGCATCATCATCATAATTGGTGTAGAAAGATTGTTAGGAATGTTCAGGTCTGCCGTTAACGTAACTGGTGATTTGACTGCCTGTATGGTTTTTAATAGATTTTATAAAAAAACTTCAGGACTAACTACAGATAAAACAACTATTAATTTGAGTTCGAAACAATGATATTACTACTCATATCCATAGTGTTCATTTTTCCAGTTGTTGCTATAGCAAGCTATCAGCATTACAAAATTGGTAAGCAACCAGCTTATGATGCCAACAAAACGTTTTTGAATTATGAAGTAGTAGGTTCTGGAGAGAACAAACTTGTTTTGTTGCACGGATTAACAGGCTCTTTAAACTATTGGAAACGTGAATTAGAAACCATTACAAAAACACATTCGTTACTTTTAATAGACCTTCTCGGCTTTGGAGACTCCCCTAAACCTAAAAGCAATTACACGCTTTCTATTCAATTAGCCGCTGTTGCGTTAATTCTCAACAAAGAAGGGTTTAACAATGGAAAAACTAGTATTGCTGGACATTCTATGGGCGCCATAATTTCATTGGCATTATTGGAAAAACAGCCAAATTGGTTCAAATTAGGAGTTTTTATTAGCATACCTGTTTATAAGGATGCAGATGAATTTAAGAAAGTTATGTCCACACAATCCTTTGTAGATAGAATTTCATCAAGTAAATTCTCAAAATACATTTGTATGATTCATCCCATATTTATGTCACGTGCATTCAAGCCCGATAACCTAACGGATGATGTTTATGAAGATGCAAAAAAGCATCATTGGATGAGTTATTATTATTCGCTCACTGAGGTCATCTTAAAAACAGATCTATACTCTCTTGCAAAGAGAATCAAAGACAAAGAAGTACTGTTCATTCATGGTGAAAAAGACACTACCGCACCTTTAGAAAATGCCTTAGAATTATCAAAGGAATTTAAAAACGCACAACTGATAACTTCATCTGAAGGAGACCATCAATTCTTTCTTAAAGAAGCAGAATTTGTTTGGAGCACAATTCAAGATTTTACTATTTCGGAAAAAAAGCTACAAAAAACCATATCTAATGAGTACGAATAAAATTAAACATATAGGCGTATTTACATCTGGAGGTGATAGCCCTGGGATGAACGCTACACTGTACGCCATTGCGAAAACTGCTGAAGCAAATGGCATAAAAATAAGTGGTTTTCGAAAAGGGTATGAAGGATTGATAGATGGTGATTTGATAACATTAAAATCTCACGAACTAAAAAAAATAACCCAAAAAGGTGGTACCATTCTAAAAACAGCACGGAGCAAACGTTTTATGGAATTGGAAGGCCGTAAAAAAGCATTGCAAACTTTAAAAGCAAATAACATAGTCGCTTTAATTGCTATTGGTGGCGATGGCACTTTCAAAGGTCTATTGGCTTTTTCAGAAATATGCGATATCCCATTCATAGGTATTCCGGGGACAATCGACAATGATATTTCAGGAACTGATTACACCCTTGGTTTTGATTCCGCAGTAAATACAGCCATTGAAAATATTGACAAAATAAAGGACACTGCCGAATCTCACAACCGCGTATTTATTGTGGAAGTAATGGGCAGGGATTCTGGCTATATCGCAATTCATTCGGGATTAATGGTAGGTGCAGATGCCATCCTAATTCCAGAAAGCGGGAAAGACTTTATATACCTATTGGATAAGATTAAAAATTACGATAGCGAAGATGCTTTCCTTGTCGTGGTTTCTGAAGGTGATGAACTAGGTGCTGAACTTGTTTCCTCAAAAATAAAGGAAGTTAATCCCAATGTCGATTTACGAATTACAAAACTCGGCCACGTGCAGCGAGGCGGAAATCCTTCTGCTTTAGATAGAATGTTGGGAATTAGACTTGGAGTGGCCGCTGTAAACGCAATTTCACAAGGTAAAAAGAACGCAATGGTTGGAATTTTAAATAATCAATTGCATCTAACCCCTTTTAAAGAGGTGGACAAGCAACATCAGGTAAATACTGAATTATACGAACTTTTAGAACTATTTGGAAAGTAGAAAAAACAAATACTGTTAGTAATACTTAAAATTATAAAATTATGGATCGAGTAAAAAATAAAGTAGCCATTGTCACAGGAGGTGCCTCTGGATTAGGAAAATCAAGTGCTATTTTATTGGCACGCGAAGGAGCAAAAATAGTAATAACAGATTTGGATGAAGAAAACGGAAATAAAGTAGTCCAACAAATCAAGAACGATGGCGGTGAAGCCATATTTATAAAACAAGATGTATCCAAAGAAGATCAATGGAAAATGGTCATTGATAGGACACTCAAAACGTATGAAAAACTCAATATCCTGGCTAATGCTGCTGGTATAGCAATCGGTAAAAACGTGGAAGATATCACGCTTGCAGACTGGAAAAGACTTTTAAGTATCAATCTGGACGGCAGCTTCCTTGGTACCCAATACGCTATTAAAGCTATGAAGGAGACTGGAGAGGGTGGGTCAATCATCAACTTTTCTTCCATTGAAGGTCTTATTGGCGACCCCAATTTACCCGCCTATAATGCCAGCAAAGGCGGTGTAACCATATTTACCAAATCCGCAGCACTTCATTGTGCGAAACAGGGTTACAAAATTCGGGTCAATTCCATTCACCCGGCCTATATATGGACACCAATGGTAGAAAACCTCCTTAAAGCCCAAGGTAATTTAGAGGAAGGGAAAAAGTATTTGGAAAGTTTGCATCCAGTCGGACATTTGGGAGAACCAGATGACATAGGTTATGGTGTCGTATATCTAGCTTCGGATGAATCAAAATTTATAACCGGTTCCGGATTGGTAATCGATGGTGGTTATACCGCACAATAATGAACAAATAAAATATAAAAATTATGAAAAACATACTCGTACCCACAGATTTCTCTGAAAACTGTACCAAAGCTGCCCATTTTGCAATTAAAATGGCGAAATCATACAAAGCAGAAATACACTTTCTACATCAAATGACAACACCTGTGGATTGGGTGAAGCTGGATAAACTCAAAGAAAAGCGCTATCCTGAAACCGTAAAGCAAATTGGTATTGCTAAAGCTAAATTACGTGAACTGGAAAGAATGGCAGAACACGAAATGTTGAAATGCCGAACCTTTCTTCAGTTCGATTCAGGACAAAAAGACATTTTAGAGCATTCTGGTCATTTTCATCACGACTTCATCATTACAGGAAGTAGTGGCACTAAAGGCCGTGTGAGGGAAATAACAGGTAGTAATGTTGAGAAAATTGTACGAAAGGCGAATGCACCGATTATCGTGATCAAGGAAGAGGAAGTAACTTTTCCTTTTAAGAATATTTTATTTGTCTCTTCTTTTGAAGAAGATGTAAGTCATCCGTTTCAAGCTGTGCTTTCCATAGCTGAAAAATGCGATGCTAAAATTCATTTGTTACGCATAAATACAGAAACAGATTTTAATAACATCAATGCTGGATTAAACCCTGTCAAACAATTCCTTGAAAAGTTTCCCGCCTTAAAAAACTTTTCTATGAACGTTCACAATGAATCTTCAGTAGAAGAAGGTATCAATACATTTCTAAAACATCAACCCGCAGATTTGATTGCAATGAGTACTAGCGGAAAGACAGGATTTTTGAGCTTATTTTCAAAAAGTATTGCCGAGGGTGTAACTAATCATTCAGAACTACCTGTGATGACCATTCATATTAAAAAATGAAAAATCCAATCAACATAGTGAAATATTCTGGCGACGTGGTTCCTTTTGATGTGGATAAACTTAACAATTCCTTAAGACGTGCAAAAGCAAGTGAAGAATTGATTCAGCAAATTGTTAAGCAAGTTGAAAACAAAATATATGACGGTATTACCACTAAAAAAATCTACCAGATGGCATTTAAAATACTTAAAGGCAAATCACGTGTAAGTGCCTCAAAGTATAAGCTCAAAAAAGCATTGATGGAATTAGGTCCTTCTGGTTTTCCTTTTGAAAAGTTAGTAGGCAAACTATTGGCACACGAAGGATTTTCAACACAGGTTGGTGTGATTGTTCAAGGTGATTGCGTTCAGCACGAAATAGATGTGATAGCGCAAAAAGATAACCAACATTATATGATTGAATGTAAATACCATAGTGACCAAGGAAGGACTTGTAATGTAAAAATTCCGCTCTATATCCAGTCTAGATTTTTGGATGTAAAAGCAAAATGGGAACATCAAAAAGGGCACGAAACTAAACTTCATAAGGGAGGTGTATATACCAATACACGATTTACCACCGATGCTGTGCAATATGGTAAATGCGTGGGATTATTATTGACGAGTTGGGATTACCCGATGGGAAACGGTTTAAAAGACAGAATAGACAAGTTGGGACTACACCCTTTAACGGCATTGACTACCCTGACCAAAGCCGAAAAAACGAAGTTATTGGACACAGGCATTGTGCTCTGCAAAGAGCTTCACAAAAAACCTGCGTTATTGGAACAGATAGGAATTGATAAAAAAAGACACAAAAAGATTTTAGAAGATTCAGAAGCACTATGTAAAAGCACTTGAGAATTAATAATATAAAAGTTCAACAATCTTAAAAACAAAAATTATGAAAACAGATGAACTGCAAAAACGGAACAGCATAGATTTAGAGCCATTTTACCAAGCATTGGAAGATGATTCAAAACTACTTGAAGAAGCCCTTGAAATATTATTGGGGATGGTAAACTTTGAACCTAAATCCGTAAAGAAATTGGCGCTTCTTATCAAAGAGGATTCCCGCAATCTATATAATGAAATAGCGGAATTGAGCAAATCAAACCAAGATAAAGGAAACACACCTTCCTGCTGTGGTGGAAACTAAATAAATACTATAAAGATGAAAAACAATAAAATAAACATCCACTTTTTAGGAGCGGCAGGTACAGTTACAGGCTCAAAATATTTAGTGGACACAGGAGAAAAAAAAATATTGATAGACTGCGGACTTTTTCAAGGGTTAAAAGAATTACGACTCAAAAACTGGGAATATCCACCCGTGGAAGTTTCAGAAATTGATATGGTATTGCTTACTCACGGCCATTTAGACCATACTGGCTATCTACCGCGATTAGTCAAGCAAGGGTTCAAAGGACCCATTTATGGCACCAATCCCACTTTGGATATTGCTAAAATCATTCTGAATGATAGTGCAAAAATTCAAGAACAAGAAGCCGAACGTGCCAATAAGGAAGGGTATTCCAAACACAGTCCCGCTGAACCATTGTACGATTTAAAAGATGCTGAAAAAACCGTTCCACATTTTAAGAACGTCCCCCAATCACAATGGATTCCGCTATTTGATGGAATCAGAGCGCGTTTCCAATACAACGGACATATCCTTGGTGCAACATTCATCGAGTTGGATGTACACGGAAAGCGTTTCGTCTTTTCAGGAGATATTGGAAGAACCAATGATTTATTGCTTTATCCACCTCTGAAACCCAAAAAAGCGGATGTTCTTTTCATTGAATCCACTTATGGAGGAAGATTTCATCCTGACGAAGCGGAAGCACTTCCGCAGATTGAAAAATTGGTCAACGAAACCATTAATAGAGGCGGAAGCCTATTTGTCCCAAGCTTTTCAGTAGAACGTGCCCAACTGATGATGCTTATTTTTTGGAAGTTACTGAAGGAAAAGAAAATCCCAAAAGTACAAATGATAATGGACAGCCCAATGGGAGCTAGTGTATTGGAATTGTTTCATCGTACAAGGGATTGGCACAGATTGGAAGACAATGAATGTGATGAAATGTGTTCACATTTCACGGTTGTAAGCAGTTATCGGGAAACTATGGAGTTACGAACAGACGACAAACCAAAAATTGTGATTGCTGGAAGTGGAATGCTTACAGGTGGAAGAATGCTCAACTATCTCGAAACCCAAGCGCAAAACCCAAATAACACCTTGCTTTTTGTAGGCTATCAAGCTGAAGGCACTCGTGGCAGAAAATTATTGGAAGGCGAAAAAGAATTAAAAGTGTATGGAAAAACGGTATCCTTTCAAATGGAAGTAGCCGAAATTCAAGGCCTCTCGGCACACGCAGACCACGCTGAATTAATTGATTGGATGAGCAAAATAAAAAATAAGCCAGCGCGAATTTTTATTGTGCACGGAGAAAAAGAAAGTGCGGAAGCCCTTCAAAAAGGAATAAAGGAAACCTATGGATGGAATGCTGAAATCCCGCAGCTATACAGTATCGAAAATGTATAACTCTTAAATCAAATAAAATGGAAACGAAAAGAGCAATCAACAAATGGCATGTGATAACCGGTGGTCCGAGCACTGGAAAAACTACCGTGATAAATATGTTGGCTGAAAGAGGTTACAAAACAACCATTGAACACGCACGGCATTATATAGACACTATGCGTATTGAAGGACAAACGGTAGAAGAAATAAGGAACAATAAAAGGCAATTTCAATTAGGAGTTCTGGATATGCAAATAGAACAAGAAGCCGCAATCCAGCCTCAAGACTTGGTTTTCTTGGATAGGGCGATTCCAGATGCTATGGCCTACTATCAATTTTTAATGCTTGATTATGATGAGAAACTGCTCAATGCCGTTAAAAATACATCATATAAAAAAATTTTCATTTTAGACCGACTGCCATTCACCAAAGACTATGCAAGAACCGAAGACGAAGAAGATCAAAAGATAATACATCAATTAATAATAGATGTGTACACCGTTTTAGGGTTTCCGATAGTTACTGTTCCTGTTTTGCCACCAACGGAGCGTGTAGAATTTATTTTAAACAATATATAATAGCAATGACAATCTATTTGTATGTAATCTCTAACCACAATAGTTTCAAATAATGAAGAAAACTCTTGATACTTTCAATCAACAAAACCATAAAACATCCACTAAACTTATGATGACACAGGTTCTATTGTTCTATTTTATTTTGGGCTGTACAAGTATAATAGCACAAACTGAAATGCTCATTGGGCAGATTTCAGACAGAGTTGTCATTCGGGAGAATTTTGATGAAGAAGGTGCTTTTCTCAACAAGCAAACTTTTGATGCTGGTGAAATAATAGAGAAAAATGGATATTTCGAAATAGAGGTAATCACAGAATTATATGACAAAGACAAAAAATCCACCGATAAATATACAACTACCTATCGCTGTAAACCAAATGAGGCGAGTGTGATGGTAATGGCATTTCCATTTTCAAACCCAAAATCAAAGGAAACCGAAATCAATACCACATCCGCAAATTTTAAAGAGCTGTATGATTTAAATAACCTTGAAGATATAGAACTGGAAATGAGTTTTGATTCGGGCTTATTGAATTTTTTTGGTTCAAAAAGCACGATAAAAATTTACGACCGAAAATTGAATAGTAACAAAAACAATATTAAATCAAAAGTCAATATCAAGGCCTATGCGTGGGGAATTCGCATCAAGCAACTCAACTATATCGTTAACGAGAAATTAAATGCAAACGGCTTATTGACCTTTCAGAAATTTACAGAAGAAGATAAAAGTTATTTTACAATAACCTATAAATAGAAACAAATGAAAAATTACGATACATTATCAGAAGCCATAAACGATTTACAGGTAAACGAATATCCCTATGATTTCAACTTAACGCCAGAATGTCTGGAATGTGCTTCCTTGAAAATTGAGATTCGACCAGAAGATTTTAAAGTAGATACAATCTATCGCTTTGAAGGAATGAGCAGTACCGGTGATAATAGCATTTTATATGCAATATCTTCTAAAGAAGGCATTAAAGGTCTTTTGGTAGATGCCTATGGCGTATATGCCGAAAATATTTCAGAAGCAATGCGGAAAAAATTACGATAACACTTAAACAATACTATAATGGAAAATAACGAAAATCACAATCACGACAAAATGGACCACTCTAAAATGGATCATTCAAAGATGAAACACAAAAAAGAAGACCACTCAAAAATGGATCATTCCAAAATGAAAAAGGGTGATGGAGACCATTCTGGTCATAATCCGGGTCACGGGAAAATGGGTCACGACCATCATAAAATGATGATAGCAGACTTTAGAAAACGATTCTGGGTAACGCTAGTCCTAACCATCCCTATCTTGTTCTTCTCGCCAATGATTCAAGATTTTTTTGGATATGAGTTCTTACTTCCTGGTAATCCTTATATACTGTTTGCGGTTTCTACCATTGTATATTTCTATGGTGGTTGGCCTTTTCTTAAGGGTTTCGTTTCCGAAGTAAAGAATGGTGCGCCAGGGATGATGACACTTATATCTATGGCAATAAGTGTCGCCTATTTCTATAGTTCTGCAACCGTTTTTGGTTTAGAAGGTGTGGATTTCTTTTGGGAACTGGCAACGCTAATCGCAATTATGCTTGTAGGGCATTGGATTGAGATGAAAAGTGTCCTAGGAGCATCGAAAGCTCTACAACTTTTAGTAAGTATGATGCCTGCGGAAGCACATCGCGTTAAAGGTGATACTATTGAAGATATCGCACTTGAAGATTTATTAAAAGATGATGTGATATTGGTAAAACCCGGAGAGAAAGTACCAGCTGACGGTATTATAGTAGAAGGTTCAAGCTATTTGAACGAATCGATGCTCACGGGAGAATCAAAGCCTGTAAAAAAAGATGAAAAAGACAAGGTCATTGGTGGTTCTGTAAATGGTAATAGCACCTTAAAAGTAAAAGTTGAACATACAGGAAAAGACAGTTATCTCAACAAGGTTATCACTATGGTTGAGGAAGCCCAGAAGACCAAATCTAAAATGCAGAACCTTTCCGATAGAGCAGCAAAATGGCTGACTTATATAGCTTTGGCGATTGGTTTTGGTACGTTGGCAGTTTGGTTGATTTTAGGCTTTCCATTTGTCTATGCTTTAGAAAGAATGGTTACCGTTATGGTTATTGCTTGTCCACACGCTTTAGGTCTAGCCATACCTTTGGTAGTTGCAATCTCTACATCAGTATCTGCACAGAACGGATTGTTGATTCGTAACAGGACTGCTTTTGAAGAATCACGTAAAATTTCAGTATTGCTTTTTGATAAAACAGGAACCCTAACCAAAGGGGATTTTGGTGTAACACGCATAAAATCTGTTAATGAAGCGTATGCAACCGAAGAAATTTTAAGACTGTCCAGCGCTTTGGAACAGAGTTCGGAACATCCTATTGCAGTAGGTATTATTAAGAGAGTTAAAGAAGACAATATTTCCATCCCAAAACCCGAAAACTTTAATGCAATTACGGGTAAAGGCGTAGAGGCAAATGTAGAAGGCAAACAAGTAAAAGTGGTTAGTCCTGGTTATTTAAGGGATGAAAAAATTACTATTCCTGAAGATGCGTATAGTGATGCTGCTGAAACTGTTGTATTCATATTAATTGATGGACAGCTAGCAGGATACATTGCCCTTGCTGATGAAATAAGACCCGAATCTGCCGAAGCTATTAAAATATTTAAAAAGAATAATATTAAAGTGTTGATGGCTACTGGCGATAATGAACAAACAGCTAAAGCAGTTAGCGATAAGCTTGGTTTAGATGGTTATTATGCTGAAGTTCTGCCGCATCAAAAAGTGGAAATAGTTGAAAAGTTACAAAATGAAGGAGAATTTGTAGCTATGACAGGTGATGGTGTAAACGATGCACCGGCACTTGCCAAAGCGAATGTTGGAATTGCTGTTGGTTCGGGCACCGATGTGGCTGCTGAAACAGCTGACATCATATTAGTGAATAGCAACCCTCAAGATATTGCCAACTTAATATTATTTGGAAAGGCTACCTACAATAAAATGATTCAGAATCTAATCTGGGCTACAGGATATAATGTAATAGCTATTCCACTAGCAGCTGGTGTATTATATTCATCAGGCTTTGTTTTAGGCCCAGCAGTAGGAGCTGTATTAATGAGTTTAAGCACCATTATTGTGGCTATTAATGCACAATTATTAAAGCGAAAAATAGGTAAAAAATAAATGGAAAGAAAAGAAAAACTCAACAGGATATTTTTAATCCTGTTGAGTTTATTTGTAGTAATGTTAGGGTATGGTATTTTACTACCAACCCTACCCTACTACACCGAAAGACTAGCCTTAAAAGACAATCTCGATACCAATCTAATCAACTTCCATATTGGATTGCTCACCAGCATATATCCACTTTTTCAATTACTTTTTGTAGTGGTTTGGGGAAAGCTTTCCGATAAATACGGGCGCAAACCTATTATCATTTGTGGCCTGCTTGGTTTTGTAATTATGCAAGTACTTACGGGTCTGGCAACCTCTTTAACCATGCTATATATCGCAAGAATTTTTGGAGGCATTTTTACATCCTCCGTAATTCCTGTTAGCAATGCTTATTTAAGCGACATAACTTCAAATAAACAGAGAACAAAAATAATGGCCTGGTCTGGTGTTGCCATTAGTTCTGGGGTTATTTTCGGCCCTGTCATTGGTGGCTTTCTGTCTCAAACTAACATTCATATTAAATTTTCCATAGGCCTACTGCATTTAGACAGATTTTCAGTGCCCTTTTTGTTTGCTGCCCTTTTAGGATTGATTGTCTTATTCGTTATAATGAAATGGCTAAAGAACACAGTTCGAGTTCATAAGACTGTTACACAAAAAATGTCCTTGCGCTTCACATTTAGCAACTATTTTATTATGCTATTAACCTTGTCGTTTGTGCTACAATTTGTTGTGACGTTATTTGAAACCGTGTTTTCAATTTACGGGAAAGATGAATTGGAATTTAACAGCAATCAAGTCGCTATTGGCTTTATGCTATGCGGTTCTGTCATGGCTGTTTTACAGCCCATTTTTGCAAATTATGGTGAGAAAATTTTATCCTCAAAAAAACAAATTGCTTTAGGTTTACTAATATCTGGTTTATCCTTAATAGCATTTCCTGTTTTCAAAAATGAATTTTTAGTCTATGTATTAATCAGTGTATTCGCAGCAGGTGCTGCTATGGTCACGCCAAACTTATTATCAGCAGTCTCATTAACATCTAAAGAAAATACAGGCAGAAATATATCCATACAAAGTTCTACAAATAGTATGGGGCAAATTTTAGGACCCGTTCTCGGAACCTGGCTACTTGCAGGTGGTTTTTATTATCCTTTTATCGTTTCAGGAACAATAGTATTAATGACTATTGCATTGGTTTATATGCTGAAACGGTACAATAAGGATAGCAACTCTAATTAATTCAATCAAGCAGGCAACATCATAAAAACACCCTTAACTAAATTAATAACTAATACACATACCATCCCACTACCCTTTTTAATAATTTAAGGAAGAGAAAATAGTGCACAATAGCACCATAACAGCAACAAATACAAGTTCAAGATCAAATAGTAATCAATTGAAGAATCAATAAAACAAGAGACAACAAAGATTCGGCAGTATAATTAAATGTTGCCGAATCTTTGCTTTTTTTACATGTATAAAAACACATATAAAATCATAACAAATACACGACATATCGAAGAGCTTAAAAAGACATTTTCAAATATTGGTTATGTAAAGGTTAGCGACATCATTACTTTTTACAGGCAGTTTGATAAAGACATGAAACGTGCAACAGTAGATTAGAGAATACACGACCTGGTAAATAAAGGATTGCTGCACAGACACCTTATAGAATTAGTTTATAAAAAACCAAATCTATCAATACCTCTTCCATTATAACCAATAACAATTATATTAGTACAGATATAAAAGTTGTCCAACGTGATAGAAATTCTTTTATATATTGTGATCCTAAAACAACCATATTAATTTATTAACATCTATCAATTAATATGTTAAAAAGTTTAAATATAAATATCACAAAAATTAACGAACTTGTAGTTTATAAATTAATATCTACAAAAATTAAAAACTATGGGAATTAAACCAGGACCAAAAAGAATTGCAGATTCTACGGGAAAACCAGACAGACGTCAACGAGATAATAAGCAAACTCCTAAAAATACACCATCCTTAAAACCTCATAAACATAAGAAAGGCGACTAATTAAAATATATTCAAAATACCTAGGAATCTTTTTATTAACGACGGACTTAAAAGTAAAGCTGAATTAAAGAAATGTGATGAATTTTTTTTGTTTGATTTCATAAATACACCAAACTTCAACTTATTCAATTTCCCAATTTAAACGACAAAAAAATTATCCTTCAACTTTAAATGTATCATCCAAAGAAATTAACTTTTCCCGCATAAGCGTATTATCATCAAATACCCGAGAGATATTATATAGATTCTCAAAATATTTCGATTCATTTTTGTAATAGGTGGCTTCAATATGCTTCACATTATCATGTTGAAATATGGTTCTTAACAAGGCCTTATCACATAATCCGCTAGAGTGTCCAATTAATTGGACGTATATGTTATCTGATTCTTCTAGAAGTCCTAGAACCTCTTTATATTTATTAGTCCGAAGATACTGGAAGGTTTTAAAATTCTTTAATAAGTTATTTTCCAAAAGTAATTCTAACTCGTGATAACCTTTAGAATTTTCATCACCATAACCAAAGATAATCGGGTTTTCAAAATCATTTAAATCGCCATGAATATGAATAGGCAATATAGAAAGGTTCTCATCCATTGTCTCCTCTTTTAAACGCTTTAAATAGGCAATTAAAATTTTTGAAGTATAATTAAAAGTAACAAAATACGTTTTCTCAAAATGGAAACCTTTAGTTTCATGTTTAAGCAAATCATACACTGAATGGGAATTAGGAATGTCATAACCATCTACAATACCAGTTTTATCTTCAACTTCTGTTTTTAAATATTCACCAATAAGTTCTTTAAGGTGGTCAAATTCTGAATTTATTAAGGTTATATCTTTTGGAGAATTTTTATACTCATAAAGCAACTTAAAATAATGCGCCTCCAAATCAGACCAATATCCCAAACGGTCATTATCTCGAATTAAAGAACCAAAAAAGATAGAATTTTTATTAGGGTTTACTGCCAATTTAAATTTATTAGTATCTTTAATAGGTTTAACGCCAAGCCATTCATCATCATTTCCATTCTTGTGTATCATACCAATAAAACCTCCAGAATCCCTGTATTCTCGGCCTTTAATGACTTTTTTTAATCTGGAATTATCAATCTTCTCATAACGAGCAACACGATTAACTAAATAATTCATAAAATCACAATACCCGGTTGGAAGTCCATGTGCTTTATCAAATCCATTTCCAATCAATACAATTCTATTCACTGCTTTTACCATAAATTTCTAATTCAAAATAATCTTTTAACCCAAGACATCTACACCTATTCAAAATTACCCCATTAAAGTTAACTCCTACAAAAACCTCCCTTATAGTTTTCAACATGGAAGTCAACATTATTAAACAAAAACCAAAAATATCTATGCATTACGGGAAACCTCAATACCAAATCCATATAAATTCCTATTTTTAGGCTGTTATAAAATACAAATAGCAAAAAATGGTATTCCACATAACCCAATTAGGAAACTTCTATCCCGGCGACGAGCATAAAGGCGATGTAGCGCGCATTATCATGTATATGTATACAAGATACCCAAATCAATGCGAAGCCTTAAACATAGGCTTCGGAACAACCGACCACGCCCCTTTCCAAGATATGCCAGATGTGTTTTTAAAATGTAATGCCGAAGACCCAGTATCACAATTTGAAAGAGATAGAAACGAAATCATTTATCAAAATCAAGGCAACAGAAACCCCTACATTGATAACCCATACCTAGCAACCCTAATTTGGAACGGACAAGAAGCAGAAGACACCTGGGGAACCTTATCAATTCCAGAAAAAAAATTCGAACAATTAACCATATACCCAACCTATACATCAAACTATATTTACATAAAAGGAAATACAAAAACCAAGAGTTATCATTACACATTCACAACACAATGGGCCAACAAGTAAAAACAGCAACCACCACAGAATTAATAGATATCTCCACTCTAGAAAACGGTTTATACTTCCTTAACATAATGTTCAATAACACAACCCAAATAAATAAAATGATCAAAACAACCTAAAATGGAATGACGAGGCCATAAAAAGACACAATTTATTAGCACATTACGGATAACCACAATGTTTATTAATACATATATTCTATTTTATCAACAGTAAAATAAACCATATAACAGGCACTTTTAAAAGATACCATAACCTGATTTATTTAAGGGATAAGAGTAATACGGGATAAAAGTAATTATATAATGAGTTGGGTGTAATTTGAAAACCGAATCGTATAAAGTTAATTTTTGCTCAATTTTAACATCGCTTTTGAAACACTTAAAGCGCTTTTATCATATTCTTCATGACCATAACCATGCTTTTCATTCAATTCATAAAATTCTCTATAAATGACAAATGGATTTTGCGAATCTCCCACCCACTTCACAATAATATCTAAAATCTCATTCATTACTGGCTGAAAAGTCATTCTTCCATCAGACTTTCTAATCCCATTATTATCTGACTTACGTTTACCCGAATTAAGGAAGATGTTTTTTTCGTCATAAATTATATTTCGAACTTCTTTAAACTCTTTTCCTTTTGGCAAATAATCCATCAATAATTTACGAATACCTTTATAATAAATATTGTACTTTTCTTCTGGATTTTCAAACTCTTTTCCTATCAGTTCTCTTAATTCATCAATTTCCTCAATATTGCCTTGTTCAGAATTAATAGTTAATTGTCTACCAACCTTTTCGTTTGCCTGCTGCAAAAGTTCCATTCTTTCCAAATCAGCCTCTGTTAGCTCTACTTTTCTGCTTAAGTCTTTATCTTTTGCCATTATAATTATATTAGTTAATTTCTAAAATCGATTTAATTCGCTCACTTGTTTCTTTAATACTCAAATCATCCCATGAAATAGGACTTAACTTACCTATTGCTTCCTTATAATTTGGATAATAATCCTTGAATGCTGCATGATAATTTTTTTCATATAGTTTATCTTGATACCAAGTATAAAATGAATAAACAATTGAAATATGAATTTCATTTTGTTCAGCAAATTTTGAAACTAAAAAAGGATTATTAATGTACTTTTTTATATAATGAAATTTATCTTCTGCCATAAAAAAGTCTCTTGCGAACGAATCAGCTTTATCTTCTATTAAAAATAAATCATCGTCTCCCGTTAAATGAAAGCTATTAGTCTCTATCAAATCAAAATCAAATAACACATGATGTAATTCATGTAAAAGCGTGAACCAAATAGTAGGATATTTTTTATTAAAGTCAGTTAGTACAATACAAGGTTTACCATTTACTATAAAAGTGCCTCCCCTTACTTGAGTTGTTGATAAATAGTCTTGAAATATTACTGTAACACCAATATTATAAAGTGCTTTACAAACAGTAAAAAGACCATCCTTAACATCTTGTGAATAAGGTTTAACTTTAACTATTAAATCCTTTAATCTTCCTCTATCGTATTCATTTGGATTGTCAATAACCCTAAAAGTTTGATAAGCTGACTTTATCCAAAAATCTTTCATTTTATCAGAAAAATTCCTTCTCGTTCTACTATATAATGGCTCGACAAGTTCATCTTCATACTCCTGAATAGATGAATAACCAAAAAACGTAAGAACCTTTTCAACTAATTCATCAGTATCATAATCTTTATCAAAAAAACCAAGCTTTGTTAAAGTTTTTACATCAAAATTCTTTAGTAAAAAGGTCGCTTTTCTTGCATTATCAATTGATCCAATGTTTACCTTACTTTGATTATTTAAAACTATCTGAATGAATTTATCAATATTTATATCTAAAAATTCCGCAATTTTAACAACATGAATTAAATTTGGTTGCTTTGCAGTACCACTAATGATTTGTTCAAAAACATCTTTATCAATATTTAAAAGCTTTAAAGCCTTTGTTTTACTGACATTGTAATCAGATAATTTTTGTTCAAATTCATTACTAATATCAAAACTTTCATCATTAGAAAAGATTGATTTCAATAAATCATCTATATTAGATTCTTTCATAAAAAGAGTATTTACCCTGCAAATATAAACAATTTATCGACATATTTACAAAATCGAGGGAATTTACCCTTAAAAACCACACCCAACACCGTTTATAATTAATTGCTTGGTTATCTCATACTTACGAAAATCCTCGCTGATTTTCTATTCGGTTTTTATTTGCTAAATTACGTGCTTATCGACGCCACTAATCAAGAACTGTGTTAAAAAACAAGTAATTATTAATTTAAATTCATTAAAACACTTTTATAGTTCTCATCATATATCAACCCTGATTTTGCCAAGGCAAAAGCCTGTTTTAACAGCTTATTACAGACAGCTATTAATGCTAATTTTTTGCTCTTTCCTTTTGCTACAATTCTATCGAAGATTTCTCTACACGCTTTATTATGTTTCTTAGCTGAGAGACTGCACATAAACAACGTTTTCCTTAATCGTCTATTCCCCATTTTACTTATTCTTGATCTGGATCTTATGCTGCTTCCAGACTGTCTTATCATAGGGGTTAAACCAGCAAAAGAGCAAAGCTCTGATGCATTATTAAAACGCTCAAATCCCCCCGTTAAGACGATCAATAACATACTTGACTTGCGTCCTATACCAGGAATACTCTCTACCCTAGTAAGCAAATCTTGATTATCCAATTTTACCAACTCTAGCAATGTATCTTCTAGCTTATCTATTTCTTTTTTCAAGTGTTTTAAACTTCTTTTTAAGGATTGTATCACTAAAGTACAAGGAGATCCCATAGCCTCCTCTGTTTGCAACTTATTTTTAAGTGCTGTCGTTTGTTTAGTATACAAGTTGGTTAGGCTTATTATTTGAGAACAAGCTATTTGTGTTTTACTCTGGCCTTTCCATAAACGAAGTTCAACCCCAGAGTTTACAGCATACTCATAAATCATTTGCGAATCTTTTTTGTCTGTTTTTATTTTTGTTAATCGCATTTGAATAAAGCGTTTAATAGACAAAGGATTTTCAACACTTACAGCAACTCCTTTTTCTTCTAAATAATAGGATAAGCGCAAGTGATAGACACCCGTAGATTCCATAACACAATGAGAAAACTCATTGGTTAAATTCAATAATTTTTTAAAGCCAGAAAGATCATTTTTAAACTGATAATGCTTGCCATCTGCTCCACTCACATCAAAGACATCTTTACTTATGTCTATTCCAAAATAATTTGTATTTTCACTCATATATATTAATTTAACGAAAGAAGTGATCTACTAGCTTTTCTGCATCTTAAAAACGAGATCTAAAGTCTCACAGAACTGTTCGAAATAATAGTAGGAAAGAGAGGGGATTGTCATGAAAAACGAGATCGTAGTCTCAATACACAAAATAACCTTAATCCTCTCTTTTTGTTCTTTCTGATTTGATTCTTAATTTATAACTAATATTTAATAAAGCTAACTTAAGATACACATAATCGTTGTGTAACATTTGACTTAAACCTCGTAATCTGAATGAAACATCAATCCTGGAGACATCATTACTTACCTGTTTTTTATTTAAAAGGTTTTACAAAAGAATCAAACAAATTTAAAATATATAATGTTCGGGAAAAAAGATTCATTAAAAACGGAAAGGACTTTTCACCTGAATCTTACTTTTTTGAAAAAGATGGCAACACAATAAAATTCAATAAATCTGAAACGGATTTTTTAGAAACTGAACATTATAGCCATTTTGACAATAATGCTTCAAAACTATTCGAAAAGATAAATTCTTCAAGCAATGACAATCGTTTCAATGTTGATGAAGATGATATGCCAGCAATAAATCATTTTGTCAGCTTAATGTATTGGCGTTTGCCTCACAGAACGAAAGAATTAAAAAATTTCATAAACAACAACGATTTAAATACTTTGGGATTAGCCATAAAAGACAATTGCGGAAATAATAATAATAATAATAATAAACAAATTGAGGACAAATTTAAAAATAGTGAACCTTTTCTAAAAAGCTATAAATATTTCAATTCATTAATGGATTCTATGAGAGGAGTTAATTGTAGAACACCTTACACAATAATAGAAAGTACCAATAAATTTCCATACTTGTGTTCTGACAATCCAGTGATTTTCGAAAAAACCGATATGCCGAAAGTTTATGAAGACGATTATCTATTCCCTTTATCTGGAAATAGATTGTTTATAAAGACGAATAGAAGAGAAAATTTCCCAGCTTACTTAAGGCTTATGGTAGATACTTTAGTTTATAAACAAGCAATAAAATATGTAAGTTGTACAGATGAAAGATATATTGATATTTTAGAAAATAATTTTTTAAACTATAATATTTCTGTTGAAGAATTAAAAATTGATATATTTAATAGACTGAAATAAAAACGTTACACAACACCGGTAACCGTTGCACAAAGCTTTAAAAATTTATGACCAAAACACAATTAAGCCCTTTTTAGGGCTTTTTTAATATTCTGCAACTGCTATTTAATTAAATTTTGTTTGGTGGAAATTGAAGATTATTAGGTTTTGGAGTCCATTTATTTTAGAAAATATAAGACCAAGTGATTTTGCCCCGCTCCCGCGCGATTGCATCGCGTGGGAAACAAAATAAAATAATCATGCAACGAATATTTTTATCTACAAACAATCACACGATGAATTATTACTTTTTTTCATGCTTAAGACAACATTATAAGCATTTTTCATGCAAACTAAACACTTTTTCATGTTATATTTGTAAACATAATTCATACTAAAGCAACATGAATAACTATTTTTCACAACAAATAACTGTTTTTCACAACATAGACACACCAGAACCTGGAACTTTGGCAGGATATGCCCTCTTGTTGGAATTTCTTATACAAGAAAAAAACATAGCTGTTCCCATGCCTAGTAAATTGGCCATAGTAACAGATAAACATCAAAGATATAATACAGATAGATGGCAAGTTTTCACCAAGCGCCACAAACCAAATAAGGATATAATAAGTCATATCGTATTTGCCATAAAGTATGAAGGAATCGATCTATATATTTTAAAACAACTCTTCCTTAATTTAGGTGAAGGAACTATAAAAGAATACATCCTATCAGAACCTACAGGACAATATGCAAGACGAATATGGTTTTTATATGAATGGCTGCTAGGAAAAGAACTAGATATCCTAGACCTAAAAACAGGAACTTATGTGGAAGTAGTAAATGAGAAACTACAATATCCGGGACCAACAATAAATTCAACAAGGCATCGTGTAAAAAACAACTTACCTGGCACCAGAGACTTTTGCCCGATGATCCATAGAACAGATAAAATAGAGACCTTTCAAGAAAAAGATTTTTCTAATAGAATGGCATTCGATCTAAAAGGGAAAGACAAAGATTTAATTAGAAGAACAGCCGCGTTTTTATTACTAAAAGATTCCAAAGCATCTTTTGCTATTGAAGGAGAAAAACCCGAAAACCAAAGAGCAAGAAATTGGGGGAAAGCCATTGGCCAAGCAGGTAAAAAAGAAGTATCACTTCAAGAGTTAGAACGGTTACAAAACATAGTAATTGGTAAAAACAAACTCAAGCAAATGGGATTGAGAACTCAAGAAGGATTTATTGGGGAACATGACCGAGAAACCTTTGCACCTATTCCAGATCACATTTCCGCAAAAGTACAGGACTTGCCGGTACTTATGAATGGACTTATTGAAACCAATAAAATACTAAACCAGAGTCAATACGACCCTGTTTTAATGGCCACGGTTATGGCTTTTGGGTTTGTGTTTATTCATCCTTTTTCTGATGGAAATGGCCGTTTACACAGATATTTGATGCACCATATTCTAATAAGAAAGAATTATACAACTAGAGATATGATTTTTCCAATATCTGCTGCAATATTAAATAATATAAGCAAGTATCAGGAAGTGCTAGAGGCGTTTTCAGAGCCTAGGCTAGAATTAATTGATTGGACTCCAACAGAAGACCATAATGTTAAAATTTTAAACGAAACAATAGATTTATATCGTTATGCAGACCTAACGCTTCAAGCAGAATTTTTATATGCATGTGTTGAAGAAACTATTGAGGAAATAATTCCAAACGAAATTAAATTTTTGGAACAACATGATGAAATGGCAGAATACATCAATGCCATGGCAACACTTCCAAATACAGATACCGACTTATTAATTAAGTTTTTAATCCAAAATAACGGTAAATTATCTCAAGCAAAAAAAGACAAATTCTTTGAAGAGTTATCAGATGAGATACTAAATAATATTGAAAAGAAGTTTGCTCAAGTGTTTTAATTCAATTTTTTAAGTTTATTGAGGATGTCTGTTAAAAACCCATAAATCAGACACAAACCCAACTTCGGTTTAACACCTTGGTCAACTTAAAAATTCGGAAGGCAGGTAATAAGGTGTTCGTCAGTCGCTCCATTTTGTTCCATAAAACATATCTGCAAGCCAATTCGGTATGCGTTCGGTATACCGTTTTTTAAAATAAACCTGCAACACTTATAAAACCTAGCATTTACAAGGCTTGCATATACCATAAATAGTACCACTGCGGCGAGACGTCCTCGTTCGCACTATTTATTTGTTTTATTTCACACATTCACTCCCTCCTCACCCGTAGCTACTCTTTTACCCCAAACCCCATTTAGGTATGCGCGCAAGCGCATGGAATGTATTTGGGGTAAAACCGCTACTTCATATGATGCGAGCCTGCGGGTCGCTGCGGCCAAACCCCACATATATAATAGCCAGATAAATCAATAGTGTCTTTTAAATTCAAATCATTCAAAATTTGATTACGACTGCCGATTCAAATATGTGGGGCTGCGGGTGGCATATTTTTTGACCTATCCAGTTTGCAAATAAGATAACCTTGTCCTCGCGAAAGCGGGGATCTCATTCTTGTACAGTCAAATCCTTCATTAAAAGAACATACCAGCAGTTCCAAGGGTTATCCCATTTCGCAAAAATCACAAGAGCAAGGCCCAAATTCCTGCGAAAGCAGGAATCTCATCAAAATCAAAACTAAATCTCAAAGTAGAAAACACCCCATAATCCCAAGCCTTGCACTTGCAAAATTTGACTATCCTCCTACCGTCCACAAAACTACATCCGACTACACTATAAAATCAAAAAATCCGCCACCCTTGCGGTAAACCGTTGCTGTGGTACGCACTTTTGCCGAAAAGGCAACGTGCTATTACCACACCACCCTTGCTAAACTCGCAGTCGGCTCGCGCCTTAAGGATTACCTGCTGAAATCATATCTTTAGTCTTCAAAAAAAAACAAACATGATAACAAAAACAATTCAAATTACAGAAGTATCAGTCGATGAATTAGCAAACCTAGTAGCAGATAAACTAGTACTAAAAATTGAAGCTTATTTAAATAAAATTGCCGCTACAAAAAATGAAGTATTATTAACCAGAAAAGAAACAGCCGAATATTTTAAAGTAAGTTTAGTCACAATACATCATTGGACTAAAAATGGAATTTTAAACGCTACGTATATTGGAAATCGCGTTTATTATAAAAAACAAACAGTTTTAGAAATTGTAGAAAAGCAAACTAGAAGATTAAAATAAAAAAAACAACAAAGATAGTAGCCTCCCTCCAGCCCCACTATAATACTATAAAGTTCAAGCCCTACGGGTTTTGAACAAAACTTTTTTAAATAAACAAAGGGGCCTTTATAGGCTTAAGTTCGCTAAAAAACTTTCATCCAAAAAACTTGACAGTATTTCCTCGGCTACAGGTTTTTTGCTTTCTTTTTTCTTTTTCTTTTCTTCCGAAAAAAATATGAAAGGGAATAGATAGTTTTTAAAACAACATGTATAACGAAAGAACACTGACGACCTATTAGCAGAATACGCCTATATATTTTTTAGATAAAGAACATAAAAAAAGGCCCTTTAAGAAAGAGCCTTTGCCTATTTTTTGAAGAAACTGAAAATATAATTTAAAAGTTTGGCCACTAAATAACTGACAGAAGCCCCTATACTAGCCATAACAACCGTGAACAGAATAGCATCCAAACTAATATTTAAGGCGATAGAAAAAAGCGTGCCGCCCAAAAATCCGATTTTAGTATGGACATTACCAAAATCCATCCTATTCTTTTTTATCTGAAGGCTTATCAATAACAGCCGCCTGACTCACAGCTGTAGCCACTGTTCCGGCAACGGCCATATAAGTGGCAATGGTAATAACAATGGCGGGCAAACTAATGGGAGCTGTAATAATAGCACCGCCAGCAGTGGCAAGAGCAATACCGATATTTCTCAATATCTTGAAAAACTTCGGGGTCGGTTTTTTATAACGTTCTACTAAATTCATAATATTATGTTTTTTTTAACCGCTCGTCATTCCCTCCTTTTAGGGAGGGCTTTTAGTGGTTAATGGTTAATGGTTAAAAAAATAAGTTCTTTGCGTTCAAAAGCTTGATGACAAAGCGAAAGCAACTTTTGCATCGCCAATTTAGAGGACCATCCAGTGCCAATGCCAGAAAGCTGACTTACCGGTGCCAAACACCCTTCTAATTCAGTTGCAGCGTCATTAGCCTGGTGAATCAAAATCAATTGCCTACCCGCAACCGACTTCACATGTAAATGATTCCCCAACCGACTTGAATTTCGGTGTTCTAATTCATAAACCCCTTCGGGAATACAAGACACCAAGCGCTTATTTTCCAGCCAAGGCAATTCAATCATAAAACAGAGAAACCGACCATTAATAAAGAGGGCACCATTGGTACCCTCTTTAAAATACTGTCTTTGGAGCAGCAAATCCATCTTACAAGGTGTCTACTAATGCTACAGAAAGTGCATTAAAAGCACCATTTTTAAGCGGATACATCTCGCCATTCACTTCTTGATAAAAGGCAATACCAACAACCTCTAAAATCGGTAACACCGAGTTAGCAGTAAGCGTGGCATTCAAAGCAATAGCAGCCGTATCTGGAGCCGTATACGGTAAAATACCAGTCGCATCTGTTTCAAAAACAAAGGTTTCATTCACAAAATCGACTTCGGCAGCACCCATTACAATGCTGAAATGCGTAGTTCCGATTGGAGACGCAATACGCACAGTAGGACTAAAAGGCGCTAATGTTACATCCCCACTTCCAGAAACGCGATCTAAAACCACATTATATGGAGCGAATAAAGTAGAAGCTAATTTACCGTTGAGGTTAAACTCAAAACCTAAAAGCCTATTTAAATCTCCACCTTGAACGGTTCGCTCACCTCTTGTATTCACAAGGTCCGTTTTAATAATAGCCACCAAATCTTTAGTCAATCTACTAACAACTCGTTTGTCTTTGGCATTCTGCAGCAACACCCGAATCGAATTCCTAATCAGCTTACCGGCTTTACCTGCACGCCCAAATTCAGAACCGTTTTCACGCGTTCGTTGAAACGCAGGATCATTCGCAATACGATTACCATCAATACCGCCTTTAGTACGCGCCAAATGCCCGTCGCTTGTCTTGTAAAAGGAAATATCATCCAGAGTTCCCTTTAATTTTATAATACCAGTTTGTCTTGCCATGGTTTCAAAGTTTTTTAGTTTTATCAAAACTCCGTATCTTTAATAAGCAATCCCAAAAGCACTTCCGGCCCATGCCGAAAAGTGCCTTTTTTGCCAATTTAAACCTATAGATGATGGTAGGATCATGTATAGATAAAGCATAGATAAAGTATGAGCAACATCAAAAGACTATGTATTTACCCAAAAGATATTATGCGTATCACTGGCCGAAGTGAACGCTATAGTCGCCAGCTGTTTAAAAAAATAAAAGAGCATTTAGACAAAAAGGATCATCAGGTCCTAACAATCAAGGAGTTTTCAGAATATGCTGGTATTGAAGAAGATATGGTAAATAGATTCATTTAGAATCAAACGGTTCGGTTCACTATTCGGTTCACTCCATATTTTTTAGATGTTTAATTAGTTGATACACAGCGTAGAAAGAGGAACTGGATAGTTCCTCTTTCTACGCAACATATTAAGCTTCACTTGAAAGAGTGGAGCTTTTTTTATTTTATGAAACTGAAAGTGAAACTTTTAATGTAAAATGAAATAAAAAAAGCTCCTAGACGGTAGAGTCCGTACCTTAAAATAAGGTATTTAATTATCCTTTAAGAATCAACCTCCATAAACCTCCTATTTTTTAATTAGCTTAAGTAACTAAAGTTACTGTGGGAACTATTTTTGAACATTACCTTTAATAAAAATTCATAGTCATGGCTAAAATTGTTATTCTAGGAGCCGGTATTTCCGGACATGTTGCAGCAGCACATTTACGTAGAAAATTATCTAAAGATCACGAAGTTGTAGTCGTATCGCCTAACAGCAATTACCAATGGATTCCTTCCAATATTTGGGTTGGAATTGGTAGAATGAAATCGAAAGAAATTTTATTTCCATTGGAACCATTATATAAGAAAAAAAATATTGGTTACAAACAAGCCAAAGCAATTACTTTTCACCCGGAAGGTGATTTAAGCGAAAATAAACCTTATGTCATGATTGAATATGTTGTTGGCGATAAAAAAGGGCAAAATGAAAAAGTAACCTATGATTATTTGATCAACGGAACAGGTCCAAAATTAAATTTTGAAGCTACTGAAGGCTTAATTCCGGGAAAAAACAAAACGTTTTCTGTTTGTACATATACGCACGCAGATCATGCTTGGGAAGGCTTGAATGCCTTAATCCAAGAAATGAAGCAAGGTAAAAAAGCTAAAATTTTAATTGGAACAGGTCATGCAAAATCAACATGTCAAGGTGCTGCTTTCGAATATATTCTAAATGTTGAACAGGAATTACATAGGCATGGCGTACGCAATATGGCTGAAGTAACGTGGATATCCAATGAATATCAATTAGGTGATTTTGGAATGGATGGCATGTTGTTAAGTTATGGAAGCATGACCATGAAATCCCATGAAATGATTGAAATGATTTTTGAAGATCGCGAAATCAAATGGATTCTGGGTGCTGGTGTCAATAAAATTGAAGATGGATTGGCACACTACGAAAATTTAGAAGGAGAATTCAAAACCGAAGCTTATGATTTTGCCATGTTAATACCATCATTTTCAGGTCATGGATTCAAGGCCTATGATAAAAATGACGAGGACATTACAGATAAACTCTTTAGAGGCTTCATGATAGTTGATGCAGACTATACGTCAAAACCATACGAAGAATGGTCAGTTCAAGATTGGCCGGAAACCTATCAAAACCCCAATTATAAAAATATTTTTGCGCCAGGAATTGCATTTGCGCCTCCCCATTCCATCTCGAAACCTAGAAAAAGTAAAAATGGAACTGATATTACGCCGGCACCTCCAAGAACAGGAATGCCTTCTGGAATTACGGCCAGAATTGTAGCTGATAATATTATAGATACCATTAAAACCGGTAAGGAATCTTTACATCATAAAGGGTCTATGGGGAACATGGGAGCCGCATGTATTGCTTCTGCTGGCTACGGATTAACCTCTGGAAGTGGTGTCAGCATTACCACCTTCCCTATTGTTCCTGATTATGAAAAATACCCAAGAACACAAGGTCGAAAATTAGGACAAACATTTGGCGAAATTGGATTGGCAGGACATTGGCTCAAGCTTACGCTACATTACGCCTTTATTTACAAAGCAAAAATGAAACCATTTTGGTGGTTGATTCCCGAGTAAACGTGGTACACGTTTCACATTTCAAGGTTCAAGGTTCAAGGTTCAAGGTTCAAGGTTCAATAGTTAAAATACAACATCATAAATAGTAATAAAATGACACAACGAATTTCAAAATATCAAAGATTTAAAATGATGAATCCAATCATCCAGTTTTTTAAATACATTTATTTAAGTATTAAAATATTGGTTATTGTAGCTGGTGGACATGGAGGCACTCGAAAGGCAAACTGATGTGATGGTCAGTGTTTATTGGTTGATTAGTAAAAAACACTCATTATTATAATGAGTGTTTTTTTTGTTTGGTAACATTGGTTACTGACCAGCATGTTTTATCAAGCTATTTTTGTTTCAGAAATACAAATAGGAATGAAAAACAATTTATGTATAACAATACTAATAGGTTTATTTTGGAGCTACAACCTGCAAGCGCAAGAATTGGTTCCAATTGCAAAATCGGATGTATTGCTCAAAGTTTCTGAAAACAATACAACTATTAAAATATCAGAAAAGGAATTCAATGCAGCCAAAGCAGATTTTAATCAAACCAATGCTGTATTCCTGCCAAATATTACGGCCAGTCATACAGGTATTGCTACCACTAACCCATTAATGGCCTTTGGTTCGAAACTGAATCAGGAAATTTTAACGGCTTCAGATTTTAATCCAACCATGTTGAACGATCCTTCGCAGATAGAAAATTTCGCGACTAGATTTGAAATACAGCAACCATTAATTAATGTAGATGGTATGTATCAGCGTAAAGCAGCCAAGTCAAAAATGGAGGCTATGTCTTTAAAGACCGAGCGTACACAAGACTATTTGGCATTTGAAGTTGAAAAAGCATATATGCAATTACAATTAGCATATAAAGGTGTTGCTGTTTTAGAAAAAGCATTAACGGCTGCCAATTCTAATAAAAAACTAACGGATAATAGTTTCAAGCAAGGTTACTTACAACGTGCAGATGTACTGAATGTGGAAGTTCGTGTCACAGAAGTAATGAATCAATTACAAATGGCGAAAAGCAATGTACAGAATGCATCTAATTACTTGTCATTTTTAATGAATGATGACAACTATGTGGTTTACACGCCGACGGATAGTTTAACTATTTCCGTGGTAACGCTTAAAGCACAAAGCATTTCGGAAAATCGTTCAGATATTAAAGCTATGCAATTAGCTACAAATGCTTACGAATCCATGAATAAAGCAGATAAAATGGCATTTTTACCACGTTTAAATGCCTTTGGAAGCTATGAATTATATGACGATCAAGTATTTCAAGGAGATGCCAATGGTTACTTATTTGGTGCACAATTATCATGGGATGTTTTTCAAGGCTCCAAACGTTTTGGAAAAGCACAAAAAAGTAAAGCCGAATTTGAAAAATCTAAATTAGAATACAAACAATATGTGTCAAAAAGTAATTTAGAATTAAATAAAGCAAAGCGTGCTTTAATTGATGCTGAAAACAAATTAACACTAACAGCTTTGGCTTTAGATCAGTCTGAAGAATCCTTAAGAATCAGAACCAATAGGTTTAAAGAAGGTTTAGAAAAAACATCCGATTTATTAACAGCTGAAACCCAATATTCACAAAAACAATTGGAATACTTCCAAACTATTTTTGAATATAATTATGCACAAGCGTATTTACAATTTTTAACCAAAGACTAAAAAAGTTTGCAGTAGGTAGTCGCAGTTTTCAGTCAATAAATAACGCAAAACAATTATTATACAAGGTTTTTAAAGCCTTGAAACTATTAAAATAAAAAAAATGAAAAAAACATATATAATCCTAACATTTTATGTATCGCTTTTATTGGCGAGTTGTGGTAGTGAAGACCAAAAGGCGGTTGCAGATAACACGCCGGCAATTGCTGTAAAAACAAGTCAAGTTGAAGCCAACAGCAACAGCCCTTTTTTATCTGTAAGCGGAAAAATTCAGGCAACTAATAGTGCCGAATTAAGCACCAGAATGATGGGCTATGTAAACAAGGTTTACGTAAATGTTGGCGATAAAGTTAGTAAAGGGCAATTATTAGTATCTATTAACAATGCTGATTTACAAGCAAAAAAAGCGCAAGTAAACGCTGGGATTTCCGAGGCTACTGCTGCTTTTAATAATGCAAAAAAAGATTATAATAGATTCAAAAGTTTACTTGATGATAACAGTGCTTCTCAAAAAGAAATGGATGATGTAACTGCCAATTATGAAATGGTAAAAGCACGATTAGAATCTGCAAACCAAATGAAAAATGAAATTAGCGCACAATTTGCTTATAGTAATATTACAGCACCCTTTAGCGGAACTGTAACGAACAAAAACATAGAGGCAGGAAATATGGCTAATCCAGGCGTACCGTTAATAAGTATTGAAACACCAGGAAATTTTGAAGTAATGGCTATGGTTCCAGAAACAGAAATTTCTGAAATAAAAAATGGATCTTCAGTTGATGTATTAGTCAAGTCTATCAACCAAACATTAAAAGGAAAAGTTATTGAAGTAAGTACGTCTGCCAAAAACACGGGCGGACAGTATTTAGTAAAAATAGATTTAGAGAAAACAGACGTAAATATTTTGTCAGGTATGTTTACAACCGTTCAATTCCCAGTGGAAAGAAAAGCTGCTATATCAATGGTTTTAATTCCCAAAGAAGCATTAGTTACTAATGGACAATTATCGGGTGTATATACTGTAAGTCAAAGCAATACAGCAATTTTACGTTGGTTACGATTAGGCAGAACTTATGGTGAGCAAGTAGAAGTATTATCAGGTTTAAATTCAGAAGAAGCATACATTGTTTCAGCTGAAGGAAAGCTTTATAATGGCGCCAAAATAAGTGTTCAGTAATCAGATCCAGTTTTCAGTATCCTACAAGGGTTTAAAACTTTGTAAGTATAATTGAGAAAATTAAAATAATAATTAAGAATTTTTTTCGCGTTAGGGATAGAAGTGAAAATCCTTTTTTTGCTGCCATATATGGCAAAAAAAGATTGTAACGGATAGCCTGTTAAAACGCCCAAATACATATAAAATAATGAAACGCGCATTATCCACTTCAGGTTATATACTGAAATTTTAGTTGCGAGTTCCATTTGTCAACTTATTAAAATATTAAATTCAAATGAAAGAAGGTATCGCAGGAAAAATTGCCAAAGTCTTTATGCAATCTAAATTAACAGTATTGTTAATGATTGTGTTTATGGTTGTTGGTGTGTACGCATCGTTTTTAATTCCGCGTGAGGAAGAGCCGCAAATTGATGTGCCAATGGCCGATATTTTTGTAGGTTATCCAGGCGCAAGTCCTACGGAAGTAGAGTCGCGAGTCATTAAGCCATTAGAGCAATTAATTTCGAATATTAAAGGTGTGGAATATGTGTATTCTACATCTATGAAAGAGCAAGGAATGGTTATCGTACAGTTTTATGTTGGCGAAGACATTGAGCGTTCCTTTGTAAAACTATACAACGAAATTAATAAGCACATGGATCAAATGCCAGCAGGTGTTACCTTTCCATTGGTAAAAACGCGTGCTATTGATGATGTTCCCATGTTAGGCTTAACCTTATGGAGTGAAAATTATGACGATTTCCAATTAAGCCAAATGGCTCAAGAGTTGGAAGCCGAAATTAAAAAAGTAAACGACGTAGCTATTACACACAAAATTGGAGGGCGAGATCGTCAATTACGTGTGGTTTTAGATAAAGACAAATTAGCTGCAAGCGGATTAGATTTCTTGATGGTTTCTGAAATGATTAAAGCCAATAACAGCCAATTAAGCGCTGGAAGTTTTGATAAGAATGATACCGAATTTTTAATAAATACAGGTAAGTTTTTAGAAACGGTAACCGATGTTGAAAATTTGGTGGTTGGTGTGCAACAGGATCAACCCATATATTTAAAGCAAGTCGCTACAATTATTGACGGACCAGAAGTGCCACAAAATTATGTGAGTTTAGGTTTTGGAAAAGGAAGCGTAAAATCGGCTGATTATAAATCGGAATATCCAGCGGTTACCATTTCTGTTGCCAAACGAAAAGGCGCAGATGCCATGAAAATTGCGGAAGTTATTATTGAGAAGGTTGACCATTTACGCACCACTTTAATTCCAGATGATGTTCATGTTGAAATTACTAGAAACTACGGAGAAACAGCATCGCATAAAGTATCGGAATTACTATTACACCTTATAGGTTCTATCATTGCGGTTACAATTGTAGTTATGTTAGCCATGGGGTGGCGAGGCGGATTGGTCGTGTTTTTATCAGTACCAATTACGTTTGCGTTAACGTTGTTGAGTTATTATTTGATGGATTACACGCTAAACCGAATTACATTATTCGCTTTAGTATTTGTTACCGGTATCGTTGTTGATGACTCCATTATTATAGCCGAAAATATGCATAGGCATTTCAAAATGAAACGCTTGCCGTTTAAGCAAGCAGCTTTATATGCCATTAATGAAGTAGGAAATCCAACAATCTTAGCAACATTTACGGTAATTGCATCCGTTTTACCAATGGCTTTTGTTTCGGGATTAATGGGTCCATATATGGCACCAATGCCGATAGGTGCTTCCATTGCCATGATTTTATCCTTATTTGTAGCTTTAACCATTACACCATATTTAGGTTTAATTTTCTTGAGAGAAAAAGACAAGAAAGGTAAAGTGCCAAAAGTAGAAAAGCCATTAGAAGAAACATTTATTTATAAAATTTATAACAAATTTGAAAGACCCCTTTTAGAAAGTAAAGCTAAACGTTACTTATTTTTAGGAGGAACATTTGCGCTCTTAATGGGAACTATGGTGTTGTTTTTCACCAATTCGGTGGCTGTAAAAATGTTACCTTTTGATAACAAAAATGAATTCCAAGTGGTAATTGACATGCCAGAAGGTACAACCTTAGAACGCACTGGAGTTGTAGCGCAAGAAATTTCACAATATTTATCTACGCGTCCAGAAGTGGTTAATTATCAGAATTATATTGGCACCTCTGCTCCTATTACATTTAACGGTTTGGTGCGTCATTACGATTTACGTGGTGGATCTAACATGGCAGATATTCAGGTTAATTTAATTGATAAAAGTGAACGATCAGCACAAAGTCACGATATCGCTAAATTATTACGTCCGGATATTCAAAAAATTGCAGCCAAGTATCATGCGAATGTAAAGTTGGTTGAAGTTCCACCTGGACCTCCTGTATTGTCAACCATTGTTGCAGAAGTTTACGGACCGGATTATAATGAACAAATTAAGATTGCCAATAGCATTCAAGATATATTAAGAAATACAGATGATGTAGTTGATATTGATTGGATGGTTGAAGACGACCAAATTGAATATCAATTCGACATCAATAAAGAAAAAGCCATGTTATATGGTGTTGCACCACAGCAAATTGCTTACACCATGAATATGGCTTTATCAAACCGAGCGATAACCAGTTTATATGATGAAGATGCTGTAAGTCAAATAGGTTTGATTTTGGCTTTAGACGAAAAAGAGAAGTCTACAATTACTGATATTTCGCAACTAAAAGTTAAGTCGAAACAAGGTAATATGGTGCCAATTGCAGATTTGGTAACTATTACAGAAACGACCGCTGCAAAAAGCATATATCGTAAAAACCAGAAACGTGTGGTTTATGTATTAGCAGATATGGCTGGAGAACTGGAAAGTCCTGCATACGCCATTTTAGGAATGGAAGATAAATTAAAAGAGATTCCGTTACCTCAAGGCTATGAGTTAAACGAATTGTATTTAGGTCAGCCAGATTTTGAAGATAATTACACCGTGAAATGGGATGGTGAATGGCAAATTACATTAGAGGTATTTAGAGATTTAGGAATTGCCTTTTTAGGTGCAATCATCTTAATTTACATTCTAATTGTAGGTTGGTTCCAAAACTTTAAAGCACCAATTGTTATGATGGTTGCAATTCCATTGTCGTTAATCGGGGTTATTTTAGGACACTGGATTATGGGAGCTTTCTTTACAGCAACGTCATTTATAGGCATGATTGCTTTAGCAGGAATCATGGTTAGAAACTCGGTATTACTAATTGACTTTATCAACTTAAGAACAGCGGAAGGTGTACCACTTAAACAAGCAGCAATTGAAGCTGGTGCCGTTAGAACTACACCTATTCTGTTAACAGCAGGAACGGTTGTTATTGGTGCTTTTGTTATTTTGTTTGATCCAATTTTTCAAGGGTTAGCCATCTCATTAATGGGAGGAACTATTGTTTCAACAGTATTAACATTATTGGTAGTACCATTGGTTTACTATATGATAGAAAAGAAGAATTATAAATAATCATTCTTCCCGCAGATTTGCTTCGCCAGTTCGCTGTCGCTCGGGTCGCAGATAAACGCAAATTGTATTTTTATTTTCTGCGTTAATCAGCGAAATCTGTGGGAAACAAAAAATAGAAATAATGAAATTAGTCATAGTTACAGCAGTCGAAGAATTTCAAACAGCTATTTTGAAACTATTCAAAAATGCAAATATTGAAAACTTTAGTAGTTCAGATATTGATGGTTATAAAAATGGCTCATCCGTTTTAATGGCTTCTAGTTGGTTTCCAAGTCAAAAATTCGGGAATGAATCACGGTTGTTTTTCTCGTTCACAAAAGATGAAAGTATTGATGCGCTCTTCAAATTAATACAGGAGTTTAATTCAAATGTAGAAACTAATAACGCTGTTAGAGCCGTTGTAGTTCCTATCGAAAAATTTATATAAAGTAACAGTTTAATCTTAAAAATCAATTACAATGTTAAATACATATTTTAGAATTATTGTTGGTACCATGGTATTATTAAGCGTTGTGCTTACCGCTTATGTAGACCCAAATTGGATGTGGTTTACAGTGTTTATAGGCGTTAATTTAATTCAGTCTGCCTTTACAAAATGGTGTTTATTAGAAACTATTCTACAAAAATTAGGTCTTAAAAAAGATGGTTCTTCTGGATGTTCTATTCCAAATACTAGCAAAAAATAACGTAATCTAATACATTATATAAAAAACCGCAACGACCTTAATTTAAGGTTGCTGCGGTTTTTTTTATATAAATACACTTACTAAATAATCCTTTTATAAAAACGTTTATACTAGTCTTTTAAATGAGATCGTCATCTCCTTTGCCTGGTGCATAACGCAGAATAATATACCCTATAATAGCAGAAATTAAAGAGCCAACTAAAATTCCAATTTTAGCGGAATCTATATATTCAGGATGCGAACTAAATGCTAAACTAGCAATAAAAATAGCCATGGTAAAACCAATACCGGCTAAAAAGGCCACACCTATTATTTGATAAAAACTAATGTTTGATGGGATTGTAACAAGCTTTGTTTTCTCTGCAAGAAATACCACTAATGGTATTCCAATAGCTTTACCAAGTACTAAAGCGAGTATGATATTCGTGGTTAATGCCAGATCTAATTCCACATCGCTGCTTAACATGACACCGGCATTAGCCAAAGCAAAAACAGGTATAATAAAATAGGCCACCCAACCGTGCAAACTATGTTCTAAATGCTGCAAAGGCGATTGAAACTTACTCGTCCATTCTTCTAATTCATCAATATGACCGATTTGTTCATTAGATAAAATTGGTTGTTTAAGAACACTGGACCTTTTAATTTTGTTATATATATCTTCTAAATTCTTCAAGAAAGTTTCGGTGTAAACACCCTGTCTGACAGGAACTGAAAAAGCCAATAGAATTCCCGCAACTGTTGGATGAACTCCTGATTTCAAGAATAAAAACCATACGACAATACCAATGGCAAATAAAAAGAACTTAGAATATAATCCTTTGTACGATGAAAAGTATAGAACAGCTAATAAGGCAGCAGCTACCAATAAGAGAGTTGTATTTATAGTTCCACTATAAAATATAGCAATAACTAATACAGCTCCTATATCATCAACAATGGCAAAGGCTGTTAAAAATATTTTCAAACTCAAAGGCACACGCTTTCCTAATACATTTAACACAGCTAATGAAAAAGCTATATCAGTCGCCATAGGAACTCCCCAACCTTTTAAGGTGTCTGGATTTTGATTTAAAAGAATGAAAAAGGTTACGGGAACAATCATTCCTCCTAATGCACCAAATAACGGAAAGGCTATTTTTTTCATGGTGTTTAGTTCACCAATCAACAATTCTCTTTTAATTTCAAGTCCAATTAGAAAGAAAAATATAGCCATCAGACCATCATTAATCCATAGAATTAATGGTTTCTTAAATTCAAAACTTTCCGTAACTATTCCTAAATCATATTGCCATAATTCTTGATAGGTTGCTCCATAAGGCGAATTAGCCCAAACCAAGGCGATTATAGTAGCAAGAAGCAGTAAAATACCACTAAAACTTTCTATTTGAACAAATTTTTGAAATGGTGTCAGAAGTACCCGTTTTATCATATATATAGAAATATTTGAATACCAAAGATAAGTGATTGTGATTTTTGTTTAAAGAAAAACCGCTTATTTTAATATAAATTTATAACAAGCTATAAAAATCAGTGTGTAAATTCTAATAAATGCCCTACTTCTTAATGCTTAGAGAATGAAACTAAAGTTTATTACGAATTTAGAATAAGCACTAATTAAGCTATGGAAATAAACACCCAAAGTATAATTCCACCTGCATAAGGTTTAAATCCAGTTTTCTTGATTTCAAATATTAATAAAGTAGTCCTTATCAAAAAAAGGCTACCATTAATAACCTTTTTAATAATGTAGTAATACTGATTAATTGTTAAAAAAATGAAATTTCATTCACTTAGTTATCTTTAAAAGCCATCATTAAAAATGGTACTTGCATGTTATAGGCAATTTGCTCGGTTTTATGGTTTAAAAATAGATGTTCTAAAAAACTATGCTGTTTACGCATCATGGTAAACAATTCAATATCGTTTTCTTTTATATAATCCAAAACTGTTCTTAAATAAGTTGTTTCGGATTTCAATACAAATTGATGATTTATATTTTTAAAAAAAACTTCTAATTCTTGCTGCACCACGTGTTGTTTTGAATCGATTTTTTTTGCTTCGGAAATATGAAGGATATCTACTTTGTAATCGTAATGTTCGGCTAAATCTATTAAAACACTTAAATCTTTTAATTTATAAGCTGATTGATATTTGGTAGTAAACAGGACATTTTTAATTTGTTTTATTGGGCAATTTATAGGAATAGCCAAAACAGAGATATGACAGCGCTGAAAAACGCGCAATGTATTACTTCCAAAAATAATTTTCTCCAAATTGGTAGCACCTTTGGTTCCCATAATAATCAATTCTATATCGTGCAATGCTACAGTTTGATTAATGGAGCCTATTAAATTATCATAATCAACAACAGGTTCAAAAGTATGCAACAGGTTGTTGTGCTTATTTTTAAAAGTCTCTATAAGTGACTCTAATTTTACTTTAGCATCTGAAATTAGCTCACTGTACAAAGATTCAGTGGGCTTGCTCTGCATGAGATCATCCGAAATAAATGTAGACGATTTTACCACATGTAAAACATGAAATTCGCATTCTGCATAGGTAAATAATTCCAACGCATAATTTATAGCGTGAATGGAGTTGTCGGAAAAATCAGTTGTCAATAATATATGTCTCATTTTAGTCATCAGTTTTATAAACTACAAGATACTATTTGAAACGCATAATTAAAATGACAATTATCATTTTCTCTTCAACTTAAATTATTTTAGAGAACAATGCTTTCTAACGAAGCAAAGATTGCGCACAAGAACAATTACTTATTCCTTGGAAGAAGTCAAAACCTATGGTTATCATGTGCGTTCCGGAATTATATCCGGCCAAATCGTTTATCGTTATTTGATACGCATAAGCAAAGTAAAACCCAGATTTTTTCAGTCCAGCCATAGGACCTAAATTTAATGGATTAAAAAATTGGTCGTTAAGAAAACGGTATGAAATACCTCCCCAATAATAGTCATCACGCTTATCTAGCTTTCTAATTTTTATGTTAACATCTGTACTTGAGCGATCATCACCAGCAAAGTATTGAAAAAATGTTGAAGGTTCAATTTCTAATGATTTGTTATTTTTATTTTGAATAACCAATCCTGAATAAACCTGATAATTTAAAAGTAAATCCGGTTCAATACCTAAAAAGTTGTCAATATCTTTCGGTAAAATATTATTCACGTTTAAACTGAAGTAAAATCCTTTGTTTCTATATAAAACACCAACATCGAAATTATTATTTGAAATAGCTCTGTCGTCTGTTACTCGCGGATCAATTATTGGCGATTCGGAGTTGGTTTCAAAATCTTCAATTCTAATTCTAAAACTATTTAAGTTATAAGTAAGTCCGAAGGATAAAAATTGATCTGAATAATAATCTAAAATAAGGTGATGAGCAAATGACGCTTTAAATCCTTTCTGTTCAGTAAGGCCATTTCTATCATTATACAAAGAAACTCCAACACCAGAACGGTTGGCTATTCTAAAATCGGCATAGACAGATTGATTGTCTGGTGCGCCTTTTATGCCAACCCATTGCGTTAATCCATTAGCTCTGATTCTTAAGTTATCACCAATTCCGGCATACGTAGGAGAAATCACAAAAGGATTATCTGCCAAATATTGCGTAAACACGGGTAAATTTAATTCCTGGCTATATCCTTGAGCTATGACTAAGAAAAGAGAATATATAATTAGTTTTTTCATTTTGATTCGTATTAAAATTTATAACCTCTTTTAGTTTATCTGTAAAGTGTAAAATGACCAACAAAATCTCTATCATCATTTTCATCATTCAGTCTTACAACATACCAGTAATCTCCAGTAGGAAGTTCTTTACCATTGTATTTACCATCCCATTTTTGGCCTATTCTCAATGTGGCAATTTTACGACCATAGCGATCAAAAATATCAAAATCAAGGTTCGGATAATGGATTGAACATCCAGGTCCCCAACCATCCATAACACCATCACCATTTGGTGTGAAGTAATTTGGAATACAAACATCTATATATTCAAAATATCTAGTTGCTATGGCTACACAGCCACTACTATCCGTAACAGTTACTGTGTATGTTCCAGATTCTGAAATATAAAATACGTTTGTACCACCATAGTCTACGCCATTTAATGTGTAAACGTAATCTCCTGAACCTCCAGTTGCTGTTGCAATAATTTCATTAATAACACCATCAGTTAAAACCAGTGTTAAGGGATCAAACGCAGTGATATCAAAAAGTTCTGTTCTTTGAATACAGCTATTGGTATGTTGTACATCTATATAATGCCCAATTCCTGGTGGCACATCGATAAATACATTACTAGCTTGAAATGGTCCACCATTTAATGAGAAGTCTACATCGGCTAAATCCGTTATGCTTTCATCTACTATAACGGTAACAATGTTACCAGAAGCATTATTTACACATGCATATTCAATTTCAACTATAGGATTGATTTTAGCAGATTCAGGGAAAGGTATCAACATTTCCGAATCGCAACCAGAGCTATCACGCACATAAACCGTATGGTCGCCACCAGCTAATCCTGTAAAATCAAATACCGTTTGACCACTAGTTCCTGTCGTATAAGGACCATTATAATTATCAAGGCTTACTGAATAAGGCGGTGTTCCTCCCGTAATTTCAATACTAAACTCACCATTTAAATCACCATCGCAAATTTCTTCAATGATGGTTAAAGAATCGAACGTTATAAATACAGGAGCTGGTTCAACTATTGTGAAATTAAGCGTTAAGTAACATCCTAATTCATCTTGTACAATAACATCATACGTTCCTGGTTCTAAATCTTCAAAAACACCACTATCAAAAAACTGATTTAATTGCGGAGAAATGGCGTATTTAATGATTCCTGTTCCGCCTGAAGCATTTATAACAACTGACCCATCATTTGCACCAAAACACGAAACATCAGTCACTGTAAATGGGGCTATTAAAGGTGCAGTTGGTTCTGTGATATTTATTGGATCGGAAGCTGTTAAACAGTCACCACTAACCACTTGAACGATATACGCTCCAGCAGGAAGTTCCGTAAACACACCTGGACTGGTTTGAGTCGCCGTAATCGTATTTCCTAATGAATCTAGTAATGTATATACATAATTTCCTAATCCACCTTCAGCAGTAGCTACAATAACACCAGTTGCATCTCCAGCACAATTAATAACAGCATTGGTTAATGATAAATTAAGTGTTAAGTCTGGTAAGGGATCAATTGTTATTTCATTAGAAACAATAGCAATACAACCATTAGCATCTTGCACATAGTACTCATAAATTCCAACTGGAACTGTGAATGTTGTTGATGATGCAAAAGCTCCTAAAACCGGTGTAAAAGAACTATTAGCACTATAGGTATAAGATCCAGTTCCACCAGTAGCACTTAAAGTAAGTGTTGCTTCAGTTAAACACGTTTGTGACGTTGTTTTCACCAAGCTAGCTTGTATTGGTGTTGGCTGTGTAATAGTAATATTTGGCGATGTAAAACTACAACCGTAGCCATCTGTTATAACAACTTGATATGTTCCAACCCCTAATCCTCCAAATACTGGAGACGTTTGTGGTCCTGAAGAACTAATAGTAGGTGAAAGCATATTCAATGTGTATGAATAATTACTTCCTTGTCCACCTGTTGTAGTAGTTACTGTAATTGTAGCATTGGCATCATCAAAACATGATAATAATGTTGCACTTGGTATAACCGTTGCATCAATTGGTGTAGGAACATCCAACGTTACCGTATCTGAAGCAATACATCCGCCAGCATCCATAACATTTACTGTGTACGTACCTGCTGATAAATTCTCAAACGTATTGTTTGAAGAATAAGCAACCGTTGCCGCACCAGTTAATTCATATTGATATGTTCCCCAACCACCTGTTGCTGTGGCTGTAATGGTTCCGATATCATTTGTACACGTGACGTTAGATGTTTCTAAAGCAACTACTGTTAATGGTTCCGTTGGTGATGTAACAGTTACCACATTGGTAGTAGTTGCACAAAACGGACTTGCCGTTTCGGTAACCTCAACCGTATAATTACCAGCTAATAAACCGGTTATTGCCTGCGGGTTTGTAGTCGTGTTTGAAGCAATTGGTCCTAATACAGAAGTTCCTGAATTATCAAAAACTTCATAAGTATATGTTCCCGTGTAACCCGTTACATTAATTTCAATAGCTCCATTATTATCTCCAAAACAAGTAACGGCTGAAATGGCAGTAGCTGTAGCATCAACCGTATCGAATGGTGAAACGGTATAAGCTGCTGTAGCTATAGTACATCCAGTATCTAAATCGGTTACTAGGAAATAATAATCTCCTGGCAATGTAATATTAAAGATGTTTGAAGCCTGAGGCGTTCCATCTGGCAACATCTGATATTCGAAATTTCCAGAGCCTCCAGTTACCGTAATGGCTATAGAACCGGTGTTGTTACAATCAATTGGTGCTGCTTCAGCAACTGTTGCTGCTGTTAATGTTGGCAATGGTAATATAGTAACTGTATTTGTTGCAATACACCCATTCCCATCTTTTACATATATAGTTATTGTTTGCGTAATGCCTGTATCGATAATATCAAACACATTAGATGTGAAATAATTTACACCATCAATACTATACGTATAAGAAAGCGTTCCTCCTACTTCTGTAATTGTTAAAACAGAGGTGTTTACAGAACCATCAGCTGCACACGCAAAATCGGTTGCAGTTCCAGAAACTGTTAGTAACGTTGGTTCATCAATAATGACATCGGCAGTTGTAAAACAACCTCTACCAGAATTTACTTGAATTGTATACGTTCCAGCTGTCAATCCTGTAAAAACATTCGAGTTTTGAGGTGCCACAACTATTGGGGCAGTAATTTCATAGGTATAAATTGGGTTATCATTTCCTGCATCTAAAAGAACCGTAATAACGCCTTCGTTACTACCATTACAACTTACATCTGTAACTGTGGTCGTGAAACTAACTGGCGTTGCAGCATCTAAAGTAATGCTCGCATCTTCTGTACAACCTGTGGTTGCATCTGTAATGGTTACTGTATAAGTTCCTGAAGGTACACCAGAGAATACATTTCCAGCTAAACTAATTGTTGCTGGGCTTGGGTTAATACTATAGGTGTACGTTCCTGTTCCACCTTGCGCTGTTACGGTAATTTCACCATCATCATCTGAACACGTTGTAATTCCGGTTACTGCAGGAGAAATCCCTAAAGGTGTTTCAATATTAACAGTCACTGTATTTCCACAACCATTGATATCTCTAACTTGAATAGTATGACTTCCAGCGTTTAAATTCTGGATTGTAAATGGCACTGTTTGCGATTGAAATGCGCCGCCATCCACACTAAATGTATAAGGTGGCATGCCAGCTGTTGTTAAGATAACATCTATTTCAAAAGTACCTTCGGCTGTATTACATTGGTTATTTACAGACGCTGAAACAACTGGTGCAGGATCCATAGGTAATACTAAAACAGGTGTCGTTTTAATACATCCATAAGCATCCATAGCATGAACATAATAACTATTAGCATCCATATTAAACGTGCTAGTTGAAGCCCATGATGGATCTGTTGCTAGAGGTGCGGTTGCCGTTGTTGTAATTTGATACATATATGGCGGCGTTCCGTCCGTGGCAATAGCACTTATAACTCCAGAATTAAGATTACAATTTGCATTCTGATCAACCGTTGCTGTTACACTTAATTCAAAAGCAGATTCCGTAATATTAAAAGGTACTGTAACCACGCTACAACCTGTATTTGGTCCAGAGGTTTCACTTATTAAAACAAAGTAATTTCCAAAAGGTAAAGACCCTAAATTAGTAACCGGTAAAGAACCATTTCCTGGCACTGTTCCTGTTCCACTAATTCCTGTTGTTGCCAATGATAACGAATCGAAAATTTCATAAGTAACATTGGTAGCAGCACCATAGGTACTGTTAATTGTAAATGACACATTACCATCTGCACTACCCGTACAAGTAATATTATTTGCAGTAACTGCCGTAGCCGTTAAAGTTGAATTTGTTGGAATTGGACTTGTAGCTGTTTCATAATAACTACAACCAGTTGATGAGTCATATACAATAAAGGTATATGTTACGCCTGACAATAAATTGTCAAACGTAGCAGAACCTGGAGTCAATTCTGGGATCCATGATCCACCTGGTGCTGTACCTGTTGCTGGATAAAGACTAAAGAAGAAAGGTCCAGGACTAATTAAAGTCGTACCAATGGTAACAACGGCTTCACCTCCTAAAAGACAATCGGCTGTTGCCGTAATATTAATATCTAAATCGTCTGGTGGTGATGCCACAAGAACATCTTGAATTAACACCGAACAACCGTTAGCATCAACCACATTAATTTGATACAGTCCAAAATCAACCACATCAAAACTTATAGATGTTGTTCCCGCATTGTTAAGTTCCGAATTATTGTAACCATTAGTTCCCGTTACAAAATAATTATATGGCGGTGTACCGCCACTTACGCCGTCCACAATAACAGATCCTTGTGACACACCACTTGGGCTACACGTAATAGGAACTGCATAATGTATCACATTAATTGGCGTTGGTTCTGCAATAATTATTGTTTCCGTGTCTGTACAGGAATTGTTATCAGTTAAAGTAATGGTATAAGATCCTGCAGCAAGACCTGAAGTTTGTGTTCCATAATCAAACCCTGTTGTTGTATTATAAACATTAATTACAAATACAGGCTCGCCAACTGTTGTGTTAATTACAACATCAATTGCAGCGTTTTCATCACCATGACATAAAATAGGTTGTGTTTGCGTTACTGAAGCAATTTCAGGTAAAGTAAGCGTATCAATGGTGTTAACAGCTGAAAGTGCTGTACAGCCTTGCGCATCAGTTATTTGAAATTGGTACGTTCCATCAGTTGCGGTAGCATACGTAAATGGAGAACCTGTTGCGCCTAACGAAGTAAACGCACCTCCATTAATAGATACCTCGTAGGTAAATGGTGGATAACCTCCAGCAATAGTACCCGTAATAATGGCATCTGGCGCTGTTGTACAATCCAAGTCTTTAGTTACAATTGTACTTACGGTTAATTGAGCTGCAATAGTTTCAGCAGGCATTGTAAAAGTACATCCATACGCATCTCTTACTATAATAGTATATGTTCCTGGAACTAAATTATTAAACGTATTATTTGAAGTAAATGGCGCACCATTGATACTATATTGATAAGGTGGCTGACCACCAGATGCAGTCACCTCAAGGGTTGCTGCATTGATTGCATCATAACAATAGTCTGAAGTTACATTAATAGTAGCTGTTGGACTTGTTGGTACAAGTAAATCGAAAGTGGTTGTTACTGTACAACCTTGCGCATCCATTACAGTTGCTGTATACGTTCCTGTTTGTAATAGATTTGTAAAGGTATTACTCGCTTGCGCAGGAATTATAGTTCCATCTGGTAAGGTTAAACTATAGGAATTTCCGCCCCAACCTCCTGTTGCATTTATTACTACTTGTCCATTTCCATTACAGGTAATCGGGCTAATAGTTGTTGAAATACTTAAAGCTGTAGATGGACCATCTATAGTTAATGTTTCTGTAGCTTCACAATTAGTTGTCGTATCGGTTACAACAATTGTATACGTATCAGCAGATAAACCATTCAAAACTATAGGAGATGTTCCTGCTGTTGAAGCGCCTCCATTAATTGTATAGGTGAATGTTGTTGAACCAGATACCGTAAATTGAATAGATCCGTCTGAATCTCCAAAACATGTAACATTACTGATGTTTTGACCAACAACTGATAATGCTGGTAACGGATTAATAGTATATGATTCAATATAGGTACAATCATTTTCATCGCTAACTTGGAATGTATAGGTTCCAGGAGCTAAATCAGCAAATACATTGGACGTTTGGTAAGGTGTTGCCTCTGTTGCAGGTGCAATTATTTGATATTCTAAAACGCCAATACCACCCGTTGTTCCTGTAATCGTAATTGTTGACGTGTTTAACGGACAACTCAAAGCGGAATTATCAAACGTTAAATCTGTTGGAGGATTTAATGGATCAATAATAATACTACCTACAATAACCGCACATCCACTGCCATCTTGAACAGTAATAGTATATGTTCCATTTGATAAACCAGAAAACGTGTTTCCTGTTTGGAATGTAACACCATCTATACTATACGTATAAGGCAACGTTCCTCCTGAAACTCCTGAAACAGTAATTTCACCATTTGTCGTACAGGTATACGGCGTCGTTAAAGTAAGGGTTCCCGTTATAGGGTCGCTTTCAGTAATTGTTATCGTTTGAGGATCTGTAACACAAACATCCAGTCCGGATGTATATTGAACAACTACATTATAATCTCCTGCAGTTAGTGCTGTAAATACATTAGAACTCACAAATGTAACACCGCCATCAATACTATACATTAAACTGTTTCCGTTTGGATTGGTAACATTTACTGTAATGGAACCATTTTCGGAACCTTCACAAGCAATATTAGTTTGATCTACCGTAAATTCTGGTGCTAAAGTCGCTTCGACTGTTATAGAAGTTGTTGCTTCACAGTTATTAGAATCTATAACTGTAATATTATAAACACCTGGTGCTGTAACTACAATTTCAGGAACCGTTTGAAAAATTGTTGTACTATTTACAAAGTAAAAATAAGGTGGTGTTCCGCCATTGGCATACACTGTAATTTCACCATCTGTACAAGTTAAAGGGCTTGTAAGTGCTGAAGTAGCTGTCAATAATGGTGGTTCAATTATTTCAACATCTTCGGTATGCGTACATCCATCTTCAGTTTCAACTAAAGTTGTATAGGTTCCAGGATTTAAGTTTGAAAATGTGTAATTATTCTCTGTGATTGGTCCGACACTATTTACAAGTGTTGCACCATCATAGATAGAGAAGAAATATTGTGGACGCACATCATTGGCTGCCAACGTAATACTTCCTTTATCACCATAACAAAGTGGTTGTGCTACCGTTAAAGAAACGGTGAAATCGCGCGCTCTAATTTGAACATCTGGTACTGTAAAAACACACGGATTTGTTGATGCGCCTAACTGTCGGATGAAAATTGTATAAGTTCCTGCAACGCTAATTGGGAAAACATTACTTGCTTGGTACGTAACGCCATCAATGCTATATTCGTAACCATTTGGCACACCTCCAACAGTAATCTGTCCAGGAGTTGTACAGATAATATCATTACTAGTTACGGTTGGGTTTAAAACATTTTGATAAACATTAAAATAAAATTGATTGAAACAACCACCTTCATAATTTATCGTTAATCTAAATTGTCCAGAAGTATTCGCATTAAAGTTTGAACCAGTTCCTACTTGATTCCAAGTACAAGATCCATCTTCATTTGCACAATCTGCATTGACAACAGGCGTACAACTCCCTTCATCTAATTGTTCCCATATAATTGATGATGCATCTGTAATTTGTGTTTCAATTAACGTAAAATCATTAGCTCCACATAAAAAGATATTTGGTAATAATTTTCCATCATTTGGACACGTAACAACTTCATCGGCAAACGGAATAACTGGGTTTGTTAGTGTTGTACCTCCATAATTAGTGACTACAAAAGTTTGGGTTATAGATTGACAAGGTGCAATTGCTGTATTATATACATAATAAGTTCCTGTAGCATTAACGGTAATGGATTGTGTAGTTCCTATAACAGGTGTTCCTGTTGGACTTGTTGACCATGAATAAGAATCATAACCGTTACCCGCTGTTAATTCAACCGTATCGCCACAAAGAATGACGTTTTCAACGAATGCACAATCTAAATCCGCTAAAAAGTTAGTTGCTTGCGGTATAATTAAACAGCCTGTATTGGTATTTAAACTAGGATCGTCTGAAATGATAAAATTTGGATTTTCAATACCACCATAGGTTGCAAAAGCTTGATTGTTTACTATGTTTGAGCAGGCATCTGCTAAACTATCGCAACTTTCTACGACTTGTACATGGATTCGAATTTCAGTAACAGGATCGCCTTGTTCTACAATAGAATTATCGACGTTAAAAATAAGTTCTCTTGTAGCAGGATTATAACTTTGAACAGTTACGCCAGGAGGTAAAATACCCAAGTCGGCTGGGTAATTAAAAATAATATTTATAGGAAGTACGTCTCTAATCGTTAAGTTATTGGCATCATCATTTCCTGTATTATTAAAACCAATCACATAATTTAATGATGTACCTAAACCTACTGTTTGACCACCAATATCGACTCCAAAATCATCTTCTACTATTTTGGTTAACACGATTCTTGGTTCAATAATTTCGACAGCAAAAGCACAGAAGTAAGCAAAATATTGATCTTGATTACTTTCCAACCTAATTGTTGCTGATGTATCTCCATTTCCAATTACGGTATTTCCTGGATTAGGAATTACCATAATACCCGTATCAAAACCTAAAGTGTTTGCACTGTTAGGAACTCTGTTGTTAACAGGTAAGGCACTTAGTTGGGTAACGGTGGAATTAAAAAAGTTGTTTGCTGGTCTATCTACCGCAGACATCGTAACACCATTTAGTATCAATCTATCATTCTGAATAGGACTATCACCTTCTAGAGCAGCAAAAGCAAAGTTTGCCCTAACTGGAATAGGTGCCGGAACCGTGCGGAATCCTGAAACTGGAATGTTAACGTTAACAGAGCTATTTATAGAGCTAAAACCATCAAAACTAGTGATAGATTTCCCTGGTAATGTAGGATCTTCAAAAACAATAAAAAGTGACCATCCTGCTGATAAACCAGTTCCATTATAAGGATTAAAATTAGACGTCTCTCCTTGTAATGTTGACACGTTTCCTACGGTATAAGTCCCTAAATCGTTAGCTAAACCTGTAACAATTGAAGTAACATCTGCATAGCAGGAATATGGAAAACTACTTCCCGTTTCAACGCCATTGGCTTCATATATAACCGTTCCTACCACATCATTATAACCGCCAGTGGGTCCTTTAAACTTGACATTGGTTATTGGGTCGCTTCCATTCGTAACGGCTCCCCAATACAAACCTGCATGAACAATTCTATAACAGTTTGGGTTTGGAATTTCTAAATCGGCACTCGTAGAGTTAAAGGTTGATGCATCTCCATCAATATCAATATAGCGCATATCAACATTATGATTGTATACTGACGTGTTGTTGAATGGATTATTGCTTGGCCCTAAGATATTGTTTCCAATGAGACGAATATCGCCTTTTAAGTCACTGTTAAATCTTGGTGTGAAGGGCACAAAGTTTTGAGCTATTGTTTGGAAACTCATAAGAAGTATGGTTACAACAATGCTAATCTTAAAAAAAGTAGGTTTTTTCATGATATCTTAATTTATGTAATCATTCAATCTTTTTAAGGGGCATTAAAAAGAGCAAATGGGGTATTCTATGTTTAATCTTCTATCTTAACTACAGACATTTTTTGGTTATAGGGTTTATCTCCTTTCGTTTCTAGGGCTCTCATAGCCTCTTCTACATAATCAAATTTTTGATAGTAAATAAAATATTTACTGGAATTTACATCAAAAAAGAAATTAATATTTGATTGTCCAGCCGAAATAGCTTTTTCTAAAAAGGCATCTCTTTCGCTGACATTTTTATGCACGGCAACTATCATATAGTATCCATTATCAACGTTTTGAACACCTTTTAAAATTTGCACGTTACTACTCTGCTCCTCACCAGAATCAAAATCTTCAGCGGTAAAAGGAACCGTACTTATAGGCGTGCTGTTTTTAATTCTTTCTAGGGTAGCCATATCTTTATTATACCTATCCTTTTCATTATCGTAAAGCGCACGTTTAATTCGTCGTTTTCTTTCTATTTCTGTCGCTAATTTTATAGATTCTAATGTAGACACTAAACTAGCTCTTGTACGTTCTGCTTGTGCTTGATCAGCTTTTAAATCTCGAATTGTTTCTAAATAATATTTAGTGGTTTCATCATTCTTATTTGAACCTTTTTGAATTCGTTGAATGTATAGATTTTCTAAATTCTTAATGTCTTCGTTACGCTTATTTATAACAATATCTAAATCAGATTTTATAGCTTCCATAGCTCTGTTTTCCGCTGAAATACTCTTAAATGGTTTAGGTTCCATATAGATACCTTGCTCACTTAAATCATTTTCTTCTTTAAGATCTTTCAAGTCTTTATTTTTAGAAATAACAACTTCGTTTAATCGCACTAATAGTATTTCTTGTTCTTTTTCAGAATCTTTCGTGGATTCTGTAATAGTGTACATTGATTTAGCTAAATCATCTTTTTGCGTTATAGCAACATTCGTTTCTATTGCAAGTGTTTCGGCTGCTAATCTTGCTTCCTCTGCTACTTGATCTTGTGCGGTTGCTTCGGCTGCTAATCTGGCTTCCTCCACTGCTTGCGCTTGTGCGGTTGCTTCGGCTGCTAATCTTGCTTCCTCTGCTACTTGATCTTGTGCGGTTGTTTCGGCTGCTAATCTGGCGTCTTCCGCTGCTTGCGCCTGTGCTGTTGCTACGGCTGCCAATCTTGCTTCCTCTGCTGCTTGCGCTTGTGCAGTTGCTTCGGCTGCTAATCTAGCTTCCTCTGCTGCTTGCGCCTGTGCGGTTGCTTCGGCTGCTAATCTGGCTTCCTCTGCTACTTGAGCCTGTGCGATTGCTTCGGCTGCTAATCTGGCTTCCTCTGCTGCTTGCGCCTGTGCGGTTGCTTCGGCTGCTAATCTGGCTTCCTCTGCTGATTGCGCTTCCGCTGTTGCTTCGGCTGCCAATCTTGCTTCCTCTGCTGCTTGCGCCTGTGCTGTTGCTTCGGCTGCTAATCTAGCTTCCTCTGCTGTTGCTACAGCTGCTAATCTTGCTTCTTCATCTGCTTGAGCTTGTGCTGTTACTTCAGCTGCCAATCTATCCTCTTCTGCCGCTGCAGCTTCAGCCGTTAATCTTGCTTCTTCATCTGCTTGAGTTTGGTTTACACCTTCGTCTTGAGATTCGGCTAATGCTGTAGCCTTCGCTTCTCTTTCTATTCTAGCTTCTTCTTTTGCTTCTTCACGAGCAATCGCTTTAGCTTCTATAGCTAATCTTTTTTCTTCTAACTCCAAAACTTTTTGTTCAGCCAATTCTGCTTTGGCATCGGCATCCAATTTTGAGTTACTGCTCGATGAGGCAAGTGTACGTTTTTTCTGTTTTTTAATAAGTAGCGCTTGTTCTCTATCGTCACCACTATATTTAAATCGATTTCTAGTATTAAATTTATAAGCCAAGGTAAATTCATGAGATGAACCAAAGGTTGCTAAATCTCCCATAGCCTTTTCATAGTTATATTCTACAGAAATTTGTTCTGTCACATTCATTCCAATGCCTCCTGTTACGCCATATACTGTATTATAGCCAAGTTGCGCCCAAATACCTTTTGGAACCATTAACATGGCGACACCTGAAAAAATGGTTTGATCTGTTTTGAATTCAGATTTAACTAGTGCTGAAAATTTACTTTCATCAAAAAAACCACGACTATACATATATCCTGTGTACATAACATGTGCCTGAATACTTCGTTGTGGATCTTCTTTTAGTAGTTCGGAAGATTTTAAATTATATTGGACTAAATTATTTACAGACACACCAATATCGAAAAAAACCAATCCGTAGTTAATACCTGGACTGACGGTAAAAATTGAATTTTTAGAAATATTATCTAAAGAAGGATCTGGTTCGTTTAATACGACGCTTCCTTCATTAATACTGCTTGTATAGAATCCAAGATTCAATCCAAAAGTTAAATTACTATCTGTTTGAAGTTGGGCATTATAAGCCAAGTTAACAATCCCGCCAAATGTGGTTAAAACACCATGATTTTGTTGAAATAAGCCAACACCTACTCCCATGTTTTCACTATAACGTCCTGAATAGTTTATTAAATAGGTTACTGGTGCGTCTTCAAATTGAATCCACTCTCTTTTGTTCGTTATATTAATATACGTGTTTTGCTCTCTCACAAAACTAAAAGTTGGATTGGTTAAATATCTATTAAACTTTAAAGAACTTCTTACCGGAATAGCTAACGACACAACACCATCCTCCTGCGAGAAAGAAAGTTGTGTGGAACACAAGATTAAAGCTATTATTAGAAAAAATGTTCTCATTTATTTTATGATGGTTATAGAACCTTTTTTTGTTTTATTATCTGTTGTGGTAATCACATAGTAATAAACAGGATTTACACTATTAAAATTGATTTCGTTTTCTGGCCAATTATTTTGATAATCGGTTGTTTTAAGCGATACTTTTCCATAAGAATCCATGATAAGGACTTCAGTATTTGTTCCACTTACATATTCATTTGGAATAATCCATGTATCGTTAATACCATCAGCATTAGGACTTATAACATTTGGAATTTTTTCAACACTTGGGAAAGGGTCTATTGGTGCTTCAACTACAAACAAAAATTCATCTGAAACAAGGCAGCCTGTGGTTTGGTTAATAACGACTTGGTAATCTCCATATTCTGAAGCATCATAGGTGTTTCCATTTGCGCCAGGAATAAGTACGTTATTCAAAAACCATTGAAATTCTGGATTATTAGCTGAGGTTGTTACGTCTACATATAATGTATCACCAGAATCCAAGACGTTTACGTCGTCCACATTGATACTACTTGTAAAGCCTTCACTATCTAGATCAATAGATGCTGTTGTTGTACAACTTCCTAAATCAATACTTACAGAAAAAATTCCAGATAATGTCGTTTCGTAAGTTTGATTAGTTGCTCCAGAAATAACTTCGCCATTTAAAAACCACTGATAACTATTTCCTACTGTTGTTGTTAAAGTTGTTGCGCCACCACTTGGGCAAAATGGATTTCCTAGACTGGAAATAATGGCCATTGTTGAACCAGACGTAGATTCTGAAACTGCTACGCGATTAGAATATGAGTCTGAAGTACATGTACCGTAATTCGTTTCTACAAAATAAGTTCCAGGTGAATTAACGGTTAAAGTCTCGCCATCTTCCACAAAAACGGAAGTTGATGGACCTGTTGCTCTGTACCATTTATAGGTTAATGACGGGTAATTTAAAGGGGAATCGTTTATTCCAGTTCCTGGATTATCTATTGTTAAAATATAACTTCCGCCAGCACAATACGTTGCTACTGGAATTAAACTGTTAATTGAAAACGGTGTGTCTTGAATTTTATAATAGGCGGCAAATGTTGAAGATCCTGAACTTGTTGCTACTGGAGCCGTACTTTTAACGCGTAATCTATATGACTCACCAGATGTTGTAGTTGGTAAAGCAAAACTTAAAGTAGCTGGTGATGTTGTGATTGCTCCTGCTGTTGAAGTAGTAACCGTTGTGGCACTAGCAAAACTACCAGTTGCATCCGATAGCTCAATTATAAATTGATTTGTAGGATTTAATCCTGCTTCTGGAGAAAAACTAAAATTGACATTAAACGTATTAAAAGATTCCTTTGCACACGCTTGGGTAAATCCAATATTTGGAACACCAAAAGTTATCTGAGCCTTTATGCTCTGACTCATGGTTAGAACAAAAAAACACATTACAAAAAAGGAATTTTTTACAAAAGTAGTTTTATTCATACACTTTATTTATTGGTAGTCAGTACAAAAACAATGATTTATAAAAAAATTATGTTTATACATTTGAGGGGCTTAATAATAATTTAGACTTAATTAAAATGAATCTTCTAAAGAAGATTCATATAAAAACTAGAATTTTAATCATCATTGGATGCTATAATTTTATTTATACGCAATCTAAAATCTGGTTTTCTAGAATTTTGTAAATCAATAAAAGTTTCAGAATCCAATCCTTTTGAATACACATTGAAGAAACTACTATTTCCGTACCAGCTCTCTAGGTCTTCATTATTAGATTTATATTCTGTGAAAATATTTCCATTACAGTTATTGAAATACATTTCTGTAAATCGCACTTTATCTAAAGTTTCATTATTGATTCTAATTTTATTCTCAAATAATACAGCTGGATTAAATCCAGAGATTACACTCTTACTCATATCTAATTCTGCATATTCAGCAATATAAATAGCTTCTTTAACTAACCCTACTTTTATTTCAGACTGCAAATTATCACTAGCATTTATAAATGTTAAGTTAGTAGCCATAACGGATGTCTGTGGCTTTGAGAAGTCAATCTCCTCTTTATCGTTATTGTAGGATGCTACTTGTAAACACCTTGAACCTTCTGGGCTTGATATGTAAGATGATCTTACAGCTAGACTGTTATATAAGTTACATTGTGCGCCATAATTAAAACTGTAGTCTACTCTATTCGATTTATATGAAACGGCTTTACTTAAATTAACTTGTCCGCCATAAACATCAAACGAATTACCTTCAGAAAAACTGACCATAATGTTTTCTAAAATAGTTTGACTACCAACACCAGCCAATAATAACGCATTAAAATTCTCACCACTCTTTAGCTTCTTGCCAGCATATTCAATTCGTACATAACGTAAAACACCAGAGTTACTTCCGCCATTTTCACCACCATAGCTAATATGGTCATAAGAAGCAGATTTAAAATTATGGTTTACGGAAGATCCATTACCGAATTTATTGATTGGTGCATCTCCTAGAATAATGATTCCTCCCCAATCACCAGCTTTTTTCACACTTCTATTTGAAGTAAAAACAATAGGGTCGGTTTGTAAACCATCAGCAATTATGGTAGCGCCTTTAGTAATAATTAAAGCACCATTAGATTTAAAGTCTCCAATAATAACGGTTCCAGGCTCAATAAATAATGTCGCATTATTTGTAACAAAAACATTACCTAATAACATGTAGGTGTTTTTTTTACTAAGCTTTGTATCTGTTGAAATGTTTCCTGTTAAAATTTCGGTGGCTTCACCATATTCATTTAATTCTGGCTTAAATTCTGTCCAAGAATTTAACCAGTTATCAGTGCCAATAATACCCTTCTCTTGTTGAGAGTATGAATTGCAAAACACTAATAAAAAAATGCATAAGAGTTGGGGCAAATTTTTCATAGTTAAAATAGTTATTTATTAATCATAAATATTCTTTTTATTATATATCAAACATATAAATAAATTCCACTAAATACAAATAATAGCGACAAAATGCACAAATTAGCTCTATTTTGAGGTATTTTCTTACAAATATTAATATATTTTAAATAACTAGTAATTATTTAAGAATAAAGAAGAGTCTTGTAGAAAAAATCATTTAGAAAATACGCGCCAGAATTATCGTTGGTTTATAAAAAAGCAGGCTTACTTTCATATATGCTTTAATTAATAGACTTAAATTAAAATCTATTGTTTTCGCTATATATATGTAAGGCTTTTAATGTTTCTTCATAAAACAGAATAGCAGCAATTAAATTTGTCCTATCAGAATACGGTAAAATTTTATTCTGAAAATCCATGGTACTTAAAAAATAATCTCTAGTAGCATCAATTTGGGTATCTAATGCCGTTCTATTGTCTTTCGTATCTGGAATACCAAAAGTAGACATGGTAACGCCGGGCTTTGTTGCAAAAGCAATATATGGTAGAATTTTAATAATAATTTCAATTCGCTCATTATATAGCCCTAACAATACACCTTTTTGCATTTGCTCAAGTTCCTTTCTGTCATGGTATTTAGAAATACCAACATCTTGACTGATAATACTTTTAGGGGCATCCTTATTTTGGGCAGATGCAACGCCTGCCATCAATAGACAGGTTAAACAAAACAAAGTAATTTTAGATTTCATGTTGTAGGTTTTGGGGTTTAATATCACAAATTTATGCAATTAAACGAAAAAACCAAGCGTTTTGTCGATTATTTCATGTTTTTGCACATTTATTTTTTGTTGATAATGAAATCAAAACGCTAACATTCAGATAATAATGGAATTATGAAAACTTTAACACTTAAGAAATCTCTGAAATAAGCATACACTTTTTATAACATTTTACTTTCGGCACAATAAATGTTATTACCTTCGTTATACTAAAAACTAAAAATTATATGTTTAAATATTTTTTCATATTAAGTCTTTTTGTTGCTTCAGTAGGCTATACCCAAAACACAGCCGTTTCAATGAATGAAAGCTTAAAATTTACTGCAGCTTACAACATGTCTGGTATTATGACTGATTTAGCTGAAGTAACCATGGAAACGAGTCTTGTAAAGACTTCAAAAGTTACGCTTTTGCGTTTAAAAACTACGGCAACCACCTACAGCAAATGGGATAGTTTTTTTAAAATTCGTGATTTATACGAAAGCTATGTAAGTCCAAAAACTTTAACGCCTTATTTACATAAGCGTGATATTAATGAAGGTGGATATTACAAAGCTATGCAGTATAAGTTCAAAAATAAAACGAATACTGTTGAAAGCATCAAGAAAAAAAGACGTCGTGATGGCACCATATGGGAAGAAAAGAAAAACCTAAATATAGGTAGCTCAACCAACGATATTGTAACTACCATTTACAAAATGCGTAATCTAAATTTAGAACAAGCAACGACTGGAAAAAGCTTTCCATTAACTGTAATTTTTGATAATAAGGAGTTTAAAATTTCTGTCGTGTATTTAGGTACTGAAACGATTAATACTGCCATTGGAAAAAAATCGTGCTATAAATTAGGGATTTCCGTTAACAACAGCTCTGTCCTAAAAGGCTCTAATGACAATTTGTTATGGCTAACGGCAGATTCGAATAAAGTGCCTGTTTACGCTAAATTTAAAATAGCCGTTGGTAATGGTGAATTAAAAATAAAATCTGCTTCAGGATTAAAAAACTAAATACAACATGAGAATACTAATTATAATTTTAAGTTTAATTTCAGCTGCTTTTGCTGTAATTCTATCTATTTTACCAGTATCAAATTTGGCATTTATTCCTGCTATTCTAGCCTTTGTTCTTGGTTTTATTGGTTTCTATTTAACCAATAAAAAAGAAAAGCCAAAACACACTATAAAATTAGCCTTCCTATTAACTATAATTGCATTATCAATTTCCACATATAAAGCCATTTTTAATACATCGGAAGTTGGTAATACGGAACAATTAGAACTTACAGAACAACAATCTGAACAAGAAGCAATAGAGGTGTTAGAAGATTTGGATTTAGAGGATATGGAAGACATTGACTTGGAAGGTGTCGAATTTGAAGATGTCGATGTAGAAGAGATTGACATAGATATATAAAAATAATATATTCCAGTAATTTAAAAAGATAATACCTTCGGTATTATCTTTTTTTTCGCTTTATTTATAGGCTAAATAGCTATTAATGAAAGGACTTGTTATTGCTTCGGCACTTACATTAGTTGGTTCTTGTGCCACGACCCGTTATTCAACTAAAATTGAAAACATAAAAAACAATATCCAACTTACGGATAGTGCTATAGTTATGCGTTTTGCTAACACTATAACCGCTAACGAGTTAGAAACCCACCTTTTTGCTTATGCTTCAAATGATTTTCAAGGCAGAAAAACAGGAGAACTTGGTCAGAAAAAAGCGGTCAATTTCTTAAAAAAATACTACCAATCTCAAGAAATTTATTCACCAATAAAGGACTCTATATATTTTCAAGAAATTTCAAAAGAGTTTTTACCTGACGATATCAAATCCACAGAAAATGTTTTGGCTTATATAAAAGGATCCGAAAAGCCTGATGAAGTTGTTATTATTTCTGCACATTTAGACCATTTAGGAATTGAAGATAATAAGGTTTTTAATGGTGCTGATGATAATGGATCTGGAACAACTGCTTTAATGGAAATGGCCCAAGCTTTCCAATTGGCAGTAAAGGAAGGCTTTACTCCAAAACGAAGCATTCTATTTTTACATTTAACTGGTGAAGAGCTAGGCTTGTATGGTTCAACATATTATATTGAAAATCCTATTTTCGATTTGGGTAAAACCATCGTCGATTTAAATATTGATATGATCGGTCGTATAGATAAAAAACATAAAGACAATCCGAATTATTTGTACCTCATTGGAGCTGATAGAATCAGTAAAGAGCTCCATTTTATCTCTGAAAAAATAAATGATACGTACTTCAATTTAGATTTAGATTACACTTATAATGATGAAGAGGATCATAACCGTTATTATTATAGATCAGACCATTATAAATTTGCTCAAAAAAACATTCCCGTCATTTTTTATTTCAATGGTGAGCATGACGATTATCATCAAGTTACAGATACACCAGATAAAATTGAGTATGATTTATTAGCTAAACGCACACGACTAATCTTCAGTACAGCTTGGTATTTAGCAAATAAAGACCAAAAATTAATTCACAACGAAGATATTTAATAGCTTGTTAAAGTTTGTTAAATGTAAATGGTCATTTCCTTGAAGTGATTGGTTATTTCGTAATATTGTCTTTAACACAAAAATTATTTATTAACATCACTTATTTATAATTATGAGAAAATCAGTTTTTATTCTAAGTGCTACTCTTTTAGCATTTAGTTGTGGATCAACACAGGAAAAGCAAACACCTACAAAGGCTACAGAGATTGCTAATCCTATTGAATATGCTAATACCATAACGTCTGCCGAGCTAAAAGAAATGTTATACACCTATGCTTCTGATGAATTTGAAGGTAGACTTACAGGTGCAAAAGGACAAAAAATGGCTGTTGAATATTTAAAGCAACAATACATTACTATGGATGTTCCTGCAGCAAAAGCTGATGGAAATTATTTTCAAGATGTACCTTTAGAAGTTATGGAAGCACCAAAAGTTAACTTAACAGTTAATGGAAAATCATTTAAAATGATAGATGACTTCGTTTCAGCTTCAACATCTAATAATGGATCCCTTTCTGTGAACGATATTATTTTTGTCGATTATGGTATTGATGACGAAAAATACAACAGTTATGAAGATCTAACCGTTAAAGGTAAAGTGGTTTTAATCAAATCTGGTGAACCTAAAGCAGCTGATGGAAACTATGTAATTAGTGGTTCTGATGAAAGTTCAAAATGGTCAAATTTCAGACAAGAATATGCCGCTAAGCGGGATGCTGCTAAAGAACGTGGTGCTGTTGCAGTTTTATTTTATTATCCAGAAATTTATGCTATGGCTGCCCAACGATTTGGAGGATCTAGTGGAAGAATGTCATTACGAGGTGATGCAGATGATATGTTCTATTTTTTAATTAATACGGATTTAGCGAAAGCTATTATGCCAACTATTGAAACAGCTTCAAAAACAGAAACACTTGCCGTTCCAATGAATGTGGAGTATATAAATGCTTCGAATGAGTTTATGTCTGAAAACGTTGCTGCCTTTATTAAAGGTTCTGAAAAGCCAGATGAAATTATTGTGCTTTCTGCACATTTAGATCATGAAGGTATTAAGGATGGTGAAATTTACAATGGTGCAGATGATGATGGTTCTGGTACAGTTGCTATCATTGAAATTGCTGAAGCTTTTAAAACAGCCGTTAAAAATGGTCACAGACCAAAACGTTCTATCTTATTTTTACACGTTACAGGTGAAGAAAAAGGTCTATTAGGCTCCCGTTACTATACAGATACAGATCCTATTTTTCCTTTAGCAAATACCGTAGCTAACTTAAATATTGATATGATTGGTCGTACAGACCCAAAACGTACGGAAGGTGCAGATAACTATATTTACTTAATTGGAAGTGATAAATTAAGTCAAGAGTTACATGATATTTCTGAAGAAGCAAATAAGACCTATATGAACATTGAATTGGACTACACCTTTAATGATGATAATGATCCAAATCGTTTTTATTACCGTTCTGATCATTATAACTTTGCTAAAAATAACATTCCAGTTATCTTTTATTTTAATGGAACACATGATGATTATCACCAACCAAGTGATACACCAGACAAAATCCGTTATGATTTACTAGAAAATAGAACGCGATTAGTATTCTATACGGCTTGGGAATTAGCAAACCGCGAAAACAGAATTACGGTTGATAAAGTAAAAGAGTAACCCGTTACCAAATAAAGTTAAAAAAGCCTTTTAGAATTAAACTAAAAGGCTTTTTTGTTTTCAAATACATATGTAATTTGCTGCTAAATAATTAGTTGCAAATTAAAACAGCAAACAGCACATACAAAAAAAGCCTTTCAGAAATTCTGAAAGGCTTTATAATTTTGGGTGGAAGACGGGATTCGAACCCGCGACCCTTGGTACCACAAACCAATGCTCTAACCAACTGAGCTACAACCACCATTTTAATAGGTCTGCAAAGATAATTTAATTCCTATTTCCTGCAAAGTATTTTTGAGAAATTATTTCAAATCAAACAAACTATTTATTGCTGGGTAGCGTTCTACTGTAAAACCTTCAGCATAATTAACGCCAACAATCCGCCCTAAATCTCGAGCCCTATAGTCCACACTATCAGTAAAGTTCTTACTTGAAATAGGTGTTTCAGGCTCTGTACTTTTAGGATCAAAAAACTGGGTTTTATAAGCATAAACTGCAGCTAATTTTTTTTCCATATAACCGGAAATATCCACTACAAAATCTGGTTCTAGGTATTTCCATTGTATATAATGATACACTAGTTTTGGCCGCCAAGGCTTTTGCTGTGTATTGGACTCTGATAATGTGGTTTCAATTTTAAGTAATCCGCTTAAAAAACAAGCATTACTTACCACATCGCTACCCTTTCCATGATCAATATGTCTATCATCAATAGCATTGCATAAAACCATTTCAGGTTGATATTTCCGTATCATTTTTATAATCTCTAATTGATGGGTTTTATCATTTACAAAAAATCCATCTGAAAAACCTAAATTTTCACGAACAGAAACACCTAAAATTTGTCCGGCTTCAGCAGCTTCAGCATCGCGTGTTTCTGCAGTTCCTCTAGTTCCTAATTCACCACGCGTTAAATCAATTATTCCAACTTTTTTACCATTAGCTATTTCCTTTGCTATTGTGCCTCCGCAACCTAATTCCACATCGTCAGGATGTGCACCAAAGGCTAAAATATCTAGTTTCATACTTATTTAGTTTTTGTTTTATTTATAGCTTGCTCAATATCAGCTAATAAATCCTTTTTAGTTTCAATACCTACAGAAAAACGAATTAGTTGATCGCTAATACCAATCGCATCGCGTTCCTCTTGTGTTAATAACGCATGCGATGTTAAATATGGCGATAAAACCGTACTCTCAACACCTGCTAAACTCATAGAAGATTTAATAAGTTGTAAGTGCTTTTGGAATTCTAATGCATCCAAACCATCTTGCAATTCAAAGGACATCATAGCACCAAATCCATGCATTTGCGCTTTAGCCAATTTATATTGGGGATGTGATTTAAGTCCTGGATAATATACTGCTTTTACATCCGGATGCTTTTCTAGATATCTAGCAATTTTGTTTGCATTTTTAGTTTGTGCTTTAACACGTAAAGCCAGCGTTTTCATACTACGTTCCAACATCCAAACGGTATAATCACTTAAATTACCACCAAAGTTTTTAGCTACATGCCAGATTTGACTTATTAAATCATCTGAAGCGGCTAAAGCCCCAGCCAATATATCACTATGACCACCCAAATACTTGGTTGCCGAATGCATGATAATATCAATACCAAAATCAATTGGGTTTTGATTAATAGGGCTTGCAAACGTATTATCAATACTCGTTAAAATATTATGAGCCTTTCCTAATTTGGCAACACCTTTAATATCTGTTATAGTAAGTAGCGGATTTGAGGGTGTTTCAATATGAATTAATTTCGTATTAGGTTGAATAGCGGCTTCAAAATCCGAAACGTCATAACCGTTTGTAAAAGTGAATTCAATACCAAATTTAGGAAACTCTTCACGTATAAAATGGCTAGCGCCTCCATACAATGTATTTTGAACCACTAAATGATCACCAGATTTTAAGAACGTAAAAAACAGGGCACTTAAAGCTGCCATTCCCGATCCGAAAATTAACGCAGATTCTGTATGCTCTAATGCCGCAATTTTTTTGGATAAATGCTCTTGGTTTGGCGTATTAAAATATCTTGGATAACGTTTCATATCAACATCATCAAACTCATAAGATGTGGAGACATAAATAGGTGAAACAGCTCCTTTAAACTGCTTATCCTCTATTTCTCCAATGTGTGTGCATATCGTATTAACACCATATTTTGAATGCTTCATAAACTTAAATTTTAGAACAACTAAATTACAAATTATCTACACGTAATAGTGCAAAATGCAATAGGCTTTTTAGGATTTCTTATCATTAAATCGCCTAAATATATATGGTAAATAAAATATTATATTGATTGTCAGGTTTTTAACATATTTTTTAAAATTTACATCAAAATTTTTACTATATTTGTAATTATGACTTCAACAGAACTACAAGAAAGCACCGCGTTTTTAAAAGAATCTTTAACCTATTTAGAGAATTTAGGTTACGACAACATCAAAGCCGATATGGAAGGATATGAATCTCCAAAATCATATCATAAAAAAGGTTCAGATGTAACTATCACACCTAATATAGTTGCAGAAAAAGCAGGAAGAAAGCACTATTTTGAAATTAGCTTAAAATCTGACGAACAGATTTTATTGAAATCAAAATGGCGTTTTTTAGATGTTTTAACGCGCATGAAAGATCATCGTTTTAGAATCATCACGCGTCGTGGTCATTACAAATTTACACAAGACATGTTGGATGATTTAAATATGGATAAGGATCTTATTAAATTATAAGTCCTACCTCCTATTTAGATTTTTTCATTAATTTATTTTGTTCCTCCATTAAATCAGTCAATTTAGTGAGTAACTCAATATCCTTTGGCGTGGAAACCGTATGGTTTTTCGGGTCTTGAGATTTCGCACGCAATCTATTCAGAAACTTTACGATTATAAAAATAGTGAAACCTACAATTAAAAAATCTAAAAAGGCTTCACTAAAAGCACCATATCCAATAGCGACTTCATCTGCAATAGTCTTACCAGCATCGTTTAAAACTTCATGACGTAAAATAATACGTTTATCCGACAGATTAACACCTTCTACTAGCAAAGACAATGGTGGGAGAAATACCTGTTTCACTAATACATCTACCAATTTATTAAAAGCAGCACCTATAATGATACCGATAGCCATATCCATCATGTTGCCTTTTACAGCAAACTCTTTGAATTCCTTTAACAACTTCATGAAGACCTACCGTTGTTTATTTTTTATAAAATTTGGCGTGTTTTCTATATGCAAAGAATCCTATTACAGCAACAATACCAAAAGCTATAGCTATAAACTTCACACTTACAATCTGATCACCACTTGCGTAAGAATGTAGACCTGCTAGGTAGAAATTCACTCCAAAATAGGTCATCATAATACTTGAGAACGCAATAATGGAAGCAAAATTAAATCCAAATCGACTACGTAAACCAGGAACTAAACGCATGTGAATAACAAATGCATACACCATAATACTAATTAAAGCCCATGTTTCTTTTGGATCCCATCCCCAATAACGACCCCAACTTTCGTTGGCCCACATACCTCCTAAAAAGTTACCAATGGTTAGTAGAACTAAACCAACTGTAAGTGCCATTTCATTTATAATGGTTAACTCTTTAATATTGATTAATAATTTATCTTTATTATCTTTTGTGGTAAATATCATTAAGAATAACACCACAAGGCCCAATATTAAACCGAGTGCAAAAGGCCCATAACTTGCCACAATAATTGACACGTGAATCATTAGCCAGTAACTATCCAAAACTGGCTGTAAGTTAGCAATAGCTGGATCCATCCAATTCCAATGTGCCACCATTAATATAATGGCCGTTACAAATGCTGTTGCTGCAATGGTTAAATCGCTTCGTTTTCCAAATGCTAATCCGAAAAACATAGTTGCCCAGGCAACATAAATCATGGATTCATAGGAATCACTCCAAGGTGCATGACCTGAAATATACCAACGTACAGCTAAACCTAATGTATGTACTATAAAAAGTAAAAGGATAACAACCTTGAAAACGGTTACTACTTTATCAATGGTTCTATTATTATCCCTAAAAATCTGAATAATAAGAATGATAAACATCAACGCTGACGCATACATATACCAACTAAACAAATTCTTGAAAATATCGTAATGATTGTAAAGAACTTCTGTCTTTACTTTTTCGTCTGAAAGCATTACATCACTTCCATACTTTTTCTGTGTTTTGGTGAAGGATTCTAAAATTTCATTAACCTTTGTATAATCGCCAGATTTTTTAGCCAAATTTAATGTCATTAAATATGCGCTAAATCCATTGTTTATAAAGTTTCCATAAAGTGAATCTTTAATATTTTCACGATGTCCATCACGTCTGAATTCAACAGAGGATATCCATTTATTATTTTCATCGTCTGGAATTGGAAAAATGCGTAATGCATAACCATCAATTGTATTGTATAATAAATTAACACGTTGATCGGTTTCTTTAAATTCCTTTTGATGACCATTAGGTATTTGTGCTTTATAGGCTTCTTCTAAATAAGGCGCTAACTTGTAATTTCCTTCAGGCGTGAAGAAATCAACAAGGGGAACATATTCTTGATCTTTTGGCACACCAATTAGACTTCTAATAGAATCTCCTTTTTGACGCTTTAAATATATAATAGGAACATTATACCAAAGTAATGGGCTTTCTTGAATGGATAAGAAAACCTGATTGGCATCAAAATCTTCGTAAGTATCGTGCTTACTTAACTTCCGAAGCATTTCTGAAGCAAATGTATTAACAGGCATCATACGTCCACCAATATCTTGAATCACCAAATGTCCAAACTTATCAGCGTGTTCTTTTGGTGTTATATTGACAGCTAAAACCGAATCAATTTGAGCCTTTGTAGGTCTGCTATCATTATGACCATGACCATCATTAGGTGTATGTACTTGAGCAAAACCAGTTAAGGTAAACGCTAACATTAAAATACTGGCTACTTTGGTTTTAAATCTATTACGCTTCTTGTTTTTAATGGCTGTTAGTTTTCTTTCCAGATCGCCAAAACGGGTGTTTTTATCAAATAATATAGCCATTAATCCTAGATATAATAACATGTAACCTATGTAAGTCACCCATGTGCCTAACATATCATGATTTACTGATAATTTGGTTCCTAATTCATCGGGATCAAAACCTGCTTGGAAAAAGCGATAACCACGATGGTCTAAAATATTATTCATAAAAACGCGGTAATCAAAATCGCCTTCCTCTTTATCAATAATAGTTACTTCACTCGCAAAAGCTGAATAACTGTTGTCAGTTCCAGGATACTTATCAGCAATAAAATCATTTAACTTAATACTAAATGGTAACTCTAATACTTTAGAGCCATACTTTACAGCAATATCCAAACCGCCTATTTTAACTTGCTCAAAAGGTTTACTATACCCTTGACCTCCTAATAGTTTAACGCGTTTCGTTTCGCCAGCTGAAGTTACTTTTAAAACCACTCCATTTTCATCGCCACGTAATAACTGGGATTTTTTTACCACATCAAAATCTCCTCTAACCACAGGTTTTGGAAATACCATTTGCATATTACCAATAACGTAACGCGATCTTAAAATAAGTGGCTGTATGCTATCCTTTACCAATAACCCGGTTTGTCCTGTTGCCATGGTCATGTACTCACCTTCAAAAGGCGATTCAATACTTAATTCCCCATCTTTATAGGTGATATTTACCGCACCATCTTGAGGTTTATTCAAAGAAAAAAGTACGTTATGTAAACTTTGTGTTTCACCTACTTTTAAGAAGTGATTATGTGGTGCACCATCTCCTGCTTCCACTATTTTTAAATATTCATCACCTGTTTCATTTGGAACCACATCTAATTCGGCACCGCCAATATATTTTTCTAATTCAAATTTTACATCTTGACCATTATAATCGGTAGCATAAGAAAAATCATTTTCTAATCTTGGTGAAAAATCAACTTCTTCTTCAATAATTTTTCGTTGCGCCATTCCGTCCACCATAAAATCGCCATCAATATAAGCCGTGATGTAGGTTTTTTGGGTTAGGAAAGAGTTTTCTGTTTCGCCTTCACGAATAGCCATCATACCTTCAAAACCAATATATCTAGTAATTCCAGCACCTAAAATGATTAATATAAAGGACAAATGTAGCGTGAGTGTTGCCCACTGATTTAAACGCCACAAGCGGTATTTTTTAATGTTTCCTATAAAATTAATTATGAACACCAACATGATGCCTTCAAACCACCACGTGTTATAAATCAGATTTCGACTGTAAGGTGTTGGGGATGTTTCTTGTCCTGCATCCATAAAGGTGCCAATTGCCATAGCTGCGGCAAAAGCAATAAATAATACAGATGTTAATCGGGTTGAAAATAGAAATTTAGCGAGTTTATTTAGCATAACTTGAGACTCAAAAATTGAATTGTGCAAATTTAAGGTTTTGTTTTATAAATTATAGCAAATAAACCAAGACTTTTATAGATATGTTTTATCTCGATATAATTAACAAAATGTAAAAAATGCTTAAGTTGTTGATGGTCTAGCTTGAAAGATATTTAAATACATAAAACTTCCCATTTTTCGAGCACGACGCTTGGCGTTTTCAGCGACTTCGCCATCAAAATGCTCTTCTATTGTTTCAAACCATAAATTTAACCAAGCACCAAAATGATGTTCGGTAATAGCGTGATTATTTTCCTTATCTACCTGAACATGCACTTCAAGGGGGTTTCCGTAATATTTTTTTTCTAGTTTCCGAGTCATAAATAAACTCGTTTCCCAGAAAGTTGTTAAACGATCAATATGTGCATCCCAATCGGTTATCACACGATTAAAAAAAGGTCCTAAAAATTCGTCAGCACGAACTTTATCGTAAAATGAAGAGACTAAAAGAAAGACATCGTCTCGGGTTTCTATATTTTTTTTCATGCGAAGCGTTATGACAATTGATATACATTAATTGCTATCAGCAAAATATTGGTAGTGATACTTGCTAATAAAATGGGAAAAATAATTTTAGTTTTAATTTGCGCAAAAATTACGGCATTATAACTCATGGCTAAAACTACGCACAAAGTTAGTTCAAAAAATTTAAACGATCCGTTTGGACTATTCATTAAAATATACATGGCTGCAATAGATCCAATACAACTTTGCAAAATAATAGTTAATGGAATATAGAGAATATAGTTCTCATTAAAGTCTGTAATAGCTTGTTTATATAAAGATTTCATAATAGTGTTTTTTTGTTGAAACAAAATTCTAAAACTTATCTTTGTTTATTTATGATTCAAATCATATCACCATGATTCCAATAGCTATTTTAGAGAAATATCAAGCAACCCTTAAAACCTATTCTAAAGGTCAAGTGATTTTTAGAGAAAATGAGGAAGCACATTTTTATTTTCAAATTAAACAAGGGAAACTAAAAATGTTTAATCATTCGGAAGATGGAAAAGCCTTTATTCAAGGTTTTTTTGAGTCTGGAAAATCATTTGGTGAACCACCATTATTTCAAAACTCTAATTATCCTGCTTGTGCACAATGCATTACAGATTGTAGCATCTATATGCTACCTAAAGATCGCTTCTTTGAATTATTAGAAAACCACCCAAAGGTGCATTTAAAACTCACCAAGATTCTATGTAAGCGCATGATTTATAAGGCTAAAATAATTCAAGAACTTTCTATCCATCCGCCAGAACATCGGATTTTAACCTTATTAAATCACTTTAAAGAAACAGCGAATACTGCAGAACTTTATGAGGTAAAGCTAACACGACAACAAATTTCCGACCTTACAGGATTGCGAGTTGAAACCGTTATTAGAACCATAAAACAATTAGAAAAGGATAAAAAATTAATCCTAAAACGTCATAAAGTTTATTTATAATTATGCGTATTTTAGCCTTATGATTTCAGTAAGTATTATTGGCGCAGGAAATGTGGCCACCCACCTATATAAAGCATTTATTAACGCAGAAACTATTTCAGTTGTACAATGGTACAATCGAGATATTAGAAAATTAGCCATGTTTCAAAGTGACGTGGAAACAATTGATGATTTATCGCTACTAAAGCCAGCCGATATTTATATAATTGCTGTTAGTGATGATGCTATTTCGGGTATTTCCGAACAACTCCCTTTCGAAAACCGATTTGTGGTTCATACCTCGGGAAGTGTTAGTGTTTATGATATAGACAAGAAAAACCGTCGTGGTGTTTTTTATCCATTACAAACATTCTCTAAAAACGTTCCTATGAACATGGAAACGGTTCCTATTTGTATTGAAACTATAGGTAAAAAAGATGCGCCTCTGTTAAAATTGCTAGGTAAAAGTATGGGCTGTAAAACGCATAAGGTGAATAGTGATCAGCGTAGAACATTACATTTAGCAGCTGTTTTTGTTAATAATTTTACCAATCAATTATATCGTGTGGCTCATGAAATTACAGAATCTGAAGGTGTAGAATTTGATATTTTAAAACCGCTCATTTTGGAAACCGCTAATAAGGTTCAGAATATTTCGCCGTATTTAGCGCAAACTGGACCAGCCAAACGCAACGATAAAAAAACAATTAAAAAGCATTTAAAATTGCTTGAAGATGAACAGCATCAAGCTATCTATAAATTGTTTACAGCATCCATCAAAAAAACCCAAGGTGTTAGTAATAAAAAAGTAGTTAAAAATAAAACACAATAGCTTGTTACGAGTTTCAATAGAAAGCATGAAATTGCAATTTCTTATTGAATAATTAGCTTATTCACCTCAAAACTCATTTACTAATTACCCAATAACATATTAATAAATTATGGAAACTAAAAGTTATAAAGAATATCTAGAACATATTACCACTTTTATATTTGATGTGGATGGTGTTTTAACTGATGGAACGGTAACCGTTTTAACATCTGGTGAAATGCTTCGTAAAATGAATATTAAAGATGGTTATGCTCTAAAAACAGCAATAAATAAAGGATACAAAATCTGTATTATTTCTGGCGGCTCCAATGAAGGTGTTCGTGCTAGATTACAAGGTTTAGGCATTACAGATGTGTTTTTAGGCTCACATGACAAAATTGAACAGCTAAATTTATATATGTCACAAAATAACATCAAGTTGGAAAACGTATTATATATGGGTGATGATATCCCCGATTATCCAGTTATGAAACTTGTAGGCTTACCTTGTTGTCCGCAAGATGCGGTTCCTGAAATTAAAGTCATTTCAAAATATATTTCTCATAAAAACGGTGGTCAAGGTGCTGTTCGCGATGTGATTGAACAAGTTTTAAAAGTTCAAGATAACTGGCAAGGTAATTTTGATGCCAAATATGATTAATTTCTTTTTTAATAAACCAGAATCTAACGCTTCACTAAACACCTACTAAAAATCAATTATGCAAAGTATTTTATCACTAATTCGTTGGAAAAATTTACTCATGATTGCCTTGGTGCAATTACTCATTAAATATGCTTTGTTGGAGTCTTTTGGTGTAACCATTACCTTAAACGGGTTTGGGTTTTCATTACTTATTATAGCAACACTATGTTTAGCTGCAGGTGGTAATATTATTAATGATATTTTCGATCAAGATACAGATGCTGTTAACAAACCCAAAAAGGTGATTGTTGGCAAATCCATTTCTGAAAAAACGGCTTACAGTCTTTTTATTGGCTTTAATGTGGTTGGTGTGCTTATTGGTTTCTATTTATCGCATTTGGTTGGCCGCTCTGGATTCTTCGCCCTTTTTGTGGTTGTTTCTGGACTACTTTATATTTATGCTTCCTATTTAAAGCAAATGATATTAGTTGGTAATATTGTTATTTCGGCATTGATTGCTTTAAGTATTATCATGGTGGGATTGTTTGAATTATTACCAGCCATTACACCGCAAAATCAAGAAACACAACTCACTTTCTTTAAAATTATATTAGATTACGCCCTGTTTGCTTTCTGCATTAATTTAATAAGAGAATTAGTAAAAGACATTGAAGATATTGATGGCGACTACAAAGTTGGCATGAACACACTACCAATTGCTATTGGTCGTGCTCGTGCAACACATGTTACGTTGGCACTGACGTTTATTCCGTTGGCTGCCGTTATCTATTATGTCATAACATATCTGTATCACAACCTATGGATTGTAGGTTATTTTTTAATTTTTATTATAGCGCCATTAATTTATATCATTATTCGTTTGTTTCAAGCAAAGCTAAAAACTGACTATCATTTTATTAGTAGTTTGCTTAAAATAATTATGCTTTTCGGAATGTTATCGCTGCTCATATATAAATATAAACTCCTTGGATAATGCTCAACGAACAATTAAAAAACTTCAGACTCATACTTGCTTCAGGTTCTCCGAGAAGGCAGCAGTTTTTTAAGGAATTGGAATTGGATTTTGAGATTATTTTAAAACCTATAAAAGAAGAATTTCCAGAGCGTTTAACTCATTTTGAAATCAGCGATTACTTGGCTCAATTAAAGTCCTTACCGTTTAAAGCCGATTTAAATCCCAGTGACATTCTCATTACCAGTGACACCATAGTTTGGCACAATAATAAAGCGCTTGGAAAACCTAAAGATGCAGAAGATGCTTTTAATATGATTAAATCCATGAGCAATACAACGCATGAGGTAATAACTTCGGTTTGTTTTACTACTATAGAAAAGCAGAAAACCGTAAATGCAGTCACTAAAGTCACATTTAAGGCGTTAACAGATGCCGAAATTAATTACTATATAAATACCTGTAAACCGTTTGATAAAGCTGGTGCTTATGGCATTCAAGAATGGATTGGACAAATAGGCATCACTAAAATTGAAGGGTCATATTTTAATGTGGTGGGATTACCAACGCATTTAGTTTATCAAACCCTTCAGCAATTTATTTCTTCTTAAATATACCATAAAACAAATCTATTTTCACAGTTTCTATACTATCTTTGCTCACTTAAAATATTGATTATTCATGGAGTTTTTTGAAACCTATAAATCTGAATTTTTAGCGAGTATTATCTTACTCGCCATTTTATTAATTATCCGTTTTATTGCTAAAACACTTATCAGGAAAATAGGTCATAAAGCTGGCATTAATGATGCGCGAATTCATTTAATTTCGCGTTATGCTACTGCTACCCTTGTTCTTATTTGGTTGTTAATTGAAACCATTATATTAGGTGCAAAATTTGAAGATTTAGCATTAGTTTTTTCTTCTGTATTTGCTATCATAGGAATTGCTCTTTTTGCTATATGGTCCATTTTAAGCAATATTACTTCAGGAATTATTATGTTTTTTAATTTCCCGTATAAAGTAGGAGACAAAATTTTAATCCACGATAAAGACTTCCCAATTGAGGCTATTATTGAAGATATTGCTGCATTTCAATTGCATTTACGTTTGGATAATGGGGATTTAGTAACCTATCCAAATAATTTAATTCTACAAAAACCAGTTACCCTACTAAAAAAGGATGCTATTGCCTTACCACTAGACGATGGTACTGATGCTATATAATTTTTTCAAATAATTGTTGTAAATTTCAATATTATGGGTAAGAAAAGAACATCAAAATACAAGAAACATGTTGGCAAATCGCCTGGTGCTATAGTTTATACAGGTGAAAAAAATGCACAAAAACTCTTCATTGAATCGTTTGACTACGGTCCCGATTTCATAAATGAGCAGGAACTTCAAAATATTGACGAGGTCTTTAAATTCAAATCCACCGATTCCATTACATGGATTAATATTAACGGACTAAATCACATTAACGAAATTGAAAAAATAGGCGCACATTACAATTTACATCCGCTTGTTTTAGAAGATATTGTCAACACATCTCAACGTCCAAAAATTGATGAATACGAAGATTATATTTTTGTGTCTTTAAAAATGCTGTATTATGATGTTGACGAAAATATTACCATCGAACAAGTCAGTTTTGTATTAGGAAAAAATTACGTGCTCACCTTTCAGGAATCCGAAGGTGATGTTTTTGATACGGTTCGGGAGCGACTGCGTGCTGGAAAAGGCCGAATTCGCACCTTGGGTTCTGATTATTTACTTTATGCTTTAGTAGATGCTGTGGTAGATCATTATTATATTGTGAGTGAAACCATGGGTAATAAAGTGGAAGATTTAGAAGACTTACTTTTTAGCGGAAACGTTAAAGACGATTTAAGCCAGCAAGTATTAAGCCTTAAAAAAGAACTATTAAAAGTCCGACGCTCTATATTTCCATTGCGTGAAATAATCAGTCGCATTCAAAAAAGTGATAGTGATTTGATTCTTAAAAAAAATCTTCAGTTTTATAATGATGTCTACGATCACATTATTCAATTATCCGATAGTATTGATATTTTCCGCGAAATGATTTGGAGTTTAATGGATATGTACATGACGACCATTAGTAATAAAATGAACGAGGTCATGAAAGTACTAACCATTATTGCTACTATTTTCATTCCTCTAACCTTTATTGCGGGTATTTATGGTATGAATTTCGATAATATTCCCGAATTACATAATCCCTACGGTTACTATATTTTATGGGGAATTATGTTCCTTATTTTTATTGGAATGATTTATTATTTTAAACGGAAGAAGTGGTTGTGATTTATAAAATAAGGAGCCATTAGATGACTCCTTTAAAATTACTATTTCTTTTTTTGAAATTTTTTTAGTGATGCAAAGAAAAGGTATTTGACTACTTTATTAACAATAAAAAAAATTATAACACCTATCAAATAAGCTAATATAAATTTTAAAATATTGTCATACCAAAGGTTTCTATAATTTTCATAAAAAGTTAATAGCAAGAGTAAAATGAAAACAAAACCAAAGTCATATATCTTGTCAGATTTTTTAATATTTCTATTTTTCATGACATGTTGTTTTAATTTCCGCCAAATATATCTATTATTAAATAGTAACTTTTTAGTTAAATCAAAAACATCACATTGGCGGAGGCGGTGGAGATCGCCTATTATTGTTTAAAGTAGAAAGATGCTCTAAATCCAATACTTTAAGTAAGTCACGCACATTATTTAATACCTTTTTTATTTTACCATCTTTATTAATTATAAAATGCGTAGGAAACATTTGAACGTTAAGTGAATCTGAAATAAAACTATTTTGATTAGGAATTACGGCATAATTAAATTGAGTATTTTTAAGAAAAACCTCCAAATCTGGCTTTGAATCTAATGCTAGGCTTACAAAAATTGTATCATTTGATTTTCTTCGTTTGTTGACAATTTTATTTAGAATTGGCATTTCTTCAACGCAGGGCTTACAAGCAACAAACCAGCATTTTAGAATGATTGTTTTTCCTTTCAGTGAATTTGTACTAAAAGAATTTCCTTCTAAATCTTCAAAATTAAATTCTGGAAAATACTTGCCTTCATAAGAATAATGATTCATGGCTATTTTTGCTCTTATTTTTACAATATGACTAACGCTTTTATTCGACGAATCACTCATTTTGAACAATTGGTATGCTTCTGCTGAATCCTTTCTTTTAATTTTCAAAGGAAGGTACTCGCCAGATGCTAATTCTTGTAAAAACAATTCTTTTGATATAATAATAGACCTCTCATCAACTCCTAAAAAATCTACATTCAAATCAATATTTTCATTATAATATGTAACCCATTTCTGGCTGTCATTTTCCAATGATTCCATGTGCCCAATTATAACAAACTCTTGCTTATCATTTAAACAAGAGCTAAATAAAAGTAAAACACCTAAAATTATATTGATTTTCATGGTTTAAAATATTTTTGGTGTTGTTAAGATATAAAAATAAGAGAAATATATTTCGTTAAAAAACCATTAAATCAAACCATCGAAGCAACTGACTTTATTATATTTGGTCTTTTATCACAAAGCCATTATGACGAAACAATTACGCATACTTTTTTTACTAGCTTTAAGCATTACATTTTCCTACGCACAACAGCCCAAAAAACCCAATAGCTCCGAGATTTATGAGTCCATTAAAAAACTCAACTTTTTAGGATCGGTTTTATATGTCGCAGCTCATCCAGATGATGAAAACACACGCCTTATTTCCTATATGGCAAATAACGTCAAAGCAAGAACTGCCTATTTATCCTTAACACGTGGTGATGGTGGTCAAAACCTCATTGGTCCAGAAATTCGAGAACTTTTAGGTGTTATTAGAACGCAAGAACTCTTAACAGCTAGATCTATTGATGGTGGCGAACAATTATTTACACGTGCCAACGATTTTGGTTATTCCAAACATCCAGATGAAACGTTAGCCATTTGGAATAAAGAAGCCGTTTTATCTGATGTGGTTTTAGCAATCAGACAATTTCAACCAGATATTATTATCAATCGTTTTGATCATAGAAGTCCAGGAAGTACACATGGTCACCATACCAGTTCAGCTATGTTAAGCTTGGAAGCTTTTGATTTGGTTGGCGATGCATCGGTTTATCCAAATCAATTAGATACTACTACAATTTGGCAACCACAACGTATATTTTTTAATACATCGTGGTGGTTTTATGGTAGCCAAGAGAAATTTGATAAAGCGGATAAAAGCAAATTAATTGGCTTGGATACCGGAATCTATTTTCCTTCTAGCGGTTTAAGTAACCCTGAAATTGCTGCGCTAAGCAGAAGTCAGCATAAATCACAAGGTTTCGGAAATACTGGAACTCGTGGTAGCGAAATGGAATATATTGAATTGATAAAAGGTACCATGCCAACCAATCAAACCAATTTATTTGAAGGTATTGATACCAGTTGGAATCGTGTAAAAGGTGGTGCCAAAATTGGGACTATTTTAAAAGATGTGGAAGCCAATTACGATTTTAAAAATCCTTCTGCTTCCCTTCCGAAGTTAGTTGAAGCCTATACAGGTATTCAGAATTTAGAAAACAAGCATTGGAAAACTATTAAAACCAAAGAAATTAAAGCCATTATTGCTGCTTGTGCTGGTTTATTTGTAGAAGCTGTTGCCGAAACGAATCAAGCGACATCAGGTGAAAGTATTCAACTAAATTTAGAAACTATTAATAGAAGTTCCGCAAAAATGACGTTGGTTTCATTCACCAATCCAGATGGATTAGAAGTTCAGAAAGGCATTGCGTTAAATGAGAATGAATCCATAAAAATTCAAGAAATATTTCACATACCAAATACCGATAATGCTCCTGTAACAACACCTTATTGGTTAATTGAAAAAGGAAGTTTAGGCATGTATAAAGTTTCGGATGAATCTCTAATCGGCAAACCGGAGTCACCAGATTATTTCAATGTAACTTTCAACGTGAATATAGCAGGAACGAGCATTCCATTTACCAAACCTGTAATTTATAAAACCAACGATCCTGTTAAAGGCGAAGTCTACAAGCCTTTTGAAATTATCCCAGAAGCTTCGGCTAGAATTGCTGAAAAGGTCATCATTTTTGAAACAGAAAACACCAAAGATATTCCGGTTAGCGTTAAAGCTGGTCATGATAATTTAGAAGGAACGGTTCGTTTATCAGTTCCTAAAGGCTGGAGCGTTTCTCCTGAAAACCATGATATCAACATCATTAATAAAGGCGAAGAACAAACGGTTTTATTTTCGGTAACGCCTCCTATTAATCAAAGTGAAGGTTCTATCAAACCAATTATTACGGTTAATGGGAACACCTACTCCAACGAACTCATAGAAATAGATTACGATCATATTCCTTACCAGACAGTTTTATTACCTAGCGAAAGCAAAGTGGTTCGATTAGATCTTAAAAAGAAAGGTGAAAACATAGCCTATATTGCTGGTGCTGGTGATGTAGTTCCAGAAAGTCTACAACAAATTGGTTACACAGTAACGACAATTGAACCAGAAGCAATCACCTCTGAAAACTTAAGTCGTTTTGACGCAGTTGTCATTGGAATTCGTGCTTATAATACAGTTGAAACTTTAAAATTCAAACAATCTGTTTTGTTCGATTTCGTAAAGAATGGTGGTAATATGGTGGTTCAATATAATACCAGCCGCGGATTAGTAACTGATGAATTGGCACCTTATACATTAGAATTATCGCGCGATCGTGTAACCGATGAGTTTGCCGAGGTTAAATTTTTAGCGCCAAATCATCCTGTTTTAAATATACCTAATAAAATAACGCAAACAGATTTTGAAAACTGGACGCAAGAACGTGGATTATATTTTCCAGATACATGGAGTAAAGACTTCACACCTATCTTGTCCATGCATGATAAAGGCGAATCTGCCAAAAAAGGAAGTTTATTAGTCGCACAATACGGAAAAGGGTACTACATCTATACAGGTTTAAGTTTCTTCAGGGAGTTTCCTGCAGGTGTTTCTGGTGCGTATCGCTTATTTGCAAATATTCTATCATTAGGAAAATAAAACTGAAAAACTAAAAACCATGAAGCCAGAAAAATACAAATGGGAAAAAATGTATACGATTTTACTCGTTGCTAATGCACTTTATATCATAGCGTTTTATTTCATCATGCAAGCCTTTTAACTATGCAAACTCTCGACTGGATTGTACTATCCATTACTTTATTTACAATTGTTGCTTACGGAACCTATCAAACACGAGGCAGTAAAAATGTTCAAGATTTTTTAAAGGGTGGTAATACCTCTAAATGGTACACTATTGGTCTGTCAGTAATGGCAACGCAAGCCAGTGCTATTACTTTTCTATCAACACCAGGACAAGCCTTTAATGACGGAATGGGTTTTGTGCAATTCTATTTCGGACTGCCAATTGCCATGATTGTCATTTGTATGGTATTTATCCCTTTGTATCACAGACTAAATGTGTATACCGCCTATGAATTTCTTGAAAATCGTTTCGACTTAAAAACCAGAACATTAACCGCTATCCTATTCCTTATTCAGCGTGGTTTGGCTGCTGGTATAACCATTTTTGCGCCTGCCATTATTTTATCAGTTGTATTAGGTTGGAATTTATTATTACTAAATGTCATTATCGGAATCCTTGTTATAATTTATACAGTTTCTGGTGGTACCAAAGCGGTAAATGTGACGCAGAAACACCAAATGGTCGTTATTTTTACAGGAATGATTATCGCTTTTATTCTTATTGTGAATAAACTACCAGAAAATATCACATTTAGCAATGCTTTGGATATTGCTGGTGCGAGCGGTAAAATGGAAATTTTAGATTTCTCATTCGACCTAAATAACCGCTATACATTCTGGAGTGGTATTATTGGTGGAACGTTTTTAATGCTTTCTTACTTCGGAACGGATCAAAGTCAAGTGCAACGCTATTTGTCTGGAAAATCAGTTCGTGAAATGCAATTGGGCCTTATGTTTAACGGGCTTTTTAAAATCCCTATGCAGTTTTTTATACTGTTGGTTGGTGTTATGGTATTTGTGTTTTATCAATTTAATAAAGCGCCAATTAACTTTAATCCTGTAGCAACTGAAGTGGTTTTAAATACAGAATACGCTGAAGAATACGAACAACTTCAAGCTGAACAAGATGCCATTTACGATACCAAACAATTATTAATCGCCGATTTTATAGCCAATAAAAATGAAGCTTCCATAGCAGGCGTTGCTTCTGCAAATGCTAAAAATGATAGTATTCGTGAGCGTGCGCGCTATTTAATTGATAAAGCTGGCGAAACTAAAGGTGTTAAAGTAGAAAGCAATGATAAGGATTATGTGTTTATCAACTTCATTTTAAACAATTTACCACGTGGTTTAATTGGTCTCTTATTAGCCGTTATATTAAGCGCAGCTATGTCAAGCACATCTAGTGAATTAAACGCCTTAGCTTCTACAACAACTATTGATTTATTTAAAAGAAACACGCGCGAAAGAACTGATACCGAAATGGTAAAAGTATCACGTTGGTTTACATTAGGTTGGGGAGTTATGGCTATTCTAGTTGCTTGTGTCGCCAATCTTGCCGAGAATTTAATTCAGTTAGTTAATATAATTGGTTCTATTTTCTACGGAAATGTATTAGGAATTTTCTTATTAGCCTTTTTTGTAAAAGCTGTTAAAGGTCGTGCTGTATTTATTGCAGCCATAATAACCCAATTTTTAGTAATCTCATTGTTTTTATTAGACTCGTATGAATACATAAATTTACCATTCTTATGGTTGAATTTTGTAGGATGTGCCATTGTTATGGCTATTGCTATAATGATTCAGTTTACGAGCAAAAAACTAATTTAAAGCATTAATAATCCATCTCCTTTTAGTTTTCTAATTGTCTAGTTCTCATACCTTTTTGTCAAATTAACTTGTCAATATGTAAAGTTTATTTTACATTTGAATTGTCAATTTAAAATCGGACAATTATGAAAACTAATTATTTATTGCCACACAAGTACAAGGTAGTTGGTTGGGTATTGCTTATTCTTGGACTACTTTCAGGTATCTTTTTATATGCTACAGATTTTGAACCTAATATAATAAAACTAAACGTTTTAAGCATTTATAATGGTGATAGTCTATTTACAGGAACTGAAGAAGGATGGTTTAAAATTATAAAGAATGGAATCGTTGATGAACTTTCAGCGCTCGCTATCATTATTGGTGGCTTAATAGTTGGTTTCACCAAAGAGAAAATAGAAGATGAATTTATTTACAAACTCCGAACCGAATCGCTGGTTTGGGCTATAATTGTAAATTATACCATTTTAGCGTTTGCTGTCATTTTTGTTTATGATATGCTATTTTTTAACGTGATGATATTTAATATGTTTACACCACTTTTCATCTTTATTATTCGCTTTAATTTCTTAAAATTAAAATCTACTAGCCATGACGAATAATTTAAAAGTAGAGCGTGCCAGACATAACATGACCCAAGCAGATTTGGCTGTGGCTATTGGAGTTTCCAGACAATCCATAAATGCCATGGAAAAAAACAAGTATGTACCATCTACTGTTTTAGCCTTAAAGTTAGCACGACTATTTAGCAAACCTGTTGAGGAATTGTTTCAATTAGATAGTACCGATTAACCATAAAAAAAAGCGACTCGGTTATACCAAGTCGCTTTTGTGTTTTATTTGGATTACTAATTAATTAGCTCCCCATTCTTTTAATGATTCCTCATTAAATTTCACATATTGCATGTTGCCAGCTTCTTTTGAAGCTTCCATAGATTTTTTAGCTAATTCAATAGCACCTTTAGTATCACCAGCTTTTGCATAAATTAAAGACTGCTGTCTTAATTGATAAAAAGCAGGTTCATCCATCATACTCATAGCTTTATCAATCCATTCTTTAGCTTGTTTAATGTCCTTACCTTCGCTGTAGTAGTACGCTGCAGAAGCGTAGTAATCACTAGCTTTCGGTGAACCATTTAAAGCATCATTAATAGAAGCTAAAACTTTAGAATCCGTAGGCACGGTAAATGGTACACCTATATATGTGTTTTCCCATAACATTTCTAAAGTAGCACCTCCTGTTTGGATGTTATTAATATCAATAGTAAATGTTTCAACAGTAAATGGAATTGGCTCTACCTTCACTTTGGCAATAGCAGCAACTTGACTTTCGTCCCATTTTTCTGGCGTTCCCCAGTTATTGGTATCTGAATAAAAATAAACTTCCCACATAGATTCTCCTGGCTTTGCAAAAATAGCATAAGAACCTGCTTTTAATTTATATTCGTTAATAGTAACAGGGTCACTAAATGTAATAATGGTATTCTTGTTAGCGCCTGTTCGCCACATTTTATCAAAGGCCTCAAGACCTCCAAATATTTTTCTTCCTTTAACACCTGGTCGTGAATATTCAATAGTCACATCAGTTAATCCAACCTTTTGTTCCACTTTACTTAACGGACTTGGTTGCGGTGTTGTTACTTGGGCTTGAATGCTAAATGTTAACACAAAAGTCGCTAAAATTAGTATTGCTTTTTTCATAGTAATTAAAATTAAATTGATTTATTTTTTATAGTCCACAAAAATACGATTAAACAGCTTAAAGCTTGTTAACTAAAGTATAAATTAATGCCTAATCATTAGAATCTTTAAAGTCCCATTTACTATAAATACTGCGTTGAATTTGACCAAAGTTTTCTAAATGATTCACATATTGATCCGTTGTTAAAATACCTTTTAATTCGCCATTCATTTTACCAACTAATACGTTATATTTTTCGTGTATTTCATCACGTGTGTAACTTTTATCTGAATCGTTTAAGCGGCTCATATCAAAGACATACTTATTTACAATACGGTCATATTCATCACGGAGCTCTGGTGATAATTTCATGTCATTAACACGATCATAAAACCAGCGCTGCATATTTGCTCGCTCTTCAATAGAATAAATGGTATCTACTTTTACTTGCTGAAGTTCCGATTCTTTAACGGTTTTGTTTTGAGCAAAACTCATGTTTGCTACTAATAAAAAAATACCTAAATATAGTATGTGACTTGTTTTCATAAATGTTAAGTTTTCTTTAACAAAGATACTATTTTTTATCAATGGATGACGTACTATTTTAGGACTCACAAAATTACTGTTTAACTTTTACTTAAATCACTTAAACATTTTGTACCTTTACACAAGAATTTAATTATTATGGCAAAAAAGAAAAATATCACCCAAGACAAGCTTATTTCATTCTACATGGATCATGTTTTAATGAACAACCATGCACCAAAAACCGTGTATGCATTTGCAAAAGACAACAATTTTGAGGAAGCTGATTTTTATAAAAACTTTGCTTCTTTTGAAGCTTTAGAGAAATCTATTTTCAAAGCATTTTTTGAAAACACCTTACAAATGTTAGAGAAAAGCGACGAATATCAACATTTTGATGCTAGAAATAAACTATTAAGCTTTTATTTTACCTTTTTTGAAAATCTAACGGTAAACCGAAGTTATGTAGTTTATGCGCTTGAAAACAAAGGTTTAAAATCATTAAGTACGCTTTCTGAATTACGCCACGCCTTCAAAAAGTATATTGATACATTAGAAATTGAAACTCTTGATGTTAAGGAACCTCGTATTGTAAAACTTCAAGATTACTCTAAACAAGAATCTTTTTGGATTCAACTTTTAATGATTATAAAATTTTGGTTAGATGACACATCACCTTCCTTTGAAAAAACAGACATTTTTATTGAAAAATCGGTGCACGCTGGTTTTGATTTAATGGATATCAAACCACTAAAAAGCGTTTTAGATTTAGGGAAATTCCTCTTTAAAGAAAAAATGCAGTAAAGCCTATGAAAACAATTGATAGTATTCCGACAAGCAAAATACAGCGTGCTAGCAAACTGGTAAAAACAGGCGCTAAAGTTGGTGTGAATTATTTAAAATATTATGGTGATAAACTCACCAAAACTGAACAGGAAGCTAAAGAGAAACTAAACCAGAATAATGCGGAAGATATTTATGATGGCTTAAAACAATTAAAAGGTAGCGCACTTAAAGTTGCCCAAATGTTAAGCATGGAAAAAAGTATTTTACCACAGGCTTATGTGGAAAAATTCTCGTTAGCACAGTTTTCTGTTCCACCATTATCACCACCTTTAGTAGTAAAAACATTTAGAACCTATTTTGGAAAACCACCAGAAGAAATTTTTGACACCTTCAATTCCACTTCGGTCAATGCTGCTAGTATTGGACAGGTTCACATGGCCGAAAAAGATGGAAAAAAGTTGGCTGTAAAAATCCAATACCCTGGTGTTGCCGAAAGTATCCAATCCGATTTGGCCATGGTAAAACCCATCGCTATTAAAATGTTTAACATTAAAGGTAAAGATTCTGATAAATACTTTAAGGAGGTTGAAAATAAACTAGTTGAAGAAACAAATTACATCTTAGAGCTTGAACAAAGTCAAGAAATAGCCAAGGCATGTTCTCATATTCCCAATTTAAAATTTCCCGAATATTATCCAGAATTATCCTCCGAACGGATTATCACTATGGATTATATGACTGGCGATCATTTATCTGAATTTACGGTAAAAAACACCAATCAGGATTTGGCAAATACAATCGGACAATCGCTTTGGGACTTCTATATGTTTCAAATTCATAAGCTCAAAAAAGTTCATGCCGATCCGCATCCTGGAAATTTTTTAATTTCAGAAGAAGGCAATTTAATAGCGTTGGATTTTGGATGTATGAAAACCATACCTGAAGATTTTTATGTGCCGTATTTTGAATTAGCTGAAAAAGAAAGCATAGAAAACCCGACTATCTTTCGTGAAAAAATGTTCAAATTAGAAATATTAAGACCAGACGATTCGCCAGAAGAATTAGAATTTTTCTCAAATATGTTTCATGAAATGTTAAGTATTTTCACGCAACCATTTCATGCGGAAACTTTCGATTTTTCGGATCCGTCATTCTTTGGCCGTATTGCAGACTTAGGTGAGAAATATTCAAAAAACACCGAATTGCGCAAGATGAATGGAAATCGAGGTTCCAAACATTTTATTTATATAAACCGAACGTTTTTTGGGTTGTATAATTTAATGTTCGATTTAAAAGCGAAAGATGTAAAAATCAATAATTTTTATAACCTATAATGAAGCATTTTAGCCATGAAGATATTTCGGAGTTGGAACACCTATATAAAATAAACCTTATAAATAGTTGTTCTGGTTTTAAATCGGCCAATTTAATTGGCACCAAATCTGTAGATGGCATTGAAAACGTGGCTATATTTAGTTCCGTTACGCATCTTGGTTCAGATCCACCTTTATTGGGTGTTTTTATGAGACCAACAACGGTTGCCAGAAACACCTATGATAATATAAAGGAGACTGGTTTTTACACATTAAATCATGTGCATGAATCTATAGTTTCTGAAGCGCATCACACATCGGCTAAATATGATAAACAGATTTCTGAATTTGATGTTACCTCTTTAAAAGCCGAATATAAATCTGGAATAGATACGCCTTTTGTAGAAACAGCACCTGTACAGATGCACATGGAATTTATTGAGGAATACAACATTAAATCCAATGGAACCATATTAGTTATTGGTAAAATAAAAAATCTATTTATTCAAAATCATTTATTAGAAACTGATGGTTTCGTTAATTTATCCAAGGCACAAGTTGTCACCATCAATGGATTAGATGGCTATGCTATTCCAGAATTAAAGGAGCGTCACGCGTATCAACGACCGAAACCAATTTAAAATACCCAATAAAAATGAAAATTCTTGTCACAGGTGCAACAGGTTATATTGGCAAACGCTTAATACCATTACTTGTTCAAGATGGTCATCACGTTATTTGTGTGGTTCGCGACATTTTAAGAGCCGATAAGCTTTATGTTGAAGATCCTCATATCGATTTTATTGAAGGTGATTTTCTAAAACCAGAAACATTAACTAACCTTCCGGAAGATATTGATGTGGCTTATTATTTAATCCACTCCATGTCTAATTCCTCCAAAGATTTTGAAGATTTAGAAGCGCGTTGTGCCGAAAATTTTAAAACTGCCATTACAAAAACCAATGTTCAACAAGTTATCTATTTAAGCGGTATTACTAATGATAAAGAGTTATCTAAACATTTGCGCTCACGCAAACAGGTTGAAGAAATTCTAAAATCTGATAGTTATGCCACCACTATTTTCAAGGCAGGAATTATTGTAGGTTCTGGAAGCTCATCATTTGAGATTATTCGCGATTTAGTAGAAAAATTACCTTTTATGATTGCACCAAAATGGCTTAATACCAAAACACAACCATTAGCCGTTCGGGATGTTTTAAATTATTTATCAAAAGGTGCTGGAGACAAACGGTTATATAATCAGTCTTATGATATTTTCGGCCCTGAAGTGCTCACATACAAACAAATGTTATTGGAATTTGCCGAAGTCCGTAAACTCAAACGCTACATTTTAACAGTTCCAGTTATGACACCCAAGTTATCATCATACTGGTTGTATTTTGTTACATCAACATCCTACAAATTAGCATCGTCTTTAGTGGATAGTATGGGTGTTCAAATAATTGGTAAACCAAGCAATATAGAGGAACTTTTAGATGTAAAACCTTTGTCATATAAAGAAGCTGTTTCCTTGGCTTTTGAAAAAATAGAGCAAAATAGTATTATTTCTAGTTGGAAAGATTCCATGGTGAGTAGTGGACGACTTAAAGATAGTTTTCATAAATATGTGAATGTGCCAAAGTATGGTTGTTTTAAAGATTACAAGGAACGTCCAGTTACAGACCCAGAAGAAACTATTCGGAAAATTTGGGCAATTGGCGGCAATACTGGTTGGTATTATGGCACGCGTTTATGGCGCTTACGTGGCTATATGGATAAAATGGTTGGCGGTATTGGCTTACGTCGTGGACGCACAAGTCCAACCGAATTACATGTAGGTGATTCACTCGATTTTTGGCGTGTTATTTTTGCCGATAAAGACAAACAAAAGCTCCTACTCTATGCTGAAATGAAATTGCCTGGCGAAGCATGGTTAGAGTTCAAAATTGAAGATAATAAACTGAAACAAACCGCAACATTTAGACCACGTGGATTAGCAGGACGACTGTATTGGTATAGCGTATTGCCGTTTCATGGTTTTATTTTTACAGGTATGATTAACAAACTTGTCACCTAGTTGACGAAATTAGATTTATTATTTTCTATTATCATTTTTAAAACAAATATCTCAATATCTAATTCTATCCCAAACAATTGTTAATTTTTGTTTAACTTCTACTAATAATTGTTAAACATTTTGTAACTTTGATATTAAATGCAAGTAATTTGATATTAAACAGTACATATCACGACAAAGGACATAAAGAAGTTATTTCGGACCTCATTGGAAAGCCTTATAGTTTTTTTCAGGCTATGAGGCTAAAAGGTATTGGGTCTAAACGTATGGTTATTAACGAGACTAGTCCTAATTTACAACCCTATTTAAACCGCGTGTCAGATATAAATTATGCAAATATTGAAATGCGTTCGGGTGGTATTATAATTTATATCAATAAAGGTTTACAAAATTTTTCGTGGGTAATTCCATATTATCAAGTGGTATTATATAAAACCAATGGTGCGAGTATCCATGCTCAAGGAAAATTTATCAACTTTAAAAACAATACCATGTTTAAAGAAAACAAAATCTTCTTTAAACGCTTATTAGACGCTAAGGTGGTTTATGACCAACGTTTTAATTTTAGAGATTCATGACAGTATTTACAGAACGTGAGATTGACAGAATTATTGAAATGGCCTGGGAAGATCGAACCACATTTGAAGCTATTCAGTTTCAATTTGGATTAGAAGAGCAGGATGTTATAAACCTTATGCGACGAGAAATGAAACCAAGCAGTTTCAAAATGTGGCGTAAACGGGTTCAAGGCAGAAAAACAAAACATGAAAAATTACGCGCTTTTGAAAAAGGACGTTTTAAATGCAGTAGACAAAAACAAATTACCCACAATAAAATAAGTAAACGCTAATGGTGCTTTGCCTTATTAAGAAAATAAGGACAGCACGTAATAAAAAGAGAGTATGAAAATACAAACAAAATCTAATAATCAAAATCCCAACGCTTTAAACGGTTTTTCTACTGATATGATTGGTGACGATCATTTGTCAACTGGTTTAGAAACACCTATGAAATCTGACGCTTTTAAACTTTCTGATTCAGAAAAAAAGGAACGTATTTCTGTATTATTTGAAGAAATTATGGATGTTTTGGGATTAGATTTAAACGATGACTCCCTTAAAGGAACACCAGATCGTGTTGCTAAAATGTATATTGATGAAATATTTTCTGGTTTAAATCCCGAAAACAAGCCAAAAATTGCCTTATTTGAAAATAAGTACCGTTATAATCAAATGGTTCTAGAAAAAAATATTACCTTTTACTCCAATTGCGAACATCATTTTGTACCCATCATTGGTAAAGCACATCTGGCCTATATTTCTTCTGGAAAAGTAATAGGATTATCAAAGCTAAACAGAATTGTGCAATATTTCGCAAAAAGACCACAGGTACAGGAACGTTTAACAAATCAAATAGCTAACGAACTCAAAACTATTTTAGACACAGAAGACATAGCCGTTATTATAGATGCCAAGCATTTGTGCGTGTCTTCACGAGGCGTTAAAGATGATGCCTCTGCAACCGTTACTGCTTATTATGGTGGTGCATTTAATTCACCAGAAAAAATAATCGAATTACAAAACTATTTAAATCATTAAATTATGGATACAATAGAACGCGCTCTAGAATTTGAGCAAACCAATCTAAAATCATTATCCACAAGCGATAGAATAAAAATATCTAGAGAAGCTAAAGAACTTATCTTGGAATTAAACACAATTTACAAGAAAAAGAAGGACGAAAGCATCATGGATATTATGAAGCGTTTAACAGCGATTAAGCAAAAAGTTGAAAAACGCTTAAAAGGAAGGCCTTTAACAGCATAGACTAGTTATATAATGAAAACATATATTATTGTTGGTGGTAGCAAAGGCATTGGTCGCGCAATTTCCGAGAAATTATTAGAAAATCATTATGTTATTAATTTAAGCAGATCTAAACCTGATTTTGATCATGATAATTTAAAACATTATTCGGTTGATATTTTAAGTGATGAATTACCTGATTTAGATCAAGCTGATGGCTTAATATATTGCCCTGGAAGTATCAATTTAAAGCCAATTGGCCGTTTAGATTTAGATGATTTTCGTTCAGATTTTGAAATTAATGTTATTGGTGCTGTTAAAGCAATTCAAAAATACCTCCCAATAATTAAAAAAGGAGATAAACCATTCATGTTATTTTTCAGTACAGTTGCTGCAAAATTAGGGATGCCGTTTCATGCTAGCGTGGCTGCTTCAAAGTCGGCTGTGGAAGGTTTGGTAAAATCGGTTGGTGCCGAATTAGCACCTACAGTTCGCGTAAACGCCATTGCTCCTACTGTTACGGATACCGAATTAGCTTCAAAATTATTACGAAACAAAAAAATGATTGATAATATTACGGAGCGCCATCCCCTTAAAAAATTCTTAAATCCAACTGAGGTCGCCGAAATGGCTTCCTTTTTAATATCCGATCATGCAGCCTCTATTTCTGGCCAAATTTTCGAAATGGATTGTGGCATTGTATCATTCAAAATATAACTCATGAAACACGTATTTACACTTATAATTATGTTTAGTTTATTTAGTAAAAGTCAAGCACAAACCGAACCAACACAATCCATTTATGATATTGCAATCAATGGTTTAAATGGTGAGCCCCTGAATCTATCAGATTATAAAGGAAAACATATCTTATTTGTGAATGTAGCTTCCGAATGTGGTTTTACTGGTCAATATGAAGATTTACAAAAGCTATATAACACCTATAAAGACAACCTCATGGTAATTGGCGTTCCATGTAATCAATTTGGTGGACAAGAACCAGGAACAGCAACCGATATCCAAACGTTCTGCCAAGCTAATTATGGTGTGACATTCCAAATGACCGAAAAAGTGGATGTTAAAGGCGACAACCAACATGCGCTTTATAACTGGTTAACGAATCAAGCTTTAAACGGTAAATCTAGTTCCAGTGTTAAATGGAATTTCCAAAAGTATTTAGTTGATGGAAACGGACAATTAGTAGACTATTATTTCTCGGTTACCAATCCTATGAGTGGAAAAATTACTAAAAATTTAACGCTATAATTATGTTCGGACTCTTTAAATCAAAATCTGAAATTGAAAAACTTCAGAAACAGTATGAAGTTATAATGAAAGATTGGCATCGACTATCTACAACCGATAGAAAAGCCAGCGATTTAAAATACGCTGAAGCTCAAAAAATCGCCGATAAAATAGACGTTTTACAAAACAAGTAATATGAAGTTTTTTCCGCTCTTAATTCTGTTTCTAGTCATTAACTTTGGTAGTTTAGCTATTGGAAGTTGGCTTATGGGTGATGGCGCAACGTCTCCTTGGTATACCAATCTAAATAAAGCGCCTTGGACACCTCCAGGTTGGGTTTTTGGCGCTGCCTGGACATTAATCATGATTTGTTTTTCGGTGTATTTAACCTATCTGTTCAAGGATTACAAATCGCCTTTATTACTAAGTGTATTTGCACTTCAGGTTGTTTTAAATGTCGCTTGGAATTTTCTGTTTTTTAATCAGCATTTGGTTCTATTCGCTTTAATCACGATTGTTTTACTGACACTTGTTATCTTTTATTTCTTTTTCACCTTTCGTATGGATGCCATGAATTATTGGCGCTATTTATTATTACCCTATATGATTTGGCTCTGCATTGCCACCTCTTTAAATCTTTACGTTTTACTATATAATTAATGAAAATTTACACCTTACACGCCAAGCAAAATCTTCCGATTTCTGTTGATCAGGCATGGAATTTTTTGTCAGACCCTAAAAATCTTAAAATTATAACGCCAGACTACATGGGCTTCAATATCCTTTCAGGAGCGGACAGACCTATGTTTGCAGGTCAATTAATTCAATATATTGTAACACCAGTTTTGGGTATTAAAACCAAATGGGTAACAGAGATTACACAGGTAGTTGATAAAGCATATTTTGTGGATGAGCAACGTTTTGGACCGTATGCGCTATGGCATCATAAACATTTTATTAAAGCCATTGATGGTGGTGTGGAAATGGAAGATATTATAGATTATAAAGTTCCCATGGGTATTCTAGGTCAAATGGTACATCCATTAATTGTAAAGCCCAAATTAGATGAAATTTTTGCTTATCGTCAGAAAAAACTAATCGAATTATTTGGAACACTATAAGCATGAAACAACCCATAAACATATTTTGGTTCCGAAGAGATTTGCGTTTAGATGATAATCGTGGTTTTTATGAAGCTCTAAAAAGTGATCATCCCGTTTTACCTATTTTTATTTTCGATTCTGAAATTTTGGAATCCCTTCCAAAGGATGATGCACGCGTAACGTTTATTTATAATACGCTGCAAACCATGCGTAAAACACTTCAAGATGAGCATAGCAGCAGTATTGCTATATATCACGGAACACCTGAAAGCGTTTTTAAAAAGCTTGTAGAGTCGTACGAAATTAATACCGTTTTCACCAATCGCGATTACGAACCCTATGCTATAAAGCGTGATAAAGATATTGAAACCTTTTTAGAAGAAAATAATACTGCTTTTAATACATACAAAGATCAGGTAATTTTTGAAGAAAATGAAGTTGTAAAAAATGATGGTGATCCCTATCGCGTTTACACACCTTTTATGAAAACATGGAAGGCAGCTTTTAAAACCATTGATTTAGAAATATATTATACCAACAGCTATTTGGATAATTTAGTTGAGAACACCCGATTACCGAATTTAGAATTATCGGATTTGGGTTTTGAGAAATCGACACAAGAAATAACTGATTATGATGTAACACCCACTTTAATTCAAGAATACGAAGCCAAACGTAATTTTCCAGCTAAAGATGCAACTTCGCGTTTAGGACCACATTTACGATTTGGAACGGTGAGTATTCGAAAAATGGTTAAAAAAGCCATTGCCGAAAAAAATGAAATATTTTGGCAAGAACTCATTTGGCGGGAGTTTTTCATGCAAATTCTTTGGCATTTCCCTCATACATTAACCAAGAGCTTTAAACCCAAATATGATACTATAAAATGGCGCAATAACGAAACGGAATTCAAAGCTTGGTGCCAAGGAAAAACAGGTTATCCTTTGGTGGATGCTGGTATGCGCGAATTGAATGAAACCGGATTTATGCATAATCGTGTACGCATGTTGGTTGGTAGTTTTTTATGCAAGCATTTGTTAATTGATTGGCGTTGGGGAGAAGCTTATTTTGCGGAAAAATTACATGATTATGAAATGGCCAGTAACATTGGAAATTGGCAATGGGTTGCTGGTTCTGGTGTGGATGCAGCACCTTATTTTAGAATTTTTAATCCAACTACTCAAATTGAAAAATTTGATAAAGATTTAAAATATATTAGTAAATGGGTTCCCGAATTTCAAGAACTTACCTACACGTCTCAAATAGTAGATCATAAAGAGGCACGAGAGCGCTGTTTAAAAGTTTATAAGGAAGCTGTCAGTTAAAATAGTATTTTAAAAAGCTGTTCTCATCTTGAATACGCACCTTTTTTTTACCTAAAATCGTTTTTTATATACACATAATCAGATAATTAACTCATATCCAGAAGCTTTGTTTTATATTTATTTTATAAAATAGATATAACATGATAAAAAAATTACTTATCGCGCTCACATTAATCCCCATGATTAGTGTTGCTCAAATTTCTTTTACTAGTGGAAACGGTAATTTGGTAAACGCATCTTTAAAAAGTGGTGTTGCTATCGGTGTTTCTGATATGAATGGTGATGGTTTGGACGATATTATTCGTTTGAATGGCGCCTCTTCTTTAGAAATAGAATACCAAAACACTAATGGTATTTTTACCCGATTAAATTATGGAAGCACAAGTGGTTCCAAATGGGGAATGGCAATTGCGGATGTTGATAGAAACGGTTATAACGACATTTTAATGGGTGGAAGTTATAACGGTTTAAAAGTATATACAGCCAACAGTTCGGGCACAAATTATAGCTCTAATCTGCTTACTTATCAAATTTTTGTTCAAAACTTAAACTTTGCAGATATTGATAATAATGGCACTATAGACATCTTTGCATGTCATGATAATGGTTTATCCAAAGCGTACAGTAATGATGGTACAGGCGCTATGACAGAAAATCTTGGATTAATTAATACGGCTTCTACTATACCTTCAGATAATTCTGGTAATTATGGCAGTATTTGGATTGATTATGATAACGATGGTGATTTAGATTTATATATTTCTAAATGCCGTCTAGGTGTTTCCAATCCCAATGATGGTAGACGTGTAAATTTACTTTTCGAAAATGATGGCAACAATAATTATTCTGAAGTTGCTGTTGCTCGTGGTTTAGTTCCTTACGGTCAATCTTGGGCTGCTGCATTTGAAGATATTGATAATGATGGCGATTTGGATTGTGTTATTGTTAATCATGATATTACCAGTATGATTCTTGAAAATGATGGAAATGGAACTTATACAGACATCACAGCTTCATCAGGAATTGCAACATCATTGGATAATTTAGGTGATGGTGGCATTCAAGTCATCATGGAGGATTTTGATAATGATACCTTTGTCGATATTTTTATAACCACTAGAAATGGTATTCATAAACTATACAAAAATGATGGTGATAATACCTTTACAGAATTACCTAATCCGTTTCCTTTACCGTATAATACAAATAGAATTCAAAGTGCCGCAGTTGGTGATTTAAACAATGATGGTTTTGTAGATGTTATGGCTGGTTTTGGTTCTGGTTATAATAATCCTAGTAGTAATAATCCAGATAGACTGTATTTTAATAGTGGAAACAGTACGAATAATTGGACTCAAATTCTTTTAGAAGGAACTACTAGCAATATCAACGGAATTGGTGCTCGTATTGAAATTTATGGTGCTTGGGGAAAACAAATTCGCGAAGTACGTTCAGGTGAGAGTTATGGTATTATGAATTCCCTAAAGACACATTTTGGGTTAGGAACTGCTACAGCTATCACTAAAATTGTTGTAAAATGGCCATCTGGAAATGTAGATGAGTTATTAGCACCAGCCATTAATCAATCTATAACTATTACTGAAGGCTCTACATTAAGTACTGCCAATCCTGAAGCAATTTCTAAATTGCGTATATATCCGAATCCAACGTCTCGTTTTATTACGGTTGAAACCAATAATAGAAATTCAAATGTTGCCTATTCATTATATGATGTTTCAGGAAAACTATTGCAAGCAAACCAAACGCTAAACGTTAATAAGCAAATTCCATTGCAATCATTAGCAACTGGTATTTACATGCTTCAATTAAACATTGATGGCGAAATAAGTATGCGAAAAATTATAAAAGAATAATTTCAGTTTATTCCATAAAAAAATGCTTCTAAACTAATTAGAAGCATTTTTTTATATATCCAAATAAACGTTATTTATTCGTTCTCTTTTTGTCTGTCAATAAAGGCACCAATAGCACGTAGGCGTGTATCAATATTTTCGTAACCACGATCTATTTGTTCAATATTGTGAATGGTTGACGTTCCTTTAGCTGAAAGTGCAGCAATTAATAAAGAAACACCTGCACGAATATCTGGCGATGTCATGGTTGTTGCTTTTAATTGCGATTTAAAATCGTGACCAATTACAACTGCACGATGTGGATCACAAAGAATAATCTTGGCTCCCATATCAATTAATTTATCCACGAAAAACAAACGACTTTCAAACATTTTCTGATGAATTAAAACGCTACCTCTAGCTTGTGTAGCAACGACAAGAATAATGCTCAATAAATCGGGTGTAAATCCTGGCCAAGGCGCATCAGAAATAGTCAAAATAGAACCGTCAATATAATTCTGAATTTCATAACCATCTTTATGAGCTGGAATATGAATATCATCACCTTGCTTTTCTACTGTAATTCCTAATTTTCTGAATACGTCTGGAATCTGCCCTAAATCATCCCAACTGGCATTGGTAATAGTCAATTCACTTTTAGTCATTGCGGCAAGACCTATCCAACTTCCAATCTCAATCATATCTGGCAACATGGTATGGTCTGTACCTTCCAAGTTGTCAACGCCATCAATAATAAGCATATTGGAACCAATACCACTTATTTTTGCTCCCATCCTATTCAACATATTGCAAAGTTGTTGCAAATACGGTTCGCAGGCAGCATTGTATATGGTTGTTTTTCCTTCTGCTAAAACTGCTGCCATAACAATGTTGGCAGTTCCAGTTACTGATGCTTCATCTAAAAGCATGTAAGCTCCTTTTAGCTTATCAGCTTCTACACCATAAAAATAATCTTCTCTATTATATCGGAATTTAGCCCCTAATTTAATAAAGCCTTCAAAGTGTGTATCTAAACGACGACGGCCAATTTTATCACCACCTGGTTTTGGAATATAACCTTTTCCAAATCGTGCTAACAATGGTCCAACGATCATAATGGATCCACGCAAACCGCGACCATCTTTTTTAAAGGCTTCAGATTCTAAATATTTTAGATTAATAGCATCCGCTTGAAACGTATAAGTACCTTGATTTATATGTTCAATTTTAACACCTAAATTTTTTAGTAAGTCTATTAATTTATTAACATCCACAATATCTGGAATGTTATGAATTGTTACTTTTTCAGGAGTCAATAAAACAGCACATAAAATTTGTAATGCTTCATTTTTGGCACCTTGAGGCTGAATTTTACCTTTTAATTGGTGGCCTCCTTCAATTTTAAATATACCCATGCCGTTTTTTTAATAGCGTTTTCTACTTCTATTTGTATTACTTTTTTTCTGATGACTCTTTTTAGTGCTTGAGCTTTTAGAACTGTATTTGGATTTGCTTCGCATTAAACTTGTTGCATCTGTTAAATCTTCATCTGCATTTAGCAAATTAATTTTACCACCAGAAAGCTCGCGTAAATGTTCAAAAATTACATCATCTTCAACCGTATCTTTATTCCAATTTAAGAAACACTTTTTCATGTGATTTGCAATCGTGAAAATAAGGGCCTCTTTAAGTTCGCCTTCTTCCCAAGTATTTGCCACATCAATCATGGTTTTAATATTATTCCCGTAGAAACGATATTTTGGAAAATTCTGCGGATATGGTAAATGTTCTGGTCGCTCATTTAATGTTTCCTTATCAGGTATACCATAGGGAGAATCCACATCAAAATCAAAATCAGACATGATAAATAGTTGATCCCACAACTTGTGTTGAAAATCGGGAACATCACGTAAATGCGGTTGAATATTTCCCATTACGGAAATAATAGCATGAGCTAGTTTATTACGTTCTTCTTTGGTTTCACGTGTTTTAGCATAATTAATCATCTTTTGAAGATGACGTCCGTATTCTGGAATAATTAAATGCTCACGTTCTGAATTGTATTCTAAATGATCTATCAAAATATGTGTATGTGTAGAGTTTACTTATGGCACGTAGTTTTGTGCATGCGCAAAGTACAAAAAAAAACTAAAGACTAATAACGCCTTTAACGTTTTCTGTAACTTCTTTGTATTTAGCAATAACGTCTTCAGGCGATTTCATTTTAACGTTAATAGAAACGCTCGTATATTTTCCCTTTTTAGACTCCTTTGTTTGAATTACGGCACCCATATTATTGAAAATATTTTCAATATCTTGAATAGATTCAAATTTCGTTTCAACAATAAATTTATATAAATACTCGGCTGGCCATAAAGCTGTATCGTAGAGCTGACCTTTTAGCTTTTCGTAAAAAGCGTCTATTTTTTGATTCTCGTCCATTATAATTTTTATTAAAAACAAAGATAGTATTTCCTTGTCATTTTTTAGTTTCCTTTTTAATTACGATTTTTACATCCAAAATCTTGCCAATTTGAAAATAAAGAAAATAGTTATCACTGGAGGACCAGGTACTGGGAAAACATCAATCATTAACGAATTGAAAACTCGCGGCTATGTTTGTCTGGATGAAATATCACGTCAAATAACTTTAAAAGCTAGAGAAGACGGTGTAGACCAGCTCTTTTTAACCCAACCTCTATTGTTTAGTGAACTGCTTTTAAAAGGGCGTGAAGACCAATTTAATCAAGCCAATACTCAAAGTGAAAGCTTTGTTTTTCTAGATCGTGGTATTCCCGACGTTTTGGCATATATGGATTTTATAGGCGATGACTATCCGGAAAAGTTTAGAGAAAGCTGTAAAAAGCATAATTATGACTTGGCTTTTATTTTAAAACCTTGGCAAGACATTTTTGTGAGTGATAGTGAACGTTATGAAAATTTTAATCAAGCTATTGAAATTCATGACAACTTATTAAAAACCTACGATAAATTCGGTTATAACCTATTAGATGTTCCGTTTGATACGGTTGAAAATCGTACTGCTTTTATTCTGAATGTTGTTAAAAACTTATAATGCAACAGCCCATTGACATATTGGAGCGTTATTGGAACTACACCAGTTTTAAACCGCTTCAAGAAACCGTTATCCAAGCCGTTTTAGATGGCGAAGATACCTTTGCTTTAATGCCAACCGGAGGCGGAAAGTCTTTATGCTTTCAAGTTCCTGCTTTGGCAAAGGATGGAATTTGCATTGTTATTTCGCCATTAATTGCATTGATGAAAGACCAAGTGCAAGCTTTGCAAAGCAGAGGTATTAAAGCTATGGCTTTGACTAGTGGCATTCATTATAACGAATTAGATACGCTTTTAGATAATTGTATTTATGGAAATTATAAATTTCTATATTTATCACCAGAGCGACTTCAACAAGAGTTAGTACAAGATAGGATTCGCCAAATGCCTGTCAATTTAATTGCTGTAGATGAAGCACATTGTATTTCGCAATGGGGAAATGATTTCCGTCCAGCTTATAAAAACATCAAACTACTCCGTGAATTACAACCTACAGTAAATTGCATTGCATTAACAGCATCTGCAACACCAGAAGTAGTAGAAGATATAATTAAAGAACTCGATTTTATAAGCCCAAAAGTTCTCAAACAATCCTTTAATCGGGATAATTTAGCCTACATGACTTTTGATGCTACGGATAAGCATTATCATTTGGAGCGCATTTTAAAGAAGAATAACGCACCTTCCATTATATATGTCCGAAATCGATTAGCGACTATAGAAATCAGTCAGTTTTTAGAAAAGAAAGGATTTTCAGCCACCTTTTTTCATGGTGGTTTATCCAATACTGAAAAAGACACCAGGCTTCAGGATTGGCTTCGTGAGAAAAAACTAATCATGGTTGCCACCAATGCCTTTGGAATGGGAATTGATAAACCCAATGTAAAAACGGTTATTCATTTAAATCTACCTGAAAGTTTGGAGAGTTATTTTCAAGAAGCTGGTCGTGCTGGTAGAAATGGCGACAAAGCTTTTGCCGTTATTTTAAAGAATAATTCCGACAAAAGTAAATTAGAAGATCAGTTTTTAAACGTACTTCCAAGTGTGGATTTCATGAAACAGGTTTACAGAAAGCTCTGCAACTATTTTCAAATTTCTTATGGTGAAGGCGTTGGTTTTGTAGAAGACTTTAATTTCAATCACTTCTGTAAAACCTATAATTTTAATACGCTTATAGCCTTCAATGCCATTCAGACTTTAGATAGAACCAGTATTATTTCTTTAAGTCAGCAATTTAATAAACAAACTAGTGTTCAATTTATCGTTTCAAACACCCAATTATTTCACTATTTAAGTAAGCATGCGCCATTAAATATTATTGTCAAATCTATTTTAAGAAGTTATGGTGGAATTTTTGAACATGAAACAAAAGTCAATACCACGAGAATAGCTGAAAAAGCATCTATATCTGAACACCAATTAATTCAAGCTTTAGAAAAACTTGAAAAAGATGACATTATTAGTTTGCAAATTTCTAAAACCGATGCGCAAGTCACGTTTTTAGAACCTCGTGAAGATGATAAAACCATCAATAGGATTACACATATTATTAATCAGCAGAACCAGTTAAAACATAAGCAAGTATCTGATGTTTTAAAATATATTTCAAACAATACCATTTGTAAAAGTGTCCAACTCCTCACCTATTTTGGCGAAAAAGATGTGAACGATTGTGGAATTTGTTCGGTTTGTGTTGAACGAAAAAACAAAAAGAAAGCACCTGCGGATTTTAAAACCATAAAAAACGCCATTATTACCAAATTAGAAGCAACGGACTGCTCATCTAGAACATTAACAGAAGCATTAGGATACCCAGAGAAAGACATTCACAACGCTCTGAAATTATTATTAGAACATCATATTATTATAGTAACCACTATTAATACCTATAAATTATCTCATTTATGAAAACCGACTTACGCATCGTATTTATGGGCACGCCAGATTTTGCTGTTGCCATATTAGACGCCATACTTGCCAATAATTACCAAGTAGTTGGTGTAATAACCGCTCCTGATAAACCAGCAGGACGTGGCCGAAAAATTAACGAGTCAGCCGTTAAGCAATACGCACAAAAGCAAGGTTTGCATATTTTACAACCTACCAATTTAAAAGATCCTGATTTTTTAGAAACCCTACAAGCACTTCAAGCTCATGTTCAAGTAGTTGTAGCATTTAGAATGTTACCGCAAGCCGTTTGGCAGATGCCAGCTTTAGGCACTTTTAACTTGCATGCATCCTTATTACCCAACTATCGAGGTGCTGCACCAATAAACTGGGCTATTATAAATGGCGAAACGGAAACCGGTGTTTCTACCTTCTTTATAGATGATAAAATTGATACAGGTGATATGATAATGCAGAAAGCAGTTGCCATAGAAGAAACAGACCATGTAGGCACCTTACATGATAAGTTGATGCATACAGGTAGTGAATTAGTTATTGACACTTTAAAACGCATTGAAAATGGCACCGTTGAAACCACACCGCAACCAAATACCAATGAATTAAAAGAAGCCAACAAACTAAATCGGGATAATTGTAAAATAGATTGGAATGATTCCATAGAAACTATACATAATAAGGTACGTGGTTTAAATCCGTATCCTTCTGCATGGTGTTATTTAAATAATAATGAAGAAACATTAGAAATTAAAATTTACGAAACTCATAAAGAAATAGCCGAACATAACTATTCAAAAGGACAAATAATCGCCAGCAAAAAAACACTAAAAGTGGCCGTCACAGATGGTTATATTTTTATTGATGCATTGAAATTACCAGGTAAGCGAAAAATGGCTATAAATGACCTCTTAAATGGCTATAATTTTCACGATGAAGCCAAAATGCTGTAAACCCTTATGAATGCTCATATTTCAAAAAAACCGATGAAATACACTCGCTTTATTAACAAATCGGTTAAGTTATCAACAAATTTAGGTATTTCCCTTGCTATTACTTGCATGGTACGATAATCCGTATAAATTTGTAATGGATTTAACAAAAATGTTTAACCAACAATTTATTAATAATTAAACTTTAAATTATGAACAAAACAGATTTAATCGATGCAATGGCAGAACACGCAGGAATTACTAAAGCAGCTTCAAAGAAGGCTTTAGAATGTGCGTTAATTGAAATTGAAGGCGCTTTACAAAAAGGTGACAGAGTTTCTTTAGTAGGATTTGGATCTTGGTCAGTTTCTAAAAGAGCTGCAAGAGATGGAAGAAACCCACAAACAGGAAAAACTATTAAAATTAAAGCTAAAAATGTAGTTAAGTTTAAAGCTGGTTCAGATTTATCTAGAGCAGTAAACTAATTATCGCTTAATTAATAAGTATAAAAGGTCTTCGTTTCGAAGACCTTTTTTTGTTATTAATGGTAGCATCTGTTTGTTATTAACAAAAAAAATATTAGATTTATAATAGAAAATCTATCACTATATGATTTCAATACAACCAAAAAAAGGAAACTTGCTTATTGCCGAACCTTCTATAATTGGTGACATCTCCTTTAACCGTTCTATCATTCTTTTAGCCGATCATACGGATGAAGGCTCTATTGGATTTATTTTAAATAAACCCTTGGAGTACACTATCAGTGATTTAATTCCCGAATTAGACGCCACTTTTAAGGTCTATAATGGCGGACCCGTAGAACAGGATAATCTTTATTTTATACATAAGGTGCCAGAACTCATTCCGAATAGTGTAGAAATTTCTTTAGGAATTTATTGGGGAGGCGATTTTAATAAAGTAGCCGAATTAATTGCCAATAATGAGATAAATGAAAAGAATATTCGCTTTTTTCTTGGGTACTCGGGTTGGGATGCGGATCAATTAAACGCCGAATTAAAAACAAATTCCTGGGTTGTAACTGAAAATATTTATAAGCAAAACATTATAGAAAAAAACTATGAAACGTTTTGGAAAGAAAAAATGATGGAATTTGGTGGTGACTATACCATTTGGTCCAATGCACCTGAAGACCCTACTTTTAACTAGATAATCTAATTTTTACTTGTAATTTTTGTAATAACATTTTGGCAACCGTATTGTCAAAAGTTTTCTTTCGGTATTTACTAATAGGCTGAATACCCGTTATGACATTGGTTATAAATAACGCATCGGCTTTTTGCAATTCAAAAGGCGAAATAGATGTTTCTTCTAACTTATAATCAGGCAACTGTGCAATAAGCTCCATAATTTGTTTTCGCATAATACCTTTCAAGCAACCATCAGAAAGTGGTGGTGTTTTAATACTATTCCCACTTACTAAAAACAAATTCCCGTTTAAAGCTTCTACTACTTTTTTATCCGTATTCAACAACAACGCGTTTTGTAAGCTGTTTTCTTCAGCATACACACTTCCTACCACATTAATCGCTTTATTATTAGTTTTTAAGGTGGATAATAAACTAGGAGACACGTAGAAATCTTTAAACAAATCCACTTCATAATCCCCATCATTCATTAAATAAAAATCAGCATCTAGTGCGTTAACAGCAATAACAAAACCCACCTCTTTACTTGTTGGACTATACAAACCACCTTCACTTCGAAATACGGTTAATTTAACACGCGATGTATGGTTTGCAAGCTTATTTTCAGTTAGGGTTTTCTGAATTTCAGCTTCCAGGAATTCCATAGTAAAATTCATAGGGATTTCCATACGCATGATTCGCATGGAAGCCATCAGACGAAAATAATGATCCTCCCAAAACAAGAGTTTACCATGTGAATATTTACAGGTTTCAAAAACAGCGTCACCATAGGCAAAACCACGATTATTTATAGATATCACGTTGCTATCATCTGTTATATTTCCGTTGAAATTGATCATAAAAAAAGTCCCGAATTTTATTCGGGACAAAGATATGTTTTATAATAGAAACCACCTTAAGCGGAGCCCAATACTTGTTTTAAATCGGAAATTTGGTTATCCCAAAGCATCTTTGCTTCATCCACTTCATCTTCTTCGGCAAAATCGACAATCATAATAGAAACATCTTTGGTAATCTCATCCACTTGAATACGAATTTCAAAGAAATAAGGTTCCCCTTCATCGGCTGCCCAACGAAATTTAATACGTTCACCACTTTTTTTACTGACTAAATTAGCTTGTTCTTCAGAACCATCCCAGATAAATTTAAAAAGCTCGCCTCTTGAATTTACGTTTTCGGCAAACCACTCGGAAAGGCCCGAAGGTGTTGATATATATTGATATAATAATTGAGGTGAAGCCTGTATTGGAAACTCCATTTCAAATTTTACTTTCTCACTCATAGTTACATAATTTATGCGCTCAATATATACATTTAATTGCTAAAAACTCAAACTATTTTTTATAAATATTTTTAGTCACTTTTTATTTGCACGGAATAAATTAGTTGTTATATTTGCAGCCTTAAAAACTGGTGAAAACCAGTTTAAATTAAGAGATTCCTATTTGTACAGGAATATGGCGAGGTAGCTCAGTTGGTTAGAGCGTTGGATTCATAACCCAGAGGTCACGGGATCGTGCCCCGTTCTCGCTACGATTTTTTAATCACTTGAAAAACAACGGTTTGGCTTTCGCTAAACCGTTTTTTTATGCATACCGTTTTTGATTACCTTGCAAGAGAATTTGAAAATGAATACGAAAGTGAATACGATTCAACCTTGAAGAAAAAATATTCAACACCCAAAATCTACTCTGCAGACGACAACCTTACTAAACGATGGTATAACAATTCTCCGTTTTTTTTAGCCTAAATAGCGCAACCAAACACCTGAAAACAACCGCTATAAACACAAATTGAGACGTTTAAATTCAAACCTCTGGATTTACTGTTTTAGGTTACTGTCATTTATTTTAAGTTTCTAGCTATACTTTCTTCAGGGGCAAAAGCTTTAAACTCTGTCCAGCATAACTAAGCATTTATGTGCCTACTAGCATCCCAATTCATGTGAAGCTGCTTGCGCCCATAAGGTTTACTGGGGTTATGTATAGGGTATCCATAGGGTTGATACGCTATACCTATTGGTTATATAGCTGTTATTTACTATATTAGTATGACCATGGCACGACAAAAAGGACCTTTTACAATTTCGGGAACGCTGGGCGACGTTAATTATTACATAGCGCGTGGTATTGGCTATGAACGAAAACCTGGCGGTGGGTTTGATGGGTATGCTATAAAAACCAAAGCCAGTATGCAACCCGTTCGCGATAATTATAACGAATTTGGGACTTGTAGTCGGCTTAATAAGCAATTTCGTTTGGCCTTATCGCCGCTTTTAAGTGGTATTAAAGGTAAGTTATTTTACTCCCGAATGATGCAATTGTTTTTAAACATTAAAGCATTAGATACCGTTTCCGAACGCGGCAAAAGAACTGTGAAACAGGGCTTGCAAACAGCCAAAGGCAAGCGCTTGCTTAAACAGTATCACTTTACACCCAAGACCCCTTTATTAAGAACATTAACGGCTAGCGCTTCTTTTAATTGGGCAACGCAGCAGTTAGAAATAAGCCATTTTAATCCGCGTTTATTTAAAACACCAAAAGGGACCACGCATATTGGCGTTACTTTAGGGGTATTAGACTTTGATTATGATACGCGCGATTCCACTTTAGATGTCTCTCCTACTTATCTTATTGACATTACTACTAGTTCATCTATTAGCCTTGTTCCCGATACGGTGACGGCTCCTATGCATTTTGGCGTAGCGGTTTTGGGTGTGCGTTTTTACGAGGTTATTGACGGCGAGGTTTATGATGTACCGGCTTCCGTTGGGGCTTGTGTTTTGGATTGCTTGGGGTGATTATAGGCAGCCGTATTCTCGCCTTTACCCTGAAAACATATTGGCTGTTACTACATGAATTATATTTACGATTCCTTAAAAAATTAATTGGCAAATACCATGTCTATATTTCGATACACTTTTTAAAACCTAAACATCATGAAATACCACCTACTTCAAGAAGGCATTGTATATGATAATGTCTTCCAAATCAAAAAGGCTAGAATAAAACATGATCTGTTTAATTCGGACACTATTGAAGTGGATCGGTTTTGTTTTGAACGGGGCGATTCCGTTGCCATTGTTTTGTATGAAAAAGACACAGACTCCTTACTGTTTACCAAACAATTTCGCTATCCAACGATTAAGGAATCAGATGGTTGGATCCTGGAGCTTACTGCAGGGTCTCTCGAGGGTAATGAAGACCCAGAGCAGCGTGTGAAAATGGAAGTTGAAGAAGAAATTGGTTATCAGGTAAATGGACTGGACTTTATCAGTTCGTTTTTTGTTTCGCCCGGCGGAAGTTCTGAACGCATTTTTCTTTACTATGCCGAAGTAAATTCATCCGATAAAGTTTTTAAAGGTGGCGGTATGATCGCCGAAAAAGAAGATATTCAATTGGTAAAAATGCCCGTTAATGACGTTCATATCCTCTTTAAAAATAATCAGGTTCGCGATGCTAAAACTATTATTGGGATTCAGTGGTTTTTAGGGAAACACCGTATAAAAATTAAATAGATCATAAATCAACCTCAAGTATGTGATAAGCATATACATCAATTGGGCCTAATTTTGGTGGGGATGAATATTTAGAAACGCTAATTTACTGCTGACACCATAAAACAAGTCTTTCCCGCTCCACAAAAGAGGGTGCAACTAAAGTGGATATCGTCCAATTAAAATGCCATTAAAGCCTTATCATACAGGCAACAATTTAGCTCCTAACCCACAATGGTGCTACACCTTGTTTTGATACGGTAACTGGCGAAGTTGGTTATACTTTTTGTCTCTTTACGGGTATCCGAAGCATTTATAAAAATAGCTTGTTTATATTTATCCCTATGTATTAATGACTAGAAATTTACGTAGTTCTATGTGTTTTTTGAATGCCTTTAAGTTTCTATATTGGAAATAGCAATATGTTAAGGGTTTGTGGTGTATATATAGCACATATATATGCATACTTTTACTTAAACCCCTATCCTGTGTGCCATTTGGCTACGTTACCAAGATTTGGTATACTTGAGGGGAATTATAGTCAAAATGGGAAAAAACACATCAATATCACTCGGAAATCATTTTGAGGATTTTATCAGAGAGGACGTAAATTCAGGTAGATATGGTTCGGTAAGCGAAGTTATTCGTTCTGCATTACGTTTGCTGGAATGCGAAAAAAAAGAAAAAGACTTAATTAAAGCTCTCGAAGTCGGAGAAAATAGTGGTTTTATTGAAAATTTTGACCCAAAACAAAATCGGACTGAATTACATCGCAATCACTTTTGAGTAAACAGCCATACCGAATAAGTAAACAAGCGATTGAGGATTTAGACAAAATATGGATTTATACGCTTAACAAATGCTCTACAGAACAAGCCGACAGATGTAACGCATTATCTGACTGGAAAATCCGTAGAACAAACTCTAAAAAACTATCGAGTAACTAAAATCAAATCGCATCTGATTTTTTTACAGAAACGTGGAAAATGAAGTTGTAGAAACTGTTAGAATTTTACACCAGATAATGGGTATTAAAAAACGACTGTAATAAAAAATGGCACACAACAATAAAAAACCAACAGTACACTATAAAAGTACTGTTGGTTTTGTTTTTCTAAATGCTTTCATAAAAGAACATTATATGTTTTAGAGCTATGGATTAATTCATATTCTGCCATCCACATGATCCAGGAATTGGCTGACTATGTATTCTAAACAACAAATCACCTTGTGCATTTGGCGTTGAAGCAGAAGCTTCATGACTACTACCATTAAGGTAATTACTATTCGTTGCAAAAGTGGTCTGCCATACATTACAAAACGACAGGAACGTTTGTACCCCTGCATTAACCGGTTTAGGCGTCGCTAATTTAAAAGTAAACCAAGTAAAACTTGAATAAGAAGGAATTGTAAATTGTTCATACCCCATACTACCAAAAAAATCAATATCATGAGGTCCAGGACCACGATTCCCGTCTTTTACGAGTAACTCTATAGCACAATTTGTCCAGCTATAGGAGATGTAAATGATTGGGTAATACAATAAATACCTCTCATTTCTGAACCTGTAAAAATTTCGTTTAATATTTCAGCTTTATCCGTTAGTATGGCATAGATCTGCAACCTTTTCGCATCCGTATTATACTGTACCATGCCTTCCACTGGAGTTGCTATTGCATCAACTTCAGTTTGTGTCATTGAAGGAAAAACAACTGGCAATGGCGTTGCAATTTCCATCGAAGATTCTGTATTTGGTGTTGCCCGTACCTCTAACAATTTGCCCTGTGTTTATAAGGTCATTTCCATTGGCATCATTTCCAACAACCAATACTTGCTCTATGTTTGCAATTCGTTTGTAGGGTTAGCATCTGCATCGTCTACCAAATCGTTTGTGACACTTTCAGCCGTTTTTGCATGTAACGCATAAGGCACACTTAATAACTGGCTCATACCTATAATAGTGTAACTGGCAGCTCCAGTTGGATCGGTTTCTGTTTTTATAAAGTAGCTGTCTGCAGCCCAATCTATGGTCGTGAAATGGCCACTTACAACAGATCCTGTGCCTATTTCTACAGTCACTAATCCGTTAACGTTAGAGGTTGGCGTTTGGGTTTCTACATAAACTGCTGTTCCTGTTGCTGTAGTTTGCAAAATACTTATTTGCATGCCTACGGCTTGATTAGTCACTAATGCATCACCACTGTCTCTTACAACCGCTTGGTAGCTCATTTTCTCTGGCGTTTGGGCAAAGGTGGTTGCTGTTAGCAATATGGCTGCTAAAAAGGTGTATATCTTTTTCATATTTACTATTTTAATTTCAGAATTATTTAAAAACTCATTTAAAAATGCTGTTTTTTCTTGCGCTCTGTTAGCACTGTAAATACAGCGCATTAGCACCAATACATCGCGCTCCATATCGCTACCCAAACTATACTTGTATTCTTTAGGGAAATTTTTGGTGCATATATAAATTTATAATACTAGTTTATAAGTATCTCTGTAAACCGGTAACTCCGTATGTAGTGCCATTTTTAAAAAATAAAAACCGTCCGCTTACGCGGTACTATTATAAATAACTAAAAAGCTCGAACTGCACGCACAGCGAGTGTGTTGCCCTTAAAGCCGCTGCCCAGATTACCATTGGTGAAATCCTGTCTCCACACGAGACTGGCATCGACCTCCGTAGAACTCCAGAAGTAATAAGAAGAAAAATTAGCACCTCCATTAGCCGTTGCTGAAGCATTTATAGCTGCTTCATTTAGGTACATTTCATTCAACTCATCTTTACTCGGTAAAAACCAATCGTTAAAACCACCACCCGTATAGGCTTTTGCCAAACCTGCTGCGTAATTAGTTTCTACTGCACCTTGTGCTGAAATTATAGTTGCTGTATTTGTTATTCCAGTACCTATTGCAGTACCTGTTGCTCCCGTAGTTGTGTAAGACCCGTTATACCATTGTATCCCTGTACTTTGGTTTTCTATGGCACAAACTAAGCCATGCGTATTATCTGTTGGGTCTACCCAAAAAACAACGCCACCTTCAATGAACTGACCAATTTCTGCTTCATCTATTTGATTATCACAATTATTATCTATATTGTCTCCAGCTATTTCTGGGACTCCTGGATTTATTGTTGCATCACCATCATTGCAATCACCCACTGGTTTTACTGTTGTTGTATATCCTGTTCCTGGTGAATCACATTGTGTTACTGTAGAAATGGCAAAACTATCGCCATCTGCGTCTAAATACCAAATTGTGTCTGGATTGATGGTAGCATCAGTATCATTACAATCGGTATTATTACTTACATAACCATTAGGTGCGCTAAATGCTACATACGTACTGTTAATATCGCCGTAGCCATCGCTATCTGCATCTTCGTAAAAAATTGTGCCCGCATAAGGATCTGCCCATACTGGTGTACCACTACTGCTTATGGTTAAAACTTGCCCTTCAAGGCCTCCTGTAGGAATTCCGTTTTCTACTGTTTTAGCATGCAATGCATAAGGCACACTCAACAACTGGCTAGTACCTGTAATTGTATAGTTGGAACCGCCGGATGGATCAGTTTCTGTTTTTATAAAGTAGCTAGAAGCAGACCAATCTATGGTTGTAAAACCGCCACTTACAATGGTCCCTGTACCTATTTCTATGGTTACTAATCCGTTAACATTAGTGGTTGCCGTTTGGGTTTCTACATAAACCGCTGTTCCCGTTGCTGTAGTTTGTAGTATACTTATTTGAATCCCTACGGCTTGGTTGGTTAATAAATTACCGCCACTGTCTCTTACTACCGCTTGGTAGCTCATTTTCTCTGGCGTTTGGGCAAAGGTTGTTGCCGTTAGCAATACTGCTGCTAAAAAGGTGTATAAATTCTTCATAATAGGTTAATGTTATTTTTTTATAATTTTAAATGTTTTTAATGCTTGGTTGTTTTGGCTTACCTTAAGAATGTAAGTACCTGATGCTAAATTTTCCATGCTTATTTTACTACGTTCTTGAGATACAGATCCTTTTACAACTACTCTGCCTTGTAAATCGAATAAAGCATAGCTTAAATCTGTTAGTTTGGCATCGCTTATGGCTAATACCACATAATCTGATGTAGGATTAGGATAGGTAACAGCAGTTAAATTTACGGTGGACAGTTCGAGGTTACTTAAGGTAAAAAGTTCGATACTTTGTTGCACACCTTGGGTTAGGGTACCACTTCCTGTATTGGTGGTATATACCAATTGCCCAACAGTATAACTGAATGAACCACCACTGCCTGTGGCATTGCCTCCGGAGGCTGGAATGGCTTTTTGTGAGTACATTAATTGTGTAGCAAAGAATAGACAGGCTATTAGTATTGTTTTTTTCATAGAATTATATTTTGTTAGGTTCGTATGTTGGTAAATATTATTTTAATATCGAGAGATACCTATTAATTTAAATAGTATTTACTAAAAGTATCAAACATGGTGCTTAAAAGTGGGTATTTAACATGGACAAAAACATGGACAAAATTAAAAAACAAACATAAAATGCTCATAATCACTATTTTGATTATTGTTTAAAATATGTATTTTAATAATTAAAAAGCCCGAACAGCACGCACACTGGTTGCGAAGCCCTTATTGTTGGTGCCCTGATTACCACTGCCGAAATTTTGTTCCCACGCGCTATTGCTATCGCCCTCCGTAGAACTCCAGTAGTAACCATAAAAAATAGCACCTGCATTTGCGGTTGCTGTAGCATTTACAGCTGCATTATTTAGGTACATTTCATTCAACTCATCTTTACTCGGTAAAAACCAATCGTTAAAACCACCACCCGTATAGGCTTTTGCCAAACCTGCTGCGTAATTAGTTTCTACTGCACCTTGTGCTGAAATTATGGTTGCTGTATTTGTTGTTCCGGTACCTATTGCAGTACCTGTTGCTCCCGTAGCTATGTAAGCCTCGTTATACCATTTTATCCCTCCACCTTGGTCTTGAATAGCACAAACTAACCCATGCCTATTATCTGTTGGGTCTACCCAAAATACTACGCCACCATCTCTAAAGTCGCCTACTGTTGCTGGTTGTGTCTCTAAAGTTGTAATTCTAGCTTCTAGTGTTGCTATTAAATTATCTACATAAGCTTTAGTTGTTGCATCTTGAGCATCGGTTGGGTCGGTTACGTTTTTTAATTGTGTATTTGCTAGGTTTCCTAAAGTTGCAACATCTTCCAAAGTTTGCGTTTCGGTTACGCTTTCAGCCGTTTTTGCATGCAAGGCATACGGCACACTTAATAACTGGCTCGTACCTGTAATGGTGTAACTGGCACCTCCTGTTGGATCGGTTTCTGTTTTTATAAAATAGCTGTCTGCAGACCAATCTATAGTCGTGAAATCACCGCTTACAACAGCACCTGTTCCTATTTCTAAGGTCAGTAATCCGTTAACATTGGTGGTTGGTGTTTGCGTTTCTACGTAAACTGCTGTTCCTGTAGCTGTAGTTTGCAAAATGCTTATTTGCATGCCTACTGCTTGGCTGGTTACTAAAGCATCACCACTGTCTCTTACAACCGCTTGGTAACTCATTTTCTCTGGCGTTTGGGCAAAGGTTGTTGCCGTTAGCAATACTGCTACTAAAAATGTGTATAAATTCTTCATAATAGGTAAATGTTATTTTTTTATAATTTTAAACGTTTTTAATGCTTGGTTGTTTTGGTTTACTTTAAGGATATACGTCCCTGATGCTAAATTCTGCATGCCTATTTTACTACGTTCTTGAGATACAGATCCTTTTACAACTGCTCTGCCTTGTAAATCGAATAAAGCATAGCTTAAATCTGTTAGTTTGGCATCGCTTATGGCTAATACCACATAATCTGAAGTGGGATTAGGATAGGTAACAGCAGTTAAATTTACGGTGGTCAGTTCGGGGTTACTTAAGGTAAAGAGCTCGATACTTTGTTGCACACCTTGGGTTAGGGTACCACTTCCTGTATTGGTGGTATATACCAATTGCCCAACAGTATAACTGGATGAACCACCACTGCCTGTGGCATTGCCTCCGGAGGCTGGAATGGCTTTTTGTGAGTACATTAATTGTGTAGCAAAGAATAGACAGGCTATTAGTGTTGTTTTTTTCATAGAATTATATTTTGTTGGGTTCGTATGTTGGTAAATATTATTTTAATCTCGAGAGATACCTATTAATTTAAATAGTATTTACTAAAAGTATCAAACATGGTGCTTAAAAGTGGGTATTTAACATGGACAAAAACATGGACAAAATCAAAAAACAAACATAAAGTGCTTATAATCAGTATTTTGATTATTATTTAAAATATGTATTTTAATAACTAAAAAGCGCGAATAGGACGAATGGCGCTTGCGATCAACTTTTCCTTGAGGATCGGAATACCATTGGAAAAATTCTTCCCCCGTGCGAAAGATTGATCGAACTCTGTAGAACTCCTGAAGGCATAAGTATTAAAAATAGCACCTCCATTAGCAGTTGCTGTAGCATCAACAGCTGTTTTATTTACATACATTGGTTTAATTCATCCTTACTGGGCAAGAACCAATCAGTAAAACCGCGTCCGATATATGCCTTTGCTAAACCTGCGGCATAATCTGTTTCAGTTGGACCTTGCGCTGTAATAATAGCAGCTGTATTGTTTATTCCTGTACCTAATGCAGTACCTGTTGCTCCCGTAGCTATTAAGCCCCATTATAACATTGTAACCCTGTGCTTTGGTCTTCTATGGTGCCTTTTCCTGTTAATGGTGGCCCAAATGGTAGTCTATCGTTATCCGCTAAAAACTTATTTTTGGCATCTATTTTATCGACATTAAATGGTGGATTTGCCATCACGAAATCGCACCTTCCTGTTAGGTTGTACGGATTGGTTTAAAAGCTGTTGGCTTCTATAATTTCACCTTCTATTCCATGTATAGCCAAGTTCATTTTAGCCAAACGTGTGTTGTTACTTTTAAGCTCTGTACCATATGCTCTTATGAACGCAAGTACTTTTGATAAATTCTTTGAAAATGATAATGGAATAGTATCCAATGTAAATAGTCAATTACATTTGAATGAAATAGAAATGATTATCTACAATAAAATTAACAAAAACAACTGGAGATTAGAGCAAGAAAAAATCCCATTAGAATATGTTAAAATGCCAATGAATAGCCAACGCTGAAGGCCACCAATGAAATACCGACTACTTCACGAACGCCTTGTATTTGATCATGTCTTCCAAATCAAAAAGGCTAGAATTAAACATGATCTGTTTAATTCAGGCAGCATTGAAGAGGATCGGTTTTGTTTTGAACGGGGCGATTCCGTTGCCATTGTTTTGTATGAAAAAGACACAGACTCCTTACTGTTTACCAAGCAATTTAGATATCTCACTATTAAAGAACGGGCTGGCTGGATACTTGAGCTCACAGCCGGCTCTATAGAAACTCATGAGGAACCAGAACACCGTGTGAAAATGGAGGTTGAAGAAGAAATTGGTTATAAGCTAAACGGGCTAGACTTTATCAGTTCGTTTTTTGTTTCGCCTGTCGGAAGTTCTGAACGCATTTTTCTTTACTATGCCGAAGTGAATTCATCCGATAAAGTTTTTAAAGGTGGCGGTATGACAACTGAAAAAGAGGCTATTCAATTGGTGAAAATGCCCGTTATAGAGGTCCATAAACACGTCAAAAACAATCAATTTCGCGATGCTAAAACTATTATTGGGATTCAGTGGTTTTTGGGGCATACCATGTACGGAAACAAAGCGTTTCAAGCTCTTTAGGATTCGAGCGTGTTCTTTAAAATATAAAAAAAAGCGCCACACTTCAGGTGGCGCTTTTCACTATTACAGCATTCCAAATTATTTAACTACTAGCTTTTTGGTGGCCTTCGCATTCACGCCTGTTAATTCTAAAATATACAAACCAGCATTCAAATTCAAGAACATATTATTCGCACCCATTTGAAGTGTTTTCTGCATGATTAATTTTCCATCTATACTGTATATTTTCATGTGTTTAAAAGCCGTATTATGGGATATATTTAGTTGTCCGTTTGTAGGATTCGGATACATGGTTACGGCCTTCAATTGGTGATCGTCTATACTTAAAAAGCCACAATCTACGGGGTCAAAGCTTACTAATCCTAATGTCGCATTATCGCTTTGATGCACGATTACGGCTTCGGCATCAGCAAGGGTGTTTGGCGCATTGGTTTCATCCCAACAATTATTCATGGCCATTAATGCGTTGGGTGTATTGTTATAAAGTGCGTAAGTTATGCCACCGTTTCCATTTTCAGAAAAGACATTTTGGCCTACATTTGCTGCGCCATCACCCAAGTTAATAGACGCTTCTCCAATAACCGTTATTCCCCAGAGGTTTCGACGAATTTGATTCCCACTAGCAATGACTTCCATACCGCCCGAAGACGTATTTAACGAAATACCACTTCCACCCACGTTGGGGCTTCCTTGTGTATCATTGTCTTCAATCCTATTATTTCTGACGTAAGCAAAGGCATTGTTTCCAACAATGGTCAGACCATATCGGTTATCGGTAATGCTATTGTCATCGATTATGGCATTTATGGTACCTCCAACGAAGTTCGACACGGCAATACCACCTACCATATCCAAAGTACGATCGCCTTTAATGGTATTTTGAATAATTTGAATGGGTTCTGCAGTCCTTGTCGTCCCCATGTTAATTTGAGGGCGGTTGGAATTTGCTTGATTATTCCCTTCCATATAATTATTAAAAATATACGGTGATACGGCACTATTAGCACCCGAGCTTATAGCTGGCGTTTGATTAAAGGTAATCGTGTTGTTGGTGATTTGTGGCATACCTCGCGAAAGCGCAATAACGCCACCGGTTGCAACACCTGACACGTTATTAGTAATCAGACAATTGTTAATTGTAAACGTTTCGGTAAGCACACGTAAGCCGCCGCCATATTGAATGGTGCTGTTTTGAATGTTGATATCGGAGAACTCTTCAAAGCGAAAACCCTCGTAAGGAGCTGCTGGGTCTATGGCCGTAAAAGTCACACCATCTGCATTGACGTTAAAGGTGCCAAAAACGGTGATGCGGATATCGGCTGCTAGTTCCAATGTCACATCGGAATTTATAAGAAAGGTATCTGTTGTGGAAATTATCAAATCATCCACCAAGGTATAAGTGGTGCCTGTTACCGAAATGGTAGCCGGACTTGCCGCCACCAGATCCTCTAAAGTAAAGGTTGTTCCTGTATCTGGTGTGGTATAAACTTGAGCGGAAATTATTCCAACACCACCGATAAGTACTAAAAAATTGAGTAGTAGTTGTTTCATGATTTTATGTTTTAATTTTCATAAAGTTAAAACATATTGCTGGGATTGGCTGTTAAAAATGTGTTTTATAGTACGCCGTTTTGGTGGTTTGCTTCTAAATGTATCTCACAACCGGTATTTGGTTAATTTAAAAAATCGCGCTTTTAGTTGTAAAAGCGCCATTTTAAAGAAGTCATTTATGCTACTAGAGGGGATATTATTCAATTAAAAGGTTCACTAAAACCGTATCATACCGTTAAAAACTTACCGTCTAACCCTTATGTAAAAAAACCTATTTTGATACAGAAACTAGCAAAATTAAAGAGATTTTATGGTAACTGATGCGGATAACCCTAATTTTTTTAAAACGCGCTTTTCTATTTTTACCTAAACTATTTATGCGCTGAAAATTTATTCGTGCTATTATTTTTTAAGTTACTTTTAGTTTCTATATTGAAGATTAAAATGTGATTATATTTGTGGTGTCTATATACAAACCATGACTTATACCAACCGTTGTAAGCAATTAAAGAAAATAACATGTCGATAACAAAAGAAGACGAATTAATTGGAATGAAAAAGATTAGTGACGTTGTTGGAACTACACTAAAATTAATGAGAGAATATGCTAAAGTTGGCATATCTACAAAAGAACTAGATGCCTATGGAGGAGACATTTTGAAGCGTTATGGGGCTAAATCAGCACCCTATGAAACGTATGGATTTCCTGGTTATACGTGTATTAGTATCAATAAAGAAGCCGCACACGGAATACCATCCGAGAAAAAAATATTGCAAGAAGGCGATTTAATCAATATTGATGTTTCAGCGGAGCTTAACGGTTTTTGGTCTGACAATGGTGGCTCTTTTGTTCTAGGTAAAGACATCCATAATCACCAACCGCTTGTAGATGCTTCTAAAAATATATTACGCAAAGCCATAAACCATATCAAAGGTGGTGTGAGAATTTCTGATATTGGCTATATAATAGAAACGGAAGCAAAAAAATCAGGATTTAAAGTCATTAAAAACTTGGCTGGTCACGGCGTTGGTAGAAGTTTACACGAAGCGCCAGAAAATATTTTAAACTACAGCGTTACAAGTAACAGAGAGCGATTCAAAAAAAATACAACAGTAGCCATAGAAACTTTTATCTCAACAAGTTCAACTGTTGCTGTAGAATTGAATGATGGTTGGACATTAGTCGGTAACAAAGGTGGATACGTCACCCAACACGAGCATACCATACTTATAACGGATAAACATCCACTTATATTAACCGAATCGAATGCCATTTGGGATTAAATACCTGGGTACAACCAAGTAACGGAGTCAAAATCGGGCCTCCCGATAAGCAAGCAGTAAAGCCATACTTCCATGTCACTAAAATACCTCTATAAATTTCGTAATCACTACATCCTGATATCAGAAAATGTATTTAGACTGTAAATGCTATAGCCGTTGTGTTACTTATTTATTTAGAACACCCGCCCTACACCTACTTTTCTTGGTTTAATAAGGCATTCACCTCATCCAGGAATGCGCCTTCCTCAAACGGCAAGAGTTTTTGTGCCAGCTCCAAAGTTTTCCGAATGTCGCTTCCATGATTTTTTATGCGTGGCGGTGCATACACATCACCTTGCGTGGCCAAAATACTCACATTAATTAAGGCTTCTATGGTTATAAACACATCTTGATACCCTTCAAACTGCAAATACTTGGCTTTAAATTGCTGTTTTTGAATATCAGACGGTTCTAAAGTGTCCAAGTGCTGCTTGGCTGATTTCAAGAGGGCTTTGAGTTTCTTTTTTTTTGCTTTCATCTGGCTTGCAATTTAATTGGTGGTTCATACATGTTATGACACCCTGTTATCCTTTTAGGCTTTTTTGCTAGCCCCATCCGCTAGTATTTCGGTAATGTTATCCAATCCATACATTTGGTCGTGAGGCAAGAGGTCAATGACCATCTCAATAACTTTGGTTACACTAGCTATAGGCGTTTTATGGGGATGCTTGGATTCCACAAAACTGCCATGGCCATCCAGCGCATAATAACAGACTTCCAAAAGGGCTGATATGGAATTGGTCATGTCCGCCTGGTCCAACACTTCAAACCCCACGGTTTTTCTGATTCTATTTCCAAAAGGTTCTTCTCGGAGGCCCGAGAGGTTTTGGAGGTGCTCCCGGATAGCTTGTAATTTGTTTGTATCTGTCATGGCTTTTTTATTGGTCGTCTATGGCTGTTTTTAAAGCTTCATCTCTGATGGTGTCTAGCATCTCCATTTCGGTATAGGGTATCATATCCAGGATATACCCCAACACTTCTTTAATATTAAATTCTGGATCGGGAATGTACCGCGTCCCACAGTAGTCGGATTCCATAGCCAGTAAACAGACTTTTACCAGATTGGCTATCATGTAGGCGGTATCCAAATAGCCTTCTGTAAGCAGTTCCATGGTGTACAAACCGGTTCTTACCCGATGGGGTTTTAAGCTGGGAAAATCCCGTTCGGATAACGATTGTATAAAATCAGCCTTTTCGGTGGCATTTGGTGGCGGGCATGACGCATGGGGTTCCCGACGTTCTTTTGGATTTGTTAGGGGATTTGTACAGGCCTCCCATAGGGTTGTATATATACGGGTTACCATGGCTTCTAGGGCTTTGGCTTTCTCCAGGATCCGTTGGAGCTGTTCCGAATTAATATGATAGTGGTTTTCATAGCGCGCCGTTATATAAGCCGCATCCAACAGCTGTAACAAGCTGTGCTCCTCCTCTATTTCCGTATCAAACAGATTTCCGAGGTCTGGCCCAAAGTCCTTGATATAGGTTTGCAGTTCTTTTATACGATGGCTTTTACGCGCCTTGCCCATGGTAATAAGCGCTGCAAACCGAAACCACAGTTCAATGTACTGGTGCAGCATATAGGCCGCATGGGACAACTGATGGTTGTCCATAAAAAAAGTGGCCCCCTCTAAAAAGCCCGCTAGTTTTTGGCCTTCTTTTTTAAAGCTTGCTTGTAGGTTGTTGGGTGTGTTTTGGGGGATTTGGTATTCCTGAAACCGATCCGGTTCGGCCTGGGGACTTTGATAAATTAGTTTATCCCAGCTGCAGTGATACACAAAAAATAGGTTGTCCGCTATAAGTTGTTCCTCGGCATAGTCCAATGGGAATATCCGGTATAGCATAGCGGTTTCTTCCTGACATATTTTGGCAACCATGGCCGATAACTTTTGTGTTAAAGCCGAACAGGACTCTGAAAGCACCACAATTAGTAACGGTTTGTTGCTACCTGCCAACAGGGTGTCTGACTCGTAAATATATTTTACGTCTAAAAGCGCTACTAGTTTGGCTATAATCTGGCTCTGGGTTGTCTGGGTTGCGTTGTCCATATTCGTTAATTTAGAATGTTACTTTTCTTAATAATTCTTTAGTAATTCTAAACAAATCTATATATAATCTAATTAAATTCCAAATAAAAGTTTAGAAACTCTACATTTTTCTATATTAAAAGTATATTTATCTATTAAAATTCGGAATATTTATGACATCACTTGGATTGTATCTGACAAAAAAATCAGTGAATAGAGCTATGGTTTCAAGACGCACTGGAATTAGTCAAGCTAGACTTTCTCAATTGAGTTCAAATGCAACAACAAAGCTCCGTGCTGATGAACTGTATTTAATTGCTTTAGCTATAGATGTGGATCCAGGAGACTTATTAAAGGAAGTGTACAAGGACTTAAAACTCCCCAAAGCAGAAGAATAATAAAAAAAGAATCTGCTTTAACGCGCGCTTCCAATACCTATTTACACCCTGAATGTATTGCTACTAGAGGCCACACCACGATTTCCAAGATTTAAGAGCAAACTCCTTTACACTTTTTATTCCCCTATTACGGATATCCGTAATGTTTATAGACCTCCCTCCCCTATTTTTACCCAAAACTTATTGACACACAGAAAACTACGTAGTTCTACGTATTCCTAATTTGGGTCTAAATACGTTATATTTTCATAATGGAGATATAGACAATTGTCTGTATCCAATTGTTGGCAGCAACCTAAAAAAACACTAAGCAAATGCTAGATAAACATATAGTTGATTTTAATGAAAGTCTAATTGGACTAAGAGACTTTGTGGAATTAATAGAGCCTTTCCTTAATGATAAAGTTGAAGAACACGACCAACACGTTAGACCGTTAGTTCTTTCTGCAATGTTGAAAGAAGTATTGACCGAACAAACAGATATGGAAGGTGAGGAAAGAGATAAACTTGTAGAAATGCAAGAAAAAATCCAAAGTCAGATTGATACTAAATATTCGGAGGAAACAGAAGTTTTGATTGTAAAAGACAAAACTGATGACAATAAGGTTAAATCTTTCTCAATAAAAATAAAATCCAACAACGATAAAATTGTAGACCATATTTCAAACTCTAAAATAGTAAATAAACACATTAATTTACTCTATACTAACTCTTTAATCTCACTACTTAGCAACGTAGAATGGTTTTTCTCACAAATTCTACACTATTATTATGATGAACACCCTGAATCAGCAGGTGTTCAAAAAAGGACTTTGACTTTAAAAGATTTAAAAACGTTTAGTTCAGTCGATGATGCGGAAAAATATCTTATTGATGTTAAAATAGATGAAGTCCTAAGAGGAAACTTTGAAAGTTGGGCTAGCCTTCTAAAAGAAGAAATTGGTCTAGGTCTTGGATATCTTAAACCAGTTATGGATGAACTTATTGAAATATATCAAAGACGAAATTTGTTTGTTCACAATGGAGGTGTTGTCAATTCAATCTATATATCAAAAGTTAAAGAGAGTTTAAGAAAAAATATTGACGTTGGTGATCAACTTGAAGTGGACAAAAATTATCTAGAAAATTCAATTTGTCAATTGCAAAAGGCATTTATTTTAATAGGTGCCGAACTTTGGAAAAAACTAAATCCTGAAGATGAAAAAAGAGGAGAAATACTTGGAGAAATAGTATATGAAAACTTACTTCATTCAAGATGGGATATTTGCGAAGGGCTTTGTTATTTCTCAATTAATGACTCTCAAATAAACCCAGTAGATAAAGTTATTGCTCAAATTAATTATTGGTTATGTAAAAAAGAAACAGACGATTACAAATCAATTGAAAAGGAAATTAATAAAGCTGACTATTCTGATAAAAAGGAGATTTTTCAATTGGGTTTATTTGCATTACGTGGTGAAACAGAAAAATTAATTAATATTTTACAAATTGTCCTCGAAACTAATCAAACAAACATTGAACGTTTAGAAGAATTTCCAATACTTAGAGAATATAGAGAAACAGCTGAATACAAAGAATTCAAAGCACAGTCGAAATTCTTTAAGGAAGAAAATAAGGATGTTATAACACCTGAAACGGTAGAAAAAGAATAACGGCAGCTGCCAACATTGGCTATAATGCTAAAAAAAAATCGTTCATTGAAAATACAGTCTCGTTAAGAGATGAAAATTTTGGTATTCAAAGTTACCAAGTCTATTGATTTTACTATACTCTTAATCAGAGTTGTACAGACTATTAATCCAATTGAATTAATAAAAACCTTAAAAACAATGATTATGATAAAAATAGAACAGATTAAGAAAAGTACTGTAAAGGAAAAATTTATAAATTTTATTAAAAGTATGGTTGTGGGATTAGCACTAGTGGAGAAAAGAGTCGGTCTTATTCCTCTGATTATAAAGTATAGATTTCAATAGTTTACTTGTTAACCGAATTCCAAGACGAAGTGCGTAGGGAGGTTCGAATCCTCCCTTCTCCACCAAATTTTGAAAATAATGGAAATAGGAAGTTTTAAAATATCAGGACATTCAACAAAAAGAGAATGGGCAGTTTACTTATTCATTGCAACACCAATAAGCGAAAATGGTTTAAAGAAAATATATGTTGGTAAAGTTGGAGACAATCGAGACGGTTGTAATCCTGTGATATCAAGAGTAGGAAATCATTTTTCTCATAATAAAATTCATTCTCAAATTCGGAATAGAATTGGAAAAACGGAAGATTATAATTATGAATATTTCTACTGTCATTTCGGAGAATATGAATTGAATCAAGAAAGTAGAATTAAAAGCAGACAAAAAACCAACGAATTAGAAAGAGAACTGAATAGAATTGTTCAGAAAAAAATAGACACAAACAGTTATGAACTATTGAATCCATACAAAGGAAATCACATTTCTAAATCAAAAAGAATCGAACGTTCGGAATTGATAAATGAATCGGAAAAGAATTTATTGGAAAGATTATGTGAAAAAGCACTATAGACAACAAAGTATTGTTGCAAAAATAAAATTGAATTAATTTTTTACCGGGTAAATTCTGTAAGTATCTGCATATAGCAATACAAATAATTCGGAAATTAAATAGTTTTATTACCCTGTTACGGATACCCGTAATTTATATAAAACGAGTTTCATTATATTTACTCTAAACTTAATAATGCCCTGAAAATTAGTTGGTTTTACGTGTTTTTTGGATGACTTTTAGTTTCAATATTGTGAGATTGAAATGTGGAAAGTATATGGGGCTAGTAGATTGTGGCTATATGTATACCATTTTGGATACACATTGTTAGGTTTCATTTGAAAAACAAATCGAGAATATGAATAAAATTACAAAACTGACTTTAATTTTGTTAATTACTATTTTAAATAGTTGCGGAATTCCTCAATCCGAAGTTGATAAATTAAATTCTGAAATCGAAACATTAAAAAAAGAAATTGACGAATGTAAAAACGGAGCTGACAAACTTTTTGGAAGAGCAAATTTATATTTTGAGCAAAAAGATTTTAGCAAAAGCAAGAGCGAATTAAATAATTTAATTCAAAAATATCCTGTTTCTACAGAAGCAGAAAAAGGTAAAAAACTTCTTACCAAGATTGATTCAGAAATAGAAAAATTAGCTGAACTCAAAAAGAAAGAAGAAATCGCAAGAAAAAAGGAAGAGGAAAAACGACTTGCCAGTGCAACAAAAAATATGAGAAAGAAATATGACGATATGAACGAAATAACTTGGTATCGAGACAAATCTTCACCTCAATATAATGACTACAACGGATTTTTTGGATATTTCGGAAAGTCGAACACTGGCAGCCCATTTTTAAGATTAAGAATACAATACGCAGCAGACGATTGGTTATTCATAGAAAGATATGTAATCAAAGTTGACGGAATTACTTATGAAATTGCTGAAGAAAAATATGGAGAAATAGAAACTGACAATGGTTCTGGCGGAATTTGGGAATGGTTAGATAGAGCTGTAACCAAAAAAGAAATGGAAATAATGAATGCAGTTTCTAATGGAAAAGATGTAAAAATTAGATTTATTGGAAAGCAATATTATAAAGACAAAACTATTAATTCATCCCAAAAACAAGCCTTACGAAATGTTATAGATGCTTTTGAGGCAATGGGAGGAAAAATATACTTATAAATATGAAAAGATTTTTAAAAATACTTATCCCATTTATTATTTTAGGACTTTTATTCCGATTCTTTTGTGGAATTTTTATTATTCATCCAATGGGAGCAATTCCAGAAGGAACCTCGATAGTATATTTCAGAACAGGACTGAATTTACCTTTTATAGCTTCCGCCGATGGAATTTTAGAAAAATCTGGTGCAGGAGTTAGTCTTTTAGGACGTGGAATTTTAATTGGTAAACTTGCTGAACCAATAATGGAAAAAGAAATTTTTAGATTTAGTTATTCCGAGACTTTGTATTTATGGTCGACTGATGGAAAAACTTATGAAAAATAAAAAATGCAACCTAACACTAGAAACCGTTGCACAACGCTCTAAAAATTTTTAAACAATACACATTTAAGCCCTTTTTAGGGCTTTTTTAATTTCCTGGGATCATGCTCTTACTTCAAACTTCCAACGAACAAAATACTATTTTTCAACACTTTACGGATAACCGTAATGAGAAATCATTATTTCATACTAATTTCACACTTAAGTTGAAACTAACTATAAATTGAATTCCGTAACAACAGAAATTCAAAATAATAAAAGAATAGTTATAGCCTAAAAACAAATAAAATGAAAAAGATTTCAATATTACTTTTTACAGCACTTTTTGCCTTCAATTTATCAAATGCACAAAAAAAGCAAGAGAAATTAGAAGCGTACACAGCGTCAAATGGAATAACCTATAAAGTAGATGATGAGATTAAGCTTGGGCGCGGTTCTGATACTAATGGGAAATTTGTTTATGTTAATATTGGTGGCTGGGCAGTTTCCACAAATCCAGAGCAAAACCGACTTGGTGCAGGTAACGCTGGGCTAATTGTAACCGTAAAAAAAATCATTAAGTATAACTACAAAAGATATAAAGGCGTCTATTTTACCGTAGGCGGAGGGAATATAACAAATTACATATTAGATATCGAAAATGCCATTTCAACATGTGAAGTCGAAAACTGTGTTGATCAAAATACCGCAGTCCAAGCAAGCTCAGACAAATACGACAAGTTATCGAAAATAAAAGGTCTATTGGATGAAGGCGTTTTAACCCAAGAAGAATATGATGCCGAAAAGAAAATAATTTTAGAAAATAATAAATAAATTATGTGGCATAAAATAATGGAAGTAACTGAATGGTTCGGAGAAATGGCTGAACGATACAGATTAGTAAAAGATTTCAATAGAGCAGCAAAAAATTCATTTATTGCTGGAATTGCCCCCACACTTCTGGAAGCAAAAATCACAAAAGGAGATAGTAATTACAAACACGCGTTTTCAAAATGGAGAGGCGGCGGATTCAGAATAAAGGCACTGTCTGGACGAGTGCTCGAAAAAAGTGAATTAATAGAAATTGGTAGAGTTGTTTTGGACAACGAATCTCTGACTAGAAAAATGATATCTCTTGGTTGGGACACTCTAGAAGTTCATGCAAATCAAGGTTACAACGGAACTAAATGGGCATTAAAAGACCACGCTAATATTGGAGGGTTTATAAACTAATTTTTTATGAGAAATATCTTTTTACAGTTAAAAACGGATCATGTGGTAACGGAAACAATATCCAATAGTGATTCAAATTCTCTTTCAATATGGTTCTGGATAGCATTAGCAGAACTAATTATTATTGCATTCTTAATTATAACAATAAAAAAGAAACAGAAGAGTCTGAAATTTGCAGATTTATCAAAAGATAAAATTCGGAATGCAAAAAAATCTGATATCGATATGGACAATCTTATGAATAGTATTAATAGTTCAAAAGATTTATACAAAGAATTGAGCAGAACCTGTCATCCGGACCGTTTTATTAATTCAGACAAGCAAAACATCGCAGAAGAAATTTTTCAAGAGATTTCTAAAAACAAAAGAGATTTCAAAAATTTAACAGAACTAAAACAAAGAGCTATAACAGAACTAAACATTAACCTTAAATAACATAAGAATGGAACAAGGAGGCGTAGTAATAGTAATCCTAATTTTAAGAATTGTTGGAGTACTTGTTTGTGTAAACAAAGCAAAAGAACTTAACCGTAGCACAGGAGGCTGGGGCTTTTTTGGGTTTGTATCACCAATTATAGCAATGATTTGGATTCATTGTATGAAACCAGTTATGAAGTGGGATGAAAATCTGGAAATAAACGATAAATAATAGTAATAAACACATACTAAAAACAAGTTGTTATGAAAAATTTAATTTTAGGATTTTCTGTAATTGCATTATTGACCTCATGTGGAGATACTACAACTAAAACGACTCAAGTTGGCCAAAACACTTTTGTCCATCAGGAAAAAGTATTCCGTATAATTGACAATGAAATCACAGAACTTGGTAATTTAAAAACGGACACTATTACAAAATCCACGGTATTAAACCCTAAACTTAAAAACTATGGAGAAATTGGCCTTGACTATGTTAAGAAAGGTGCAAGCTCTAATTTAACAGCCGTCTATAGGGGAGATATTTTATATTTCAAAATGGAAATTGAAGGGCTGAATGATTTAAGAGAAAAATATAGTGGAGGTGGTCTTTCTATAAATTTTCTTGATGAATATGGTTTTCAGATACATAGCACAACTACTGAAATGAATGAGTTAATTAGAATAGTCGGTTATGATAATGAGACAATGAATTTCGAATATAACGGAAAGACCCAAATGAGTTCAGAAGTTTACAAAGCAATCTCTACATATTCAGTTTCTTCATTTTTAAGAAAGAAAGGGAAGTATGGATATTAGAACTTAAAAAATCGCTTGATGTTTATTAAACAGCTTGGGCATAAACACTCTTCCCTCCACCATAATAATTAGAATAAATATGTTGATACACATTGGCTGTTTTGATGCCTACTTCTTCATCGGAATAAAAGTCTTGTGGCAAGTATAACAGATTATCATAAATAGCACTTTTAACTTGTGCTTTTATTTGTCTACTGTCACGCCAATTATCAATCTTAAGTTTTTCAGACTTTAAAGCCTCCAAGGTTTTAGAAGCAACTTTCTTAACAGCTTTTAGTTCTTTAGTGGACAATTCTTTACCCTCTTTTAGCAAATCAAAAATAGCAAGTGTTTCTTGGTCGTTTAATTCCTCACGTACCACACGTTGTTCTTCAAATGATAAATCTTGAATAAAAGTATTTAGATTATTAAAAGCTTTTATGGTGTCCTCCAAGTTTTTCCCATTATTGTATACATCTATGATTTCTTTGTAACGGTCGTAAAATTCAATACGTAGCGGATTTTCCTTTAGCATCTGTTCTAAACGCTGTTCAATCGCATTTTGTAAATTAAAAACCAACGTATTTTTGCGTGGTGTTTTTGCGAAAGCTGCACGTAGCTTATCAAAATCTAATGATGATAAATCGACATAAACATCATCCTGTGGTTCTTTAACACCTGAATCTTGAATAATAATGCTATCACTTACGATGGCTTGTAAGTCCATGATAATTTGTGTGACATCAGCAGCCTTGACATTCTGATTCAATGCCGTGTAAATGGCTTCAATAGCATTAAAATCTGACACGTGTTTCTTTAAGGTGTCGGAAGGAAACAAAGCTTTATATTTTCTAAACACATTACGAGCCATCATTTCAAAGGTGGTTCTGGTGGTTTCATTTAAACAAACAGAATCCACAGCATCCTTAATTTTAGCTATTTTGGACATAGGTTTTGCGTCTTTCAATTCTTGAAGTGAAAAATTCAATTCCTTTAAATAGGCTTTGACATCTTGAATAGCTTGTTTCAATTCTACCTCAACATTTTTTAAAGGCTCTACAGGACTTCCTGTTGGTTTTCCTTTCCCTCCAGATTTACCACCTTCGCCATAAATAGAATATGCGTGTTCCAATTGTTTATAAACATTACCATAATCTACAATTAAACCATTTTCCTTTTCATCGTCATACACACGATTTGCTCTTGCTATGGTTTGCATTAATGTATGCCCTTTTATTGGTTTATCAAGATATACGGTAGAAACACAAGGTGCGTCAAAACCTGTAATCCACATGGCACAAACAATGGCTAAACGGAATGGATTTTCTTCATCTTTAAATTCCTTTTCTAAATTCCGTTCTACAATTTTTCGGCGATGCACTTCAATATCTAAATTCATTTTTTTGAATTTATCTACTTCATTTTGCTCGCTACTTACTACCACACAAACTTCGGTTTCCTTAACCTTATTATACTTGCGCCTTAACTCCTGCGCTTCTTGTTGGTCCTCGGCGTTTTTAATACGCGTTTCCAATTCTTGTAAATAGTCAGGCCAATATTTCATAATAAGCTGATACATTCTTACAGCCGTTGGTTTATCCAGAGCCACATACATAGCTTTACCTTGATACCCACGTTCGTTAAAATGCCAAACCAAATCTTTAGCAATAGCATCTAATCGTGCTTGCGCTGTTAAAACAGGATAATCCCTACTAAATAAATATTCTAATTTCTTCTTTTGGTCATCGTCCAAATCTTCATTTTCAAAAACGTCAGCCATTTTCTCGTCCAATTCGGGATTGGTAATGTCCAGCTTTTCACCACGATTTAAATAACGCAGCGGCAGAGTGGCTTCATCTTCAATAGCACGCTTAAAATCGTAAACCGACACATATTCACCAAAAATATTTTTAGTTAACTCCTCCTCTTCTTTAATAATGGGTGTTCCCGTAAATCCTAAATAAGACGCATTTGGTAAACCATGAAAACGCATATTTCGCGCGTAAGTTCCTGATTGGGTTCTATGCGCTTCATCACTAATAACGATCACGTTTTTACGATTCGTAATTAAAGGATATTCACTTTCTAATTTCGGGACTATAGAGAATTTATGAATCAACGTAAAGACATAGCGGTGATTTTCAGCTAATAACTCCCGTAAATGCTCACGGCCTGTCATGCCTTTCTTCTTTCCGGCAATCACATTTTTATCATTAACCACACCAACCCCAGAGAAGGTATCATATAACTGATTTTCCAACTCCGTTCTATCTACAGCAATTAAAAACGTGTATGAACCCCCTAACTTTCTGTGAATCTTCTCGCACAAAAACACCATGGAATATGATTTTCCAGAACCTTGCGTATGCCAAAACACACCCAACTTCCCTTCTAAATCTTCAATATTGTTTACATTTCCAATGACTTTGTTAACGCCAATATATTGGTGGTTTTTAGCCATTAATTTCACCACATCGCCATGAGAATCGTCAAATAATAAGAAGTTCTCAAAAATATCCATCAAGCGCTTTTTATCACAAGTACCTCGAAGCATGGTATCTAAACTGACTTCGCCCTCTTCAGCTTCTTCAATACGTTTCCAGTCTAGAAAATACTTGTATGGGCTGGTAATGGTTCCTACTTTGGCATCCATACCATTACTTAAAATGACAAATGCATTGTTATGAAAAACCTGTGGAATGGTGTCTTTATAATCCTTTAAATTATCTGAATACGCATGACGTAAATCTTGATGGTGGGCTTTCAACTCAAAAAACACAAGCGGAATGCCGTTTACAAAACCAATAACATCTGGTCGTCTTAAATAGAGCTCTCCTAAAACTTCTAATTGGCGTACTGCCAAAAAGTGATTGTCTTTATACTTATTAAAATTGAAAACGCTGAGCTTGGTTTTTATAAGCTCGCCTTCATCATTGGTATAACTAACAGGAACCCCATTTTTAAGTAAGTCACTTTTTTCTTTATTGATGCTGCCCAAAGTTTGGTCTGCTACGTTTTGTGTGATTCTATCAACAGCTTGCTGATAGGCTAATTCTGGATGGTTTGGGTTTAATTTTTTAAGCGCTTGCAGTAAATAACGTGTTAATACCACCTCGCTTTTATCTTCTCTACCTAATAAACCTTTTTCTCCAAAAGATTCTTTTTTCCATGCGGAAACCACAGACCAACCCAATTCTTCTAAAACCTCTTGGGTTGCCAATTCTATTAAACCGTCTTCTGAATATTCGTAGCTCATAGATTCTTAATTTTATAAAAAACACTTTTGTCATTAGTTTCAGAAAATATTTCATCTTTAATTGTAAACATGAAGTTTGTCACATCTTCATCAGTAATGACGTCATCATAATCATATTCTTTAATATAAAAAATATCGTTTTCGATGTCTTCATCAATAATATCAAACTCTTCTTTAAAATCTTTTTTAGCTCTTGAAAATCCTATTTTTAAATCCCCATAACTATCCAATATTACCTCTAAAGTATAATCTTCATAAATTTTATACAACTCAATTTTAAAACCTGCATAGTAATTAGTTCCATTACAATCTTGATCTGTTTCAAAATCATAATCTTCTATTAAACGACTAACTATATCATTTCTTTTAACATCAATCATTACCCAATCATTATGACTTCTGGGTCTGTGCACATAGAAATGATATTCCCACCATTTAGAACTTATAGCTTTACTATTTTGTAACCAAGTATGAAACTTACCATTGTAATAAAAACTTCTATGCGCATTTTTAGCTCTTAAAGCGGCTTCTTCTTCGTCACTCCAGCTTTCTATACTAGAATCTAAGCTAACTAATTCCTCTAAATATTCTTTAAGCTTCTCTGTTGATTCATATGTAGAATAACTATTAATTATTTCTCCAATCCAATCTTTTTTTCTGAGTAAAAATTGCCAATTGAAATGTGCATCTGCAAAATCAAAGCCCTGTAAAGTTGACCATTTCTTAATTTGACTTAAGACAGAACGCATGATGAGATGCTCTTTATAATACTCATTATTAGATCCACTACTATTAAAAAGAGTTTTCGCTATTTCAAATTTAGATTTGAATTCTGATATAGTAATACTGTCGTTTATCAAAAAACCAATATTACCAGTAAACATTGAATGGCTCTCTGCTTTTATTATTTCTTGCTCCCACTTATCATTCGATAAAATTAATTGAGATTTTAATCTTTCTTCTAATAATTGAGATTTAAGGGTTGAATTATCAATTATGTCTATAACTTCATCTTCAATTAAGTATTGATAGATGTTATCTGAACCATTTGAAAGTTTATGTACTAATCTCATGGCATTAATCATATTAGGAATAGTTCTAATATCAGGATCTATAATAATATTCCAAACCACACGCATCCAATTCTTAAATTTATCAATATTGAATTCGTTTTTTTCGAGATATATGGTAATTCCATAAAATAAAATACGCTGACGTTGATTTATTACTTCAGTAAATAAACTCCAATTATCTTCTTTGCTCCATGAAGGGTATATACAATCTTTAAGGTTACTATAATTTTTAGAAAGTGCATCTAACACTTTTTCTGATTCTTTAATTACACTCTGTTGTTTAAATATCGATTGATGCAAATCAAAATTATCATAAGACATTGAAGCGTCTTCACCTTCCTTGCCATAAAACTTAATAAAAAAGGCTGTTTTTTCAATAGTGTTAATTTCTTTATTCTTAACTATAAAAGCATTTAGCAAATATCTATTCCAAAACCTTTGAAAATAGGGGTCTACAATAGCTTTATTTTCATCGTTGTTTTCACCTTCATCATTATTTTTATCTTCATTACTATCTAATTCTACCACACATAATTCCCAAAAGATATTAGTCCAATCTGTATCTAATTTTGTGGCAAACCTTAAATAATATGGCATATCTTGCTTATGATGATGCACCATTTCTTGATATTTAGAACTATCTGGGTTTTTATCATCTTTAAGCCAATTTATTAAATCTGCTTTAAAATTTTCATAATCTGATAGTTGCTTCCCTCTTGCATTCATTTTTATATACAATTCATCAGACAGTTCAAAACCATCCAAAGGAAGTATATAAAATGTTAAATTTGATAAATTTGAAAATAAAGCCTCATTGCTTAATTGATATTTTTCATGAATAGTATCCAACATCACTAGCATAGACTTAACTGTTGGGTCTTTTTCAAAAATTGCAAAATACCAAGTTGAATTCCTAATTTCATCGCTGGGTCTTTGCTTAAAACTTAAATTTATTTCACACAACTTGTTGCAAAAACCTCGAGCAGTTGCTCTTGTTGCATAGGTAAAGTTTTTAAGTTTATTGTTAAGCTCTAAACTCTGCTCTGCATCTAACTCTCTATTCCCAATATACCAATACAATAAAAACAAAGTTGTTAAACGTTGCTGGCCATCTAGTGGTATAAAATAATCCTTATCATCTAATTGCTTAATCGACCCATAAATAAAATCGAGCTCTAGAGCTTTATTTTTATCTAAAGCTTCAAAAATTGAGTTCAAAAACCGTTTTCGTATCTCACTTGCTCCTTCGCGTCCATGTGCATAATCTCTTTGGATCATTGGGATTTGAATACCATCAAAAGCATACACTTTATCTTCAGCTAAACTTTCTATGATAATAGTTTCGGATAACAAGTTTAAAAAATTATACTTATTCATTACTGCTTACAATTTGAGGTTTTACTGGTAAAAATTCCGTTAATGTATCTTCTATAACAACTCTGTAAGTTGTAATGTCCTCTGAAGACCATTGTGTTCGCGAAGTTCCTTTGGTATCAAAATATTTTAAAAATAAATTTTTTGTGCAAATAGGAATAAAAACGCCTAAAGTATCTTTCTCTATTATTTTTCTTCTTTTAGTAGGGAATAAAGCATTCCCGTAGCCTCTATTAGTACCTGCATCTAATAAAGTAAGGTTGCCAATGTTATTTTTAACTTCTTCATCATTTTCAGACTCGCCTACTAATGCAATAATTTTACTATAAATCTCATCAAAACTGACGCCAGATTTTGGATTCTTTATGAAGGTATTTATTTGATTATATAAGTCTTCATCTTCTATCTTTATATCAATTAGTGCTGTTTCAAGCCACTCTACCTTTGTTTTTTCATTTTTAAGGCCATTCGTATTAAAAGAATCTATATGTTCCACATCCCAGCTTGTATGGTTTCCATTTTCATCTATAATATCTTTAAACGCTTTAAACGGAAACTTGGTTAATACAATCCTAAATTTACTCTGCTGTATCATGTATTGTAGATTAAAAAGTAACAATACTTCTCGGATCGTTTTTTTGTTTTTATCACTAAACGATAAGTCTAAAAACGGCGGTTCATTTTGAATAGATTTCCATTTAAGATGTTCAAATTGTTTTTTAATTCTCTTTTTTAATGATGTTTCAATATCATCTTTAGTTTGTAAAATAGCTAATGTTTCAAAATCCTTTTCTGTATATAATTTTATATTGACAAGAGATTCTCCTGAAGCAATTAAAAAGCCGATATAATGATATAAAACAGGATTGCTATACCACTCTTGAAACGTTAAAAAGTAATCTTTAACAATTTTCCAAGTATCATTTAAAGATTCAAAATTTTTAGTGTTCTCTAATTTTTGATAGAAGAATCTAAAAGTAGCATACCTATCAGTACCAATTTCTTTAATTAAATCAGCATCTTGTTTTTTTTCAACCTCGCATATTAAATCAAAAATAAATTCTATTCTCGCTGGGATTTTATTTTCAGATTCGTTTAAAAACCACCAAAAGTCATCATCCTGTAACGTGTTTTCTATTCTATCCCAATCATTAGCAATCTCTAACTGCCTAAGCTTTGCTATTTCATTTTCGTTTTCATCTTTATTGGTTCCATAAAAGCGCTCTTGTAAAAACAAGGCTTTAATAAGTTCTGAATTTGTTAAGGATATTTTGCCTAGATTAATACGTATAAACGTATCAATAGCATTTTCGTCTTTATTTATTTGATACCAAATAACTTGAAGTACACCATTGAAGTTAGTTTTATCATTGTAATCGTGGACTAAAGTGTTTAAAATAGACTCTCTGGCAGAACGCGGTTTTTCTTGCTTATCAAACCAATTATTGACATATTCGTAAGCTTTAGAAATATGATACGAATCTATATTATCACGATTACCAATTGGTATTTCATCTAAAAAGGCTGAAATTTCTTCTCTCGTTTGGTATTCTATGGTGTACAAAGCTTTGCCATATTCTTTTTCCAAAGCTTGTCCATTAAGGTGTTCTCTCACTAAATACAACAGTAAAATACGAAGCGTTGTTAAGCGTTGTTGACCATCTACAACTTCCCAAGTTGCTTTAATGTTTTTCTCGTTATCTTCTAACTGATACTTTTTTACAACAATAGGTTGCAGACAATAAAACTCACCATCCATTTTATGTTGTTTCACTGAAAACGTATAAATATCATTCAGTAAATCTTCAACCTGCCGTTTATTCCAACGATATCCCCTTTGATAGGCAGGAATATAAAATTGCTTTTCTAATAGCTCGTTAATTGAATAAAGTGTAATCGTATTATTCATTTAAATTATTTTTTATCAAAGTTTTGTCCAAGAATGAAAGGAAGCTTGAGAGCAACCTAATGTGCTTGGAGTATTCTTGGTTTGCACCAATGTACCGCATTTTTTGCAACTATAATTTGTAGTGCCAACTTCACCAAGTTTAGACCATGAGTGAAAACTTTTTACCGAACACCCAAGAGTACTTGGAGTTGAATCTTTTTGAATTGCAATGCTGCAATTTTTGCACTGATACACATTTAAAGCCATATTATCGATTTATTAAAGAACTGCCTACTATACTCGGTTTTCGGCTACTCCGTTTTGTTTTTATTTTCCATAATTAACACTCTCTTCCGCAATTATACCCAAACCTGCATTTACCTCCAACCCATCAACAACCTGCCCTGAGCTTGCCGAAGGGTCTATCATCCCACTCATCAAACGTGGTAACAAAATATCGCGCGCTTCTTTTAAATATTGGTTTTGTTTAGTTAAGTTTTTAATTTGTTTATCAATATTGGAAGCAAAATCATTGAACTTTATATTAATTTTTTCTGAAGCCTGAATTATGTCAATTCTTTCAACATCTTTTTTAGTCACGGAATTGTAAATTGCTCCTCCACCCATTAAATTATCTTCATAAAAAATATTCTGAAGTTGATATAAAAGAAAACTGTTCCAACCTCTTTTATGGTTGATTGAAGCCAAACCACGACCAATAATTAATTTCTCTATTGCTACATTAAGTCTTCCAACAGGTGCGCGTACACTAAACAAAATAAAATCTTCTTCTGCTAATCTTTTTCCTTGTGTCGACCACGAAGAATTTGTTGGAAATCTAAAACCATAATCCTTAACTCCTTGATGAAATGGTAATCCAATTTCTTCATTATTATAGAATTCTGATTTAGGACTTGTACCCATAACTAAATTAGCACATTCAACCAACTTCACTTTCTCCCAACCAACAGGCAAACCACTTTCCTCATCAAACGCCACATCCTCATAACCAGGAAACTTAAAACGCACAAACCACTCTTCATAGGTTTGTTGTGCTTGTTCTTCTAATAATTTTATGCGTTTTAGGTTGTTTTCTATTAAATCATCATAAGAAGTTAAAATGGTTGCTATTTTGCGTTGGGTATTTAGTGGTGGAAGATTGATTTTAATGCTTAAAACATCGCCACCGCTAATATTTGCTTGATTAGAACCACCCCTTGCTCTTAAACCAATATTTTCAAAGAAATATTCTGAATTCAAAAAATAAAATAAAAAGTCGTGGTCGCATATTTCTTCATTAACCTTAAACTTACCAACTCTTTGATTTAACAAGAGTGTTTCATTTAGCCTTGATTTTGCTACACGACCTACAGCAGATGCCGGCTGCGTTATATGTGAGCCCGTTAATGCAATTACAATATCATTTTTATTGATATGATACTTTTTGTTCAACTCAAGAAAAGAACTAGAAACTTTAGCACTTTCATCTATTATAAGAATTTCATTTTTTAAACTTTTAATTTTGATAATTGGTATTTCACCTAAATCACTAAAGTCTTTTGATTTAAAAGCAAAACCATTAATTACTTTGGTAAGTTTATTTAGTTTGACTTCTTTCCAACCTTCCATCATAATTTCACAGCTTGTATTTGCTCCATTAAACTATTGGCTTCGGTATTTAGTTGTGCTAATTCGGTATGAATTTCTGTCATACGTGTCTTATAGTCAAAATCCATATCAATATCAATCTTCACACCAACGTAACGTCCTGGTGTTAGGCTATAATCTTGCTCTGCTATTTCTTGAATAGTGGCTATTTTACATAAACCTTCTACGTCTTGGTAGGTTCCTTTTGGAAAGTGTTCATGAAACCAAGCATTGTCTTTGCTTACACCTAAATCGTTCCCTCTAAAGGCATTCATTAAAGCGGTTAAACCTTCTAAATGTTCGTCGCTAAAGTCATTAATGGTTGTGCTTACTTTGTTAAAGGTGTTACGTGCATCTATCATTAAGACTTTGTCTTTGTTTTCTGCTTTTTTTCCTTTGTTAAAAAACCAAACGTGACAAGGTAAACTACGTGTGTAAAAAAAGTTATTGCTAATGGCAACAATGCATTCTACATCGCCAGATTCAATTAATTTTTGGCGTATGAGTTTTTCGGCATTTCCAGCATCGGTTGCAGAACTTGCCATGACAAAACCTGCTCTACCTGTTTCATTTAAATAAGAATGAAAATACTGCATCCATAAATAATTCCCATTACTGATGGTTCCCTTTCCTGTTAATGGTGGACCAAATGGTAAACGATCGTCATCTGCTAAAAACTTATTTTTCGCATCAATTTTATCGACATTAAATGGTGGGTTCGCCATTACGAAATCGCACTTTCCTGTTAAGTGGTGTGGATTGGTGTAAAAACTATTAGCTTCTATAATTTTACCTTCTATACCATGAATGGCAAGGTTCATTTTGGCTAAACGTGTGTTGTTGCTTTTTAGTTCTGTACCATAAACTCTTATGGTTTCGTTTACTTTTTTATGTTCGTGGTTTTCTACAAAATGAGCGGTTTGCACAAACATACCACCAGAACCACAAGCGGGATCATGTACAATACCATGATTGGGTTGTATAAAGTTTACAATGAGGTTTACTAAAGATGGTGGTGTAAAAAACTCGCCGCCTTCTTGTGCGCCTGCTCCTTGCATAGAGAATTTCATTAAGAAAAACTCGTAAATACGACCAAACACATCGCCTTTAGCATGTTTTACGGCGTCTTTATTAAAGACACGTACTAAATCTCGCAATAGTTTATCATCAAACTCTTGGTAGCTTTTTGGTAGAATACCTTCTAAATCTGGATATTCGGCTTCAATAAGCTTCATGGCATTGTTAATAGCTTCGGCTATGTTTTCGCCTTCTGGTAAATCTGCTAAATAATCGTACTTGGCTTTTTCAGGCAAGAACATAGCACCTTCGCCTGCATAATCGCCTTTATTGGCTTCGCGCTTTTTACCTGTTCGTGGGTTTATAGGAAGTTTTTTTTCTACATCTATTTTAGCGTCTTCAAAACGATTTTGTGCAAAGCGCAGTAATACTAAACCTAATAATGGGTCTTTGTACTCGGCTGCTGTTAGTTTAGAGTTTGCTCTTAAATCGTCCGCTGCATCCCAAAGTTCGGTTTCAAGTTGCTTTATATTTTGATGGGTCATGTTGGTTTTTCAATTAAGAGCTTAAAAATAGTATTAATATTAAGTTTAAGCTAATCACTATTGTCTTTTACTAACAATTATAACAAGTTGTAAATCGTGATGTATCAAATTTAAAAATTCTAGGATACTTTTTCTTACTGATTCCCGTAAGCCAATAAAATGAGATGCTACTTTTTTCCGCTTTACGGTTTACCGTATAGAAATCTTGGTAATAGATTATACTTTTAACTCCAAGATAAAACAAACGTATTACTGCAATATTGTGAAACTCAATTTAAAGCAATAATCAGTAAAATAAATAGAGAAAAATTAAAATTACTTACTAAAAAGATAAAATGGAAATTGCAATAATTCCCAAATTCTTGATTATAAACTTGACTGATGACTATTATAAACAAAATGATTATAATATTTTATTAAGCAATATTTTAATAATTATATTTTTCGCCTTTTTTGGCAATGTACTACTTCCAATTTTAAGCCAAATCCCACATTTTTGCTTAATTGATAAACTTACAGGTATTGAATGTCCAGTTTGCGGTACAACAAGAGCATTTTGCGAAATATCAGGCGGAAATTTTTATCAGGCATATACATTTAACAAAACCAGTCTTTTAGTCGCTCTTTTCTTTATAAGTCAACTTCCCTTAAGATTAATTTCCCTTTTAAAAATAGCAAAAACAAAGACTGTAAATAGCATTTCAAAATACTTTAGTCTCGCAATCCTGACTACAATACTAATAAACTGGATTATAACATTATTTACTAACTATTAACTAAAACAATTAAAAAATGGCAAATTTATCGTGCCCAAAATGTGGCGAATTAACAAAAAAAGGAGGATATAAAGGCTGGCAAATTATTGTCGCTATATGTTTCTTTCCATTAGGTCTTTTAGCCTTATTGGCTGACAGAAACCCTACAAGTTGTCAGAAGTGCAGTCATACATGGCAAGGCTAAAATTAAATTATTCATCCGGAATTATCAACCAATTCCGGATTTTGATTTTTAAGTTTCAGGTATTTATATCTTTTATTTAAATAAATATGAAACATCAACATTTTATAAAACGGAATATCAGGTCGGAATATGCCGAATGAGACCATAAAATTGAAGTAGGTGAAAATTCAAATATTATTAAATGAAAAAAATTATTTTATGTTTAGCTGTTGTTAGTTTGTTTGCATCATGTAGATCAAGTCTTCACCATGGAGGTTTTAATCAAATAAACCAAACACAGACTATTTTATCCAGCGCAAACTTTACTGTTTTAGGCAGTTTTAAAGGTATGGCTACAGAAAAAATTGTAACTGGGAATATTACGAATAAAGAAGGGATTATTTCTCAAGCTAAAGCCAATATGCTAGCTAATGCTAAAGCAGCTGGCGTAGAATTAGTAGGAAGTAGAACTCTTGTTAACGTATCTGTGGATATTATAGAAACAAAAAAAAGAATTAGTGCTACCATTTCAGCGGAAATTATTGAATTTAAATAATAGTACACGGGCAGTTAGTAATTTTTCTGCCCTTTTATTTATTTATACCCTAGCATTTATTTACAAACACAGTAACAAAGTCTTCTGATTTTTTAGTGTTTCTTTCACCAATACTTCGGGCTTATGAAATACTTGTTGTTAATTACAGAATCTAATCCTCCCAACCACAAAGTGTTTTGCTTTTTTGCTTGGCATCACTTAATGTCGTTTTTACTATAGCTGCTTTGCAATTAGAAAGCCCACGACAGGTTTTTGATAAATGGTATTTTTTGCTGTATTTACCTTGGCAGAGATATACATTAGAATCTGACGCATTAAAGGACGTTGTGGAGAGCATTAACAAACTGAACGAGAATCCTAAAAGAATTTTATTAGTTAATTTCATAGTGATTAATTGGTTTTAATAGTCGTTTGTAAAAACACAGGCAAATGATCAGATATTTTGCGAGCAGCTTCTAAATTATTACAGGTTTCAATATAATCGATTACGCCTGAATTTACTACTGAAAATCCGTTTGAAACATACATATTATCAATAGCATGGCTTAAATATCCCCCTGACTTGCAGCTGCGTTTTAGGGTTGTTTTTTTATTATTTAATGCGGCTTTAAAGCCTAGATTATATAAATCATTCCAAACGGGATGATTTTCATTTAAATTGAAGTCGCCAGCAATAATAATGTTATTTGAGTTTAGTCGGTTTGGATAGTCTTTAAAATACTGTATTTCCAATTCAGGACTGTCGTCATGCTTTCTAGAATGAAAATTGACTATATAAAGTTCTTCATTGCCATTTTTTAATTTAAACTTTCCGATATAAGGTTCTCTATATACTTTTGTTTCTAATTCTTTATCCAAATACGCTCTTCCTACTATATCTATTTTACTGGTTTTCCATAAAAAGGCATAGCGCTCACTCATGTAAACAGATGGGCTTTTAGTAGGATCACTAATCCGATAATCCCATTTTGCACCTCTTCTATTCAATTCATCAGCTAACTGGGCCACTTTTTGCGCTCCGGCAGGATGTTTGGCTACGACTTCTTGGATGAGCACCAGATCATAACCTTTCAACACATTTGCCATAAAAGCTATTTCTTCGGTGTTTTTGGATTGGCCTAGGTCTTGGATGTTCCAGGAGGCTATATGAATACTTCTTTTATTTGAACCTTCGGCGTTTTTGTCTTGAGCATAGTTTAAGGTACAAGAAAACAACACTAAAATTAGGGTCGTAAAAAATGTCAACCCGTTGCGCATACTTTCATTTATATTTCTTTTATAAGAACTTGACATTTTTACGGTAATTTGGTGAAATCGGGTTTCGTTATAAGTTTTAAAAGCCTGATTTATGGTTTGAATATATTCCTATTAACGCTTTCTACTCCTATCTGTATTGCAACTACGACATCTGGAAAGGTAGGTTAATGAAAATTCATAAACGCCGTTGGTATTTCCTATTTTTGAGGTATTCATATCATAGGAAAAACCAAATCTAAATTCAGAAAGTTCTAATCCAAGAAAGGCATTGACAGAGGTTAACATGTGGCTATTATTATCGTTTTTAGCAGGATTTGTAGCAGCAGTAATACCTAAAAGAAGTTGCCGCACTTGAAATAAGGAACCAATATCTAATCTGTTATATTCACTTTGCTGCATATAGTTAACCGTCATCATAACACTATTATCCCTTAAAAAAGGGAAACGATAATTACCATGTATGGAGTAAAATATACTTAAAGGCACCTTTTCTCCTTCAACAAAAGAGATATTGGGTCTGTTAAGGTGTTTTACAGACGCTCCAAACCAATACGTTGTTCCATTAAACTCTTCTTTTTCAAAAACAACACCAGCTGAAAAGTCTAAAAAATAAGGATTGCTGCTATTATTTCTTAAAGGATCTACAGAAACTGGGTTAATAAATCCTGTATTAATATTAATTTGATCAGCTAAAGTTAGATTTCTAAAACTATTGCTTTTGTTACCAACTCCAACCTCTAATCCTGGTCTGAAAAACCAACCACTATTTAAGTTAACACGTTGGGCATAATTTACATTTACCTGATAATAACTATAATTATTAAAGGACTCGTATTGCCAAACAGCATTAACTCCAAGACCAAAACCTAGCCTTGGACCATAATCGAAGGATTGACTAGCAAACGCATATTGGGTTGTTAGTTTCAAGTCTAAATTTGGCCATTGCAAGCGGCTTAAAAAGCCAGCATACGTTCTGCCATTATCTTCAAATCCAGCAAATCCTGGATTTAAAGTTTCCTGAATATAATTAGCTTGTGAGAAAATGGGGTCTTGTGCCTTTGCTGAATAAACAGAAAGAACACAAACTATAAAGAGTATTATTTTAAATTTCATTCTAGCTTTTATTTAATAAATACAAATGGACCTTTCTTTTCAATTATATCATCATAAAATGTACGCGCTCTAAAGGTGTAATAGTAATTTCCGTTTTCGGCTTCTTCATTTTTAATCTTACCATCCCATCCTTCTAAATCATCACCTGATTCGGAATAAATAAGACTTCCCCATGTATCATAAACATTGAGCTCTAATTTTTTAAGCCCTATGTGCTCTGGACCGAAAAAATCATTTAGTCCATCATCATTCGGTGTAAAAGCATCAGGCATGATAAGTTTATACCCTTTTTCTACAATCAAAGTAATTATTTGCGTGTATGTACAACCAAATGGATACGTTACAGTTTGAGTGACGACATAATTTCCGACTTGTAAATAGGTGTGTATTGGATTTTCTTCAGCTGAAAAATTTCCATCACCAAAATCCCATAAAATACTTACATAATCACCTGTAGCTGTATTGGTGAATTGAATAGGATCTTGAATGGCAAAAATGCCATAGTTACTATAACCAAAAGACGTTGTTTCAAAACCAGGATTACCTAAAACGGGAATATCTACATTAACATTATAATTGGTACTACAGCCCTGACTATCTATCACTTCTAAAACAACAAGCCCATTAATATCCGTGGTCATAATTTCATTATTTAAACCACTAACCGTTCCGCTTGACCAATTAAACTGAAATGGTGGTACGCCTCCACTTGCCAAAGCTACAAATGTTTGATCAACGGTTTGTGCTTCACAATCAACTTCTGACTGAACGTCTACCTCCAACATTAATGGTTCAAATCGAGAAACATCCCAACTATCTTCTATTTGACAACCATTGGCATCAGTAACAGTTACGTAATAGGTGTTTGGTGGAATATTATTTAAATCTTCCGTAACGGCTCCGTTAGACCATGCTATATTAAAAGGAGGTGTTCCTCCTGCAATTAGTAAATTAATGGCACCACTATTCGTATCATCACAATCAAGCGCATTTGTAATATTAGCAGATAATTGTAATGGTAAAATATTAAATATGGTAAAGGAGTCCTGAATAACACATGGTGTTCCATCCGTTATTGTAACCGAGTACGTTCCTGGCGGTAAATTATTTCTTTCAACTCCAGCGGTACTGTCATCATCCCAAACTACAGTAACAGGATCTATACCTCCTTGAAAATTGAGAATGATGCTTGCGTCATTTTCTCCAGAACAAGACATTTGGGTCACTACAGGATCTATTAAAAATAGTGGAGCCTCTTCTATCTCAATAGGAAAAGCTTTGATACAATTTATAGCATCTGTAATGGTAATCGTATAAATTCCTGCTGATAAATTGATTTGCGACATTCCTGTTCCAAAATTACTCCATGCAATATCGTAAGGAGGAATACCTCCCGAAATATTGTTTATGGTAATCGATGCATCATTATCTCCATAACATTCAATCTCTGTTGTTGTAACACTGATAATAATTTCATCATTTTGAGTTATTATGAAATCTAACGAATCAAAACAGCCTGAATTATCTGTAACTACAACCGTGTAATTCCCTGCTGTTAAAGCATCAATATTTTGGAGGTTACTAACAAATCCGTTAGGTCCTGTCCAAGCAAAAGTATAACCAGGTCTTCCACCAACAACATCTATATTTATAGCGCCAGTTGAATCGCCAAAACAAAGCACATTTGTTTGTTCGATTGGAGAAAGCACTAATAAAGGTGGTTCAACCACAGAAAAGCTTTCTATAATAGGACCACAATTATTGGCATCCATTATAGAAATCTCATAATTTCCTGGCCCCAAATCGGTAAGGTCTTCGTCAGTTGAAAAAGGTTGTCCATTCAATGTCCAATTATATGCGTAAGGCTCTGTACCTCCTATGATATTAATATCGATACTACCATCATTAGCGCCAAAGCAAGATATTGTTTCAGGATCAAAATTAATGGAATCAAAAACTAATTCGTCTGGCTCTGTAATCACAAATATTTCTGAATAAGGACAACCACCATCGTCTAAAATGTCCAATGTGTAAGTTCCTATTTCAAGATTAAAAATATCTTCATCCGTACTAGTAAATCCATTAGGTCCACTCCAGTTTATCAGATATGGACTGCCACCTGAGAATGGGACACCTCCTGTAATACTAATTTCTATAGATGCATCGTTGGATTCAAAACAGGAGTTATTATTTGGTGTTGCTGCAACTGATATAGATGGATTAACAGTAATGACGACCTCAAACGTATTTCCGATACAATCACCCGATTGAGGTGTTATGGTATATGTTGCGGTTGCAGGATTAACAGTTGTATTTTCTAAAACCTGTGAGATTGTTGTAGTTGGTATTAACTGTTCAACTGCTCCATTAATGGCTCCTGCGGGATTTACGATTGGCGCAGGCCAAGTATAAGTTGTGTTTAATGGCACAATATCTCCATTTGTAGTATCTGGAATAATTGAGAATACATTATCACTACAAATTAATGCCGCGTAATCACTAATTTCTGGTACTTGATTAATAGTAATTTGAACAATTTGTGTTGTTAATTCGCCACAACCTCCAGCGGAAGAAGTGATGACACAGTAATAATAAAATGTTCCAACCGTTGTATTGGGAATTACTAATGTACTTGAGTTGGTGCCTATCGGATTTGGAGTATCTGTATCATTTGTGTCATTAGAGTACCACTGATAATCTGGAACACCAACAGTATTATTAATAATAACCTCCAGATTATCTATAGTATCACCTAAACAATATTCGGCAGCTAATGGTTGAGAATCAATAGATGGACCAACATTAACCGTAATGGTTACAGTATTACTAGTACCATTACAATTTAAAGTATTGGGTTGGCTAATTTCACAATAATAATTATAAATGCCTGCTGGCAATGAACTGTCATGATTAAAAGTACTCACATCAGCATCAGCATCATTAACTTCAGAAACGGGAGCGCCATTTAAATACCATTGAAATGTATAATCATCATTGTTTATAGTGCCATCCCCTGTTAAATCAATACCGCCAGATACTTGCGCTATTAATAAGTCTGCAGTCACATTGGTACAAATATTTTGATCTGTGGGTGTAAGGACAACTTCAGGATCTTCAACAACTTCAATGCTGAAAATTTGACTCGAAACATCTGAACATCCTAAACTTTCATCAACATCAATAGTAACATAATAGTAATAGATTCCTGGAGTATTTAAAATACCTGGTGAAAAAATAGTGCTATTTGTTCCGACTGGTGTATCTGTTCCGTCTATTATAGTATCATTAGAAACAAACCAATTATAAATAATGGATCCTGCACCACCGTTATTACCAGTAAAACTTAAATCTGCCGCAGTTGCGCCTGAACAAATAATTTGATTTAAAGGTGTTTCATTACTAATAACAATATTGGGTGTAATGGTTATAGAAACTGGTATTGAGGCAATTTCACTACAACTGCCTGTCCCTCCTAAATTGACAATACAAAAATAATAAAGCGTTCCCAATGCATCGGTTGGTGGTTGATAATCAGCTTGTGTTCCTTCTGGACTAGAAACGGCTGTGGTATTTGGATCTGTTGGATCATCTATACCTGAATCGTTATAATACCATTGATAAGTTGGTGTTCCTGTTGTATTGCTAGACAATGTAAAGGTTAATACATTAGCAACGCCATCAATACAATATGTTCCGCCATTAGGCTGTGTAGTAATAGAAGGGCCAGCATTTACTGTTATCGTAAATTGCACTGGATCTCCAGGACAATCGCTCACTAAATAGGGTGTTACCGTATAAATTACAGTTCCTACAGTACCACCACTTAAAGTCAAAATATGCGCTGGAATGTTATCGGAATTACCTGACGTAATGACACCTGTAACATTCCCCGTTGGAGATGTCCCCACCCATTCATAGGTTGTATTTGAATCATCAGAAGCGAGAATAATATTATCCGTACTTGATCCAGAGCAAAGCGTTTGGTCTAAAACAGTGTTTGCAATAGTAGGAACAGGAGAAATTACAAATTCTTCGGTATCTGTTATTGTTCCACAAGCAGTAGATACTTCAAGACTTAAAACATACGTGTTAAATGTATAAAAGCTAATCTCTGGCGATTCTGAATTTTGATTGGTACCATTAGTAAATTCCCAATCTGTGGGCGATGTTCCTATATTAATACTCCAGTTATAGGTTCCGCTATCTGGACTGCAACTGTTTACATTAGCTGTTGGCGACACAACGGCTGACGAATCACAAAAATCAGTAATAGCATTGATTTCGACTTGTGGAGGCGCCGTTACAAATATTTCTTGAGGTATGCTGGAAGTTGTTCCGCAAGAATTAGTTCCTTGCAGAATAATCTCATAGGTTCCTGCATTCGTAAACTCAATTACAGGGTTTTCAGAATTCGCATTGGTTCCATTAATAAAATTAGCGCCATTGGATGTCCCACAAAAACCTGCTGTATAATTAATTAACCACTCAAAAGTTGGCGTACCGCATTGATTAGAAATACTTGTAGTGTTATTGAAAATAGTGGTGAATGGTGCGCAGCCTTCAGTATCATTTGATGTAAATTCAGGAGCTATAGGTATTTCAATACATATATCTTGTGTGTATATTGATTCGTCACAAGAAAAATTATCTCCAGTAAGAGTTACTGTATAAGTTCCAGGAGTTGAAAAAGTATGATTTACAGTTTCATAACCAGTAGTTAAAACAGTAGTCGTACCATCCCCGAAATCCCAAATAAAATTAACATCTGATGAACAATTAAACCCATAACCTGCTTCGGTCGTATTTATGAATTCTACAGCAGTATCTATACAGCTGACATCTGGAGCTAAAAACCGTGCTTCTGGACTTATAATTATTAATATGTTTGGAAGTGTTGCTGGATTTGGGTTGGGAGAGCAAGCATTTCTTATCCATAATCGAGCTACAAATTCATTAGGGCAACTAGATTGGGTATAAGAATGTGGAAGGATAGGAAACGGCAATGAACTTGAAGGATTGGTTGCATTATAAAAGGATGAGCTTACTAACTCTGTTTGAGAATAAGTAACAGTACTTCCATCACCATAATCTATTTCATAAGTTGTATCAGAGGTATTTGTACCCCAATTTGTTATTTCAAATTGAATTTCGGCGGTTGGAGCACATAAATTTTGAGTGTTTCCTGGTCCAGAAATTCCTCCCGAAGGATTAGTTGCATTCTTAACAATATAAGTTTTAGTATTAGAACAACCATTAGCACCATTAGCCGTAATGCTCATATTATAAGTACCAAAACCCACATAATTATGAGAGATAGGGAAATTAATATTATTTTCAGTTGCAGTTCCATCACCCCAATTAATACTATATGAATTAACACATGACGATGAAATCGAGTTATTACCAACTTCAACTAAAAATTCGGAACTAACACTTGTATTGCCACAATTATTGAAAGGTCCAGCAACACCTGGATTAGTATCAACAAAACTAATATTTGGTTTTTCCTTCACAGTAACTATTTCTGAATCAGTACTTGTTAATCCATTAGCGTCTGTAACTGTAAGCGTTACTGTAAAATTTTGTGTTCCACCGCAACCTTCTGCTTGAAAGACATGACTAGGGTTTGCTAGTGTAGAAATAATTCCATCTCCAAAATCCCATGAATAAGTAAAAGGATTATCACCCGTAACGGTTGATGTAAAAGAAATACTTTGTCCAGAACATGTATTATTGTTATTAAATGTAAAACTAACTATTGGATCCGCATTCGTAGATTTGTTAAATACATTAATTGTATTAAAAGCTATTGAAGAAGTAATTATTATAAAAAAAACAATTCCAGAATAAATATATTTACTACTTCTCATATCTTATTAATTAATTTTATGAAACACTTTTCCCTTAAAAAAGTTAGACTACACATTTTAATAATTAACTAATAAAAATTTGTAAGTCGGTATCTAATTGATTTTTAGCCAAAACAAACAAATATATATTTTGCAAATGAAATCACCTTACGGTATCCCGTAACCAAACTAAAAAAAAGAGAATCATTCATTTCTGAATACAATTCTCTTTTCTTTAACATGACTAAAATGAAATCACAACCTAATCATCATCTCCTGGCGGCGGCGGCGGTGGTGGCGGCGGAATATCGCCTTCATTGCCACAACAATCCGTTGCTTGAGCACTTGTTTCATCTGCTACACTGGTTGGTGTACAGGAATAGAATGCCATATTCATGGCAAGCATAAACAGTATTAGATATACTTTTTTCATTTGATTTTAAATTAAAATTGAACAATCGTATGGCTGTCCACCTATTTCATTGGAAATTGACTATTCAGCAATACGCGCTATTGTGCGAGAAGACGTCATTCTCGCTTGAGAAGTATGGAGTTAAAGACAGATGACATGATTACTTCTCATAGGCACATAACCCATCTTTAAAACTCCACTTAGATTGATTTTCGCAAGCCTATGCGATTAGGCATCAATCAATCATAAGTCAAATGAAAGGAAACTGATTTGTTTGGGTTGGAAATACAATGGATGTCTATTGGAAAGATTTAGGAAATCCATTTCCAACAAATTTCCAATGAATAATTATGTAACTTTATTCCCTAAAACACCTTCTAAATGCATAAAGAATTACTAATTAAAGCCTTCGAAAAAGCGCGGAATGAACTCATTAAACAAGGTATTCAAAACCCTTCTGCGGTCAAGATAGCTGAAGAGCTTTCATGGTATATTCAAGAAAAGGAAGGATTCTCGCTAGGAGAACGGACATTTAGAGATTACTATACCAATGCCCTTAAAAATGAAACAGAAGATATTGAGGTAAAACAGATAAAAGTCATTAATGGACTATGTCACTATTTAGGATTTGACCATTATATTGACTTTATAAATGAACAATTACCAAAAGTAAAATCGAACCACTCGGTCAATAGTAAATCATTCTTTCAAAAACATAAAATTGTTATTATTTTACTACTTGCAGTAACTACTACATTTATAATCTACAATTCGGTTACAAAGCAAAAATGGATGCTTTGGGAAACTGATCATTATGTTGCAGCTGATTTTAATGCGAAATTATTAAAAGAAGGTATTCTTAAATTATATGATCAAGACCGTATTGAGAACTTCCGAAAAGTAAATCCTGATTGTCAAACTAAATTTTTCAAAGAGGATGGCATAGAAAATTTATGGTATGGGAAGAATCAAGATGGTACATTAGAGTTTTTTACGTCATTAGGCCTACACCCTGGAACGGGTAAAACCTTAAAGAAAATTACAAAGCATATGATTAATAAATACATTTGTGATACTTATAAATCGGATTAAGAATAAGAAACATAAAATTGAACAAAATGGTATTTTCTATCCTTCAAATTAACCAAATAAAATAACACATTCTTCCAAAAAAAATTTAAAACTGATACCAAACGAAAAAAGCGCACAGAATCTGTGCGCTTAAAAAACTCCCCTGTTTTTATCTCAATAAATAGCAAAGCAAACATAAGATGCTTTTATTATATATCCTTACTGTTTTCCGTAATGACATGAATTTTTTAAATAAGCCCTAAATCTTTAACAATAGCCACTAAATGAATGGCATTTTTTGCTTTAAATTGAATGCGGAGTTTATTAAGTCGTTTTTCAATGGAACTCAAACTACTTGGCGACATGCCTTTTGCCTTATATTGCTGACTGATTTGCTCCTGTGATAAACCTAAAGACAATTGCTTTAACAAGAAAATATCATAATCATCAATTTCTAAATCAGACTTTTTACTCAACGCTTGCGAAACAATTCCTGAAACATAGCGTTCGTTATTAGAAACCGCATTTATGGCTTCGTTCAATTCAAAAAGTCCGCGTCTGCCCTTGCATACATACCCTTTTACACCATACTCATTTATCAGGCGCTTGACGGTTTGAGCCCTATCTTCAATGGAGTAAACAATAATTTTTAACTCTGGAAAACTGGTATGCAACGCTTTTATTAAGTCTTCACCTGATGCATATTTTTGATCTCTATGATCTTTTTTAAACGATAAATCTGTTATCAATAAATCGTAAGGCTCCTCACTTAAGCTGGCACTTTGAATCCGCAAATACGCATCATCACAGTACTGAACGGACGTGACATTGGTGATTTTCAACGTATCCAGAATGGTTAACATCCCTAAATTAATACTAATTAAATCGTCTGAAACTATAACTTTTTTAAACATCTTAAACTTTAATAAAAGCACTGAAGCCTTGGTTAATTTGAGACTTAAAAGTAATAGAACCATTTAAAGTATCTATACGGTTTTCCGCATTTTGCAAACCATTTTGTTTTTCTATGCTACATCCAACACCATTATCCGAATATTGAATATGCACTTTTTGACCGTTTTTAGTGAAGTCCAAAACAACTATTTTTGCAGCGCTATGTTTTTTCATGTTGGTCATTAATTCTTGAATGACCCTATACATAGCTACTTTTTTATTCACGGATACGGTTTCCCAGTTTATTTTTGAAATGCCTTTTATAATGATATTCGTATCCGAATTTTGATAGTTTGATATTAAATCTTTAAGGAGTTCTTGATAATTATTTGTGACATCAATTTCATGATATTCTCTAGAAATATCTCTAGTTTTTTCATAAACAGCTTCTAAATCATCTAAAATACCATCACGACTCATGGTGGATTGCTGCAATTTATTCATTAGATGATACACATCATTAGCCACCTCATCATGTACTTTTTTAGAAATCCGGAGTTCGGTATTATAAACCTCCAATTGTTTTTGTTTTTTGTGCCGATGCCGCGTTATTAAAAACCAAATAAAACCCAATACGATAATAAGAATGGCTGTGTATCCGTAAATTAACTTTAAGTTTTTCTGCTTTTCAGCTTGAAGTAAATTAGCACTGGCAATTTTTTCCTGTTTAAATAAATCATATTTTTTGGAGGTATATTTTCCTTCGGTTAATAGATTATTTTCTTCTATACCATCACTAATCTGTTTATACAGTTGTACTTCTGAATCGCTTTTTAAACCAATTACCAAATCCAATGTCTCTGAAATAATATTAGAATTATTCGTTTCTTTGGCCAAAGCGAAAGCTTTTCTTGCGTATGTTTCTGCTATAATGGTATCACCTGTATCCGAGTAATACTTGGATAAATCATTGAAACTTCCAATTACTTCACTTCCATTTTTCAAAGCTTCACGCATAGCAAGACCTTGTGTTAAGTAAGTCAAGGCATCTGGTTGCTTGAGTTTCCCCTTAACTATTCCATAATTATTGAGAATACGCGCTTTTTCTGTGGAATCCTCAACTTCTGCCAACGAATTATAGAGGTTTTCAAATTCTGTAAGTGCCAGTTTCCAATTCCCTGATTTTATAAGCGTAAATCCAATATTATTTTTAAGTTTAATTTGATGTTGTTGTTCTGTAACTAATTCTAACGCCTTTCGATAATAAGTAATGGCTTTATCATAGTCCAATAATTGACGATATATTTTACCCAGCTGGTTGTAAATTCCAATACGACTTTCAGTGGTCGTAGAATCTACTTTCATATTATCCAGCAAGCTTAAAGCTTCAATGGACGAATCTTCGCTATCATAAAAGAAACCCAATTTATATTGAATAATTGCTATTTGTCGCAAATTGTAAATGGCATGCGTAACATGAGACTTTTTCAAATTTTGCTCTTTCGTTTTGTTGTAAAATTCAAAAGCCTGTATTAAATCATCCTTGTCTCGCGGATTCTTTACCTTTTTTCTAAAATAATCAGCACTGTCTTTCGTTTTTTGCTGAAATGCATAGCATGGTACGGCATTAAGAATTAGAAAGCCTAGTATAAAAAAGAAATGGAATAATTGCTTGTTGATCATGCAGTAGGTGTTAAATCTATAAGCTTAAAGCCTACACCGATTTGATATAACGAATTAATCACATTCATAAGCAAGTTCATTTATATAGCTATAAATCGTTTCCAATAGGACATGTTTTCTGTTTATGAAGTGCCATAAAAATTAGTTTAATTTAGGTGTCATATTTTACAAATGACACCTTGTTTTGTGCACATTCTTTTCTAAGATTCTTTTAAATCACTTTTGTAAATGCATGCCATCTTTTCGCCATACGTTTTTATATAACCAACTATTTGATACAAGTTGTATCCACAAAATTCAACATCGTTTAATAAGCGTTTCTAGTCCACACGTGGTATAACCAGAAATGGAATTATAGAATGATAGCCCATTTTTTTAATAACAGGCTCCTTAATTAATTTTTCAACAAAGCTATGCTCAAAATTAATCATGGTAAGAATATTACTCTTGTTTTCCTTTATAAAACGGGTTATAATTTGTTCCTTTTTTCCAGATTCGGTAAGCCAATTAAAATTAATATCATAGTTCTTGAAATAGGTCTTTAGCATGTCAACATTTTCAAGCTGTGTGTCTTCAAGTTTATCCTTTTTGTTAATATGAACAATCTCAATTTTAGACCCATGTAAATCTGCTATTTCTTTAATAAATTTTAACTCTTCGCCATAAAAGCGATTAAATTTTGTGGGGAAAACCATATTATTTGGTTTCACATATTCAAAATTACCTGGAATTAACAAAACAGGACAATGTCTCATTTTATTCATGACTGTAACCGTATTACTACCATATAAAAACTCTTGAGCGCCTGTAGCACCTTTGGTACCCATAACAACTAATCGTATATTATGTTTTTTAACAGCAACTTCCATACAATCCAATACAGAACCTTCACTAAAAATAGTTTCAAAGGTATGATCGCGATCTTTACTTTCCAGTATTGCATGATCTTTAAGCGCCATCAATTTTTTCTTTAATTTATTTTGAACGGGCTCTATTGCACTTTGCGGAATATGTGATCGTGCTCCAGAATTTAAAAACGTCCAAGCGTGTGAAAAATAAAATGTACACGGCTCGCTAGCATATAAATTTAAAGCATACAAAGCTGCACTCCAGGCATTATCTGAAAAATCAGTAGGTAATAAAATGTGATGTCTCATAAGTAAAATTCATTAAGTGATTGTCGGTATTATTAAAGCGACACCTTTTTATATGGGTTCATTAAAATCTGTTTTAACCAGGAATAACTAAAAATGGAATACTGGATTTAAAGCCTAATTTTTTAATAATAGGTTCTTTCATAAAGCTTTCAATAAAACTATGTGGATAGTTTATCATAACTAACATATTAATATCAAATTGCTCTATAAAATCGGTTATACCGCGTTCTTTATTTCCTTCTTTAGGCATAGAATGAAAATTGTGCGTAATATTTTTTAAAGATGCTTTAAGTTGATCCAAATTGTAATCCTGTGCTTCTGAAATGTCATGATCTTTATTAATATGAACAATTTCAATTTTAGAATCAAACAGGCTGGCCAACTCTTTTAATGGCTGCAATTCATCACCATAGCTGCGATTAAAATCTGTTGGAAACGCAATCTTTTCTGGTTTTTCAAATTTAAATTCATCTGGAATCGCTAAAACGGGACAATCCTTCACACTTTGAATAATACTTACCGTATTACTTCCGAAAATAATTTCTTCTGCTTTTGTGGCGCCTTTGGTTCCCATTATAAGCATATCAATTTTTTGCTTTTTTATGATGGATTCTAATGAATCTTTGAGATCATAAGCACTTAAAATAGTTTCAAATTGATGGTTGGCATTGGCATGATTCTGTTCTGCTTTTGCTTTAACCTCTGCTAGACCGTTTTTAGCATTTTCGGTCATAACACGTGTTAGTTTACTAGACATGCTAGATTTAGTAGACCCCTTTATTATAGACGAATGTAAAAAATAAAATGTACACGTTTCCGCCTCATACAGTTTAAAGGCATATAAAGCTGCAATCCAAGCATTATCAGAAAAATCGGTTGGTAATAGTATGTGTTTTCTCATAAATTATATCATAAATTAATGCGATAAGTTAAAGCTTCTAACGCGCTTTTCCTATGATAAAAATCATAAGTTTCATGGTATAATCTACAAAGAGATTTTAAATTTAAACCATAAAATTTATTAGGCAAATACACGTAAAGAGGTTTTAAAATAAACTCAAATTAATAATAAAAGACTAATATATCGATTTTATAGACATCTGTCAATAGATACGGTAATTCTAATCATTTAAAACAACCACGTAATAAGAAAACCGCTGTACTAGAGTATTTTAGTTAATAAGAGAATACGCTGTATTTACGCGTCCTTTACCCAAATAATTTCGCCTTTATATAGCGTGCATTCATTTCTGCAATACTACGTATAGAAATTTCGGCTGGACATTCCACCTCACAAGCGGCCGTAAACGTACAGCTCCCAAAATTTTCTAATTCCATTTGGGCTGTCATATCCAACAACCGTTTATGTGCTTCCGGTTGACCTTGCGGTAATTTATTGAGGTGATTTATTTTTGCAGATGTAAATAAGGCAGCAGATGCATTTTTGCACGTTGCCACGCAAGCACCACAACCTATGCAAGCAGCCACATCCATAGCCGAATCCGCCACATCTTTGGATATGAGAATGGCATTAGCTTCGGCGGCAGTACCCGTTTTTGCCGTTATAAAAGCGCCTTGTTCCATAATTCTATCAAAGGCCGTTCTATTAACTACTAAATCTTTAATAACCGGAAAAGCAGCTGCGCGCCAGGGTTCTACAACAATGGTATCCCCATCTTTAAAACTACGCATATGCAATTGGCAGGTCGTTATATGATCATGCGGTCCGTGTGCTCTACCATTAATAAACACACCACATTGTCCGCAAATACCTTCCCGACAATCGGACTCAAAAGCAATGACTTTTTCATTTTTTAAAACAAGGGTTTCATTCAGATAATCCAAGGCTTCTAAAAAGGACATATCTTCCGATAATCCATCAACAATATATGCTTTTAGAGATCCTTGAGCATCAGAATGATCTTGTCTCCATATTTTAAAGGTTACTTTCATCTGGTTATTATTTATAACTTCTTACCGTTGGCTGAATATATTCAAATTCCAAAATTTCTTTATGTAGCTTAAAATCTGCTTCTTGATATTCCCATACAGAAACGTAGGCATAATCCGCATCATTTCGTTTGGCTTCGCCTTCTTCAGTTTGGTATTCTTCCCGAAAATGAGCGCCACAAGATTCGTTTCGTTGAAGCGCATCTGTACACATCAGAATGGCTAACTCCATAAAATCGGCCAAACGCAGCGCTTTTTCCAATTCAGGATTCATTTCATTTGCGCTTCCAGTAACTTTGACATCATTCCAAAAAGCGACTTTAATTTGTTTTATTTGAGTAATGGCGTTTTCTAATCCCACTTTATTCCGACTCATAGCACATTCTTGCCACATAACTTTTCCCAACTCGCGATGAAAATCATCCGAAGTTCGACTGCCATTTATATGTAATATTTTTTGAATTTGTCTCTGAACGTCCTCCTCTACTTTGGCAAATTCAGGATGTTCTATGCTAGGATGTTCCGCTTGTAATTCGCCTTCTAAATAATTATTAATGGTATTCGGTAAAATAAAATACCCGTCAATACTAGTTTGAAGAAGCGAATTCGCGCCCAGGCGATTGGCTCCATGATCGGAATAATTACATTCACCTATAGCATATAAACCCGGAATAGTGGTCATTAACTCATAATCTACCCAAAGTCCACCCATGGAAAAATGGGCTGCTGGCGAAATTTTCATCGGCTCATGATAGGCGTTAATTCCTGTTATTTTTTCATACATGGTAAACAAATTCCCATATTTATCGGTAATGGCATCCTTTCCCATTTTTGCAATAGCATGCTTAAAATCTAAATACACGGCATTTTTCAATTGGCCAACACCATGACCAGCATCTATGCGTTCTTTTGCTGCTCGCGAAGCAATATCTCTAGGTGCTAAATTTCCAAAACTCGGATAGCGCCTTTCTAGGTAATAATCGCGCTCTTCTTCGAGAATGTCTTGAGGCTTTCTAGAATCGTCCTTGTTTTTAGGCACCCAAATCCGACCATCATTACGAAGGGATTCAGACATTAAAGTCAATTTTGATTGCGCATTACTAGTTTGTGGTAAAGCAGTGGGATGAATTTGTGTAAAACTAGGTGCAGCAAAAAAGGCACCGCGTTTATGAGCCTTCCAAATAGCACTTCCGTTGCAACCTATGGCCAAAGTAGACAATCTGAAAACACGGGAATAACCACCTGTGGCTAGTACAACGGCATCAGCAGCAAATCGTTTAATAGCACCAGTTTCTAAATCGCGCGCAACGACGCCTTTTGCTTTTCCATTAATAACAACTAGGTCCAATACTTCATGCCTTGGTAGCATGTCCACTTTTTTGGCGCGAATCATTTTAGATAATTGCGAATAAGCCGCCAAAACCAGCTGCTGCCCAGTTTGTCCGCGTGCATAAAACGTACGCTGTACTTGCACGCCACCAAAACTTCTATTAGCCAAAACACCACCATACTCGCGTGCAAACGGAACACCTTGCTGCACAAAATGATCTATTAAGGGTGCTGATAATTCAGCCAATCGATAGGTGTTGGCTTCGCGCGAACGGAAGTCGCCACCTTTTAACGTATCATGAAACATACGCCAAACACTATCCCCATCATGCTGGTAATTTTTGGCTGCATTTATGCCACCTTGAGCGGCTACAGAATGTGCCCGTCTTGCAGAGTCCTGATAACAAAAACATTGCACCTGATACCCAAGTTCGGCCAACGTAGCTGCTGCTCCAGCGCCTGATAATCCAGAACCCACAACCATAATATTGAGTTTCTTTTTATTGGCTGGATTGATTAAGTGCGATTTTGCTTGATAGTTTTTCCACTTATCTTCTAGCCTGCCTTCTGGAATTTTTGAATCTAATGTCATATACTTACTATTTGAAATAAACGATTATTGGTATGATCCCAAAACCTACGCTAACAATAATGGCATAAATAAGTGCAATTTTAGCCAATACTTGAAGTCCTTTTTCATGATAAAATCCCAAGGTTTTAAAAGCTGATTTAAGGCCATGATGCAAATGAAATCCTAGTGGAATCATTAAAATTGTGTAGAAAAGCACGTAATAGATATTATGAAATAAGGCAAAGGTAACTTCGTAAACATCTATATTTCCGGCTATATCTGTTCCTACGTCCTCGCCTATTCCCAATTTAACGCGTGCCCAAAAATTAACCAGATGAACACCCATAAAAATTAAAATAAGCACCCCTAAAACGCCCATATTTTGAGAAGCCCAACTACTGGTTTCATGTTTATGATTAATGATATAACGATCATTTTTTGCACGACGGTTTTTATAGGTGATTATGCCAGCATAAATAACATGAAAAACAATAGATAGATACAGTAAATAAGCCACAATCATAATAAGTGTGCTTTCTCTTAAAGTGGTCGAATACGCATTGTATAGGCTTCTAGCCGTTGCTTCCGGAAATAACAAGAGTATATTTGCCGACAAATGAACCATCAGAAAAACACAAAGAAATACTCCTGTTGTGGCAATGATACTTTTTTTTATAAACAGACTCATGACTGGTTGATTTATGTAAGATTAAAGACATCGAAAATTATCTAATTAAAACCGTCACTAAAAATAGGGTTTCATACTGAATAGAAAAAGCTTAATACGAATTTAAAAGATATAAGATTGATGAACCATCTGTTATTCACCTAATAAACACAGCATTTTCCAGAATATTCGAAAATCAATACCTAATTATTCATTTGGGTCAAGATTAGCATCTAATCAGTTTAAAAAAACAATCAAAACCCCGTAACTTGTGTTCACACAATCCATTTATGGCGTCACAGAAAAAAAGACGCAATTTATATGTATTCGTCTGGATAAAACTTCTAAAATGGAAATCACGAATTTTTAAGATTTTGGATAGCTATTTATTTAAATGCCTTACCAATTTATAAATTATTCGTTATACTAAAAACGCTATGAAACCCATTATACTTTTAATACTATTTATGACAACACTAAACACTTACGCTCAAAAAATAATTCCTAAATCTATAGAAAACGAAACAAAAGCTGCTTTGGATTTTTATCCAACTTTACGGGATGTTGGGATTGAGATAAAGTTTAAAAAGAATATTAAAAAATCGACCATGCAGGCACAGCCTAAATTTGGAAGTTTTTTTAAACCGAGAGAATATCGAGACTATGTAATTTTAATTAGTGAACGATTTAAAATTTCAGATAAAGAGTTTTCGACTAAAGATATACCATCGGATATTTTAATTGGTTGGATAGGTCATGAACTCGGTCATATAATGGATTATCAAGACCGAAGCAATCTGAATCTTATTTGGTTTGGTGTTAAGTACTTGCTTTCCGAAAATCATATTATTGAGGCCGAACGTGCTGCTGATACCTTTGCTGTTGCTCACGGTATGGAATCGTATATTCTGAAAACAAAAGATTTTATTTTGAACAATGCCGATATTACACCTTCCTATAAATTACGAATCGAAAAATTTTATCTTTCGCCCGAAGAAATCATGGATATTGTAAACGAACGCGATGGCGTGGTTCCCGATGAGGCTACTTCTGTGAAGTAACAAAGGCTTCCCAATCCTGAAATTTATCTTCTTTCATAACACGTTCCATTTTTACTTGGCCACCTTTTTTCTTGTTGGCAGCACTCCATTCATGAAAAACAGCTGGCGGAATGAGTTGCACTTTTACACCTTTTAAAGCTTTTCCACGCGCCACTTTATAATTCTTATTGGCGGTCTTTAAAAAACCATCTAAAGCTTCGGCCACTTCATCAGAATTCAATGAATCTTCACTCCCAATATACCAGCTATGATAAAATTCATCATCAGCGCCACGTTGCGCACAAATAGTATATTCAGGAATTTTAGTGTTGAATTTTTGTTCTAATTGCTGCATGGCATCATCCATTTTATTCACCGATAATTGCGATCCAACCGTGTTCAGAAAAAATTTGGTGCGACCTGTAATTTTTATTTCGGCGCGTTCTACATTTGTAAATTCAATAGTATCACCAATTTCGTAACGCCAAGCACCACTTACAGTACTGATTATTAAAACATAATCTTGATTGGTTTGCACATGTGCTAACGTTATAGAAGGTGCGTCAGGAACCAAAGAGCCATCTTCATTAATATATTCTGGTTTCATAGGCACAAACTCAAAATAAATACCATTATCAGTAACCAATTGCATAGCATCTGTTTCTGGTCTGGCTTGAAACGCCATAAAACCTTCAGACGCTAAATAGGTATCAATAACCGTAATAGGATGTCCCATTAACGCATTAAAACTCTTTTCATACGGACTAAAAGCCACACCTCCAGACGTGTAAACTTCTAGGTTTGGCCAAATTTCATGAATATGCTTTAAGTTATGTTGCGCAATCACTTTTTCCAACATGAGTTCTATCCATGATGGAATGCCACTAATGGCGCCAATGTCCCAATTTTTAGCATTGTCGGCAATTCGCTGCACGCGCTCATCCCAATCTTCAATTTTAGCAATATCTTCCCCTGGCTTATAATAACCACGGAACCAAAACGGAATATTACTGGCTGTTATTCCACTGATTTCGCCTTCTAAATGATCTTTGTTTTCTTGCAAATCTGTAGAACTCCCCAGCATCATGATTTCCTTTTCGAAAAAATCGGCTTCAAAATCAAAATTACTTAACGCGAATACTTGATTGATACCTGCTTGTTTTATAGCGTCAATCATTTCATCCGTTACAGGAATACGCTTACTACTTTTTCCTGTTGTGCCTGAACTTAAAGCAAAATAGTTCGGGTGGCCTGGCCAAGTTATATGGTCTTCCCCATTTTGATAGCGATACCACCATTCTTTTTGAATTTTATTATAATCGAAATACGGAACTGTATCAGAAAATGCTTTTGCAAGATCATCCGAATCTAAAATAGATTCAAACTTATAATGCTTTCCAAATTCTGTATTTTCCGCTTGAGTAAGTAAATTTTTCAACACCTCTTTTTGAGCTTCCACCGGATTCAATTCCGGCGTAAATGTGTCTTTAATTTCAATAATACCTTTGATAATATTTCCGAGTATAGCCATGTGGTAAAGTTAAAATTTTTTGTTTTTATTCTCTAATCAGGCTAAAGCGTTTTTTGACTGTAAAAAATAAAAAGTGAACTGAAATTACTAAAAACAAAAACTGAACAAGAAAATAAATCCTGTTCAGTTATTGTTTATGGCTATTTAGAAATTAAACTTGTTAGTGTTTTAAAAATCTAAAAGTATGTGTACCAACTTCTGTTTGTAATTTTACAAGATATGGACCCGTTGCTAATTCGGAAACCTGCAATTGCAATGTAGATGCTGCCGTATTTTGAGCATAAACTTCCTGACCCAACATATTGAAAATAGTTACGCCTTGAATGGTAGATTTATAACTAATATTCAAAAAGTCTTTTGTTGGAATCGGATAAACAGAAAGCGCATTTACTTCAAACCTATCCGTACTTAAAGGAGCTATATTTAATGTAAAATCCAGTGCTTGTCCGTATCCAGGATAAATGCCTTGACCGAATGCATCAAATTCAATTCCACATGGATTTATTTCCGCTGGAGAGTCTGAATCGGTATATGTTTTTGTAATTCTTATTCGTGTTTCACCTAAAACAGCATCTGTTGGCACCAGAATATCCATACTGACGCTAACGCCATCGGTTCCATCGGTATTGATTAGTGTTCCTATTTCGTATATTTCACCAGCATCATCTAAAATATCATTTTGGTTCCAATCTATGAATGCAACAATATCCGTATCAAAAGGGCCATACGTGTTTCCAGTGACTTGCAAAGCATAGGTTTCGCCAGCAGCTATATTAACAACTGTAGCGGTTTCATCTACTAAAGCCGATTCTATATCTAAATTTGTAATGCTCGTTCCATCAAAATTTACGGTCGTAATTTCTTCAACAGAAACAGCACCAGCATCGGTAATTTCACAATACGGATTCGGAAATGGCAACACAACTGCTGCCTCAACTAGCAAGGTAAAATCTAATGCTTGACCATAACCTGGATAAATACCTTGACCGAATGCATCAAACTCAATACCACAGGGATTAATTTCTGCCGGGGAATCAGAATCATTATATGTTTTAGTAAGTCTGATTCGTGTTTCACCTAGAACAGCATCGGTTGGAATAACAATATCAAAAGTTACGGATATCCCATCGGTTCCGTCCGTATTAGTCAGTGTTCCTATTTCATATATTTCACCAGCGTCATCTAACACCTCATTTTGGTTCCAATCTATGAACGCAACAATATCGGTGTCAAAAGGCCCATAGGTATTACCAGTTACTTCCATGGTGTATGTGTCTTCTTGCGTTACCGCTACAACCGTTGCAGTTTCGTTAATTAATACAGAAGCCACATCCGTATTTGTTATTGTAGTTCCGCCAAAATCTACGGATGCTATTTCTTCAACGATAACATCTGTAGCATCTGTAATTTCGCAATACGGGCTTGGAAACGTTTGCGCTTGCATACCAAGGGATAGTAAAAAAAGCACTAAAGTAATTTTTTTCATAAGTTTTAAAATTTGATTTCAAACCAAGTTAGTAAAATTAAACGGAACATGGGATATCAATCCTTTTAACAAAATTTGTTAATGTTTTTATTTCTGATTAAAAAACGAATAGTTTCGCAAATCTCATGATTAAAAAAAATCCATATTCTAATAAGTTGTCACGCATTTTTTCAATGCTTGCCATTTTGTTCGCTTTAAGTCCATGTTCGGCTAAAGAGACATTTTTAGGAACTCTAGAAATCGATTTTCAACGTCCTGCCCACAAAACAATTGCTACTCATTTTTCTGAAATCTGCCAATTAGCAACTGTAGATGGATTTCAAGTAGTAAAAACAACAGAACTTCAAACTTTAAAATTAATAGCGACTAAACCCTCTATTAATTTCGCGGATTTATCGCCTAGTGTACAACCACGTATTGGCGTAAAATACAGCAAAAAAACATCTGGTGTTAGTCCGCCATTCTACATATTATATCAATGTTTAAAATTAGATACTGCAGCAACTTACGCTTAATAGTCTCATATTTTTTTTAACATTTATATACATTTTACATGAAACAATTTTCAAATCAGTCGTATAACACGGCTGGACTTTTTACATTAGCCATCCGCCTAGTAGTAGGATGGACCTACTTTTCAGCCTTTTGGCGCCGCGTAGCATTAGCAAATAAGTTAAACCCTGATGAAGCGGGCTATATAGGCGAAAAATTCAATCATTTTCTTCCCAACGCATTAGGTATTAAACCCATAATTGAATATTTGGTGTTAAATCCAGATGCTTTATGGTGGGCCATGGTTATTTTCACCATCATAGAAGGTATTGTTGGTCTCCTAATTATTCTAGGTCTTTTCACGCGACTCATGAGTATTGGGGTCTTCTTTTTAGCCATGGGTATTTTGCTCGGTTCAGGATGGATTGGCACCACCTGTTTAGACGAATGGCAGATTGGTGTACTAGGTATTGCCACCGGGTTTACCTTATTTTTAAGCGGTAGTGGCCATTATTCATTAGATAAATTACTAATGGATAAAAACTATGTATTTACACGAACCAAATGGTTTGGCTTTTTAGGCTCAGGTATTTTGCCGATTAAAAATTTAAAACCGATTGTTCTGTTTGGTGCTTTAGCTATTTTTTCATTAACACTATTTACCAATCAGTATTTTCATGGCGGTGTTTTTGGAACGCTTCATAATAAATCCATAAAACCAAAATTAGAGTTAAGCCAGGCTACCATTTCTAATAATACTTTGGAATTTCAAGTATATCGTGTGGAAGGTGTGGATGTATATGGATCCTTTTTAATAGGTATGGAATTAATGGATTCGAATGGAAAAACAATCATGTCTTTAAATGGAACTGATTTATCACGTTTTCCAACAGATCAAATTAGTAATCATTATGTGGCGAAAATAAAACCTGGTGTTCATAGTCTGATTATTCCATTGGGTGCAAAAGCCGATATTTCAATATCTTTAAATGATACCGATTACAACCCGAATAGCAGTCATATTTTAAAACTGACAGATATTAGCGGGTTAACTTGGGAAATTAATGTGAATTAAAACGTTTATTTTATAATTAATTTATAAGGCGTTCCGGAGGAGTTACAAACCTTCGGAACGTTTTTTTTAAAAGAAGAAATATTAATTTTGATACACAAATTTAAGATTTAAATCAACCACTTAAAAAGCAAATTGCATTTCATCGGATTTATCATAACGTTACTCGACTAAAACTTTTCACTTCATCAATAGTAAAACATCAATTAAATTTCATTATCCGGAAATACTTGATATACTGCGTTTTACATCAAAAAGTGAGTCGTTTACTATAGTTTAATTAAATACAAAGAGTATATTAACCGTTTACCGAATAAATTTCTAGACCGCATTTCCATAGGTTATTTTTGGGCTCCCTCAGTTTACATAATTAATAATAGCAGATTTAAGTAGTTTCTAATCGCGTCTTTATTTAAAACCGATTTTAAGAAATTTCTGACAGTTTATTATTAAAAAATTAACCGCTATTATGAAAAAAATTACTTTTTACTCGTTATTACTAATTGTTCTTACTATTAGTATTCAAGGTTTTTCTAAACCAATTAGTTCAGATCATTATTCTGCAAATACTAATCAGGTTACTTTTTTCAGTAATCCGCTAAATGAGCATGTGTCGTTGCGACCGGATTTTGAAGAATCTTTTAGAGAAAGTTCAGCTAGTCGTGCTATCACTTACTGTCCAACAGATTTTTCAGTAAATGTAGATCCCGGCACTTGTGGTGCAGTTGTTACGTATACCATGCCTGCAACAGATTTAAGTGGCGGATCTATGGTATTAACGTCAGCTCTTGGAATTGGTGATACCTTTCCAGATGGTCCTACTACCGTAACCTATGAAGAACGCGATGCTGTAAATATGCCTACCGGGCAAATTTGTAGTTTTGTTGTTACCGTTTTAGATAATGAAGACCCTGTTTTAACACCAGGTATAGATAGAAATGTTAATTTAGATGCTAGTTGTGAAATCACCATTCCAAATGTTTTAGGAACGGCTACAGATAATTGTGATGTCGCTTCCGTTACCCAAAACCCGATTGCTGGTTTTGTAATATCTGCGGTTCATAATCAGACAATTAATGTTACGGTTACGGCAACAGATGATTCTGGTAACACGGATGTTGAGACTGTTGTATTGACAGCGAAAGATGTGATTAATCCTTTAACACCAACCCTTGCCGATTTAACAGATGAATGTTCTGTAACAGCTGCAGCGCCAACAACTACGGATGCCTGTGCGGGAACTATTACAGGTACAACCACTGACCCGTTAACGTATAATACACAAGGAATTTATACTATTACTTGGAATTTTGATGACGGGCATGGAAACGACATAGATGTTGTTCAAAATGTAATAATCACAGACAACACAGCGCCTGTAGCTGATATAGCAACACTTGCTGATGTTACAGCTGAATGTTCGGTTACATCCTTAACTGCTCCTACTGCTACTGATAATTGTGGTGGAACTGTTACCGTTACTAACGATGCTTCTTTACCGATTTCTACCCAAGGTACTACAGTCCTTACTTGGACTTATAATGATGGGAATGGAAACACTTCTACGCAAACGCAAAATATTATTATTGATGATGTTACACCTCCTGTTGCTGATGTGGCTTCGCTTGCTGATGTTACTGCTGAATGTTCGGTTACATCCTTAACTGCTCCTACTGCTACTGATAATTGTGGTGGAACTGTTACCGTTACTAACGATGCAACTTTACCGATAACAACGCAGGGAACAACTGTTGTTACGTGGACTTATACAGATGTGATTAGTAATGCATCTACGCAAACGCAAAATGTCATAATCACCGATAATACAGCTCCTGTTGCTGATGCTGCTTCGCTTGCTGATGTTACTGCTGAATGTTCGGTTACATCCTTAACTGCTCCTACTGCTACTGATAATTGTGGTGGAACTGTTACCGTTACTAACGATGCAACTTTACCGATTACAGTACAAGGAACAACAGTCGTGACTTGGACTT
>NZ_VSKL01000029.1 GCF_008086165.1 Algorimicrobium algoritergicola | reverse complement strand
TGTGTTGGCCAAGACTGTCGGAAATCAAATGTTTTGCAAGCGTGTCGTTTAGTTGTGGTTGGTCCATGAACGGCTCTAATATTCTAGAGTTATTGGCGCGTTCGTCAACAATCATGTTGGTAACCTTTTTATTGAATGCGCGAATTTTATCCAGTTCCTCCTGGTCGCCCTCTTTACGATCTGCCAACGCCATAGGCTGTATGTATTTTTGCTCCAGCATGAAGCGCTCTTTTCCGTCTGCAGAAACGGCAAGGACTTGAGACAAGTCGTTGGCGTCATATTGAATAGACCACTCCTTATCTGCGTGGTGACGGAAATTAATATCGAAACTATCATAGGCGTATTTTTCGCCGTGTATGGTAAGGATTAAACCTTCGCCTCTTAATTTATTGGTGTGTCCCGTGTTGTCTCCGAATGTCAATAAATAGCTTTCATTCGTCATAACCGTTTTATGCTGCTCTTGGGTGTTTAACCAGTTTTTTGCGTACTCTTTTCCATTTTTAGAGCGTTCTGCGTATATTATAGACTCAATTTGTTTGATGCAGCCAAGTTGATCAGGGAACTGCTTTTTAATTTTGTTCATATACTCGTCATTCGGTTGATTTTTAGAGCCCGAATCCACGTTATGCCCAGACCAGTTATTTAAAAGCTTGCAAT
>NZ_VSKL01000028.1 GCF_008086165.1 Algorimicrobium algoritergicola | reverse complement strand
TGTGTTGGCCAAGACTGTCGGAAATCAAATGTTTTGCAAGCGTGTCGTTTAGTTGTGGTTGGTCCATGAACGGCTCTAATATTCTAGAGTTATTGGCGCGTTCGTCAACAATCATGTTGGTAACCTTCTTATTGAATGCGCGAATTTTATCCAGTTCCTCCTGGTCCCCATCTTTACGGTCTGCCAACGCCATAGGCTGTATGTATTTTTGCTCCAACATAAAGCGCTCTTTACCGTCTGCGGAAACCGCAAGGACTTGAGACAAGTCGTTAACGTCATATTGAATAGACCACTCTTTATCTGCGTGGTGGCGGAAATTAATATCGAAACTATCATAGGCGTATTTTTCGCCGTGTATGGTAAGAATTAAGCCTTCGCCTCTTAATCTGTTGGTGTGTCCTGTGTTATCTCCGAATGTCAATAAATAGCTTTCATTCGTCATAACCGTTTTATGTTGCTCTTGGGTGCTTAACCAGTTTTTAGCATACTCTTTTCCATTTTTAGAGCGTTCAGCATATATGATGGACTCGATTTGTTTGATGCAGCCAAGTTGATCAGGGAACTGCTTTTTAATTTTGTTCATATACTCGTCATTCGGTTGATTTTTAGAGCCCGAATCCACGTTATGCCCAGACCAGTTATTTAAAAGCTTGCAAT
>NZ_VSKL01000027.1 GCF_008086165.1 Algorimicrobium algoritergicola | reverse complement strand
CGTTCCTGCAGAGAGGCCGTCCATTTTTGTTTTAGATACTTTTTGATAGGGTCTACTCATGGTTATTGGTATTTGGTGTCATTTGGGCATCGTGCCAATACATATCAGCATCATTATCATCAAAACAGAAAAAAGACAAGCCAGCAATAAGGAGAACCAACAGGACCACTAATGCTATAATTGCGTATATAAAGAAGCTCATGATTGCGCGTGTTTTTTGCCTACCATATTCTCAAGGGCTGTTATAACACGGCTTGCCTCTTTGGCCTCCATATCAATCAGCGGCTTTTTAACAGGCGATTGGCCTATTTTATGTTTGCCTTTTAACCAGCTATCCAATGCGCCAAGGTCTGCCACTTGCTTTCCAGTAACTGGGTGCGTTTTACTCCAGCCAAATTGCATACACAAACTTAATATGTAGCGATGCTGCGTGTTCTTAAAGTCGAATAGCGACCAAAGGACTGATTTTTTAGGTTTTGATGTTGTAGTTGTCATAATGCTATGATTTTAAAAAACGCTACGTGCTTTTTGGTAGATAGGGCGTTTGCTATTAATCGGCACGCAGCGTTTGGATGTTATTGACTTTGAATGTGTTTATTGAATGCTTCCTGCTCGGCATTGGTAAGCTCTATTTTGGCCTTCCAAACGCCTTCCTGGTCTTGTATTATTAATTTGTTGTTTACGAGTACTTCGTTATCATGAAATTGTTGAATTTCTACTGCCATGCGATCTGTGTTTAGTTTA
>NZ_VSKL01000026.1 GCF_008086165.1 Algorimicrobium algoritergicola | reverse complement strand
CAACAAAGTACTGTGGTAAAAAACAAGTAAAAACTCATTAACTTTTCACCAAAGTACTTCTGTAAGTATCCTCATATATTAATCCTGATTTTGCAATAGCAAAAGCCTGTTTTAGTAGCTTATTACAAACAGCTATTAATGCCAATTTTTTACTCTTTCCTTTTGCTACTAATCGTTCATAAATTTCCCTGCATGCCTTGTTGTATTTACACGCATTAAAACTGCACATAAATAATAAATTCCGAAGCTTCTGATTGCCTATCTTGCTGATTCGAGGTCGTCCTTTTACACTGCTTCCGCTCTTTCTAATTATAGGAGTTAAACCTGCATAACTACACAATTCACTTCCGCTTGTAAAACGCTCGAAACCGTCTGTGAGAACAACCAACATAAGCGATGTTTTCTTGCCAATGCCTGGAATCGTTTTTAATCGTGTTAACACATCTTGATGAACTTGCTTTACTAATATTAGCAACTTATCTTCCAAGGTTTTCATTTCTTTCTGAACGTGTTTCAAACTACGGTTCAAAGATTGTACAACGGCTTTACTTGGATTGCCTAAAACATCCTCACCATGTAATTTATTTTTTAACATCGTGCTCTGTTTTGTATACACAGAAAGGAGTCTGGTCATTTGTAGACATTCTGTTTGGTGTTTAGAATTGCCTTGCCAAAGTTTTAATTCGACCTGTTTTGCGTACTCACAAATCAGTTTTGAATCACTTTTATCCGTCTTGATCTTTGAGAGCTTCATCTGGATAAAGCGTTTGACTGCTAATGGATTTTCTACAGACAATTTGATGCCAGATTCCAATAAAAAATAAGCTAACTGATAATGATAATAACCTGTAGCTTCCATCACACAATGAC
>NZ_VSKL01000025.1 GCF_008086165.1 Algorimicrobium algoritergicola | reverse complement strand
CTTCAGAAGCCGTGTTACCACAATCATCTGTAGCGGTCCAAGTTCTGGTTAATGTATAGCTAGAATCACAATTGCCATTCGCTCTTTCTTCTAAATATGTTACTGTAATATTAGCATCACAATTATCAGTAGCAGATAAATCAGTAGCAGAAGCTGTAGGAACGGCATCACATTCTACTGTAATATCAGCAGGTGCAGGATCTAATACAGGAGCAGTGGTATCCTCAATAGTAAAGATAGCCGTTGTAGTACTTGTGTTTCCACAAGCATCTGTTGCTGTAAAAATTACAGAAGCAGATCCCGTTGCACCGCAATCATCCGATAACCCTGTATAGTTGTGAGACCAAGAAATAGCGGAACAATCATCAGTTGCAGAAGCACCACCATTACTCTCTAACCAATCATTTAAAGCGACCATATTTCCATTACCATCGCACTGAACAGTTAGTGGGCTTGCTACGGTATTAATTACTGGATCAATAGAATCAATAATCGAATAAGAAGCCGTAGTTGTAACAAAGTTTCCACAAGCATCAGTAGCCGTAAAGGTTACCGCAATTGGATTCGCACAATCAGAGCTAGCGCCACCATAATTATTTGTCCACGTTACTTCAGAACAATTATCTGAAACTGTTGCATAACCATGATTATCTAACCATAATTGAATCGCGCCATTGTTTCCAGTACCGTCACATTGAATATCGATATTTGTAGCCGCACTTGTAATAACTAAAGCTTCAGGAGCCGTTATAGAGAATGTTCTATCAATAGTAGACGGATTACAAAGATCTGTAATTGTATATGTTACTGTTGTTGTACCACCTTCACATAAAAGTGGAGCCGTAGGCGTTCCGTAATCACCAGTCGCATTACAGCCACCAGAAACGGTAAACCCATTTAACCAAGTATTGAAAGCTG
>NZ_VSKL01000024.1 GCF_008086165.1 Algorimicrobium algoritergicola | reverse complement strand
CGTTGGCAACAAGCTAAAAACAGAACGCAAAAAATGAAAATATTCCCTTTTATATTGACTTTTGTAATTTTATCCAGTTGCGTTGATTCTAAAAAATCGATTCAAGTACAAACAAAAATCGACATTGAATTAATAGAAAATATTTATATAAAAAAAAGACTTAACGAAACGGACTCAATTCGTTTAAATAATAAACAAACTGAACTTTTTGTAACAGAATGGAATATTGCAACATCTGAAGGACTTTATAAAATGGGACCTGAATTTTGGATAATCGTAAAACTCAAAAATGATTCAATAAGAAAGTTCAGAACAAATAGGAATTTAATAAAAGAAAAAAATGATTGGACTTATTCTGTATCGGATTCAACGCTCGTAAGCTCATTTTGGAAACCCGAATTAATTCATATATCGCAAACTGACTCAATATCTGAATTGTGGAATATTTTAGTTTTCGAAAAAGGCGGTTGTTTGGGTGGAGAACAATACATATCAGAAACGGAATTTAAAAGAGAAGAAAAACCACTCGTTTTTAGCGAAATGGATTGGAAAAACTTCTCGAAAAACGACAAAGAAAAACTGACTGAATTTCTAATAACCAAACTTTCTGACACAACAAAAACGAAAGTCCATACTTGCCCATTTTTTGGAGCGACAAATGGAGAAATGGCTGTTTATTCGCTTCAGCACATTCACAATAAGAATTGGTTTGACTTTTTTGAGTTTAAAGAATATAAAGACAAGGAATATAAAAGCGCAACTGAACAACCGCAAATGTGGTTACAGAATATATTGAAAAACGAAACGGACAGAAAAAAAATAGCGGAATTATACAAAAACGAACTGAAAAAATAAAAGCCAGATTGCCAACACCGTATATAATTTATTGCTGGCTTCTTGCCTACTTGCGAAAGTCCTCGCGGACTTTCTTTGTCCGTAATTATTTACTAAATTAGTTGCTTAAAACACGCAACAAACCATATACAACAACGTTG
>NZ_VSKL01000023.1 GCF_008086165.1 Algorimicrobium algoritergicola | reverse complement strand
CCAACATAGTGTATAAAAAATGCTTACTTTAGTCCCTAATCAAGTGTAAATGTGCGTTTGCCACCTTCCGATTTTCCTGCGGAAAATCCTCGGACGCAAACTCGCCCATTTCATACACTTACCGTTGCCACACATTTGAACAAAAACCGATGAAAGAATTAAAACAACAGCTGAATACAATATTTCAGCAACACAAAGAAAAATATAAATCACTTTATAACGATGGTGGAGGTCTTCAAGCACAAGCTGAAAATGGAAATAATTTCAGTCCAGTAATTAAAAGCCTTTCCGATAAATTGATTTCAAAAGCAAACGAATTTTTAGATAAAAACGGAACTGAAAAAAAATCTGATATTGAAAACCATATCAAAGAATTAATAAGAGATTTTAATTCTCTAATGATTAATCCATACAATTAAAAAACATAGTCAAAAATGAAAAAAATTACAATTATACTTTTCTTATTGGTATCAACCTTTAGTTTTTCTCAAGAATATAAATTGGAGGATGCTCAAAAAACTACGATTGAATTATTGCAAGCTTTGAAAATCTTGGATTTACCCGAAGGCAAGGAAATGCTTGCCGATTTAGTATTTGAATCTTCAACTAGTTTCCCTGTCGTATCATCAAGTAATTTAATTTTCGAGAAACTTTTTGACACAGATATTGATAAAATTAAAGGATATAAAGCTTTATTAGAAATCCAATCAATAAGCAAAGCAAACACACCTTTAACTCTTCGTTATTTATTAATTAGCTATCTCGACAAAACAGAAAACAAATGGAAAATTTATAGTTTTAGAGAAAGTATTGATACTGAAAAAGAAGTTATGCACTCTAAACTAGCTCTGACTGACAATAATGATTCCAGAAAAATGCAATATCGCTTGAGAGGTTTAGCTTATTGGCAAATAATGAACGGAGAATTACTTGGTGCAAAAGAAAGTTATTTAGAAGCTTATAAAGAAGCAACTGCAAACGAAGATTCTGAATTTGAAATTCCGACTTATTTGATTTTGGACAAAATTATTGACAAGCTCTGAAAGAAAAGGAATAAAAACGTGTGGCAACAAAGTACTGTGGTAAAAAACAAGTAAAAACTCATTAACTTTTCACCAAAGTACTTCTGTAAGTATCCTCATATATTAATCCTGATTTTGCAATAGCAAAAGCCTGTTTTAGTAGCTTATTACA
>NZ_VSKL01000022.1 GCF_008086165.1 Algorimicrobium algoritergicola | reverse complement strand
CTGATTTATCTGCTACCGATAATTGTGATGCTAATATTACAGTAACATATTTAGAAGAAAGAGCGAATGGCAATTGTGATTCTAGCTATACATTAACCAGAACTTGGACCGCTACAGATGATTGTGGTAACACGGCTTCTGAAGTACAAGTTATTACTGTTCAAGATACCACGGCTCCTGTATTAGATCCTGCACCTGCTGATATTACAGTAGAATGTGATGCCGTTCCTACAGCTTCTGCTACTGATTTATCTGCTACCGATAATTGTGATGCTAATATTACAGTAACATATTTAGAAGAAAGAGCGAATGGTAATTGTGATTCTAATTATACATTAACCAGAACTTGGACCGCTACAGATGATTGTGGTAACACGGCTTCTGAAGTACAAGTTATTACTGTTCAAGATACCACGGCTCCTGTATTAGATCCTGCACCTGCTGATATTACAGTAGAATGTGATGCCGTTCCTACAGCTTCTGCTACTGATTTATCTGCTACTGATAATTGTGATGCTAATATTACAGTAACATATTTAGAAGAAAGAGCGAATGGTAATTGTGATTCTAATTATACATTAACTAGAACTTGGACCGCTATAGATGATTGTGGTAACACAGCTTCTGAAGTACAAGTTATTACTGTTCAAGATTCAACGAATCCAATTATAGATATTGAAGCTTCTGATATATCCATTGAATGTGATGGTACTGGAAACAATGGCACTATTCAGGATTGGTTAGATAACAATGGTTATGCTACTGTTACTGATAACTGCTCTGAAATAACTTGGACCAATAATTATGGTGGTGCTAGCTCTGATTGTGCTAATCCAATTGCAGTAACCTTTACGGCAACAGATGATTGTGGAAACTTTGTTACAACTACGGCTTTTTATTCGATTATTGATACTATTAATCCAACTATAGAAATTGAAGCAAGTGATTTAACGGTCGAATGTGATGGATTAGGAAATTTAATCCAATTACAAACATGGTTAGATAATAATGGAGGTGCTACTGCGTCGGATGACTGTAGCGCTATAGTTTGGGATCATGATTACAAAGGAGTTTTAATTCCTGGTTGTGGACTGACTGGTTCTGCTATCGTAAACTTTAAAGCAACAGATGCTTGTGGCAACGAAAGCTTCACATCTGCAACTTTTACAATTATAGATACAATTGCGCCTGTTGCTCCAACAGCACCTGACGCAATAACAGTAGAATGTTTAACAGAGTTACCAGAAGCTATTGACTTAACAGCCACAGACAACTGTGCTGGTGATATTGTAGCCTCTCCTGTAGATTCTATAGATGATTCAAATCCTTGTAATGTAATTGTTACTCGTACTTGGACATTTACGGACTCTTGTAATAATACATCGTCTGTATCGCAAACAATAACAGTTGCGGATACAATTGCACCTGTTGTTCCTGCTG
>NZ_VSKL01000021.1 GCF_008086165.1 Algorimicrobium algoritergicola | reverse complement strand
AAGGTTACCAACATGATTGTTGACGAACGCGCCAATAACTCTAGAATATTAGAGCCGTTCATGGACCAACCACAACTAAACGACACGCTTGCAAAACATTTGATTTCCGACAGTCTTGGCCAACACAAAAATAACAAGTCAAGGGAGCGCTTAAACGCTCAAAATAAAGCCACAAAGCTTATTGAAAGCAATAATAGAAAGCAGGCCAAAACACATGAAAAATCATTTTTAGACGAGCAGCTAGAGTACTACTCCGATAAAGTAGATATCAACGAATACTTAAACGATTAACATGAAATCAGAAATTAACAAACTGTCTAAAGTGCGAAATAAAATAATTGAAAGAGCAGAAAAACGAGACGCGCTCGCGCTGAAGCGATCCGATGATTGGTACGACAGCCCAAAAGGTAAAAAGCACGAAGCATCCACTGGAAAATTAGCAGACGTAGCCGAAAAATTATCGGAAGCCATAAACGAATTAAAAACTTATACAACCGAATTATAATGACTGAATCTCATAAAAATAACATCGCCCAAAAGCTGCAGGAATACATAAACGTGCACGCCATTAGTCAAACTATTGTTTCTAACCGTACAGGCGTTCGTAAGGAGTATATCACGTCCATTTTAAAAGGTGTCTTTACCTACGATGCTGGAAAGGGCAACGTAGGCGATATTCCAGACCGACACTTCATGAAGCTTGCTGAATTAGTAGACTATTCCACGCAGAAAAAATACTGGATTAACAGACCAACACCACAACTTACTCAAATGATTGCCATTTTAGAAGAGGCTCGCTCGCACGCTTACACTCGATTAATTGTTGGCGCAACTGGTTCTGGTAAGTCTCACGCCATTACGCTGTACGCTAAAAAGCATCCTGCCGATGTTTTTCACGTAAAGGTTGGAAGTGAAGACACGCTTAACGGCTTATTAGAAAAAGTGTGCGCGGCTTTAAAAGTTCCGCCTGCCAAGCATAAGTCTTCTAAAATTAGAGACATATCCATGGCCTTAAAAATGCTTTACAACCGCGGAAATAAACCGCAGTTAATTTTTGATGAAAGCGAGTACCTAAAAGTATCAGCGCTTTGCTCTATAAAAGAGTTCTACGATTACCTAGACAAGTACTGCAGCATCGTACTAATTGGAACCGAGCAGCTAACAGGCCAAATTGATAAGCTTCGTAAAAAAGATGCTAAAGGCATTCCGCAATTATACAGACGTATCAAGTTCGGAATTCGCCATTTACCAAGTATTGATAAAACATTTAAACTGTTTTTAAATGAGATTGAAGATAAGGAGTTGATCAAGTTCCTACGCGCCCAATGTGATAATTATGGCGAGCTGCACGATGTGCTGGTTCCATGTATGCGCGAGGCCGATAGATTAAATGTACCAATATCCATAGCATTGGTAAAAAAGATATTGAATGTAAATGAAGTTGAAATTTTTAACGCCCA
>NZ_VSKL01000020.1 GCF_008086165.1 Algorimicrobium algoritergicola | reverse complement strand
GTCATTGTGTGATGGAAGCTACAGGTTATTATCATTATCAGTTAGCTTATTTTTTTTTGGAATCTGGCATCAAATTGTCTGTAGAAAATCCATTAGCAGTCAAACGCTTTATCCAGATGAAGCTCTCAAAGATCAAGACGGATAAAAGTGATTCAAAACTGATTTGTGAGTACGCAAAACAGGTCGAATTAAAACTTTGGCAAGGCAATTCTAAACACCAAACAGAATGTCTACAAATGACCAGACTCCTTTCTGTGTATACAAAACAGAGCACGATGTTAAAAAATAAATTACATGGTGAGGATGTTTTAGGCAATCCAAGTAAAGCCGTTGTACAATCTTTGAACCGTAGTTTGAAACACGTTCAGAAAGAAATGAAAACCTTGGAAGATAAGTTGCTAATATTAGTAAAGCAAGTTCATCAAGATGTGTTAACACGATTAAAAACGATTCCAGGCATTGGCAAGAAAACATCGCTTATGTTGGTTGTTCTCACAGACGGTTTCGAGCGTTTTACAAGCGGAAGTGAATTGTGTAGTTATGCAGGTTTAACTCCTATAATTAGAAAGAGCGGAAGCAGTGTAAAAGGACGACCTCGAATCAGCAAGATAGGCAATCAGAAGCTTCGGAATTTATTATTTATGTGCAGTTTTAATGCGTGTAAATACAACAAGGCATGCAGGGAAATTTATGAACGATTAGTAGCAAAAGGAAAGAGTAAAAAATTGGCATTAATAGCTGTTTGTAATAAGCTACTAAAACAGGCTTTTGCTATTGCAAAATCAGGATTAATATATGAGGATACTTACAGAAGTACTTTGGTGAAAAGTTAATGAGTTTTTACTTGTTTTTTACCACAGTACTTTGTTGTAACCAGTTTTTACTATTCAGTTTAGAGTCGATATTACAATAGTTAATTAGTGATAAATTAATTAGTTCGTCATTCATTCCGTCAATCATTATTCCGTAATGTAATTCCTCAGTATTGTTCGGTTCGTCATAAGTTTGTTCATGTTGAACATTTTTAAACCACCAACTCATATGTTTTAACGTATTCCAATCCGTTGCGCTTTGATTGTTTTCATCAGTTCCGTATTCATCTACAATCAATTCGATAAGTTCCTTTATATCATCTGATTTATATTTCGAAGTAAGAAATTCAAGATGTTGAGCTTTATTGTCAAATATTGAAATCTGAAATTGGTTAAATATTTTCAGAAATTTTGATTTTAAATCAAAGAGTAAGAAATTCCGATTATCATTTGAGTCAGAAATTGAGTCAGTTTTAAATACTGAATTCTCATTGAGGAATTCAATATCTATTTCCAATAATTCTTTGATAGTTCTAATTTTTCTCAAATTGGTTACAACGTTGTTGTATATGGTTTGTTGCGTGTTTTAAGCAACTAATTTAGTAAATAATTACGGACAAAGAAAGTCCGCGAGGACTTTCGCAAGTAGGCAAGAAGCCAGCAATAAATTATATACGGTGTT
>NZ_VSKL01000001.1 GCF_008086165.1 Algorimicrobium algoritergicola | reverse complement strand
TTTTAAAACCAGATGGATTGTTTTTAAACTGATAATAATTGCCGTCGGAATCTGTGATATCAAAAACCAGATGGCTAATGTCTATTCCAAAATATTTAATATCTTTATTCATAAGAAAATGTTTTTTTGAAAGGACAATCTACGCGAGTTTCAACGACTTAAAATCGAGGTCTAAAAGCCTCATAGAACTGTACGAAATCTGTGTAGAAAAGAGAGGGGATTTTCAATGTTGACGAGATCAAAGTCTCTGCGTGTATATTAACCTTATTCCTCTCTTTTGTGCTTTCTTATTAATAGGCCTTAATTTAGTGTTTTTATTAAAATGCTAACTTAAGCTGTGTATAAAAAATGCTTATTTTAGTGCTTAACCAAAGGGAAAGTGCGTGTTTGCTTTCTTCCGATTTTCGTTCCGAAAATCCTCTGACACAAACCCGCACTTTTCATACACGAAACCGTTGGCAGTAATTTAAGAAAACGATGAAAAACATATTATTTATTTTAACAATTCTGACTTTTAATAGTGTCAGCTCACAAAAAATTTTTGGCGAATTATCATATTCCGAAAGAAGAATTGCACCACCAACATACAATTTAGATGATATGATTGAAATGCAGAACGGAATCAAAAAAATTGCGACTGATTATAAAATTGTGATTCCCTATCTCGAAACTGAATTAAGTCCTACTAATTGTAAATCTTTACTTGGAAAAAAATGTAATTTATACAGACAGGAAATAAGTAGAATTAAAACTAAATTTCTAAAACTGGAATACTCAAATGACTATTTCGAAAATAGGTCATATGTCTTGTCTTCAGTCAAAAAAATGAATATGATTGACTTTGAATTACAACAATCATTCACTCTGAAAAACAAAATTTCGGAACAGAAAATAAAAATAGCTGAAATAGAAAAACTTCTTAATGACGAGAAGTGTGATAGTTTAAAAAGAGAATGTAAAAAAATAAAAAAATCAATATCTAAAATAAAAAAGAGACAAGCTTATTTTATAAAAAAAAGTAGCTATGTTACTTTTTCAGATGAAATAGCCGAATTTGAAATTTTATTAGACGAAATAATATATTTAATCAAAGCTTAATAACATTAAACCAAAAAAAATGCTCAATCATAAAATTTTTACTTTTTTTGTTTTATCGTTAATTTCATTAAATTCTTTTGGACAAGATGTAAAATGTAATGATTTGATTGATTATGTAGTCAAAAAAGGAACATATAAAAATAGTGTGTTTCCTATTCAATTAATAAGTTCTGATTGGTTAAATAAAGTAGAAGCATATTCAATTGAAAACAAAGTAATTGTAATTGCTGAAATCAAAAATGATGAATTGTTTTCTACAAATAAGAAATATATTTTTTGTGGAATCCCAACTGAAAATTGGAACGCATTCTATGTTGGTTTAAATGATTTAGATAAATCTTTCGGAGAGAGATTTCATAAATATATATTTGACTATAAGTGTGATTGCGAATAAAAAACAAAAAACTACTGCCAACAACGTGTATAATTAATGGCTAGTTTCAGCTTACTTACGAAAATCCTCGCGGATTTTCTATTCGGTTTTTATTTGCTAAATTAGGTGCTTAAACACGCCACTAATCATACACAAATCCGTTGGCAACAATATTGACCCGTCCTGAAATAAGGCTACATAATTCAGACTGGTTTACTATTTCGAATTTTTTTAGAATTTTAAAATAGATAAATCGAAAAACTACTTTTATCCTAGTCTTATTTTAAAAATTTGTAATTTTAATACATATTATTAGATCAGATTAATTATTATTAAAAATGAACAAACCTAATTCAGAAATCATAAGTGAAATCGTCCAAGAATTAGATTCTGGTTGCGATTGTTACCTCAATAATAAAACTCACGAAATTATAGCCATTCCAAATTTCGGCAACTTTCCTGATGAAGTAGAGTTTCAAGAACTATTTAAAGAGGATTTAATGAAGGTTTCAGAACAAGCTTCAACTTTCATTAAGATAGAAGTTTTAAAAAGCTATGAATCGTTTAAAATTATGGAACGATTTGCACAAAAGTTACCTAATTCACAATTTAAGACTAAACTTGAAACAATTTTACTAAATAAAAAGCCATTCCAAAATTTTAAGTTGACCGTTGAAACTTCAGAATATAGAAAACTATGGTTTGATTTTAAACGTCAAGAAATGGAAGAAATGGTATGTCAAAAATTAGCATAAAATTGATTGGTGACCAAAATTAATTTCATGTAAATACATGGGAAATATGCTCAATAAAACTAATATTTAGATTTTTACAGATACGAACCTCGAAATTATTTAAAATTTGTATCACAAAACTTTTTTAACAATTTGCAAGTTCTAAACGGTTTGAATCAGTTTAAAATGAGAAATTGGGTTACATTTGACACCATTTTGAGTCAAAATCACAGGTCAAATTTAATTTCAATTTTTTGTGATAATTTTTTATCACAAAATTATCACAAAAAAAATCACAAAAATTATTCTGAATCTTTAGATAGTTTTTCGAACAATGATGAAGATATTTTAGGGACTTCTATTAAACCGTTTCCACTTACCCTTAAAAACTTATCAAGTGTCCAATCATTTAATAAAAAGGATTCAATCAACTCCAGATTAAATCTTTTAGCATTATCTGATGTATTCAGAAATTCAAATTTTTTACTATAAATAGAATTACTTGCTCTAACCATAAGAATGTCATTTAAGACCTTATCAAACTCTTTAACCAAGTTATCTGGCAAATGACCATCTACTCGCTTTAAGGTTTTAAGATAACTGTCTAATTTGGCAGCATCTTCTGTCATCTCCCTATTTTTCTGCTTGGAATATATCCAGATCATCAATTGCATAAATTCCTTTGAGAACAAAAATGAATTAATCGTTTCCTTCACTTGTTCACTATGGCAATAGTCTCCATTGTGAACACGCTCCAGCAAGTCTCTAACATAGGCAGACGTTGTTATGTTTTTCTCTTGAGCTTTACTTTCTATGATACCTTTTAACTTGTTGGACAACCTAAAGTTAATTGAGGGGTCATTATTCTTAATAGTTTGTTTTTTAGCCATGCTTGTAGATTTGGGGTATTATAATTTATGATTTCATATTAAATACTGTTCGTAAAAGAAAGTCGGTTGCTTCTTCTTCAGTAACTAGAATCTTCTTTTCTTTTTTGAGCTTCTGTGGTTTCTCGTCTTCTTTTTCTTTAGTTTTCGATTTAATTTGAGTAACACTCGAAACTACACCAGATGGATTCATCAACTCTTGGAAGGATTTAAAATCCTTTTTATTCAACACAATCTCATTGGTTGTTTCATCAATTTGTGTGATACCAATGAAGTTTTTTTGAACATACGCCCAATGCTCTTTAATTGCTTTTTCTTGCAACTGAAATGATAAACGTGTCTCTTGATTGAGGTTTTCTATATCCTTTTGCACATTTTCAAACATCCACATAGATATTCGCTTTATGAAGTCTAATTGCGTGATATACTTATTCAATATAAAATCGAATTGCTTCGTGTCTAAATCGCTTTGTAGTTCAAGAAGCTTGAATGTATTTAAATCCAAACGCTCTTTTTTAATCATGATATGATGGCTGGACTGTTCATCATTCAATAAAGCATTTGAACCATCTGGCTTGATGAGTACCACTTTATCAAATAGATTGTCATACTCTTTGCCATTCCACTTTTCTTTATCAAATTGATTCCAAATACGTCTTGGTATATAGAATACCATAGGCATATATAACCGTTTGGTTATGTCTTCGTATATCTGATTGAATGTTTCTTTCATTATATCGCTATTTGGAATTATAACATGTGTGAATAATCTTCTGGCAATTCAGCGTCTATATCTCGCAAGTATTTTTCTAATGCTGACATGGATGTATGTCCTGTAATAAGCATCAATTTACTTTTAGCTTCAAACGGTGAAGATTCTTTTGCCAAATGCCTGTATAATTTAGTGATATAAGTATGCCTAAAACTATATAGACCGTAATCCTTATCCAAACCAAAATGGTCTTTTACAACACGTTTAAATCGCTTGGAATAGTAGTTACGCTTATTCTCCAAATCGGTATCCCACTCCGCTCCTATGGCGTCTGGCGTAAACAGGGAATCTTTTTTCTTTAGTTTAGTTAGGTCTGGTAATTCCTTTATTAGTAGATCAGGAATTATTTTGGTTTTCATCGGACTGTTTTTCGCCTGAAACTTAATGGTTTTATTTTTTAAGTCGATGTCTCCTACTTTAAGTCGGCAGACTTCTATGGGTCTTAAGAAATTATAGGAAATAAATTTAATGAACAATAACAGATTGGTATCTTCTTTTTCCAAGTATTCAAAAATGGCTTCCTGCTTATCTTGGGTGTAGGTTTTATTGCGTTTTGGTATGGCTTTTAAAACAGGGATTTGTTTAATGATATTAATCTTTATAATATCATTATCAAACAGAACTTGCATGATACTGCCTAAATCCGTTCGAAAATTATTTCTATTTCTCGGACTGGTTCTTTCCAATGTATCACTTAAAAATCCTGAAACTATTTTTTTGTCAATTTCATGGATTCCTTCAATTTTAGGATGCGTTTCTTCTACCCATTTGATAAAGTTCTTTAGTCTGTTTTCAAAACTGCGTCTGGTAGTATCGTTTATAAGCTTCTCTTTCTGTTTTAAACCAAAAGCGAATACTTCTTGATAAGGCATACTGGAAACTTCAACTGGAGCTGTATTTTCACCTTCAACTTCTTTTATCTTTAAGGTAGTTGGTTCTTGTTTGGCTTTTGAAGAAGCGGTCTTTATATTTTCGTTCAGACTTGAATAAACGGCTTTATTGTCTGAATAGGGACTGAATCCTTTCTTAAGAAGTTTAATTAATGCCTTTCTATAGGTGACTAAAACGGAAAGTCTATCTTCTTTGGTTTTATACTTATTGGCATTTGCGTATACCGGCGTTTGCCTTTTGAGCTTCCCAGAGTTTGGGTCTCGATAAGAAAAGTAGATGTACCAACGCTTAGTTAAATCGCCATTGGCTGAATAAATTTTGGGGGCGGAAAAGTTTTTTTTCAAATGTAAATCGTATTCACTTTCGTATTCATTTTGCAATTCGCCTGCAAGATAATCAAAAATTGTATGCATAAAAAAACGGTTTGACGAAAGTCAAACCGCTGTTTTCAATACGATTAAAATTTGTAGCGGGAACTGGACTCGAACCAGTGACCTTCGGGTTATGAGCCCGACGAGCTACCTACTGCTCTATCCCGCGATGTAATTTCCAAGATCGTTTTTTAGCTTTTAACTTACCGGTTCATAATGCCGATTAAACCATTTTGGACTGCAAAGATACAATGCTTTTTAAATATAACAAGCAGAATTTAAAAAAATTATTGCTCAATGTTTTCTGCCCGAAAACTAACCAAGGTTTGTTCTTCAAATTGCACCGATATTTGAATGGGATTACAACACACCTCACAGTCCTCAATATATTGTTGTTCAGGTTGTGAGCTATCTAATAACATTGAAATAGACTCCCAACAATATGGGCATTGAAACTCGTGTTCTTCCATAAAATTAAAATACAAAAAAAAGAGGCTATTAAAAAATAACCTCTTTATTAAAATAATTCTTGTACGTTTCCTTAATCGTTATCTGTGATAACAGATCCTGAATTTAAGTCCATCATGTTTGGGTTGTTACCGTTAATAACGCTAATGTACTCCTGGTTTAATTTGTTGTCGCTTACCATAAATGTTTTTAATTTGGGGAAATAAGATAATTCAAATGGTACGTCTCCTGTTAATTGATTATTAGCTAAAACAATTTCTTCTAATTGTGTTAATGCCATAATTTCAGCAGGAATCTCACCACTAATCTTATTATCGATTAAACTTAATTTTACTAAATTACTCAAAGCACTAATTTCTGTAGGTATCGTGCCGGTTAACTTATTACTGCCTAATTCTAATACGCGTAGGTTTGATAACTTACTAATATTAGTAGGTATAGACCCATCTAGAATATTCATAGATAAGTTTAATGTTTCTAATTTGTTTAAATTTCCTATTGATGAAGGAATGGAACCTGATAGTTTATTTAAACCGAAATTTAAATGCTTCAAATTAACTAAATCACCTATTTCTTGAGGAAGTGTTCCTTGTAAGTTATTGAATTCTAAACTTAAATCCACTACTTGGTTGTTTTTAACCGTAACGCCATACCAACTTTCAATTGGAGATGATAAGTCCCAAGCATGCGTCCATTGACTGCCGTTTGTAGAATTATATAGGGCAACAAGTGCCGCTTTTTCAGTATTTGTAACGTTAGCAAAGGATAAGGCTGTTACAAACAAACATAATATTGATAGTTTAATAGCTTTCATAAGTGATAAATTTGGTATCAAATCTTTAACAATATTAAGTCGAATATAGATTAAAAACAAATTTATTCGACGAAATGCACGTTTCGTTAAGATTTAACACTCAAAATTACAAATTAATCCAAAGCATCTAAAGATTCTTGAACCTGTTCCCAGTCGCGCATTAAACTTTCTAGTTTATCTTTTTTACCTTGATAACTATCAAAAAACTCTGGATTAGAAACTACTTCATCATAATTAGTGGCGAGCTCCACATCAATTTCTTTAATCGTTTTTTCCAACTGCTGAATTTTAGATTCAATATTACTCAACCTATTATTAAGCGATTTGAATTTCTTCTGATATTCGTAACTCTCTTTATTACTCTCTTTAGGTGCTTGCTTTTCTACATCACGTCTTTCAACTTCACGCAGATTTTCAACATTACGCTGTTGTAGATAGAAATCAATATTCCCAAGATATTCTTTTATTTTATGATCTTTAAATTCATAAACCGTATCGGTTAAATCTTGTAGGAAATCTCTATCGTGAGATACTAAAATCAAAGTGCCTTCAAATTGTTTTAAGGCGTCTTTTAAAACGTTTTTAGATTTGATATCCAAGTGATTCGTTGGCTCATCCATAACCAGCACATTAAAAGGCTGTAACAATAGTTTAGCAAGCGCCAAACGGTTTCGTTCACCACCAGATAATACACGAACATACTTATCTACTTCATCTCCACGGAATAAAAAAGATCCTAGAATATCACGAACACGACTTCTGTTTTTCTCATTTGCAGCATCAATCATAATATCTAAAACGGTTTTATTACCATCTAAATATTCAGCTTGATTTTGTGCGAAATAACCAATTTGCACATTATGACCCAATTTTAAACTGCCTTCATGCTTTAATTCGCCAACAATAATTTTAGCTAATGTGGATTTCCCTTGACCGTTTTGTCCAACAAATGCCGTCTTAATATCGCGAGCAATATGTAAATCAATATTTTTTAAAACCGTTAAATCGCCATATTTTTTGGTGATATGATTGGCTTCAATCACCACTTTTCCAGGAACAATAGATACGGGGAATTTAAGCGTCATGACGCTATTATCATCTTCATCAACCTCAATCCTATCCATTCGGTCTAACTTCTTGATTAAAGATTGCGCCATGGTGGCTTTAGATGCTTTAGCACGAAACTTTTCAATTAGTTTTTCGGTTTGTTCAATTTCTTTTTGCTGATTTTTCTGTGTTGCTAATTGTTGCTCTTTTATTTCTTGACGTAACACCAAGAACTGGGAATATGGTTTGTTGTAATCGTAGATTCTTCCTAATGAAATTTCAATTGTTCGGTTCGTTACATTATCTAAAAACATTTTATCGTGCGATACAATCACCACAGCACCAGAATAGCCTGTTAAAAAGCCTTCCAACCAGATAATAGATTCAATATCCAAGTGGTTGGTAGGCTCATCCAGAAGTAGCAAATCGTTGTTTTGCAATAAGAGTTTCGCTAATTCAATTCGCATACGCCAACCTCCAGAAAAGGTATCGGTCAATTTATTAAAATCCTCACGCCTAAATCCTAAACCTTGAAGTATTTTCTCGGTTTCACCTTGATAATTATAACCTCCTAAAATTTCATATTGGTGTTGCATATCATTTACATCCACCATGAGTTGATGATAGCCATCACTTTCGTAATCGGTACGTGTTGCCAATTGTGTATTTATATCATCTAGCCTTGCTTCAACTTCCTTAATCTCTTTAAAAGCTTCATAGGATTCTTCTAGAACGGTTCGTCCTAACACAAAATCGATATCTTGTTTTAAAAATCCGATTCGTAAGTTTTTATCGGCTGCCAATTGGCCAGAATCCGGCTCCATTTCTTTTGCTAAAATTTTTAGCATAGTCGATTTTCCTGCGCCATTTTTCCCAATGAGACCAATGCGATCGCCTGCGGTTATTTTGAAGGTAATTTCTTCAAAGAGGTAATCGCCTTGAAAGGATACAGAAAGGTTATGAATATTGAGCATTTTGTTACAATTGTTACTGGACTATATTAAATAATTGGCTAATTTTGTTTTTCTAATAAAGTGCAAAAGTAAACTAATAAAAATGATAACAAAAGGAACGAAGCTTTATAGCATTTTTACAGGTGCTTGTCCCAAGTGCCATCAGGAATCCATGTACGTAAATAAAAACCCGTATGTATTAACTGAAGTTCAAAAAATGCATGAAAACTGCATTCATTGTGGCTTTAAATTCCATATTGAACCTTCATTTTTTTACGGATCTATGTACGTGAGTTATGGCGTTGGCATTGCTTTTGCCGTAGCTGCTTTTGTAATTAGTTATCTTTTTCTAGGTTCTGGATTAATGACTGCCTTTATGGCCATAGTGGGAACATTAATCGGTTTCTCGCCTATTATCATGCGTATATCTCGAAACATTTGGATAAACATGTTTGTAGATTACGATAAGGAAAAAGCTAACTAGTATATCTGGTTATTGAAATTTCCGGGTTTAATGGTTGCTTGTTTTCTATAAAGTTAAAAAGTTGTTTTGCTGCATAAGGCGAAATCATGACGCCTCGTGAACCCAATCCATTTAACACATGTAGATTTTCATGTTTTGAATGTGTACCTACCAATGGTCTTCTGTCATTTACTGTTGGCCGAACACCCGCTTTATGGCTCACAACTTCAAAAGGTGCTTTTAAAAATGTTTTCAATTTGGAACTTAATTGTGCCTTCCCTTCTTCTGTAGGATTGTTTGTTTTATCAAATCGATTATAGGTAGCACCAACATAATAATCTTCATCCGAATTTGGCATAATAAAAACACTAGATTTTAAGGCATAATCTATTTTCAAATCGGGAACTTTCACTGTTAAAACCTCTCCTTTGGTACCATCAAGTGGTAAGTAATTAAAAAACGGATTTTGTTTTAATCCAAACCCTTCGCAAAATACGATGTGATTCGCTTCATGATTTTTATACTGAAGTGTCTCGGCATCTATTTGTAAAGCTTCATACTGAAAGCCGTCAGATAATAATTGTGAATGGCTTTTTAGATAGGTTTTATAATTCGAAATCAAAACGGTCGTATCTACACGTCCAGCTTCAAATACTTCACCTAAATTATGTGGTGCATCAATTTGCGGATTTGTATTAGACACTAAAGTCGTTGATAAGTAGGGTTCCAAGTTTGGTTTATCTGAAGCTGTAAACCAGATATTCTGTTCTTCAATAGATGCAAAACGTCTATATAATTTGAGTTTATGATCGAGCTTAACGTCTAGTAAGCTTTCTAATTCCTTATAATAAGGCTTGGCTAAAGCCAATTGCTCCTTTGCCATCCAAACTTCAGTAAAACGCTTTAAAATAACCGGATTATACATACCAGCAGCAACCAAAGACGCTTGTTGGGAATTATTATCAAACACCAAAAAAGATTTGTTGGCTTTACGTAATTGCTCACAAAACGCAATACCAGCTAAACCCAGACCTACTATAAAATAATCTACTTTCATAGGTACAAAGGTACTATGCTTTTCGGATTATTAATATCTTAAAAACAAAAAACGCTCACTTAAAAAAGTGAGCGTTTTAATATACTTAATATGTTAGGCTTAATAAGACCACATATCTAATTCAAAGTTTCTAATCTTCTCTTTAATGCGTTCTGATTCTAATAATTGCATTAATGCATTTTCCGAAATATACTCGGTTACCTTACGGTCACCATATACGTTTTCTTCTTTGTAAATATAGCCGTTAAAACGTCTAGAGTTTAGCAAATGATCAAACGAAAATGGCACTGAGCTGTTTTCATTATTGAACGCTTTAGCTTCGTGTAAAATTTCACGTGCATCTGGGAAAAATACCCAAAACAATGGAATAGGTTCTTTGTTTGCCTCATCATCCGAATCAATAAAGTTAACGTCTGGTGCTGCAGGTGCAATACCAATTAAACGATATTTTAATTCAGCTTGACGCTTGTCAAAGTACCAAAGTCCTTTTATTAAATAGGCGCTTACATCATACGATGTTATATCACGTTTAGTAATATATTCTGGAGAAACAAACCCGTCCGCATTATACTGGTCGTAACCAACATCTAATGTATCTACTTTAGACATACTAGCACGCAAATCATTTATAGTACGTTCTGCTGTAAAGTATGAATCGTCATAAACGGTTGCAATGTTTCCGTTTTTAACATTTTTCCAAAGCACATCAAATAATGAACGTCTGTGTGATCCAATATTGTTTGTATCTACAGGGTAGTACAATGGAAAGTTTACACGCTCATCAAGAACAACGCGTTCCCATGTCATTTTAGAAAACAGAATGTCTCTATCATCCACATAACCATATTCCAATGGCTTATCATTATCCACTGCTTTTTGAGCCTCTGTGCGCACACCAATTTCTTCTGGCGATTTTGCACTCAACAAGTTTGCTTGTGCAAAAGAAGCTGTCACAAAAGACACACCTAAAACGGTTAATAAAAAACTTTTATAATTCATCTGTTTTAATTTTAATTATTTGGGCTTATCATCAGATGTTAAAACCAATATTAATTTGTTAATTCAACAATTACTGGAGATACACCTTTTAACTTATAAGATGAGTTTCCTTTAATTTGTGCTGAAATATCGAAAATTGATATTTGGTCTCCACGTCTTGCCTTACGTAAGGCATTTTTAGCTTGACTATTTAATTTTGTTCCACTAACATTTACAGATGGCTGTCCAGGTACTTTTACCTTAAATGATGTTACTTGAATTGGTAATTCAAAGTCGAAATCATCTAATAACGCTCCAATAGTTGAAATTTCAACACTGTTACGTGGTAATTTTACAATACCTGTTTGACCACTAATTGATCCTGTTGGTTTTGGAATATCTTTAATTCTAAAGGTTGCTCTATCGCTAACCTTTGTTCCATCAGGTAATGTTCCTGATACATTAATGGCTACTTCACGACCAGAACCTGGATTCATAATGTATTTACCTACTCCTGAAGCTTTACTTAAACCAGAAGCATTTGCAGATACATTATTATCAGATACACCAGCGAAAGAAATAGTCATTGGGTTGGCAACACCACGATAAACAACGTTCATCTTATCTGCAGAAATAGTTGCTGAATTAGGTTTTGGTACAACGGCATACGTAGATTTCACAGGAATAGAGATAATAGAATCACCTTCCTTAAACTGAAATTCACCAGTAATTTCTCTTTCTCCAACAGCACCTGCAGGGAAATCTAAAATTGTTTTACCAGCTTGCATAGATTCTTTAGATAACTCTTGTCCGTTGATAATTACTTTATCAGCTTGAAGCGTGTTATCCTTTTTACCTAAAATAATAGTTCCTGTAAAGTTTTCTCCTGAAAAGAAAGCCGTTTTACTTGGTACTACAATCGCATCAAAGTTAGTTAAAGATGCTTCAACTTTTAATTTACCAGCTAACATAGAAGATAAAACTTCAGATTCTGTTGTTTTAACGTCTGCTTGTAATTGGGTCATTTTGGTTAAAGATGCTACTAAAGGAAATCCTCTGTAGTGGTAGCTTAACCAATCAAGCTTATTACCATCTCTATTTACCACTGGTTCAGTAGAGAACTTTTCTGATACATCTTCAGCAATATCAGCCAAATCAGGGTTTGTGCTTAATACAGCTACAACACCATCTCTATAGGCATTAATTTTATCCATGAACTCTTGACCTTCTGGTTTCAATTTTTCACCTTTGAAAAAATGATTATCTAAAAAGTCCCCTTTATCCATTACTTCATAATCTTGAGGATCATCAACAGTAGCTGTCATTTGTCCTTTTAAATCACTTAAGTACGAATTAAAATCATTGGATAATGCATCAATTTGATCAGCTTGCGCTTTCAAAGGTTGGTATTTAGCTGGTTGTTCGCTAACTTTTTCAGCTAACCCAGTCATAAATGCTTGATTTCTATCCGTAGTTGCTTCGTTTGATTCGACTAATTTTTCATTCATTAAGCCAAATGCCGAAAGCACTTCTTTTGACATATTCAATGCTAACATCGCAATGAAGATTAAATACATCAAGTTAATCATTTTCTGCCTTGCAGATAATTTTCCTCCTGCCATTTCTAATTGAGTTTTTGGTTATTAGTTATAATTAGTATTCCTAAACTTAATTAGTTTTTAGTCATTGCAGATAACATACCGCCATAAACACCGTTTAATGATGATAAGTTAGATGCTAATGATTGCATTTGTTCTTTTAATTTTTGTGCATTTTCAACAGACTCTTCGTTGATAGTTGCTTGACGATTAACGCTTTCTAATTGTACTTTATATAAGCTGTTTAATGATTCCATTTGTGCAGCAGCTAAAGATAACTCTTCACCATACTTTTTAGTAGCAGCCATTGAATCTACAGTTGGAGCAATTCCTTTGGCAGCACCTTCAAAGTTTTTAATACTGTTTCCTAAAGAAGCCATTAACTCACCGTCAATTTTAGCATCTTTTAATAAATTATCTAATTTTTGAGATAATAATCCTTCAGCATCTTTTGGTTGTTCTTTCTTTTTAGTTGATGTCATACCTCCAGCTAATTCTGGATATACTAATGACCAGTCTAAATCATTATCTACTGGTTCAAAGGCAGAAAGTGCGAAAATTATTGCTTCAGTAACTAAACCAATTGTTAACATCACGTTACCTGTTAATGGACCTATTTCAAAGTGAATAATCTTGAATAATGCACCAATAATAACAATAGATGCACCTAATCCGTAAGCCATTGCCATAAATTTCTTAAATCCTCTTGATTGTGCCATAATTTTTAATTTTTAGTTTAGTTAAATTTAGTTATAGTTTAGTTTAGTTTAATTTTTTTGATATGTTAGTTAAGAGAATTTAAGGTTAAATCTGTACCTAAATAATCTTGAACAGTTCTGAAACCAATGTAGCTACGTGCCGAATCTGCATACTCATAGTCTCTTGAACTTACTTGTAAATAATACGCAACATCTTTCCAAGATCCACCACGTACTACTTTACGGTTGTTATTAATATCATTCACACTTGGATTAATACTTGAAACATATTCATAAGAAGATGGATCGTAAGATGCATGTACCCATTCCGAAACGTTTCCAGCCATATTATATAGGTTGTAATCGTTCGCTTCGTAAGATTTTGCTTCTACTGTATATAATGCTTGATCGGCAGCATAATCACCACGTAATGGTTTAAAGTTTGCCATAAAACAACCTCTGTCGTTTTTAGTGTAAGGTCCACCCCAAGGAAAGGTTGCAGCTTGTAAGCCACCACGTGCAGCATACTCCCATTCAGCTTCTGATGGTAAACGGTATTTTGGAACGTTGTGTTTTTTACTGCTTTTTCTATCCGCATTGTGATATAACGTACGCCATTCACAAAAAGCATTAGCTTGTTTCCAAGATACGCCTACAACTGGATAATCATCATAAGCAGCATGCCAGAAATAATCATTATGCATTGGTTCATTATAAGAATACGCGAAATCACGAATCCAAGCTGTTGTATCTGGATAAATTTCTACAGCTTCTGTAATTAAGAATTCTGAACGCTTTTTACCTTTATTATGCATTTTAGCAGCTTTCTCGATATCCATGTATGTATACTGAAATTTAAATTTCTTTACATCCCAAGTACGTTGACCATTATAAGATTCTTCTAATGGTAAATACATAGTATCCATAACTTCTGCATACAACTCATCTATATAACCAGCTGTATCAAACTCAATATCGATTTCATTATTTAACTTTCTACCTTCGTAGCCTGTTGGACCTAAACCAGCATAATTATCATACATGTATTTTTCGTACACAGACATATTTTCTGGATCTGCATCTACAAATGCATAATCTCCAATAGTACCAGCGTCAGCTTGAGTTAAACCTTCTTCGTCGGCTAGAATAGCTAAACGGGTTCTGATTGTTGAATCACGTACCCAATTAACAAACTGCTTATACTCGCTGTTTGTAATTTCAGTAGCATCCATATAATAGGAACGAACAGTTACCGTTTTGGCTGGTGCATCATTAACTCCAGCAAGATCGTCGTCTGCTTTACCCATTATAAAAGCACCACCTGGAACTAATTCCATACCATAAGGTTTTTCGGGATGCCATTTTTTTCCTTTAACTCCTACAAGCTGACCTCTGTCTCCAGATCCACAGCTAGTTAGCACAGCTAAAATTGCGGTTAATAACATTAATTTTTTCATATCCATAGAAAACTCGAGGTTAATTATTTCTGTCTTAAAAATTTTAAGAGCGTAAACATATTTATATAATTTGTAAAAAACAACTTTTTTTTCCTAAAATTACTCATTTCGTCGTAAAAAAATGCATCTCATCGATGAAACACACCCTTAAAACGTTAAAGTTTTACACACAATTCTTTTGAAACGCTTTGTACCAGCGTTCTGGTACATTATTATTGCAGGCATTTTGATAATCTTGATGCGTACAAGGTAATAACGTATGTCTCTTCAATTTATTATTTATTTCTTCTAAAAAAGGTATTTCTATCCACCAACGTCCGGATTTCATACTTTTATAAAAAATAAGTTCTTGGTGGTCGACCAAGGTAATGAATTTTTGGTAGTTATGATCTAAAGAAAAATCATCGTCTTTCACCCTGTAATTAACACCTTCTATAAAATACCATAACATTTGGGCTATTAAACCAGACGTTAAATCGTCAATACTGGACGGTTTATACTCAAAAATTCCAAATGTTGTTACTTTATTACTAATTCCCGCGTAACGTGAAATAGCGCAAATTTCTTTTCCATCAAATCCGTTTGGTGATGCCTGTTGTTTAGAGCCGACTTCTGATCCTTTAACAGATCCTAAATCGATACTCACAATATTGGCATCCCGTAAGGCTGGCTCTACAAGCGTAATATCACTAGATACAGACCCTAAACGGTAAGACTCAAAATAGAGCTTATCCATTAAGTCTATTTCTTCTTGCGAATTAAAATAGGTTTGGTAACCTATAGTCGCGTAATTGAATAAGTTATAAGGTTCATCCAAAATAATCTTTCCAACAAAGCTGGTGTTTTTAATTGGCTTGGTTGAATCGCCTAAATCGAATTTAGAATCCACGTTAGCAATATTTACCATCGGCATTAAAGCATCATAAGCGCGGTAGATAGGATAGGTTAAATCCTGACTTCCACCAATGATAATTGGAATAATACCTTTTGGAATCAATAGAGCAACGGCAGTTTTTAAGGCATAATAGGTATCTTCTATAGATTCACCTTTATGAATATCGCCTAAATCGGCAAGTGTAGTATGCCAATTTCCAGGAAAAAGTGCGTAAAGTGATTTTCTGATTTCATTTAAATTAAAATCTTCACCTATATAATTAATATCATTACGGTTTTCCAACACTCCAATGATAGCTATTTGCACATCATCCAAATCTGGAATCCCACTTTGAGCGGAATGAATACGCAATTTTCTTCCAAGCGCTTGTGTTGACAATAATTCATTATGAGCTACAACACTATCGGGAACGGGAGTCAGAAAACTAAAATTCATTAGCTAATATTACTTTTTAGTCGTTGTTTTTTTCTTGGCTACTTTTTTAGTGGTCGCTTTCTTTGCAGGAGCTTTCTTTTTGGTTGCTTTTTTCTTGGGTGCATTTTTTTCTAGAATAGCCTGCGCCTCTTCTAAAGTCATTTCAGTAACATCATGTGTTTTTGGTAATTCAATTTTTGTTTTACCTTTTAGAATGTTATGTCTACCCCAACGTGCTTTTTCAACACGAATACCAGCATCTTCCCAATTATGGATAACCTTATCTATTTCTTTTTGAATTTTATCTTCAATTAACGTTACAATATCATCATCAGATAAATTATCCCAATCATATTTTTTGTTCACGTTAATAAACATATCGTTCCATTTTATAAAAGGACCAAAACGCCCTTTTCCTTTCTGAACCGGTAAATCTTTATACATATATATAGGAGCATCTGCTTTTTGCTTCTCTTTAATAAGAATAATAGCATCATCCAACTCCACGCTTAACGGATCTGTACCTCTTGGTAAGGACACAAACTGATCGCCAAACTTAACATACGGTCCATAACGACCATTATTGACCTCAACAGGTAATTTTTCATAGTCACCTAATAATTTAGGAAGCTGAAATAAATCCATAGCTTCTTCATAGGTAATGGTATTTAATTGTTGATCTGGAGATAGGCTTGCAAACTGTGGCTTTTCTTCATCATCCACCGTTCCAATTTGAACCATAGGTCCAAACTTTCCTAAACGCACACTTACCTGCTTACCTGTTTCTGGATCTTTTCCTAAAATACGTTCGCCAGATTCGCGGTCTGCGTTTTCTTGAACATCAACAACAATTGGATGAAAGTCTTTGTAGAAATCTTTCATCATTTTTTTCCAATCTACTTTACCTTCAGCAATTTCATCAAAATCTTCTTCTACTTTCGCCGTAAAGTTATAATCCAAAATGGTTTCAAAATGATTCACCAAGAAATCAGTTACAATCATACCAATATCCGTTGGCACTAATTTTCCTTTGTCTGAACCTACTTTTTCAGAAAGCAGTTTATCCTTAACCGCTCCATCTCTTAATGTTAATACGGTGTACTCACGTTCCACACCATCAACAGTTCCTTTTTCAACATAATTTCTGTTCTGAATGGTAGAAATTGTTGGTGCATAGGTAGACGGACGACCAATACCAAGCTCTTCTAATTTTTTAACCAAAGCAGCTTCCGTATAACGTGCTGGTGGTCTGGTGTAACGTTCGGTTGCTGTAATATAATTATTAAGCAAGGTTTCGTTTACCTTCATTGCTGGTAACATACCATCTTGCTCCTCATCTTCATCATCAGTTCCTTCTAAATATACTTTTAGGAAACCTTCAAAGGTAATCACCTCACCATTTGCGGTGAAGTTTTCGTTATGTGTGGATGCATCTATTTTTAAATTGGTACGCTCTAACTCCGCATCACTCATTTGTGAAGCAATAGCACGTTTCCAAATTAAATCATATAAACGCGCTTGATCACGATCGATGTTCACCGAATGGTTTGCAAAATCGGTTGGACGAATAGCCTCATGCGCTTCTTGTGCGCCTTTCGATTTCCCTTTATACGTACGTGGTTTACTGAATTTAGAACCATAAGCACTTTCAATTTCTGCTTTGGCGCCTTTTCGGGCTTCATCAGAAAGATTCACACTATCGGTTCTCATATAGGTTATTAAACCAGCTTCATATAAGCGTTGCGCCATAGTCATGGTTTTGCTTACAGAAAAGTATAGTTTACGTGCGGCTTCTTGTTGTAATGTGGACGTTGTAAATGGTGCTGCTGGCGATTTTTTAGCCGGCTTTTTTTGTAAATCACCAATCTTGAACGTCGCTTTGGCATTTTTTTCTAAAAAGGCTTGCGCTTCTTTTTTAGATGAAAAATTCTTCGGAAGTTTTGCTTTGAATGTTTGACCATCTTCATTTGAAAACTCCGCATCAATTCTATAAGATGCTACGGGATTAAATCCTTGTATATCGCGTTCACGCTCTACAATAAGTCTCACTGAAACCGATTGCACACGTCCAGCGGACAAACCACCTTTTACTTTTCGCCATAAAACAGGCGATAATTCATAACCTACTATTCTATCTAAAACACGACGAGCTTGTTGCGCATCGACTAAATCGTAATCAATTCCACGTGGATTTTCAATCGCTTTTTGAATAGCGGTTTTTGTTATTTCGTGAAAAACAATCCGTTTTGTTTTCTCTTTATCTAAATTTAAAGACTCGGCTAAATGCCAAGCAATTGCCTCACCCTCGCGATCCTCATCACTTGCTAGCCAAACCATATCGGCTTTCTTTGCTAAGTCTTTCAGTTTTTTTACAACTGCTTTTTTATCTTTAGAAACCTCATATACAGGTTTAAAATCGCCTTCAACATCAACACCTAATTCCTTGGAAGGTAAGTCTGCTATATGTCCAAAACTGGATTCTACTTTAAAATCTTTTCCTAAAAATTTTTCAATTGTTTTCGCCTTCGCTGGCGACTCAACAATAACTAAATTCTTTGCCATTTCATGTTTTTTAAGGCTACAAATGTATATGAAAAAAAGTACATGTTCCTAATTTTTAAAAATTCCTATGCTTTATTTTATCACTACTACCAATAAAAAACCTGTATTTAAACAATTTTAAATACAGGTTTTAATTATAAAATTAAATGTTTTTACAATTTATGATACAATATGATTGGTTGGTTGCTCCTCTTCAAAACCAACAACGTTTTTATAAACCAAATACATGGGATGGTATACAAAAGGTGCTGTAACTAAAATACCTATACCGCACATTAACATACCAACAATTTGTGCTAAAAGTGACGCGATTATAGTTAAACCAAATACTAATAACCATTTTTTGTTTCCTAATTTAAAACTAGCCTTTATAATATCACCAGCAGGTAATTCTGGATTGAAGGCAAAAATAATGGAGAAGAAATATATGGGAACAACAACATAAATTATAGGCAATACACAAAGCATAACAGCTATTAAGCTAATAAATAAAGATGCAAACATCAGTATCAGTAGCTTTCCAAAATATTTTCCTTTTAGATAATAAAAGAAATCTGATGTTTTAATAGGCTCATTATGGTCTAATCGTTTCATAATTCTAAAAAAACCTGCATTCAATGCTAGCGAAACAACACTTAGCACTAATATACCTGCTATAAAAAACAGCATATACATAATTCCCAAACCTGCAAAATAAGCCTGAAACGCTTCAGGATCTTGATCCCCTGTTGTTGCTTGAGAAATAATTATACCCAACAATGGTAAATATAATAACAGAATAAAAGGTAATACAATAATGAACGTTATAATTTGCAACAAAAAGCCTTGTACCCAAGTTTTCTTAAACAAATCAAAAGCGTCGCTAAAAATAGTTCCAAAATCTAACGAAGGTGCATTCGCGATTTTTTCTAAAAGTGAATTCATTGTGTTCATAAGTAGTTAATTAGTTAGTGATAGATTTCAAATTACGGCTAATTATATAGGATGCGCAAAATTATTTTTTATTATATGACACTTTGTCACAGTGTAAAAAATAATTGTAACTTTGCATACTTATTGACTGAACCTCATTTCAGATGCATTTATGGAGAAGATTATAGACGAATCAAAACAAGGTGAAACCCTTATATTAGAAGCAAAAGAAACCAATACACGGAAACTTTTTATTGAAAGTTACGGCTGTGCTATGAATTTTAGCGATAGTGAAATAGTGGCTTCCATTCTTACCAACGAAGGTTTCAACACAACCCAAAAGCTAGAAGAAGCTGATTTGGTTTTAGTAAACACCTGCTCAATTCGTGACAAAGCTGAACAAACCATTCGAAAGCGTTTAGAAAAATACAACGCCGTAAAAAAGATAAATCCGAAGATGAAAGTGGGTGTTTTGGGTTGTATGGCAGAGCGATTAAAACATAAATTTTTAGAAGAAGAAAAAATAGTAGATCTCGTTGTAGGTCCAGATGCTTATAAAGATTTGCCCAATCTGCTTTCTGAAGTTGAAGCTGGACGTGATGCCATAAACGTTATGTTATCTAAGGATGAAACCTATGGCGACATTTCTCCGGTACGCTTAAACACAAACGGTATTACAGCATTTGTTTCCATTACGCGTGGTTGCGATAATATGTGTACATTTTGCGTTGTTCCTTTTACTCGCGGTCGTGAACGTAGTCGGGATCCACAAAGTATTATGGAGGAAGTAAACGATTTATGGAGCAAAGGTTATAAAGAAATTACACTATTAGGTCAGAATGTTGACAGCTATTTATGGTATGGCGGTGGACTGAAAAAAGATTTTGAAAAAGCTAGCGACATGCAAAAAGCAACAGCTATCAATTTCTCAAAATTATTAGAACAATGTGCCCAAGCACAACCAAAAATGCGCATTCGTTTCTCTACATCTAATCCGCAAGATATGACGTTGGATGTTGTAGAAACCATGGCGAAATATAAAAATATTTGTAACCATATTCATTTACCAATTCAAAGTGGTAGCAACCGCATTTTAAAGGAAATGAACAGGCAGCATACACGTGAAGAATATATGGAACTCATCACCAATATTAAACGTATTTTACCAAATTGCGCTATTAGTCAGGATATGATTGCTGGTTTTCCAACAGAAACAGAAGCCGATCATCAAGACACGTTGAGCTTAATGGAGTTTGTACAATACGATTTTGGTTTTATGTATGCCTATTCGGAAAGACCAGGAACCATGGCTGGTAGAAATATGGAAGATGATGTTCCAGAGGCCACGAAGAAACGGCGTTTACAAGAAATTATTGATGTGCAACGTGCTAATGGTCATAAAAAAACACTGGCTAATTTAGGTCAAATTCATGAAGTGTTGATTGAGAAAGCATCCAAAAAATCAGATTTACAATGGTCTGGACGTACCTCACAAAATACAGTTGTAGTTTTTCCGAAAGAACATTATAAGGTTGGCGAATTTGTAAACGTAAAAATAAACGATTGTACCACAGCTACCCTGATTGGTGAGGCTGTTGGGTATTCAAATCACTAATACAATGAAACATTCAATCTTATTATTGTTAGCTTTAACCTTAAATTCATGTTCGTCAGATGATAATCCGGTTACTAATACCGAGATATCAGAAACGCCAATATTAAAAAAAATGCATAAAGAACGTATCTATGACGGGCTTACGGAAGACTTTGACTTTAACACATCAGGCCGATTACAGTCGTTTAATAAGATTGTAACGGATTATTACCAAAATGACAGATTCATTGACTACGCTTATAACTCGAGTAATCAATTAATTGAATATAAAGAGTTTATTGAATCTGGTGCTACATTAACCTCGTCAATACAGTTTTCTGGCGATATTCCTATCCGTGTGGGTTATAATAACACCGATAACAACGTCAATTTTGAATCTATCATAACTATAAATAATAGTGTTTTATCTTTTGTGGTTCCTGATTATGAATTCTTTTCTGCTGGTGATGCCGAAATCATTATCACATTTGAAACCAATAAATTGGAGAAAATCATAGAGTATCGTATAAATCAATTACAGGCAGGAAACACCACAACCTACACACTACTTAATTTTGAATACGACAACCAAGACAATTTATTGCGATATGGTATCGAATTTCTATACGGATTTGAAAGAAATGAGTCCTTTATATTTACTTATGATAATGAAGTAAACCCATTTGCTGTATCTTTAAAACAAAATGCCATTTGGCTTTTACTTATCGAGGGGCACTTTAGAATCAACATAAAAAATTTAATCTTAATTTCCCCAAATAACATTCTTATAGACAACTATCACAATAAGTCATATACTTACAATTATAATATTTTTGACTACCCATATTCAGCAACTATCAGCAACTTACAGTCTCAACAAACTATTGAAACATTAACGTTTACCTATTATTAATCCAATGGAATCAATACAAGCAACCAAACAGCGTTTCGGCATAATTGGAAACGACCCAACACTTAATCGTGCCATAGAAAAGTCCATTCAAGTAGCACCAACAGATATTTCGGTTTTAGTAACTGGTGAATCTGGTGTGGGTAAGGAAAGTATTCCTAAAATTATCCATTCCTTATCGCACAGAAAACACGGTAAATATATTGCTGTAAACTGTGGTGCCATTCCAGAAGGCACTATTGATAGTGAACTTTTCGGACATGAAAAAGGTGCATTTACAGGTGCAACAGCTAACAGAAATGGTTATTTTGAAGTTGCCGATGGTGGCACCATTTTTTTAGATGAAGTCGGTGAATTACCACTCACCACACAAGTACGTTTGTTACGTGTTTTAGAAAATGGCGAATTTATAAAAGTAGGTTCCAGTAAAGTACAGAAAACCAATGTACGTATTGTGGCAGCTACAAACGTGAACATGTTTGATGCTATTAAAAAAGAAAAATTTCGTGAAGATTTATACTACCGTTTAAGTACCGTTGAAATTAATTTACCGCCATTACGAAACCGAAAAGATGATATTCATTTATTATTCAGAAAGTTTGCTAGTGATTTTGCTTTAAAATATAAAATGCCAACCATCAAATTATCAGATGAAGCTGTAGCTATATTATTGAAATTCCGTTGGAATGGAAATATTAGACAGTTGCGCAATGTGGCCGAACAAATTTCCGTTTTAGAACAAAAAAGAGAAATTTCTGTAGAAACATTACGTCATTATTTACCAACGGAAGGTAGCCAATTACCTGCTGTAATTAAAACCACTAAATCTGAAAGCGATTTTAGTAGTGAACGGGAAATTTTGTATAAAGTACTTTTTGACATGAAGAGTGATTTAAACGATTTAAAGAAACTCACCATGGAACTGATGAAAACCGGTAACGGTTCTGAAGTTCAGAAGAAAAATGAAGGCCTAATTGATAAAATTTATGGCGAAGTAGATGATGACACGCAGGAAGCTTATGAAGATTTAGAAGTGCTTTCCATTCCTGAAAAACCGAATGATACGTATTCTGAAGATCCTATTGAAACAGCAACAGACAAATACCATTTTGCTGAAGAAATTGAAGAAGAAGAAACGCTGTCCTTGCATGATAAGGAATTAGAACTTATAAAAAAATCGTTGGAACGCCATAGCGGAAAACGTAAATTAGCGGCTGCCGAATTAGGCATTAGCGAGCGTACATTATATAGAAAAATTAAACAATACGACCTGTAATTGGTTTTAAAAATTAATTTATGAAAATCATAAAAGTAGTTTTATCAGCATTTGTTTTAATCACCTTTTTAGGCTGTGGCGCCTATTCGTTTACCGGTGCTTCCATTGCTGCTGATGTCAAAACATTTCAAGTCAATTATTTTCAAAATAATGCCATTTTAGTAGAACCTGGTTTGGATCGGGATTTTACGAATGCGCTAACGGATTTACTGATTAATCAAACCAATTTAGATTTAGTGAAATCTGGTGGTGATTTGGTATACGAAGGTGAAATTACAGAATACCGTATCTCGCCAACTACAGCAACAGCAAATAACACAGCAGCTCAAAACCGATTGAACGTTACTGTAAATGTTCGATTTTATAACTTGAAAGACGAGGAAGACTATTTAGAACAACGTTTCTCTTTTTTTTATGATTATGCTGGAGCGGCGTTATTGACAGGCTCTCAAAAAGATACCGCTTTAGCTGAAATTTTTGAGCGTATTACTCAAGATATTTTTAATGCAACATTAGCAAAATGGTAAAATGATAACAGCTGCTGAATTTTCTAAAATCATCCAAGAACCGAAAGATATTTCGCTTGAACAAACAGCGGAAATAAAAGCAATTGTGGAGCAGTATCCTTATTTTCAAGCGGCTCGTGCTAGTTATTTAAAAGGATTAAAATCCAAGTCTAGTATTAAATATAATAATGAGTTAAAGGTAACGGCTGCATATACAACCGATAGAAGTATTTTATTCGATTTTATTACATCAGAAGCCTTTTTGCAAAATGAAATATCACAGCATATTAAGCAACATTTAGACCATATTAAATCTATTGAAGTCGATTCTGAAGATATGTCATTTGATAAAAGAAGTCGGGTTGATGATGTATTAAAGCAACAAATTACAGATACGGAAGGCACATTAGATCCAGAATTATTTCAACTTAAAACCAGCAAACCACCAATAGCGTATTTTCAAATAGATGATGCATTACCAATTGAAGCTGATTCAAAAGATAATGCTATTGAAACGGCTACAGATGATTCAACTTCTCCTAACCATGTATTAAAATTAGGTCAACCGTTACAGTTTGATCATCAAGAAAAACATTCGTTTAATGAATGGTTAATGCTCACGCGTTTCGAACCTATAAATCGTGAAACTGATAACATAGAGAGCGAAAAAACAATTGAAAGTGTAATAGAAAACACAGACGATTCGGAAACAGAACGCAGTAAAAAGTTTGATTTAATTGATGAATTCATCACTAAAAACCCGAAGTTAAAACCTAGTAAAAAAACCACGGTAAACACCAATATTGCCGATGCGCAAATGATTCAGCCAGAAGCCTTAATGACTGAAACCTTGGCACGAATTTACCTAGAGCAAAAGAACTATAAAAAGGCAATTCAATCTTACAACATTTTAAGTTTGAAATATCCAGAAAAAAGTGGTTTCTTTGCAGACCAAATTAAAGCAGTAAAACAATTACAAGAACAAAATAACGAATAACATGAGTACGTTTACCATATTTTTAGCACTTATTGTAGTGGTTGCCTTTTTACTAATAGTAGTTATAATGGTTCAAAACCCTAAAGGTGGCGGATTATCATCATCTTTTGGTGGTGGTGGCACACAACAACTAGGTGGTGTTAAAAAAACAACAGACTTTTTAGACAAAAGCACATGGACACTAGCAACAATTATGTTGGTGTTAATTTTAGTTTCTAATGTTACTATTAGCAGAACAGGAACTGCAGAATCAAAAGCTATTGAGCAAATCAATACACAACAACCTGCTCCTGTTGCACCAGCTGTTCCAGCCGCAACTAATGAAAGCACTGAAACACCAGACGCTTCTAACTAGAACGTGTTACAAAAAAATAAAAAAAGCCAACTTTTCAGTTGGCTTTTTTTGTACCCTAAAGGGAATGAATGAAATTTTGTCAGTATATAGCTATTGGCACATTTTTAGTACAGTCCTTAAGCACTAAACAATTTTATAATTAATAAACAACATAAAAAAATGGCATTAAAAATTAAACCATTAGCAGACCGTGTTCTTATTGAACCAGAAGCAGCTGAAACTAAAACAGCATCAGGAATTATTATTCCAGATAATGCAAAAGAAAAACCACAACAAGGCAAAGTAATGGCAGCAGGAAAAGGCACCAAAGATGAGCCTATGACTGTTAAGGTTGGCGATACTGTTCTTTATGGCAAATATGCAGGAACGGAATTAAAATTAGAAGGTAAAGATTACCTGATTATGCGTGAAAGCGACATACTTGCAATTGTATAACAATAGCAAAATTCCAAAAAATAAAAAAGCAAAATTCAAAAACCTAAAATTTACATATCGTAAATCCGCTTGGGATTTAGTATTTGAATTTTGAGATTTAAAAATTTTAAATAAAATTATTCATTATGGCAAAAGATATAAAATTTGATATTGACGCACGCGACGGTTTAAAACGTGGTGTGGATGCATTAGCAAATGCAGTAAAAGTAACATTAGGGCCAAAAGGTCGTAACGTAATAATTAGTAGAAGTTTTGGTGCACCACAAGTAACCAAAGATGGTGTAACGGTTGCTAAAGAAGTAGAGCTTGAAAACGAGCTTGAAAATATGGGCGCACAAATGGTAAAAGAAGTTGCTAGTAGAACCAACGATTTAGCTGGTGATGGTACAACTACAGCAACCGTATTGGCTCAAGCAATTGTAAAAGAAGGTTTAAGAAACGTAGCTGCAGGTGCAAATCCAATGGATTTAAAACGCGGTATTGATAAAGCCGTTGCTGCTATTGTTGAAGACCTTGCCAAACAAGCAAAACAAGTAGGGAATTCTTCTGAAAAAATAAAGCAAGTTGCTTCTATTTCTGCTAACAACGATGAAACTATTGGCGATTTAATTGCTAAAGCGTTTAGTAAAGTTGGAAAAGAAGGTGTAATTACCGTTGAAGAAGCTAAGGGAATGGAAACCTATGTAGACGTTGTGGAAGGTATGCAATTTGACAGAGGTTATTTATCTCCTTACTTTGTTACTGATTCTGATAAAATGGTTGCTGATTTAGAAAATCCATACATTTTATTATTCGACAAGAAAATTTCAAACCTACAAGAAATACTTCCAATTTTAGAGCCAGTTGCCCAATCTGGAAGACCATTATTAATTATCGCTGAGGATGTAGAAGGTCAAGCCCTTGCAACATTAGTTGTAAATAAATTACGTGGTGGACTTAAAATTGCTGCTGTTAAAGCACCTGGTTTTGGAGACAGACGTAAAGCTATGTTAGAAGATATTGCTATCCTTACAGGTGGTGTTGTTATTTCTGAAGAGCGTGGTTTTTCATTAGAAAATGCCGATTTAAGCATGTTAGGAACTGCTGAAACAGTAACTATTGATAAGGATAATACAACTATTGTAAATGGTTCTGGTGATGCTAGCGCTATTAAAAATCGTGTTAACCAAATCAAAGCGCAAATTGAAACTACAACAAGCGATTATGATAAGGAAAAACTTCAAGAACGTTTAGCTAAATTAGCTGGAGGTGTTGCTGTACTTTATGTTGGTGCCGCAAGTGAAGTGGAAATGAAAGAGAAAAAAGACCGTGTTGATGATGCACTTCACGCAACTAGAGCTGCCGTTGAAGAAGGTATTGTTGCTGGTGGTGGTGTTGCGCTTGTAAGAGCTATCGGTTTATTACAAAAATTAACAGCTGAAAATTTAGACGAAGTTACAGGTATCCAAATTGTAGCACGTGCTATTGAAGCACCTTTAAGAACCATTGTTGAAAATGCAGGTGGTGAAGGAAGCGTTGTAATTGCTAAAGTATTAGAAGGCAAAAAAGACTTTGGTTTTGACGCCAAATCAGGAACGTATGTTGATATGCTAAAAGCTGGAATTATCGATCCTAAAAAAGTTACACGTGTAGCATTAGAAAATGCGGCTTCTGTTGCAGGAATGATTTTAACGACTGAATGTGCTTTAATTGATATTAAAGAAGATGCACCTGCTATGCCAATGGGCGGTGGCGGAATGCCAGGCATGATGTAGTCCAAAGCTTCATAACTTAAATTATAATTTTAAAAACGCCTCAAGAAATTGAGGCGTTTTTTATTCCCATTCATGAAAAAAATGGATTATTGACGGGAAACCGTTTTTTCATTATTAATAAAAACAGTACTTTTAATCTCATAAAAGCCTCATTCATAACTTTAACCTAAAATGATGATTAAAAACATAGTAGCTTTCTTACTATTTGTGCTTTGTTCAACTTATGGCATTGCACAAAACCCAGAGTTTAATTTCGTTGAAAACAAATATCTGGATTACTACAAACTCCAACCTGAAACTATTTATACACAGGTTAATAAATCGAAGTATTCAAATTCAGAAGAGCTTTGGTTTAAAACGTACATTTATAATACACAAACACAAAAGCCCTATTTAACAACGAGTAATGTGCATGCTAGCGTTTATGATGCTGACGGCATTTTAATTGAAAAAAAAATGTTCTATGCTGAAAATGGTGTAACGCATGGAAACTTCAACTTAAAAGATAATTATTTTCCTGGCATCTATTTTTTAAAGGTGACAACCAATTGGATGAAAAACTTTAATGAACCTCATTACAGTCTTCATCAATTTGAAATTATAGGTAGTGATTCAAATTCTGAAAACCCAACTGAAAGCGAGCAAAAATACGATTTCCAATTATTACCTGAAGGGGGTCATTTACTTCAAAACACAAATAACAGTATTGGTTTTAAAGGGACAGATATTAACGGAGACCCTTTAATTATAACATCCGGAAAAGTACGAGATAGCAAGGGGAATACCATTTCAACCTTTAAGAGTAACGACTTTGGTATAGGAAAATTTAGCATGTTAGTTTCAGAAAATGAAACCTATACGGTTGAAGCTACATTAGAAAACGGTTCTAATATTAATCAAAATATGCAAAAAGCAGATGTTACAGGTTTGTCACTATCTGTAAATACGCTTAACCAAAACACCTTATTTGTTAGTGTAAAAACCAATAAACGCACCTTACCATATTTATTGGAAAAACCGCACTACTTATTGATTCATAGAGATGGGCTTCTTAAAAAAATAGACATCAAATTTGAAGCTAACACCTTTGAATATACTATAGCAATTCCGAAAACTGATTTGTATAGTGGCATGAATATTCTAACTGTTTTTAATGAAAAAAACCAACCTGTTTTAGAGCGCTTGGTGTTTCATAAAACTGAAAATTTAATTCATGATGTGTCATTTTTAGGAAAAAAAGTTGGTTATGATTCTACGCAAATCAGATTGGTTTCGAATAAAAAAAATACATTAAAAAAATACATGAGTGTTTCTGTTTTACCAGCTTCAACAGAATCTTACAACAATAGCAATACCATTACTTCAGCATTTCTATTACAACCATATATTAAAGGTTCAGTCGATAATCCACAAGCATATTTTAAAGATAACGAGCGAAAAACCAATTATAATTTAGATTTATTGCTGCTTACACAAGGCTGGAGTCGTTATGAATGGAATACCATCTTTCATGTACCACAAATTGCAAAATATAATTTTGAAGCTGGCTTTCAAATACAAGGAAAAATCAATGAAACAAATGCTGATGAGTATAAAGAAATCGTACTTTTTTCAGCTAACAATGAATTAATGATATCTACTGAAGTTAAAGACTCCTATTTCAGTTTTGAACATTTATCATTAATGGATAGTTCGGTAGTTTCCTTGAGTGCGAAGAATAAACGCGGGAAATTAGTAACCCCTAGAGTATATTATAATGTGTACCCTACCTTTGAAAATGATTCGCTTGACACCAAAAACATCATTAAAAAACCGGTTAGTATTATTTTAAATAGTGATAGTTTTATTTATGACGATACGATTACCCAATTGGACACCATAATGTTTAAAATTAAGAAAGAATCGAGACAAGAAAAATTCATGATTAATGGAGGGGTTAATAATCGTTCTGTAGATTTAAAGAACGTTTATAACTTTTCAACACGGATTCTAGATGTTATACGAAGTAATGGTTTTGATGTAATAGAATCTGGACAATCTACCATAAAACTACTTTCTAGGCGAAGCTCTAACTTACAAGGTAGATTAAGCCCGAATGTATACTTGGACGGTATTATTGTTTCAGATCAATTAGAACTTATACAATATTTAACGGTTGCAGAAGTCGAAAAATTATTTGTCGCAAAAACAGGTTATGGTATTGATGGCGCTGGAGGCACCATAAACATTTTCACTAAAGATGGCGGCAGATCCAAAAGCAATCCGAAAGGCAAGTTTAGCAGCAATGCCATTAAAATAGGCTACTCTATGCCTAAAAGCTACTATGCGCCAATGTACAACACAACCAAACGTGATGCATTTTCAAAAATGGGCGTTTTAAATTGGATTCCGAATGTGACACCCAATCAGAATGGCGAATTTGTATTCAATATCCCGAACTATTTCTACAATGAAATAAATCTCTATATTGAAGGTATGTGTGAAGATGGCAGTTTAATTTCGAAAGTAGAAACTATTAAATTAAAATAAAAGGAAAAAGAGAAACGGTTAATTGTTTACCAAATCCTTAATTACTAATAAAGCTTCGGCTTCATCAGCATCATGAACATGAATTTCAATTTGACCTAAAATTCCCGGATAGGAAGAATCAGATTTATTAATTTCAAAATACGCAATTTGGGCTTCGTCCAAGGCATTTTTTACACCTGAAACTTGCACTTGAGAATTACTGGATAGGATTAGTTTTCTTGACATGGTTCTTCTTTTTTAATGATATAGTAAGTTAATCATTTTAATGGAAACTCCCAACATAAAAAAAGCCCAAACAATCCGTTTGGGCTTTCTTATTAATTTACAATCATTTAATCATCTTTATGATCATCTTGTACTACTTCATCTCTATATAAACAACAGGCATGAAGGCTGTTGTAGGCCTCATCGTTTGCTTTAATTTCTTTGGTATCATGACCAATATCAGCAATACTTTGATTAATGGTTTTTAAATCGGTTTTACGTTCATCAAAAATCAGCTTTAACTCATGAGTCTCTACATTCCATACAGCCGATTTTACACCTTTTGTTCTAATACACGCCTTCTCAATGCGTTCTTTACACATATTACAAACACCATCTACTTCTATAGAGGCCCTGGCGTTTTTATCTTGTGAAAAGGCTGTTAAACCAAAAAGCATGACTATTAATATTCCTAATTTTTTCATTTTGTTTTACAATTATGAATTCTGCAAAAGCAGAAATCTGATTATTATTTTTTATTCTTAATTAATTTTAAATCGCAATCCGGCGTAATACATACTACCAAATACGGGTCCATATACAAATGTGGTATCAAAATTGGCGCCAAACGGATCATCGGCTGCAACAATTGGATTATCTTGACGTACATTAGTTACGTTTTCGCCACCTAAATATACTTCAAATTTAGGAGAAAACACTTTGGTGACCTGCAAATTTAAAGTTCCAACCGTTGGTGTATAAGTTGGTAATTGATACGCTAACGGATTTGTTTGCGTGGACGAAAAACGCTGCTTACTTAACCAATTATAAGTGGCATCAAATTTCCAATGACCACCTGTATCCGAAAGGTTTGTTTCATAACCAGCATTCGCAAATAAACGATGTTTTGGCGTTAATGGTTTATCCAGTTTACCCGATTGGTATTGCGTTTTAACATCGTAATACTTATAAGCTAAACGCAAATCAAAACGATCAAACACATTATAATTCACCTCCGCTTGAAAGCTATTGGCAAAACTGTCCCCATCCAAATTATAAAAACTAACCGCTTGTGGGTTTTCATAATCTACCACTATTTGATTTTGAAAATCGGTTCGGTAATAATCAAAAGTCACATCACCTTTCCGTCCAAACAAATTAAACCCTTGTAGGAAGGATACACCATAGTTCCATGCAACTTCTGGATCCAACCCATAAACAGCACCTCCAGAATTAATAATATTAATAGCTCTTGATGTTGCAAACATTTGCTGATTTTCTGTAAAGATATTAGCACTGCGTTTTCCACGACCAACGGATGCTCTAAAAGCTGACTTTTCCCAAGGTGTATAACGCAAATGTAATCTTGGTGTTACAAAAAATCCGAGTAAATTATGCTGATCGACACGAACACCAGCTGTTAGGTTTAGGTTATCTAAATTGTCATAATTATATTCAAAAAATGCACCAACAGATGATTCTGTTCGCTCATAATCTTGCGTGTTTACCAACTCATCATAATGATCATAAGTAAAACTTAATCCTGTTTTTACTTTATGACGTGTATCACCAATTAAGGTATTGTAAATTGCATTGGCATATAAACTATTTTGAACAATATCATAAACGTTCAAACCAAAATAAGAATCCTGTTCATGTCTACTAAAAGCTGTTTGAACACCAATACTTTGATAGGGTATGTTCGGGTTTACATAACCTAGTTTTGCAGATAATTCATAGCGCTCGGTATCAATTTCACTTCCCCAAGCATTCGTAGTTCCTTTGTCTGTGTCTGGATTAAAATTAACCTCTCCTGTTTGCTTACCATCGTTTAAATACTTCAAATTAATAAAACTAACAATACCTTTTTCAGGATTTGTGTACTGCCATCTGTTCATTACATTAATCTGATTGTAGGTTGGCATATCCATAAAATTATCGCCGTTTACATCATGTTTTGTATTTTGAGTACTGCCATGAAGGTATAAACCGGTTGCCCATTTTTCACCTACTTTGGTATTAACATGAGTATTTAATTCAAAACGATCATTACTGCCACCATATAGGTTGACAAATAATTTTTTATCCGTTGTAGGCTTTACAAGCTCTGCATTTATTTGTCCTGCAATACTTTCAAAACCATTAACCACACTTCCGGCTCCTTTACCAATTTGAATACTTTCCACCCATGTGCCTGGTATAAAACTTAATCCATATGCTTGTGATGCTCCACGAATTGACGGAATGTTCTCTGTAGCAATTAAAATATAAGGCGTTGTTAATCCCAGCATTTTTATTTGTCGTGTTCCCGAAACGGCATCCGCAAAATTGACATCAATAGATGGATTGGTTTCAAAGCTTTCGGCCAAATTACAACAGGCTGCTTTTAATAATTCGTCACTACTTACAACCATTATATTTTGGGATTGCAAATATGATTTTGCCGTAGCTTTGTTTCTTGATGTTACCACAACCTCATCCAATGCACTTGTTGGTTCTAATAAATGGTTTATGGGTTTGGCAGAATTAACAGAAATCGTATCCGTTTTATAACCCACAAAACTGATGACTAATTTTTTATAATCCGATTGATATGGAATGGTAAAATTCCCGTCAAAATCCGTGACTGCTCCAACTGCTGTGTTCAACCAATATACATTAGCACCAGCCACAGGAATATCTTTTTGATCTTGATTGGCTTCTAAAATTACACCTTTCAAATCATTTTGAGACATAACCAAAAATGGCATAAAGCCTAAAATAAATAATAATTTTTTCATGTTAGGAAAGATTTGGTTTGATGGTGAAATTTTTAGGAAGTGCTTCTTGTAATGTGCGCAATTCTATCTCGTTTTTCAAAGTAATACTTGCTTCTGAAGATTCCAAATTGACTTGAACATCTTGAATTGCATCCAATTTTATTAGCGCATCTTCAACTGAATTTTTACAGCCACTGCAAGTCATACCTGAAATGGTATATGTTTGTATCATTAGTAATTTTGAATTAAAATTTAACGTATTTATAAGTTGCTTTGCTAATCAATGAAAAACATTGAATAACAAAATCAATGGCATTTTATGAGTTCAAAACTCATAAAATAAAAATCGTTAAATAATCAAATGATGAAAACTTGATCCAGAATCTGAATATCGGAAATCAAGTTGGGAGGTAGATAATTTTCATGAGGAATAACCAATTGTGGCAGTCCTTCAAATAAATTTATATAGGTATGCGTATAGGTCGCTAAAAACAACTGCTGGTCAAAATCTAAGTCATTAAACGTCTTCACACTTAATTCATCTTGACCTTTAATAACATCAATCGTGTCTTTACAGCAATCCATGGCTGCTTTTAGCTCATAACTGTCTGATGTGCATTTTTCAGCGGTATCAAAAACGGCTGCATCTATTAAAACATCGCCACAAAAATGCTTTTCAACAGTAAAAGATACTGTTGAAAACAAGACTAACAAAGCCATGCTTGCAGAAAATGATTTATATACTAGTGTTTTTATCATACCGTAATTGCACTGCAAATTTACAATAAATGGGTTTGATAAAATAATTTTTTAGGCTGATTAATGCTAGGCATTCTTCTTATGATAGAAAAAAGCCGGAATAAGTAGTAATAAAATAAGTGGTTGAATTAGAAAGCGTCGCGTATTAAAAAACAAATAGTAATCATCTTGCTTCGGATTAATTACAAAATACAAAAATAATAAAATGAGTATCACATAAGCAACACCATAAATCAAAGCCGAAAATTTAAGCACGCTAACATCTTTAAAAATGGCAAATAAAATACCGAGAGACAAAACCGTATTCAGTAGAAAACGCAAACTGGTAAAAGCGGTGAGCTTAAATACTTCACGTCTTGGTGAATCAATATAAAGATAATCGTTTTGAAAAAATGCCAAAAACGGATCATAAAACAACTGCTGTTCAAATACACGGATTAACACTAACAATGTAGCTAAAACACAAATGGTTAAATAAGTTAATGCTTTACTCATTTTTTGGATGCTATTTTTGAAAATCGGTTAACCCAAACGACCCAAAGCAAGCAAACCATACCATAAATAATGGCAGGAAAAATGACGGTATGCAAAATATCTTTTCGCCATGGATAATGATATAATCCAACGGAAAGTATCACCACACGAAACAAATTGACAACATAAATTAAAACGCTTCCGGCTAAAATATAAATAACGGTTGTTTTAAATTGGCCTGAAAAAGCCAGGATAAATGCCATAAATAGAATGATAACGCTTACCGAATTACACCCTTCAATAACACGTGCTACATATTCCTCATTGATCATAAGTTTCATGGACGCTTCGTTTGGATGTGGTAAAACGTGCGCCTCATAACCCAATGTTTGCAACAAATCTGCACTTTGTTGCGCCACAATATGTGTCATATAATCTGGATAATAGACTTCCCCAGTTGATAATTGCAAATAAAATTTATACCCAAACGTCAAAACCGCATAAACCAACAAAAACGTGAGAATAAACTTAATAACGGATTTGTATTTTTGAAGTAGTTTTTTCACGCTTAAATTTTAGTCCTTTCGTTGTTAAAGTTATACAAATTGACACGTATAAATCACTGCAATTTAAATACTTTTGCCGAAACTTAAAAAACTAATGACACTCCAAGAATTAAAACCTGCAGTAACTGAAATTATTAAACAAACAGAAACACCTGTAGATGACAGATTGTTAGCCGTTTGCGCTTTACTTGAAAAAGAAATTCCGTATTATAATTGGGTTGGTTTTTATTTTAAAAATGGTGATAAAAACGAATTAAAATTAGGACCTTATGTTGGTGAGCCTACAGATCATACCATTATTCCATTTGGAAAAGGTATTTGCGGTCAAGTTGCCATTAGCAATCAGAATTTTGTGGTTCCCGATGTGTCAGCTCAAGATAATTATATTGCTTGTAGCATAACTGTAAAGGCTGAAATTGTCGTGCCTATTTTTGTGAATAGTCAGAATATTGGACAAATTGATATCGATTCCAACACAGCAGATCCATTTACAGATATGGATGAACGTTTTTTGGAGTTTGTCTGTAAAAAAGTTGCTACAATTTTATAACTGTTAATAACTTCCTTTTTAAGTTGAAAAACAGTTGTGTTTTAAACCGAAACACAACAACTTTTTTTAATGTAATTCCCTACTTTTGCAGGCATAAAACAACACAACACACATGAGTACAACTAAAACTATTAAATCGGCATTAATTTCTGTTTTCAGTAAAGATGGATTAGCGCCAATTGTAAAAACATTACACCAACAAAACGTTACGATTTACTCCACAGGAGGAACCGAAAAATTCATTAAGGATTTAGGCATTCCTGTCGTTCCTGTTGAAGATGTAACCTCATACCCGTCTATTCTTGGTGGTCGCGTAAAAACATTACACCCAAAAGTTTTTGGCGGTATTTTAAACAGACAAAATAATGCAAGTGATGTTGCAGAATTAGTAGAATTTAATATTCCGCAAATAGATTTAGTAATTGTAGACTTATATCCTTTTGAAAAAACGGTAGCTTCGGGTGCCGATACGCAAGATATTATTGAGAAAATTGATATTGGTGGTATTTCACTTATACGCGCTGCAGCTAAAAATTATGCCGATGTGGTTTGCGTCGCTTCAGTAAATGATTACAGCGAATTTTTAGAGTTGCTAGAAACTCAAAAAGGGGAAACAACGGAAGCAGACAGAAAACGTTTTGCCGCAAAATCCTTCAATGTATCATCTCATTACGATTCGGCTATTTTTAATTATTTCAACCAGGATCATGAGATTGCCAGTTTTAAATTAAGTGAAAACAATGGTCAAGTTTTACGTTACGGCGAAAACCCACACCAAAAAGGATTTTTCTTTGGCGATTTTGACGCTATGTTTACCAAGCTTCATGGCAAAGAATTAAGCTACAACAACTTATTAGATGTAGATGCTGCTGTAAATTTAATGAACGAATTTAAAGGTGAAGCGCCAACGTTTGCCATTTTAAAACACAATAACGCCTGTGGTTTCGCACAAAGAAACACCGTAAAACAAGCGTATACGGATGCTTTAGCTGGCGATCCTGTTTCGGCATTTGGAGGCATTTTAATTTCTAATACCGAAATTGACGACGCAACGGCAACTGATATTCATAGTTTATTTTGTGAAGTGGTTATAGCACCTTCTTTTTCTGAATCAGCTTTAGAAATTTTAAAAGGTAAAAAGAACCGTATTTTACTAACTCAAAATGATATTGCCCTACCAAAAACAACCGTTAGAACTTGTTTAAATGGTGTCTTGGTTCAGGAGCGTGACAGTTTAACAGATACTATTACGAATTTAACGTATGCTACCAACAATAATCCAAGCGAAAGTGAGTTAGAAGACTTAATCTTTGCATCCAAAATTTGCAAGCATACTAAATCCAACACCATCGTATTAGTAAAAAACAAACAATTATGTGCTAGTGGAACAGGACAAACCAGTCGTGTGGATGCTTTAAATCAAGCTATTCATAAAGCACAATCTTTTAATTTCGATTTGAAAGGTGCTGTTATGGCAAGTGATGCTTTTTTCCCGTTTCCTGATTGTGTTGAAATTGCTGATAATGCAGGAATTTCAGCAGTTATTCAACCAGGTGGCTCTATAAAAGATCAGTTAAGTGTGGATTATTGTAATGCAAATAATGTATCCATGGTTATGACAGGAACACGTCATTTTAAACACTAATATTTTTATGAAAGTGAAATTCATTTTTGCTTTCAATGAAATTTCAAATAAAATAGATATAAAAATCATCCAAAAAGTAAACCACAGATAATAATTGCAATACTTTTATTACATTTACAAGATTTGATTAACAACCCTCAAATAAACGACTTAAGCACATGGGATTTTTTGACTTCTTAACCGAAGAAATTGCGATAGATTTAGGTACTGCAAACACTCTTATTATTCATAATGACAAGGTGGTTGTAGATAGTCCCTCTATTGTTGCACGCGATAGAATTTCTGGGAAAATAATTGCCGTTGGAAAAGAAGCCAGCTTAATGCAAGGAAAAACTCATGAAAACATTAAAACAATAAGACCACTAAAAGATGGTGTAATTGCTGATTTTGATGCGAGTGAGCAAATGATAAGTCTGTTTATAAAAAATATTCCTGCCCTTAAGAAAAAATTATTTCCACCATCCTTACGCATGGTTGTTTGTATTCCTTCAGGCATTACAGAAGTAGAAATGCGTGCGGTTAAGGAATCTTGTGAACGTGTTAATGGTAAAGAAGTCTATCTAATTCACGAACCTATGGCTGCAGCTATTGGTATTGGCGTGGATATTATGCAACCGAAAGGAAACATGATTGTGGATATAGGTGGTGGTACTACCGAGATTGCCGTTATTGCTTTAGGTGGAATTGTTTGTGATAAATCGGTTAAAATTGCTGGTGATGTTTTCACTAATGATATTATTTATTACATGCGTACACAACACAATTTATATGTGGGTGAACGTACTGCTGAAAAAATAAAAATTCAAATTGGTGCTGCTACCGAAGATTTAGAATTACCTCCAGAAGACATGAGTGTTCAAGGTCGTGATTTACTAACAGGTAAGCCAAAACAAGTACAAATTTCCTACCGTGAAATTGCTAAAGCACTTGATAAATCTATTTTACGTATTGAAGATGCTGTTATGGAAACACTATCTCAAACGCCTCCAGAATTAGCTGCCGATATTTATAATACCGGTATTTATTTAGCTGGTGGTGGTTCTATGCTTCGTGGATTAGATAAGCGTTTATCGCAAAAAACGGATTTACCAGTGTACATTGCTGAAGATCCTTTACGTGCAGTAGTACGTGGAACAGGTATCACTCTTAAAAATTTATCAAAGTTTAAAAGCGTCTTGATAAAATAGCATACTAAATCATGCAACAAATCATTAAATTCTTTTTAAGAAACAAAACTTTTTTGTTGTATTTCCTGTTGCTTTTTATTGCCGTTGTTTTCACTATTCAATCACATTCTTATCATAAAAGTAAGTTTATAAATTCGGCTAATTTTGTTACAGGCGGTGTTTATAATTCCGTAAATAACTTAACCGTTTATTTCAATTTAGAATCGCAAAACCAACTTTTACAAGAAGAAAACGCACGTTTAAATTCTATTCTATACACGCCAAACGATACTATTAACTCTAGTTTTAGATCAGACAGTATTTATTCAGGTGTGAATTATAAGTTTACAACGGCGCGTGTGATAAAAAATAGTTATTCTGTAAAAAATAATGTCTTACTTATTAATCGCGGAAAACGTGATAGCATTCAACAAGATTTCGGTGTTATTACACCAAATGGAATTTTAGGAATAGTAGATCAAACGAGCAACAAATTCGCAACGGTTTTATCCATTTTAAATACCAACATTAAAATTAGTGCCCAATTAAAAAACACCAATCATTTTGGATCATTGATGTGGGATACCAAATCGCCACACGTTGTTCAGTTGAATGAAATTTCTAAAATTGCACCCTTAAAAAAAGGTGATACTATTGTAACTTCTGGGCGTTCGGTAATTTTTCCAAAAGGAATTCCTATTGGAACGATTCAAGATTTCAGATTAGATGTTGCTGAAAATTTCTACACGATAGACGTCAAGCTTTTTAATGACATGACCGATATTGAATATGTGTACATTATAGAAAATATTGACAAATCAGAGATAAACAGTTTACTAAAACCTAACAATGAATAATAACGTCCTTTTATTTAGCGTTCAGTTTATTGTGCTTGTTTTGGCGCAGGTTTTGGTATTAAATCATATTAACTTTTTAGGGTTTATAAATCCGTATGTTTATGTTATTTTTATCTTACTATTTCCTGTAAATAACAACCGCCTTATTTTTCTTTTATTAAGTTTTGCCTTGGGATTGACAATTGATGTTTTTTTAGATTCAGGAGGTATTCATGCCGCTGCAGCAGTAACTACAGCATTTATTAGGCCCGTTGTGCTTAAATTCTGCTTTGGATCAGTCTATGAGCATCATACTATTAAGTTTAAAAATGTCGATTTTGGAGCCAAAGTCATTTATTTTGTCATCTTAATTCTCATTCACCACTTCATTCTATTCGCTTTAGAAATATTTAACTTTAATGACATAATTTTGGTGCTCCAAAAAACGTTATTTTCAAGTATATTCACTATTATACTGTGTTTAATAACAACCATTTTATTCAGTAGGAAAACTTAATGCGACAATTTTTACTCTTTTTTATTATTATTCTAGTAGGTTTTACCTTTATTGGTAGGCTATTCTATTTGCAGATATATTCCGCAGAAGCGCATGATATCCTAAATGACAATGCTATTCGTAAAGTATACGATTACCCAAAACGTGGCTTTGTTTACGATAGAAATAATAAGCTTTTAGTAGGCAACCAGCCATCTTATGATGTGATGGTTATCCCTCGTGACGTAAAACCATTGGATACAACCGAATTTTGTTCACTTTTAAAAATAACAAAAGAGCAGTTTATAAAAACCTATAAGCGTGCTTATAATTATTCGCCTAGATTACCCTATGTTTTTATAGCCCATTTATCAAAAGAAGATTATGCCGTGTTGCAAGAAAAAATGCGAAAATACGAAGGGTTCTATATTCAAAAACGTCTGCTTCGTGATTATCAAACAACGGTTGGCGCCAATGTTTTAGGTTTTATTGCTGAAGCTACGCCAAGTCAGATTGAAAAAAATCCCTATTATATTATGGGTGATTTAATTGGAAAGCAAGGTGTAGAATTATCTTATGAAGAAGAGTTGCGTGGTGTAAAAGGTATTAAATTCATTCAAAAAGATCGTTTCAATCGGGATATTGGGCCATATCAAGAAGGCATTCATGATACCATACCTAAACAAGGTAAAGACATCACCATTACTATTGACCAAAGATTACAGGAATATGGTGAATTACTCATGTCCAACAAACGTGGTGGTATAGTTGCTCTAGAACCAAAAACGGGTGAGATTTTGGCTTTAGTTTCAGCACCTTCATATGATCCAAATTTATTGGTTGGACGAAAACGCTCTAGAAACTACACCAAATTATATAATGACAGTATTCATTTACCACTAATAGACAAAGGACTTTTAAGGGTTCACGAACCTGGATCGCCTTTTAAAGCTATTGTTGCCTTAACCGCTTTACAAGAAGGCGTAATTACACCACAAACTAACGTGTTTTGCTCTGGTGTTTACCGTTATGGCCGTCGGGGAACAATGGCATGCCACTGCGGTGGTGGCAATCGCGATTTAGTAACGGGTATTGCTAAATCCTGTAACTCCTATTTTGCCACCATATTTAGACGTAGTTTGGATATTGTTCCTAATTCTAGCAAAGCTATGGATATATGGAGCGAGCATGTAAAAAGCTTTGGTTTAGGGCAGTTTTTAGGAACCGATTTACCTATCGGAAAAAAAGGAAACATTCCAGATGGTGCGTATTATGACAAATGGTATCCCGATTTTAATTGGGGTGCTACTACTATTATTTCAAACTCCATTGGTCAAGGTGAAATTTTAGTCACACCTGTACATTTAGCCAATATGACCGCTACAATTGCGAATCGCGGGTTTTATTATACACCACATATTATTAAGCATATTGAAGGTCAAAAATTAGACCCGAAGTTTACCACACCAAACTATACAACCGTTGATAAAAAATATTTTGAACCTGTAGTAGAAGGCTTATTTGATGTGTATGAAAATAATGGAACTGCACGTTCATTGCGTGTTCCTGGTATTGAAATTTGTGGAAAAACGGGAACTGCCGAAAATTTTGCCATAATAGAAGGCAAACGAACACAATTAACAGATCATTCCTTATTTATAGCATTTGCACCTAAAGATGATCCTAAAATTGCCATTGCTGTTTTTGTTGAAAATGGCCATTACGGTTCTACTTATGCTGGAAAAATTGCCAGTTTAATGATTGAAAAATATATTAATGAAACCATTACAAGAACCGATTTACAAGACTGGATTTTAACCTATAGTCTGGAACATGAATATTTGAAACCGTATTCTGGTGTACCATTCAAAATTAATAGGCAATCCACTTTTCAACCAATTCCACCTGAAGAAGTTGAAAAATTAAAAAGCAAATTACATTAGTAATTAATTTTTATGACAAGAGAAACAAACAGATATTTTAAGTTTGACTGGATTACCATCGTTTTATTTATGATGTTAGTTGGGTTTGGTTGGATGAACATTTTATCAGCTTCTCATATTGGTGAAACTATAGATTATTTTGATTTTTCGCAGCCATACGGCAAGCAGCTCATTTTTATTATATTAACGTTTTTTCTTATTGTCTTAATATTATCTATTGAAGCCAAATTTTATGAACGGTTTTCGAGTGTTATTTACCTGATTAGCATGCTATCCTTAATTGGGTTGTTTCTCTTTGGAAAAAAAGTAAATGGCGCTATTTCATGGTATGGTATTGGTGGTATGACTATTCAACCTAGTGAGTTTGCTAAGGCAGCCACAGCTTTAGCGGTTGCCAAATATGTTAGTGATTTAAATACCGATATTAAGACCTTTAAAGATCAAATACGCCTTTGCATTATAATAGCACTTCCTGCTATCTTAGTGCTCATGCAAAACGATGCTGGAAGCACACTTGTTTACACCTCTTTTTTCTTTGTTTTATATAGAGAAGGCTTACCAAAAATTTACTTATCTATTGTTTTAGTTTTGGCATTTATATCTATAGCCGCTTTAAAATTTGGCATTATAATTACTATTGTAGCTTCGGCTGTTTTAATATTTGCATTTCATTTTTTAAGAAAACGGCGACCATCGTTATTACAACCATTAGCTATGCTAATTGCGGCTGCTATTATCTCCTTTTCAATAAACTTTTTTTATACGAATATTTTACAAGCGCATCAAAAGGATCGGATTAGTTTATGGCTTCGATTAGAGAAGGATCCGGTGAAAATTCAAGAAATGCAACGCGACATTCTTTATAATCTCTATGAATCTGAAAAAGCTATTAGTTCTGGTGGCTGGAAAGGCAAAGGCTATTTAGAAGGCACACGAACCACTGGAAAATTTGTTCCCGAACAACATACCGATTATATATTTAGTACTGTTGGTGAGGAATGGGGCTTTGCAGGAACCACCTTTGTCGTGTTAGTTTTTGTGCTCCTATTATTACGAATCCTCCATTTGGCGGAACTCCAAAAATCGCAATTTAGTCGCGTATATGGTTATAGCGTTGCCTCCATAATATTCTTTCATTTCATGATTAATATAGGCATGGTAATGGGCTTAATTCCTACCATTGGTATTCCACTACCCTTTTTTAGTTATGGTGGTTCCGGACTTTGGGGCTTTACCATTTTACTATTTATTTTTATTAAGCTGGATTCTAATCGGATTAATGAGTGGTAAGCATACTTGATGTAATTTTGCATCATATATCTGTAGGTTCATTTCATTAAATATTCTTCAACTAGAAACGTATTAAAATTTTAATTCATAAAAAAGTAAAATTAATTTTATATTTAAATGTATGATTATCAAATTATTACAATTTGTTTTTCTATCTTTATAATACTCTCTGATTACTTATAGCGTAAGTCAATAAATTCAATTCAGTATTAATTTAAAAATACAGTTATGAAAAAATTTACACTATTGCTATGTTTTTGGTTATTTCTACTTCCTGTTTACACACAAGAAAAGTTCGGTTCTGAAGATTATAATTCCGATCTCACAAGTCTTGAGTACAAAATACAAAGTCCAATTGCCAATTTGGCGGTTATTCCACTTCATTATAATCTTTCTATTTCTAATGAAAATATGAATGTTTTAAAATTACAAACCACAATTCCTACGGCAATATCTCAAAAATGGCTCCTTATAAATAACGTTAAAATACCAGTGATAAATGCGCCTTCAATTAGAGGTTATGAAAATGGTTTTGGAAATATCCAAATTATGTCCGTCATAACACCTTCAAAAATCAGCAATTTTACTTGGGGATTTGGCCCTGCTATTCTGTTTCCATCGATTAATAAATCTTTAGGGTTTGATAAGCTTTCTGTAAGTCCAACAGTTGTCATTATAAAGCAAGCAAATACTTTTACCTACGGGTTTAGGCTACAAAACTTTCTGTCGATTGCGGGAAATAGTAATACAGAAAAGGTTAATTTTTTGAATTCTGAAATTATACTATCAAAGAATTTAAAAAACGGTTGGTATGTCTATTCTAGCCCCAATATTACTGCAAACTGGAATGCGGAGAGCAATAAGCAATGGACTATTCCATTAGGAGCTGGAGTAGGAAAATTAATTACCCAAAACCGCTATTTACCACTTAATTTAAAAGGGAGTGTTTATAAATATGTTGCACACTCTTCGGATGCTGATTGGTTGATTCAAGTAGAAGCCAGCTTTATTATAAATTCGAAGTAGTACGTGACGCGTGATGCGTTTTCTTCATTGCAATTCAAATATAAGCATGTTCCCAAGTTTTTCCGTTAAAATGAAAAACGAATGTTTTTCTAAATGATTATCAGGTAACAACAAGCTGTTTAAAACGTTTTCCTATTTCTTTAGCTCTAATTTTTCAGCAAAATAATCGCAAAAATCCTTCATAGTTGCCGTCATTTTTTCATCTTGAGTGGCACGATTAAACGTGTCACTCATAGCAACTAAAGTTTGATGAAAAAACAATTTCATTTCATCAACAGGCATATCTTTAGTCCACAAATCAATACGCAACGTTTCTTGCTTTTTATTGTCCCAAACAGACAGTAACATTGCTTTTGCTTCTTCATTATCTATACCACCATCTTGGGCTGTCCAGGTTAAATGTTCGGGTACACGATTTTCATCTAATTCAACTGTTAGCTCTATCGTTGATTTCAAATTAGCCATTATCTTTTGGTTTATATTTACTATTATTAAAAATTTCTAAAGGTTCTGCCGTTAACATACTTTTTATAGTTACATCATTATTCGCCATATAGGATTTAACTATTTGCCAACCTATATATTGACCAACTCTACCTGGCGATTCATTATCTACTTGCTCCAAATAAAACTTGGAGAAAGGCGCAGGATTAATAAATCTGGATGGTAATTTGGCATTGGTATCATACAGCAATTCTTCGCCAATAAAATAATTCCAAATAAACCATTCGTTCTCAACGGCCCATTCTAATTGCGTTTCTGTATAGCCTATTTTATCAGCATCTGAAACAAATGGAATCATCATATCTTTAAAATACAGCTGTTTCCCATAATAAATCATTTCGTCCAACAAGGTTTTTCTTGCCGTTTGATAGGCCTGTTTTTCGGCATAAGCAGCAGCTAAATCTACCACCATCTGATTCCTTTCAAAATTAGCTTTTAAATAAGTTGAAATTCCATCATAAAACTTATGATCCTTTCCTAAATACGTGTCAATAGAAATTAACACTAAGGTATCTGTTACAATTACTTTATTTCTATAATCTACGGATGATGTGGTTGTAATAACTCGCGGAATTCTAAATTCTGGGAAATAGAATTTTACATGCTGAAAAAGTCTAGTAATGTCATCTTTCTCTTGACTGAAATCATCAAAAATTTGACTACTTTCTGTCATTAATTGTTGTTGCAACGTATCTTGCATTCGTGCTTCCCAAAACTCATCAGGATACTGCTCTGGAAACATAAATGGAAAAGCAGCTTTAAGTTTTGGCAATTCTTCAGGAGTTGCATTTCCAAAAGCCTTATCAAAACGTTCCACTGTAAAATTAACATCTATCTTTTCAATGTCCTGTTCAACTTGGCTTTCTTGTTCGCAAGAAAAGAGGCAGAAAACTAAAAGAAAACTTACTAAATACTTCATAAAAAACTTATAGGTTGTTAATTTTTATTAGTCCAACGATTGCTATATTTTTGTGAGGCAAAGGTACATCACTTTGTTTAAAAAATCCATTAAATGCAAACAGAAAAAATTATCGATCACATAGTAACTTGGCTCACTAATTATGCTACAAACGCTAAAGTTAATGGTTTTGTTGTAGGTATTTCAGGTGGAATAGATTCGGCAGTGACCTCAACCCTTTGCGCCAAGACAGGTTTAGATGTTTTGTGTATTGAAATGCCAATCCATCAAGCACAAAGCCACGTATCACGTGGACAAGAACACATAGCCTTTCTTAAGAAAACATATCCAAACGTTCGCGATACCCAAACCGATTTAACACCAGTTTTTGAAGAATTTAAAACCGAAGTTTCTTTAGAAGGCAATCAAGACATTGTAGATATGGCTTTAGCAAACACGCGCGCACGATTACGCATGACGACGCTATATTACTATGCTGGACTGCAAAAATTACTCGTTGCAGGAACAGGAAATAAAGTTGAAGATTTTGGCGTTGGATTTTACACCAAGTATGGTGATGGCGGTGTGGATTTAAGCCCCATTGCCGATTTAATGAAATCTGAAGTTTATGCTATAGGTCAATTTTTAAACGTACCTGCTACCATAATGAAGGCTGCGCCAAGTGATGGTTTATTTGGCGATTCCCGAAGTGACGAAGACCAGATTGGCGCCTCTTATCCCGAGTTAGAATGGGCCATGACCATGGATGAAGCTGGGAGAAAAGAGACTGAATTTGAAGGCCGGAATCACACTGTTTTCAAAATATATAAACGCTTGAATAATGCTAATAAGCATAAAATGAATGCGATACCAATTTGTGAAATCCCAAATAATTTAAAATAATAATTAAAAATGTTTCAGATATTTCCTATCTTTATGATATACTTTCAACAAATAGCAACGCCTCATTAGTATTAATTTTATAATTTAATAATTATGATCAAATTGTTGGTGGTAGATAATCACCCTATTGTTAGAAAAGGGCTCGAACTATTATTTGTAACCTCACCACAGATTCAAGTTGTAGGCGGTGTCAATAATGGCGAAGCCATTTTTGACTTCCTAAAACAACATCCTGTTGATATTATTTTAAGTGAAATAGATTTACCTAAACTAAATGGTATTACGGCTTTGCGTCGTTTACGTAAAGAATTTCCGAAAGTTAAAACCATCATGTTCAGTGCACAACCAGAAGAAATTTATGCTATAAATACCATTAAATCTGGTGCTGAAGGCTACTTGATGAAGAGTGTAGATATTATGACCATTAAAGAAGCTATTTTAAAGGTTTATGAAGGAAGTGTTTATTTAAGTAATGACATTGCCGAGCAAATGTCCTCGAAAAGACGTGGTTCTAGATCTGGCTCCTATTATAAGAAGCTCTCCATGCGCGAGATTGAAGTTTTAAAACTATTAGCTTCAGGCCGTAAGAACAAAGAAATAGCTCAAGAATTAGACATTAATGAAAAAACCGTGAGCACTTATAAAGCACGACTCATGAAAAAATTAAATGTCAGTAATATTGTTGATTTAATTAGTCGCGCAAAACTGTTAGAGTTATAAAACGCGATTAAGCTTTCTTGAAAGCAGCATTTTTAAACTCGAATAATCCTTGACTTCTTCTAAAATGTTTCGGTTCGTTTCAAGTTTATTACTTAACGTTTCTTGTTGAAATTCGCGCACTTTCAAGTCTATTAAATAACAGCGTAAACTTAAAATAGTTTCGCTAACTAATTGTGAAACAGTCGTGTTTTTAGCTTTTGGGAAAATATTTTTACGTTCCCAATCTGAAAGCGAATGACGCTCGTCTTCCATTAAAATAGTGGTGATTTCCGAAGCCATTAAAGGTTCAACTGTATTAACTATGTTCTCAATTTGTAAATCTGGGTTTTGATTTAAACTTTCAATAATGGTATAATATAAATCTTTGAAGGTGTCATTAGTAAATTGCATTTCATCTTCCTGTAAGTCTAAATATATTTTTTCAAATACTTTTGCTTGGTGCTTTACAGGTTCCAAAACCAATTCATTCGTATCGTTTTCCTTCAGAATTAAATCTTCAAAATCTTCCGTTTTATTCCCATAAAGTAAGAGAATTTGAATAATTTTCCGTTCTAATTCATATTGAACATCAACCTTTTTTGCAGACTGTTGTTCATTCTTTATAACATCAAAAGCTTTTTGCTCTTGCTTAAACTGCTTATTAGTTTCTTGGGTTTCCTTTTTTGTTATTTGTGCCAAAGTGCTAAACAAAACCGATTCACTGATATCCATAATTCGGGCACATTCCTGAATGTAAATCTCCGTTTTTATCCGATCTGGAATTTTTGCAATACTGTTTACAATATCACGGATGGTTTCGGCCTTTTTTATAGGATCGTTTTTTGCTTCTTTAACCAAAAGCGATGCTTTAAACTGAATAAAATCTTGTGCTTTATCTTCTAAATACGTGGTGATTTCCTCCAATGTATTTTGTTTGGCAAAACTATCTGGATCATCACCAGCAGGAAACGTACAAATCTTAACATTCATGCCTTGTTCCAAGATTAAATCAATACCACGTAGGGAAGCTCTCAAACCTGCCGCATCACCATCAAACAAAACGGTAATGTTTTTGGTAAGCCTATTTATTAATCGGATTTGCTCTGGCGATAAAGCCGTTCCTGATGAAGACACAACATTTTTAATACCACGTTGATGAAACTGAATAACATCAGTATACCCTTCTACCAAATAACAATTATCTTCTTTAGCAATACTTTGCTTGGCGTGAAAAATACCATATAACACTTTACTCTTGTGGTACAAGTCACTTTCTGGTGAGTTTAAGTATTTGGCTGCTTTTTTATCACTTGTTAAAATACGGCCTCCAAATCCTAAAACGCGACCACTCATACTCTGAATAGGAAACATAACACGACCTTTAAATCGATCGAATTGTTTTTCGCCTTTTACAATGGTTAAACCCGTTTTTTCTAAAAATTCTAATTGATAGCCTTTTTTTAAAGCGTCGTCGGTAAAGGCCTGCCATTCATCTAAAGAATACCCTAAATCGAAGGTCTTGACCGTCTCTTCAGTAAAACCACGTTCCTTAAAATAACTTAAACCAATAGCTTTTCCCTGATCTGTTTTATGTAAGATGTTTTGAAAATACTTGCTCGCATATTCACTTACTAAATACAAACTTTCTCGCGCATCAGCCTGTTCCTTTTCCTCATTAGACTGCTGCGTTTCTTCAATTTCAATATTGTATTTATTCGCTAAATATTTTATAGCCTCTGGATAGGTGAAATGTTCATGTTCCATTAAGAAAGCCACAGCATTCCCTCCTTTGCCACTTGAAAAATCTTTCCAAATTTGCTTTACTGGCGACACCATAAAACTTGGTGAACGTTCATCACTAAACGGACTTAAACCTTTGTAATTACTACCCGATTTTTTCAATTGTACAAAATCGCCAATAACCTCCTCTACACGAGAAGTTTCAAATACTTGGTCTATGGTGGATTTTGATATCAATTTACAAAGTGAATTTAAGATTGGTAAAAGTACTATAAACTTATAGGAATTAAAATTTATTACAAACCCTAATTTGAGATTGTTGATAAAAACAGCTAACTTGTTCTACTTATTTTTTACAAATTATTTTTATGAAAAAAAACACATATTCACTTCTCGTTTTATTAAGCTTTCTATGGCTTTACAATGTTCAAGCACAAGAAAAAGCAGTTCCTGTTTTTGAAAATGGCGAAGCGCAAATAGTTGAAGCCTTTAGTAATGTAGATGATTGGATTCGTCATGACCTATGGGTTGAAACTACCTTTGACACCGATGGTGATGGTAAAATGGACCGGATGCATGTAGCAGTTACACGACCTAAACAAACCGATACCGAAGGCTTAAAGCTACCAATTGTATATGAATCTAGTCCATATTATGCTGGTGTTGCTGGTGAAGTTGATGGCTTATTCTGGAATGTAAATCATGAACTTGGAGCGGTAGAAAAGCCAAGAACCAGAGTAGAGGTAAAACGTACTGGTGAACGACCTATTATTTCAAATTCACAAATTCGTACGTGGGTTCCACGTGGTTATATTGTGGTTCATTCCTCATCGCCCGGAACGGGATTATCACAAGGCTCACCTACTGTTGGTGGCATCAATGAGTCGTTAGCACCAAAAGCGGTTATTGATTGGTTAAATGGACGTGCTAAAGGTTATACAACACCAGATGGTAATGAAACCGTTGACGCATTTTGGAGTACTGGAAAAGTAGGTATGACTGGAACAAGTTATAACGGAACTATTCCTTTGGCGGCTGCTACAACAGGTGTTGAAGGTCTGGAAGCTATAATTCCTGTAGCACCAAATACATCTTACTATCATTATTATCGTTCCAATGGTTTGGTACGCTCTCCGGGTGGTTATCTTGGTGAAGATATTGATGTGTTATATGATTTTATTCATAGTGGTGACGAATCAAAACGCGCTTATAATAATAAGATGGTTCGCGATACGGAGATGAAAAATGGCATGGATCGCGTAACAGGCGATTATAATGATTTTTGGGCTGGACGTGATTATTTAAATCAGATGGAACCTATGAAAGCCGCTTTATTGATGTCTCATGGTTTTAACGATTGGAATGTGATGCCAGAACACAGCTACCGGATTTATCAAGCCGCTAAAGACATGGGATTACCGGTACAAATTTATTATCACCAGTTTGGTCATGGAGGTCCACCTCCAATGTCTATGATGAATCGTTGGTTTACACATTATTTACATGGTGTTGATAATGGTGTAGAAAATGATGCGAAAGCATGGATTGTTCGTGAAAATGACGACAGACAAGAACCTACTGCTTATGAAGATTATCCAAATCCTGATGCCAAGGATGTAACACTTCATTTAGGAAAAGGTGGCATGACTGCAGGTCGTTTAACACCTATAGCAGCAAAAAAACAAGGACACGAAATAGTGGTTGATGACGCAACAGTTTCGGGAATAGATTTAGCACAAGCAACGGAATCTAAAAACAGGTTATTATACGCATTACCAACTTTAACGGAAGACTTACATATTTCTGGTTTAGCCAAAATATCCGTTACGCTTGCTAGCAGTAAACCGGCAGCCAATTTATCTGTTTGGTTAGTGTCTTTACCTTGGAATGGAGAAAAAGGCGCAAAAATTACGGACAACATTATAACGCGTGGTTGGGCAGACCCTCAGAACCATAAATCTATTTCCGAGAGTGAACCATTGAAACCCGGTAAGTTTTATACTGTAAATTTCGATTTACAACCAGATGATCAAGTTATTCCTAAAGGACAACAAATTGGATTAATGATTTTTTCTAGTGATAATCAATACACCATATTGCCAAAACCTGGAACGGAATTAACTATTGATTTAGATAATACAACGTTACAACTTCCAATAGTTGGCGGTAAAGATGCTTTGGAAAAAGCAATTAAATAACAACAAACAAAAAGGCTTCAATTACATTGAAGCCTTTTTTACTAATTCAAATAACACTTATATCTAATCCATATCAAAGCGCAATCCTAATGAAATATTGTTTTGATCAATGGCTTGATCTTTAAATATGGTTGATAGATCATATTTAGCATAAATACCAACATTTCCCCAAGACACATAACTACTTAAACCGTACACAAAATTATTGGTGTTGTAATCCTTAAATTTATCTTTTTGCTTACTGCCATTTTCATCATACTTTAATTTTTGTAAGGACTGCATGACAATACCACCATAACCTCCTATTCCGAATTTGAATTTCTTATAAGTAGAATATCTAAAGTAATCATCACGTTCTATTTTTTTAGATGGTCCAAATTCAAAATGCATTGGAATGACCAAATTGGTTGTTCTAAATTTCGATTTACTTAAGTTTAGTGGGTGCTCTTCCAGTGTAACCACGTCATTTTCTTCCGTGAAATACAAATTATCTTTAATGTCTAATTTATTCCATTGCACAGATAAACCGTATTTAAAACGAACGGCATTCGTGTTTTCAAAAATACGTGTTTTCCAAGCCCAACCTAATTCCACAAATCCTGAACCGCCTATTTTATATGGGGAATCGTTTAAGGATTGCCCATCAATAATAGCATTATTAAACCCGATGGCAAATACTAAATCGCTCGTAGTTCTTCGGTCATAAACAACAGGTTTCTTTTTTGTTTTTGGGCCAATATAAATACTCTTTAAGTCGTATTCATCAGAATCTTTATTTTTTCCAATTTCGAGTGTAAAACCGTCTAGATTAGCGCCAGTATCCTGTGTAACATATGCATTACGTTCTAATAATGCCTTACGATTATCAATAATTGCTAATCTGTTTTCAATATTTAAAGCATGTTTTTCCGCCGCAGCTGATTTTAATTTGGAAGCTTCTTCATAAGAAATTTCCTTATTATCCAAGCGGACATTAATAGCTTCTACGGCTTGTTTTAACTGCTCTTTTTCTTCATTTTGAACTAGCGTTTTCTGGTTCTCGAGCTGTTCAATTTTTTCGCTGTTATTTACTTCTTGTGCGTAATTAACATATACGACACAGGTGAGCATAAAGCCTACTAAATACTTGATACTGTTTTGCATAACTGTTTGATTTGAAATTGATGAATTATTAATTATTACGGTCGGCAACCGCTGTTTTTACAATGGTGAAGTTTGTTTTTATTGTTTCAAAAACTTTATCTCGAAATGATTTTTCCAAATCCATTTCCACGTCTTCTAATAAATTATTTGGGTTAATATTATAGTCTGTTTCTTCTGAACCTGAAACAGACGAAACCTTGGATGTTGCTTGTTTCAACAAGGCATCTACTTCCGAATTTAAATCGGAATCAACAATCACGTTGGAAACTTCGCTTTGGGCTATCGTATTTTCAGATGTATTATTGTTAATTATTTGTTTAGATTTATTAGATATTTTTTCGACTACATTCGTATTATTTGTAGTCATTTCACGCGCTTCATTTTTATCAACCGATGTATAACGTTTAGCTGATACTTTTTGTCTTTTTGACGTTTGATTGTTAGTGGGAATATCCGTCGCTAAATTTTCAACTAGGCTTTTATTCTCTTCTTCAGAGATAGTAACCATTTTTGTTGTTTCTACTTTGGAATCAATCTCCAGATTATTTTCAGAAGATGTTTCGACTACCACTGGATTTGATGTGTTTTCTATTTCTTGAAAAGGCTGAAAAGTATTCACCACAAACAACAAACCAATAATACTTGCTGCAATACCCATAAACCAGATATATGTATTTGATGATTTTTTATTCTGTTTATCCAATGAATCCGATAACTGATTCCAAGCATTAGAAGACGGTTGAATTTGACGTTCCTCCAATGTTTTCTTTATATTATTTTCAAATTTATTTGGTGCCATAATGCGATGAATTAAGTACTTGTAATTGTTGTTGAAGTTGCTTTCGTGCTTTAAATAATTGTGATTTAGAGGTGCCTTCCGTAATGCTAAGCATATCTGCAATTTCTTGATGTTTGTAGCCTTCAATAGCATACATAACAAAAACTATTTTATAACCTTCGGGAAGCTCATCAATTAATTGTTGAATTTGAGCCACATCCATATTGCTATGCACATTATTATAACTTTCTTGGTATTGGTTAGATTCTAAATCATCTACTGGAAATTCAATTTTTTTAGCTTGACGCAAATAAGAAATAGCTTCACGAACCATTATTTTTCGCAACCAACCTTCAAAACTTCCTGTGTCCTGAAATTGTTTTAAATGTGTAAATGCTTTAAGGAATCCGTTGAGCATGACCTCTTCGGCTTTTTGGAAATCTTTTACATAATATCTGCAAACGCTTAACATTTTAGGCGCATGAGTATCAAAAAGCACCTGTTGCGCTTCGCGATCATTTTTAGCCGCCTTTTTAATAAGGGTCGTATTATTTTTATGTAGTTGAATAACCTTCAAAATTGCTTTCATTAGAGCTTCTATTAATAAAGACGCAAATTTTATACTAAAGGTTGCCTGACGCTAAAAAAAATTTATTTTTTGCGTTGAATAACGTAATTCACCATAAGTTCTAATGAATCGCGAAAATCGGATTTGGGATAGGTATTAAGTATTTGTAAAGCTTCCTCTTGAAAGGCTTTCATTTTAACAATGGCATAATCTAAACCACCGTTTTCTTTAACAAATGCAATGACTTCGTTTACCCTTCTTTTATCTTTATTATGATTTTTTATGGAATTGATAATCCAATTTTTATCCTTTTTAGAAACGGTATTCAGAACATAAATTAAGGGCAAGGTCATTTTTTGTTCCTTAATATCAATACCTGTAGGTTTACCAATTTTCTCGGTACCATAATCAAACAAATCATCTTTAATTTGAAACGCCATACCAATAAGCTCTCCAAATTTACGCATACGTTCTACATGATCTGAATCTGGTTTTACTGATGCGGCACCCAAGCTGCAACAAGCTGCAATTAAAGTTGCAGTTTTTTGACGGATAATTTCATAATAAATAGCTTCGGTAATATCGAGTTTTCGGGCTTTTTCTATTTGAAGCAATTCACCTTCACTCATTTCACGTACAGCAATAGAAATGATTTTCAATAAGTCGAAATCATTATTATCAATAGAGAGTAATAAACCTTTGGATAACAGGTAGTCGCCAACTAAAACGGCAATTTTATTTTTCCAAAGCGCATTTATAGAGAAAAAACCACGTCGTCTATTACTATCATCCACCACATCATCATGAACCAAAGTTGCTGTATGAATCAATTCTATAACGGATGCACCACGATATGTACGCTCACTAACTTCGCCATTGGAAACCATTTTAGCAACCAAAAACACAAACATAGGTCGCATTTGTTTTCCTTTTCTATTAACAAGATAATGGGTAATCCTATTTAGCAGCGCCACTTTAGAAGACATAGCCAACTGAAACTTTTGTTCGAAAAGTTCCATTTCATAATCTACCGGCTGTTTTATTTGTTCTACTATTTTCAAAAGCAAATATGGCTATTGTGGAATGGCGAAATTACTAAAAAAGCCTGTGAAAAACTAACATTGATTCTGGTAGACACATATTTAAAATATTCCATAACAACTGTCCGTTAAGGGTGTTTTGAATTTGAAGGTTAGAACCCAAATCTTAAATAAAAACGGCATAACTAACACGAAATCAGTGAACTCCTGCTTTCCTGATACAGGCCTTTCAATAAAAGGATTCGAGTAGCTTTTTAGAAATTTATTTTGTAGCCTAAATCTTATGGGATTTGTGAAAATAAACAATACCTTTGGCGTTAACTTTTTTTTAAAATTAAAATTAACAAACATGAAAAAAATTACTTTATTTTTATTTCTATTGTCTATTTCCTTTTCTTTTGGACAGGTTGTTTTAGACGAAAATTTTAATGCTGGTCTTTCTACACCAACAGGTTGGTCTAACACGGATTTAGCAGCTGGAGGCGTTTGGACTTTTGAAACAGGTGGAGAAGCGCCATTCTTCGGTGCGGCAAATGATGTTTTATACAGTGCGGCTGGATTTTCTGGCAGCTATCCAATGTTCAATAGTGATGCTTATGGTAATGATAGTGCACCAGAAAATGCGGCTTTAATAAGTCCTGCTTTTGATTGTTCAGCATTAACCGTGATAAAATTAACTTTTAATCATCTTATTCTTACAGAATATGGCGGAGAAGGTTATGTAGAAGTGTATAATGGTACATCATGGGTACAAGTTGCTGTTTATGATGAGACTACAGTACCTGCGCCTGACTATTTTACTCTTGGCGCTGTAACAATTGATGTTTCTGCTGAATTAGCTGGTGTAACTAATGCACAAGTTAGATTTAGATGGGTAGGCGACTGGTCTTATTATTGGACATTAGACAATGTAATGGTTCAGCAGCCAACAGGTTCTGTTCCAAATCCAGCAATAACACCAACACCGGCAGACGGAGCGGTTGATGTGGTTATAGATAACAGTGCTAGTAATTTTCTAGTTGCTTTTGATTGGGAGCCAGCTACTACTGGCGATGCTGCAACTTCTTATGATATTTATTTAGGTGATGCCGCTAATAATCTTAATTTACTAGGGAATACACCAAATGATATGGTAAATATTACCGGTATGGATTACTCTACAGAATACTTCTGGCAAGTAATTGCTAAAAATCTTGCTGGAGAAGCAGTGGGATCTAGCATATGGAGTTTTACAACAGAAGTAGATCCAGCTTTATCTGTTGACACAAAAACGCTTGAATTGTTTTCAGTTTACCCAAACCCAGTCAACAACAATGTCACTATTAAAACGACTTTAAACATTAATACCGTTGAAGTAATTAATCAATTAGGTCAACGTGTGTTACAAGTAAATGAAGCAAATATTATAAATAATACAATTAATGTATCAACATTAAGCAATGGTATTTACTTTATGAATATTTCGGCTGAAGGTAAAAAGCAAACTATTAAAATTGTTAAAGAATAACGACTATTTTAATTAAACATAAAAGCGCTACTTTTTAATTAAAGTAGCGCTTTTTTTATGGACTTTTATCTGCAAACTTCAAACATTTACTATTAAATCAGATAATAAGCTATACCATGGTTTCCATGTTCTACTAATTGCAAACAGCCATTAGGATTATTGAAATAATGACGTAATTGAAAGAACTGCATAAACACTAACATGATATAACTACAAATTAGGTGACATGTTAAAATCGTACGAAAATCGCTTAAATAATTAAAATTTTGTATTTTTATATATTAATCTCGAAAATTATAATATTATGAAAAAAATTACTTTACTATTAAGCTTATTAATTTGCTACTCGTTGAGTGCTCAAACAAATTTGTTTGAAGATGATTTTGAATCTTATACAGATTTTGCTATTACTGGTGTAGGATCATGGACTTTAATTGATGTAGACGGATTACCTACATATGGTTTCAATGGTGTAACGTTTCCTGAAAGCGCAAGTGCAAAATCATTTCAAGTATTTAATTACACAGCTACGACACCTCCTTTAACCTCTTCAGCTACGAGCAACTGGGAAGGGTACAATAGCACCAAAGGAATGGTTTGTTTTGCTGCTGTACCTGCTGGAGGCGTTGTGAATAACGACTGGCTAATATCTCCTCAAGTAACATTAGCAGCCAGTGGAAATACTGTTTCTTTTTGGTATAAAGCATGTGATGCAACGTATTCAGAAGAAATGTTTACTGTAGGCATATCTACCACAGATACGTCACCAGCTAGCTTTACAATTATTTCTGCGAATCCAGAAAGTGTTCCGCCAAACGACAATACATGGAGACAATTCACTGCCAGCTTACCTTCAACTTACGACGACACTGCTGTTTACTTTAGTATAAACTGTATATCTAACGATCAATTTGGATTTATGATTGATGATTTTTCGGTTGACACATCTTTATTAAGCACGGACGAATTTGCTTTAAATTCCATGTTTATCGGTTGTAAAGACAAAGTAGTAACCATTTCTAATCTTCAAGGAGAGGCTAACTATCGCATATTGAATATTGCAGGACAAGAAGTTCTTAACGGAAATACACGTTTAGAATCTCAAAACATTGATGCTGGTAATTTAGCTTCTGGAATTTATATTGTAGAGGTTACAGATGCGAATTCTAACGCACAAAAAAGAAAGAAAGTGGTTATTGAATAATTATAAATAACTACTATTAAATTAAAAAGGCTACTTATAATTAAGTAGCCTTTTTTTATGAACTCTTATTGGCTAACTGCCCACAAGCGGCATCAATATCTTTACCTCGTGAACGCCTTACGGTAACTGTAATATTATTTTTTTCTAGCATGTTTACATACATATCAATAGCTTCATCATGTGCTTGTTGAAACATACCATCATCAATTGGGTTGTACTCAATTAAATTCACCTTACTAGGCGCAAACTTGCAGAATTCTATTAAGGCATCTACATCCTTTTTCTGATCATTAATTCCTTTCCAAACCACATACTCATAGGTAATTCTATTTTTTGTCTGGGCATACCAATACTCCAAAGCTTCACGTAAATCTTTTAATGGAAACGTAGCATTAAAGGGCATAATAGTGGTTCGAACCTCATCAATAGCAGAATGTAAGGAAACGGCTAATTTAAATTTAACCTTTTCATCTGCCATTTTTTTAATCATCTTAGGCACACCTGATGTGGACACCACAATGCGTTTTGGCGACATACCTAAACCTTCAGGTGATGTAATTTTATCAATGGCTTTCAGTACATTATTATAGTTCATAAGCGGTTCACCCATTCCCATAAACACAATATTACTTAACGGCCTGTCATGATATAAACGACTTTCTCTATCAATAGCAACCACCTGGTCATAAATTTCATCCGGGTTTAAATTACGCATACGTTTTAAACGAGACGTAGCACAAAACAAGCAATCCAAACTACAACCAACCTGACTAGATACACAAGCCGTTGTACGCGTTTTAGTAGGTATTAAAACCGATTCCACAATTAACCCATCATGTAGCTTAACAGCATTTTTAATCGTGCCATCACTACTCCTTTGCATGTCATCCACCTTAATATGATTAATAACAAAGTTGTTTTCAAGCATAGCACGTGTTTCTTTGGACAAGTTGGTCATATCGGCGAAGGTATGTGCCGATTTACTCCAAAGCCATTCATAAACCTGATTACCACGAAATGCTTGATCACCTTCTTTTTCAAAAAAGCCTCGCAATTGGTCTTTGGTTAAAGCGCGTATGTCTTTTTTATCACTCATATAAGATCTATAAAACGTAAAAAAATAAAATAAAAAAGCCTTGTAAAAACAAGGCTTTTAAACATGTTTATTATATAATTAGCATGGCATCACCATAGCTATAAAATTTGTACTTTTCTTTAACAGCCTCATCATACGCTTTCTTAATAAATTCATGACCAGCAAAAGCTGAAGCCATCATTAAAAGTGTTGATTTTGGTGTGTGGAAATTGGTAATCATACAATTTGCGATACTAAAATCGTAAGGTGGGAAAATAAATTTATTGGACCAGCCATCAAATTCATTCAAGGTTCCACTAGACGAAACAGCACTTTCTACAGATCGCATAGCCGTTGTACCAACTGCACAAATACGTCTTTTCTCTTTAATCGCTTTATTAATAATTTCCGTTGTCGGCTTCTTAATAATGATTTCTTCACTATCCATTTTATGCTTGGATAAATCTTCAACCTCAACAGGGTTAAACGTTCCTAAACCAACATGCAAGGTTACATCCGCAAACTTAACACCTTTAATTTCTAAACGCTTTAATAAATGTCTCGAGAAATGTAAACCAGCTGTTGGAGCTGCTACAGCACCTTCATTTTTAGCAAAAATAGTTTGGTAACGCTCTTCATCTTCCGGCTCCACTTCACGCTTGATGTATTTTGGAAGTGGTGTTTCTCCAAGCTCTGTTAATTTTACTCTGAAATCTCTATAAGAACCATCATATAAAAAACGAAGTGTTCTACCTCTAGAGGTGGTATTATCAATGACTTCAGCAACTAAAGATTCGCCTTCACCGAAATACAATTTATTACCAATACGGATTTTTCTAGCTGGATCTACCAACACATCCCAAAGGCGTTGTTCTTCATTTAACTCACGCAATAAAAACACTTCAATCCGCGCACCGGTTTTCTCCTTATTTCCATATAGTCTAGCTGGAAAAACTTTGGTGTCGTTTAAAATCATGACATCATCTTCTTCAAAATAATCGATAATATCTTTAAACATTTTGTGTTCGATCGTTTGATCTTTTCTGTTTAATACCATTAAACGTGACTCATCCCTGTTTTCAGAAGGATATTCCGCTAATAACTCCTCAGGTAACTCGAAGTTAAAATGCGATAATTTCATTTTTTTGATAGACGTATATGTTTTAGAAGTTAATAATTTTACTCGCAAAGGTTGCAAATATACAACCTGAAAGTAGGCGTTGTCAAGTATTTAGCCATTTATTATTCAGATAGCCTAATTCCAGTGGCTTTCAAGTCGTTCCAAAATGACGGATATGATTTTGAAACCACGCCAGCGTCATGAATAACCAAGTCTGTTTTTAATGCTAATGGTGCAAAAGCCATAGCCATTCTATGATCGTTGTAGGTATCTATGGCAATATCTTTTTTTATGGTGGACGTTGCTTTTAATTGCAAATTATCTTCCGTAATAATTACAGTAGCGCCTAATTTTTCTAATTCTGTTTTTAAAGCCACTAACCGATCCGTTTCTTTAATTTTGAGCGTGTGTAAACCTGTTAAGTGACACGCTATTCCTAAACCGAAGCAGGAAACAGCAATAGTTTGGGCAATATCTGGTGCGTTAACTAAATCTAATTTTATTTCTACAGAAGAATTTATTCCGGCTACTTTTTTTAGTGTGATGCGATTCTCATGAAAAGATGTTGATACACCAAATTGTTTGTAAATTTCGGCTAAAACAGAATCGCCTTGCAAACTATCCATTTTATAGGATGTTAAAGAAATTTCAGTTTCTATGGTACTTAAAGCTATTAAACTGTAAAAATAGGAAGCTGAAGACCAATCGCTTTCAACAGTTAATTCCCTTTCCTTTAATTCTTTTAATGGTTTAATTTGAATGAGATTCTTTTCAAAAGAGGTTTCCACACCAATTTGATTCAATAGTTGAAGCGTCATTTTTATATATGGAATGGACGTAATTTCTCCATCTAACGTTACATGCAGTCCATTCTCCAATTTAGATCCAATGAGTAATAAAGCCGAAATATATTGACTACTCACACCTGCTTTAATAGTCACTTGATTTTTAGTTAGTTTCTGACCTTCTATTTGCAAAGGTGGAAACCCTGGATTTTCAAGATAAGAAACATTTGCACCTAATTGATTTAAAGCATCAACCAGAATTTGAATGGGCCGTTCTTTCATGCGCTCGGAACCTGTTATAGTAACCGTTCGGTTTTCTTGAACCGCAAAATAAGCGGTTAAAAACCGCATGGCTGTTCCAGCGTGATGCACATCAATTGAATTGGAATGGCTAGACAAAGCTTTTGCCATAAAAACCGTATCGTCTGAATTTGATAAATTACGAATCCGAATTTCAGGATACAAAGCTTGTAGCAATAACAATCTGTTGGATTCACTTTTTGAACCTGTGATGTTGATTGGAGATTGCTGACTTTTGATTACTGATTTTTGAAGTATGAGGTTCATTAATTTAACAAATTTATGCTCCAGAGGAGCGATATATTAATAGCACTTGCATTATTTGCAGGTTAAAAGCTCCGGAGGAGCAACATATTGATAAAATTAATCTACATACAAAATCATAACCGTCACTTATTACAAAACAATTACATTATTTCAACTTCGGATTATTTTGATGACGCTCATGGTCGCGTTTCGTTTTGATATCTAATTTTTTATCGAAAGCAGCTTGCAAGTCAATACCCGTTTGATTTGCTAAACATAAAACCACAAAAACGACATCGGCTAATTCTTCGCCTAAATCTTTATTTTTATCGCTTTCTTTTTCGCTTTGTTCACCATAACGACGGGCAATAATTCGAGCAACTTCCCCAACTTCTTCAGTTAGTTGTGCCATATTGGTCAACTCGTTAAAATACCGAACGCCATGTTCTTTTATCCATTCATCAACGGCTAATTGTGCATTTTCAATATTCATTAGTCTTTGTTTTTAGTATCCATAATAATTGTAACAGGTCCATCATTAATTAATGCGACTTGCATATCTCCACCAAATTCACCCGTTTGAATGTGCTTCCCTAAATCAGCCTCTATTTGCTTAATAAAATCCTGATACAACGGAATAGCCACATCTGGCTTTGCTGCTTTTATATAACTGGGTCTGTTGCCTTTTTTAGTATTGGCATGTAAAGTAAATTGACTGACTACAATAACATCCCCTTGATTATCTAATATGGAATTGTTCATGACGCCTTCTGCATCTTGAAAAATACGCATATTCACAATTTTATTGGAAAGCCATGTAATATCTTCGGCTGTATCGGCATTTACAATGCCTAATAACACCAATAAACCAGAATTTATGGACGCTACTTTCTTATCATTAATTGTAACACTTGCTTGAGAAACCCTTTGAATAACTGCTTTCATCTAAATAAGAAATTAACTTTTGGGGATATTATTTATCAGTTTTTAGAAATTATTTCATCCATTCTTCTGTTCGGAAATGATCTTCATCACCTTCTAGAATTTGTAGGTAACTTCGGTAACGCGATGCAGCAACTTCATTAGCTTCCAAGGCATCTTTAACAGCACATTGTGGTTCTTCAACATGAATACAATTATTAAACTTGCAGTCTTGTTTTAAAGCGAAAAACTCTGGAAAATAATCACTAATTTCTTCCTTATCCATATCTACCACACCAAAGCCTTTAATTCCTGGCGTGTCAATAATTTTAGCATCAAAACTTAAATCGAACATTTCAGCAAAAGTCGTTGTGTGTTGCCCTTGCGAATGTTGCGTTGAAATGGCTTTAGTTTTCAAATCCAATTCAGGCTCAATGGCATTGACTAAAGTAGATTTTCCAACTCCTGAATGTCCAGCAAACATGCTAACCTTCCCAGTCATTAAATCTTTAACCTTTTCAATATTTTTTCCGGTTGTTGCCGAAATACCGATACATTCATATCCAATTTTTCGATACACATGTGCTAGATATTTCACCTCATTCAACGTGTCTTCATCATAGGTATCTACTTTATTAAAAAGTAGAACTGTTTTGATGGAATACGCTTCAGCCGTCACCAAAAACCGGTCGATAAAACTGGTAAATGTTGGTGGATTATCAATAGTTATCAATAAAAAAACCTGGTCAATATTGGCGGCAATTATATGGGTTTGCTTGGATAGGTTAACCGATTTTCGAACAATATAATTTTTCCGATCGTGAATCACGGTAATCACACCAACAGGTTCTTCGTTATTGTCATAATCCAGATCAAAATCCACACGATCACCAACAGCTACCGGATTGGTGCTCTTGATTCCTTTCATTCGAAATTTACCCTTAATACGACATGGGTAAACGGCACCTAAATCCGTTTTCACGGTGTACCAACTTCCTGTAGATTTATAAACGATTCCTGTCATTATTACAAAGATGCGATATTAATTTATAGCGAAAAATTAATCGGAAAAAAAACACATGAATTACTTCTTGATAATTTTTTCCTGATGGTTTATGGATTCTTGATGAACGGCTTTAAAAACACGTAAAATAAACTCTTCGCTAAGATTCTTTTCTTCACCTTGGAGAATCATCTTACCTAATATTTCATTCCAACGTTTGGTTTGCAAAACGGCTACATTATGTGCTTTTTTAAGCGATCCAATATCATCAGCAACTTTCATACGCTTGCCTAACATATCAATTAACTGATGGTCAATCACATCAATTTGCGTTCGCATGGTGTTGATTTTATTCTTGAATTCGGTGGCTTCACCTGTTTCTTTTCTAATCTTCAAATCGTCCATAAATTGAACAAGCGTTGCTGGTGTAATTTGCTGTGCAGCATCACTCCACGCATTGTCTGGATCAAAATGAGTTTCTACCATTAAACCATCATAATTTAAATCGAGAGCCGTTTGACATAAGTCGAAAATAATATCACGACGACCAGCAATATGCGATGGATCTAAAATTAGCGGTAAATCTGGAAAACGATGTTGCAAATCGATTGGTAATTGCCATTCTGGATTATTTCTATAACGTGTTTTTTCATAGGTTGAAAACCCGCGATGTATAACACCTAAATTTTTAATATCAGCTGTGTAGAAACGTTCAACAGCACCTAACCATAAAGCCAAATCTGGATTCACAGGGTTTTTCACCAAAACAGGTTTATCCGTTCCTTTTAGCGCATCTGCAATTTCTTGAACAATAAACGGACTAACTGTTGTTCGCGCACCAATCCAAAGTACATCAACATCATGTTTTAACGCTAATTCCACGTGATTTGTGTTAGCAACTTCCGTCGCAATCAACATACCTGTTTCTTCTTTAGCTTTTTGTAACCATTTTAATCCTAAAGCACCAACACCTTCAAAATTCCCAGGTCTTGTCCGTGGTTTCCAAATTCCAGCTCTTAAAACTGTTGCATCTGTATCTTTTAATTGATGCGCTATTTTTAAAACTTGTTCTTCCGTTTCGGCACTACAAGGTCCAGCAATTACTAACGGATGATCTAATCCGAAGTTATTTAACCAAGTTCCTAATTCTTTTTTATTTTCCATAATCTTCTTTTTTATTTCGAAAAACAAACCCCAATCGCTTTTAAAGTAAATCCGTTTTGGATTTTAGTTTTTGGAATTTGATTTCAATTTATTGTATTCCGTTTAATATATCTTTAATGTAATTTGTATCCGACATTTCTTTGTGAATTTCCTCAAAACGATCCGTTTCTAAATACGTTTTAAACGTGGTTAAGTTTTGAATATATTCATCTAAAGTTTCTATAACATTGGTTTTATTTTGCTTAAAAATGGGTGTCCACATATCTGGAGAGCTTTTTGCCAATCGCACTGTAGATGCAAACCCACTTCCTGCCATATCAAAAATATCGCGTTCATTTTTTTCTTTTTCAATAACCGTTTTCCCTAACATGAATGCACTAATATGGGATAAATGAGATACATAAGCAATGTGCTTATCATGTGCTTCCGGATTCATATACCGAATACGCATACCCATAATTTTAAAAATAGTTAATGCACGTTCTTGCAAATTGAAAGCCGTTTTCTCTACTTCGCAAATAATATTTGTTTTCCCTTGAAACAAACCTTCCAATGCTGCTTTTGGTCCAGAAAACTCCGTTCCAGCAATAGGATGGGTTGCTAAAAAATTTCGACGTTTTGGATGGTTTTCAACAGCCTTACAAATAGCGACTTTGGTTGAGCCAGCTTCCATAACCAACGCATCATCATGTACTAAATTTAAAACTTCTGGCAATACATTGACAGCTGCATCAACAGGAATGGCGACAATAACGGCATCAGCATTTTTTAAATCACTAAATGTAGCTTTCTGATCAATTATTTGAAGTGTTAACGCTTCATCTAAATTTTCCGTACTGGAATCGATTCCAAAAATGGTAATTTCAGGATTCAAATGCTTGATATCCTTGGCTATACTTCCGCCTATTAATCCAACACCTATAATATATATGTTTTTCATAGTATTAAATTCTAGCTAACGCTTCTTCAATTATTTCGGTACTTGCACATAATGAAAAGCGCACATAACCTTCACCATTACTTCCAAAAACGGTTCCTGGTGCTATAAAAATGTTTTTCTCTTTTAATAATAAATCTACAAACTCTTCCGATTTCATATAAGGTGGTAATTTGGCCCAAACAAACATCCCACTCGTATTTTTATTATAGGTACAATTGAGTGCATCAGCCAATTTCCAGATCAGTTGCCGTCGCTCTTCATAAACCTGATTTAAACTCACGTACCATAATTTAGAGCAATTTAAAGCTTGAATAGCTGCTTTCTGAATGCCAAATAACATGCCAGAATCCATATTACTTTTCACCTTTAAAATAGCGTTAATATATTCCGCTCTTCCAAGCACCATACCTACGCGCCAACCAGACATATTAAAGGTTTTGCTCAAAGAGTTTAATTCCAAACACACGTCTTTAGCGCCTGCAATTTGAAGCATACTTTTTGGTTCCTTGTTTAAAACAAAACTGTATGGATTATCATTAATTATTAAAATATTATGCCGTTTGGCAAATGCAATAAGTCGCGTAAAAAAAGCATTACTTGCATTCGTTCCTGTTGGCATGTGCGGATAATTAACCCACATAATTTTTACTTTAGATAAATCCTGTTCTTCCAACGCCTCAATATCTATAAGCCAATTTGAAGATTCCGTTAAATCGTAAAAAACAGGTTCCGCTCCCACTAATTTAGTTACCGATGTATAGGTTGGATAACCTGGATTAGGAATCAACACGTGATCTCCTGGGTTTAAAAATGCCATAGAAATATGCATAATACCTTCCTTGCTTCCCATTAACGGAAGGACTTCTGTGGAAGGACTTAAATACACATCATACTGATCTCTATAGAAAGACACAATGGCTTCACGAAATTCTGGTAACCCTTGATATCTTTGATACTGATTAGCTTTAGGGTGTTTGAAACTTTCCGTTAAAGCATCTATAACTTTTTGTGGCGGATTTAAATCCGGACTTCCAATACCTAAATTAATTATAGGTTTTCCGTTTGCCATAAGCAATGCTACTTCTCGTAATTTTTTCGAAAAGTAGTATTCCTCTACAGTTTGTAAGCGATTGGCTAATTCAATCATTATTTCGCGTGTTTGTAGTGACCTAAAACTTTGAAGTCTTCGGCCATGATTTCTAATATTGAGAGTGCTTTTTGGAAATTGCTGTAGGTATCAAAAGTGACATCCACAAAAAAAGCATACTTCCAAGGTGTTTCAATTTTTGGAAGCGATTGTATTTTGGTTAAATTCAATTGGCAATCGCTCATAACATTTAAAATAGTTGCTAAACTGCCACGTTTGTGTTCTAATTCGAATTTTAAAGACGCTTTGTTGGTTGCTTCATTTGAAGAGTCTGCATTATCACGTTTCACAATCACAAAACGAGTTTCGTTATGTTGAATGGTTTGAATGCTTTTGGCTAAAATTTCTAACTTGAATAAATCGGCTGCTAATTGACTTGCAATAGCTGCAACGCCTTTTAATTGCTGCGTTTGAATTCTTTGAGCCACTTCAGCTGTATCTTTATCTTCAATCAGCTTTATATGTGGATGTTTTTTAAAAAATGCTTTACACTGCAACAAAGCCATAGGATGCGAATACACGTCTTTAATATCCTGAATTTCTTGTCCTGACAAAGCCATTAAATGGTGTTGAATATCCAAATACTGCTCACCTACAATATGTAAATCATGCGTATCTATTAACGCATAATTGGGAATAATAGAACCTGCTATGGAGTTTTCAAGCGCCATAACAACCGCATCTGTTTCCTTATTTAATAAGGAATTTACAGCTTCATCGAATGATAAACACTCCAATAATAGGACTGAATCTCCAAAATATTGCTTTGCAACAATATGATGAAATGAACCTTGTATTCCTTGTATGGCCACTGCCTTTGTCATGTTGTTTTCTTTATTAAATTTCAAAACCAAACTAGTGTAAACAAAAAAAGTCCCGATTTACATCGAGACTTTAAATAGTTTAATTTTATGATTAAAAATTACACATACAGCGTCTCGTTCCTTTTGTTAAAAAAGAAATAATACCAATTGTGATATGTGTTATTCGTACTTGTGTTCATAATTTGAAAGGCTAAATTAGTTAATAAATTGAATAAACAAAATCTTTTTTATTTATTTTAAGAATATAAGGTTTTCGTTGTACGTTCCATTTCATATTTATATGTTATTTTTGAAAAAACGTAATTACTTTATGTCTATTGAAGTTGAAAACATCAGCAAATTATACGGCTCTCAAAAAGCGTTAAACCAAGTTTCTTTTAAAGTTAATAAATCTGAAATCGTGGGGTTTTTAGGCCCAAATGGTGCTGGAAAATCTACCATGATGAAAATTTTAACTACCTATATTGAAGCCTCTGAAGGTGACGCTAAAGTAAATGGTTTTGATGTTAATTCAGAAAAACAAAATGTTCAGCAAAGTGTTGGGTATTTACCGGAACACAATCCGCTATATTTAGATCAATACGTGAAGGAATATTTGGCTTTTAATGCATCAGTCTATGGTGTGGATAAAAAGCGTATTCAAGACGTTATTGAATTAACAGGATTAACGCCTGAAGTGCATAAAAAAATTGGTCAACTTTCCAAAGGATATAGACAACGTGTGGGTTTAGCAAATGCCTTATTACACAATCCGGATGTCTTGATTTTAGATGAACCAACAACTGGTCTGGATCCAAACCAATTGGTGGATATTCGAAATTTAATTAAATCGTTAGGTAAAGAAAAAACCGTATTCTTGTCTACACATATTATGCAAGAAGTGGAAGCCATGTGCGACCGCGTTATCATTATCAATAAAGGTGAAATTGTAGCTAATAAAACGTTGAAAGAATTACGCGATGATAAAGAACAGGTAGTAATCGTGGAATTTGATTATCGTGTAGAAACCGTTTTTCTACAGAAATTACCACATGTAAAAGATGTCGTGAATGTTCATGATTTTATTTATGAAATCACCTTTGCTACTTCAGAAGATATGCGCTCTCATGTATTCGATTTTGCTCATGATAACGAATTGAAAATTCTTCAATTAAATCAGAAAAATGCGAGTTTGGAAAGTTTGTTCCGGGAATTGACAAAATAGATATTAAAGTAATTCACTTTAGGATTCTTATTTCAAAACTTCCATAATTATGATTGGAAATTCTTCCCTTAACTTATATTGTTCATCCTCATATTCCTTTGATTGAAAGTAAATTTTTTCATTATAAGTAGTTTGTTTTGCCTTCCGCAATTGATTTATTGCCTCGAAATGCGACGAAAGAACCGTTATATAGTTTTGATATGTAGCGACATCTTCAATCTGATAAATAAAAACAGTTTTTTTAGATTGTCTGCTTTTAAATTTCTCAATTAAATCATCATTAAATACTAATTTAGTATTCCAAGAAATGTTCTTACCGATTGAAATTAAAACACTATCCTTTAACTTGGTTCTAGTTGAATCTCGCAAATCATAATCAAAATATAATGCTGGCAATAAGCTTATAGCATCATTCATATTTAATAAGTCTCCATTTAAACGTTTTCTAATTTCCTTATGCTCATATCTCGGAAACACGGTTTCATCTGTTTGTACACCGTATGAAATTAATCTCTGATTTGAATTAAGCAGCATTTTTTCGAATCGCTTTAAACTATAAACCTTTAAATTTTTGTTTGCTTCAATGCGAATGGTTAAAAAGTGAATTGTTTCTTCGCGTCTATAATTTCTTTCATCATTTATAAAAGTTGGTAAATCGTCCAAAGTATGTTTTACTCTGTGACTATAAAAATGTAGAATTCCCAAACTATCTTCTTTCAATTTTATATTAATATTATGATTTATTCTGGACTTTAACTCACTAGAAAAAATAGAATAAGGCAAATCTATTATAGGGTTGTTCTCGAGCATCACATTATCTAATCCCTTATAGTCAATAACGTTAATTTTACTTAACCCGAAAGATATAATTGACAAAGATAGAACTTGTAACACTATAAATTTTAAGCGATTTTTATTGTTTAAGAAAAAACTAAAGGACTTTAATGATTCTAAATAGAGTACTAGTATAAGAAGAAATGAGAATTGCTTGAAATAAGGAAAAAATTCAAATTCCATACAACACATTGCAAACACACCGAAAGAGAGCCCAATTTTTGCAAACCAGTATGAGAAATTAAAACTTAAAAAAATGTTATCGTTTAATAGTCGTTTTCGTTTTGAATTAAATCTATGGGTAATTTTTTGGGGTTTACTGAAAACATAATTGAATGCAATAGAATTACCAAACACAACAGATAAAAAGGCAAAAAATAGATTATAATAGTTCCTGTTTTCTTCTGAAATAATATTCGGGAAATCATCAAAACCACTTGTCATTACCCTGAATGTCTCTCTTAGAATATAAAAGAAAGAGTAAATAACTAAAGACGAAGCGATTAACAACACAATGGCCAAAATAATTCTATTTTTAGAAATAGATTTCAAGTTAATTGAAGAATCGTAAAAAACACTTTTAAACTTCATATTACAATTTGGTCATAATCATGAGTATTTAATCCTCCAAAATAAGGCGACCTTGATAATGCTGTACAACTTCTAATATGGGAGGCGTTTGAACTGAAATAAGATCTCCTGTTCCATATAAATCACCTTTAAGTTCTTGTATAGGATTCACAATAATATCGTTACTACCACGATGATAAATTTTTACTTTTTGAGCCATTAAGTTACGGCCTTCAAATCGACCAATTCCAGAATAGAAACCAATAGTTACATCATCAGCACTTCCAGATATATAAAAGGAAGATAAGTTATTGGACGTCACTATTAAATCTGTGGTGTTTACTATCAGTCTAAAATCACCTATAGTGAAGGCGTCCGTTTGATTGAAATTTTCAGAAACAAGTTTTAATTTTGGATAATTCAATACACCATTTGATGACACATCAAACTGTGACGAATTTCTAATTTCTTTAATATTTGGAGCCGACACATAAATTTTAGTTGTGCCATAATCCCGAACCATATTACAGGTGTTATTATCGGTTAATTGCAGTTGATTACCAACAACAATAGCTTGCACATCATTTAATAAATTTTCGCCCGTTTCAATAATAACGGAAAAATCTGGAGCTTCGTTTAGAATAAGTTCCACATCACGATTTACTAAAATGCGTTCAAAATCTGACACCGAAACTGTTTGCTGGATAGTTGTTCCTGGGTTTTGAAAACAATCGTTTGCATCTTCACTACTGCAGGAGAAAAGTGCAAATAATACAACGAAATATGTGAGTTTTTTAATCATAAATTACAATCTGATTCCGACGCCAAATTCAACAGCTTCAGCTTTAGCACCATGAGATTTTAAGGTTAATGCGCCAAACCATTTTTTGCCAAAATAACGCTTTAAGCCAATCCGAATATAGGTTTGCCCTTCAAAATCATACGGATAATACACGTAATAGCCCAATTGGGTTTCAATGGACATTTTATTGATAAATAATTCATGACCTACAAATAATCCAACGCGCTTCCAATCTTCATCACCTGTAACATCCTCTTCAGGAAATGAAACGGATTTATAATAAATTAATTCCTCTAGAAATTTGGAGAAAAACACATCTGCACCAAACTGAATGGCACTTTTATGTCCTAAGCGTTTATCAGCATAAGCCGAAACAATGTAGAATGGAAATTGACCACTTCCTACCACATCACTTTCATTAATTCCACTTCTAAAAGCTAGATTATATTTAATGCGTTCCGTAAATTTTTCTTTGGTAATGGTGTATTGATATTCAGAATCTACTTCATCTAAATTATAAGTAACACCTAGATTAAATGCAATGGAGTTAACACTGGTGTTTGGCGCTTTCACGTTAGCGTTGGAATAGTGAATTAAGCTAAATCCAGCTTGAAGTCCAAACTTATCAAAAATACGTTCGCGTTTGTAATTCAACATCAAATAGGTACTACTTAAAAGTGATGTTCCAAAGGCATTGTTTCTAGGATTCTCCAATTTATCATACGGATTGGTTGTATAGCCCAAACCTTGCCCAATTCGCAACATTAAATTCCGTTTTAAAAAGTAGAAATTATAATGTGCATACAGTGAATAGTTTGTCCCTAAAACATCATTCTTTAAATCTTGATAAGCAAAAGAAACACCATAATCTGGATAGCCATAACGTTGTTCCCAATCTTCATTTCCGAAAGTTTTTTTATTCCAACTTAATATAAAACCTTCCGGATGCCCTTTAATAAGATGTAAAATATCATTATTATGAAGGGCTATATTTCCCTTAAAATAATTTAAGTCGAAATAGGAGTTCGTCGGTTTATCTTGTGCAAAAAGCGCAACAAAACAGATACAACATAAAAAAGTAAAAAGGTGCTTCATTCTAAAACTTGTGGCGCAAATGTATGTAATTTCTTAAAAGCATCTTATATTAATTTCTGAAGTGCACTTTCTAGCAGTTCAAAAACCGTGTCAATATCTTCTTTTCTTGCTGTTCCTACCGATAATCTGAACCAATTGGAATCTGTAGAAGTCCCAAATGCATAAAAAGGCACAATAGCTAATTTAGCCTCATGAAGTAGAAAACTAGTCACTTCTTGAATGGTTTTAAGAGTTGTTCCTTCTTGCGTTGTTTTCCCTATTAAATCAAACTGAACCGTTAAATACAAAGCAGCTTCTGGTTGTATGGCGCGCACAGGAAACCCTTTAGTTTGTAATGCGTTAAAACCTTGGTAGTATGAAACTAATCTATCATTTAACTCGGTTCTAATATGTGTTAGATAGTCGGCAACCGCTTCCGTCTGATTTAAATACGAAGCGGTTGCCAATTGTTCTGCTTTGGGTGCCCAAGCACCAATATGACTCAATAAGGCTTTCATTTTATTAATAACATGTACAGGACCAAAAGCCCAACCAACACGAACACCAGTTGCTGCAAATGCTTTAGAAATTCCATCAATAAAAATGGTGAAATCACGCATGGCAGGCACCAATTCCACAGGGTTGTAATGTATGGTTTCGCCATACGTTAACTGCCAGTAAATTTGATCATATAACACATAAAGCGGTTTTTCATCCTGGCTGGTTCGACGTTTGTTTTCTTCAATAACGAGTTCTGAAATTTCCAAAAGTGCTTCTTTAGTAAACGTCGTTCCTGTTGGATTTAATGGTGAGCATAAAGCAATTAAATTAACCTGTTGAATATGTGGTTTTATATCAGAAGCCGTTGGCATAAAATTATTTTCAACCTTGGTTTCTAGGATGACGGCTTTGTTTCGTGATAAATACGTATAAGCATCATTATTCCATGAAGGCACAGGATACAAAACCGTATCCTCCAAATCCAAAATAGTTTGATAAACTGCGTAAATTAAAGGTCTTGCTCCTCCAGAAATTAAAATTTCATCTTTGGAATAGTCTAATTTTAAATTTCTTGATAAGTAGTCAGATACGGTAACACGCAAAGCTTCCATACCATTTGCCTGCGGATAATTAGTTTGATTATCATGATATGCTGAAACAATTTCTGATTTTAGTAAGTCTGGAATTGGAAAAATATCTGAATCAAAATCGCCAATAGTCTGGTTATATATCACTTCTCCTTGTGCTTTTAAAGCATTCACTTCACCAGCAATTTTAATAATCTCCGAACCTTTTAAACCTTCGGCTAATTTAGATATCTTCATAAATACATCATGTTTTGTCAAAAATAAGGATTCTTAGTCATATTAATAAACATTATTTCTCCTGGATAGAAATTTGATTTATTAATTAAAAGACCCGTTCAATTTCCCCATTTATAATTGACAAATTTCAGTTAGTTGCTGTTTTTAGCCAATCGTAAAATATCTCCAAAAACACCTCTAGCCGTAACTTCTTTTCCAGCACCAGCACCTTGAATAACCAAAGGTCTTTCGCCATAAGACTCGGTGAATATTTCGAAAATAGCATCTGAACCTTTTAATGCTCCTAAAGATGAATTTTTAGGCACAGAAACTAATTGTACGTCTAGCTGCCCTTTACTTTGAAATAAATCTCCCGATAAATCACCAATATATCTCAATACGTGATCTGGCTTCTGTGCCTCTTTTTTATTTTGAAATGATGTGTTTAAAGCATCTAAATTTTCTAAAAATTGTGAAGCTGGAATACCCCTAAATTCTTCGGGAATTAGGTTTTCTATTTGAATATCCTCAAATTCATTTTCTAAATCCAACTCACGAGCTAGGATCAATAATTTTCTAGCCACATCATTGCCACATAAATCTTCTCTTGGATCAGGTTCTGTGTATCCTCTATCAATGGCTTCCTGAAGAATTTCTGAAAAAGGCCTGCTTTCTGAAGAAAACGTATTGAACAAGTAGCTTAAGGAACCAGAAAAAACACCTCTTATTCTTGTGATATTCTCACCAGATTCATGTAATAATTTAATGGTATCTATTAAAGGCAATCCTGCACCTACATTAGTTTCATATAGGTATTCTTTTTTGTTTTCGGCTAATTTAGTTCTTAAGGTTTTATAAAAATTATGAGAAACCGTATTGGCAATTTTATTAGAAGACACCAAGTCGAAACCAGCTTCCACCAAAGGCATATAATGATCAATAAAATCAGGATTTGCGGTATTATCCACAGCAATTAAATTTTCTAAATGATGCTTTTTAGCATAGTCGATAATAGTTTGAGCAGAACAGCTTGCAATACTATTCGTCTCTAAATTGCGCTTCCAATTTTCACCTATTCCTGAAGCATCTAACAAAACGTGTTTGGAATTCGCAATCGCAAATATCTTTAACTGAATGTTCCTTCGCTTTAAAATAGACGCTGTATTTTCTAAAATTTGATCAATTAGAGTACTTCCAACCAAGCCTTTTCCGAAGATGGCGATATTTATTTTTTTTGCTACGCCAAATACCTGTCCGTGAATAACATTTAAAGCTTTATGCAATTGGTTTTTTTTAACCACCAAACTCACATTTTTACCAGAAATGGTATTATTGAATAGTAAAGGCACAATTTGGTTTTTTATAAGCGAATTATAGGGTTCATGAAATTTACTTAAATCCAATCCAATGATTGAAATAACGGAAACATCGTCTATAATTGAAATTTTATGCACGTCATTCGTGTGAAATTCATGTTCAAACTCATGTTCCAAAGCAGCAACAGCATCTTTTGCTCTATTTGCTGCAACAATAAAACCAATACCACGCTCTGACGAGCCTTGAGCAATAATACTGACGCTAATATGATGTGTACTTAAGGTTTTAAATATTCTGGCATCTACACCTACTTTTCCTAAAAGTCCTCTGCCTTCAAAATTTATTAAAGACACATGATCTAAAACTGAAAGCGATTTAATACCATCCACGGTTGTTTTTGATGTTATTAAAGTTCCTTGATCTTTAGAATTAAACGTATTTAAAATTCGTAGATTGATGTTTTTTTCAATTAAAGGAACGATTGTTTTAGCATGTAATATAGTAGCTCCAAACGTAGCAAGCTCATTCGCCTCTTCATAAGATAATTGACTAATTGTTTTAGCATCGGCGACTAATTCAGGATTAGCCGTGTAAATTCCATTTACATGTGTGTAGCTTTCCAATTCCTCGGCGTCTAAATAATTTGCGAGTAAGGACGCTGTATAATTACTTCCGTTCCGACCTAAAGTCGTTGTTTGATTTTTTAAATTGGAAGCAATAAACCCGGAAACAATATGAACCGTATCGTTATTATATTTTTCAAAATGCGCTTTTACATTCTGTTCAGAAACAGCTAAAATAGGTTGGGCATCTCCAAAGTTTTCATCGGTTTTTATTAAAGTTCTTGCATCTGTTGCATGTGCTTTTATGTAGCGTTCACGTAATAACTGTGTAACAATTTTTGTTGCGAGTAATTCACCATGTGATAAAACCTCATCCTTAATTTTTTCGCTATAATCTTCAAGTAAGCTTACGCCTTCTAAAAGTGTATCTATTTTTGAAAATTCTTCAGAAAAATCAACAGATTTTAAAGGTTCCATTTGGTAGGTTTTAAATGCTTCCAATTCTGGTTTATATACTTGTTTGGTAGCTGCCTTTTCTAGAATAACTTCTAATTCATTGGTGGCATTTCCTCTGGCAGAAACAACAACTGCTATCTTCTGCTTGTTTTTTACTTTTGCTTCAATAATGGAAAGAACAGTTTCTAATCCGTTGCCATTTGCTAAAGATTTCCCTCCAAATTTTAATACTTTCATTCTATTTCTTTTTGTTTCAGGTTTAAAAATTCCTGAAATAATTTTTTCTAATTGTTCGAATTCTATTAAAAACGCATCGTGTCCGTGAATGGAATGGATTTCATTATAAGTCACATTGGGATGTGTTAAGGCTAGATATTTTTGTGTTTCGCGGTTTTCTTCAGCTGTAAAAAACAAATCCGAATTGACACCTATAATATGGATATTGGCCTGAATGCGATCTAAAATTTTCAAACTATACTCACCACCTTTAGTAACATCAATTGTTTTTAATAACTGGTTCATTAATTTATAAGATGCCAGCTGATAGCGTTCTTGCAATTTTTTACCGTGGTGCAACAGCCAACTTTCGACACTAAAAATCTGTAAATCGGTGTTTTTAGTTCGTTGAAATCGCTCCTTAAACGACGCTGGCGTTCTATAGCATAACATGGCGTGCATGCGCGCATCGTGTACCGGATTGCTAGAATTGACAAGAAATTGTTCTTGAATTTGGCAGTTGGCAATAAGCCAATCAGTCGCTTTCCAATCGGTGGCTACTGGAATAAAATGTGTTGCTAAATCTGGTTTCAGAACTAACATTTCCCAAGCAATTCCACCACCTAAAGAGCCGCCAATAATGGCAAACAACTTATGAATTTGAAGTGCTTTTAACCCCTCTAAAAACAGCGCTGCAATATCTTTGGCAACAAAACCCTTATAGTCTTTAATGATAAAATCATCATAACCATTTCCCGGTATATTAAACGCTAAAACCGTATATACCTGCGTATCGATAACTTTGGCTGTTCCAATAAGGTCTTTCCACCAACCATTTACTCCAGACACATTACTATTTCCAGTAAGCGCATGGTTAACAAGCACAATTGGAGCTGTACCTAAAGGTTTTCCAAATAATTGGTAAGACAATTTTAAAGTAATTGCCTTACCAGTTTCTAATTTGAAATTTGGAATTTGGATGTGTTCTAATTTTGACATGCTTTAAATGGCATATTGTTTTTCAACCTCAAGACTTACGGGAGTCGCATTCAATAAATTATCCTTAACAGGGCAGCGCTCTTGAACTATTTTCAACCAAGCTACCAATGTTTCAATAGACGCTTCTGTTTCTGGAATTAGCTTTAAACTAATTTCCTTAAACCCGGCTCTTTCGTCATTAGACCTTCCAAATAGTTTATTTGGATTTATATTTCCTTCAACTTCAATTTTTAAGGTATTAATTGTAAACCCTAATTCTTTGGCCACCAAGTGTCCAACCACGTTTACACATCCAGCTAAACCGGCTAAAATATATTCTACAGGATTTGCATTTTCATCTGTACCACCTAAATCTTCTGGTTCGTCTATTACTAATTTAAAATTCCTTGTTGTTGCAATGAATTTTGCAGGAGAAGCACTTTCTCCTTGTACTTTAAATATTAAATCGCTCATAATTAGTATCTATAAAAATTTAATTAATCTTGTAAAATGGATTCGTTAATTATTATAAAAACAGCTTTTAAATCTTCTTTTAAATCCTCTAGATCTTCAATACCAACTGACAACCTAATTAAATCTTGACTTACGCCTGCCTTTGCTTGTTGCGCTTCATCTAATTGCTGATGAGTTGTACTCGCTGGGTGAATTATCAAGGATTTTGTATCACCAATATTGGCTAATAATGAAAATAACTTCGTGTTGTCTGCAATAGTTTTTGCTGATTCAAATCCGCCCTTAACACCAAAAGTCACTAAACCACTCTGCCCGTTTGGCAAATATTTATCTGCCAAAGATTTGTATTTACTACTTTCTAAACCCGGATAATTTACCCAACTTACTTCTTCTTGTTCTTCCAACCATTTAGCCAATGCTAATGCATTTTGAGAATGTTGTTTAATTCTTATGGGCAATGTTTCTAAACCTTGAATAATATTAAAAGCATTGGTTGGACTCAATGCACCACCAAAATCACGCAAACCTTCTAAAATTAATTTAAAAGTATATGAAGCAGCTCCTAGAGTTTCATAATACTTTAAACCATGATATCCTGCTGAAGGCTCTGTAAATTCAGGGAATTTTCCATTTGCCCAATTAAAAGTACCCGCATCAATTATTGCGCCTCCTAGGGAAGTTCCTTGACCACCAATGTATTTTGTCAGGGAATGAATAACAATATCTGCACCATGCTCTATGGGTTTTACTAATACGGAAGTTGCTACTGTATTATCTACAATAAAAGGAACTTCAGCTGCTTTTGCATGCACGGAAATAGCATCTAAATCTAATACATCAAGCTTTGGGTTCCCTAAAGACTCAACAAAGAAAGCTCTTGTGTTATCTTGCACGGCTGCTGCAAAATTATCGGGATTATCAGCATTTACAAAAGTGGTTGTAATTCCTAATCTTGGTAAAGTGACATTTAGCAAATTAAATGTGCCACCATACAAACTACTTGAAGCTACAATATGATCTCCAGCTTTTAAAAGTGTTAATAATCCTGTAGAAATGGCAGACGTCCCAGAGGCAAAAACCACGGCACCAACGCCACCTTCTACTGCAGCCAAACGATCTTGTAAAATTTGATTCGTAGGATTATTTAAACGGGTATAGATAAACCCTAATTCTTTTAATGAAAAAAGATTAGCTGCATGTTCTGAATTGTTAAAAACATAAGATGTAGTTTGATAAATAGGAACGGCTCTTGTTCCTCCATGTTGCTGAACATCATGTCCAGAATGCAACGCTTTTGTTGCGAAATTTTGAATACTCATTTTTCTAGTTTTTTTGAGTTAATAAATAAATTAAACCAAAAGTCAAATAGACCTCGTTAGAAGCGTACCTAATAGAAAAATGTTAAAAAGAAAATTGAAATCACAGATGAGTAATTTCGTTTGAGTTATCTATCCAATATTTCGATAAATGAATCGAAAATTAAGTAGAATTTAGCACCTTCATAGTATAGAACTAAGGGTTGCTAAGGCTTCAACGGGTCTAATCCCTCCACCTTTCTTGATAACATTTCAGTAAGTTTTTGAACTTTGTGAGCACAAATATTGCAACACAAATTTGTAAAAACCAAATTAAATGTGAAAAAAAGTCTAAATAAATTTTGTTCCATTTTAATTTCTTATTTTTGCACAGTAATAATTGAGAGGAAAATTTGTCTGATTGCAACCTCATAAAAAAATGCTAAAGCAGTTCAATTCTACTACTCTAGCAGGCCACAGCAATCACATAATTTTTCACAGTGTTTAACGCATAAATAAGTGAAACTATGCCATATTTATTTACTTCGGAAAGTGTTTCTGAAGGACATCCAGATAAAGTTGCAGATCAAATAAGTGACGCATTAATTGATAATTTTTTAGCTTTTGATCCCGAATCAAAGGTAGCCTGTGAAACATTAGTAACAACTGGACAAGTTGTTTTAGCAGGCGAAGTAAAATCCAACACCTACCTAGACGTTCAGAAAATTGCCCGTGACACCATTAATAAAATTGGTTATACCAAAGGCGCGTATATGTTTGATGGTAGTTCGTGTGGTGTGTTTTCTGCCATTCATGAACAGTCAGAAGATATTAATCGTGGAGTAGATCGCGCTAGCAAGGAAGAACAAGGTGCAGGAGATCAAGGTATGATGTTCGGTTATGCTACAAGCGAAACCGAAAACTATATGCCTTTGGCTTTAGATTTATCGCACAGATTGTTATTAGAATTAGCAGAATTACGTCGTGAAGAAAAAGACATCACCTATTTACGTCCAGACTCTAAAAGTCAGGTAACTATTGAGTATAGTGATGACAATGTACCACAACGTATTGAAGCCATAGTAATTTCAACACAACATGATGAATTTGTAATGCCAAAATCAAAATCTGTTGAAGATAAAAATGCAGCTGAAGAGGAAATGGTAGCACAAATAAACAAAGACATTAAAGAGGTACTAATTCCACGTGTGGTTGCGAAACTTCCAGAACATATTCAAGTATTATTTAATGACGATATCACCTATCACATTAACCCAACAGGAAAATTTGTTATTGGAGGACCACATGGCGACACCGGTTTAACGGGTCGTAAAATTATTGTGGACACGTATGGAGGAAAAGGTGCCCATGGTGGTGGTGCATTTTCAGGAAAAGACCCAAGTAAAGTAGATAGAAGTGCAGCTTATGCAACTCGACACATTGCTAAAAACTTGGTTGCCGCTGGTATTGCAGATGAAATTTTAGTACAAGTTAGTTATGCTATTGGTGTGGTGAAACCAACGTCTATTTATATTGATACGTATGGAACGTGTCCGTTTAATTTAACGGATGGTGAAATTGCACAGAAAGTGACTGAAATTTTCGATATGCGACCATTTGCTATTGAAAGCAGATTGAAATTACGCCAACCTATGTATAGTGAAACGGCTGCCTATGGACACATGGGACGAAAGAACGAAACTATTACCAAGACATTTGAGCAATTAAATGGTGAATCCATTACCTTGGATGTTGAATTATTTACGTGGGAAAAATTAGACTATGTAGATAAAGTGAAAGCGGCATTCGACCTATAATATTATCAATAAAAATATCTAAAAGCCTTACAAAAAATGTGAGGCTTTTTTTTGGTGTTATGCCGTTTTAAGCAGTCGGTCATATAAGGTTTTTAATTTTTCAGGTTTATAACCGCATTTGAATAAAACAACCATTAGTAAATTGCAAAAATTGACTTTTACATAAGAATTATTATGATATTTTCTAGCCGAAACAATTAAGTCATTATTTACAATTGTATAGGGCATTTTTGCCTTCTTCATCCGTTTGAAAAATTCGAAATCTTCCATAAGAACTTGATCTTCATCAAAAGCACCTAACGTTTCAAATACGCACTTTTTAATAAATAAACATTGGTCACCACCACCTGTAAATATCCCGTCAGTTTTGGTGAAATGCGCATTGATTTTCAACCAGAAATTATCGGTATTAAATTTATAGGAGAAAAAACCAGCATCCATACCAGATGAAATTGTTTCTTGAATATTCTTAAAAAAACTTATTGGCGGCAATACATCCGCATGAAGAAAAACAAGAATATCTCCCAAAGCAGTTTTGGCGGCTTGATTCATTTGAACTGCACGACCTTTATTTGCACACGTAATTAATGAAACTTGTTTCGACCGAAAATCTTTAGAATCTATATCATGGGATTCCGCCGATAAAGCGATAATAATTTCAACATTAAAACCTTTAGAGATAGTTATTAAACGTGGTATTAAAACGATTAAGTTTTCCCGTTCGTTATGCGCGGGAATAATCACTGAAATATTTTTAACTAAAACCATATACAAGAAATATACGTAAATTTATAGGATGTGGATTTATAACGAACTTACTTTTATAGCTAAAATCCTATCGAACCAAAAAACAAACTCATGAAAACAACAATTTTAAAACAATCAATCCTACTTCTAACAGTTCTATTGATTTCAGTGCATGGAATAGCGCAAACAAATACAAACGAAAAAACGAACTTTAATAAGCTATCAGAACAACTACTAACAAAAATTAAAAGCAGACAAAACACACAGGACATTCAGGATATTTTAAAGAATACCACATTAGAAGATTTAAGTACTGATTTAAAAACGGATAATGAAAAACTAGCTTTTTGGGTGAATATTTACAATGCATTTATTCAAATAATATTAACTGAAAAACCAGAATTATATGAAGATCGAGGTGCTTTTTTTAAGAAAAAACAAATTGCTATTGCTGGCAACATGGTGTCTTTTGATAAAATTGAACATGGTATAATTAGAAAATCGCAATGGAAATTAGGATTGGGTAAAATTAGAAAATGGTTTCCAAATAAATTTGAACGCGAATTGCGAGTTGACGAACGCGATTTCAGAATTCATTTTGTTTTAAATTGTGGTGCTAAAAATTGCCCACCTGTCGCTATTTATTCGCCAGATAAGTTAGAAGAACAATTTGATATGAGCTCTAGAGAATATTTAATAAAAACAACCACCTATAATAACGAGCAGAAAATAGTAACTATTTCACCTTTGTTTAAATGGTTTCGAGGGGATTTTGGCTCTAAAAATGATATAAAAGATATATTGAAATCTTATGCTATTTTAGCGACAACTGATAAATACTCGATTGATTATGGCGATTATGATTGGACATTAGATTTAGATAATTGGGTAGATTTTTAATTAAAACTATCATTCAAAAGATAGGATTAACTCCGTTGATCTTTTTCAATCTTTTTGAAAATATAAAATAATTTTCTATCTAGTTTTGAATGTCAAATTCAAATTAACATTAATCAAAAGAGATTAACTCCGTTGATCCTGAAAGCTACTCTTTGAAAACACAAAAAGACACAAAACAGAAGAGCAAGCTTTAGGTTACAGGATTAGCTGCGCTGATCCTGCTTAAAACTTTTGGAAATTGAAAAATCAAACTGCAAAAACAGTTTATTTTTTTGTGTTATAAAATACGCTTGTGAGTAAACTCACGCGTATTTTATAACACAAAAAAATCCACACTTCCGTGTGGATTTTTCGAGTTAAAGTGGGGAGAGCAGGATTCGAACCTGCGAAGACGTAGTCAGCAGATTTACAGTCTGCCCTCGTTGGCCGCTTGAGTATCTCCCCAAAACCGAGCGTAAATATATTATAGTTTTTATTTCTTTTTGCAAAAAACGGTGCCTTTTTTTATCTAATTTTCAGATTAAAACACAAAAAACTCATAATGAATCTATTAGTTATTCATTATGAGTTCTGGATAATATTTTCCCCAATAAATTATGGGAGAAATTGCTATAATTTAGTCCTTTAATTAATCATCAAGACCACCTTTACGCTGTGGTGAACGTGGTTCTGGCCAGCTACGTTGCTCGCCTGTTCTAGAGTTAACCGGTAATATTATTTTTTCGGAAGATGCTCTATTTGGATCTTCGCAAGCCATATAAACCAAAATAGCGGTTAAAATGGCATTGCTTCTTACGTCGTCAAAAACAATTTTATCATAGGTATCTCTATTAGTATGCCATGTATAATTCCAGTAAGACCAACTTAATGAGCTCAAGTTGAATGATGGTGCTCCAGCTGCTAAAAACGACGCATTATCTGATCCACCTCCACTTGGCGAACCTGGAAAATTAGTTTCAATATGCTTGGAGATATCGTTTGGAACTGGCTCTAACCAGCGTGATAAATAATCGTAGGCATGTAAAAAACCCGCTCCAGAAAGATTCACAACACGACCTGTTCCGTTATCTTGATTAAACACGGCTTGAATGTTTTTTACAATTTCAGGATGATCTTCCACAAAGGCGCGAGATCCATTTAATCCTTGCTCCTCACTTCCCCAATGACCAACTAAAATAGTTCGTTTTGGATTTGGATATACTTTTTTCAGAATACGCAAAGCTTCCATCATAACGAGCGTTCCTGTTCCGTTGTCAGTTGCTCCAGTTCCACCATCCCAAGAATCGAAATGTGCAGACATAATAACATATTCATCTGGTTTTTCAGAACCTTTTATTTCTGCTATAGTATTATAATTTGTAGCCACACCTAAATCTTTAGATTCCGCAACAATTTTCACACGTGGCTTACTGCCGTATTCCGCTAAACGATATAACATGGTGTAATCTTCCAGCTCAATATCTACGGTTGGAATTTTTTCAGTTCTTGCACTAAAAATTTTGTTAGAACCAAACGCTTTAGACCAGTAGGACGTAATAATTCCAGCTGCTCCAGCTTTTTCCAATGCTTGATTAATGTTTCGTGAATTATAACCCATTCTTTTTAGGTTGGCATACCATTCTGTTGAGAGCGAATCGCGTTCTTTTTTCATTTTTTCGAACGATTCTTCTGTTGCGAATTCTTCCCAGTTATAATCTGGACGACCTGTAGTTTGGTACATAGACGTCATAACAAATTTACCCTTTACACTTTTCATCCAATTATTAAACTCTAAAGAATCCTTAACAGTTGGGAGTGTTATAACTTCCGCAGTAACACCTTTTGACCCTGTACTTGGGTTCCAAGCTAATTGCATGCCATCTAAAGACTGGATTCTTGGATGCACCATATCAATGTGGGTGATACCACGCTCCCATGCACGCCATTCTCCCCATTTTTCATTTCTTGCTGAAATGTCCCATTTACCATATTGAGCAATAGCCCAATCATTGGCTTGTTTCATTTGTGGTGTTCCTACCAAACGCGGACCAATAACATCTAACATTTCGTGTGCTAAACGTTCTAATTGTGAATTTTCAGTAGCTTCTTTTACAATGCTTTCAACAACCGCATCGGTATTTTGTGCATGGATAAAGCCCACGGAAACCATAGCCAAAGTAGCTAACCCGTGTTTAAAAATGTTTCTCATAATTCTAATTTTAGTTAATAAATTGTGACCTATCAAAATACAAAATTTCTATGAGACGGGCTATAAAATAAGCTTGAAAAACAGACGTGAAATACCCAAAAAAGAAAGCTGTCTGAAAAGTTAATTTTCATTCTAAATATCAGAATAATAACTTTTCGGACAGCTTAATTAAGCTATACTATAATAATTAATTACAAGTTGTAAATAACTCGCAATGTTACAAAACGTGGTTGAATAAAATAATCGTTGGTGCTTACAGATAATGAGCCTGCATTTGTTTGGCTTTGCGATTTTGTATTTAGCAAGTTAGTTGCTTTCATTTCAAATTCCCATTTGGCATCGGCATCTTTACGGTACGCTAATGATGCATCCCAGAAATCGAAACTATTTATTTTACCTGCTTCATCACTTAACAAATTATACTCATAACTGGATTTTAAGGTAAACGCTTTCCAAATTAAGGCATCAAACTCTAATTTTGGCGCATTGGTATAAAACTTGGTTCGTCTAGTACCTTGGTCGTTATCTTGAATTCCGTAGGTATAACTAACTTCAAAATTTGGTGCTTCACGGTAATTTGAACGTAAAGACGCTGTGTATGATTGGTTATAATTTTCGTTAACCGAACGTGTAAGTTCACCTGGATTATCTCTAGTGGAAATAAACTGATTAAACTTAGCATAACTAAAATTAGCTTGGGCAGTTGCGCGTAATTTTCCAAAAGCACGTTGAAAACGACCGTTAGCTGAAAAGCTTTCGTCAGCAAAATTAGAGTTAAAAGGTGTACCAACATTAATTACACTACCAGATTGAAACTGGGAAGCGGTTCTAATTCTATCAATATTTTTTGTGTAATTCACACGAGCAAATACATTGGTATAATTAAACATGTTAAAACTAAAATACATCAAACTTAAATTATGAGCCAATGAACTTTCTAATTCTTGATTACCTGTAAAGAATGAGTTATATCTATTCAACACCAATCCTTCAGCAAGCTGATTAACATCGGTAAACTGGGTTTGCATCCGGTAGTTAAAAGTCAAGGTTTCACTCTTTTTAAATTGAATACGCGTATTGAAATCTGGCAAAACTCTGAAGAAATTATCTTTATATTCCACACCAAATTGTTCGTTTTTGGCGCTATAAGCATGTGCCGATAAACCAGGTGTGAACGTGAAAATTCCTGCTTTTAATTGATAATGCAACCCAACATATAAATCGGTAAACGTATAGTTGATATCATTCTCGGAATCATAATTTACAGGTTGATTATTGAAGATAGATCCATCATCTAGCGTTTGAAATATATCAGAATTAAACTTCTGATTACTTAAAATAGTACCAAAGGTTACGTTTATGTTGCTCTTATTATTTATCACGTTCCAGTAATCTAACTTGGCATCCAATTGATTGGATTTTACGCGTTTGTTTTGAGATAAATCGTAAATAAATTGATTTTGATCCAAACCTAAATCTTCAGCCGTATCATCATAAGGATCGTTTGGCGTGTCGGCATTATTTGTTGGATCGTTTGCTAAAAGCGCATTATAAAATGGATCTTCATCTTTTATAAGATGTGTTGCTTCAAAAGCAAAAATATTACTTTCGTTTAAGGTATAATAGTAGTTTAAATTCTGATTAAGACTAAAAGGATTGGTGTCTTCATTTTGTGCAACACCACCAATAACGGTAGAAAACACATTTTGCTCTTGTGTTTCTTGAGACATACGTCCTAATATTTCATAATCCAATTGGTTACTTGCATTCGGTTTGTATTTAGCACTTAATTTCAACATCCCTAAATCACTACGTTGTGTGGTATTACTTTCAGTGCTTTCATCAGGAATACCGAGTTCCGGATCATTATAAATGACATTACTATTTTCCTGTAAACGAATTTTATTTCCAGTGTAGATACCAAATCCACTTAAATCTAATTTATCATTAGGCGAATAACTAAAATTTGCTGCACCAAAACGGGCATTTATTTCTTTGGCTCGATTATTTTGAAGGGATAAAAAGTCTAGACCATTATCGCTTAAATTTAAATTTGTTCCACTTGTTTGACTAGGTCTATTAAAACCGCCTGCAAAATTAAAATAATCACGACGCGTAAAGGCTAGTTCACCAATATTGTTGATATCTCCAATAACATTAACACTGTATTTTGGGCTGTAATAAAACAATTTTGGTTGCGCTAAATACAAGCCATTATCATCTGCCACTCCAGCTCCTGCGGTAACAGTTCCGAACCAAAAGGCATCTTTTCCTTCTTTCAGTTTAATATTGATAGCAATATTATCTTGATTGTTTTGAACACCACTTAATTGGCCAACTTCGGCATAATTTTTAAGAACTTGAACTTTATCTACTGCATTGGCAGGAATGTTTTTAGTGGCTAATTTAGAATCGCCGTCAAAAAAGTCTTTACCTTCCACCATCACTTTAGAGACCACTTTACCTTCAACCTCTATTTGGCCATCAGCATTTATTTCAACGCCTGGTAAATTTTTAAGTACATCTTCCAGTTTTCGTTCGGTTCCTTTGTTAAACGAATCAGCATTATAAATAAGCGTATCGCCTCTAACGGTTACGGGCATTTCGTAAACCAATTCAATTTCGTCTAGAGCATTATCATTTTCTAATGTGAAATCTCTTGAAATATCAGCTTCTTTGGTTGTAATGGACACATCAGATGTTTTCATTCCAATGTAACTCACTTGAACTTTGTAATCTGTATTCTTTTCTAAAGACAGTTTATAACGACCTTGATCGTTAGTAATTCCGTAGGAATCTAACTTATTAGTTTGTTGATTTATAGCAATGACATTGGCTAATTCCAATGGATTACCGATACTATCTTTTACAATACCTTCAATTTTTACTTGGGAAAACGTGGCAGATGCTACAAGAAGTAAAATTGCCGTTATTACATGTTTCATTTATTTGGTGATTGGTTTGTTCGTTTTATTTTTGAATGACTAGCGACCACGACGACCGCTATACATATCGCGCATTTCTGCCATTTTTTTCTTAACTATTTCCTGATATTCACTTTTAGTCACTTCTTTACCTTTACTTGGTGCTTCAATTTTAGTTTTCTCCTCTGGGTTCATCACAATTTTAGAACATAAAATGGTGGTATTATCGGCACTAACTTCCAATATCAATCCTGGTAATCCCGAATATTCTCCAGGACCATGACTTACAGGAATTTGAGGTGTGTACCATGCTTCAATTTGCGTCATTTCTATTTGTTTCATTTGTGTGAAGTCTGAACTTGCAGCTGCATCTTCGGTTTCATTATTTCTTATTCGATCCCAAGAAAAATCATACCAATACAATTCGGACGAGGGAACCAGTGCCACAGCCTTCATACAATTATAAGCGCCTACTTTTTTGGTATCACTTGTTAATGTCCACTCTATAGTTTGCAATTTATCTTTCACTAAAAATTGCTTTCCATAAAACTCCTGACTCTGTAATAACATATTTGTTTTTACATTTTTGTATTGCTCACCAGGTGCAAAGTTTTTTCCCCAAGAATCGGTAGCTCCAGAAATAGCATCCAATTTTTCATCTTCATCATAAATTGACGCTTCTTTACTAAAAGTTAAGATATATACCTTTTCAAGTCTATTTTTTAATCGCTCTTGAATTTGTTTCTTTTGGGCTTCGCTCATGGTTGCTCCCCAAGTTCCTAACTCCATTTTAGATTTGGTGGAATAGTAAGCTTTACCTTGAAACTCTTGAGCTGTCGCATTAAATGAAATAAGGCCTATTAAAACAAGCGTAGCGAAATATGATATAAATGTTTTCATGATTATATTTTAATTTGTTTAACTTTTATTGATTAAAATTAAACAAATTAATTGATTTAAAGTTATCAAAACCCATTAACTTATAAGCTCAATAGAAATTTAACGTCCACGACCGCCTCCACGACCGCCTCTGCCACCATACATTTCGCGCATTTCTTCCATTTTTTGTTTCATAATGGTATTGTATTCTTCGCGCGTTACTTCTTTTCCTTTTGAGGGTTTTTTAATCGCTTCTTTTTCTGAAGGATTTAAAACAATTTTAGAACATAACATGGTAGTTCTATCCGCATTAATTTCTAAAATAAGCCCCGGTAATCCGCCATATTCACCAGGTCCATTATTAACAGGAATTTGAGGCGTATACCAAGCGGTAACCGTAATTTCTTTTGGTACTTCTATATCTGCCATGAAATCTTTGCTAGTGGAATCAGTAGTTGTAGAATCCGTTTCGGTTTTAACAGAATCCTGACTTTTTTCTTTGTCTTCTTTTTTATCATCATCTCTAGATCTTCTTCTCATACTAGTCCAATCAAATTCATCAACCTTTTTTACAGCTGTTGCTTTAAAGCACATATATTGCCCTATTTGTCGGGTTTCGCCACTTAATTCCCAATCCAAATCTTTTAATTCATCTACAATTAAAAACTGCTTGCCAAAAAACTCTTGTTCTTGGATCATTTGTTTGTCCTTGATGTTCTTGTATTGGGCACCTCCTGTAAAACTACTCATCATTCCAAAACCTCTTCCGCTTCCTGGTGCTTCTAACTTTTCTTCTTCTTTATAGGTAGATTCGGTTTGGGAAAATGTCAAAACATAGGTTTTTTCAAGCATGGTTTTCATACGTTCCATGATTTGCTTCTTTTGCTGTTCGCTCATTTGGCGTCCACCCCAATTGTCTAAATCCATGGTGGTTTTAGTTTGGTAATAGGCCTGGCCTTGAAAGTCCTGTTGTGCATAATTGTAAGTAGACGTGGACAATGTTAAACACAAAATTGCAAGTAATTTGTAGAATTGATTCATGTGAAAATTTTATATGTTTTTTAAAAATAATCTTAATTGACACTAATTAGACTTAAATAAAGCTAAAACGTAAAACCTCAAACTGTTAAAGTTTTCTTAAAAAGAAAATAGCCGTGAATACCAAACTAAAAATTATAGATTGGTTTGAATTTTGTACTTTTCAAGCTTCATGAAACAACTCACCTTTTTAATTGGCTTATTGTCTCTATCTGTGTTTGCGCAAGATAGTATCTCGACTTTTAGCAAGTCGAAATTCCCAATTGACGTTGAAACCATAATTGGCGTTGATAATTTTGGCACTAAATATTACGAAACCAATAACGTTTTCTATAAAAAGACAGCTGAAAAAACGATCAATTACAGCAATGTTCAATTAGGAAGATTAACGTCCGTTGATGTTTTTAATCCGCTAAAACTAATTGCCTTTTACAAAGATTTCAATACCGTAATTATTTTAGATAATCGTCTAGCAGAAATTTTACGTATAGATTTTAATACGGTTCAGCCTTATAAAAACGCCAGTTTTGTGTCTTTAGGAAATGATAATACTATATGGATTTTCAATCAAGATAATCAGCAATTGGAGGTGTATGATTACAAAGCAAAATCCGTCAGAGCCACCACAATACCCGTAGTTTCTAACGCATTATCTTTTACTAGTAATTATAACTACGCATGGTTATTAACCGAGAATTACATTTACAAATACAGTTATTTTGGAAGTTTAATATTTAAAATCAAGAACACAGGTTATACCAAACTTACGGAACGGAATGATGATATTATTCTTCAGAAGGGAAATAATCTCTTTTTTTTAAATGATAAAACACAGGAAATTATACCAATTGCTTTACCAAATTTGTTAATAAATCAGTTTTTAGTAACGGGTGAAACGGTGTATATTTACGATTCGAAAATTCTTCATGAATTCCAACTAAAAAATTAAAACGTATGCATGTTGCAGTAGCCGGAAATATTGGTGCAGGAAAAACTACACTCACCAAATTATTAGCCAAACATTATAAATGGGAACCGCAACTTGAGGACGTGGTAGACAATCCATATTTAGATGATTTTTATAACCAAATGGAACGTTGGAGTTTCAATTTGCAAGTGTATTTCTTAAATAGCCGGTTTCGTCAAGTAAATCAGATAAGAGAAAGTGGCAAAGATATTATTCAAGACCGTACCATTTATGAAGATGCGCATATTTTTGCTCCCAACTTACATGCCATGGGGTTGATGACAAATAGAGATTTTGAAAATTACCGTTCGCTATTTGATTTAATGGAATCCTTTGTTCAAGGTCCTGATTTATTAATTTACTTACGTAGTTCTATCCCTAATTTAGTGAGTCAAATTCACAAACGTGGCCGCGATTATGAAAACACGATAAGCATTGATTATTTAAGTCGCTTAAACGAACGTTACGAAGCTTGGATTCAAGGTTATGATAAAGGTAACTTGCTAATAATAGATGTGGACAATATGGATTTTGTGGCGAACCCAGAAGATTTAGGGACTATTATCAATAAAATTGAAGCACAAATTCACGGCCTTTTTTAAGTTTTATTTTATAAAGCCACGTTCTCTTGCATGAATGATAGCTTGATTGCTGCTTTCAACTAATAAGGTAGGTGTTGTTTTATAGTTTTCAAACAAGGCTTTGATACGCAACATTTTCTTTTTATGATTAACGATTCGTAGGTAAATAGCCAAAATACGATTTGGATAGTTTTCTGATACTTCCATATAAATATCAGCATCATACTCACCACAATCGCCAATAAGAATGAAATTCAAATTCGGATAAGCCTCTAGAATATGAATAATTTCATTCTGTTTCTGTGGTTTTTCATCTTGACTTTTCTTGTGAAAAACGCCATTAACACTGCGCAATAAAATTGGTCCTTTTGGAAAATCATTCGTTTTTAGGAAATACTTTAAATAGCGATATAAATTCCAAGGACTGTGACTGACATAAAATAAAGGGTTTGCGTTTTTTCCTGATTTGCCACGATGCAGTTTATGGTAAAATTTGGCCGCACCTTCAAAAGGAATCCGACTAAAAGCGCCTTTAAAAGCGGTGTTAAATATAACGCGCCATTTAAAAAGTGAAACCACACCTGTATGCAAAATAGTATCATCTATATCACTGATGACTCCGAATTCTGATTCTTCACATGGAATTAGAATTTCAGCTGGAAATAAATTATTATTGGTTATGTTTCGCTTCAACGTAACATCACTAAATGATGCTACTATTGGCAACCAACCTTCATCATTGGCAAATGGGCTTAAACCTTCTAATTGTTTTTCGCATTTAAAGTATCCTTTTGAATCTGTTGTCACCTTTAATACGTGGTCATTTGGCAGCCGCAAATTTATTTCTACATGCTTAATTTCATCACTTTCAAAACGCTTATAGGTATTTACTAAAAGTTTAAACCAACCTTTATCTTCTAAATTTATAGATTCGTCTTCAAGCGCTCTACCACGCAGATAAAAATGCGTGTCACTTCCATAACTGTGAAACGTAATAATTTGAAACGGATCTTTTTTAAACATGATTAAAAATATAAAAGTTTTGACTTATAAAAAAACCACGCTGGTTAGCGTGGTTTTTAGTACTATAATATTACACTATTTATTTAACCTGAATTGGTCTATCGTCTGTTACATCCATTTTGAATTGTGTAGACTCTTCTTTTAGCTTGGAAATTTTAGCATCTACTTCTGCTTTTGTTCCAGAAATTACTAATTCTTCTATAACACTATCATTACCATTTACATTGGTAACGCTAACGACAGCTTTTGCAAAATCGTCTGTTTTAATCACAAAATCAACATATACTTTTTTAGCCGTAAGTCCTTCTACAACTTCCGTAGTTTCAGTAATAGCCAAACCAGTTTCAGCAGAATGACCACCTAAAATTGGTGCAATTACCAATCCAATTAAACAGGTTAGTTTAATTAAAATATTCATAGATGGACCAGATGTATCTTTAAATGGATCTCCAACCGTATCTCCAGTTACTGCAGCTTTATGCGCTTCAGAACCTTTGTAGGTCATTTCTCCATTAATCATGACGCCAGCTTCAAAGGATTTTTTAGCGTTATCCCAAGCACCACCAGCATTGTTTTGGAAAATAGCCCAAAGCACACCAGAAACAGTAACACCAGCCATATAACCACCTAACATTTCAGCAATGGCCATATTATCCATACCAAAAAGCATAGGAACAAATGCAATTACTAAAGGAAAACCAATTGTTAATAAACCTGGTAACATCATTTCTCTTAAAGACGCTTCAGTAGAAATTGCCACACATTTATCGTATTCTGGTTTCCCAGTACCTTCCATAATTCCTGGAATTTCTCTAAACTGACGACGTACTTCTTCTACCATTTCCATAGCCGCTTTTCCTACTGCATTCATGGCTAAAGCAGAAAATACCACAGGCACCATTCCACCCACAAATAACATGGCTAAAACTGGCGCTTTAAAAATATTAATTCCATCAATACCTGTAAACGTTACATAAGCAGCAAATAAGGCTAAAGATGTTAATGCTGCAGAAGCAATAGCAAAACCTTTTCCAGTAGCAGCAGTTGTATTTCCAACAGCATCCAAGATATCAGTACGTTCTCTTACTATAGGTTCCTGTTCGCTCATTTCAGCAATACCACCTGCGTTATCAGCAATAGGACCAAATGCATCAATAGCTAATTGCATAGCAGTTGTTGCCATCATAGCTGAAGCTGCTAAAGCCACACCATAAAAACCAGCAAACGCATAAGACGCCCAAATGGCTCCAGCAAATAATAATACTGAAGGGAAAGTAGAAATCATACCAGTCGCTAAACCAGCAATAATATTGGTTCCTGCACCTGTACTTGATTGTTGTACAATATTTAAAATAGGTTTTTTACCTAATCCTGTATAATATTCAGTTATCGAAGAAATGACTGCACCCACAAATAAACCAACTAACGTTGCATAGAATACACGCATGGAAGAGATTTCTTGTAAGCCTTCACCAAAGAAATTCATTTGCATCGTTTCTGGCAACATCCAAGTTACTAAACCAAAACATGCCGCAGCAACTAAAACAATAGACACCCAGTTTCCAAGGTTTAAAGCGCCCATAACTTGAGGTTCTTTAGCGTCGTTACTTTTAATTTTCACTAACATGGTTCCAATCACGGATATAATAATACCAACACCAGCAATAGCCATAGGTAATAAAATGGGACCAATACCTCCAAAGGCATCGTTAATAATTCCACCCATATCCTTAATTACATAGTTACCAAGAACCATAGCTGCTAATACAGTAGCTACATACGAACCAAATAAATCGGCTCCCATTCCGGCAACATCTCCTACGTTATCACCAACGTTATCTGCAATAGTTGCAGGATTTCTTGGATCGTCTTCTGGAATACCAGCTTCAACTTTTCCAACTAAATCGGCTCCAACATCTGCAGCTTTGGTATAAATACCACCACCAACACGAGCAAATAAAGCAATAGATTCAGCTCCTAAAGAGAAACCAGCTAATGTTTCTAAAACAATTGTCATTTTTTCAACTGAAAAAGTTCCAGCTGCTCCACCCATAAAGTAGTTATAGAAAATGATAAAAAATATGGTTAAACCTAGAACTGCTAATCCAGCAACTCCTAATCCCATAACAGTTCCACCACCAAAAGACACTTTAAGTGCATTTGGCAAACTTGTTCTAGCCGCTTGTGTCGTTCTTACATTGGTTTTCGTTGCTATTTTCATACCTATATTTCCTGCAAAGGCAGAAAAAACAGCTCCAAAAATAAAAGCAACTACAATTAACCAGTGTGTTGTTGGAACAATAAATGATACAGCTGCAAGTGCAATACTTACTATAACTACAAATATGGCAAGTAATCTATACTCGGCATTTAAAAAAGCCAAAGCTCCTTCATAAATATGATCTGAAATTTCTTTCATCTTTCCGTCTCCAGCATCTTGTTTCATAACCCAAGATTTCTTTACGACCATATAAATTAATCCTAAAAGTGCCATGGCTATTGGCATATAAATCATCATTGATTCCATATATTAATAATTTTTTTAATTTGTTAATTAGCTCGCTAAAGTAGTGAAATACATTAAAACTAAAAAACCCTCCTATTTAATTATAGAAGGGCTTTATATTACTGTGTTTCTTACAACTATATGGTGAAATTACCATTTGCTTTATGTTCGCTATTCTCGTAACGATCTATACATTTGTTTAAAATATCGTAGGCTTCCTCTGCATTACCCCAGCCACCAACATCAACTTTTTTCTTTTCTAAATCTTTATAAACTTGAAAAAAGTGTTCAATTTCTTTAATTTGGTGTGAATTCATATCTGATAAATCATTCAAAATATTCCAAATCGGATCAGAAACAGGCACACAGATAACTTTCTCATCTGGTCCTTTTTCGTCAGCCATATGGAAAACACCAATTGGCTTCACTTCTACCACACACATAGGAAATGTTGGCTCACCACCTAACACTAAAACATCTAATGGGTCACCATCTAATGCTAATGTTTCTGGAATAAATCCGTAATCGGCTGGATACATCATGGATGAAAAAAGCATACGGTCAAAACGTATTTTTTTTAAATCGAAATCATATTCATATTTGTTTCTACTTCCTTTCGGTATTTCGATCAATACATCGAAAGTTAATTTTCCGTTTTTTGTCATTATATGTTATTTTAACCTTTTAAAGGCTTGTTTTTATTTCTTCACGCCATTAAAGTACTTTCAATTTTAAAAGCCTTACTTTTTATGGGCTGCAAAGATACGCAAGTCTTTGGGTTTGGGCAACTAAAATTAATTTAGATCCTATAATTTGAATTTGCTGATACGTATATGTCGAATAACACGTTCCCAAAAAAGAAATCCAATTCCCCATTTGATAATTTCAAGAATAAGTAATCGGATTAAATCTTGTATTTTATAAATAGGAAAATTACTCTTAAAAGAAGGGGTCTATCTTTTTTAATTAATTTAAAAAAAAGTTGTCTGAATTTTAGAAATTAAATCCAAAACTTCCTGTCACACCAAAGTTACGTGCATCCGGAACGTCATGATAATTTCCACGGAAGTTAAAGTCTATTCTAAACACTTTAAAAATATTACCAATACCAAGGCTATATTCGTAATAAATTTCGTCTGTTGGCGCTACTAATGGAATATTGGAGGGTGCACTCATAGCTATATTAGCATCCGACAACTCTCCCCAAACTCCACGAACTCCCACAATTTCACGCCAATTTAGTTTTCTTAAAAAAGGAATTCTAGAGAATAAACGGCCATTAAAATTATGTTCCAAATGCAAAGAGGCATAGGTGTCTGTTACAAACTCATAATAATTCAACTGTGAAAACGACTTATAAATAGAGAAATACGACTGGTTACCAGGAACCACACTTAATAAACCTAATGGAACCGTTCCAAAGGTCTTACCGACTTCAATGGTAGAATACAGGCGACCTAAACCGCCTAATTGCCATGGTTGAATATATGAAAGTTGTAACTTGGTGTAATTAAAATCACTGTTAAAAAATATTTTATCACCCACCGTATATTGTGCAAATATAGATGCATAGGTATCATTTCCATTACGACGTTCTACACCGTAACCTACCATTTTTCTGCCTGGGAAATAGGATACAGCTATGGTACTTTCAAATTGTTTTATTTCTGATGAAATACCAGTAGCGGATTCCGGATCTACATAATCTAAACTAAAAGTTGGCGAAGCTGAAGACAGCGTTCTATAATCGCCTCCCACGCGAAACAACACGTTTTTAATCGGCTCTAGTTCAACAGCTAAAGCGGTTAGATTAATATTAGTCAATTTATCATTGGTAGCTGTACTAAAAACAGCATTGGAGGCTAAACTTCGCCCTAAAACATCGGTTGACGTGGTTAAACTGGCACCAATTTGTTCAATGTCACGCCTATGGCCTGCGGATACAATTAATCGGTTTCGCTTGTTTAATAAATACTTGGCCGAAAAACCATATTTCACTTTATCATCTTTAAAGCCATAAGCTAAAAACCCTTGTAAACGCCATAAATCATTAGGTCCAAAATACGTTCTTGCGCCTGCTCGTAGCCGAACACCTTCCACATCATTATAACCAACGGTTGAAAAAATAGGACCATAATCCAGATTTAATTCATCAAACTCAATATAACCAGAAGCCAAAATACTTCCTGCATTATACAACCGCTTAAACTTTTTAACGGTTTTTAAAGTATCTAACATTTGATAAACACCCTTTTCATCATTATTTAAAGCTTCCATTCGGTTTTCATCCCAAAAATCATCTTCTCGATTGTAGGCATCTAAATTATAATCGAATACTTCTTCTTTGTAAAATTTTTCGTCTTTGGTCTTATTAAACTCGTAATTATCATATAGCGTGGTTCGTTTACCATAAACACCGCGAGACTCCTCTTTTTTACTAAAGGTGAAATCGGACATAAAATAATCGCGTTTTATAAGAAACACAGAATCATTTAATACATCAAATTCTTGCTCAATATAAATTTCTTTTACCCAGTTTATATTGGCACTTTTTGAAGCTTGCATATTAATTTCCTTGATAGCAAATGTGGAATCATTCACCCAGAAATCGCCTTTAAAGGTCAATTCATTTTTGCGTCGTGGATAGTAAATAATGTTATAACACCATTTATTGTCGCGATATGCACTATCAGATAATACATAATTATAGGTATTGACACCTGTTCTTGATATTGGACTCACGAAACTTTTATCGAAAAATTTCAGATAGTTATCGTACACATCATATTCCGAATATAAATCCTTGATAAAAGCAATGATGCTTTGGTTATTACTAAAGCCCGAGTTTTTGTTTCCTTTTAATTCTATTTTTTCTTTGTTTAATAAATTATCGCCGTAAACTTTAGCGACCTCTTCATTTAAAAAAATAGGTAAATATGTTTTTCCTGTAACTTTAGATGTATCTACTTGTTCAAAAATAAACTCCATGCCTTTGAATAAGTTGCTTTTTACTAAAGCACTATCAATGGTATTTAAATCGAATTCTACTTTTTCATATCTATCGTATTCATACTGCTTAAACTGACTCAAGCCATTTTGACGTTTGCGCTCCCAAATTTTTTGCAGAATCGCAATGGCTGGATTTTCTTCTGCTTTCTTAGATTGTTTTCCTGTTACAATAAACACTTCATTAAGTGCTGCGGCCTCTTCTTCAATAGTGAAACGTAAATCGTAATTCACTTTCTTATCCAATGGTAACTCTATGGTTTTATAACCTACGAAGGACACAATTAGCGTTGGCCACGTTTTATTAGATTCCATATAGAAACGACCATTTTCATCAGTTATGGTGCCTTCAAAAGAATCCTTAAAAATTATGTTCGCGTAAGCAACGGGTTCATTGTTTTCATCAAACACATAGCCACTAACTTTTGTTTGGGCGTAACCAACAAAAGTAGCAAGGGCAAATATAAAAAGTAGTAGATTAAATCTCATAGTTATAAAAAAACTTCATCAACAATCTAGCCAATGAAGTTTTATAAACGTAAAAAATACGTATTTATTTATACATCACTTTTTTAACGGCCTTAATCACATCTTTATAATCAGGCAACCATTCCTCTAAAAGAACTGGTGAATAAGGTGCAGGTGTATCTGCTGTATTTATTTTTACAACTGGCGCATCTAAATAATCAAACGCTTCCGATTGTACTAAATACGTAATATCTGTTGCTACATTTCCAAAAGGCCAAGCTTCTTCCAAAACGACTAAACGATTTGTTTTTTTAACCGATTTTAAAATAGCTTCACGATCCATTGGTCGTACAGTTCTTAAATCGATAATTTCACATGAAATACCATCTTTAGCTAATTCATCTGCAGCCTTATATGCTTCTTTGATAATTTTACCGAAAGATACGATAGTCACATCAGTTCCTTCGCGTTTAATTTTTGCAACGCCTAACGGAATGGTGTATTCGCCCTCTGGCACTTCACCTTTATCGCCATACATTTGCTCACTCTCCATAAAAATCACAGGATCGTTATCACGAATGGCTGCTTTTAATAAACCTTTTGCATCATAAGGATTAGAAGGTATTACCACCTTTAAACCAGGTGTGTTGGCAAACCAACTCTCAAAAGCTTGTGAATGCGTTGCTCCTAACTGACCAGCAGAAGCTGTTGGGCCACGAAAAACAATTGGACATGGAAATTGGCCACCAGACATTTGTCTGATTTTTGCTGCATTATTTATAATTTGGTCAATACCAACTAATGAGAAATTAAACGTCATATATTCTACAATCGGTCTATTTCCTGTCATGGTAGATCCAATAGCTATTCCAGCAAAACCTAGCTCGGCAATTGGTGTATCAATAACACGTTTTGGGCCGAATTCGTCAAGCATACCTTTAGATGCTTTGTATGCACCATTATATTCGGCAACTTCTTCACCCATTAAATAAACACTTTCGTCACGACGCATTTCTTCGCTCATGGCTTCACAAATCGCTTCTCTAAATTGTATTGTCTTCATTTACTTATCATAATTACGAAAGACAAAAATAACAATAATTAAAAAACTTTACTCAATAGTTCGATTTAAAAATTTACTATGCGTGCATAGCAAATATTCAAAATAAAATAATTAACTTCGTAACCTGAAAATAATATACTTTTTAATATAAATATATAGATATGAAAATATTAGTATGTATTAGTCATGTACCTGATACGACTTCGAAAATTAATTTTACCGATGGCGACACAAAGTTTGACACCAATGGTGTGCAATTTGTTATTAACCCAAATGACGAATTTGGTTTAACACGTGCTATGTGGTTTAAAGAGAAGCAAGGCGCTGCAGTAACTGTCGTTAATGTTGGCGGACCAGAAACTGAACCAACTTTGCGTAAAGCATTAGCTATTGGCGCAGACAATGCAATCCGCGTTAATACGGAAGCTAAAGATGGCTTTCAAGTTGCCAAACAATTAGCAAACGTGGTTAAAGAAGGTGGTTACGATTTAGTAATTGCTGGACGTGAATCTATTGATTATAATGGCGGCATGGTTCCAGGAATGATAGCTGGTTTAATTGGTGCAAACTTTGTAACCAATTGCATCAGTCTAGAAGTTGACGGTACCAAAGCAATAGCTATGCGTGAAATTGACGGCGGAAAAGAAACTGTTTCTACCAGTTTACCATTAGTAATTGGTGGACAAAAAGGATTAGTTGAAGAAAGCGATTTACGTATTCCAAACATGCGTGGGATTATGATGGCTAGAAAAAAACCTTTAGAAGTTAAGGAACCAGTAGATGCTGGAACTGAAACCGCTTCAGTGAAATTCGAAAAGCCAGCACCAAAAGGTGCCGTTACATTAATTGATGCCGATAATGTAGGAGAATTAGTAAACTTACTTCATAACGAAGCTAAAGTAATATAATAACCCAATTTCAAATAACAAATTCCAGCTATTCGATTTTTGGAATTTACTTTTTGAAATTTAAATTTTGATGAAATTATGTCAGTTTTAGTATATACAGAATCCGAACAAGGAAAATTTAAAAAAACCGCTTTAGAGGTTGCATCTTATGCAAAAGCTGTAGCGGAACAAATGGGTACAACCGTAACGGCAATTACCTTTAACGCTGATGACACAAGCGTACTTGGAAATCATGGTGTTGATAAAGTATTAAAAGTTACCAGTAATGAATTGGAAAAATTTAACGCGAACGGTTATGCAAGCGTTATTTCTCAAGCAGCTAAAAAAGAAGGATCCAAAGTCGTTATTGTTAGCTCTAGTGCAGACAGTAAGTATTTAGCACCTTTATTAGCTATTAATTTAGATGCTGGTTTTGCATCCAATGTGGTTGAAGCGCCATCAAATGTTTCACCATTTACTGTAAAACGCACCGCATTTACTAACAAAGCGTTTAATATGACTACCATAGATACCGATGTAAAATTGGTAGGTGTTTCTAAAAATGCATATGGCGTTAAAGAAAATTCAGCTAGTGCAACTGCTGAAGATTTTTCGCCTAACATCCCAGAATTAGGAGTTCATGTAGATTCTGTTGATAAAGTAACAGGTCAAGTAACCATTGCAGATGCCGAAATAGTAGTTTCAGCTGGTCGTGGCTTAAAAGGTCCTGAAAACTGGGGAATGATTGAAGAATTAGCCGGTGTTTTAGGTGCAGCAACTGCCTGCTCTAAACCGGTAAGTGATTTAGGTTGGAGACCACATGGTGAACACGTAGGCCAAACTGGAAAACCAGTTGCTGCTAATTTATATATTGCTATTGGAATTTCAGGAGCTATTCAGCATTTAGCAGGTATAAACGCATCAAAAGTAAAAGTTGTTATTAATACAGATCCAGAAGCGCCTTTCTTTAAAGCTGCTGATTATGGAATTGTAGGTGATGCTTTTGAAGTTGTTCCTAAATTGATTGAAAAATTAAAGGAGTTTAAAGCACAACAGTAAATATATTTTTTTAAATTGTATTTATAAAAGGGCTGTTTAAGTTGGTATAAATTACTAAAACTGTTTCGTTCAGTTTGGTAAAGTCCTAATTTAAACAGTTCTTTGTTTTTTAAATTACTATGAGTTTAGTACGACTAAAGATAAAAGGAATTTCATACAGCCAAACACAAAATGGCGCCTACGCATTAATATTAAATGAGGTAGATGGTGATAGAAAGTTGCCAATTGTAATTGGCGCTTTTGAAGCACAATCCATTGCTATAGCTTTGGAAAAAGAAATTAGACCTCCTAGACCACTTACCCACGATTTATTTAAAAATTTCGCTGACCGTTTTGACATTATTGTCAAACAAGTTATTATTCACAAGCTAGTGGATGGCGTTTTCTATTCCAGCATTATTTGTGAACGTGACAACGCTGAAGAAATTATTGATGCCAGAACCAGTGATGCTATTGCCTTAGCGCTACGATTTCAAGCACCAATTTTCACCTACAAGAACATTTTAGATAAAGCTGGAATTTACTTAAAAATCAATCCGGAAGATGAAGACGAATCTGAATCTGACAGTATTTTAGTAGATGATCTGATTGCTGAAGAGCTAGAAACAGGAAGTGTTCAGGAGAATTACAAAGCACAATCTCTCGAGGAACTTCATAACATGCTTGATGAAGCTGTTGCCAACGAAGATTACGAAAAGGCAGCAAACATTCGCGATGAGATTTCTAAACGCTAACCTTATGATTAAAAATATACTACTAGCTATTGCAGCTATTTTTTTTGGGATTACAACTTCTTTCGGACAAGATTTAGAAAAAAAATGGTCGTCTCAATCCACATCAAACGCTTATAAAAGTATAGAGTTTAAAAAAGGAGAGTTCACCTTTTCTAACGATTCAATTCAAGACTTAAAAGGTGATTATTTGTATCAAAACAATTTATTGGTATTCTATTACAATGACTCGCTAAACTCCACTAAACGTTTTAAAATAGCAGAACTAACAGATTCTACATTAGTATTTAAAGATAAACAAGCCACATATAATTATAAATCTTCCACATCTGTTTTAGCTGAAAATTCTATACCTCCTACCGTATCAAGTTCAGGGAACGGTGCCATTATTCCAAGTCAAGGTTTCTCTATTAATAGTCTTTGGCGTGGTATTTTAGGTATGGTTACATTAATTTTTGTAGCCTTTTTATTTAGTAGTAACCGAAGAGCCATCAACTGGAAAACTGTTGGTTTAGGATTAGCCTTACAACTCATCATTGCTATAGGTGTTTTAAAAGTTGGTTTTATAAAAGGCATCTTTGAATTTATAGGTAAAGGGTTTATCGAAATTTTAAGTTATACACAAGCTGGAAGCGAGTTTCTATTTGGAGGCATGCTCGATGTTACTTCATTCGGGTTTATTTTCGCATTTCAAGTATTGCCAACAATTATTTTCTTTTCGGCGTTAACATCCGTTTTATTCTATTTAGGTATTATCCAAAAGGTAGTCAAACTAATGGGTTTACTTTTAAGTAAGGTATTAGGGATTTCAGGAGCTGAAAGTTTAAGTGTTGCAGGAAATATCTTTTTAGGTCAAACTGAAGCACCACTTTTAATAAAAGCGTATTTAGAAAAAATGAACAAGTCTGAAATTCTCCTAGTAATGATTGGGGGAATGGCTACCGTTGCAGGAGCTGTTTTAGCAGCGTACATAGGCTTTCTAGGTGGAGAAGACGAGGCACTACAACTCTTTTACGCTAAACACTTATTAGCTGCGTCTGTTATGGCGGCACCAGGAGCTATTGTAATTTCCAAGATATTATTTCCACAAACAGAAAAAATTAATACGGATGTTCACGTGTCCCAAGAAAAAATAGGATCTAACATTCTGGAGGCTATTGCAAACGGTACCACTGAAGGTTTACGTTTAGCCGTAAATGTTGGCGCTATGCTACTCGTTTTTGTAGCGTTTATAGCTATGGTTAACGGCATTTTAGGCGGTATTGCTGGCTTTGATGGTATTACTATTCAAGCCTTAAATATAAATTGGCATTTCACCTCTTTAAATGAAGTCATTGCAGCAAACACTCCGTATCAGGCATTATCATTAGAATTTATTTTAGGTTATATTTTTGCGCCATTAATGTGGTTAATTGGAATAGCAACAGAAGATATGGCTTTAATGGGACAACTTCTAGGGATTAAGCTAGCAGCAAGTGAGTTTATTGGATACATACAATTAGCAGAATTAAAAAATGTAGCGAATGCCACACATTTAACTTATGAGAAATCTGTAATTATGGCAACGTATATGCTATGTGGATTTGCAAACTTTGCTTCTATCGGTATTCAAATTGGCGGTATTGGATCTCTTGCGCCAGGCCAACGCAAACAACTATCTAAATTTGGTATGAAAGCGTTAATTGGCGGAACCATTGCATCATTAATTTCTGCGACTATTGCAGGAATGATAATTGGGTAAACCATATTCCTGCGGAAGTAGGAATCTCAAAGTAAAAGTACCTTTGCAATTTAACTTTAGCTAGTTAATAACTTTTAATATCATTTTAAAGGTTATCACTATTTGATTTAACCCTTTTCTTTATTTTAGCTTATCAATTCTGGGTTCTAATTCCCTAGTAAACTGAAATTTTTGTTTAATTAAAAAAGAGATTCCCATTTTCGGGGGACATATTATGAAACAATATCACGACCTAGTTAAGCACGTATTAGAAAACGGAAACGAAAAAGGTGACCGTACAGGAACTGGAACAAAAAGTGTATTTGGATATCAAATGCGTTTTGATTTAAGCGAAGGTTTCCCAATGGTTACCACCAAAAAACTACATTTAAAATCTATAGTTTACGAACTTTTATGGTTTTTAAAAGGTGATACTAACATCAAATATTTAACAGACAATGGTGTTAGAATATGGAACGAATGGGCAGATGAAAATGGTGATTTAGGTCCTGTTTATGGTCACCAATGGCGAAATTGGAATAATGATGATATTGATCAAATTAAAGATATTGTTGAAACTTTAAAGACCAATCCAAATAGCCGACGTATGATGGTTTCGGCTTGGAACCCATCGGTAATGCCAGACACGTCAAAATCTTTTGATGAGAATGTGGCCAACGGAAAAGCAGCACTCCCGCCATGTCATGCCTTTTTTCAATTTTATGTTGCAGATGGTAAGTTGTCTTGTCAATTATACCAACGTAGTGCTGATATATTTTTAGGTGTTCCTTTCAATATTGGTTCGTATGCGCTTTTCACTATGATGATGGCACAAATTTGTGGCTATGAAGCAGGCGAATTCATTCACACTTTTGGTGATGCACATATTTACAGCAATCATTATGAGCAATTAGAATTACAATTGTCTCGTGATATTAGACCACTCCCAAAAATGCTTATAAATCCAGATGTAACAGATATTTTCGATTTCAAATTTGAAGACTTTACGTTAGTAGATTATAATCCGCATCCACATATTAAAGGGAAAGTTGCCATTTAAACCCCCTAAATGAAAAATCTACTTTTTATATTTTCCCTGCTTTTTAGCTTAACCAGCTATTCTCAAGCACCAACTATTCAAGACAGTACGCAAGTTGATGAAGATGTTTCATTTGCATTAGTTGAGCGCGTACCAATTTACAAAGGCTGTGATAAATCATTGGACAATTATGAGCTAAAAACGTGTTTTAGCAAAAAAATACAGGAACATGTTGCTAAAAAATTTAATTCTTCAGTTACCAAAAATATTGATGCACCTCCTGGAACTGAAGTAAAAATTAATGTGTTTTTTAAAATAGACACAACAGGAGATATTGTTGATATTAAAGCACGAGCAGGCTATCCGGAGTTGGAAGCAGAAGCTATTCGTGTTGTTCAACTAATTCCTAAATTAGAACCTGGTTACATAGATGGTAAAGCTGTTCGCGTACCATATTTTCTCCCTATAAAACTCAAAATTGCCAATGGAAATAGAACGTCTGCAAATATGCAGTATCCGACTTTCAGAGGTTGTGATGATTCGGTGAATTTTGAAGATTTAAAAAATTGCACCATCAAAAAAATAATGGATTATATTAAAGTTAGCATTAATTATGAGTTGGCAGATAAATTATTCCCGTTGGATAAGAGTACGCAATTTGAAGTTAGCTTTGTTATAAACGAGAAAGGTAAAGCCGAAGATATTTCTGCTAAAGCACATAAAAGAGAAATGGCAGCCGAAGCTATCAGAGTTTTGAAACGCATGCCAAAAATGAAAGCCCCTGGTTATGTAAATGGTAAACCTGCAAAATATCCAGTTAAATTTTTAATGACCATTTATTTCTAATCTATTTCCAATGATTAATTCAGCAAAAAATAGCTAAATTTGTTTAAATTCAGTCAATCATGTTCGGAAAGAAAAAAGATACTACTACAGAAATAGACAAGGAACAATTGGAGCTTTTAAAAACTGCCCAAAACCGCATTAAACAAAAAAAGCGGTTGTATGCGCATTTTGTGATTTTTCTAATTGGATCTGTTTTCCTTATTGTTGCCAATACAGGCATAGGCATTGGTGAAACATTTACACCTTTTGGTATTCCTTGGTTTGTTTTTGCTATTGGTATTTGGTTAGCACTTTTTGTTTATCATTTATTTAACGTATTCATTACTTCCAAGTTGCTAAGCAAAAAATGGGAAGAAAAACAACTAAACCTACTTATTAATAAGCAAAAGCAACGCATTTCCGAATTAACCACACAGGTTGAAAAAGACTTACCATTACCAGAAAAAAAAAATCTGATAGCAACTTCTAAAAACTCAAATATCACCATAATAGTTGCCGCTGGAGAGAATAATGCTATAGGAAAAGACAACCAACTGATTTGGCATTTAAGTGACGACCTTAAGCGGTTCAAAAACCTAACAAATGGTCACCATATTATTATGGGTCGTAAAACGTTTGAAAGTTTTCCGAAACCCTTACCTAACCGTACACATGTTGTTATAACACGTCAAAAAAACTATCAAGTGCCTACTGGCGTTATTGTCGTTAATAATTTAGAAGATGCTTTAGACGCTTCAAAATCAGACAAACAACCATTTGTAATTGGAGGCGGCGAAATATATAAGCAAGCTTTGCCTTTTGCTGATAAATTAGAAATAACACGTGTTCATTCCAATTTTGAAGCAGATACATTTTTCCCAGAAATAGATCCATCTATCTGGAAAGAAGTTACCAAAACTACGCATCCAAAAGATGACAAGCATGCTCATGATTTCTCGTTTATAACCTATACACGTCAATAAAAAACTGTTGTGAAGCTTAAAAAGAAACGCAAACTCATAACGTATCTCAATATACTGGATCAACCCATTCAATTTAATCCTTTTGTATTTAGCAGAAAATTTATTCTTTGGGCTATATTGGGTTTATTAGGCGGATTGATTGCCAGTGTATATTGGATAATTTTAGAGTTTTTCACACATCAATTAGCGTTTTTTGATGGTTGGTTGGTTATTCCAACGATGGCTATTTGTGGGCTTTTAGCAGGTTTTGTTATTCACTTTATTGGGGATCCAGGGGAAATACATTTAATTGTAAACAACATTCGTTTTAATAAAGGAAAACTCGACCCGAAGAATAACCCATCCATGATTCTTTCTTCCTTATTATGTATTGCGTCAGGAGGTAGTTTGGGTCCGGAAGCACCTTTAGTTCAAGTAACAGGATCAACTGGTACGTGGCTTGGAAAAGTTTTTCGATTAAAAGGTGAAGACCTACGTTCCATGAGCATTGCAGGTATGGCTTCAGGGTTTACAGCTTTATTTGGTGCGCCTTTAGGTGGTAGCTTATTTTCGCTTGAAATTTTACATCATGAGCATGCGGTAGAATATTACAAAGCTATTATTCCAGCCTTTGTAGCTAGCAGTTTTAGTTATATGATATTTGCTTTAATTATTCATCTAGGTATTGGTCCTACTTGGGATTTACCGGCTTATGAAATGTTAAGTAAGTTTGATTTTGCTTATGCCATTTTATTTGCAATTATAGCAACAGGGTTTGGTTGGCTTTTTATTATATGTACCAAATTCTTCAAAAATATCTTTGCAAAATTAAACGTGCCAATTTACATCAATACCCTTATTGGAGGTATTATATTGGGATGTATTGTTTACTATCTACCTATCACGCGCTATTTTGGGCATCATGAAATTAACACCCTTATTTTAAGCGACTTTCCTCTAAAAATGCTCGTCCTCATTCTATGTTTTAAAATAATTGCCATTGCAATAACCGTTACATCAGGTTGGCGAGGTGGCTTTATAATTCCCTTGTTTTTTACAGGCGCTACTTTGGGTTTAATAATTCACCAATTTTTACCATCCATTAGTTTATCATTAACTATTGTAAGTTGTATGGCAGCCATAAATGCTTGCGTAACTAGAACACCCATGAGTACGACTATTTTACTATCAACCTTAACCGGTTTTACGTATTTTATTCCGATTCTATTTGCTAGTTTAACGGGTTATTTTTTAGCACCACGCATTCCGTTTATTGGATCTCAAATGAGCGAGAAAAAAGACGCGTAATATTCCCATTTTTTCTCTAATTTCGCAGTATGGTTAAAGACATTCAATTGCGCGTTAGTTTAGCAGAAGAGGAACGTGCTGATATTTTACTAATAAAAGCGTCTCAATTTCTTGATATAAGTCGCGAAAAAATTTCTGGCATTAAAGTACTTCGGAAGTCTATTGATGCGCGAAAACCAAAGATAATTTTCAATTATAAAGTCGCCGTTTATATTAACGAACCTGTTCCAGAAACATCAGAATACACCTTTGATTATAAAGATGTTTCCAAAGCAAAACCTGTTCACATTATTGGTTTCGGACCTGCAGGAATGTACGCTGCTTTACGCTGTATTGAACTCGGTTTTAAACCTATTGTTTTGGAACGTGGAAGAAATGTAAAAGATCGTCGTCGGGATTTAAAAGCCATCAATCAAGATCATTTTGTAAACGAAGATTCCAACTATTGCTTTGGGGAAGGTGGCGCTGGAACCTATAGTGATGGGAAATTATACACCCGAAGTTTAAAACGTGGTGATGTGCGACGTATTTTTGAGAACCTCGTATATCACGGTGCAACCGATCAAATTTTAGTCGATGCCCATCCACATATTGGCACCAATAAGTTGCCAAAAGTGGTTCAAAATGTTCGTGAAACCATTTTAAACCACGGTGGTGAAATTCATTTTGAAACACGTGTTACCGATTTTACTATAAAAAACAACACCATCCAAGCCATTCAATTACAAAATGGCAACGAGATGGAAGCCAATCGCGTTATTTTAGCAACTGGTCATTCCGCTAGAGATATTTATTATTTATTACATAGAAAAGAAATTGCACTCGAAGCAAAATCTTTTGCCATGGGTGTTCGAGCCGAACATCCACAAGAAATTATTGACAGTATTCAATATCATTGTAGCGGTAAACGCAGCGATTTATTACCAGCAGCTTCCTATAGTTTAGTGCAACAAGTTAACGATCGTGGTGTGTATTCGTTTTGTATGTGTCCAGGTGGTTTTATTGTTCCAGCTGCTACAGCTAATGGCGAAGTGGTTGTTAACGGCATGTCACCTTCCAAACGAAATAATTTGTTTGCTAATTCGGGTATTGTTGTTGAAATTGATGTCCATAAAGATTTACATAAATATGAGCATTTTGGCGTGCTGAAAGGTTTAGAATATCAGAAGGATTTAGAGCGTTTAGCCTTTACGGCTGGCGGCAGAACTCAAACAGCTCCTGCCCAACGTTTAACAGACTTTGTTGAGGGTAAATTATCACCTACATTAAACCCAACATCCTATCAACCTGGTTTAAATTCGGCACCTTTACATTCCTTATTACCGAAATTAATTGGGAGTCGTTTACGTCAAGGCTTTAAAGCTTTTGGCGAAAAAATGCATGGTTATTATACAGAAGAAGCAAATATAGTTGGTGTGGAATCGCGTACCTCCTCACCTATTAGTATTCCTAGAAATGAAAAATTAGAGCACACACAAATTAAAGGCCTGTACCCTTGCGGTGAAGGTGGTGGTTATGCTGGAGGTATTGTTTCAGCCGCCATGGATGGTGAGCGTTGTGCGGAAGCGGCTTGCTCTTAAAGCTAGTGTATTGTTTGTGGTGGAGTTGTTTTAATAGGTCTATTTTATCATTTGACGGCAACTGTAAACTAATTTAAAATTTCCTATTTTTGCAGCAATCAAAATTTGACACACATGAATGCATATATATTTCCAGGACAAGGCGCCCAATTTTCAGGAATGGGATTGGACCTTTACGAAAAATCGCCTTTAGCACAAGAATTATTTGAAATTGCGAATGACATATTAGGTTTTAATATAACAGATACCATGTTTGAAGGGTCTGCTGAAGATTTAAAACAAACCAAGGTTACGCAACCAGCTATTTTTTTACATTCGGTTATTTTAGCTAAAGTTTTAGGTGACAGTTTCAAACCTGATATGGTAGCTGGACATTCATTAGGTGAATTTTCTGCATTAGTTGCCAATGGCACCATGTCTTTTGAAGATGGTGTAAAACTAGTTTCTGCTCGTGCATTAGCCATGCAGAAAGCCTGCGAAATCCAACCAAGTACAATGGCTGCCGTTTTAGGTTTAGAAGATGTTATTGTTGAAAAAATATGTGCCGAAACCGAAGGAATTGTAGTTGCTGCCAACTATAACTGCCCAGGACAATTAGTGATCTCTGGAGAAATTGAGGCCGTAAATAGAGCTTGCGAATCATTGAAAACAGCAGGCGCGCGTCGTGCATTAGTATTACCAGTTGGTGGTGCATTTCATTCGCCGTTAATGGAACCTGCTCGTGAGGAGTTAGCAGCCGCTATTGAAGCTACCACTTTTGGTAAACCACGATGCCCAATATATCAAAACGTAACAGCAAGTGCCGTTATGGATGAAGCGATTATTAAAGCCAATTTAATTTCACAATTAACAGCTCCGGTAAAATGGACGCAGTCTGTTCAGCAAATGATAACAGATGGCGCTACCCTATTTACGGAAGTTGGACCAGGAAATGTCCTACAAGGCTTGGTGAAGAAAATCAATAGAGATTCTCAAACGGCCTCTGCAACTTTTGAAACGGAAGCCTAATGAAACTATCACGTACTACTTGGATTATTCTATTAATAGTATTCAATATTGCTATTGATCAGATTACAAAAATTATTGTTAGAGCTGATGTTATTCCGGGTAGTCAAACACCTATCATTGGCGATTTATTCACATTACATAATGTTGAAAATTCTGGCGCATTTTTAGGAATGGGAAGCGATTTCAATCCAACTTTGCGACTCATTTTTTTATTAATTTTGCCGACCGTAGTTTTAGGTTATGTGGTTTACTATATCATTAAAACCAAAGAATTAGATAAATGGTCTTTAATTGGTTTTTGCTGTATAGTTGGTGGTGGAATTGCTAATGTATATGATAGAATTGTTTACGGTTCAGTAACCGATTTCTTTCACATAGATTTAGGCGGCGTTTTTAGAACTGGAATATTTAACGTTGCAGATATGTCTGTGATGTTTGGAATGGGACTTTTATTATTTTCTAGTTTTAAAACTAGGAAAAACGATAAAGAAACAGCCTAAAAAATTTAAAATTAAGACATAGAAAAAGCGTGTCAAAATCATATTTATATATGTTTTCGACACGCTTTTTGTTTAATAGATTAATGTATTACACGTTTATCTTGCCAATTCGCAAGATTCACAATCTTTAATTTTTCCATAATACGTTTCACGATATTTGTGAACCGTTTTAACAGGAATACTTAAAAACTGCTTCTTAATGTAAGTTACTCTAGTAAGTAATTCACCCATCTTTGGTGTGAATCTTTTTTCGACTTTCGTCTCACGTTTTACTGTAATCAATTTCATATTATCTCGTATCATTTGGTACAAAGAAACGACTTTTTAGAGGAATACGCAAAAATACACTATTAAAACACTGTTAATCAGGTTAATAATATCGATACAATAATTGAAACGCTATTTCATTATCATATCCACAATGAAACTTACGTATAATTATGAGATATTAAATACTTAAATGAAAGAAACTGCTTACAAATTCCTTATATTCTGTTCCCATTTCCATGCAGACAACATGGCTTCATCTAAACTTGATTCTGCTTTCCAACCTAATACTTCATTAGCTTTAGTCGTATCTGCATAAGCCGAAATAACATCGCCTTCCCGTCTATCAGCAATTTTATAATTCACACTTTTATTGGAAACACGTTCAAAAGAATGGATAACTTCTAATACAGAACTTCCTACTCCTGTACCAATATTAAAGGTTTCATAATTTGTAGTATTCTTCTTATTCAACAAGCGTTTTAACGCAACAACATGGGCTTTTGCTAAATCTACAACATGGATATAATCCCGAATACAGGTACCATCTGGTGTTGGATAATCATCTCCAAAAACGGATAAAGCATCTCGTAAACCTGCTCCTGTTTGGGTAATAAATGGCACCAAATTTTGTGGCACTCCAATAGGTAATTCGCCTATTATGGCTGTTGGATGTGCTCCAATAGGATTAAAATAGCGCAAAGCAATCGCATTTAAATTCGACTTAACTTTACAGGTATCTTTTATAATTTCTTCACCTATTTGCTTGGTATTTCCATAAGGTGATTCCGCAGGTTTTATAGCTGCGCCTTCAGTAATAGGCATGTCATCTGCTTGACCATAAACCGTACATGACGAACTAAATATGAAGTTTGACTCTATTTTAGCAGCCAATTCCTGCAATATATAAATAAGTGTGTTTAGATTGTTTTCATAGTACATGAGCGGTTCTTGTACGCTTTCACCAACTGCTTTACTAGCTGCAAAATGAATAACACCTTTAATATCTTTATGTTTAGAAAAGAAATTTTGAACAGCTGATTTATCCTTTAACTCTAATTGTTCAAAAAGAGGTGACTTACCGGAAATTGCGGTAATCCCTTCTAAAACAGCTATAGATGAATTGGATAGATTATCAATTATTACCACTTCAAAACCTTCGTTCTGCAATTCGATAACGGTATGTGAACCAATAAAACCTAAACCGCCTGTAACTAATATTTTATCCATTAATGTATTCTAAAACTTTTGACGTAATAAAGTCGATTTGCTCATCATCCAATTCTGTATGCATTGGTAATGAAATAACACTTTTTATTAATTGATTAGTTACTGGAAAATCGGCTTCATTATAACGATCATCTTCATAAGCTTTTTGTTTATGAAGCGGAATTGGATAATAAACACCACAAGGAATATCATGAGAATTTAAAAATTTCACCAAGCCATCACGATCTACATTTTTGGTTTTTAGTGTGTATTGATGAAATACATGACAATCACAAGTTGAACAATTGCCTTCACAATCAGTACTTTTTCTAAAAGGAATTTGAATATTTGCGTGATCTTTAAAAGCAGAATCATATTTCATAGCTGCCGTTTGTCTCGCTTTATTATAAGCATCCAAATGGGGTAATTTGGCATTTAAAACAGCCGCTTGAATAGAATCCAACCGGGAGTTAACACCAACCACATCATGATGATAGCGTTCGTACATCCCATGATTTACAATTCCACGAATGGTATGCGCCAAAGCATCATCATTGGTGAAAATAGCGCCTCCATCCCCATAACAGCCTAAATTTTTAGATGGAAAAAATGAAGTAGACGCAACATGACCAATAGTTCCAGCTTTCGCTTTTTTGCCATTACTATAGGTGTAATCAGCACCAATTGCTTGGGCATTATCTTCAATGACAAATAAATTATGTGCTTCTGCTAACGCCATAATAGCTTCCATATCGGCACATTGTCCAAATAAATGAACAGGCACAATAGCTTTAGTTTTTGGCGTAATAGCATTTTTTATCGCTTGAATGCTAATGTTAAAATCGTCTGGATTCACATCCACTAAAACAGGTGTTAATTGCAAAAGCGCAATAACCTCAACGGTTGCTGCAAAGGTAAAATCGGCTGTAATAACCTCATCACCTGGTTTTAATCCCAAGCCCATCATGGCTATTTGCAAAGCATCCGTACCATTAGCACATGGAATAACATGTTTAACATTTAAATACGTCTCCAGATTTTTCTGAAACTCATGAACTTTTGGTCCATTAATGAATGATGTATTATCAATTATTTCCTGAATATCAGGATTCACAACATCCTTTATCGCGTTATATTGACCTTTAAGGTCAACCATTTGAATTTTTCTCATATGCTACGAAATTACGAAATTCATTAACGCGAACCAATGAAATTATTTCAAAGAAATGTATTTTAGCGTCAAAGAATAGCAATTGAGAATTATTTATAACATTGGAATGCATTTGGCGCAATTGGTTTTGCCGCTTGTAGCTTTATTCAACAGCAAAATAAAGCTAGGTGTTTCTGGCCGTTCCAATAGTTTTTCTATTCTAAAAAATGTATTAAATGAATCTGACAAAACACTTTGGTATCACTGTGCTTCTTTAGGCGAATATGAGCAAGGTTTACCTGTTTTCAAGGAATTACGAACGCTTTACCCAACCCATAAAATTGTACTTACTTTCTTCTCACCTTCAGGGTATGAAATCAGGAAAAACACCGCCATTGCTGATGTAGTTGTATATTTACCATTGGACACACCTTATAATGCCAAACGCTTTTTTGAGTTAGTTAATCCAGAATTAACCCTTTTTGTCAAGTATGATATTTGGCCGAATTATCTATTAGAATTAAAAAAACGAGGTAGTAAAGCACTTCTAATTTCCGCTTTATTTAGAAAAGAACAATCCTTTTTTAAATTTTATGGCGGTTTTATGCGTCAGGCGCTCTTCGCTTTCAAGCATATTTTTGTTCAAGATATCAACACGCAAAACTTATTAGCAACTATAAATTATAATGAAACCACCGTAACAGGCGACACACGTTTTGATCGGGTTTTCAGTCAATTATCACAAAACAATGAATTGCCTTTTATAGACCAATTCAAAAACAACCAAATATGTTTGGTTGCTGGTAGTACGTGGCCTGAAGACGAAGCGTTATTAATTAATTACATAAACAATACAGATTCCAACACGAAATTCATAATTGCACCACACAATATTAAAGTGAATCAGATTAAGAAACTGCAAGATGCTTTAACGAAAAAGACAGTCCTTTTTTCAGAAAAAGCAGATAAAAAATTAGATAACTACAGCGTTTTAATTATTGATACTATTGGATTATTAAGCAAGATTTATAAATACGCCGACATAGCTTATGTTGGTGGAGCCATGGGATCAACGGGGTTACACAACACTTTGGAACCTGCTGTTTTTGGTGTTCCTATCATAATTGGGAAGCATTATGACAAATTTCCGGAAGCTTCGCAAATGATTTCAGAAGGCGGTATGATATCCGTTAGCAATCAATATGAAATAAAAAAAACATTAGATCATTTCATAAAAAACCCTTCGGAAATACAAAATTCTGGTAATCAGAATCTTAATTACATAAAAAAAAATACTGGTGCTGTGATCCAAATCATAAACTACGTACGTATATAGGTGGAACTGCGAATTTTTAACGGTTGTTAAAAAATGTTAAAATTAAATGCATAATTTCATAATTTGTTATTAAATTCGCATCATTAAAATTAACACTAAAACTTTTAAACTAATGAAAAAATTATTATTAAGTACTGCTTTATTATTAGCTTTAGGTGTAACTTTCACATCTTGTAGAGATGAGAAAAATGCTGATAGCGTAGAAGAAACAATGGACAACGCTGGTGATGCTATGGAAGATGCTGCTGATGATGTAGAAGATGCTATGGAAGATGCTGCTGACGAAACTGAAGGTGCAATGGAAGAAGCTGGTAAAGCTATTGACAAAGCTGCAAATGACACTGGTGATGCAATTGACAATGCAGTTGATGAAACTGGAAAGGCTATTGACAATGCTGCTGATGCAACTAAAGATAAAGTTAACGACATAACTGACGATAATTAATTAGATTTTTACAAATCTAAATTTGAAAAGCGCTCCAAACGGAGCGCTTTTTTTATTTAAATATTTAAAATTTCTACTTCATTTAATTTCGGCATTGAAACCAACCAATTTAAATCCGTTTGTATTTTTACACGAAATGCATCCATTGCTGCTGGTTCACCATGTACTAAAAACACTTTTTCAGGGATATTCTTTATGCCACTCATCCAATGTAACAATCCCTTTTGGTCGGCATGAGCTGATAAACTTTCCAAATGTGCCACTCGCGCTTTAACGGGATAGTATTTTCCAAAAAACTTAATTTCGTGAGCACCATCTAATAATTGTCTACCTCGCGTTCCTTCCGCTTGATAACCGACTAGTAAAACGGTTGTTGCAGATTCATCAATAAGTTGTTGTAAATACGTTAACACACGTCCACCAGTTACCATTCCGCTACCTGCTATAACAATCTTGGAGCGCTTGTCATCAATAGCTTTCCAGGTATCTCTATATGATTCTGTTATGATTACATGTTGAACCATGGCCTGATATTCAGAATGAGATAGTTTATGCCAATCTGGAAACTGGCTAAAAATATCTAAAACATTATGACCCATTGGACTATCTACAATTATCGGAATGTTTGGTATTTTGTTTTCCTTAAACAATTTCCACAGTACAAACATTAAAGTCTGTAAGCGTTCTACCGCAAAACTTGGAATAATTAAATTACCTTTTTTATGAATCGTTTGTTTTACCAAATCTGTTAAAATAGCTTCTACATTTTCTTCCGGATGTAATTTATTACCATAGGTACTTTCTATAAACAAATAGTCTGCCCATTCTGGTCTTTTTGGCGGCTCGAGTAAATAATCTTCTTGACGACCAATATCTCCTGAAAACACGAAGCGTTTCTCATTAATATTTAATTCAATAAAGGTAGCGCCTAAAATATGTCCATTATATTGAAAGCGATATTTACAGAGTTCCGAAAGATCAATCCATTTATCTGGCAATTGCGATTGAAACATACGTATGGTTCTTTCTACATCAAGAGCTGAAAAAAATGGCAGCGCCGGCTCATGTTTACTATATTTTTCTTTATTTGCTTTTTCGGCTTCTTCTTCGTGAATTTTAGCACTGTCTCTTAAAATAATTTCTGCTATGGCTAATGTTGGACCTGTACCTATTATTTTTCCAGAAAAACCTTGTCTTACCAACCTTGGTAAATAACCTACATGATCTAAATGGCCATGTGTTAATAAAACAACATCTATAGCTGGAACATCTATAGGTAAATCTTGCCAATTTAACGCGCGCAATTCCTTTAACCCTTGAAACATGCCACAATCTATCATAATATTTAAGTCACCTGTTTCTAATAAATATTTAGAACCTGTAACCACTTGGGAAGCTCCTAAAAACGTGACTTTAACTCGATTTAACTCATTTATCATGATGACATAACTGTTTAATTTCGTTTAATATTTTTGTCTTTCTAATTTCTGAAATCCCCAAATGATCTAAATAAAAAACATCACCAATCAAATCGCGACAAAGCACCACATCTCGCGTTAATAAAAATTGTTTTTCACGTTTTGTGAGTAATGTTGATACCGTAATCGGATACAAACCCAGTCTGTCAATCCGATCTTTAAGCCCGTCATTTTTAGGGTAATCCCAACTCAATAAATACAACCCTATGCAATTACCATATTGAAGCGCATCTTTTGTAAATCGTGTATTTGTGACTACCCAACCCTGATTTAATGACGTTTTATGTGGTTTCGAGTCCCAATGTTTCTTTACATCTTTAAACCGGGAGGCGATATAAAGTGGCACCTTCACATTGCAATTCCGTCCTTCCTCACTGTGAAATTTACACTCTATAATGGTAGTGTCGGTATTTTTATGAGCAACTACATCTATTTCATGAGGCACACATGTACCTTGTAGAATCTGTCCAACTTTTGTATCATAACCCGAATATTTCAGCAGTGCTGCTATAAAGTTTTCGAAAGGAAAACCTGTTGGTCCTAATTCATAAATGGCTTTTTTTAATTTATATTTTGACGCATAGTAGCGCTTTTCTTTTTTGAGTAAGGCATACGCTCTATTATAAATTTCTTTGGTTGAAATACCTTGATACAACTCATCCCGAACAACATCTACAATCCGATTAACTACATCTCTTTCAGCACCTGATCTATTCAAGGATGTCCGCAATTTTTCTAATGAGAATTTAACACGTTCTCCAGAAGATTTTATGATATCCAAATCGGAATTTAATGCATCCTGTTTCATAATTAATTGTTTTTGATCTTATGCTTATGCTTATGCTGGTATTACCAAAAATGGAATCCCAATATGGAAACCTATTTGATTAATTCTAGATTTAAAAAAGAGGTTTTCAAAAAATGAATGTTTGTTATTTATCATAATTAACATATCAACAGGTTGTTGCTTTTGAAAATCTACAATAGCGGCCGAAACGGCATCATTACGCACATCGTGAAAATCATGCGGCGTTTTTTCAAAATACCTTTTCAACGTTTCTTGATTCTGACTTTGTTCATCAGTTAAATCATCACCAAAAGAGACATGCATAATGTGTAAATGTGAATTATGCGGTTTAGAAATTTTAATTATAGGTTGTATGTTTTTGTCCTGATAATTAATACCATAATCTGAAGGAAATAGCAGGTTTTTAGGCTCTTTAAATTCGGTTTCTTTAGGAATAGCTAAAACAGGACAGGTAGCATTTTTAAATACATGCACGGCATTACTACCAAAAAGCACTTCTTTAGCGCCTGTAGCACCTTGGGTTCCCATAACAACAAAATCTACATTCTTTTTGGCTACTATATTTTTAACCTCTTGAGTCAAGGTACTAAATGAAGAAATACGCTCAATGGTATGGTTTGAATTTTTATACGTTGCATCAATTTTAGCTTCAATACGTTTTAAACCATCAACAGAAGCACTTTTAACAGCTTCCATTAAATCAAACTGTGCAGCTGTGTTTTGCATATAATCCATATTATAAATCACAGGTGTATAGGTGTGTAGCAAATAAAATGTGCATACATCCTTTTTAAAAAGCTGCAAGGCATAGCTTATGGCTTGAAACGAATTATCGGAAAAATCTGTTGGTAATAAAATATTTTTCATCTGAATTAATTTTAAGGATTAAACATAATTATTGACGTCTTAAATTCTGCAATACCAGAAAAGGAATGTCTATACGTAAAGAAATTTTATCAATTGGCGACTGCATGAGCAAGGCCTCAAAAAAGGATTGCCTACTGTTTACCATGACAAGCATATCCGATTTATGATTCTCAATATTATTATAAATCGCTGTTTTAATAGTATCATGATGTTCCGTTATAACTTGAATCTCATTTTGACATACAATATCTTTTAAAAAAGTTAAATTATCTTCCTGACGAATGGAAAGCGTATCACTTTTTGATACATAGAGCAAATCAATTTTAGAACGATATGGTGCAGCAATTTCACAAAGCAACTTGAGTTCTCGACGCTTGAAAGGAATCATTAAATTAGTTGGAAACAAAATGTGTTTGGGCTGTGTATATTCATAGTTTTCTGGAATAGCTAATACAGGACATGGCACATATTTTAATACTTGAACCGTATGGCTTCCGAAAAGCACTTTAGGATCATTGTTTTCTCCTCGTGTTCCCATAACAATAACATCCATATTGTGCTCCTCAACTAATCTACCTGCTTCGTCTACTAAAGAATTATTGGCTGACAAAACTTGATAATCATGTCGCGGATTAGGTGAAATTTCATTTACAAAGGCTAGTGTTTCCATTAGTTTCACTTCAACATCTGCTTGAATTGCCTTTTCAATTTCTTTAAGTGTTTCTCGCGTTAGCTTCTCATTTTGATAAATGGTATCTTCATAGGTATGTAAAAAATAAAACACACTACGTTCATATTTAAATAATTCTAGAGCGTAACGAATAGCATTTTTAGCATTCTCCGAAAAATCAATTGGCATTAAAATTTGTCTCATAATATCCCTGTTTTAACTATTTTGAATTTAAGGAATATCAAGATGATAAACTATGACATTTATCACATTAACAAATATTTATGTAACAGACGGAACTTATATTATATATAATAACTAACTTGATATCTCGTTCAATTGCCCTATTTCAATTTTCTAAATTACACATGAGAAGTTATTCGCTTTTTACCATATTATCACTTTGCTTGGCCATATTTCTGGTAGATTTTGCCGCTTTCTATTGGCTAAAATCTATAACGGATCTTCTGGATTCTAACATCCTTAAATACAGTATCCACATTCTTTTTTGGTTTTTTACGTTTGGACTGATTGCAGCTATAATTATTTTGAAATTAAAATTAGATTCTATTACACCAAAGCGCAAGCAACTTTTAATTAGCTCGCTTTATGGATTGACTATTTCATCCTTTATTCCTAAAATTATTTTCATCATCGTTATTAGTATTTTGTTCGTGACTAATTATGCTATTACAGATAAAGAATCACTTTTAATCATTCCGCTGCTTGGATTATTTGCAGGTTTTTTACCGTTTTTCGTCATCGCCTACGGGGTTTTTAAAGCGATTTATAATTTTAAAATCCATGAACACATCCTTTCATTTTCGCATTTACCTGAAGCATTTGATGGTTTAAAGATTGTACAGATTTCCGATTTACACTTAGGCAGTTTTAACCATCGGTTTCATATTCTGGATCGTGCTATTGTTAAGATAAATCAATTACAACCGGATTTAATTTTCTTTACTGGCGATTTAGTAAACAACTACGCTTGGGAATTACGCGGTTGGAAAAAATCATTCCGACACCTTTCGGCAAAAAAAGGCATGTATGCCGTTTTAGGAAATCATGATTATGGGGATTACAGCGTTTGGGAATCCGCAGAAGCCAAGCAAAAAAACTTTGAAGGCATCACTAATTTTTTTAAAGACAATAATTTTAAATTGCTTTTAAACGATTCAGAAATATTAGAAATAGACAATCAACAACTAGCTATTGTTGGTGTGGAGAATTGGGGAAATCCGCCTTTTAAACAATATGGCGATTTGCAAACAGCTTTATTTAGAGCCGAGAACACTCCGTTTAAAATTTTACTCTCTCATGATCCGTCTCATTGGAGCGAAGAAGTGCTACATGAAACCGATATTGCATTAACGCTTTCCGGTCATACACATGGTATGCAAGCTGGTGTAAGCTTCGGAAAAAAAGAATGGAGTCCCATAAAATACAAATACAAGCATTGGGCGGGTTTATACCAAGAAAATGGACAGTATTTATATGTTAATCGTGGTTTAGGCTGGATGGGATTTCCAGGCAGATTGGGTATGCGTCCTGAAATAACGTGTATCACCTTACAGAAATCAGAAAAAAATTATTAAATTATAACTAAAATATAGAAATATGCCTTTTATAGATTACTACAAGGTTTTAGGTGTTCCAAAAAATGCTAACGAGCAAGCCATTAAAAAAGCATATCGGAAATTGGCGCGAAAATACCATCCAGATTTAAATCCCGGTGATCAGGAAGCTGAAAAGAAATTTAAGGAAATTAATGAAGCCAATGAGGTATTAAGTCATCCTGAAAATCGTAAAAAATACGATGAGCATGGCAAGGACTGGCAACATGCGGATGCTTACAATCAAGCGAGACAGCAACAAAACCAGAGCAGAAGCCAGCAACAACAGTATTCAAGTTCCAATCAATTTAACGAAGGGGATTTCTCTGATTTTTTCGAATCTATGTTTGGTGGTGCTTCCAGAGGCTCACGAAGCCAAGCGGGCTTTAGAGGTCAAGATTTTAATGCCGAATTGCATTTAGATTTAAAAGACGTTTATACAAGTCATAAGCGCACATTAACCGTAAACGGAAAAAACATTCGTATTACCATTCCTGCTGGTATTGAAAATGGGCAAGTCATAAAAATTTCAGGCCATGGAGGTCCAGGTGCAAATAATGGCCCAAAAGGGGATTTATTTATAACCTTCACCATAAATAACAACACGAAGTTTCAACGCGATAAAGCCAACCTATACAAAACAGTAGACTTGGATTTATATACGGCACTTTTAGGCGGTAACATTACGGTAGATACCTTTGATGGCAAAGCAAAATTAACCGTAAAACCAGAAACACAAAACGGTACGCGAGTGAAACTGAAAGGAAAAGGATTTCCTGTTTATAAAAAAGCAGATGCATTTGGCGATTTATTTATAACCTACGATATAAAAACTCCAACCAATCTTACGGAAAAAGAGAAAGCATTATTCATTGAATTATCTAAATTACGATAACCATGGAAACAAAAAACGTTATTACTATCACTGAATTCTGTCAGCATTATGACATTCCCGAACAGTTTATTATAGCCTTAAGCGAATATGAATTAGTAGAAATTGCTACTGAAAATAGCACACCATGTATTTATGTTACCGAAATACAAACGATTGAAAAATTAATTCGATTTCATTTTGAATTAGACATTAATATTGAAGGCATTCACGCTATTTCAAACTTATTAAACAAAGTAGAGCGCTTGCAAGAAGATGTAAAAGCGCTTAATAATAAGTTGACGTTTTATGAGTCAGGTACTTGAGATTGAAATTAAAAAATGAACTACTCCTAGACCTAACAGGTTTTAAAATAGCCAATCATATTCAATATATCGGGAATTGACTGCGTCGAGTCCCTATTTCAACATCTTGAGAAAAGCCAATCCAAAAGTGTGGATTGCTCCTTTTTGTTTTAAAAATATGCTTGAAAGCGTGCTTTCGCAAATTTTTAAAACAAAAAAGCCGAAACTTTCGTTTCGGCTTTTCATCTGTACTGAAGACGGGACTTGAACCCGTACGTCCTAATGGACATTGGATTTTAAGTCCAACGTGTCTACCAATTCCACCACTTCAGCATTGGAATTTATCTTTAAAAAAGTTTTCAGAGCGAAAGACGGGATTTGAACCCGCGACCTCCACCTTGGCAAGGTGATGCTCTACCCCTGAGCTACTTTCGCAAATTTTCTAATGAACGTGCCTACATTAAGTAAGCGTGCAATATTGCTTATTGCGGTTGCAAATTTAAAATATTTATATGAATTGCAAAGCCTTTTTTGAAAAATAATGCAATTTATTTTAAGCCTGCTTTTTCTTGACCAACATGCGCTTAATTTCGTTCAGTTTCATGAGCGCTTCTACAGGCGTAAGTGTATCAATATCAATGTGTAAAATTTCTTCTTTGATATTTTCTAATAAGGGATCGTCTAAATTGAAAAAACTCAATTGCATCTCATCATCTTTCAAACTTTTCACTTTATCTGTCAATTCTTCGCTAGAATGTGATTTTTCAAGCTTCTTTAATATCTTATTTGCTCTATGTAAAACTTGTTGTGGCATACCTGCCATTTTTGCTACATGAATTCCAAAACTATGTTCACTACCTCCTGGAACCAGTTTTCGTAAAAACAAAACATTGTCTTTCAATTCTTTTACCGAAACATTATAATTCTTAATCCGATCAAATGTTTCAGTCATTTCATTTAACTCATGATAATGCGTTGCGAATAAGGTTTTTGCTTTCGCAGGATGTTCATGCAGGTATTCACTAATCGCCCAAGCAATGGAAATGCCATCATAAGTACTCGTGCCTCGACCAATTTCATCTAACAACACCAAACTACGTTCTGATAGGTTATTTAAAATGGAGGCTGTTTCATTCATTTCAACCATAAAGGTTGATTCACCCATAGAAATATTATCTGAAGCGCCAACACGTGTAAAAATCTTATCCACTAAACCAATTCTGGCCGCTTTTGCTGGAACAAAACTTCCCGTTTGTGCTAACAAAACAATGAGTGCCGTTTGACGTAAAATTGCCGATTTACCAGACATATTAGGTCCTGTAATCATAATCATTTGTTGCTTGTCACGATCCAAATACACATCGTTAGCAATATAGGCTTCACTTGGTGGTAATTGTTTTTCAATGACTGGATGACGACCATCTTTTATTTCTAAATCGAAAGAATCATCAATTACAGGATACACATAATTATTATCCATTGCCAGTTGTGCAAAACCACACAAACAATCTAACTGACCAATTAAAAAGGCATTCTGTTGAACCGGTTTAATATACTGTGTCATCCATTGGATTAAATCGGCAAACAACTGCTGCTCAATGGCTAAAATACGTTCTTCAGCTCCTAATATTTTACTTTCGTATTCTTTGAGTTCTTCGGTTATATAACGCTCCGCATTGACCAACGTTTGTTTCCGAATCCATTCTTCAGGAACTTTGTCTTTATGTGTATTACGGACTTCAATATAATAACCAAACACGTTATTAGATGCTATTTTAAGTGAGGTAATTCCAGTACGTTCACTTTCACGTTTCAGCATTTTATCCAAATAACTCTTCCCAGAAGATGACAAGCCACGAAGCTCATCCAATTCTTCCGAAAAACCGTTGGCAATTGTAAAACCTTTTAGCACATTTACTGGTGCATCTTCATTTAAGGTTTCTGAAATTTTATGTCGCAACACCTCACAACTTTGAAGCGTATCTCCAATTACTTTCAAGGCGTCATTATTACAACTTGACGCTATTTCCTTAATTGGCACAATAGCTTCTAAAGAATTTTTAAGTTGAATAACCTCACGCGGATTCACTTTACTTGTCGCAATTTTTGAAATCAGTCGTTCTAAATCGCCAATTTGCTTGATGTGGTTTTGTGTTTTTTGAAGAATGGGTTTATTCTTACTCAAAAAATCAACCACTTCATGACGTTGCTTAATTTTAGCAACATCCTTTAATGGCAATGCCAACCAGCGTTTTAATAAACGTCCTCCCATAGGAGAAATGGTTTTATCAATAACCTGCAATAGCGTAACCGCATTACTATTAGTAGAATGATATAGCTCCAGATTTCTCATGGTAAACCGATCCATCCACACATAATCATTTTCGGCAATCCTACTGATAGCCGTTATGTGTTGTAATTTATTATGTTGGGTTTCGGCTAGGTAATGCAAAATGGCACCCGAAGCTATAATTCCTTCATTTAAATCTTCTATACCAAAGCCTTTTAACGTTTTAGTATCGAAATGTTTTATAAGTGTTTCATGGGTATAATCAGTTTGATATACCCAATCCTCTAAATAATACGTATGAAAATCAGGACCGAAGGTGTCATTAAAAAGCATGCGCTTTTGTTTAGAAACCAATACTTCACTAGGATTGAAATTCTGAAGTAATTTATCAATATACTCGGCATTTCCTTGCGACGTTAAAAATTCGCCTGTAGAAATATCTAAAAACGAAATACCAGTATGTAGTTTCCCAAAATACACGGAACATAAAAAGTTGTTGGATTTGGATTTTAGCACCTCATCATTTAAAGCAACACCTGGCGTTACCAATTCTGTAACACCACGTTTTACAATGTTTTTGGTGAGTTTCGGATCTTCCAGCTGATCACAAATAGCCACACGCTCACCAGCTTTCACCAATTTAGGTAAATACGTATTTAAGGAATGGTGTGGAAAGCCGGCTAGTTCTATTTCGCTTTCACTTCCTGCTCCACGTTTGGTTAAAATAATGCCAAGAATCCCAGCCGTTTTAATGGCATCCTCTCCAAAGGTTTCATAAAAATCGCCCACACGAAATAATAACAAGGCATCAGGATATTTCACCTTGATAGCATTATACTGTTTCATTAACGGTGTTTCCTTTTTTGCTTTTTTTGCCAACGTTTAACTAATTTTTATGTGTTACTTTTGCCCAAGTTATAGGATTGCTAAAGTACTTATTTATTTAAGGTTTTTAAAGCCAAGTTTCTATAAGTTATTTACAATTATCACAAAATAAAATATGCGAAAGTTAAAAAATAGCGAGTTAGACCGATTGAGTGTTGACGAATTTAAAGACACCAAAAAAACACCTATTATTATTATTTTAGATAATATTAGAAGTCTGAATAATATAGGTTCGGTTTTTAGAACTGCTGATGCCTTTCTAATTGAAAAAATTTACTTGTGTGGCATTACCGCACAACCACCGCATAAAGATATTCATAAAACCGCTTTAGGAAGTACCGATACGGTTGCTTGGGAATATGCCGAAAACACGCTAGATGTGATTTCCAAATTGCAAAGTGAAAACGTGCAAATTTGCGCCATTGAACAAGCTGAAAATGCCACAATGTTACACAATTTCAACCCGAAACCCGACACCAGATACGCACTCGTTTTTGGCAATGAAGTAAAAGGTGTTGCGCAGCAAGTGGTAAATGCGAGTGATGTGGTTTTGGAAATTCCACAATTTGGCACCAAGCACTCCTTAAATATTTCGGTTAGTTGTGGTGTGGTTGTTTGGGATGTGTTTAGTAAACTTAAAAAATATTAAACAGACAGATTCAAAAGTTTTTTACTTGAATTTAAAAATTTCTTACTATATATCAAGCGTTTATAATTGACTAAAATCTGGATGCTTTGAGTTATAATTTTATAAAAAACGGTCTACTGAAATCTAAACTAAAGATATTATCTTGCATTTTTTGCCTGTGGAATCTGAATTATTACTACCAAAACACAACATAATTCCCTATCTTTCTTACAGAATTATAATTGTAGGTTATGATAAAAAACGTTAAACCACCAACTTCCTTTTGGGTAGTCGCTATTTTTTCTATTATATGGAACCTCATTGAGATTTATTTTAGCTCCATTGAATTAGATTTCCTGCAGGCAAATTCTACGGTTGAAGAATTTGAAAGAATCCAGTCACTACCGTTTTGGTATGGCATTGTGTTTTTAATTGCACTGTTTTCTGAAATGCTAGGAAGCTTTATGCTTTTTATGAGAAAAAAAATTGCAGTTAATTTTTTTGCTATAGCATTAGTCACCTTGATTTCTATAGAATTGTATTGGTTACTTGTTTTTGACATTAAAAAACAATCCATCGTATTTTCTATTATTATTCCTTTGTTGGTAATTTTAGTTGCTGGTTTTCTTTATGTATATAGTAAAAAAGCTAAAAAAAAGGGTTGGCTTAAATAAGTGCATCTAACTTTTATTGCAAACGATCTTTATCTCTTAAAACATATTATACATTTTAACGATTTCTGATTACACCAATAAAGGATAGAAACTTCTTTTAAGCTTAATAACTACAACCCATTCACACAAATTTGACACTTTTTTTACATTTATAATTCATGATAAAGCTTGGTCATCATCTACATTTGGAAAACAAATTAAATAAATCATGAAAAAACGTCTCACCTTATTCAGTATCGCATTAGTCCTTTTAAGTCTTGGAGCTTTTAGTTTTATAAATTGGAATCAAGACAGATTAGACCAAACCGATCTTGTTGCTATACATGAAACCGTCAAGGAATCTGTACAAGAAGAAATTCCAGAAACGGAACCTGTTTTAAAGCGTGACGCTAATAAACCATTAGTGTTTGCATATAATATTGATAGTCGTTTTGAATCCATTACAAAAAGTAACATGACCAAGGCAACAACCATTCATGATTTTATTCCAGAGAAAGATTCACGAAACATAGCACATATAAATAGTACAGAAGTTATCCTTATTAAAAACGATAGGCAAACGGAGATTCGTGCCTATGGAGATTCAGAAATATTGAGTGATTCTCAAAAGGATTTACTAAAATCTATGGATTATTCAGAACACTTTTTATTTCGTGTGAACTACATCAAAGCAAACGCCATGATTTACGAAAATGAAGCGCCTCATTTTGGACCACATTACACCGTTGTTCCAGAGACTAAAGCAGCATATGCGGATGGTTACAAAGCATTGATTACTTATATTGAAGCCAACAAACTAGAAAACACAGCCTCTATAGATGCCAAAAAATTACGAGCTGTAAAGGTATCCTTTACCATTTCTAAAAATGGCACCATTACTAATGTGACACTTGATAGAACCACCAATTACCCTGAAATAGACACGAATCTTCTAGAATTGGTAAAGCAAATTCCTGGAAATTGGAATCCTGCTAAAAATGCTAATAATGAAATCATGGAAGATGTGCTTGTGTTGTCGTTTGGTTTGGCTGATGGTTGTTAAAACATCTTATTTAATAGGTATCCAAATCTCCTCTTGGTTGTCATCACGCATTGGGTTATAACCAGCTGGAAGTTTTTCAAAATGTGGTCTGTTGTCTAATTGATATATTGAATTTGGCAACCATTCGTTATGGAGTTGTTGCCAGAATTTTATAAAATCGGCTACAGAACCTTGAAACGGAAACACCAAAAAATCGCCACCTGCAATAATTAACGATTCCATACTTTCTGGAATTGTATCAACGTTTGACACGGCAACACCTATCCACTTTTCAAAAAGGGTTTCAGGCGTCATGGTTTTTATATTGAAGTATTTATAATTCTGAATGGAAAAACTGTAGGTTCCAACCCGATTGGTAATTTCCTGTAATCGCGGCATAAATTGTCTTGCTAAACTCCCTGTTCCTTCGCCATTGGTCAAGAAAGACAATTCGGATTTATTACCAATAATTAATATGTCTTTGGTTGTTACTTTTTGGTAGTCCATTTTTTTAGCGTTTAGCGTATTACTTCTCGGTACAAATTTGTCATTCAGAGCGCAGCGAAGAATCTCCAAAAAGCTAAAACACTTTTTACTTGATACTATTATTCCACTTTCGGTATAACCGAAGCTATTTCATTTAAAATCCATAAATAATCCTCACGCCTATTTACAAAATCCCGATTAGAAATATCAATAATCTTCACATTCAATTCTTCTTGATTTTTCAAGAAATTTAGATACCCAGCATTAATTTTCTCCAGATAGTCATCCTGAATATTTTGCTCATAATCACGCCCACGCTTTTTGATGTTTTCTTGAAGTCGCTGTGTATTTTGATACAGATAAATATACAATTCAGGTTTAGCAATATCTTTATACATTAAATAAAACAAGCGTCTGTACAGCTTAAATTCATCTTCTGGTAAGGTGATTTTCGAAAAAATCAGGGATTTATAAATATCATAATCGCTAACGATAAAATCTTTAAATAAATCTAATTGCGATAAATCGTCACTAATTTGCTGATATCTATCGGCTAGAAAACTCATCTCTAAAGTAAACGCATAACGTTTGGCATCTTCATAAAACTTGGGCAAAAACGGATTATCTGCAAAACGTTCCAGAACTAATTTCGCATTAAAATCGGTTGAAATCATCGTGGCTAAACTTGTTTTTCCAGCACCTATATTTCCTTCAATAGCCATGTAATTATAATTGGAAAGGTTATATTTTTTACTCGGGTTTTTCAACCAGATATTAATAGGTTCTATAGCACTTTTATCTTCGCAAATCTCCAATAGTTCAGCAATGGTTTTATGTAGGGTTGGGTGTTTTTCTTTTAAGGCAATATCATACAAAGGCTGCAATACAAAACGTCTGTTGGCCATTTGCGGATGTGGAACCGTTAACGTTGGTGTATGAATTATGGCATCATTATAAAGCAAGATATCCAAATCAATACTTCGGGATTCATAGGCTGTGCTTTCTGTCCGAACGCGTCCCATTTCTGTTTCTATACGTTGTAAATCTTCCAAAACGGTTTCAACGGGATAATCGGTTTTGACAATGATACAGGTATTTAAAAAATCAGGACCCTCAAAACCTAAAGCAGGCGTATTATAAACTTTGGCAATCATTTGCACTTTACCAACACGCTTGTAAATAACATCTACTGCGTCTTGCAAGTGCTTTAAACGGTCGCCTTGATTACTTCCTAATGATATATAAACGGTGTTTGGTTGGGTCATAACAGATGCCAAAATAACTAAAAGAAATTCTAAAAATTCAAAATTGCTGTACCTTTTTATTCACAAAAAGTCTTGTAGCTAAAAGATTGGATCATGTCATGAAAATTTAACGCCTTTAAATTCGGCTATTCATGTCAATTTAAAGATTTATTGCGTCAATTTATATAGCAATAAGAATACATACTATTTATATTTGGATGTATCTTTGTTCAAGAATGAATTATTGCTGAAGGCCAGCAAAAAAAATCAAGCCATTATAAGTATTAAAATTATATTAAACTTTTGGTTTTCAGCAACTTTTCATATAGTTTATACGTATATCCTTACAAACCCATCACTTAAAAATTTTTATGAAAAAAGTTTTCAAAATTATTGGAATCACATTACTAGTTATTATTCTAATATTGGTAGCTATACCTTTTGTTTTCCAAGGAAAAATTAAAGACATTGTTAAGAATACCATCAATAACAATGTGAATGCGAACGTAGAGTTTAGCGATATTAACTTAAGCTTTATTAGAAGTTTTCCGCAAGCCCAAGTAGATGTTAGCGATTTAGAAATTACCAATTTCGCGCCTTTTAAAGATGAAAAATTAGCGTCTATCAAATCAATATCGTTAACCATGTCCATCAAAGAGCTTTTCAAAAAGCCAAGCGATGGTCCTGTAATTATCAATAAATTTAATATTGATGAAGCTTTAATTGTCCTAAAAACGAATAAAATGGGGCAAACCAATTACGATATTGCGAAAGAATCTGATAGTAAACCAGCCGATGCAGAAACCAGTAGTAGTTTTACATTAGATGTGCAAGATTATAGTATTGACAATAGTGCGTTAACCTATATTGACGAAGGCGCCAACACTATATTTTACATCACGGAATTAAACCATTCTGGTAAAGGTACATTTTCTGGAAATATTTCGGAATTAGATACAAAAACGTCAGCTAGAGTAACGCTAAACATGGATAGCACCGAATATTTAAGCAATAACACTTTAAAATTAGATGCTATTATTGGTTTGGATTTACCAAACAACACGTACACATTTAAAGAGAATAAAGCCTACATAAATGAATTGCCTTTGGAGTTCCAAGGCTACTTCCAACAATTAGAAAACGGCCAAGAATTAGATATTACTTTTGAAAATCCAGGATCTGATTTTAAAGAATTTTTAGCGGTTATTCCTAAAACATATTCCAAAGATATTGCCAATGTAGAAACAACGGGTAATTTTAAATTAAAAGGTCGTATAAACGGATTGATTTCTGAAGAAACGGTTCCGCAAATGGACATAAACATCCTATCCAATAATGCGTCTTTTAAATATCCTGATCTACCAAAACGTGTTGATAACATTAACATTAATACGAGTATTAAAAATACCACAGGAAAATCTGAAGATACCTATGTAGACATCAGCACCTTAAATTTCAAAATAGATAACGACCAGTTTAATGCGTCAGGTACGCTACGGAATTTAACCGAAAACATGACGGTTAACGCCTATATTGATGGTGTTTTAAATTTGGCCAATATTACTAAAGCCTATCCAATTGAATTAGACAATGAGTTAAGCGGTATTTTAAAAGCTAAAATAAACACGGCTTTTGATATGAACGCCATTGAAACCAACGCCTATCAACGTATAAAAAGTAATGGTAGCGTTCAGGTAAGTAATTTTGTATATGCTTCTGAAGATATTGTGAATCCTATTAATATTTCAAATGCAGATTTAACCTTTCAACCAGGTATTGTTATGTTGAATAAATTTGAAGCTAAATCTGGCCAAAGTGATATAAGTGCCACTGGAACGATTACGAATCTATTAGGTTTTCTTTTAAGTGACAAAAAACTACAAGGAAACTTTAATATGACGTCAAACACCTTTAATGTAAGCGATTTTATGGTTGCTGATGAAGGTGAAAGTGAAACCAAAAAAACTACAGGCGCTAGCGTTCCACTTAAAATCCCAGCGTTTTTAGATTGCACGATTAATGCAGATGTTAAAACCGTTATTTATGATAATCTAACACTAAAAAACACCAAAGGAAAACTAGCTATTAAAGATCAAGTAGCGACATTGAATAATTTAACAACCAATTTGTTTGATGGGACTTTAGCCGTTTCTGGAGATATTAACACCCAAAAAGATACACCCAATTTTAATTTAAAATTAAATGCCAATGCATTTGATATTACGGAATCCTTTAACACGTTAGATTTACTAAAAGCATTAGCGCCAATTGCGAAGATTTTTGAAGGAAAATTAAATACTGATATTGTATTGAATGGTAATTTAGATAGCTCGTTTTCGCCTATTTTAAGTTCGGTTACTGGTAATGCCTTTGCTGAATTATTAACGACTAAAACAAAAATTGAAAGCAGCCCATTATTGAACGCATTAGATAATCAACTGAATTTTATAGATTTTGATAAATTAGATTTAAAAGATTTAAAAACGAATCTAACTTTTAGTGATGGCCAAGTGAATATTAAGCCATTCATGCTAAAATATAAGGATATTGATATTGCTATTGGTGGAAGTCACGGATTTGATCAAACCATGAATTACGATTTAGCTTTTGATGTACCTGCAAAATATTTAGGCAGTGATATTAATCGCTTAATTGGAAAAATTAATGACCCTGAAGTCAACAAAATTAGCATTCCTGTAACTGCTAATATGAAAGGAACGTTTAAAAGCCCAAAAATTTCGACTGATTTATCATCTAGTGTTACCAAACTAACACAGCAATTAATTGAAATTGAGAAGAAAAAATTAATTAATCAAGGTACAGATGCCATCAAAGATCTTTTAGGTGGATTTACAAGTGGCAATACATCAGGTTCTGGTACAACACCAAAGGACAGCACAGTTGTTCAAACAGATTCCACTAATACAAACACACCATCAACAGAAACCGCTATTAAGAACATTTTGGGTGGTTTATTGAACAAAAATAAGAAGAAAAAAGACAGTATAAACTAAAGGGTTTTAAGAGAAAAATCACCTTTCAATTAAATTTTAGAAAACATTCTAAAAATAACAATAAAAGGATTACCTTAGCACCCATTAAATTTAAGAAAAATAATATGTTACGAATCGAAATTAAAGAAGGAGAAAATATAGAACGTGCTTTAAAGCGTTACAAGCGTAAGCATAGAAATGTAAAAGTAATGCAGAACTTAAGAGAGAAGCAATACTTTACAAAACCTTCAGTAAAAAGAAGACGTGAGATTCAGAAAGCTGAATACATCCAAAACTTAAGAGACCAAGAAGATATTTAATTGTCTTTTTTAGATATATAAAAAAGCACGCATTTTTTATGCGTGCTTTTTTTTATGCCACAGAAAGTTTAACCACTAATCCTTCATTGGATCGGATATTAAATACCGTATTATCTTCAAAAATAAGATACTGCCCCTTTACGCCTACTAGTTTCCCAGAATAGGATTCACTCTTTACAATATTTAAACTTTTTGGCTTTATAGGATATTGATGTACCGGAAATACTATGTGCGTTTCGGCGTTATTAGCTATGTAATATTCTTTAGCTTCATCTGGAATATAGGCTTTCAATTTATTACGCCAATCCACCAAATTTTCATCTTTCACATCGTTTTTTAGCATGTTGCGCCAATTGGTTTTATCAGCAACAAAATCTTTTAGTGCTACTTCTGTAATTCCTGCTAAATACCTATTTGGCACCTCAACAATTTCAATAGCTTCGTGTGCGCCTTGGTCAATCCATCGGGTTGGCACTTGACTTCTGCGCGTAACACCAACCTTTACATTACTAGAATTAGCTAAATACACAATATGTGGTTGCAATTGTACACGCTTTTCATATTCCAAATCGCGTTCTTCCTGATCTAAATGCGCTTTACTTAATTCAGGTTTTATAATCCAATCGGCTGCTTGAGGCACATCAAAAAAACAGCTTTTACAAAATCCTTGTCTGTAAATTGGCTTATTTAAACCGCAACTTAAACATTGATAACCAACAAATTCCAACTGAATAGTTTTATCTAACAACTGATTGATATGGATGAAGTCGTTTTCAAAAATGAGGTAGTATTGAACAGGTTCCATAAACTCCGTTGTCATTTTTGTTAAAACACCTTGGTAGGTCATAAAAAAAAGTATTATTTTTAGTTCATTAAATATACTGCAAATATGCCAATTCCTATTGTAAATTCTATTGCTTCTTGGTTTTTAAAAAAGCGATTTCATCAAATCGATTTGTTTTTAAAATACCCAAATGAGGTCCAAGAAGAGCTACTTATGCAACTACTGTATAAAGCAAAAGACACGGAGTTTGGTAGAAATTATGGTTTCGATTCCATGAAAAGCTATCAAACATTTGCAGATCGTGTTCCTGTTTCTTCCTATGAAGAATATCAACCCATGATTGAACGGTCTCGTTTAGGTGAAAACAATATTTTCTGGCCGCAACCTATTAAATGGTTTGCTAAATCCAGTGGAACTACCAATGCAAAAAGTAAATTTATTCCTGTGAGTGAAGATGCGTTGGAAAACTGTCATTACGCAGCTAGTAAGGATTTATTGTGCATGTATTTAAACAATAATGAAAACGCGCAATTATTTACCGGAAAGAGTTTACGTTTAGGAGGCAGTAAAGAGCTGTACAAAGAAAACGGAACCGTTTTTGGTGATTTGTCGGCTATATTAATTGACAATATGCCGTTCTGGGCAGAATTCAGTAGCACACCTAGCAACAAGGTGTCTTTAATGAATAATTGGGAAGAGAAAATGCAGGCTATTGTTAATGAAACCATTCAGGAAAACGTGACTAGTTTGGCTGGCGTACCGTCGTGGATGCTGGTATTATTAAACAATGTTTTAGAAACAACAGGGAAAGACAATCTCCATGATATTTGGCCCAATTTAGAAGTCTATTTTCATGGAGGCGTTAGTTTCTTGCCCTATGTGGATCAATACAAGAAAATTTTACCAAAGAAAGATTTTCGCTATTATGAAATTTATAATGCTTCGGAAGGCTTTTTTGCCATTCAAGATCAGAATAACTCTAGCGAATTATTATTGATGCTAGACTATGGTATTTTTTATGAATTTATTCCCATGGATTCTTATGGAACCACTCATCAAAAAATAATTCCATTAAGCCAGGTAGAAGTTGATAAAAACTATGCCGTAATTATTACTACAAACGCGGGACTTTGGCGTTATAAAATTGGTGACACCATTCGGTTTACGTCCATTAATCCGTATCGCATAAAAGTTTCTGGGAGAACCAAACACCATATAAATGCTTTTGGTGAAGAATTAATTATTGAAAATGCCGAAGATGCTTTAAAAAAGGTCTGTAAAAAAACAAAATCTGAAATTGTAGATTATACAGCCGCTCCAATTTTTATGGAAGGCAAAGAAAAAGGCGCACACGAATGGATTATTGAATTTAAAACACCACCCGAAAACATTCATTATTTTAATGAGTTATTTGATAATGCTTTAAAATCCTTAAACTCCGATTATGAAGCCAAGCGTTTAAATAATATGACCTTGAACAGACCAACCATCCATATTGCACGTGAACGCCTATTTTACGATTGGCTTAAGGCGAATGACAAATTAGGAGGACAACATAAGGTGCCAAGATTATCTAACACGAGAGACTACCTAGATGCGCTTTTAGAATTAAACAGGTAATACTTTTTATCCCATTTAATTGCAAAAAGAATACTGTTAACGAATTTAGCAGTTGGTTTATCTAAAAATAAAGACTGTCTTGATTTTCTTACAGAAAAAGGATTAGTTTTACAGTGCTATTAATCACACAATGATTTGCACATAATGCCAAATTATTAATTATAATCCAAAACAATCAAAATAAAAAACCACGCAAATTGCGTGGTTTTTTTGTTATATAAGTTTCCGAAGGAATTAAGAAACAGCCTTCAATTTCTTAATGGTTGTTTTACTTATTTTTTCTTCTGCGTAAGCTTTAGTAACCTTTAATTGGGTTTCATTGGTTCCTGGCATTTCAAACATAGCATCGGTTAGGATTTCTTCACATAAGGAACGTAATCCACGAGCACCTAATTTATATTCAATGGCTTTTCCAACAATAAAATCTAAAGCACCATCGGTAATATTAAATTCAATATCATCCATACTAAACAACTTTTTATATTGCTTAATAATGGCATTTTTAGGTTCTGTTAAAATAGCACGAAGCGTTTTAGCATCCAATGGATCCATGTATGTTAAAACGGGTAAACGGCCAATAATTTCAGGAATTAACCCAAAGTCTTTTAAATCTTTTGGAATAATATATTGCAATAAGTGATTATGATCTACACGTTCATCAGACATGGACGCGCTGTAACCAACGGCTTGCATATTTAAACGTTTAGAAATAACTTTATCAATACCATCAAAAGCACCACCTGCAATAAATAAAATATTTTCAGTGTTCACCTCAATGAACTTTTGGTCCGGATGTTTACGTCCACCTTTAGGCGGTACATTTACAACGGTTCCTTCTAATAGTTTTAAAAGCGCTTGCTGTACACCTTCACCAGAAACATCACGTGTAATAGATGGATTATCACTCTTACGCGCAATTTTATCTATTTCATCAATAAATACAATTCCTTTTTCAGCTTTTTCTAAACTGTAATCGGCTGCCTGTAATAAACGTGTTAAAATACTTTCAACATCTTCACCAACATAACCAGCTTCCGTTAATACCGTAGCATCCACAATAGCCAATGGTACGTTTAACATTTTAGCAATGGTTTTTGCCATTAAGGTTTTACCAGTTCCCGTTTGCCCAACCATAATGATATTACTCTTCTGAATTTCAATATCATCATCCGTTGGCGCTTGTAATAAACGCTTATAGTGATTATAAACCGCAACAGACATTACTTTTTTAGTGGTATCCTGACCAATAATATATTCGTCTAAGAATGCTTTAATTTTTTGTGGTTTGCGCAGTTTTAATTCCGCAGACAAATCACTGTTATCCGTTTGCTTAGATTCTTCAATTACGATACCGTGCGCTTGTTCAATACAACGATCGCAGATATGCGCATCCAATCCAGCAATTAATAAACTTGTTTCTGGCTTTTTCCTACCACAAAATGAACATTCTAATTCTTCCTTTGCCATAAATTAATTAATTTCAATTATCAAATTCTCTCCATAATCCTGTAAAAGGATGGACTATTGAAAGATGTATTATAAGGTATTAGCTACGAACTAATACTTCATCAATCATACCGTACTCTTTAGCTTTATCTGCTTTCATCCAGTAATCACGATCACTATCATTATACACTTTGTCGTAATCTTGACCAGAATGCTTACTGATAATTTGAAAAAGTTCTTCTTTCAACGTGATGATCTCGCGTGCCGTAATTTCAATATCACTCGCTTGACCTTGCGCACCACCTAATGGTTGGTGAATCATTACACGCGAATGTGTTAAACCACTACGTTTTCCTTTGGTACCTGCACATAATAAAACGGCTCCCATTGAAGCGGCCATACCTGTACAAATTGTAGCTACATCTGGCTTGATAAATTGCATGGTATCATAAATACCTAAACCTGCATAAACGCCTCCACCTGGTGAATTGATGTATATTTGAATATCTTTAGAAGAGTCTGTGCTCTCTAAAAACAGTAATTGTGCTTGAATAATATTGGCTACTTGATCATTAATAGCAGTCCCTAAAAAGATGATACGGTCCATCATTAATCTAGAGAATACATCAAAAATAGCGATGTTCATTTGACGCTCTTCAATAATATTAGGCGTTAAATTAGATGGGTACATATGACTAATAATTTTGTCATAATACGTACTACTGATACCTTGATCTTTTATAGCGAATTTTTCAAATTCATTTGCGTAATTCATTGTAGTTATAAATTTTTTAAGTTAAAATCCTGACAAATGCCAAGAAGCGAGTGTTCCTATTTTTCTTAAATAAAACGAGACTAAAAAAATAGGCGTTGAAACTCGTTATTTCAACGCCTAAATATAAGGATTTATTCTTTAAAACTTGATATCGCTAAGACAAGCTTAACGCCACTTAAATAATTGGGACTGCCCTATTATTTGTCTCCGTAAACTTCTTTTACAAAGTCTTCGTAAGTAATATCTTTTGTTTTAATGTTTGCCTTTTCTTTATAAAGCGTTAATAACTTCTGGCTAATAATTTGTTCAGAAATACGACGTGCTTCATCTTGGTTAGATAATACACGAGCCGCAATATCTTCTAATTCTTTATCAGAAGGATTCATCTGACCGAATTGTGCCATTTGAGTCTTAATCATTTGCTTGGCATGATCTTTAATATCATCCATGCTTACTTTAATATTATTTTCAGCAATTAATTTACCTTCAATTAATTGGTAACGTAAGCTTTTTTCAGATTTAGCGTATTCTTCTTGAGCTTCAGCTTCTGATAATTCTTTTTCACCTGCAGTTTGCATCCATTTTTGTAAGAATGTTGCCGGTAAATCGAATTTAGTATTTTCTACTAAATGTTCTGTAACATCATTTAGTAATTTTTGCTCGGATTGTTGCTTGAATTGCTTTTCAGCATCTTCCTTAATTTTTCCTTTTACGTCTTCTAAAGAAGTAGCTACACCTTCACCAAACAACTTATCAAATAACTCTTGGTTTAATTCAGCTAACTCACGTTCATTAATTTCAGTAATCGTAAAGGTTACTTCAATATCTAAACCATGAATATCATCATGAGATAATTTAAAGGCATGCATTAATTCATGATCATCTGCATATAAACCTTTTGTTTTTAATGTGATAATATCGCCAACTTTAGCACCAATAAATTTCTTTTCAGTAGCTTTTCCTTTGAATTTATCTAGCGTTAATGTTACCGTGTTTTCTATTTCACGTTCTTCATTTTTATAAACACCCGTAATTTCAGAATCTTTAGAAACCACATCAGATGCGATTAATTTTCCGTATTGCTTTTGCACATTTAAAATTTGATCATCAATCATTTTATCACCAGCGGTAATATTATAATCGATAATCGCTTTTTTAGGCGATAAGTTTACTTCAAATTCTGGAGCTAAACCTAATTCGAATTCAAATGATAATAGTTCAGCATCCCAATCCAAATTATCTTGAGCTTTTGGTAATGGATTACCTAAAACGTCTAATTTTTCTTCAGTTAAATATTTATTCAATGCATCTTGAAGCAATTTATTAACTTCATCAACCAATACGGCTTTACCATATTGCTTCTTAACCATTCCCATTGGTACGTGACCTTTTCTAAAACCAGGAATGTTAGCAGTTTTACGATAATCAGTTAATATTTTTTCAACTTTATCGTTGTAATCTTCTTTAGCGATATCGACTTTTACTACAGCATTTAATGCATCAATATTTTCTCTTGTAATATTCATTGTATTATGACATAAAAATTGGAGTGCAAAAATACTACTTTTTTACACTCCAACAAAGTATTTTAACGTATTGTCTTTCACCTGTTTATTTGTACTGATTTTCAGTGGGACTAACGGATTTCAATTCGTTTAAAATGTTAAAGAAAAAATTACATCTACTCTTTATCTTGGCCTAAAATACCGTAAAAAATAGATTGTAAAACCGTTAATAGAATGCTAAATAATAAGGCGGTCCAGAAACTGGAAACCGTAAATCCACTAATTAAATTATCGGCCAGCAAAATCATTAAAGCATTAATAACAAACAGGAATAAACCCAGTGTGATAATAGTTGCTGGTAAGGTTAAAAAGATTAAAATAGGTCTGACTATTAAATTTAGCAATCCTAAAACAATAGCAACAATTATGGCCGTTGTATAACTTTCTACAGCAATACCTGGCAATAATTTAGCTAACAATACAACTGCTACGGCTGTAATTAAAATTCTGATAATTAATTTCATAATACGTGTTTTTGGTGATTTGTAAAAATGTAACTTATTTAAGAAATGCCATCACAGCATCATAAAATTCTTCAGGATTTTCAGCATGCAACCAATGTCCTGCATTTGAAATTGTCACAATATCTGCTTTTGGAAAATGTGCGTGAATAATAGATTCATCCTGATTACTGATATATTCAGATTTATCACCACGTAAAAACAAGGTGTCGCCTTCAAATTTAGCTGAAATAGGCAATGGTTCCCCTACTTCACCAACTTGGTCTGCTAGAACATCCAAATTCATACGCAGCGCTAATTGTCCTTTTTCTTTCCAATATAAATTTTTAAGTAAAAACATACGCGTTCCAACTTCTGAAACATATTTCGCCAAACTTTTATCGGCAGCGCCACGACTTTTTAATGTGGAAAAATCGAGCTGACTCAATCCATTTAAAATAGCATCATGATGCACGGGATAAAAACGTGGTGAAATATCCGCTATCAATAATTTAGAAACCAATTCAGGAAACTGCGTTGCAAAAAGCATAGCTGTTTTTCCACCCATGGAATGCCCTAAAAGCACAATATCTGAAAGTTGATGTGTATCACAATAGCGCTTTAAATCGGCTGATAAGGTTTCATAACTAAAATCATCATCATGAAAACTTCTACCATGGTTTCGTTGATCTACCAGATGAACTTGATAGCCTTGTTCTGCAAATTGGTTACCCAAAGTTTTCCAATTATCACCCATACCCAAAAAGCCATGGAGAATAATAAAGGGTTTCCCTTCACCTAATATATTGGAATATATTTTTTTACTGTCTTTCACGAATTTGAAATTTGCTTAATTTATTAATATAAACGTCCCCTGAAAACTTATTTCAGTCTGTGTAAATACATCTGAATGACATTCTCTACTCCCAAATATAAACTTTCTGAAATCAAGGCATGACCAATGGACACCTCTAATATATTAGGGATATTTTCTTTAAAAAACTGAATGTTATCTAACGATAAATCGTGTCCTGCATTAACGCCTAAATCCAAACTATCCGCTAAAACAGCACATTCAGTATAAGGCATAATAGCTTTTTTATTCCCTAAACTAAATTCGTGTGCAAAAGCTTCTGTGTATAATTCAATTCTATCTGTTCCTGTAGCTTTAGCGCCTTCCATTTGTTTTAAAACCGGATCAACAAAAATAGACGTACGAATCCCATTATTTTTAAATTCCTGAATCACGTCCACTAAAAAATCCTTATGTTTTATAGTGTCCCAACCAGCGTTACTGGTAATAGCATTAACAGAATCGGGAACTAACGTTACTTGGGTCGGTTTAATTTCCAAAACCATATTCATGAATTTCTCAATCGGATTGCCTTCAATGTTGTATTCGGTATATACTTCTGGTTTTAAATCGTAAGCATCTTGATAACGAATATGGCGCTCATCAGGACGTGGGTGAATGGTAACACCTTCCGCTCCAAAACGCTGAACATCTTTTGCAAATTGAACTACATTTGGCAAATCGCCACCTCGAGAATTTCGTAAGGTTGCTATCTTATTAATATTTACACTTAACTTTGTCATATTCTAGTCGTTTGAATTACAAAAATACAAACTCAACTACCGGAATTATAGTATTTTTTAATTAATTTGCAAATACCTAAAAACACGCTATGAATTTAAACGAATTTGTTATTAACGATATAAAGCCATTAGTAAACACCGATAAAATTGGTGATTTACAAATGCTGTTTAATCAGCTAACTTATTCTCATATTCCGATTCAAACGGCTGATGGTCTATATTTGGGATGCATGTCTGAAACGGATGTGTATTGTTTTGAAAAACAAGAAGTAATTGCAGACCAATTGCACGCTATTGAAGGCTTTTTTGTTCGCGATAACACCAATTGGTTAGATGTTTTGGAGGCATTTGCCCAAAACAGCACCAACATCATGCCTATATTGGACCGTAATAATACGTATATAGGATATTATGAATTAAATGATGTGATTGGCTTATTTAATGAAACCCCATTTTTTGCTGAAGCAGGAGGTATTTTAATTATTGAAAAAGGTTTAATTGATTATTCTTTTAGTGAAATAAGCCAGATAGTAGAATCCAACGACGGAAAATTGTTGGGTGCTTTTATTTCGAAAATTGAAAACGACATGATTCAAATCACCTTAAAAGTTGGAAACACCGGATTAAATGATATTATGCAAACATTTAGACGTTACAGCTATAATGTTATTTCTGGCCATGAAGAAGACAGTTACCTAGAGAGTTTAAAAGACCGCTCAGCATATTTAAATAAATACCTAAACATATAATAAGGTCATGAAAATAGCCATATTTGGTCAAGCTTTTAACTCCAGCACTGAAGAAGCACTCGTTATTATTTTGCATTATTTAAATAATAAGGACGCTGCAACCGTATTTTTAATTGCAGAATTTAATCAGAAAATTCAAGAAGAGAAAGAATCGACGTTCAATGATGTTCAGTTTACTGATGTTTTAGATTCTAGTTTTGATTTGCTCATAAGCATAGGTGGTGATGGTACTATTTTACGAGCTATTACCTATGTTCACGATTTAAACATTCCTATAATTGGTGTTAACACAGGTAGATTAGGATTTTTAGCTACTATACAAAGTCAGGCTATTATTCCAGCTATGGATGCTATTTTTAATAAGGCTTATAAACTTTCGGAACGTAATTTATTAGCCATTGAAACATTTCCTAAAAAAGATGATTTCGACACACTTAATTTTGCGTTAAACGAAATAGCCGTTAGTAGAAAAAACACAACTTCTATGATTACTGTGGAAACACGTTTAAATGATGAATACCTGACATCCTATTGGAGTGATGGACTCATTGTTTCCACACCAACAGGATCAACCGGTTATTCGTTAAGCTGTGGTGGGCCTGTAATTACGCCAGACACGAATAGTTTTGTTATTACACCAATTGCGCCACATAATTTAAGCGCGAGACCTTTGGTAATAACAGATTCTACTGAAATTCAACTAAAAGTAGATGGTCGTGAGGACAATTTTTTAGTATCCTTGGATTCTAGAATTGCAACTCTATCTAATGACACCATTATCAAGATAAAAAAAGCACCTTTTACTATAAAAATGATTGAATTATTAGAAGAAAGCTTTTTGGATACCTTGCGAAAAAAACTACTTTGGGGCGAAGACAAACGCAATTAGGCAATAATTTTATTTAAAATCAGTTTAATTCAAATACATTTTGAATCAAATTGTTATAGGCTAATCTTAGTTTATTATATTTGCAAACTTTTAAACGTTTATGAGGTATTTAACCATCGTACTATTACTAATTTTAAGCAGCCACTTCTGCCAATCGCAAACCCACGAGTTGGGCGTGTTTCTAGGTGGTAGTAATTCTATTGGTGATGTTGGTAGTAGCAAATACATTGCACCCAATAAACCTGCTATTGGTGCATTATACAAATGGAATAGAAGTCCAAGACATGCGTTTCGATTTTCGGTAATCTATACAGAATTAGAAGGTAAAGACTCAAAATCTGACGACCCAAGACGTCAACAACGTGATTACAGTTTTACAAATCAACTTATAGAAGCATCTGCTGGATTGGAGTTTACTTTTTTCGATTGGGATTTACATGATGGTAGAATTAAAGCAACACCCTATTTATACTCGGGAATTGCTGTAGGTTATCATGATAATTTTTATTTTAGTAGACAGGGCGTTTTAAAAGACGAAAACACCTCTAGTTTAGCATACGGAATCCCCATGGTTTTAGGCTTTAAAACCAATGTTTTAGGAAACCTTATTATTGCAGCAGAAATTGGTGCACGCTATACTTTTTCAGATGAGTTAGATGGAAGTGTTCCCGATTATGACAATGAAGCTCCAGTAGGCTTTGGTAATACAAATAATAACGATTGGTATATGTTTACAGGCATAACCTTAACCTATACATTCGGCAAGAAACCATGTTTCTGCGTATTTTAAAAAAAGTGAACTTAAAAGACTCCATACATACCGATTATTTACCCAAGCACCTAGCCATTATTATGGACGGCAATGGCCGTTGGGCTAAACAAAAAGGATTATTACGCAGTATTGGTCATGAAAATGGCTCCAAATCTGTACGGGAGATTGTGGAAGCTTCGGCTGAATTAGGTATTGAGAATTTAACACTCTATGCGTTTTCAACCGAAAACTGGAATCGACCAAAATTAGAAGTGCAAACACTTATGCGGTTATTAGTATCCTCATTAAAGAAAGAAATAAAAACACTTCAGAAAAACAATATTCGATTGGCTGCCATTGGTTGTTTAGATTCCTTACCAAAAAAAGCGCATAAAGAATTGTTAGAAGTTATAGAAAAGACAAAGGACAATAAACGGATGTGTTTAACACTGGCTTTAAGTTATGGCTCACGTGAAGAATTGCTAAATACCGTTAAAGAAATAAGTCTTAAAGTTAAAAATAATATAATTTCTGCGGAAAAAATTGATGAATCAGTTATAAATGAGCATCTTTACACGCGAAATTTACCAGACGTAGATTTACTAATTAGAACCAGTGGTGAGCAGCGCATAAGCAACTTTCTATTGTGGCAAATTGCATACGCTGAATTATATTTTACACAGGTGCTTTGGCCGGATTTTACCAAGCAAAATTTGTATGAAGCAATTATTGAATATCAAAAAAGAGAACGACGATTTGGGAAAACAAGTGAACAACTCCATTAATATCACATCATTGAAAACTTATATAGGGCTATTATTTACTTTTATATTTTTAGTAAGCAGTTTAAACATACAAGCACAAGAATTACAACCAGCACCAACCGGTAAGAAATATACCCTTGGTGATATTTCAGTTTCTGGTGATACACACTTTAGTCCGCAAACTATTATTACGTATTCAGGACTCAGAAAAGGTGAAGAAATCATTATTCCTGGTGATAAAATTAGTGAAGCCATCAGAAAGCTTTGGAAATCCAATTTATTTAGAGACATTAATATGTACCTTCTAAAAACAGAAGGTGATGTTGCTTATTTAGAAATTCGACTTTTTGATCTTCCAGAATTGAATGAACTGAAAATAAACGGTATTAAAAGATCTAAAAAAGAAGATGTTATTACCGAAAGCAACCTGCAAAACGGCGTAAAGGTTACTGAAAACTTGGTTACCACTACAAAAAACTACCTGACAAATAAATACCAAAAGGACGGTTTTTACAACACGAAAGTACACATCAATACTATTGAAGTTCCAGACTCTACAGGTCGTCCAGCTGTAAACATGGTTTTAAATGTTGATAAAGGCAAAAAAGTAAAAGTGAGCGAAATTAATTTTGAAGGGAATTCTGATATTCCAGATTCAAAGTTAAGAAAAGCCATGAAAAACACGAAGCAGAAAAATTTCTTACGCGTTTTTAAACGTTCTAAATTTATTGAAGCAGACTATAAGGAAGATTTAGAAAGTGTTATTGATAAATTAAAGGAAAATGGTTATCGTGATGCACGTGTTATTTCAGATTCTATTTCTCGAATTGACAAGAAAAACGTTGCTATAAATATTAAAGTTGAAGAAGGCGAACAATACCGCTTTGGCGATATTACATTTATTGGAAACACCATTTATTCGGATCAGCAATTAAGAGGTATTCTTCGTATAAATAAAGGTGATATCTATAATGGTGTACTTTTAGAAAAACGCATAGCAGATGAAACCAAACCAGATGCTTTAGACATTACCAATCAATATCAAAATAACGGATACTTATTCTCTACCATCAGCCCTGTAGAAGTTAACACAGAAGGTAATGTAATTGATATGGAAATCCGTATTACAGAAGGGAAACCCGTTTATTTCAATAGCGTTACTGTCGTTGGAAATGATGTTACTAATGACCGTGTTATTTATCGTGAATTACACACCAGACCTGGTCAATTATATAGTAAATCCAATGTAGTTCGTACCATTCGTGAATTAAGTCAGCTAGGTTATTTTGATGCTGAGCAAATTGCAACCAACTTTAACAATCCTAATCCAAATGAAGGGACTATTGATTTAGAATACGGTGTTGTAGAAACAGGATCCAGTCAAGTAGAGCTACAAGGTGGTTATGGTGGTGGTGGTTTTATTGGTACTTTAGGGTTATCATTTAACAACTTCTCATTAAAAAACATTTTTAATCCAGAAGCTTACAAGCCAGTTCCTCGTGGTGATGGACAAAAATTAGCATTGCGCTTACAAGCGAGTCGTTTTTATCAAACTTATAGTTTCTCATTTACAGAACCATGGATGGGTGGTAAAAAACCAGTTCAGTTTTCAACATCTATTTCGCACTCGGCACAATTTTTATACGACCCACAAACAGGTAATGCCGATCGTGACAAACGTTTTAACATTTCAGGTATTACAGTAGGTTTAGCTAAACGTTTAACCGTTCCTGATGATTATTTTACCTTATCTCAAGCAGTAAGTTTTCAACATTATAATTTAAAAAACTATAACACCGGACTATTTACATTTGGTGATGGATATTCAAACAACCTTGCATATACAATTGGTTTAAGCCGTAACAACACCTATAACGATCCCGTTTTTCCAACAGGTGGATCTAACTTTAGTGTAACAGCCAAACTTTCTTTACCATACTCATTAATGAATGGCGTGGATTACGATCAACTTTTAGTAGAACGTGATGAGTGGCTAGCAATTCAAAATGATGGTAATAATTCTGATATAATTAGAGGGCAAGCAGCAGACCAAGTTGGTGCTATTGATCAAGAACGCTACAAATGGTTAGAATTTTATAAAATTAAAATGAAAGGTGACTGGTACACCAGACTATTTGGTAAGTTTATTGTAAAATCTGGCGTAGAATTTGGATTCTTAGGAGCCTACAACCAAGCAAGAGGTGTTATTCCTTTTGAACGTTTCTTCCTTGGAGGAGATGGTTTAGGAAGTTACAGTTTAGATGGTCGTGAAGCCGTTGCGCTTCGTGGTTATCCAAACCAATCACTACAACCTATTGATGGCGAAAATATTATCACAAATGATGGTGGTACTATTTATAATAAGTTCTCTATGGAGTTACGATATCCAATTAGCATGAGCCAAACGGCCAAAATATATCTTTTAGGTTTTGTTGAAGGTGGTGTATCTTATAATGATTTTCAAGATTATAATCCATTCAACTTATACAGATCTAGTGGTGCAGGTGTTCGTATTTTCATGCCAGCATTTGGTTTGTTAGGTATTGATTTCGGATATGGATTTGATGCACTTCCAGGTCAAACATCACCTAATGGATGGGAAACGCACTTCATTATTGGACAACAATTTTAATTTTGGCACGATATTTTCTATAACACTTATAATTAATTAAATCCCGATTTAAATTATTTTCAAATTAAAATTCATAATTTTGAAAACAGTAATTTAAAAAAGGATAGAATAATATAAAAAGTCTGTCGTTTTAGAATTTACACGTTATAAATTATAAAATATGAAACAGATGAAATTAAAAGTTCTTTTTTTAGTGGCTACAGTATTCATGTTAAGCATGTCCAGTTTTGCACAACGTGGTGTAAGAATTGGCTACATAGACACTGAATACATTCTTGAAAACGTTCCAGAATATCAACAAGCAACGTCACAATTGGAAACAAAAGTCCAAAAGTGGAAAAGCGAAATTGAACAACAATTAGGAGGTATTTCGCAAAAGCGAAAAGATTTAAGCAATGAAAAAGCGCTTTTAACCAAAGAATTAATTGAGGAGCGTGAAGAAGATATTGCTTTTGAAGAAAAAGAAATATTAGATTATCAGCAAAAGCGTTTTGGTCCGAATGGCGATTTAATGATTCAGAAAAAACAACTCATTCAACCCATTCAAGATCAAATTTTTTCAGCAGTACAAGATATTGCAGAAGCAAAGAAATATGATTTTGTTTTTGATAAATCAGCTGATGTGGTGATGCTGTATTCAGCAAAACGGTATGATTTTAGCGAGCAAGTTATTCGAAGTTTAACACGAAGTGCTAAACGTACCCAAGCAGGTTCTAGAGCAGAAAAACAAGCGGCAGAAGATGAAGATCTGGTTATTGAAGTTGATGAAGAATTAGAAGCAAAACAGGAAGCTGCTGACGAGCGTAAAACAGAAATAATGAACGAACGTGAGGCACGTAAATTAGCTGCTCAAAAACGTCGTGACAGTATTATTGAAGCTCGTAATTTAGCGCGTGAAGAAAAATTAAACAGTCGAAATCAGGAGAACGAACCTGCTGAAGCTGAAGATGAAGTAGAAGAAGCAACTGTTACAGAAAATAATAAAAACAATACTGGCTCTGAAGACGTAAAAACACCAGAGCAGATTGCAGAAGAACGCAGACAAGAAAAATTAGATGATCGTGCGCGTAGAAAACAAGAATTAGAAGAACGTAAGCAACGTATTTTAGACGAAAGAGCACAAGCAAAACAAGAACGTGAAGACGCTAGAAATAACACAAATGAAGACACGCCAGACGACGATGAAGGCGATAATTAATAATTAAATTTATAACACACATTAATACTATTTTTAAAATGAAACAATTCAAAACCCTTTTATTTGCAGCAGCATTATTTATTGGAGCAACCAGTTTTACACAAGCTCAAAGCAAAGTTGCTCACATTAATACACAAGATTTAATTAAATCTATGCCAGAAATGTCAACAGCACAATCTGAAATGGAAAAATTAGGCAAAACGTATGAAGCTGATATTAAAGCTATGGTAACTGAATACCAAAATAAAATGAAGCAATACGAAGCTGAAGCACCAACAAAAACGGATGAAGAAAACCAAAAACGTTTGATTGAAGTTCAAACTATGGAGCAAAACATCCAACAATATCGTGGTACTGCACAACAAGACATGCAAAAGAAAGAAGTAGACTTATTAAAGCCTATTACTGAAAAAGCAAAAGCAGCTATCTTAAAAGTAGCAAGAGCTCAAGGTTTTGAGTATGTACTTGATTCTACGCAAGGTGGTGGTGTAATCATGGCCGACGGTAAAAACTTATTAGACGATGTTAAGAAAGCATTAGGTATCTAATCTTTTTTTAAAATATTCTACAAAAAGCCACTTATATCAAGTGGCTTTTTTATTTTTGGTATATGAGCACAAAACCTATTGGCATATTTGATTCCGGTGTTGGTGGCACGTCCATTTGGAACGAGCTACATCTGCGTTTACCACATGAGAATACCATTTACCTTGCTGATAGTAAAAACTCGCCCTATGGCACTAAAACGCAGCAGGAAATTATTCAATTAAGTATTAAAAACACCGAGCACTTAATTTCTAAAGGTTGCAAACTCATTGTTGTGGCCTGCAACACGGCTACAACCAATTCCATAAAAATATTACGCGAAAAATTTCAAATTCCTTTTATAGGTATTGAACCTGCCATTAAACCAGCAGCTTTAAATACTAAAACCAAAGCCATTGGTATTCTTGCCACTAGAGGCACCTTGTCTAGCGAATTATTTCATCAAGCAGCGGATTTATATAGTCGGCATATACAAGTTATAGAACAAGAAGGCGAAGGTATTGTACAATTAATTGAGTCTGGCAAATTGGATTCGTCTGAAATGACTGATTTATTGAAACTCTATTTACAACCCTTGATTAACGCCAATATTGATTATCTGGTTTTAGGTTGTACGCATTACCCCTATTTATTACCACAGCTTTTACAATTATTGCCTGAACATGTTAAAATTATAGACTCTGGAGAAGCGGTTGCCAAACAAACAGAACTCGTTTTAAAAGAGAACGATTTACTAAATAACTCTATGACTAAAGGGAAGTCGCAATTTCACACCAATGCAAGTACAGAGGTTATTACCAAGCTTTTAGGTGGTAATCATGATATTTCTTATTTGGAATTTTAAGAAAAATAACATAAATAGTAATCATAATACCTCCTATAATGTTAAAAAACATCCTATTTCTTTTATTTCTAATTTCCGGTTCAAGTTGTATCTTCAGTCAAGATAATATTTCAACAAAACAAAAGGCTCCATCAATTTCAGTAACCGATTGGATTGCTAATGTACCCAATGATAAAAATCTTAACAATAAATATATAGTTCTGGAGTTTTGGGCAACTTGGTGTGCACCATGTTTAAAGAATGTGCCACATCTTAACGATTTACAAAGTAAGTTTAGTCATTACGAAAATTTAGTTTTCATGTCTATAACCAATGAAGAACCGTTAAAAGTTAAAAAATTATTAGAACGTATTCATTTCAAATCAATAGTGGTTTCCGACACCAAAAACCAAACACAAATAGCTTATGGTGATGGAAAAACAGGAATAACAAGATTACCTCTTACAATTTTAATTGGTAAAGATGGTTATATAAGATGGATTGGAACTGCTAGTCAACTTAATGAAATTGTTTTAGAAAACTTTCTAAAGGATACGCTATTTACAGAACAAAAAACAATTTATGAAGATGATAATCAAATATATAATTCACTATATAAAAACAAATCTAAAAGTCCATTAAATATGCTTTTGTATTTAGGCAAGAATGATAGTATTAATTATTATTTAGATATTAAAGAATCATCCAAATCTACTTATCAAATTAAGAGCGCACCAAGAATATCCAAATTGTCACTTTTAAGCGCTGTTAATATTAAGGATATTCTGTTAAGTTTAGGGTATAAATCCAACCAAATAAACATTAACCCTCAAGACACCATAAAAACTTACGATATTCTATATAAAAACACGACAGTTAATCAAGAAGCTTTAGCTAAATTAGAACTAGATATTTTAAGCCATACTGGTTTTAAGAAAATTTCGGGTTCTGGAATAATTCCAGTTAAAAAAATAACAATAGAAAACTCAAGTTTACTTCCGAAAACAAAAGTAGAAACAACATCTACATTGAAGCTTGGGGAAAATAAAAGTATATTATACAAACAAACCATTAAGGAATTAGCAGAAGCACTAAACAAAAACACAACTCATTTTTACCACTTTAATTCAAGAAATACAAATTATTTTGATTTTGAAATAGATTTCTCGTCAGAAAGAACGATTACGGAAAGCCTATTGAAATGCGGTTTAAGCATTAAGAATAGTCAGGCTAAAACTAAAGTTTACACCTTTCAAAAAATTTAATCTATCAAAAAACAATACCGTTTTAAAAACTCAATAATAGCATGTCATCAAAGTCTAAATTATTGGAAAAATTATCTACAATTTAAACCAACCCGAGTATTTCACGTAGTTTTCGGCTATTCTATTAATTTCACCTGAAATCAGTTCCTTGCTAATATCTTTTACTTTTTTAGCTGGAACACCTGCATAAATACTACCTGATTCTACATGTGTATTCTTTGTAACCACCGCACCTGCTGCAATAATGCTATTGCTTTCAATAACACAATCATCCATGACTATACTACCCATGCCAATAAGCACATTATCATGAATGGTACAACCATGCACAATAGCATTATGACCTATGGATACATTGTTTCCTATTGTGGTTGGCGATTTCTGATACGTAGCATGAATAATGGCACCATCCTGAACATTAACTTTATTTCCCATTTTGATATAATGGACATCACCACGAATAACCGCATTAAACCAAACGCTACAGTTTGAGCCCATTGAAACATCGCCAACAATGGTTGCGTTTTCGGCTATATAACAATCGGTTGGTATGTTTGGCGTTTTTCCGTTTACGGGTTTTATTAATGGCATAATGGTTTAGTTTTTAAAAATTGTGTTTTCGGGATTCGTTCAATGTATTGCTAATGTAGGATTATTTTTGAGATTAAAATTTCTACTTTTCTTGAATTACTTTGAAAAAGGCCTATCAGCTTTCCAATCCCGATAGCTATCTTGGACTGCTAGGTTTGGAAATCATGTGAAATATATAATCTATATTATTATTTCTCGCTTCGCTTGAAATGGTAAATGCTTGTGTTTAATTTGAAGTGCTGTGTTTAAAGCTATGAGATTAGCTCCACTGAATCTTCGATTTTCTGCTTTCGCAGGAATTTTATTTAAAGAAAGCCAACAATTCCGCTTTTCTAGAAGCCGAAACACTCACTTGTTTGCCATTGCTCAACACCACACTGCCACCCTTTCCTTTCACGTATTTTACAATCTCGTTGACGTTTACTAAATAGGATTTATGCACACGTGAAAAGTGACTATCCATCAGCGCATCTTCAAAATACTTCAAAGTCTTACTTACCAATTTCTTTTTCTCATTGTTTAAATAAATCTCCGTATAGTTATCATCGGCTTTGCAATATAAAATATCAACTGTGTTAATGACTTCAAATCCATCTTGCTGTGGAATGGTTATTTTTCCAGCTACCGCATGTATTTTAGGGACTAAAACCTGATCTTGAAGTGCGGATTCTTTCTGTTTAATTTCTGTAACATAATCCACAGCTTTTATCAATTCATCAATAGAAATAGGCTTCATTAAATAATACGATGCATGTGCATTTAACGCATCCATAGCATATTGATTATAAGCGGTTACAAATATGGTTTCAAAATTAATATCGCCTACTTTTTCTAATAAATCGAAGGCATTTCCATAAGGCATTTCTACATCTAGAAATACCAAATCTAATTCGTTATTTCTAATTAAAACGAGTGCTTCCTCTACGTTTTCTGCTTCACCTAAAACCTGAACATTTGGACAGTATCGCGTTAAGTAATTTTTTAAAATATCACGACTGGTATGTTCGTCTTCGACTATTATGGCTCTTAGTTTCATATCTTTATTTTTTCAGATTTGGGAATCTTTATTTTTATATTTGTAATTTATGCACTGTTTAATATTTCAAAATCAATCCTTTTTCAACGTGACTATCACTTGGGTTCCTGCATCTTCTAAATCCTGGAAATCGGAAATGGTTACATCTACTTTATCCTGATACATATCATTTAAAATAGACACGCGTTTTTTAATATTACTCATGCCTTGTGAGTTGTGCTTTTTCTGATTATCGGTTTTTAAATCTTTAGAGCGATTTCGTCCAATACCATTATCTGAAATGGTAATCGTAATTTCTGTTTCGCTCTTTTTATCGATTTTAATTGATAAAAATCCTTTGGTTGTTTTATAACGTAGACCATGCCAAACGGCATTTTCTATATACGGTTGTAATAGCATAGGTGGAATTTGAAATTCGGAAACAACCACATTATCAGATACGGTTATCTCATAATCAAATTTATCTTGGAATCGGAAATGCTCCAATTTCGTGTAGAGTTCCAATAACGCAATTTCTTTTTCCAAGGGAATAAAATCGGCTTCACTATTCTCTAAAACAGAACGCATGAGCTGGGAAAAATCGGATAAATATCTATTAGCTGTGCGCTCATCATTAGACGCTATAAAACTATTCACGGAGTTTAAGGCATTAAAAATAAAATGCGGATTCATTTGACTACGCAACGATTTTAAAGCTAATAAATTATTTGCCAAACGTTGTTGTTTGATGTATTTATACATAAAATAAGCCGTAACCAAAAGCAACAACAAACCACCAATTAGGGAGTAGATAATGAGCTGCTGACGCTTGTTACGTTCTGAAGTTAATTGATACTTACTTTCTGATAATTGCCTATCGGATTCCAAACTAGTAATCCGGTTTTGTTTTTCAGCAATTTCTTTGCTAAAACGTGCCGCTTGAATTATTTCTTGCTCCTTTTTAATATACAAGGTTTCCACCAAATCTGTATATTCTTTGTAGGTTTCCAGCGCCTTATCATAATCGCCAGAACTACTATAAACCTCTGATAGTTTTCGCTTGGCATCCTTGGCAACCACTAAATCATTTTTTGCACTGGCTTCATCTATACTTTTTTCCAGATAGGTTTTAGCGCTATTATAATCCTTTTTTAAATAATAGGCATTTCCAATTTTATAGTTTTGCTTTTGAACAGTTAAAGAACTCTCATTGCCGATAGCCGAATCTATTTCAATATTTTGAATAGTCTGAATGGCTTGTTTACGCAGTTCAATTTCATCAGAAAAGTTTTGACTTCTATTTTTGAAATCCGCCACTTTTACCTTCTCCTCCACGGCTCGTGATTCGGTTTCTTGAGACGCTAATTTTAAAGCATTATCAAAATAATCTTCAGCTTCTTTTTCATTCCCAGTTTCACTCAACACTTGGGCTATTTTCGAATTGAGATCAGTTATTTTGGCTTTTATTTTATATTGATTTGCTTTCTCTAAAGCTGAATTATAGGCCTTTAAAGCCTGCGGATAGTCATGGATACTATTATAAGTATCTCCAAGCCCTTCCTGTAAAACAACCTGTTGCCAATTACTTAAATCGGATTTTGAAACATCTCGGTATGCCGCAATACTTTCCTGGTAGCTTTTATTGTACCAATAAGCTTTCGCTAATTTCAACTGAACAGCGTGAAATTTAATACTCTGAAGGCTTATGCGATAATTGCTAATTGCTAAATCATATTGTTTCCAATGGACATATACATCACCTAAAACTTCATATACTTCAGAATTTTCGTCAGTAGAGCGACTTTTAGAAAGCGCTTCCGTGATAAATTGTAAGCTTTTTTCTATATCTGTCTTTAAATAAGTTTCAGCAGAATCAATAGAGGCATTAAATGTTAATTGCTGTATTTTCTTTGGTGCTTCAGAGGTTTGCTCATTAGCTCGTACTTCAATTTTTATGCGTTCGTTATCTCTTATGGTGTAGTAAACGGTTTGGAAATCTTTATGTTTAATAACTAATTCATCGCCTGCTTTCACTTGAATTCTAAATTCACCAGCCATATTTGTTGTGGTATATGCACCACCATTGACTTCAATATTAACTTGTGGAATAGGCTGTTTGAGTTCCGCATCATATACCGAACCACGAACCGTAAAAACAGCTTGTTGCCTATTGGATGATGTTGGAGTTTCTTGCGTAAAGCCTATGTATGGACTGAAGCACAAACACAGAAACAAAAGGGACGTTAAAATGGGTTTCATTATTAAAATTTGCTCGTATAAACTTACGCACTTTAAGCGGTAAAATAAAATACGTATTTGTAAAAATACAGAAGATTTTAAGTCAAAAAGCGTCGTTTACAAACTGATTAAATCCATTCCCTAATTAAAATAGGGCTTTCACACATTCTGAATTTTATACAAATAAAATTAAACAGCATAAAAAAACTCGGAAGGTTGTTCCGAGTTTTAAATTATTTGAATAGTGTATCTTAATTAATTGCAGGACAGTTACAGTGGTAACGTTCTTTTCTACAACCAAAGTTATAACCTAATGTTATTTGGTGAAAACCACCATTATTAAATACAACTGAATTTGATTGGTATGAATAGGTATATGCAACCATAAACTCTTTAAAGTTAACACCTACAAGTGGTGAAATATATTGTAATTTTTGGCTATTAACACTTCCGCCATCAATATATTCGGCACCATCTAAACTACGGCGGTAGGATACCCCTCCCCAAAGTTTTCCAAAATCCATTTCTTTGTAAACCTTCGCATTGATGTCAATGGATGATTCTTTGGTACCATCTTTATATTGAAACATAATAGATGGCTCATAACTCCATTCACTACCAAACTTACCTAAAACAATCCCTGTAGAGAATAAATAACGTCTTAAATTACTAGTAATTTCGATATCGTTATTAATCCCTTCATTGTTTAAAATATTTTTTACAGTAGCATGAGCGTAAAAATTATACAAGAAATATGAAAATCCGAAATCAATATTAAAATTGGTTGAACTTTGTTCGATTCCTGAAATAATACGATCTGGTAATTCATTTAAGAAAGCTGTTTCGTCTAATTTATATTGAATAGCTCCAACACTTAAACCGAAAGAAAGCATGTTTAAATCTACTTCATTTCTGGAAAACATTAATTGGTAAGCATACGTTAAATATGCACCATTTTGCGAGTGGTACCCATTTTTATCTGTGTAAAAAATGGCGCCTATTCCAGAATTAGATTCACCTATTCTACCGTTAGCACTAACGGTTAACAGTTTTGGCGCGTTTTCATGACCAAACCATTGCTGTCTACCTGTCATACGTATTTTAGCACAATTGGCAACACCAGCCATAGACGGGTGAATTAAATAATAATTATCTGTTAGATAATCGGTATAAATAGGAAGTCCTTCTTGGGCTTTTACAAACTGTGTAAAAAAGGCAACAACTGCTATTAAAATAAACCTTTTCATTCTCATAGTATTTTTTTGAAGGTAGATTGGTAAAACCACACTAAATCTTTATCCTTATATAAAACTCGGTTTTCATAATAAAATTATAAATCCGCGACCAAATATATAAAAATTACTTTTTATCACTCCATTACAAAAGTTAAACCTTATCAATTTTCATGAAATTCACAAGTTATAAACTCTCCTTTACCGAGCATTAAAACTCAAATATATGGATATCTATAGTTTTCTTTTAGTATTTTTGCAAAAAATATATTTATCATGAATCCATATACAGTTTCCATTCAAGAAACTTCCAATAATACAATTGTAAAATTTGAACTTAATCAGTTTATAACCAAGCACCAAAGTTTTGAATTTAATAATATTGATGATGCCAAAAACTCACCTTTAGCACAGCAATTATTTTATTTACCTTTTGTGAAGAAGGTTTATATCTCAAGCAATTTTATAGCTATTGAACGCTTTAATATTGTTGAGTGGTCTGATGTTCAAGAGGAAGTTGCAGAACAAATCACTGAATACTTAAATTCGGGTGCCGTGGTTATTACAGATACCACAACCGTAAAAAAAGTACCTATTACGGTTTACGCAGAAAGCACACCTAATCCTGCTGTAATTAAGTTTGTAGCTAATAAGAAATTAGTGACTGCAACTTATGAATTTACATCTATAGACGACGCCAAAGTATCACCTTTAGCAACAGAATTATTCCATTTACCATTTGTGAAAAGTGTGTTTATGGAAGATAATTACATTTCTGTAACTAAATATGACATGGCAGAATGGGAAACCATTACTATGGAAGTACGCGAGTTTATCCGATCGTTTATTGAAAATGGCAAAGAAATTGTTAATTCCAATGCGCAAGAAGTTTTAAATAAAACGAATGAAAAACTTGACGAGACTTATGAATCACGCGATGATACGTCCAAAGAAATAATAAATATTTTAGAAGAATATATCAAACCTGCCGTTGCTAGTGATGGTGGAAATATTCAATTTGAATCGTATAATCCAGAAACGAAAACGGTAAAAGTTATTTTACAAGGTGCTTGTAGTGGTTGTCCATCGTCCACATTTACATTGAAAAACGGAATTGAAAACATGCTGAAAGAAATGCTTAAGGGCCGTGTGGAAACGGTTGAAGCTTTAAATGGATAATTTTATATTCCGAAATATAATTAGTAACTTAATAGCTAAACTTAAAAAAACAATATTATGGCTATTTTAAAAGTTATTGAAGTATTATCAAATTCTGATACCAGCTGGGAAGATGCAACCCGAAAAGCAGTTAAAGAAGCATCAAAAACGGTAAAAAACATTCGTTCGGTTTATGTAAAAGAACAAAGTGCTATTGTAAATGGTGATAACGTAACCGAGTTTAGAGTGAATATAAAAATAACCTTCGAGGTTAAATAATAACGATTATTTGAAACGCCCTTTTTAGGGCGTTTTTTTATGCTTAAATCTCAAATGCATTGCCACACCTAATACGTGGTTCTTTGCACGTATGGTTTTTGTATCTGTTTTCCATTTCCCAATTCGAATTAAACCCCTTAAAAAAAGAGAATAAATCCTTTTCTTTTTATCTGCTTGCTAATCATTATATTAAATTTCTATAATTTTTAGAACTGAGAGATAATCCTTAAATTTGCGACTTAATTAATCTCACTAAAACAAATTATGGATAAAAATTTAGATTACTGGATAGAGCAAAGCATTGCATTTGCCACTACATACGGGTTAAAAGTTATTGGAGCTATTGTTATATGGATTGTCGGTTCTTGGATAATTAAGAAAATTATTAAAGGCACAAGAAAAATAATGGAGCAGCGGGAATATGAATTAAGCCTGCAAAAATTTCTTCTAAATTTAATTAGTGCCATTTTAAAAATATTATTAGTTATTACCTTATTAGGGACATTAGGCGTTCCTACAACGCAATTTGCTGCTATTATAGCTGCTGCTGGTTTAGCCATTGGTTTAGCGCTTCAAGGTTCTTTAGGAAATTTTGCCGGTGGAATTCTTTTAATGATTTTCAAACCTATTAAAATTGGCGATTTTATTGAAGCTCAAGGTGAAAGTGGTACGGTTAAAGAAATTCAAATTTTTACAACCAAACTAAATACAACGGACAATAAGGAAGTCATTATTCCAAATGGTGCGCTTTCAAATGGAAACATTATAAATTATAGTGTAGAAGATACACGTCGCGTAGATTTTACGTTTGGTGTTGGCTATGATTCTGATATAAAGAAAACCAAAGAGGTTCTTTTTGGTGTCATTAATTCGCATCCATTAGTTTTAAAAGATCCGGCTACTGCTGTAAATGTATCTGAATTGGCCGATAGTTCCATCAACTTCTTTACGCGTGCATGGGTTAAGAAAGAAGATTATTGGACCGTTAAGTTTGATGTTATGGAGCAAACAAAAGAAGCTCTTGATGCGGCTGGAATTGATATTCCTTACCCACACCAAGTTGAAATTCATAAAGAAGGTTAATACCTATTTTTTAGATTTTGGTTTAATAGCCACGAAATCCTTTAAATAATAAGGCTCAAAATAAGCGACATCTTCGGTGTCGCTTTTTTTGTACTTATTAAAAGCCAAAACACCCATTTCATTGGCTGATGGCAACTTGTTCTCTACAAAAACGGCATTTTTATGTGCTATAAGTGTTTTTGTTTTTTCTACACCATTACCTATAAAATAGACCTGGCTTTTGTCTAGGAATTCAGCATATGATGTTTCATCCAACACTTCTGCTTCAATACCGCGAATGGGTTGATAATTCGCATTATAAACCGCGGCATAAACTTCCATGCGTCTGGCATCTAACATGGGAATAATAACACCTTCCGATATTTTAACTTGATGCGCCATAGCTTCCAAGGTTGAAACACTAATCAGCGGGATATTTAAAGCGAAACACAAGCCTTTTGCGGCCGAAACACCAATCCGTAAGCCTGTATAAGACCCAGGACCTTTACTTATGGCTACGGCATCGATTTCCGATTTATCAATGTTGTTTTCTTTTAGAATGTCATCAATAAAAATATGTAAACGTTCCGCATGCGAAAAACCATTATTATAATCTTCTTTTAAAGCAAAAGTCTCTCCTTCTTTTGAAAGAGAGACCGAACAATTTGTTGTTGCTGTTTCTATACTTAATATTATTGCCACGGCATTATTCTGTTAAAGGAATTCCTAAATAGAAATCTAATACTTTCGTTTTGAATACAAAATTATATTTCGCATTAATTACGTTTGCTTGTGCATTTACCAAACGGTTTCTTACTTGCTCAAATTCAAAAGCATTCATAACGCCTAAATTATAACTGTCTTGTGCATTTCTAAACGATTCATCTTGTGCATTTAATGACGTTTCAGATGCTTCAAATTGCTTAAAAGCCGCTTTAGCATCGGCATAAGCTTGTTCAATATTGGTACGTAAATCTTGCTTTTCTTGATCTAATGAATATTCGATTCGTTTACTATTAATAACTGCTCTGTTTACATTAGCTTTAGTTTGAAAACCATTGAAAATTGGAATGTTTAATCTGAAACCCACATTATAACCCAAATTATCCTCTAATTGCTGACCAAAACCATTTGGTATGAAAATAATATTTAAGTTCGTTGGATCATTAGGATCTTCCAATACTGGTCGAACATCTTTTTGACCTTGACTGTGCTGATAGGAGGTACTTAAACCAGCTCCAAAAGTAAACGTTGGATAAAAAGCACTTTTGGCAATATCTACATCCAATTGTGCGTTTTCAATATTCAATTCAGCTTGTTTAATTTCCGGTCTATTCTGAACAGCAAAATCATAAATGTCATCTGTAGTCTTTTTTTGCACTAAAACAGCTGGCAGTGTCAATTCTATTGCTTCAACATCAAAACCATCTTGAGAAATCTGTAACAATTGGGCTAAAGCTAAAAGAGCTAAATCCACACTATTTTCCGTATTTATTAAGCGTTCTTGATCACTAGCCAATTGGGCTTCTACCTCATATAAATCAGCACGCGGACGAACACCAGCCTCAACTAACTCGGACAACTGACCTACCTGCTTTTCAGAAATTAGAATTTGTTCACGAGCCACTTTTAAATTCTCCTTATTTAAAAGAATATTTAAATATTGATTTACAACATTCAAAGAAATATTATCCTTTAAAATATCTAATTGCAACTGACTAGATTCTACACCTAATTTAGCTTGTTTAAAAACACTAGTGTTTCTAAATCCATTAAATAGAGTTACTCCAGCATTTAATCCAAAGCTATTACCTCTCGAATCCGTAGATATCCGTCTTTGATCTCGGTCAATATATGATCCAAAATTCCAGATTTGACTAGCGCTTCCATCTAGTGTTGGCAGAAAGTTACCTCTAGCCGTTACCAAATTCTCGTCTGCTAATTCCGTATCAAGTGCGGTTTGCTTAATTGTAATATTGTTTTCCAATGCATAATTTACACATTCTTCCAACGTCCAAACTTTTTCTTGTGCATACGAACTAACAGAAAAAACAACCGTTAAAAACGAAAGGGTTAGTACTTTATTAATCTTCATCATTGTTATCTTCTTTTGCTTTGTTCCAAACTTTTATTTTATCAGTTTCCGATACACCATCAGTGATTTCAACGTTTATTCCATCAGAAATACCTAATTCAACATACTTCTCTTCATAGGTGCCATCTTCCTTTTGAACTTCTACAAATGGCTTTTCAGTAAAACGATTGAATTGTAATAAGGCTTCCTTTACAACCATTACGCTATCTTTACTTTCCATTTCAATTTCAGCATTAGCACTGTAACCAGCTCTAATTTTTACTGACGGATTAACTTCTACGTCTGCCTTAATAGTAAATTGAACTGCACCATTTTCTTCAATTCCTTTTGGTGCTACAAACGTTAATTTAGATGGAAACTCTTGTTGATTAATAGCGCCTAGAACCACAATAATATCTTTACCTTCTTCTAGTTTTCCTACTTCAGATTCATCAACTTTTCCTTCGAAAATCATTTTACTCATATCTGCAATGGTTGCAATAGTTGTCCCTGCATTAAAGCTATTAGACTCAATTACTTGATCGCCTTCTCGTACAGGAATTTCTAAAACTGTTCCAGGAATTTGTGCTACAATATTGGTGTTTGCAGAACCGCCTCCAGATAATGAACCTTGTTTAATAATTTGAAAATCGTTTTGTGACTGACGTAACGATTCATTAGCTTGGTTTAAGGACAACTCACTGTTTTCAAAATCTTGTTTTGAAATAACACCTTTTTCAAAAAGGGATTTATTTCTGTCGTATAAGGTTTTGGAGTTATCATAAGATAATTGTGCGCTATTAATTCGGCTTCTTGCACTTACTAAACTTTGTTCGTTTGGTACAACACGAATTCTAGCTATTAAATCGCCTTTCTTAACGATATCACCTTCTTCAACAAGAATCTTATCAATAATTCCAGCTATTTGCGGTTTCAATTCAATTTCTTCTTCAGGGTTTAATTTCCCAGTTGCAACCACTTTTGTTTTTATAGATGTGAAAAATGGTGTTTCTGTTTTAAATTCCTCAATACCTTTGGAGTTAGAGTCCTTAAAGTATTTAATTACCCAAACAAATAGTACTAAGACTACGATGCCAATGATTATTTTTACTGCTTTATTCATTTGATTGTGTTTATTATTTTTAATTGATCGGTTGGTTTTATGATATCTAGATTTTATAAATTTATTCTTCGCGCAATGCTTCAATAGGTTTAATACTGGTAGCTTTAAATGCTGGGATCAGTCCGATTAAAGTTCCTAAAACAACTAAAATGAGCAATGCAATAAATACGACTGAAATGGAAACAGATGCATTTACCATGGTAGCGTCTGGACCTTGCCCAAATGCGGCATCTAATGCTATCAGAATCCATCCACCACTAATAATTCCGAAGAATCCCGCAAGTAAGGTGATGAAAACAGCCTCTACTAAAATCTGCCGTTTTATTTCATAAGGCGTGGCTCCTAGTGCACGGCGCACACCAATTTCTTTGGTTCGTTCTTTTACGGTAATTAATAGAATATTACCAATTGCAAAAACACCCGCAATAAGGGTTGCAATACCTACGAACCATGTTAAAAACTGCATACCGGATAGAAAGCCTGTCATTTTTGCAAACTCTTTACCTAAATTAAAACTTCCAAAGGCACGTTTATCTTCAGGATGCACGTTATTTAAGTTTCTTAAAATGAGCTTGGAGTCTTCTTCAATTTGTTTGATATTATATTCAGGTTTCCCAGTAATCATCATCCAACTGATGTTTTCACCGCGATTATAAACTTGCTGAAAGGTGGTAAATGGAATATGCATATCCGTTGATGGTCCCATATTAATATTACCAACTTCAAAAACACCAATCACCATAAAATTCATACTATTTATTTGAATCAACTCACCAACTGCTTGTACATCTTTTTCAAAAAGTTGTTTGTAAACATCTTCTGAAATGACAACGACTTTTCTATTGGCATCCATATCGTTTTGATTGATAAAGCGACCGTGAATTAACTTCTTCTTCTGAACTTTATCTAGCAAAGGATAATCGCCATTTATACCAAAAGTTCCCGAGAGAAAATTTCGAACAACCATAGCTTGACTTTGGCTTCTTGGCACAACAAACTCAATACCCTCTACATTCTCTTCTACTTTTTTAGCATCGGTTAATGTCAGTTTAACTTGCCTTCCTTCCTGAAAGCCTTGAAAAGGTTTGCTAGTACTTTGCGCCCAAACGAATACACTGTTTGTGGCAAAATCACCAAACAAACGGTTAAACGCATTTTCAATTCCTTTGGCAGAACCTAGAAGACCAATAAGGAGTAAAATTCCCCACCAGACGCCTACCATGGTTAAAATAGACCGTAGTTTATTTTTACTAAGACTATCAAAAACCTCTTGCCAAGTATCTCTATCTGTTAAAAATTTAAACATATTAGTCGTCTCTTAGTGCTACAATGGGTTTAATTTCAGATGCTTTTTTAGCTGGCAAATAGCCTGCAATAGCACCCGCTAAAATAAGTGTAATAGTTGCTGCAATAATTAATGAAGGTTGTACACTTGGGTCCTTAATAAAATACGTTTCCAATGTTGGCGCAGCAAGCTCCAATACACCGACACCTAATAACAAGCCAACATAACCTGCAATGGCGGTAATTAAAATAGATTCTATTAAAATAATAGATACAATAGAACGTGGTGTAGCACCTAATGCTTTACGAATTCCAATTTCTTTAGTACGTTCTTTTACAATAAAAATCATAATATTACTAATACCAACGACACCTGCTATTAAGGTTCCAAAACCAATTACAAAAATGATGAACCCTAAAGCGGTTGTCATTTGCTCAACAGCTTTGGTTCCTTCTGCCATGTTTTGGACACGAATAGCACGCTGATCGGTTTCCGCAACATCAAAACGATTTTTCATTTTATTAGTTAGCGTTCTTCCAAAAGCAATGGCTTGGTCGTAATCCATTTCAGGGTTATAAGTCAAGTTAATTTGATCCACATAATCTGTATTACCATATAACCGTTGTGCTGTAGAAATGGGCATATAAATTAATCGCTCTTCATTATCGCCGCCATCATCCGAAAAAATACCAACTACTTTATACGGAATACCATCTAGGTTAATATATTTCCCTAATGCGGTTGTTCTTAAAAACAAATCTTCTTCAACCAAACGTCCAATAACAACCACTTTTGTATGATCTCTCACGTCCAATTCATTAATGTATCGTCCTTGATCGATAATTGTTTTCTCTAAATATTGATGGTCTGGATGAACAGCACGCACAGAATAACTATCTTTTTCATTTCTGAATGTTGCTGTTACATTTCTATAGATTCTAGATGTTATAAATTGAACGTTGTCATCAAATTCATCCTTAACATAGGAATAATCTTCATTTTTAAACTGAATACGTCTACCTGCTTGAAGTCCTTTGTTGGCTTTAGTAGTCATTCCCGAATAAATCATGATGGAATTATTAGCATCATCATTAAAGGCATCAGCAAAGGTGTTTTGCAGTCCGTTAGCTAGACCAAAAAGGACGGCAAATAACAAAATAGCAAAGGCTACCGTGAACCCTGAAAGTAAACTCCGCGTTCGGTTTTTATTGATACTCTGAAATATTTCGCGCCAAAGATCTAAATCAAACATATTGTTCTGCTCTAACTTGTTCTACAAAAACATCTTCCATAATAACACCATCCTTTAAACGGACAATACGTTTACACATATTGGCAATATCCTCTTCATGCGTTACCATTAGAATGGTTTTTCCTTCATCATTTAACTGCTGAATGAAGGCCATAATTTCATAAGATGTTGTTGTATCCAATGCACCTGTTGGTTCATCGGCAAGAAGTAATTTTGGGTTTGCAGCCAAAGCACGCGCAATAGCTACACGTTGTTTTTGTCCACCAGACAATTCATTTGGTAAGTGATGTGCCCAATTAGATAGTCCTACTTTTTCTAAATGGAACATCCCTAATTCTTGACGTTCCGCACGTTTCATACCTTGGTAGTATAATGGAAGTGCTACGTTTTCAATAGCATTCTTATAATTAATCAAGTTAAAAGATTGAAAGATAAATCCTAAAAACTTATTTCTATAGATTGCTGCTTTTTTTTCGGTTAGATTTTTAATGGGAACACCATCAAGAATATACTCACCTTCATCAGCTTCATCCAACATACCAATAATATTTAATAAGGTAGATTTACCTGAACCAGATGATCCCATAATGGCAACCATTTCTCCTTCTTTAACAGAAAGATCAATACCTTTTAATACATGTAAACTGGAATCACCTATTGGGTAGGATTTGTGCAATTTGCTTATAGTTAGCATAATTTACGTTGGTTGGTTAAATTCTATTCTACAAGTAAGACTTATAAAAGTGAAAAATGTTACAACAAAAGTAGATATATTTTAATCGTACCCTTTTTAAGTGTTGTTAAACTTTTTATAAATAAATGATATCTAGGCCGTTATTTCTTGAATTGCCCCAGCAAATTTAATCAGCGGATTTATCGTAACTTGAATACTATCTAAAACCGCTAAATAGCGTAATTAATTCTTTTTGGATCTATAGCTGCGATAAATAAGAAGACCGATACCGCCAACTAAAATATAAGGTACAGCCATTAAATATACAATTCCATTGTTAATACCTTCGGCTTGGGCTTGACCTTCTTCACTTTCTAGAACGGCGCGACACATAGCACATTGTGCTTCGGCTGGCAATGTGAAAAACAACATTAAAATACAGGTAATAATGAATGCTTTTTTCATGTGATAATATATTTAATAAACATAATAAGGCGAAATCATAATAAAAACCACCACGCCGGAAATAGCTACAAATAACCAAAGTGGAAATGTAATACGCGCTATTTTTTTATGACGTTCTATATTATTAGTAATGGCACGTACATAAGTTATCAATACAAATGGAATAACGGCAATGGACAAAATAATATGTAAAAATAAAATAACATAATATACATATTTCATAAAGCCTTCTCCACCATATTTAGTAGAGTCGCTCGTCATATGATACGCCATATACATAACCAAAAAAGCAACTGAAAGCAGAATAGCGAACTTCATGAGTTTTTCATGCAGTTTTATTTTCCCATTCGTAATAGCCCAAAATGCAGTAACCAAAACAAAAGCAGTGATAGCGTTTGTCGTGGCATAAATTGGTGGTAAAAACATAAGCGGTTCCACATTTGGTATTTTAACACCAAATAAAATGGCTACAACAATAGGTATAACCACAGAGAGGACAATAATCCACTTGTTATACTTTTGTTCTGCTTTTAAATTCTGATTCATTATTCCTTTAACAATTTAGCAATATCGGTTTTCAACATGCTTATTTCTTCTTTAAAACCGTCTTCATCTACCTTTTCTTCCTCACTGATAATACCAGAGTAGAAGATTTTTGGATTACCAAAATCATCCTGTCTGGATCGGATAAACCCATTTTTATCAATTAAAGCGAAATTTCCTGAATGCTCAAATCCAGCTTCAACGGTTTCATTTTCACCAACAAAAATATTAAAACCTATGTTTGCCAATTCAAAAATAGCATCTTGATCGCCTGTCATTAAATTCCAATTTGGATTGGTAATACCATATTCTTCGGTATACGCTTTAAGAACTTCTGGGGTATCCACCTTAGGCATAATTGTAAAGGATGCCACACCAAAATCTTCAATTCCTTCAAACTTATTTTGAATTTGAACCAAGTTTTTATTCATTCTTGGGCAGATGGTTGGGCAGGTGGTAAAAAAGAATTCAACCAAATATACTTTTCCTAAATAGTCTTGTTCTGTAATGGTTTCGCCATGTTGATTGGTAAAACTAAAAGCAGGTACTTTTTTAGGCGTTCCATTAATTTTTATAAAAACAAGATCTGACGATTCTTCTTTGGAGAAGTCCGTTTTAGAAATTGGTTCACTCCTGTTATCATTTCTTACGGTATCACCATGGGTAATACGGTCTACTATTCGCGGTATAAACCAAATTCCAAAAACTAGAATTACAAAGGCGATACCAACATAAGAATAATTAGTTTTTTTGCTCATGACTTGTAGGTTTTAATTCGTTAGCACGTCGTGTTTCCGAGTCGAAATTACCTTTACGTTTTTGACGATATTCAGTAAAAAGAACCCGTAAATCTTCGGCGCTCATTTTATTTTTTATGACAGCTACTTGAATGCAGTTGTAAGCATCTAAACCATAAATAGCAGCATTATTTCCTTTTTGTTGATCTGTTCTATCATCTAAACGACCACGTTGATGACGTTCGGTGTCTATAAGAAACACATTATCCGATGCCAAATTATCTGATAAGCTAAAGGATGCTTTTAAGCTATTAAAGGTTTTCTGAATAGCGGCTTCATCTGAAGGAACAAAATGCCAAAAACGCAAATCTTCATAACGCGCTATTTCCTTAAACAACGCTTCTGCTTCGACTTCCGCACTATTAGGAACCAACACGACGATTTGAAATTTTTTGAAGCCTTTGAATTTATCGTAAACTAACTCTTTAAGGTTGGAAGCGGCTACAGCCATATCCATGGGTTTGTTTCCGAAAAAAGCCAATACGGTAATATGATCCTGAAGAATGATGTTTTCTGCGTTTGGAGGCAGCTCAACAACATTTTTGTTAATGATATCTAAGGGGTTATAATTGTCTTCTGAAAGGGAAAGTACCAGTACAAACATGACTGGCAGAAAAAATAACACTCCCAGAATAAGATTCCTTTTTATTTGCTGCTTTCTCATAGTGCAAAAATAAAAAAAGGCGGTTTAAAAACCGCCTTTTATAGAACATTTAACTGTATTAAAAATCTTGTTTTACAAATCCATTGGAAAATACACTTTCAATATATCCACCTTCTTGAAGTAATATAAACATTAAGTAGCATATTAGGAAAACTGCTGTCCAAACTATCATGCGTCTTAATGCTGCTGTTTCATCACGCATGTGCATGAAATCCCAAGTAATATAATAAGCTTTTACAATAGTTAGAATAATGAAAATCCAATTCAGAATTTTCATTCCCAAAATATGACCCATTAATACTTCAGGCTTATAAATACCTAAAACAACTTCAACTGCTGTAATTATGGTAAGCAATATTAATACTCCCCAAATTTTTTGAGTATTAGATTTAAACTTTACTAATCCTCTAAATATTTCTAATTTATGTGCGTCTGCCATTTTTAACTGTATTATCTATAATTAAACAAGGTAGAAGAATGTGAATACAAATACCCAAACTAAATCTACAAAGTGCCAATAAAGACCTACTTTTTCAACCATTTCATAACTTCCTCTTCTTTCGTAAGTTCCTACAATAACATTAAAGAAAATAATGATATTAATTAAGATACCTGAAAATACGTGAAATCCGTGGAATCCTGTGATAAAGAAAAAGAAATCAGCAAATAAAGGTGCTCCATATTCGTTAACCACTAGATTGGCGCCTTCAACAACGGCCTTTCCGTCTTTTTTTAGTTTTTGTAAAGATTCACCTCTAGAAAGAACCGTTTTATGTCCTGACTCCGTTAATGTCTGTGTTCTAACTAATATATTCTCATGGGATTCTAATCCGTGAATAACTTCACTCAAAGTGTATGTTGGTAAGGTTCCTTCTTGAACATACCATAAACCATTTTTGCGTTCATGGGCAACACGATCCGTAGGCTCTGCTACCACAAAATCCTTTAAAGCTACGCGATTCCCATCTGTATCAACAAACTGTAGGATACGCCCACCATTTGTTTGAATGGCTCCATAATCTCCTTGAATAAACGTTTTCCATTCCCAGGCTTGAGAACCAAGAAATATAATACCACCAATTATGGTAAGAAACATGTATATGGTTACCTTCGCTTTATTCATGTGATGACCTGCATCTACAGCTAATACCATAGTTACGGACGACATAATTAAGACAAACGTCATAAACGCCACATAAATCATAGGTAATTCCTGTCCATGTAAGAACGGTACGTGGGTAAAGACTTCATCGGCAATTGGCCAAGAATCAATAAACTTAAATCTGGAAAATCCGTAGGCTGCTAAAAATCCCGAAAACGTCAAGGCATCTGATACGATAAAAAACCACATCATCATTTTACCGTAACTTGCTTTTAGTGGATCGTTTCCGCCACCCCAGGTTTTACCTTCTGTTCCAGTTTTTACAACTGTAGTACTCATATGTCAGGTTTAGTTAATAAAAGTTGCACAAAAATAATCAATTTATCTTTTTAAAGAAACATCCACTCTAAAATTTTAGGCTTATGTAGCAGATATTAGCAAATAGCTGTTTTTGTACAGGTATTTAGCTCATTAATTTAGCCTACAAAATATAAAAATAAAAACAGATAGACCCAAAGTAAATCTACAAAATGCCAGTAAGTTGCGACCAATTCAATCCCCAACATTTGGCTCGATGTGTACTTCTGTTTAAAATGATTATAAATTACGACCAACAGGCAGATTAACCCTACCGCTACGTGTAAAATATGCACCACAGCTATCAAATAGATATAACTCATGGTAATATTACTCGTTGGTCCCGTAAAATTATACCCTAATTCTATAATTTGCTGGAAGCCTACAAATTGGTTGTAAATAAAAACAATGCCCAAAGCAAATGTGGATAACAACCAAGCGGTTGTCATTTGTCTATTGTTTTGAGACATACTGCGCTTGGCCATCCAAATCGTAATGCTACTAATTACAATAACGATAGTACTAATTAAAAACGCTTGAGGTAATTGAAAATCTGCTGCCCAATCTGGCCGCGTGCTACTCACTACAAACGCACTAGTCCAGCCAGCAAATGACATGATTAATGATAATATACCAAACCAAAGCATCATTTTTTTTGCTCTGCCTTTCTTCTCCTCTAAAGTTCCTTGGGTTAAATCCATGGTTATCTAATAAATTTATCTACTACGTAGACTATTTGTAATAAGGTTATGTACAGCACACTTGATAACATAAGTTGTTTAGCTGCTTGTACGCTCATTTTTTTATACAGTTGAATAGCATAATACAACATGCCTAATCCTAACATGAAAACAATTACTGCGGCTACAATAGACAATTGTAATCGTCCGGTAAACCCAAATACGGGAACAATGGATACCAACAAGGTCCACACCGTATACATAATGGTTTGCTTGGCTGTACCTTTATCCTGCTTTCCAGTTGGGAGCATGAAAAAACCGCCTTTTTTATAATCGTCAAATAAAAACCAACCAATAGCCCAAAAATGTGGAAACTGCCAAAAGAACTGAACGGCGAATAAGGTTCCCGGTTCAATACCAAAATTATTTGTTGCCGCTACCCAACCCAACATAAATGGAATGGCTCCAGGAATAGCACCAACAAAAACCGATAAAGGCGTTTTTGTCTTTAATGGTGTATAAACACATGTGTATAAAAAGATTGAAATTGCACCAAACATAGCAGTTTGCTGATTGATTGAATACAAAATGCCTATTCCTAAAATAGTAAAAAGACAAGCAATTGCGAAAGCAACATTCACAGACATACGGCCAGCTGCAACAGGTCTGTTTTTTGTACGATCCATTAAGGCGTCCAAATCTTTTTCAATAATTTGATTAAATGCATTGGAAGCACCTACCATAAAGTAACCACCTAAAGCTAATAGAAAAAGTATTGTAAAGTCGACTGTTTCGGCACCTAAAAGGTAACCTGCAATTGAAGAAAATACGACGCTTAATGATAAGCGCATTTTCGTGATTTCTTTAAAATCAGAAAGTATCGAATGTTTAACCGGTAAAGTGGCTTGCTTACTCAAAGTAATGGGTTGCTTTTTACGCGTTTATTGCGAGTGCAAAGATACCTTGAAAAGTTAATTCTACAAATCAAAATACCAATTAAATAAATCCGTACGAATTCCGATATTAAACCAAACCGTATTACTTTTAAAAGTTGTTGCATTTACGGTATCTGGATTAAAGTTTCTAAAGGTAACATCTGCAAACAACTTTAAATTTGTCGCTGGATTTATTAAATAACCCGCTTGCAAATTAGCAAACATAGTAGTCGTCTTGTTTCCTTGCCCTACTGTAACACCATTATCATAAGGTCTTTCGTTATAATCACGGTAAATATCGCCTCCATAACTAAAGTTGTCTACACCATTATTAAAATCCATACCACGTTCACCCATCACCAATTTAGCATTTCCAAACCAACGTTTATAATGGTAACGGCCAATTAATACCAATTCGCTAAAATTAGCTCCCCAAAGGTGCGCCATACTTTGATTGTTATGTCCATAGTTTAACACAACCGTGTTATGAGAATACGTATAAGGACGCACACGATTATATTCCGCCTGTAACATCAAGTTTTTCACTTTAAAGGCTTCATAGTATTTAATTCCTAACTGATAGCCATATTTGTTTTTCCAGCTTTTATTTCCGCCTGTTATATCTGACAGGGAAAATTCATCTAAAATAAATTGACCATATAGGTTCATATTATCATTGAGCTTGTACTTGGCGGATAATCCCATAACAGCATTTCCAGCATCCTGACCCGTTTCAAACTCAATAGCACGATAAAAAATAATTGGGTTTAAATAACTAACATCAAATCCGCGATTATCAGACTTTGCCCAAATAACCGATTCAAAGAATCCAATATTTAAACGTTTGGTAGCATTCCAACTTAAAAAATGCGTTGCCATATATTTGCTTAAATAAGCACCTTCCGGATCAATAACATCTCGTCTTGAATCTTTTAACCACATCCATGTATTGGTATATTTTATTTTCCAAAACGTTGTATTCAACTTTAAAAATGGATTCGGACTTGCTACATCACTCGTAAATAATGAGCGATAACCATCACCAATGAAATTTTTACCTTGACCGAACTGGACATTAAAAAATTTCACAGGCGTAAAAGATAAATATGCTTCGGCTACGGGATAATCATAAGAGTCTTCTTTAAAACGCTTGGCAATACCACGTCCTGGGATAATGGCAACTTCATCCGCTGCCTTTATAGATTCGGCATATTGATTATAATATTGCGCAAACCGTCCTTGACTTTCAAAGACTGAAGCATAAAAGCTAAACTTTTTTCCTAAACCCCCTTGAATGTTTACACCTCTTGTATTATTATAAGTAGAACTAAAATCGGCTTCGGTATCTTTTCCAACTTGAAAATCGAAAATAGGATCTACAGCAAACCAATAGTCCTCTCCTTCCACACGAACCAAACGTTCATTCCAAAGTTTTCGTCCCGCAAAAGAGGATTTGGTTTTTGCTAGGGCTTCTTTTTCTGCTTCAAAATCATAGTATTTTGAAACATCTTCATACATATAAGGTTTGGAACTTGTATGGCTATTTGTACCAACTAAATTAATGCTTCTACCGAAACGCGAATAATATTCATGCGTAAAAGGAATGTTTAATTGACTAGTATATTCCTTATTAGAAAATGGCTTTAAATTCGCGTTTACACTATCATATTCCTGCTTGGCACCACGTTCTAATTCCGCTAACTCTTCATCTTTCGATAAATCTTTTGTAGCAACGGTTTGTTGCACTAATGGAATTTTTAAAGCAAAAGAATATTGTTTAAAGGTTGGGTTGCCATTGTAGGTTGCTGGTTTAATTTTTGGGAATTCATCAAAAACCCGCTTGGCTTCATCCTTCAGTTCGGAATAAATGGCATCTACATAAATAACTCGAAAAGTTCCCTCTTTATCAACTTCGAATAAAATAACCACATCACCTTGATAGTTTTCTTCCGAAACGACATCAGGAACGTTAAAGTTATTAAATACGTTATTGAACACTTGATTATCAAAACAGGCTTGAAGCGTATTAATATCTTCCGATTCACATTCTGGAAAAACGGGTGGTTTTTCGTAAAATTTATTTGATTGCGCAAAAATGCTACATTGAAGTAAAAGAAGCAGAATAATACAGAAGTTCTTTATGTTCATTAAGTATGGATTTATGAGTGTTGAAAGATACTATTTTTTTAATAATACGCCTATAAAAATGCCGTTATCATAGCTTCTATAATAACGGCATTCCTATAAAAAAATTATGGCAATTAGTATTCTACTTGAAAAGCAATTGGTAAGGTATAAAGCACGTCCACACTTTTATTACCATGTTGTGCTGGTTTCATTTTAGGAAGTTTATTTACAACACGCTGCGCTTCTGCTTCCAAATTTGGATGTGGCGCTCGTGTTTTTAAAATTTCAATATCACCATTTTTAGTGATTTTAAAATTGACAAAAATTCGTTGTAAACCTTGCAATCCTATAGCTTGCCCTTTGTCTGTATTGAATTGATCCTTAACAAAGCTAGTTACTTTTTCATTTAAGCACGCACGACGTTGTTCATTGTTTGTTGCCAATTCACAACCGGGGAAAACAGGCACCTTTTCCACCAACATAATATTGATGGGATCATCTGGAAGATCAACAACGTGAATATCACTAGCATTCAGATTTGGTTTTGCATCTGATGTGACTTCACTTAAAAAAGTATCCGTCGTTTCAGTTGATGGATCCGTATTTTTTATTACTTCTAATACTGGAGAATCTGTTGGTGCTTTCTTTTTTTCAACAACTGGTTCGTCTACAGGTTCTTTGTATACCTGATAACTATCCATTGAGAATTCAGTTGGTGGTTCATCCACAAACCCCATTTCCGGAATAGTTGTATCTACTGTTTGAAAACTCATTTCCAATAATCCATACGCAAAAAGCAAACAGAGAATTAAACCTACTTGAAAGTAAATAGTTGCGTTTTTTTGTAAATTTACATCATGCTTATGATGTTTTTTTACGGAAGGTTCACTTTGCAGAGTGTTGCCTTTCTTCTTGTTTAAAAAGTTCATAATATTAAAGTTTAGATGTCTACCGGACGGCAAGCAAGTTAATATTATGTTAAAAAAGCAATAAGCGTACCAAAAAAGAAATCCCGTTACTGAATTAGTAACGGGATTTTGATTTTATATAAAAATAGGTGTTTTGCTTAATCTTGAACTTGGAATTTTATAGGCAAGTAGTAAGGTACTCTTACTGCTTTTCCACGTTGTTTACCTGGTTTCATTTTAGGTAGTAAACCAATTACACGCATCGCTTCTTTTTCTAAACTTGGGTGTGGTGCTCTTGCTTTTACATCTATAATATCACCGTTTTTATCAATTTTAAAGAATACGCGAATTTGCTGAATTCCTGATAAACCTAGTTCTTGAGCTAAATCTGTGTTGAATTTTTTTGCGATGAAATCATTCATCTTTTTATTCATACATGCTTTTTTAGCTTCATTGTTTCCACTTTCACAACCTGGGAAAACTGGAACGTTTTCAATAACTGCAAACGGAACTTCTTCTACTTCCTCTACCTCTTCTACTTGAACCTCTTCAATTTCAACAATTTCTTCTTCTTGACTTGTTTCCGTTGATTCGATTACGGTTTCTTCAACCTCTTCATCATCTTCCACAATCTCAATCACTTCTGGCGCTGCAGGTGGTGGTGGTGGTGGTGGTGGTGTAGCAATGGTTTCAGTAATTGGAACTTCTTCTTCTAAATCATCACCCATATCTAAAGTACCGATATCTATCAATTCTTTATCATAGGTTTTATAGTTAATAGCATAATTTGTTAAAAACAACATCAATGCTAAACCAATGGCAAAGAACAGTGAACTGTTTCTACCAACATTTGCTTTCGGATTTTTTTTAGGTTCCATAGTTTTAAATTTATTACTGCTTGCTAAAATAACCAATAAATTGGTAATTAAACAAACGATTAATAGTATTTAACGTCACTTTTTTTGTTGAAGAGTACTATAGAAGCTATAATAAGGACACCTCCTATATTTGCTGTAATATCATACCAATCAAAAAAACGTGTGTTTGTTAATTCTTTTTGTAATACTTCAATTATTGTACCAAAGATAATACTAGCGATTGACACGAGTATTAATGCCTTAAGTTTTGAATACTTATACTTAATATGGAAGGTATAAAACCAGGTCCATGTTAACAAGCCATAAGCTACAAAATGAAATATTTTATCTCCAAAGGTTGGTGCAAAATCTTGAATCTTATCAAAATCTAATGTCATTAAACTCAACGCTAATAACGATACGCTATAACCTATAGAGATTAATAATGTGTACTTTTTAAGCACCAATAAGCGCTTTATAGTCATCTGCAGACATAAGTCCGTCTACATCTGACACATTAGAACACTTAACTTTAATCATCCAACCTGCGCCATAAGGATCTGAATTCACAGTTTCTGGAGCATCTTCTAGCGCTTCATTAAATTCAATAATTTCACCAGCTACTGGTAAGAATAAATCAGAGACTGTTTTTACAGCTTCAACAGAACCAAAAATTTCATCTGCTTCTAATGTATCGTCTACAGTTTCAACTTCAACATAAACAATATCACCTAATTCGCCTTGCGCAAAATCTGTAATACCAATTGTTACAACATCGCCTTCTAACTTAACCCACTCGTGGTCTTTTGTATATTTTAATTCGGCTGGAATATTCATAATTATTATATTTTTTTACAAATGTATTTATTCGCTTTATATTTTCAAACTAATACGCATTAATTACCAAATGTATATCTCAATGTAATTCCTGAACGAATAGTCGTTTGTGGGAATGCGGTTGAAATAGCGTATTCTGAAAAGGCATAATCAAAGTAGAAAATTCCAGTTAGGTTTTTACTAAACGCATAATCGGTTGAAAATTTTAATGACCAGATAGTCTGTCCAGATGTGATTTGGTTATTATCCAAATCTAAATACCGGATAATAGTTTTGTTATCACGTACGGAAACATCTGCTTTCATATTCAAATCACTAACAATACGTTTTTTAGGACCTGCTAGTTTCGTTTTAATTCGTACATCTTTAATACGGTAACCCAAGCCTACTATATATTCATTTCCTTGAATTTCAGTCATTAAATTATTATCGAAACTCAATGATAGCAAGCGATCTTTTTTCATTTCTAGCAAAATTTTGATCGAGCTTTTCATTTCCATATCAATACGGAACAGCGGACTAAACATTTCGCTTAAGTTAATATTACTGTATAGTTTTTCGTTCTTGAAATTCCCACTCTGATCAACAGCTGTTGGATTATCAGCATCGTAATCTAAATTGGAACGGAATTGATTAATAGTATAATTAGAACGGTAACCATGAACAATGGAAAAACGTTTAAACTTACTCTTAAACCATTTTAAATTCATTAATCCTGTGTACTTAATATCCCAGTTTGGAATTGGCACATCACGGAAAGCACTCAATGACACTTTTTCAGCTTTCTGACCGGAATAAGCCGATAAGAAAGATGGTAATAAAACCGACTGACTGTTTTTACCAAATCCTACTGGATAGCCTTCTGCATCTACTGCATAACCAGAATTACCGTAAAACTCTTCGGCTAATCTGTTGGCTACTTTTAATCGGTTTGTTCTAAATTCATTAAACGTTTGCGATTGTGTTTCATCACTAGCAGTGAATGCTGTTTTTATTAATACGGTTGAAATATTAAAGTTTCCAAAAGCATTTGGTGTTAAGGATTCATACTCTAATTCACTCCCTAAATCGTTTACTCGGTAGTTTTCTGTATAGTTTTCAGAATACATTCTATTACCTACTATATCAATTTTTAGGTCATTGAAAGGTTCAATATTTGCAGAAAAATCTAATTGACGTGTTTTATTTACACGGTACTGATCATTAAAGTCTGGATATAATGTTAACCAACCACGTCTTGCAGCCATATTTCTAACATCGTTTTGGCTACCAAATGTAAAACCTGCTGTTGGTTTTAAAGTCCCTATAAATCCTGGAGTTTGTAAATAACCTGGTAAATATGTACCACTGGTTTCGGCGTAATTAAACTGAATACGTTTAACTGCTGTAACGATACCAATTCCTGTATTTAAAAGTTTGGTTCCCGTATTGTTTTTAGATACTTTTTTAGCATCTGCTACTGGACCATCCTTTGCCAGACTCTCTTGTCCTGGAGGCGTAGGCGTTCTTTTTACATCACGACTATTAGCTGTCGTTTTACGAATAGTTTTCTTTTTCAGTCCAACATAATTATACAATTTGTTCATATTGAACGTTGTATTTATGTTGTGCTGATTGGCATTGGAAATGGTGTTTCCTAAATCGTACGTTATACCGTCAACTTCTAAATCGCCAAATAAATCTGATCCTTTCTGCCATTGAAATTCGCCACTATACGAATAGGTAGCATCAATAAAAGCAAAGGTTGGTATTTTGTTTATTGGTATTTCATAATTAATACCTAACTGTTGATACTGCGTGTTTGGATCTCCCACATCAAAGAATCCATCCCAAACATCTAAACTTGGATCTTGTTCGCTATTGCGAATATTGTTTTTGAAATAATTTCGAACAATATTAACGTTAGACGCCGTGAAATTCATAGTTAAGGACTTGGTCAAATTGTAGTTTACGGTATAACCAAAATCAAAGGTATAATTACGTCTGTACAATTCTTGAAGGCCAATATTTCCACCTCCTAAATCTATTTCTCTAAATTTCTGTTTGTTAAACTGCCTATTAATATTAGAGTTTACCGTAAAACTTGCGGGTATTGGATTGATATTAAAGTCCTTTAAAATTTTCCAATATTTACTCATAAATAAGGAATCGTTTTTCTTGAAAGGCTCTATACTTAATGGTGCAAAATTATAAGCATAATTAACACCTGTTCTTACATTTTTATCAACAGCACTTTCAATTTCAAAATCACGATGTTCTACTTTATTGAAGGAATAATTAACGGTGAAGTTTTCCACATCATAAAAACGTGGTGCAGATTCTCCTGTTCTAATTTTACGAACACCAATGAAATTAATACTCTTTCGCTTGGTGAAATTTTCGTTAACATTTAAAATAGAATCTTGATCTACATTATTATCCAATTGCGTTTGCAATTCTATATCACGATAAAATTCATCATATTTAGGTGTAATGCGTTCCTCTCCAACACCATAATTAAATGGTATTTGAATACCCCATTTTTCAGGTAGTAACTGACCAACATTTACATTGGTAACTATGTCATATTGCTGAACATCTTCACGACTACGTTCTTGAGGCCCTTGTTCTATACTTCCAAATCCTGATGTACTTTTACGTCCAGTTGCACTAACACTAGCAAAATCTGCAATGTTAGAATCCATACTTAAAACGGCTGCCCAACCACCTTCGCTATCCATATCTGATAAACGCAATTCGTTAAGCCAAACAACGGCACATTTATTTAATGCGGATCTGTTTTTAACACCAACCATTAAGGTTCGGATATCTCCAAAATTTGGATTACCAACAATAGCTATACGATGATAATTATCGGCATCGCCAATTCCAACAGGCAGCGGATCGTACTGATTGACAGCTATTGCACTTAGTTGTTCTCCAATTACCTCATAATAGGTTGGATCTAAACTGCTGATATTTCCAGCTGCTATAGATTTCGATTTTATATCTTGTAGTAATTCTAACGGTAAATTTATTTGATTGGCTTCTGGCCAAAGTGCTTCTCTTGAAAATCCTTGTGAGACTTTAAGAGGCACCATAATTTCATAATAGTTTTGGGTTAAATCATTACCCATTCTAATAAAACCAAATAAATCATCATCATTTAATCCTGGCTGATCACCTTCCTCGGCGTGCATGTACATACGTAAACGTTTGTACTGACGCATATCCACATTTATATTTTTAAATACAGCACGTCCATCTTCAGATTCCAACCCACAAACATCTAATAATAAAGATTGTTCATTCTGTCTAACAACCGTATTATTATTAAAAAGCTCTTCTGGGTCTACACCTGGAGGCGACTGGTAACTACCATCATTTTTTAACGTACTTACAACACCTACTGAAAATTCGGTATTATCTAAAGATGGATCACCTTCATCGGTATCTAATGTTTGCGAATAACGACGCCATTCACTACGTACTAAATCTAATGTTCCAAAACGTAATACTGTTTTCTCGGTAAATTCTTTTAAAAACATTCTAGCAAAACGAATGGAACGTAAATCGGAAATTCCACCTATAGATGTTCTATCAATATCATCAACTGGGATTCTAAATTGGTACCATTTTGGCACAACCGTTTGACCGTTTGGTAAACTTCTAATTTGATTTTCCTTGATATCCACAATGTATGGATTGTTAATATTTAAATCCGCTGGCTTAATATCCAATTCATACTCAAAATAACTATCTATCGTATTCATGGTATTATCACGGTTTACATCTTCCACATCAGGCTGGGTTGTAGAACCACGATTGGTATCGGAAAAGGTATCTGGTGAGTTACCATCTACACCATTATAATTTTTATAGCGTTGAAAAATATCGCCATCTACATTTAAAAAGTAGGAATAATTATCATTTGCTGGATCTGGTAAAGCAGAATAATCTGTAAAAACTGCGCGTTCATCATCATCACTAAGACCATCATAACCAACATCTTGATTGGTACGTTCGTCTCCAGTCGTATCAAACGCATAAATTAAGGATTGATTTTGCGGATAAACCGTATTCCAAGAAGGCGATTGCGGTAAAACGCCAATAACATTCCCATCCATTGGCAAGCCGTTTTCATATAATTTACGACCGTCTTTAACAACGTCTTCAGAGATATTTCCTAAATTAAATACCAGTTTACCACCTGGATTAGCCGTATTTTCTTGAAATGGATCTTGTAACCAGAATTCAATATACTCAACGTTTGCTTGTTCAAAATCTGTAGAGGTTAGTCCTCTCGTAATACCAGCCCAACTATTTTGCGGATTTGTTAACGTACTATTCGGAATATCAACATTATTTGTTTGGAAGTTGTAAGGACCGCGTTCTGTTGGGTAATATGCTAAATCTAATGTGTAAAGAACGGTTGATTGACCTTGAGCGATATCTTGCGCTGGAAACAACTCATTTATAAATACACGACTGGTAAATAAATCAGAGATATCATCATCTGAAATCCCATCTGGGCTTCTGCTGCTATAGAAAACAGGATCAATAGTATACCAGTTTAGCATGGCACGATCAAAACCTTGAGCAATACCGTTTTGGTCATCGTTATTACCGTTTATACCACGAGGTCTACTTGATAAGAACCAAGATTGTGGTGACTTTAAATCGATGTTATTTTGCGACCCTTCAAAATCATCCACATAGGATGTGGCTTCACCCTGAAAATCAGTTCCTTTTGGAGAACCTGGCGCTAAGTAAGCAAACTCCCCACGAACTGATAGATTGGACATGACGTCTGTATCAATATTTGGAAGTTTATTTACTAAACGGGTTAAAAATGGTACTTCTGTAGAGTAGTTTCCATTAAATCCGAAAATATGATTATTAATAGGCTCTTGACTGTAATTTGCTTTTTGCGTAATTGGTCGTTCGTTTAAGTGCAACCATGTACCACCAATAACAAAGTTTTCATTAAACTTATGCTCAACATTTACACCTGTAAAACGTTTTGTTTGTTGTCCAAAAACAGCATTGTTTTCCGTTGAAACTTGAATAGGTGTATTGGACGCTTTTAACGCTTCATCTAAAATTTGAACCGTTCCTGCACCATAATTTACAGTATAATCTACACCTTCCACTAACGTTCTACCACCTGCAGTAACGGTTACCGAACCACGAGGCACATTGAATGCTCCAATAGGAATTCCATCACCACCTTCGGATTTGTAACGCCCTTTTATTTTAAATTTATTTTTATCTGCTTCCTCTAAAGCTGCAGATTTGGTTTCTTTATAGAGTACATCAAAAACATATTTCGCTTGGTTGGCGTTATAGGTTAAATTATTTTGATAATCTTCCGCATTGGATAATGATAACGTGTTGAATAAATATTCACCAAACGGTTCCACTTTAGTAAAAACTATTTTACCATTTTGCGGTAAAACGGTAATTCCTGGTACAAAATCGAAAAATCCGTCACCATTAGTTTGCGGATCATTATTAAAATTCAAGCGGTCTAAATTAAATAATCGTAATAAAGTGGTTTCCTGAATAGGATTCCCTTCAAAATCTGGAAATGGTGTTCCAGCAACAGGCGAAATAAAATTTAATGGTGAAGCTTCACTATAAAAAATATTCAATTTAAAATCTTCCTGGCTTAATTGATACGCTCCTGTATCATAAATGTTTTTCATCATCAAGTCCCAAATAGGCTGTTGCACATTTGTAATTGGACTTTTTAATAATTTTAAAACTAACGTACTATTTGTAACAGTTGTAATTGGCCCAGAATTATCAATTCCAGTTGGATCTACACCTCCATTGGCAAATTCACCAACTTGATATACTTGTCCTCCAACGGTGTATTGAAAAGCGACGGCTACAACTTCGTCATTATTTAAGCGTTGATTTAAGGAAATGTAACCTAATTGCGTATCAACAGTATATTCTTGACCTTCCGTTAGCTTTCGGGCATTTTCTAATTTAGCATAATCAGAACCTTCATTAACAACACCTGAAAGACTTCCAAAACCTTGTTGAGCGGTTGCAATGTCTCGAATATTATCATTTAAAACAGATCCAGAACCAATGGCTGTAGGATCATAATCGTTATTTCCGTTATCTGGAAATGCATTAGGCCCTGCATTTAAAAATCCAGGAGGAATAGGGTTTAATAAAATATCATTAGCTGCTGGATTTGGGTTTGATTCCCCTAAATCCTGAAGTGCTACAATATTCCGAACATTTTCTGTACGATTGGTTCTATTGGTAACCCAAACTTCAATACGTGTAATTTGCACATTGGTATTAATAAATGGATAATTAGCTAAAGAAGCATCATATTTATCTCTAAAGTAATGAGATAAAAAGAAGTGACGATTTTCATCATAATCACGTGCAAAGAAATCAAATTCTTCTAGCGTTCCACCTCCCTGAGCAACTACTGTTCGTCTATCTGAACGTTGTTCAGAGAACACACCAGTAATGGTTGTTTTTCCAAATTGTAATTGTGTTTTAACTCCAAACAAACTTTGCGCTCCTGTAATTAAGGAACTATTTAAAGGCATACTAACGTTACCAACTTCAATTTTCTGAATTATATCGTCTTCGGTTGGTGTGTATTCTAATTTTATTAAATTTTGAAAATCGAATGTGGATTCGGTATCATAATTAGCCGTTACTTGCAGCCTTGTTCCTACTTTACCGAGTAAACTCAAACTGATACGCTGATCAAAATCAAACGTAAAACTACTTCTATTTCTTGGTGAAAAGGCTGGGTTATCTTGTTTGGTAAATAAAATACCCAAATCCATTTCTACCGAACCCTGTGGAATAACCTCAATTGTATTGCTCCCAAAAATAGTTTCGAAAAAACCGGAATTGACATAAAACTCTGGCAATAAATTTTTCTGTTCTTCCTCGCTACCTTCTTTGACACCATCAAAAGCATCAATTTTTTGTTTGTAATAAGATTGTAAACTTTGCTTAACTATTAAATCCTGATATTCTTCAGGTGTTAAGATTATGGGATAGTTAATATTGAATTCGCCTACCGTTTCCGTATAAATATAACGATCCGTTATGGGATCATATTTATATTTAGATTCAATACTCGACGGATTTGGCATTTGCATATTGCCGAGATTAAATCCAGTTTGAGTTGAATCTTGTTCTACAGGTTCTGTTTGTGACCAGGCTAATACGGAACACAAAAGCGCACTGGCAACAAGTACGTAATTTTTTAAGGATTTATATAAATTAGGGTTGGTTGTATTCAAAATCTATTATAAATTTTTTAGCGCTTGCTTAATAATGGTTTCGACATTTGCTTGTGGCTCTTGACTTAAAAACTTGTCTATAACGCGTTCGGACTGTTTCTTGGTAAAACCCAAAACTTCTAAAGCAGATAACGCTTCATCTTTATTTGTATTGCTTTGTGCTGTTGAATTTTCATCAATATCATAGACTTTCAAAATTTTATCTTTCAAATCTAAAATAACACGTTGAGCCGTCTTGGCTCCAATACCTTTTATAGATTGTATTAATGCTACATCACCAACTGCAATTCCTTCACGAACTTGCACAGGTGTTAAAGAAGACAACATAGTACGAGCAATACTAGCACCAATACCACTTACAGATAAAAGCATGCGGAATATTTCACGCTCAGCGAGTGACGAAAAACCAAACAAGGTATGCGAATCCTCCTTAACCTGAAGATGCGTATACAGCTTAAGATTTTCACCCTCTGGTATTTGCGAAAAAGTATGCAGTGATATATTTAAATGATAGCCAACACCATTGCAGTCTATTACAACGTCTGTTGGCCTTTTTTCAACAAGTCTTCCTTGAATATGTGTAATCATTAATTAACATTCTATTAACTCTCAAATGTAATAAAATTATTTTCAAAACAAAGGTGTTTACTAACCGAATCACCCATTTTGTGCTTCTGCTAATTTTTCTTTTTGCTGTGCATCAATAACTGCAATGGCTGTCATGTTCACAATTTCGTCTACACTAGCATCTAATTGCAGAATATGAACGGGTTTACGCATACCCATCATTATTGGCCCAATGGAGTCTGCTTGGTTCAATTCTTTCAATAACTTATAGGTAATATTTCCAGATTCTAAATTTGGAAAAATAAGGGTATTTACTTTTTTCCCGGCTAGTTTTGAAAATGGGAATGTATCTTGAAGCATTTCACTATTTAATGCGAAATCGGCTTGCAATTCACCATCTACCAATAAATTAGGATGTCTTTTGTGTAAATATGCTACGGCTTCACCAACTTTGGTTGCCGTTTGATTTTTTGATGAACCAAAATTTGAATATGAAATCATAGCCATTACAGGCTCCATACCAAACATTTTGACTACACCTGCTGTCATTTGGGCTATTTTAGTTAAATCGCTAGCCGATGGATTGATGTTAATAGCCGTATCACTTAAGAATAGCGGTCCTCGTTGTGTCATCATTACATTTGTTGTTGCCACACGTGTAGAACCTGGTGCCAAACCAATTAATTCTAACATGGGTTTTACAACGGAAGGATAACTTCTTGAAAATCCAGAAATCAGCGCATCAGCATCACCTTCATTAACCATCATAGCCGCAAAATAGTTACGCTCACGCATCATTTTCTCTGCTGAATACAAAGTAACGCCCTTACGTTTGCGTTGTTGCCAATATACTTTTGCGTAGGCTTTTAAACGCTCCTCTTCTTCATCAGATTTCGGATCGATAATAGGCACATCGGCATCAAATTCAATTTCTTCTTTTAGTTTTTCAATCACGGAACGTCTTCCTAATAAAATTGGCATGGCAATCCCTTCATCATGTGCAATTTGAGCTGCTTTCAAAACATCTAAATGATCTGCTTCAGCATACACCACACGTTTCGGGCTTAATTTAGCACGATTTAAAAGTAATCGTACAACTTTATTATCAGAACCAGAACGCTCTAAAAGTTCATTTTCATATTTATCCCAATCGGTAATTGGGTTTTTAGCTACACCACTTTCTATAGCTGCTTTGGCTACTGCTGGTGGAATTTGAGAAATTAATCGTGGATCAAATGGTTTAGGAATAATATAATCGCGGCCAAATGTTAGTCGTGTTTCACCATAAGCAATATTAACCTGTTCTGGAACGGCTTCTTTAGCTAAATTGGCCAATGCTTTAACAGCAGCCATTTTCATTTCTTCATTAATTTTAGTAGCACGAACATCTAAAGCGCCTCTAAAAATAAATGGAAATCCTAGTACATTGTTCACCTGATTAGGATGATCACTTCTTCCAGTTGCCATGATAATATCTTTACGCGTAGCAATGGCTATATCGTATTGAATTTCTGGATCTGGATTTGCCATGGCAAAAACAATAGGATTGTCTGCCATGGATAATAACATATCTGGTGATACAATATCTGAAGTAGAAAGTCCGATAAATACATCGGCATTATTCATAGCTTCTTCAATCGTGTCTATTTTTCTATGGGTTGCAAACTCTGCTTTTTCAGGTGTTAAGGTTTCACGATCATTTCGAATGACACCTTTACTATCCAACATGACCATGTTTTCACGTGTTGCTCCAAATGCTTGGTATAAACGTGAGCAAGAAATAGCAGCTGCACCAGCACCACTAATCACTATCTGAACATCTTTTATGTTTTTTTCAGCGAGTTCTAGAGCATTCAATAAAGCGGCCGCCGAAATGATAGCTGTTCCATGCTGATCATCATGCATGACTGGAATATCCAATTCTGCTTTCAGTCTGCGTTCTATTTCAAATGCTTCAGGCGCTTTAATATCTTCTAAATTGATACCACCAAAAGTAGGGGCTATCATTTTCACGGTTTGAATGAATGTTTCAACATCTTCGGTACCAATCTCAATATCAAAAACATCAATATCTGCAAATATTTTAAATAGCAGACCTTTACCTTCCATAACGGGTTTGGACGCTTCCGGACCAATATTTCCAAGTCCTAAAACCGCGGTTCCGTTGGAAATTACCGCTACCAAATTTCCTTTGGTTGTATATTTATAAACGTTATCTATATCTTTTGCAATTTCCAAACAAGGCTCTGCAACTCCAGGTGAATAGGCTAATGATAAATCGCGCTGACTGGCGTATTTTTTAGTTGGTACAACTTTTATTTTTCCAGGTGTTGGTTTTGCATGATATACTAAGGCTTCCCTTCTTCTGCTTTGCTTGCTCATATATAAATATTTTATCGGACTTACAAAGGTACAAGTTTAGGATAAAAGAAGTATAAAAAAAAGATGGAGACTTTAATGGCGTTCTAATCCTTTAAAAAATCAATGTTTCGGGTATTATAAGTTTTACTAGTAATAACGGCGATCGTCCCATGGTATTTAATTTTGAAACTTTCAAATCATTTCCAATACTATGGTCGTGCCATCTATATTATTAAATTCCAACTTCACAAAACCGTACTTTTCATTATATATAAAAACCGATGTGGATATCCCAATATGACTTTGAGATGTTGCCGATATAGGGATACAAGGTAACAATCCAAATTTCGTTTTATAACTAATGGATTTCATTTTTTTATAGGAGTGCACCAAATGGACGTCTTGGTATTTTTCAAATGCGGCATCCAACTTCCATTTCCATTTAGTTTGATCAGTTAATTTTATATAAGGAAAAGCAGAAAGTTGTAATATACCCGCATCCAATGTTCTTGGCGGATGAAACCAAATATTTTTATCATTTTCTATCAAACCTGTTTTTTCAGTCGCTAAAATTTTCTTTGCTGCATTCAAATATTCATATTCAATAACCGTCTGACTATAATCGGAATCGAACTTTGAAAATGGCTTTGTGGTTCCAATGACGGTCAGTCTAATATATTTTATGTCAGATGGGATTAGCGTTTCTTTTTCATATTTAGAAAAACTATAAAGGACTTCTCTATTTAATGTGTAGATTTTATTGTCCAGGTCAAATCGGTTTTCATTTTTTAAAAGCTCTGAAGATATATTTTCAACATGCACGCTACTGTATTGACTAGAACAACTGCAGATTGTCAAAAAGATGAAGAGTGAAAAAAATTTCATATCAATTAATCCTTTAAAAAATCAATGTTTCGGGTAAGTCCTGAAAATTTAGTTCGTTTTACGGCCGATTTTTGAAATACTTTACGGAACGTGTCCTCGGTAATTTCTTCCCAATCTTTTTTGGTCATTTCTAGTAATTCGGGGTGTGGATTAAAAAGAGGTTCGCTATGTGCTTTTGAAAACCGATTCCATGGACAAACATCTTGGCAAATATCGCAACCAAACATCCAGTCGTTAAACTGACCTTTAAATTCTGTTGGAATATTTTCTTTTAACTCAATGGTAAAATAGGAAATACATTTACTGCCATCTACCACATAGGGTTCCGTAATGGCTTGTGTTGGGCACGCATCAATACATTTGGTACAGGTACCACAATGATCCGTGGTAACGGCATCATATTCCAATTCTAAATCGATAATAAGTTCAGCTATAAAATAAAAAGAACCCACTTGCTGCGTTAATAAATTGGAATGTTTCCCAATCCATCCTAAACCTGATTTTGCGGCCCAAGCCTTATCTAAAACTGGCGCCGAATCTACAAAAGCGCGACCACCAACCTCCCCAATTTCTTCTTGAATAGTCTGTAAAAGCGTTTTTAATTTATCTTTTATAATGAAATGGTAATCTGTTCCGTAAGCATATTTAGACAATTTGTAGGTGTCCTCTTTTTGGGTTTCCGACGGATAGTAATTTAATAATAAGGATACCACACTTTTAGAGCCTTCCACAAGTTTGGTTGGATCGAGACGCTTATCAAAATGATTTTCCATGTAGGACATTTCGCCATTCATGTTTTTGTTCAGCCAAGTTTCCAAACGTGGAGCTTCTGTTTCCAAAAAACCAGCTTGACTGATGCCACAAGACAAAAACCCGAGGCGTTTGGCTTCCGTTTTTATAATCTGACTGTATTTGGATGTATTAGTCACTTTCCGGTTTTAGCTTTATGATTAGTTAGCCTTATGCTTAAAAATTTTGATTTTAGTTTTTTCTGAACGCAGTTGAAGGGCTCCACCTGACATTTTTAATAATTTATTTTAGTTATGAACGTCTTTCAAATGTAAGCAAAGCGTTTTTAGGTTTTAGGGTGATTAGTGGTGTAATATCAATCGTATCAAATTGCGGATGAATTTTGTACATAGCTGTTAATTCTGAAATAGCAATAATCATTTCAAACATAGCGAAATTATTTCCAATACATTTTCGTGGTCCTGCTCCAAAAGGGAAATATTGCGATGAGAACTTTCTGCTTCCTTCATTAAAACGTTCGGGATTAAAACGGTTCGGTTGTTCCCATAAATCCGGATGACGATGCATTTCATAAACCGAAAACAACAAATTAGCTCCTGCTTCAAAATCTAATCCATTAAAACTATCTGCTTCTATATTTACGCGATCTATAAAATAAACCGGTGGATACAAACGCATGGCTTCTTCAACAACTTGCTGACAGATTTTAGATTGTGTAACCAAATCCATTAAGTCGCTGCTTTGTTCTTGTATTTCTAACCGTTCGTTATAAATTTGTTCTTGCCATTCTGGATGTAATGCGAGCAATTGTGTTGTAAATGTGAGCGCATTGGAAGTGGTTTCATGTCCGGCTGTAAATAAAATTAAAATTTCATCAATCAACTGTTCTTCTTCCATGGAATTGCCATCATCATATTTGGCATCCAAAAGCATATCCAACAAATCGTTTTCTGTAACTTGTGATTCCCGACGTTCGGCAACAATTCGTTTTAAAATTTGACGTGCTTCGTTAGTTAATTTTAGGTGCTTTTCAATTTCGCCACTCCATTTAAACCACCAACCTAAATACGGTTGACGTAATTCTTTGACTAGCATTTTTTGAGCAGCTTCCGTGATATATTGCAAGCGATTAATATCATCTTGATTGGCTGCACTACTGAATAGGGATTTTACAACCGTTTGAAATGCCAAATCATTTAAAATGGGGAACACATCAATAACCTGATTCGGTTTAATTTTTTTGTATTCCGAAAGAATGGCGTTTTTTATACTATCTAAAAGCGTTTCTAATTGTTTCTTATGAAAAGCAGGCTGAATAAGTTTTCGTTGCTTTTTCCAATGTTCACCTTCAGCTGTCAACAAACCTTTACCAACATATTTGACTAAATCTTCTGTTTGGATTTTAGATTTTTTATAATTCTTTTGATTGGTTTGCAGCACATATTCGGCAAAGGCAGCATTGCGAACAAAAACGACGCTATTTGAAAAACCGATTTTTAATCGGAAAACATCGCCTTGTTCGGTAAAATTCTTATGATGAAAAGGTAGGGGGTTTTTGAGAATCTCCAGAGAATTACCAATGAATTTACTTAAAGGAACTGTTGGTATTTGCTTTTTAGATTTCAAAATATAGAGAATTATTAGAATAATCCACCTTGAGTAGGACCTTTTACACGTCCTAAATGTTTATAGGCTTGTTCCGTAACTTCACGACCACGAGGTGTCCGCATAATGAAGCCTTGTTGAATTAAAAAGGGTTCATATACTTCCTCAATTGTTTCAGCACTTTCACTAACGGCTGTTGCTAGCGTTGTAATTCCAACAGGACCACCTTTAAACTTATCAATAATGGTTGTTAAAATTTTATTATCCATCTCATCAAGACCGTGTGCATCTACATGTAAAGCTTCCAAAGCAAAACGTGCAATTTTAATATCAATATTACCATTCCCTTTAATTTGAGCAAAATCACGAACACGACGTAATAAAGCATTGGCAATACGCGGTGTTCCACGGCTTCTTCCTGCTATTTCAACAGCAGCTTCCATAGAAATGGGAACATTTAAAATAGTAGCACTTCTTTGAACGATGGTCGTTAATAATTCCGTATTATAATATTGCAAACGACTTTGAATACCAAAACGCGCACGCATTGGCGCTGTTAATAAACCGGAACGTGTTGTAGCACCAATTAAGGTAAACGGGTTTAAGTTTATCTGAACAGTTCTAGCATTTGGTCCAGATTCAATCATGATATCGATTTTATAGTCCTCCATAGCCGAATACAAGTATTCCTCCACAATAGGACTTAACCGATGGATTTCGTCAATAAATAGCACATCGCGTTCATCTAGATTGGTAAGTAACCCAGCTAAATCGCCTGGTTTATCTAAAACAGGTCCAGATGTAACTTTAATACTCACGCCTAATTCGCTAGCCAAAATATGGGCTAAAGTTGTTTTTCCTAATCCTGGAGGACCATGAAATAAGGTGTGATCTAAAGCTTCTTCCCGACCATTAGCGGCTTGAACAAATATTTGAAGATTTTCCAAGACTTGCTCTTGACCTGTAAAGTCATCAAATGATAATGGTCTTAACTTTTTCTCGACGTCATTTTCTTCAGGTGAAAAATTTTCGTTTGTAGGATCTAGGTTTTCGTTCATGTTCAGTTCCCATGAAAAGGGGAATCTTATTTATTAATCAATATTGAAACTTCATAAACAAATATACAAAGTGTTCAGTAACCTTTGTGCATAAAAAAAGCCTTTCTAAATTATTAGAAAAGCTTTGATTATATAAATCTATTATAAGATTACTATTTCAAAGGAAATTTAGTGATGTAACTCTTCTTCACCTTCCATTAAAGGAACGTTTTGAGGTACAAAATCAGCATCGTGACCTGGCTTACTATAATCATAAGGCCAACGATATACATGTGGAATAGCACCTGGCCAGTTTCCGTGAATATGTTTTACTGGAGTTGTCCATTCTAATGTAGTAGATTTCCATGGATTTTGTTCTGCTTTCTTTCCAAAGAACATACTAGAAAAGAAATTATACAAGTAAACAATCTGTACAATTCCTCCAATTATAGCGAAAATTGTAATGACCACATTCACATTTGCTAAATCATCAAATAAAGGAAACGCCGAGTTTGTATAGTAACGTCTTGGTAAACCTGCCATTCCGATAAAGTGCATTGGAAAGAAAACACCGTAAGCACAAATAGCTGTTATCCAAAAGTGGATATACCCCATTTTTTTGTTCATCATACGTCCAAACATTTTTGGATACCAATGATAAATACCTGCAAACATACCATACAATGCCGATATACCCATTACCAAGTGGAAATGCGCAATTACGAAGTATGTATCGTGGACGTTAATATCTAAAGCACTATCACCTAAAATAATACCTGTTAAACCACCGGATATAAACGTAGAAACAAAACCTATGGAAAACAGCATGGCTGTATTCATTTGAATATTTCCTTTCCAGATTGTGGTAATCCAGTTAAATGCTTTTACTGCAGAAGGGATAGCAATTAATAGTGTTGTAAATGTGAATACAGATCCTAAAAATGGATTCATACCAGATACAAACATATGGTGACCCCAAACAATAGTTGATAAGAATGCAATTGCCAAAATTGAAGCAATCATAGCACGATAACCAAAAATAGGTTTACGTGAGTTGGTTGCCATAATTTCAGAAACTAATCCCATGGCTGGAAGAATAACAATATATACTTCTGGATGCCCTAGGAACCAAAATAAGTGCTCAAATAATACTGGTGATCCACCTTGATAATGTAATACTTCACCTTGAATGAAGATATCTGATAAGAAGAATGATGTTCCAAAACTTCTATCCATTATTAATAATAAGGCAGCCGCTAATAATACCGGGAATGATACAATACCAATAATAGCCGTTACAAAGAACGCCCAAATTGTTAATGGTAAACGTGTCATGGACATACCTTTGGTACGTAAATTAATAACCGTAACTACGTAATTTAAAGATCCCAATAATGAGGAAGCAATAAAGATAGCCATAGATATTAACCAAATGGTCATACCCATTCCGGAACCACCTTGTGCCATAGGCAATGCAGATAATGGCGGATAGATTGTCCAACCAGCAGCTGCAGGTCCTGCTTCTACAAATAACGAGCAAACCATTAAGATACTTGATAAGAAAAATAACCAGTAGGAAACCATGTTTAGGAAACCTGACGCCATATCTCGTGCACCAATTTGTAACGGAATTAATAAGTTACTAAAAGTTCCACTTAAACCAGCTGTTAATACAAAGAATACCATAATGGTACCATGAATAGTTACTAATGCCAAATAAATATCAGCATCCATAACACCACCTGGAGCCCACTTACCTAGTAAAGCTTCAAATAGCACATTTGGTTCTTCTGGCCAAGCAATTTGAATACGAAACATGATAGACATTAAAACACCTATAATTCCCATAAGTGTACCTGTAATAAGGTACTGCTTCGCAATCATTTTATGGTCCTGACTAAAAACGTATTTAGTCATGAACGTTTCCTTATGATGATGTCCGTGATCGTCGTCGTGAGCGTGAGTATCTGCGTGTGTTGACATAATCTTCTATATGCTTTTTTTAAAACCGTTTTTATTTACTTAATTAAAGAATCTTTAAATTCTTTTTGTTCTGCCATCCAAGCTTCATATTCTTCTTGGGTTTCTACTATTATTTTCATTTGCATGTTATAATGTGACTTACCACAAATTTTATTACATAATAATAGATAATCAAATTCATAAGGATCAAGTGTAGCTTCACCTTTTGCGGCCAATTCAATACTTTTCTCTTTACGGATGTCATTGATGTTTGCCACCTTATCAGTCATTTCAGGCGTTAGTCTCATATCAGCAGTAGTTACTGTTGGCGTAAACCCAAATTGCGTAATCATACCTGGAACACAGTTCATTTGCGCTCTAAAATGTGGCATATATGCTGAATGCAGAACATCTTGTGAACGCATTTTAATTAATACAGGTCTGCCAACAGGTAAATGTAATTCTGTTGTAATAACATCATCTTGAGCATTTGGATCTGCTTCATCTACACCTAAAATATTTGCCTTATCAATATCTATTAAACGCACATTCGCTTTTCCAAGTGTATTGTCGTTTCCACCATATCGCGCCTTCCAGTTAAACTGTTGTGCATATAATTCTACAATTAATGGATCATCATCTTCATTAACGTTCATAATACTTGTCCACGTAAATAAACCGTAGATAATTAATCCCGCTAATACAATAACTGGAATAATAGTCCAGATGGCTTCTAGCGTATTATTATCTGCATAGTATAATGCTTTTTTACCTTTTTCCCCACGGTACTTATAAGCAAAAAAGTGTAATAAGAATTGTGTGATAGTTTGTACGATAAAGATAACTATCATAGAGATAATCATTAAGTTATCAATTTCAGATCCGTGTTCGGATGCTGAATTTGACATTAATGGTAAATCACCCCATAATACGAAACAAACGATTGTGATGCCATAAATGAAGATTAGAAAACCTAACATTAAATACGCATTCATCTTATTATCTGTCTCATTTGCTACTTGATTATCTGTAACACCAACTTGTGCCAGGTCAAATATTTTTACCATTTGCCAAATAGCAATAGCAATAAAAAGAACTATTATAATTGTTAAAAAAGCTGTCATTGTCTTTTCTCTACTTTAATTAATTTTTAATAATGGAAATGTTCACTTTCTTTTATAAATGGATTTCCTTTCGCTAAGAGTGGTGCTTTTGTTAATGATGTAAACACGACTAACATAAACAAACCAGCAAATAATAAAATAGCACTTATTTCAGGAATTCCAATAAACCATCTGTCTCCAACTGTTGCTGGCATAATCATTACAAATATATCTAAATAATGACCTGCTAAAATAACAATACCTCCCATAACAACAAACCATGGAATACGCTTGTAATCACTATTCATTAAAAGTAATAATGGGAAAACAAAGTTCATAACTACCATTCCTAAAAATGGTAATTGATAATCTTGGAATCTAGTTACAAAGTATGTTACTTCTTCTGGAATATTTGAATACCAAATAAGCATAAATTGAGAGAACCATAAGTATGTCCAGAAAATACTAATACCAAACATAAACTTGGCTAAATCGTGTAGGTGACTATCATTAACAAATGGTAAAAACCCTCTAGATTTTAAGTAAATTGACATTAATGCAATTACAGTAATTCCACTTACAAACATACTAGCAAACACATACCATCCAAACAACGTACTAAACCAGTGTGGGTCTACACTCATTATCCAGTCCCAAGACATAATAGATTCAGTATAAATATAAAATACGAGGAATGCAGCTGCAATACGAAATGATTTTTTAAAATTACGATTATCACCCGGTTCTGCATGATCTTGAGCAATTGAGAATTTACGTGCAAAATGTCTGTATAAACTCCATCCAGCAATAAATATTAAACCTCTAATAATAAACCAAGGTAAATTTAAATAGCTTTCTTTTCCTTGAATTAATTTATCATGAGCTACCACTTCTGGATCCATCCATATAAATAAGTTGTAATGCCCAATTGTACCAGATGCCACTGCAATAGCTAATACAATTAAACCACCAGGCAACACATAAGCTGTAAGACCCTCCATAACTCTATAGAGTACAGGAGACCAACCTGCTTGAGATGCAAACTGGATAGCATAAAAGGCTAAAACACCTAATGCAATCATAAAAAAGAAAAATGCAGCAACATATAATGCAGACCATGGTCTATTAGCTATTTGATGTTGTACATGCTCTACATGTTTTTTGTGTTCGTCAACCTGACTTTCTGAAGCGTCACTGTGGGCAGCAGTTTCGGTAGTCATATCGTGTGTTGTAGCGACGTCGTGTCCAGCCTCTTCTCCGTGTCCTCCACCATGTGAAGCTTCAGCAGCTAACATTGTTTCAACGTCTTCAAAAGATTTATGAGATGTCATAAAACCATAAACAACACCTATTGCTCCAATTATAATTAGTGCAATAGAAAATGTCTTTAATCTATTTGAGAATGTGTACATATCTATATATAATCTTTATCTATCTTATTTTTCTAAATTGGCTTTCAGCTCTAATACATAAGCCGTTACTTGCCAACGCTCTTCTTCATTCAATTGGTTAGCATAAGAACCCATGGCATTTTTACCATAATAAATAGTATGGTAAATACTTCCTTCCGTTATGGCTCTTCCAACATCATCAAAACTTGGAATACCAAGAATTTTTTCACGTTTCACCAAATTCCCTTGTCCATCACCTTTAGGTCCATGGCAAATTGCACAATAAATATTGAATAATTCTTTAGCTCTTTCAGTATCATACAGTGTAGAGTCCATTGGATTTATTAATGATGCTTTGGCTTCATTAAAACCATCTAAAGTATTATCAATATCAAAAGGCATATGACCTCTTGGTACAGATCCTTCTGCTGGTAATTGTGCTTCTACACCATTTCTAAATGCATCAGTTTCAGAATACGTTTCGTAACCAACCGATTCATACATATTTGGCATGTATTGGTAATTACGAGATGAATCATTTTTACACGACACAATCGTTACTAATACTAATGCTATAATTGCTATTTTTATTAAGGCCTTCATATTAATGTGCTTCTACTTTTTCAACAATGTTAATTTCAACTGCACCAGTTTCTTTCAGTAAATTTTCTAATTCAAGTTGATTGTTATGAATTGCAATTTCCATTAAGAAATGATCATCCGTTGTTCTTGGGTCAGGATTTTCTGCATTTTTGAATGGCCACAATCTACTACGTAAGTAAAATGTTATTACCATTAAGTGAGCCGCGAAAAATATCGTTAACTCAAACATAATTGGAACAAACGCTGGCATGTTTTCAATATAACTAAAACTTGGTTTACCTCCAATATCTTGAGGCCAATCTTCAATCATTATAAAATTCATCATAACTATAGAAACCGCTAAACCAATACAGCCATAAATAAAGGACGTGATGGCCAAACGTGTTGGAGCTAATCCCATGGCTTTATCTAGTCCGTGAACTGGAAAAGGTGTAAAAACCTCTTCAATATGATGCTTTTCAGCTTTAACTCTTTTAACAGCCAACATTAATACGTCGTCATCTGTATAAATAGCGTGAATTACTTTTGATGTTTCCATTATCTACGCTTCGTTTATTATTTGGTTAGCTTGTCCAGACCAATCATCACGTTCTGCTCTTCCTGGGAATGAACCTGTAATTTCGTCTAACAAATCGTATTCTATTTTCGTCATTCTACTAACTTGTAAGTATGTAAAAATTCCGATACTATTAAGTACTTCTTCCATTTTTGGCCCAATACCATTAATTTTTTGAAGATCATCAGCCGTTTGAATTGTTGGGTCAAACTTACCAATGTTTTCTAATAGATTATTTGTTTTTTCAGTATGATCCGCTGGAGGCACTACAGGTGTAACTGGTTTAGCAATTACGACACCAGATGTTCTAGCATCTGATCCTGTTCCAACAAGACTATCTCCACGTTCTCTAATATTTTTATAACGTTCTCCTGAAGATTTCAAGATTGTTTTAACTTCTGCTTGAGCAATTACTGGGAATGTTCTAGCATATAACAAGAACAATACAAAGAAGAACCCAATAGTTCCAATAAATATTCCAATATCTACAAATGTTGGTGAGAACATTGTCCAAGAAGATGGTAAGTAATCACGGTGTAATGATGTTACAATAATTACAAAACGCTCAAACCACATTCCTATATTTACGATAATAGAGATAAAGAATGAAAACATGATACTTGTACGTAATTTCTTGAACCACATAAATTGTGGTGAGAACACATTAAAACTCATCATGAATAGGTAAGCCCACCAGTAAGGTCCTGTTGCTCTGTTTAAAAAAGCGTATTGTTCATATTCCACTCCAGAATACCAAGCTACAAATAACTCCGTGATGTATGCCACACCTACAATAGAACCTGTAAGCATGATAACGATATTCATTAACTCAATATGTTGAACGGTAATGTAATCTTCTAAATTAGCGACTTTACGCATGATAATTAATAAGGTATTCACCATGGCAAAACCAGAGAAAATTGCACCTGCAACAAAGTAAGGAGGAAAAATGGTTGTATGCCAACCTGGTATAACCGAAGTTGCGAAGTCAAAAGATACAATGGTATGCACAGAAAGTACTAATGGTGTTGCTAAACCTGCAAGTACCAAAGATACTTCTTCAAAACGTTGCCAATCTTTTGCACGACCAGTCCATCCAAAGCTTAATAAGGAATAAATTTTCTTTTGGAAAGGCTTCACTGCTCTATCACGTAACATAGCGAAATCTGGTAGTAAACCGGTCCACCAGAATACTAATGAAACAGATAAATACGTTGAAATTGCAAATACATCCCAAAGTAATGGTGAGTTAAAGTTAACCCACAAGGAACCGAATTGGTTTGGAATTGGTAATACCCAATATGCTAACCATGGTCGACCCATGTGGATAATTGGGAATAAACCTGCTTGAACAACGGCAAAAATTGTCATTGCTTCCGCTGAACGGTTAATTGCCATTCTCCATTTCTGACGGAAAAGTAAAAGTACTGCAGAAATTAATGTTCCTGCGTGACCAATACCAACCCACCAAACGAAGTTAGTAATATCCCAAGCCCAACCTACGGTTTTATTCAAACCCCAAGTTCCAATACCTGTTGACACTGTATATATTATACACCCAACTCCCCAAAGGAAAGCGATAAGTGCAATTGAAAATACAATCCACCAAGATTTATTTGCTTTACCTTCAACAGGTCTTGCCACATCGACTGTTACATCATGATATGATTTTTCCCCTGTAACTAAAGGTCTTCTAATAGGTGCTTCGTAATGAGACGCCATAATCCTTTTATAATTATTTTCTTAATTCGTTTTATTATGCTTCGGTTGTATTTCTCACTTTAGTATGGTAAATCACGTTTGGTTTTGTGCCTATGTGCTCTAACAAATGATACATACGATTATCTTCTTTAAGTTTTGCAACTTGACTATCTTTATCGTTTATGTCGCCAAAAACCATAGCACCAGTTCCACATGCTGCGGAACAAGCTGTTTGGAATTCACCGTCTTTAATTTCACGACCATCTCGCTTCGCGTCAAGAATAGTTTTTTGTGTTTTTTGAATACACATAGAACATTTTTCCATAACACCACGTGAACGAACAGTAACATCCGGATTTAAAACCATACGCCCTAAATCATCATTCATGTAGTAATCAAACTCATCGTTTTGGTTATATAAGAACCAGTTAAAACGACGCACCTTATAAGGACAGTTATTTGCGCAATAACGCGTTCCAACACAACGGTTATAAGCCATGTGGTTTTGTCCTTGACGACCATGTGATGTTGCTGCAACTGGGCAAACCGTTTCACAAGGTGCATGATTACAATGTTGACACATAACTGGTTGAAAAGCTACTTGCGGATTAGCCGCAGCCGTTTCCATTTCGTCCAGTGCATTAATAATTGCTAATCCTTTGGTGTCATTCTTTTTCGTGTTATCCCCGTCAAATGTTTCTTCTGAAGAATAATATCTATCAATACGCAACCAGTGCATATCACGACTCTTACGAATTTCTTCTTTACCTACAACAGGTACATTATTTTCAGCATGACAAGCAATAACACACGCACCACAACCTGTACAGGAGTTTAAGTCGATTGATAAGTTGAAGTGATGACCAATTGAACGATCAAACTCATCCCATAAATCTACTTCTGGTGATGTTACTGGAGTTTCTTGATGGTTTAAAGAAACCATAGGCATTATATTCCAATACTTCTTATCCTTCGTGTTAAATACCTCTAGTGTTGTTTCTTTTATAATATCACCACGACCCATTAAGGTATTATGAAGCTGTACCGAAGCAAACTCATGCTCGCCACCTAAAACAGTCATGGATACATTTCCTTGTGCTGTATTAAAATCCATATATAATGGATAGGCATTTACGCCTGTTTGCATTTCTTCTTTTAAACCAGCTCTACGACCAAAACCGAAAGCTAATCCTACAGATCCTTTTGCTTGACCTGGTTGTATGATTACTGGTGCGGTTACCGTAACACCATTTACTGATATTTCAACAACACTTCCATTTAATCCACCATCAGCTTCATGCCAATTTCTAAGATCTAAATCTTTAGCATCAGCTTGAGAAACGGTAAGATAGTTATCCCAAGTTGTTCTTGTAATTGGATCTGGCATTTCTTGCAGCCATGGGTTATTAGCATGCTGCCCGTCACCCATTGATGTTTTAGAGTACAAAGCTAATTCTAATCCATTAGATGTAGAAGTTGCTCCTAATTGTCTAGCTGCATCTCCACCTGAAACCGCTACAGGAGCAGCAATTCCATTAGTTGTTGTATCGCCTTCTTTTTCTTTTAAACCAACACCTTCAGCAACATCTTCTATAATACCACCAACCCACGTTTTCTTATCTGTTTCAGTAGTTGAAGAAGTTGTCGTTTGATCGGCATTTGTTGAAGCCGAACTTGTAACATAAACACCATCATGCAAAGCTTGGCTAAATGACGTATTACCTAAAATACTTTCATTCCAAGTTTGCTTCACGTAATCATGATAAGACATATCGTTATCAGTCAACTTTAATAAAGTTTCCTGAAACTGACGTGTATCAAATAATGGACGAATAGTTGGTTGCATTAATGCAAAATGACCTTTTTTCAATTCAACATCACCCCAAGACTCTAAATAATGTGGCGCGGCTGCTTGATATTCGGTTTCCAATGCTGTTTCATCTGCTTTCATAGTAAAAGAAACAGATAAATCTGTTTGCTTTAATCCTTCAGAGAAATCTCCAGCATTTGGTAATGTATATAGAGGGTTAACACCACTCATAATGATAGCACCAACTTTACCTGCATTCATATCAGCAACTAAAGTCATGACTGCTTTATCATTTCCTTGTCTTATTTTAATAGGTGTTTTTGGATCAAATGCTTGACTATTTAAATACTCATTGATTGCCAAAACAACTGTTTGCGCATTCACATCTTGAATACCAGTTACAACAACACCTTTACTTCCTGCTTTTTTCAATTGGGAAGCTGCTTTTTGAACAGCGTCTTCAATATGCTGTGGTAAATCGCCTGAAACAGAACTTCCCACTACAGCACTATATAATTTAGCTAAAGCTACTTTTTGTTGACTTGGTGTTAACGATACACGCTTATCAGCATTAGCTCCAGTTAATGACATATTTGATTCAAACTGAATATGACGTGACATTTTCCCATTAGTAGGAACTTTGTTTTTGGCATAACCAGAATCAAATCCGCCACCTTGCCAATCACCTAGAAAATCAGCTCCAATTGAAACGATTGTCATAGCTTTTGTAAAATCATAGTTCGCTAAACCACGCTCACCATAATTTGCTTCAAAAGCATCTAAAGCAGCAGATTCGGAAATGGCATCATACTGTACATGACGTACATTACCAAATTTTGCTTTAAACTCATTTACTAATTTAGAAGTTGATGGACTCGCATACGTTTGTGTTAATAATACGATAGCTTTTCCAGAACCACTTATACTAGTTAATTTCTGACCAACTTCCGCATCAAATTCACTCCATGAAATAGGCTCGCCTGCTTTCATTGGACCTTGAATTCGCATACTGTCGTACAACCCTAAAACAGAAGCGTTTACCCTAGCATTTGCATGACCATTGGCAGTAGCGAGTGTATTGTTTTCAATTTTAATTGGACGACCTTCACGAGTTTTTACTAAAACAGACGCATAGTCATAACCATCCGCAATTGTTGTTGCGTAGTAGTTAGCTACACCAGGAGTAATAACTTCTGGTTGCACCACATATGGTATAGACTTAATAACTGGTCCTTCGCAAGCGGCTAATGATGCAGCGGCTGTACTAAAACCAACATATTTTAAGAAATCACGACGGGTTGTTTTAGAACTTTCTAACGATTCTTTATTACCTAAAAAATCATCCGTTGGAATCTCTTCAACAAATTCGTTTTGTTTTAGCGTCTCAACAATTGAGCTATTCTCGTTTAGCTCTTCAACACTTTTCCAGTATTTCTTGTTTGATGACATATTATATAATTGAATTACTTCTTATTAATTTATTTAAAGTTTTAAATCCCTACTATGAGATTTCCACGCTTGTGGAAGCTACTAAAAAATTAGTAGTGACACTTACCACATTCCAGACCACCCATTTGAGCAGCTGTTAGTTTATCAACACCATACTTTTTAGATAATTCTTCATGAATTTTCGTGTAGTATGCATTATCTTCTACTTTAACATTTGTATCTCTGTGACAGTTAATACACCAGCCCATTGTAAGAGGCGCATGTTGGTACATGATTTCCATTTCTTCCACAGGTCCATGACATGTTTGACATTCAATACCTGCAACTGAAACGTGCTGCGAGTGGTTAAAGTAAGCAAAATCTGGTAAGTTATGAATACGCACCCATTTAACCGGTTGCGTATCACCTGTATATTTTTGATCAGCATCATCCCAACCTACGGCAGTATAAAGCTTTTTAATTTCACCATCGTAAAATTCTTTACTGTATTCAGCAGTTGCTGTTTCGGGAGCCACTTCATAAACTGATTTATGACAGTTCATACAAACATTTAATGATGGTATTCCGGAAGTTTTACTAACACGCGCTGATGAGTGACAATATTTACAATCGACACCATTATCACCTGCATGAATTTTATGAGAAAAATGGATTGGCTGAACAGGCTGGTAACCTTGATCAACACCTACTTGCATAAGGTAACCAAACACAAAGTAACCACTTGCTAATAACAAGACTACTACAGAAACCAATACTAAAAATTGATTTTGTATAAAGGCCTTCCAGATTGGAGTCCCTTTAGTTTCTGAAACATCAACACCTTTTGCTTCTGCAAAACGATTTAATGTTTGTCTTACTAAAATAAGTGCCATAGCTAGCAATGCAAACAGCACAGCCAGAGCGCCTAAAATAACTTTATTAGACATACTTGCGCCATCTGACCCACCGCCTTGACCAGCATCTGAAACCTGAACACCAGCAGGTGCAGCAGGAGCTTCTTCAGCAGTATAAGCTAAGATATCACTAACATCTTGGTCAGACAATTGTGGATAAGCCGTCATTGCAGCACCTCCATATTCATTGAATATTTTATTAGCATACGTATCGCCAGATTTGATCACTGCTGAACTATTACGAATCCAACTACTTAACCACTCTCTGTCAAGACCTTCGTCCTCTGCAAGTCGTTGCTCTACATTACGTAGCGCAGGACCTGTCATCTTCTTGTCTAATTTATGACAAGCAGCACAGTTGGCATTAAATAAAGATTTACCGTTTGCTGGATCACCTTCTTGGGCCGAAAGTGATGTTGAAAATGCTAATAAAATAACTAAACTTAAACGTAAAATGTTCTTGCCTAATTTTCGGTGATTCACCTGTTTCATATTATTGGTTGAATTAACTTCTAAACTTTGGTATGATTTTTTCAATTAACAAAAGAAAAAAATACAATAATAAAATCTCTCGCAAAAGTAACATTTAAAGTCGATTTTAGAAATGTTACAGAACTGTTAATTGCTAATTTAGAGAAATTCTAAATAATAAATTGAAGTGCTTTTAAGTTATAATCTTATACATTTGTATCAAATACTATTGAAAATGAATTTATTGAACCGATATTCCACACCATTAATAACAGTAAGCCTGATGCTTACTGTTAATTTATTTTATGCCCAACAAGGCACAATTACTGTCAATCAAGCACCTGAATTAGCTACTTTATTAGCTTTAAAGAAAGAAATGAATGTTTCTGACACCGATTCTGATCGCTATAAGATTCAAATTTTTTCTGGAGATCGAACGGGTGCCGAAAAAGCGATGTCTAATTTTGATGCGAAATTTGATAAAATTCCTTCCGTTTTAGAGTACGAAACACCAAACTACAAAGTATGGGTCGGAAATTTCAGAAGCCGTTTAGAAGCCGATCGCGGCCTTGAAAAGATTAAAAAAGAGTTTAATGACGCATTTCGTTTTAAACCTAAAAAGAAGGATAGAAAATAATTTATCCATAAGGGCTTTTACTTTTTTACCAAATATTTTAGAATGAATTTATTAAATCGGTATTCTTATGCATTTTTAACCATTAGCCTAACACTTACCGTTAATACGTTTTATGCGCAACAAGACAGCCTTATTATTAATCAAGCTCCTGAATTGGAGAAATTATTAGCTTTAAAGTAAGAAATGAATGTATCGGATAATGATTCTGATCGTTACAAGATTCAAATTTTTTCTGGAGATAAAACTGGTACTAATGAAGCATTAAGACATTTTAACAAGGCATTCACGAGTTGGCGTGTTATTGACGTATACGAACCTCCTAATTATAAAGTTTGGGCAGGTAATTTTAGAAACCGGTTGGAAGCAGATCGAGGACTGATATTAATACAAAAAGAATTTCCTGATGCATTTCGCGTTAAACCTAAAAGGAACATAAAAAATAAGGGCTAACAGAGCGTTTGATATTAAAACAAAAAAAAGAGTGCCAATTGGCACTCTTTTTTTTGATATATAATGAAATTTATTTCAATTTCTTTTTAACTTCTACTTCATGGTAAGCTTCAATTATATCGCCTTCCTTAAGATCATTGTAGTTTTTAATTTGCATACCACAATCGTATCCTTTAGCAACTTCTTTAGCGTCATCTTTAAATCGTTTTAATGATGATAATTCACCTGTGTAAACGACCACACCATCGCGGATTAAACGAATACCAGAGTTTCGGAAAATCTTACCTGTTAATACCATACAACCTGCAATACTTCCAATTTTAGATACTTTAAAGATTTCTCTAATTTCAGCTGTACCAGTAATTTCCTCTTTAAGCTCTGGAGATAACATACCTTCCATAGCATCTTTAAGATCATTAATGGCATCATAGATAATGGAGTACATACGGATATCAATTTCTTCCTTATCAGCTATGCTTCTAGCATTACCCATTGGGCGAACATTAAATCCTATAATAACCGCATCTGATGCAGAAGCTAGTAACACATCACTTTCTGTGATAGGTCCAACACCTTTATGTATAATATTTACTTGAATTTCTTCAGTTGATAATTTCTGGAACGAATCCGTTAAGGCTTCCACAGAACCATCCACATCACCTTTAAGGATAATATTTAATTCTTGGAAATCTCCTAAAGCAATACGTCTACCAATTTCATCTAATGTAATATGACGTTGTGTACGCACAGATTGCTCACGTTGTAATTGTGTACGCTTGGTAGCAATTTGTTTCGCTTCACGTTCGTCTTCAAAGACATTGAATTTATCACCAGCTTGCGGTGCGCCATCTAAACCTAAAATAGATACTGGCGTTGATGGACCTGCTACTTTTACTTCATGCCCACGTTCATCTTGCATGGCTTTTATCTTACCACTATTTTTACCGGCCAATACATAGTCACCAATTTTTAAGGTTCCTGCTTGTACTAAAATAGTTGATACGTAACCACGACCTTTATCAAGGAATGCCTCAACAACGGTTCCAACTGCACGTTTATTAGGATTTGCTTTCAGCTCTAATAATTCAGCTTCTAACAATACTTTCTCTAGTAATTCTTTAACACCAACACCTGTTTTAGCTGAAATATCTTGAGATTGAATTTTTCCTCCCCAATCTTCTACTAACAAGTTCATTTGTGCTAATCCTTCTTTTACTTTTTCTGGATTTGCACCTTGCTTATCAATCTTGTTGATAGCAAATACAATTGGTACACCTGCTGCTTGCGCATGAGAAATTGCTTCTTTTGTTTGTGGCATGATAGCATCATCCGCAGCAATTACAATAATAGCAATATCGGTTACTTGAGCTCCACGAGCACGCATGGCGGTAAAGGCCTCGTGACCTGGTGTATCTAAGAATGCAATTTTCTGACCACTTTCTAACTGAACACCATACGCACCAATATGTTGCGTAATACCTCCAGACTCACCTGCTATGACATTTTCTTGACGAATATTATCTAATAACGATGTTTTACCGTGATCTACGTGACCCATAACCGTAACTATTGGTGCACGTTCTACTAAATCTTCTGGTTTGTCTTGTACAACTTCTATAGACTCCTCAATACCAGCAGTAATAAATTCTACCTCATAGCCAAACTCATCAGCTACAATAGCTAACGTTTCAGCATCTAAACGTTGGTTCATGGTAACCATCAAACCTAAAGACATACATGCCGAGATAATTTGTGTTACTTGAACATCCATCATGGTAGCTACTTCACTAGCAGTAACGAATTCTGTAACTTTCAGAATTTTACTATCTGCTTGTTCTGCTTGTAAATCTTTTTCAGTTTGTTCACGATGCTGATCTCGCTTATCACGACGGTATTTAGCACCTTTACCTTTACTTGATTTACCTTGAAGTTTCTCTAGCGTTTCACGTACTTGTTTCTGCACGTCTTCCTCACTAGGCTCTTCTTTAACTATATTACGACGTCCTTTTCCAACGGCTGGCTTACCTTTAAATCGGTCATTACCACCAGTTCTTGGCGTACCAGAACCTGTAGCACCTGGCGCACCAGCTTTACTGATTCGGCGACGTTTCTTTTTAGGATCTGTCGTTTTATTATCCGTCTTTTTCTTTGGCTTTTTAAATTGTGATAAATCTATTTTTTCACCAGCAATTTTAGGCCCAGAAAGTTTTTGATATTGTGTTTTTAAACGCTCATCTATAGGTGCATCTGACTCAGTAGTTTCTTCCGTTTTTGGAGTTTCTACTTTTGGAGTTTCTACTTTTGGCGTTTCCGTTTTAGGATCTTCCTTTTTAGATGTTTCAGACTTTGGAGTCTCTGCTTTTGGCGTTTCAACTTTTGGTTTATCAACAGGTTTAGAAGATGGCGTGTCTTCTGTTTTTGCTTTAACCTCTGGTTTCTTGGCTTCTACAGCTTTAGGTTTTTCTTCAGATTTTGGAGCCTCTTTAGCTTCAACCTCTGGAGTAGCAACAGGTGCTTCCTCTTTTGGTTTAATCGCTTTTTTCTTGTCAGCATCTAAATCAATTTTACCAACCTGTTTTGGACCTGAAAGCGTAGATTTCGCTTTTACTACTTCCGCTTCCTTAGCTTTAGCTAGTGCTTCACGTTCTGCTTTCTCCTTTTCCTTAACCTCAATTTCTTGTTCACGCTGAATCCGAATTGCCTCTTTTTCCTTTTGCTTGGCTTCACTAACTTCTTGAGATGCCATTTTTTTATTAGCATCTGTTTGAAATTCATTTGAAAGCACATCAAAAGTTTCTTGAGAAATTTTTGTTGTCGGACGCTTCTCGATATCAATGCCTTTAGAATCTAAAAATTCCACAGCACGATCTAAAGAAATGTTTAGCTCACGTAATACTTTATTTAATCTAATTGTTTCAGCCATAAATCGCCTTTAATATAACCTAATATATGTTAATCTTCGAATTCTTCTTTAAGAATTCTAATTATTTCAATAATTGTTTCTTCTTCTAAATCGGTTCTTTTTACCAAGTCTTGAACATCTTGTTCTAAGATACTCTTAGCAGTATCTAAACCAACTTTACTAAATTCTTTTATAATCCAAGGTTCAATTTCATCGCGGAATTCTGATAATTCCACATCTTCCTCAGCTCCCTCTCTAAATACATCAATTTCATAACCAGTTAATTGACCGGCTAAACGGATGTTGTGACCACCACGTCCAATTGCTTTACTTACCTCTTCTGGTTTTAATATAGCTTCGGCACGTTTGTTTTCTTCATCAATTTTGATGGATGTTACACGTGCTGGACTTAATGCTCTTGTAATGTATAATTGCAAGTTACTTGTGTAATTAATAACGTCAATATTTTCGTTTCCTAATTCGCGAACAATTCCGTGAATTCTTGAACCTTTCATACCAACACAAGCTCCAACTGGATCTATTCTATCATCATAAGAATCGACCGCTACTTTTGCTTTTTCACCTGGAATACGCACCACATTTTTAATAGTAATTAAACCATCAAAAACTTCTGGTATTTCCTGCTCAAACAACTTCTCTAAAAATACAGGTGCTGTTCTAGACATAATAATGGCTGGCTTATTACCTTTAAGCTCAACACTTTCTATAATCCCACGAACGTTGTCACCTTTTCTAAAGAAATCTGAAGGAATTTGTTTTTCTTTTGGAAGAATAATTTCATTCCCATCATCATCTAACAAAATTACAGCTCTGTGACGAATATGATGTACTTCTGCCGTATAAATTTCTCCTACTAAATCTTTAAATTGCTTATAGATATTCGTATTATCGTGTTCGTGAATTTTAGAAATTAAGTTTTGTCTTAAAGCTAAAATTGAGCGGCGTCCTAAATCAATTAGTTTTACTTCTTCTGATACATCTTCACCAACTTCAAAATCTGGCTCAATTTTTCGAGCTTCCGATAATGAAATTTCTTGATTTGGCTCTTCTACTTCACCATCTGCAACAACTATACGATTTCTCCATATCTCTAAATCGCCTTTATCTGGATTAATAATAATATCAAAATTATCATCATCACCAAACTTCTTTTTAAGGGCGTTTCTAAAAACGTCTTCTAAAATCGCCATTAACGTTACACGATCGATTAATTTATCGTCTTTGAACTCCGAAAATGAGTCAATTAACGCAAGATTCTCCATATCTCTCTTTGAATTAAAATTTTATCATAACTTTTGCTTCTACAATATCTTGATAGGCTATTTCTGCCTCTTTTTGTACTGTTACTTTTCCTTTACCTACAGGTTTTGGCTCTCGTGCCTTCCACTCTAGAGTAATGTGTGTATCGGTTGCTTTTGTAAGCTGCCCGGTTACTTCCTCTTCTTTTGTTCGAATTTCTAAATCTCTACCAATATTTTTCTTGTATTGTCTGGCATGAATTAAAGGCGCTGTTGCACCTCCTGAAGCCACTTCCAATGAGAAATCATGTTCTTCTCTATCAATATTATGCTCAATTGCACGACTAATAAATACGCAATCATCAACGGTTACGCCATGATCGCCATCTATAATGACTGAAATAGAATTATCTTCTCCCATGGTAAAATCGATTAGAAATAAATCTTCTCGCTCTTCAAGGGCATCATTCAATAAGGTTTCTATAGTTTTTCTTAACATATTTGATACAAAAAATTGGTATAAAAAGAGGGGACTTCAGGTCCCCTCATTTATTCTTTTTCTTACAACGCTGCAAATATACAATAATTTTATTGAATTCCATAATGAATGAAATATCAATTTTTATTCTTAAATTAGTGATTGAAACCAACAGATAAAAAAAAAATCATCCTATGAAAAAAATTCTTGTTCCAACCGATTTTTCAAAAGAAGCAGAACAGGCCTTAAAAGTGGCTGCTCAATTAGCAAAAAAACATGATAGTGAAATTTATTTACTCCACATGCTGGAGCTTCCATTAGATCAAGTGGATGCTTTAAGCCAATATAGTGAACTACCAGAAGCCATGTTTTTTATGAAATTAGCGCATCAAAAATTTGAAAAAACGATGGCTCAAGATTACTTAAAAGACATAGTTGTGCATGAAACGGTGGACTTTAACCAAACATTTACGGGCATTACAAACACGTGTAAAGAACATGGTATTGATTTAATTGTCATGGGATCTCATGGCGCCAATGGTTTTAAAGAAATGTTTATTGGTTCCAATACTGAAAAAGTGGTAAGAACTGCAGAAGCACCAGTTCTCGTTATTAAAAACGATCATGAAAATTTTGAAATCAACGATTTTGTATTTGCTTCAGATTTTAAAAATGATAATAAAGGAACCTACCTACAAGCCATTAAACTAGCAGAAGCTTTAAATGCTAAAATTCATTTATTGTTTGTAAATACGGCAAATAACTTTGTAACGACTGATGTAGCTAAAAGCAGAATATTAGATTTTATATCTGGTAATGATTTTGAAAATTACACCATTTCAATTTACAATGATGATAGTGTTGAAAAAGGAATTTTAAATTTCTCTCACGTCGTGGGAGCCGATTTAATAGGTATTAGTACACACGGCAGACAAGGTATTGCTCACTTCTTTAATGGCAGTATTAGTGAGGATTTAGTAAACCACGCCAAACGACCAGTAGTTACTTTTAAAATATAGTACCTCGAATATTTTTTATAAACATGAAAGCCTCCAAATAATTTAGAGGCTTTTTGTTTTAATTATCTTTCTATAGTCTGCAATACTAATGACTGTATTCTATAAAAAGCGGATAAGCGCATTAACCCTTACCGACTAAAATCAAAAAATCCTAACCATAAAAATGATTAGGACTCTCTTTAACTAGTTGGCCCACTAGGTCTCGAACCTAGACTCTTTGGTACCAAAAACCAACGTGTTACCAGTTACACCATAGGCCAATCTCGTATTGAGGATGCAAATTTAAAACAATTATTTATTTGCGCAAGCATTTTATGAATAAAAAATTATCTAAATACTTAACGTTTCCTTAAAAGCATGTCAAATTTGATAATTATTGTTAAATTCGCTTCATCTAAAAATTGCAATTACATGACACATATTAGCTTTAAAAAGTGGAATACTATTTTAGGATGGTTCGCTTTTTTAGTCGCATTCATCACTTTCGGACTAACAGTTGAACCAACTGTAAGTTTTTGGGATGCAGGCGAATACATACTAACATCAGCCAAACTACAAGTTGGTCATCCGCCTGGAGCACCACTATTTCAAATGTTTGGCGCCTTCTTTTCTATGTTTGCTTTGGAGCCTTCGCAAGTCGGGTTTATGCTAAATATGATGAGTGCTGTAGCGAGTGCTTTTACTATTTTATTCATGTTTTTTACCATTACACTTTTATTAAGAAAGTTAGTTGGCGAACCAAAAACTCTTAACAAAACCCAAAAAATTGCAATTTTAGGGAGTGCTTTAGTAGGAAGTTTAGCGTTTACATTCACCGATTCCTTCTGGTTTAATGCCGTTGAAACGGAAGTTTACGCCATGGCAACATTAATTATGTCTGTTTTATTCTGGTTAGGTCTTCGTTGGGAACGCGATATGGACAACCCTAGAGGAAACCGTTGGCTCATTCTAATCGCTTTTATCATTGGTTTATCCTTTGGTGTTCACTTTATGGGATTATTAACCATTCCAGCTATTGGATTAATTTATTATTTTAAAAATTATAAAACGGTCACCATAAAAAACTTCATTATTGCCAATGTGGTTTCTGTAGCTATTTTACTTTTTATATTTAAATTATTAGCACCTAATATTCTACGTATTTTTAGTGCTACGGAAATTTTCTTTGTCAATTCTATAGGATTACCCTTTAATTCGGGAACTATTTTTGCCGGAATCGCTTTAATAGCCATCATATTTTTTGGACTAAGATACACACGCAATAAAAATTACAAACACCTCAACACAGGTCTTTTGTGCGTTACCTTTATTATTATAGGTTTTTCGTCGTGGCTTATGTTACCTATTCGTGCCAATGCAGATGTGGTTATTAATGAAAATGACCCGAGTGATGCACGCGAACTTTTAGCTTATTATAATTTGGAGCAATACCCAGAAACACATCTGTTTTATGGACCACAATTTAGCGATCAATATTCTGGACTAGATGAAAACGAACCGTATATTGATGATAAACCAAATTATGAAAAGAACCTAGAAACAGGGAAATATGTTATTATAAACGACTGGGAAAAAGCACGTCAGAATTATAATTCGGATCATGCTTCTATTTTACCACGTATGTGGAGTGGCGAAAACGCAGAAAATTATATGATTTTTACTGGGTATTTGGATTTCAAACTGAAACCCGAATACCAAATGGAAAATGAGCTACGGGCCGCAGTTAACAACTTTAAAAATGAAGTTGCCAATGGTATGGTAGACTATGAAGATTATCATAAATTTTTAAAACAAAACAGTCAGATTATTGATATTGAAAAACCCTCACTAGGTAACAACGTAGCCTATATGCTAGAATACCAATTAGGTTATATGTATTGGCGTTATTTTATGTGGAATTTTGTTGGAAGACAAAATGATGTGCAAGGAAAATTAGATGATTTTAATGGTAATTGGTTAAGTGGTATTGGTTTTGTTGATGAATGGCATTTAGGCATGCCACAAACTGATTTACCAAGTGATGTAAAAAACAACAAAGCTCGAAACACTTATTTCTTCTTACCTTTTATTCTCGGCCTAATAGGTTTATTCTTTCTTTATAATAAAGACAAAAAATTATTCTGGGTGATGTTGGTTTTCTTCCTTTTTACAGGATTAGCCATTCAAGTTTATACCAATGTGAGACCATTTGAACCGCGAGAACGAGATTATTCTTTAGTTGGTTCCTTTTATGTGTTTGCGCTGTGGATAGGTTTTGGCGTATATGCTATAGTGGATATGCTTAAAACAAAGATCAAATCGAAAGCTTTAGCGCCAGCCGTCACCATCCTGTGCCTAATTCTGGTTCCAGGCATTTTAGCTGCCAATAATTGGGATGATCATGACCGTTCTGATAAATATACAGCGCGTGCCATGGCAAAAATGTATCTGGATTCTTGTGAAGAAAACGGTATTTTATTCTCCATTGGTGATAATGACACCTTTGCCTTATGGTATGCCCAAGAAATTGAAGGCTACAGAACCGATGTTCGAGTTGTAAACACCAGTTTATTCCAAACGGATTGGTATATAGACCAAATGAAACGTAAGGCTTATGATAGTGACCCTATTCCTTCAACATTAACACATGAGCAATACCGTTCGGGTACGCGTGACTATGTTCCTAAACAAATTGAATATAGAGATGCGCAAGGAAGACCGCAACGCGTAATGAACAAGGATACATTACTTATTAAAGATTTTATGGATTTTGTAAGTAGTGATAATCCGAAGACAAAAATGAGTTACATTTTACAAATGCGAGGCGAGGATCCAAGTTACTATCCGATTCAATACCAGAAGTCGAATTATTTTCCTGTTGAAAATATTCGCGTGCCTGTAAACAAAGAAAATGTATTGAAATACGGTATCGTTAAAGAGAAAGATGCCGATAAAATTGAAGACTATTTAGATGTAAAAATAACCGATGGCGCCATTTACAAAAATCGTTTATTGATGTTAGATATCGTTTCAACAAACGACTGGAAACGTCCTATTTATTTTACAGGTGGTGCTTTTGGAAACGACGATTACATCTGGATGAAAGACTACTTACAATTAGATGGAATGGTTTATAAGTTAGTTCCAATAAAAACACCAGTTAACAGAGCCAATCCTTTCGATATGGGTCGCGTTGACAGTGATTTTATGTATAACAAGGTTAAAAACTGGGATTGGGGAAATAGTGGGAGTCCAGATATTTATCACGATGTAGAAACGCGTAAAAACTCCATTACATATCGTGGGAATTTAGCCCGATTAATTGAACAATTAATCAATGAAGACCAACCTGAAAAAGCAGAAGAAATTGCTGACATTGCCATGGATAATATGCCAGTAGATTACTTTGGGTATTACACGTTACTAGAACCCTATATTAGTGCTTATTATGAAGTTGATTCGCAAGAAAAAGCACGCAAACTCTTTATGGATGTCGCTGAAAAATATCAAGAAAATTTAACCTATTACAGCAAGCTTGATGAGGAGCAACAACGTTTTGTATTCGAGAAAATTTATACAGACATTGAACGCTATAAGAGTATTGTGGATGTTGTGATTACGTATGATAAAGAATTTGCTAAAACCGAAACCAAGACGTTTTCAAATTTCTTAAATCTATTCAGTCATTTTTATGGTGGTGATGAAGTTCCTGATGTTGAACCCGAAATTGAAGAACGACCAGAACCAATAGATGTTGATATGTTGCAATCAGACACCTTAAGTATTGTGCCAGAAGAATAAACATTATGGGAATTGTTCCTGTTAAAACACCAACTATTATTAAAAAAATACTCCCAGACTATGTTTGGGAGTATTCTACTTCTGAAAAGGTATTATATCTGACGTTTGATGATGGTCCGACACCAGAAATTACCCAATGGACACTAGATACTTTAAAGCAATATCAAGCAAAAGCAACATTTTTCTGTATTGGCAATAACATCCAGAAACATCCCGATATTTTTCATAATATTCTGAATGAAGGTCATCGAATTGGGAACCATTCCAATACACATTTAAAAGGTTGGCGTACATCTGTAGAAAATTATATTTCGGATATCCATGAAGCACAAAAAATTATCAATTTTGAATTGAAAAAGTCCGAAATCGCTATGCAAGACGCACATACTTCACGTCTATTTAGACCGCCTTACGGACAAATAAAACCTGGTCAAGGTAAAGCCCTGAAAGCATTAGGATATACAGTTGTTACTTGGAGTATTTTGTCTTTTGACTGGGAAAAAGAAACAGCTCCAGAAACCTGTTATAATAATGTTATTAATGAATCAAAACCAGGAAGTATTATTGTGTTCCATGATAGCGTGAAAGCTTCTAAAAACCTCATGCATGCGTTACCTAAAGTACTTGCGCACTTTTCAGAAAAAGGATATAGCTTTAAAACGCTACCTATTTAAATGTATTCTTGAATAATGCCTATAAGTGTGTTGGCATCTTGTTCACCACTATGGCGCCATTTCATTTCACCATTTTTGTAGATGATTAATGTTGGTAAGCCTTTAACCCGAAGCGCTTCGGCTAATTCTTTATTTTTATCAACATCAATTTTAATGACTTTTGCTTTGTCACCAAGTGCAGCTGCAACATCTCGCAATACCGCATGCATAGCTGTTGATTGGTCGTTCCATTCCGTGAAAAAATCTAATAAAACAGGAATATTAACATCTATAAGTTCCCCAAATTTTGACATACAGTATCAGTTTAAGCCAAATGTGCTATAACAAACCTACGTAATTTTTTTTATTTTGACTAACAATCGATTAAGCTAGATGCTCAAACACATCAATTTAACCGTTTTTCACGCCCTTTTTAAGCTCAATTACGGTTACTTCTGGCCAAATGCCAACACGTCCAGGAAACGCGTGATAACCAAATCCACGATTCACATTAATATACCGTCCAAACTCTTGATACAATCCTGCCCATTGTTTGTAAATATATTGTGAGGGACTCCATTTAAACCAACCTGGAATCTCAATACCCATTTGCAAACCATGTGTATGACCACTTAAGGTTAAGTGATAATTAAAATCGTCAGCTTTCACTTGATATTCCCAATGTGATGGATCATGTGTCATCAAAATTTTAAAGTCATCTTTGGATACGTTTGCGGATGCTTTTTGTAAATCGCCAGCTTGATTGAAGCCTTTTCCCCAGTTTTCAACACCTATCAATGCTAATCGCTGACCATTTTTTTCTATGTATCGATGTTCATCTAATAACAAATCGAATCCAATTTTGGGGTGAAGATCTTTTACAGCTTGGAAGTTTCTAACTTTAGCTTCAGGTGAATCCCACTCCACATAATCACCATAATCATGATTTCCTAACACGGAAAATTTACCAAATGGCGCATCCAAGGTTTTAAACATATCAATCCAATCATCCATTTCTGTTGCCATATTATTTACCAAATCGCCTGTAAACAACATGAGGTCCGTTTCCTGTTGATTGATTAAATCTACACCATATTGGATTTTTTCTTTACTGGTAAAACTCCCGGAATGAATATCAGAAATTTGTGTGATTTTAAAACCATCAAAAGCTTCTGGCAAATCGTCAAAAGTGAGTTGATATTTTAAAACTTTATAATTATAACGTCCTTGAATAATACCATAAATAAAGGCCGCAAATGGAATGGCTGCTAGGCCCAAAGCTATTTTAGCAATAAAAATCCGACGACTTTCAAAATCTGCCGTTACACCTGGTGACACCCACGAATAGCCTTTTCTAAACACACGAAATACATCTTCGCCAAACATGATTATTACCAAAAATAATTTTGGAATTAAAAACGTTATCATAAACCCAGCTGCCAATTGAAACGTGTTGGTTTGACCAGCACTTCTAGGCGTGATATATAATACATACAGGAAATAGGCATAAATGGCAATAGCCGAAATAATCCAGACTCCTTTAATCAGCTTATTTTTAGTTATGGCCTTTAGTGCCTGAAAGGCATAAAATTCCAAAGCAAAAATGACAACTGAAAATATAATTAAAGCAATAATCCAACGCGACATAAATTTTATTTTTTCAAGCGATTGCAAAGATATCGCTAAAAATATCAAGCAATTTTTAAGGTGGTGTTAAAATTCAAAAATCATTTAAACTTTTGATTTTCAAATTATTTAAAACTTTAGCATCTGTTTTAAATACGATTTGTTTTTGTTCATTTGGCAACAAATCAAAGTAATTGTCGGAAAAGTGTCCTGATTCATTACAAAATAAAAAGACATCTTTTTGAAGTGTTTTAGATGATAGCGTTATCATAAACCCATCACTAGTTTTAATAACTTCCTTTTGAATAGCTTTTGCAGGTAATTCCAAATCTTTAGGTTTTACTAAATAGAATAATGATTCGGATTCTTGAAACTTAGAAACAATAACCACTTTGTTCTTATTGAATGAAAGCCCAGATAAATCTATCCGTTGTTTTATGGCACTTGAATTTGGCTTTACAATTATTTCTTCTGAATCTCCCCAAATCACTTCACCTGAAAAATTCAATATGTTTGTAGATAACGTTCCTGAAAAAGTTTTAAATGTATCATTAATCAGAAATATATTAAGTGAATCCTGTTCTACTTCCGAAGAAATAAGGACATTTTCAAAACTCCGCTTCCCCTTATAATGCAGGGCTTTCCAATTTCCAAAAAAATCAATACTAGACCAAGAAATTGCTGGCCAACAATCATTTAACTGCCAATACAACGTGCCCATATTATAGGGTTTTGCTCTACGCTGCGCTTCAATACCTTTAGTCATGCCATAAGCTTGAAGCAGCTGACTTATATACACGTAATCTTTCGGGTTATTTGGAACCGGATAATCGCGGGCCATATAGTCATCAATTAATTGAAATCCTCTACTATGTTTTTGATGATTTTTAATGCCTTCTGAAGTAATATTTAAAGAATCTGAATCATTCTGATTGATATAATTAATGACTTCATAACTCGGAAAGGATTGAAATCCAAACTCACTCATAAACCGTGGTACTTGCTCTTCAAAATGTTCAAACGGATAGCCATCATGCCAAACCCACCAGTCGTGCGCATCACCTTGAAATTCGAATTGGGGATTACCACGTCCAAATTTTGGTGATGTTTCCCAATAATCCGTGTCTGTAAATGTCGCTACTGTTTTGGGTAGCATGGAATCGAATACCTTGAGATAATTATCCCAAATCTCTGTTTTTTCGGTTTCAGATCTGCCGTCCTGCCAACCCCAACGATGCCAACCTTCTGAATTTTCATTATTACCACACCATAGTGCTATGGAAGCATGGTTTCGTAAACGCTTCACGTTATCAATGGCTTCTTGTTGTACGTTTTCTAGAAATCCAGAATCGCCAGGATACATAGCACATGCAAACATAAAATCTTGCCAGATAAGGATGCCTTTTTCATCACATAAATCATAAAAAATAGCATTCTCATAAATTCCGCCTCCCCAAACACGTAGCATGTTCATGTTTGCTTCTACCGCATCATTTAATAGGCTATTATAATGCGCATCCGTTACTTTATTTTGCATACTATTTTGCGGAATATAATTGGCGCCTTTGGCATATACAGATTTGCCGTTTACCTCAAAGTAAAAAGATTCACCTAAACTATCTTTTTCCGTAATTAACTTAATAGTGCGCAGACCTTTTTTTACCGACATGGAATCTAAAATCGCATCGTCTTTTTCAACAATGACTTTAATAGTGTATAAATAGGGTTCCCCTAAATTATGTGGCCACCAACGTTTCGGGTTTTTAATTTCGAATGGAATTATCGATTTATTTTCAGCCGAATAAACCGAATTCAATTCATCATTCACATAAATATGATATGCCAAACCGGATGTATCATCACCTTGAACAGACAAATCTAATTCCAGTTTTGCCACAGAATCCTGTAAATTCTGTTGTTTTATGTAGATATCTTGAATTTTCACCGTGTTCCAAGCCACCAATTTTATAGGTCTCCAAATTCCAGACGTATTCAGTTTTGGTCCCCAATCCCAACCATATTGGAATTGGCCTTTTCTGGTAAAAATACGATTCCCTTCAGGTAGTGTATAGTTTAGATGGGCTTTTGCGGCTTCTTCGTGTTTTGTTGTATTCTCAAAAAGAATACGCAAGGTGTTATCAACTTTTAGAATCCGTTTCACATCTACAGAAAATTCACGGAACGCATTGGCCGTTTTTAGAATTAATGAATCATTTAAATACACCGAAGCGTAAGTATCTAAACCTTCAAAATTCAATTCAATATGTCTTTTTTGTAACGTTTTGGAGTCTACTTGAAAAGTTGTTTGATATTCCCAATCGGTTTTAGAAACCCATTGCACAGAATCTTCATTAGTACCAATAAAAGGATCTGGAATTTCTGCATTATCTAACAAATCAGAAAATACATTTCCTGGAATTTGTGCCGTTAACCAATCGGTTTTATCGCTAGATTTAAATCGCCAATTATCATGCAATAACCGTGTTTCTGGTACATCAGATTGCTTTTGGCATCCCAAAATAATTAAACATAAGCCAATATAGAGAACGTATTTCATTACTTATCGTAAACCAGATAAGCCGAAACCATCCAGTAGTTTATGTTATCATTTTCAATAGCTTGTGCTTCCGGAATGGAAAACGTAAATGTATGTTGCCCTGCTTCAATATTACCGAGTTCTATAATTTCAGGTTTTACGTCACTTCCAGGGCACCAATTGGATCGTGAGTAATCAGATGATGCAATCCGTTCTTCTATTTCTTCACCTTTCCAAGTTGTTTTTTCTGTCCAAACACCTGATGTTGGATTAAATCGTCTAAAGGTAGCACAATCATCTCGCCATGGCACAAACTGCTTTATAACTTCACCATTAAAACTAATTATGTTTTCTTTTTTTGTAAACTCATCACCTTCGGCATGACCACCATGGCCTGTTGTGATATAATATAATTTGGCGTTTTTTAGTGTTTCATCAACTGGTAAATCTACTTGCAAATCCCCTTTATGAAACGCATCATAAAATTGTTGCGCACCAGCATATTTACTGGTATTGACGACGGAAATGACGTTCTGTTCTTTTTTTATGTGATTTGGAATATCGCTTTCATCAAAATCTAGACTTACCGAAAGCTTATATCCTTCCTTGGTCCACGTATCAATAAAAACACCAATATAAACCTCGTTTTCTAAAACAGGTAATAGTTGGGTAATATCCTGTTCCCATTGGACATTATTTTCCCAAACTGGAATATAAACGGGTTTTAAAGCTGCTACACGTTCGTTATCATTAAAAAAACCTACACCAAAAGGTGTCATAAAACGCAACAATTCAATATTTGGTTCGTATAGTTTATCATCTATTTTTTTTGAAACAATTCCGGGAGCTTCATTTGAAAATTGTTCTTTTGTTAATGTCTCGCTTTCAAAATCTAATAAATTCAAATCGGAAGTCGTAGGAATCACAAATAACGAACCCGATTTATCCCAAGGATCACCATTAGAAGTCAGCCTCATCTTTACGGTTACGTGCGCCTGCTTTTGATAATTAGGCAAGGTGACTTTCTTTAATAAAACGCGACCAGCATCCAAACGAATAATAGAATCTGTTGGTTGAATACTATCGCTTTTAAAAGCCATATCAAAATAAAGGTGTGTGTCTTTAAAAACCGTAATTTCTTTATCACCTATTGGTTTTAAAGGCTTTTGACAAGCTACAATTAGTAAAAAAAATAAAGGAAGATATTTTAATTTCATGAATGCATTTTATTTAATATGTTTTCTATAGTTTCTACGGAAGAAACCGTTTGTTGCGTATTTCCGAAGTAGGCATGATTATTTTTGGTTGAAAGAACTGTGGAAGCCGAAGCATGAATTTCATGTAATCCAGCATCTTTAAATTTAGACGCGTTTTCCGCATTGATTCCAGATCCTGCTAAAATAATGATTCTTTTTTCGGCTTTCTCATTCAATTTCAGTAACATATCCAGACCTTTTTCTGCAGAAGGTTCTAATCCAGATGTTAGAATTCGTTGAACACCTAAAGCGATTAATTGTTCCAAAGCTTCCATGGGATTTGGAACACAATCAAACGCACGATGAAAAGTGAATGACATTGGTTTTGATAATTCAAATAACGCTTGGGTTCGTTGTAAATCGATTGTATTATTTTCATTTAAAACACCAGAAACAATACCATGAACACCTAATTTTTTACAGATTTCAATATCCTTTTTTATAATGTTAAACTCGGCCTCCGAATAGGTGAAATTTCCAGAACGTGGTCGGATTAAAACAAAAACAGGAATAGAAAGCACCTCAACCACCTGTTTAATAAGCCCGTAACTTGGTGTTATACCACCAACCGCTAATTCGCTACAAAGCTCAATACGCTGTGCTCCTGCTTTTTCGGCATTTATAGCAGATTGGTAAGAATTGACACAAATTTCTAGTAGCATATTAATTTACGATTATTTCATCGATAAATGTCCAAGCTGGATTTCCAGAACCTTGTTTGCCTTCCGGAATAATTCCATAATTAGAAATTCTCAATTTTATGAATTGGGTTGTAGCTTTTTGTGTAAACGTGACTGGTGCTAATAAATTTTCTGAAGTTGGAACAGCAACTTCAAAAATTTGGTCATTATCCAGTTCAATTTCTATTTTTTCAGGTGCATAAATCCACTGTCCATTGCCATTATGAAAACGCGTGGAAATAGAACTGATATCGGTTTTAATGCCCAAATCGATTGTGATTTCAACATCTTCGCCCCAAAACCCTAACCATTCTTTATCGCCATAACGTTCATTGCTTCCAGAAACACCATTAACTAAACCGCCTGAACCACTTCCGGTATAAGCATGATGAGGATGTACATCCAAAGTAATTTTATGCCCAAGTGCTTTATGCCAATTAATAGTTTGATTATATGTGGTTCCTAAGGGTTTTTCATTGGCAAAAATTATCGCCTTTATGTTTTCACTTTTAGTAATAGGAATTCCTGTTTTATAAATTTCCGAATTTATAGTCGGCTCAGAACCATCCAAAGTATAATGAATTACTTTTCCAGCAGTTGCCGTTTTCAATTCATACACCGCTTCATTACCATCAGTTACCATGTTACCTTCAATTTCGTATAAGTGATTGGCATAATTAATATCTAAAGCGTCCATGCGTTTATGAAAATTCTCAACCCTAGAAACAAACTCTTTGTATTCTCTATTTTCTGACCCAGACCAAACGACTTCCGCAAGCGCTAATATTCGTGGAAAAACCATATACTCCACTTTTTCGGAAGTTGGGATATATTCCGTCCAAACATTCCCTTGTGCTCCAAGTACATATTTAGCTTCTTCTTCCGTTAACTCATCTGGAATAGGATTTAAACTATACACTTTTTCTAATGGCAAAAAACCACCAATAGCAACGGGTTCATCCTTATTTTCTGATTGGTAATGATCAAAATAAGCATGAGACCCTGGAGTTAAAATAACGTTGTGACCTTGTTTAGCAGCTTCAATAGCACCTTCAAAACCACGCCAAGACATAACGGTAGCATTTGGCGCTAAACCACCTTCCAAAATTTCGTCCCAACCAATAATTTGACGGCCTTTACTATTCAAATATTTCTCAATTCTAGAAATAAAATAACTCTGCAGCTCGTGTTCATCTTTTAAGCCTTCTTTTTTAATTAAAGCCTGACAATGATCGCAGTTTTTCCAGCGTGTTTTTGGAGCTTCATCACCACCAATATGTATATACTTACTTGGAAATAATTCCAAAACCTCATCAAAAACATCTTCTAGAAAGGTAAAGGTTTCTTCTTTCGGACAATAAATATTCTCAAAAACACCACCTTTTGTTGCTACTTTTACTTGTTCGCCTGTACAACCCAATTTCGGATAAGCAGCAATAGCCGCTTGAGAATGACCTGGTAATTCAATTTCCGGAATTACGGTTACAAATCGCGCTGTAGCATAGGCCACAACATCTTTAATTTCTTCTTGGGTATAGAAACCACCATAGCGTTTGCCATCAAATTTTTGAGGTTGTGTGTTGTAATGACCTATGAGTGTTTCATCACGATAGGCTGCAATTTCTTGCAATTTTGGATATTTTTTTATTTCAATACGCCAACCTTGATCTTCGGTAAGATGCCAATGAAAGGTATTCATTTTTAACAGGGCTAACGCATCAATGTATTTCTTGATAAAATTGACAGAAAATAGGTGACGACCAACATCTAAATGCATCCCACGATACACAAATTTGGGTTCATCTTGGATGGTTATGTTTTGGACAATTATTTCGGAATCTGAAAATGAGCTATTTTCTAAACCAACAGGTAATAATTGACGTAAACTTTGAACGGCATAAAATGCACCTTTTCCAGTTTTCGCTTTAATCAGGATGCGGTTTGACGAAACGTTTAGAGTATATCCTTCTTCATTTATTATGGATTCATCTTTTTCAAATACAATATCATTTCCTTGATTTAACTTGAACGCGCTTCCAGATTCAATATAATTTTTCAAAAAATTTCCAGCTACGGAAAATTCTTCATCAAAATTTAAACCTGTGTCATTAGAGAGAATGAAATAACCTTGCTCCATGGTTTGACTTGAAGGGATAGGAATTATTTGTGGTAATGTGGGTTCTATTGTTTTATTAGAACAACTAAAAATGACACTCACAAAAACTAAACAAACTAGGGATGACTTGAACTGCATTTTAGTATATTAGAGGTTTAATATTTCACTAATTTATTACTTATTTACTTTATTTAGATAATAATCTTATAATAAGTTATTACCTAATTTGATTTCAACCGCAAATGAAACACGACCAATTAACGCGTAACTTTTTTTTAGTTTTTTTACTCATACTATTAGGGACTTCATGTAAGAATGAAGAAAAAAAATTAACTAGTCCTGAAAGCGATAAACCTTTAACCAGTTTCGTTAATCCATTTATTGGAACAGGTGGTCATGGCCACACTTATCCTGGAGCCACCATGCCTTTCGGGATGATGCAACTTTCACCAGACACTAGACTGGACGGCTGGGATGGCTGTTCAGGCTATCATTATTCAGATGAATACATTTACGGATTTTCTCATACCCATTTAAGTGGAACTGGTGTTTCAGACTATGGCGATATTTTATTAATGCCAACTAACAACGTCGAATTTAATAATGGAGCCGATGGCAAAAAAGGCTATCGCGCACATTTTTCTCATGATAATGAAATAGCAGAACCTGGGTTTTATAAAGTGCATTTAGATTCTACGAATATTGATGTAGAACTTACCGTTTCCAAACGTAGTGGTATTCATAAATACACATTTCCTAAAAATAGCAAACAGATAGTTATTTTAGATTTAGAGCATCGGGATGAAGTTCTAAACTCCAATGCTACCGTTTATTCCAACACAGAAGTTGGTGGTATTAGACATTCCAAAGCATGGGCAACCAATCAGATGTTATTTTACAATATTCAATTTTCGAGGCCGTTTAAAAACATGGTTTTTTTAAATGATATAGCTGAAGGTAAACACGTAAAGGCAGCTTTTGAATTTGAAGCTAATGAAGGCCAAGTCCTCGAGGTAAAAATCGGTATTTCTGCAGTTGATGAAGTTGGAGCCAAACAAAATTTACAAGAAGAAATTGGCGAAAAAACATTCGACCAAGTCAAAACCGAAGCTCAAAAAACGTGGGAAGCACAGCTGAATAAAATTGTAATAGAAAGTGAAAATGTAGATTATAAAACCAATTTTTATACAGCCCTATATCACACCATGATTGCACCAAACTTATATCAAGATGTGGATGGACGCTATCGTGGAATGGATTTAAAAATTCACCAAACTACAGATTTTGATTATTACACCGTATTTTCACTTTGGGACACCTATCGTGCTGCACATCCACTTTACACCATTATTGAACAGGACAGAACCAACGATTTTATAAACACCTTTTTAGCAAAATATGATGAAGGCGGTATCATGCCGATTTGGGATTTAAGCGGAAATTACACAGGTTGTATGATTGGTTATCACGCGGTTCCAGTAATTGCTGACGCCTATTTAAAAGGGATTAAAAATTACGATATTGAAAAGGCTTTTACAGCTATGAAACACTCTGCCACACGTGATAAATTAGGCTTAAAAAGCTATAAGGAGTTCGGGTTTATTCCTGTGGAAGAAGAAAGCGAATCTGTTTCAAAAACATTAGAATATGCTTATGATGATTGGACCATTGCGCAAATGGCAAAATCCCTAGGAAAAGATGATGATTATAAAACCTATTTAGAACGTGCTCAATATTATAAAAACGTATTCGATCCTGAATCGCAATTTATGCGTGGTCGTTTTAGAAACACCTGGTTTGCGCCTTTTGATCCGTATGAAGTGAATTTTAATTACACCGAAGCTAATTCATGGCAATACAGTTTTTACGTTCCTCAAGATGTATCAGGATTTATGAAATTGCTTGGCGGTAAGGACCAATTAGAAGCACGTTTAGATGAATTGTTTGTAGCAGAATCCGAAACTTCCGGCCGCCATCAAGTGGATATTACAGGGTTAATTGGACAATATGCACATGGTAACGAACCGAGTCACCACATGGCATATTTATACAACTTCGTAAATAAACCACATAAAACACAAGAGAAAATTCATCAGATTCTAACCGAATTATACACCAACACACCAGATGGTATTTCAGGAAATGAAGACTGCGGCCAAATGAGTGCTTGGTATATATTTTCGTCCATGGGATTCTACCCCGTTACACCAGGAAGCAACGATTATATTATAGGAACACCTCTTTTTGAGAAAGCCACCATCAATTTAGAAAGTGGTAAAAACTTCACCATTCTTGCTGAAAATTTAAGCGACACCAATATGTATATTGAAAGTGTTACCTTAAATGATGTGGCGCTCAACCAAACATTCATTACGCATGAAGACATTATAAAAGGTGGTACATTGGTTTTTAATATGACGAGTAAGCCAACGTCTTGGGGAACAGAAGAAGGTCAGGAACCAAAAACAAGTATTGACGAACATCTTATTGTAGCGTCACCATTTATTGCTAAAGGAGATGTCGCATTTAAAGAACAAACGGAAGTGGTTTTAGAAAATGCAGATTCGGAAGCAGCCATTTTCTATCGATTGAATGATGGGAAATTTAAAATCTACGAAACGCCTTTCACGATTTCAAAACCTGCCGTATTAACGGTTTATTCTAAAAAAAACAATCTTAAAAGTGCTGAAATAACGACGCAATTTTATGAAATTGATCCAAACATTTCATTAACATTAGAGTCTGAATATGCCAACCAATATAATGGTGGTGGACCCAATGCGCTTATTGATGGTATAGTAGGCGCTAGAGATTTCAGAACTGGAACATGGCAAGGATACCAAAATAAAGATGTAATTGCTATTGTTGATTTGGCAAGCGAGAAACCTGTAAATTCTGTGACTACCAATTTTCTAAAAGACCAACGCTCTTGGATTTTTTATCCAACGGAAGTGATTTGTCTAGCATCAAAAGATGGACAAAATTATGAAGAAATTGGAACGTATACCTTTGGGGAAACTACACCAACAGATGAAGTGGATATGCAAAGCGTAACATTTAAACAATCTGGCAAAAATTATAGATATATAAAAATCATTGCCAAAAAATTAGGCGAACTTCCAAAGTGGCATTTAGGTTATGCCGATGATGGTAGAAGTTGGTTATTTATTGATGAGATTAGTATTAAATAACAAATTCCTGCGAAAGCAGGAATCTAATAAATGAATTTAACTAAAATATAGATTCCTGCTTTTGCAGGAATATGAAACCTATGAACCATCAAAAATCCTATCGTTCCTCATTTATATTATTAACCATACTATTTTTCCTTTGGGGATTTATTACCGTTTTGGTAGATTCTTTGATTCCACGTTTACGAGAATTATTTACATTGACTTACTTCCAAGCAGGACTGGTGCAGTTTGCATTCTTTGGCGCTTATTTTATACTATCAATTCCTGCCAGTTATATTCTTTCTAAAATAGGCTATAAAAAGGGCATAATTCTAGGATTACTAACCATGGCATTAGCTTGCTTACTATTTTATCCTGCCGCATCATATCGTATGTTTGGTATTTTCATGCTGGCATATTTTATTCTTGCCGCAGGTATTACGGTTTTACAAGTTGCAGCAAATCCGTTTGTGGCTGTTTTGGGTTCAGAAGATGGTGCATCAAGTAGATTAAATTTATCGCAAGCATTTAATTCTCTTGGAACTGCCATTGCACCTATTGTTGGCGCATGGTTTATTTTAAGCGACACTATTAAAACAGAAGATGAAATTACTTCACTAACTGGCGCTGCTAAAGAAACCTATTTAGTTTCGGAAGCATCAGCAGTGCAAACACCATTTTTAGTCTTGGCACTTTTTATTTTACTCATTGCTGGTATTTTTCTATTTGCCAAACTCCCTAAAATGATTAGTGATGAAAGTACGGGAACCTATTCTGGCGCTTTGAAAAACAAGAATTTAATGTTGGGTGTTTTAGGCATCTTCTTTTATGTTGGTGCAGAAGTTGCCATTGGCAGTTATTTAGTCAACTACTTTATGGATATGAATATAGTAGAAGTTATTAAAGAAAATAGCTTTATGAAATCCATAGCTGAGGGTATTCTGAACGCTGGAATTACCGAAAAAGATAGCAAAGCCATTGTTGGAGTATTTGTTGCTTTTTATTGGTCTGGTGCTATGATTGGCCGATTTGCAGGGGCATATTTAACCAAAATTATGAAACCTGGAAAAGTACTTGGCATATTTGCAACCACCGCCATTTCATTAATAATAATTTCAATCAGCACCACTGGTTTATTGAGTATGTGGAGCATTTTGGCAGTTGGATTATTTAATTCCATTATGTTCCCAACTATTTTCGCTTTGGCAATTAATGGTATTGGCGAATTGAAACCAAAAGCATCGGGCTTACTCTGTATGGCTATTGTTGGAGGCGCCATTATTCCGCCTTTTTTCGGTTTACTTACCGATAATGTGGGCTTCAAATCGGCCTTGTTATTTATTGTGATTTGTTATGCCTATATTTTATGGTATGGTTTTAAAAACTCTAAAAACAGATTGCAAGAAATTAATTAAGACCACACTGTTTTTCTTTTGAATTGAGGATAGGTGGTATATTATAAAAAACAACCCGTATGAAACGTAGAAACTTTATAAAAAACGCATCACTTACAGGTGTAGGACTAGCAGTTGGAAATTCTTTGGTCAGCTATGCTGAAACCCCTTTTAAGAATACTTTAAAAAGCACAACCACACTACCTTTAGTTATTGCTACGTGGCATGTTGAAAATGCCACTGGCAAAGCCATGGAAATTTTACAAAATGGTGGAACTGCTTTAGATGCCGTGGAACAAGGCTGTATGGTGGAAGAAGCTGATATAAAAAACAAATCTGTGGGAAAAGGTGGTTTGCCTGATCGTGAAGGAAATGTGACTTTAGACGCCTGCATTATGAATAAAGATGGAGATTGTGGATCTGTAGTTTACCTTCAAAACATTACCCACGCGGTTTCCATTGCTAGAAAAGTTATGGAGGACACGCCCCATGTTATGCTTGCTGGTAAAGGAGCCGAACAATATGCGTATGAATTAGGTTTTAAAAAAGAAAATCTATTAACTGATTCTTCTAAAAAGTCTTGGAAAGAATGGAAAAAGAAATCCAAATACAAACCGATTATCAACATAGAAAACCACGATACAATTGGTATGCTGGCTATTGATAAAAACGGCGATATTTCTGGCGCTTGTACCTCCAGTGGTTTGGCTTATAAAATGGCTGGACGCGTTGGTGATAGCCCAATTATTGGTTCGGGTTTGTTTATAGATAATGAAATTGGTGGCTGTGTGGCTACAGGTTTAGGTGAAGAAGTGGTGAAAACTGTTGGTAGCTTTTTAGTGGTTGAATTGATGCGTCAAGGCAAATCGCCTCAAGAAGCTTGTGAAGTAGCCATTAGTCGTATTGTAAAAAAACCAAATAGTGATTATGAAAATTTTCAAGTCGGCTATATTGCTGTTAACAAGCAAGGGGAAACAGGCAGTTATTCCATTCACCAATGGTTTAGTATGACCAAATTTCAAGATGGTGTAAATGAACAGATTCAGTCGGATTATTTTTTGAAAGAATAATCTCAAGGCGAGGCATTCCAAACTTTATGATTGGAACACCCAACGTAATAATAATATCCTAATTTTTTAAAACCACTTAATCGTTAAGTCTACCAACTTCTGTTTCCAATTATTATAAGGCGGCATCAGCAAATCCACAGCACCAATAGTATGTTGTTTTAAAACCGAACGTTGATTGGTAAATTCGCGAAACCCGAATATACCATGTGATTTTCCAATCCCACTATTATTGGAACCTCCAAAGGGTAAATTATGATTTAAAAACTGCAACAAATTATGATTGACACACGTGCTTCCTGCTCGTGTGTTTTGAACTACATAATCCACTACTTTATTTTTCTTACTGAATATATAAAGTGCCAAAGGTTTTTCGTTTGAATTCACATAATCAACGGCTTCCTCAATAGTTTTATAGGTTTTTAGTGGTAAAATAGGTCCAAAAATTTCTTCCTGCATCAACGTGGCATCTTCTGGAAGTCCACTTACTAATGTTGGCTCAATATAACAGTCTGATGCATTTGTTCTGCCTCCCGATTCAATAACACTTCCTTTTAGTTTCGCATCTTCCAAGCTGTTGGTTAAACGTTCAAAATGTTTACTGTTTACAATGCGACTGTAAGAATCTGAACTTTCAGGATTCTCGGAATAAAAAGCTTGAATTTCTTTTTTGAATAATTTTATAAAATCTAGTTTAAGCGACTCTTGGATTAACACATAATCTGGCGCAATACAGGTTTGCCCTGCATTGGTACATTTACCATAAACGATTTTTTGAACGGCTTTTTCTAAATTAGAAGAATCATCAATGATGGCTGGCGATTTCCCACCTAACTCCAAAGTAACGGACGTTAAGTTTTTAGATGCCGCTTTCATTACAATTTTTCCAACCGCTGGCGAACCTGTAAAGAAAACATGATTAAAAGGCAGTTCTAATAAAGCAGTAGATGTTTCTACTTCACCTTCAACCAAAGCAATTTCATTTTCTTCAAACACATCAGACACTATTTTCGCCATTAATTTTGACGTATTTGGCGTCATTTCCGAAGGTTTCAAAATAACTGTATTGCCTCCAGCAATTGCAGAAACCAAAGGCGCAAACGTTAAATTAATAGGATAATTCCAAGGCGAAATAATTAGACACACACCTTTTGGTTCATTAACAATATAGGAGCTACTTCCTAACATAGAAATGGGTGTGGCCACTTTTTCGTTTTTTAACCAGGATTTAAGATTGGCAATGGCGAACTTTATCTCATCTACAACAGGATAAATTTCAGTTAAATCGGTTTCCAAATGCGGTTTTTTGAAATCTTGATACAGTGCTTCGCGAATGTCTTGTTTATACGTTTTTTCTAACGCATTTTGTAAACGCTTCAATTTGGCAATACGCTCTTTATGAGATGTATTGCCAATTTTAAATTGATGTGCTTTTTGCTTTTGAAATAATTCTAAAAAAGGATTTTCTTGACTCATATAATTATTAATCGGCATTAAAAGGTTCGCCTTTGGAATCTTGTTCTTTAAATTTCTGAACGAGTTCCAAAGCATCTGGAATTACATCGCTACATAATATGATTAACGAATCTTTAATCGCATTATTAACGGCAAAGGTTATCGCTTCTTTTTCTGAAGGAATTATGGTTGTCTTCTTATTCGGATCTTTCGATTGAATACCTTCATTTAATAAATTAATAAGCTCTTCTTCCGTTCTTCCACGTAGACGTTTATCTTGGCGGATGATAATTTCATCAAACATATCAGCAGCAATACTTCCTATTTGGTTCGTATCTTCATCACGTCTATCTCCTACTCCTGCAATAATTCCCACTTTTACAGAACACTCCATAGTATCTGTAAATTTCTTTAAAGCCAACATTCCAGCCGGATTATGTGCATAATCTAATAGAATAGTAAAATTTTTAAATTCGAATAAATTCAGACGACCAGGTGTTTGTGTAGCTGAAGGTATAAAGGTTTCTAAACCAGCTTTCATATCTTCAATACTGATACCTTGAACGTGTGCCCCTAAAATGGCAGCCAAAACATTCTGAATCATAAATGGCGCTTTTCCTCCATAGGTTAAAGGAATATTTTCAGCTTTCATGATGCGCATTTTCCATTCACCACGACAAATAGTTACATAACCATCTTCATAAATAGCGGTAATCCCGTTTAAGCGTTGCATGGCTTTAATTCTCGGATTATTTTCATCCATAGAAAACAAGGCAACATGACAATTTACTGAACGACGCATATCATAAACCAAATCATCATCTGCATTTAAAATAGCATAGCCATCTGGTAAAACGGTTTCCGGAATAACACCTTTAGCTTTCGCTAATTGTTCAATAGTATGAATACCTTTTAGGCCTAAATGATCAGCGGCCACATTGGTAACAATACCAACATTACATTTTTTAAAACCGAGTCCAGCACGCAATAAACCACCTCTTGCACATTCTAAAACAGCAAAGTTTACTGTAGGATCTTTCAATACAAATTCTGCACTTGCAGGACCTGTACAATCGCCCGTCATGAGTAATCGGTTTTGAATATACACACCATCACTAGTAGTGTAACCAACCCGATAACCTTTCATTTTTGCAATATGTGCCATTAATCGTGTGGTGGTAGTTTTACCATTAGTTCCTGTAATAGCAATAATTGGAATTCGTCCCGTATCGCCTGGATTAGGGAATAATTTATCAATAACATGACCTGCAACATTTCGTGGCAAACCTTTGGTTGGCGCCAAATGCATTCTAAATCCTGGACCAGCATTAACTTCTAAAACAGCACCTCCAGTTTCTGAAAGTGGCTGGGTAATATCCGTTGTCATGACGTCAATACCACAAATATCTAAGTCTATTATTTTTGAAATACGTTCAGCCATACTCACATTGGCCGGATGCACAATATCGGTAACATCTTCAGCAGTTCCGCCAGTACTTAGATTAGCCGTATCTTTTAAAATGAGCATTTCATCTTTAGGAATCACGGAATCTACCGTATAACCAGCATCTTTAATAATGTTTTTTGTTAAATCGTTTATGGTGATTTGCGTCAATACATTTTCATGACCATACCCACGTCTTGGATCTGAATTAACGATATCTACCAATTCTTGAACGGTTGATTTTCCATCACCAATTACATGTGCAGGTGTTCGTTTAGCTGCTGCTACTAATTTGTTATTAATGACTAACAATCGATAATCCTCACCTGTTATAAATTTCTCAACGATAATCGCTCCACTTTTAGAGCTTTCTTTTGCATGATGAAAAGCCACTAGTGCATCATCGTAGTTCTGAATATCCACTGAAATACCACGACCATGATTGCCATCAACTGGCTTAATAACTAAAGGATATCCAACATAACGACAAGCTTCCTCCAAGCTGCTTTCACGACGAATAATATCACCTCTTGGCACCTCAACTTCTGCTTGTTCTAAAAGAAATTTGGTGTCTTCTTTATCACAAGCTAATTCCACACCAATACTACTTGTTTCAGAGGTAACTGTTGCTTGAATTCTTTTTTGATTGGCTCCATAACCTAATTGACACAAGGAATATTTATTTAAACGAATCCAAGGAATACCACGAGCTTGTGCTTCTTCCACAATAGAGCCAGTACTTGGACCTAACCTATCACTTTCACGCAACTCACGCATGTGTTGAATATCATCTGTCATATCGTAATCTTCGCCTGCAATTAAAGCTTCACAAATATCTACAGAAGCTTTTGCTGCGTAGCGCCCAACAGATTCTTCCATGTAAGCAAAAACCACGCTATAAACACCATCTTCACCATAACCACGTGTTCTACCGAAACCTACGTCCATGCCTGCAAGTGTCTGAATTTCAAGAGCAATATGTTCAATAATATGACCCATCCATGTGCCATCCTTTACACGCTGAAAAAAGCCACCAGCTTCACCAACCGAACACCGATGCTCATACATGGTTGGAAACATTGCTGTTAGTCGTTCATAAAATCCATCGATTTTATTAGATGGCTTTTCCTCCATTTCTTGAAGGTCTAAAACCATAACTATTAATTTATGACGACGTATAGACCAATAATTTGGACCCCTCATAGCATTGATTTCTCTTATTTTCATGTAAAGTGTTATTTAGGTTGGAAAATGAATAGTGATAAATATATAATTTTTTAACTAAATAAGTTTAGTTTTGCAATCTGATTTTATATAATCATATTATAACGGCAAATTAATGAGCATGCAACAAATAAAAGGAACACTAATTCCAATTGGTGGAAATGAAGATAAGGGGTTTGAAGAGGATGAAATTCATAGGTTAGATTACGTAGAAGAAGGGATTCTAGCTCATGTTGTTGATGAAGCCGGAGGGAAACAAGCTAAAATAATTGTGATTCCAACTGCATCTAGTATTCCAGTGGAAGTGGGTGAGAATTACTTAGCAGCATTTGCTACTTTAGGCTGCAAAAATGTTACGGTTTTAGATATCAGATCACAAGCAGATTCTGAAAAATCAGATTTCATTAATCATATTAAAACTGCCGACTGTATCATGTTTTCTGGAGGTGATCAATCAAAAATAGCTAAACACATTGGTGGTTCAACCATCCATACTGTTTTATTGGAACGTTACAAAAACGACGAAGACTTTGTTATTGCTGGAACGAGTGCTGGCGCCATGGCCATGTCTAAAGAAATGATTGCTGGCGGAAGTGCTGCAAAATCATTTGTAAAAGGTGCTGTGAAAATGCGCAAAGGATTAGGTTTAATTCCAGAATTAGTAATCGACACACATTTTATTCAACGTGGACGTTTTGGACGAATTACGGAAGCTATAGCCAAATTTCCAGAAGCTACAGGTTTCGGTTTAGCGGAAGATACAGGTATGATTATAAAAAACGGTGAAAACTGTACCGTAATTGGTTCAGGAATGGTTATTGTTTTTGACGGCAAAACACTCACTCTCAACAATCAACGCGTATTAGATGAAGGCACGCCAATGACTATGGCAAATTTAACCCTTCACATTTTAGCCAATGGTGATCAATATGATATTACAAATCATAAAGTAACGGTACTACCTATAGAAGCTGATTTTATATAAGTTGGATTCCCGTTGCAATTCTATTTTTAAAATAATTTTTACTTTAAAATTGTAACAAGTTGTTTTTAAGCACTACTAACTATTAGAATTAACTAAAAACTATCAAGCCATGTTTAAAAAATTATTATTAATTTTATTTATTAGCAGTATTTTTATTAGTTGTAAAAAAGAAACAGACACAAAACCAGCGTTCGTTAAATTAGAATACAATACTAGCGAGGAAGATTTTTTAAAGTCTATAACTATTGGTGATAACGCCGAAGTTTTTATGAAGGCTAAAACGAATAAATTTTTAAATAATACAACTATGGTCAATACTTTAGCCTTACGTATTTATTTTGATGAAAATGAAAATTTAAGCGAAGTACTTTTAGATTCAGAATTTCAAAATCTGAAAAGCCAAGTTCAATCAGGCATATTAAACTACGATGCGTACGATCTGTTTCTTCTTGAATTTTACAAAGACAAGACCCTATTTGCAAAAAAGGAAGAGGCTTTTAAATAAGAAGATTATTCTTATTTACTCCTCGATACATTCCGATTAAAAACTCGAAACACTCCTGCCGACCTTTAGGTAACGCAAAAAAATAGATCCCTTTTTTCAAAGGGATTTGTTATTTATAAATAGAAATCTCATCAACACCCAAAGATGATTTTTGTCCACGATACATCCCTTCCGTATTAAAAGGCATAGCAATATTTCCTTTGGCATCAACGGCAATTAAGCCGCCATCGCCTCCTAATTCTAAAATACGTTTGTTGATGACTTCGTTTGAAGCATCCTGTAGACTCATATTTTTATGCTCCATTAAACAAGCCACATCATAAGCCACAACACCTCGAATAAAAAACTCACCACTTCCCGTACATGAAATCGCACAGGTTTTATTATTGGCATAATTTCCGGCACCAACCATTGGGCTATCACCAACGCGACCCCATTTTTTATTGGTCATACCTCCTGTTGATGTAGCCGCGGCAATATTCCCATCTTGATCGCAAGCTACTGCTCCAACGGTTCCAAATTTTGAATCTTTCTTTTTGGCGTGATCCAACTGAAAACTATCTGTATCTTTTATTTCTAACCATTGTTTATGTCTAAAATCATCATAAAAATAGGTCGCATCTTCTAATTTATAATCCAATTCTTTGGCAAAACGCATGGCGCCTTCACCTGCTAAAAACACATGTTCACTTTTTTCCATGACGTCTTTTGCAAGGCTAATTGGGTTTTTTATTCCTGAAATTAAACTTACCGCTCCAGCATTTAAGGTCTTCCCATCCATAATACAGGCATCCATTTCGTGGGTTTCTTCAGCTGTAAAAACACTGCCTTTTCCCGCATTGAATAAATGCGAATTTTCTAAAACCATAACCGACTTTTCAACCGCATCTACAGCTGTTCCTCCCGATTCTAACAAATCATAACCTGCATGCAAAGCCGTTTTTAAAGCCTGTTTATATTGCAATTCTAAATCAGGTGTCATCATCCCTTTTACCAAGGTTCCTGCACCACCATGTATGGCTATTGAAAATGTATTCATATATAAATTATTCTAATAGATTAATACTGTTTTGAGCTTTGGATAAAAAAAATGATTCTAAATAAATGCATACTTAGAATCATATAAAAGTTACAAATTATTTTTTACTGTTTTACATATACATTAGTGGCATCAGATTCAGAATAAGAAGTACTTATTACATCACCATTAGCATCTACAAACACAATAGGATATTCGAAAAATGTTGATCTTGAAATGGTATTGTTAGACAACATTGTTATAGTTGTTGGATCTCCATTATTATCTGCTACAATAGTACCATTCTCTAACTGAATCCATGTAAAATTATAAGAAGAATTATCTACTAAACACTCAAAACTGAAGGTTTCCACATTATTAGAATTTGTAAGCGTAAGCTCTAAATCCGTTGTATACGTAATGCTACCCGTACCGTTTGCGTTAAATATCATTGTTTCTCCTTGGTAACAACCCGATTCACTAACAAGATTATTAGATTCCGTACCATCGTTATTTAAATCGAAAGCATCATTTTCTACATTAAATTGAGATATCACCCAAGTACCGATTATTGCAGGTGTGTTATCAACATTAGCATCATCATCACTTGAACATGACAACATACATAAACAGAATAAACTTAATACTATTTTCCTCATTTTTTAAAAATTTTAAAAGCAAAAATACAATAAATATCACAAATTGAAATTTAATTATTTACAGTAAAAAGCATAAGTTTTTGTAGATTTGAAGCACTTGTCTTTTCAAGAGTAGAGTTGAACTTTTTACAATTATTAAATAGAATAAAAGGCTTCAGACTACAATGGAAGAAACATCTTAATTTCAAACATATATTTTACACATGTCCGATAAAAAACGTCTTTTTCTAGTTGATGCGTATGCCCTTATTTTCCGCGGCTATTATGCGTTTATAAAAAACCCACGAATTAACTCCAAAGGCACCGATACCTCTGCTATTATGGGTTTTATGAATTCCCTTTTAGATGTTATTAAGCGTGAAAGACCAGATCATTTAGCAGTTTGTTTTGATAAAGGCGGAAGTGCAGATCGTGTGGAAATGTACGAGGAATACAAAGCCAATCGGGATGAAACACCGGAAGGCATTAAAGTGGCTGTTCCGTATATATTGGAAATTTTGAAAGCCATGCATATTCCTATTATGGTAAAGGAAGGTTTTGAAGCTGATGATGTTATTGGAACACTTTCTAAACAAGCTGAAAAAGAAGGCTATCAAACTTTTATGGTGACGCCGGATAAGGATTTCGCCCAATTAGTTTCTGAAAATATATTTATGTACCGTCCAAAATCATTTGGTGGTGGCTATGAAGTTTGGGGAATTCCTGAAGTTCAGAAAAAGTTTGAAGTCGAACGTCCTGAACAGGTAATCGATTTTCTAGGTATGATGGGTGATGCCTCGGATAATATTCCTGGTTTACCTGGCGTTGGCGAAAAAACGGCCAAAAAATTCATCAAAGCTTATGGCAGTATGGAAGGTCTTTTGGCAAATACCCACGAGCTTAAAGGCAAAATGAAGGAAAAGGTAGAAGCATCTAAAGAATTAGGGTTGTTATCTAAAAAGCTAGCAACCATTATGCTAGATGTTCCTGTGGAATTTAATGCGAAAGATTTTGAGCTAGACCAACCTGATATTGCAAAAGTCACCGAGATTTTTCAAGAATTAGAATTCAGACGATTAATTGATAATTTCTTAAAAACATTTGCCGTTCAACCGGAGGAAACAGCTTCAGAAACGTCTACAAAAACAGCTGATATTAAAGTCACACCTAAAGAAACGGCTTCGGCAGGTGCTGGACAATTTTCATTGTTTGGTGGTGATCCATCAAGTGCTGCAGAAACCGAAATTACAAACGATTTCACTAGAAAAACGGCTGATACCACATCGCATTTCTATCAAAGTATTGCACCTGGAATGGCTACAAAACTGTTCATCACAAACTTAATGAATCAGACATCGGTTTGTTTTGATACCGAAACTACGGGTCTCAATCCGCTAACAGCTGAATTGGTTGGGATTGCATTTTCATGGGAAATTGGTAAAGGATTTTATTTGCCTTTTTCAGAAAACAAGGAAAAAGCACAAGAATTACTTGAAGCCTTGCGTCCATTTTTCGAGAATGAAGCTATTGAAAAAGTTGGACAAAACTTAAAGTATGATATCAAAGTCTTGGCTAAATACAATATAACCGTAAAAGGAAAATTGTTTGATACCATGTTGGCTCATTATCTGATAAATCCAGATATGCGACATAATATGGATGTTCTAGCTGAAACCTATTTGAATTATTCGCCTATTCCCATAGAAACACTCATTGGAAAGAAGGGTAAGAATCAGAAAAGCATGCGTGATGTGCCTTTAGAAATTCAAACGGAATATGCGGTTGAAGATGCTGATATTACCTTGCAGTTAAAAGAACTTTTCACCAATGAACTCGGTGAAGCCAATACTCAAAAATTATTCGATGATATTGAAATCCCATTGCTCCGCGTTTTGGCTGCTATGGAATTGGAAGGTATTAATTTAGATACCGAATTTTTGAATTCCCTTTCCGATCAATTGAATTCAGATATAGCCGATTTAGAACAAAAAATTTATACCGAAGCTGGTGAAGAATTCAATATTGCCTCACCAAAACAATTAGGCGATATTTTATTTGATAAAATGAAATTGGTTGCAAAACCTAAAAAAACCAAAACAGGCCAATATGCCACAGGCGAAGAAATATTAAGCTACCTAGCAAAAGACCATGAGATTATTCAGAGTATTTTAGATTTCAGAGGCCTTTCAAAATTAAAAAGCACCTATGTAGATACGTTGCCACTTCAGGTAGAACCATCAACAGGACGCGTGCATACAGATTATATGCAAACCGTTGCAGCCACGGGACGATTGAGCAGTAACAATCCGAATTTACAGAATATCCCCATCCGTACTGAACGTGGACGACAAGTACGAAAAGCCTTCGTACCCAGAAATGACGACTACACCTTATTAGCTGCCGATTATAGCCAAATAGAATTACGCATTATTGCTGCTTTAAGTGAAGAAGAAACCATGATTGAAGCCTTTAAAAATGGCGAAGATATTCATGCGTCTACCGCTTCTAAAGTATTTAATGTGCCACTTGCCGACGTAACTCGTGAACAACGAAGCAACGCCAAAACGGTTAATTTTGGAATAATCTATGGTGTATCAGCTTTTGGATTGAGCAATCAAACGGATTTAAACCGCAACGAAGCCAAAGAACTGATTGATACCTATTATGAAACCTATCCAAAACTGAAACGCTATATTGGAACGCAAGTTGATTTTGCACGTGATCATGGCTATGTACAAACCGTTTTAGGAAGACGCCGATATTTAAAAGATATTAATAGTAGAAATGCCGTTGTTCGTGGAGCTGCCGAACGGAATGCTGTAAATGCACCCATTCAAGGATCTGCTGCTGATATTATTAAAATTGCCATGATCAGTATTTTCAATAAGTTGAATGATGGAAATTACAAAACCAAAATGCTTTTACAGGTACATGATGAATTGGTTTTTGATGTGTACAAACCCGAATTAGAAGTTATTAAAACATTGGTGAAAACCGAAATGGAAAGTGCTTTTACGTTAGCCGTTCCGTTGGATGTGGATATGGATATTGGCGATAATTGGTTGGAGGCGCATTAATAATTAATTTAAATTATTGAATTTGATTAAAATATATTATATTTGGACAATAATTGTCTAAAAATAATTTGTCTAATGAGAACATTAGGAAAAACACTTAAAGAAGCTAGAGATAAAGCTGATTTAATTCTTCGAAAAGTCTCCGCTCAAGTAGATATTGACCAATCTCTTATCAGTAAGTTTGAGAAAGACGAACGGAAACCAACAAAAGAACAACTCATAAGACTTGCAATCTTTTATAATCTTTCACAGAAAGATTTAATAATAAGTTGGTATTCAGATAAAATTGCAGAAGATTTGAAATATACAGAATCAACAACTGAAATTTTAAAAGTAGCGGAAGAAAAAATTAATTACTACAAAACTCAAGATAATGGCTAATAAGAAAATAAAAGTAGCAGAACTATTCGCTGGTGTTGGCGGTTTCAGACTTGGACTTGAGAAAAGTGATTTTGAAATAGTATGGAGCAACCAATGGGAACCTTCCACAAAAAAGCAACATGCTTCGGAAGTCTATGAAGCACGATTTGGGAAAGAGAACCATTCAAATGAAGATATAAATGAAGTTGTTACAAGAGATGTTGAAGAAATCCCTGACCATGACTTATTGGTTGGAGGATTTCCTTGTCAAGATTATTCTGTCGCAACAACATTGCATAACTCTAAAGGCTTAAAAGGAAAAAAGGGAGTCCTTTGGTGGTCAATTCATAGTATTTTAGAGAATAAAAAGAACAAACCTAAATACCTGTTTTTAGAAAATGTGGATAGACTTTTAAAATCACCTGCAAATCAAAGAGGTCGTGATTTTGCAGTCATGCTTCAAAGTTTAAATGATTTAGGTTATGCCGTAGAGTGGCGAGTCATAAATGCAGCTGAATATGGAATGCCGCAAAGACGACGACGAGTTTTCTTTATTGGATATCATAAATCTACAGATACATATAAAAAAATTATAAAATCTAATAAATCATATTGGTTAACTGAAGAAGGAGCAATAGCTAAAGCTTTTCCTATAGAAAAGAACATCAAAATTCAAGAAATTGAACTTAAAGGTGATTTAGTTGAAATAACCAACAACTTCAACAAAGACAGAAAATCATCCCCTTTTCTTAACACAGGAATGTTATTAAATGGAAAAGTATATACAGCTAAAAGTACACCAAAATATAAAGGAAATAAATCGAAACTAAGAGATTTAATCCAAAACGGAGAAGTTTCAGATGATTTTTTTATTGAGCGCAAAAAATTAAAAACTCCAAAAATTATTACAAATCGTGATGGGTCAAAAAGTACTATAACGACAGAAATAGAAATGTGGGAATATTTGAAAGGTTCTAAAAAGGAGAAAAGAATTACGCAAGATGGATTTGAATATAATTATGGTGAAGGCGCTATGATTTATCCAGATTCTCTTGACAATGCCTCTAGAACCATAATTACGGGAGAAGGTGGAAAATCTCCATCACGCTTCAAGCATGTTATTGAATCTGACAGAGGATTACGTAGATTAACTCCTATTGAACTTGAAAGACTAAACATGTTTCCTGACAACCATACACGGCTAGAAGGAATTACAGACACCAAAAGAGCTTTTTTTATGGGAAATGCTTTAGTTGTTGGAGTAATTGAAAAAATAGGCAAAGAACTTTTAAGCAAAATAGAAAATGGATAAAAGATCAAATAGAGTACAACCTATCAGATTATCACCAAAATTCTTCCCTTTAGATATTCATAAATCTATGTTTATTAATGATTTAATGATAACAATTCCTCAATATTATGCTGAATCTTGGGGTGAACAAGTTTTAAATACTCATAACCTAGATAATAAATCGTGGGAAATTGAAATAAATTATGAATCACCAAAAGAACTAGGCAAGGTGAAAAATAATTTTAAAGGAAGATTATCATTGTTTTTCGCTAAAGGCAGGAGTAAAACAAGTAGTTACCGGTTAAAATGGAATAATGATTTTGCTATACAGTTAGCAAAAGATTACCCGAAGAGCTTTGTGAGGTCATTAGAGTTCCATATTGGGGATGATTACTATAAGAATCAGAAATTTACTGAATATGACATTGGCGGTTTCAAAGAACAATTACAAGTTAAAATTATCTGGACAGACAACAATCCAAAAATATACTTAAAAGAGTTCTTTAGAGTTCGAGAAGAATCTCAAGGTTTTCCAAAAATTTTCAATGAGCTTAGCTCATATTTAATTACCGATTATTTATTAAGTTCAGAAGACGAAATATTAAGAAGAATTCAAGTAAGTGACTGGAAACCTAGGATTAATATTCAAAAAGAACTAAATGAAAATAATATTTATATCCTATTAAATAGAGAAACAAAAGAAGTATACTTCGGTGAAACTAAGAAGTCTTTGTCAAAAAGATATCCTATAAAACAAAAACATCATTCATTTGATGAGTGGACAGAGTACTGCATTATACAATTACCTCCTGAAACATCCGAACATTCACGATTATTAGTTGAACGAATATTAATTGCCGTAGGCTCTAAGCTTTTCCCTAATATACTATATAGCGATAAACCTGTTCTTGACTTAGGTATTGGCCTAACTTTAAAAAATAGAAAAAAGTAGAAGTTTTAACTATATAACATACCTAGTCATAATAGAAGCAGGTGCTATTTCTCCATGCACAATGCCACTAATTTCTCTTAATTCATCAAAAAAACTGGAAACTCGCTCTACTTTCATAAAACCTCAATTAAAATATAATAAAGCGCTTTAAATAAACATTACTTAAGGCTATTTTCAGGAGCTTATCGGTGTATATCTCACCATCAATTGTAAAAATATCTGACATTTAAACTAATGTATAAAGATCAATGACATATACTGAATTACTTTCTATTAATTCAAATTTAAAAAAGGCAACTTTAAAATCTGTTCGCCTTAAATACCTGAAAATTATAATTCTTCATTAACTAGATTTAAGTAAATACATAAGGCTATTGGATCTACAAAATCGTCAACAACTAATGAGCCGCTTTCAAACCTATAAACAAAAGCAACTGTAGTTTCAGAATCTAAACCAGAGAATATTGTCAACAAAAACTAATCCCTGATGAAACCCATATATGGTTATTCTATTTAATTAAAAAGCTCCAATCTTGGCAGCGCATCAGCTAACCCCTTTACAACTACTTTAACCGAGTTAATGCAAGTGATTAAAAAATAAAAGATTTACAACCTTAAGCATACTTTATGTATTTGACACAAAAAATTCTTAACATTCCATGGATAGGCTGAGCCACATTTAAAACAATTCATTACCTTCATCATTATAAAAGTATATAAACAAACATCAAACCATTCTTACTCAAAACCAAAATGCTCTTACAAGTACATGATGAATTGGTTTTTGATGTCTACAAACCCGAATTAGAAGTCATTAAAACGTTGGTAAAAACAGAAATGGAAAGTGCGTTTACGCTAATAGTTCCTTTGGATGTGGATTTAGATACTGGAGATAATTGGTTGGAGGCGCATTAAAATTAGTAATCAAACAATATGGTAATAAAAAATCCAATTAATAAAAAAGTGCATGTTTACACATCAAGGTAAAAGCAGAACTTCCAAACATAATTTACATATTGCGACCATTCTGTCTGTAGTAGCAGGAATTGTGAATGTAACAGGGTTTTTATCTTTCAAGCAATTAACCACACATGTAACAGGTCATTTTGCACTATTTATTAATGACGTGGCTGAATTTAAATTTTGGCAAGGCACAATTTATTTTTTATATATTTTCTCATTCCTATTCGGCTCCTTTGCCTCTAGCTTTTTAATTGAGAAGTTTAAAAGAAACAAAAAACTTAATGTTTATGTAATGCCGACAATTATTGAATGTATCATTTTATTATCCATTGGACTTGTCAGTAATTTTATTACAATAGAATCTCCCAACCAGATTGTTTGTTTACTACTTTTTGCTATGGGACTTCAAAACTCGTTTGTAACGAAAATTTCCAATGCTGTAGTAAGAACAACACACCTTACCGGTCTATTTACAGATTTAGGTATTGACTTATCGCTTTTACTCTTTAAAAAACACCGTCATAAAAGACAAAAACTAAAAGTAAATATTAAACTACGTCTATATATCATTTTATCCTTCTTTCTGGGCGGATTGCTTGGTGGTTTCTTTTATTCACGATTAAACATGGAGTTAAACACGCTCTTTTTTGCAGCTTTCATTCTATTTATCAGTTTATTTTATGATGATTTGAAATATAAATTTATAAAAATAAAACGTTCCTGATGCACATTACCGAGTCCTAATAGAAAACCCTTAATACACTATTTAACTGCGCATATGCACCTTCTGGGTTTTCTATACAACACCAGTAAATCCACATGCGTCCTTTTCAAATAATAGCCTTATTAAAAAGGCGCTTTACCCATTTTAGACAGTTTTTCATTTAGTTCAAAAAAACGACTTCTAATTCCTGAATACCCAAAACTCTCTAATCTTTTGGTGTGCATATCGAGATACTTTTCGGTACTTTCTCTAGTCTCAACCATATAAACCCCACCAGCTTCTTCAGCTTCTTTATTTTCCGTCCAGAATTTCCAAATAAAACCAGGTTCTTTGATAATACTTTCAATGAGTTCTGTCATTTCACTTGCTAATTGATCTCCCCAAATTCCTTTGTGTGGAAAATCTACTTACATAATAACTGCCATAACCTTCAATTTTACATTTTTATAAAATTACAACAAAAATATACCTAACGTATTTAAAGCACATATTTTGGTAGATTAAAAATCAACACCTCTTACTTGAATAAAAACAACAGAATAAAAATACGTATTTAAAAAATGCTTACTTTAGTAATCCAATAACGCCAGCTTATTGAGTTGGAATTATTAATAGTAAAACAAATTACAAACATTTAAAACAATCTATCATGGCAAAAAGTCAAGACGCAAAAAAGAACTTAAAAAAAGAACCAGCTAAAACGGCTAAAGAGAAAAAGGCTGAAAAGAGACTGAAGAAAGCAAAATAAGCTTTAAAACGTTCCAACACATAGGATGGATTTTAATTAAAAGGAGAAAAACAAAAATCAACTTTCATTCAAAATCCATCATTTCTTTCTCCTATTATATAGTGTACTAAATTATCATCCCAAATTTAAATATGTAGACGCTCATATTTACCACCTAAACCAAACCCAAAAAAGATATAAACAAAGTTATCAAAAATAACTCAGCGCACTATTTGGTAATCAAATATATAATCGTAAATTTGCAAACTCTTTTAAAGAGAGGAATGTTTAATAAGTAAAATTAATAAGTGTGGACACAATAAGCTACAAAACGATTTCAGCCAACAAAGCTACTGTTAATAAAGAGTGGGTTTTAGTTGACGCTGAAGGTCAAACATTGGGCCGTTTAGCTTCTAAAGTTGCAAAACTTTTAAGAGGAAAACATAAGCCTAACTTCACACCACACGTTGATTGCGGTGATAACGTAATTGTTATCAATTCGGAAAAAATCAACTTGTCAGGTAACAAGTGGACAGATAAAACATATATCCGTCACACAGGTTATCCAGGTGGACAAAGAAGTTTAACTGCTACTGAATTGTTTGGAAAAGATCCAGCAAGATTAGTAGAGAAATCAGTAAAAGGAATGTTACCTAAAAACAAATTAGGTGCCGAATTATTCCGTAACCTTAACGTTGTTGTTGGTGCAGAGCATACGCATGCTGCGCAAAAGCCAAAAACAATTAATTTAAACGAATTCAAGTAAATGGAAGTAATTCACAAAATTGGCCGTAGAAAGACGGCTGTTGCTCGTGTATATCTTGCTGAGGGAACTGGCAAGATTACAATTAATAAAAAAGACATGACGGTCTATTTTCCTACTGCAACATTGCAGTACAAAGTAAACCAACCTTTAGTTATGACTAACAATGATGGCAACTTTGATATTACAGTAAATGTATATGGAGGTGGTGTTACAGGTCAAGCTGAAGCAATCCGTTTAGGTATTTCTCGTATTATGTGCGAGTTAGATCCTGAAAACAGATTGACATTAAAGCCAGAAGGCTTGTTAACTAGAGATCCAAGAATGGTGGAGCGTAAGAAATTCGGACAGAAGAAAGCGCGTAAGAAATTCCAATTCTCGAAACGTTAATATTATTATCGAAATTTATTTTACTATGTCATGCTGAACGCAGTCGAAGCATCGTTTAAAATAAACTTCAAAACACAAAATTTAAACAGTTATTGTTGTCCTAGCGTAAAGCAGGATTTAGTTTAGCATCTAAATGGTTTAGGCGATTTTTATTATAAAAAGACCACTAAATCATTGCTAATTCAACAGAACGTAAACTATTACAAAATGGCAGTAGAAGTAAAAGAATTACTTGAAGCAGGTGTACACTTCGGTCACCTAACACGTAAGTGGGATCCAAACATGGCGCCTTACGTATATATGGAGCGTAACGGTATCCATATTATCAACCTTTACAAAACAGCAGCTAAAATAGAAGAAGCAGGCGAAGCGTTAAGCAAAATCGCAGCATCTGGTCGTAAGATCTTATTTGTAGCTACTAAAAAACAAGCTAAAGATATTGTTGCTGAAAAAGCAGCTGATATCAACATGCCTTACATCACAGAAAGATGGCCAGGTGGAATGCTTACAAACTTTATTACTATTAGAAAAGCCGTTAAAAAAATGGCGACTATTGATAGAATGAAGAAAGATGGTACTTTCAATTCCTTATCTAAAAAAGAACGTTTACAAGTAGATCGTCAACGTGCTAAATTAGAAAAGAATTTAGGTTCTATTACTGATATGACACGTTTACCAGCGGCATTATTTGTTGTTGATATTAAGCGTGAGCACATTGCTATTAAAGAAGCTCAAAAATTAAACATTCCTATTTTTGCAATGGTAGATACCAACTCTGACCCACGTCAAGTTGATTATGTGATCCCTTCAAATGATGATGCTTCTAAATCAATAGACAAAGTGTTAACACACGTTACAGCAGCTATCGCTAATGGTTTAGCAGAACGCAAAGCAGAAAAAGACGCTCCTAAAGCAGAAAAAGATGCGCCTAAAGCGAAAAAAGAAGCTAAAAAGGAAGTTGTAAAAGACGAAGAAGAATAAAAACTTAAGTAAAACAATCTTATAAAAGTCGTTTGATACCGTTTCCGTAAAGAAAACACGTTAAACGACTTTTTTAAATTTAAAATACATTTTCAAGCTATGGTAAAAGTAACAGCCGCAGAAGTAAATAAATTAAGACAAGCCACAGGTGCAGGTATGATGGACTGCAAAAAAGCTTTAGTAGAAGCTGAAGGCGATTTTGATAAAGCAATTGACGTATTACGTAAAAAAGGTCAGAAAGTAGCAGAAAAAAGAGCCGACAGAGATTCTTCTGAAGGTGCTGCAGTAGCTAAAATTAACGATGCAAACACTGTTGGTGTTGCTCTTGTTTTAGGTTGCGAAACGGATTTCGTTGGAAAAAACGAAAGCTTTTTAGCTTTAGCTAATGAGTTAGCAGATGTTGCTATCAACTTCAATACAAAAGAAGACTTTTTAGCAGCCGATTTTAAAGGTATGACTGTTGCTGAAAAATTAGTTGAGCAAACAGGTGTTGTTGGCGAAAAATTAGAAATCACTGGTTTCGAAAAATTAGAAGCGCCTTTTGTTGGACAGTATGTTCACATTAATAAAATTGCAGCTTTAGTAGGTTTAACAGAAAAGGTAGATAATGCTGAAACATTGGTGAAAGATGTATCTATGCAAGTAGCTTCTATGGGAGCAACGTCTTTATCTTACAAAAATTTCGATTCAGCTTTCGTTGCTAACGAAACTGAAGCGCGTATTGCAGTTATTGAAAAAGATAATATTGAATTAGGTCGTTTAGGTAAAACACTTAAAAATGTACCTCAATATATTTCTATGGCACAGTTAACGCCAGAAGTTTTAGCACAAGCAGAAGAAACTGCTAAAGCTGAATTAAAAGCTGAAGGTAAGCCAGAACAAATTTGGGATAAAATTCTTCCAGGTAAAATGGAGCGTTTTATTTCAGATAATACAACTTTAGATCAAGAACAATGTTTATTAGATCAGCGTTTTATTAAAGATGACAAGCAAACAGTTGCACAATATGTGGAATCTTTTGGCAACGTTGCCATTACTGATTTCAAACGTGTTTCTGTAGGATAATTTAAAATTATCAATCATATAGTAAAGCCTCTCAAGTAATTGAGAGGCTTTTTTTTATACCATTTTTTATTAAAATGACCACCATAGAGAAAACCTATAGTGCGTTTAGAGGGCCTTTTTACGGGAAAACCGTAACGGTTTTTTGGATTTTCGATAAACGGCACATAATTCATAAAAAAAGCTTGTGTAAATCATTTTTTTTTTTTTATGTTTAACATGTTGAAAATAACTTGATGAAGTTTTAGAAGTCTGAATCAGTTATTTAAAACAGGATATATCACCAAAACTGACGTCAGTTATTTATTCCCTCTATAACTTGGCAAATAGCATAAAACTTCTAAAATAAAACTTCTACAAAATTTCTAAAGTTAAAACTTCTAGGTTTTGACATTAAACCTAATCACATCGCTTTTAGCGGATGGATAGGTTATGCCATAACTGCAAACAATTTTACTAACTTTAAAACAAGATTGTACGAATGAAAAAATACAAACTGAAAACACATTTGAAATTCTTTTTATTACTCTTTGGAATTTAACTATTACTGGTTAATTGTCAGAAAGATGATTTTAGTAATCAGGAAAACAAAAATTCTTTAACAGAGTCTAATGTTAAAATAACCACTTTACGAACGGATAAAATTCTAAAAAAGAAGCGTTTACTAACCAAAGCTAGATAAAATTAAAACAAAACTAAAAGTCTCAACCAAAGCAACGTTCATTAATGGTCGCGAAGTTTATAGTGAAGAAAATGGATTCACCATCAATACAGACTATTGTAAAGAAATCTTTGATGGTACAAAATACACCTACACATTTCCTGTGTACAGAGAGGAAGATAATGGTTATTTAGAAAACCTTTGGTTAATTGAGCAAGCAGACAGCACCTATACAGCCTTTTTAGTTCAATACGAATTTACCCCTGAAGATATAACAGCCCTTAATTTTAGGCAACAAATAAACGTTGAAAATAAGATAACATATATTGAACTTAATGCAGATGAATTAGTTGGTGATATATTCGGTAAATACTATTATAATGGTGCGTGTTACGAAGATTTATGGACTTATCAGTCAGGAACCAGATGTCGGAGTACAAAACACACTTTTGCTCAAGGAAATGAATGTGATTATTGGGGCACAACCGATATGGCTACAAATGGCGGTTACGTTCTTTTACCTACTTTAGTGCCTTGTGGTGACGGAGGTGGTGGTCCAAGCAATGGCGGAAATCCTCCAGATTATAACCCAACAAATCCAAATGGTAATCCCAATCATGGAGGCGGTAATCAAGGTGGATCAACAACGCCTGTTACTTGTAAGTTTTGTCCTGAATTAGAGCCTCCAATGGATAACGGAGATAATAATAGTCCAGACCAAAAAAATTGTGATGAACTCAACCGCATTGGAAATTCTACTTATACCGCAAGTGCTTTCAATACTTTAAATAACAATCTTTCTCAAAATGCAGAAACAGGATTCTCTCTAGATATTAGGGCAAATTTTCCAAACTTTGCTGTTATTCCTAAACCACCAGTGAGTTATAGTGAAGTAAGCGCTGGTCAAAACCCGTTTAGCTTTGCCTTTTTGCATAACCATTTTATTGGTAAATTTGAAATGTTTGGTCATGGTGATATTCACACCTTGTTTAGATATGCTAATAATTTTAACCCAAGCTTATTGCCTAATTATCAATTTGACAACTCCTTGTTTACTATCTTCATGACCGTAAGAGACCATACCTATGCTATTAAAATTGAAGATATAGATAAACTAGCTTCAATTCAGCAATATTTTGTTGATGAAACAACAGAAGAAGCATTCCAAATGCAATTAGATAGGGTTTTCAAAGATGCTAATAGAGACGCTTATGGAAATAGAAAGCCCAATCCAGCAGACGCTGACCAAGAGGAACTGGCAAAAGCCTTTCTGAAATTTGTAAGCGAAACTAACGATTTTGGCATTGCACTTTATAAAGCGAATACAAACGATATGTTAAGCCAAAATGCAACTTGGCAAAAATTGTCATTAGATACCAATGGCAACATAACACCAACAAACTGTAATTAAAATTTAAAAATTATGAAAACACCAATTTATAGTGTACTCTTATTTATTTGCTCAATAGTTTCTTGTAAGGCTCAAAGTCCTATAATATCATTATATGACGGCCCTGGCTATGCTCAAACCGCGAATGCTTATTATAAAGATACTGATAACGATTTTGATAGGTTTATTGGAACGTGGGAATATAACAACGGGAGTGAAAAATTAAGAATTATTATTAGAAAAAAAGAACAATATTTTTATAATGGTTTAGGCAATATTCCTGCCTTTTATGCAGATTATCTATATGGAGAATATCTTTACAAAGATTCTAATGGGAATGAATTAGTTAATACCTTAACAAATATAGATAGTAATCCTGCCGATATATCTGAACATTTAATTTTTGGTAATGCAATAGACCCGTCTCAATATTTACCAAACTGTGAAAATTGCGGGCCGAACGAGCGCAGTATTTTCTTGGCTTTTTATGATCCTGGCAGAGATTATTTGAAATGTAGACTGGTTTTAAGAACCATACCTAATACTCAAAACAATAACGTTAACGATTTAAAAGCAGTTATAACCGGTAGTTATTCTATAATACCGGAAGGCTCACCAACAAATAGCAGAATACCTTATGGCAAATATGTTATGATAAAACAATAAATAATTTTAAAGCCTCTCATGCATTTGAGAGGCTTTTTTGTTTTCAAAAATTACTGTTATCTTACACTGAAACCCAAGTCTACATCTTCAAACTATGAAAACACCAATTTATATTATACTCGTATTTGTTTTTTCAATAGTTTCTTGTAAGGCACAAAGTCCAATTATTCCTTTAGATAATCAGAATGAATTTGTAAATGGCGCTTATTATAAAGACACTGAAAATGAGCTAGATAAGTTTGTAGGCACATGGGTATATACTAACGGTAACACCTCTCTAACTGTTATTTTTCAAAAAAAAGTACAAGTTTATAACGATGAATGGTATGAAGATTTACTAATAGGCGAATATAGTTACACAGTGAATGGGAGAGAAATTGTAAATACTTTACTAGATTTAAATATTGCAGACCCATATTACCATAGTATAGCAGGAAATGAAATAATAAATAAAAACAATAGGCCAAGTTGTTCAGCATGTACTCCAATAGAAAGGCGAGTTTTAATGTTTTTCGATGATCCAGATCCAAACAGAAAATATTTAAGTAGTTATTTAGCAATTAGGTATATTGAAGATAATGGTATAGAAAAAATAGAAGCAAAGCTAGTTAGTATAGGTACAAGAGCAATACCAGAAGGTGCGCCAACAGAACCAAGAGTGCCTTATGGAGACTACGTTTTGGTAAGACAATAAAATTGTGCTTCAATACATCTTCAGACACCAATTAACCTTCCAAAAATCTTGGGAGGTTTTTTATAAATTCCTCTAAAATTTCGCAATTCAAAAAATAAAAAAATTATGTAGCTTTGCAAAACCGCAATTCCCATAATCGTGAGAAGCGCATATATCTAAAACAGCACATGAAATACAAAAGAATTCTTTTAAAATTATCTGGAGAAGCATTAATGGGTAATCGTCAATATGGTATTGATCCAGCACGTTTATCAGAATATGCTAATGACATAAAAGAAATTACAGAAAAAGGTATAGAAGTTGCCATTGTTATTGGTGGTGGAAATATTTTTAGAGGTGTTGCAGGTGCTAGCAATGGTATGGATCGTGTTCAAGGTGACCACATGGGTATGTTAGCAACGGTTATAAACGGTTTAGCATTACAGAGTGCTCTGGAAAATGCAGATGTACCAACACGCTTGCAAACAGCTATTCATATTGAGCAAGTTGCAGAACCTTTTATTCGTAGAAAAGCCATGCGTCATTTAGAAAAAGGTCGCGTTGTTATTTTTGGCGGTGGAACCGGAAATCCGTATTTTACTACCGATTCAGCAGCCGTTTTAAGAGCTATTGAAATTGAAGCGGATGTTATTTTAAAAGGCACACGTGTAGATGGTATTTACACAGCAGATCCGGAAAAAGATTCCAAAGCCATTAAATTCGACCATATTACGTTTGATGATGTATTACGAAAGGGATTAAAGGTTATGGATACAACCGCTTTTACCTTAAGTCAGGAAAACGAATTGCCAATTATTGTTTTTGATATGAACAAAAAAGGCAACCTTTTAAAAGTGGTTTCTGGCGAAAATATTGGAACAAAAGTTAATTTATAATATTACATTTACTGTTTGGCTTGTTTTTTGAATCAAGCTTAAAACTTATAAAATTCTTTACAGATGGAAGACATTCAATTTATATTAGACTCGGCAAAGGAATCAATGGAAGCCGGAATTAGGCATTTAGAAAAACAATTAGTAAACATTAGAGCTGGTAAAGCAAGCCCAGCTATGCTTGGTAGTGTTATGGTAGATTATTACGGATCTCAAACACCTTTAAGTCAAGTGGCAAATGTAAACACACCAGATGGTAGAACGATTACCGTTCAGCCATGGGAAAAAAATATGCTTCAAGAAATTGAACGTGGTATAATGCATGCTAATTTGGGTTTTAACCCAATGAATAATGGCGATACGATTATTATAAACGTTCCACCATTAACGGAAGAACGCCGAATTAATCTAGCCAAGCAAGCTAAATCTGAAACAGAAGACGCTAAAGTAAGTATTAGAAGTGCTAGAAAAGATGCCAATACAGACATTAAAAGTCTAGAGGATGCCTCTGAAGATCTTCAGAAAAATGCTGAAATGGATATTCAAAAAATGACCGATAAATACGTTCTGAAAATAGACAGTATTTTTGATGTTAAGGAGAAAGAAATAATGACTGTTTAAATTTAAAAAGCGACATTAAAAAGTCGCTTTTTTAATAGAATTAACGTGCCAACTATTCATGTGGAAATATTTTCTAACTGTTTTATGTGTTCTATGTGTTTTGCGTGTGCAGTCTCAAACACCTATTGTATCTAAAGACACGGTTGCTGTTCAGCAAGATTCCTTAAAAAAAAGAGATTTATTAAGGCAACTTGGTAATGGTTTTTTTCCAACCAAGTACTTTGATATAGATCTACGTTACCTTATAAAATATAATCAATACGAAGGGTTCCGAACTGGTTTTGGAGGCGCAACAAACGATGGATTCTCTGAAAAATATCGCGTGCGTAGCTATGTAGCTTATGGATTTCGTGATAACCGCTTTAAATACGGTGTTGGTGGTAGTGTGCGCCTAACATCTAATGGTCAAACATGGTTGAATGTTAATTATACCGATGATTTGCAAGAAACAGGTAGCTCCAAATTTCTAACAGATAAGCGTTTCTTTAGTTTTTTTGAACCCCGATTGTTAAATATAGATTTATTCTATAAATTCATAAAACAATCCGTTTCCATTGAACATGCATTAACACCAAAAATCCTTTCGGAATTACAATTTGCGGTCAGCAACATCAATCCAACATATAATTATCAATATTTGGATGGTGGCAAAACTTATTCCGAATTTAATTTAAGTACCGCTATTGTATCGTTTCAATACAACCCGTTTAGCGAGTACAAATTAGTAAAAAACCGCCTTAGAGAAACAACAGTAGGTTTCCCTAAATTTTCGCTTCAATTTACGCAAGCTATTAGTGGTGTTTTTAAAAGTGAATTAAATTTTTCGAAAATTGATTTTCGAACGCTTTATGAAATAAAACACCAGCCGGAATCCTTTACGCGATTTGTACTAACCGCAGGATATGCAAATGGTAATGCGCCATTATCTCATTTATATCACGCCTACCCAAACAACATTAATAAAGAAACTATTTTACAGCGATTTTCAGTTGCTGGTATTGATAGTTTTGAAACCATGTTTTTTAACGAATTCTTTTCAGATAGGTTTACAACCGTTCAATTCCGCCATTATTTCAAACCCTTCCAAATTGCTAGTCGCTTTAAGCCACAATTGGTTTTAATATCTCGATTCGCCATTGGAAATATGAATAATATTGATAAGCACCAAGGTATCACCTTCGGCACCTTAAATAAAGGGTATACGGAGTCCGGTTTTGAAATTAATAAACTCCTTTTTGGTTTTGGTTTAAGTGGTACCTATCGCTATGGTGGCTACCATTTACCTGAATTTGAAGACAATATTGCTGTAAAGTTCACTTTTAACGTGACATTATAAAGCAATATCATCTGTAATACATCGCTTTTCCTTACCTTTGCGCCTGTTTTTAATAGCGTATGTTTAAATTATTTTCAAAAAATTTCTGGGATGTTGTTGCGCGACTTATTTTGCGGAACAAAATTGGTATTCTTATAAGTATCCTTGCAGTTACTATCTTTTTTAGCCTGCAGTGGAAAAACATGCGTTTTACTTATACAGAGGCCAACCTGCTACCAGATGATCATGAGGTAAATGTTGTTTACCAAAACTTTCTTGATATTTTTGGTGAAGAAGGTAACTTAATTGTTCTAGGTATTAAAGATTCAACTTTATTTACGGTTGAAAACATGAACGCTTGGAACGATTTATCCGATCGTTTTAAAACCTTTGAAGCGGTTGATGCTGTAATTTCTTTAAAAGATTTACAGAAGCTTGTTAAAGATGATGTCAATGAACGTTTTGTATTAGAACCGTTTATTAAAGACTCAATCCGTTCGTTATCACAAATTGATACATTACAAAACGAGCTCTTTAACCAATATCCATTCTACGATAATTTCTTATTTAATAAAGAAACTAAAACAATCAGAACGGCTATTTACATGAATAAAGCCATTGTAAATACAGCAGCTCGTAAGGATTTTGTTTTTGATGAGTTAATTCCCATAATTAAAGAGTTTGAGGAAAAAACCAATATGGACGTTCGGGTTTCTGGTATGCCATATGTACGTACCTTAAATGCCCAAAACATTGTAGACGAAATCGGTATTTTTATTGCTGGTGCGCTTTTGGTGACGTCGTTTATCTTCTTTTTGTTTTTCAGATCCTTTAGAGCTACGCTTATATCCATGCTCGTGGTTTGTTTAGGTGTCATGTGGACCTTTGGTATCATTGGACTCCTGAATTATGAGATTACGGTTTTAACAGCTTTAATTCCGCCTTTAATTATCGTTATCGGGATTCCGAACTGTATTTTCTTAATTAACAAATATCAACTTGAAGTTAAACTGCATGGAAATAAAGTCCGGTCGCTTCAACGTGTAATTACTAAAGTTGGAAATGCTACGTTATTAACTAACTTAACAACGGCATCTGGATTTGCCACATTTATCTTAACAGAAAGCACCTTATTAAAAGAATTTGGTATCGTGGCGTCCTTAAGTATTTTGGCCATATTTATTTTATGCCTTCTTATAATTCCTATCATTTACACCTTTCTACCTTATCCAAAAGATAGACATTTAGAACATTTAAACAAACGTTGGATTGGTGGTTTTGTAAATTGGATGGAGCGCATGGTAAGAGAACGTCGCATTACCATTTACATTACAGCCATTGTATTACTCGTTGTAAGTATGATTGGAATTTATCAGATAAAAATTTCTGGTAGTCTGATTGAAGACATGTCCAAGGAAGCCGAATTCTTCGAAGATATTCGCTTTTTTGAAGAAGAATTTAGTGGCATTATGCCTTTAGAAATTTTAGTGGATACCAAACGTAAAAAAGGCGCTACTAAATTGGCCACGCTAAAACGTATGGATGAATTAGAACAGCTCATCCTGGAAACACCTGAATTATCAAAACCAATTTCAATTGTAGGGCTTGCAAAATATGCTAAACAAGCCTATACAAATGGAAACCCTAAATATTATCAATTACCAACTAGTCAGGAAAATTTATTTATTTCATCCTATATAAAGAATTCGTCATCCAATGTTAATTTATTAAAAAGTTTTGTAGATAGTACAGGTCAATACGCACGTATCACAACCTTTATGAAGGACATTGGCACGGATAAAATGGAGCGTATTGAGGAAAATCTTCAAACGGAAATAAACAAAACATTCCCGAAAGAAAAATATGAAGTTACCATAACCGGGAAAGCACTTGTTTTCTTGAAAGGAACCAAGTTTTTGGTTAAAAATTTAGCTATTTCACTGTCATTAGCCATTTTATTGATTTCGCTTTTAATGGCATATATGTTCCGATCCTTTAAAATGATTATCGTATCATTAATCCCAAACCTCCTGCCTTTAGTGATTACTGCTGGATTAATGGGTTATTTAGGTGTTCCAATAAAACCATCTACCATTTTAGTTTTTAGTATTGCTTTTGGTATTTCGGTGGATGATACCATTCACTTTTTGGCAAAATACAGACAAGAACTTCAAGCTAATAACTGGAAAATTAAGAAATCCGTTTATGCCGCTTTACGCGAAGCCGGTGTGAGTATGTTTTACACCTCCATTGTATTATTTTTCGGGTTCTCCGTATTTACCGTTTCTAGTTTTGGTGGAACTGTTGCATTAGGCGCACTAGTATCTGCAACTTTATTATTTGCCATGCTATCCAACTTGTTATTATTACCGTCCCTATTATTATCCCTAGAACGAAGTATTGCCAATAAAGAAGATTTAAAAGAACCAAGTATCAATATTATTCCAGATGATGATTATGATGATGAAGAAGATGCCATCGAAAAAAAATCTTCTGACTTAAAATAAATAGCGAAACAATTTCAAAAATTGCATTTGATTTTTGACTTGTGAAACTAGTATCTTTGTACCCTCTAATTTTTTATAAAAATGAAAATGCAAACCGTTGCTGAATTATTAAAAAAAGGAAATACCCTTCAAGAAGTTACTATTAAAGGATGGGTAAGAAGTTTCCGATCCAAACGATTTATAGCCTTAAATGATGGCTCAACATTAAATAATATCCAATGTGTTGTTAATTTTGAAGAAACTGATGAAACGACATTAAAGCGCATTACAACAGGCGCTGCTGTTTCCATTACGGGAGAATTAACGGAAAGTCAAGGACAAGGTCAGAGTTTAGAAATTCAAGTGAAAAAAATTGAAATTTTAGGCGATTCGGATCCGGAAAGCTACCCAATTCAACCTAAAAAACACTCTTTCGAATTTTTAAGAGAAAACGCGCATTTACGCACCAGAACAAATACGTTTAGTGCCGTTATGCGATTGCGTTCATCTTTATCATTTGCCATTCATAAGTATTTCAATGAAAATGGCTTTTACTATATGCACACACCAATTATCACAGGTAGTGATGCCGAAGGTGCTGGCGAAATGTTTCGTGTAACTGGATTAGATCCTAAAAATCCACCATTAACGGAAAATGGAAAAGTAGATTACTCAAAAGATTTCTTTGGTAAAGAAACCAATTTAACGGTTTCTGGTCAGTTAGAAGCTGAAACCTATGCCATGTCTTTAGGTAAAGTGTATACATTTGGGCCAACTTTTAGAGCTGAAAACTCCAATACGTCTCGCCATTTAGCCGAATTCTGGATGATTGAACCAGAAGTCGCTTTTATGGACTTGGCTGGTAATATGGATTTAGCTGAAGATTTTATGAAATCTGTTTTAAGCTATATTTTAGAACACAATAAAGAAGATTTAGAATTTTTAGACCAACGTCTTTTAGACGAAGAAAAAACAAAACCACAAGCAGAGCGCTCGGAAATGTCGCTTATTGAGAAAATTAAATTTGTGGTTGATAATAATTTCAAACGTGTAAGTTATACCGAAGCTATTGATATTTTAAGAAATAGTAAGCCTAACAAGAAAAAGAAATTCAACTATATCATTGAAGAATGGGGAGCTGATTTACAAAGTGAACACGAACGATTCCTAGTAGAAAAACACTTCAAGTGTCCTGTTATTTTATTTGATTATCCTGCAAACATTAAAGCATTCTATATGCGTTTAAATGAAGATGGGAAAACGGTTCGCGCTATGGATATTTTATTTCCTGGAATTGGCGAAATGGTTGGTGGTTCACAACGTGAGGAACGCTTGGACGTATTAAAAGAAAAAATGAAAGCGTTAGATATTGACGAAGAGGAATTATGGTGGTATTTAGATTTACGAAAATACGGAACTGCTGTACACTCCGGTTTTGGTTTAGGTTTTGAGCGTTTGGTGATGTTTGCAACAGGAATGGGCAACATTCGCGACGTGATTCCATTTCCAAGAACACCTCAAAATGCGGAGTTTTAATTAAGACCTTTCAATTAAACGAAAAAAAATAATTTTATAAAACAATCTGCGTTAATCAATAATGTAGATTGTTTTTTTTATTTTTATAGAAACCCAAAACACACGCATGCTCAAGCAATTTTTACAATTTAAATTATCACAGAAGCTTTCGCCACAGCAGATTCAATTAATGAAATTGATTCAGCTACCGACGCAAGCTTTTGAGCAACGGCTAAAACAAGAATTGGAAGAAAATCCAGCGCTTGAAAGTGGGAAAGAGTCTTTGGAAGATGAGTACGATGATGATTTTGATAACAGTCAAGATGAATATGACGATAACGAAAAAATAGAATCTGAGGATATTAATATTGATGAATATTTAAGTGATGATGAAGTTCCAGATTATCGTACACAAGCTAATAATTATAGTGCTGATGATGAGGAAAAGACCATGCCGTATGCCGCAGGAACATCCTTTACGCAACATTTAAAGAACCAGCTAAACACCTTTCGCTTAAATGACGAAGAACGTGAAATAGCGGAATTTCTGGTAGGAAGTGTTGATGAAAGTGGTTATATCCGACGGGAATTAATAGATATTACAGACGATTTAGCCTTCACACAAAATGTGTACACCTCAGAAGATAAAATTGAAGCGGTATTAAAAGTTGTACACCAATTAGATCCTGCAGGTGTTGGTGCGCGCAATCTGCAAGAATGCTTAAGCATTCAATTGCATAGAAAACAGAAAAATCCGGATGTTGAATTGGCCATTGATATTATTGACAATGCTTTTGAACAATTCACCAAAAAACACTACAAAAAACTGATTCAGAAATTTGATATTACGGAAATGCAGCTAAAAGACGCTATTCACGTGATTGAACATTTGAATCCGAAACCAGGAGGTTCTTACGCAGGAAATAACCGCATAGTGGAACATGTGGTACCCGATTTTGCCATTCGTATTGTGGACGGCGAACTAGAGTTAACACTAAATGGCCGAAATGCACCTGAATTACACGTGTCGCGAGAATACAGCAACATGATGCAAGGTTATAAAGAAAGTAAAGAGAAATCGAAATCTCAAAAAGATGCCGTTCAGTTTATCAAGCAAAAACTAGATGCCGCCAAATGGTTTATTGAAGCTATTAGACAACGTCAGCAAACGTTATTTGTTACCATGAGTTCTATTATGCATTACCAAAAAGAGTACTTCTTAACAGGTGATGAGCGCAAATTACGCCCTATGATATTGAAAGATATCGCTGATGAGATTGAAATGGACGTCTCTACGGTTTCTCGTGTAGCAAACAGTAAATATGTGGATACACCTTATGGAACAAAATTGATTAAGGAATTCTTTTCGGAATCTATGACCAACGATCAAGGTGAAGAAGTATCAACTCGAGAAATAAAAAAAATATTAGAAACGGTTATCGAAGAAGAAAACAAGCGAAAACCTATGACGGATGACGCTTTAGCAAAAATACTCAAAGAAAAAGGCTATCCAATTGCTAGGCGAACCGTTGCCAAATACCGTGAACAATTAGACATTCCTGTGGCTAGATTACGAAAGAAAATCTGATGAATTTTATACTAAGAAGTATTTCGTTTATTTTCCATCCTATAGTGATGCCATTGCTTGGCGTGATTTTCTATTTTTCAAAATCACCAAGATATTTACCAATGGAAATCATTCAAGCCAAAGTGGTTTCCCTATTTATACTCACCATCTTATTACCCATTTTACTGTATTTCTTACTGAAGTCTTTAGGCAAAACGGATTCTATTTATTTACAATCTACAAAAGAACGTATTTTTCCACTTGTTTTAAATGCAATCATAACCCTCCTAATTGTTATCCGCGTATTACCCAGTCATGAAATAATAGAATTGTACTACTTTTTTGTTGGGATTTTACTATCCACTTTAAGCTGTTTAATTTTAGCTGTCCTGAAGTTTAAGGCTAGTATTCACATGATGGCTGTCTCTGGTGTGTTTATGTTTTACTTGGCCCTGAGTATTCATTTCAGTATAAATATTAATGGAACATTGGCATTAATGGCCATATTAATGGGCGCCATAGCGACATCTAGACTACATTTAAAGGCGCATACCTATCCCGAATTAATTACAGGCATATTTATTGGCCTTATTCCGCAGATAATTTTGGTGAATTATTGGTTATAAAATATAGAATATGAGTCCCACTTTAATGGCATTCATATCTACCGACTCATTATTAACACGTGCATTATTGAAAATAGGGTTCAAACCGTAATACACATAAATATTCCAGGTATTATAACCAGCACTCATAGTAAGTCCGTATTGTAGATTGTTAAACGAATCAATACGGCTGTTTTTAATCGTGCCTAAATCGCCTCGAAACTTGGAGGAGTTGTATAATACATAACCTACATTAACACCTGTATAAATACGCCAGAATTTATATTCTTCGGCCGTAGACGTTCGCCAACGCAATTGCAATGGCATCTCAACCATATAGGTGGTAAACTTATTTTTACTGTAATTAATATCACTCTTATCTAACACAAAATAATCCAAATTACCAGTAGCATCTTTGGTGATTAAAAAATTATGATTGAAGGAATTGGCAGACAAGCCCAAGCCGACTCCGAAGGCCACATTACGACGTTTATTAACTGGAAAATCACGAATAAACCCAAAATGAAAGCCACTGGAAAAACCACTTTGAGAAACACCATCAGGTTTGTTTCCCAATAAATTATAGGTTACAGCCGCATAAAATTGATCTTCACGATATTTATTGTCTACCTCATTTGTTATTGAATCATAAGGTACTTCAACTTGTGCAGAAACCGTTTGAAATACAGCCATAAAAACAGAAAAGAATAGAATTTTTTTCATGTGCAACTAAAACCTACGATGGCATTAAATTACAAAAAAAGGCGTTTAGATTTCTCAAAACGCCTTTTATTATAATAAATAAAAGTAAATATTATCTTGGTGTAGTAAGGAGATTTCCTTTACGCGTCTTATAGTTTATTTTAAGCGCGTTTACCTCACGTAGTTTCTGTTTAACATCAGATACAATACCCATATTGGTATCTCTATCTACACTTAAAACAGTAGTTAGATAAGGTATTTCCTCTTCACGCTTACTATCGCGTTCGGCAGCTATAAAAGCAGGAATGTCTGAAACGTCAGCAAATTTATCATTTAACTGAATACGTGCTTCAGATCCAAACTGAGAGTTGTAGGCACTACTTGGTTTACCAGCATAAATATACATTAACAGGTTACGTTTAGCTAATTTTTCAACTTGATCAGCCTGTGGTAATGTGTTTTGAATTTTTAACGTATTCTGACGCATAACCGTAGCAACCATAAAGAAGAATAACAACATAAATACAATATCAGGTAATGACGCTGTATTAACTGCTGGCATTTCGCCTCCTTTTTTCTTTTTAAATTTAGACATAAATAGTATGGTTTATCTAATTAGACTTTTTTGGTTCTGCTTCCGAAAACAACTGCGGTATTAAACTTTTGATATCTTCGATTTTATCTTTTAACTGTGCTTTTCTAGAAGGCGATGTTCTGGCATCGCTATACTCCTTATCTGCTTCTACAAAGTTAATACCCAAATTAGGGTATTTCAATTCAAATTCGCGATTACGCAGCACATTATAGGCTGCAATAATTTCATTTTGAACGGCTATATAGGTTTCATAACTTGTTCCTCTATTATTTTGCAAAGAAATAATGGCTTTCTGGTAATTGTCAGAAGATTCTGGATTACGTTTCCCTTTACAGGATTTACAGGCATCTTCACCTGTTCCACCACCATTATCCAAAAAAGCTACAGCAGTTTTACGTAAATCTTTAAGCTTTAATATATCTCCATCACTTCCTGCAGCTTTTAATAATAAATCATTATTCGCGTTTACAGTCAGTTGAAAAATATTTCTTTCCTTAATAATAGGTGGATCCGTTTCTTCAATTGGAGGCAACTTTCGGTTTAGACCAGAGTCTACCTCAATAGTTGTCGTTACCAAGAAGAAAATTAATAATAAGAAAGCAATGTCGGCCATGGAGCCTGCATTAACTTCTGGTGCTGCTCTTTTTGCCATAATTATTTATTCGTTAGTTTTTTAACGCCCGATAATAACATAATTATCGCAGCTGAAGCTATTAGTATATAAAACGCTATTAAACCAGCGCCAACCAATTGCGATTCGCCAGATGTTGCTTCTGCACCATTATAAAAATAAGGTGTTGAATCACCACCAGAAACTACATAAGCAACAACTAAAATGGCTGCAAATATTCCAACACTTATTAAAGTGTTTTTAAGGGTTGCTGTATTGGTGAATAGGTTCTTTAAAACAAAAAACACGACAAATAGAACCGTAATAAACATAATAGCATAAGCTACATATGCTAAAGGATCTACAATGGTGGTATCACCACTTAATGCTCCAGCTTTCACCGCTTCATCACCTTCAGATATTATTCTTACCAGGAATATGATACCTAGAAGCCCTAGGATTCCTGCCAAGATTTTTAAAATTTTGTGTAAATTCATAATTTAAAAAATTATTGCTGTTAATTATTACTTCTTGTGTCTAATCAATAAATCCATTAGTGTAATGGACGCATCTTCCATATCATTAACAATACTGTCAATTTTAGCGATGATGTAATTGTAAAAAACTTGAAGAATAATAGCAACAATTAAACCGAATACGGTTGTTAAAAGTGCTACCTTAATACCACCTGCTACTAATGAAGGGTTCATATCACCTGCAGCTTCAATCTTATCAAAAGCAGAAATCATACCAATTACCGTACCCATGAATCCTAACATAGGAGCCAATGCGATAAATAATGAAATCCAAGAAACATTTTTCTCTAATTGTCCCATTTGAACACCACCATAAGCAATAACAGCTTTTTCGGCAGCTTCTAAACCTTCATCTGTTCTATCTAAACCTTGATAGAAAATGGAAGCAACAGGTCCTTTTGTATTTCTACAAACCTCTTTTGCAGCTTCAACACCACCTGATTGTAATGCATCTTCTACGTCTTGAGTTAATTTTTTAGTGTTTGTTGAAGAAAGGTTTAAAAAGATAATTCTTTCAATAGCGATTGCTAAACCTAGAATTAAACATAATAATACGATTCCCATAAACCCTGGACCACCTTCTATGAAACGTTTTTTTAATTCCTGGTGAAATCCTAATGACTCTTCTGCTGCATCATCTTCTGCGGCATCGTCTTGAATTGAAGTAACAACTGTGTTAGCACTTGAAATTGCACTTGTAGTTGCGTTAGCTGTTCCGAATGCCACAAAACACATGATGGCGAGGATAGAAAATAGTCTTTTCATTTGTTCTTGTTCTTAATTTTATTAGTTAAAGTGTTAAAGATATAAAAAAATTGTAATTAAAAAATTAAAATTACTGCAGAGTTATTAGAGCCGTTTTGTTCTTGCTCATTAAAAACACTACAATAACAAAAGAAATCATGATTTTTACCTGACAATTCACAACATTATTGCTTCTAGTTTATCAATAATTATATGGATTTCAAATCGTTACCAAAAATACTTTTGCAGAGAGGAAGGGATTCGAACCCTCGATACCCTTTTGAGGTATACACGCTTTCCAGGCGTGCGCCTTCGACCGCTCGGCCACCTCTCTGTTTTAAGTTTTCTTTTACAGGCAGCCAAATAACGAAAAATCTTTAAAAGGCAAAAATTTTGAAAGTTAATTTTATGCCATTTCTCCTCTTAAAGCCGTTTCGAAAACCGTTTTGAAGGTTTTATTGGATATTTTCTCTCCTAAAAGGTACATCAACTTGGTAATTGCCGCTTCGGTAGTAATATCTTTTCCGGAAATAACACCAATTGTTTTTAACTGCGAACTGGTTTCATATTGTCCCATATTAACACTTCCACCGGAACACTGCGTAACATTAATAACTTGAATGCCTTTTTTAATGGTATCCTTTATTAATTGTACAAACCAATCTTCAGTTGATGCATTTCCTGCACCATAGGTTTCTAAAACAACACCTTTAATATGAGGATTGTTCAAAACACCTTCTAAAATGGCTTTAGAAATACCTGGAAACAGTTTAATAAGTGCAATATTGGTATTAAAATTTTTATGTACCAGAAGTTTTTTTCTAGCATTCGGAACAAAAAGCGCATCGTGATTAATAGTAATATGTACACCCGATTCTGCTAAATGCGGATAGTTTAAACTTTCAAACGCTTCAAAATGTTCGGCATTAATTTTCGTTGTTCTATTTCCTCTATATAATTTGTATTCAAAATACAAACCGACTTCTCTAATTACAGATCTGTTACCCACTTGTAAGGACGCCATCTGTATGGATGTAATTAAATTCTCTTTAGCATCTGTCCGTAAATCTCCTATAGGCAATTGCGATCCAGTTAAAATTACCGGTTTTGCTAAATTTTCCAACATGAAACTCAAAGCTGAAGCTGTATAACTCATAGTATCACTCCCATGAAGCAATACAAATCCATCAAAAGCATCGTAATTAGTTTCAATAATTTCTGCCATTTGCACCCAGTATTCTGGACTCATATTAGATGAATCTATAGGATCATCAAAGGATATGGTTTCAATATGGCAGGTTAGCAGCTTTAATTCGGGAATCCGTTTAAGCAGATTATTAAAGTCGAAAGTTTTTAAAGCGCCCGTATTGGGGTTTTTTATCATCCCAATGGTACCACCTGTATATATTAAAAGGATTTTTGGACTCGTGTTTTCCATATTTATATCTTAAAAATGGCTTTTGAATTTTGGGTTGTTATTTCAGCAATTTCCGCCTTTGGCACATCATACAATTCCGAAAGTTTTTCTAACACCTTTATAATGTATCCACTTTCATTGCGTTTGCCACGGAAAGGTTTTGGAGCAAGGTAAGGCGAATCGGTTTCCAAAACAATGTGTTTTAATGGGATTTGATTCAGAAATTGATCTATTTTTCCATTTTTGAATGTTACCACACCACCTATTCCCAATTTCATATTATAAGAAATGGCTTGTTGGGCTTGCTCTAAGGTTCCTGTGAAACAATGAAAAATTCCAAATAAATCATCTGATTTTTCGGTTTCAAGAACTTCAAAAATTTCATCAAACGCATCACGACAATGAATAACAATTGGTAATTTGTGTTTTTTGGCTAATTGAATTTGATGTTTAAACGCTTTCTTCTGAATATCCAAAGTTGACGTATCCCAATACAAATCAATGCCAATTTCACCAATTGCGAAAAAGGACCGCTTGGACAGTAAATCTTCAACATGAGCTAATTCGTCTGGATAGTTTTCCTTAACAGATGTTGGATGCAAACCTGTCATTAAATACACGTGATCTGGATAATCCGTTTCCAATTGCAACATGGCTTGGGTGTAAGATGAATCTATTGCTGGAATAAAAAAACGTGAAACGCCTGAATCTAAAGCACGTTGTATCATCTGGCTTCTATCGTCATCAAAAGCATCACTATATAAATGGGTATGTGTATCGGTAACTATCATGTTGCAAAAGTAAAAAAGTAACCACCAATGTGATTACTTTCTACTTCATAATTTTTATTTCTTCGGAAAAGTGTCTGATTGCATTTTCTACTAATCTAATTTGTTTAATAGCTTTTGCGCTTGTTCATAATCTTCAGCATCTTCAGGAATTGATTTTAATATCCGAATACATGATTCTGTATCTTTTTGTTTCAGCTTACTTAAGGCCAAATACCATGTCGCTTTTTGTTTATAAACGGAAGGTGTTTTCATAATTCCGTTGAAAAGCGCATCTGCTTGTTCGTAGTGATTCAATTCTACCAATGAAACGGCTTGATACAGTTGGAATTCTATATTATCAGGATCTGATTGTAATAGCTCCGAAAAATAGGTTTCAGCATCTTTATAATTAAGATTATTGAAAGCGGTTTCTGCCTTCGTAAGCGTTTCATTTTGGTCACCTCTAACCGTTAGACTAATAGTGCCATAGTTGGCATAATCATCATAAATAGGACTCGAAAATTGCTGACCAATAAAAAACCCGATAATTAAAATAGCTGCGGCAGCTACCGAGTAAAACCATGGGTTTATGCGTCTAAATTTGGACTTTGAACTTGCCGTATCTTTAAAATAATTATTTGAAACGGTTTCTAATGTCTTCTTAAACGCATCCGTTTGTTCGCCATTTTTATAATGATTCTCTACAAATTTGGATGTATTTTTATAGGTTTCAAATGCTTCATTATATATATGGTCTGTTTTTAGTTGCTGTTCAAAAGCCTGCTTACTTTCTTCATCTAGGTTTCCAGAGAGATAGTCTTCAAATAAAATATAATCTTGGTCTTTCATGGTTACGATTTTAAGTTGTTAAAACGAGGCGATTCTTGAACCATTTTGGTAAGCTTACCAATACATAAAGATTTCTTTTTTCTAGCATAAGCATAGGTTACACCCAAACTTTCCGCTACTTCCTCCATGGATTTAATTTTAAAAGTAGCTTTTAATAAATCTTTACAGCCTTTTCCCAATTTCTGAAACATAACGGTAAACAATTCATGTTGCTGTTCAAATAATGTCGTTTCAAAAGTCAGTTCTTGCGCATCATCATCTTTAGATAACACCTCTTCATTAATTGTTACCTCTTTATGACCAGTTTTTTTTAATTGATTGAGCCATTTGCGTTTGCAAAGCAGGAAAAAATAGGCATCAAATGGACAGGTTAATTTTAAATCTTTTTCAATAGCTTGATTATAAATGGTGATAATAGTTTCTTGAATGACATCTTTTGCATTGGCTTCATTACCGTTATTCAGTTTAATATAATTAATGATTTTAGGTGCAAACGTATCATATATAGATTGAATAATGAATGGATTGTTTTGGACCAAGCCTTCAATATACTTTTGATCTTCATGAATTATTTTTTGGCTCATAAACCCTTGTATTTTCTACTAAAGTAAAAAAACTTTCAAATGTAAGGGTAACAAATTGAAAATGATTTTGATATAAGGTTGTAAGCACAAAAAGCTTGCAAGTAGAACTTGATAAAATATTAATCCATTAAAACTATAGGTCATGAAAAATTCAATTTTAATTATCGCACTGGTAGCTTTTTCCATATTACAAGTGAATGCTACTGACAACAAAATCGTATTAAATTTAGAAACTACCATTGAAACGGCTACAGCAAAAAAAATAGTTCAAGTTTACGATTGGAATGTTACAACTACTAAAAATAGCTATTCGGGAACATCGCCAAATTTAGAACATGCCAACAAAATGATTGGTTTAGTAAGTTCTGGAGAAGTTGTTTTAAATAAAAAAATAGAAAGCTATTACATGTTTCAAAACCAAGCTAACAACAACAATAACCGACTTTATTTCTGGGAAGTTACCAGTACTAAAGGATACGCTAGGGGTTTTTCATCTACAGAAGTAGATGCACACAACATGATGAAGCTTGTAGCTTCGGGTGACATTATTACTTCAACAGTTATTATAAGTGGTGTTATAGAATAAAACCATAAACATATAAAGATGCTATTAATTGAGGGAGCTGAGAACTTCAACTCAGCTAAAAAAAGAGCCTTTCATTCATTTGAAGGGCTCTTTTAATTGATAGAAATTTTCTTTAAAAATAATTACGATATCTGTTTATAGGCGTTAATCCATGGCATTAAAAAAAAGTTTTATAATTAAAATTTCAACTGAAAACCTCTGTAAAACATAAGCTTTCAAAAATAATTTAAAAAATAGGGTAACAAAAAACAGGTCCTGTTTATATAAGTATGAATAACAATTTTAAAACCCAATGTATTATGAAAACAACAAATCAAATTCACGAATATTTATACACTTTAAATAGCGTGAGCAAACAAGTAAAAACATTTTTTGGTATAGCAGCCATTGCATTATTAACGTTATCAAGCTGTACTTCCAATGACGATAACGAATTAATTCCTAGTTCTATTTTAGATATTCCATCTGGACAAGATTTTGCGAATGTTAGAAGTGAAGCTTTGAGTAACATGACTCAAAACTTCCAATTCAATGCAGACGATGGCATGATTTCAATAACATCAGAACATGGTGTTTCAATTTCTATTAATGCTGGATGTTTAACCAAAAATGGAAATCCTGTTACCGGAATAGTAGATTTAGAATATGTTGAAATATTTGAAAAAGGCAACATGTTAACCACTAACAAACCAACCATGGGATTACGGAATAATGGCAATAAAGCCTTGTTAATTACTGGTGGCGAATTTTACTTTGAAGCAACTCAGAATGGCGTGGCTTTAGAAACATCTTGTGCTATGCAATTACAAGTTCCAACTAGTTTAACAGGATCTGACGACCCAGATATGATTTTATGGACTGGTGTTATTGATGAAAACGGCAATCTTACCTGGGAAGAGGAAGAAGTGGACGCTCAAGAAGGTGTTTTTGCAGAAGGTGGTCTATACTATGCTTTTTTAAACAGTTTTGGTTGGACAAATATTGATCGTTTTTATAATGATCCTAGACCAAAAACGACTATTTATGCCCAAGCACCAATAGGTTATAACTTTACAAATAGTGCCATTTATTTATCTTATGATGGTGAAGAATCTGGACTAGCAGCTTTAGATACGTACGCAAATGGATTATTTAGTGAGCATTATGGTGAAATTCCAATTGGATTAGAATGTCACGTTATATTTGTTACAGAAGTTGAAGGTGTTTGGAGATATGCCATAAAACCATATACTATTGCAGCCAATCAGGTTATTACGTTTTCTATGATGGAAACGGCCATAGCTAGTGAAGCTGATTTGATATCTATGATTAATGATTTGCCTTAATTTAACCTAGAGAAAAGCGATGGTTATAATGACCATCGCTTTTTGTATTTTAGCAAGTACCTAACCCATTTTACTATGAGAACCTGTTTAACACTTTTCGTTTTTAGCTGTTGTTTTCATTGGCTTTCTGCACAAGAGACCCAAACTCCAGATAGTATTCCGCGTTTAGCAACTATTAAGCATCGTGTGGAAGATAATGCTGTACAATTCACACCAGAAACACCTATTTTAGAACAAATTGCAGGAGCGCCAAAAGCGTTCTATTCTTATTATTGGGAGTTTGATGATGGCACTTACAGCAAAGAAGAAAATCCAAAACATAGCTTTAAAAAACCTGGTGATTATGAGGTGAAACTTTGGGCAACCAATCATTATGATACCGGAAAACCACCAAGTACACGACCTAAAAAAATAACAGTCTCTCAAACTAGCAACGATTTTCAAGATGAAGCCTCCATGAGTGAGGATTTACTTTTGGAACGCAACAGAGAACCTATGCCAGACGAAAATATGGTGGTAATTATGCGATATAAAAACTACCTGAATTATAAAGCTAGCGGGAAACTGTATTTGTTCTATAATGAAAAAGCATACAAAACAGATAATTTTGAATTATTAGAAACCAGAACCTATCATAATGAAAAGCAACTCGTTTCTCCTGATTTTGCTTCTACAAATACAATTGATGATGCTGATGAAACCTTAATGGCTTCAGCAGAAAATGGTTTGTATCACCTAAAAGCCAAACCACAAGATTCCACCATTAAAACCAATTTACCACGCACGTTAGAAGAAAGTAAATCCTATTATAGAAACTCCCAACAATTGGCGTTTAATAATATGGAACCTAATGAGGAACGCAATGTTTTTATTACGTTAAGTACACCTCCAGAAATGTTGAAAGATACCAGCGCCATAATATCCATTCGTGGTGTGTATATTCCCGATTCTAATTATGATAATCATAAGGTGAAGGATATGGAAATGGAGATTGTAACATCTCATGATCCCAACAAAATGGCGAGCAATGGCACCTTTATGAATTACCGTTTAGTACGATTTAAAACGTTAAAGTATAAAATTAAATTTCAAAATAATGGTGAAGGTCCAGCTAGAACCATTCGCCTGGAAACGGATATTCCAGATATGTTAGACAAATCGACCATTGAAGTTACAGATATGTATCCTAAATGTAAAATTTGCCCAAAAGATATAGAGGTTCGCTACAGTTGTTTGGATACAACGTTTACAGATACGCAAGCCATTTTCACTTTTAAGAATATATATTTACCAGGTAGCGAACAAAAAAACGTAAAGGAATATGATTCTACCAAAGGCTTCGTAAAATACAATATCAAGTTTGCTAAAGATTTTCACAAACAAAAAACCAAGAGTAAAACAGCCATTATTTTTGATAAAAACGATCCCATTATAACTAATTATTCCACCACCAGATTTGTTCCTGGCCTTTCAATTGGTGCCAAAGCAGGATATAATTCGTTTTCCGGTTTAAAAAACTCTAAAAGTTATTTTGTGGGCGCTACCATTTCGCCTTACAAATCGTATCGATGGTATTGGCAAGTGGAGTTATTGAATAGTTTTCATAACTATGAGGCAGACACACAAATTTCGGAAACTATAGTAGACGGCCCTCAAGGTTTCCAATACTTAGAACGCACAACTACCAACGCAAATTATCAAAACGTAGATTGGGAGATTCCTATACTTATGCGCTATAATATTAATAATTACATTGGAATTGGTGCTGGTTTACAGGGTATGATATCCATCAGCGAGAAAGAAACTGAAGCTATTTTAGTAGAACAATTTGAAGGTAGAACCGATGATTTTGTTATTAATAGTTTCTCAACTTCCAACGAGGCATCCAATTCCTTTACCAATTTTAAAGCAGGCTTGTTGTTAGATGTTACAGCAGGATTTGCCCGCATTGGCCCTAGTATTGGCGCACGATATATTATTAATTTCAAAGACGATTTTAACTATTTACAATTATACGCCATTTGGAAGTTTTAGAATTATTCAAGAATTTATAGGAATTAATGTTTCAACATTTGCAAAATTTTAAGAACAAGCAGCAGTTACCACTTCCAAAATTTTGGGTTTTTGCTATGTTTTTAATGTTTCAAATTCATGTGCATGCTCAAAGTTTAGAAGATGCCATTTATTCGGCAACCGAAACATTTATTGCTAATAAAAACCAACAATCCTTTCAAGTTTTAAATACGGAAGAAACCACTTTCAAAAATCAGATTTCTACGAAAGACGAGGGATTAGCCTATGTATTTCTACTTTGTAATAAGGCCTATTATTTAAACGAAAACAACCAACTACAAGATGCTATTTCAAATTACGAAGCAGCAAGAACACGCTATAATAAAAATCAGCTTTACACTATTTCTGATTACGACATTACGGAATATTGCTTAAAGCCATTGGGTAATTTATATACGAAAACAAACAATTACACCAATGCGGAAAACACCATTAAACAATATGTTGCTTTAGCGGGAAAAAGCAAAAATAGCACACATTACATTTCGGGTATTATTAATCTTTCGGTTTTATATCAAACGCGAGGCATGCATCAATCGGTTTTAAATTTGATTAAGAAAACTGCTGGTATTCCTAACATATCTCAAACGCAGAAAAATAAACTGAACACCTTAAAAGCTTCGAGTTCTATAGCTATAAATAATTCTTCTAATTACAATTTAGATATTGATGTTATATTTTCAAATCAAGATGGGCAGTACAACACCAATCGTTTGGCCTATGAATTAGCTTTAAAAAAAGGTGATTATAAGGTGGCTTTAAAACATTTAAATCTTTCCACAGTTTACAGACAGAAAGATCCACTGACTTTCAGAGAGCTCGCAAAAAACCGTTTAGAAAAAGGGCAATTACACTATTTATTAAACGATTTTGACAAAGCAAATCAACAATTACAAGTAGCTTTACATACATTACTTCCAAATTTGGAACGCAAGGCTATTCCTATTAACGCCACTTTATATGCCGAAAACACATTTATAGATATTTTCGATTTGTTAGCCAGACTACAATCTGATCCAGAAAAAGCGCTTCAGTATTATGATTTAAGTTTTTACGTTTCGCGTTTACTCACCACAAATGTAACATCTCAAGAATCTAAAATCGCGAATCAATCTGCCAACCGAAAACGCAGTGAGAATTGCATGGAGTTACTTTATAAAATTTATCAAAAATCATCTGATCTAGCAGTTTTTGAACGTGCCTTGCAGTATTCGGAAATGCAAAAAGCTTCGGTTTTAAAAGATATGTTTCAGAAGAAAACACTTTTAGAAGAACATCCAACCGATTCCTTACTACTTAAAGAGCAAGAACTTTTGCAGGAACAAGAGCAACTAACTGCTGTAATGATTAAAAAACAATTGGGTTACCAAACTATTAAAAATGACAGCCTAAACACCCAACTTTTAGATATTAGTGTCCAACTAAAAAAACTTCAAAAAACAATTTCAGATCGGTATCCACAAATTGAAAATCGGGTTTACAGTTCGGAGATTCACAAACATTTAGAACGTGATAAAGCCAACCTTATCCTTTATTTTTATGGTCAGCGCGCTGTTTATCACTTTATCTTTTCCGAAGAAAATACTGCTTTTATTAAAACACCAATAACGAATACTTATACGAATGACATAACTGAATTTATTCACTTGTTTGATGATCCTTCTGTTATTAATAATAACATGGAAGCATTTACTAACCAAGCACATGGCTTATATAAACAGCTTAATTTAAGTGAAGTATCACCAACCAAAAACCTCATCATTATTCCCGATGGTATCCTCAATTTCATTCCTTTTGAAGCTTTACTGACTGAACAAACTGAAACGAATAGTTTTAAGGACATGCCATTTATTGTATCTCGACAAGCTGTTGTTTATAATTCCAGTTTGGCATTTTATTTACAACCAAAAAAACCTTCTAAAAATAGAAATTTATTGGGCATTTTTCCTGTTTTTGAAAACACGAATCAACCACTCACCTATTCCATCCAAGAAGCCGAAGCCATAAAAAAAGAAACCAATGCTTCACTTTATATGCATCAGCAAGCTACCAAACAGCGGTTTATTGATGACGCATCAAAATATAGTATTTTACACTTGTCAACACATGCTTCTGGTGGCGATTTCATCAATCCAGCACGTTTAGCATTTTCAGATGAACCTATGCTGCTAAATGAATTGTATAGCTTAAATATACATCCAGATTTAGTGGTTTTAAGCGCCTGTGAAACTGGAATTGGCAAGCTTGAAAAAGGCGAAGGTGCTATGAGTATTGCCAGAGGTTTTCAATATGCAGGTGCTAAAAATGTGCTGTATTCTTTATGGCAAATTAACGATGCTTCCACAGCTACATTGATGTCGTTTTTTTACAAGTCACTTCAAGAAACAAATTCTGTCTTTACCGCTAATAGGCAGTCCAAATTAAATTATTTAAACGATGATACAATTAGTAACATTAAAAAATCGCCTTATTATTGGAGTGCTTTTGTGTATTATGGCAATCTAGTTCCACCATCAGAAAAGGACCAAATAGTTTATTATATCATTGGCATTTTAGCATTTTTTATTATTGTATTTTTGGTAATCAGAAAAAGGAAAACGAATGAGCGAAAAATCAGCAACTAGTCTTAAAGACTTTCTTTTAGAAAAAGGCTACACAAAAATTAAACTCAAGTTAACCAAGACAAATCACTTTGAAATAAAATCGACTATCAATGGCATAAAAGGTAATTTTATTTTAGATACTGGTGCTTCTAGTTCTTGTGTGGGTTTTGAAGCTATTGAAACCTTTAAGCTAAAGGTTATTGATTCTGAAGTAAAGGCAGCAGGAGCTGGCGCAATTGATATGTTGACGCAGATTTCTAAAAAAAATCATATTAAAATTGGAAAATGGAAACAAGATAAGGTACCTCTTATTTTATTTAACTTAACACATGTAAACACGGCATTAATCAATCATAATGCACAACCAGTTGATGGTATTATAGGTGCCGATATTTTAAAAAAAGGGAAAGGCGTAATTGATTATGAGAAGAAATATTTATATTTAAAACTGTAAGATAAAACTTCACTCTATTAAAATAACTTATCTTTATACTCAAGACCAACTAACTAACCTCACATGCAATCTTCAATCATTATAGCGGACGATCACCCTCTCATGCTACGTGGACTCCACGACTTTTTAAAGTCCAAGGGTTATAACATTTTAGGCAGTGGAAAAGATGGCCAAGAAGCTTATAATTTAATTATTAAACACAAACCAAACATTGCTATTTTAGATATCAGGATGCCTTTTTTAACTGGGCTTGAAGTAGCTGAAGAGTGCTTAAAGAATGGTATTAAGACCAAAATTATTTTAATAACCTTTGATAAAGGTGAGGAGTTATATGATAAGGCTCAAGAGCTAAACATTTTTGGATATATTTTAAAAGAGTTTGCCATTGAAGAAATTGAGCATTGCATTGAAAGCGTAACAAATAACAAACCATACTTTAGTGCAGAAATTGCTCAATATTTAAATTCGCAAACCAACACACAAAGACCGCATTCCTTAAACGAATTAACCAAAACAGAGATTAAAGTGTTATCATTAATAGCCCAAAATAAGACGGCTAAAGAAATTGGAAATGCCTTATCTGTTTCTGGTAGAACTATAGAAAAACATAAAAGTAATATTATTAAAAAATTAAACTTGGAATCCAAACACAACAGTCTTTCTTTATTTGCTAAAGAAAACGAACAGTTTTTAGAATCCTAGTAAAAATACGTAGAACTACGTATTTCACAACACAGGAGGATAGCGTATATTTACAGTGCTATTAATCGGAAACCTAGTTTTAACAGGTTGAAAATCAAAAGGCTTTAAAAGTTTTACTTTTAAGGTCTTTTTTTTTGCACTATAAATGAGAAAGGCAAAAATACGTAGAACTACGTATTTTTTATATGGTTTATGTAACATACCTTTACCATGCTATTAGTTAGTTATTTGAGGGGATTTATTAGAGGGCTTTTAATCATCAGATTGAAAGCCCTTTTTTTTAACCTTGATTTGAAAACCAAAAAATACGTAGTTCTACGTATTTCATATGTAAGTCTTTAGCTTTACCTTTATCATGCTATTAATTACAGATGTGGAGTTGTCTATTTTGAACATTCCTGCTTTAAAACAAATAAAATGGAACATTCCAATCTACCAAACAACCTTGAAATTATGCAGAATTCAAACATGAATAAATTTTTCGTTTTCGGGATTATCGTATTAGTCGTTATTGTTATATCTCTAAATATTCTTGTTTGCTTTTTTTAGTAAGTTAGTTATTATGTATTCAAGAAAAAAAAGCGCTACCTCTTTTAGAAGTAGCGCTTTTGCTTTTAATATATTTGTATTTGATTACAGCTCTAAAGCCTTCATAATATTATTATCCATTAATAACTCTGTTGGATTTTCTAATGCTTCCTTCACTGCTACCAAGAAACCTACAGATTCCTTACCATCAATAATTCTATGGTCGTAAGATAAAGCTACAAACATTATTGGACGTATTTCAACTTTACCATCAATAGCAACAGGTCTTTCAACAATGTTGTGCATACCTAATATTCCACTTTGAGGCGGGTTGATAATTGGTGTTGAAAGCATGCTTCCAAAAACACCTCCATTAGATATAGTAAACGTACCACCTGTCATTTCATCCACCGTAATTTTTCCATCACGTGCTCGAATAGCCAAACGTTTTACTTCATTTTCAACACCTCTAAAAGTTAAGTTTTCGGTATTTCTAATTACCGGAACCATTAATCCTTTTGGTCCTGAAACTGCTATAGAAATATCAACAAAATCATAAGTAATCATTTCGTTTCCATCTATCATGGAGTTCACATCTGGATACATTTTCAAAGCTCTAACAACAGCTAAGGTAAAGAAGGACATAAAGCCTAATCCTACACCATGCTTGTTTTTAAAGGTTTCTTTGTATTCATTTCGCAATGCAAAAATTGGCGACATATCTACTTCGTTAAACGTAGTAAGCATAGCAGTTGTATTCTTAGCTTCCACTAAACGTTCTGCCACCTTACGTCTTAACATAGACATTCTACTCCTAGTACTTGAACGATTTCCACCTGTTGGTGTTCCCATAGAAGGTACTGCTTTTACAGCATCATCTTTAGTAACGCGACCGTCTTTTCCAGTTCCTGAAACCTTAGAGGCATCCATATCTTTTTCAGCTAGAATCTTTTTAGCCGCAGGACTTGCTGTTCCTGTTGCATACGTTTTAGTTTCTGCTTTAACTTCAGCTTTAGGCGTTTCCTTTTTCGCTTCAGCTGGTGCTTCTTTTTTAGGTTCTTCTTTCTTTTCAGAACTTTCTGAACCTCCTGCTGGTTTTTCAGCTGATGTATCAATTAAACACACAACAGCTCCAACTTCTACAGCGTCACCTTCTTCAGCTTTAAGTGTTATAATTCCACTAGCTTCGGCAGGTAATTCTAAAGTTGCTTTGTCACTATCTACTTCTGCAATGGCTTGGTCTTTTTCTACGTAATCACCATCAGCAACTAACCATGTTGCAATTTCTACTTCTGTAATAGATTCTCCTGGCGAAGGAACTTTCATTTCTAAAATCATCGTGATACTGTTTTAGTTCTTAATATTTTAATGTTGGTTGTTTTTCGTTTTGTCAAATACAAAGTCTATAACTTCTTTATGACGTTTTTTAGAACGTACAGAGCTACCAGCTGCTGGTGCTCCATAAGGTCTACGCGATACCGCTCTAAATGTTTTGGCTTCATCTAAAAGCATCAACAAGTGGCTATATGCTCCCATGTTTCTTGGTTCTTCTTGAGCCCAAACAATTTCTTCGGCATTTTTATATTTCTTAATTACCGCTCTAATAGCTTCGGTTGGCAATGGGAATAATTGTTCTATTCTTACTAAAGCTACATCTTTACGATCTAAATTTTCGCGTTCTTCCAGTAAATCATAATAGAACTTACCGGTAACAAATACTAATGATTTTACATCAGCAGTTTTAATTCCCTGATCGTCTATTACTTCTTGGAAACTTCCATTTGCAAATTCGTCAACGGTTGAAACCACTTTTGGGTTACGCAACAAACTTTTTGGTGTAAATATGATTAATGGTTTACGGTATTCAGCTTTTACTTGTCTGCGTAATATATGAAACATATTGGCTGGCGTTGTACAGTCGGCCACAAACATATTATCCTTGGCACACAGTTGTAAATAACGCTCCATACGTCCTGATGAGTGCTCAGCTCCTTGACCTTCATAACCATGCGGTAAAAGCATAACTAATCCGTTTTGTAGTTTCCATTTATCTTCAGCTGCCGAGATGTATTGATCCAACATAATTTGTGCACCATTACTAAAATCACCAAACTGTGCTTCCCAAATAGTTAAAGTTCTTGGGCTTGCCATGGCATAACCATAGTCAAAACCTACAACACCATATTCTGATAGCAACGAGTTATAAATATAGAATTTCCCTTGATCATCACTCAATTGGTTGTGAAGGATAATTTCTTCCTCACTATCTTCCACTTTTACAACGGCATGTCTGTGTGAAAACGTTCCACGCTCCACATCTTGACCAGAAATTCTAATATCGTTACCATCTAATAATAAGGTTCCGTAAGCTAAATGTTCTGCCATAGACCAATCCAGTTTGTTTTCATCAAACATGGTTTGTCTAGACTGTATTAAACGTTCAATTTTACGAATGAATTTTTTATCCTTTGGAAGGTTTGAAATAACTTTCGTTACTTTTTCTAGATCGGCTTTGCTACAAGTTGTATCAACCGGTTCCATCATCTTATTTTCGTCCGCAGTGATATAATTTCCCCATTCGTTTTGCATGAATGGTGTGATTTCTGTTTTATCTTCTTTTCTCGAATTTTCTAAATTTTCTTCAAGTTTATTTTTATAATCTTCTTCAAGTTTTCGAACATAATCTTGATCAATAATTCCTTCTGAGATCAACTTTTCAGCATAAATATCTCTTGGGTTATGATGTTTTGCAATAGCTTTATACAATTTTGGTTGTGTAAAACGTGGCTCATCACCTTCATTATGACCATATTTTCTATAGCCTAATAAATCGATAAATACATCGCGCTTAAATTTCATTCTGAAATGTAATGCAAATAACATGGCGTGAACTACAGCTTCCACATCGTCTGCATTAACATGTAATACAGGAGATAGTGTTACTTTTGCAATATCTGTACAATAGGTACTAGATCGCGCGTCTAAATAATTGGTAGTAAAGCCTATTTGGTTATTAACAACTATATGAATGGTTCCACTTGTTTTATAGCCATCTAATTGTGCCATTTGAACAATTTCGTATACCAAACCTTGACCTGCAATAGCAGCGTCACCATGAACAACTATTGGTAATACTTGTGATGGGTTATCCGAATATTTATCATCTTGTTTAGCTCTAACAATACCTTCAACTACAGCTCCAACCGTTTCTAAATGCGAAGGGTTTGGCGCAATATTTAAATTAATTTTATTGCCATTGTTGGTTTCCCTATCACTAGTCCAACCTAAATGATACTTAACATCACCATCAAAAACCTCTTGTTCATAATCCTTACCGTCAAATTCACTAAAGATATCTTTAGCCGATTTTCCGAAAATATTTGTCAATGTACTTAAACGGCCACGATGTGCCATTCCCATTACAAATTCCTTCACATCATAATCCGAAGCACTTTCAATTAAGGCATCTAACGCAGGAATTAAAGACTCACCTCCTTCTAAAGAGAATCGTTTTTGTCCAACATATTTGGTGTGTAAAAAGGTTTCAAAGGAAACCGCTTCATTTAACTTTTTAAGAATATGTTTTTTCTGATCTGCATTAAAATTCGGCAGATTGTCATTGATACTCAATTTTTCCTGAAACCATTTAATTTCTTCAGGTTTTCTGATATACATATATTCTACACCTATTGAGTGACAATATATATTATCTAAATGCTTAATAATGTCTCGTAATGTTTTTACTCCAGAACCTATTGTATCTCCAGCATTAAAGGTGGTGTCCAAGTCGGATTCTGATAATCCGAAGTTTTCAATAGCCAAAGTAGGCGCATACGTACGTCTATCACGAACTGGGTTTGTTTTTGTAAACAAATGTCCACGATTACGATACCCATCAATTAATTGTAATACCTGAAATTCTTTAGTGACACTAATAGAAACATGTTCGCAGGAAACATCTGTTCCCTTCACTTGTTCTGTTTCCACCTTATCTGTTATGCTGTAGCTTTCACTACCAAAATCGTAACCTTGAAAAAAGGCTCTCCAACTTGGCTCGACAGAATCTGGGTTTTGTAAATATTGGTCGTATAAATCAGCAAAGTATGCTGAATGTGCTGCGTTTAAAAAAGAATATTTATCCATAAATGAATTAAAACTGAATCGTTCAGACTAAATTTATACAAAAGTACAACTTTTACTAAAATTAGATATGGTTTTCTTACATTTATAACATGTAATTAACTAAAATTTTGAAAATGAAACTGGATTCTTTATTTCGTAAATTAAATAATATCTTCATTGGTTTTTTCCTCCTATTTACTATAAGTGTTACCGCACAAAATAATTCAAATGATTTTTGGAGTCATGTGCGTTTTGGTGGTGCTGTTGGATTAAGTTTTTCTGGTGATTATTTCAGCGGTACGTTGGCACCAAGTGCTATATATCGTTTCAACCCGCAATTTGCCATGGGTGTTTCATTAAACGGAACCTATTCTTCTAGAAAGGATTATTATAAATCTACTATTTTAGGCGGAAGTGTTCTTGGACTTTTTAACCCCATCCCACAATTACAACTTTCAGCTGAATTTGAAGAATTAAATGTGAGTAGAAAATGGGAAAACAGACTTCTAATTGCTGACGAGAACTATTGGTATCCTGCGTTGTTTTTAGGTGCTGGTTACACCATTAGTAGCGGTCGTATATCTACAGCTATTGGAATTCGCTATGATGTGCTGTATGATAGAGATAAGAGTATTTATGGCATGTCTTGGATGCCATTTTTTAGAGTTTATTTTTAGTTTAATGTAAGCGAGGAAGCATCCTTTTCTAGGTAAACACGATTTAAACTTAAAACTGTTTTCAATTCATTTTAAAACTACTCAAATTATAAAAGCAATAGGGTCTATATTTAAACAATATAGACCCCTAGCTAACATAAAATATAGATTCTTTATTATGGACAATTTAAGAAGTCCTATTCAAATTGATTAAATAGTGTTTTAATTCAATTACTTCACAATCAATTTTTTTATAACACGTACTTGCTCGCCTTTAAATTCTACGAAATAAGTAGCATTACTTAAATTAGAAACATCTAGGGTCATATTATTACTATCCGTTAATACCTTCACTTTTTGAACAACTCTTCCAGCAATATCATAAATTACAATGGTATCCACACCTGCAAACGCAAGGTTTTTAACGGTAACGGTTGTGGATGCTGGGTTCGGGAATAACTGCACTAGATTTTGATCAAATTCACTATTTCCTAATGTAGGCGAAACAGTAATATCAAAATTACAAACGGTTTCGTTTCCGGCTGCATCTGTAGCTGTAATAGATACTGTTATTAAATTATTTGTAGGCACCATGGTACCTGCTACTGGATCTTGTACTATGGTTAGATCTGCTCCTGAAGAACAATCATCTGTAACGGTATACTCATAATCTAAAACAGTATAATCTGAATCTGTATTCACTTCAAAATCTACTGGACAATTAATTACTGGACTTTCTGTACCAGAAACAATGACATCAAAACTACAAGTTGTAGTATTACCAGCTTCATCTGTTACTTCAAAGGTATTTGTAGTTGTTCCTAACGGAAAGGTGCTTCCACTTGGTAAACCAGCAGTTTGTATGGCCGGTCCTTTTGGTTCTACAATATCAGACACAAATGATGTTGCAATGGCTTCCATGGTCGCGTCGTCTACAACACCACTATCTATACTCGCAAATAATAAATAATATAACCTCGTTGTGCCTGTTAAATCAGTTACTTGATGTTGGTCGTCATCTGTGTCTGTGACAAAGTTATGAGTCGCATTTACGTTCTCTGGGATGATAATTAAATGGTTTATAGAAGAATCACTATCTACACGGCCCACGTCCTCATTAACGCGTTTAGCAAATATGTTATAATTGAATCCAGCAACGTTAATTGTAGCTGTATATCCTGTAGCAGTACCATCACCATCTGCACCTAATTCTCCCGCAATATTAAAGCTATCCACACCATCTAAGTCTGCTGCCAATAACCACATATCCTCTACTTTTCTACTAAAAAATTGACCATTCGTTCCAAAATTGGTTTCAGAAATCACCAAATTATCAGAATAGGTAATATCACCTCCAATGTCTGTAGAAATGTAGTTACCATCATCATACATATCATTTCCGCCATCGTCAATATAATCACTGTTTAGGCCATTATCCAGAATAAAATCGAAGGCATTTGGAATTAAAGCGGTTACACTTGAACTGTTGCCGTTAAAATTTGATAAAATAGACTCTAAAGATGTATTAAATGACGAGCAATTATCTGTTGCCGTTGGCATGCTATAAGTAACTACAGCATCACATTCATTCGCCGCGTTAACCACGGTTATATCTGTTGGACATGTTATTACTGGATTTTCAGCGTCAATAACAGTAATGGTTTGTATACAACTCACATTATTACCGCCAATATCTGTAGCGGTCCAAGTTACTACCGTATCTCCAACAGGATAAAATCCTGAAGCGTCAGCTGTTTGATTAAAATCATTTGTTAATTGAATTGTTCCCAGAAAAATAACATTTATAGTAAATGTATTTGGGTTTTCTTCGCCTTCCTCACATTGATCGGAATCTACATTATCATTTGCTATTAAAGTAAATATGAAACTTGATCCAAAATTAGTTATCCAAGTATTCCATGTGACTAAAGGCACAGTAACTTGCCTGTTAATAAGGCTGCAAGCGCCTTCCATATCACATTCAGAAAATAATATATTGCCATCAGGATCGTTTAGCTCAAAACATTCTGTTGACCCATTAAGATCACCTCTAAAGGTCAGGCCTAACACGACATCTGAAGAAGCTGTAATTGCATTTAGCAAGGTTCCTGGGGTATCTATTAATTCTCCATTAGCATCAAAATTAAAGTTTACTAATCCTGTAGAAGGCGCAATAGCAGTGCCACAATTATCAACTAGAGTGGGTGTCGTTACAGTTACCGCTGCACCACATAAACCCAAATCGTTGTCTACTACTACATCTCCTGCGCAAGTTATAGATGGGGGTATATTATCTTGAACAAAAATGGTAAAGCTGCATATTGTTGTTATGCCGTTTAAATCTGTAGCCGTAAACTCTATAATATGTAATCCAGCTGAAAAACTTGATCCACTTGGCATCCCTTCTGTTTGGGTGACTGTTACAGAACCTGCACAATTATCTGGAGAGACAGGAGTATTAAAATTAACGACAACATCACACATTCCTGGATCTACATTAAAAGTCATATCTGACGGGCACTCTATTACAGGAAGTGAGTCTACTATAGTAACTATTGCATCACAAGTAACAACTGTACCACAACTTCCAGAAACAGAAACCGTAACGGTGTTATCACCAATATCGGCACATGTAAAATTAGAAATTGATAAAGTTGCATTATTAATGGAGTCTGCTATATATAGTAAGTCTATTGTACTACTACTTGTGTCGGCAACATCCCCTATACCTGTTATGGTTTGAGTAAGAAGATTTATAGAAATAAGATCATTACATCCATTTGTGGGCGATACTATAATGGTTTCATTACCAACATATTCGATGCCTTGAGCTTTACAAAAGTTAGGTGTTTCTACCGTAAATAAAGAATTTACAACACCTGTGTTTAAATCTATTTCAGTTAATATAATACTAAAACTTGATGAAATTGACACTGTTGAATGAATCAATCTGTTGTTTTTTAAATCGGTAGTAAGACGACCTACAAAACCATTAGAACTAACTAAAGCAAATACACTCATTGTAGATGTTGCAATATTGTATGCGTTTATTTCTCCTGTATCGAAAGCAAAATATAAGGTGCCATCTGCACCAAAACTCATGCCCAGGGCGTTATTACTCCCTGAGACAGATGCTATAGAACTAATTAGTACCGGATTTAAAGTGCCATTTTGAAGTGTGATAGAATATAAATTGCTAATATCTGTTGGTCCAGAATCGTCTTGTTTTAATAAATAAACAACCTCATTAACAGGGTTGATATCTATAGCTAGGTGGCTTCCATTCGCTGTTAGATTAGAACTTCCTGCAAAGCTATCATCGACCATTGCCGAAGGAACGCTAGCATCGTAATTAAAAAGCGCAATATTGTTAACACTGGAGTTACGTATTAACCCATAGAGTTTGCCAGTACTATTTAAAAAAAAATCTTCTGTTGTTATTGAAGCCATTCCGTTTTCATCTAAATAGATTGAAACATCCGTACAATTTGCAACAGGCGCTTCTTCTACAACAGTTACGGTAGCTGTACATGTATCTGTTAATTCATCTCCTCCAATTAGTCCAGCATCTGTAACAGTAAGGGTTACTATATTTGTTCCTAAATTGGAGCAATCAAACGTGTTTTGACTAACAGAAAAAGACAATGCCGAACCTTCGGGATCACTAGAACCTCCATCAACTTCTTCTGGTAAAATAGTTGCATTACCCATAGCATCTAGTTGTACTATAATATCTTGACAAACTGCTATTGGTGCTAGATTAACAAAGCTAAACGCTCTTGCATGACCAAAATTAGCGCTTGAAGATGCATCATCTGCATCATTGTATCTGGCTCCAATGGCTACTAGAGTTCCATCACTATTAATACTGACTGCATATCCAGATTCATCATTAGTTGCTTCGCCGTCTATATCGGAACCCAACTGTTCCCAGACATTGGTTCCGCTATTAAATTCAAATACCCTTGCATGACCAGAATCTACACCATTTACGCCGTCATTATATCTCGCCCCTACAATAGCTCTGTTGCCATCAGCACTAATACTCGCTGATGTTCCAAACCTATCTCCTACAGCTTCACCATTTATGTTTTGCATGAGCACCCAAGAATTAGTGCTATTATTATATTCATATATTTTTGCAAGTCCTGTATCTAAACCACCAATATCAGACCTTGCTCCGGCAATAAGTCTAGTTCCATCTGAACTTAAACTTAGTGATTGACCAAAAAAATCGTCGATACTATCACCATCCATGTTTTGTCCTAATTGTTCCCATAAACTTGTGCTATTATTATATTGGTATACTTGTACTTGACCAGAATTATTAATGGTGTTAGCATTAGCTCCTGAAGCGCTTACTGCAACAATAGTACCATCTGCACTTAAACTAATCTCTACACCAAAAAAGTCTGAAGATGCTATACCATCTATATCTTGTCCCAATTGAACCCAATCTGTAGAAAACGTATAGGTACGCATATAACCTCCATTAGATGCGCCACCAAATGAAGCTCCAACAGCGATAATACTTCCATCATCACTTATGCTAACTGAAGTTCCAAATTGATTGCTTTGTGATTCTCCAAAAAGAACAGATCCTACTTGGACCCAATTATTTCCTATATTATCATAAACTGTAGCTGTACCATAATTAGTTTCTGTACCAATATCTACGCCAAGCGCTCCAATGACAACGCGATTACCATCAGCACTTAAAGCTACAGAGCTCCCAAAAAAATCACTTGCAGATACGCCATTTATATCAGCACCAATTTGAAGCCAATTATTATTTATATTTTGAAAGATTCTCACATGGCCTGAATCTGGTGCGGCACCATCGTTATATTCTCCACCAACGGCCATTATTGAGCCATCGGCATTTAAACTTATGACTCTTCCAAATTGATCGGAAAATGATTCGCCATCAATATCAGAACCTATCTGTGTTTGTGCATGCATGTTGCCACTAAAAATAAAAGCAATTAGTAAAGCAATCAGTTTGAACTGATGTCTTTGCTTCTGGACTAAATTATTTACCATTGAAGTATCAATGATTTTTATACAGTTTTTGAGGATGGATCTACCCTTAAGTTGTTTTTGTTTCATGTTCAAAAATTTTATGATTGCTAGTTTGCTATATCAATGTTACCAAACAAGACCTTTAAAATCTAACATTCAACATGGACAAACACATGGACAATTAAAAATTTAAACTTTATCCACTTGTATTTCAGAAAATTAAATTTAATTGATTTTTCTCATGGAAATAGTAAAAACAACCAGACACCACCTTAAAAGTTAAAAACAGCTATTTAGTAATCCCATTAAAACAGGTAATGGAAACCCCTAAAATTGAATAAATTAAATTGTAACGCATATATTTACTCAAAAAATAATCTCCCTAAGAGTTATATCCTTTTATGTTAAAGCATTACCTACAGTTCTTTTTTTATATAATTATTTCATCAACCCTTCATGCACAGGAAGCGGATAGCATTACAGACTCCATTCAGAGGTCTCATTATTTAAGTGTTCTAGACACCATTCAGTCAAAAGAAAGTAGAGCTGATGTACTAGATAATTTGATTCCACTTTTAAATAGAGACCCTATAGTTTACCCTAATTTTGTTGAAGAATCTGTTTATTTAATGATGGATTTAGAGCAGTATGATCGGGCTGCAGAGCTTGCTATAAAATCATTTTATACGTTCAATATTCGACTAAATCAGACAGAAAGAGCGCTTCAACTAATGGATACGCTTGAACATGTTATTTCTAAAATTGAAGATTCTCAACACAAGGGAAACATCTATTTTAAGAAAGGAGAATATTATTTAAACCGAGAGGAATATGTAAATGCTAATAAAAATTACGCAATCGCAATTAAGACCTTTGGAAAAAAAGATTCTATTTACGTGGCAGACACCTATCTCTCGAAAGGCAATACCAATTTTGAATTAGGCAATTATTTAGAAGGATTAGAGGACACACAAAAAGCTTCTAATTACTACCTAAATCTTAACGATATAGATTATTTTATTAATGCTCAAAACAGTATTTTCATTTTATATGGTGAAATGGGCTTACACGACAAAGCATTAGATGAACAAAATAAATTAATTGAAATTTTACATGTTCATGATAAAAACGAAAGTTTATCTGCTTTGCTTTTTAATAAAGCCATAACCCAAAAAGAACTAGGAGATTTAAAAGGTCAAGAAAAAAGCCTGTTAGAAGGGATTGAATATGCAAAATCAATAGAATCAGAAAGAAATGGTATGGTATTAGTATTCTATGCGGTCTTGGCTAAATTTTATGCAGATAAAGATATAAAAACCGCAAATGTTTACTTAGACTCCACAAATCTAATAAAAAAGAACGCTAACATTTCTCCTTGGTTTATAAACCAGTCTAGGTTACAAACAAGTTATCTCTATTCCAAGCAAAACAATCATGATGAAGCCATAAAAATTAATTTAGAAGCGCTTGAGTTTGCCAAAGCAGATAAGGCAAAAACCAGAATGCTAACCATATATGAGAATTTATATAAAATCTACGAGAATAAAGGTGGTGAATTAGACGCCTACAAGTACTTCAAATTATATTCTAATTTAAACGATTCTTTAAAGAATGTTAAGCAAGTAAATGCGTTATCTTACTATCAGACGTTATTTGAAACTGAAACCAAAGACAAAAAAATAAGTTTACAAAAGGCCGATATTAAAATTTTAGAACAGCAAAAATCTATTGAGAAACGCAGAAAAACAATTCTATTTTTGGTATTGATAATGATTTTATTTTTTGGACTAACCATTATTTATTATTTAAGAAAACGCAGCTCGAACTTAAAAAAGCAATTGGCTTTAAATAAAGAAGAGTTAGTCTCTTTTACTCAAAGACTTTTGGTTAATGCTAACGAACTTAAAATTTTAAAAGGCGAAGTAGATAAATACAAAAAGGATTTTAATAAAATTGATGAGTCTAAAAACATTGAAACATTAATGTCTAGTAAGATATTAACAGAAAACGAATGGACAGAATTTAAAAACAGATTTAATAAAGTGTATCCCGCCTTTTTAGTCCAAATTAGAAAGAATTATCAGGATATTACAAATTCAGAAGAACGCTTAATATGTTTGGAAAAATTGAATTTAAAAACAAAAGAGATTGGCGACATTTTAGGAATATCGAAAGAAAGTGTTGTGAAATCTAGATATAGATTAAAGAAAAAGCTAAACGTTGATAGAGACGTTCCGCTAGTTGAATATTTAGAAAATTAAGTGTTTTTATCTATGAAAAGTTTGGGTTTTCAACTCGCATATAAAATGTCAAGCATCAATACCTATTCTTAAACCAAACCTTTTGCCACTCGCGTTGTAGCACTAAAAAAGCCACCTGTTCTGCCATAATAACGGTATCTGAACCGTCCAACTCGCGAACTTTAGTTTCAGAAACATCAATAATATAGAGCAGGTTTAAATAGTCCATAAATTTTTCTTGAATCAATTTATAAACCATTTCATGCAACATGAATTTTAAACTAGTTGGGAGTATTTCCAAATCCAATTCCAAATCCACATTTGCCAAAGCTAAATCCTTATTCAACTGCTGAATTAACTTCTGATAGAGTTCTGCCTGATTAGCTTCATCAATTAAATCGGTAAAAGTAGTTGGTAATTGCATTATACATTCCTGTTCATTAACTGCTGGCCAAACGTTTTTAATAACGTTTTTTTGACTTCAGAAATTTGTAGCTTATCTAAAACATCAAATGCTTTATTGGTATATTCTTCAATAACTTGCTTGGTTGCTAAACTAGAACCAGAGGTGTCAAAAATATCTTTAATCGTTTCAATTTTATTGGTCTGATCGGTTGGTTTTAAACTATATAAATGTAAAAGCTGCTGCTTATCATCATCACTAGAAAACTCCAACGCTTTTAAATACAAATAGGTTTTTTTATTTTCAATAATATCACCGCCAACCTGTTTCCCAAAAGTTTCTGGATTGCCAAATGCATCTAAATAATCATCTTGAAGTTGAAAGGCAATTCCTAAATTTTTACCAAACTCGTACATATTGCGTTTATCTTCTTCCGAGACCTGCGCAACAATTGCTCCCATTTCCATTGCAGCAGCAACTAAAACAGCCGTTTTATATTCAATCATTTTTAGATATTCGGGAATGGACACATCATCACGCATTTCAAAATCCACATCATATTGCTGACCTTCACAAACCTGTAAAGCTGTTTTGCTAAATAACTTTGCAAGTGCTTGAAACGTTTCGGGTTCATAGTTTTCAAACAATTGATAAGCCATAATTAGCATGGCATCACCAGATAAAATCCCCGTGTTTAAACCCCATTTCTCATGAACGGTTTCCTGACCTCTTCGCAAAGGTGCATCATCCATAATATCATCATGTACCAATGAAAAATTATGAAAAACCTCAATACTTAAAGCCGCATTCAACGCTTTTGTATAATGACAATCAAAAATCTCTGCAGTCATTAAAGTTAAAACTGGACGCAAGCGTTTTCCGCCTAATTGTAAAATATAATTAATAGGGTCGTATAGTGATTTTGGTTCTTTCTCTTGAATATAAGCGTCCAAGTAATCTACAAAGGCTTGCTGATAAAAAGGTGTGTTTTGCATGAAGCAAAAATAAGGCAATTCATTTAATTATTACAACACCTTTCTCCAATATTAAGAAAAGGTTAATACTTTGGAAACTTTTTTGGTTTTTAAAGTTACCTTTAATACATTTGCACCTTATTATGAAAGATAAAATTCTTAAAAGTTCGGCTGATTTGTTTTTAAACTACGGGTTTAAAAGCGTGACCATGGACGATATTGCCAATGAAATTGGTGTGTCGAAAAAAACCATATACCTGCATTATGCCACGAAAACGAAATTAGTTCAGGCAACAACCTTGTACATGTTTGAGTTTATTTCGCATGGTATTGATTGTATTTGTGCCTTAAATCAAAATCCTATTGATGAAATTTTTGAAATCAAGAAATTCACCATGACACATTTAAAAGATGAAAAATCATCACCACAATACCAACTAAAAAAATATTATCCTAAAATTTTCGAATCTCTAAAAAACGATCAATTTCACATCATGCAAGATTGTGTAAAAAACAACTTAATTCGTGGTGTTTCAGAAGGGCTTTATCGTAATTCCATTGATGTAGAGTTTGTGTCCCGACTCTACTTTAATACCATGATGAGTTTAAAAGATGTTGACATATTTCCAACCAATGATTTCCCAATGAAACAATTGATGGATAATTATTTAGAATATCATATTCGTGGGATTAGCACCAAAAAAGGAATTGACAAATTAGACTCCATATTAAGTGACAGCTCAAAAATAAAAATAGACTAAAACAAACAATGAAACATAAATCACTATTAATAGTCAGCCTATTATTTTCAACTTGGTTAATAGCTCAAGAAACGCCAACCACATTTACGTTGCAAGAAGCTATAGATTATGCTTTAATACATAACAGATCAGTAAAAAATGCTGTCAGAGATATTGAAGCTGCCGAAAAGCAAAAATGGGAAACCACAGCTACAGGTTTACCGCAAATAAATGGCGCTGTAGATTACCAAAATTGGATAAAACAGCAAGTATCATTATTACCGGCAGAAATAGCAGGCGGACCTCCTGGCACCTTTCAACCCGTAACGTTTAGCCCAAAACAAAGCTTAACAGCCACAGCAACATTAAATCAGTTGTTGTTTGATGGCTCATATATAGTAGGCCTTCAGTCGGCCAAGGTGTATTTAGAAATTTCTGAAAATGCTAAAATCAAAACCGATTTAGAAGTAAGAAATGCCGTAATCAATGCGTATGGAAACGTGCTTTTAGCCGAAGAAAATTTGAACATTGTCAATAAAAACATTGAGGTGCTTCAAAAAAACCTTTACGAAACCACCAAAATATATGAAAATGGTTTAGCGGAAGAAGAAAGCGTTGAGCAACTACAAATTACCTTAACGGGTTTAGAAAACTATTTAAACAATGTGAAGCGCTCTAAAAATATAGCCTATCAATTATTCAATATTACTTTGGGAATCGATTTAAATGCGCCCATCTCACTAATAGATAGTTTAGAAATTTTGACGCTTCAAAATATCTCATTAGAATTATTAGAAGCCGACGAAAATATTGAAAACAGTATTGATTTCCAAATTGCAAAAAACCAAGAGGTCTCTAAAGAATTACTTTTAAAACTTGAAAAAAGCACCTTTCTTCCTAGGTTAAGCGCTTTTATAAATGGCGGTTATAGTGGCTATAGTGAAACGTTTACTTTTGCAAATAACAACCAAGAATATTATGGTTCTTCCCTTTTTGGCGTAAACATGTCTATTCCCATATTTAGTTCAGGTATGCGAAGTGCAGCCACCCAACGTGCTCAAATAGATTTAGAAATAGCTCAAGAGGAACTAACAGAAACCGAACAACAGTTAAAATTTCAAATATCAGCAGCAAAAAGTGACTACCAGTTTGCCATTGAAGAATACCAAAACAAACAACAGAATTTAAATTTAGCGGAACGAATCGAGCAAAAAAACCAAACCAAATTTTTTGAAGGTATTGCATCTAGTTTCGATTTAAGACAAGCACAAACACAACTATATACTGCACAACAGGAATATTTGCAGTCCATGTTTAATGTTATTACTAAAAAATCTGAACTAGAAACCGTACTAAACACACTAAATTATTAAGCCAATCCATCACATTAAAATCATGAAAAATATAAAAATCCTTATTATTCTTGCCCTTATCATATCGTCTTGTGGCAATAAAAAAGAAAAATCGCTTGATGCTGTTTTAGAATCAAACAATTTATCTGAATTAAAAGAAAGACGTACTCAAATTGATACCAAGCAACAAGAACTAAATGATCAGATGGTATTGCTTAATGAAAAAATAGCAAAACTAGATACTATTAAAAAAGTACCATTAATAACCACGTTTAAAGCGAAGCAGGAAGTTTTTAAGCACCAATTAGAGATTCAAGGAAATGTTACCACTAAAGATTTATTAGTGGTAACACCAGAATACAATGGTATTTTAACCAAAGTATATGTAAAAGAAGGTCAACAGGTAAAAAAAGGACAAATTCTTGCTAAAATTGATGATGGTGGTTTAAGCCAGCAACTAGCACAATTGGAAATTCAAGCTAATTTGGCCAAAACTACATTTGAACGTCAGAAGCGTCTATGGGATCAGAATATTGGAAGTGAAATTCAATATTTGCAGGCTAAATCTTCTTCAGAATCACAAGCAGAAGCAGTCAATCAACTAAAACAACAAATTTCAAAAACCACAGTTACAGCACCTTTTTCTGGCACCATTGACGATATTATTACCGAACAAGGAAGTGTGGTTATGGCAGGGCAAAGTCAATTAATGCGTATTGTAAATCTGGATAATATGTACATAGAAACGGATATTCCTGAAAGCTACATAGGCAGTGTAACAAAAGGCAAGGCTGTTACGGTTGAATTTCCAATTTTAGGAGAAACTATTGAGACTAAAGTTCGTCAAGCTGGCGATTATATAAATCCCGCTAACCGAACATTTAAAGTAGAAGTAAGCGTGCCTAATACTGATAATAATATTAAGCCAAACTTAACAGCACGTCTTAAAATTAACGATTATACAAGTGAAAAGGCCTTACTAATTCCGCAAAGTATTATTTCTGAAAATGCGGATGGCGAACAATACATTTATATTCTTTCAAATAAAAATAGTAATGGTGAAGGCGAAGCTAAACGCGTTATTATAAAAACAGGTAAAACACAAGGAGACGTTATTGAAGTTTTAGAAGGCATAGAAGATGGTGCTGAAATTGTTCAAGAAGGAGCCAGAAGTGTTAAAGATGGGCAAACCGTTAAAGTTGTAGATATGCAAACTGAAAGCACTAACAACTAAAAAGAAACTAATGACTAAAAAGAAAAAACAAGTCGATAAAGAATTTGGTTTATCATCATGGGCAATCAACAACAAGACCACCATGTATGTCCTAATTCTAGTGATGTTTTATTTAGGTGTTGCAGCATTTTTTGAAATGCCTCGTGAAAATTTCCCCGAAGTAAACGAAACAAAAATATATGTTAGCTCAATATACCCTGGAAATACAGCAGAAGATATTGAAAAACTTATTACAGACCCACTTGAGGACGAACTAAAAACCGTTAGTAATGTAGTGGAAATTACCTCAACATCACAAGAAGATTTTTCCATGATTATTGTGGAATTTGATGAACACCTTACCGTTGAGCAAGCCAAACAAAAAGTTAAAGATGAAATAGACACCAAAACGGCGGGCGAAGATTGGCCCATGTCCAATGGTGCCAAAGTAAAACCTGATGTTTTTGAATTAAGCCTTTCAGAAGAAATGCCCATTTTGAACATTAATATTTCTGGCGATTACCCTATTGAAAAACTTAAAGAATATGGTGAAGTACTTCAAGATGAGATTGAAGATTTATTAGAAATTAAGAAAGTTGATATTCGTGGTGCGCAAGATAAAGAAGTTGAAGTTGCCGTAGATATTTATAAAATGATGGCTGCCGATGTGACTTTTAACGACATTATTGGCGCTATTAATAATGGAAATGTAACCATGTCTGCCGGAAATTTAATAGCCAGTGGTCAGCGTAGAACCATTCGTATTCTTGGTGAAATTGAAACACCAAAAGAGTTAGAGAACTTTGTAGTAAAAGCAGAAAAAGGTAAAGCCACGTATTTAAAAGATGTAGCAACAGTTACATTTCATGAAGAAGACAAAACAACATATGCGCGTGAGTTTGGTGAGCCTGTTGTTATGCTAGACGTTAAAAAGCGAGCTGGTAAAAACATGGTTGATGCTGCAGAGCAAATTAAAGTTATTGTTCAAAATGCTATAGATAATAAATTCCCACAGGATTTAAAAGTCACCATTGCAAACGATCAATCGCCTGTAACCATAGGTCAAGTTGACGACTTGGTAAACAACATTATTTTTGGTGTTATCCTCGTGGTTATGGTATTGATGTTCTTTTTAGGATTCAAGAATGCCATATTTGTTGGGTTTGCCATACCTATGTCCATGTTTATATCCCTTATGATATTAAACCTTTTAGGACAAAGTTTAAACACCATGGTTCTTTTCGGATTAATTATGGGTCTCGGAATGTTGGTAGATAATGGGATTGTGGTAGTAGAAAACGTGTATCGTTTAATGGACGAAGAAGGCATGAGCCGTATTGATGCGGCTAAAAAAGGTATTGGCGAAATTGCATTTCCTATTATTATTTCAACAGCTACAACCGTTGCCGCATTTATCCCTTTAGGTTTATGGCCAGGTATTATGGGACAATTTATGATGATACTGCCAATAACACTTTCCGTTGTTTTAGGTTCCTCACTATTTGTGGCTATTTTCTTCAACTCGGTTTTGGTATCGGCGTTTATGAGTGTCGAAGATAAAGACATGGCAATTAAAAAAATTATCCGCAACACTGCTATAATAGCTAGTTTCGGTATTTTGATACTTATTTTTGGCGGCGAATATCGTGGATTAGGAACACTTATGATTTTCACAGCTATAATGCAGTGGGCTTATAGATTATTCCTTCGTAAATGGGCAAATAACTTCCAAACAAAAACGTTGGTACGTTTAGAGCGTTGGTATGAAAATCAGTTACGCTGGGCTTTATCTGGATGGCGTTTATACGGTTTAACAATCGGAACTTTTGTCCTATTAGTTTTTTCTTTTGTGGCTTTTGGGATATCGTTATCTTCACAACGAACCAAAGTGGAATTTTTTCCTGATAATAAGCCGAATCAAATTGTAGTATATATAGAATATCCGCAAGGAACAGCTATTGAAAAAACAAATGCTATAACGCAAGAAATTGAAAAGCGTGTTTACACGGTAGTTAATGCCGAACAGTATCGCGATGGCGATTACAATTATATGGTAGAAAGTGCGGTTTCACAAGTTGGTGAAGGTGCAGGAAATCCACAAACAGATAGTGGCTCATCGGCTGAAATGCCTCATAAAGCGAAGATTACAGCATCCATGCGCGAGTATAAATACCGCCAAGGAGAAGATAGTGAGTTGCTACGTCAAAAAGTTCAAGAGGCATTAGTTGGTATTTATCCAGGTGTTCTTATTTCTGTTGAAAAAGATGCAAACGGACCACCAGCTGGTTCACCTATTAATATTGAAATTGAAGGTGATGATTATGATGAGCTGATTAATACAGCCGAAAATATGCGCGAATTCATTAATACTAAAAATATTTCAGGTATTGACGAATTGAAAATTGATGTGAATAAAGATAAGCCATCTATGCGTGTTATTATTGACAGAGAAAAAGCAGGAGAACTTGGTGTTAGTGCGCCTCAAGTTGGTCAGCAATTACGTAATTCTATTTTCGGAACCAAAGCTGGAATTTACAAAGAAGATGGTGATGATTTTGACATTTACGTGCGCTTTAATGAAGAAAACCGATACAATACGAGTGCTTTATTTAATCAAAACATCACGTTTAGAGATAACACAGGGCAATTAAAAAGTATTCCTGTATCTGCCGTTACCAAACATGAAAACAACTCTAGTTTTAGTGCTATTAAACATAAGGCCACTAAGCGTGTGGTTACTGTTTATTCTGCACTTTCACCAGGCTTTACAGATGCTGGTGCCATTGTTAAGCAGATTCAGAATGAAATGAAGGGTTACAAAAATCTTCCTGAAAACATTCATATAGATTATACCGGTCAAATTGAAGAGCAAAATAAACAAATGGCTTTTTTAATGGGCGCATTTTTTACAGGATTAGGATTAATTTTCTTCATTTTAATATTTCAATTCAATTCTATTTCTAAACCAACAATTATTATGTTAGCCATATTTTTAAGCCTTATTGGTGTATTTGGCGGTATTGTAATTACGGGAAGTGCTTTCGTTATTATGATGACCATGGTTGGTATTATTTCGTTAGCTGGAATTGTCGTAAACAATGGTGTGGTATTGCTCGATTATGCGCAATTACTAATCGATAGAAAGAAACACGAATTAGATTTAGAGGACCATGAGTATTTAAGTAAAGAAGATTTATTCGAAAGTATTGTAAGAGCTGGTAAAGCACGTTTACGTCCAGTTTTACTTACGGCTATTACTACTATTTTAGGATTAATTCCGTTAGCCATTGGGTTGAATATCAATTTTTTCACGTTATTTAGTGAACTAGATCCAAACATTTATATGGGTGGAGATAATGTGGTATTTTGGGGTCCATTAGCTTGGACCGTAATTTACGGATTGCTAGTAGCAACATTTTTAACCTTGATTGTTGTTCCAATTTTATTCTTTTTATCCATGCAATTAAAAATGTGGTATCGAAAGAAAACAACAGAAACAGAAAGTATTTAAAGCCAATTCTTGTACCCTCAAATAAAAGATTGGCTAATAGCGGGAAGCCTCAACAAATGTTGAGGCTTTTTTTATTTGATAATCGGTTAACTTGCTTAAATTTGCATCCGCATATACCTATTAGGTATAAAAACAACAAATTATGTACAGAAGTCATAACTGTGGTGAATTACGAGCATCACATATCAATACCGAAGTAACCCTTTCTGGTTGGGTTCAAAAATCACGCGATAAAGGTTTTATTGTTTGGGTAGATTTACGCGACCGCTATGGTATTACCCAACTCGTTTTTGATGAAGAACGCACGCCAAAAGCCATGATGGAAAAGGCACAGAAATTAGGTCGTGAATTCGTTATTCAAGTTACAGGAACCGTTATTGAGCGTGCTTCTAAAAATGCCAATATCCCAACAGGTGATATTGAAATATTGGTATCCAAAATGGATATCTTGAATGAATCCTTATTGCCACCTTTTACAATTGAAGATAAAACGGATGGTGGCGAAGATATTCGCATGAAATATCGCTATTTAGATATTCGTCGTAATCCTGTTAAAAACAACTTGATTTTTCGTCATAAAGTGACACAAGAAGTTAGGAACTACTTATCAAAAGAAGGTTTTATAGAAGTGGAAACACCTTACTTAATCAAATCGACTCCAGAAGGTGCTCGTGATTTTGTGGTGCCTTCCAGAATGAATGAAGGTCAGTTTTATGCACTTCCGCAAAGCCCACAAACCTTTAAGCAATTGCTTATGGTTGGTGGTATGGATAAATACTTTCAGATTGTAAAATGTTTCCGAGATGAAGATTTACGAGCAGACAGACAACCCGAATTCACACAAATTGACTGCGAAATGGCTTTCGTAGAACAAGAAGATATTTTAAATGCTTTTGAAGGCTTAACCAGGCATCTTTTAAAAGAAGTGAATGGTGTTGAAATTGCTGAATTTCCACGCATGCTTTATGATGATGCTATGCGTTTATATGGAAATGACAAACCAGATATTCGTTTCGGAATGGAATTTGGCGAGTTAAATGATGTTGCACAACATAAAGACTTTGGTGTTTTTAATGATGCCGAATTAGTCGTTGGTATTGCCGTTCCCAATGGGAATAGTTATACTAGAAAAGAAATTGACAAACTAATTGATTGGGTAAAACGGCCGCAAGTTGGCGCTTTAGGCATGATATATAGTCGTTGTAATGATGATGGCACTTATAAATCATCTGTAGATAAATTTTATGACCAAGACGATTTAACCAAATGGGCAGAAAAAACAGGAGCCAAAGCTGGCGATTTAGTCTGTGTACTTTCGGGTCCTACCAATAAAGTTCGCGCACAATTAAGTGCGTTGCGTATGGAATTAGCAGAGCGTTTAGGTTTACGTAAACCAAACGAATTTGCACCACTTTGGGTTATGGATTTTCCATTATTGGAATGGGATGAGGATACCGAACGCTACCATGCCATGCACCATCCATTTACTTCACCAAAACCAGGGCAGTTGGAATTATTAGAAACCAATCCTGGCGATGTAAAAGCAAATGCTTATGATTTGGTGCTGAATGGAAACGAAATTGGAGGTGGTTCTATTCGAATTCACGATAAAAAAACACAGGCTTTAATGTTCGATTATTTAGGCTTTACAAAAGAAGAAGCAAAAGCACAATTCGGCTTTTTAATGGATGCCTTTCAATATGGTGCACCGCCACATGGTGGATTAGCGTTTGGATTGGATAGATTGGTTGCCATTTTAGGTGGTCAAGAAACCATTCGAGATTTCATTGCATTCCCGAAAAATAATTCAGGACGCGACGTCATGATTGATGCACCCGCTCCACTGGACAATAAACAACTAGAAGAATTGAGTTTAAAGCTGAACTTAAAATCTTAAAAATTTATAATTTGTCCCGATAGCTTATCGGGACAAATTTTTTAGTAGTTTTAACTAATGAAGTGGAAACGCGTTTTTAAAATTATTATGTATGTTGTTTTAGTGCTTACCATTGCCCTATTTGCTTTATATGGTTATGCCTATTATATGTTTAAGTACAAGTTTATACCGGAACAAAAATATACACATGCAGTTGAATATATAGATCCTGAAACGGCTTTGTTAAGCGACGGTTTTGAAGTTTGTAATGAAAATTATATTTTACAATATTATAATCCAGAACGTGCCACTTACAGCAAAGGTAAAAATGGTTTACGAACCTTTATTCTTTCACATTATAAAAATGAGAATTATACAGATTCAGGATATTTAAACATCCGATTTGTTATTAATTGTAAAGGGGAAGCTGGGCGTTATGTCATTCATGAAAATGATTTAGACCTGCATCCTAAAACATTTAATAAAGCGTTAGTAGACCAATTATTTCAACTTACAACAGAACTGAAAACATGGAATCCAAATTATTTATATGATGAATATCGAGATTCCTATATGTATATATCTTATAGAATAGAACATGGCGAGATTACTGAAATTATTCCTTAATATCTGTGTTGTTCTTTGTCTTTTCTCATGTCAAACTAAACGTGAAAAAGCCGAAGAATCCTACAGTTTTGGTGTTACCAATTTTGGACAAGGTTCGGCTGGTAGTATCAACGGCATTGCACGTGCTATTGAAATAGATTCCACGTATGAACAAGCAGTTTATGAACTTTCTGTTGCGTATTTAAAACGTGGTATGCCTCATAAATGGAAGGAACAATATGACAAAGCTATTCCATTAGATTCGGTGACGCGAATTCCATGGCGAGGATATTTATATTTATGGTTTTACAGAGATTATAAGAAAGCGATTGCCGATTTTGACGCCTCTGATACCTTAACGCCAAATTTTGTGGATCAGCCGCAAGGTCATAGTGTAGATTATTGGCGCGGAATTGCCTATTTAGGTTTAAAGGATTATGATAATTCCATCCTATATTTTGATAAATACATCAATCAAGAAATAGAAGAATCAGGTGAAGACTGGGTAGAACTTACCGCATTTTTATATCGCGGCATTGCTTATTATGAATCTGGAGATTATGAAAAAGCGCAATATAATTTCGAAAAACGCCTAGAACACGGTAGAGACATCAGTGCTGACGCAAAATATTATTTAGCTTTATTAGCCCAACAAGAAGGAAATATAGCTTTATCAGAAACGTTAATCAATGTCGCTATTGATCAATTCAAACAAGGCTATTATAACAATAGACCGTATGTGGAAACCTTACGGCAAATATATTTAGAAGATTTGCAGACGTTAAAACTAGAATTACACGACGAAAATGCCTAACAGAACCTATTTTAAACGATTTCTTATTTGGCGTGCTAAACACATTTCGAACAAGCAGTTCGTCTATCTTTTAAGTATACTGGTTGGTTTTACTTCTGGTGTTGGCGCTGTTATTCTAAAAAACTTAACGCATTATATTCAACATTTATTAGAGGGAAATTTGGTAAAATATTACCATAACGCCTTTTATTTTGTCTTTCCAATTATTGGATTTGCTTTAGTTTATCTCATCATAAAATATATTATTCGTAACAAGGTAAGTCATGGTATTCCGTCTACACTCTATGCCATAGCTAAGCGAAAAGGCATTATTAAACGTTATCAAATGTTTGGGTCGTTTTTAACTGCCCCGATAACTGTTGGTTTTGGAGGCTCTGTAGGTTTGGAAGGTCCAACGGTAGCTACAGGTGCGGCAATAAGCTCCAATATTTCAAAACTATTTCATGTTAATCAGCAAACAAAAACTTTATTAATTGGCTGTGCAGCTGCAGGCGCCTTATCATCTATATTTAAAGCTCCAGTAGCAGCCATAATTTTCGCCATAGAAGTGTTTAGCTTGGACTTAACGATTGCATCCATGCTACCCTTATTATTAGCCTCGTTATCAGCGATTTTAACCTCGTATTTTTTCTTCGGTAGTGATGTGTTATTACCTTTTGATATTCAGGGAGAATTTTCAATTTCCGATGTCCCTTTTTATATTATTCTGGGCGTATTCGCTGGTTTAATATCTATGTATTTTTCTGAAATCTATGAAAGAATTCAAAAATATTTCGATAGATTAAAATCGGCCTGGCATCGCATATTAGTCGGTGGTGTTGCCATAGGAATTCTTATTTATTTTATCCCACCGCTTTATGGTGAAGGTTTTGATGTTATGAATAATTTAATTGCTGGAAACCCTGAAAAAGCACTAGTAAATAATTTCTTCAATTTAGATCTCGCTAATATTTGGGTAGTTATTGGGCTATTAGCAGGATTAGTGTTTTTTAAAATTATAGCGAGTGCCATTACATTTGGAGCCGGTGGTGTGGGAGGTATTTTTGCACCAACGCTTTTTATGGGGAGTATGATGGGGAATTGTATTGCTAAAATCATTAACAATTGTGGTTTAGGCTTTTCAGTTTCCGAAAGTAATTTTACACTGGTAGGTATGGCAGGCTTGCTGTCTGGCGTATTACACGCACCTTTAACGGCTATTTTCTTGATTGCTGAACTTACCGGTGGTTATGATTTATTTATTCCGCTAATGCTGACAGCTACCATTTCATTTAGTTTAACAAAGCGCTTTTATCCGCACTCTGTTTATACCATGGAATTAGGCCGAAAAGGCGATTTGATTACCCATGACAAAGATCATGCTGTACTGACGTTAATGGATATTAACTCTATTATTGAAACGAATTTTATAAGTATTTCACCCGAAATGACTTTGGGAGACATCGTGCACAATGCGGTAGTAAAATCTAATCGAAACATTTTCCCCGTTATAGACGATAAAACAAAAATGCTCGTGGGTATTATTTTACTAGATGATATTAGACCTATTATGTTTATTCAAACACTGTATGATGAAGTTCTAGCCAAAGAAATCATGCAAAATCCACCGGCAATTATTGATATGGAAAAAGATAAGATGACCACTATTATGAAGAAATTTCAAGATAGTAATGCTTGGAATTTACCGGTTGTAAAACAGAACGAGTATATTGGTTTTATTTCAAAATCGAAGCTTTTAACAGCCTATCGTAGAAAACTTATAAATATTACAAACTAATTATGAAGTATATTATTTTCTTGCTTTTCATTATAACCATGACTGCTATTGTTTCCGGCCTAACACTTGACACAGAATATGCTCCGAAACTGGTTGGAGGCGGAGTTTTAGGTTTGTTTTTTATTGTTTTTCCGCTCTTTTCTTGGTATCGATGGAAAGATAAAAAGTTGAGTGATTACATGCTAACGCAAGAAAATCTGGATAAAATGCGGGAAAATCAAAAGCGAAAGAAGCACTAATTTAAATTTCTTCTTTCAATAAAAAATCGCTTTAATAATAAAGCAGCTTCATCGGCCATGACGCCTCCTTTTATAAGTGTTTTAGGATGTAGTTTGGTTTGTAAGTTTATGCAACCGCGTTCTTCATCGCGAGCACCATATACAATGTTACTTATCTGGCTCCAATACAATGCACCAGCACACATTTGGCATGGCTCTAACGTAACATATAATGTACAGTTGTGTAAATATTTACCTCCTAAAAAATTTGCAGCAGCTGTAATAGCTTGCATTTCAGCATGAGCTGTAACATCATTTAGCATTTCGGTAAGATTATGTCCTCGAGCTATAACTCTATTATCAATTACAATTACAGCACCAACAGGAATTTCGCCTTTATCAAAAGCTGTTTCAGCTTCCATTAAGGCTTTCTTCATAAAATAAGCATCATCAAAAAGTATCTCCATTTTACAAAAATAAAAAAGGCAACTAAATTACTAGTTGCCTTTTTAAAATATCATTCGAAAATTATTAGTTTTTAATAATCTTATGGTTAGCATCAATATTCTGACCCTTCATATTTAATATGTAAATACCAGATTGTAATGTATTCATATTAATTTCTACCGTTCCAAATAAATCAACTTCCTTGTTATAAACCTGCCTTCCGTTCATATCCGTAATCGTCATAATTACTTGACCATAGCTCTTATTCGTTTTAATAAACAAGTTATTATTAGTTGGATTTGGATACACTTTATAATCACTTTGTTTAAACTCGTCCACACTTAAGCTTGTACAGTTTTGTAACGAAGGATCTGTATCTAAAGGCATACTGAAATCTTCAACCTGATCTGTTCTACTAAATTTACTACCACCAGATGCGTTTAAACCTAAACCTCTATTAGAAAATACTTCCCAAATCATACACTGATCTTCACCTCCTGTAGTTGCCATATCGGCAGCTAAAAGAGCATCACGACCATCGATAAAATCAGGACTACAAGGCTGTAACTTAAGACCATCAATTACTAATTGCATCACTTTATTATTTCCACCTACACCATTAAACAAATCTGCATCAAAACTGTACTTTTCTATATATGCCCATGACAAATCCCATAACATAGTTGCCCATACAGAACCTATACCGTGAGGCGCAGAAAGATTCGTATTGTTTGTAATAGCATAAGTAAAAGGGTTTTCACTCATGTCGGTTGAATACCTGTAAGGTCTATCTGGCAATCCAGGACCATCGTTTGGCTGACCCAATGAATAGGTAACCGCAGCTCTTGCATCATCCCCTGCATCTCCAGGTTTTATGGTAAGCATCATGGCAAACCAATCTGACCAACCTTCACCCATTTGGGTTGCATTTGTTAAACAAGTTGTTTGAAAAGCGCCACCTGTTAAACGGTTTGAAATACCATGACCATATTCATGTGCTACAATACCATTATCTAAACTACCATCTAGCATAAAAGGACTTGGCCCTTGTAATGTAACATTAACGGTTTCTGTTTGCATTGCTGCAAGTAGAATTTCACCATCAGCAAAATTCATAAATACAGAGGGTATTGTAAATAACGGATTTGCTTCACCAGCCATAGTTACGTAAGGCACATAAGCTGGATCATTATCTGGGTTATTGTGATTAAGTACAATAACAGCAACGGCACCTGCATCTTGCGCATTTTGAATTTTATCAACAAATGGACAGGTTCCTCTTCTAATTACGGCTATTTTACCAGCTACGCTAGCTACTGGATTACAACCTAATGTAGGTGCCGCTGTTCCATCAGTCACCAATTGCAAATCAGCTGTAACAGGGGTTGGTCCTATTCCTAAAATATTATTAGGTGCTTCTGTTGCCGGATTAGCTGCTACATATGATCCAATTGCTGAACTATTATTTACCGTCACTAAATTTTGAACTCCTCCTCCTGGTGCTGACCATAAAAACATGCGCATGCTTGGATTTGAACCGTCTGGAGGTGTTCCAAAAGAGGCATTATTTATAGAACCATTAAGACCATTTCCATCTTGGGCATCTGCGCGAACATAGTCGTTAGCAACACCACCATTTCCATAATTATTAGCTTGAAAATTACCACTTGCTTCATCAAAACCATATTTATACCAAATATCGTGCATCATATTGTTTACATAGAACAAGTTGGTTATAGATGCATCTTGATAACCTTCAGGCTGTTGGTTAAAATCTAACGGGAAGTCAAAATTCAATGTCGATGATCCACTTGGAGAATATCCAAATCCGTCATTACCATCTCTATCTTCCATGGCCCAAACATTGTTACCACGTGCAATTGTAAAATCAGCACCTGCAGTGCCATTAATATCATGCCATCCATAAGGCGATGCAACTAAATCAGCAGGCTCTGTTACTAACATTCTATCTCCATCATTTGGAGCACTCACAGGAAATGCATAAACATTATATTGAGAACCATCTGCTAAATAAGAAACCTCTTTAAACAAGGTGAAATTAGATTCTACTTGTTTTAAAGTATTTGCAACATGACCATGATTTATGTGATCTAAATCGCCGAAATTACACGTTAAAATCCAATCGTTTTGATTATTAATTTCTCCAGAAACTGCATCAACACGAACACTATACCAATTAGCACCATCCAAAGTATGAATACTTAAATCCCATGAAAGGGTTAAGTTTCCTGCTTCGTTTTGAAAATACACTAATTTAACTGGAATAGTTGCTTGAGAAATAGCACCATTTGAATAAACATAGGTGTTGTTATTCTTTTCAATTAAATCTAAATTCTGAACAGAGCCCAAATTTAATTGCGTTGCAACATTCTGAATAGCTTGCTTTGCCGTTAATTGTGGAGATGTTGTATTAATCCTTTGATTAACATTACCTGTAAATCTATTAGCATAATAAAAAACAGCATTACCCTTAATAGCAACACTTGATAAAGCATTGAAAATCGGAATACCTTGGTATCTTTGATTAACATACACATGCGTAATTTTGCTGTTTTTTGAAAGGAATTCATTATCAACGGTTAAATCAGAAATATCACTTACTGATAAGCCATATTTTTCTTTATTTTGATTGAGATAATTTTGAATTACAGATGCGTAATTCGATTCCATTAAGTTACTTTGCGCATAAACCACATTGGCAAATACCAAAACGGCCAAGAAGAGTAACTTTTTTGCGTAGTTATTTTTCATTTTTCAGAATTAAAAATTAGAGGTTTTTTAATATAATTCATCAAATATAAGTAAGTTAGTATAGGTATTAAGAATAATTATTCGATTTATTTCGAAAAATTCATAAAATATAGGCTATTTTAATAGCTTTACATCATAATACAAAGCGATGAATTTAAACATTCTTGACACTATAAATACACCTGCAGATTTACGAACACTAAATCAAAACAAACTGCCTGGTTTAGCAAAAGAATTACGTCAATTCATCATAAATATAGTGGCCACAAAAGAAGGCCATTTAGGTGCTAGTTTAGGTGTAGTAGAATTAACTATTGCTCTACATTATGTGTTTAATACGCCACATGATTTATTAATTTGGGATGTTGGACATCAAGCTTATGTTCATAAAATACTAACTGATAGAAAAGCCAATTTTGATACCAACAGACAGTTATATGGCATTAGTGGATTTCCCAAACGCTCTGAAAGCATCTATGATACGTTTGGCACAGGACATTCGTCGACTTCTATTTCGGCTGCTTTAGGCATGGCCATTGCTTCACAAATTCAAGGTGATTTTAAAAAACACCATATTGCCATTATTGGTGATGCCTCCATTGCCAGCGGAATGGCTTTTGAAGGTCTAAATCATGCGGGTGTAACAAATGCCAACTTGCTCGTTATTTTAAATGATAATGCTATAGGAATAGACCCAAGTGTTGGTGCATTGAAACAATATTTAACCAACGTAAAAACAGGCACTCAAAAACAAGATAACATTTTTGAAGCCTTAAATTTTAATTATTCAGGACCTATTGATGGTCATGATGTTTTTAAAGTGATTACCGAATTGGAGCGTCTAAAAACGATTGAAGGCCCGAAATTCCTTCATATAATTACCACCAAGGGTAAAGGTTTAAAGCAGGCTGAAGAAAATCAAGTGGTTTATCATGCACCTGGAAAATTTGACGCTATTACTGGTGATATTCCTGCGAAAACGAATACCCTACAAGCTCCAAAATACCAAGATGTTTTTGGTTTAACTTTAGTAGAATTAGCCCATAAAAACAACAATATTGTAGGTATAACACCTGCTATGCCAACCGGAAGTTCCTTAAAATATATGATGGATGCTTTTCCCGATCGCGCATTTGATGTTGGTATAGCCGAACAACATGCCGTAACACTTGCCGCTGGTATGGCAACACAAGGTATGATTCCGTTTTGCAACATCTACTCTACTTTTTTACAACGTGCTTACGACCAAATAATTCATGATGTGGCCTTGCAGAATTTACCAGTTATTTTCTGTCTAGATCGTGCTGGTTTGGTTGGTGAAGATGGCGCCACACATCATGGTGTTTTTGATATAGCCTATTTACGTTGTATTCCGAATATGATTATTGCAGCGCCAAGAAATGAAATTACCTTAAGAAATTTACTTTATACAGCACAGCTCGGAAAGCTTGAAAGCCCTATAGCTATAAGATATCCAAGAGGACGAGGCGATAATTTAAATTGGCAAGTGCCTTTTGAAGAAGTAATAATTAGCAAAGGCGAACAATTAAAGCTAGGTGAAAAAATAGCGATTTTAAGTATTGGTAGTGTGGCGAAAAACGTGAACCAAGCGATTCATGATTTAACCATTTCCCATTACGACATGGCTTTTATTAAACCACTTGATGTCCAGTTATTACATACCATTTTTAATAATTACGAAACTATTATCACGATAGAAAACGGAACAATTATAGGTGGATTTGGAAGTGCTATTTCAGAGTTTAAATCCCAATTCAATTATAAAAACACACTGAAGATATTGGGTATTCCAGACGTGTTTATTGAACAAGGTTCTATAGAAGAACTTGAAGATATTTCAGGCATTAGCCCTAAAAAAATTAGAGCGTTTATATTAAAAATTATGGAGATGTAGATTAGTAATCTTCTGCGTAAAATTGGGTTGAATCAATGTCAGAATCATTCTTATCTGACAACTCGCTTAAGGCTAACAAACTAGCAAAGGTTACAAAAAATATAACGATAGCTCCTAGTATATTTTTTCTCATTTTAGTTAAGTTCAATTAATTTTGAAAGCTAAATATAAAAAATACATCGTTAATAAGCAAGTATTTTCGATTAAAAGCTGACTGTGAGAGATTTATCTTACTAAAAAGCCATTCCTTTAATTTTCTTATAAATCAGAATTGCCCGACTATCAGATAAGGACGCCACATAATTACAGACATTTAAGAGTCGTTTATAAATCAAATCTTCTTGGATATTGACATTTCCTGATAAGGTATTTAAAATTAGTGTATCGTAATTTGAAGCTGTGCCATTATAAGTATTATTAACCGCAGATACATAGGTTTCCAATAGCGTATTTATAACACGATACCCCATAATTTCCTTTTCTACAACTTCTTTAGATTGATAGACGTTTTTTATACTAATGTTAATAATATCTGTAATCTGTGCTTCGTACTTACTTTTATCCAATAAGGCGGTCTGGAAGGTATCATTTAAAATAGCTTCTTCATTTTCAATAAACACCGAAACGGCTTCATTTATTAACGTATTTATAGCCAATGCCCGTAAATAACTAATGCGGTCTTGCGTGGTTGATAATTGGTGGTATTTATTAGTTTGAATCCTATCACGCACCAATTTTATTAAATATTCCAGAGCAAATTCCTCTTGAATAAGGCCTAAATTAATACCATCTTCAAAATCGATTATGGTGTAGCAAATATCATCTGCTGCTTCCACTAAAAAGGTTAATGGATGTCTGGCATAACTTATATTATCATCCGTTCCCCTAGAAATTAAACCCAACTCACTTGCCACATCTTCAAAGGCGGTTTTATCAGCTTGAAAAAAGCCATATTTTTTATCGGCAATATGTTTAGTTGGCTTTTTAGGTAAGGATTCTTTAGGGTATTTTGTAAAAGCGCCAAGTGTAGAATAGCTTAAACGCAAACCACCTTCACGACCAATACGGCTTTCCGTTAGAATTTTAAACCCATTGGCATTACCTTCAAAATCACATAAATCCTGATATTCTTTGTCCGATAATTCCGTTTGAAACGTTTTACCTGTTCCCGTTTTAAAAAATTCACCAATGGCTTTCTCTCCTGAATGTCCAAAAGGTGGATTTCCAATATCATGAGCCAAAGCTGCAGCCGCTACAATAGCGCCAAAATCGTTTGGCTGATAACCATGAATGTTTTGTAAATGTGGATATTTTTCAATTAACTGCTTACCTGCTAATCGTCCAAGTGTTCTTCCCACAACACTCACCTCCAAACTATGTGTTAATCGTGTGTGTACAAAATCTGTTTGCGACAAGGGAATAACCTGGGTTTTATCTTGTAAACTTCTAAATTCTGAAGAAAAAATGATGCGATCATAATCGACTTCAAAACCTAAACGTGTTTCATCTTGTTCTTTTCGCAAGCGTTTATTCGTATCGCCAAAACGCTTTAATGATAATAATTGTTCCCAGTTCATTGTACAAATCTATTGACTTGCAAGATAGTATTTTTTCAATGTTAAGAAACTGTTTCGAATTCAGATTATTTAGAAAATCTCATAACTTTCAGGTAATGTTTTTATGATATAGGTTTAATACCTAGTTAACCGTGACTTTACATTTCTGCAGTTTCTTTGCCGTAAGAAATTTTGGAAAAAACACATGAAATATTTACTTCTTAACCTATTGTTATTTACAACCCTAATAACGTATTCTCAAAATACAGGTTCATTAGCAGGAAAAATTACGGATAAAGAATATAACAACGAGCCGCTTCCTTTTGCTAATGTTTTAATTAAAGGAACTACAAAAGGTACCACAACCAATATGGATGGTTTATATCTAATTGACAATTTAGAAGCTGGAACATACACCATTGTTTTTAGTTTTGTTGGCTACGAAACTCAAGAAGTAGAAGCAAAAATAAGTTTAGGGAAGGTTACTGAAATAAATTTACCTATGGCTGCAAGCGCAGCGTCATTAGATGAAGTTGTTATAATAACCACAACCAAACGCGAAAGTGAAGTGGCTTTATTATTAGAACAGAAAAAAGCAGTTGAAATCAAACAAAGTATTGGCGCTGAAGAATTATCACGAAAAGGCGTCAGCAATGCGGCTGGAGCTGTTGCCAAAATATCAGGGGTTTCCAAACAAGAAGGTTCCAGCAACGTGTATGTTCGTGGATTGGGCGATCGCTATTTAAATACCACTATGAATGGTTTATCGCTTCCATCCAATGATGTGAATAAAAAGAACATAGATTTAGATTTATTTTCTTCTGATATTATTGAAAACGTCTCTATTAGTAAAGCATATGCTGTTGGTTTTTATGGCGATTTTTCTGCGGGAAATGTCAATATCAACTCCAAAGACTATAAAGGAAACGGATTTTTAGATGTTTTTATGGGAAGTGGTTTTAATACCAACGCCATTAATAAAGATTTTGTAAAAAGCGAAGGAACCGGCTATTCCGGATATTATGGTCGTTATGATCACAACCCGTTTGCCGTTGTATTATCCCATGGTATCGATCCTGTTTCTGCTGGAACACCTATTAATGTAAGTTATGGCGCATCTACAGGAACATCATTTAATTTTAAAAATGGTTCGCGCTTAAGCATTTTTGCTACCGGTTCTTTTGAAAACAATTTTGAATACCGCCAAGGAACTACCAGAGATTTTACGCTTACCGAGAAAAAAGCATTTGTTGATAGTGCTGAAGAGTATGAATATGGCACCACCACAACAGCCATGGCAAACGTAAACTACAAAATTGACGACGCCAATTCCATTAAATTCAATTCGGTTTTTATTAATAACTCATCAGACGTTGTTGGGTATTTTGGAACTAATGGAAATGGAAGAAATAGGGATGCTATACAAAATACAGATGAAGGTTTCTACCAAATGAATGTGCAGTTTGATCAAACTAAAATGTTTGTGAATCAATTATTAGGTAATCATAAATCTGGAAAAATTGAAGTGGATTGGGGATTTGGCTATAATTATGTAAATGCAGATCAGCCAGACCGTAAACGAATCAGTTTAGAAAACTACCATTTAGCTTTTGATAACGATTCCAATACAAACCCTATTTTTTATAGTAATGTGGATTATGATAACCAACGTTACTTTCAAAGTATTACCGATGATGAATATAATGGAAACTTAAATTTCGCTTATCAAGCTACCGAAAACCTCAAATTAAATATCGGTTATAATGGTAAAAGCAAAACGCGTAATTTTAATAACATTCGTTATGGTTATGATATTGTTCAAGGTAATTATCCGGTTACGGATGTCAATAATTTCAACACCATATTTTCATTAGATAATCTTCAAATTAATGAAAACACCGGTGGACTTTATGAAATAAAAGTTATTAAACCCATTCCTGGTTATACCAATACAAATAGACCTGGACTGCCAGAAAACACCTACCAAGGCCGTTTAGATATTTATGCGGGCTATGTAAATGCCGAAATTAAAGCAGGCGATAACTGGTTATTTGTACCTGGTGTTCGTTTAGAATCTATTGAACAAACTATTGCTTTTAATGTGATAAATTTAGGATTACGAGGCACAGATGAAATTACTTCCAAAAACAACTTATTCTTGCCAAGCTTAAATATTAAATATAGTCTGAATGAAGACCAAAACTTACGATTTTCTGCCAGTCAAACAGCATCACTACCAGAGTTTAAAGAAGTAGCACCATTTGTTTACGAAGATATTTCAGTGCGAGTTGGCGGTAATCCAGACCTACTAGAAGAAGGCTATTCTAAAATTTATAATTTCGATTTAAAGTACGAATGGTTTTTCAGCAAAAGTGAAATTTTATCGCTTGGAGCTTTTACAAAAATTATTAAAGACCCTATTAATTTAGTTGTTGGTGCCGATGCAACAGGCACACAACGTTATTTTAGAACTGGTGATAAAGCTAATGTTTACGGCATTGAATTGGAAGTCAGAAAAAATTTGATAACCAATGAAAATGATGACACCGATTTATCCATTGGTTTAAATGCCACGTACATGTACACCACTCAAGATTTGTATGAGCGTATTGATGGCGACTTTTACGATGTGAGTTTTAACAGAACTAAAGACCACCTTCAAGGCGCTTCACCTTTCTTACTGAATGCAGATATTAGTTATTCTCCAACATTTAAAAACTACAAACCAGTTGCCAATTTAGTATTCTCATACTTCTCGGACAGAATTGACGCTTTAGGTTCTGGGCAATTAGGAAATGTTATTGAAAAGGGTGTTCCAACTCTAGATTTCATTTGGAAAAACACCATTAGTAACACGTTTGAAATCAACTTAAGTGTCATGAATTTATTAAATCCAACCGTAACATATATTAGAGAAACCACTTTAGGAGATATTGTGGTGAATTCAGCAAATGGCAAAGGTGTATCAGACTACAAACGCGGCATGGATATAAGCTTACAACTTAAATACACATTTTAACAATCACTTAAACTATAAAAATTAATTAAAAATTGAACACAATGAAAAATAATCTAATTTTAGGAATGGCAATTGCATCAATGCTTTTCTCTTGTACATCTGATGACACTGCAGACATCATCATCAATGACAGCAGTAGTGTAGTGAACAACAACGGCGGCAATAATAACGGTGAAGATTCGTGCACAACAATTCTTGCTGCAGAATATACATCTGATTTAGAGTTAGAAGCTAACAAGTGCTATGTTATTAACGGCCCAGTAATTATGACTGATGGTACAAATTTAATCATTAACGAAGGTGTAACTATTTATGCTGAAGCCACAGGAGCTGATGTTTATATTGCCATATCTCAAGGCGCAAAAATTTTAGCAAATGGAACAGCTAACAGCCCAATTGTATTTACATCTAGCGCTGCATCACCTTCTGCTGGTGACTGGGGTGGATTAATTCTTCTAGGAAAAGCACCTATCAACTCTGCTACTGGAACGTCTACTTCTACTTCTGAAATAGCTAGTTTACCATACGGCGGAAATTTAACTAATGATTCTTCAGGCACATTACGTTATGTTCGTGTTGAGTATTCTGGTGGTGCTGCCGACGGTCAAGCTGAAAACAACGGTATTTCTTTCTACGGTGTAGGTAACGAAACTGTTGTTGAATACATTCAAGCTTTTGAAGGAAAAGATGATGGTGTTGAGTTTTTTGGAGGAACAGTTAACGTCAGTTATGTTTCCGTAATCAATGCACAAGATGATTCAATTGACTGGACAGAAGGTTATACAGGCACTATTACTAATGCTTATGTTAAACATGGAGCTGAACACGATAAAGGTGTTGAAGCTGATGGTTATAATACAGATTTCAGTAATGAAGGTGGTTACTACTCAAAACCAACTATAAATAATTTAACAATTGTAGGTTTAGGAACATCTGCAGATCCTGATAGCGAAGCTATTCGTTTAAGAGCGGGTACTCAAGGTGTTTTTAACAATGTACTTTTACAAGGTTATGGTGAAGGATTTGATTTAGATGGTGATTCCGGAGACAACCCTACAGGTAACGGTGTTATTAGTGGAGATTTACATGTAACTAACGTAACATTTACTGATGTAACGCTTTCAATGAAAAACGATACAGGTGTAACATTTACAGAAGCGAACTTTATTACTGGCGCAGGTAATGGAACAGGAACAGATTATGCTACGTGGGGAGCATCCTGGACTGTTGAGTAAGTATTATAATTAAATTAGTCTAAAAAAAAAGAGCATCCGTATGGATGCTCTTTTTTTAGTTTTATAACTTCATTTAATCACGTTGTACCATGTTGGACTTATTCCATTCATTAACACTCGCAATCGCATTGTTACTATAATCTACTTCTTTTAAAGTTTTATTAGACCAGTAAAACCATTTGCCGACTTTCTTCCCATTATCATAATTCGCAGAAACAACTTTTTCACCTGCTGCATTAAAACTCAACCAATTCCCTTGAAGTTTACCATCTAAAGTGTATGAGCCTGTTTGGCTTACAACTCCATTGTCGTGATAGTACGTAACGTCAATAACATTCTCGTCATCGTTAAGCTTTAATTCTCTCTCTTGTTGTCCAAAAGAGACCACAGTAATTAAAAAGGTGAAAATTAATACAAGATTCTTCATAATTATGGGTTTTTAGAATTATTAATGACTAAATATACTACTTTATTAACTATAAATCAACAATTACATAACGTTAATTTAACATTAAACTCGTAGCGTATTGTTTATCAACCTCTTGGAGTTTTCAATTGATTCACATGAACCTTAATAATTAATTAATATACTGCTTACAATGGCTTTAAACCTGATTCCGATATTTGCGGTGTCTTAAGACATACAAATGTAATTTCATATAATCTATTAGTTTTTGTCGACTATATTATCATGAATTCTTGTGGCTGCCTTTGGCCGAGGCAGCTTTTTTTTTAAAAAAAATAACATCCCGTACATTTCAATTAACTGGTCAATTCTGTAATTTTTAAAGAAAAGAAAATCTTAAAAAAATAACATTTAGGTAACATTACAATTCTAAACACTATAGATATTTGCAAACTATTTTAAAGTAACGTATGGATAATATATACTTATTAATGATTATTGCCTTAGCCGTATTAGCAGTTGCTGATTTGGTGGTAGGCGTGAGTAATGATGCTGTAAATTTCTTGAATTCAGCCATAGGCTCAAAAGCCATTTCATTTAAAACAATCATGATTGTTGCCAGTCTTGGTGTAGCCATTGGAGCGGTTTTTTCTAGTGGTATGATGGAAGTTGCCCGAAAAGGTATTTTCAATCCACACGAATTTATGTTTGATGAAATCATGATCATCTTTATGGCAGTCATGATTACGGACATCCTACTGTTAGACTTTTTTAATTCAGTAGGGATGCCAACATCTACAACGGTATCTATTGTATTTGAATTACTAGGAGCTTCCGTTGCTATGTCCTTAATTAAAATTGGTCATGATGGAGGAAGTTTCACTGATTTAGTAAACTACATCAACACCTCAAAGGCGGCAGAAATTATCTTCGGAATACTCCTATCCGTCGTCGTCGCATTTTCCATTGGTGCCGCAGTACAATGGGTTGCCAGATTATTATTATCCTATAATTTTGAGAAAAAAGCCAATTGGGTAGGTGCCTTTTTTGGAGGTGTAGCTCTATCATCTATTACCTATTTTATTTTTATCAAAGGTTTAAAAGGTACATCATTTGCAGATGATGCTTTCGCAATTCTAAATGGCGACACGATAAACGAATTTATTGAACACCAACTTACCTATATTTTACTTGCTAGTTTAGCACTTTGGTCATTAATTTCATATCTATTTATCACTGTTTTCAAAGCAAATATTTATAAACTCATCATTTTAGTCGGAACTTTTGCTTTAGCATTGGCTTTTGCTGGTAACGATTTAGTTAACTTTATTGGTGTTCCAATTGCTGGCTGGCTTTCTTACACTACATGGGCAGCATCAGGTCTTCCTGCAGAAACATTTAGTATGGGCTTCCTAGCCGATAAGGTAGCAACACCTACTTATTTATTAGTTGGTGCTGGTTTAATTATGGTTGCCACATTATGGTTTTCTAGTAAAGCGAAAGATGTTGTAAAAACCTCATTAGATTTATCAAGTCAAGGTGAAACAAAAGAACGTTTTCAACCTAACTTTTTATCGCGAGGGTTTGTACGTTTTGCGGTTTTAGCTTCGCAAATGTCGGCTTATGTTTTACCAGAATCTTGGCAGAAAAAAATTGATAAACAATTTGAAATACCCGTTTTAAATTTAAAAAAGGATAAGACGTATGAGCTACCTGCATTCGATTTAGTTCGTGCAGCCGTAAACCTTATGGTTGCTGCTGTATTGATTTCTATTGCAACCTCTATGAAATTACCGCTATCTACTACTTATGTAACGTTTATGGTTGCCATGGGTACATCATTAGCGGATCGTGCTTGGGGAGCAGAAAGTGCCGTATACCGAGTAGCTGGTGTTTTAAATGTTATTGGAGGCTGGTTCTTCACGGCGTTTATTGCTTTTGTTGCCGCAGCTCTTATTGCTTACTTATTAAATTGGAACGTGAATGTTATGGTTCCTGTTTTATTACTTTTCGCAACGGTTTTATTAGTAAGAAATTATATTTCTCATAATAAGAAATCGAAAGAGTTGAAAGCCGAAGATAGTTTAACACGTGCTGAAAGCAGCTCTATTCAAGGTGTTATTCATGAAAGCACAAACAATATTGCAAACGTTATTAAACGTGGAAACCGTATTTATACGAATGCAATTAATGGCTTGGCTAAACAAGATTTATCATTACTGAAGAAGAATAAAAAACAAGTTGTAAAACTCTCTGATGAAATTGATGAGTTACGCGATAGTATCTTCTATTTTATTAAGAATTTAGACGAATCTAGCGTTGCAGCCAGTAACTTCTATATTAATGTTTTAGGTTATTTACAGGATATTACGCAGTCTTTAGAGTACATTTCTAAAATTAGCCACAAACACGTTAATAACAACCATAAGAAACTGAAATTTAGCCAAATTAAAGAGTTGAAAGAAGTGGACGAACGTTTTGAGCGTTTATTCGTTAATACGAAAGCGGCTTTTGACACCCGTTCTTTTGAAGAAATAGGCGTTATTTTAGGTAAAAAGAAAGAAATTATGGATATGGTTACAAACAAAATCCAGAAACAAGTAGAGCGTACTAGAACAGAAGAATCTAGTCCTAAAAATACCACCTTGTATTTTAGTGTGCTTTTAGAAACGAAAGATTTACTAAATGCCACTATGAATCTGTTAGAAGAATATCATAATGCGCACGACAGCTCTGTAGAACCTGCAACGGTTCCGGAGTCTGAAGATTAATGCATGTTTAAATTAGTCCTATAAAAGAGCATCTCCATTGGAGATGCTTTTTGCTTTTTATGGGTTTTGGAAATCACAAACTTATACAACTGTGAAACCATATTAATTTACCAAATAAAGGTTTCATACACAAAGGTTTCAGCAACATTAAGATAATGAGAAACTGAAACAAGTTCAGTTTGACGAAAGCGAATTCAAAATTCAGAATCCAAAATCCCACCGAATCCTCGCATAAAAAAAGCACCTCTTTCAAGGTGCTTTTCAATATAGTAATTACATCTTTTAAATCATTAAGATCCACACATCAAGCAATCATCACCTTCTGCTTCTTTTGCTTGGGCAATAAGTGCTTTCATTTCATCTGCAGACATAGGCTCCACCTCTTCAGAAGTTTGCTTTTCAGAAAATTTAGCAGCTGTTTTTACTGCCTGCTGTTTTTGTTGCTCCATAACCGTATCAACCATTGGTGCAGGTTCTATAATGGCTTCTGCAACTGGTTGCTCTTTTTTCTTGGTATCTAACGTAAACTTAATAGCATCTACCGCACTTTTCGTTCGTAAATAATACATACCTGTTTTTAAGCCACTCTTCCAAGCATAGAAATGCATAGATGTTAATTTCGCCATGGTTGCACCTTCCATAAACAAGTTTAAGGATTGCGATTGGTCAATAAAATAACCTCTATGACGCGACATATCAATAATGTCTTTCATGCTTAATTCCCAAACCGTTTTATAAAGCTCCTTAATATCTTGAGGAATACTTTCAATATCCTGAACGGAACCGTTAGCACGCATGATATCTTGTTTTAAGCTATCATTCCAAAGGCCTAGTTCTACTAAATCTTCTAATAAATGTTTGTTGACAATGATAAACTCACCCGATAGCACACGACGTGTATATATATTAGATGTGTACGGTTCAAAACATTCATTATTACCTAAAATTTGTGAGGTACTTGCTGTTGGCATTGGCGCAACCAACAAGGAGTTTCTAACACCATGTTTTTTAACCTCTCCACGCAGTTTAGCCCAATCCCAACGACCACTTAATTCGTCATCATTAATCCCCCAAAGGTTGTGTTGAAATTCGCCTTGACTTATTGGCGATCCTTCATAAGTTTGGTAAGGACCATCAGCGGTTGCTTCTTCCATACTAGCTGTTACTGCTGCAAAGTATAGGGTTTCAAAAATTTCTTGATTTAATTTTTTAGCAGCATCACTTGTAAATGGCATGCGCAGTTTTATAAACGTATCAGCCAAACCTTGAACACCTAACCCAACTGGTCTGTGACGGAAATTAGAATTTTCAGCCTCTTTTACAGGGTAGTAATTTCTATCAATAACGCGGTTTAAGTTTTTGGTAACGCGTTTCGTAATTTTATAAAGTTCTTTATGATCAAATTCGCCATTTTTAATAAACATTGGCAACGCAATAGACGCTAAATTACAAACAGCCACCTCATCTGGAGATGTGTACTCCATAATTTCCGTACATAAATTGGACGATCGAATGGTTCCTAAATTTTTCTGATTAGATTTACGGTTCGCAGCATCTTTATACAACATATAAGGCGTTCCCGTTTCAATTTGCGACTCGAGTATTTTCTCCCAAAGCTCACGCGCTTTAATGGTTTTTCTACCTTTTCCAGCAGCTTCATATTTTAAATATAAGGCCTCAAATTCCTCACTGTGAACTTCATCCATTCCTGGACATTCATTCGGGCACATTAAAGTCCATTTTCCGTCTTCTTGAACACGTTCCATGAATAGATCAGAAATCCACATGGCATAAAACAAATCGCGCGCACGCATTTCTTCTTTACCGTGATTTTTCTTCAAATCTAAAAAGTCGAAAATATCAGCATGCCAGGTTTCAAGATACATAGCAAAACTTCCTTTACGTTTTCCACCACCTTGATCTACATAACGTGCTGTATCATTAAAAACCTTTAACATGGGAACAATACCATTTGATGTTCCATTTGTTCCAGAAATATAACTTCCTGTAGCGCGTACATTATGAATAGCCAATCCAATTCCACCTGCAGATTGTGAGATTTTAGCCGTTTGTTTTAACGTGTCATAAATACCATCAATACTATCATCTTTCATAGTTAATAAAAAACAGGATGACATTTGTGGTTTTGGTGTACCTGAATTAAAAAGTGTTGGTGTGGCGTGTGTAAAATATTTTTTAGACATCAGCTCATAGGTTTCCAAAGCGGCATCCAAATCATTTAAATGAATTCCAATAGAAACACGCATCAACATGTGTTGTGGTCTTTCCGCAATTTCACCATTTAGCTTTAATAAATAGGAACGTTCAAGCGTTTTAAATCCGAAATAATCATACCCAAAATCGCGATTATAGATAATTGTAGAATCTAATTTATCCTTATTATCCATGATAACTTGATACACCTCATCAGATAATAATGGTGCATCTTTTCCTGTTCTTGGATTTACGTAGGTATACAAATCATGCATCACCTCACTAAATGTTTTCTTGGTTTTTTTATGTAAGTTGGACACTGAAATACGTGCTGCCAAACGTGCATAATCAGGATGAGCGGTTGTCATGGTTGCTGCAATTTCAGCCGCTAAATTATCAAGTTCACTGGTTGTCACACCATCATAAAGTCCTTCTATAACGCGCATAGCAACTTTTAACGGATCTACCAATTCGTTTAAACCATAGCACAACTTTCTAACTCTTGCTGTAATTTTATCGAACATCATGAGTTCTTTCCGGCCATCTCTTTTTAATACATACATAATTTTACACGTTTTTTGTTTTCCTGTTACACCTTGCAGAAAAATGGATTAATTAGCTAAAAGGGTTGTTTTAATTTCAAGAGAAATTAGAACTTTGAATTTATATAAAAGTATAACAAGAAAATTGGTAGATGAACATCCACACGATTGTTGCTATTAACTATTATTACGGGTTGTTATTTAAAAATCAGCATCAAAACTGAACTTATCTTTATCTTCTTCTTTATTAAGAACGCCTGCTTTTTGATATTCGGATACCCGTTTTTCAAAGAAATTAGTTTTCCCTTGTAAGGAAATCATATCCATAAAATCAAAAGGATTGGCTGTATTGTATTCTTTTTCACAATCCAATTCACTTAAAAGTCTATCGGTTACAAATTCAAGGTACTGGGACATTAATTTGGCATTCATACCAATTAAACTAGCAGGCAACGATTCCGTAATAAACTCACGTTCAATACCTAAGGCATTAATTAGGATTTCACGAATACGTGCTTTTGGAACTTTATTAATTAAGTGGTGGTTGTGTAAATGCACAGCAAAATCACAATGCACGCCTTCATCGCGAGAAATAAGCTCGTTTGAAAACGTTAAACCTGGCATTAAACCACGTTTTTTTAACCAGAATATGGAGCAAAAGGCACCAGAAAAGAAAATACCTTCAACGGCTGCAAAAGCAATTAAGCGCTCGCCGAAACTAGGAGAATCAATCCATTTTAAAGCCCAATCTGCCTTTTTCTTAATGGCTGGAAAATTATCTAAAGCATTAAAAAGCTGATCCTTTTCAACGTCATCTTTTACGTAGGTATCTATTAATAGCGAATAGGTTTCACTATGAATATTTTCCATCATAATTTGAAATCCGTAAAAAAACTTGGCTTCACTATATTGCACTTCATTAATGAAATTTTCTGCTAAATTTTCATTTACAATACCATCACTAGCAGCAAAAAAAGCTAAAATGTGTTTAATAAAATAACGCTCATCATCATTCAATTTACTTTTCCAATCGGTTAGATCTTGGTGTAAATCAATTTCTTCAGCAGTCCAGAAACTGGCTTCCGATTTTTTATACCATTCCCAAATATCGTTATGTTGAATAGGAAAAATAACAAAGCGATCTTTGTTTTCTTGTAGAATAGGTTCAATTTGTTGAGACATTGTTAGCGTTTTTTAGAATTAATAATCTGAATGGTAATGTGACTAACAAATATTGAAAATTGTATCTGAAATTGAAAGGTATAATCAGAAACATTGTCAACAAGTTTTTAACAAACCACTGTTGACGCAGTATGACATACATTTTTAATAAAATCCAATTAAGACATTGTTTTTCAGTAGCTTAAAGAAATAAGCTACACAGAAATAATGTAAGAATTAACCTATTAAAATCATCCTAACAATAGGCAAAACCTATGTAGTAACCACTCAAAAATAGCTCATTATTTTAAATAAAAAAAGAGCGAATAAATTCGCTCTTTTTATAACTAATTAGCTAAATAATTAATGACATTAAAGTCAAAAGGCTAGAAAAATCTAGCCTTTTGTTGATTAATAGCATATACCCTTTAATAAATGCTTAATCGTATAATAATTTAATAGCAAAGCTAATATCTGAAATTTCTTACCACATAAAGAGCACTTTTGTATAGTTGGTATTAAATTATGTGTATTTGGCGAAAAACCAATTTTCGCCCTCATATTTTACGAATCTCCTACTTTTTAAGATTGAATTACCAATCATTTATAACCATTTCAAGTTCAAAATGTTATAATATTATTATATTTGAAACCATGATACGAGCAGTAATTGTAGACGATGAGCAAAAAGCAATAGAAAGTTTGTCTTGGGAACTTACAAATTTCAGTGATGAAGTTGAAATAATAGCGACTTTTAACAAACCAGAAGAAGCTATTAATTATTTAAGCACCAACAAACCTGATTGCGTTTTTTTAGACATCAATATGCCAACCATGGATGGGTTTCAGTTTTTAGATAAATTAACTGAAAGGGATTTTTCTGTTGTTATTACTACAGCTTATAATGAATATGCTTTAAAAGCATTAAAACACGAAGCCATAGATTACCTTTTAAAACCTATTGATTCTGATGATTTAAAAGAAACTTTAGCTCGTATAAAAAAGCACAACTCCTCAGCCTTTCCTGTGGCTAAAATTGAAGAAATTCTTATTAATTTCAATAAGAATTTTAATCAGAAAAAAATTACGTTAAATACAGATGGGAAATTAATATTTCTAGAAACTGATAATATTATTTATATTGAATCAGACGGTAATTACAGCACATTTGTCATGGCAGATAACCAAAAAATTTTAATTACCAAAAAACTAAAAGAGGTGAATGCACTTTTACCCGAAAATTATTTTTTTAGAATCCATAATTCTTACATTATAAACCTGAATAAAATAAAGGAATTTATTAAAAATGATGGTTATGTTGTTATGCAAACCAACGAGAAAATTCCAGTTGCTAGACAACGTAAATCCGATTTTTTAGACAAAGTTTAAGCCACAATGAAAACCGAAAATCACTTCAGGCTTTTTAGAATATCAATTTTCATGACCTTTTGCTTGATAACTACATATAGTAGTTTGGCGCAAGAACTAGATTTAAAGGATTTTTACAAAAAGGTAGATAGCATTTTAATTGAAAGACCTAATAAACCAGCTATTCTGGATTCTGTTTTCCACAAGGTGAAATTAGACACCATTAAACTTTCGTACTTAATTCATAAAAGCCACCAAAAAGACTATCTGGAAGGCGAATGGTTTGCCTTGAATTCATTGGGTAATTGTTTTAGAAACATTTCAGATTACGACCAATCTATTGGTTTATATAGAAAAGCATTATCAACAGCCAGACAAAGTGAGAATCTGGAAATGGAAGTTGTAAGTCTGAACATGCTTGGTGTTGTTTACAGACGTATGGATGCTATTCGCTCTGCTTTGGATTACCATAAACAAGCACTCGATTTAGCCGAAAATGCACCAGAAATTACACTAGGATTAAAACGCAGTATTGCCGTTTCTCAAAACAGTATGGGGAACATTTATTTGGCTTTAAAACAATATGATTTAGCACTTATTCAATTCTACAAATCTTTAGCTATCGAAGAAGAACTAGATAACAAGCTCGGTCTAGCTATTAATAATCATAATATTGGGTATGCCAAAGAAAAAACAGGTCATTATGCCGAAGCGCTAGAATACTACAACAAATCTTTAGATTATAATTATCAAATTGAATCTGAAATAGGTATCGTTATCTGTTTTAATAGCATTGGTAAAGTTTACATTTATCAAGATAAATTTACAGAAGCGAATGCCATTATTAAAGATGCATTACAACGTGCTATTAAAGAAAACGATCAATTTTATATTGCTATTTCATATGTTAATTATGGTTTATCAGAATTAAAACTCAACAACTTAGAATTTGCCAAAACGCAATTATTTAAAGGGCTAGAAATTGCCAAAGAATTCAATTTAAAATCTTCGGAAATTGAAGCTTATAAATATCTATCCGAAATTTATGAATTGTCAGGACAACATGATGCTGCTCTAGATACTTTTAGGAAACACGTAATTTTAGACGAAAGCCTAACAAACGAACGCAATATTCAGTATGTTAATGATTTGATTATAAAATATGACACGGAGAAAAAAACCAATCAGATTAAAGAATTAGCCAGTGAGAATGAAATAGTAAAACTCCGACTTGAAAAAAACAAACGAACCCTATTATTAAGTCTGTTAGGCGCCAGTTTGGTTTTTATTACCTTATATGTTTTATACCGACAACGCCAACTTAAGAATGAGAAGAAAATTTTAACATTGGAACAGGATATGTTGCGCAATCAGATGAATCCGCATTTTATTTTCAATTCCTTGAACTCCATCAAACTTTACATTATAAATAATGAAAAAGAAAATGCTGTTTATTACCTCAATAAATTTTCAAAACTAATCCGAAAAATACTCATTGCTTCTACTGAAAAAGAGATATCACTTCAAGATGAAATTGAAAACATGTCACTTTATATGAATATTGAAAATATCCGGTTTTCCAATGAAATTGACTACCAAGAATACATTGATGACCATTTAAATACGTCTTCTATAAAAGTGCCTTCACTTATTTTGCAACCATTTCTGGAAAATGCTATTTGGCATGGTTTATCGGCTAAAAGTCAAAATAAAAAACTAGAATTGGTGGCTAAAAAAACCCAAGACAATCATGTATCCATAACAATAACAGATAATGGTATTGGACGCGTAGCTTCGGAGAAAATTAAAAATGAAAAGAAAATAAAACGACATTCTGTTGGTTTAAATATTACAAAAGCGCGTCTTGAAAATTTTTCAAAAACTTTTAAAGAAGATTACAGTATTGAAATTATCGATTTATATAATGATGATAATGAGGCCTGTGGTACACAAGTGGTTTTAAATATTCCGATAAAGTAGATTTTAGACTTGTTTTTTCCTCTTATTATATTATTATGCCGTTTTCGCCTAACTTTCTAATTTGGCCTTGTTTACAAAAACTTCCATAAAAATGTTATGCAAATATTATTATTTGGTTTACAATAAGCCTTAAATATAAAACCACCAGCAAATTATTTTTTCATGTTTGTGAAAAGAAATTGCTGGTGGTTCATTAATCGTTCAGAACTAAAAGTAGACTTATTAATCTGCAAGCGATACGCTATTCATATCTTGTTTAGCACCTTCTACTGTATCTTCTAAAGCCATTAAACGTTTTAAAACATCTGCCATGGCTGCTGTACTTTGATTTTTATTTTTTGCTTGTAGCATTTCTATTTGCGCTTGCTGCTCCTTAATAGCATTAATAAGTACTGGAATTAACTCCGTATAACTAACACCCAAGGTTTGCTGGTCGTTATCTTGAACGGTTACAATACCAACAATAACCGGTTGTACATCTTGAGCCAAAAACCCTCAAGATTTATGGTCTTGTATTCTGTTTTGTTTTACCAATTAAAAATCTAACTCAAGTTTTTAATTAGGTTTTAACCAACATTATTATCACATTAATTTTGATTAACAGAATACATAAACATTTTTAACTTGAGGGGTTAATAGGCTAAAGCACTCTTAAAAAATCTGAACGCTTTGCAAAAACTATTAATTGGATAACCACTGTTTAAGGATTACATAGTTCCATTTAAATGGTTTAGAGGTTTAATAATAAATTAAAATGCTCTAATTGCACGTACGCCATACGTACTACTCTTAAAACTGTTATATCCATTTCCATCACTAAAAGACCAAATTATCCCGGTATCACTTGCAGTCTCTCTAGAACTCCAATAGTAATAGATTGCACTCAACTCTGTGCCATTATGGAGTAAAGATTTAGAATTGATAATGGCCTTGTTATTATCCATGAATTCTAATTGAGCCGGACTAGGTAAAAACCAATCGTTATAACCACCACCTGAATAGGCTCTGGCTAATCCTGCTGCATAATCCGTTTCTACTGGACCTTGGGCTGCTATTATAGCGTCTGTATTAGAACTTCCATCAGTATAATCAGTTGCTCCAGTTGTAATATTTGATCCGTTGTACCATTGTATGCCAGCACTTTGATCTTCAACAGCACAAACTAGGCCATGTTCACCTGTTCCATCTATCCAAATTACAATACCACCTTCTCTATATTGCCCTATGGTAACAGGTTCGAGAGCGCTTAGTCTTGTGTCCAAATCTGCCAAATTTGTTTCAATGTCTGTTAATCTTGCATCAAAAGCAGCAATTTTAAGATCAATTTGATTGTCTACATAAATTTTAGTGGCTGCGTCTTGGTTATTTGTTGGATCTACAACATCTTTTATTTGTCCATTGGCAGAGTTTCCAAAGGTTATAACGTTTGTTAAGGTTTGGCTTTCATCTGCTTTTTTCGCATATAAGGCATAAGGAGCAGCTACCATTTCTGTAGTACCTACTTCGGTGCCGTTTAGAGATATGGTTAAATAACTAGCATCTACGCCCCAATTTAAGGTATTGTAAGTACCTGAAATGGCACTACCATCACCAATTTGTAAACTAAAGACACCGCTAGCATCTGTTGTTACACTATGAGTTTCAATATAACTTGCCGTAGCTGTGGAGCTTCCAAATTTTAAAGCTATTTGTATGGCTATGGTTGCATTTGTCATGGGATCGCCTGACGAATCGCTAGCAACACCTTGGTAATTAATAAAATCTTGTTGTGCATTTTGTGCATAGCCTGTTAGACTGATACATAAAACGAATACGAGTGTTTGTAAAATTGTTTTCATGAGTTTATATTTATTGATTATTTATGGTTACATGTAACATCCTTTAAATCCTTTTACTTGGGTATCAAGATTTAGTTATGAATGTTTCATAGCGTTATTTTTTTATGATTTTAAATGTTTTTGAATTTGCGGCGTCTTTAAAGTCTAGTTGAACCAAGTACATACCACTAGATAGATGGCTTAAATCCAGATTTCGCAAGGCATTGTTCATCGTATAGTTTCCAACCTGTTTTCCAGTAGCACTATAAATAGTAACCCGAATGTTTTCGTTATTATCTGGGATGCTAATGTTAACAAAATCGGTAACCGGATTGGGATAGATTTTAACGCTTTCACTTTCCACTAATTCTTCTACAGACAAGGTGGCATCATTAGTAGCGCCAGCTAAAAAGCCTTGGTTAATACTTACTGATGAACCTTTTAAACCTATTATAGGTTCACCAATAGTACTTGTTAATTGATAGTTCGCATTACTGCTAGTATTACCAGCACTGGCTACTACCTGTTTGTCTATGTTTTGGGCAAATGTGCCTATTACAAAGCCAAATAATAGAAAAAAAATTACGTGTGTTTTCATATATTTATAGTTTAAAGATTGTTTTTTGTTGTCATTTTTTTATCAATTAAAAAGGAAATTTCAAAATAGGTGCATTAAATAATGTATACTTTATATCCTTTAGTGTCATATTTTTAAAAAGGTTAACACATAAAACACAATTTTAATTTTTTTTAGAATATCTTGTTTACTTTTGAAATCCCAATGACATTAATATGATAGATGAAGACATTGTCAAAGCTTTAAAAAAAGGCCATATAGAAACTTTAGAAGCCGTTTATTTGGAGCATAAATCTGCCTTTATTGGATTTGCTAAAAAATATACCTCGGACGAAGACTTGATAACCGACATGTATCAAGATGCCATTATAGCGTTGCGGGAAAATGCTATTAATGGAGAGTTGGATAATTTAAAAAGCGAAGTTAAAACCTACCTTTTCAGTATTGGAAAATATAAGATTTTTAAAGCCTTAAAGCAGCAACAAAAAGTACATTTAGTAAGTGAGCCTGCATTATTTGATAGCTTAAAGAATGAATATGATCTCTCTACAGAATTAATAGGCGAGCTAACCGACGAACAAAAGCAGTTACAAGCAGCTTTTATTAATTTGGAAGGGAAGTGTAAAGAAATATTGACTTTATTTTATTACAGAGGTTTTACCATAGACGATATTACGGCCGAATTAAATTATAACAACAAAGATGTTACTAAAAGTCAAAAATCACGTTGTTTAAAAGCTTTAAAAGCAATGATCTTTAATTAATAGCATGAATAAAGAGAACTTAATAGAACACTATATTTCTAAAACACTTACTGAAGAAACTCAGAAAGCGTTTAACCATTTAATGGAAACAGATCCTGATTTTGCAAAAGCGGTTGCATTTGAAAAAAACCTTAAAACGGTTATTGCCAAAGAAGAGCAAACACAACTGAAAGAAAGGTTTCAAGCATTAGACAACACTGCTAAAAGCGCTTTAAAAAACACGGGCAATCCATATTTAAAATGGGCAATTGCAGCTGTAATTATTATTTTATTAGCAATTCCTAGTTTCTGGATTTACCAACAAAACAATGTGAGTAATCAGGCGCTCTATGCTTCCCATTTTGAACCTTATAAAAATGTGGTACACCCTATTGTAAGAGGTCAAGATACTCATGATTTAATGTCCCAAGCTTTTATTGCTTATGAAGCTAAAAATTATGAGTTGGCGTTAAAGCATTTCAATACAATTTTAAAAGATAATCCAGATACAGTATTATATTTTTATAAAGCAAATGCCCTTTTATATTTGGATAAGAATAAGGAAGCTATTACCATATTATCCGACACCAAAAATATTTCTGAAAATTTTAAAGCGCAACAGCTTTGGTATTTAGCACTTGCATATATTAAAACAGAATCTAATTTAAAAGCAGCAACCACCTTAAAAGCCTTAATTAGCAATGGTACGTTTAAGAAGCAGGAGGCCGAAAAACTTTTAAAACAAATTAATTGAATATTAAGCCGCTTGCTTTTTCTGTTTTCTATAGAAGAGCACAACTAATAAAATTAGAGCGCCACCTCCTATTAGATACCAGATTGTATTATTTTTCTTGTCTACGATAGGCGAAATATCTCCAGACATTACAAATCCTGCCCAATAATAAGGATGATCCAAAGACATGTTTTCATTTGCGCTTAAAAAATCTTGTTTCGCCTTTTGTAAAGCTTCAGCTTTATCATTTCCATCTTTTAAATGCTTATAAAATGAAACCATAATTTCTTTAGTAGCATCATCCGGTGCGCTCCATAAACTGGACAAAACCGAAGGTACTCCTGCTGCCGTAAAGGCGGTGTTCATAGATACAATGCCTTTTCCTGTTTTAAATTCTCCAACACCTGTATTGCACGCACTTAAAACCACCATATTGGCATTTAGGTTTAAGCCATATAGTTCAGAAATATACAATTCGTAATCGGCCTCCGTATCTGAAAAAACTAAACTACTCAATTCGGAGTCCGCATCATTTAAAAAGGAATGCATAGACAGATGTAGAATAGAATAGTCGTTAGAAAGTGATTTGAAAGCTTCTTTAGAGGCATTATTATTGGTGTAAACATCACTGTTTTCAAATAATTCTGAAATGGAATTCACTTCTTTAATAGCACCATCCAAATAATAAGGCTCACCTCTTACAGCCAACTGCGTATCTGTAGGCGCAAACAGATTGTATGATGGTGCAAATAATGCAATTTTGTCATTCTCTTTATTAATTTCTACAGGCGAATCAATAAAACTCAATGCCGAAACATAACTAATTTTAGTTTGGTTTAGCAAGTAGTCATCGTCTGATATTAAAAGCTCGAATGGTAAATAATGCAAAATGCCATCTGGAATAATATAGATGTTGTTATCACTGGCCAAATCAACGTCGGTAAGTAAAATACCGTGCAAATTTGCTCCGTATTTTTTAATTTCCATTACAGGAACATTAATATCTTTTATGTTAGATAGCATTTTAATGACTTCTGGTTTTATGTCCAAATAACTGCCCAGATTAGTGAATTTTATGTCATTATTATTATAAATAATTCTGAACACTTGATTGTCTACAATTTTAAACTTTATAATATATCGGTCATTAAAAACCTCTAGTTGGTTTTGCGAGTCCTCTGAATTTATAATTTGAGAAATATAAAAATCTTGGTTTTTTATTTGATCTGTTATAGCATCCAATTTTCGGTTTTCCTCAAAAATAAGTTCACGTAAACTATCTGATTTTTTTTCAATATTTTTCTTTTTTAAATAGGTGATATTGGACCGTAATCGCTGCTCATCGTGAATGAGCAAATCTGTTTCACTTTTACCAGATTCAGATCTATTGGCAATAAATGTATTTAGCAAATATTTAGCCTCAATGGTTTCTGTAAAGTTTAAAAATAAGTCTCTATCACTTTCAGACAGCTGGTTGTTTGACGCTTTTTCAAGAAAGTAAAAACTTATTTTATCGTATGTCTTTTTTAGTTTTTCATTTAGAAACTCATGATTAAAATTAGACTCAAATTGTTTTAATGCTATTAGGTATAAGGTATGTTTTATGGCATCATCTTTAAATGATGATTTATCAAGATTTTCTGTAAGCTCCAAAAGAAATTGGATATCATTTAAAACGAGACTTGGCGTGAAGTTTTGATAAGACATTGTTTTAATATCTAAATCTTTATTCTCTTCCGAAAACATGTGAATTAATTTATTGATATAAGTATAGGCTTCATTATTCTTCTTTTTAAAGTTTAATGCTGCATATTGCACTACAATTTCTTTTTCAATAGATGGACGTAATTTTTCTTCTGCTTCTATTTTCTTTAAAAGTTTTTCTGCCTCTGCATATTGTTTGTCATCAATATATACTCTTATTTTTTCTATTATAAATTGATTCTCAAGCTTCTTAAAACTTATATTTTTATGAAGCTCTAAACCTTCATTCAGATACGCTAAGGCTTTATCATTATTTTTAAAGCTGTAATATTTTGCAACAATTAAATAAGCAGTCGCTATAAAGTCTGTTTCAATATCGTCTAGTGTGTTTTCAGTATTAATTGCTTTCATGTCATCAAAAAGCGATAACATATTATCTTCCTGACCTGTTTCACGATAAATTTCTATTAAAGATGCATTAAACTGTAAGTCTCTTTTAAAGCCTATTTTCCCCCTTCTAGATTCCTGTGCTAAAGCAGCATTATCTTTGTATAGTTGAATGGCTTTTTTTAAATAATTTTCTGCTTTTTTATAATTTCCTTCAAGCTCTTCGTAATCTGATAGATTGGTATAAACGCCTATAAAGTAGTCCATATTCGGTTTGTCTACGCTTTTAAATGTGGCTTCAGACTTTTTAAGATATTTTAAACGTTTAGATGGAATGTTTAAAAACTCATAACTATAAACCATGGACAAGTCTAAATAAATACTAGCCATATTATTCGTGTTTCTGACCTCGGGATCTATATGTTGATACAGATCTTCCGCTTTCTTTAAAACCGCTACAGATGCGTTAAGCCTTCCAACAACACGAGACACGACACCGGATGTATGCAACGTTTTCATTAAAACTACAGAATCTATTTCCTGACACTTGTAATGATAATCTATAGATTTGGCCACGTATTTATCCGTATCCTGCATGTTTCTCATGTAATTATGAGCAAAAATATACATGCGTCGATACGCTTGGTAAACTCGTTCTGGTTTAGCACCAGACTCTTCCAGTTCTATAATTTGTGATTGCAGATTTTTATAGGCTTCAGATTTCAGTTCCGCGTTGGAAGTAGCGAGTTCATTTTTACTCATTTCTAACAATAAATTTAGAAATGGAACGGTATCTTTTTGCTGCGTTTTCGCAAATTCAATGGCTTTCTGCCTAGGCTCTATAACATCTTTAAATTGAAATTTAAGCTGTAATGAATCTGCATTTTTGGTGTAGTCTTGCCAAGTAGTTTGGCTAAATAACGCGTGAAAGGTTAAAGAACAAATTAAGAAAAAAATTAATTTTTTCATAAGGTATAAGTCTCAATTGGGGTTAGAATATTAAATACAATTACCCTCTAATATAAACTTACATATATTAGAGAATAGAATTTTAATATACTGTTTTTGAGTTAATTATTGCAATTTTTCTGCTACCTTTTCTAAATCGGCATACCAATCTTCACCAAATTTTCTTATCAGCGCTTGTTTAACAAACTTATAGACTGGCACTTGCAATTCTTTCCCGAGGACGCAAGCATCATCACAAATTTCCCATTTATCATAATTTACCGCAGAAAACTCTGAATATTCTTTAATTCTAATAGGATATAAATGACAAGAAACTGGCTTCTTCCAATCAATAGCGCCTTGATTATAAGCCTCTTCAATACCACATAAAGCCGTCCCTTTTTTATCAAAAGTTACATAAGCACAATCTGCACCACCAATAAGCGGTGTTTCTAATTCGCCATTAGCCGTAGTAATAAAAGCACCTTGAGCTTCAATAGCATCTATCCCAATTTGACGTAAAAAAGGTTTTACTTTTGGGTAAATATCTTCCAGAATTTGGGCTTCCGCTTTTTCAAGTGGTGCGCCTGCATCTCCATCTATACAACAAGCACCTTTACATGCTGACAGGTTACAGACAAAATCTTTCTGGATAATATCCTCCGAAACTATGGTTTTTCCTAATTGAAACATATTGCAAAAATAGAGAAACTTTCGGTTACTATAATGATGGAACTTTAGGAATAATGGTCTAATTTTGTAAAAACTATTAATTACGTCATCTTTGATGGATTATTTTGGAATGTTCTTTCGGAAAAACCCTGATACTTAAACGTAAAACTATTTTTATTATGAAAATACTCACGCTTGTTCTATCCATTTTAGCCATTGTTTTAATTGGGTTTAATGTGACTAAAATTAATTTTAGCGCACCTTTTGAAGGTGAAAGCATGGTGGCGTTGATTACTATTTTTGCTTCGCTTTGCGCAATTGTACTTTTACAGATTTTGTCTATTTCAAAAAAGATTGATCAAAAAGCTAAATACAAAAAATAATGTTTGATGTTTTAATTATTGGTGGTAGTGCAGCTGGTATGTCCTGCGCTTTAGTTTTAGGTTCTGCAAAAAAACAAGTATTTGCTGCAGATAAACATATTGGTATTATTCTTCATCAGAAAACATCGCATTTACAAAACGCCTTATTTAATAATGTTTTAGGTGTAATACCTGGAACTACTGGAGCAGATATTTTAATTTCTGGAAAAGAACAGTTAACCACTTTATATCCACATGTGGATTGTATTGAACATGAAAAAGTACAAGCTATAACCAAATCAGTCGATGGTTTTTCTGTTATAACTAACAAAGCAACCTACATTTCTAAACTAGTAGTTGTGGCTGTTGGATACACCAATTTACTCACTATTACGGGTTTAGAATCTTATATTAAACCGCATCCACGAGCAAAAACGGAGAAAGAACGTATTTGGTTACAAAACGATAATCACGTAATTGAAGACGGTTTATATGTTGCCGGAACGCTTGCTGGTTGGCGCAGTCAATTTGCCATAGCTTCAGGAAGTGGTGCACATGTGGCAACGGATATTTTAACGCTTTGGAATAACGGAGAACATGTTAAAGTTCATGATAAGGTTTAGTGGTTATTGGTTATTGAGACTATGAATTATTACAACCAAAACGCAGAACTTAACTAAAAGTTAAACGGCTATAACTTGGCATCCAATTTTAGAACTTCTTCAATCATCACATCGCTTTTATTTATCACTTCTTCAAAGGCTCCTTTGGTATAAAGTTGTGCAGCTAATGTTGCTTTAATGTACTGCTTAACCTCATCATTATAAGCGACAAAAGTTATATTGGCACTTGTTTTGGAGTTGAGATAATCTTGAAAAGCTAATACAAAATCATCTGATACGATGAAATTATCAATAAAATCCTTACGCGAAAAATCATCATAAGCATGACGGTTTTTCTCCAATTCTTCAAACACAAAATTACTCACAAAACCACGACGTTGTAAAAAGGTCAAGGTTTCGTTCTGCATACTTAAATCTAGCGGCACAAAAACGTCCGGAATAATGCCACCGCCACCATAAACCACTTTTCCTTTTGGTGTGGTAAATTTCAAGGAATCGGCTACTTCCATTTTTTCAGGATCTAGAAATTCGCCACTGCTTAAACGTTCAAAATAATCATCATAATAATCTTTATTACCGGTATCATAAGAACGCTGAATGGAGCGACCTGTTGGTGTATAATAGCGCGACACGGTTAAACGCACAGCACTACCATCTCCTAAATTCATTTCACGCTGCACCAAACCTTTCCCATAAGATCTTCTGCCTACAATGGTTCCCTTATCGTTATCTTGAAGTGCGCCTGCTACAATTTCACTTGCAGATGCGGAATTTTCATCAATAAGAACATAAACCTTACTGTTTTCAAAATCGCCTTTTTTAGTAGCGTAACTTTTTTGAATACTACCACGTTTATTTTTTGTGAATAAAATGAGCTTATCATCTTCTAGAAACTCATCCACTATTTGTTCAGCAATGGTTAAAAACCCTCCTGGATTGCCACGTAAATCCAAGACCAAATCCTGAACATCTAATTTTTTTAAATTCCGAAGTTCGTCCTTAAATTCTTTATAAGTAGATTCCGCAAAGCGGTTAATTTTTATATAACCTAACGTTTCGGTAAGCATGTATGCGGCATCCACACTACGAATAGGAATATGATCACGTTTTACGGTAAACTTCAGTAATTTCGGTTCGCCTTTACGGTAAACTTCTAATTTGACTTTGGTGTCAATTGGTCCTTTTAGCTTCTTGATAATATCTGAATTGCTTAAATCTTTACCAAAAATGGAATCGCCATCAGCGGTAATAATCCGATCGCCTCCTTGAATACCTACTTTATCACTTGGGCTTCCTTCAATAGTTCGGATTACAGTTATGGTATCATTATAGGTGTAAAAACTAATACCAATACCCACAAAATCACCTTTCATATTTTCAGTAACACGCTGCATATCGGCTTTTGGAATATAAACAGAATGTGGATCGAGATTTTCTAGAATACCGTTAACAGTAATATCTACAATGCTGTCTGTATTGACATCATCTACATATTCGTAATCAATATAATCAATTAGCCGGTTAAGCTTTTCCTTTTTACTATTGGAGCTAAATAACCGATCTGGTTTATCAGAAAAATTTAATTTTCCACCAATGAAAATTCCAGCCGCAATTCCTACGCCTAGTATCAGTGGTAAATATTTCTTCTTAAATGTCATTAAGCTATTAAATCTGTTATTAATTTTAATTCTATTCCTGCTTTTTGTAAAAATTGTAAACCAGAATCATCTTTATAAGCATCCTTATAAACCACGCGTGTTATGCCAGCTTGATGGATTAATTTACTACATTCTTTGCATGGAGAAAGGGTAATATAAAGGGTTGCGCCAATACAGGATTGTGTGGATGCAGCTACTTTTAAAATGGCGTTGGCTTCGGCATGTAGCACATACCATTTGGTATAACCTTCGTCATCTTCGCAAAAATTTTCAAATCCGGTTGGTGTACCATTGTAACCATCGGAAATAATCATTCTATCTTTTACAATTATGGCACCAACTTGCTTACGTTTGCAGTAGGATAACTTTCCCCATTCTGAAGCCATTCTTAAATACGCTTTATCATATTTAAGTTGTTTTTTCTCTTTCATAAACATACTTACTTATAACGAAGATAGTGGCTTCGTATTTTAATTACAACCTGACTATTAAAGATTTATGAAAACTTTAGGCATCAGGCGCTTTTAGGCTATTAAATCGCTATTTAAAATCATAGGAATTACCAATCCAACTACGACTGCTGAAATAACCATAACCCAGTCGCGCTTTGAAAAACGGAAAATAGTTTGCATAATATAACCTAAGAACAACACAACAAATACAATGATTATTTGGGCTAACTCTATACCAAGCGCAAATTCTAATAAGGTTAGAAGTTTGTTATCAGATTTTCCAACCATCATTTGAAATTCTCGAGCAAAACCTAATCCGTGAACGAGTCCGAAAAAGAGGGTTGAAAAAAACAGAACACCTATTTTCTCTTTTTGGGCGCCTTTTCCTGCTGTAAACACATTGAAAAGCGCAATGATTAAAATGGTTATGGGAATTAAAAACTCGACTAATGATCCATTAACACTCACAACACCATAGGCAGCAAGCACCAAAGATAAGGTATGTCCTAAAGTAAAAATGGTTACTAGAATTAGAACACGTTTCCAATCTTTAAATAAATAAGGAACTGTAAGTACAATTAGAAATAGTACATGGTCATAGGCATTAATATCTAAAACGTGATTGATGCCATATTCAACATTAAACCAGAAATTTTCAAGCATTAGTTATGTAGTTTTTAGGGTGTTTTCAAAGATACAATTTAAAATGAATTGATAAAAAACAACACCTAAAATTACGCAAATTTTAAAACGAAAACACACCGGTTTTAACCGCGTTTATTCTTTGTCCTTATTTTATAATCAACCGTTACTGGAATACTAGTTTGCGAACCATATAATTTAATTTCAGTAATATCAGCAGGCATATTAAAACCATTTTCCATAATAACTTGTTTCACATTTCTTACAACGGTACTTTTTACCTCCAAGGCTCGTTTTCTATATTCTTTTGTTTGCGCCCAAAAGAGAATTTTTAAATTCACGGTACTCACACCTAACGAATCTACCACCACAAAACACTCGTGTTCTTCGTCTTCAAAAACACCTTGAGAACTTCTAACCGTTTCTAAGATAACTTTTTTAGCCGTGTCAATATCATCTTCATAATCAATACCTACCATAAAATCTAGTCTAAAAAAACCATCTTCGGTATAGTTATAAACGGCTTTTTTTATAATATCGCTATTCGGAATATACACATCCCGACCATCAAATGTTTTCACCTTGGTATATCTGAATTCTAAGGATTTAATTTTTCCGAAAATATTATCGACCATAATGGTATCATCCACATCAAAAGGGCGGTTGAAGGATAAAATAATTCCGGATATAAAATTCTCACCAACATCTTTAAAAGCAAACCCTATAATAACGGCTGATGCCCCGGCAGCTGTTAACAATCCTGTTGCTACACCTTGTAACCCAGCTACTTTTAACGCCATCATAATCACCAAAGTTAAAACCGCTAATTTGACCGTTTTAGACAGGAAATTAACCATTAACGGATCTTGTGTTTTTAATAGATACGTTTTTTTAAAAAAGCGTGAAATAATATTAGCCAGTAGAAACCCAATGATAATCATTACAATGGCCAGAATAATTTTAGGAACACCCATAATGAAAGATTCCCAATAGGCTTTCAAAGATTCTTTCATAAGCTGCATTGATTCATTCATAAGATTTCTATTTGAGAATTAATAAGGATTAAAAATACGGCTTTACCTGTAATATATTGAACCATTTGAAAATAATACGAACGGTTACGAGACAACCTGTGAAACGCGGATTCTGAACTATCTCTAAAATTATAAAAACGGTGATAATAAGCGCACCATCTTCTCCCACAAATGAATATATTTTGGCCTATCTAACCAAGCTTGTGCATCCATTAATTCAGAATCCTTTAAATCATTTTTAAAAGCTTCTGTAAGTTGTGCGGCTATATTTTTGCTATAAATCATGGCATTGACTTCAAAATTAAGATCAAAACTTCTATAATCCATATTGGCCGATCCTACGATGGCCAAATCATCGTCAACAACCATTGTTTTTGCATGCACAAATCCTTTATTATACTTATATATTTTTGCGCCAACTTGAAGCAATTCTGTATAATAAGCACTTGCTGCCGCGTTTACCATTTTGGAATCTGAAACACCTGGAATGATGATTTTAACATCTAATCCGCCTTGAACGGCAATAAGTAACGCATCCATTAAGCTTTGGTCTGGAATAAAATACGGACTTGTAATATAAATGCATTTTTTGGCAGAACTAATGGCTTCTAAAAGGGAATAAAAAATAACAGGCTGCAGACTATCTGGTCCTGAAGCAGCAATCTGCACCACTTCATTTGAAATCGTTTCTTGTTTGGTACTGTCTATAAAATAGGACTCGGAATACTCAAACGGTGTTGTGCTACAAAAATTCCAATCGCCCATAAATAAATACTGTAAATAGGCTGTGGCTTGACCTTTGATCATTACATGCGTATCTCTCCAAAATAAATGATTGTTTGTATTTAAATCATTTCGGTATTTATCGCTCATATTAATGCCACCAACAAAACCAACTATTCCATCAATAACAACAATTTTTCTATGATTTCTGTAATTGATTCGGTTTGCAAATGCATACCATTTTATTTTATAGAAAGGTGCCGTTTGCACGCCGCCATCTTGTAGTTTTTTTATGAATGTTTTCCCTAAACCATGACTCCCAAAATCATCATACATAAAACGAACCTCAACGCCTTGGTTTACTTTTTTTATAAGCATATCGGCAATCTTATTGCCTGTAATATCATCTTCATAAATATAATATTCTATATGAATGTGAGCCGTTGCTTTATCCAGTTCTTTTAATAATTCCGGAAATTTTTCATCGCCATTTATTAACAGTTTCACTTCGTTATTTGCTGTTAATGGACTACTTCCTGCGCGACGAATAAACTCAATTAATCTTTCACTTTTTCTTGCAATTAGTCCAGAATTACTTATAGTTTCAGAATAGGTGTTCATTCTATTTCTAATGCGTTCTCGAAGGGGTTCGTCTTCCACTATTTTTTTAGAATAGAGTTTTCTTTTTCTGTAGTTTGTTCCAACAGAAAAATAAAAAATCATACCCAAAAATGGCACAAATACAATGAATAATATATAGGATAAAGCCTTGGTACTACTTCGTGTATCGTACAATACTCTAGAAATAACTAAAATAATTAAAATGATATAAGCAATTTCTCCGAGTAAAATCCAATTCATATAACAGGTATTTATGGTGCTGTTAAATTAACAAAAAAATAAGCCTTATGCCCATTTGGAGAAAGAAAAAGACCTTACACTAGTATGAAGTTGCAAGGTCTAATTCTAAAAAACATGTTCAACTATAGATTATTTCAGCTTAAACAAGTTCTTTTTCTATTGTTTCTTCCATGGCTTCTTCACTTTGTTCTTGAAACAAATACCGTTCCTTACTATCATCTAATTCATCCATCCATTCCGTATGATGCGTTTCTGCCATAGTACCAGTTACAACACTTTGGAAGGTTTTATCTCTGTAGGTTAAAATGTTTTCATCTTTATCTTGAAGCCATTCTTTAAACATATCAGCCACTTTTTCCACATTAAAATCTGGATAATCCGATAGACTTAATAAGTCTTTTATATACGCTGTTTGAAAATCAACATGATCAAAACTCGATTTTAATTTTTCATTCTCTATCAACCATTTATTAATATCTAAGCGGCGTTCAGCTTTTGAAGGTGTTTTATAACGATCCATCATATAATCTCGTGCTACCCAAGCTTGGGTATCAAACATATTGAAGGTGTAATATTGATCTTGCATTCCCAAATAAATCATGTTAGGCACATCATTAAAGAAAACACCTTTGTACAAATGATCTGGGTATAGATTATTTTTCGTTTTCAAACGTAATTCATCTGGAAGAAACGGGAATTTATGCTGATAGCCTGTACACATGATTACCGCATCAAAACTTTTAGACGTTCCATCTTTAAAATAAGCCGTATTACCTTCAAAATATTTCAACAAAGGCACTTCTTCAATACCTTCTGGCCAATTTACGCCAATAGGATTACTTCTATAACTTAAAGTTACTGATTTTGCACCATGCTTATGGCATTGCACACCAATGTCTTCGGCAGAATAACTACTCCCAATTATTAATAAATCTTGGTCTTTATAAGGATCAGCACCTCTAAAATCGTGGGCGTGTAATACTTGACCTGGGAACTGTTCTATCCCTTCAAAATACGGCATATTTGGTGTTGAAAAATGACCAGATGCTACAACGAGATAATCAAATTCTTCTGAATAGGTTTTATCAATTTTTAAATTATCTAAAACGACTTTGAATTTTTTAGTGTCTTCATCATAGCTTACCCAACGAACCGTAGTATCAAAACGAATATAATCGCGAACATTATTCTTTTTTATTCTGCCTTGAATATAATCGAATAACACAGGTCTTGGTGGATATGAAGAAATAGGTTTCTTAAAATGTTCATCGAAAGAATAATCTGAAAACTCCAAACATTCCTTCGGCCCATTGGACCATAAATATTTATACATACTACCATGGGCAGGTTCACCATACTTTCCAACGCCTGTTCTCCACGAATAATTCCACATGCCTCCCCAGTTACTTTGCTTTTCGAAGCACACAACTTCTGGAACTTCTAAACCTTGTTTTTTAGCAGCTTCAAAAGCCCTTAATTGTGCTAATCCACTGGGACCAGCACCAATAATTCCTACGCGTTTTTTATTCATAATATAGCATTAATGTTTAATTGCGCATCCATCTAAAAATTAGATTGAGCACAAATAGTTATTATTTAAATTTTATTAAAAAGCTGCGTTTTTGCAGCGTGGGAAGCAATAAACACGCAATAATTAGAAACGTAATTTCTTAATTAGGACTGCTATTGGTGTCATTTTCCGAAGCAAATAATATAAGGAATTTAAGTGAAGAAATCTAATTATTACCTGCTATATCATTGGATTTTATTGATATCAAACCAAATTAATAACTACATATCACAAAGTCTGAATCCGTAGTTTCAATTACGCACGATGAAGGATTATAAAATTAAGTTCTTGGCACCAAGTTAGGATCTACTTTCTTCTCACGAATGAGATAAATGCCAATTAAAATCAAAATGCCGCCTAAAACGTACCAAATGGTGAATTTTTCGCCATCAATAATTCCCCAAATCACAGCAACAATTGGCAACAAATAACTTGCTGTACTTGCGAAAACCGCTGACGTATTTTGAATTAATTTATAATACAGTAACATGGCAATTGCGGTTCCAAATATGGTTAAAAATCCTAAATAACCTAAAGGTTCTACATATTCTGGTTTCATTTCAAAATTTTGAATAAATCCTGTGAAATACAATATTACCATAGCAGGAATAGCCCAAATAGTATAAACAGCAGCTGTTAACTCTACCGCTTTTACTTCTGAAGTTCGCTCTGCAATTACAACGGCATTTATACCATAAGATGCGCCTGCTAACACAATGAGCATCGCATATCCAAACTGTGATCCTTCTGTATTTGCATCTGAAAAATAAATTAAACTTGCTGCTCCTAAAAAGCCGATAACGGCACCAACCACTTGTGACATTTTACTTTTAATTCCGAAGAGTAAAAACCCAAATATTAGAACAAAAACGGGTACCAAAGAATCTAATATTCCCGCCAAAGAGCTACTTACTTGGGTTTGTGCTATTGGAAACAAGAACATGGGCAAGAAATTACCAAAAAAACCAACTATAGTAACCCAAAGCAACGTTTTTTTAGTCATCTTTTTAATTGCAGGAATCCCAATAATTGCTAATAATATACCAGAACCTACAATTCGAATAGCACCAATCTCATAAGGTGTAAAAGCCACAAGTGATTTCTTTATGAGTATAAATGAACTTCCCCAAGTTAATGTGATGACTAATAATAAAATCCAACGGTTATTGAAAAACTTTCCCATATTAAAAAATTAAAGCAGCTATTAAAAATAGCTGCTTTTTAAAACTATATCATACCAAATTAAACATTTTTTGTCACATTTTAATTGGTATTATTTTAATTCTACTCTAATGTTTGTTCGCCACCACCATTTACAAAAATGGTTTGTCCACTGACCCATTCCGAAATTGGAGATGCAAAATACAACGCCGCATAACTTCCTTGGTTTTTTTCCAGTAATCCAGCTCCAGAACCAAAGTTAACAATATATCCTCCAGTTGTTTAAAGTTCTGTGTAAGCTGCTTTCATGAAGTTTAATGTTCCTTTTAAATTTTTTATTTTATTATAATTCATGATACCTACTGGTAATTCCAAAGATAATCATTACAACTGCCAAAATTAATTTAACTCCCTAATCTTAAGCATATTTTTACAGCTAAATACACCAATTTAAATCGCTAAAATAAAGTGAAAGAAGCAAGTGTTTTATGATGAAAATTTATTTTATTTAAACTCAAGAGGCACAAAAATTAAGGAAATAGTTTGGGGGAGCTTCGTCTTATCCCTAAATTGTGTTTTTCCCGAATAAATCCATAAAAATAAATGTTTAAACCACTACTCCTTCTTTTTACTTCATTTTTGCTTATTTCGAGTGTTCATGCTCAAAATGACCTTGATGAAACAAATGAAATATTAATCAGTGTTGAATTAAACAACCCTTCTTCAGAAATAAATAACGCAACGGTTCAGCTATTAGTTAAAGGTGGCGTACCTCCTTACCAATACAAGTGGAGCAATCAAAATACGTCTTTAAGCTCCAATAGCGCAACTAGTTTAATTGAAGGCATGACGCATTCGGTAACGGTCACTGATGCTAACGGGATTACGGCTTCAAAATCTTTTAAAATACCTGCTGAATCAATAACTGAAATTTTTAATAGTAATGTACAACCAGCAGTAGATTTTCTTGGTGCCATCTTATTTTGGGACCCCTTTGCTTCCTTCGGAATATACGATCCAGTGGTTTATATTTCTAAAGACGATATTGGACTTCCACATATAAAAAATACCGATCAAGATTATTTTTTAAAAGAATGGTTAGTTCCTGATGGTGCTGTGGTTCAAAAGAATCAAGAAATTGCAATCCTTGAAATTGACGGTAAAGAAACAATTGTGCGTGCGAATTTTGGTGGAAACCTTAAACATATCGTCAATAAAAATGCACGTATAACCATTAGAAGCAAACCCACTTCTACCAACGAGCCTTTAATAGGAACAGTTCAATTTAAAAACCCACAGCCTTTATTACATCCCAATGGTGATGTAGTTGAAAACACGATTCCATTTATTGTTATCTGGCTTATATTGGGAAGTATTTTCTTTACGATACGTTTGAAGTTTATCAATATTCGTGGTTTTCGCCATTCATTAGGTTTGGCTAGCGGCAAATATGACGATCCAAACGCTCCGGGAAGTATTACACATTTTCAGGCTATGGCAACTGCCGTATCTGCCACGGTTGGTTTAGGAAATATAGCTGGAGTAGCAGTTGCTATTTCCTTGGGAGGAGCAGGTGCAACATTTTGGATGTTTATGGCTGGATTTTTTGGAATGTCCTTAAAATTTGCAGAATGTAGTATGGGTGTAAAATATCGTTTTATTGATGCGGAAGGTAGAATTTTTGGTGGTCCGATGAACTATTTACGCTATGGTCTTGAAAAACGCAAGCTAAAAAAATTAGGTAAATTTCTAGCAGGCCTTTTTGCTTTCTTGGGGGTAGGAGCTTCTTTTGGAGGTGGAAATATGCTGCAATCTAATCAAGCATTCAAAATAATGTCAGAGCAGATTCCAATTCTTCAAGGTCAAGGTTTTTTATTCGGACTTGGTTTTGCAGTGCTTGTAGGTATTGTAATTATTGGTGGAATAAAGAGTATCGCTAAATTCACAGGAAAAGTTGTTCCATTTATGGCCATGCTATATATTATTGGTTGCTTGGTTGTAATAGGAAATAACATCGATAATATTGGCGGTGCTTTTATGGCAATTTATGATGGTGCTTTTTCTGCCGATGCGCTAAAAGGCGGTTTTATAGGCGTACTTATTGTTGGATTACAGCGTGCTGCATTTTCTAATGAAGCAGGAGTTGGATCTGCTGCAATAGCGCACAGTGCATCCAAAACTAATAATCCTGTTGCGGATGGCTTTGCTTCTCTAGTTGAGCCTTTAATTGATACGATGTTAGTTTGTACCATGACTGCTTTAGTACTAATATTTACGGGTATCCATAAAGATGGCGGAGGAATGGGAGGCGTAGAACTCACCTCTGCTGCTTTCGGAAGCGTGGTTTCTTGGTTCCCAATGGTTTTAGCTATTGCTGTGTTTTTATTCGCATTCTCAACCATGGTGTCGTGGTCTTATTACGGAATGCGCTCTTGGACCTACCTATTCGGACGAAGCAAAAAAGGAGAATTAGTGTATAAACTTATGTATTTAGGCTTTGTAGTTTTAGGTGCTTCTGTAAGCCTTGGTGCTGTATTGAGCTTTGCCGATATGATGATTTTGGCCATGTCGTTTCCAAATATTGCTGGATTATACATTCTAGCACCCGAAATATATGCAGATATGAATGTTTATTTAGATAAACTCAAAAAAGGCAAACTATACATAGCTGAAAAGTTTGTTAAGGCTTAAAAGCAGAACTCCTAAACACTTAACCATTTATAAACGATCAAAAAGAAATTCAGTTTTTTAAAAACTTTAGTTATATATCGTTTTTCCCTGTTTAATGGTTTTTAACACGCGAATACCTTTAATTTCCATTGAGCTTAAAAATTCTGCTCTTTCTTTTCTTAAATTTTCTGCGTGAACATCTCCCCAAAAATACGTGTGATTGGTAAAAAATGATGGTTCCATATTATACTTGAGTGGTATAGAAAAACGCCTCTTGTTTAGACGCTAGATTTTCAAGCCCAAAAGTGTTTGTTACTCCCATGTGACTGCTAGTATATTGTAAATACACTGGGTTATTTGGTAAGACTTTATCGATGTCGTTTTTAGTAGGATGTCCTTTCTCTGCCAACTGACCATCATCCATCATAACCTCAACCATAAATCCTCTCGCCATCAGGAATGTTCTCATCTTCTCTGTATTGTTTTAATTTTTTTAAAATATCACCATTAAAGAATAATTATGATGCTTCAATTCTGGCATCCAAATTACCCATTGTTTTTTCATGCTTTTTGCAACTAAAAAAAGCGCTTAAAACAAATACGATGAGTCCAATTTTTCGCGTCATTAGTTCGTTTTTAATGTCATAATAATTCGGTCTTCATTATCTAGAAAATAGTTATCTAAAATAACATCACCTTCAAACCCTAAATTCCTATAAATTTTTATGGCTGCGTCATTATCTGGATAGACCGTTAATGCAATTTCTCTTGCATTATAAGCTTTTAAAACTTCAATTAATTGCGCTGTTAGTTGTTTCCCCAAACCTTTACCTCTGCCATCTTGATGAACACCTAAAGACAAAACCCAACCTTGCATATTCTCCGTATTTAATCCACCTAAAGCATAGCCCAAAATGCTGTTGTTTTCTTTGGCGACTAGAAAATAATGGCCAGAAATATCAAATAATTGGCGTATTACAAAAGCTGGATAACTATCCGTATTAAAAACATGTTGTTCAATAGCAATAATAGATTCAAGATCTTGTAATAGGGCTTTTTGTATTGTAATCATAACCTATTTTTTATTTGTAATTTAATTAAATACCCGCTTCCACCCACAAAATAAGAACCACTTTGTATTCCAAATCGAATGGTTTTTATATGTTATTCAAAAAATAGAAGCTAGTATGTATAGAAAAGTAAAAACACGTTTGGTATGATATTTCACAAACCAAACGTGCATTATAAAAACATTTTTATAAAATTTAGAGAATATTAATCATCCCATTCGTCATGAATTTCTTCCATAAGATTATCATAACGTTCTTTTAGTTCTGCTGAAATAGATTTAGACGATTTATGAATTTGGCGTAGTTGTAAACCCAAGTAAATACTAAATAATCCCGTAAACAAGAAACTCAATGCTATTAAAATAATCACGCTCATTCCTGCGAATATGGGATTCCAAATTAATATGAATGAAAAAATAATTCCTAAAATTCCAAGTCCTAATAAAACACCCCAATTTTTACTCCCATATTGTTTAATATCGAGCGCAAAACTAATGGCTGCAACGGAACGAAATAACACAACAAAACCAATATAAAAAGCCAATACATCAAGGGTTAATAAAGGATGGATTAGTAATGACGCACCTACAATAAAGGTAATAATTCCAAATGTTAAAGACCAACCCCAATTTTCTAATTGATGCCTATTGACTACCGAAAATATAATTTCTGATAAACCTCCAAATAAAAATGATAAGGCAAATAGAATGGATAAAGTTAATAATGAGCCTGTTGGCGACATAAAAACAATAATACTAACGATAACAAAAAACAGTCCCACAAATACCGGAATGTACCAATGTTTGACAGCTTCTTTGATCGATTTTAAAAATGTTGCTTCCATAATAATAGTTTTAGTTAGTTAATTCTATTTCGAATATATATTTAATAGTTAATCGACTAGCTTGATATTCATGACTTGATCCTCGATTAATGAAAACTTACAATCCACAAATTTGGGTGCCGAAAATTTGGGTTTGAAATTGTTTGAAAAGCCATACGGTTCTTTTGGAATTCCTATGAAATTTAGATTACAAATACCATCAGAGTTTTCATCATGATACATAGATATAGCATAATCACCTTTTGGTAAATCATCTATTACAAGGCTTTCTACATTTTCTTTTACTGTTAATTTATAATGCTTAATTTCTGAATCCTTTTCCAAAAACCCTTCTTCTGCATTGTAAATACCGATAATAATATGACCTTGAATTTTTTCAATATTTTGAATATTGATAGTTAATTTCGGGGCGTCCGTGGATAAAAACCCAAATATAATTGAGAAATAAGCAAAAAATATGTTCATAGGTTTGGGGTTTAATTAAAATAATGTTGCATCTGTTTTTTATCTTGAGCTTTATAAGCATCATAGGGTTCAGATTGTTTTAACAAATACCATTTTACAGGTTTTTTAAAAATGCAAGCTGCTGTTTTTTTTAAGGACGATACTTTTTCAGCTTCCATCCTAAAATAATCTTCTAATGTATCTTCTCTAAAGTTAACAATTTTTTCAAGAGCATCACCATCTGCATAATAACCACAATGAAAATTTTTATCGGCAAAGGCACGTTTTGGAAAATCAAGCTCTCCTAATCCAAAGACAGCAAAGGAACGTTCTAAAAAGTGTTCATAGCTTATGCGGCAGGTTTCACCACCTCCTAAATTAAAAATCTGTTTGGACAAGGCGTTTTCCTTTTCAATACCATTTACAAAAGCACGAGCGGTATCACGTGGCGTAGCAATTTCCAATGCTGTATTTAATGGCTGATGAAACATAAGTTTAGACATTTTATGATTTCCCATAATAGCAGCCAATCTAAAAATAGCCCAATTTAACTGACTGTTTTGCAAGGCCTTTTCTGCGGCAATTTTTGTTTCTGCATACGCATCACCTTCACTTAGAATAAGGGGATCGCCCACATTTATATACGGATTCTCAATACGATCTCCATATACAGAAATACTAGAACTATACATAAAGAAGGCATTTGGCGAATGCTGCTCCAGTTGCTTAATTAAATTCTGTGTGCCTTTAGTATTTACGTTTTTTGCTAATTCCGGATTTTGGTCTGCCAAAGGCGGAATGATGGCAGCCAAATGAATAACCACATCCATATTCTTAATCTTTTCTAGATCTGATGGGTTTGTGATATCACCATAAATTAATGAAATTCGGTCTTTAAAAGGTGCAAACTTTTCAACGGTTGTTTTAGATTTTTTATCAAAAACCGTTACCTGATAAACACCTTTTTTAAGGAGTTGTTTCAGAGCTTCAAAACCAACGGTTCCTGAAGCTCCAGTTAGTAAAATGTTTGTTTTTTTCATAAAATTAGTTTAAATATATTACTATGCAAACGTTAGACCAAAAACTGAAAGATCTGGTTAAAATTTTCTATTCCTTTTAATAATAGTTAATGAGACATCTAATTATTCTTACCAACACCTATTAAAATCTAAAAAAAATCTATCATTATACTACTTTTAAATAAAAAACCGCCTCAAATTGAGGCGGTTTTAATTTTTATGAAGAACAATAATTTCTTCAAATTATTATAATTATTTTTTAATTACTCTAAATGTATGTAGTTCACCTAAATGTTTTAATGTTACTAAATACATTCCAGATGTTAAAGCATCATTAACTGAAACCGTTACTTTATTATCATTAACAGATAATGCATTGCTAAAAACTTGTCTTCCAGTCATATCAGTAATATTTACTTCAACTTGCCCTCCATTTAATGATGGTGCATGAATGTAAAAAGTACCGGTATTCAATGGATTTGGGTATAGACGTACTTCAGTAAATCTAGAGTATTCATCAACACTCATTGAGCCTGTAACTTCCAGGGTATAATCTTCAGTTTCACCAAAGCCTTGACTCTCATCACAAGCCATATCCCACGTGGCGGTAGCGGCTGATACTGCTGCTACACGAACTCTCATTCTGTATTCTCCAATAGCTAAACCTACAGGTATAGCAATATCCTCTGTTAAAACTTCAGCACTTCCTGTTCCTATATAGAAGAATTCATCTTCTTCAAAAGATCCATTATCGTTAAAATCAATCCAAACAGAAGCTGATTCATTCGCGAATCCGCCTCCAACGGTTACTGAAATTGTATTTGTGTCGCCAGAAAGAACGGTAGCAACCATACTTGTAAAGTCTCCATATCCATTAGGGCTACACGTAGTGGTATTGTCAATTTCTTGAAATGTAACATTTAATATATTGTCTCCATCAGTACAATCTAACACTGGTGTGCAATAAAGCGTCACAGCCGAAGTTGTAAAGGTCGCAACCGCAGAATAGGAAGTCTCAACTGAAATAGTACAAGTTACCTCTAACCTCCATTCAATATCTATTCCACGTACAGAAGAAGCTGTTGCCGCAAAAGCAGTGTAACTACTCTCAAGACCTCCTTCATTTATCCAACCTGCGCCATCTGTATTTGATTGCCACTGATAGGTCAATCCATTTCCAGTGGAATAGCCTGTAGCCGTAACGGTATAGCTAGAACCAGCATTCCCTGTTTGAGGGTTTACGGTTGCTACACCTCCATCTGGAGTACCTGAACAATCTGATGCTACTTCTACTAGAATTGTATAATCCTCAGCCTGACCATAACCTGCTGCATTACATGGAGCAGCTGCAGTATTAAATTTCTTCATAACACGCATAGTGGTATTTCCTAGCATTGCGGATGCTGGAACAGCAATGGAACCTGAAGATGAAATTGCATCTTCGCCAGTAGATCCAACGATATCAGGAAGTGTATACATTTCATCAGAACCTACAGCATTATCAAAAATGCCATCCTGATTCCAGTCAATATAAACCATGATTTTTGCTGTAAAAGCACCATCCGTATTTCCTTTAATTTCAATTGGATAACTTTCCCCTTGATCTACAGTAGCGATTAGCGAGGTAAAGTCCTCTAAAGCTGGGCTTCCGCCAACTGCTGCGCTAGTCGTATTGTCTATGCCACCAAAATTTACGTAAGTAATTGGTTCAACATTAGAAGGAAAAGTAACCGTACAATAAGTAACTGCTGTAGTAAAAGTTGCCACACTAGAAGTTGCCGACTCTGTTGAAATTGTACATGTAGTTATCAACCTCCATTCTACATCAATTTCAAGTATAGCAGGCGCTGTTGCAGCAAATACGACATATTGTGTCAAAAGCGCTCCTTCATCTACCCAACCAGCACCATCAGTATTTGATTGCCATTGATATGTCAATCCATCTCCTAAAGTTAATCCCGAGGCAGAAACTGTATAATTACTATTAATATTCCCTACTGAAGGATTCACAGACGCTACACCTGCATCAGGAGTTCCGGAACAATCTTCTGAGCCTGCTACTAAAACGGTATAATCTTCAATTTCTCCATAACCAAAAGCCACACAAGGATCAGGCGTGCTTTCATTCCAGCCAACCTTAACTCGCATACGTGTATTTCCTAGTACTGCATCTGTTGGAACAGTAATGTCCATGGTGTATGGTCCAACACTAGCAACGCTAGAGGCAATTGTATAAACCTCTCCTGCATCGTCTAAAGTACCATTTTGGTTCCAGTCGATAAAGGCATAAATGTAATCACCGCTATCAGCTGTAATTGTTACCGAAATTTGATTAGGTGTTCCTTGAATTACGCTCCCTATTTGTGCAGTAAAATCATTATATCCAGCATGAGTAGCTGTGGTATTGTTAATACCTGCATATGTAACATTAGTTATATTTTCAAAAGTTGTATTTCCTCCAGCTGAATCGCAATAAGCAATTACAACAGTAAAAGTGGCTACATCAGATATAGCTACATCAGATGTAGCTAAACAAGTTGAAGACAATCTCCATTCAACTACATCACCAAGTTGTGCAGGAGCTGTTGCCGTGTAAGCAGCATATTCTGTTGTAGCGGTTCCTTCATCTACCCAGCCTGCGTTGTTAGTATTAGACTGCCATTGATATGATATTCCTGGTGTTCCAACAGTTCCTTGAGCTTCTACACTATAAGTAGAACCAGCATTCCCAGATGTTGGATTTACCATTGCAATTCCCGCTTCAGGCATGCCATTACAATCTGGTAATAGTGGGCCATAAACAGTAAAGGTAAGGGCATTATAATCGGTACTAGCGGTAAGAACATTTAAATCGGTCCAGTTTTCATCAGCACCAAACAAAGCTTGAGGGTCAGATAATTTTGGTAACTCACCGTTTATATCATCGGATGCTGTCCAATTAAATCGTGGTGGATTATTAGCTAAAGCGTCATTAATTTTACCAGCAATAACCACCCAGTAAGACCCTGCACCTAAATTAAGCGCGTTGCCTGTTGCATCTTCCACATCTATGGTAACGATATAAGTAGGTGCAAATCCTGGTGTTTCCAGTTTTTCAAAGGATAAACCAGCGTCAGGACCGTTAACAGAATCCCAGTCTAGATCTAGTTCAAGTATAGCCGCATCAGGACCACTTGGATACCCATCAGGCGCTCCTCCTGCATCTGCATAAACAAAAAGTTGGAAACCTGTCAAAACCGGCTCTAAACCAGTTCCTTCAAGCCCACCAAATCCTTGAAATTGAAACAAGTATATATCTTCAGAATTTTGTAAAGTGAAATCATCAGCTGAATAAGCACCACCATTATCGGTTAAATAATAATCCGAAACAATTCCATTTCCACCTGCTCCTTCAGCTTGTTGGAAAATAACGGAATTATTTTCACCAGCTCGGAGATACTCACTTCCCAGATTAATACTAGTGCTCGAAGCACTTCCATCCGTTGCTTGTTGCGCCCGAAGCTGCAAATTGTTTTGAGCATAACTCGGAACACACAGTAATGTGGACACCAAAGTTGCTAAAAATAACAATGTAATTTTTTTCATAATAAATTCATTTTAAAATTAATTAAACTAATAGCTTGATTTTCCCAAATCCTAAATTCCCAAATTGCTTTTATTAACTAAACTTTCTAGTATGCATAAAAAGAAAATCATTTAAATAAAATGGCTTCAAAAATGAGGATTTGAATTTAACAGATGAAATTAGTAAAAAATTTTGAGGTTACCAAAATTAGAATCAGCATATTAAAAACAAATCGAATAGGATTAGATGTATTTGCAGCAATATTTATTTTAATTGAATTAATCAATTATAACACTTATATATAAATTTGAAAATAACCACAAAAAAAAATAAACATGAAAATCCAAGCATATTTAGCCTTTAACGGTAATTGTCAAGAAGCCCTTAATTTTTACAGCGAAATGTTTAATGCTGAAATAAAAAATCGCCAAACCTATCAAGATCAGAAAATAGATGTACCATCGTCATATCGTGACAAACTGCAACATGCTGAATTAAAAGGAAACGGTGTACACTTTATGGCTTATGATGCCTCACCAGACACTCCAATTAATCATGGTAATCAAATTCACATGAGTATAGATGCTAATAATAAAGAAGAAGCTGAGGAGTTTTTCAAAAAATTATCCCAGTTAGGTATGGTGCACCATAATTTTAGAGAACGTGAATGGGGCTATTTCGGAAGATGTTCGGATCAATTTGGTATAAATTGGATGATAAATTGCAAAAAGTAATTATCAAGCTTATCTATTAACTTTTAAAACAAATACGATGCAAATAATTTTTGAATATCACGATGTTAAAGCAAGTTCCACACTTGAAGAAACCGCTAAAAATAAGTTAGAGGAATTAGGTACTAAATTTGATATGGTAATTCGGGCTGATGTTTTTTTTAAAACCGAAAATACAACATCAAACAATACTGGAAAAATATGCAATATTAGATTAAGCCTTCCAGGTCCTAGAATTTTTGCGGAAGCAAGCCATGATAATTTTAAAGACTCTATTCTGGAATCCATCAATGATTTAGAGCGCCAACTGCGTAAAGTGAAAGAGAAAATGAAAAATCATTAGAAACAACAAATTCAAAACAAAACACTATGAAAACATTATTATTAGGCGCGGCATCTGTATTGATGCCTGGTAAAAAAGCTAAAGTTGTTATTGTAGGCTTGCAGTTTGCTGTATTAGCCTATCAATTATTAAAGAAAGAAGACAACGAAGCAGACAGAATTATTAGCAGATAGAATTTGTTGGAAAAATTAAAAATCAGGTTTTATTTAGAAATAACGATCCAAAGCGCTTATACTTAACAAAACACACTCCTTAAAACAAAATTAAAAACCGTAACTATTTATATTTTAAATAGTTACGGTTTTTTAAGTACTCAAGGCGGGAATCGAACCCGCACTCCGAAGAATCGGATTTTGAATCCGACGTGTCTACCAATTCCACCACTTGAGCATGCTTAATATTATAGTAGATGGCAAAATTATAAAATAAAATGCTTCCAACCATTAAAAATACATCCTTTTATGCTTTTGGAGTTGAAATAAATTCCTAAATTTGCACCTCGTTAAGACGAACTGAATATAATTAGTTATAATACAACCAATTAAACATGCCAAACGTACAAACAGAAGCAAAAATTTTTACCTGTACACAAAGTAGAGCGCTAGCGGAAAAAATCGCTGATGCCTATGGTATTCGGATGGGTAACGTTATTACATCCACCTACAGTGATGGTGAGTTTCAGCCGTCTTACGAAGAGTCTATACGTGGAACGCGTATTTTTATTATTGGCTCTACCAATCCAGGACCGGAAAACTTAATGGAAATGTTATTAATGATTGATGCAGCCAAACGCGCTTCAGCCAGACACATTACCGCAGTTTTACCATATTTTGGTTGGGCAAGACAAGACAGAAAAGATAAACCTCGTGTACCAATTGCTGCCAAACTAGTGGCGAAAATGCTAGAAGCCGCAGGAGCAACACGTATTATAACCATGGATTTGCATGCGGATCAAATTCAAGGATTTTTTGAAAAACCAGTAGATCATTTATTTGCATCTACTATTTTTCTACCGTATTTAAAAAGTTTAAACGTAGACAATTTAACCATTGCATCACCAGATATGGGAGGTTCCAAAAGAGCCTATGCATATTCCAAAGCATTAGAAAGCGATGTCGTTATTTGTTATAAGCAACGCGCAAAAGCTAATATTATATCACACATGGAATTAATTGGTGATGTAACTGGCAAAAACGTTGTACTAGTAGATGACATGGTGGATACAGCAGGAACTTTAACAAAAGCAGCCGACTTAATGATGGAGCGTGGCGCTTTAAGTGTTCGTGCTATTTGTACACACCCTATTTTATCAGGCAATGCTTACGAGCGTATTGAGAGTTCGAAGTTGGAAGAATTAATTGTAACCGATTCAATTCCTTTAAAACAACAAAGCTCTAAAATACGCGTGTTAAGTTGTGCTAATTTATTTGCCGAAGTGATGTTGAATGTACATTATAACAAATCTATTAGCTCAAAATTTATTATGTAGTATTTTTCGTAATACTACCAAAATTAGAATATTAATAACAATTATATATAAACAATGAAGTCAATTACAATTAACGGATCTCAAAGAGAAGGCGTAGGCAAAAAAGCATCAAAAGCCTTACGTAATGCTGGACAGGTACCTTGCGTATTATACGGAGGTGACAAACCAGTACATTTTAATGCTGAAGAACTCGCATTTTCAAAACTGGTTTATACGCCTAACGCGCATACAGTTGTGATTTCTTTAGAAAACGGTGACAAATTCAATGCAGTTTTGCAAGATATTCAGTTTCACCCTGTAACAGATAGAATTTTACATGTCGATTTCTATCAATTATTTGAAGATAAGCAGATTTCCATGGAAATTCCTGTACACTTTGTAGGGAGTTCTAAAGGTGTTAAAGCTGGTGGTGTATTACGTAAAAATGCCCGTAAATTACGTGTAAAAGCGTTACCAAGCAACTTACCTGATTTTATTGAAATAGATATTACAGACTTAAAAATTGGTGCTAAATTATATGTTACTGCTTTAGAAAACGAAGCATACAAAATTTTACACACTGATAACACAGTTGTTTGTCAAATTAAACGTGCAAGAGCCGCTATGGTTATTGCTACTGATGAAGACGAAGAAGAACTTGAAGAAGGTGCGGAAGGAACTGATGCTCCAGCAGAAGAAGGTCAAGAATAAATCTATTTTTAGTATCAATATATTTAAAAGCATTCTGATTTATCAGGATGCTTTTTTATTTTTATATAAATTTGAAGCATGTGGAACGTATTTACATTTTTAAATAAACGCCAAGCTTTTAAAACAGCCGAAACAGATAGCATGAAAAAATTTCTAATAGTAGGTTTAGGGAATATTGGTGATAAATACCATAATACCAGACATAATATCGGCTTTAAAGTACTAGACTTTCTGGCACATAAAGAAGACCTCACCTTCACTACCGATAAATTAGGAGATTTAACCACCTATAAATTTAAAGGGCGCACTTTCATATTACTTAAACCGAGTACCTATATGAACTTAAGCGGTAAATCTGTTTTGTACTGGTTAACTAAAGAAAAAATCCCTTTAGAAAACCTGCTTATTATTACAGACGATTTGAATTTGCCTTTTGGAAGTATTCGCCTAAAAACTAAAGGAAGTGATGGCGGTCATAACGGTCTTAAAGATATTCAAGACAAGTTAAACACTACAAAATACAACCGGTTTAGATTTGGCATAAGCGATGAATTTAGCCAAGGTCGTCAGGTTGATTATGTTCTTGGTGACTGGAGTGATGAAGAAAACAAAATCTTACCCGAACGTCTAGAAAAAGCCAGAGAACTCATAAAATCCTTTGGAACGGCAGGCATCAATAATACGATGAATAGTTTTAATGGGAAATAAAAAAGGGAAGCTAAATTAGCTTCCCTTTTTTATTTAAATAGTTTAACACCTACTTAATAATAATCTTTTTAATGGTTTCTTTCAATCCATTACTAACCTTCACAAGGTAAACACCAGATTGCGCATTATTCAAATTAATCTCTTGATTGAAATCTGTTGAACTAGCGTATGAATTATTAAAAATTGAACGTCCACGAATATCATAAACTTGCACATTAATATCCTTGTCTGAATTAGATTGTAGCTTTATATTAAATGAACCATTATTTGGATTCGGGAAAATAGCAAAACTATCAATACCAAATTCATCTACAGAAGCTGTTGGGTCAAGACATAATTCTATAGACCAGAAATTTAACTGACCAACATCACCTCCTGCATCATCAACAACAGTTAATGTCCAAGTACCAGTTCCGTCTTCACCATACATGGTTGATAAATCCCCTTCTGGAATAAACGTTCCAGTAAATGGCGACGTACCAGCAGTTATTAATACAGTAGCTTCTTGATCGAAAACCGTATTTGTATAATTATCACCACTTACACCGCCATTATCCGAGGTTAACTCTACAACTGTACCTGCTGGACTTGTAATGGTTACATCCAAATCGGCATTCCACGTATGGGTAATATCAATAGTCACATTAACATCCGATAAAACACCACTATTGGGTATGTTTATGGTAGATGTATAACTTCCAGGTGCTGGAATATCTACAACTGTACTGTTTGTAGTATCCGTACACGCTGGACAGGTAGCTCCAGAAACTACCGAAATATAATCAGCTAATACCACAGTATCGGTTCCGAATGAATTGGTTGCAACTAACGTTACATCATACATCCCATCAGCAGAATATGTTACTGTAGGGTTCTGATCTGTAGAGGTTGCAGGCAATCCACCTTCAAAAGTCCAAGACCAAGATGTAGCATTAGGAACCGTATCATCCATAAAATTCACGGTATTATTGGTATCTAAACAAATTGTCTCTTTATCTGCACTGAATGCAGCAACTGGTGGTCCAGGTAACGCTGGAAGTGTATAGCCACAAGCTGTTAATGATGAATGAATGGTATTGATATCAGCTGTGCTATAGTTTAAATTTACAGCCGCTTGATAAACTGCAACAGCAGCATCGTTCTGTCCTGTAGTTCCACCTGTCATACCTAGTCCTTCCCAAAAAATGGTATCCATTTCTTGTTGACCAATTTGATCCCAAATACCCATTAAACAAGATGCCCAAATTTGACCATCTGTATGTATTGAACCTGATAATCCTCCTGGATAGCTAGCCGTATAATTAGTAACACGACCATTCCAACACGCATTATGACCATCCCAGTTAAAAACCCAGTTATATTGTGGGTCAGCTGCTGTCCAATAACCATTTGCATTATTGACACCTCTATTGTACGATTGTGCCACATAATCTCCTGTACCTTCACCTAAACCTTCTGCTCCACTATTTGCACCTGCAGTAACCCAATCATGAAGTCCATGACCTAATTCATGATGAATAACATCGGAATCCTCGCCATCATCCACACAGCCTTCCCCAAAACGTAATTGTCCTGTACCACCATTATAAGATGATTGATCAGCACCATTCCATCCATGGGGATCAAATTGAACACCTCCAGAATATTGATAAGGCATAATGGATAAGCCTAATGTATTATTTAAATAATCCATCATATAATCAATATGATAATACACGTTTACGGCTTCAAAACCTTGCTGTTCACGAGTAAAATTAAATGCAGAGGAGTTCTGCGCAAACAAACCTGTAGTTGGCGCATCAAAATCAACTATTTCAGCACGTGGCCCAACCAATGAATAGGTAGCTCCAACTTGAGTAATATCATTTAATGTTACACTCATACGAGCTGCTGTTAATTCTGGCGTATCTGCATCGTTACCATCTACATATCCACCACCATAAGCAACCATGTTTGAAGATAGTGGGTCTGGGTTAAAAATCATACCTGTTCCATTAACTCTACGTTTTCTAAAATCAGGTACAGTAGAAACTTGATGTTCGCATGTTTTACTATGTACGTGTTCGCTGTCTTTATAGTAGTTTGTTAAATCTACCACTTTAAATATTTCTTGATTTTGAGCATCCACAAATACGTGCCATTCACCGGCAGGTTCGTTCGTTAAAATAGTAACCTCATGTGCTAAACGTGTTATTTTTGTATTACTATAAACAACTAATTTATTATCGTAATGCATTAAATTTCCTGATACATTTAAATAACGATAAGCCAATTCATAAGCCAAATCTTTAGAAACGCTAGGCTGAGCACTTGACATATTGTTTATAGTCTGATAACTATTCATAACAAACACCACTTTATTGTCTGGTGAAATACTAATAGTCACTTCATTTTTATTTATAGGATAGGCACCAGAATACTGTCTGAATCTGACAACCGAACCAGCATTAGTGGTACGTGTTGCATGGTGCTGTAAATTTTGAAGTTCGTCTTTAGAAATCCCTAAAGTCTTGGATTCTTTATCTAAATAATAATGTGCCATAGATTCTGGCGATCCTTGAGGAACCTCATAATTAAGACCATAAAGTGCTATTGGAAAACCAGTTTCCACATTAAAACGTCCGTTATTTTTAATTTCGGATGGGATTTTTTCATCTGCTTCTAAACTAATCTCGAAAGATTGTTTCGCCATAGGTTTTTGCGCAAAAGCAAATTGACCTGCAATAAGTAATACCAGAGAAAATAATAATGTTTTAGGCATAATACGATGCCGAGTAATTGTTTTCATAAGATTTGTAGTTTTTATTGAGAGGGTTAAAATACTAAAAGTAAATACATTAAAATATTTTTTCTGATGTTATTTACATTAATATGCTTTATCAGAATGTTTATTCGAAATAATAAAAAAAGTTATGAATTATCACAAATAATTATTTATATCTTTAATAATAAGCTTATTACATAAAAACAATTTCATTTAACAAAAGAATATTGAATGATTTTGATTATATGCATGTATTAATTATTAAATCCTAGAAATTATGAAACTTAAAATTCTACTTGTTTTATTTACAATATCGTTATTCTCGTGTCAAGAAGAATCACTAACCACAAGTGAGGCAATCGAGCCAATAAAAACATTAAATAAACTTGAAAATAGTAACTACGATAACTTTATAAATGAGGGAGAGACTGGACAACTTTTCTCGGAATTCATTACTGTAAATAATATAAGTTCTAAAATAAAAATGGACTACAGTCAAAGATGTAATCAAATAAATTTTGGTTCAAATAATTTGAATACATGTAGCACAGTTTATAATCTTAACCCGTTAAATTTTGATACTTTATGGAATACCAATAACAACGGTATTGGTTACATTGATTATGAATTAGAAAATTTTTTTAACATGCATTGCGATTATTCCTATACTTGTATTCACCCAACTTACCCAGTTATTCAAACTATGTCAGGAGAAATAGAATTCCATGAATCTCCAACTTGGATTTACGACCCTGAATTAGAAGATCTTGTTCTTGTATACTATTATTTAAGTGATACAGGAATACCTGCCATAAACGCTAATGAATTAGCCGATTTTTTAGCCTGTAAAATGGAAGAATATAGGGATGCTAATCTTCCAGATGCTGTAATTACTGATGTAAATTTGTATGGAGATGCGTTACTATGTTCTGGATATACTGTAAGACATTTAAAAGCCTCGTTTACATTAAATCTTCATGGACCAAAACCTAAAGTTTAAAATATTAAAGTCAGTTAATATCCTAAAAACACATCTAATACCATTTTAAAAATAGTAAAGCATTTTTAATTAATAGATTTTTTCATATTTTTAGCACATTATTCACAAGGAATAATGTGCTGTTTTTTATTACTTAAAACTACTAATTATAATTAAATTCATTTTCAAACCTCGAACATGAAACAAAACAACTTTAAACTATTCTGGTTACTTCTATTATTAATAAGTATTTCCAGCTTGTATGCACAGGAAAAATCAAGCTTTAGATCGATTTCAGATACGCCTTTACAATTAACACAGGAAAATCAAAGACACTTTAATGAAACTGGATTTGTAAGATGTGCTACTGTAGAAGTTGAAGCCTTACGTAGACAAAACAATCCTAACATTCAATCTACAGAAGAATTTGAAAATTGGTTAGCACCTTTAATGGAAGCTCGTTTACAGCGAATTGCTATTGAAAAAGCAAACGGAACTTACAGAAGAGCCGTGGTTAATATTCCAATAATTTTTCACGTGCTTTCTAGCGCTCAAGGTAATGTTCACGATCTATCGGCTGCAAAAATTCAAGCACAGATTGATCAATTAAATATAGATTTCAATAATCTTGCAGGAAGCACAAATGCTATAGCTACATCGGCTGAAATCAATTTTATTCCTGCAGCTGTTGATCCAGACGGAAATATTTTACCTGAACCAGGTATTGATAGAGTTTATGGTTATTCAGGTACAATTTCAACTGGACAATTAAATACTACTATTAAGCCAGCAACTATTTGGGATCGTTCTATGTATGCAAACATTTGGACTGCCAATTTAGGAGGTGGATTATTAGGTTATGCACAATTCCCTTCAAACTCAACCTTGCCAGGAATGGATCCAAATGGAGGTTCTCCTTTAACTGATGGTGTGGTTATACTTTCTGGAAGTGTTGGTTCGGTTGCTAATCCTGGAACAGCTGCTCCTTATAATTTAGGACGTACATTAACTCACGAAATGGGTCACTGGATTGGATTAAGACATATTTGGGGAGATTCAAATTGTGGAAACGATTTCTGTGCAGACACACCTCAAAGTGCATCATCAAATGGCGGTTGCCCTGCAAATCAAACTACTTGTGATGGAAACAGAGATATGGTGGAAAACTATATGGATTACACAAATGATGCTTGTATGGATATTTTTACATTCGATCAAGTAAATAGAATATTAACCGTTATTGAAAATGCCGATGGAATTTCGGATTTACCAAATTCTACAACGGGTTATGCTGAACCTACAATTTATATAAGTTCTACACTTCCATCAGGAATTATGGAAGATAATGCCTGTGGATTTCAAGATATTGAAATTTCTATAGCAGCAAGTTCAGGTGGAACGGCTTCTGCAACAGCTACATTGGTTAATTCGGGAACAGCAACTGAAAATATTGATTTTGAGCTTATAAACAATTCGGTATCGTTTGCTCAAGGTTCCACAGCCGCTAGTAACACGGTTACTCTTCGCATCTATCAAGATGGTATGATTGAAGCAGATGAAACGATTTCATTAAATGTTAACACGACTACTACTGGAGACTTGGTAGCAACTGGAACTACTTATACAACTACTATAACCAATGATGATAACGCAGCAGTAAGTTCTGGAAATTCTGTTTTATTTAGTGATGGCTTTGAAACATATACAGACTGGCAAATAACGCCTGTTGGTGGTTGGACTATGCTAGATAATGATGGCGACACAACTTTTGGAGCTGATAATAATACTTTTACCAATGAATCTTACGTAGGAACTTTTATAGTTTTTAATCCTAGCCAAGGTACACCAGCATTTGCTGCAGGATGGGATGCTCATTCTGGAAACAAAGGATATTACTGTTTTAACTCAACTGGTAGTTCTAGCGGAACAGCTGAAAATGATGATTACATCTTTACGCCTCAGATCTCACTAAATGGCACCAATAGTGAACTTAAATTTTGGGCACAAAGTTTAACTGATAATTATAATGGAGGCGAGCGTTTTCAAGTAGGTATTTCTACAACAAATACCAATCCAGCTAGTTTTACATTTATTACACCTGCTCCTTACGTGATTCCACCATTAGAATGGACAGAATACACCTATGATTTATCAGCATATGATGGTCAAGATATTTATATTACGATTCATGTGGTATCTGCAGATGAGTTTGTATTTATGTTTGATGATATTTCTGTTACCGCAGACACAACCAATGGTGCTCAAACGGAAGTTAACCCAGCAGTAACTGCTGGTATTAATGAAGCTGGAACGGCATTTTACGTAGATGCTAATTCTGGAAACGTGATGGTAGATATTGACAATACTGGCGGTTTTAATTATGGCTGTGTAGATGTTTCCGTATCTAGAGATGTGGCAAATGCAGGAGCAGCGGCTGTTATGTACAGTGCTAATACAGATCTTGATACTTTTGTTACGGCAAAAACATTCGATATTAGTACAACCAATGCTAGCACATCTGATGCGTCAACTATCAATTTCTACTTCAGTGAAGATGAACTTGCCGATTGGGAAGCCCTTACTGGAAATTCTAGAAATAACCTTTTTGTAAAAAAAGAAGGCACTAATGAAATTGCATCTGTAAGTATTTCTGCTTTTGGAGCTGATTCTAAATTATCAGCATCCTTTACAACAGGTTTAGAAGGAACATATGTATTTGGTACGCAATTAGCGTTATTATCTGTTGATACGTTCAATATCAATTCGATTATATCAATTTATCCAAATCCAACTACGTCTGTTTTAAATATTAAAACAACAGATTCCAACTTGCCTAATAGCTATGTTGTTTACAACATGCTTGGTCAAGTTGTTAAAAATGCTTCTATAAATGGTATTTCAGATCTACAAATCAATACATCTGATATAAGCAATGGTATGTACTTTATAAAAATTAGTAAAGACAATTCATCTTTAACATTCCCATTTATTAAGAAATAAAACGTTTCTTTTAAAACTTAAAAGCGGATTGGTATTTATATCAATCCGCTTTTCTATTTTTGTACAAATACTTTTTTCCATTGAAAATAATACAAACGCATCATAGCGACTTTGAGAATGAAACCGTTGTTACCATTGGCACATTTGATGGTGTTCATATTGGACATCAAAAAATAATAGAAAAACTTGTTACGTCTGCCAAAAAAAATGCTTTGAAATCAGCTATTCTGACCTTTTTTCCACATCCACGAATGGTACTGCAGAAAGACACCACCATCAAACTACTCAACACCATAGATGAAAAAGCAGCCATCATGGAAGCTCACGGGTTGGATTATCTGGTTATTAAAAAGTTTACTAAAGCATTTTCCCGACTAAAGGCCAAAGATTTTGTTTCAGAAATTTTAGTGAAACAATTACAAGCTAAAAAAGTTATTATTGGGTACGACCATCATTTTGGAAGAAATAGAACGGCCAATATTGATGATTTACGCCAATTTGGTACGGACTACCAATTTGAAGTTGAAGAAATTTCAGCACAAGATATCAATGATGTCTCTGTTAGTTCCACAAAAATTAGAACAGCCCTTTTAGAAGGTGATATTAAAACAGCCAATAGTTATTTAGGTTATAACTACATGTTAACGGGAACCGTAATTCGCGGAAAAGGATTAGGTAAAGAAATAGGCTTTCCAACGGCTAATTTGCATATTGCAGAAAGCTATAAGCTAATACCAGCTGATGGTGTTTACGTGGTGAAATCTGAAATAAACAACGACACGTATTTTGGTATGATGAATATTGGCACGAATCCTACGGTTAGCCAAAATGATAATCAGTCTATTGAAATTAATTTCTTTAATTTAGAAGAATCATTATATGGTTCTAAACTAAAAATAGACATGCTTGAACGCATCCGAAACGAACAAAAGTTTAATTCCGTAACCGAATTACAGTCACAATTAGAAAAAGATAAACAAACAGCTTTACAGTATATAAAAAATCATGCGACTCACTAATTTTCTTTTTAAGCAAGTTGATAATTCGGCCTTAATAATCTTTCGGATTATTTTCGGCCTGCTTTGTTTTTTAGAATCTATTGGTGCTATTTTCACGGGTTGGATTAATCGCACTTTAATAGAACCACAGTTCACATTTTCCTTTATTAGCTTTGAATGGCTGCAACCTTTACCGGGTAACGGCATGTATATTTACTACATAATCATGGGGCTTTTTGGCCTATTTATTATGCTTGGATATAAGTATCATGTAAGCGCTTTTATGTTTACCCTTTTATGGACAGGCACGTATTTAATGCAAAAATCATCTTATAACAACCACTATTATTTATTGGTGCTTTTAAGTGCTATCATGATTATTTTGCCAGCACATAAAAATGTATCTATAGATGCCAAATTAAATCCAAAAATCAAGGAGATTGCTATGCCAAATTGGTGCAGGTATATTTTTATTTTACAGATGTTTATCGTTTACACTTACGGCTCCATTGCCAAACTGTATCCAGATTGGCTAGACGCATCTGTTATGGCTATTCTAATGAAAAGTAAAGAACATTATTATTTCATAGGTGAGTTCCTGCAAAATGAATCCATGCACTATTTTCTAGCTTATGGCGGTATTTTATTCGATGGATTAATTATTCCATTACTACTATACAAACCAACGCGTAAATATGCGTTTTTTGCCTCTATATTTTTTCATCTTTTTAACTCCTTTGTTTTTCAAGTTGGAATTTTCCCATACTTATCACTTGCTTTCGCTTTATTCTTTTTTGAACCAAAAACAATCCATCGCATATTTTTAAAAAGAAAACCTTTTTATGAAGGCTCTGACGTAATTATTCCATCCTATAAGAAACCAATGCTTGCCATTTTTGCCATCTATTTTTCAGTTCAAATCTTATTGCCACTGCGTCAGTATGTGTTTCCACAATCAGTTTTATGGACAGAAGAAGGTCATAGAATGTCCTGGCGCATGATGTTGCGCTCAAAAAGCGGACATACGGTTTATTATGTTGTCGATAAAAAAACGCAAGTTAAAACCACCATTAATTTAGACCATTATTTAACACCTAAACAAAAGCGTTTAGCTAGTGCTAAAGCAGATGTTATTTGGCAGTTTTCGCAAATACTAAAAGAAGATTTTGCTAAAAAAGGACAAGACGTTTCCGTGTTTGTCGATTGTAAAATAAGCGTGAATGGTCGCCGTTATATTCAATTTATTAATCCAGAAGTAGATATAGCCGCTACCAAGTGGTCTGCATTTAAGCATAGCGAATGGATTTTACCACCAAAACAAGATTATTTCACACGGTAATTACGTAAATTTGCCGCTTAAAATTTTTATTCCATGTTACAAGTACCTTTTATTAGAGAGCATAAAGATTTGGTTATTGAACGTTTGGCAAAACGCCAAATTGATGCCACCAAAATGATTAATGAAGTCATTGCACTTGACGAACAAAGACGTCAGGAACAAACATTACTTGATAATACGTTGTCAGAATCCAATACGCTTTCTAAAGAAATTGGTACACTATACAAATCTGGTCAAACTGAAAAAGCAAATGCGCTTAAAGCCCGAACTTCAGATTTAAAAAACCAATCGAAAGAGTTAACAGATAAGTTAAATGAAACTGCTGAAGCTTTAAATCAGTTATTATATAAAATTCCGAATGTTCCAAATGAACTCGTTCCAACTGGAAATTCTGAAGACGAAAATGAAGAGATATTTAAAGAAGGAACGATTCCAACCCTTCACGAAAATGCGATACCTCATTGGGAATTAGCTAAAAAGTATGATATAATCGATTTTGAATTAGGCAACAAAATTACAGGTGCTGGTTTTCCAGTCTACAAAGGAAAAGGCGCCAGATTACAACGTGCATTAATTGCTTATTTTTTGGATAAAAATACCGAAGCTGGTTATACCGAATACCAATTACCGCTTTTAGTAAATGAAGCGTCTGGTTTTGGAACTGGTCAGTTACCAGATAAAGAAGGACAAATGTATCATGTAACGGAAGACAATTTATACCTGATACCAACTGCCGAAGTTCCTGGAACCAATATTTTTCGCGATGTTATTTTAAACGAGAGTGAATTACCAATTGGCATTACAGGTTACACACCTTGTTTCCGTCGTGAAGCCGGGAGTTATGGTGCTCATGTACGTGGTTTAAACCGTTTACACCAATTTGATAAAGTGGAAATTTTACGTGTTGAGCATCCTGAAAACTCGTATAAAGCTTTAGATACTATGGTAGAACATGTAAAAGGAATTTTACAGGAACTTAAATTACCATACCGTATTTTACGCCTTTGTGGAGGCGATTTAGGGTTTACGGCTGCTATGACTTATGATTTTGAAGTGTTTTCAACAGCTCAAGACAGATGGCTAGAAATTTCATCTGTTTCTAATTTTGAAACCTTTCAGGCTAATCGTTTAAAATTACGTTTCAGAAATAGCGAAGGTAAAAATGAATTAGCACACACACTTAATGGAAGTTCATTAGCATTACCGCGCGTATTGGCAGGCATTTTAGAAAACTACCAAACACCAGAAGGTATTGTTATTCCAGAAGTATTAATATCTTATACAGGGTTCTCTATAATTGATTAAACATGTAGGTTGTATCCTACTTCATTTTCAATATAATTTCTCAAAAAATCGTTAAAAAGCAAAAATCACCTGCTGTTTAACGATTTTTTGCTGTTTTATTTTGTTAATTAATAAATATTGTTGAAGTTCGTGTACCCTAAAGTTTTAAACCTACTTATCATGAAAAATCTTACACGACTTTTTCTCCTAATCGTTTTAGCAGTAATAGCTGGTAAAGTCCTTGTTTCAGATTTCGATTTATCACAAAAAGAACATGCAAATACAACGGTTTCCGTTGTTTCAGAATAATATAAGTAAAATTGCCCCAATCAGGTAATTGAATCATTTTGTAATTTACAATGATTAATAGCACACTTATTTTGGTTGGTAAATGCCTGAAAACACTTCAGGCATTTTTTTTATAAAAACATTCACATCATCTACAGCGCACTTTTGCTATATTTACACAAAGTAATATTATGCGTCTTTTTCTTTTATTCTTTTTTCTATTATCAGTCAGTATGTTTTCTCAAGAAGACTTGCTCGCTAAAGAGTATTCTAAAAACGGAGAGTTTGAAAAAGCACTCTTGGCTTATCAAGAATTACATAGAAATTCGGCTAATAATAACGCCTATTTTTTGGAACTTATCAAAACGCATCAGCAGCTAGAGCAATTGGATGAAGCTGAAGCCCTTTTAATCCAGCAAATTGAACGGGTAAAATATCCCGCGCTATATGTGGAATTGGGTTATAATTATCAATTAAAAAACGATTTAGAATCTGCCAATACCAATTATACAAAAGCCATTTCCTTTTTAGACGAAAATCCAAATTTCGCGTATTCTGTGGGTAAATTCTTCGAAAATCGCTCGCTTTTAGATCAAGCTATCACCACTTATGAGAAAGCCATGATTCTGAAACCAGCCATGAATTTCAACATTCAATTATCACGAATTTATGGCGAACAAGGCAATGTAGAAAAAATGTTTAGTAGTTATTTAAATTTCGTGGACGTTAATAGTTCCTATTTAAATACAATTAAACGTGCCATGAGCGACTTCATAACAGATGATCCAGAAAACGAAAACAATCTCATTTTAAAACGCTTATTGCTCAAAAAAATACAACAAGAACCTAACTTGCTTTGGAATGAATTATTGAGTTGGCTTTTTATTCAACAAAAGGATTACAATAAAGCATTTGCGCAAGAAAAAGCTATCTTTAATAGGCAACCAGAAAGTCTAGAGCGCATTGAAGAATTGGCCTTTGTAGCTATGAACGACAATGATTTTGATGTATCTAAAAACATTTTCACCTATTTGGCAGAAACAGCTCAAAATCCAGATGTTCAAATTGGCGCACATTATAATTTACTGCAAATTGATCTAAAAACAGAAACCGATTTAGAAACTATTGACAACACCTATTTAGAGCTTTTTGAAACCTTCGGAAAATTTAATCAAACCATAAATCTGCAAATTGCCTATGCACACTTTTTGGCATTTCACAAGCATGATCCGCAAGCAGCAACGGTTTTGTTAAAAGAAAGTTTAAAACTACCCTTATCAGATTTAGATGAAGGAACAGTAAAATTAGAATTAGGTGATATTCTCGTATTGCAGGAAAAATTCAACGAAGCTTTAATTTATTTCACTCAAATTCAACGGAATTTAAAAAATAGCACATTGGCTCAAGAAGCACGCTTTAAAGTAGCTCAAACCAGTTATTATAAAGGCGATTTTAAATGGGCAGAATCCCAACTTAAAATCTTAAAATCATCCACATCACAACTCATCGCTAATGATGCTTTGGATTTAATGTTGCTGATAACGGATAATAAATTTGAAGATTCCACACAAGCCGCTTTAAAACTTTACGCCAAAGCCGATTTAATGGCCTTTCAAAACAAACCCAATGAAGCCATTGCGCTTTTAAATACCATTTTAGAAAATTACAAAGGGCAATCCATAGAAGATCAAGCACTTTATAAGCAAGGCAAACTTTATGAGTCTAAAAATCAATTTGAAAAAGCAGTCGTAAACTATCAAATCATCATTGCTAATTTTAAAGATGATATTTTAGCGGATGATGCCTATTTTGCCATAGCCGAATTGCATGAATATCAGCTTCAAGATCCACAAAAAGCCAAAGAAAACTACGAGCAAATTATTTTTAATTACCAAGACAGTATTTACTTTGTGGATGCACGAAAAAGATACCGTGTTTTACGAGGAGACGATTTAAATTAGAAAATATCACCTTAATTCACGAAAAAAGGCTAAAACCTTTTGATGATGAGCGCGAACTCCTGTAATTTGCACAACTAGGTATTTAAACAGCAAATCTTACACGCATGATTATATATAATGTGACCATAAACATTGAAAACAGCCTCCAACAAGATTGGTTAAATTGGATGAAAACAGACCACATTCCAAAAGTATTAGCTACTGGAAAATTTAAAGATGCCAAACTAACGCGTGTGTTAATTGAAGAAGAAATGGGTGGTGTTACCTATTCTGTTCAGTTTTGCGCTCATTCGCGACAAACATTAGATAGCTATTATGATGACGATGATGAAGGATTTCGATTAGATGGACTTAAAAAGTTTGGCGACAAAATGCTCTCATTTTGTACCGAATTAGAAGTTATAGAAGAATTTACCATGAGTACAAAATAGAAAATAACCCATTTTCAAAAAAACAAAAAAATCAAACATGTCTGTAAAAGCAAAAAAATATTTAGGCCAGCATTTTTTAACGGATGAAACCATTGCAGAAAAAATTGCCGATTCCTTGTCTTTTAAAGGCTACAAGCACGTTTTGGAAATTGGTCCTGGTATGGGCGTTTTAACCAAGTATCTTCTTAAAAAAGATATCACAACGCACGTTATAGAAATAGATCCCGAATCAGTTGAATATCTTAAAAACAACTATCTCAATTTAGCCGATCGGGTTATAGAGAAAGATTTTTTAAAATACGATTTAAAAGAAGTTTTCAATGACGAGCCCTTCGCTATAATTGGAAATTTCCCTTATAATATTTCCACGCAAATTGTATTTAAAACTTTAGAAATGCGCGACCAGATTCCGGAGTTTTCAGGCATGTTTCAAAAAGAAGTTGCCCAACGTATTTGTTCCAAGGAAGGCAGCAAAGTGTATGGTATTTTATCGGTTTTAACACAAGCGTTTTATGAAGCCGACTATTTATTTACCGTTCCACCTACGGTTTTTAATCCACCACCAAAGGTTGAATCTGGCGTACTAGTTCTAAAACGAAAAGAAAATTTTGAGCTTCCATGTGATGAGAAATTATTTTTCAAGGTTGTAAAACAAGCATTTCAACAACGGAGAAAAACATTGCGAAACAGCTTAAAAACCTTCAATCTGTCTGATAATTTGAAAGCAAATGTTATCTTTGACAAGCGACCAGAACAATTATCTGTAGCCGCTTTTCTAGAACTTACACAATTGATAGAAACCGATGAAAATGACTAAATCTTTGTTGTCTTAACAAAGTAACTTAACAAAAACGCATGTCCGAAGAACAAGAGAATATCCAATTTCAGCTTACAGACGAACTTATTGAACAGGTTGAGAATCTTATCGAATTTAAAAACGATAAGGATCTTAAAACCTTATTGATGGATTTTCACCATGCCGATATAGCCGAGATTCTTGATGAAATCAATCTGGAAGAAGCCGTTTACGTTATTAAATTATTAGATTCAGAAACCACTTCGGATATTCTAATTGAGTTAGATGAGGACACGCGTGAAAAAATTCTTAAAAACTTATCGGCTAAAGAAATTGCCGAAGAAATTGAAGAATTAGACACCGATGATGCAGCCGATATTATAGCGGAACTTTCTGAAGAACGTCAAGCCGAAGTCATCTCTCATATTGAGGACACAGAACATCGTGATGAAATTACCGAACTTTTAGCCTATGATGAAGACACGGCTGGTGGACTCATGGCAAAAGAACTCGTCAAGGTTTACGAAACTTGGACCGTTGCAGGTTGTTTACGCAGAATTCGTGGCCAAGCAAAAGATGTGAGACGCGTACATTCCATTTACGTAGTAGACAGACAGAATAAACTAAAAGGGCGCTTATCTTTAAAAGATTTAATTGTTGCTAAAAGCGATCAAAAAATTGCCGACATCTATATTACCAGTGTGGATTATGTTTTTGTAGACGAAGATGTTGAGGAGGTAGCCAAAATCATGCAGAAATACGATTTAGAAGCCATTCCTGTAGTCGATAAAAATTATACATTGTTGGGCAGAATTACCATTGATGATATTGTAGATGTTATTCGTGAAGAAGCGGATAAAGATTACCAATTAGCAGCAGGTATTTCGCAAGATGTAGAAGCCGATGATAGTATCTGGAAACTCACCAAAGCGCGTTTACCATGGTTATTAATTGGAATGTTTGGTGGCCTTGGAGCCGCTGGAATTATCGAGCAATTTAACGATCACATGGGAGCCTTCGTCGTGCTATTAAGTTTTGTTCCTTTAATCCAAGCAACCGCTGGAAATGTCGGTGTACAATCGTCAGCTATTGTTGTTCAAGGATTGGCAAATGACACCATAGATGGCAACATTGTTAAACGCTTATTAAAGGAAGCCTTACTCGGTTTGGTAAACGGAATCGCTATTGCCTGCATTGGTCTGGTCATTACACATTTCGTTTTTAGCACACCTTATATCGTTTCTATAACCATTAGTATTGCGCTAGTAGCCGTGATTATTATGGCAGCAATTATTGGCACGTTTATTCCTATTTTTCTTGACAAACGCGGCATTGATCCAGCCGTAGCAACAGGACCATTTATTACAACCAGTAATGATTTATTTGGCATATTAACGTACTTTCTCATTGCCAAACTCATTTTAGGTTTTTAATTTTTAAATGATTTTTTTGCGCTACCATAAAGGTCGCGCTATCCACTTTATCTTTTCTTTTTTTCTAAAAAAAGAAAAGGATGCCGTTTCAACTGCAAAGCAATCATGAGTTCTTATTTATCAAATTAAGAATGGGCGCGTAATCGCTGGCACACATAATTGCTTGAATTGAAAACCTGGAGTTCATGTTTAGGTTTCATATATTTGATGTAAACTAATCCGTTGTTTTTTTATACATGAAAATACTCCACTTAGATACCAATCACCCATTATTGCTTGAGCAATTGCATGCTTTAGGCTTTCAAAACGATGAAGATTACACGGCTTCCAAATCGGACATTGAGGCTAAAATTCATGAGTATGATGGCGTTATAATTCGTAGTCGTTTTTCCATAGACAAAGAATTCTTGGATGCGGCTACTAACCTAAAATTTATTGGTCGCGTAGGTGCAGGTGTGGAAAATATTGATGGTGACTATGCAAAACAAAAAGGTGTTCAGCTTATTTCCGCACCAGAAGGAAACAGAAATGCAGTTGGCGAACATACTTTAGGTATGTTGTTATCCCTATTCAACAAACTCAACAAAGCAGACCAAGAAGTTAGAAACGGAAACTGGTTACGTGAAGAAAATCGAGGTGTTGAACTGGATGGAAAAACCGTTGGACTTATTGGCTATGGGAATATGGGAAAAGCCTTCGCTAAAAAATTACGTGGTTTTGATGTCACTGTTTTATGTTACGACATTAAATCCCATGTTGGTGATGAAAATGCCAAGCAAGTGGATTTAAAAACACTGCAAACCCAAGCAGATGTTTTAAGTTTACACACTCCACAAACACTACTAACCCTCAACATGGTGAATACCGAGTTTATAAACACTTTCCAAAAACCATTTTGGCTGATTAATACGGCTCGAGGCAAAAGTGTTGTAACTGATAATTTAGTAACCGCCTTAAAATCTGGTAAAATTTTAGGTGCTGGATTAGATGTTTTAGAATACGAAAAAGCATCGTTTGAAAATTTATTCAAGAAAGATGTCACATCGAGCGCAGTCGAGATGCCACAGGCTTTTCAATATTTAATTCAAGCTAAAAACGTGCTTTTAACACCACATGTTGCTGGTTGGACGGTTGAGAGCAAGGAGAAATTGGCTCAAACTATTGTCGATAAAATTAAAATAAAATTTTGCTAACTTACAATCATGAAACAAACAGTTTATAAATACGGATTATATAGTAGTGGCTTATTAATATTACTTTTTAGTACATCATTTATTTTTGAAGGTTCCTTGGATTATTCCATGAGTGAAGTAGTCGGATATATCAGTATTATATTATCGCTTTTATTTATTTATTTTGGAATTAAGTATTATCGTGACACCATAAATAATGGAATTCTTAAATTTTCAAAAGGATTAAAAATTGGTCTACTCATCTCCGTTTTTACATCGTTAACTTTCGGACTCATTAATGTAGTTTATACCACATTTATAAATCCAGATTTCACAACAGAGTATTATAATCACTCGATTGAAACCTTCCGAGGAACATTATCTGACGCTGATTTTCAAGCTAAATTAATTGAATTAGAATCGCAACGCGAAATTTTCGGGAATCCTTTTTTTAACTTTTTTCTTATGGCATTTACTGTTTTTATTATCGGATTTGTAATATCAGTAATTTCAAGTGGAATCCTTAAACGTAAAGCCTAAAAAATCATGCAATATCAAGCATCAACTCCTGAAGATTATATTAATCAAACCCCAGAAGAACGACATGAGGTCTTAAAACAGTTACGCAAAACCATTACTACGAATTTGCCTAAAGACTTTGAAGAGGGTATTCAATATGGCATGATTGGTTATTACATACCACATAGTGTATATACTGATGGTTACCATTGCAACCCGAAGGAGCCCTTACCTTTCATGAGTTTCGCTTCACAAAAAAACTCAATAAATCTATACCATAGTGGCATATACGCAGTTCCCGAAATTCATGATTGGTTTGTTTCTGAGTATCCTAAACATTGCAAACGAAAACTAGATATGGGGAAAAGCTGTATTCGATTTAAGAATATAAATGAAATTCCATTTAACCTAATTGCGGAACTTTGTAAAAAACTATCCGTAAAAGAGTGGATTTCAATTTATGAAACGAACATAAAAAAAACATAATAATGAAAAAACGCGTCACAGGAATTGGTGGAATTTTCTTTAAAGTAAAAGACCCAAAAGCTTCAAAAGATTGGTATAAAACCCATTTAGGTTTTAATACAGATGATTATGGTAGCACCTTTAAATGGAAAGACAATGAAGGTAACGATTGCACCACACAATGGAGTCCATTTCCGGAAGACACAGCATATTATGAGCCCTCCAAAAAAGACTTCATGTTTAATTATCGTGTTGAAAATTTAGTTGATCTTTTAAAGACCTTAAAAGAAGAAGGGGTAACCATTGTAGGCGAAATGGAAGAATATGAATACGGTAAATTTGGCTGGATTTTAGACAATGATGGAAACAAAATTGAACTCTGGGAACCTATAGACAGCGCATTATAAATAACCTTGCCAAGGTTTTAGATTATTAAACCAATATTAATCGTCAGTTTGTTCAGAAAGCTTACGTTCCAATTCCGCCTGAAACTCTTCCATTACCGGCTTTACAGTGCTTTCAGGTAAATCGGCAATTTTAATATACATTAAACCATCAACCGAATTATTAAATAACGGATCCACATTAAAGGCCACTAATCTGGCATTTTGCTTGATGTATTTTTTTAGTAATACAGGCAAACGTAAAGCTCCTGGCTCTACCTCATCAATAATTTTATCAAACTTATTCAAATCGGCTTCCGTTTCATCAAACACAAAATCCTTATCAGCATCTTTAAGTTTAACTTTAAACTCTTTTTTAGGGTGTACATATTGCGCCACATACGGATCGTAATAATGAGATTTCATAAACTCAATCATCAACGATTTAGAAAAATTAGTAAACTGATTACTGATACTAACGCCTCCAATTAAATATTTATGCTCTGGATAACGCAACGTGGTATGCACAATACCTTTCCAAAGTAGGAATAACGGCATTGGTTTTTGCTGATAGCTTTTTATAATAAAGGCACGACCCATCTCAATGGATTGGCTCATCATTTTATGTAATTCTGGCTCAAAACGGAACAGATCCTGCAAGTAAAAACCATTAATACCAAATTTTTTAAATATCTCGGAGCCTAGACCCATTCTATACGCACCTACAAGAATATTCGCTTCAGAATCCCAAAGAAACATATGGTGGTAATAGGTATCAAAAGCATCTAAATCAATAGCTTCATTGGTTCCTTCCCCTACTTCACGAAAGGTTATTTCGCGCAGACGACCAATTTCCTGTAAAATATTTGGAACTTTATTGGCTGGAGCTAAAAACACCTCGTAATTTTTACTTTGAAGTAATCGGAAATCGTCCTCGCGAAGCGCATCCACTTCTTCGGTCATTAATTTTTTATCAACCTGACCAACAATACGCTTTGGTGGTTTTGGTAATTTCAGCTTGTTTGGAAAGTTGCTTAATAAATTATCCTTCTCATCAAAGGAATTGGATAACATATAGGTTTTTCGTCTTAAAAACTCTGAAAAACCTTCTAATGTTGGATGTTCATTTTGATCGGCAACCGAAATAGGTCTACCAATTCTAACTTTAATGGTTCGACGCTTTTGTGTTAATAATTCTGAAGGTAATTTGGCCGTTCTAAATGTATCGCTAATTTTAGATAATTTATAAAATAGCGAGCTATTTTTTGCATGAAAATAAATAGGAACAACCGGTACATTGGCCTTTTGAATCAGTTTAATAGCTGCTGGCTCCCAAGGTTTATCCACCATCAATTTACCATCGCGATAGGTAGATACTTCACCTGCAGGAAAAACACCTAATGGATGACCTTCGCGTAAATGCAGAATGGCATTTTTAAATCCTGCAATGCTAGATTGCGCATCTTTTTTATCCTCGAAAGGATTTACAGGCATGATGTATGGCTTTAAAGGCTCAATTCTATTCAGCAAAAAATTAGCGATTATTTTAAAATCCTTACGCTGTTCTAACATTAATTTTAGAAGCAAAATACCATCAATACCTCCTAAAGGATGGTTGGAAACAGTAATAAAAGGTCCTTCTTTTGGTAAGCGCTTGAAGTCTTCTTCAGGTATATCAAACTTTATTTGAAACTCATCTAAAATAGCATCTAAAAACTCTAGATCAGACAAATGCTTGTTGCGATTATAGATCGCGTTAAGCGTGGAAATTTTCAATAATTTCATTAGACCCCAGCCTGCAAAAGTACCAATAACACCATACTTATCCAGCTGTATGGCTTTAGCGACTTCCTTTGCTGTTACTAATCCTTTATCTGATTGATTACTCATTAAAACAAATGTAATTAAAAATTTATTTGGTTATCATTTGCATAGTTTCTTGCGCTAACTGCTTCATTAAAACAGTTTTACCTTGCTCTAATTGCGCAACCACCTCTAAATTATAATGCCTAATAGTGTATAAAGATACATTTTCATGGCAAGTTACCTTAAATTTTGCTTTTAAATGTTGCAGTAATTTATCAAGATTCTGATAAATATCATCTACACAAACCGAAAAACTAATAGCAGAGTTTTGAATGACGTCCACTTTCATTTTATATAGGTGCAATAAATTGAAAATATCACTGATGTTTTCTTCAACAATATACGAGAAATCTAAAGATGATATCGAAATTAAAATCTGATTGCGCTTTAAAATAAAGCAAGGAATTTTAGGTTCAATTCCTTTACCTTTTCCAACACACGTTCCTGCATTTTTAGGATGCAAAAATGATTTAACATACAACGGAATTTCCTTACGTTGCAATGGCTGAAGGGTCTTTGGGTGAATTACTGACGCACCATAAAAAGCCAACTCAATAGCTTCACGATACGATATAGAATTCAGTAATTGGGCGTTTTCAAAATAACGTGGGTCCGCATTTAAAACACCTGGAACATCTTTCCAGATAGTCACACTTTGAGCATTTAAACAATAAGCGAAAATAGCAGCTGTATAATCACTTCCTTCACGACCCAAAGTGGTGGTAAAATTATTAGCATCACTACCTAAAAAGCCTTGGGTGATGTTCAGTTTGTTTTTATTAAAATGTTTGTTGATTTGGGTTTGTGTATCCAACCAATTCACATTGGCACGTCTGTAATAGCTATCGGTTTTTAAAAACTCACGAACATCTAAACAGGTGTTCTCAAATCCTACATCATTTAGATAAGCACTAATAATGGCAGACGAAGCTAACTCACCATAACCAATAGCTTGATCGTAAACAAAATTATAATCTGGCGATTTATTACGGTCGAAAAACGCGGCTAATTCATCAAAAAGTTTAGATGTTTTTTTAAAAATAGCATGGTTTTCATTTTCAAATAAATCCAGTAAAATAGCATTATGGAATTTACGAACCTCTTGCAGTGAGCTCTGCAATTCCGCTTTGTTATCAAAATAATTACCAATAACACCTTCCATGGCATTGGTCATTTTACCCATGGCTGAAACAACAATCAACGTGTTATCATGTTCAGTTTCACGCAAAACGGTTACTAAATTTTTAACGCCTTGTGCATCTTTTACAGATGCTCCACCAAATTTAAATACTTGCATGTTAAATGTTTGAAATATATTTTTTTATTGCTGCTTCGTTTAGTTGTACCACATCCCAATCACGCATAACATTAGCTCCTTTTTGTTCATAAAATGCAATAGCTGGTTCGTTCCAGTCAAGAACTTCCCAGCAAATACGTTTAACACCTAAATTGCTGCCATATTTAACAACCTCGTCCAATAAAATAGTACCAATGCCATGGCCACGCATTTCTTGACTGACGACTAAATCTTCTAAATGTAAAACGGAACCTTTCCAAGTAGAGAAACGCATATAAACTAACGCAATGCCCACAATATTATTTTGGGTTTCGGCTACAAAACAATGAAAAACGGGGTTTTCACCAAAACCTCCAAGCTCTAAATCGGCAACTGTAACCTCAACGGCATCTGGTTCTTTTTCATAAACGGCTAATTCGTTTATCAATTTTAAAACCGATTCCATATCTGCTTTTTTGGCATCTCTAACCACAATATCCATAACCCTAATTTTGGCGTAAATATAGTTTAAACTTGGGTATTTAGCCACATTTAAACGTATTGAAAACGTTGTAGTTTCCTAAAAAATACGATATTTGCATAAACCATACATACAGTTTCATGTCTAGAAAAAATCAAACACTCGGTGAATTTATTATTGAGAATCAATCGTCCTTCAAATACACATCTGGCGAGTTATCAAGACTTATAAATTCCATTCGTTTAGCCGCAAAAGTGGTAAATCACGAAGTGAATAAAGCCGGTTTGGTTGATATAATTGGCGCAGTTGGAGAAACCAATATTCAAGGTGAAGACCAACAAAAGCTAGATGTTTATGCCAATGAAAAATTCATTCAAACGCTTACAAATAGAAATATTGTTTGTGGTATTGCAAGTGAAGAAGAAGACGATTTTATATCCATTAACAGTCAAGATGAAAACAACAATAATAAGTATGTTGTTTTAATTGATCCGTTGGATGGCTCGTCCAATATTGACGTGAATGTTTCTGTAGGTACTATTTTCTCTATTTACAGACGTGTAACACCCGTTGGAACACCTGTTCAATTAGAAGATTTCTTACAAAAAGGAAACCAGCAAGTAGCTGCAGGTTACGTCGTTTACGGCACATCGACCATGTTGGTTTATACTACAGGTGCTGGCGTAAATGGGTTTACACTAAATCCTGCTATTGGAACCTTTTACTTATCGCATCCTAATATGACATTTTCTGAAGACGGTAAAATTTATTCCGTAAACGAAGGGAATTACATTCACTTTCCACAAGGCATTAAAAATTACATTAAATATTGCCAAATGGAAGAAGGAGACAGACCATACACGTCTCGTTACATTGGCTCATTAGTTTCTGACTTTCATAGAAACATGATAAAAGGCGGTATTTATTTATATCCAAAAAGTTCTAAAACGTCAAACGGGAAATTACGTTTATTGTATGAATGTAACCCAATGGCATTATTGGCAGAACAAGCCAAAGGTAAAGCAAGCGATGGCTTTAACCGAATTTTAGATATTGAACCAACGGAACTTCACCAACGTGTTCCTTTTATTTGTGGCAGTAAAAATATGGTAGAAAAAGCAGAAGAATTTATGCGTTTAGCCGAATAAAATAAGCTATTTGACATGTGAATAGATTTGTTGAATTGACACATTACAGGTCAGACAAGAAATAAAAAAAGCCACTTAAAAAGTGGCTTTTTTTATTATATTTTAATTCAAATCTTAACGATTCATGTTTTTCATTTCCTCGGTAAATGTATCTAAATCTACGCCATTCTCAACAAGCGTTAACGCTTTGTCTACAACGTATTTTACGTTTTCAGATGAAAACCCAAGACCTATTGCTATTTTACGCATAACAATCTCTTCGTGATCCCCTTTAATATGATCTACAAAAACCATACGTGCCAAATCAAATAAACGCTCTAATCGTCTATCGTAAGATGTTGGTGGATTAATAGGATGCGATTGATAATTTTTCAAAATCGTATCGTAATCGCTTTCACTTATATCCAAGTTTCTTGCTAAACGTTCTAAAAAAGCTTTCTCTTCATCGGTAATAATACCATCATCCATGGCAACTCTTACAATGGATGCAAAATGATCTTCGTTACGTTTTTTAAATCCGCTATCGAATAAATCTGAAAATGACATATCTTTCTGTTTTTAATCCCAACATTTAGGGACTGCAAATATAAATAAAGTTAGCACTCTTTAAAATATTAATTTCGCTTTTTTGAAATGCGATTTTCAACTTAAAACCAGTGTAATAACTTCCTGTTATTTTTCATTAAATCAATAACTTTATTTTATACTTTTGTTTATATCTTGAATTTAAACAGTAATGATTTCAACCTACAAAAATAGATTTCATAGGTCTATTATTTCTCTCATTTTTATTGTAACATCTTTTGGCTTTCAATCCTGTCAGTCTTTATTAAAATCTTACACTGGAATAAAGAATCCTGAAATTGAAATTAGCAGTCAAGAAAGGTTAGACTACTACCAACCTTATACTGAATCCACAAAGGCTAAAGTTGCTATTTACTCCTTTTTAGATGTTAAAACCTTACAAAATGGGTTTAATACATTCAAAAACTACCCGAACATTATAATTAAAAATAACTCCACAAAAAAGATATACAAGCTTAATTGTTACGATGATTTAGACTTATATATTGAAGATATTAACAATAATATATATACTGATTTATTGGAACTTGATGAAAAAGACCTTCAAGACATTTCTCGATTTATTGAAAATGGCACAGAAATCGTGTTTACGAAAAATGAAATCACGCAAAAAAAGTGGAATGTTTATTTAGTTTCAGGCACTTTTCTAGGTAAAAAACTACGAAAGAAAAGTTTATCAATTACTCAAATTAAGGATTTAAATCAATTAACTATTTTAGATTTAAGTATGACCCAAACTGCTGACTAAAAGATAAAATAACAGCTTGTATATTTTAATGCATCAAAGACTTATATTTGCACAAAATAAAATTGCTTTTGAGTAAATCTATCCTCTCGCAAACATACGCACGGGCTTTGCAAACGCAAAATCTGCAAACTGCTATTGCCCAAATTGAGAATCGCACACATGTAAAAGGTCTTGTTGGCTCGGCATTTTCTCTCGTTATTAGTGAAACTTTTAAACAAGCAGATAAACCATTTTTACTTGTTTTTAACGATAAAGAAGAAGCGGCTTTTCACCTCAACGATTTGGAAGCCATGTTGAATGATAAAGATGTGCTTTTTTATCCAGGTAGCTACAGACGACCATATCAAATTGAAGAAACTGATAATGCCAATGTTTTACTACGCTCTGAAGTTTTAAACCGAATCAACTCCCGCAAAAAACCAGCCATTATTATCACCTACCCAGATGCGCTTTTTGAAAAAGTAGTGACGCGTAGAGAGTTGGAAAAAAACACGCTGAAAATTTCGGTGAATGATAATTTATCAATCAATTTTGTTAACGAAGTCCTTTTCGAATATAAATTTAAACGTGTTGATTTTGTTACCGAACCTGGCGAATTTTCCGTGCGTGGAGGTATTGTGGATGTATTTTCATTTTCACATGATGAACCGTATCGAATTGAATTTTTTGGTGATGATGTTGATAGCATCCGAACGTTTGATGTGGAAACACAATTATCCACGGATCAGATTAAAAAAATTAGCATCATTCCAAATGTTGCTAATAAATTTCTTGACGAAAGCAGACAAAGTTTCTTAAAATACATTGCCCAGAAAACAGTTGTTTTTACAAAAAATGCCGATCTGGTTTTCGATAGAATTGACGATTTTTATAGCAAAGCCGAAGAGGCTTTTAAAAATCTAACCTCTGAACTGAAACATGCTGAACCCGAAGCATTATTCTGCAATGCAACCGAATTAAAAAAGCAATTACTCGATTTCAATTTAGTAGAATTTGGTAGCAAAGCCGTTTTTGCTTCACAGGACAATATAATTACGTTCAACACCACACCACAACCGGCTTTCAATAAGCAATTCAATTTATTGATTGACGATTTAAACTTGCATCATGATAGAGGTTACACCAATTATATTGCCTGTGTCAGTGAACAGCAAGCCAAACGGTTCCATGATATTTTTGATGATACTGAACAAACCGTTCATTATAAAACCATCGTCCTGTCCTTATACCAAGGGTTTGTAGATCATGATAATAAAATTACCTGTTATACGGATCACCAAATATTTGAGCGCTATCATAAATTTCATTTAAAGAATGGCTATGCTAAAAAGCAGGCTATAACTTTAAAAGAATTAACCAATTTAGATATTGGCGATTATGTAACGCATATTGATCATGGAATTGGTCGCTTTGGAGGTCTTCAAAAAATAGATGTTGAAGGCAATAAACAAGAAGCTATAAAATTGATTTATGGCGAACGTGATATTCTATATTTAAGTATTCATTCGCTTCATAAAATAACCAAATTTAATGGTAAAGATGGTAAGCCGCCAAAAGTTTATAAATTAGGAAGTAAAGCATGGAAAACGCTTAAAGCAAAAACGAAGTCGCGCGTTAAGGAAATTGCGTTTAATTTAATTCAGGTTTATGCGAAGCGGAAATTAGAAAAAGGCTATCAATATCAGCCAGACAGCCATATGCAACATGAGTTGGAAGCGTCTTTTATTTATGAAGACACACCAGACCAAAGCACCGCAACGGCTGATGTAAAAGCGGATATGGAAAGTGAACGTCCTATGGACAGACTGGTTTGTGGTGATGTGGGTTTTGGTAAAACGGAAGTCGCTATTCGTGCTGCCTTTAAAGCTGTAGATAATGGCAAACAGGTTGCTATTTTAGTGCCAACAACTATTTTGGCTTACCAACATTCTCGCACATTTAGAGAACGATTAAAAGATTTCCCTGTTACGGTAGATTATTTAAATCGTTTTAGAACCGCAAAAGAAAAACGCGAAACACTGGCTAATTTGGAATCTGGAGCCGTGGATATTATTATTGGCACACACCAATTGGTGAATAAAAATGTCAAGTTTAAAGATTTAGGATTGCTAATTGTAGATGAAGAACAAAAATTTGGCGTTGCCGTAAAAGAGAAATTAAAAACCTTGAAGGATAATGTAGATGTCTTGACATTAACCGCTACACCCATACCACGAACTTTGCAGTTTAGTTTGATGGCTGCTCGTGATTTATCAGTTATTACAACACCTCCTCCCAATAGATATCCTATAGAAAGTCATGTGATTCGTTTTTCTGAAGAAAGCATTCGCGATGCCGTTACCTATGAAATTCAACGTGGTGGACAGATATTTTTTATCCACAACCGAATTGAAAACATCAAGGAAGTAGCTGGTATGATTCAACGACTAGTTCCTGATGCTAAAATTGGCATTGGTCACGGCCAAATGGAAGGAAAAAAACTAGAGCAATTGATGTTAGCTTTTATTAATGGTGAATTTGATGTATTAGTTAGTACCACCATTGTAGAAAGTGGTTTAGATGTTCCGAATGCCAATACTATTTTTATTAATAGCGCGAATAATTTTGGCTTAAGTGATTTGCACCAAATGCGTGGACGCGTTGGGCGAAGTAATAAAAAAGCCTTTTGCTATTTTATTACACCTGAATATTCGGCCATGACCGAAGATGCTAGAAAGCGGATTACAGCCTTGGAGCAATTTAGCGAATTAGGCAGCGGTTTTAATATTGCCATGAAAGATTTAGAAATCCGTGGTGCAGGCGATTTATTAGGTGGTGAGCAAAGTGGGTTTATAAATGATATTGGTTTTGATACCTATCAGAAAATTTTAAATGAAGCCATTGACGAACTGAAAGAAACCGAATTTGCAGATTTATATGAAGATGATGGCAAAGAAAAAGAATATGTTAAAGACATCACCATTGACAGTGATTTTGAATTGCTATTTCCAGATGACTATGTGAACAATATTGCCGAACGATTAATTCTATACACCAAATTGAATGAGGTTAAAACAGAAGCCGAACTTCTTAAATTAGAAAGCGAAATTCGTGATCGTTTTGGAGAACTACCAACCCAAGTAGTGGATTTGATGAATAGTGTTCGGATAAAATGGGTAGCAACCAAACTAGGGCTTGAAAAAGTAGTGATGAAACAAAATAAACTGATTGGGTATTTTATTACCGATCAGAAAAGTGGTTTTTATCAAAGCCCAAATTTTACACGTGTTTTACAATTTGTGCAATCACATCCGCAGGCTTGTAAAATGAAAGAAAAGCAAACTAGAAATGGCTTGCGACTATTATTAACCTTCGAAAACATTAAAAGTGTTGACAAAGCTTTACAGGTTTTAAAACCTATTGTGGCATAAGCTTTGTTAGTTTAAATGAAACTCATTATCATGAAAAACCCTCTTTTTCTTCTGTGTCTGTTTGTATCTTTTGCAACGTTTGCGCAACATCATATTCAAGGTCAATTTTCACCAGCAGAATCCTTCAATTTCGCCTTACTTTATCATGTAACACCTACTGGAACAAACTATGTAGAGCAAGCAAAAACAGATACTGATGGAAATTGGTCTATTGATTTAGATGCAGATTCTGAAATCGGAATTTATAAAATTGTGTATGCAACACCTGTTGAAGACAATAATTTTGATGTGTTTTACAACGGAAAAGAATCTATTTCATTGCTATTCGATGTAGAAACAGGATTGCATTTTACAGCTTCCGAAGAAAATAAATTATGGCAAACTTATACAGATAGTATTTTAAAAATAAACAGTTCGATTGGCAGATATTATATGTCACAAAAAACGGATTCATCTGAAATAACAGCCATTTTCAAAAACCTAAAGAGCACACAAGACTTTTACGAAAAAGAATCAACGGATATGATGATTTCGCCTTTTGTAAAATCGAATAAGACCTATATTCCAAGCACTTATGAAGATGTAAGCAGCTATTCTTTAAACTTAAAAAAGCATTATTTTGATTATATGGATTTTAGCAATCCTTTATTGCAAAGTTCTGATTTTTTAAATGAACGTGTTACTGCCTATGTGTTTGCTATGCCTGAAGATGCTAACTATTACAAAATGGCTGTGGATGATGTGGTAAAAGCTACAAACGATACCGATGAAGCCAAAATTATGGTGCTAGAAAATCTGTGGAAAATCATGATAGATAAACAGCAACCTGACGTGGCAAATTACATTAGCGACACCTACTTATTACCCCTTGCTAAAACGTTTAACAGAACCTATTTACTAGAAACTTTGGAAGATTATAATAAATCTGCCATCGGTAAAAAGGCCATGGATTTCAATTTTACATATTTAGAAAATAGCAAGGTTATAAAAACCAATTTACACAGTTTTAATACAAAAAAAAGCACACTTCTTATTTTCTGGAGTAGCGGCTGTGGTCATTGCTTAGAGGAATTGCCAAAAGTAAAAACCCTTATGGCGCAACATCCCGAAATTACCGTTTTAGCGTATGCTTTGGAAGATGGTGTTAGAAACTGGAATCAAACTATTGAGCATTTCCCAAGTTTTATTCATACTTACGATTTAAAAAAATGGGATAGTCCATTAATTAAGGCCTACGGCGTTTCTGCCACGCCATCCTATTTCGTTTTAGATAGCGATAAGGTTATTTTAGCAAAGCCAGAACATGTTGAAGATTTGGAAACTTATTTTAATGAGTAAAACAGTTTATAATAGCGCTTGTTTATATTTTTTTATTGAATCATCGGCTTTATAATACTAATTTTTTTCTTTCCTATTAAACCTTTGGTCACGCCAAAATCTATGAGTAATGAAATAGGAAACAGTATCATTCCAATACAACCAAAATTATAATCTGTCAATATTACTAAACCAGCATCTGGATTGATGCCTTCTTTGGTAACTGACTTAAAGATTTTACCAAATAAGAAATAATCAGTACTTGTCCATCCTTTTTTTAGAGGTGTTTCAAGAACAAGATTTACATGTTCAATATTTTTTTGATTAAACTCACCATTTTTTGGTCCGTTTCCACCTAATAATTCTCCTGACCAGCCTCTGACTTTAGTATTATAAAATTGAATATCATCAATTGTTAACCAATCCTTATCTGGCCAAATAAAACAAATCTCCGTTTCACTTCCTTTTGCAATAATCGAATATGTCCCATTTGACAATACATCTGTTGCATCATTAATTGTATAAATTGTTTGGTCAGAAAATTTCATTTCTAAATAGTCCTTCCAATTTTTAATTTCAATATCACTTTTCATTAAATGCTTGCTAAAAATATTTAAAAATGATAAAACGCATTTTCATAATGCGTAATGGTTTCGGTGGTTTTATTTTTTAGAACGGCTATAATATCAAACCGACTATCTAAATCAATATCATTTTCGGTTACATAAGCATCCATAGCTTTTACGAGTAATTTGACTTTTCCTGGTGTAACAAATTCTTGTGGATCGCCAAAAAAATCAGAATTACGGGTTTTCACTTCCACGCAAATCATCTGATTATTGTGGTTGGCAATAATATCTATTTCGGCTTTTTGAAATCGGTAGTTTCGCTCTAGAATAACGTAGCCTTTAGCCTGCAAATATTCTGCTGCTAGTTGTTCTCCTAATTCACCTAATTCGTTATGATCTGCCATGACTACTTCCCATATAAACCCATAATAATTACAAGATAGTGAATTAGCAGAATTTAAATTTATGTTAGTTCAAGCTTATAACCGACTCCATGGACATTGGTGATTTTAATGGATGTGTCATCTTGGAGTTTCTTACGTAACTTGGAGATATACGTATCCAAACTTCTGCCAACAAAAACACCATGATCTTCCCACACTTTTTTAGTGAGTTCATCGCGTTTTATTATTTGATTTGGGTTGGCTGCAAATATTTCTAATAGCTCACATTCCTTTTTAGAAAGACTGATTTCTTCAGCATGTTTGACCAGTTTGTTCTGTTCCGGATAAAAGTGAAAGCTGCCAATTTCTGAATAATTCCCAACTTCTTTAGTGCTTAAAACAACTTCTTTTCGTTTATAAAAACCAAAAAACAATAAGCCAAAACCACTTAATAACAAGCTATAAAACCCGACTTTTTTTATGGATGCATGAGGTTTTAAATCCGTAAATACCACCTCGATGGCGTAGCAACTTTCTGGTAAATATCGACCACTACAAGGTACAATGCTATTTTCTACATTATTTAAAATTTGAAAACTATAAGCCACTTCTTGAGCTTCGCAAGCAATAGTTTCAACTATATAATTATTTGGAAGTGCTGATTTATGAAATGTGGCATCAATTATGGACACTAACTGACTAGGCTCGAAAGATAAGGGCTTTTCAAAAGTTAATTGGAAATTATTATTTTTAAGCGCTTTTACAGGTAAAACCAAGGATGTAGAATCTTGGTTTATAAGCAATAATTGGTTGCCAACTTCACGTAATGACACTTTAACGCGTTCAGAAAATAAGGTCGAATCATCTTTGGTAGTGAGTAGTAATACAACTGATAATAAGACAATTAGTAAGCCACTAATTTTAAAAATAGATCTTTTTGCCATAACAGATGTAAATAACTAACATTTTGATGACTTTTTACAACTGTTCACACTTCTTTTACATTTTTTTGACACTTTTTAAATGTGTTTCAGGTAGTTTTACTAAACAATCAAAACGAATCAATTATGTATAAATCAATTATTTACAGTCTTATTTTTTTAGGCACATCTTGTGGTCAAACAAAAATTACAGAAACGGAAACCGTTCAAAATCTAGCACTAAAAACAGAAACTGAAACTTCAAATTATATGGAGTTTAACGGGAATCCCCTGTTTATTTCCGATCCTTATGATATAGAATTATCAATTGAAAAAATCGAAAATAACGGTTATCAGTTAGTAACCGAAATCATATTAAAAAATGATTCTTATTTTGTGTCTCCACATTCAAAAATTGCCTACAAAGGCAGGTTTAGTTCTGGTTTACAGAAAAACGAAAACCTAGAAATGATAAATAGCATTATAGAAACACCGCGTTCTGTTGAAGAAATAGATCCACATCCATTTGTAAACGGCCCTGTAAATTGGGTACGGGAAAACACAACCTATAAGCAACCTTTAAAACTTAATACAAATTCAGATTTTGAGGTTTCTGGTTTAATAAAATTCACCATTGAACCACGTTGCTCACTAGAAAAAATAGGCTATACAATAAGCTATAAATCTGGAAACATGTCTGTGCAAATTTTACAAGGCTGTCAGATTATTGAGCTGTAATGTTTCTTAAAACATAAGATTTTCAGAAATTTAATATTGCTAGATTAAGTCGTACCTTTGTGTTTACTTTAAAACGCGGTATGGCAAGTCAAATAAAATGTCCGAATTGTGGAGTTTACAATACAAATCAAGATTATTGTACAAACTGCGGCACGTTATTATCCTACCAGAAGAGAAGAGAATTAGCGTTTGCTCAAGACGAAAAAGACCGAAAAGAACGTGCGCGAATTCAAAAAGAAGAATCGCCTTCCTTCTACGAAAAAAATAAAGACCATCGTTTTTTAGTCGTTCGTGTTTTTGCAAAAGTCATCCACTCTATCTGGATGGCATTTATGGCTATAGGTATGTTTATTGCTTGGTTAATTACGGCGATTGCGGCATGAAAATTTTAAAACACCCCATTTTCTTCAGTAGTATTTTAGTAGCAAGTTTCGTGTATATTTCACAAAGACTTCAAGTGCCACTTCCCAATTGGATATACTTTTATCTGAATGATTTTTTATGCATGCCTATTGTTTTAAGCTTGTGCTTAGCCATAATAAGACGCCTAAAGAAAGCCAATAACCTTTACGTTCCGCTGCTTGTTGTATTAGGATTAACAACCTATTTCGTTGTATATTTCGAATGGTTTATGCCACAAATCAGCACACGATACACAGCTGATATTATAGATGTTGGTTTATATTATTTAGGAGCCATGTTGTTTTTCAATGTTCAGAAACGCTTATTTTGAAAATTGTAAGGTAGATTGATCTTTACCAACCACCAATTCCACGTCTTGCCCTAAAATCATGGCGCGATTATCATCTTCATGACCAGCAGGCATATTAAAGGCAATTGGAAAATCATAGTCTGATAAAGCATCTAAAATTAATTGTTCAATAGAACTTCCCCAAACCGTTGTGTTTTTTCGCATTTTAGTCATATCACCAACTAAAACGCCTGCACAATTATCAAAATAACCAGCGCGTTTTAGGCTCTGCAACATGCGATCCACATGGTATTTGTATTCGCCAATTTCTTCAATAAACAAAATTTTACCTGATGTATCTATGCTACTTTTAGAACCTAACATGGTATGAAGCATGGTTAAATTACCACCAACTATAGGTGCGTTTACTTTACCAATTTTATTGTAATTAGAACCCTCCAGTGTATAGGAAAGCGACTCTCCAAAAAGTGCTTTTTTAAAGGTAGCAATCGTCTGGTCTAAACCGGCTTCATCAGCTGTTAAACTGGTGCACATCATGGCGTGAATGGTTTCAAATCCTTCATTATGAAAATCGTTATGTAAGGCTGTAATATCACTATAACCAATTAACCATTTTGGATCTTTTTTAAGTTGTGTGTAATCTAATTTATCTAAAATTCGTACGGTTCCATAACCACCTCTTGCAGCCCAAATAGCACTAACCGTAGGATTATCCATCGCTTTTTGGAAATCTTCACAACGCTCCAAATCTGTTCCAGCAAAATGATTGTCTTGACTAAAAACATGCTTACCAACCAAAGCATGCAATCCCCAACTTTCTAATAATTTTACAGCACGTTGAACTTCGGCTTGACGGTTTTTTAGAATTCCCGAAGGTGCTACAATAGCAACCGTATCACCTGCTTTTAAATATGGTGGTTGTATCAATTTTTGTGGCTTTTGAGTTGATGATTCTACCTGTTTTGCGGTATCTGTTCCAAAGAACAAAACCGAACAACACAGCACAATTAATAATGAGATTTTCGACATAGCGTAAATGTACATTTTTTTTCACATGTTATAAATTTTAACCAGCATAAATAGGAAACAGGTATCTGAAAAAAGCGATCTAAAATTTATAATTCCACACTTCTAAATAGACCTTAAAATGCGTACTTTTGTGACTTCAAAATAATAAATAAAAACGGGAAGGCATGCAGTTGCTTACTGAATTTGAAATAAGTATCAATACCATGAATCAACCAAAACGATATACTATTACAGCCGCTTTACCGTACACAAACGGTCCTATCCATATTGGCCATTTGGCTGGCGTGTATGTGCCTGCTGATATTTACGCACGTTATTTACGTTTAACAAACAACGATGTTGCCTTTATTTGCGGTAGTGATGAACACGGTGTTCCTATTACTATTAAAGCTAAAAAAGAAGGCGTTTCACCTCAAGACATTGTTGATAAATACCATGCGATTATTAAAAAATCGTTTGAAGATTTCGGAATTACCTTTGATAATTATTCCAGAACGTCTGCAAAAATTCATCATGATACGGCTCAAGAATTTTTTAAAACCTTGTATGATAAAGGAGAATTTATAGAAGAAGTAACCGAACAATTATACGACGAAGAAGCCAATCAGTTTTTAGCCGATCGTTTTGTAACGGGAACCTGTCCAAAATGTGGTAATGAAGAAGCTTATGGCGATCAATGTGAAAAATGCGGAAGTAGTTTAAATGCTACAGATTTAATTAATCCGAAATCTGCCATTACCGGAAATGTTCCAACAATGAAAGAAACCAAACACTGGTTTTTACCCTTAGATAAACACGAAGCTTTTTTAAAAGAATGGATTTTAGAAGGCCATAAAAAAGATTGGAAACCTAATGTTTACGGTCAAGTAAAATCGTGGATTGATGATGGTTTACGTCCAAGAGCTGTAACCAGAGATTTGGATTGGGGAATTCCTGTTCCTGTTAAAGGCGGCGAAGGCAAAGTGCTTTACGTTTGGTTTGACGCACCTATCGGTTACATTTCTGCTACTAAAGAATGGGCAGAACGTGTAGGAAAAGATTGGGAACCATACTGGAAAAGTGAAGACACCAAATTGGTACACTTTATTGGTAAAGACAATATTGTGTTTCACTGTATTATTTTTCCAAGCATGCTAAAAGCTGAAGGTTCGTATATTTTACCAGATAATGTGCCAGCTAACGAATTTTTAAATTTAGAAGGTCAGAAATTATCAACCTCAAAAAACTGGGCCGTTTGGTTACCAGATTATTTGATAGATTTTCCAAATCAGCAAGATGTGTTGCGTTACGCCTTAACAGCCAACGCACCAGAAAGTAAGGATAACGATTTTACATGGGCAGATTTTCAAGCCAGAAACAACAATGAACTCGTTGCTATTTTCGGGAACTTTATTAATCGTGTGGTGGTTTTAACCAACAAGTATTATGATGGTTTTATTCCAGAAGCATCTGAATTTTCAACAGTAGATGAAGAAACGCTTGCAGCAATAAAAGCCTATCCAGCAGTTATATCTAGTTCTATAGAACGCTATAGATTTCGTGAAGCAAGTCAAGAATTCATGAATTTAGCGCGATTAGGTAATAAATATCTAGCAGATGAAGAACCTTGGAAACTGGTTAAAACAGATGAAGCGCGAACCAAAACAATTATGTTTGTCGCTTTACAAATTGCTTCCGCTTTAGCCACTTTAGGCGAACCATTTTTACCGTTTACATCTGCGAAACTGAAGTCGATTCTAAACATTAGTTCGAGTGATTCGACGCAGGAGAATAGCATCGAGAACTCATGGGACGATATTTCAACTAAAGACATTCTAATTCCAGCAGGACACCAAATTGGTCAAGCCAAATTATTATTTTCGAAAATTGAAGATGAAGCTATTCAACTACAATTAGAAAAATTAGAAGCCAGTAAAAAAGCCAATGAAGCTGCCAACAAAGTAGTAGAGCCTGAAAAGGAAACCATTAGTTTTGAGGATTTCTCAAAATTAGATTTACGTGTTGGCACTATTTTAGAAGCTGAAAAAATGCCAAAAGCCAATAAGCTTTTAGTGTTAAAAGTAGACACCGGAATTGATGTAAGAACTATTGTTTCTGGTATTGCTGAAAGTTTTAAACCGGAAGATATAATTGGTAAAAAAGTAACCGTTTTAGTCAACTTGGCTCCAAGAAAATTACGAGGCGTGGAAAGTCAAGGCATGATTTTAATGACGGAAAATCCAGATGGAAAATTAGTATTTGTAAATCCAGATGATGCTTCGGTAACAAATGGTTTACAGATTTCTTAAATTCATTGTATATATAGTAACACGATGCTAGTCCTAAAAACACGATTTCTTAAAAATGCTATGCGGCAGAAAATTAGGTTTTCAGGACTAGTTTTAGTCTTTTTCATTGGATTATCTTCCGTTTCTGCTCAAAAACACTTCGCATTAATTGAAACAGAAAGAGATTTTCCAGACGAAAAATTACAGGAGGTTTTTCCTATAATGGATAACAAGAGTGAAACATTAGCCTTAATACTTCAGACAAAAAAAGGATTAGAAAGCTATTTATACAATGCCAACAAAGAGCGCATTAATCATATTAGCATTAAAAAATTACCTTCAAAGTCTGATGTTTTAGTGGGAAATGCTATTCAGGGAAATGATTATCGGTTATTCTATAGTAATAAATCGGAATCTCAATTTAGCATGGTTCAGTTAAATTTTGATGACGGCTCATACCAGATTACAGAAGATTTAAATCTTAAAATTTCAGGAGAAAAAATTTTAAAATATATTAGTCAAGATGACAAACTCTACCTGCTAACTTTAAAACGATTTTCCTCTATATTAAAACTGTACACATTTAATATGGCAGGACATGTCACGACAAGGCGCTACGATTTGTCTAACGAAAAAATTGAAAATGACAATGGTTTAACATACGACTTAAGTACATTAATTTACCAAAACAATGTTACCAATAAGGCCATTGAATTTGTAGATGTTAGCGTGCCAAATTCTTTGGAAGCCGCATCTGCCATTACAAAAATCTATTTTCTAGATGATCAGTTAATTATAACCAATAATTTATATACCAAATTCACCTATAAAATTGCTATAAACATTCACGAAGAAAACTATACGTTTGACAAAATTGAAAATATTCATTTTAAGAAAGATGATAAATTAGTAACTGCCAATTCCTTTATAATTAAAAACCATATTTTAACGACGTATGCTAATGGTGATCAGGTTTTTCTAGATATTTATAAGGCGGATACTTCGGAACTAGTCAAAACATTTACAATCTCTAAAGACGAAGATATTTCATTTAAAAATTCACCTATCATGATTGAAAATGGTGATTTTAGCAAACTTCGTGAGGTAGAAAAATCCTCCAAATTTATTAGAAAAATTTCCTATTCCAATATTGGGGTTTCAGCTTTTGAAATGGACAACCAATATATTATAACATTGGGAGCCAGCGAACCTTCTAATACAAGTAGTATGATTATTATTGGGTACGTGGTTGGTGGCGTAGTTGGCGCAGCTATATTTGCAGCATTTGAATCCTATTCTGAAACAAAATCGACTAGAATTCAATGTCTTTTCGATTCAGAATTTAATCATTTGCAAGGCTCTATTCCTAAAAACGGATTTGACCAAATTAAAGCATTTGTGGATTCCAACAATTTTAAAACCCTAGAAAAGCAGACCGTTTTTAAATTCAAGGACAGCTATGTTTGGGGTTCTTTTAACTGGACAATTGGCCATTACAGACTCTATACCTTTTCCGCTGATGAAAATTGAAGATCAAAATCCAATTGAACCTTAATTCCATAAAAATTAAAGCACATTTCTATCAATAACACGCTGTTTTTATTCGTTTGAATTAAGATGCATTCGTTTTAAAGCGTATTTTTGAATTACTAAAATTTAACATTTATGAGACATATTATAGTATTGGTATTAACCTTAAGTTTATTATCCTGCGGTACAACAAAAGTTGTGCGCGACTCGGAGAAAGATTTGAAAGGTAGCTGGACCCTAAACTCCTTTAATTATAGCAAAACAGGATCTTTTGCGGTCGATTTATTTAACGACACATCAACGGATTGTTTTGAAGGCAGTACTTGGAATTTTGTTCCAAATAATAATTCTGGAACCTATGAAATTAACAGTGGTGATTGTGCTACAGGTCCACGAAAATTTAAATTTAGCATTCAAGAAATTGATCCTGCTACAGGTTTATACGACTTTATGTTAAAACCAGTAGATGCTAAAGGTAAATCAGAAACCAATCAAGGCTATCGCTTAAAACTAGCTGGTATTACAGCAACAACGATGCAGTGGCGCCAGACCGTAACTTTAAACGGAAGCCCATTCACTATATTTATGAATTTTACAAAACAATAAAATAATGAGAAAAGTAATCAATAAATTAACATTAGTAGCACTTGCAGGTATTTTGGTAATTAGTTTTACCAACTGTAAGGCTGTAGAAAATTCGAATAATAGACAAAAAGGTGCTGCCATTGGTGTCGCTGGAGGTGCTATTTTAGGAGCCATCATTGGAAACAATGTTAAAGGTGGCAGTTCTGAATTAGGTGCTGTAATTGGTGGTGTTGTTGGTGGTGGCGCAGGTGTCATTATTGGAAACCAAATGGATAAGCAAGCACAACGTATTGAAGAAGAAGTTCCTGGCGCAACTGTGGAACGTGTAGATCAAGGTATTGTAGTAACGTTTGATGAAAATAGTGGCGTTCATTTTGCAACAGAAAAATACAATATCAATGCGCAATCTCAACAAAATTTAGATAAATTAGCTGGTGTCTTTAAGGAGTATCCAGATACTAATCTTTTAATTGTTGGTCATACAGATAGCAATGGAAACGATGCGTATAATATGACGCTATCAAAAAATAGAGCAAACGCCGTTACCGATTATTTAAAAAATGTAAAAGGTATTAGTAGTTCACGTTTAACAACCCATTGGTTTGGAGAAGAGCAACCTATAGTTGATAATTCAACACCAGAAGGTCGTGCCAAAAACAGACGTGTAAACATTGCCATTGTTCCTAATGACGAAATGGTGAATCAAGCACAACAACAGTCAGGAAATTAAAAACACCTATTATGAAAAAACACATTTTAGCATTTGCTGTTTTAGCGCTCATCTTTTCAGTGAGTTGTAAATCAGACAAACAAGAAAATACAGAATCAACGGAAGTTGAAATGACCGAATCTGAAACAAAACCAGATATGCATACCAGTCAAAATTCTTTGGATTGGATAGGTACGTATGATGGAACACTACCTTGTGCCGATTGCGAAGGTATAAAAACGACGATTCGATTAAATGAAGACATGTCTTACGAAGCAGTCATGGATTATTTAGGTAAAAAAGATGGTGTCTTTGAAACCCGTGGTTACTACAAATGGGAAGATAATGGGCAAAACATTTTACTGTCTGACGATAACGAAACCAAATTTAAAGTTGGTGAAAACAGACTGATTCAATTAGATAAATCTGGCGAAGTTGTGACTGGTGAATTAGCAGAATTTTACGTTCTGAAAAAACAGGATATGAATAATGCTGGTGAAATAGCATTTACAGATACCAAATGGAAATTAGTAAAATTGATGGGTCAAGATATTACCGATTCGGAAGCATTTATATCCTTTGGAACAGATGAAAACAGGGTTTTTGGACATTCAGGTTGTAATAATTTCAATGGTACTTTTGAAGTAGCCAATAAATTACAGCTGAAACTTTCAAAAATGGCAACCACCATGAAATCGTGTCCAGAAGAAGATATGACTATTGAGCAGAAATTTTTAGAGGTTTTAAATACAACCGATAATTTCTCCTTAAGTGGAAATACCATGACATTAAACAAGGCAAAAATGGCGCCTTTAGCAGTATTTGAAGCTGTAGAATAGTCCATTACATTATTATAAATGAAAAACCTCGCAGACTATGTACTGCGAGGTTTTTTTAGTAATTTACAGCACTGAAAAAATAGCATTACGTATCACGAATCTGTAACGTTTTAATACCATACATTATGTCATCTGAATTAAAATTGCATTGGAATAACGCTTATAATAAAGAAGATGCCCAATTGGGTTGGTTTGAAGAAAATCCAGAAAAAACGATGACGCTGGTTGCTCAAACACAATTACCCAAAGATGCTAAAATTCTAAATGTCGGCGCAGGAACAACCACCTTAATAGATGCGCTTTTGGATGCCGACTATACAAACCTTATTGCAAATGACTTGAGTAATCAAGCACTTGAGAAACTTCAAACACGTATTAAAAACTCACATAATTATGATTTGAATTGTGTGGTGGATGATTTAACAAATCCTAAAAAATTAAACCAATTAGAACCCATAGATTTATGGATAGATCGTGCTGTGTTACATTTCTTTCTTACCGAAAATGACCAACAAGCATATTTCAATCTCATAAAAAAAATAGTTGCTAAAAATGGGTTTGTACTCATTGCCGTTTTTGCAACGGATGGTGCTGAAAAATGCTGCGGACTGGATTTGAAACGCTATAACACAAGCATGCTTCAAGATAAATTAGGCACTGATTTCAAACTCATTTCCAGCTTCAATCACACCTTTATAAATCCGTTTGGTGGCGAACGTCCTTATATTTACACTTTATTTAAACGACTTACATGCAATTAGTATCCTATATTATTTCCCATACCCAATTACCAGAAACATCAGTAAAAAACACGGTTGAATTATTAAATGAAGCCTGTACCATTCCGTTTATTTCGCGCTACCGAAAAGAACGTACAGGAAATTTAGATGAAGTTCAAATTGGTGACATCGTTAAATACAAGGAGCAGTTTGAAACGCTAGAAAAACGAAAAGTTACCATTTTAAAAGCGTTAGAAGATCAAGATGTTTTAAGCGCTGAATTGAAGCAAAAAATAGAAGCGACTCAAGATATTACCACATTAGAAGACATCTATTTACCATTTAAAAAAAGTAGAAAAACCAAAGCAGAAACAGCCAGAAAAAACGGACTGGAACCTTTGGCAAAAATAATCATGAGTCAGAATGCTTCTGATATTGAATCCATTGCTCATAAATATATAAAAGGCGATATTTCTTCTGGTGAAGACGCTTTAGAAGGTGCCAGACATATTATTTCTGAATGGATTAACGAACGAACCGATATTCGAAATAGTATCCGACAGCAATTAGAACGTTTTGCTATGATTTCTACCAAGGTGGTAAAATCTAAAAAAGATGATGAAACAGCACAGAAATTTCGGGATTATTTTGAATGGGAAGAATCTTTAAGCCGTATTCCTTCACATAGATTACTCGCCATTCTTCGTGCCGAAAAGGAAGGATTTATAAAAGCAAAAATCTCCATTGATGACGAAAAAGCGTTATTTAAAATTGAAGATCGCATGATTAAATCCAGAAACGCATGTGCATCTCAAATTCAATTAGCCATCCAAGATGCCTACAAACGTTTATTGTTTCCGTCATTAAGTAATGAAGCCCTTCAAAACGCCAAAGAAAAAGCCGATGCTTCCGCTATTACTGTATTTGCCAAAAACTTAAAACAATTATTACTTGGTTCGCCTTTAGGAGAAAAACGAGTTTTGGCCATCGATCCAGGTTTTAGAAGTGGTTGTAAAATTGTGTGTTTAGATGCACAAGGTAATTTAAAACATAACGAAACTATTTATCCGCATCCGCCAAAAAGCGATGCGATTGGTGCCATGAAAAAAATAAGCTCGCTTGCTGAAGCTTATAAAATTGAAGCCATTGCCATTGGTAATGGAACAGCATCTCGGGAAACCGAAGCACTCATTAGAAAAGTCCATTTTAAAAACGATATTCAAGTATTTGTGGTGAGTGAAGCTGGAGCGAGTATTTATTCCGCTTCAAAAATTGCTCGTGAGGAATTTCCAAATTACGATGTTACCGTTCGTGGTTCTGTTTCTATTGGAAGACGTTTGCAAGATCCACTTGCCGAACTCGTGAAAATTGATGCCAAATCTATTGGCGTTGGGCAATATCAGCATGATGTAGACCAAACAAAACTCCAAAGTGAATTGGATACGGTTGTGGAAAGTTGTGTGAATTCGGTTGGTGTAAATATCAATACGGCTAGTACGTCGTTATTGAGTTACGTGTCTGGCATTGGCCCAAAATTAGCCGAAAATATTTTTAATTACAGAACAGAACATGGTGTTTTTAAATCGCGAAATGCCATCAAAAAAGTGCCACGTTTAGGTGATAAAGCTTTTGAACAAGGTGCTGCTTTCTTAAGAATAAAGGAATCTAAAAACCCGTTAGACGATTCCGCAGTGCATCCTGAAAGTTATACCATTGTGGAAAAAATGGCTAAAGATTTAGGCAAACCTATTTCCGAATTAATTGGGAATTCTACAGTACTTCAAAAACTGAATTTACCAGATTATTGTTCAGATTCTGTTGGTTTACCAACACTTCAAGATATTATTAAGGAATTAGAAAAACCAGGTTTGGATATTCGTGAGCAAGCCAAAGTATTTACATTCAACCAAAACATCAAATCCATTACAGACTTACAGGAAGGGCAACTTCTTCCAGGCATTGTCAATAACATTACCAATTTCGGCGCTTTTGTAGATGTTGGCATCAAGGAAAGCGGATTAATCCATGTTTCTAATTTATCGGATAGTTTTGTAAGTGATGTTAATGCACATGTTAGCTTGCATCAACAAGTTATTGTTAAAGTATTGGAAGTGGATGTACCACGCAAACGCATTCAATTAAAACTACATAAATAGATTAGCCGTTTAATTGATCTTGCAAGGCATTTCTGGATTCACTACCATAAATACCATCGACAAAAATATGGGAATCGGTTTGGAATTTAATAAGTGCTTGTTCGGTTTTTGGTCCGAAAACACCATCAGCAGTACCACTTAAAAAATCCAATTTAATTAGGATTTTCTGAAGGCGTTTCACGTTTTCGTTACTATCACCTTTTCGTAAATAACCTGTTGGAATAGTTAGTGATTCATCAACCGCATCCGTGAGACTTCTGAATTCCAAAATACGATCCAATGGAAACGTTTGAATATTCACTTCATCATTTTGATTTCCACCCAAGCAGTAAATAGATTTTCCACTTTTGGTATAGCCCAAAAAGAAGCCAACATGACCGAATATACCATTAATATCCGTTCGCCAAAACACGACAATATCACCAGGTTGTGGCCAATCGGTTTTATTACCAATTTTTAACCAGCTTCTAGCCATAGCACTTTTGGACGTTGGTAAATTGGCTTGAAGCGCCACCCAATTTGCAAAAATACTACACCAAGCTACTTCGTCATTTCCAAACTTTAAACCCGTTGTTTCTTGATATTCTAAAATGCGTTCGTTGTGGGCCTTTTCGCCTTTAATTTCTTTCTGACCCAGTTCACCAAAGGCAATTTTTAATGTTTCTCCTAACATAATGTATTGTTTATAATGAATAAATATGCTATCAATCAGTATGTTATAACAGGAATTATTAAATATACACAAAAAAACAACACGTTTCTGAAATGCTTTTTTGGTCAGGTATTCTTACAAAAAGCCGCATAAAACTATTAAATTGCTTCTTTCAAATTAATCAAATAATTGCATGCTTCAAATTGCCTTCCACCCTATTTACAAACATCCATTACCAGAAGGTCATCGGTTTCCCATGTTGAAGTATGAGTTGCTTCCCAAGCAATTACTTTACGAAGGAACTTGTACGGATGCCAATTTCTTCGAACCTGAAATTCCCGATGATTCTCATATTTTACGTGTTCATACCGAAGCATATTATCATGATTTATTGAACCTGACATTAGATGCAAAAGCCATCCGAAAAATTGGATTTCCATTAAGTGATGCATTAGTACAGCGCGAAGTTATGATTGCCGATGGCACCATAAAAGCAAGTGAATTTGCTCTAAAACATGGAATTGCCATGAATATTGCTGGCGGAACGCATCATGCATATTCCAATCGAGGCGAAGGATTTTGCATGTTAAATGACCAAGCCATTGGCGCACGTTATCTTCAAGAAAGGACGTTAGCAACTAAAATTCTAATCGTAGATCTGGATGTGCATCAAGGCAATGGAACTGCCGAAATTTTTCAGAATGATCCCTCCGTTTTTACATTTTCTATGCACGGAAAAAGTAATTACCCCTTTAAAAAGGAAGCAAGTGATTTGGATATTGCTTTAGAAACGAATACGACAGATGACACCTATCTGACTATTCTAAAAGAAACACTCCCCAAGTTAATAGCTTCAGAAAAACCAGATTTCATCTATTATTTATGTGGTGTTGATGTAATAGCTTCTGATAAATTAGGAAAATTAGCCCTTACTATTGCAGGTTGTAAAGAACGTGATCGGTTTGTATTGCAGACTTGCCATGACCTGAACATTCCTGTTATGTGTAGTATGGGAGGTGGTTATTCGCCAGATATAAAAACCATTATTGAAGCACATGCCAACACTTTTCGTTTGGCACAACATATTTATTTTTAATACAAAATTCGCCTGTTTTTCTTTGATATACAAATAAGGGATAATATAGTATAAGAAATAGCCTATTTAATATCATAATAATCGCACATGAGGTGCTACTTTTGCAGCTTGTTAAATCGTATCATTTTAAGATTATGAAAAAAGCTAGAATCGCCCTTGTTATAGGCATAATTTGTATTTCTGTTTTCCCTGTTCTGGTTAAATTAAATTTAACACCAGGTGTTATTTCGGCATTTTACCGCATGGCATTTTCGTTTGTGTTATTAGTACCATTTGTTTTATGGAAAAAGCAGTTTAAACTTCCCAATTTAAAAGTGGGACTTTTAGCAGTACTCTGCGGTATTGTTTTTGGGAGCGATGTAGCTGTTTGGAATATTGCTATTCAAGAATCTACAGCAACACAAGCATCGTTGTTAACGAACTTATCGCCAGTTTGGGTTGGTGTTTTAGCCTTGTTTTTTCTGAAAGATAAACCACGAGGCAATTTTTGGATTGGCACATTGGTTGCTGTTTTTGGAATGATGTTATTAGTCGGTTTCTCTACGTTTAGAAACTTGGATTTCGATTTAGCCTTTAGTTTCGGTATTCTTTCGGGCGTTTTGTATGCGTTCTATATGTTAATTAGTAAAGAAGTATTAAAACAATTAAACGTATTAACCTTTATGACTATTAGCCTTGGCGCTTCATCCGTGTTTTTAGGTTTTTTAAGCTATGGATTAAACGAACCGTTTTCTGGATTCTCAAATATGGGTTGGTATGTACTCCTCATACAAGCTGTGGTCTGTCAGCTTGCTGCTTGGTTATTAATTAGTTTTGCCACTAAAAAGATGCGTGCTACGCGTGTTTCCGTCAGTTTATTAGGACAAGGAATTTTGGCGTCTATTTTGGCTTGGTTGTTTTTAGATGAAACCATCACCTTGCAAATGGTATTAGGTGGATTCGTATTGCTTTTTGGTATTCGATTGACATTTTACGAAAAACAAATTCATAAAAATTTACTTCCAAAACGTTTCGCAAAACAGTCTTTATAAGGTCATAGAAAATAAGTACTTTAGGGCCAGTTTTTAACTATTTTGGAAAAACGTATGAATTGGATTTTATTACTTATCGCGGGTTTATTTGAAGTGGCTTTCGCTGCCTGTTTAGGAAAATTTAAGGAAACCTCTGGAAGCATTGCCACCTATTGGTTTATGGGTTTTCTGGTGTGTTTAACTATCAGCATGGTGCTTTTGGTAAAAGCCACGCAAAGTTTACCTATTGGCACAGCTTATGCCGTTTGGACAGGAATTGGAGCCGTAGGAACCGTTTTAGTCGGCATCTTTATTTTTAAAGAACCCGCTGATTTCTGGCGTTTATTCTTTATAACCACTTTAATAGTTTCCATTGTTGGATTAAAGTTTGTTTCCAACTAAAAAGGACAACAATAGCTCCTTATTTAGGATTATTATAACTACAAAGCCTAGAGAAATTATGTAACTTTACTAAAAGCATAAATTATGGTATCAAAAAAAATTGAAAACGCATTAAACGAACAAATTCGTGTAGAAGCTGAATCGTCTCAAATATATTTAGCAATGGCCTGTTGGGCAGAAGTAAAAGGCCTTGAAGGTGTGGCAAATTTTATGTACAGCCAATCTCAAGAAGAGCGCGACCACATGTTGAAACTTATAAAATTTGTCAATGAACGAGGTGGACATGCGCATGTTTCGGAATTAAAAGCACCAAATGTGACCTTTAAATCCTTCCAAGAAATGTTTGAAAAACTATATGAGCATGAGGTATATGTTTCAGAAAGCATTAATGAATTGGTACATATTAGTTTACAAGAAAAAGATTACGCCACTCATAATTTCTTACAGTGGTATGTAGCCGAGCAAATTGAAGAAGAAGCTATGGCACGCACCATTTTAGATAAAATAAATTTAATAGGAAACGATAAAGGCGGATTGTATTTATTTGATCGTGATATTGAACAATTAACTATTAGTTCAGCAGCCTCAAGGGGAACTGTTTAATTTTAACAATTAATTTTATTTAGAATCAATAAAAATAATTATTTTTGTCTTATCATCTACAAACTAAACCATTGTGGGCAAAAAGAAAGACAAGAAAAAACAGAAAAAGGCTTTAAAAGCATTACGCGAAGCAGGTATCATTTCTGCGGAGAAGAAAGTAAAAAGCAAATGCTGTGAAAAATATTTAAAAAGTGAAAAAAAACGATGTGGCAAATGCCCGTGTTTTGATTTGCTTCAAAAAGTTGCATAAAAAAAGCCGCGAAGTTCATTCGCGGCTTTTCTTTTTTTATTGCAATTATTACTTGCCAAACATCAGCAATTCGTTGCATAACACTTCGGTAATGTAATGCTTCTTTCCGTCTTTATCATCCCAAGATCTGTTGGTTAATTTGCCTTCTATAGCAATTTCTTGTCCTTTGGTAACATACTCCTCAACCACTTTTACCAAGCCATTTTTTACTATCACATTATGCCAGTAGGTGCGTTCTACTTTTTCGCCATTTTTGTCTTTATAGCTATCGTCTGTAGCTAATGAAAATTTAGCCATTTTATTACCATCTTCAAAACTGATGATTTCTGGATCTTGTCCAAGTCTTCCAATTAACTGTACTTTGTTTCTTAACGTATTCATAAGATAAGGTTTTAATTATGTTGAAAATCATTAGGTCAAATCAACACGGCAAAGATGCAACCCCTTGCAAGTATTAGTCGGTAGTTACCTATTTAAATTCGTTTGTAAATGTTTGTAGTCGTTTGGAAATGGGTAATTTTGAATTTAAGTGTATATTTATACTTATATAACACGTTGCCAGTAATTTTAAAATGAACATCAATCTACCTAACATACTTTTTGAAACAGACAATTATTTAGATAGTTTAAAATCTGCTTTAGGGGAAATTACAATATCAAAAAAACAAACGGTTGAATTCAATTCATCAGAATTTAGAAATCGAGAAATACTAAATTCCAAAATTAAAAAGGTTGATAAAAGTAAATTAGCATTGATTTATACTATTGAGTTAAAACAAAGAAAAAAGCTATCAGAACTACTTCGCAAATTCGAAGATTTTTGTGAACTCAATAAATTAAAGGTCAAGAATAAAGACCGAGTAAATGTTTCAAGGTATAATAAAACCAATTCAAGATTTCTATATGTTGGTAGTTCAACAACCGATTTTTACTCTCGACTAAAAAATCATTTCGGGACAAGAGGAACAAGAGTTTATAGTATGCACTTATCTAAATGGGACAAAAATATGAACTACGATTTGATTGTGAATATTTATAAAGTTGAGCATCAATCTAAAATACGAATAGACCAAGTGTTGGTTGAGCTAATAGAACAGCAACTTTGGGAAAAACTAAAACCCAATTTCGGAAAGAAAAGTGGACAATAAGATTTAAAAAGTTAAATTTGTGTGTTCTTTGAAATTGTGAGTTAACTTTTTAAATTCATATAAAAATGGAAATAAAAATAAGCTTGCGAGTGACTGTATCGCAAAAGGTGTATCAACTTGTAAAAGTTTTAATTTACGCCACACAGTTCGCTATGTTAGTTCTTAACTAATATTTAATGACTCATTAGGGCATATTCTAACTTTGAATGAGAATAGATTTTAGTTTGCCCTATTTGAGAGAAATAGTTCTCAACCTCACTTTTCAAAGAACATTTTTTGGCATATCGCGAAAAAAACTACTGGCAACAACGTATATAAAACATAGTGCGAGACTTTGCTAACACGAAGGTTCGGGCATTTTTGCTAGTTCGCCAAATTTTTAAATTTGGCTAATCGGTAAAAGAAAGATAATTAGAAAAATTTAAAAATTTGGCTTGTGTTTAACCGAAACGAAACTGCTTATTTTCTGCACTACGTTTCATATACAAGACCGTTATATGCAATTCAAAAATTGAGAGTAACCAATACAGATAGAACAGGAGTTTACGTTTCCGCTTTAATTTTCACAAAAGAATTAAATTGGATATTCCGAGAACAACCTATTGTTGATGTTGGAATTGATGCACTTACGGAAGAAGTTATTGAAAGTAATCCAACAGGACAGTTCCTTGCTACACAAATTAAAACTGGTCTTGGGAATTTTCATGATGCCAAAACTCATTTAACTCTTTATGTTTCTAAAATCCATTATCATTATTGGACTAATTTAAATCTGCCAATTATACTAATAGCACATTTGCCAGAAAGCGAAGAAACATTATGGGAATTAATTAGTGAAAATACTTTAATTAAAACTGGAACACAGTGGAAATTAAACATTCCAAAAGACAAAGAGTTAAATAAAGATTCAAAATTAGAACTCACAAAAATCCTCAAAAATGAAGTTCAAGACGATTTCATAAAATCTTTTATAAAACAAGACATATCAACAACACAAATTGACGAAATAATTGAAGAATCTAAATCTATTGATGAAGCAGGATTTATTCTAAATGACATGACTGAAATAATAGAAAATCTTGGAACAGAAACTAATCAGCTAACTGAAAAAATAAACGAATTTGCTAGAATGAAAGTCACTAAAAAAGATAAAAGACTTGTTCGTACGATAAAAACATATGCAGAATACTTAAACAATGTAGCAATTAAACTAAACGTTAGAATTGATGACTTCGCTGATTATTTTTCAGAAGGATTTAGAGCTTATGAAAAACTTACTCTTATAGATTTCGAGCTAAATCAAAACTATAAATCATTACAAGAAACTTTGGATACTATAAATTCTTTGATTCCAGAATTACAAGACTCAATTGATGCTATGATACATTTTAGAAATGAAGTATCCTCATTACCAACAGAATATTTTCATTTAAAGAAAGCAAGACTGAAAATGATAAACTCAATAAATCAAATTATGGAGGAATTTAAATTAGCCAATAGTTTATCTGAAAACTTCTCGAAGAATTTGGAAGAAATGTTAACCTAGAACAGCATATAACAAAGTACTGTGGTAAAAAAAAAGTAAAAACGCATTAACTTTTCACCAAAGTACTTCTATACGTATCCTAATATATCAACCCTGATTTTGCAATAGCAAAAGCCTGTTTTAACAGCTTATTACATACTGCAATAATTGCTAAATTTTGCTCTTTCCTAGAACAACTATGCGTTTATAAATTTCGCTATCTTTGTTATCTACCAAACAAGACATCCCTTATGATTTTCATAGACAATGAAGGCCACACCAATCCAAAACTAAACCTAGCTTTAGAAGAATATGCCTTAAGGCATTTTGATACTTCCACAGATTATTTGCTGTTTTACATCAACGAGCCATCCATTATTATTGGAAGAAACCAAAATACCTTGGAAGAAATTAACCATGAATATATTGATGCACAAAACATTCATGTGGTTCGTCGTATTTCAGGAGGTGGAGCCGTTTATCATGATTTAGGAAATTTAAACTTTAGTTTTATTACCAATCATGATGGGAAAAGTATTAGCAACTTTAAAAAATTTACAGCACCAGTTATTCGGGTTTTAAATGATATGGGCGTTTCTGCTGAACTAAAAGGCCGAAATGATATTTTGGTAAACGAGAAGAAAATTTCTGGAACTGCGCAGTTTTCTACAGGAAAACGGATGATTAGTCATGGTACGCTTTTATTTGATACAGATATGAGCGAAGTGACAAAAGCGCTTCAAGTAAAAATGAGCAAAATAGAATCTAAAGGTCATAAATCGGTAAGAAGTCGCGTGGCTAATATTAGCGAATTTTTAAAAACACCCCTATCTATGGAAGCTTTTAAAAATCAGCTACTCGTTGGATTATATGAAGCCAGTGAACCTTTTGAAACCTACAAATTAACGGAAGCGGAATGGCAAGCGGTTCATAGACTGAAAGCCGAGAAATATGATTTATGGGATTGGAATTTTGGACGATCGCCTAAATCTAATATTCAAAAAAACAAACGTTTTCCTGTTGGTGAAATTGATTTGCGCATTTTTGTTGAAAAGGGCCATATTTCGGAATTTAAAGTCTTTGGCGATTTCTTTGGTAGAAAACCCGTTTCAGACATTGAAAGCTTACTTATTGGTGTGCCTTATGATAAAGTTGAAATCACAAAGGCATTAAAAAATCTGTCTGTTAAAGAATATTTTGGCGATTTAGAAACGACTGATTTCTTAAATCTCATTTATGGGAATGATTAAATTTTAATGATAAATCGAATTAATACTTTTACATCAGATTAATTCTTTCTGGCAGCAAATTAATTACTTCCATAAATGCTCATCCTCCCATGATTCTGGAAATCCCATAGCACGAACGTCTATGCATTTATATTCATCAAGTAAGGCTTTAAACCTTGAAACAATAGTGTTTTTTGGATTTATTGTTTGCATTAAAAACAAAATCATGGATAATATATAATAAACTTTTTTGTTACTGACACTGTCATCCTCCAACCATCTTTTTGATGTTGATTGCGGCTTAATTGGCTGAATACTCATGGTTCTATTCCATAATCTAGAATGATGTGCACAAACATTTCTTAAGTAAACAATACTATGCATCCAAGACACGAAAGTTTTATCATTAAGTCCAAAATAATTTGCAACAACTCTTTTTGTTCTCCCTCCTTTTAAATTACTATATAAAAACGACATCGTTCCAAACGACGTAATCTCTAGCATCATCCAACTTGGTGGCAAAGGATCGGAATATTTATCTGCATAAGCCTCTATGAATTCCTCATCACTTCTTTTAAACTCACTTTGTAAGCTTCCTAAACTTTTACTATGTTTTATATGATTTTTGAAGTATGAAGAGTCCTGATACCAAAAAGCCCCATATTCATGTGACAGAACATATATCATTTTGGCTCTTATAGAAACTTCAATCTTCTCTAATTCTTGAAGAATTAAAATCCTAAATTTTCTATCAAAACAATAAATATCGAATGCACTTTGAAAAGTAGAATTCGGTTTAAACTTATGATTTGATTTATCTATAAGCATGGGATACCAATAACCACTAAGTCTATAATAACTAATACTTTCTAATAAATGATAAGCCCTATCTAAATTAAGAATTTCAAGACCTCTGTCTTGTAATTGAATAACTTGTTCAGCATAGGTTAAAGCTGGCTTATTATAAGGAATTTTAGCCATAGAAAAGTAAAAAGCTTACCCTGAGCGCGCTGATCTTAACGGGAAGCGGGGTAAGCATGTTAATGCAAATATACGAAAAAAATTAGATTTACTACTGAATCTTTACTTTCACCCAAATTTAACTACTTTAGGACCTTAACGAAAAACAGCCATCAACCTTTACATAAAATACAAACTTTATTTATGAAGATAATAAAAAAACTGATTTATGGGAATGATTATTTAATAATCAAAAACCAAGCAACACTATCTTAAATTATTTTATCTTACCGTAAGAATAATAGGGCTTTTTGGATTTATGTCCTATTTTAGAAAAGCATACAAAAAACAAACAGCCAATAATGACCTACAATGTAATTATAGTTGGTGGTGGATTAGCCGGATTAACGAGTGCTGCGCATTTATCAAAAAAGGGACTTTCGGTGCTTCTAATAGAGAAGAATAAATACCCAAAGCACAAAGTGTGTGGTGAATATATTTCAAATGAAGTCCTTCCCTATTTGCAAGCTTTAGGTTTTAATCCTTTCGCTTTTGGCGCTAAAAAAATCAATCAGTTTACATTAAGTACACCTAAAAATCAATCCATCAGTACCAAATTACCTTTTGGCGGATTTGGCATGAGTCGTTACAGCATGGATTGGGAATTATCCAAACTCGCCAAAAAATATGGCACTGAAATTCTACATGAAAAAGTCGTGGATATTCAGTTTGAGGATAATCAGTTTACGGTTTATACCAATGAAGAAAAACAATTAAAGGCAGAATTTGTTATTGGTGCCTTTGGAAAACGATCCAATTTAGATATTAATATGAATCGTGCCTTTATTCAAAAACCAACGCCATTTTTAGGTGTTAAAGCGCATTATAAGGGTGACTTTCCAGAAAACATGGTCGCGTTGCATAATTTTAAAGGCGGTTATTGTGGGATTTCAAAAGTGGAAACCGATTTAGTAAATGTGTGTTATATAGCCGATTATAAATCGTTTAAGAAACACAAAAACATCAACGATTTTCAGCAGAGCGTATTAAGCAAAAACACGTATTTGAAAAACGTTTTTGAAAGTTTTGAAATGACTTTTGATAATCCGTTATCCATTAGTCAAATATCCTTTTCATCCAAGCAACCTGTAGAAAATCATATTTTAATGTGTGGAGATAGCGCAGGCATGATTCACCCTTTGGCAGGAAATGGCATGAGTATGGCCATTCGAGCCGCTCAAATGGTATCATTAAAAATTCTAAACTATCAATCTGGTAATATAAAATCGCGAACCGAATTAGAAAAACAATACACACAAATTTGGAACAAAGAATTTAATGCCAGATTACGATCTGGACATTTAATAGCAAGCTTATTCAAACAGGGTGTTTTTTCTGAAATAATTATGGTATTTTTAAGAGCCTTCCGCTTTATGTTGCCAAGCATCATAAAAAGCACACACGGAAAACCAATGAAACCCGAATTATAATGCTTGTAGACACCAAATATAGAAGCCATACCATTGAAATTATGGATGATCTCGATTTATCGGGCGAGGTTTTGATTGATGCACTAGACCAATTGGCGACCATTAATAAATTATTAGGTGGAAATCAGGTAACCCTCAATGGGCTCAAGAAAATTTTAGAAGATCAGCCAAAAGATAAAACCATAAGCATTATTGATTTAGGCTGCGGTAGTGGTGATATGCTGCGAAAAGTGGCTGACTATGGCAGAGAAAATGGTTATACCTTCAAATTAATAGGCGTTGATGCCAATCAAGCGACCATTGATTATGCCAACCAATTAGCTACCAATTATCCAGAAATAGCATTTATAAAAGAAGATATTCTAACCGAAGAATTTAAAACACATACCTATGATATTGCCATGTGCACCTTGTTTTTACATCACTTTGATGATAAAGTTGCACTAAATTTACTTCAAACGCTTCTAAAAAATGCTAAAATGGGTATTTTAGTTAACGACTTACACCGTCACAGATTAGCCTATTATCTCTTTAAATTAGTCACATTAGGTATCAAAAATGATATGACCAAAAATGACGGTTTGTTATCCATTTTAAGAGCATTTAAAAGGAAGGATTTAGAACGATTTTCAAAAGAAATTAAACACAAAAGTACCATAAGTTGGCATTGGGCATTTAGATACCAATGGATAATACAAAAATCATGAGCGTAAAAATAACATCTGTAGCCACACAACTCCCGAAATATACCAGAACTACTGAAGAAATAATACCTTTTCTAAAAGTTTGGTTAAACGGTCAAGAGGAACGCTATCAACGGAAAGTTATTAAGCTTTTCGAAAATGCAGGCGTGGATAGACGCTACTCAATCATGGAGCCTGAAGAGGTGTTTCTGAAAACATCCTTTGAAGAAAAAAATGCTATTTATAAGCGTGAAACTATAAAACTCGCAGAAAGTGCATTGACCAAAGCGTTAGATAAAGCGAAATTAAAAGCGACAGATATTGATTATATTATTACGGTAAGTTGCACAGGTATCATGATTCCATCTGTAGATGCGTATTTAATTAATAAATTGAATATGAAACAGGACATCGTTAGACTTCCAGTAACTGAAATGGGTTGCGTAGCTGGAATTTCCGGGATGATTTATGCCTATAATTTCCTTAAAGCCAATCCAAATAAACGCGCTGTGGTAATTGCTGTAGAATCGCCCACTTCCACATTTCAAATTGATGATTATTCAATGGTCAACATTGTAAGCGCTGCTATTTTTGGAGATGGATGCGCTTGTACCATTCTATCGTCATACGAAAATGAACAAGGTCCAAAAATCATAGATGATGCCATGTATCACTTTTACAATGCGGAACATATGATGGGTTTTGAATTGAAAAACACCGGACTTCAAATGGTTTTAGATAAAGAAGTTCCTGAAAAAATCGCTGCGCATTTCCCTATGATTGTTCATCCTTTTTTAGAGCGAAATGGGTTAGATATTAAAAATGTGGATCATCTAATTTTTCATCCAGGCGGCAAGAAAATTGTGCAAACTATTGAAGAATTATTTGGTGCTTTAGGAAAAAATATAGACAACACAAAAGGCGTTTTAAAAGACTACGGAAACATGTCCAGTGCTATAGTTCTTTATGTTCTTGAGCGGTTTATGGAACAAAACCCCCAAAAAGGAGATATAGGATTGATGTTAAGTTTTGGGCCTGGTTTTACAGCACAAAGATTATTAATAAAATGGTAAGAGAATTTGAAAATAAAAACGAATGGGCAATCATTTTGGGTGCTTCCAGTGGAATGGGATTAGCAACCGCTAAAAAACTCGCCAAAGAAGGCATGAATCTATGTTTGGTTTATCGCGCCTTACGAAGCGATATGGAAAGCATTGAATCCGAATTTAAAGCCATCGTCTCATTACATAACATCAAATTAATTCATTTTAATAAAGACGTTGTTAAACCAGAAAACAGAGAAATTATTCTTACGAAATTAGAAGAAAATTTTCAAGAATCTGGAAAAGTAAAATGCTTGGTTCACAGTATTGCAAAAGGAAATTTAAAACCCATGGTTTCTGACGGAAATAAAGAACTTCAAAATGATGATTTTCATATTACGCTCGAAAATATGGCGTTTAGTTTATACGATTGGACAAAGCACGTTTTTAGTAAAAACTTATTCGCAGAAGACGCCAGAATTATCAGTTTTACAAGCGAAGGAAACAAAAAAGCTTGGAAGAATTATGCCGCTGTTTCCGCAGCTAAAGTTGCCTTGGAGGCCATTTCAAGAAATATAGCATTGGAATTTGCAGAATATGGAATTAAATCCAATTGCATTGAAGCTGGCGTGACAGACACGGCATCTTTCCGAATGATTCCTGGCAGTGAAAAACTAGCAGAATACACTATAAAACGAAATCCATTCCACAGACTTACCAAACCCGAAGATGTTGCCAATGTGGTTTATTTATTAATCAAAGAAGAATCCAAATGGATTAATGGCATTACAATCCAAGTGAATGGTGGCGAACATTTAAGCTAATTATAATATTATGACAGGTGAAGACATTATAGCAAAACTCCCATACCAAAAACCTTTTCTTTTTGTGGATGAACTTTTGGAGATTGACGAAAATGGAATTTCTGGAACCTATACGTTTCATGCTTCAAGTGACTTTTATAAAGGCCATTTTATAAATAACCCAGTAACACCAGGCGTCATTTTAACGGAAACTATGGCACAAATTGGATTGGTTTCATTCGGCATTTACCTGATGAATAAATCGGGAGAAACAATGAATGATATTCAAATTGCCTTAACATCATCAGAAATAGATTTTTTTAAACCTGTTTTTCCAGGTGAAAAGGTTTTTGTAAAAAGTGAAAAAGAATACTTTCGATTCAATAAATTGAAATGTAAAGTCGACATGTTTAATATAAAAAATGAATTGGTTTGTAGAGGTAAAATTGCCGGAATGATAGCAGGAAAAATGACTTAATTGAAATCTGAAATAATAATTAATATGGAAAATAGAGTCGTAATAACTGGACTTGGTGTTGTTTCTCCCAACGGAGTTGGACTGGCCGACTTTACAAAAGCCATAAAAAATGGAACGTCAGGAATTGCATTTTATCCCGAATTAAAAGCGCTTGGTTTTTCCTGTTGTATTGGCGGAAAGCCAAACGTTTCAGAAGCCTTAAAACGCGAATATTTAACCGAATTACAACTCCGAGATTTTAATAGTTCAGGAATTTTATATGGCTGCATGGCTGGAATGGATGCTTGGAAAGACGCTGGACTTTCAATTTTGGACCAAACAGATTTTGACAGCGGAACCATTTTTGGAGCCGGAACTTCGGGAGTTGAAAAATTTAGAGAAGCCATTTATAAATTAGACGATAAGCAAGTTAGACGTTTAGGAAGTACTGTTGTTCCACAAACCATGGTGAGTGGAGTCAGCGCATATCTAGGCGGAATTTTAGGTTTGGGAAATCAAGTCACCACAAATTCTTCCGCATGTACTACAGGAACAGAAGCCATTTTAATGGGATTTGATCGTATAAAAGCAGGTCGCGCCAAACGTATGATTGTTGGTGGAACAAGCGACGAAGGCCCTTATGTTTGGGGCGGATTTGATGCCATGCGTGTCTTAACGTACAAACATAATGAATCGCCAGAATCCGGCTCAAGACCCATGAGTGCTTCGGCTTCGGGTTTTGTGCCTGGAAGTGGTGCTGGCGCTATGGTTTTAGAATCTTTAGAAAGTGCCTTGGAACGGAATGCCACCATTTATGCGGAAATTCTAGGTGGAGACGTTAATTCTGGAGGACAAAGAGCTGGCGGTTCCATGACGGCTCCTAATTCTGAAGCCGTTCAACGTTGTATTAAAAAAGCCCTTGAAAATTCTAAAATCCGCGCAGAAGAAATTGACGCCATTAATGGTCATTTAACCGCTACGATTAAAGATTTTACGGAGATAGAAAACTGGTCGGAAGCGTTGAACTTAAAAGGCCATGATTTTCCATACATTAATTCGCTAAAATCTATGGTTGGTCATTGTTTATCTGCTTCTGGAGCCATTGAAAGTGTGGCAAGTGTTTTACAAATTCACCATAATTTCATCTTTCCAAATATTAATTGTGAAGATTTAAATGAAGAAATAACCAGTTTAATTTCAGCAGAAAAAATACCTCAAAAATTAATTGAAACAGACATTAATATCGTTGCCAAAGCAAGTTTTGGTTTTGGAGATGTTAATGGCTGTTTAATATTTAAAAAATATAGAAAATAATGCGTGATAAAGATAAAATGATTGCAGAACTAAAATTGATAGTGAAACCCTACATTCAAGACGAAAAAGGTTTTGAAAACATGCATGAAGGAACGGATTTTATCAATGATTTAAAAATAAATTCGGCCAATCTTATTGATGTAATTTTAGATATCGAAGACAAATATGACATTGTATTCGATAATGAATCCATGGATAAAATGCTGAATGTAAAAGCTGCTTTAGAAATTATAAACCAAAAAGTTTCCGAAAAATAATGATTGGAAATGATATCATAGACCTTCAAGAAACAATGCGCACAACAAACTGGAAAAGATCCGGTTTTTTGAAGAAGATTTTTACTGAAAAAGAACAACACATCATTGCAGTTTCTGATAATTCATTTTTAATCGTTTGGCAATTATGGAGTATGAAAGAAAGTGCTTATAAAGTTTTTATTCAAGCTGGTGGCAAACCATTTTACAATCCGAGAAGATTAGAATGTAGTTTAAAGTCAGGTTATGGTGAAGTTTCAATAGAATCAATTATTTTAAAAACAGAAACGATTAGTAATACCGATTATATTTTTAGTGTCGCTAAAAAGCAAGATGATGAAGTAAAAAATGGTGTTTTTAATCTGGCTGGAATGACTACTGAAAAACAGAGTGCTTTACTAAAACAAGAGTTTATAAAAGACTTTTCAGTTGAAAACGGTTTAAATGTTGAAGTTCTTTCCATTAGAAAATCAGGTGCAGGTGTACCAAGATTGTTTGACAAGGATATCGATTTAGACATTTCATTTTCATTATCGCATCATGGAAAATATGCCAGTTATTCCATTTTAAATTGAAATTTTAGAAACGGATTGTACACTTAAAGACTATTTCACCCAAAAAATTAAAGCAGTAATCAACAACGTAAAAGCACTACCTTTACAACCATGGCAAAACTTTTAAGCTATTTATATCCTATTACCAAAAAAATAAAATCGGAAATCAACGGCACGTTAGAAATTACTTGGTACAACGGAAAAAAACATTTGAATTCCAAAAACGCAAATTATTCTTATGGTTCATTACAGCGCATTTTAAAGTTTGGTTTGGAGAAACTAGACCTTAAAAATGTAAATTCCATTCTTGTTTTAGGTCTTGGTGGTGGCAGTGTTATTGAAACACTTAGAAAAGATTTTAAATACCAAAATCAAATTACAGCCGTAGATATTGATCCACAAATAATAGCCATTGCGAAGAATGAATTTCAGATTGAAACTTCTAAAAATTTAAACATCATATGTGATGATGCACTGCATTATATTGAAAACACATCAGATACTTTCGACCTCATCATCATCGATTTGTTTATAGACCTCATGGTTCCAGCACAATTTCTAGATTTATCATTTTGGGAGACAATTCTGAAACGCAAATCTGCCAGTGGATCTATTTTATTTAATGCCTCGCTAGAAAAAGAGCTTTCTCAAAAACTGGAGCATATTATCAGTTATTTAAAATCGCATATCTATCAAGTGGATGTTCACAAAAAAGTAAATCAAACAAATACGGTTGTTATTGCAAAAGCTTTGTAATGGCTTCTTAAGGAATAATTTATATATTTAAACAATAACTTGGCTATTCATTCCACAAAAGAAAGATAATAAGTTGAAAGTTTAGCCTAAAAGTAATTTCAAAAATCAGCAGTATGCAAAAACAATGTCCAGAATGTGGTGATAAAATTGTTGGCCGAATTGATAAAAAATTCTGTAGCGATGCCTGTAGAAATTCGTTTAATAATCGCGTTAATAAAGACTCTAAAAACCTGATTAGAAATACCAATAACCGCTTACGTAAAAACTACCGTATTCTAGAAGAACTGAATCCAGAACAAAAAACCAAATCATCCAGAGCTAAACTCATTGAGAAGGGTTTCGATTTTAATTATTTCACCAGCATCTACACGACGAAAGCTGGTACCGTTTACTATTTTGTTTATGATCAAGGCTATCTTCCTTTGGAAGGCGATTATTATGCTTTGGTAAAACGAGAAGGATAACTTTCCAACGCTAGCAAGCAAATTCTCAATATTTTAAGAAGTTTTTAACTTTTATCTCATTATATGACGAATGTCATGTTTTAGGTTATTCGACTCTTTTATTTTTGCATAGAAGACTAAAAGGTCTTTTTAACCAACTAACTAATAATCATATGCTATCAAAAAAACAAGCACGCGCGTTTTTCTTGGGAGGAACTGTGGTAACATTCTTAATATTTATAGGATTAACCATTTTCTCCTTAAGCAAAGGGCAAGATCAAACCAATCATGAAGGCATTACCGAACAAGTGGTTCGCGGCAAAGTTTTATGGGAAGAAAACAATTGTATGGGTTGCCATACTATTTTAGGTGAAGGTGCCTACTACGCACCCGAATTAACAAAAGTACTAGACCGTAGAGGCGAAGGATATGTTAAAGCTGTTTTAATGTCGCCAAACCCATGGAATCCCAACGGAAGACAAATGGTTGCCTATGGTTTTACTACCGAAGAAGCCGAAGATTTAATAGCCTTTTTTGATTGGATTGGTGGTATTGACCTTAATGGATTTGATACCGTTGTATCCCCTTTAGCTAAAGACAGAATTGAAAGAAAGAAAAAAAATAACTAACCCGGAATTACGCTATTAAACAAGTTCAAAATACATGACGTGTTTTCTAGGTATTACTTCTGAATTCTAACACAATAAAACTAAACAGATGAAATATAAATCTCAAAAAGTAGCCTACTGGTTTTTTGCCTTTTCCATGCTGCTCCTCGTTTTACAAATCACCTACGGGTTCATTATGGGTTTTGCTCGTATTGGATTTGATGGTCTCCACGAATTTATCCCTTTTAACACAGCAAGAGCTGTACATACCAACCTTTTAGTCGTTTGGTTGCTTTCTGGTTTTATGGGAGCTGCCTATTATATTATACCTGAAGAAGCACAACGCGAATTAGTTAGTGTTAAATGGGCCTATGTTCAATTAATTTCACTTGCAGTTGTTGGTGTTGCTGCAATTATCGGCTATCATTTTAACTGGTGGGAAGGTCGTAAATTTTTAGAAATACCAAGACAATTAGATTATCTAGTTGTAGCAAACGTATTGCTATTTTTAGGAATCATTTTAGCCACACTTTATAAAGGAAAACGTAAAACCACAACAGCTCTCGTTTTAACTATGGGCTTGGTATTTGCTGCTTTACTATATATTCCAGGTATGTTACCTTTTGATAGTCAAGTAACCGATTCATTTTTCAGATGGTGGGTTGTTCATTTATGGGTTGAAGGTGTTTGGGAGTTAATAATGGGCGGCATTTTATCTTTCTTATTAATAAAACTAACAGGTGTTGATAGAGAGGTTATTGAAAAATGGCTATATGTTATTGTTGGTTTAACCTTCTTATCAGGGATTCTAGGTACAGGTCATCACTACTATTATATTGGTGTAAATAAAATCTGGTTAATTGTAGGAGGTATTTTCTCTGCACTTGAACCATTAGCGTTCTTGGCCATGGCCCTATTTGCTGTAAATATGTACAGAAAAGGTGAAAAGAAACACCCAAATAAAATAGCACTCTTCTGGACCTTAGGTTCTGCCATTGTCTCTTTTGTTGGAGCTGGGCTATTAGGATTTGCACATACGCTACCACAAACTAATTTATATACACATGGAACTTTAGTAACTGCCATGCATGCACACCTCGCATTTTGGGGAGCTTACGCCATGATTGTTTTAGCTATTATAAGTTACGCCTTACCAAATATGACAGGTAGAAAGTTTTACGACAGCCCTGTTGGTCGTGCCGCTTTCTGGATGTCCAATGTTGGTATGGTAGGTATGACGGTTGCCTTTGGTGTTGCAGGTGTAGCTCAAGTATATTTGGAACGCAAATTTAAAATGGACTTTATGGAGGTACAAGCCGAAGTGAGCATTCACTTTGTAGTACTAATTTTATGTGCAACTTTATTTGCCACCGGAATTGGCATGTACATCTGGGAATTCTATAAACACGGATTACCAACAGATGATGCATTAGATTTAGAATCAGACTTATAACGCTTAATTGCAAGAAAAGGTCCTTTTAGCTATATAAAGACAATGAAGTTTCATTTGCTCATACCTGACATTCCATAGCTTCAAAACACTTTAACTAAGGGGCCTTTTTTAAATTTTCACAAACCATGAACAACGCGCTAATAACACCCGAGATAAAACCTTCTATTTTGAAAACAGAAAATCAACATACAGCAACTACAATTCCCTTTTACAAGCCTATAGCAAAGGAGGTAGAAGTATTTGATCACGCTTACAAAAACAAAATTCCGGTATTATTAAAAGGACCTACAGGAACAGGAAAAACACGTTTTGTAGATTTCATGACGCATCAGTTAAACAAGAAACTAATTACTATTTCCTGTCATGAGGAAACGTCCTCCACCGATTTAATTGGTCGCTATATTATTCAAGGTTCCGAAACGGTTTGGATTGATGGTCCACTTACAAAAGCAGTAAAAACGGGTGCCATTATTTATTTAGATGAAATTGCCGAAGCCAGACCCGATGTAATTGTAGCCATTCACTCCTTAACAGATCATAGAAAAGAACTCTATATTGATAAATTAGGTAAAACCATAAAAGCACATCCAGATTTCATGTTGGTCGCTTCCTTTAATCCTGGTTATCAAAAAGGCTTTAAGGAATTAAAACCGTCTACCAGGCAACGTTTTATTGCCTTGGCTTTTAATTATCCAAATGAAAAAGATGAAGCTGAAATCCTAACCAATGAAACCCAAATTGATGCGGCAACAGCAAAAAAACTAGTATCTATTGCTACTAAAATTAGAAACCTAACAGAACTTGGATTAACTGAAACCGTTTCAACACGTTTATTGGTTGATGCAGCCAAATTAATTCACACAGGTTTAGGAAAACGTTTAGCAGTTCGTGTGGCTGTGGTTGAACCCTTAACAGACGATCTTGAAATTACAGAAGCTTTATCGGATTTATGTGATTTAATGATTTAAAAAAATGAATCATGTTTGAACCAGATGAATATCTCTTTTCCAAAGTTGCCAAGTTTTTAAAGCGTCGTAAAAAAAACGCTCAAGAAACGCTGGAACATGCGGTTAAACTAAAAGACATAAAGCAACGACTCACTATTTTTTCCAGAGCTATCACAGGTCAAGCCATTGAGATTTTTGAAGCGGAACGCGAAGGTGGTTATAAAAACAACAGCTTCTTTTTACCGACGCAATTTTCTGAATTTGCCACTTTTGAACAAAATACCCAATTCTATATTTTCCGAATCGTGTATCTATCCATTCAAAAAAATCAGCATTTAAATTTCACCTCTGAAAATGAATTTACTTTGGAAGAAGCTCGTAATAAAGCCCTTGAAACTTCTAATTTGGTCTTAATCGACATGTTTCAACAATTTCCAATAACCAAGAAAATTCATCAGGAATTAATCACCTTATACTTCAACAAATCAACCGAAAAAACACCAGAAGATTTAAGTTTTATTTATGGAAAATGGATGAAAGATGATCCGGAAACCTTGAAAAAATCGGTTTTAAAAAACATTTCAGAACACATAAAAAAAGCCATAGACAACGAAATAAATACCATTTTGAAAGCCAATGCTGTTGAAGAAATAAGCACTTTGGAAATTGATAAAAAACAACAGGAAGATTATGTCCTATTACATAATTTTGAAAAAGCCGAAACAGCCGAAGAATGGGAAGGCGGCTGGAGAGATTTTGATGGCGATGATGATTTAGACGATCATGCAAACGCCTTGGAAGACCTCAACATGAAACATACCGTTCGTGTGGACGACCCGGTACATTCTATTTATCAAGCAGAATTTATTGAAAACACCACCATTTCTGAAAGTGCCGAATTAGACACCGAAGCGCCACATATTGCCTACGACGAATGGGATTATTCCAAACGTGCCTATAAACCTAATTTCTGTAAAGTATATCCTAAAAAGCAAATTGAAACGGATTCAGCATACTATAAGAAAACACTTCAAAAAAACGCATCTACCTTAACAGGTTTACGTAAAATGCTCACATCCGTAAATAATAAATATCAGCAACAACGCAGACAAACGCAAGGTGACGATTTTGATTTAGATGCTATAACAGATTTATATGTAGATATGCATTCGGGACGAACACCTTCGGAAAAAATATATGTATCAAAACGAAAAAAGGACAAAGATTTATCTATTTCAATCTTATTAGATGTCAGCTTATCTAGTGATGGATATGCTGGAGGAAATAAAGTCATTGATGTTGAAAAACAAGTCTCCATAATTTTCGGTGAAATTTTAAACGAATTTAATGTGGATTTCTCAATAGATTGTTTCTTTTCAAAAACCAGAAATTACGCAACCTACCTTACCCTAAAAGGATTTGACGATAATTGGGACACCGCCAAACATAAAATTGGTGCAGTGGAACCTAGTGGTTACACCAGAATTGGTGCAGCATTAAGACATTCTGGAGCATTGCTGGACTCTCGAGACACCAAAAATAAATGGGTTATTTTAATTTCCGATGGCAAACCAAACGACTACGATAAATACGAAGGCAAATATGGTATTAACGATGTCAAACAAGCCCTACGCGAGTTAAATCAGCGTAACATTAATTCCTACGCATTAGCAATTGAAGCGGAAGCCAAATATTATTTACCGCAAATGTTTGGACAAAACCATTATCAGATACTAACAACACCTGTCGAGTTATTAGAATCGTTAGTCAAACTCTACGAAAAAATAAAACACCAAAGTTAATGTCAACAATCAATCCAGAACATCATACTAAAATTATTCTATATCCGCCAGGAGGAATTTTAATGTGGATCATTATTTACCTAGAGCTCATTACCTTTGGTGGCGTACTAATTGCTATGGTTTTATTTAGCAAAGACGAACCAGACCTATTCCATCAATCCAGATTACTTTTAAACACCAGCTTTGGTACAATTAACACCTTGTTTTTACTGATTAGTGGGTTTTTTATGGCGCTTACAGTTAGTGCGCTGAAAGCTCAAAACATCCAAAAATCTAAATTATATTTAAAATTAACCATGCTTGGTGGTTTGCTGTTTTTAGGATTGAAAACAATAGAATATATGGGGAAAATTGATTTAGGCTTAACCATGGGTTATAACACCTTTTTCTCATTTTATTGGATGCTTACCTTATTTCATGTCATTCACGTTCTCGTGGGATTGGTAATTTTAGCTTCGGTATTACGCACCATGATAAAAAAACCTGAAACACTTATTCTAGAAGATGTAGAGGCTAGTGCTACGTTTTGGCACATGTGTGACTTAATCTGGCTATTATTATTTCCATTAATATATTTAGTATTTTAATATGAAACAGAAACCGTTTTTTTACGTCCTAATGGTATTAATTATTTTAACCATTCTATCAGCTGTTATATCAAACCTGGAAATAGGAAATACGACTGAAATCATCATGATTTTAGCTGCTATTAAGTTTTTAGTTGTTGCCTTTTATTTTATGGAGCTTCGCGAAGCTCATGCATTATGGAAAGTTTTATTAATAGGCTGTTTAACCATATTTACAGGCTTGGTTATCATTATTTAAGTTGGTTCCTCTAAAATATCAAAGGCTTTTAAAGAAATATAACGTCCTTTCAGCTTTATCTCATCAACAAATTCTGCCAATGTTTTTTCTTCAAAATCTTTAAGTATTTTTTGTTTGAAGGCAGCCACTGTAAAATGCACAGGACATGGATTATCATCCCCACATTTAGAAAGTCCTAAAAAACATTGATTAAATTTATCATACCCATCAATAACCTGAACAATATCCCAAACCGTCTGCTTCTTATTGGTTTCACTTAAATAAAAACCACCATGAGGACCTTTTACAGAGGTAACCAATTTATTCTTATTTAATCGTTGAAGCAGTTTGGCCAAAAATGGCTGTGGTACTTCTAGTTCCTCCGAAATAGTTTTGACACCAATTTTATGGTCTTTATCAGAACACATTCCTAAATAAAGAATGGATCTAATAGCGTATTGACAAGCATTTGATAACACAGATTTTTTTTCAAAGATATAAAAAAGATATTTTAGTCCTAATTTTTACAAATGGGTATGGATTTATGATTTATGTCATGATTTATAAACCTCATTACCCATAAATTTGTGTCTTGTATAACCTGTAAACAATTAAAAACCTTGAGCTTAAAAGAAAACATTCTACGTTTAAAAAAGGAGAAAAATGCGGTTATTTTAGCACATTATTATCAGATACCAGAAATTCAGGATATAGCTGATTATGTTGGTGATAGTCTAGGGTTATCCCAAAAAGCTGCTGAAACGGATGCCGATATTATTGTTTTTGCTGGTGTGCACTTTATGGCAGAAACAGCAAAAATTTTAAACCCAAATAAAACGGTTGTTTTACCAGATTTAAATGCTGGTTGCTCTTTGGCAGATTCCTGTCCGCCAGATGCTTTTAAAGTTTTTAAAGAACAACATTCCAATCATAAAGTTATTACCTACATTAATTGTTCGGCAGAAATTAAAGCCATGAGCGATATTGTTTGTACCTCATCCAATGCGCTAAAAATAGTAGAATCTATTCCAAAAGAAACACCCATCATTTTTGCGCCAGATAAAAATTTAGGCCATTATATTAGTAAAGTTTCTGGTCGTGATTTAGTGCTTTGGGATGGCGCTTGTATTGTTCATGAAGCCTTTTCAATAGATAAACTTTTAAAGTTATATCAAGAAAATCCAGGATCTAAAATTATTGCCCATCCAGAATCAGAAGCCCATATTTTAGATGCGGCCAATTATATTGGTTCTACAGCCGGAATGATTAATTATGTGAAGGCGCATCCACAAGGAAAATTTATTGTGGCAACCGAAGCTGGTATTCTGCATAAAATGCAACAAGAAGTGCCAGATGCCTTATTAATTCCAGCTCCTGCCGTAGAAGATAATACCTGCGCTTGTAGCGAATGTGCGTTTATGAAAGTAAATACACTTCAAAAATTATATGATTGTTTATTGAATGAATCACCACAAATTGACGTTCCGGAAGCCATAAGAAAACAAGCATTAATTCCAATTGAACGTATGCTGCAACTTTCAAAATAAAACCATGAAAACCGAATTATTAATTATTGGTTCGGGTGTTGCTGGCTTAACTTTAGCTGTAAAATATGCCGAGACGTTTCCGAAGAAAAACATCACAATTGTTACCAAAGGAACCGAAGACGAATCCAACACCAAATACGCGCAAGGTGGTGTTGCCGTTGTATTGGATGACAAAACGGATTCGTTTCAAAAACACATTGAAGACACGCTAATTTCTGGCGATGGGTTATGCAATAAGGACATTGTAAATATGGTTATTACAGAAGGTCCTAAACGCTTAAAAGAATTGATGGTTTGGGGTGCACAATTTGATTTAGACCCAACTGGAAACCTAGATTTAGGCAAGGAAGGTGGTCATAGTGAATTTCGGGTGGTTCACTATAAAGATATTACAGGTTATGAAATTGAACGTGCGTTATTGGCACGTGCGCATCAACTTAAAAATATTCAAATTTTACCACATCATTTTGCTATTGATTTAATAACCGAACATCAACTAAATCAAAACGCGCCATATACAACCTGTTTTGGTGCCTATGTATTGAATGAGAATAACAGGGAAATTATAACAATTCAAGCAGATAGCACCGTTTTGGCTGCAGGTGGCATTGGTCGCGTTTATGGCCACACAACCAATCCTAATATTGCCACAGGTGATGGTATTGCCATGGCATACCGAGCAAAAGCACGGATAAAGGATATGGAGTTTGTGCAGTTTCACCCAACGGCATTATATACAAAACAGGAAGGTTCTGCTTTTTTAATTTCAGAAGCCGTTAGAGGTTTTGGCGCCTATTTACGCACTAAAAATGGCGTTAGGTTTATGTTAAATTATGATGATCGTGCCGAACTAGCTTCCAGAGATATCGTTTCACAAAGCATAGATACTGAATTAAAAAAAACGGACGATTCTTGCGTGTATCTAGATTGTACACATTTGGATTTAGATGGTTTTAAGAATCATTTTCCCAATATTTATAATACTTGTTTAGAAAATAATATTGATATCAGTAAGGATTGGATTCCAGTAGTTCCTGCTTCCCATTATGTTTGCGGTGGTATAGAAGTAGACCGAAATGGAAAAACGTCTATTACTAATTTATTCGCTTGTGGTGAATGCAGCCGAACCGGACTTCATGGCGCTAACAGACTAGCATCAAACTCACTTTTAGAGGCATTGGTATATGCCCACAATATTTATAAATATCATGTTGATTTTCCGGTTTCAGGCAAAAAACAAGAAATTCCAGATTGGCAAGATGGCGGTACAAATAGTCTAAAAGACCCCGTTTTATTAGAAGACAATTTAAAAAAATTACAGGCTGTAATGCGTGACTATGTAGGAATTGTAAGGAGTAATCAACGGCTACTAGAAGCCATTGCCTTATTAGATGCAATTTATACCGATATGGACGCACTTTATAGAACATCAAAAATCAGCACAACTTTGTGCGAATTGCGCAACATGGTAAATGTGGCACATTTAATTATCGGGCAATCTTTGGAACGAAAAGAGAATCGTGGTGGCTTTTATAATAAGGACAATGTGTAATTATTTCCAATTATGACCTTTGAGTTTCATGGCTGCTTTTAAAATATCTTTCTGACTAATTTGACCCACTAATTTACCTTCTTCAACAATTGGAAAACGCCTAATTTTAGAATCCAGAAATTTTTTGGCTGCTTCAAACACATCCATATTTCCATCTATAGTTTCCACATTTTTTATCATACGATTTCCAACGGTATCTTGTTCAATAGGCATATTATAATAATGGCTTTCGCTTATCTGTTTTAAGCAATCACCTTCCGATATAATGCCAACTAACTCATTTTGGGAATTTACCACAGGACCACCTGAAATTTTATTTGAAATCAACGAGTGGATTACCTCATCAACCGTTTGTTCGGGTTTAAACGTAATTAAATCGCGTGTCATATAATCGCTAACTTTTAGTTGCTGATTGTCTGTTGCGTTATTTTGCTGCTTTCGCGCGCCTTGAAAACTTTTAATGCCCATATTTTTAGATTTTTAGAACCTTGAATATAGGAAATTTAATACTATTTTCCTAAAGCTTAAGATTGCTCATATTTTATGTACTTTTATGTTTTCAAACTAACCGCACATCCTCATGTTTAAAAAATTACTCGCTTTAATTCTTATTGCTTTTGCCGTATACTGGAGTTTTTCTGTGTTATTACCGCAAAACATTTCAACATTAGATGCTCCCGAAAATGAATTTTCTACGGAACGTGCTCTGGCACACTTAAAAGAAATCAGTAAAGCACCACATTACCTAGGACATGCTGAACATACACGCGTTAGAAATTACATCATTCAACAATTAGAAGCTTTAGGATTAGAAACAGAAGTGCAGGAAGCTTTTTCAATAACGAAATGGGGCAATTTATCGAAGCCAAAAAATATTATTGCACGATACAAAGGTGAAGAAAACGGCAAAGCTTTATTATTACTCACCCATTATGACAGTCAACCGCATTCCTCTTTTGGTGCCAGTGATGCTGGATCTGGCGTTGTTACAATTTTAGAAAGTCTTCGGGCTTTTTTAAGTGAAAACAAACAACCTAAAAACGATATTATTATCGTTATTTCTGATGCTGAAGAATTAGGGTTGAATGGTGCTGATATTTTTGTAAATAAACATCCATGGGCAAAAGATGTTGGTTTGGTTCTAAATTTTGAAGCACGTGGTTCTGGTGGACCGAGTTATATGCTTATTGAAACCAACCAAGGAAATGCAGAATTAATGAAGCATTTTGTAGCTGCTAACCCAGAGTATCCGGTAGCCAATTCTTTGGCCTACAGTATTTATAAAATGTTACCAAATGACACAGATTTAACCCGTTTTCGTGAAGATGGAAATATTGATGGTTTCAATTTTGCGTTTATAGACGATCATTTTGATTACCATACTGCTCTAGATACTTACGAACGTTTAGATAGAAATACTTTGGAACATCAAGGCAGTTATTTAATGCCGCTACTCCATTATTTTTCAGACGCCAATTTATCTTCAGTAAAAAGTACGGAAGATTATATCTATTTTAATGCACCCCTTTTTAAGACGGTTATTTACCCGTTTTCATGGATTTTTCCAATGCTCATTTTAGGATTTTTAGGATTTATTGCGCTTTTAATTTATGGCTTTAAACGCGAAGCATTTATAGGTTCTGAAATCGGTCGTGGTTTTGCAGCTTTCTTTTTGGCGCTCCTTTCAGCTGGTGGAATTGGCTTTGGTTTATGGTTCCTCATAAAACTAATATACCCACAATATGGCGAGATGCTTCATGGCTTTACGTATAATGGTCATGTGTATATTTTTGCGTTTACATTTTTGGCTTTAGCTATTTGTTTTTGGGTCTATCATAAATTTCATAAACCAGAAAATACGGCTAGTTTATTTGTGGCTCCTTTATTTTTCTGGTTGGTAATTTGTACGCTTGTAGCCTTTTTACTGCCGGGTGCAAGCTTTTTTATTATTCCTGTTTTCTTCGGGTTAACAACCTTGTTTGTTCTGATAAGACAGAAAAAACCAAACTTGATTTTATTGGCACTTTTAGGTTTTCCAGTCTTGACTATTATGGTGCCATTTATAAAAATGTTTCCTGTGGGACTCGGGCTAAAAATTCTATTTGTTTCCTGTATTTTGGTGGTTTTAATTTTTGGTATGTTGGTTTCTGTTTTCGGGTTTTTCAAACATAAAAAACTATGGTCTTATGTGTTTTTAGGAACTTCCATACTATGTCTGGTGATTGCCCATTTTAAATCTGATTTTTCAGAAGATAGACCTAGACCTAATAGTTTAAATTATGTTTTGGACAGTAATACCAATACAGCCGTTTGGGCAACTTATGACGACGCTCTAGATAGTTATACGCAACCTTATTTAACGGATTCACCTGATGATGCGTCACTATTAAATCAAAACACCATGGGAAGTAAATATAAATCGGGTTTTACGTTTACTAAAACAGCGCCTGTTAAAGCACTTGAAAATCCAGAAATCACCATTTTATCTGACACCATTATTGGTGAGAATCGAAATATCACACTTCAATTTAAATCCAATAGACATGCTGAACGTGTGGAAGTATTTGCTGATAGTACAAATATTTTTAAGGATGCAATGATTAATGGTATTCCTGCAATAAAGGATGATGCATCCGGTCATGTTTTTGCAGATCGCTACAATAACAGATTATTTAGTTATTATGTTTCGGAGAATGAACCGTTAGACATGCAATTAATAGTTCCGAAGAACCAAAAAACAACTTTACAGGTTTATGAAGCTACTTATAATTTACTAACTAATAGTCATTTTACAATTCCAGGCAGAACAAAAGCCATGATACCGAAGCCATTTGTGCTAAATGATGCGGTTATTATTAAAAGTACAGTGACAATTAAATAATTAGTATTGTTTTAAGATATTCATTAAGTATTTTTTTTAGCTTTGAAGCCTATTAAACGACTATTTATTATGAAGAAATTACTTATTGTTGTGTTATGTGTTTTAGGATTTCAAGCGCAAGCACAAACCAGTCAAGAATTGCTAAATCACTACCGTGAATATTACAAGCAAATGAAAATTCAAGGAGACTCCCAAGGGATTATCAATGGGTTAACACATTTAATTTTGTTATCACCTTCAGAAGCACAGGCACATAAGGATACGTTAGCTATGGTTTACATGAGTGAAGGCAACCATGTACAAGCTTTAAATACCATAGGTATTGATACCAGCCCAACAGATTCTGATATTGCAATTGAAGTAAAAGCGGTTTCTTTAAAAGCGCTTAATGAACCTAATCGAGCGCTTATTCATTTTGAAGAATTGTTTAAGCGCACACCAGACCCTTCTATAGCTTATGAGCTTGCTGAACTCTATTTACAGACTAATAATTTGACAAAATCTAACACCTATATTGAATATGGTTTAACCAATTCAAAAGAAAATATGGGTAAAACATTTTATGAGAGTCAACAACCCTATCAAGTACCTTTAAAAGCTGCCTTTTTATATTTAAAAGGCTTATCTAAATATAACGAAAACAAGGCAACTAATATAGATGCTGCTGTAGCTATTTTAGATGAAGCTTTAAAAATAGCACCTAATTTCAATTTGGTTCAAATAAGTAAGAATGCTTTAATGAATCAGAAAAAAGAGGCTAAACCAAAAGAATAGATTCTTTTTTTTAAACAACTAGTAGCATTTAGAACATCCAATTTTATAATAAAAATGGATGTTTTTTTATGTCTTAAAACAACTAATTATCAACGAAATAATGATGTCCAGTTGCTCATAATCAAATTACATCTTGAATAATCTGTTGCGAACAATGCACGCGGTCAAAACTCATTAGGACCCTTTGGTTTTAATAATAAAAATGTATTTTTTTGACAAAGAAAAAGCAGCTAAAAATTTAGCTGCTTTTATATTTTAAATACTAAAATTAAGAATAATTACCAGATTCTTACACGTTGTTCTGGAGCAATATACATACTATCACCTGCTTTAATATTAAATGCTTCATAAAACGCATCTATATTTAATAAGGGTTGCACAGCACGATTCATTCCTGGCGAATGTGGATCTGTTTTAATACGCGTTTTTAAAGCATCGTCACGCATTTTAGTTCTCCATACAGTTGCCCAACTCATAAAGAAACGTTGTTCTGCTGTAAAGCCATCAATATCTTCTGGCCTGCCATTATCTTTAAAACTTAATTGTAAGGCATCATAAGCTGCTAAAACACCACCTAAATCACCAATGTTTTCACCCAAAGTGAATTTTCCATTAATAGTTACATCTGGTAATACTTCAATAGCACTGTACTGATCTGCTAATTGGTTCCCTAAAGTTTCAAACTGCTCTAAATCAGCATCTGTCCACCAGTTATTTAAGTTACCATCTTTATCGTAACGCGATCCAGAATCGTCAAAACTATGCGATATTTCATGTCCTATAACAGCACCAATTCCACCGTAATTTACAGCGTCATCCGCTTTATAATTATAGAAAGGTGGTTGTAAAATAGCTGCTGGAAAAACAATTTCATTGTAAGCTGGATTAAAATAGGCATTCACAACCTGTGGCGCCATATACCATTCACTCTTATCAACTGGTTTCCCTAATTTATCAATATCCTTTTTAAAATTCCAAGCACGTGCATTTAAGGAATTCTGTAAATATGATCCACCTTCATCAACACCTTTAATTTCTAATGCTGAATAGTCTTTCCACTTATCTGGATACGCAATTTTAATGGATGTTGCTTGTAGTTTTTCAATCGCTTTTTTCTTGGTTTCTGGACTCATCCATTCCAAATTATTAATACGGTTTTCAAAAGCTAAAATTACATTAGCAATCATTTTTTCAGCTTTTGCTTTTGCTTCCGGTGGAAACATTTTATCAACATATAATTTTCCTAAAGCTTCACCTACTGTTCCGTTTAAAGATCCTAAAGCACGCTCATCACGTGGACGTTGCTTTTTAGCACCATTTAATTCACGACCATAAAACTCCCAACTAGCAGTTTCTAGTTCCGTACTTAATTGTCCGGCAGAACCATTAAAGGCATCCCAACGTAGGTATGCTTTCCAATCGTCTACATTATTTTCAGCTAAAACTTCCTGCAAGCGGTTAAAGTAATTTATATCGCCAATAATAACGGTATCTAATTCCTTAACACCAATTCCGCTTAAAAAGTTTTTCCAATTAACGGCTGGCACCATTTTTTGTACTTGGTCAATAGATCTTGGATTGTAACGCTTTCTAGCATCACGTCTGTCTACCTTATCCATTTTAGCTTCTGCTAAACGCGTTTCAAACGCTAATATTTGCTTGGCTTCTGCATTTGCATCCGCTTCTGTTTCTCCTAAATATTGTAACATTCTTGTAATATGTGCCACATATTTCTCCCGCTTTTCTTTAGAGTCCGCATCATCTTTCACATAATAATCACGGTCTGGTAAGCCTGTACTTCCTCCTCCTAAATAAGCAACATTTCTATTGCTGTCTTTTGGATCTGAACTTACACCAAAACCATATAATCCACCACCTCCAAGTGGTTCCATATCAATCATATAGTCTTGTAAATCATTGATGTTTTCAATAGCATCAATTTTGGCTAAATAAGGTTTGATTGGTTCTAAACCTTGCTTGTTTCTACCCAAAGTATCCATAATGGTTTGATATAAAAACACAGCCTTCTCCTGATCTGAACCAGGCAAGACCTGTATTTTCTCTATATCCTTATCATCAGACATGGCTGCTTCCAAAATACTTAAAGCATCAGCATCTGTTTTTTTACGAAGCTCATTAAAACTTCCCCAAGTAGATTGATCATCTGGAATTTCGGTTGTCTTTAACCATGTGCCATTTACATAATTAAAAAAGTCATCATTTGGCTTGACATCGGTATCCATATATTCCAAATTAATTCCTGGAATGGATTCCTCTTCTACAAGCGCGGTTTCTTCTTTAGCATCATTTTTACAAGCCATTAAACCCATAAAGGCGGCTGCACTAAATAATGATGCTTTTTTTAAGTTAGAATTCATAAGTTTTGTGTTTATTTTAACGGTACAATTTACTACTATTTGATTTTGTTAATTGAAAACAACCATATATTAACAAAATATTAATAAATAAAACAAGAGTTAATAGGGTTTCTGAATTCGTTGAGATTCTTTTTCTATCTGCTTATTCATTTGAAGATTTAAATTTGAAAAAGCAACTAACAGCTCTTTTACGGTTTCTAAAATAGCTTCTTTTGTTGGAGCAGATAAATTAACAACACCTTCCAATTTGAACATTTTAGTTTCTACAGCTATCACACGAGATAGAATTAGTGGTGACGCTATAGCATCTGGAATCGTAGATTTAAGCTCATTGTTTAAAGTTGCTACAATTTGTTTATTCGATTTAAAAAACGACAAATTTCCAGATTTTACATCTAAAATAACACTATTTATCTCACCGTATTTTACCCAAGCGCTGATGGCTTTTTCTACTTTCTGATCCACAATAAAATCTGTGTATTTTAAAGCTTCTATATCTGCTTTTGTCACTAACTCACTGATAGCTTTTTCATTAGACACCTGACTTGTTTCAGAATCTGTATTCTGACAAGAAAAGAAGCACAAAACAAGTATTAAACCAATGTTTCTCATAATTTTTATAACTCGAATTACAAATATATTGTATTCGTGGGTTTTAGCTACCAATTATAATAATACTTTATTTTCTAGACATTATTTTAAGTTAAATTTATCATTTCATCAGTAAATTCTTGTTATTTTTGAGTGATTTTTTAAAAAACTAGTTAATGAAATCTAAAATTTTAATTATTGGAGCTTGTGGACAAATTGGTTCAGAACTAACTTACAAATTACGAGAAATTCATGGACATGATAACGTAATTGCTAGCGATATAAGCTATGGAAATTTAGATATTGTTAACTCTGGTATTTTTGAAATTTTAGATGCGCAAGATTCAACGAGCCTCAAAGTTTGTATTGAAAAATATGAAATAAACACGGTGTACCTTATGGCTGCCATGTTAAGTGCTACTGGCGAAAAATTCCCGATGAAAGCATGGGATTTAAACATGAGCACACTATTTAACGTGTTAGATTTAGCTAAAAACGGACAAATAAAAAAAATATTCTGGCCCTCTAGTATTGCTGTATTTGGACCTACTACGCCTAAAAAAGAAACACCACAGTATACCATTATGGAGCCTTCAACGGTGTATGGCATTACCAAACAGGTGGGAGAACGTTGGTGCGAATATTACTTTAATAAATATGGCGTAGATGTTAGAAGTATTCGCTATCCGGGAATTATTAGCTGGAAAACACTACCTGGAGGCGGAACAACAGATTATGCCGTAGATATTTATCACAAAGCCCTTGCGGACAATCATTTCAATTGCTTCCTCTCTGAAAATACAGAACTTCCTATGATGTATATGGAGGATGCCATTAAGGCAACCATTCAAATTATGGAAGCACCTGCTAGTGATATTCATATTCGTTCATCATATAACTTGGCTGCTATTAGTTTCACACCTAAAGACATGGTGCATTCTATTAAAAAAGAATTGAGTGGTTTTACTATAGAATATAATCCAGATTTTCGTCAAGACATTGCTGATTCATGGCCAAATAATATTGATGATAGTCATGCACGAAAGGACTGGAATTGGAAACATCAGTTTTCTTTAGATGATATTACCAAAGACATGCTCGCTAATTTAGCAGAAAAAGCAAAGTCCTAAATTGACATTGTAACTTCCTATTTATTCCAAATATTAAAAATACGCATTTCATCGTATCCTTTTTATGTTGAAGTTTTGCTACTTTAGTCTCATAACTAATACATAAATTAATCATTATGAATAAATTACTGTTTTTTGCAATACTAATTTCCACTTCTGTTGTTTTTTCACAAAAAGCGAAAGTCACTGAAGGCGATTGGTCAGATTTAAAAGGCATCACGGAATACAATCTAGTATTTGATTATTCCAATTTAGAAATTCCAAAATTCGATTCCGAAGAAGAATTTTTAAAGGACAAAATGGATAAACGTGATGAAAAAGAACCTGGTTCAGGAGAAAAATTCAAAGCATCGTGGTTGTCAGATCGAGAAGATTTTTATGAACCTCGGTTTATTGAAACATTTAATGATCGCTACAAAAATAATTTAGTGAAAGTTAATAAAGATCTAGAAAGTGCTGAATACACAATGAAAATCCACACTACCATGATCTATCCTGGCTACAACGTGGGTGTTATTAGACACAACTCTAAAATTGAAGTGACATTAAGTGTTTATAAAAATGAGAATCCAGAAAACATTATTTTCTCTGTAGATTATACAAAAATCCAAGGTCAAGGCAATGGTGGTTTTGATTTTAATTCGGGTCAACGAATTGCAGATGCCTATATCATATTTGCTAGAGCATTAACAAAACACATGTACAAAAACACAAAATAATTAATAGATTGTATTTATTAAATCAAAATGGTGAATTCTTTAAGAGTTCACCATTTTTTTATGTAATTAACTATCAATGTGTTGGCGTGTAATTGGATGGTTTCATTTTAAGTAAGGCATGTAAAGTGAGCAAAAAATATATATTTGTAGAAACCAACCTAAAATTATAACATGAAAAAAAAATACCTTGTATTTTTAATCTTAATCACATTTTCCTTTAATTCTTATTGTCAAATGACGACTTCGGAAGATTATTCCTATGAAGTTAGTAAGCCTTATGAAGTGATTGATGGAAATAAACAATATTTCGTTCATCAAGATAAAATGATTTCTATAAAACTAGAAAAGAAATCATTCAATATTCAACAGTTTGATATCAATTCATTGAATGAATTAATAAGAACCGAGTACGATTCCAGAGAAATTCTTCCCGACAATTATCATCCAGAGGGAACCAAACAGCTTAAAGATAAAATTTACTTCTTTTATTCGTCTTGGTCTGGCCGAAAAACACAACATGAACGTTTATACTATTTAACTATTGATGTAAATACTGCCAAGATTACTGGAGATCCTGTTCAAATTGTAGATATCGAAGGTAAACTAGCAGGCTCTTTCTTAACCATGGTTTCGGTTATGGGAATACCTATTTCCAACAGAACTGTTGATAAATTTGACATCTTAACCTCACAAGATTCATCTAAAATACTTGTTCAATATAGAAAGAAACCTGAAGTAAAAAGAGATACTAAAAGTCATGATATTATAGGCGTTAGTGTTTTTAATTCAGATATGACTCCCATTTGGGATAAGGAATTTAAAATGCCATATACCGAACGTAGAATGGATTTATTAGACTTTGCCATAGATAATGAAGGTGATGGCTATATGCTTGCTAAAGTATTTAAAGACGATAGTAATGAGGATAAGAAGAAGAAAAGGGATGAGACAGCAAATTACCACATTGAATTATTTAGATTACAACAAGGTCAAAGTGATATAGCCAAAACAAAAATAGAATTAAACAATATATTTATTAATGGCATTACACTATTTGAATCCGCAACCAATCAATTATTTTGCGCTGGTTATTACAATAAAGGCTTACTGAAAGGAAATTTCATCAGTAAGAAGCAAAACAAAAGTAGCGCTGATGGCATCGTTATCATTAAGCTATCTAAAGAAGGAGATATATTAAAAACCTATACTCAAGAAATTCCTTTAGAGGTTATAAACATGTATATAAGCGATAGAGCCAAGGAAAAAAACAAAAAGAAAGAAGAGGATGACGATGATGGTGCCGAACTACAGAACATGCGCTTACGCGATTTAATTATTCATGATGATGGTGGTTTAACAATGGTAGGAGAGCAATATTTCATTAAGGAGCATCACACAACAAAAAGCACCTATTACACCTATCATTATTACAATATTTTAATTACAAAAATAAATGCCGATGGTTCTTTAGCTTGGATGAATAAAATTCCTAAAAAGCAAATTGGAAGAAAAGGTCAAGGTGGAATGTCTTACACATATTTAAGTACACCTGGCAATCATTACCTCCTGTTTTTAGATAATGTTAAAAACATGGAATTAGCCAAAAATGAATTTCCTAGTAAACATAGTGATGGAAAAGGTGGTTATTTTACATCCTACAAAATAAACGACACTAGTGGTGAAGTTACTAGAGGAAGTGTTTTTGATACACGAAATTTAACTGAAGATTTTAATGCACATCAGTTTTCTACGAATCGCGTTAAAAAAATATCAGATTCAGAATTTATTATTGAAGTTTACAAAAAGAAAAAAGAAGATGTTCTTGTTAAAATAAGTGTGAAATATTAAAGCTATTAGTAAAAGTAAATTTCAATTTACTTTTACTAAAGCAATAAATCAAGCGGTTTCAAAGTATATAAACACTTTGAAACCGTTTTTATACAGTAGCTCGTGCTTCATTTTCCATATCTATAAGGTGTGCTAATGTTTTAACAATTCGGTTGTGTTTAGTAACAAACGGATTTGTTTTATCCCAAACATATCCAGCTAGAACAGCACAAATTTGGCGTTTTACTTCTGGGTTTTCAGGTCTGTGGAAAAATAAGGTTTGTAAATTTCCAGTATACCATTCTTTCACATAGGTGGCAAAAACATCCACACCAGATTTAATATAATTAGAATAGTCTTCCTCCCAATCAACTGGTTCTCCATTTAACTGCTTACTAATTAATTTGGCGGCTTTTAAAGCTGATTCCGTTGCAAACGTAACACCAGATGAAAACACAGGATCTAAAAATTCGGCACTATTTCCGGTTAATACAAAACCATTTCCATAAAATTTGGTAACCGCTTTGGAGTAGTTTCTAATACTTTTTGGTTCAAACAATAATGGCGCATCTTTAAAGCGCTCATAATAGTAATCAGATTGTTTAAACATCGTTTTTAAACGCTCGGATGTATCACCTTCAAATGAATCTATAAAATCATTTTTTCCAACAAAGCCTAAACTTGTATCCCCATTGGAAAACGGAATCACCCAAAACCAGGTGTCTTTATCAAGTACATCAAAGGTAATCATAGTCCCTTCTTCGCCTTCTGGTCTATTCACATCCTTAACATGACCAAAAATTGAAGAATGTTCTGGAATGCTGGATGGTTTATCTAGATCTAGCAATCGCGGTAAAACACGACCATATCCACTAGAATCTATAATAAATTTGGCTTCTACTTTATATGGATTTCCGTCTGCATCATGAATGGTTGTGGTAGATGTGCCGTTATCTGCAATTTCAACTGCTACAACTTCATGTTCAAACGAAATATTAACACCCATTTTTTCAACTTCATTAGCTAAAATTGTATCAAATTCAGCACGTGGAACTTGCCAAGTCCAATCCCATCCTTCAGAATGCTTATCGCTAAAATCAAAATTGCAAACAATATCATCTCGTAAAAATCGAGCGCCACGCTTTATTTCAAAATTAGCCGCTTTTAAGGCATCTAGCAAGCCTACTTCTTCAAAATGCTCCATACATCTTGGCAGTAAACTTTCACCAATAACAAACCTTGGAAAGGTTGTTTTTTCTACTACTTTTACATTTAATCCTTGCTGATGTAAATAAGCTGAAGCCACACAACCTGACGGTCCTGCACCAATAACTAAAACATCTACTTTCATATCACTTGTTCCCATAGTAGTATTAATTCATTAATTATTATAAATTTGCAATCCAAAATAACTACTTTAGTAGTAATTATTTATACAAATTTATTGAAAAAAAACATTATATCATAGATGCTTGAATTTAAAGGAAAATTAGGAATAGACGATTTTTATAAAGTAATTTTTAAGAATGAGCCTATTCATATAGACAAAGCGGTACTTGAAACAGTAGAAAATAGCTTCAATTTTTTAAAAGAGTTTTCCGAAAACAAAGTCATATATGGTGTCAACACAGGTTTTGGCCCTATGGCACAATATAAAATTGAAGATTCAGAGCGTATTCAATTACAATATAATTTAATTCGTAGTCATGCTTCTGGAACAGGGCAACCTATTGCTCCTATGTATGTAAAAGCAGCTATGCTTGCCAGATTAAACACCTTATCATTAGGCCATTCTGGAGTTCATGTTTCGGTTATTAAACTTATGGCAGAATTAATAAACCGCAACATTACACCATTAATTTATGAACATGGTGGTGTTGGTGCCAGTGGAGATTTGGTGCAATTAGCACATTTAGCACTTGTTTTAATTGGTGAAGGTGAAGTGTTTTACAAAGGCGAACGTAAAGACACAAAAGATGTTTTTGAAATTGAAAACTTAAAACCTATTTCTGTAGAGTTGCGTGAAGGCTTAGCCTTAATGAACGGAACGTCTGTAATGACAGGTATTGGTATTGTAAACACGCTATATTCACGTCAACTACTAGGATGGATGACCAGTAGTTCAGCTGCTATTAACGAAATAGTAAAAGCTTATGACGATCATTTATCATTCGAATTAAACCAATCTAAAAGGCATGTTGGACAACGTCAAATTGCCGAAAGCATGCGTGAGCATTTACAAGACAGCAAACTAACACGAAAAAGAGAACATCACTTATATAGTAAAAATGCAGATGTTTCTGTATTTAAAGAAAAAGTACAGGAGTATTATTCGCTACGTTGTGTGCCACAAATTCTAGGTCCAGTTTTAGATACACTAAATTCTGTTGAAAATATTTTAATAGAAGAAGTAAATTCAGCAAACGACAATCCCATTGTAGATGTTGAAAAGAAACATGTGTATCACGGCGGAAATTTTCATGGCGATTATGTATCGTTAGAAATGGATAAGCTTAAAATTGTAGTCGCTAAAATGAGCATGCTTTCGGAGCGTCAATTAAATTACCTTCTAAATGCCAGATTAAATGATATGCTTCCGCCTTTTGTAAATTTAGGGAAGCTTGGTTTAAATTTTGGAATGCAAGGTGTTCAGTTTACCGCTACATCCACTACTGCTGAAAACCAAATGCTATCAAACCCCATGTATGTCCATAGTATCCCAAACAATAATGACAATCAAGATATTGTTAGTATGGGAACCAATTCAGCTTTAATTACTAAAAAGGTTATTGAAAACGCCTACGAAGTAGTTGCTATTGAACTGATAACCATTGTTCAAGCTATTGAATTTCTTGAGGTTCAAGATAGCATTTCCTCAAAAACCAAAAAGATGTATGATGCTATTCGCAAGTTAGTTCCTGTATTTAAGGAAGACGTTATTATGTATCCTTATGTTAACCTTGTTAAAGATTTTATCACTAATAATAAAACATAAAACAATTTTATTATAAAACGAGCATGTTCAAAGCGTTATCATCTCAAAAAAAGATTATTAGCGAACAACATGTGACATTTAAAAATCATTAAAAACAAACACATGAAAACAACAGCATTCTTTATCGTCCTACTATTTTTAGGCATTTCTAGTCATGCTCAAGAATTAGCATTAGCTAATGAAAAAGGCGACTATGGCTATATTACAAAAACTGGAACTTGGCAAATTAAGCCACAGTTTAAAGTGGCAAAAAATTTTTCAGATGATTTAGCCGAAGCCTCTTTAGACAAAAAAACTTGGGGTTTTATTAACCGAAAAGGTGAATGGGTTATCCAACCACAATTTGACAAAACAAAAGCGTTCAACTCTGGAATAGCCGTTGTTTTAAAGGATAAAAACTGGATTTACATCAACAAAAAAGGCGAACAAGTTTTAAAAGACGTATCTACTGATAAGGTTTACGATTTCGAAAATGGTTATGCTATTTTCAGAAAAGAATCTGGTGTTGGATTTATAAACACCAAAGGAGAAATTGTAGTAGAACCAAAATTCACTAAAGCTTTTAATTTTGAAAATGGTTCGGCCAAGGTATTAGAAAATGAAAAATGGGGACTGGTTGATGCTACTGGAAAGTATGTGGTAAAAACAGAATATGATGGTGTTAGCAATGAATACAATGGTCAAATTGTAGCTAATATTGGCGAACGCTACGGACTTATTATTAATGGTGAGTTTAAAGAAGTTTCTGGCGCCGAAAAAATCTGGGATTTTTCAAATAATAAAGAAAACACCTATGCCAAAAAAGGTGATAAAATAGGATTCATTAACACCAAAGGTGAATGGATTATAGAGCCAAAATTTGATAAAGCGCGTGCGTTCTCAAATGGATTAGCACCTGTAAGTGAAGGTAAAAAATGGGGTTATATTAATACGTCTGGTGCCGTTATCATTCCGTTCCAATATAAAGATGCTGAAACTTTTAGCGCAAGTGGTTTAGCGCCTGTTACAACAGGTAAAGAATGGGGTTTTATCAATAAAAAAGGCGAATTAGTAATTTCTGAAGACTATGAAATTACGGCCGGAGGATTTTCAATTTTCGCTAAAAACAACCCAAAAGGCTTTATTGATGGGCTTGCTCGCGTTAAAAAGAAAAAATCCTGGACATACCTAACAACAAAAGGCGAACCATTAAATAACTTATGGTTCGAAAATTTAGAATTATTTTATTAGTTTGAAAACACAAACTAACAATAGCGTGAAAAATACAAATACATGAAATGTGCTTTAATTACTGGTGGTTCTCGAGGAATTGGAAAAGCAATTTGCAAACAGCTTGCAGAAGATTCGGATTACCATATTTTAATAAATTATAACAGCAACAAAACAGCTGCATTAGAAACTAAAGCAGACATTGAGTCTCTAGGCAAAACAGCTGAAATAATCCAATTTAATGTTACAGATGCCAATCAAGTAAAGTCTACTTTAGATGCTTGGCAAGAACAAAATAAAGACGCCATAATTGAAGTTATTGTTAACAATGCCGGAATTACAAAAGATGGTTTATTTATGTGGATGCCTCCCGAAGATTGGCAAGATGTGATAAATACGTCCTTAAACGGATTCTATAATGTTACCAACCATCTGATTCAAAAATTATTGCGTAATCGCTATGGTCGAATTATCAATGTCGCTTCAGTTTCTGGTGTTAAAGGTACAGCTGGGCAAACCAACTATTCGGCAGCAAAAGGCGCATTAGTAGCCGCTACCAAAGCATTGGCTCAAGAAGTTGCCAAGCGAAATATTACCGTAAATGCAGTAGCACCTGGTTTTATAAAATCGGATATGACAGCCAATTTGGATGAAAAAGAACTAAAAAGCATGATTCCTGTAAACCGTTTTGGCGAACCGGAAGAAGTAGCTTATGCCGTATCCTTTTTAGCCTCAAAACGCGCATCTTATATAACAGGTGAAGTTATTAATATTAATGGAGGGATTTACTCTTAAACGTTTTATAAAATGAGAAGAGTTGTAATTTCTGGAATGGGTATTTATTCCTGTATAGGCGAAAATTTAGAAGCTGTAAAAAAATCACTTTACAATGGTGAATCTGGAATTATAGCCGATAATGAACGTCTAGAATTTGGCTACCGTTCGCCATTAACCGGAATGGTAAAACAACCAAATTTAAAAAATTTATTATCACGCAGACAGCGAATTAGTTTAGGCGAAGAAGGCGAATATGCATACATAGCCACCCTTGAAGCTCTTGAAAACGCGAAAATTACACAAGATTTTTTAGACAAGAATGAAGTTGGAATTTTATATGGAAACGATAGTACAGCAAAATCCACTGTAGAGTCAGTTGATAAAATACGCGAAAAGAAAGATACTACTTTAGTAGGTTCAGGTGCTATTTTTCAAAGCATGAACTCGTCTGTTACTATGAATTTATCCACCATTTTCAAATTGCGTGGTATTAATTTCACCATCAGTGCAGCTTGCGCTAGCGGATCTCATTCCATTGGAATGGCATATCAGCTTATAAAAAGCGGACTTCAGGATTATATTATTTGTGGAGGCGCTCAAGAAATAAATGCCATTGCCATGGGAAGTTTTGATGGATTAGGTGTTTTTTCTGTTAATAGTGATCCAAAAAAGGCATCCTGTCCCTTTGATAAAAATCGGGATGGATTAGTCCCAAGTGGCGGAGCAGCCACACTCATTTTAGAAACCTATGAATCTGCCGTAAAACGTGGAGCCACTATTTATGGCGAAGTTATTGGCTACGGATTTTCATCCAATGGTGATCATATTTCAACACCAAACGTAGATGGTCCAGCACGTGCTATGAAAATGGCTATAAAACAAGCAAAAATTAAAGCGTCAGATATTGATTATGTTAATGCTCATGCAACATCAACACCAGTTGGAGATGCCAATGAAGCATTGGCTATCCTTGAAGTTTTTGGCGAAAACGGACCATATGTTAGTTCTACTAAATCCATGACAGGACATGAATGCTGGATGGCTGGCGCAAGTGAAGTTTTATATTCCATTTTAATGATGCAAAACGATTTTATTGCACCAAATATAAATTTGGAAGAGCCTGATGAAGCTGCAAGCAAATTAAATTTAGTTAACAAAACGTTAAACAAAAAATTTGATGTATTTTTGTCTAATTCGTTTGGATTTGGCGGAACAAATTCAGCTTTAATTATAAAAAAATAATTTTGTAGAAATGACTAAAGAAGTTATTATTGAAAAAATAAACGACTTTCTTATTGATGAGTTTGAAGTAGAAAGTGATGATATTTCTCCAGAAGCAAACCTTAAGAACACCCTAGAACTTGACAGTCTAGATTTTGTAGATTTAGTAGTGGCTGTCGAATCTAATTTTGGTGTAAAATTAATTGGTGAAGACTTTGTAAACGTTACAACACTTCAAGATTTTTACAATCTAATCGAGCGAAAGTTAAGCTAAACCATATTACATTTTTATGGCTACAGAATGGCAAGGAAAATCAAGAGGAACCGTTCTTGGATATAAGATATACGTTTTTATTATGAAGCATTTAGGCATGGGAGCTGCCTACCTAGTGCTTTATTTTGTAGCAGCCTATTTTTGTTTTTTTTCTAAAGATAGCACCAGGGCTATTTATTACTATTTTAAAAATCGGTTAAATTATTCATCGTTTAAAAGTTATAGAAGTATCTTTAAAAGCTACTATGTTTTTGGACAAACTATTCTAGACAAGATTGCTATTTCATCTAATTTGAGTGATAAGTTTACCTATGAATTTGATGGCGCAGAAACTATAACTGAAACCCTTAAAGAAAAAAAAGGTGGCATTTTAATTAGTGCTCATGTTGGTAATTTTGAAATATCAGAATACTTTTTTAATCAACTAGAAGACAATGCATCCATAAGTTTATTAACAACGGACGTGGAGCATACAGCCATAAAGAATTATTTAGATAGTGTTCGGGAGAAATCAAGCATCAATCTAATTATAATAAAAGACGATTTATCACATATTTTTGAAGTCAATGCCGCATTAGCAAGAAATGAAATAGTATGTATCACTGGCGATCGTTACACAGAGGGAACCAAGCATTTAACAGAAACCTTATTGGGAGAATCTGCTAAATTTCCTGCAGGTCCTTTTATGTTAGCATCCCGATTAAATGTACCTGTGTTATTTGTGTATGTAATGAAAGAAACGAATAAGCATTACCATTTATATGCTAGACGTTCTCAAGCAAAACATCGTGATGCACAAGGGCTTTTAAAAGAATTTACGGAAAGTGTATCGTGGATGTTACAGAAGTATCCGTTGCAATGGTTTAATTATTTTGATTTCTGGGATTCAAAAAACGCATAAAATGAAACAGGTTTTAGTCATATATTATTCGCAATCAGGTCAACTAACCGAGATTTTGAACAATATTGTTGGATCCATGCAAAACAACGAAACGGCTTTCACCTATTTAAATATTGAAATGGAAGAAGCCTTTCCATTTCCTTGGAATAAAGAACAGTTTTTTGGTGTGTTTCCCGAAACATTTCGCCAAGAACCAAGACCTATAAAACCCATTCCAGATGCTATTTTAAATAAAAATTATGATTTAATTTTATTTGGATATTCTGTCTGGTATCTAACACCATCTCTGCCAACCACCTCATTTTTGGCTACTCCAGAAGCTAAAAAACTTATAAATAACACACCAGTAATTACCGTTATTGGTTGTAGAAATATGTGGATTATGGCTCAAGAAAAAATAAAGCATAAGCTTCAGGAGCTTCAAGCCAATTTAGTTGGAAACATTGTTTTAGTAGACAGGCATATTAATCATATAAGTGTTATTACCATTGTTCAATGGATGTTTACAGGCGTTAAAAAGCGGTTTTTAGGTATCTTTCCAAAACCTGGCGTATCTCAAAAAGATATTGATGAGGCATCAAAATTTGGAGGTATCATCACAAAACATCTTGCCCAAAATGATTATAACAATCTACAAAACAACTTATTAGATATTGGAGCTGTAAAAGTTAAACCCTTTCTAATTACAGTAGATAAACGAGCCAATGCCATATTCTCAAAATGGGCACACATTATCACTACTAAAAGTGACAAAAACACATCTAAAAGACGGTTTTTTGTTAAATTATTTAATTATTACTTATTAATTGCCATTTGGTTAATTTCACCATTAGTTTTTATCTTATTTTTGTTGACTTATTTGCCTTTTTATAGCCAAATAAAAAAAGATAAAGTATATTACGCATCTGTTGCATTAAAAGAGAAGGAAGTTTAAAATGAAGGAAGTATACATTACTAAAATATCAAAATTTTTACCAAATCGTCCCATTAGTAATGATGAGATGGAAGATAAATTAGGAATTATCAACGGAAAAGCGTCCAAAGGACGCCGGATTGTTTTACGAAACAATCAAATTAAAACACGTTATTATGCCTTAGATGATGACGGAAATGTAACACATAACAATGCGCAACTTGCCAAAGAAGCCATTGTGCAACTTTTTGATGAAAATTTTAAATTTTCAGATATCGAGTTATTATCCTGTGGTACATCAAGTCCAGATCAAATATTACCATCTCACGCTGCCATGGTTCATGGATTTTTAAAGTGTGATAATGTTGAAATAAATTCACCTTCAGGCGCATGTTGCTCGGGAATGAATGCTTTAAAATTTGGTTTTCTATCCGTGAAGTCTGGCCAGTCAAAAAATGCAATTGCATCTGGATCTGAACGTATTTCCTCATGGATGAAAGGTCATATTTTTGAAAATGAAATTAAACATTTGCAAGCTTTAGAGGACAATCCTATTCTGGCTTTTAATAAAGATTTTTTACGTTGGATGCTCTCTGATGGTGCTGGTGCCTTTTTATTAGAAGACCAACCAAATGGTGATACGCCTTTACATATTGAATGGATGGAAGGTTATTCCTACGCACACGAACTAGAAGCTTGTATGTATGCTGGTGGTGATAAACTAGAGAACGGTTTTTTAAAACCTTGGAGTGAATATAACACAACCGATTGGAGTGAAAAATCCTTGTTTGCAATCAAACAGGACGTCAAACTATTAAGTGCTAACATCCTTAAAAAAGGTGTTGACAGCTTAAAACGCGCCATAACCAAACACGATTTAAAACCAAGTGAAATAGATTACTATTTACCTCATATTTCATCTCATTATTTTAAGGATAAACTCTATCAAGAAATGGTAGATAATGATATTGAAATCCCTTGGGGAAATTGGTTTATGAATTTAAGTAAAGTAGGTAATGTAGGTTCGGCATCTATTTTCTTAATGTTAGAAGAATTAGCACAATCAGGTAAACTTAAAAAAGGCGAAAAAATATTGCTTTCTGTTCCTGAAAGTTCTCGTTTCTCTTATGCTTATGCACTTTTAACAGTTTGCTAAATAATGGTCACGCACGTTTTACCAGTTACTAATATTGCTCATTTAATTCCACAAAAAACACCATTTGTAATGGTGGATACTTTAGTCACTTTTTCTTCAGAAAATTTAGTATCTAATTTTAGAATATTAGAAGAAAATATTTTTGTTGAAAACGGGTATTTATCAGCACCTGGATTAGTAGAAAACATGGCGCAATCCGTAGCATTACATACTGGATATGATTACTTTTTAAAAGGTGAAGCTGCACCAATTGGCTATATCGGTTCTATAAAATCTATTAAAATTCAACAGCTTCCCAAAATAGATGAAAACATTACAACTAAAGTTACCATCCTACATGAATTTTTGGGTGTCACTATGGTTGAAATTGAAGTGCTTAATGAAGCGCATAACGTGATTGCCCAAAGTGAAATGAAAACCATCATTGCAAGCTAATGAGCCTTAGCCATCTAGATATCGCTAAATTTCTCCCACATAGACCACCGTTTTTAATGGTGGACCATGTACTTTCTATTGATGATGAGCACGTATCAACTTCTTTCACGATAAAACCAGATTGCATTTTTAATGAAAACGGGGTTTTTAATGAAGCGGGCTTAGTAGAAAATGCCGCACAAACCTGTTCTTCTATTGTTGGTAAAAGTTTTTTTAATGAAGATGATATTGAAGGTAAAGGTACCAAACTCATAGGTTTTATTAGCGCTATTAAGAAAGTAACCGTTATGTCTTGCCCCAAAGTTGGCAGTAAAATTGTTACAAGTGCAACCTTAAAATCACGCTTTGATACAGATGAATATAGCATTTGCACCATAAGCTGTATTATTACATTAGAACATATAGAATTACTATCTTGTGAACTAAATTTAGTTATTCAAGAACTTAAATAACTTCTGCATGAAAAAAGACGAAGTTCCACAAGACACCAGTAATTTAGAAACCGCCAAGCTTAAAGAATTATGCTATGCCGTTGATGAGGATGGCAACTATACAACCGTTAATAGTTCCGGTTGGGATCCAAAAACCATTGCATTAAATCAAGCTATCGAAGAAATTAATGCACGCATTGCCGATGCTAAAAATCGCGTGTTAAAAAAAGAAACGAGTCCTATTGAATATTATATGGAGTTCCATAAAATGGATCTATCTATTTTAGCTAGTTATGTTGGTATGTGGTCTTGGCGAATAAAACGTCATTTTAAACCAACTGTTTTCAATAAACTTTCAGAAAAAACACTTCAAAAGTATGCCGATACATTTGATGTTTCTATGGAACAATTAAAAGATATTACCAAACATGGAAATTAATTTTACACATCATCAAACAGCTCATTGTGAAAACGGTGTGATTTCCAATTTAATGAAGCATCATGGCTTCCAAATCAGTGAACCATTAGCATTCGGTATTGGTTCAGGTTTGCTCTATTGCTATATTCCATTTTTAAAAGTGAATCATGCACCAGCTTTAACCTACAGAGCCATGCCTGGTTTTATATTTAAGCGCTTTGCTAAACGTGTGGGTATTGAAATTAAACGTGAAAAGTTTAAAAATCCGCAAGATGCTAAAGCGCGATTAGATCAGAATTTAGAAAATAATAACCCAGTTGGTTTGCAAGTTGGTGTGTATAATTTGGTTTATTTTCCTGATGAATACCGCTTTCATTTTAATGCACACAACTTAATTGTTTACGGCAAAGAACAGGACAGGTATTTGGTTAGTGATCCCGTTATGGAAACCGTAACAACTTTAACAGAAAATGAACTTGAAAAAGTCCGTTTTGCTAAAGGTCCTTTTGCGCCAAAAGGTCACATGTACTATCCAATTGCATTTCCTGAAAAATTAGACATTGAAAAAGCCATTATAAAAGGAATTAAACATACCTGTCGTGATATGTTGGCTCCTATGCCAGTTTTAGGCGTGAAAGGTATTCGCCATGTAGCCAAATTAATCCGCAAATGGCCTAAAAAGAAAGGTGTTAAGGTTGCCAATCATTATTTAGGACAAGTAGTCCGCATGCAAGAAGAAATTGGAACAGGTGGTGGCGGATTTCGTTATATTTTTGCCGCTTTTTTACAAGAATCCAGTGGGATTTTAAATAATCCTAAATTAGCCGATTTATCAAAAGAAATGACCGTTATTGGTGATTTATGGCGCGATTTTGCTTTGGATGCATCCCGTATTTATAAAAATAGAAGTGCTAAAGAGGATGCTTACAACAATGTCGCTACTCAACTAGAAAACATTGCAGATAAAGAAGAAGCGTTCTTTAAGAAATTAAAAAAAGCCATTAAATAAGTGATAGATATTCAGCAAATATCCAAAAAGTATAAAGGTGCCGATAATTTTTCGGTGTCTAATTTCGACTTGACCATTGCTGAAAAAGAAATTTTTGGCTTATTAGGGCCAAATGGCGCCGGTAAAACGACTTTAATCTCCATTTTGTGTTCGCTTATAAAACCAACATCTGGTAGTTTTTCAATTGCAGGACTTACCTATCAAAAAAATAAAAATCAGCTCAAGCAAATTATCGGTATTGTGCCTCAAGAATATGCCTTATATCCTTCACTTACCGCTTTTGAAAACCTAAAATACTTTGGAAGCATGTATGGTTTAAAAGGAAAAAGTCTAGATACCAAAATTAATTCGGCTTTAGAGCATTTGGGTTTACTAGCATTTGCTCATAAAAAAATAGACACCTTTTCGGGTGGCATGAAACGACGTATCAATTTAATTGGTAGTGTGCTTCACAACCCAAAAGTCTTGTTTTTAGATGAACCAACCGTTGGTGTTGATGTGCAATCAAAAAACGTAATTATCGCCTTCTTAAAGGATCTCAATAAAAATGGAACTACCATTATTTATACGTCGCATCACTTGAATGAAGCAGAAACATTTTGTTCGCGTGTTGCCATTATTGATCACGGTAAATTGGTAGTAAAAGGAAAACCTCAAGAACTCATTACACAACATCCAGGTGCACATAACCTAGAAGATGTTTTTATAAATATAACTGGAAAAGCCTTACGAGATCATGCATAAACTTTGGGCTTCTACATACAAGGAATTTTTATTGCTTACCAGAGATTTTGGTGGTATTGCTATACTTTTTGTTATGCCTTTGATACTAATCATAACCATAACACTTATTCAGGACAGTACGTTTAAATCGGTAACCGACACACAAATCCCCATTCTAGTCGTAGATAATGATCAAGGGAACGTTTCTGAAATTATACTAAAAGGTCTGAATGAATCCGGATCATTCCAAGTCATTACTGAAACGGATGAAAACACAGCACGTGATTTAGTTTTCAAAGGAAAGTACCAATTAGCCATAGTTATTCCCAAAGACTTGTCAGCAAGTCTATCACAAAAAGTAACCCAAAATGTCGATGGTATTATTGCCAAATTTGGTTTAGAAGAAACTTCCGAAACCATGGAAGTTCCTGAAATTGAAAGCAAACAAGTTACATTATACTTTGATCCAGCTACGCAACTGACTTTTAAAAGTTCCGTTAAAAATGGCATTGATAAAATGATTTCAAAAATTGAAACGCAATCCATTTATAAAGCCTTTCAAGAGCAAATTTCGGACGATCCAAACGACGTTATTTTTGAAACCGACACCTTTATAACGTTTAAAGAAGTATTACCCACAGATAACGATAAGGAAATGATACCGAACTCGGTGCAGCACAATGTGCCTGCTTGGACACTTTTTGCCATCTTTTTTATCATTGTACCACTATCCATTAATATTGTTAAGGAAAAGAGTCAAGGTACGTTTGTGCGCTTACGGACTAATCCAGTTTCATACGCAACAGTTTTAGGAGGAAAAACACTTGTTTATTTAGTGGTTTGCCTTATTCAATTTATATTGATGCTCCTAATTGGCGTTTTCCTATTCCCAGCTATTGGTTTGCCAACACTAGATGTTTCTGGCAGAATCCCGTTACTGTTTGTAGTAGCTACATTTGCTGGATTGGCAGCTATTGGATTAGGATTGCTATTAGGAACAATTGCTAAAACACAAGAACAATCAGCCCCTTTTGGTGCAACCTTCGTGGTTATACTAGCTGCTCTTGGTGGTGTTTGGGTTCCCGTTTTTGTTATGCCAAAAGTTATGCAAACTTTATCGCATATTTCACCAATGAATTGGGGCTTAAATGCATTTTACGACGTATTTTTACGCAATGGTTCTTTTCTTGATATTTTACCAGAAATCAGCCTGTTGCTCCTGTTTTTTTTAGCAACAACTATAATTGCAATTATTTATAATGAAAAAAAGAATGCCGTCTAAACAAAAAGAAATTGTTCATACCAGTGAGGTTCGAGTACGTTTTGTTGAAACCGATCCGTTAGGGATTGTATGGCATGGTAATTATATTCAATATTTTGAGGATGGTCGGGAAGCTTTTGGGCGCGCCCATGGTATTTCATATTTAGACCAGAAAGAATATGGCTTTGCCACACCAATTGTCAAATCAAGTACAGATCATAAATTACCGTTACGTTATGGCGATATAGCAACTGTTAAAACAATTTACATAGACAGTCCAGCTGCCAAAATGGTATTTCGTTATGAAATATACAATCAGCACAATCAGTTGGTTTGTACAGGTGAAACCACACAAGTTTTTGTCGATAAAATTGGTGAAGGCGACTTATCATTAAACATTCCGCCGTTTTTTACAGCATGGAAGCAACAAGTAGGATTATTGGATGGCTAAAGTGTATGTTTCATATAATACTATTATTTCTGCTTTAGGTTTTACTAGCAAAACGGTTGTGGAAAATATTCACAACGAAACATCGGGTTTACAACGTATTCATGATCCGGCAATTTTACCAAATCCTTTTTATTCCGCATTAATAGATTCTGAAGTTTTGGAAACTGAATTTCAAAAACTGGGCCCAAAATCAGACTTTACCAGATTAGAAAAAATGATGCTTACATCATTACATGCGGTTATTGCTGATTCTAAAATTGAGTTAACTGATCGTGTAGGTCTCATCATTTCTACCACAAAAGGTAATATTGATGCCTTGGATTCAAACAATCCATTTCCTCCCGAACGCGCATATTTACATACATTAGGAAGCACAATTCGCAATTTTTTCCACTTTAAAAATGATGCCATTGTTGTGTCCAATGCTTGCGTATCAGGTATTTTAGCCGTTGCTATTGCCAAACGCTATATATTACAAAATACCTACGATCACGTTTTTATTGTAAGTGGTGATGTGGTAAGTCAATTTATTTTATCAGGTTTCAACTCGTTTCAAGCTTTAAGTAGTGAACCTTGTAAACCTTACGACGCTAATAGAACAGGAATCAATATCGGAGAGGTTTCAGCAGCTGTTTTAGTAACAAAAGATGATACAAATTTAGTAGAAGAAGCTGTTGAAATTTTAGGGGAAAGTTCATGTAACGATGCCAATCATATTTCTGGACCATCACGAACTGGTGAAGGTTTACACCGAAGTATAGAATCGGCCTTATTACAATCTGGATTAAAACCGTCTGAAATCGATTATATTTCGGCTCACGGAACTGCCACACAATTCAATGACGAAATGGAGGCTATAGCGTTCAATAGATCCAATTTACAACACGTTCCAGTAAATAGTTTAAAAGGCTATTTTGGTCATACCCTTGGTGCTTCAGGTCTTCTGGAAACTATTGTTGGGATGCACAGCCTTAAGAACAATATTTTATATGCCTCTAAAGGGTTTGATTCTTTAGGCGTATCACAATCCTTAAATATTATAAAAAGCACGCAAACAGTCAACAAATTACACACGTTTCTCAAAACTGCATCTGGTTTTGGTGGTTGTAATACGGCTGTTATTTTTAAAAAAACAACTAAATAAACTATGACCAAAAAGTCTATCAGAGCCATTGATGCTGTTCAAGAAGCCGAAAAAATTGCATTTGCACCATTTGTATTTCAAGCCGTTGTAGCTTTAAGAAAACTTGGAATCTTTGATCTTATTTTCCAACATCGCAAAAAAGGTGGTATTTCTTTAGAAAATATTGCTAAAGAACTAAAAATAAGCAATTATGGTATTGGCGTTCTTCTTGAAATTGCAGAAAGCTATAATATTGTTAATAAGGATGAACATAATCATTTTGAATTAACCACAACAGGATACTTTTTAGCTTATGACAGAACGGTTGATGTCAATATCAATTTTACGCAAGATGTGTGTTATAAAGGGTTATTTCATTTAACCGAAGCCATAGAAACGGGGAAACCAGCAGGATTAAAGGAATTAGGTGATTGGGAAACAATTTATCAAGGGCTTTCTGTTTTAAGACCTGATATTCAAAAGGCTTGGTTTGAATTTGATCATCATTATTCTGACGAAGTATTTCAGGAAGCATTAGAATTTGTTTTCAGAAATAACCCAAAAACGATTTACGATGTTGGTGCAAATACAGGAAAATTTGCCATTAGTGGAAGTAAGTATTCGGATTCCGTTTCTATTAAAATGATTGATTTACCAGGTCAATTACAAATTGCATTAAAAAACGTAGAATTAGCAGGATTTAAAGATCGTGTAACACATCATGAAATAGATTGGTTATCCGAAAACCCGCAATTACCAGTTGGCGCTGATGCCATTTGGATGAGTCAGTTTTTAGATTGCTTTTCAGAAGATGAAATTCTCGTAATATTAAAAGCATGCGTAGCAGCTGTAAATGACGATGGTGAAGTTCTTATTATGGAAACGTTTACAGACAGACAGCGTTTTGATAATGCTAAATTTATTTTAGAAGCTACATCACTCTACTTTACCGTTATGGCCAATGGAAACAGTAAAATGTACCCGTCAACCGTGTTAATGAAATTGATAGACCAAGCTGGCTTAAAATTAATTGAAGATCGCGCCGTTGGAGAATATCACACTATTTTTGCTTGTAAGAAAAAATAATTTATGACAACTAATTATCACATAACATCCTATTGCCATATTAAGAACCAAAAGGTTTCACTTAATGGGCATGAGGTATTTCATGATAATTCAGAATTGTTTCCCGATTTTATAAAAAATGCTTACAAAGCTTTAGACACCAAATATCCCAAGTTTTTTAAGATGGATAATTTAAGTAAATTGGCTTTTTTAGCGGCTGATATCCTTCTTAAAAACGAAAATTTAGATTCTGAAAAAGAACACAATATAGCTGTCGTTTTTTCCAATAAAGCAGCCAGTTTGGATACCGATCGTATGCATCAGGAAGCCATTCAAAATACTAGTAATTATTTTCCAAGTCCAGCCGTATTTGTTTACACATTACCAAACATTTGTATTGGTGAGATAAGTATTAAATATAAGCTGTTTTCTGAAAATAGTTTTTTTATCTTTGACAGCATAAACGCTGAACATCTAGCCAGTTACTCCAATAGTTTATTGGATATGAAAAAAGCCGATCAAGTGCTTTGCGGTTGGGTGAATTTTGATGAAAACCACTACGAAGCATTTTTGTATTTGGTAGCAAAAAATGGAAAAATAGCACATACTAAAGAACAGATAATAACCTTATACAATACATAATATGGAGGCACTAAAACTAGAATTAAAAGAAAACATTATTGAGCAGTTAAATCTTGAAGATATGACTATTGCAGATATTGGAGATGACGATATGCTTTTCGGAGATGGACTCGGTTTAGATTCTATTGATGCATTAGAATTAATTGTCATGTTAGACAAAAACTATGGTATTAAATTAACAGACCCAAAAGAAGGTCGTCATATTTTTGAATCGGTAAACACCATGGCGGCTTACATTACGGAAAACCGTTCAAAATAACATTTTAGTCATAAGCTAAAAATTATATGAGTCAAGGTATTGCAATTACAGGCATGGGAATAATTTCTGCCATTGGAAACAATGTTGCAGAAAATTATAACGCGCTTATTACTGAAAAGAAAGGCATTTCTCGTGTTTCTAAAATTGATACCATTCATAAAAATGATATTATGGTTGGTGAAGTTGCTTATACCAACCAAGAGTTCGAATCCCTTTTAAATTTACCACCCGAAAACAATTATTCCAGAACCGCATTTTTAGGAGCTATTGCTGCCAAAGAAGCTGTAAAACATGCTGGTATATCAGACATGACTGCTTATAAAACTGGTTTAATATCAGCTACCAGTGTTGGTGGTATGGATATGACTGAAAAATACTACTATCAGTATTTAGAGGATAAAAGCAAACAAAAATATATTGCTGGTCATAATGCTGGCGACTCTACCCAAAAAATAGCCGAGCAATTGGGTATTGAAGAAAGCTTGGTAACCACAATCAGTACAGCTTGTTCATCGGCTGCCAATGCCATTATGCTCGGTGCACGCTTAATAAAAGCTGGCAAACTGGATCGTGTGGTTGTTGGTGGTTCAGACTGTATGTCTAAATTTACAATCAACGGTTTTAAAACACTCATGATTTTATCTGATACCTACAACACACCTTTTGATGATAACCGTAAAGGCTTAAATTTAGGTGAAGCTGCTGCTTATTTGGTGTTAGAATCAGATGCTGTTGTAGCGGCCGAAAACAAAACGGTTTTGGCTTATGTAAAAGGATATGGAAATGCCAATGATGCCTATCATCAAACGGCATCTTCTGAAAATGGTGATGGTGCTACTTTAGCTATGGAAAAAGCGTTAGAAGTTGCCAATTATAAGCCAGAGGATATTGATTATATTAATGCACACGGAACAGCAACTGGTAATAACGATTTATCTGAAGGCCGTGCTATTATTCGTGTTTTCGGTGATAAAACGCCCGAATTCAGTTCTACAAAAGCCTATACAGGACATACATTAGCTGCTGCTGGTGCTATTGAAGCGGTGTATTCCATTTTGGCACTTCAGAATAATATTATTTTTCCGAATTTGAACTTTAAAACGCAAATGCAGGAATTTTCAATAACTCCTGAATTATCATTAAAAGAAAAACCACTTAAAACGGTTATGTCTAACTCGTTTGGATTTGGAGGAAATTGTTCAACTGTAATATTTTCAAAAGAAGCCTAATGAAAAACGTGTACATAAATAGTTTTGGTTCCGTTTCTGCTCAAAATACGACAGATGAAGCTGATTTTCTAAAAGAAATCATTTCTTATAATGACACAACTTTTCCTGCTATAAATCCGAATTACAAAGAGTTTATTCCGCCTGCCGCTGCTAGACGCATGGCAAAAGGGATTAAAATGAGTATTATAGCATCCAAATTAGCTTTACAAAAAGCAAGTCTAGATAACGTTGATGCCATTATTACAGGAACAGGAATGGGCTGTTTACGCGACTCTGAAAAGTTTTTAAGTGCCATAATTGATGATAACGAACAGTACTTAACACCAACACCTTTTATTCAATCAACACATAATACGGTTGGTGGACAAATTGCTTTGGAAATTCAATGTAAAGGCTATAATTTCACCTATGTGCATGGTAGCAATTCCTTTGAGTCTGCTCTATTGGATGCCAAACTACAGCTAGAATTAGATGAAGCTAAACATATTTTAATTGGTGGTGTTGATGAAATTGGCGATTATACGGTATCACTTAACAAACTCATCAAACATATAAAAGAAGCACCTGTTGAAAGTTCAAAAATATTAGACTCCAAAACTAAAGGTGCCATTTATAGTGAAGGTGCTAACTTTTTTGTGGTTTCGAATAAAAAGCAAGATTCTTCTTTAGCCATCGTTAAAGATTTACTTACCTTTAATACCTTGCCATTGCATTCCGCAGCCGAAAAGGCACGCGAATTTTTACAAGCAAACAACCTAAACCCATCAGAAATTGATGCCCTTGTTTTGGGTAATAATGGTGATGTTGATTTTGATTCTTACTACGAAGCATTAACGCTAGGTGACTTTCAAAATACTCCGCAATTAGCATACAAACCTTGGATAGGGGAATTTAATACAGCTTCGGCGTTTGGGTTACTTTTAGGAGCTCATATTTTAAAAACACAAATAGTTCCTGAAGCCTTTCAGGTGAATGCTATTACACCTTCTCAATATAAAACCATACTTTTATACAACCAGTATCGTGGAGAAAATCATAGTTTCACATTACTTCGTCAATGCTAAATTTTAGATCAGTAACTATAACAACTAGTGTTATTTTTATAGGTTTATTAGTTATTTTTCTAATAAAACCCATAAGTATCTGGTGGTTTGTTTTACTCTTTTTTACATGGTTTATACTTACAGCTTTGGGTTCCGGATTGGTTGGTTGGAACTACCATATTAAAATTCTAAATGCGCATAAAAACGCACCTAAAAACCACATAGCCATCACCTTTGATGATGGGCCAAACCCTGTATTTACGCCTCAAGTTTTAGCGCTTCTAAACACGTACCAAGCTAAAGCCACATTTTTCTGTATTGGAAAGCATATTGAAAACCACCCTGACCTTTTTAAGCAAATTATAGCGGAAGGTCATACCATTGGGAATCATACCTATTCACATGCCAATACTTTTGGCTTTTTTAAAACGAAGAAGGTACAAGCAGAATTAGAAAAAACGAAGAGTATTATTAAGCAATACAGCGGTTTAAACTCAAACTTATACCGTCCGGCTTTTGGGGTAACCAATCCACGAATTCGTCGTGCAGTTCAAAATTTGAATTTAACCACTATTGGTTGGAACAAACGCTCGTTGGATACGACTAATTTAACTGAAGAACAGATTCTAAAACGTACAACAAAAAACCTTAAATCTGGCGATGTAATTCTATTACACGACACCAGCGAGAAATCTGTTAGGGTTTTGGAACAGTTATTGTTATTTTTACGTGATAATAATTTTCAATCCGTAACGATTGATACCTTATTCAATACTCAAGCTTATGCGTAATGTTTCTATACTTTGTTTCTTTTTTGTTCTGAATTTACAGGCACAAAAACCCATGAATTCAGCAGAAGCAGATGCTTTAAAAAGCTTGGTTAAACAGCAAGCCAAAACCACGAAAACTATTACAAGTGCGTTTACACAGTACAAACACATGGATTTTTTATCTAATGATATTGTTACTAATGGCAATCTGCATTTTAAAGCGCCAAACTTGGTAAAATGGTCCTATACCGAACCTTTTGTTTATTCTGTAATTTTTAAAGGTGACAAGCTTTATATTAATGATGAAGGTAAAAAGAGTGATATTGACATGAGTTCGAGCAAGCTTTTTAAACAGCTGAATAGTCTCATTATAAAAAGCATTAAAGGTGATATGTTTGATGCGGAAGAATTCCATATAGAATACTTCAAATCTGGAAATAATAGCCTCGTTTATTTTAAACCAAAGGACAAAAAATCGGCTTCATTTATTGAAGTATTTCAGTTAACATTTAATGAACAAGGCGATGTTGAAATTGTGAAAATGGTTGAACCATCTGGCGATTACACCAAAATTGTTTTCAATAATAAAGTATTAAACAATCCGGTTTCCGATGCGTTATTTAATAATTAGTTGTTGTTTTTTAATTGTAAGCTGCGGATCTTATTCCAAGAAGAACCAATTAACAGAACAGGAAGTAAAGAAGCAATTTATAACCAATCCATATTTCTCTGATGCCAATCAAGACTATGTTTACAAGGCCAGTATTCAGGTTTACGACAATAGTTTTGGTGGTTTATTAATTATTAAAAAGATTGAAGACAGCAATCATCGAATCGTTTTTACAACAGAAATGGGTGCGAAATTATTCGACTTCTCCATAACCGAAACCGATTTCAAGGTCAATTATATTCTGGATGAACTCAACAAAAAACTGCTAATAAATCTTTTAAAAACCGACTTTAAAGCTTTGGTTCAAGAGCAAAATTTGGTTTCTAAAAGTTTTATAAAAGATACGATTCAAATTTATCAAACAGCTATTTTGGGTAAAAAACACTTCTATTTCGTTTCCGAGAACTTAGATCAAATAATACGAACGGGCTATCGAAAAGAGAAAGTTCACTTTTTGTTTACAGATATAAGTAATAATATTGCAAACCAAATTACTATTAAACACCATAATATTAAACTAGAAATTAACCTCAAATCAATTAACCAATGAAAAAACTATTACTTGCTTTTGCCTTCCTTACAATTAGTTTATCTACATTTTCTCAAGTTACATTCAAACCTGGTATTAGAGCTGGTGTAAACTTGGCTTCCGTTTCCAATACTAATTTAGATTCAAGAACAGCTTTTTATGCTGGTATTTTTGGAGAATTAAAATTGGGTGGTGTTTATGCTATGCAACCTGAAATAACCTACAATCAACAAGGTGGGAAGGATTACGAATTAGACTATGTTTCTATTAGAATTGCCAATAAGTTTTATGTTTTGAAAGATAGATTACCAATTTACGCGGTTATAGCCCCTGGTTTTGATGTAGAATTAGGTGGTAATTCATCTAGTTACAGTGGTGCTTATGGCGCTAGCGTAGCCTATGAATCAGATATCAGTGTTTCTGGAGGAATTGGATATGATTTCCCTTTTGGATTAGGTGTAGAAGCTAGATACAAAAAAGGTGTTATTGATGTTGTGAATACCAATAATCCTGAAAAAAGAACAAATTCAGTTATACAAATTGGTGTTTCTTATAAGTTCTTTAACAACTAAAAATAACGAACATGAAAAAAAATCTACTTACTATCACATTCATAGTTATTAGTTTTATAGCCTTTTCACAAGTAAAAGTTCGTCCTGGTTTTAAAGCTGGACTTAATGCCGCAACCGTTACTAACATTGAATATTCTACAACAAAAGTAGGTTTTCAGGGTGCTATGTTTTTAAACATCCATTTTCCAAAGATTTACGAATTACAAGTAGAAGCATCCTATTCCAATCAAGGGTTTAATCAAGATGATTTTACTTCTAGAAACATTATTTATGCTGGACAACCATACCGAGTTCCTGGAAAAAATGTTAGTATTCATTATATAGGTGCAGCCATCTCAAATAAATTCTTTTTTATTCCAGATGTTGGTTTACATTTTTTAGTCGGACCAAGTTTAGAAATTAATGTGTCTGATAACACCAATGGTGATATTATTCCAGTAGATATTGCTTTTTTTGCAGGTATTGGTTATGAATTTCCAATGGGCTTAGGTGTGGAAGCTCGCTACAAACAGGGGTTTGTAGATGTAAGAGACCATTTCTATACTGATAGTTATTATAATCAAGAATACACGAATTCAAATGAATCTTATTATAACGGCAATAATAAGCTGAATTCCGTTTTTCAATTAAGTGTTTATTATAAATTTAAATTTTAATAAAACCCATGTTACTAAAAGATTTTTATAAAGTTAACTCACTAGAATCCACTGAAGGTAAGGCTATTGCTTACATTACTATCAATAAAGATCATGATGTTTTTAAGGGTCATTTTCCTGGGAATCCTGTAACGCCTGGTGTCTGTATGATGCAGATTATTAAAGAGCTTTCGGAAGAAGTCCTTTCAAAAAAACTCTTTATGGAATCAGCCAGTAATGTGAAATTTATGGCGATTATTAATCCATATAAAACACCAGATTTAGAACTTACTCTGGATATTGATGAAACCGAAACAGGGTTTCGCGTTAAAAACATTACCAAGTTTAACGATACTGTGGCATTAAAATTGACTACGTCATACAACGTAATATAATCATCTATGAAATTCATACTTATAAGTTTTGTCCTACTCCTTTTTAACCTACAAACGTTGGAGCTTAATCAGGTGCGTCAATCTTATAAAGAAGCAGCTCAAAGTCAGGAACTTGTAGATGCTTTTTATAAATCCATGCAAATAGTTTCCAAAACAGATGCCATGGCTTTAGTAGCATATAAAGGTGCTGCCATAGCTTTAAAAGCTAGAAGCGCAAAAACGCTAAAAGAAAAAAAAGATGGTTTTATAGAAGGAATTGGTTATTTAGAATATGCCATTGAAACCGAACCCAATAACATTGAGCCGCGATTTGTAAGATTAGGCATTCAAGAAAATACACCTAAAATTTTAAAATATAAAGATGCTATAGAAGACGATAAGCAGTTTATATTGAAACAATATCATTATATTTCTTCAAGTAATTTAAAGAACCATATTAAAGATTTTATTTTACAATCTACCGTTTTTACAGATGAAGAAAAACAAACCATAACATCCAATTAACTTAACCAAATATGAAAAAAATTACTTACCTACTACTTTTCCTTTTTACCATTTCCATGTCTGCTCAAGACATTATATTAACAACGAATAACGAAGAGATTTCCTCTAAAGTTGAGGAAATTCACATTGAAACAATCTCCTATAAAAAATCAGATAATCTTTCAGGACCATCCTACCATATAAAAAAATCTAATGTTTCAAAAATTACTTTTGAAAATGGTAAAGTAGAAACCTTCCATTCAGTTGCTCCCAGCAATTCTGGTGATATTTCACTGATAGAAACAAAAGCTTTTTTAATTAAAAACATTGAAAAATACGGTTACGAACACAACAGTCATTTAAAAAAGAGTTTTAAAGCATCTTTTGAAGGCGACTATTTAAGATTATCTATCATGAATAAGAAGGGTACAAAAACTATAAATTCCATGCTTTATGATTTTGAAAATGTTTATGCTTATAAAAGCATTGATAAAAGAAAAAAGGATCAAGCATATCTAAATATTTTTGTGCCATTTTTGAAGTATGAAAAGAAAAATAAGTGGGATAAAATAAAATTAGTAATGAGTGTTGATGGTCATGATCATGCAGAGTCTATTTTAAATGCATTTAAACATTACACAGAATTATTGAAAGAACAAAGCAAAAAACCTGGACAAAAATTTTAGTTCCTGCTGACTAGATTATCATAGTCCATTAAAAATCAGTATTTTTCAGTCACTAACTCCAAAAGGCTTTTAGTACGTGCAAAACCAAAGTATCACACAAAAAATTACCGATTTAAACGTTTGTATTTTAATTCCAACGTATAACAATCAGCATACTTTAAAGCGTGTGGTAGACGGAGTTTTGACCTACTCTAGCAACATTATTATTGTCAACGACGGGTCAACTGATTCCACTGCAGACATACTAAAAGACTATCCCAATATTCAACAAATTCATTTCCCCAAAAACAAGGGAAAAGGAATTGCATTACGAACCGCATTCAAAGCGGCTATTGCTTTAGGCTATGAGTTTGCCATTACAATTGATTCTGATGGTCAGCATTTTCCGAGTGATATTCCACATTTCATAACAGATCTGGAACAACACGACACTAAGAACGTGTTGATTATTGGTTCTCGAAATATGAAACAGGCAAGTGTGCCTGGAAAAAGTAGTTTTGGAAATAAGTTTTCCAACTTTTGGTTTTGGTTTGAAACAGGCATTAAACTGAAAGATACCCAATCAGGATTTCGTTTATATCCTTTGAACGTTATTAAAAACCTAAAATTTTACACTAATAAATTTGAGTTTGAAATTGAAGTCATTGTCAAATCAGCATGGAAAGATACAGAGGTTAAAAACATGCCAATTCAAGTGCTTTATGACGAAACCGAACGTGTTTCACATTTCAGGCCATTCCAAGATTTTACACGCATTAGCATCCTAAATACATGGCTGGTTTTTTTAACACTTATCTATTACAAACCACGACAACTATTCCGAAATATTAAAAAAAAAGGCCTTAAACGATTTTTTGTTGAAGATTTTCTAGGCAGTAATGATTCACCAAAAAAGAAAGCACTTTCAGTTGCATTAGGTGTTTTTATTGGGTTTTCGCCACTTTGGGGATTTCATACGCTTATTGTTTTAGCACTGGCTGTGTTTTTAAAACTGAATAAAACCATTGCTTTTGCTTTCTCCAATGTCAGCTTGCCACCATTTATTCCGTTTATTATTTTTGCCAGCCTAGAATTAGGGCAATTTATTTTACAAGAACCCATTTCCTATTCTCTTACAGATTTGTTAGATAATTTTGAGGTTTTAGAGCATCTTAAAACGTATATTGTAGGAAGTTTTGCTCTAGCAACACTTGGAGCCATTTTGTTTGGTTTTGCTGCCTATTTTTTCTTCAGCATATTTAAAAAGAAGAAACGCGTTTTACAACATGACTAACTTTTTTTATCAAATACATCTCTGGATTGCTTCTAGAAAATTAATCAGTTTTCTAGGATTACTTATCGTGGTTTCTGGACTCATAGTCTTGGCTAGCAACATTACTTTTGAAGAAGATATAACCAAACTTATTCCTACAAGTAGCGAAAATGAAGATGCTCAAAAAGTTTTAAAAACAGTTAATTTTGCTGATAAAATTATAGTCAATATCACGCGTGAATCTGGTGCTTCCGTTCAAGATTTAACCCAATATGCTTCCCAATTTATTGACAGTCTAGAAAAACATTCACAACCATATTATACGAAGATTCAAGGACAAATTCCCGATGAAACCGTTTTAACCACACTGGATTTTGTTTACGAAAATTTACCACTTTTTCTAGAAGCTGAAGATTACCAAACTATTCAAGGCAAATTGGATACAGACAGTCTGCAAGCCATTACCAAAGCACACTACAAAACATTAATTTCACCTTCAGGTTTTGTTGCAAAAGAAACTATTTTACGCGATCCTTTAGGTTTATCCTTTGTTGCGTTAAAAAAATTACAGCAGTTAAGTTTTGGCGATGCGTTTATTTTAGAAAATGGCTTTCTATTAAGTAAGGACAAGCAGCATTTATTATTGTTTATTTCACCCAAACATAAATCCAGTGAAACATCTGAAAATGCCCTTTTTGCTGAACAGCTCTACACGCTACGCGATAATTTAAACAACGATTTCGAAAACACCGTAAACAGTGAATATTTTGGAGGTGCTTTAATTGCTGTTGCTAATGCACAACAAATAAAACGCGACATTCAAATTACGGTGAGTATTGCCATGAGTGTCTTACTTTTAATACTGATTCTGTTTTATAAAAAAATATCCATTCCACTTATTTTATTTACACCTACCGCTTTTGGTGCCTTGCTTGCGGTAGCCATGCTGTTTATAATCCGCACGAATATATCTGCTATTTCTTTAGGTATTGGCTCGGTTTTATTAGGAATTACTTTGGATTATGCCCTTCATATATTAACCCATATTCGGAGTAATAACAATATTAAGGAATTGTATCAAGACATTACAAAACCTATTTTAATGAGTAGTTTAACGACTGCCATGGCGTTTTTATGTTTGTTGTTTTTAAAATCGCAAGCCCTTCAAGATTTAGGCATATTTGCCGCCATTAGTGTTTTAGGTGCTTCGGTATTTTCATTAATTTTTATTCCACAAGTGTATCGAATTAACGAAAAATCTCTTCAAAAGAAAACAATTTTAGATACAGCTGCCAAATACCCATTTCATAAAAACAAATGGCTTATTGGCGGATTAGTCGCACTATTTGTGTTGAGTATTTTCACCTACAGCAAAGCAGGTTTTAACAATGATATTTCGCAATTAAACTATGAACCAGAGGAATTATTGCAAGCACAAAAACGCTTGGATGCCTTAACCAATATTCAATCCAAATCAGTTTATTTAGCGGCTTACGGCTCTAATGCGGAAGAAGCTATTACAGCCAATGATGCGGTATTTTCAAAACTGCAAGCGCTTAAAAAAGACAATCAAATCATCAATTTTAGTTCTATTGGTGCCCTGGTACAAAGCCAACAACAGCAACAGGATCACGTAGAAGCTTGGCGAAATTTCTGGCAGCCAGAAACAGTATCTTTCACCAAACAAGAACTGATTTCTAGTGGCGAAACGCTTGGGTTTAAACCAAGCACATTCCAGCAATTCTACAACTTGATGGAAGCTGATTTCAACACCTTAAATCTAGACGATTTTAAGGCATTAAAAACGGTTTCTATTGAAGATTATATTGGCGAAACTGATGGTTTTTCGACAGTCACATCATTAGTTAAATTAGAAGACAATCAAACCGAAGCTTTAAAAAAAACCTTTGAAGATCAACCACAAACCTTGGTGATTGATAGGAAGCAAATGAATGAAACCTTTTTAGGTGGACTGAAAAATGATTTTAATCGGTTAGTTGGGTATTCGCTTTTGGTTGTTTTAGTCTTGTTATTACTTTTTTACAGAAGCGTGTCGCTAACACTAGTGACTGCATTACCAATTGCATTAACCTGGTTGTCAACCATTGGTATTATGGGTTTAACAGGTATTGAGTTTAATATTTTCAACATCATTATATCCACATTTATTTTTGGCTTGGGTATTGATTACAGCATTTTTATCACCAACGGATTATTGCATGAGCTAAAAACAGGCGTACGGGTTTTACCAACCCACAAAACGTCCATTATCTTGTCTGTAATTACCACTATTCTAGGTGTTGGCGTGCTTGTTTTCGCCAAACATCCAGCACTTTTTAGTATTTCAATGGTGTCTATTATTGGTATTATTTCCGCTTTATGTATTTCGTTTGTGCTGCAACCGTTGTTTTTTAAATTCTTTATTGGCAGTAAAACTAGCAGACCTGCTCCTGTTGTTTTATTCATTTTTTCTAGTATATCATTCACCTATTATGGTCTTGGTGGTTTATTTTTATCCATCTTCGGGATGACAATTTTAAGAGTGATTCCTGTTAGTATGAAGAAAAAAATGGGCTGGTTTCACCGCGTGATGTCCAAGTTTATGAAATCGGTTTTAGATTCCTATCCATTTTTTAAAACCCAAGTTATAAACCCAACCAACGAAACCTTTAAAAAGCAGGCCGTCATTATTGCCAACCATACGTCTTTCCTAGATATTTTGGCTATTGGCATGCTGAATCCAAAAATTATATTTTTAGTAAATGATTGGGTTTACAACTCACCATTTTTTGGTAAAGCCGTTAAATTAGCTGGGTTTTATCCAGTTTCTAGTGGTATAGAAAATGGCCTATCTCATTTACAGAAAAAAGTGGATCAAGGCTATTCGCTTATGGCTTTTCCGGAAGGCACGCGTTCCTATTCGCATAAAATGAAACGTTTTCATAAAGGCGCATTTTATTTAGCCCATGAATTTAAACTGGATATTGTTCCTGTTATTATTCATGGGAATTCGGAAATATTACCAAAAGGGAATTTCGTTATTAAACGTGGGCGTTTATCCGTAAAAATAGTAAAGCGTATTGCTTTTGAAGATACCAGCTTCGGAATTACAGATCGGGAACGTACCAAACAAATTAGTGCCCATTTTAAATCGGAATTTAAAGCCTTTAGAAACGCTCATGAAAACGCAACGTACTTTCATAATATGGTACTAGAGGAATTTCGCTATAAAGGTCACGACCAGTATCAAACTATAAAAACTGATTTGAGTGTACATCAAGATATTTACAAATTTTTATTGGATACCTTGGACGATGATGAACGTATTACACATATTTCAAATGCTCATGGTCAATTAGACTTTCTATTGGCTGTGGATAGTCCGAGTAGAAAAATTACCAGCTTTATAGAAAATTCTGTATCCCGTAAATTGGTTAAAAATAGTTTTATTCCTAATAACCATTATAAAATTCATAGTGCTGAAACGATTTCAGAAGCCATTAAAACGCCTAGCAATACACTCATTATTAATTCAGAAGTGTTAACAAATACGGAATTAGAATCATTAAGTTCTCAAAATGCAGCATGTGTTGTTCTTCTTTTTGAAAGTACAAAACGCTATTTAGCTATATTTGAAAAACACAATTATCATATTAGCCATCAAACACAAAATTTAATTCTTTTAATTAAGCACTAATTTGAAACCAAAATCACATTATGACATTGTTATTATAGGCAGCGGATTAGGCGGTCTGGTGTCTGCTATTATTATGGCAAAAGAAGGTTATAGCGTATGTGTTTTGGAAAAAAATCAACAGTTTGGTGGAAACTTACAAACCTTCTCCAGAAACAAATCTATTTTTGATACAGGTGTCCATTATATTGGTAGTTTGGGGAAAGGTGAAAACCTCTACCAGTATTTCAATTATTTGGGAATTATGGATGGCTTATCTCTCAAAAAAATGGATGAAGATGGGTTTGATATCATTAGTTTTGATGACGATGAAAACGCCTATCCATATGCACAAGGTTTTGACAATTTTAAAACGCAATTAATTACCTACTTCCCAGAAGAATCAGAAGCTATAAATACCTATTGCAAACAAATTCAGGAAACCTGCAACGCCTTTCCACTCTACAGGTTAAAACCCGGAAGACCGTATGCTGATGGTGTATTCAACCTTCAAGTAAAATCATTTTTAGAATCCATAACAAATAATAAACGCTTACAAGCTGTTTTGGCTGGCTCAAATTTCTTGTATGCAGGCGATGGTTATAAAACGCCCTTTTATGTGCATTCATTATCTGTGAATTCTTATATTCAAAGCGCTTACCGTTGTATAAATGGTGGTAGTCAAATAACTAAATTGCTTATTAGACAATTAAAAAAGTATGGTGGTGAAGTTTATAAACATCATGAAGTTGAAAATTTAGTCTATGAGGATGGTTTTATTAAAGCAGCCGTTTGCGTCAATGGAAACAAGATAGAAGGCAGCACGTTTATTTCTAATATTGAACCGAAAATAACCCTAAATTTAGTAGGCAAAGAACACTTTAGAAAATCATACACCAACAGAATTGAAGGCATTGAAAGTACCATTTCAGCCTTCAGTTTATATATTGTTTTAAAACCAGATAGTTTTAAATATATCAACAAGAATCACTATCATTTTAAAACACAAGATGCCGTTTGGAATGCCCAACATTACACACAAGAAACGTGGCCAGAAAGCTATATGTTATCTATGGGAATCAAAAAAGACAACAACATATATGGCGATAATATAACCATTATGACCTATATGCGTTATGAGGAAGTGGAACCTTGGGCTGATACATTTAACACGGTTGCTCATAAAAATGAACGTGACCAAACTTACGAAGCATTTAAAAAAGAAAAAGCGGAGATTATTATAGACGAGATAGAGAAAAAATTTCCAAATATTCGCGAATGTATTGCGGAATATTATACCTCATCACCACTTTCGTATCGTGATTATATTGCATCAAATCGTGGTTCCATGTATGGCTATACCAAAGATGTGGACAAATCCATGCAGTCTTTTATTTCACCAAAAACGAAAATAGATAATCTGCTATTTACAGGTCAAAGTTTAAATATGCATGGCATCTTAGGCGTTACCATTAGCGGTGTTGTTACTTGCTCCGAATTATTAGGTCAGGACTATTTATTAGATAAAATTATTGCGGCAAATCAAACAGAAAATTAATGCTGAAAACCTATTGGAACATACTCGTATTCACTTTGCTTATCACTTCTTGTGGTGTAAAAAAGTCGCTTCATGATATTCCAGATGTTTCCAACTACAACCAAACCATTCCTGAACGCAACCAGATTTCCGATTCTACATTTACCACAGAAAATGGTCTGCTAACCAAAAATAAATATGGGCAATGGGAACTATATGTTTCTGGAGATCCGTATCAAATTGGTTTGCAAACAGGAAGTTTAAGTCGCGAATTAATGGCGAAACAAGAAACGGCCTTTTTAGGAAAAGTAGAAGAGCTCGTGCCATCCAAAACCAAACAATATCTATTACGTAAAGTGTTGGCTTGGTACAACCGAAAAATGTATTTGCACGTCCCTGAAGAGTATAAAAGTGAAATATTAGGGGTTTCAAAATATGCAGGTGACACCTATGATTATGTGGCTGATGATTATCTGCGATTACTCTATTTTCATAGTGCCCACGATATTGGTCACGCCTTACAGGATTTGGCACTTGTTGGCTGTTCATCTTTTGCCGCTTGGGGAGATAAAACCGAAGATGGGAGTCTTATTATAGGTCGAAATTTCGACTTTTATGCCGGTGACGATTTCGCAAAAAATAAAATCATTGCCTTCATAAAACCTACAAATGGTTATAATTTTATGTCAGTTACTTGGGCAGGCATGATGGGTGTGGTTTCAGGTATGAACGAACAAGGATTAACCGTGACAATTAATGCTGGAAAATCAGATATACCATTAATTGCCAAAACACCAATTTCTATTTTAACGCGCGAAATTTTACAATATGCCAGCACGATAGATGAAGCCATTGCTATTGCTAAAAAACGCCAAGTATTTGTTTCGGAATCTATATTTATAGGAAGTGCCAAGGATAATCATGCGGTTACCATTGAGGTGTCGCCAAACAATTTTGGCGTTTATAACGTTGAAAATTCCAATCAATTAATTTGTTCCAATCATTTTCAAAGTGATGCCTATGCAACCGATGAGAACAACTTGAAACAAATTGCCGAAAGTCACTCGCAATATCGTTTTGAACGTATGGAAGAATTACTTTCAGAAACGTCTAAACTAACGGTTGAAAAAGCGGTGTCTATTTTAAGAAATACAGCTGGTTTGGATAATAAAGCCATAGGCTACGGAAACGAAAAAGCCTTAAACCAATTATTAGCCCATCATGGTGTGGTTTTTAAACCCGAACAAGGCTTGGTTTGGGTATCGGCTAATCCATATCAATTAGGAGAATTTGTAGCATATAATTTGAATACTATTTTCAAGAACCAGCCGTCAGAAACAGCTGCCAAATCATTTCATAATAGCAATTTATCTATTGAAGCGGATCCATTTCAATTCACGCAAGCGTATTTAGATTATGAAAAATATCGGGTTTTGAGTCGGGAGATTTCCAAAGCTATTTCAACAGACAATCATGTAGAACAAAACGTTCTGGACGAACTAATTGCTGTGAACCCAAACTTTTGGGAAGCCTATTATTTAGTTGGAACCTATTACTATGAAAAGCAATATTACACAGCAGCTTTACAAGCTTTTGAAAAGGCACAAACAAAAGAAATTACCACTGTTCCAGATCAAGAAGCTATTGCAGATTATATAAAGAAAATACACCGAAAATTAAACTAGACTTTTAGAAATAGGCTTAAATTTCTAATTAAATTCTTGAAGCAAACACAGATTAAACTACCCGTTTTAATTACATTTGAGAACTAAAAGAGGCAAATTGACTTATGATTCCAGATATAGAAAAAGCATCAGCTGAAGCCATAAAATTATTTCAAGAGGAAAAACTTCAAACACTTTTGAGGTATTTACAAAATAACTCAAGCTATTATCAGCAGGTTTTTAAAAAGCAAAACATTGCTATTTCTTCTATAAAAACCTTGGAAGATTTAACAAAAATACCAACCACTTCCAAAGACCAGTTGCAAGCGTATAATGATGAGTTTTTGTGTGTTCCTAAAAATCAAATTATTGATTACGTTACCACATCCGGAACTTTAGGCGATCCTGTAACCTTTGCTTTAACCGAAAAAGATTTAGAACGTTTAGCCTATAATGAAGCCTTATCTTTTGCCTGTTCTGGTGTGACGGAAAATGACATTATGCAACTCATGACCACTATGGACAGACGCTTTATGGCTGGATTGGCCTACTTCTTAGGATCCAGAAAATTAGGAGCTGGCATTATTCGTGTTGGTGCAGGAATCCCAGAATTACAATGGGATTCGATTATCAAATTTAAACCAACCTATTTAATTGCAGTCCCTTCCTTTTTATTAAAATTGATTGAATATGCCAAACAGCATGATATTGACATCAACAAATCGGGCGTAAAAGGTGCCATTTGTATTGGTGAACCTTTGCGGAATTTAGATTTTTCACATAATGCATTATCAAAAAAAATAACAGATGAATGGGATATTCAGCTGTATTCCACATACGCTTCCACCGAAATGAATACGGCGTTTAACGAATGTGAAGCGCAACAAGGTGGACATCATCATCCGGAATTAATTATTGCTGAAATATTAGATGATGCTGAAAACCCGGTGTCTGCTGGACAAGTGGGCGAGTTAACCATTTCCACATTAGGCGTTGAAGGTATGCCCTTGTTACGTTTTAAAACGGGCGATATGGTTCAAGCACATCATGATGCTTGTACTTGTGGCAGAACAACCATGCGATTAGGTCCTGTGGTTGGACGTAAAAAGCAAATGATTAAGTATAAAGGCACCACCTTATATCCACCAGCTATGGATAATATTTTAAATGATTTTAATGCCGTTCAGAGCTATGTTATTGAAATTTCGCACAACAGCATTGGTACGGATGAAATCTGCATTAAAATAGCAACAGATACACCAACGGAGAAACTTCTCTTGAATATTAAAGATCACTTTAGAGCTAAATTACGTGTGGCGCCTAAAATTGAATTTCACGATAAGAAAGTCATTCAAAAATTACAGTTTCCAGCCATGAGCAGAAAACCGGTTATGGTTATTGATAATCGTAAAAAGGACTAATTGTTGTATGACTTCATGAAAAATTTAACCATAAATTATACTAAAAAAAGGCTTTATATCCATTTGATCTTGGGTGTTTTTTGGTTGACTTTAGGTACTTTTATTATATGGGAGAATACGGAGTTTCGGTGGTATAATTTAGGTTTTATTGTTGCTGGAGCATTATATTTAGCACAGTTTATTTGGGATATTTCATATCAATATATAAACATTACCGACACGTATATTAGAAAAAATAACCTTTTCGTTAAAAAGTTACTACTAAAAGATATCTCTCAAATCGAAAAATTAGTCGGTGGTTATATGCTAAAAACCAAACAGAAAGAATTGACCATAAAATCGCATCTAATTGATAAAAATTCTTTGATTGAATTGGAGTTCTTTTTAGACCATTTTGAAGTGTTGGGAAACGAATACTACGAACTAAAATTATAGATATTTACACAGTAAATCCAAATATGTTAATTATTAAATACAAGAATAAAAGACTCTACATCAACTTGCTTTTCGGATCGATTTGGGTTATACTAGGTATTTTTACTAGTTGGGAAGCAGGTAAATTTCGTTGGTCAAACTACTTTTACATTATTTTTGGTGTCATTTATTTGGGTATATACTTTTGGGAATTTAAAAACCAATATTTAACGATAACTGATAACTTCATTAAAAATAATTCGCTTTTTGGAAAAAAAATTCTGCTGAAAGATATTATTCATGTGAAGAAAGTATTTGGAGATTATATCATAAAAACGGATCAGAAGGAGCTTTCTATTAACATGAGTTTGGTTCATGCCGACTCGAAAGCTGAATTAGATGCTTTTATTAACAGCATAAATTTACCGAAAGAAGAAACAATCACTTCAAACTAAAAGTGAAATTCCTATCAAATTTTATTTAGTTTAAAGATTCCGATTATCTTTAAACTATTAATTGCCATTTTACACGGAAACCATGCTGCATATTATGAATAGGAAATCAGGAAATTCAAGTTTAGAGTTTCCCATAAAAAAAGGATAGATACTATGCTTTTTAATTCCATTGATTTCGCCATTTTTCTACCCATCATTTTTGGGTTGTATTGGTTTGTTACTCATAAAAACTTAAAGCTTCAAAACGCACTGATTGTTGTTGCCAGCTACTTTTTTTATGGCTTATGGGATTGGCGCTTTTTATCATTAATTCTATTCAGCACACTGGTAGATTTTGGGGTTGGACTAGCTTTGAATAAGGAAAAACACCAAACAAAACGACTTCTACTTTTATGGACGAGTATTCTGGTGAATATTGGCTTTTTAGGATTTTTTAAATATTATAATTTCTTTTTAGACAATTTTGTAGCCACGTTCTCATTCTTCGGAAACAACATTCAAGCCAACTCCTTAAACATCATTTTACCTGTAGGAATCAGCTTCTATACCTTTCAAACATTAAGTTATAGTATTGATGTATACAAACGAAAATTACAACCCACAACCAACTTCGTCGCATTTGCTGCTTTTGTTAGCTTTTTTCCGCAATTAGTAGCTGGACCTATTGAACGTGCTACCAATTTATTACCGCAGTTTTTAAATAAACGGGAGTTCAATTATTCCAAATCGGTTGATGGTTTACGACAAATTCTTTGGGGTTTATTCAAAAAAATAGTCATTGCAGATAATTGCGCAACCTATGCCAATCTAATTTTCAATAATTCTGATGATTACTCTGGAAGCACATTAGTTTTAGGTGCTCTATTTTTCACCTTTCAAATTTATGGTGATTTTTCAGGCTATTCAGATATTGCTATTGGAACCTCACGCCTATTTGGTTTCGATTTAAAACAAAATTTTGCCTTTCCTTATTTTTCCAGAAACATTGCAGAATTTTGGAGACGCTGGCACATTTCTTTATCCACGTGGTTTAGAGACTATTTATATATTCCGCTTGGTGGAAGTCGCGTTGGTACATTTAAAAAAGTTAGGAATGTCTTTATCATATTTCTTGTTAGCGGTTTTTGGCATGGCGCAAACTGGACATTTATAGTTTGGGGAGCCTTGCATGCTGCTTATTTTTTACCACTATTACTAACAAATTCCAATAGAAATTATATAACCGTTGTTGCTCAAGGCAAACCATTACCAACCCTAAAAGAGGTTTTATTAATACTGGGAACTTTTGCACTTACCGTTTTTGCATGGATCTTTTTTAGAGCTGAAAATATGACTCATGCTATTCAATATATTTCGGAAATTCTATCAGCATCCGTTTTTAGCCTGCCAGAATTTGAAGAAAGACGAACGGCATTACTCCTATTAATCATGATTGCTATATTTATGATTATGGAATGGAAAGGACGCGAACAGCAGTATGCTATTGCTAAATTTGGAGCCACTTGGAAACGACCAATCCGATTTGCTTTTTATTACCTGATTATTATGGCCATTATTTGGTTTGGTGGTGCCGAACAAGAATTTATTTATTTTCAATTTTAGATTATGAAATCGTTTTTAAAAACGTCTTTACTCTTTTTAATTCCAGCTATTATTGTATTAGTAGCTGTTATTGCTATGGACTTTTTTAAGGTTTTAGGCTTTCAGGATTATTATGTCACACAGAAAATCGTAATTAATCGGGAAATGGTTACGGCTAAAAGCTACAGACATTTTAGAGACGTAGAAAATTACAACGCCTTTATATTCGGAAGTTCCCGATCTCACGCTTTTAAATGTGAAAACTGGAAAGCCTATTTAGATCCTGATGCAAAACCTTTTCACTTTGATGCCTTTGGCGAAGGGCTTTGGGGAATTTCAAAAAAGATTGAATATATTGATGAACTTGGAGACTCTATTAAACATGCTCTTGTAATTATTGATAGGTCTATTTTAGATTTAACAACGCCTCGTATTAGTCATGTTTCGGTTCCCGATCCACAGATTTCAAAAGCTTCAAAATTAGATTATTATGGTAAGTTTTTAAAAGCATCTTTAAACCCGCAGTTTCTGATGGCTTATACAGATTTTTCACTCACCAATACCTATCGTGATTATATGAGAGCTTATATTAATCATTCGGAATATAAAGATGTGGTAAACACAAAAACCTGCGATATCTGGTATGGCTGGGATGAAGAAATCCAGAAGGATTCATTAGCATTCTACGAGAATCTCAACGAGAAGCACGTGTTTTATAATCGGAAGGATCTTAATACGCCAAAATCCATTGTAAGCGTTGAAGAAATTGCGCAATTAAATCGCATTAAAGCTATTTTCGATAAACATAACACGCAATATAAAATTGTTATATCACCTATTTACAATCAAATTCCCATGGAAACGGAACATGTAGAATTACTAGAAACTGTTTTTGGAAGCGCGCATCTTTATAATTTTTCAGGAAAAAATAATTTTACGGAACCGGCTTATAATTATTATGATACATCGCATTACAGACCGCATGTTGCGAATGCTATTATGAAATTGATTTATAATTAGGACTTTTAAACAAATGCTTTTGAGGAATGGATAGCGATTCCGCGCTTCACGGCATTCACTGGGAATGCCAATTTAATGGTGCCTGTTTTTAGAAGGTTTTAGGTTGCTTTAAAACAAAAAAGAGGCGGTCTGAAAAGTAAAATTCCTCTCTAAATGTCATATTGAGCGAAGTGGAAATGTTCTGATTTTCAAAACACTAAACTTCGACTGCGCTCAGTTTGACAATGGGTAATTACTTTTCAGACAGCCTCTTTTATTCTATACCTACTATTTTTTAAGCTTTATCTACTGCTGGTATACGTAATACTTGTCCTGGATAAATTTTATCAGGAACAGTTGATATTATGACTATTAATCTGAGTTAAAACTTGTATCATATGTTTTTTGCTTTCAAAATAAAACACAAATAATTATGAAATGTTAATTTCGTTTAACTACATACTTCCCATTTTGTTTTATTTGTTTTATTTGTTTTATTTGTTTTTGTTATAACAAAAAACCCAAGTCTAATATTTAACCTAAAATCAAAAACAAATGAAATTAATAAAAATTAAATTCGCTTTTACTATTGCTCTTATGTCTTTAATCCTGATTAGTTGTTCAAGTGATAACAATCCAATTACAGAAAATTCCTCTAATAATTCAATAAGTAATCCTACAGAAATCAACAACCTATATAAAGGTAGTAATAATTCTATATATACAAATGACGGAGTAGAATATCGTATTAATAGTATTGATAACAAAATTTCACGTTTCAGTCAAGGAGTTTTACAATACGATATTGCTAATAATCATACGAGTGCTGAATTGGAAATCAATAACACGAATGAATCGTACACAATTAAAAATAGCCAAAACTCGAATGAAACTATAAAGTTTTACAACATTGAAGTTGTTAATGATAGTCTCCTTAAATTCAGTTTCAAAACGAATCTTGGAGTTACAGTAGATGATATGTTTTTTGAGTCAGATATGGGTTTCACAAATTTGCAAGGAAATGCTAAATTTTGTTGGCCTTGTGTTACAGTTTTAGTTGAAGTTGTAGCAGTTGTTGTTGATATAGTTACTTCTGGACCAACAATGGATATGACCCAAGTTTGTCTCGCTCAAATGCAAGCATGTTTGGCATCGGGTGGAACTCCGACAAATATGCAGGCATCTTCTTCATGGTGGGGCGGAGATGATTGTTCCTTAACCTGTGTTAAAAATTAAAATTTTATTTTCTGAATAAGTTAATATTAAAATATAAATATAACTGGTTGTTAACCCTAGGTGTTGTTATTCTTGCTCTAGGGTTAATGACCTCCTTATATCTATTAGTGTCCCCTTCATCTCATGACTACTTTACTGGAAGTGAATACTTTAAAGTTCCATACTTTTTGTTTTTGTGTATTGCCATATTTGTTGCACCTATTACAGAAGAATTAAGTTTTAGAGGAGGGTTTAATAAATCTAAAAGTATCAGAATAATTTCTATTATTGGTTTATTTGTTTTTCTACTAATTTCTGAAAGTTTACTACTCAAAACATTAATGATGATATATATAGCATTATTAATAGTAAGTTTTTATAAAAGACCAAACACACTAGTAATTAGTTTGTATGTTGGAAATGCATTATTGTTTTCTCTTTTTCATTTAGACCTAGATCAACTTTTTACCATATCATCTCTTCAAGGTTTTCTTTACAGGTTTGCTTTTGGTTTCTTCTCTATTTGGATTTGTATTAACTTCAATTTATTGAAATCAATTATATTTCATGCCGCATGGAATTTTGTATTAATGACACTTTTATCTATCGGTTTATTTTTTCCAGATGAAACAATAAATCAGTATGAAAATGATATGATTAAAGTTACATGGCAAAGAGCTTCTAAAACATCAAATTCTATTGTAAATTTTAATACCACGAATGGAAATGCCTTGGAAGCTCAAGATTGTGATATTATATTTTTACTAAAATCTACTGAATGGAGTTTAAGTTCTAAAGACAGTATAATAGATTTTGTGCCTACTGAACCTTACATGGATTATAAAATAGATATGAAAATAAAAGACACCAGTAACACAAATCAAAATCTTTATTCTTTAGTCAGACAGTTTTTATCAGAAAGTGATTTAATTAAATTAAGACCAAATTAAATACTGTTAATTTCACAAAATAAAAAAGCCAACTCATGAAGTTGGCTTTTCTAATTTTATAAATTCCTTGACTTAATCTAAAGCAGGAATACGTAATACTTGTCCTGGATAAATTTTATCAGGATCCGTTAACATGGGCTTATTGGCATCAAAAATAACTGGGTATTTCATAGCATTTCCGTAGAATTTCTTCGCTATTTTCCCTAAAGTATCTCCACTTACAACCGTATGAAATTGTGCTTCTGGTTCTTTGTGTTCAACCGTCATTTGGTCATCTACTACTGCAATACCGTTAGAGTTTCCTACGACTAATATAATTTTTTCGCGTGTAGCTTGATCATAAGCCATTCCGCTAATGGTTGCTGTATCACCATCAATTTTTACTTTTAAGTTTTTAGCTTCCAGTTTTAAATCGGAAACCGTTTCTTCCATTCGGCTTGCTGCTGCCGATTCACGTTCTAGTTTAGCTGCTGCTGCATCTGCTTTTACTTCGGCTGCTTCTTCTGCATCTGTTTTTCCGATACCAAATACTTTAGCGCCTGCATTTTTAATAAATGAAAATAATCCCATAATTGTTTTCTTGTTTTTTAATGTTAATAGTTGATTTCTTGACGTCATAATTTACAAAAATAATGCTTGTTACACTTGCTTATTTTGAGTTTTTTAACACAAAAAAGAACCGCCTTTTGATTTCTCATCAGGCAGTTCCCTCAAATTTATAGACTAATTAAATATTTTATATTTTTTCACGAATTGGTTCACGTGGATTATCTTGTTTTTCAGCTTTAAACTTTCGCTTTTTAAGCTGATCCGTTTGTTTGCCTTCAGCATTTTTCAAAAACTGAATATACCCACGACCTGTAAATTCATAAACTGTTCCGGATGTTGGCTGATACAATTCTATTTTCGCATCATTTAAAACGCGGAGTTCAAAAAACTCATTAGCAAAATAATCATAATCCAATGTCAGCGTTTTTAAATATCTATTTCCCGATATGTTTCCAACATTATAAAGTCCGGTGTAATCCCAAAAAATATTATTCGGATTGTACACATTTACATCTTGCGAGCTTCTAAATTCGGAGTCATTTCCACCAGCTAAAAACTGTAAATAGTTTTCATAATCAAATTCGTTTGGTGCTCCTGTAGGACTGGTATATGTTTTTTTCCAAGCTTCATATTCCTGTAAGAAATAATGAATATTATCATAAAACACGTAGTCATAATCAAAATTGCTACGTTGGTAACCATCTAAAAAGTAGGATGTATCGTTATTCGGGTTGTACAATTCAATCGTATTACTATCTATTTGGTACACATCAAAGGTTTGGTAACCATCAATGACGTGGTAGACATCCAAAATATTAGTATATGCATCATAGGTTCCTGTTTGAATACCAAATCCGTTCCCTTGATCGCCAAATCCTACCAAGTTATTATTAGCAAATAAATTACCATTTCTAAAGGATATGGTAAACGCAATTTGTAAAAATGGCGTTTCGTTATAACCAATAGTTTCATTAATATCCACATACCATAGCTCATAACGATTCAATAACTGATTTAAAGACATGGAAGGCTCTGGTCCTGGATTGTAATTATCCACAATAATTTCATCGGTATAACACGAGGTAAAAAGCGTTGCTGAAATTGCAAATGCGAAAAGTAGTTTTATCGTTTTCATGTGTTCGTTTTTTATTGATGTTTTATTGACACATGCTGTTCGCTATTAATCATTCGTTTGAGTAATAAAAGCGTTTGGCATGCTCGTTTTATAAGTCCATCATTTTAAAGTTATTATTACTAGGATTTCAAAACACGTGCCAAAATGAAAAAAGCATGGACTTTACATATCGATAAAGCGTAATATTTTATGTATTTTTGAAATACTAAAGACCATACAAATTATGAGTAAACCTTTAAAATACGCTGTTTTCGGTTCTGGAAGTTGGGCCACAGCTATTGTAAAAATGCTTTCTGAAAATTTAGATGAAGTGGGATGGTATATGCGTAGTGTTTACACCAAGGAGCATTTACTAAAAGAACAACACAATCCGAGTTATTTAAGTTCGGTTGAGTTTAAAGTGGAGCAATTAAAATTAAGCAATGACATTAATGAAATGGCTGAATATGCCGATGTTTTAATCTTTGCCATTCCCTCTGCTTTTATGTATAGCGAATTAGAAAAATTAACGGCTGATGTTTCACAGAAAACCATTGTTTCTGCAGTAAAAGGTATCATTCCAGAATCCAGTTTATTGGTTGGTGAGCATTTTCATGATATTTATAAAATACCCTTTGAAAACATAGCGGTTATTGCAGGACCTTGTCACGCGGAAGAAGTGGCTTTAGAGCGTTTATCATACCTCACCATTTCGTGTGCTGATCCAGAAAAAGCGACAGAAATTGCCAATGCATTAGCTAGCGATTATATAAAAACAAAAATTAGTGACGATATTATTGGTACGGAATATGCCGTCATGCTGAAAAATATTTATGCCATTGCAGCCGGAATTGCCCATGGCTTGGGCTATGGTGATAATTTTCAGAGTGTGCTAATGAGTAATGCCATTCGGGAAATGAAGCGTTTTATTAAGAAAATGCATAAGATGAAACGAAACATTAATAACTCGGCTTATTTAGGCGATTTATTAGTAACCGGTTATTCGGTGTTTTCTAGAAATCGGATGTTTGGGAATATGATTGGGAAAGGTTACACGGTAAAATCAGCGCAAATGGAAATGAATATGGTGGCTGAAGGCTATTATGCCACAAAAAGCGCGCATTTACTCAACGAAAAAAATAAAAGTAAAACGAAAACACCTATTATAGATGCGGTTTATGCCGTTTTATATGAAGGAAAAGAACCAAAAGCGGTATTCAAAAAATTGACAGATAAACTAGATTAAAAGAAAGGCCTAACAGAAGTTAGGCTTTTTTATATATAAAATACGCGAGTGCAATAACGACAGTTACAATAATTACAGCACCTATAAGCCGTTCCTTTCTCTTATCGGCTTCCAGTTTTTTACGAATATCCTCTTTAACCGTTTCCATTTCAGCATCTGATAATTCTGGAAAACTATATTCCGTTTTAGCATCTAAACTTTTGTAAGCCTGACTACCATCATCAAAGGTTTTTCGCCGTTTAGCGTCACGAGACTTTTTACGTTCTAACGCTGCTTTGAAATGTGATAAACTACCGTGAGCCATTTTTTAAATTTTAACTGGTAATATAATCATTAATAGAAAAACTTCCGGATACCAATAAAAACAAAAACCATAACAGTATATCCTAAAAAGAAAGGCAAAATAAACGCTTTTAAGCCTAATACCAACATGATGGAAATAACAAGTAATTGAAACCCTAAACCAAAGGTAGAAATACTCGTCATTAAAAAATTAGGCATGGTTTTACCTTGATCTGCTTGACGATCTAATGCATAAATGGTCTTATCAAAAACACCATAAAACAGTTTATACAAGCCAAAAAGAATATCCACATGTTTCTGCTTTTCGCCATGCAATGCAACGGGAGTTTCATCTTCAAACACGCGACTCGTGGTATCACCATCAAATTTATTTCTTAAAATAACATAGTAGTAATTGTACAACGTGCCTTGTAATTGCAAGCCTAAAAATGCCAATAGACAGATCCAAATATTGGTGGTACTAACCGACCAAATCGCCACAAAGATTAAGGCATTTAAAAAAATATCGGCAACCGAATCTAAATAACGACCTGTATAGGAAGGTTTTTGTTTTACACGTGCCAATTCGCCATCAGCAGCATCTAGAATAGACTTAAAAATTAAAAAGAATGCAGCCAACCAATAATACCCTTGGGTAATACAGTAAATCCCAATAAGCCCAGATATAATGAAACCAATTGTAACATGAATAGGCGTAAATGCGGTGTGTTGTAAAGCGTTTGCAATAACGCGTGCTAGTGGTCTTCCATAATCTGAAAGATCCAGAAATTTATGCGCTTTTGGTAATTTGGACATCTAATAACATAGAAAAAACTCTTCTGCGGAATATACCATTGAATGCTGCAAAGATACCACTAAAACCTAAATGCGTACCAGTCCTTTTAAAAAAGCGTGTTGTTTCTACTTATTTTCTATTCGTGCTTGACATTATGCTTCATGCGTTTAATGCTGATGTTTGATTATACCTGACGGATTTGTATATTACTTACGGATTTGTGGACCATAAAGCAGCACTTTTAAGCATGGCTCTTCTGGGTAGTTTTAAACCAGCAACTAGTAATTCTGCAAAATCTTCAGGCTGTAAAACACGTTCTTCAGAATCTTTGTTTGCAATTCCTAATCCTATAGACATATCAGAAACTATGGTGCTTGGCGTAACGGTACAAACGCGAATGTTGTTTTTACGCACTTCTTTCATTAAGGATTCAGACATGCCAATAACGGCAAATTTGGATGCTGAATAGGCAGAAGTGCTAGCATTTCCACTCAATCCAGCTGTAGATGAAACATTAATAATATCACCTTCATTTTGATTTATTAAATACGGTAAAACTTCTTTCGTTACGTAATACATTCCCATGACGTTCGTTTGAATTATTTGCGCCCACTGATCAACTTTCATGTCATTCAAGGTTCCAAAGGCTGCAATACCAGCATTATTTACTAAAATATCCACCGAACCTAATTCATTGATAATAGTTTTAATCCCATTTTTAACAGATTCATAATCACTGACATCAAATACGGAATAAATAGCCTTTACGCCCAATGCCTCTAGTTCTAAAACGGTTTCTTTTAAAACAGCTTCATTTCTACCTGTTATGGCAATATCAATTCCTTCATTGGCAAATGCCAGAGCCGTTGCTTTTCCAAGCCCTCTTCCGCCACCCGTAATAATGGCTTTTTTATTTTTTAATTTTGTCATATTAGTTTTTAAAATTGGTGATGTATTTAAATATTACCAAAAATGTTATACGGTTAGTCACATGCAAATTAACGAGAACATTATAAATCAATACTTCGCAGGAGCCCGTTTATTTAATCATTTTATGAAACTGCTCAATTTTACTCTGATTTCCTTGAATGTACAACACATCGCCTTGGATCATAATTTCATCTGGTTGAATGCTTTCTAGCATATTATTTTTGCGTTTGATACCCAAAACATTAATACCATATTTGGCTCTTAAATTCAATTCACTTAATGGTTTCCCGATAAATTTATTACTATCAGAACTCATCCGTAAACAGGTAATATTAAAATCGGCTAATTCCTTGTTCGGCCTATAGGTTTTTGGGCGTTTTAATTCGCCTTTGAATAGTTGGTAGTTATCAGCTCTAATATTTTCAACCAGATGCTCAATATCATCTTCTGGTACCAGGAAATTTTGAAGTACGTGGGTAAATATTTGCACGGATGTTTCAAACTCTTCCGGAATAACCTCATCGGCACCTAATGCGAATAATTCAGACGTTTGCTTAACATATCGCGTTCTAACCACCAGATACAATGAATCCGAATGGGACCGAATACTTTTAATAATGTTTTGGGTAGCCACATGATTTGAAATGGCTATTACGGCTACTCTAGCATAAGAAAGTCTGACCGTTTCCAGAATATGATCTTCCGTGGCATCTGCAAAAATAATAGGAACACCCTTTTGTTTTTCACGCTTTACTTTTTCGGCATCTATTTCAATAACCACATACGGAATATTGTTAGCTGCTGCGGCTTTTGCCAAGTTGCTACCATTAACACCATAACCAATAATAACCAAATGGTTTTCTAAATCCTGATTGTCCAATTCTTCGTAATCAATTTCCGGATCTGTCGTGCCATTCAATCCTAATTTTTTGCTGACACCTATAAGCTTGTCCGCAATTGTGCCCGAAAAAATAATAACAAACGGCGTTAAAATCATGGAGAGGATAGAAACGGATAGAAAATATTGGTTCGTTTCCGTTGTTAACAACCCGTATTCAATGCCTACTTTGGAAAGTATAAAAGCAAATTCACCCACTTGAAAAAGCGATAAACCTGTTAATATTACCGTTTTAGCAGGGTATTTCAGAATGGCCACGGCGCCTGCTGTAATGGCTGATTTAAGAATCAAAACCGTCACTAATAACAGGAGAATAATAGGTATATTATTTAAGAAAAAGTTTAAATCCAATAGCATCCCCACGGACACGAAAAAGAAACTTGTAAAAAGCTCACGAAACGGTAAAATAATACTGGTAGCTTGATGGCTATATTCAGACTCTGAAACAATAAGACCTGCTAAAAAGGCTCCTAGTGCTAATGATAATCCGGCTTCCGAGGTTAGGAATGCCACCGCAAAGCAAATGGTAATGGTCACTAACAAAAACAGTTCCTTACTATTGGTTTTTGCCACAGCATGCATTAACCTAGGAACAATATAGCGCGCGCTGACATAGGTAATAACCACTACAATACCCGATTTTAACAAGAGCGATAAAATACTTACACCTATGTTGGAGGATTCTCCTGCTATCATTGGTGTAACAAGCATCATAGGCACGACAATAATATCCTGAAAAATTAAAATGGCCAAGGCATTTCTGGCATGAGGTGCTGATATTTCATGCCTATCTTGCAAGGTTTTTAAAACAATGGCTGTACTGGATAGAGAGAACAGGAAACCGACAAATACAGCTTCATTCCAAGAAAATCCTAATAGGTAATAAATAAGGGCTGATACGGCTACGGTAATTCCTACTTGGAAAAATCCGCCTATAAAAACCGTTTTTTTGATGGAGACTAATTGCTTGATGGAAAGTTCCATTCCTATAACAAACAGTAATAAAATAACGCCAATTTCAGAAAGTGTTTCTACTTGTTCAACGGCCTCAATAAGACTTAATCCATAGGGTCCAATAACGACTCCTGTTAACAGAAAACCAATTATAGAAGGAAGTTTGAGTTTTTGTAGACCAAAAACAATAGCTACCGAAAAAACTAAAAGAATTAAAATGTCCTGTAATAATGGTAAATGCATGAGTTTTACTTGGTTTTTTTGATGGTTATTTCAAGGTTTTAGTTATTCTCCTTGGTCACAAAACTGAATTTTCTATGGTCAAAGCTAATACAAAAAGGTAGTGAATCAATACGTTTTTTTTACCGGAAGTAAATATTTATTCACAGTACTTCAGTTTATACCTTCTTAAGAAGAACCCACAACATAAATACAGGGCTGTTTTTAAACGGCTATTGTTAATAAAAAAATTCTTATCCGAATTACTATTTTACCAAAACACCTTTAGCTTCCATTAATGGAATGGTTTGCAAGGCTTTTAAATTAATGGTATTTTTTCGGAAGAGATAGGTTTTATCAAACATGGTATTACCTTCAAAAAACGTGACTTGAAACTGATTGTTCAATGCAAATAAGTCTTCCTGCATGAGTTCAATTTTCGCATAGCTTTTGGCTGGAAGTTTATCCAGCTTTTTTCTGAATATTGACGTCGCTTTATCTTGAGAATAGCCACTGGTAACAATAATTACCATTTCCAAATCCACCGCCTTATCGTTTATAATATACGCGTTCCAATCTTGAGTTTTATAGATGTCGTTATATTCATTTACAATCGCCACATAAACACCATCTACTTTTGGAATTATAATATCTTTTTTCATAAGCTACGTATTCCCTTGTGGAACGATTAAATTAATGATGTTTGTATTACTAAACCTTTATGTATGCAAAAATAAAAAACTATTCAAAAAAAGCGTTAGAATAACCAGAAACTGTAATGCCACGCAGATTATAAATAATCAGGTGGTTTAAAACGGTAGATAAACTGTAGGTTTTAAATAAATTATCGTCCTTAAAGGCCACATTATCTACGCGCAACATGTATAATTTGGCAACCAAAGCTACATCTACCCGTGGTTTAATTATTTGCTGTTGTTGAGCCTTTACTAATAGGGTGTATATAATGGTATTGACTAACCGATCTGAAAATGCTGTAAAAACCCCATCGGCTTTGGGATAGTATTTTTTAATACCAAATAAAAACGCGGGCTTGAAGTGTTTTAAATATTCAAACCCACGTTTATAAATGGTAATTATTTTTTCAATGGCATCTAAATCTTCACGCTCTTGAATAGCCTCAATCTCCTCCACGTAGTTATCTAATAAGTAGCTTAAACTTTCAGCTACCAAGGCTTCTTTACCATTAAAATACTGGTAAATTGTTTTTTTTGAAATGCCTAATTCCAAAGCCAGATCATCTAATGTAAACCGTTTGCTACCAAACTTGGTGAAGTTGGTAATGGAGCACAAAAGTATGTCTTGCTTATTTATCATAACATGGTGGTCCTTCCGTTATTTCCAACCACCACCTAGTGCTTTGTAAAATCTAACAACCGATAGCAATTGTTCTAACTTATTATCAATGGTATTCAATTCTGCTACCAACACACTTTGTCTAGCCGTTAATAAATCTAAATAGTTAGCATACCCATTATCTAATAAGGTTTCTGAATTAGATTCTGCACGACGCAAGGCTTCCACTTCATTTTCACGGAATTCGAACTTATCTTCTTCTGCCTTATAGCTATACAAGGCATCGGATACTTCTTGTCCTGCCACCAACAGAGTTTGCTTAAAGTTTAATAAGGCTTGCTCTTGTTGCGCTTGAGATACTTCGAATTGCGTTCTAACTTTACGCTGATTAAAAATAGGCTGTGCTAACCCACCTACTAAATTTGCGAAAAGTGAACTGGTATCAAACCAATTCTGAAACTCCAAACTTTGAAATCCACCCGATGCACTTAAGGTTAAGGACGGATAAAAGTTAGCTTTGGCAACATTAGTCATTTCAAAAGCTTGAATGAAATCATTTTCAGCGGCAATTACATCTGGCCTGTTGCGCAATAAAATGTAAGGCACACCAAGTTTCATTTCGGTTGTAATTTCCTGTTCGCTTAAGGTGCTTCGTTGGTACGTTTGCGGTTGTTTTGCCAACAAAATACTTAACGCATTTTCCGTTCTAAAAATTTGACGCTCAATCTCAATTTGAAGTACGCGCGCATTGTTGTATTGCGCCACGTTTTGGTCTACGGCCACTTGGGTTACTTGTCCAGCTTCTTTTAAAGACTCAATTGCCGTAACCGTTTTTCTACGAGTTTCAATGGTTTCTTTGGTAATTTCCAGTTGGGCATCCAAAGCAACTAATGTATAATACGTAGTAGCAATACTTTCAATTAGTCTTGTTTTTACAGCTTGATGCGCTGCAATACTTTTTAAATAACCAGCATGAAACGCACGTTTATTACTGCGGATTTTCCCCCAGATATCGGCTTCCCAAGATAAATTAGCTACGGCTTCATACTGATCAATAGAACCATTAGTAAATGCCCCAAACTGACTATTATCAGACAATTTCTGATGTGCCACCGATGCGCCAGCACTTAAGGTTGGCAAGTAACCCGCGTTTCCTTGTTTCATATAAGCTTCACCAGCAATAATTTGTTGAATAGCAATACGAATATCAATGTTATTCTGTAAACCTTCTTCAATATATTGCGTTAAAAACGGGTCTGTAAATACCTCTTTCCAAGATACATCTGCCATGGACATACTGTCTGTTGGTAGTTCATCTGTACGGAATAAATTTTCCGTTTCGTCTTCTAAATCAGGACGTTCGTAATCTTTAGAAACCAAACAGCTTTGCATGGTTACGGCTACCACAGCTATAACCGCCACTCTAGAAATCCATCTTTTATTTATACTTCTTTTCATCCTTATTATTCTTTTATTTCTTCATTAACAACAACTGGAGCACCCGTTATTTTTTCTTGCAACCATTGGAAGAAAATAAATAAAATCGGAATAATAAAAACTCCAAAAATGGTTCCAATTAACAAACCACCCACAGCCCCGGTACCAATGGACCTGTTGCCCGATGCACCAATCCCGCCGGCAAAGACCAACGGCATCAACCCAAAAATAAAGGCAAATGAGGTCATCAAAATAGGCCGTAGTCGGACCTTTGCCGCTTCAAAAGCGGACTCCACCAAATTCATTCCGGCCTTTCGACGCTGGATAGCGAATTCCACAATAAGAATGGCGTTTTTGGCGAGCAGTCCCAGCAGCATAATGAGCGCAATTTGAAAATACACATTATTTTCAAGACCCATTAATTTTGTGGAAACATAAGCCCCCATTACCCCAACGGGAAGCGAAAAGAGTACGGAAAGCGGTAGAAGGAAGCTTTCATACTGACCAGCAAGAATGAAATACACAAACACGATGCACAACATAAAGATGAAAAGGGTTTGGTTTCCCGCCGAAATTTCCTCACGGGTAAGCCCCGAGAAAGCAATATCATAATTTGCTGGCAACGAACCGGTGCCTACTTCCTGCACGGCTTTAATGGCATCTCCCGAAGAATATCCCGGAGCGGCAGCACCGCTTATACTTGCAGAATTAAAGAGGTTAAACCGATTCACTGATTGAGGTCCATACACCCTTTTTAGGCTAACGAATTCAGTAATGGGTGCCATTTTTCCTTGGCCATTCCTTACAAACATCGAATTAAGATCTCCCGCAATAGCTCTGTCTTCGGGCATCGCTTGAACATATACCCTGTATTGTTTTCCGAAACGAGCAAAATCCGCAGCATAAACACTTCCTATATAACCTTGTAAAGTTGAGAAGATACTGCTGATGGAAACGCCAGCTTCTTTGGCTTTGGGCACGTTTAAATCAATTTCATATTGCGGGTAATTTGTGTTGAAAGAACTCTGTGCATATAAAATTTCGGGCCGGGCGGAAAGTTCCCTTAAATAATTTTGGGTGGCATCATCCAGGGCGGTAAACTCGCCGCCAAATCTATCCAATACCTGCATTTCGAAGCCAGAAGAAATTCCAAATCCGGGAACGCTGGGTGGGGCAAAGAACAACATATTGGCATCTGGGATTTGTGCGGCAGTTTGAAACAGTTGCCCAGTAATTGCGTCGGCGGACATGGCATCATCGCCTCTTTCATCGAATGGGCTTAATTTTACAAAACCTAGGGCGAAATTGCTTCCTGCGCCACCAATGAAACTAAACCCGTTAATCATGGAAACATCGCTAACGCCAGGAATATCCTTGACCTTATTGGCAAGACCTTTGGTAACTTCTATCGTTCGTTCTAAAGAAGCCCCGGGCGGAAGTTCAACGTTCACGAATACAATTCCCCTGTCCTCATTTGGCACAAACCCGGTAGGGGTGGTGGACGAAGCCCAAAGTATCCCAACTATGGAAACCAGGATAACAACCCCGGTTATCCATTTATGTTTGTACAAAAACCCGAGGGACCGGACATATTTTTTGGTGGTGACATCAAAAGCGACATTGAAGGTGGTGAAGAACCTTTTTATAAATCCTTTTTTCTTACCTGCTTTTTCATGATGAGGTTTCAGAAGCAAAGCACAAAGTGCAGGACTTAACGTTAGTGCATTTACAGCAGAAATGGCGATGGCAACCATTAAGGTAACGCCAAATTGTTCATAGAAAACACCCGTAGGGCCTTCAATAAAAGTTACAGGAATAAACACTGCAGCCATTACCAAAGTAATCGAAATAATAGCCCCTGTTATTTCTTCCATAGCATTGTGCGTGGCTTTGTTGGCGTTTTCGGCGCCCTCTTCCAGCTTGGCGTGGACGGCTTCGACCACTACAATGGCGTCGTCCACCACAATCCCGATGGCTAGCACCAAAGCAAACAACGTAAGGAGGTTTATAGAATATCCGAATAAATTAAGAAAGAAAAAAGTACCAATAATGGAAACCGGAACAGCAATAGCCGGGATCAACGTGGATCTAAAATCCTGAAGAAAAATAAATACTACGATAAAAACCAGAATAAACGCTTCCAACAGAGTTATCAAAACTTTGTTGATAGAAGCTTCCAAAAATTCATTGGTATCAAAATTAACCATCGTTTTTAATCCCGTAGGAAAATTACCTTCAAGCTCAGCCATCTTTACATGGATATTCTCAATAATTTCCTGGGCATTGGAACCTGGTGTTTGATATATTGCCATACTTACCCCCGGAAACCCATTGGTATAGGACTGAACAGTATATCCTTCTGCATCAAGTTTAATGTCAGCAACATCTTTTAGGCGTAAAAACTGACCGTTGTCCAATGCTGTTATAATAATATCTCCATATTCTGCTTCGGTGGTATAGCGTCCGCCATATTTTATGACATATTCAAAAGACTCGGCATTGTTTTGACCCAATGCACCGGCTGCGGCTTCCAAACTTTGTTCATTAATGGAGGCAATTACGTCGGTTGGAATAAGGTTGTATGCCGCCAGTTTTTCCGGCTGTAACCAAATTCGCATGGCATAATTTTTTGATCCAAACACACTGGCATCGCCCACGCCATTGATTCTTTTTATTTCGGGGATAACATTAATGTTCAGATAATTCTGAATATAGGTAGCGTCATAATCTTCATTTTCCGACAACACGGTTAAAAACATCAACGCACTGGTTTGTTGTTTTTGTGTGGTAACCCCGGATTGTGTTACTTCTCTTGGAAGCAATGGGGTGGCTCGTGCCACGCGGTTTTGCACGTTTACAGAAGCAATATCTGGATCAACGCCCTGTTCAAAAAACACTTGGATACTTGCGCTTCCATTATTGCTGGCCGTTGAAGTTATGTACGTCATTCCTTCAACCCCATTTATCTGTTCTTCAATGGGGATTATGACACTTTCGAGAACAGTTTCGGCATTTGCCCCGGGATAATTAGCCGAAACCTGAACGGTGGGCGGCGCAATGTCCGGATATTGGGTAACGGGCAATGCGGTAATTCCCAATACCCCCAATATTAATATAACAATGGAAACAACTGAAGCCAATACAGGCCTGTCTATAAATTTCTTTAACATGGGTTATTTAATTAAAAACGGGTTTATTGGATTTTACAATACTGTCAAAAACAACGGGCTGGGGAACTATAGGCGTATTATTGCGGAGTTTCCCCACACCACCGGCTACTATTTTATCACCGGCTTCAATTCCGGAACTTACCACGATCATATTATCTATGCGGTCTTTTACCCCAACAATAGTGGAAACTGCCAGTGTATCGCCCTGAACACGGTAAACATACACCTTGCCCTGTTGTTCATATGAAGCAACTTCGGGCACGACAACAACATCCGTATACGTTTTTGGAATCCTTATTTTCCCACTGTTCCCGTTGGCTAAAAACCTATTTGGGTTTTTAAACACGGCCCTAAAACTCACCGTTCCCGTTGACGGGTCTATCTGGCCCGTTACGGTTTCAATGGTTCCTTTTTCGTCGTAAATTTCATCGTTGACTAATTGCAGTTCCACGGGCGGAAAATTTTTGATTTTTTCGGAAAGTGTTTCCCCTTTTGCGATTTGGATAAAATTCAAATAATCGCGTTCGTTCATTGCAAAAAAAGCATATACTTCTCTGGTTTCTGAAACCGTTGTCAAAGGCGTGGGATCATTAGGACTGACCAACGCCCCGGTTCGGAAAGCAATGGCGCCCACATGGCCGTCCACTGGGCTTTTGATGTTTGCATAATCAATACTGGCGGCGATACTGTTATAGCCCGCTTTTGCCTGCGCAAGCTTGGCCTTGGCGGTTTCCAATTGCACATTGCTGATAATGTTTTTTTCAACCAAGGGAATCAATTTATCAACTTCCACTTGAGCCGCATTCACATTGGCCATACCGGCGGCGGCATCTTGGTTAAGCATCTGGGTTTCTAGTTTGAAAAGGATTTGTCCCTTTCTTACTTTCTGACCTTCGTCCACTAACACATCTGTAATATAACCTGAAATTTTTGGACGCACTTCACTGTTATTAACGCCTTCAATACTCGTTGGATAAGTAGTATACCCTGTTACTGTTTTTTGAGGAATTGTAGTCACTTGAAAAGGCGAGGGGCCTTGTGTTTGCGGTGTCGCTTGCTCTTGTTTATCTCCACAACTGGAAAAAAGGACTAAAAATCCGAAAGAGAATATAAATGGGAGGTATCTATGTTTCATTAGTATGTCGTTAAAATTTATGTTTTTTTTCTATTATATTTGATTTTAATTTTGAAATGGATTGTGTGGCTTCTTCCAAAAACTTGATATAATCCTCATGGAAATCGAGTTCAAATTTTGAAGTTTCGTCCTTTCCTAACCTGTTTGCTTCTTTTTTATAGTCTCGAATTTCTAAATGCAGTTCTTTTTGTGAATTCCAAGATTCAATCATAGCCTCTATACTTATCATAATATTGTCATGATTGATGGTGTAGTATTTTTTCCTGTCCCCTGGCTTGGTAAAATAAAGCAGTTTCTTCATATCTGCCAAATGATTGAGGTGTGTAGAAATTGTACTTTTACTAGCACATAAATTAGACACTAGGTCTTCAAATGTGCTTCCCACCTTTCCAGTAAGTATGATATAAGACAAAATACGAGCTGCTATAGGAGCTAATTGGTCCTTTTGCTCAATAGCGACACCTAGCTTTTCTACAAGTCTCTGCTTTTGATTACAAATTTCGTTAGTCATTGCTTAATAATTTGGCACAAAAATAATACTAGTTCGGAACAATCAGAACTAATCGAAGTTAAAAAAAAGTTAAATAAAAAAACCGATAGTGTTATCGGTTTTCAAATCTATAATAAAGTAATGTTAATGGATTATAACGCACTTTTAAACTGCTCTAAAAAGCGGACATCGTTCTCACTTAATAATCTAATATCACTAATTTGGTGCAATAGCATCGCAATGCGATCAATCCCCATTCCAAAGGCAAAACCGGAATACTCTTTAGAGTCTATACCACAGTTTTCCAATACATTAGGATCTACCATACCGCAACCCATAATTTCCAACCAGCCGGTTCCTTTAGTAATACGGTAATCGGTTTCGGTTTCCAATCCCCAATACACATCTACTTCAGCACTCGGTTCTGTAAACGGAAAGTAGGATGGACGTAAACGAATTTTACTTTTTCCAAACATTTCAGTTGTAAAATATTGAAGGGTTTGTTTTAAATCGGAAAAACTCACGTCTTTATCAATATATAAACCTTCAACTTGGTGGAAAAAACAATGCGATCGCGATGAAATTGCTTCATTTCTATACACACGACCTGGAGAAATTGTCCGAATAGGTGGTTTATTGTTTTCCATATAACGCACCTGTACCGAACTGGTATGTGTACGTAATAAAATGTCTGGATCTGTTTGTATAAAAAAGGTATCCTGCATATCTCGTGCTGGATGGTATTCTGGCAAATTTAACGCGGTAAAGTTATGCCAATCATCTTCAATTTCTGGACCCTCACTAACATTAAAACCAATGCGTGAAAAAATATCAATAATCTGATTTTTTACTAATGAAATAGGGTGCCTTGCACCAATTTCAATTGGATCGCCTGGACGAGATAAGTCATCAAACGAACCGGCCGATTCCTCATTGTTTTCCAGATCCTCCTTAAGTGCTGCTACTTTATCTTCTGCTGTTTTTTTAAGCGCATTAATAACCTGACCAAACTCCTTTTTCTGATCGTTAGCTACGTTTTTAAACTCCTTAAAATAATCATTAAGCACGCCTTTTTTTCCTAAAAATTTAATTCGAAATGCTTCGACTTCCTCTTTAGATTTTGCTTGAAATGCTTCTGCTTCGGCAATTAATTCTTTTATCTTATCTATCATGATTTCATTGAAAATGAGTGCAAATTTAATAATTCTTATTTTATATACTCCACTTCAATAAAATAACTTACAATAGCTTCTTTCATCAGTACACTTTGTTCACCTGCTTTTAAGGCTGGCAATTGTTCTTTCACCTTATAATGTGGCCATTTGTCATCATCATAATAATCAAATTCATAATAACCATAAGGTTCCAAAAGGCGACAAATAGCAATATGCATCAAATCTAATTTATGATCTTTTTTAAATTTTCTATCCAACTGACCTAGCTCTTGCACACCAATTAAATAAATTATAGCATCTAAATCCAGTTTATCACCATCAGCAAATTGTGCAGACAATTTTTGCACTACTTGTTCCCATCGTTCTTTTAATTGTTCGTCTCTAGACATGTTTTAAATTGAAGTTGAAAATGAATTTGAAGTCGAACTTCAATTTCAAATTCAGTTTTATTTTGACAAAGTTAACTTATATTTGACGAAATTCTAATGTAATATGACCGTAATTGATATCATTTTAGTGGCATTTTTAGGTTTAGGACTTGTGCGTGGGTTTCTAAAAGGTTTCTTTGTTGAAATTGCCTCACTAGTCGCTTTAATTGCTGGAATTTATGGTGCCATTCACTTTAGTTTTTACGCAGCAGAATTACTTATGGATTATGTGGATTGGGATGAAAAAACCATTAATGTAGCTGCATTTGCCATCACCTTTATTGTGATTGTTTTAGTTATTGCTTTGGCAGGAAAAGCCTTGACTAAACTAGCGGATTTTGCTGCTTTAGGAATTTTAAATAAGTTATTAGGTGCGCTTTTTGGTGTGGTGAAAATGGCATTAATTTTAAGTGTGTTACTCAATATTTTTGATGCTATGAATACCACGATTACTTTTGTAGATGACGAAAATACGGAAAACGCTATACTTTACAAGCCCGTAAAATCCATTGCTCCCATGATTTTTCCATTTGTAATAAAATCAGCTGAAAATCAAGAAGTGGAAGAAACAACTGAGGCAGAATTAATACCAGAATCTTAATAGCAATCCGATTGAATTTGTCCGTTTTGTTGATAGATATGCAGCCCTTCTAATTGGTGTTTTTCACAAATAAGCTCCAAGGTTTTGAGCACATCGTTTTGCATAGCTAATGAGCCACATAACATTAAAACACCTTTGTTTTTTAGCGTAGCTGCCATAAATTCAGAATCTCTTAAAAGTAAATTTTGAACATAATTATTATTGGTTTCGCGTGATAGTGCTAATTCCAAACGGGCTAATTTTTGAGTATTTAAATAGCCTTCTATTTGCGATTTGTATAATTTGTAAGATTCGTTGGTCCGTAATCCGAAATACAAATGCACTGTTTTTAGTTTGGTGTTTGCATTTAACATTCCTAAAAATGGAGCAATACCAGTTCCATTAGCAATCATCACGACATGTGGTGCTTTTTTAGGAAAATGAAAAGCCGCATTATTAATAATGCGTGCTTTAAAGGTACTGCCCAAACTAAAACCGTTTAGAAAATTAGAACCTAATCCATTGTCGTAATATTTCACACTTAATTGAATATGTCCATCTACTTTTCCAATAGAATATAGACGTTCCCGATAATCATTAGCTGGATAAACGGCAAGCAAATCACCAGAAACAAACCGTTTGGCTTGTTTGGCTTTCAGTGTCAGTATAAATGTTTGATCTGGATTATCCGCTACGTCTGTTTTGTGAACAACCGTCAGTGAATTGGTTAATTTTGGTTTAGCAACTAATTTTTCTTCAACAATTTGAACAGGAACATGTATTTTTTCCGTCCACGAATTTGCCCATTGTTTAAAAGCATCAACCGATTTATCATTAATAGTAAAAACAGGTAAAAATTGCTTGAATTCGGTTTGCATAGCTTTATCTACATCCAAGGCAAATTTGCAAAAATCAGCATAGGCATAAGAACCAAAACCAACGACGGAATATTGTAAGGTACGTGGCTGTTGGGTTGTTTTTAAAAGCTCTAAAAATTTAGTCCCATTGGTTGGTGGATCTCCTTGACCATAGGTTGCGGTTAGAATAATTAGATGTTCTGCCTTATTAAAAGTTGTATAATTATTCAATTCTGTAATGTAAGATTTTTTACCAGCTTCTAAAAGTTGCTCATGTAAAACATTAGCAAACGGTAAGGTACTTCCGTTTTCTGATCCTACTAGAATAACAAACTCACATGCATCCTTTTTATACTTATTTTTTAGTTTAGATTTTCGGCGTTTTACCGTCATAGCAAATCCTGAATAAATGAAAAACAGGATGTTTGCCGTAGCAAGCGCTAAAATAACAGACCATAAAATACTGCCTTTTCCCGTATGTAAATTCAGGCTTAACTCGGAATAAAAAGTAACAGGCGGATACTTAATTCTACTTAAAATTTCACCTGTAAATTGATTAATTACTACTTCTTGATTAGTTAATGCTAGGGTGTAATAATCTTCCACATCATCAGAAAACGGAAATTCTATGGCGCGAACTTCAGAGAGCTGTGTGTTTTTAAACACAGCGAAATCTTCAACCGGTAATTCTGGTGTAGCTGAAATAGCATCAAAATCAATATTGTGTGTGGTATTGGAAGTTGGTAGTAAATCAAATTTCTCTAAAGACAAATACACACCTGTAATGGTGATAATAATTATGGGAATTAAAGACAAACGTCCTAAAACAATATGCCAATATTGATTAAAGTTCTCATTGATAATTTTTGAAAAGAACTTTTTAAAACTACGTTGTCTTTTTACAATTAGAATAGAACCCGAAACCGCAATTAAAAATAAAAGGAACGAACAAAAACCAACAAAAAAGCGTCCTGTGCTTTTTAAAAATAAGGATCTATGGAAGTTAGTAACCCATTGAAAAAATGGTGAAACATCTATTTTATCGCCAAGAAATTCAGCGTTTTTCGGATTGATATAACCAGTTTTACTGTCGCCTTCATGGGTAATTACAGAAGCTAAAACAAAATCATTAGCATCAATTTGAACATCTATAATTTCCGGATAGGTTTGCTTTAATGTGGAAATAGTTTCGGCTACCGTTATGGTTTCAAAATCAGCCGATTTAAAAGGTTGAATTTGTTCAGAAATAGGCTGAAACGCCAAAATAATTCCTGTTATGGAGGCTAAAAGAATAAAAACAAAAGAAGACACGGCCAAGGCAAGGTGACTGTATCTCCAAATTGAAATGGTCATAAACCAAACGTATTAATTATAAGTTCAAAAAAATTAATTTGGCATCATCCGAACATAACGAATAAATCCGCTGCCTTCTTTCTTGCTTTTTACAGTTTCAGAAGTCAATGGAAATTCCACATCTTTGGTGTAATATTCCTGATCTTCAACGGCGGTTTCAAATCGGATGCTATAACCAGCGTCAATTTTAGAATCTTCAATATCAATAACACTAATAGTTCTGGCGCCTCCAGCAATAGTTGCTCCAGTAATGGCATCTATATTGCTGCGTTTTTTTCCATAGAATTTCCACCAGTCCGTCATATCATGATACCATTCGCTATCATCTCCTTGTACGTATAGGGTTTTTTCGTATTCGCCATCTGGATTGATTAGGGAAACAACGACATACGCGGCTTCACCTGAATAATTCGTCATTTGAATCATGCATTTGTATTTGGTAGAATCTGCAATGGTTGTAAAGGATAATAATCCAAAGGTTAAAAAACTAACAAGTATTATATGTTTTATTTTCATGGTTTCTAATTTTACTAAAACCTGCTAGGTTGATGAAAGACTAACAGGTTTTCAATTAACTACTTCAAAAAATCTAAATTGCTTTTACTGGATTTTAGAATCTCATTTTCAGATGCCAAATCGAAAGCGGTTTCATCAAATTCTGTTACCGCATCCGTTTTAGCGCCTATTGAAACTAAATATTTTAATATGTCTGAATTTTTAGCACGCATAGCAGCCAAATGCAGAGCTGTATTACCTTCACTATTTTTTGCATTTACATTAACAGGATAGGTGTTTACCCATTTTACTAAATCCAAGTTATTTTGTAAAACGGCTAAATGAAATAACGTATTTCCATTTTTTTGAGGTTTGGTAATATCTATTCCATTAGCTTTAATTAAGGCTATTTTTTGTTCAAACTCCTTTTGATTATTAACAGTAAAGGATTCCATAACATACGCTATAATATTGTTTCCATTGGCATCAATAACCGAAACTTCTGCTTTGTTTTCTATTAGGAAATCAACCACCTGAAAGGTATTGTTTTTAAGAGCTAAGGCTAATGCAGATTCACCTTTCTTGTTCACCGCATTAATATCTTTTACCTGTTTGTTAAGAATGGTAATGACTTCCAAATTATTTTGGTAAGCTGCGTTTAAGAAGGCTGTATTTCCATCAGCATCCGCTTGATTTACATCAACTCCTTTTTTTATAAAATAGCGTATCAAGTCTAGATCTTTACTACGAGCCGCTAAAATATGCAAAGGTGTTTCGCCTTCTTTTGAAGACGTATTGGGGTTTAATCCTACTTCTTCTAAATAGGTGTAAAAGTCTAAATCATTGGTGTGGCTCCGGGTTCCTTGGGCAGCAAAAATAAAGGCTTGGTTATTTCCTTTAACACCTTTCTCTACTAATTGATTTAATAATTCCTTGTTACCAGTTTTAGCAACATAATTAAAAACGCCATTCCCATTGGAGTCCACACTTTGAATATCGAGGCCTTTAGATGTAAAATAATTGATGAGTTTAAAATCCGTATCAAAAGGTGCAGCAAGTAGTAGTGCATTGGCTCCTGACGGTGTAAGGTCCGATTTTAAATTGGCACCATGTGCCAAACACATATCATATACTTTGGTATTGGTTTGTCCTGAACCAGCTGCAAAATTTAAAATAGTATTTCCTTTATCATCGGTTATATCCGTTTTGGCACCTTTCTTTAAAAGGTATTGCATGATTTCGGTATTACCTTTGTAAGCGGCCCAAAAAATATAGGTTCGTCCGTCATGGGTTAATTTATTGACGTCATTTCCATTGTAGGATTGAATGTAATGAATGGTTTTGTTGGGTGCATCTTGCAAAATAGCAAACACAACGGCATCAAAATTATTACTATTGGCTTGCGTTATATCATTTCCAGCTTTTATTTGGGCATCAACATCTTCTACAGATGGTTTGTTGCTCCAAAAATCGCGATTCAAAAACACATTATCTTGCCCAAAGCTTTGAAGGCTAAAAAAAAGGATTAAGGCGGATATTATTGTTTTACTTTTCATAGTATTCTTATTTTACAAATGCATCAATAATTGGGTTGATAGTTTCAGATGTTTTATAATTCTCATCATCCAATAAATATTTAAACATGGTTTTGTTATCTACTTTTTCTTCCAACATTAAATCTGTGTTTCGTGCAAAAACAGCATCCCATTTAGCCCTAACAATTACCCATTTCTCCTTGTTCTCTGCCCAATAGTCTTGAGCCGCTTTACATTCGCTATCGTCAATTTTCACGTAGGTATTATGTCCTTTTTCTTGAGCCAAAATCACGTCTTCCTTTCCAGTTTCACGAATAACCTTATCGTTATCCTGATCATGAATCCAACCGTTGGCAACAATTTCATGTCTGTTGGTTCTATTCATTACATTATAATCACTACGTGTTGTATATTCTCGTCTTGCTAAAGGTGCTGTTGTGGTATTTTCCCAATAACTTTTTCCATCGACATGAACCCAAGTGGCAGATCCTTCATAACGCGGACTATCATCAACTTGAAAAACGCGCTGTGTCCATTGACCAGCCACGTCTTCTTTTGGAAGTGTTACAAAGTTCCACTTGTTATCATGGTCATAAACATATAAATTGGTGTTTTCAAACTCCCAATCTTGTCGCCAATGCTTTACAATATATGGACGCTCTTTAGATCCAACAATCAATAAATGCTGCATGACAATTTTATCGGCATCATCTTGAACCAGCTCTACCCACTCTATTCCTTTATCATGTTTTGTTGCCGATGGCATGTAAGTTGAATCACCAGAATACTCAAAAGTTTCCGCAAAATTAAAGTTTACTTCATAACAACCACACATGTCTTTGATGGCTTTTTGATCCTGTTGCAGTTTGGATTGCGCATAAATTTGTGTGGATAATGCTACTAATAAAAGTGTGGTTAAGGCTACTTGTTTCATTTTTAGAGTTTTATTTTTTTACTTGAAATTAATTAAAATTTTTTTATTCTTATTTAGATTGAATTAAAATAAGATTTTATATTTGCAGCAAATCTATAAAGAATGAGTCTAAATAAAAATAACTTTTCACTTTTTTTTCTGCTTTTTTTGAGTTCGTATATTTTTGCTCAAGAAATAGAAACAGATTCTACCAATACAGAACAATTAAGTGAGGTGGTTATTACTGGCCAGTATAATCCACAGTCCATTAAAAAATCGGTTCATAATGTTACCGTAATCACGAGGCAGCAAATTGAAAGTCAGGCGGCTAATAACATAGCTGATTTATTAAACTTCAATTTAAATTTAACCATCCTTCCCAGCGCCCAAACCGGGAAATCTAATATTTCGTTTTTTGGATTAGATCAGCAGTATTTCACCATTCTAATTGATAATATTCCTTTAGTTAGTGATAATGGCGTTGGAAATAATATTGATTTAACCCAAATAAATTTAGATGATATTGAGCGTATAGAAATTGTAGAAGGTGCAATGGGTGTTGAATATGGCGCCAATGCCGTTTCTGGTGTTATTAATATTATCACCAAAAAAGCAATTGATGGGAAATGGGAAATTCAAACGGGAATTCAAGAAGAGACCGTAGGTAATGAGTACACTTGGTTTGATGAAGGACGCCATATACAGCTGGTAAATGTGTCTCACAATATTAATGATAAATGGTTTGCTAGAGTGGGTTTTAACCGTAATCAGTTTGCTGGTTATTTTGGTGAAAGGCAAGGTAAAGATTACTACGGAACAGATAATTTACGTGGGTATGAATGGCTACCAAAAACACAAATAAACACCAATGCTTTAGTTAATTATCAGTCTGAAGCCTTTAACTTGAACTACCGATTTGATTATTTTAATGAAGAACTAAACTTTTACAATCGATCCGTTAGAACCAATCCGGATGTTGCTTCACAAACCATTAATCCAACAACAAACGATAGGATTTACAAAACGAATCGGTTTGTAAATAATTTAAATTTATCAGGCCGATTAAAATCGGGTATGAATTATAAAGCATCCTTTTCTTACCAACAGCAAGAACGGAATTTAAACGATTTCACGTATTATATTCTTACCGAAGAAAAAGATAATGAAATAGATGAAACCTACCAATCTACGAAAGTCTTTTTCTCCAATGGTGCCGTTAATAATTTAATAAAGACGGATAAATTCAACTTTCAATTAGGTTACGAATTGCGCTATATTGAAGGTTTTGATACGCAGGCTTCGGGTAATGAAACACAGTTGGATAAACTACAATCGGTATCTAGTTTAGCAGGTTATGCTTCTGGAGAATACCGATTTAACGAAAAGTTTTCCGTTAGACCTGGAATGCGATACGACCATAACTCCCTTTTCAAATCCAACTTTTTAGGGTCTTTAAGTGCGCGTTACTTGTTTGAACATGGCTTTGAACTACGTGCTGAACTGGGAAGCTCGTATAGAACACCAAGTTTTGAAGAATTGTATTATTACTTTGTAGATTCTAATCATGATGTTCGTGGGAATGAAAACCTAAAACCTGAAAACGGTTATACCGCCTTTTTTAATGTGAAAAAACGGAGCTGGTTCAACGACCTATCTTTGGTTAATGAATTCAAAATAAACTACATATCATTACAAGACAAGATTGATTTGGCTATTGTAAATACAATACCATTACAATATCAATATATAAACATTAACAGCTATAAGTTAATAGGCGCGACACTTAATAACAGTATAAAAGCGGATAATTGGACTTTTAATTTAGGAGCCACACTCCAAGGGGTTTCTAGAGTTTTAGATGATGAAGTTAATGCCAATGATGACTTTTTGTTCTCCTATCAAATAAATTCAAGCGCTACATATTATGTCCAAAAATGGGACACCTACTTTACCATGTTATATAAGTATAATGGCGAACAAAAGGATTTTGCCGCTAATGGTGATGTAGATAATGAAGGGAATAACATTTTTACTCAACAAACTGTTGATGGCTACAGCTGGCTTGATGCATCCCTAAAAAAAGAATTTTTTAAAAACACATTTCAGGTAACTCTTGGTGCCAGAAACTTACTAGATATTACGTCTGTTGATATTCGTGATTCTGGTTCAAATGGAGGTACTCATAGCGGAAACACTTCAAATTTAACCTTGGGTTACGGACGTTCATTTTATTTAAAACTATTATATAAATTAAACCTTTAAACACTATATATATTATGATTAACAAATTTTTATCTGCGCTATTTACTGTCGCATTATTTACTACTTTTAGTTGCAGTAGTGACGACGACAATGCACCATCAGGACCCATTAACGTCGTAATTGAAGGCGCTTCAATTGCACCTCAAATTGGAGGCCCAAACGAGCCAAATCAAGTTTATATTGATTTGAGCACAAACACGACAACATCTGTACAACGAGACACGTGGGATTTAGGTTTTTATTCAGGTTCCGATTTTAGAGTTGCCATTAATGGATCTATTTATATGGCAGTAGCTGAACTTTCAGCTTCAGATATTGATGCTGTAAACGCATCATCAATTGAAGTTCAAACCTTACAACCGCAAGTGGCAGTAGGTACATTTGAAGATGTTAGTGCTGGCTTTATAGATGCGCCTTTTGGTAATATTGACGGAACTGCTATCAAGGCTATTTCTGATGATGCTATTTCAAACCATGTATATTTAATTAATTTAGGTTATGAAGTAAGTACAGGAACACCAGCCAATGGTAGCGTAGAAGTTTCAGGCAATCCAAGAGGCTGGAAAAAAATTCGTGTTACTAAAAGTGGAAACGATTACGTTTTACAATATGCTAATTTAGATGCTACAACGCATAACACCGTTACTATTTCTAAAAACACAAACTATAATTTTACGTTTTTTAGTTTTGATACAGAATCTGAAGTTAGCGTGGAGCCTGCAAAAACGGAATGGGATTTAAACTTTACCGTATTTACTAATGAAATTACGGGATATGGCGCTTATGGTTATACCGATTTTGTAGTAAATAATAGTAAAGTAAATGCTACCGCTTATATGATTGATACCGATGTAGAAACCGAATTAAGTTATGAAAACTTTACGTTAGCCAATGTCGTGGATACAAACTTTAGTAACGATAAACGTTCTATTGGAAGTAGCTGGAGAAATGGTGGTGGACCAGGAACTTTACCTTCCTTAAAAGAAAATGTTTTTTACATAGTTAACGATACAGAAGGTAATTTATACAAATTGAAATTTTTAGCATTAACTAATGCTGATGGTGAACGTGGTCATCCTGAATTTGTTTACAGTTTATTGCAATAAGATATCATCATTCTTCGGAATGTTAAACCATAAAAAAAGTCGCTTCAATTGAAGCGGCTTTTTCTCTTTAATCTAAATGATAAATCTCCCGAATGTCCTCGAGATATTTGACAAAGTCAATTTTTAAATCAATCAATTTTCCGGTATGAATATCAAATACCCAACCGTGTACTTCCAAGCCACGTTCGCGAATCGCTTTTTGTACAGCTGCCGTTTTAATTAAGTTAACACACTGTTCTTGAACGTTGAGTTCTACAAGCCTATCGTAGCGCTTTTCTTCATTTTCAATGGCATTTAATTCATTCCTGTGAATTCTATACACATCACGAATATTACGTAACCACGGATTTAAAATACCTAAATCTGCCGATTGCATGGCTGCTTTTACACCACCACAACCAAAATGACCACAAACAATAACGTGCTTAACTTTAAGATGATCTACGGCATAGTTTATAACAGACATCACATTCAAATCTATACTAATAACCATGTTTGCAATATTTCTATGTACAAAAACCTCTCCAGGAGCTGCCCCCATTAATTCTTCAGCTGTAACACGACTATCTGAACATCCTATGTATAAAAGTTCCGGATTTTGCCCATCACCTAATTCTTCAAAATAGTTGGAGTCAACGTCCAGTTTATTTTTTATCCACTCTTTATTATTATCGAAAACTGTTTTTAAATCCATAATTTGCTTATTTAATAATCGTCTTTTACATTTTCTTTAATCCATTGCGTACACTCTGTGAAGGTTTTAAAGATGTGTTCTTTGGGAATTAAATCTGGAATAATATCAATGCGTTCCATCATGTATCTCGGTTGTTTTAATAAACCAACAAATAAAACGGTAATTTTATTTTTATTTAAATCGTGAAGTACATCCTCCATCGCGTACAATCCTGATTGATCCATGTACTGCATGCGGCCTAAGCGAATAATGACTGTTTTTGCCGTTGATGGGATTTGATCGGCTAAACCTTGGAAATCGCTTGTAGATCCAAAAAATAAAGGACCTTTTAAATGCTTGATAAAGACTTCTTCTTTTAACTTCTCTGGGAAACTCATTTCGTCATCCCATGCTTTTTCTTTCATTAATGACTTAACATCTGATCTTTGTGCGGTTAAATCACCTATTTTTTTCATAAATAATAACGATGCAATTATCAATCCGATTCCTACAGCATAAACTAAATTCCAGAAAGTAGACAGTAATAACACTACAAGCATAATTAATACTTCTGAACTTAATTTAACAGGGCCAATTTTAATATCTTTAGGAAGTGCTGGAATAGCTTTTAACCCTTTATAATCCATAACTCCAAAACCAACTGTAATTAATATTCCTGCTAATACTGCGGCTGGTATTTGTGAAGCTAAACCAGGTAATCCTGGTATTAAAAGAATACCTAAAAGAAATACGCCTGCAATCATCCCGGACAATCTTGTTTTTCCTCCAGCATTAATATTTACAACCGTTCTAATTGTTGCACCTGCACCTGGTAAGCCTCCAAATATAGCAGCAATACTATTACCAATACCTTGGCCTATTAGTTCTTTATTAGGTTTGTGTTTTGTTTTGGTTACATTATCCGCCACAACACTAGTTAATAAAGAATCAATAGAACCTAATAGCGCTAATGTAAAAGCTGTGAAGAAATAAGGCATTAGGTTTCCAAAATCAAATTCGGTAAATATTCCAAAGTTGGGCATTGGAAATCCATCAGGTATATTTTGAATTGGGGTATATCCCAAATTAAACCCCATGGCAATTCCGGAGACTATCACTAATGCTACTAACGTACTTGGTATGGCTGTTGTTATTCGTTTAAATCCATAAATAATAAGAATGGTTCCAAGTGCTAATAAAAATTCTAACCATTTTATGTTTTGTAACGCCCTTGGGATTGCTTTTAACGAGCCTAATGCACCAGAAGCCGAGTTTGCCGCTAATATAGAAGCCTCACTTTTCATATCAGCTAGTGTAATTTTTTCAGCTCGATTTATGGTTTCTTTAAAATTTTCAAGCACTAAAATACCCTCACCAGCTTCATCCTTTAAAATATCATTTAAAAGCATTTCTTCTGCATGTGGCATATGCTTTTCAATTAATTCTTCATCTTGTCCAGGATAATAACCAACGGCTGGAAGAATTTGTGTTATTATAATAATCAGACCAATAGCCGTCATAAAACCAGACACTACAGGATATGGAATATACTTTATATATTTTCCGAAGCCAAATATTCCTAAACCGACTTGCATTAATCCAGCTAAAAGAAAAACTGCTAAAATAATGGGTAGAGATTTACTTACATCACCTTCATGAATAGCCAATAATCCTGCGATAAGTACCATACTTACAGCTGTCATTGGTGCTGTTGGCCCAGAAATTTGCGTATTTGTACCTCCGAAAAGAGCGGCAAAAAAAGCTAAAAATATAGCACCATAAAGTCCTGCACTTGGACCAAGACCAGATGACACTCCAAATGCTAACGCTAATGGTAATGCTACAATACCCGCTGTAATACCTCCAAAAGCATCACCTTTAAGATGGGAAAAAAAGTTCTTCATAAATTATATATTCAATTACATTATAATTGTAATATTCGTTTTTCTTGAAAATTAAAAAAAATCTTAAGTACAGATAATTGCTACTATTTGCTTTAATAATGACAAGAAACAATCATTTTCACATGAGAGTAATTCATAATTAAGCAATTTTCAATTTCATTTGTAAAGATAAGTAACACTAACAAAAAATGTTAGTGTTACTTTATTTATTCTCCTTTTTACTTTATTTAAGACATTTTTTACTCATAAAACACGACTTCACCCGTGTTAATATCATACATAGCTCCAATAATTTTAATCTCATCGTTTTTTTCCATTTCAGTAAGTATTGGACTTTCAGCATGGATTCTATCAATCATTAATTGCACATTCATGTGTGATACATTGTCTACAAATTCTAAATTTTTAGAGGTTCTTAAGCTGTCATCTTTAGGTTCCTCAACTGCAATAACTGCTGGCGTTATTTTTTGAACTAACTTGGTTAAATTACCCATTTCTGCATGGTCACATGCGCCTTTTACGGCACCACAGCTTGTGTGTCCTAAAACAACTATAAGTTCTGTTCCTGCTAACTTACATGCAAATTCCATACTACCTAAAATATCTTCATTTACAATATTCCCTGCAATACGCACACTAAAAATATCGCCTAATCCCTGGTCAAATACCAGTTCAGACGAGACCCTAGAGTCTATGCAACTTAAAATAGTTGCAAACGGAAATTGTCCATCACTGGTATCGTTTACTTGTTCTAAAAGGTTTCTATTCGCTTTTAAGTTATTTTGAAATCTTTGGTTGCCTTCTTTTAAATATTGCAATGACTTTTGAGGTGTCATTGTTGCTTGAGATTCTCTTGTATGTGCTTTCATAATGTTTATTTTTACTTTTAATTAAAATTGTTATTTATATGGTTTGAGAAACTAATAATGTAACATTCAACTTGGTAACAACTTCTCTTAATGAAGCTTCACCTGGCGTTTTCGTTTTATTTTCAAGTCTATCGACACACAATAAATTAATATTGTTTTTCAATAAATAAGAAGAAAGCGTAGTCATTGCATCCGCATTTTGTTCAAAGACATACTCTATCATATTTTCTTCATTTTGATTAGCTATTTTTATTGTTTCTTTCTGACTGTTAACAATTCTGAAAGATTTTAAAGGGGTATTAGCATGTGTTATTAACTCTTTTGAGAATTTGGTTTTGAAGATTTTATTAGAATCATTAAAAACGGCCAAAGACATTTTCTTATTAGGTTCTAAGGCGTTTTCATTAGACGAAATCATAATGACTCCTTTAAATTTTTTCAAAATAAAACGTGTTATACTATCGCCAATTATTTGAAGTGGGTTTGAATCGCGCTGCCCTAAAACAATGATATCTGGCTTAGAAAGCTCAATATAATTTCGGATCTCTTCTTTAATTTTTCCAAATGCAAAACTATAATTGATGGTAACATTATAGTCTTTTGAAATAGGGTTAATTAAGGATTCAATTTTCTTTTTAGTTGTAAGTTGTTCATCATTTAACGTTCTAATGGCTGTTAATTGATTGTCTATATCTACAATATCAATGTGTTTTTTAACATGAAATAAATCAATTTCTGCATTAATCATTTGAGCTAAGCTCACACTACTTTTTAAGGTTGTATTGGCCGTTTTATTTAAATCTGACAGTACCAATATTTTATATTTATAATTTTTCATAACTTCTAGCTTAAACTTATATTGGATTTAGGTCTTAATTGAAAAAACTCGATAAAACTTTCTGGATTTTCAACGATTCCTCGTTTGGAAATTAATTTGATATCAATGTTTCTCTCTCTCGCTTTAAAGGCAAAATCTTCAAGAATTTCAATAATATCATAATCGAGATATCTGGTTTTAGTCACATCAAATTCCAAATAGGTATCTCTTGGTAAACTATCTAATTCCTTTAAAATCGCACCTTTATTAAAAAAAGTAACCTCTTCGGCAAGTGCCATTTTAATTTTATGTTTCCCATTACTATTATCTTCAATATGAAGGAAATGAGAATTTTGGTAGCTTTTTAGTAAAATAACAACGATACCAACTGCCAAACCTAAACCAATACCAACTAGTAAATCTGTAAAAACAATTCCTATTACAGTGGCAAAAAATGGGATAGACTGTTTCCATCCTAAACCGTACATTTTCTTAAATAATGATGGTTTTGCAAGTTTGTAGCCTACAATCAATAAAATTGCAGCTAAAACAGATAAAGGGATTTTGTTAAGTAAAGTTGGAATTAAAATCACTGATATTAAAAGTAATAACCCATGAAAAATTGCCGACATTTTAGTTTTACCACCAGATTGAATATTAGCCGAACTTCTAACAATAACTTGCGTGATTGGTAATCCTCCAATTAAACCAGAAATAATATTACCAGTTCCCTGGGCTAATAACTCTCTGTTTGTAGGTGTAACATTTTTGTCTGGATCAATTTTATCAGATGCTTCAACACACAGTAAAGTCTCTAAACTCGCTACTAAAGCAATAGTAAAAGCAACAACCCAAACTTCTGGATTTGCAATTGCAGAAAAATTAGGGAAACTGAATTGTCCTATAAACGAATTTAAGTCTTCAGGAATTGGAACGCTTACCATGTGGGCACCTCCAATAGATAATACACCACTACCTTGAGTAAAAGTAAAAAATAATATTCCTAAAACAACCACTACAAAAGGGCCTTGGATAACTTCGAACACTTTAGATTTCTTACTCAATACTTTATCCCAAAGAATTAAAAGCAATAAACTTATAATTCCAATTAAGGCTGCTCCAGGATGGATATTACTCAACATGGTAAACAACTCAGAAAAAGTATTTCCACCATCTATTTCAAAAAATTCTAAATCCCAAGCAGAGGCTTCATCATAGCCAAAAAAGTTAGGAATTTGTTTTAAAATAATGATAATTCCAATACCTGTAAGCATGCCTTTAATAACTGATGACGGGAAATAATACCCAATAATTCCGGCTTTTAAAACACCAAAAATTAATTGAATAACACCTCCTAAAACAACAGCAACTAGAAAGTTTTCATAACCTCCCAACGTGCCAATTGCCGTTAACACAATTGCAGCTAAACCTGCTGCAGGTCCACTAACTCCAATTTTAGATCCACTTAAGGCTCCTACTACAATCCCTCCAATAATTCCGGCAATTAATCCAGAGAAAAGAGGTGCTCCACTGGCTAAAGCAATACCTAAACATAAAGGTAAGGCAACAAAAAATACAACGACACTTGCGGGCAAGTCGCTTTTTAAATTTTTAAACATTTTAAATAATTGATTTTATACTATTGAACAGATATCAATAGCTATTTTAATATTTTTTCTTGGGACAATAAATGTCCAACGATTAAAATATTAAATAAAATCTGGTGGTGGAGAAATTAAATTAAGATGTGGTTTAGGATAATATTTAAACATATATCCTACATGCTCTTTAGAATCCAATAAGAAAACATGACTAACTTCATTTAAATCATTTTCTGCTAACGGGAACTTAATGTTTTCATTTTCTTCTTCAGCAATACTATAAAACATAGATACATCAACGTTATCATCTATTGCAATGATTATTGAAGGCGCTGAAATAAACGCCAAAAATAAAATTGAAAACAAAATTGCAATAGCTTTTTTAGTCATTTACTAGTTTTGAAGTGCAAATATAAACTTTTCCATTAGTTGGAATGTTAAATTATCTTTAAAACAAATTCAGTAATTTAATATCGCTAGATGGAATCCATCCTTCTTTACCATCGGAAAGTTTAATTTTTTTCCAATTATCAACCGTATCTAATACTTGAACTTTAGTCCCTTCATGCAACACAAATGCTTCTGTGCTTCGTAAATTAGGTTCACTTTTAATTTGACTTTCTTGAGCGAACACAATCGCAGGATTATTGCTTTTATCTAAATCATATTTATTAAAAGCAGATATTACGGATCCTAACATTAAAAACAATCCAATAAATCCCATGGTAAATGATAGACGCTTTGTTTTAGTTCCTTTTGCCAAATAATAATTGATAAACGCAAATACAGCTAAAAACACAAAACAGATAGCTAAAATAGCCCATAAATCAAAACTAATTGCATGCGAAACTTGATTGATTACTTTGGCAACACCTACTTCAGGAACTACATCAATGGCATCCAAGGTCATGTTTTTAGCAAAAGCCATATTCTGTTTTACATCCGCATCATTTGGTGCTAATTGCAGTGCTTTTTCATAATAAAAAATACTAGGTGCAATATGATTTAGCTTATAATGTGCATTGGCTAAATTGAAATATAATTCTGCAGAATGCATGTCAGTATCTAAAACCTGTTGATATTTATCAATAGCTTCCTCATACTTCGCATCATTGTACAAGTCATTCCCTTGCTCAAATAACTGTGTGTTTTGCGCAAAGGAAAGCAGGCTTAAAAAAGCAAAAATTATAAAGAAAAAATATGTTTTTTGAAGTTTTATCATCTGTAACATCTTTATTTAATTTCTTTATCTATTTGTAAAATAGTATCAGCTGCACGCTGATAATCCTGTTCCATTTCCACTTGGGTAATAGGCGTATATCGTGCCAATTCACAATTTTTCAAAATAGCAACAAAACCAGTAATAGCTTCCTGGCTTACGCTACCTTTATGTAACAACTCTTGAATCTTATCCTTACTTAAATCGCTTGTTTCAATATGAACCGTCGCTTTTAAATAGTTGTGTAAGGCTTTTTCTAATGCTACATAAAATGCTTCTTTTTGACCTAACGCTTTTTTAGCTTCGCTTAAATATTTCTTGGCAAGCTTATCCGCTTTCCGAATTTTATTTCCAAATACATCGGCATCTCGTTTATCCTTATTTTTCTTGAACACAATAACCATCGGAATTGCTAAAAACGGCATTAAAAGCGCTGCCCAAAATCCGGTAGATTTAAAAAAGTGATCTGGTTTGGTACTTGTAAAATCCGAACTCGTTTTTATAAATGCAAACTGATTACTATTTAAAACCACACGTTGCTTATCGCCTCCAACTGCCGTGATATCTTGATTACCAGTTTGGCTGGTTGGACCTTGCAACACATCAATAACAATCTCGTTGGAATTGATGGTTTTATAGGATTCTGTTTTTAAATCGAAATAAGAAAAGGAGATATTCGGAATTGGATATTTTCCTTTAAACTGCGGTACAACCGTATAACTATCAGAAATACTACCTTGCATGCCGTTTAAATTGGTTCGCACATCTTCCGCATGTTCTGGTTCATAAACTTCCAATGAGCTTGGTAAATTTAATTTAGGTAATTGAAATAATTTCAAATTCCCAGAACCTGATACTTCTACTTTAGCTTGTAAAGATTCCGTAGCATTTAATGACGATTTAGATGTGGTGACTTTAAAATTGAAATCGCCTACAGCACCTGTAAAATCTGCTGGTTTTCCTTGTTCCGGAAGTGGTTTTACATTAATAGTTCGCTTACCTGCTGACACTGTTTTGTGCCCTTGTTGCATGAGACGACCACCAAAAATATCGCGTCGGTTTGTTGGAACCTCAACCGTGATATCTAAACTTAAAGGTTCAATTTCTAATTCACCCGTTTTTTGCGGATATAAAACCGTTTTGCGCAATACCACATAGCGATAATCTTCCCCTTTATAGGTGCCGTTTTGAACTTTTAGTTGTCGGATATCTATATTCTGACTCCAAAAATCACTGTATTTTGGATTGTCAATTTCGCGCCAATTACTTACACCTGTATCTGGTGATACATATAATTTGTAAACAACGGTTATCGCTTCATTTAGAAACGGTTTGTCATCTGAAATTTCAGCAACCAAATGAATGTTTTCTGAAGCAATATAATCGGCATTATTGCCATCTTTAGGCGTTTCAACGGCACCTGTAACGACAACAGAAATTGGTGTTGTTTTGTAAATTTCACCATCAATTTCTATCACAGCCTGATTAATTGTAAACGTTCCTTGGCCTTTTGGCGCTAAAAAATAACTATAGGTCTTGGAATAGGTTCGTTTTCCATTAGCATACGCATAACTTACTGCTTGGTTTGGACCACCAACAACTGTGAAATTAGAAAAGTCTGGTGGATTAAAATTATCACCATCTTTATTCATTTCAAAATCAACGCGTAAACGCTCATTGATTCCAAGTCTTTTTTTGCTGACTTTTGACTCAAAGGTTATTTGAGCACTAGCTAACGTACTTGATAGCACTAGTAAAATAACCGTAATGTGTTTTATAAGTTTCATGATATCGTTCTATCCGCTTCTATTTCTTCTAACTATTTTATAACCGAATTACCAATCTTTTTCAGTTTGAACTTTAACGCCTTTCTGTTTCTCAGCATTCATTTTTTCCTGCACTTTAGATTCTTGATTGTTCATAGCTTCTAACAGGTTTTTCATTTGCTGTGGTGACATTTGTCCAGGTTGAGGCTGTGGTGGTGGTGGTTGCTGCTCCTTATCTTTTCCAGGATCTTGATTTTCTTTGCCTTTGTCTTGTTCATCATCTTTAGGCTTGCCATCTTCATCCTCTTTGTCGTCGCCTTCCTTTTTATCTTGATCGCCTTTATCTTTCTGGTCGTCTTTATCTTTGTCCTTGTCCTGATCCTTATTTTCGTCTTGTTTATCTTGATCTTCGTCCTTTTTATCGTCCTGATTTTGGTCTTCCTGTTGCTTGGCACAATCTTGTGCTAATGCTAAATTGTATCGCGATTCATCATCTGTTGGATTGTTTCGCAATGCATTTTTGTAAGCTTCAACAGCTTCTTTACATTTTTTATTGGTCATTAATATATTTCCAATATTATGAAAGGCTTGATGTTTTTCAGATTTAGATGTGGCTGCTTTAGCTGATTTTTGCAATTGGTATAAGGCTTCTTCTAAATTACCTTCTAGAATTTGCGACGTTCCTAAATTATAAACTCCTACAGTTTCCGTTGAAGATTCAGAGATAGCCTCACGGTAAGCCATTTCAGCAGAAACGAAATCGTCATTTCCTAAAAGGTCATTTCCTTCAAAGACGAGATCGTTCGCATTTTTAGCGGCTTTTAATTGGGCAGCTTTATCTTCTTCTTGCGAAAAAGAAGCGACCGAAATTAGGGCGAATATGTAAAAAAATAGGTTTCTCATTGGTGCCTTTAAAAGTATAAAACTACTGACTGTTAATGCGTTAAATATTTTATAAATTCTTCTGTAATATTTTAAAAGTTTTCATTGAATAAATTGAGACGTTTTAACCAAGCCGTTTTACGTTCTAGTAAGAAAACATCTATAAATAAGAAGAAAATGGCAAAGCCTAAAAACCATTGAAATTGATCTTTAAAATCTGCAAATTGCTTGGCTTCATATTCTTGTTTATCCATACCGTTTAAAATATCGGTAATCTGTTCTATCACGTCGTTTGTATTTCGTCCGTTTATATAGGATCCGTTGGCTTCTTCGGCAATCTTCTTCAAATTATTTTCATCCAACTTTGTAATAACCGTTTCACCTTTATTGTCCTTCTTATAATTAAGAACAACACCATTTCTTTTAATAGGAATTGGTCCACCTTTTGCATCACCAACGCCAATAGTAAAAATCCTGATTCCTTCTTCGTTGGCTTCTGCTGCCACATTTTGTGATAATTCAGAATGATCTTCACCATCTGAAATAATAATTAAAACACGATTGGTTTGTTGCTCATCATCATAATAGGTTTTAGAAAGTTCAATAGCTTCATTAATAGCGGTTCCTTGAGATGACAACATATCCGTATTCATACCTTGCAAAAACATTTTTGCAGACGCATAATCCGTTGTAATAGGCAATTGCGGAAAGGCTTTTCCAGCATAAGCAATAATTCCCACACGATCTCCAGCCAAGTTATTGATGATTTGCGTGACTAGTTGTTTTGATTTTTCTAAACGGTTAGGCGCAATATCTTCGGCTAACATACTTTTGGAAACATCCACTGCAAAAACAATATCTACGCCTTCACGCTTTACAGTTTCTAATTTGGTTCCAATTTTAGGGTTTACCAATGCTATGGCTAAACAAGCAAATGCCAAACTTAAAACGAGTACTTTTAAAACGGTTTTGAATCCAGATTGGTTTGGACTTAAGCGTTTTAATAAGCGTTTATCGGCAAACTTATTTTGAGCGCGTTTTTTCCAAAATTGAAGCACCACATATAGGAGCATAATTACCGGAATAACTGCTAATACCCAAAACCATATTTTTTCTTCTAATTGATACATATTCATTTCCCATGAAAATGGGAATCTTTTAATTTTTATTCTTACTACATTTTAATTTAGACAAAACTTCTAAAAACAGTTACGCGTAACAGAATTTCTAAAAGCAATAATATTCCTGCTAAAAACACTAATGGTCTAAACAGTTCTTGATAATTATAGAATTTAAACTCTTCAACTTCTGTTTTTTCTAGCTTATTAATTTCGTCATAAATGGCACTTAACTTCTCATTATCGGTTGCACGGAAATACTTTCCTCCTGTATCATCGGCTATTTGCTGAAGTAATACCTCATCAATTTCCACTTGCACACGACTATATTGGAATTGCCCATTTGATAACATCCGAACTGGAGATAAAGCCATACCATTTGTTCCTAAACCAATAGTATAGGTTTTTATGCCAAATTCAACTGCTAATTCGCTCGCAATTTTAGGATCTATAAATCCGGAATTATTGACACCATCTGTTAATAAAATGATGACTTTACTAATAGCTTTACTATCTTTTAAACGGTTTACGGCTGTTGCTAATCCCATACCAATGGCTGTTCCGCCTTCAATAATGGTGTTGTATTCTATGCTTTTCAAGGAGCGTAATACAATAGCTTTATCACTAGTAATTGGTGTTTTGGTATAACTTTCACCTGCATATTCTACCAACCCGATTCGGTCATTTGGTCTGCCCTGAATAAATTCTGAAGCCACTTCTTTTAAAGCTTCTAAACGATTCGGTTTTAAATCTTTTGCCAACATACTTGCGGACACATCAATTGCCATAACAATATCAATACCTCGTGTGGTTTTCGTTTTTGTACTGACATCTACCGAACGTGGTCTGGCTAATGCCGTAATTAATGCTGCTAATGCCAACATACGCAGTACAAATAATATGTGTCTGAATTTTGGCAGTATAGATGGTGTTGCTTGAAATCCTTTAATGCTGGATATTTTTAATTCAGCCGTTTGTTTGTTATGTTTTATGACATACCAAATTATGGCAATTGGTATAAGCAACAATAGCCAGAAAAACTGTTTATCTAAAAAATCGACTCCTTCAAATAGCATCATTCTGCTGTTGGTTTTAGTTCAACGGAATTTTCAATACGCTTGACCATTTCAGTTGCATATTCATCATCTTTTTGCCAAATAATAATAATTTGTTGAATGATATTCTGTGTTGTAAAATGCAACAATATATATTCACATTCCACGAAAGAATCTGAACTTCCAATTGGAAATTTTGCATAACCAAAGGTTTTTAAACCTTCTGCATTATTAGGTGTTACAAATTTTTCATCTTTAACAATGATGTTGGTAACGCCTTTACTTTCCAAATCTTGAATGGCTTTTTCTGCAACGGCAACTAAATTGATAGAATCTTCAGGTTTTTGATTCTTTAATACAGCCGTATTTAACGTGATATTTAAGTTACTCCCTAAATTGCCATAATTAAATGTCGTAAAATCTACTTGTGAATTTTCACCTTGAGTAGAATCTAATTGAATGCGTTTTAAAACTTCAGGTGTTGAAATAATAATAGGCGGAAAACCATAATCACTGCGTACCCAATTACCTTCCAATAATTCCAAACTACTATTTCCTAGCAAAGTATCCTTTACATAACTGAAACCATACTTTAAGCCAAAACCAATAAATGTGGCTACTAATAATCCAACAACCACTAAAGCTGAAATAATTACTTTTCGACGTTTCTTTTTGCGTGCTTGTGTTTCCTTATATTGTTCGTCTAATAGTTTTTCTTCTTCACTTGGCTCTGGTAAAACTTCTTTTACGTGATCAATTTCTTCATCAATCGTTTTTCTATCAAATTTGGCTAACTCCTTATCTGGTGCAGATTTGGCGAATTTTACTAAATCGGCTCGCTTAAATATACTTTCTAGGTTCTTAATCGTTTCTAGACTTAAATCAATTTGATTGCCATCTTTTAATAAGCGTAAACGTGAAATAAGTTCGTCCGTGGTACTTTCTAATGCATGGTTATAAACCTTCTCATCTAAATAACGACGGATGGCTAGGGTTAATTCGGAATAGTATTCTTTATACGCATCTTCTTCCAAATAACGATGTTCATCTAATTGTTTTAATGCTAATTTAGCACGATCATAAGGTGGTAATAAGGCTATTTTTTCTTCTTCGGTTAATGGTTTTTTACGCCAAACAAACCAATATAATAAAGCTGCAACCAAAGCGACGGCTAGTAAAATAATCAGTAGCGTTTTCCACCAAGTGCTACTGCTTTTTTCAACTGAAATAATAGGCTTAATATTGTACAAGCCCTGCTTGAGCGTATCTACAATGACAGGATTCACTGTAACTTTAAGCGAATCGGTAAAAAGCGTTTTATCGTTTATAATAATTTTTTGCCTCGGAATGGTATACGATCCAGAGTCGAATTGTGTTAATCCGTATTTTTTAATCAGATTGAATTTGTCTGCGTTTTTAGTGGTATCAATTCCGTAGGATTCGATAATTTCTAAAGGTAAAAATGTTGCGCCTTCAGGAAAAACAACTAAATCTGTACTATCTGTTTCTACTTCTATTTGAAAGGTGATTTGCTCGCCAATTTTGATTTCAGAAACATCGGCAGCCGATTTCACTTGTGCTACAGAAACTGCTGAAAAAAGACATAACATACAAGAAAACAGAACTGCTAATGGTAAACCAAAAACGGAAGTTGTATGTTTCTTATAGTGTAAATATTGATTCATAAATTGTAATATCAATTAGCTTCTTTGTTTAAAATAGCCTAATAATTTTTTAACATAACTTTCATCCACACGACAATCAATAACACCTGCTCCTGATTTGGAAAAACTTTCTTTAAAATAGGTGACACGGTCATTATAATAGTTACTATAACCTAAACGCACACGTTTTGATGCGGTATTAACCAACATACTTTTGCCAGTTTCTTGGTCTTGCATTTGAACCATTCCTAAATTTGGCATGTTTTCTTCATGTCTATCATACACACGAATTCCCGAAATATCATGACGTCCAGCAGCAATTTTTAGATTGTGACGAAAATCGTCTGCCATAAAATCTGACAACAGAAAAACAATGGCTTTCCGTTTCATTACATTCGATAAAAACTTCAATGCTTCTGCTATATCAGTTTTCTGACTTAGTGGTTTAAACTCGATGAGTTCACGGATAATTCGTAAAACATGCGAGCGTCCTTTTTTAGGTGGAATGTAAAGTTCTATAGCATCTGAAAATAAAATCAGACCGATTTTGTCATTATTTTGTGTTGCAGAAAAGGCTAGAGTTGCAGCAATTTCGGTAACGATTTCATTTTTAAATTGGGAGTCTGTTCCAAAAAATTCAGAACCTGATACATCCACCATTAGCATCATGGTTAGCTCACGTTCTTCTTCAAAAACCTTAATATGTGGTTCGTTGGTTCTTGCGGTAACATTCCAGTCTATATTCCGAACATCATCACCATATTGATACTGACGGACTTCACTAAAAGTCATACCACGACCTTTGAAGGTGGAATGGTATTCACCTCCAAAAATATGATCAGACAATCTGCGTGTCTTGATTTCTATTTTTCGTACTTTTTTTAGTAATTCTTTTGTATCCATCGCTTCAGTAAACAGTGTTCAGTCGCAGTTTTCAGTTTTTCTTGTATTCATATTCCAGCAAACCTTTTAACTGTTTACTGCAACTGAATACTAAAAACTCATTTTACGGTACTTCAATCTCATTTACAATTTTGCTAATAATATCTTCTGAAGTTATATTTTCCGCTTCCGCTTCGTAAGTAATTCCAATTCTGTGGCGCAATACATCGTAAATTACGGCACGTACATCTTCCGGAATTACATAACCACGACGCTTGATAAACGCATAGCATTTTGCAGCTGTTGCCAAGTTGATACTTCCACGTGGTGAAGCTCCAAAGGAAATAAGTGGTTTTAATTCTGCCAACTTATATTTTTCAGGGTAACGCGTTGCGAAAATAATATCGAGAATATATTTTTCAATTTTCTCATCCATGTAAACCTCACGAACCGCTTTTTGAGCTTGTAAAATTTGATCTACCGTTACAACAGGATTTACTTTATCGAAAGCACCTTTAAGGTTTGCTCTCATGATGAGTTGTTCATCTTCAATTTTCGGATAATCAATAACTGTTTTCAACATAAAACGGTCCACTTGCGCTTCAGGTAACGGATAGGTTCCTTCTTGCTCAACCGGGTTCATAGTTGCCATTACTAAAAATGGTTTATCTAAAATAAAGGTTTCATCACCAATGGTAACTTGCTTTTCCTGCATGGCTTCTAATAAAGCCGATTGTACTTTTGCAGGTGCACGGTTAATCTCATCTGCTAACACAAAATTAGCGAAGATTGGTCCCTTTTTTATCTTGAAATCGTTTTCCTTCATGTTGTAAATTAGGGTACCAACAACATCTGCAGGTAACAAATCTGGTGTAAACTGGATTCTACTAAAAGAGCCATGAACGGCTTGTGATAAGGTATTAATAGCTAATGTTTTTGCTAAACCAGGCACACCTTCTAATAAAATATGGCCTTGTCCTAAAAGACCAATTAGTAACCGTTCGAGCATGTGTTTTTGTCCAACAATTACTTTGTTCATTTCAAACATTAGCAAATCGATAAAAGCACTTTCTTTTTCAATTTTCTCGTTAATAGACGCAATGTCAATTGTACGCGTTTCTTCCATTCTTTTTTCAATTTAAAACACCCGAAAATACTGGGTTTCTTTAAGAGTGCTAAATTGTTAAAATTTTTGCTCTCAGGCTGTTAATAATTGGTTAAAAAATAAAGTGCAGCACGAATGGTGCTGCACTTTAACAAATTATTAAATAAAAATTTAATTAATCCAAAGTAATTGGTCCTAAATCTAAAGTTTGACCAATAGTAATTTCGACATCTTCGATAATTATTTCTTGATACACGGAGTCTGGATCTGGTGTAATAGTCACATTATAAACACCTTGAGGCAAGCCGACTACCATAAAGTTTCCATTTGCGTCAGTATAAGCAGAAGCGCTTACAATACCATTGCTAACTGTTACTTCTGTTTGAACATCAGCTGGTAATATACTACCACTTAAAGCGCCTGAATTAGCTTCAACACTTGCTCGAATAACCGGTTTTAAATTTATATTTCCTGAATTTCCTGCTACAACTATGGATTGGCTTACATCAAAATCTAATAAAAATGTGTAGTGAATGTTTGGAGTTAAAGCTTCATTAACCTTAATTTTTAAACCAGATTGTTGAGCACTAGGTGTATTTAATGGAAAAGTCTCACCATCAATAACTACAGAATTATTATCTCCTAAAATTAATCTTATTTGATTTAATGTTCCCGAGGGAATCTCAAAATCATCAACAAGCAATACATTTATTCCTCCTGTAAGCTCCAGTAAATCATAGACGCCAGTGTTAATTGCACTCAAGCTTATCCATCCATTCTCACCTTCACTAGCATCGTTAACTTTTACTTTAACATCAATAACTTCAACAAAAACATGGTCATAATCACCCGGATTATCCATTAATTTAACTGATATCTGGGATTTTCCTTCTGTTAACGCCGTAGTGTCATCATTATCACTACAATTAAATAAGGTTATCGCTAGAATGCTTAACATCAAAATTTTAAACTGTTTTACTGCTTTCATAAATGATTTATTTTTTTAGGTTCAATATATATACGGTTGAATAACGACAAGTAGATTTTTACTTATATGTAAAGCTTAACATTATAAATTTGAATTCATTGAATCAAACAAAAAAAACTCCATAAAACCTTGTTCTTGAGAATTTTAAAATTAACCAAACCTAAATATTAAGGTTTTGTTAAAGTAATTTCAATTATATAAATTACAGTTTCAATTCTAATATTGAAATATTATTTAATATACCCATATATTTTAAGCTTGAATAAGTATTTTTATACATAAAGTATAAATAATAACACCCTAATAAATTCAGACTTTAGCATATTTATAACATGAAAAAAACAGCTTTAATAACAGGAGCAACAAGCGGAATTGGTCGTGCCACAGCTCACGAATTTGCTAAACACGGCATTCATCTTATTTTATGCGGCAGACGACAAGATCGTTTGGATACCATAAAAAGTGCGCTCCAAAAACAAACGGAAGTTCATACTTTAAATTTTGATGTGCGTAACCTAGAAGCTGCACGAACCGCTTTTGAAAGTTTACCAGCTGAATTCAAACAGATTGACATTCTAATTAACAACGCAGGAAATGCCCATGGTTTGGATACTATTCAAGACGGAAATACAGATGATTGGGATGCTATGATGGATATAAATGTAAAAGGTTTACTCTATGTAAGCAAGCTAATCATGCCTCAAATGATTGAACGAACATCTGGTCATATTATTAATATTGGTTCATCAGCTGGAAAGGAAGTATACCCAAAAGGAAATATTTACTGTGCAAGTAAACATGCGGTTTTGGCAATTACAGAAGGTATGCGAATAGATTTAAACCCGCATGGCATTAAGGTTAGCGCCATTAATCCTGGATTGGTAGAAACTGAATTTTCACAAGTCCGTTTTAAAGGCGGAGAACAAGCAAATTCCGTTTATAAAGGATACAAAGCATTGCAGCCTGAAGATGTTGCTGATATTATTTATTTCACCATTAGCAGACCAGCTCATGTAAACATTGCCGATTTATTGGTGTTTCCATCAGCTCAAGCCAGCAGTACGATTGTTAAAAAGGATTATTAATTTTATATTTTTTATTGATTAAAATCTAAAATAATTATGGCACACTATAATTCTTTTGAAAATTTAGAGGTATTTAAGGAAGCTACTTTGTTTTGTGATGAAATTTGGAACATAATCATCAACACCTCACTTAATAAAGATTATAAATTAAGAGAACAAATTAACGGCTCTTCTGGTTCCGTGATGGATAATATAGCGGAAGGGTTTGGAAGAGGAGGTAATAAAGAATTTATCATGTTTTTATCTTATTCTAGAGGTTCCTGTTCAGAAAGTAAATCACAATTATTAAGAATCTATAAAAGAAAACACATCAGCGAGGAAACCTATCTAAATTTAAATAAGAAAGCCGATAACTTGATAGAACAACTTTCAAAATTTATGAATTATTTAAAAAATTCTGGAAGGAAAGGAAGTAAGTTCGAGTAGGTTTTAATAAATAATATCAATAAAAATAGTTAATAATCAGTATGATTAACAAACGCCTACTCATAAAAAACTTACTAGCTCATAATGATGAGAACAGTTTCTATGATAAAAAGCGTCAAATAGATATTAGTCTCAAAGAAGGAAAAGCTAAATTTCTAAAACATATTTGCGCACTTTCCAATAGCAACCCTAAAAACAACTCCTATATTGTAATTGGTGTTGAAGATGAAGACAGTCAGATTATAGGTGTCGATTTTTTTGATGACAGCAAAATACAAAACCTCATCAATGCGTATTTAACCAATCCGCCAATAGTTCAATATGAGAATATTTCATTTCCGCATTTGCCAGAAGACAAGGTTGTAGGACTTGTAACCATTAGGGGAACTGGCAAGATAACTTCACTCCGAAAAAACATCTGGAAATATTATGGTGGCGCGGTTTTTTTTAGAGATGGCAGCATAAGCATGCCCAAGGTTTATGATATTGAAATTACCGATAGCAATTCGGAACTTGTTCAAGCTATAGAAGCGCATTCTCAAAACAACATGGAGCATACTTTGGATGGGGTTTTCGATTTTATGAAATCTCGAAAAGATTATGGCCCACAATACAAAGTTTTTAAAGAGTATTTTGTTGTTTGTTGGGCTGGGCAGAAAAAAATAGTTAAAAATGAAACCTTTTATTCGCGAGTAGATATTGAACTTATTAATGAACAAGTGCGATTATTTTATTCCGCTTTAGATGAAGTTTCCATATCCTTTACTGAAGATTCCTTTAAAATTATAGAATACATTAATTTAGGAATGCAAAAAGCCTTTCGGTATTATCCATTGGAAGAAACCAGTATTCATTTTTCGGAACATGGGAAATACAGTATTAATAGTACGCTTGTTTTTGAACCACCACAATACGATAAAAAAGTATTGCACCATATTTATAATGCCAATAATGCGCTTTTAGAAAAAGTAAACAGTGATCAAGTATTATCGGAAAATGAACTCATCGATTTAAAAAATTTACCAGCCAGGTATTTAATTTGCTATTTAAATGACTTTGAAGACGCTATAAACAAACTCATAGAGGCAAAATTACTATTGAAAAATTATCCTGAAATATATTTACTCTATAAACAAACTATGCGCGTTTTAAGAAAAGTACAATATGATTAATGTTGACTATACATAAATACATACCAAGGATAAATTATTTACCACCAGTTATGTATTTATAAATTATTGAAGTCAGAATTTGCTTAAATTTGTTGTGCTATTAATCAACTAACATACAAAAGTCTTACCAGAAGTTATTTTACTTTTGATTAGGCTTTTCGTTTTTTAATAGACAATCTAAAAGCTATCTCATCTTCTTCAGTTTTGAATAATTACCCCTAATTTCCTTTTCTATATTTCAAAATTTCCTGTTTTCTAGTTTAAATCAACTTATTGGATAAGATAATTCTTACACACATAACTCATAATCAACTTATTAGGTGTTTTTTTGAAAAAAAAAGTTATATTGTTAACCTATTACCTATTTCCATTATTAAATACTAAACAATAAAAACAGACAATATGAATATTTTAAAAAACCTGTCATTAGTACTTATCCTAGTAAGTTTTTTCAATTGCAGTAGTGATGATGATGTTAACATACCATCAACGCCTCCTGCGAGTAGTTTTGATAGGACCATTAATGAAAACCCTATTGATGGTTTATTAATTGGAACAATTCCAACAGCTAGCTCATCAGCTAGTAATTACAGTATTACATCACAATCTATCAATGGTGCTCTGCGAATTGATTCAGCCACCGGAAATTTAATTGTAAATAACGCACTTGTTTTTGATTTCGAAACCAATCCTATCATTACAGCTGTTGTAACAGATTTATCAACAAATGCTATTACCAATGTCACCATTAACCTAAATAATATTGATGATATTGTTCACTTTTTAAGTACTTCTAAAACTGATTATATGGCAGCAGATGAAAATGATTGGATACTTATTACTGAAGCTGAATATGAACTTTTTGCAGAGCGCTTAAATCAAATTTCTACTTTAGGAACTACAGATAGTGATTACCAAACAACAGGTGTTACGTTTATTGACAATGTTACTGTAACTAATGTTGAAGGTAGTCCAAATTACCCTCAAGGCAATTACTTTTTTGCATTTAAGTACCATTCAAACTCCAACAATGTAGTCGGTGCGCGTGTAAAAATTTCAGGTACAGATCCACTTTTTGGATTTATAGGTTGGGGCAGACCATTACCGGAACACGATATGGGTGATAATTATTTTGTACTTAAAAATAATGATGCAGTTGCTGTAACAAATGAGGCTTATATTGCCATGTTCACGCCTGGTGAAGTTGGATACATTGCTTCTTCACCTGATAAAACATCTTATGGAGCAAATGATGATTCCACCTCTTTCCCTTCTGGAAATGTTACTACTGGAATAATTTATCTCTATCAAGGATTATATACCTCACAGAAACAATGGGGAAATTAGAAAGTGTTCAACTAATAAATAAATTATGAAACATTTAAAAATTATAATTTTAACTATCAGTTTTTTAACTGTATTCAACTGCAGTAAAGATGATGACAATGATGCTGTAGCCATTCCACCAGAACTTACAATTCATGAAAAAATATCACACAGATGGAATATAGTAACAGTAGAGGATCCTGAAACAGGTGTGCAAATTCCACTTACTACATGCATCAAAAGAACCTACTATCAATTTTCTTTAAATGGCGAAGCTCAAGTTGAATTTTTCAATGAAGGTGATGATGACAATTGTATTTCAGATGGTGTACTTAATGGCACTTATGAACTTCTTCAAGTTGATGGCAAAAATGGTGTTAAAATTATCACTGATTCTGGTACTGAAACTTCTACCATTATATCTTTAACTTCAACAGAGCTCATCCTAGAACAAATTGGATTTGGTATAAGACATTTAATCTTTACACGATCATAAGCGTTAATTTAGTAAAGCAAAAAAGGCCTAAAATTTAATTATTATTAGGCCTTTTTATATAAAATCTAATTGATTGAACTGTTGATTTAAAATAGGAACAGCATCAACATCCAGCCATTTATTTAAAATTGTTGCGTAAATAGCTCTGAAGTCGATTTCAAATTTCACATCACCTTGATCATCTAAATCCGACAAACTAGCCAACGGATTATAAACGCCAGGTTTTTTCAATTTATTCCCTATAATAAACACATTATTCGCAGTACCATGATCAGTTCCATTACCAGCATTTTGCTTAACACGTCTTCCAAACTCCGAAAAAGTTAAAATTAAGGTATCATTAAAGGTGTCGTGTTTTTTCAAATCTTTGACAAAAGCTTCCACACTTTCGGCATACGTTTCCAATAATTTACTATGCGTATTTGCTTGGTTTACATGTGTATCAAATCCATCTAGCGACGCATAAAAAACTTTTGTTTTTAATCGTGAATTAATAAAGGATGCCGTCGTTTTCAATTGGTGAGCAAAACCGTTTTTCGGATAATCTATAGTACTATTTTTAATGGTATTTTTCTCATGGATATATTTAGCCGATGACTCTGCTGCTATCATGGTTTTATACAAATACCCCAAATTATGCTCGCTTAAATGCGTATCTTCATTTTGTTTCGTGACTTGTTTAATAAATGGATCTTGAGATAGTTGATAAAATGTATGCGGATTTCTAAAAGCCATTCCACTTAATTTTTTTCCTTGTAAGGCCAGGGACAAACTTTCATTTAATTCAATAGCATTATAAGGCTCATTTCCATGCTGATCTAAAAACCGACCTATCCAACCATTTTTATAATACTTATTGGATGGACTAGCGGTTTGCCAAATATCTGTAGCTCTAAAATGGGATCTGTTTGGGTTTGGGTAACCAACATTATTAATTATGGATAAATGACCTTGATCATACAAACGCTTTAAAGGTTTTAAAGCACCATGAAACCCTAAATCATCCGTTATAGAAATCAAATCGGGACGTTTTAATGCCAATTTTGGACGAGACCTATAATACACATCATTATTAAAAGGCACCACTGTATTTAGACCATCGTTGCCACCAGAAAGTTGAATAATTACCAAACGTTTATACCCTAAATTACTAGACAGCGTATCCTCAAAAGCCCTAATAAAACTGGGCACAAAGAATAAGCTACTCGCTAATGTTGTATTTTTTAAAAAATGACGTCTGTCCATATTGGCATATTTTAGCACATTTGATATTCAGGTAAAGACATTAATTGAATGCATTGATCTTTAGTTGATGTTTTTTGTAATTTTTTGAAATAAGCAAGGGTTCCCTTCCCTAAAAAAGGCACTAGTATTATGGACTTCATTTCTTCAAATGCAACGTTGTTAAAGCTGTTATTAAAAACCTTCCAATCAACTTTTGTATTTGTTATCTTATTTTTCGATAACCGACGATAATAACCTTCAAAAGCATCTGAAAAACCACCTTGTTCCTGAACGGAAATAACACCATTATTCAATAATAAAGATGCCAATTTTAAGCGCATTAAAATAGTGTTACTATTAATCCAAGCTTGTCCGCCTTCCCAACCAGCAACATTAGGCGGATACAATAAAACCTGTCCTAACATGCGTTGAATTGTTATGGCGTGTTGTGGATTTTCAAACGTAAATGGTATTGTTTTTTTTATACCAATTATTAATTGAGTTGGTGATTTTATTTTTGTCCCAATATGAATATCATCATAAAACCAATCTGATATAAACATAAAATGAACAACCGTTTCTATATCATAGCTTGGATAAAAAACAGCTATCATTTCTTCTATATGATTTGTATTAAGTGTGTCACTTATAAAATAACGATATAGTTTTTCACATATAAACTGCGCACATTGCTTTTTTTCTAAAATCATATCGATAACCACATCGCCATCATAACGACCAGATTTATCAAAAATGAATTTGAAATCCTCATTATGATGTTTGTCATTAAATTGGAAATCACCCTGAAATTTATGGTTGTAACCGGTAAATGCTTTAGCTGCTTCCTGAACATCCTGTTCCGTATAATTTCCAACACCTAATGTAAATAACTCCATGAGTTCTCTAGAAAAATTCTCATTTGGTTTTTCTTTTCTGTTTTGATTTAAATCCAAATACTTAATCATGGAAGCTTCTCGGGAAATGGCTTTTACAAAATCTGTAAAATTCCCTAATGCATGTTCACGTATCGTATTATGATACTTTTGAACATGCAATATATTCGTATCTTGACATACAAAATGATTAACCCAAAAAAGTGTCATTTTCTCATGAAGCACATTAGAATCAGACGTCATTCTATCAATCCAAGCGATATTGAATTCTTTAGTTTTTAAACGTGATTGCTTTCCATAATAGCGTTTCGTTTTTTCATCCTTATTGTATTTTTCTCTCGTTAAATTATCAAATTGAGTTGTTTCTATGGTTAAAGGTGACGTGTTTTTAACATCATAAAATAAGCCATCAACTATTTCCTGGCGATTTTTACTAGAAAGACGCTTTAATTGCTTTGGACCAATTCCAAAACCTGCACGCCAATATAAATGTTGAATATGTTTATCTGTCATCATTACCCATTAGGAATCATTTCTATTTAAAATATACGACTTCAAACACAAAAAAGACGCCAAAATTTTCAAAATCACGTTACTTTATCAAACTATTAACAAACCCGTTATTTTCTGAAAACGAAAAATCCGTTGTGTAATAACAACGGATTTAATCATGTGCTAGGTATAATTACAATTTATTTAATTACTGATAATCCAATATGTATGCACTAAAAAAAGTCGCTTAAATTCCAAGACAGGAATAAAAACGACTTTTTAAGTTACTATATTTTGAGTCGATTATAAATCGAACTTAATTCCTTGAGCTAATGGTAACTCATCAGAATAGTTTACGGTATTTGTTTGACGACGCATATATACTTTCCAAGCATCAGACCCAGATTCACGTCCACCACCTGTTTCTTTTTCACCACCAAAAGCACCACCAATTTCAGCACCTGAAGTTCCAATATTTACATTGGCAATACCACAATCTGAACCTGCGAATGATAAGAATTTTTCGGCTTCTTTCAATTCATTGGTCATAATAGCTGAAGATAATCCTTGTGCAACACCATTTTGTTTGTCAATTGCATTTTCAACCTCACCTGAATATTTCATTATATATAAAACTGGTGCAAATGTTTCGTGCTGTACAATTTCATAATGATTTTCGGCTTCAATAATAGCTGGTTTTACGTAACAGCCACTTTCGTAACCTTCACCTTCTACGACACCACCTTCAACTAAAACGGTTCCGCCTTCTGCTTTGGCTCTTTCAATAGCAGACAAGTATGCGTTTACAGCATCTTCATCAATTAATGGTCCAATATGATTTTTTTCATCCAATGGATTTCCAATAGTTAATTGTCCGTAAGCGCCAACAATTGCGTCTCTTACTTTATCATAAACCGATTCATGAATAATTAAACGACGCGTAGATGTACAACGCTGTCCAGCTGTTCCTACTGCACCAAATACAGCACCTGGAACGACTACTTTTAAATCAGCTGTTGGTGTAATAATAATCGCGTTATTTCCACCTAATTCTAATAAAGATTTTCCAAAACGTTCTGCAACGGTTACACCAACAATTCTACCCATTCGTGTAGAACCTGTAGCAGAAATTAAAGGAATACGCGTATCAGTTGTCATCATTTCACCAACCTTATAATCACCATTTATAATACTTGAAATACCTTCTGGTAAATTATTATCTTTTAAAATTTCAGTAATAATATTCTGACAAGCTATAGAACATAATGGTGTTTTTTCTGAAGCTTTCCATATACAAACATCACCACAAACCCAAGCTAAAGCTGTGTTCCAAGCCCAAACTGCCACTGGAAAGTTAAATGCTGAAATAATACCAACAACACCTAAAGAGTGCCATTGCTCACGCATAACATGACCTGGACGTTCCGATGGAATTGTTTGTCCGTTTAATTGTCTAGATAATCCAACTGCAAAATCGCAGATATCAATCATTTCTTGAACTTCTCCGTAACCTTCTTGAAGGGATTTACCCATTTCAAAAGATACTAATCGTCCTAGAGGTTCTTTTAACTCACGTAATTTATTTCCAAATTGACGCACTATTTCACCACGTTGAGGTGCTGGCATAGCTCTCCAAACTGGAAAAGCAGCTGTTGCAGCATCCATCACTTTTTCATAATCTGCTTTAGTAGTTGTCTTAACTTTGGCAATTAATTTTCCATTTACTGGCGAAATACTCTCAATAACATCACCACTTGAAAAATTATTGGAACCTGTTGATGTTCCTTCGTTTATATCTTTAACACCTAATGCTTTTAGGGCTTTTTCAATTCCGAAATCTGTTGCAACTTCTTGCATAAATCTATTTTTTTTAATTATTATTCTTACTATTCGCAAATATACTAATAAATGTCGCCTTACTAAAGTGAAACGTTTTAAAAATTGTTAACTTTCAGTTCTCATTTAAAAGTCATTACCTATGAAAAACCCCTTATATGTTTTAATCCTTTTAATTTTATTTTTCAACTGCAAAAGTAAGGAGGAGCTTGAAGCCATCTCCAATCTGAATAATCCAGAAGTTATAGATAGCACCAAACTACAGGTAAACGAATTTGCCATTGTTATTCATGGAGGTGCTGGAACAATTTTGAAAAAAAACATGACTGCCGAAGATGAAGCTGCTTACGAAGCTAAGCTAGAAGAAGCCATTCGCGTAGGACATAAAATATTAAGTGACGGTGGAAGCAGTTTGGATGCTGTTGAAAAAACGATTAATATTTTAGAAGATTCGCCGTTATTCAACGCAGGAAAAGGAGCTGTTTTCACCAATGCTGAAACCAATGAATTGGATGCGTCCATTATGGATGGGAAAACCTTAAATGCTGGTGCGTCAGCTGGAACAAAAACAGTTAAAAACCCGATAAATTTAGCACGAGCTATTATGGAAAACTCACCACACGTAATGCTATCTGGTTTAGGTGCCGAGAAATTTGCCCAAGAACAAGGTATAACTATTGTGGACTCTAGTTACTTTTTTACGGAGAATAGATTTAATGGTTTAAAACGGGTGAAGGAACGCGAAGAGAAAGCACCTTCGGACAGAGCTAGTAAAGAAGAAACAGATAATAAATCCGCTTTTTATGATACAGCCATTAAAGATTCTAAATTTGGAACCGTGGGCTGTGTGGCTTTAGATAAAAATGGCAATTTAGCAGCGGGAACCTCAACAGGTGGTATGACCAACAAACGTTGGGGACGTATTGGCGATGCACCAATTATTGGAGCAGGAACCTATGCCAATAATAATACCTGTGCAGTTTCCAGCACTGGTTGGGGCGAATTTTTTATTCGTGCTATGGTAGCACATGATATTTCAGCTTTAATGGACTACAAAGGCCTCACGCTTCAAGAGGCTGCGCGCGAGGTTATCCAGAAAAAAGTTCCAGAACTTGGTGGAGATGGCGGGATTATTGCTGTGGACAAATTTGGAAATTTGGTTATGGAATTTAATACTGCTGGCATGTACCGTGCTTCCATGAATGACAAAGGTGAATTAACCATCGGTATTTATAAAGACAATGAAAATTAATCGTTTTCCTAACTTACCATAACACTCAAAATTTCCTAGCCTAAAAACGTTAGGAAGAACATCAGTTATATTTATTCAATAAAAATTAATCGTATATGTTATTTAAAAAAATCTTAACCGTCGTTGTCATCTTTTCAGTTTTGGCGTCTTGTAAAAAGGAAGATACCGAAACCGACAATCTTTTTAAATTTCGCGAATACATAAGTTATACCACATCGGGTTTAAACTCTATTGCAGATCCTATTCAAATTAATCTAACTAAACCTTTTGAAAGATGGGAAATGGGACAGGAAATAATTGATGATATTGTAAGTATTTCACCACATGTTTCTGGTAAATTGGTTGTTGTTAATCAGCAATCTCTTTTATTTACGCCAGATGAACCGCTAGAACCTTCTACCGAATATACCGTTACTGTAAAACTGAAGAAAATTTACAATGACATGCCAAATGATTTTGGCAATTACACCTTTCAGTTTAAAACCATCACGCCAAATTTCACGATTAATACCACTAATTTACAATCTTACAGTAAGGAATGGCAGTATGTTGAAGCGGTTATTCGTGCTTCAGATGTAATCTCATTAAAGCAAGCCAAACAATTAGTGGAAGCCTCACAAAATGGCAAAAAATTACAGATAGTTTTTAATGAATATAACGAAAAATCACGCGTTTTTGAATTCAAAATTGACAGTATTCATAGAAAAATAGAGGATTCTGAAATTTTAGTCAAATGGCAAGGCAAAGCCATTAATGCAGACAATACAGGTGAAAATACCTTGAAAATTCCAGGCATCAATAATTTTACCATTGTGGATGTGGAAGTGATTCAGTTACCCGAACAATACGTATCCATTAACTTCTCGGATCCACTTAAAAAACAGCAAAACTTTGATGGTTTAGTGACGATTGAGAAAAGCAAAAACCCCAAATTTATAGTTGAAGGAAATATTTTAAAAGTCTATCCAGAAAGCAAATTAGTTGGCGATATTCAAGTGGATATTTTTCAAGGTATAGCCAATTCAGATGGCTTTAAATTGAAGAACCCCTTTTCAGAAAAAATTACCTTTGAAAACTTAAAACCACAAGTCCGCTTAATTAGCAACGGAAGTATTCTGCCAAACTCAAAGCAACTTAAATTTAATTTTGAAGCGGTAAACCTAAAAGCGGTCGAAGTCCGGATTATTAAAATATATCAAGATAATATATTACAGTTTTTGCAGGAAAATAATTTAGACGGCAATAACCAAAATAGCATCCGACAAGTAGGCCGCAGGATTGCGAAACAAACTATTGAACTCCAATCGGCAGCTGAAAACACGGGAAAATGGCGCGCTTATAGTATTGATTTATCCAAATTCTTTAATGCTGATCCTGGAGCCATTTACCGGGTAGAATTGAGCTTCAATAAAGATTATTCGTTATACGATTGTAGTGCTAACGAAACAGCCGAAGTAAGCCATGATGATTATGACGATTACTACTATGAGGATGATTATTATGGTACTGATTATAACGAAGAATCGTACACCGAAGATGACGATCTACGTGAAGAAGCCTATTGGGATAATTTAATTTACAACTACAAAAACTATTCATACAATTGGCGCGAACGTGAAAATCCATGTCATGAAGCCTATTTTAATCAAGATCGGGTTGTTTCGCAAAATATAGTCGCCTCCAATTTGGGCGTGATTGCCAAACGTGGCGAGAACAATTCCTATTATTTTGCTGTAACCAATATTTTAACAACCAATCCTGAAGCCAATGCATCCGTAACGCTTTACAATTTTCAGCAACAGGAAATGGTAACGCTTTTTACAGATTCGGAAGGCTTATTAACCATTGATTCGGACAAGCATGCAGCTTTTGCCATTGTAAAAAAAGGCGATAATACTGCGTATTTAAAACTAGCGGATGGTAACTCACTTTCCTTAAGTAAATTTGATGTTTCTGGTAATAAAATGCAACGCGGACTTAAAGGCTATTTGTATGGCGAGCGTGGTGTTTGGCGTCCTGGAGACACGCTTCATTTAACCTTTATGTTGAATGATAAAGCGAATAAATTACCGAAAGAACATCCTGTGAAACTAGAAATCACAGATCCTAATGGAAAACTGACATTCAAAAATATCACAACCGAAAACCTTAATAATTTTTACAAATTCACAGTGGCAACTAATACGGAAGATAAAACCGGAAATTATAGTGCTAAAGTTTCCGTTGGTGGTGCTACATTTTATAAAACATTAAAGATTGAAACCGTTAAACCAAATCGTCTTAAAATTAAAGTCGATTTTGAAAACGAGATCTTAACCAACAACAAACCACTAGCAGGAACTCTAGATGTAAAATGGCTTCATGGCGCAGTTGGAAAAAATTTAAAAGCTGAAATTAAAGCGAAAATTAGCAGTTCCAACTCCGGATTCAAAAATTACAAAAACTACATATTTTCTGATCCAACACGCGAATTTGAAACCGAAGAATTAACCGTTTTTGAAGGGAATGTGAATGCCGAAGGAATCGCAAAAATAAATAATCAATTAGAAGTTGGCAAAAATGCGCCTGGCATGTTAAACGTCCAGTTTTTAGTGCGTGCTTTTGAAAATGGCGGCGATTTTTCCATGGATGCATTCACCATGCCGTTTGCACCTTATGAATCCTTTGTCGGTTTACAATCGCCAGAGCCAAAAGCTTATGGTTCCTTTTTTACAGATGAAAATCAAACCTTTGATGTGGTGGTTGTAGATAAAGATGGAAAGCCCATGCAACGCAATAATCTAGAAGTAAAAATATATAAAATTGAATGGCGTTGGTGGTGGAATTCTTCTGATGATAATCTGTCCAGTTACGTATCCAGTAATTATCACAGACCGTATTTAGATAGTAAAGTAAACACCAATGCACAAGGTAAAGGGAGTTTCAATATAAAAATTCCAGACGAAGAAGGTGGTCGTTATCTTATTCGTGTCATTGATCCCGTAAGTGGTCATGCTACAGGACGTACAGCTTACTTTTACAAAAACTGGTGGCAAAAAGCACCGACTAGCGATAAAGAAGCCGCAAAAATGTTAGTATTTTCCGCAGATAAAGAAACCTATAATGTTGGCGAAACGGCTACCATTACATTTAATTCTGGCAGTGAAGGTCGCGCGTTAGTAAGCGTAGAAAATGGTACGGAAGTGTTAGAAACCAAATGGGCAAAAACGCTTCCAGGCGAAACCAAAGTAACCATTCCAATCACGCCCGAAATGGCACCAAACGTGTTTATTAATATTTCACTTTTACAGCCGCATGCCATGACAGCAAACGATTTGCCAATTCGTTTATTTGGTGTTATTCCGCTAATGGTTGAAGATCCAAACACCAAATTGGAGCCACAACTTAAAATGCCTGACGTGTTACAACCAGAGCAGGAATTTAAGGTAACGGTTTCCGAAAAAAACAACAAAGCCATGACCTACACCATTGCAATGGTAGAGGAAGGTTTGCTAGATTTAACGCGTTTTAAAACACCAAATGCTTGGGATGATTTTTATGCGCGAGAAGCGCTAGGAGTCAAAACTTGGGATCTTTTTGATGCTGTAATTGGTGCTTATTCTGGCAGTATAGATCAAGTTTTCGCAATTGGTGGTGACGGAAATGCTGCTGCAGGAAAAAATAAAAAAGCCAACCGTTTTAAACCAGTTGTTACCTATTTAGGACCTTTTAGTTTGAAGGAAGGCGAAAACAAATCGCATAGCTTAAAATTACCAAATTATATTGGAGCTGTTCGGACTATGGTTGTCGCTGGAAATGCTAACAACGAAGCCTATGGTAGTGTAGATAAATCGGTTCAGGTTAAAAAACCGCTTATGGTTTTAGCTTCTTTACCAAGAAAATTAAGTCCAGGTGAAAAAGTAACGCTTCCTGTGACCGTTTTTGCTATGGAAAACAAAGTGAAAAATGTAGAAATTAGCTTGAAATTAAGCAATGGGATTTCTGTAGTTGGTGAAAAAACGCAAAATATCACCTTCGATAAGCCAGACGAAAAAATGCGCTATTTTGAATTGGATGTTAGTCAAGCAAAAGGCTTTAATACTATTGAAGTTATTGCAAAAGGTAACGGTGAAAAATCGACCTATAAAGTAGAGATAGATGTGATGAATCCAAATCCTATGTCATCAAAATCTATTGATAAATCGGTTGCTGCAAATGCCGAAGAAACGCTCAACTTTACAACCTTTGGTGAAATGGGAACCAATTCGGCTACGGTAGAATTTTCAACCTTACCGCCTATGGATTTCACAAGACGTTTACAATTCTTAATAAGATATCCACATGGCTGTTTAGAACAAACCACATCAGGTGTTTTTCCTCAATTATATTTAAACGATATTTTCGATTTAACACTAGATAAAAAACAAGACATTCAGAAAAACATTGAAAGTGGAATCAAACGTTTGGCGCAATTTCAAATGCCTAATGGCGGTATGAGTTATTGGATGGGCGAAAACACAGCTAACGATTGGTCTACCAGTTATGCTGGTCACTTTATGCTAGAAGCAGAAAAGAAAGGGTATGTGTTACCATTAACATTTAAAAATAATTGGATATCCTATCAAAAACAAGCTGCTCGTGATTGGCGACCAAGTTACAGAACCTATAATTCAGATTTAGCACAAGCCTACAGACTTTACACATTGGCTTTAGCTGGAAAAGCAGATTTAGCGGCTATGAACCGTTTACGTGAGTTTTCTGAAATATCCAACGAAGCTAAATGGCGTTTGGCAGCAGCTTATGCTTTAGCAGGACAAAATGAGGCGAGTCTAGCTATTTCAAAAACAGCTAATATTAATTTCCAACCACCAAAATATAATTACTACACCTACGGATCGGTGGATAGAAATCGTGCCATGGCTTTGGAAACTATGGTGCTGACTAAAAACCCACAGCAACGTGAGTTAGCAGAATATCTAGCGAATGATTTATCGAGCAACCGTTGGATGAGTACCCAAACAACAGCTTATAGCTTATTGGCTATGGCAAAAATGGTGGAAGCCAATGGTGGCAAAGATTTAGATCTTGCTTACACCATCAACGGAAAATCTGAAACCATCAAATCGAAATCGGCAATTGCGCAACGTGATTTACCGATAAATGATGGCGCAAATCAACTAACATTCACAAATAAAAAAGCCAATTTGGTGTATGTACGTGTGCTTAATTCTGGAAAACTTCCACTTGGTCAAGAGCTCACGGAACAACGTGGCTTGAGTGTTTCCGTCGTCTATAAAGATTTGACTGGCACTAAAATTACTATTTCTAATTTAAAACAAGGTCAGGATTTTGTGGCAACCATTACGGTTAGCAATCTTAAAAATGAAAATATAAACGATGTGGCACTCACCCAATTATTTCCATCTGGTTGGGAGATCATTAATACACGATTTACCGATTTTGGTCCGGCAACAACTAGTCAAGCACGTTATACCGATATTCGAGATAATGAAGTGAATTACTACTTCGATTTGCCACAAAAAGGAAAGCAAGGCAGTAAAACTTTTCATATTATGCTGAATGCTTCCTTTTTAGGAACCTATTATTTACCTGGCATTCAAGCTGAAGCCATGTATGACAATGATTATTTAGTGCGAAATAAAGGACAATGGATTACTGTTGAAAAATAATGAAAGCTAAAAGCATATTAAAACATACTAGACATCGAACTTTTGAAGTTCCTTCACGTTCTTGGAAATTTTATCAAGAATGGAACGATGCTATTTTTTTACATTGGAAAGTGTCTTCGAAATCCATAAAACCCTTTCTTCCCAAAGGCATTCAATTAGACACTATAAATGGAGAAACATGGATTAGTTTAGTCGCTTTCAACATGAATCATATTGGCATTAGAAGTTTGCCAAAACTACCTCACATTTCCGATTTTCACGAGATAAATATTAGGGTTTATACCATTTGTAACGAAAAACCAAGTGTTTATTTTTTAAATATGGAAGGGAGCAAACGGTCATCGTGCAAACTTTTAAAAACCATATCCAAATTCCCTTATCAGTATTCTAAAATGAAACGAACAGCCTATAGCTATGAATCCAACAACAAAAAAAATAGCGATTCATTTTATATGGAATACAGAATAGGCAGTGATCCTATTATTAAAGATGAAACTGATATCTGGTTAACTGAACGTTATGCTGTTCATCAAGAACATAAAAATAAAATAATTGAATACGATGTACATCATCAAGAATGGCCAATGCAAGCTATTACTATCAAAAAATTAGAAATAGAGTATCCTAAATTCAATCAATTAATAAATAATAAGCCTGATAAAATTCACTATTCTAAAGGTGTTCAAGTGTTAACTTGGGATAAAAAGAAACTACAATTATGAGTAAAGATTTTAAACCCTATTACGCTGTTATTTTCACCTCAACACAAACAGACCGTATTGAAGGTTATTCTGAAATGGCAGAAAAAATGGAGACACTTGCCAAACAACAACCAGGATTTATTGGCATAGAATCCGCCAGAGATGGTTTGGGAATAACCGTTAGCTATTGGGAAAGTTTAGATGCCATTAAAAATTGGAAACAGGAAAGTGAACATATAATTGCGCAACAGAAAGGTCGTGAACACTGGTACAATTGGTATCATGTTCGGATTTGTAAAGTGGAGCGGGAATACGAATTCCTACGAAAGTAGGAGTCTAAATGAAGAAGGTTATATCTTACATAAAAGCAAATAGAATAAAATCGGCAATAGTATTCCTATTACTCATTGCCTATTATTTCTGTTTACCCAATCAATTATTTACAGATCCAACAGCGACTGTCATTACCAGCCAAAACAATCGTCTTTTAGGCGCACAAATTGCACGTGATGGTCAATGGCGATTTCCACAAAACGATTCTATTCCAGAAAAATTTAAAACCTGTATTATTGCTTTTGAAGATGCCTATTTCTACAAACATCCTGGTTTTAATCCTATTTCTATTTTTAAAGCCTTTAGAGATAATTTAAAATCTGATGGTATCAAACGTGGTGGGAGCACGCTCACACAACAAGTCATTCGTTTATCCCGAAAAGGACAAAATAGAACCTACTTTGAAAAAGTTATTGAAATTATTTTAGCAACCCGTTTAGAACTTCGCGAAAGCAAAGATCAAATTTTAGCCTATTATGCCAGCAATGCACCATTTGGTGGAAACGTGGTTGGACTGGATGCCGCATCTTGGCGGTATTTTAATCGCGATGCCAATCAATTATCGTGGGCAGAACATGCAACCTTGGCTGTTTTACCCAATGCACCAAGTTTAATTTATCCTGGGAAAAATCAAGAACAATTACGTAATAAACGCAATCGTTTACTCAAAAAATTACGAGACAACGCTGTTATTGATTCTTTAACCTATCAACTATCTATTGCCGAAGGTTTACCGCAAAAACCGTATGCATTGCCACAAACGGCTCCACATTTATTACAAAAAGTAGCGACAACACATTCGGGAAAACGCGTTCAAACAACGGTTGATAATCATTTACAAGAGCGCGTGAATCAACTTGTAAAAACACATTATAATCAACTAAAGCAAAACGGGATTCACAATGCGGCTGTTTTAGTTTTAGATGTTAAAACCAGAAAGGTTTTGGCTTATGTTGGAAATACACCAGCAGACAAATTACACCAAAAAGATGTGGATATCATTGATAAACCACGAAGTACGGGTAGTATTTTAAAACCTTTTTTATATGCAGCCATGTTGGATGCTGGCGATTTATTACCCAACACATTAGTAGCTGATATTCCCACGCAGTATGGTAGTTATAATCCCGAAAATTATAACAAAACATACGATGGTGCTGTTCCAGCTAGTCGTGCCTTATCACGTTCCTTAAATGTGCCTTCTGTTAGAATGTTGCAGGAATTTGGATTAGACAGATTCTATCAATATTTAAAAAAACTAGAACTTAAAGACCTTTCAGAATCTGCCAATTATTATGGATTATCGCTTATTCTTGGAGGTGCTGAAAGTAATTTATGGGATTTATGTAAAAGTTATGCTGCGCTGTCTTCAACACTAAATCATTTTTCGGAAACATCTAGCGAGTATTTTAGTAACGAATTTTCTGAACCCATTTTCATCAACTCCGAAACAGTTGATTTCGGAAAAAAAACAGCTGAAAAAACGCTTTTTGATGCCGCTTCCATCTATTTAACCTACGAAAGTTTAAAAACCGTAAACAGACCAGAAGGCGATGATAATTGGGAGTTTTATGATGGCTCTAAACAAATAGCCTGGAAAACAGGTACTAGTTTTGGTTTCCGTGATGCTTGGGCTATTGGAACAACTAAAGATTATGTGGTTGGTATTTGGGTTGGTAATGCAGATGGTGAAGGCAGACCTGGTTTGGTAGGTGTCCAAACAGCTGCACCCATTTTATTTGATGTGTTTAACCTATTACCGAATAGCGATTGGTTTTCAAAACCCTTTGATGAAATGCAGGAAGTAAGTATTTGCAAACAAAGTGGTCATCGTGCATCACCAAATTGTGATGAGGTAGAACAAAAATTTATTCAAGTTTCGGGATTAAAAACCAAGCCTTGTCCGTATCATGTATTGGTTCATTTAGATACATTAGAACAGTTTCAAGTGAATTCGTCTTGTGAAGCGATTGCAGATATTTCGCATAAATCATGGTTTGTATTACCACCATTAATGGCTTATTATTATAAAACCAAAAATCCCTTTTACAAACCCTTACCACCTTTTAGAGTGGATTGTTTGGGAGAAAATGCCATTTCTATGCAATTCATTTATCCGAATGATAACAACACCATTTTTCTTCCGAAGGATTTTGGTGGAAAAACCAATGAACTCATTTTAAAAATAGCACATTCCAAACCTGAAACAACCGTATTTTGGTATCTAAATGAGCAGTTTTTAGGAAGCACGCAAAATATTCATGAATTTGGAATCCTTCCTAAAAAAGGAAAACATTTGCTAACGGTTGTAGATACCTTTGGTAATGAAGCCAAACGATGGATGACTATTTCGGAATAGTTGGTCGACTGATATACGTTCGTATCAAACTATGATCTGATTTCCATGTATGTATTTTATCCGTTTTATTTATTCTCAAATTATGAGACACCCAAATATGATCCAGTGACAAAAGTGGTAAATTCCAAAACCAAGTTTCTTTAAAGCCTTTTCCTTTAACAGAAAACGCATGATTGTAATTGTTTTTAAAGTCTTCGAAATAAATGGATTCTAGAGGTGTATTAAAATCGCCTAAAACAACCGAATTACTACGATATGCTATGTTGGAATAAACAAATTGCAATTCCTCTTCTCTGGAATTAAATACTTCAGCCGTTAAATCGACCGCATAAAAAATAATGTTATTCGTTGTAAATTTTAAAACGGTAGAATTTGTTTCAGACGTTACTTCACTTATAATTTTTAAAGGGGTTTTGGAGAAAATTCCAATCTCCTCTTCAGATAAATGAAAGTAATAATTTGGATATTTATTTCGGGTTTCTTGAATCGATTTTAAATTGCATTCTATTAAAACCAAGACATCTGGAATCTGTTTGTTTTCAATAAAAGCCTCTTCAAAACTTTGATTGTGTCCAGCATTCCAAACAACGACTTCCAAACCTTCATTAACGGCATTTTCATGATTTGAAGTATAGCTTTTAAAATACCAAATGACACTTAAAACGAGCAGAAATAACATGGAAATTTTGCGCCATTTCTTATTAACTATAATTGAAAAAGAAGATAACAGCATGATAATTGGAAGCGGAAATGCATAGAAGATTATAGCAGACGCATAGAAGTAATCTTTAACCGCAAAATGAATTAGTACAGCAACAATAATTATAACTTGAACACCTATTTTTAATTGTTTCATTAAGGCTGTAGTATTTCAATTTTACCTGCTAATGAAACAGATATATTACCATTGAAACTTACAAAATTCCTCATGAATTCCAATTTTTAAAAGGTTTCTTACTCAATTGCGAATTGTAATATCTAGCCTCACCAGTCACTTCTTTGCCAAGCCAATTGGGTTTTTCAAATGCTTCGGTGGTGCTTGAAAGTTCTACTTCGGCAACAATCAAACCTGTGTTATCTCCAAAAAACTCATCGACTTCAAATACATGTTTACCAACTTCAATATCATAACGTATTTTATCAATAATACCTATTTCACATAATTTTAATAAGGCTTCAGCATCGGTTTTTGAAATCTCTTTTTCCCATTCAAAACGTGATAATCCATCATCGGTAGATGCGCCTTTAACGGTAATAAAACCAATTTCTCCTTTGAGTCGCACACGAACAGTTCGCGCTTTATCCGTGTTTAAAAACCCTTGCTTAATCCGTGTTTTTCGAATAGCTTCTGTTTTAAATTGTTGTGAGGTGACTAAAAACTTGCGTTCTATTTCAATCATATTTATGTGTTCCGTTGAAACGAAAAATGCATTATTGATTTACAATTTGTTTAATATCATCCGACAAAATCCGACTATCTGGATAGTTGTTATTATCTAAAAACACCATGCATTTAGCAATGGTTTCTGGTTGGATAGATTTGTATTTAGCTAGAGAACCCATTAAAAATGGATTGACTATAGTCATGGCAATTTTGGCCAGTTTTTCACCCAAGCGTTTTTCATCACGACTACCACCAATTAAAGATGGTTGGAGTACATAGGTATTTGAGATTTGTTGTGCCATAACGGCTTCTTCCATCCTACCTTTCGTTCGATTGTAAAACACCTTACTGTTTTTATCAGCACCTAATGCGGAAATAACGATGTAGGTTTTAATCCCGTTTTCTTTGGCCATTTCAGCAGCAGAAACAGGAATGCCATAATCAATTTTCAAATAGGTTTCTTGGTCAGGCGTTTTTGCTTTTGTGGTTCCTATACAACAAAATACCACGTTGCCAGTAAAATGTTCTTGATATAATTTTAATTCGAATAAATCCACCAAATGTTCTTCTATTTTGGGATTATCAATACCACAAGCCGATCGTGAAAACAACTTAATTTTATCATATCTGTTATCGTCCAGAAGTTGCTGTAATAGCAAACCGCCAGTTAATCCTGTTGCACCTAAAATGATAGCTGTTTTACCCATAATGACCTGTTTATATGCTAAAGATATTATAAATTTACATCATGCCAGACACATTTCCCATTAGAAAAATTATTCATGTGGATATGGACGCCTTTTATGCGTCTGTTGAGCAAATGGATAATCCTGAATTAAAAGGAAAACCATTGGCTGTTGGTGGTTCTGGTAATCGTGGTGTGGTTAGTGCAGCCAGTTACGAAGCTCGTAAATTTGGTGTTCGCAGTGCTATGAGCGGTGTTCAAGCTAGGCGCCTTTGCCCTGAACTCATTTTTGCTAAAACACGTTTTGATCGGTATCATGAAATTTCTAAACAGGTTCGGAACATATTTTACGATTATACAGATTTGGTGGAACCTTTGTCTTTAGATGAAGCGTATCTGGACGTTACCGAAAATAAAAAAGGGAATCCCAGTGCGAGCTTAATAGCCCAAGAAATCCGAACGCGTATTTTTAATGAAGTCGGATTAACAGCTTCCGCCGGAATTTCCATCAATAAATTTATTGCAAAAATTGCCAGTGATTACAACAAACCAAATGGCCAGAAAACGGTAAATCCTGAAGATGTTTTACCCTTTTTAGAAGCGTTGGATATTCGGAAATTTTATGGCGTTGGGAAAGTAACTGCCGAAAAAATGTATCAGCTTGGTATTTTTACGGGAACCGATTTAAAGTCGAAAACCATAGAGTATTTAGATTCACATTTCGGAAAATCGGGCCGCTTTTATTACCATGTGGTTCGTGGGATTCATACCAGTGAAGTGAAACCAAATCGCATTCGGAAATCCTTGGCTGCTGAACGGACTTTTAATGAAAATTTATCATCCGAAATTTTCATGTTGGAAAAGTTAGAACATATTGCAGACGAAGTATCTCGCCGTTTAATAAAAAGCGATGTGGCTGGAAAAACCATCACTTTAAAAATAAAATATAGCGATTTCACGATGCAAACGCGCAGTAAAACTTTGCCGTATTTTGTAAGTGATGCCTGCGTGATTTTAGAAACAGCTAAAGACTTGTTATATCAGGAAGGCATGCAAAATTCGGTACGGCTTTTAGGGATTTCATTATCCAACCTCAACACTGATAAAAAAACGAAAAAACCAGAAGAAAAAAAGGCGGTTAGTGTGCAATTGAAATTTGCTTTTTAGTTTTTTGGGAGCTTATTTGCTCACATAAAAACCCGAATTTCGTTTATAACTGTTATAAACCATTAAAACGATTTCATATTATAGCGTTGGCAAAAAACATCCAGTATGTACTATAAATTCAGAGATTTAAAAAATTATAAATATATTCTGGACATTTTTTTAAATCAACGTTTATATTCATCAAGTTTTAGAAATTTGAATGACAATTTCGAAGGACAATTCTTTAGTGATAATTTTGAGGAATCAAAAAGAGTCCGTTTAAATCCTAATAAAGAAAAACATTTAAGTGTCTGTTCATTTTCAGAGGATTATAAAAGTCATTTAATGTGGTCACATTATGCAAATGGTCATAGAGGAATAGCCATAGGATTTGAAATAGATAAATCGGAATATATAATTGACAAAGTTGAATATAATGGATTAGCTTCTTTTAAAAATCTTCCTCTAAAAGCTGATGAAATAAAATCAGTATTTTTAAATAAACTTAGTGAATGGAAATACGAAGAAGAGTATCGAATTATTACTGAAAAACAAGATTATATAAGTATTAAAATTAAAAAAGTGATTTTTGGAGCGGAAACTCAAAATTATGATAAAGAGGTTATAAGTAAACTAGTTGAATTAGTCGATAATAGAATAATTATAGAAACTTATAACGATTAATACTATTAGTAAAACCATATACAAATTATTGCTAGTTCTAGATACACTTTATTGTTAGTTCTAGCCTACTTACGTAAATCCTTGCGGATTTTGCTTCGCCAGTTCGCTACGCTCGGGTCTGTTCGGTTTATATTTGGTAAATTAGTTACTTAATCACCCAACCAATCATAAGCAAAATCGTAAGCGAAACAATTAAATATTACAATTCGTAATTTCCGTAAGGCAAAACGTATTGACGTTTTTAATAGTTTCGTCTGTACTAGCAAGCTTATCATAAAAAATCTATGAGTGTACAATTACCATTTGCTTTTTAGGCGAATTTCTCATTTAAATCTTGAACTATATTCTCTATTGTTTTGTTTTTAGCAGCCTTTTCCAAAGCTGAAGCTGGCGCTTTCCGAACGTCACAATTTTGTATGGAACAACGCTCACAGGTTACGCCAACATGTTGATTTTTAATTTTTTTATCGCCTAAAAATTTCAATTTGCGTTCTAATTGTTTATCAATCAATAACCCAATACTAATACTTCTGTATTGATGTTCTCGAAACGGATCTTTTGTAGCAGAAGACAATACTAAATAGGACGTATTATTATGATCATAATTAGAAATCTGCAGATCAAATTCGTGCGTTTTTTCACTTTTACTAATATCTTTTAAAACATTTAAGGACACCCAACGTCTGCAATAATGCTCATTGGCTTCATTAGCACGCGGCGAATGTTGGTGTGATAAATGAAGCTCCTTTTTTAGGTGAAATTTCTCGCTACCCGTCTTATGTGTGAATCTTAAAAAGAATAAATTTTGAATATTAAATTCTTTCGGTAAAATATTGGTTAAACGCTGATAAAAAGATTCGGGTGATGCATTGAATGCTTTTAGTGTTTTAAGAAACAAGGCTTCGTCAAAGGTTTCTTTTTCAAAAACACTCTGTAGTTGTAACGTTAATTCGGCTTTCGGAATAATTAATGCGCCTGCAAAATAGGAGGCGTAAAAATTATGAAGCACTTGGTCAAAAGTTTCAAATTTAATCCATGGAAAAGTATATAACCGATTCGTAATCTCTAAAAAATTATACGCAATTTCTTTCGCATAAATAAAGGTTCGCTGTGCTTCATCAATACCATCAGCTAGCAATAAAGTTTTCGTTTTGGGTACAAAAACCGAGCGTAAGTTTTCTAAAGCTTCATAGTTATTTAATTCACTTTCTTTAATTACATAACCATATTCTTCAACTAGAATATCTTCCAAATCTTGTGATGAAATGGGTTTCGATAAATCGATTTGATAGGCTTTTGAAAATTTTATAACGTTCTTTTCTAAATCATCAAAATAATTATTGTTAGCTTCTTGAAACGACCGTACCGAAGCAAGAAAAAAGCTTTCACGACTAAAATTATAATGCTGTGCAATTTCAATAATGGTACTAATAAAAGCATTCACTTTAGCAGGCGCATTTGCAACAATATCTATTAAGTTACTTTCCTTAATTCCAAACAGATCCAACGGAATTTCTTTTAAAATTTTAGATTGCAAGAGCTCCCCAATAGGTGCTAAATTTTTATCTAGTTTTAAAGAAACCATCTGATCATAAGGCACCTCCAACTTTTCAGAAAGAATAGCGATTTTGTCAGGTTTTGGATATTTTTTGCCTTTTTCAATTTCGTTTAAATAGGATTTTGATAAACCTGAAATTTTTGATAATCCAAATAAAGATAAATTCCTATCCGTACGTATTTGCTTAAGTTTTAAGCCAAATATGAGTTTTATATATTCTTTTTCCATAGTTATAAAACAAATATAACCATTTCTGCGAATTTAATCCAAAAAGCGAAAAATACATTTTTAGCGAACGTTCGCTTGTTTTTTAAAAAACTTTGTTTTAATATTGTCATGAAAATAAAAACATCATGGAACACAATCTCTTAAAACAATCTGAAATTCAATTTGCTAAAACGGTTAAAAACTATTACCCTGAAATTTTAACCGATGCTGCTTTAGAATTTCTAACGGCACTTCACAAAAATTTTAATTCGAAACGTTTAGAGCTACTTGAAAATCGGATCGCACAACAAAAGATTTTTGATAGTGGTCAATTTCCTGTATTTCCACCGGAAACAAAATCTATTCGAGAAGGTAATTGGACCGCAGGAAGCATCCCGAAAGACTTGCAAGATAGACGCGTAGAAATTACGGGACCAGTAGATAGGAAAATGATTATCAACGCACTAAATTCAGGGACTAAAACCTTTATGGCGGATTTAGAAGACAGCAATTCTCCAACCTGGAAAAACGCTATGGAAGGTCAACAGAATTTAATTGATGCTAATAAAAAGACCATTTCACTCTTTAATCCGAAGCGCAATAAGTCATACACATTAAATGAAGAAACAGCCGTTCTTTTAGTAAGACCTCGTGGTTTGCACCTCAACGAAAGACACCTAAAAATTAATGATGAGGAAGTTTCTGGAAGTCTAGTAGATTTTGGATTATACGTTTTTCACAATACGAAAACCATGATGAAATCAGGCACTGCACCGTATTTCTACCTTCCAAAATTAGAACATTATACAGAAGCACGTTGGTGGAATGCCGTTTTTGAATTTGCACAAAACTATTTAGAAGTTCCAAAAGGCACCTTTAAAGCGACTGTTTTAGTAGAAACTATAACCGCTAGTTTTCAGTTGGATGAAATTATTTATGAGTTACAAGATCACATTGTTGGTTTAAATTGTGGCCGATGGGATTACATCTTTTCATACATCAAGAAATTTAGAAACCATCCTAATTTTGTAGTTCCAAATCGCGATCAGGTTACTATGACAACGCCTTTTATGGACGCGTATTCAAAACTAGTCATCCAACGTTGTCATAAACGCGGTATTCTAGCCATTGGCGGAATGGCAGCACAAATTCCCATTAAAAATGATGAAAACGCCAATAAGGCTGCATTAGAAAAAGTACGTCAAGATAAAGAACGTGAGGTAAAAAATGGTCACGATGGCACTTGGGTAGCGCATCCGGCACTTGTGGAAATTGCCATGAATGAGTTTAATAAACATATGCCAACACCCAACCAACTACATGTTACGCGAAACGATATAACCATAACGGAAGCTGATTTAGTTGCGCTTCCAAAAGGAACAGTAACCGAAGCCGGCATTAGAAAAAATATTAATGTTGGCATTCTTTATACGGAAGCTTGGTTACGAGGTCATGGTGCTGTAGCACTTTATAATTTAATGGAAGATGCGGCAACAGCCGAAATTTCAAGAACTCAAGTTTGGCACTGGCTGAAAAATGAGATTGAATTGGAAGATGGCCGGAAGTTTTCAAGAGAACTTTACGATACTATTTTTGAAGATGAAGTTGAAAAATTATTGAAAGAATACGGCGAGGAAACCATTAAAAACACAAAATTTAATTTGGCTATAGAATTGTTTAATAGGTTAGTTACTAATACGGAATTCGAAGAATTTTTAACCTTATCTGCCTATCAATACATTTAAAAAAAATGTCTCGCAACTACGGGAATAGTGTACGAGACTTAATTATCAAAATCTAGAAAAAATCTTAATAATCAAACACAAAATTATGAAAAATTTAGCACAAAGTAATTATAGTTCAGCTTTAGAAACTGTTAGAAACTTAAAGACAAAGTATGGCGCTACTTGGAATGCTATAAAGCCAGAAAGTGCCGCCAGAATGGTGACGCAAAATCGTTTTAAAACCGGAATAGACATTGCCAAATACACGGCAGCCATTATGAGAAAAGATATGGCGGACTACGATTTAGATTCGTCCAATTACACGCAATCATTAGGTTGCTGGCATGGATTTGTGGCTCAACAAAAAATGATTGCTGTTAAAAAACATCATAAAACAACCGCTAAAAAATACTTATATCTTTCTGGTTGGATGGTAGCTGCATTACGTTCAGAATTTGGCCCATTACCAGATCAGTCTATGCACGAAAAAACGGCTGTACCATCATTAATAAAAGAGATTTATGATTTTTTACGTCAAGCAGATGCCATTGCGTTGAATGATTTATTCAAACGATTAGAAAATGGCGAAGATGTACAAGATGAAATCGATAATTTTGAAACACATATTGTTCCTATTATTGCAGATATTGACGCCGGTTTTGGGAATGAAGAAGCTACTTATTTGCTGACTAAAAAAATGATTGAAGCTGGAGCTTGTGCTATTCAAATTGAAAATCAAGTATCTGATGCCAAGCAATGTGGTCATCAAGATGGAAAAGTGACGGTTCCGCATGAAGATTTTGTTGCCAAACTAAATGCTATCAGATATGCTTTTTTAGAGTTAGGAGTAGATGACGGAATTATTGTTGCTAGAACAGATTCTGAAGGTGCTGGATTAACACAAAAGCTTCCAGTAAGTCAAGAGCCAGGAGATTTAGCATCACAATATTTAGCATTTGTAGATGCTGAAGAAATTAACATCAACGACGCAAAAGAAGATGATGTCCTTCTTAAAAGAGATGGTAAATTAGTCCGCCCCATACGACTTGCAAATGGTTTATATAAATTCAAAGATGGATCAAATATAGATCGGGTCGTGTTAGATTGTATTACCAGTCTACAAAACGGAGCCGACCTTTTATGGATAGAAACACCAACGCCCAATGTGAAGCAAATTGCACATATGGTAAATAGAATTAAGGATGTTGTACCAAATGCTAAATTGGTTTACAATAACTCACCTTCTTTTAATTGGACCTTAAATTTCCGCAATCAAGTGTTTGAAGAAATGCTATTGGAAGGAGCGGATCTGACTGCTTATGATAAAAATAATTTAATGGATGCACAGTATGATAATTCAAAATTATGTCAACGTGCCGATGAAAAAATAAGAACATTCCAAGCAGATTCAGCAAGAGAGGCAGGCATTTTTCATCATTTAATTACCTTACCAACCTATCACACAACAGCACTTCATATGAATGATTTAACGGAAGGTTATTTTGCAGAAGAAGGCATGTTAGCTTATGTAAAAGGCGTTCAGAGACAAGAAATTCGTAAAACTGTTTCTTGTGTTAAACATCAAAGAATGGCAGGATCTGATCTTGGTGATGATCATAAAACCTTTTTTGCCGGTGATAAAGCTTTAAAAGCGGGAGGAGAAAATAATACATCTAATCAGTTTGAAGCTAAACTAACAAATAACACCAAAGAAGAAAAAGTAATTACTCTAGCCTCTTAAGATTATACGGAGTTTATAATATAAAAAATGCGTTAGTTTTTTAAAGCTAACGCATTTATATATTATGTTTTAACTAATATTACTTTTAGAATCTTAAAAATTACAACTCGAAATTTCCGTAACGCGAAGCGTATTTACCATTCCTTTTTCTTGGATTGGCATAGCAGCCAAACTCACCAGCATATCACCTTCTTCCAAATATCCTTTTTGACATGCAATGGTATTGACATCTTCAATGGTTTCGTCTGTACTTACAAACTTGTCATAGAAAAATGCTTTTACGCCCCAAAGCAAATTCAGTTGGGTTAAAATTCTGCGGTTAGACGTAAACACTAAAATATGTGCTTTTGGTCGCCATGCTGAAATTTGGAAAGCCGTATAACCACTATTTGTTAATGTTGAAATAGCTTTTGCATCAATTTCGTTTGCCATATTGGCTGCGTGATAACAGATAGATTTTGTTATAAAACGTTTGGTACGAATATGAGGTGGCATTTGTGGTACTTTTATCAAGTTGGAATCTTCCACACTTTTGATAATATTAGACATTTGCCTAATTACCTGAACAGGATATTGCCCCACAGATGTTTCACCCGAAAGCATCACGGCATCAGCACCATCCATAACCGAATTGGCCACATCATTAACTTCCGCTCGTGTTGGTGTTAAACTGGAAATCATAGTTTCCATCATTTGAGTAGCAATAATTACCGGAATTCGTGCTTGTTTAGCACGTAACACCAATTGTTTTTGAATAAGAGGCACTTCTTCCGCTGGAATTTCTACGCCTAAATCGCCACGAGCCACCATTAAACCATCGCAATAGGCAACAATTTTATCAATATTTTCTACCGCTTCTGGTTTTTCAATTTTAGCAATAATTGGAATTTTATGCTCACTATGCTTGCTGATTAATTCTTCCAATTGCATTAAATCTTCTGCATGACGTACAAACGATAAAGCCATCCAATCCACTTCCATTTTAATGGCGAAAATAGCATCTTCAATATCTTTTTCTGTTAAAGCAGGTTGTGAGATATTCGTATTTGGTAAATTAACGCCTTTTTTAGAACGTAAAGGTCCACCTTGAATAACGCGTGCTTTAACTTCCGATTTTTTATCGGTTGATACGACTTCAAAAATAAGTTTCCCGTCATCTAACAGAATGCGCTCGCCTGGTTTGGCGTCTTCCGGAAACTTATCATAGGTCATGTAAACCCGTTCTTTAGTTCCTTCAAAACGTTTTCCTGTTGCAAAAATAATTTCGTCTCCTTCATTTACAATCACCTCACCTTTCATGGTTCCAACACGCAATTTCGGGCCTTGTAAATCGCCTAAAATGGCTGCGTTGTATCCAAACTCTTCGTTTAATTCACGAATCATTCCAATACGCTCTTCTACATCTTTATAATCGGCATGTGAAAAGTTGATTCTAAACACATTTACACCTTCATCTAGCATGGCCTTTAAAACGGCTTTCGTACTTGTTGCTGGTCCTAATGTGGCTACTATTTTTGTTTTTTTTCTTTTTAACATTAATAAAATATTAAGTTGTTTTTAGATTTTAGTTCCGAAGGATTGACACTATAAGCGGCAACAACATTCGGAATTGATTGAATTTTTTTTGTAAACTCCTGAACTTGATCATCTGTAATAGCATCATCAGAAATTTTTAAAAAATAATTCACGGTTTTGTATTCGGGAATTAAATGATAGGTTTCTGTAGTTCGCTGATCTTGCGAACCAAATAGAGAATTATCATTTTCCGCTGTAATTACTTCAACTAGGCAGCTATTTGATACTAAATGCCATGTGGCAAATTTATGCGCATCTACCCATTCAAAAATTTCGTATTGTGTGTTGTTTCCGAAGTCTAAATCCTCTTTTTGTCTTGATAAAAGAAGTTGTAATTCTTTATTTAAAAAATAGGCTAAACGGTAACTTTCTAAAGGGCTATGAATACCAATTAGTGCATAATCTATGGTATCTAAAAAATCGTTTAAGTCTAGTTTTTGCATTAGCATAATCATCAAAACTATTTGTAAAGATAGTGTATAATAGCTATAATTGGATGCTGTTTATATTAAACTTAACAGGAATATGTTATGAAAACATTATCGTGACTTTATACGCTAGTTATCTTTAGACATCTGATTTTGAAAAACAAAAAAGGCACGTTTAGACGCTTTTTCTTCCGCCTTTTTCTTGGAGGTAGCTCGTGCTTTTGCTATTACTTTATTATCGATAGATAATTTTACAGCAAAATGGCGAATGTCATCATTGCCAGTATCTTCATAAACGTTATAATCGAAAACTTTTTTCTCCTTCTGGCACCATTCAATCAGTAAGCTTTTGTAGCTAATAACTTTACCTTCCAATTGAGAGATATCCACATACGGAATAATGACTTTTTTGAAGATAAACTTTTCGCAATACTTATACCCACGATCTAAAAATATGGCTCCAACTAATGCTTCAAATAAATTACCATAAATATTATCGCCAAAATGACCTTTAGGTATTTTACTTTCAACTAAATCAATTAAATGTAAATCTTTACCAAGCTCGTTAAGATGCTCACGACTCACAATTTTAGAACGCATTTTTGTTAAATAGCCTTCATCACCACTTGGCACTTCAGAATACAAATGTGATGCAATAACGGATCCTAACATGGCATCACCTAAAAATTCAAGACGCTCATAATTAATAGGCTGACCTTCCGCATCCTTGATATTCATGGAGCGATGGGTGAATGCTTTTCTGTAATATGCTATATTTTTGGGTTTGAACCCAAGAATATTATGGATAAATACAAAAAAATTCCCGTCAGTTTTTGAACGGGAATTTAATATGTTTCGAATGTTTTTCATTCGTTGTTTAATCAATTTTTTTAAATAATACGCATGCATTATGGCCACCAAAACCAAACGTATTACTCATGGCTACCTTAACATCGCGTTTTTGTGCTTTATTTAATGTTAAATTTAATTCAGGATCAATATTTTCATCAGCAACCTCATGGTTTATAGTTGGTGGTACTATTCCATGTTCCATTGCTAAAATAGACGCAATAGACTCAATAGCACCAGCAGCTCCTAACAGGTGACCTGTCATAGATTTTGTTGAATTGATATTAATATTTTTCGCATGCGCTCCAAACACTTCAGAAATTGCTTTCAGTTCGGCAACATCTCCTAGAGGTGTTGACGTTCCATGCGTGTTGATATGATCAACTTCTTCTGGTTTTAAGCCTGCGTTTTCTAAACAATTTCTCATTACTGCAATCACACCAATACCTTCAGGGTGAGGTGCTGTCATGTGGTAGGCATCTGAAGACATTCCGCCTCCTAATACTTCCGCATAAATTTTAGCACCACGCGCTTTGGCATGTTCGTAATCTTCTAGAACAATAGCTCCAGCACCTTCGCCTAATACAAAACCATCTCTGGTTGCATCAAAAGGTCTTGAGGCCGTTTCTGGGCTTTCATTTCTAGTTGATAAGGCATGCATGGCGTTAAAACCACCCATACCTGCCATAGTTACTGCAGCTTCACTTCCACCGGTTACTATAACATCACAATGTCCTAAACGAATATAGTTTAGAGCATCAATCATAGCGTTGGCTGAAGATGCACAAGCAGATACTGTTGTATAATTAGGACCCATAAATCCATGTTTAATGGAAATGTTTCCTGGTGCAATATCTGCAATCATTTTCGGAATGAAGAATGGGTTAAATCTTGGTGTACCATCACCAGCGGCAAAGTTTAAAACTTCGTCCTGGAAGGTTTCCAAACCACCTATTCCCGCTCCCCAAATAACACCGACTCTTAATTTGTTTACCGCGTTTAGGTCCAGTTTAGAATCTGCAATAGCTTCATCTGAAGCTACCATAGCATACTGCGTAAACCGGTCCATTTTTCGCGCTTCTTTTCTTTCAAGAAAATCGGTGGCATTAAAGTTTTTTAATTCGCAAGCGAATTTTGTTTTGAACTTTTCAGTGTCAAAATACGTTATAGGTGCAGCACCACTCTTCCCACTAATAAGTGCTTCCCAAAATTCATCTTTGGTATTCCCTATAGGTGTTAGTGCTCCTAAACCAGTAACTACAACTCGCTTTAATTCCATAAATTCTAATGAATTATTTTGCTGTTTCTATATAAGAGATAGCTTGACCAACCGTTGCAATGTTTTCTGCTTGATCGTCTGGGATTTGAATATCGAATTCTTTTTCGAATTCCATGATTAATTCTACAGTGTCTAATGAATCTGCTCCTAAATCGTTCGTGAAGCTAGCTTCAGTTACAACTTCGTTTTCATCAACACCTAATTTGTCTACGATAATCGCTTTTACTCTTGATGCAATGTCTGACATAATCTTTTAATTTTAAGTTTTAATTAGTTGGCAAAAATAAAAATTTTATTCTTATTCCACACCTTTACTGCAAAAATGTGGTTGTAATTTACTAAATTTCCTTTAAGTAAATCCTTTTTACCTTCTAATTGTTATAATTTATTCTTTTTTTTGCGGAACTAATCATGACATGACAAGCTGCTATATGAAACGTATTGTAATTTTTGCGTCCGGATCTGGATCTAATGCTGAAAATTTAATTAGGTTTTTTCTAAACAACGCGCATGTTGAAGTTACGCATGTTATGACTAACAATCCTCATGCCAAAGTATTGGATCGGGCTAAAAATCTAAACATTAGCGCATTTTCATTCAATAGGCAAGCGTTTTCAAAGTCGGATGATGTATTGAATATCCTAAAAACCTTCCAACCAGATTTAATTGTGTTAGCTGGTTTTCTTTGGAAATTTCCCGAACATATCTTGGCAGCATTTCCAAATAAAGTTATTAATATTCATCCTGCACTTTTGCCCAATTATGGTGGTAAAGGTATGTATGGCATGCATGTTCATCATGCTATTGTTACTAATAAAGAAGTAGAATCAGGTATTAGTATTCATTATGTAAACGAACATTATGATGAAGGTGCACTCATATTTCAAGCAACCTGTCCTGTTTTACCTACTGATACAGCCGAAAATGTGGCCGAAAAAATTCATGCTTTGGAAATGGAACATTTTCCGAAGGTGGTAAATAAATTATTAATTGAAAAATAGTTCGCTATGCTCAACTTGAACGAACGTCACTTGGAGTAAAATTGAAATATTGAGATTTTGTATCGAGAAGTAATTTAAAATAATTTTCACCTTGAGTAAAAAGAAAAAGAAATATTATACCGTTTGGAAAGGTCATAAAACTGGTGTTTTTGAAACTTGGAACGACTGCAAAGCGCAGGTTAAGGATTACCAAGGTGCGATTTATAAATCTTTTGACACCTTTGATGCAGCCAAAAAAGCCTTAAACAGTAATTACAAAGATTTTATTGGCAAGAAGAAAGACTTTAAAAGTGAATTGTCTGAAGCCCAACTCAAAAAAATAGGCCTTCCAAATTATAATTCTATATCTGTTGATGCCGCTTCATCTGGAAATCCAGGTATTATGGAATATAGAGGTGTAGATACCAAAAGTAAAAAACAATTATTTATTCAAGGTCCTTTTCCAGAAGGGACTAATAATATTGGCGAATTTTTAGCACTTGTTCACGGATTAGCATTTTTAAAGCAACATAATAGCGAACGGATTTTGTACACCGATTCTAAAATAGCCATGAGTTGGGTGCGCAAAAAAACCTGCAACACCAAACTACCACGTAGTACTAAAAACGAAAAACTCTTTGAATTGGTAGATCGTGGTGTAAAATGGCTAAAAGAAAATACGTACACAACCACTATTGTAAAATGGGAAACGAAAGCTTGGGGAGAAATTCCTGCAGATTTTGGGCGGAAGTAAATTAATAATAACGTTTATCATGCAACACCCGTTGAACATAAATTACATTATTTTCAATTAAAAAATGAATAGTGAATGGAAATCTCTGTATTTGGATAATTCTAATATTTAAATATCGAATTTGACAAGCATTCGGGTTTTTCTTTAAATCTGCCACACAGATCCAAAACTCATCGAAAAAACGTTCTGCTAAAGTTTTAGATATTTTTTTGTAATATGATAAACCTTCATTGAAATCATATAAACTGTTTTCTTGAAACTTAAGGATATAAGTCACTATTTCTTAATGGCTTTTCTGAATTCAGATTCACTCATATAATTAGATTTACCAGAATTATGGTCATCAATCATTTTTTCCATCATGACTTTATATTCCTCTGATGGCTCAAAAGCATTCGCATCCTCACGCAAAACAAACTCCATATAATTTTTTAAATTCCGACCTTGACTTTTGGCCTTTTCTTCAAGAATGGCAAGAGTTTCCTCATCTAAAACGACTTCTTTTCGCTTTTTTGTAGATTTCATATTCAAAAATTTTTACGATAAATGTACGTATAATTTACGTATAGCAACTTAATAGTAAAGTAACCCTACTCCAACCAAGCTTTAAAATGTTTTGCACGTTCTCGGCTTACTAGCATAACAAATTCAGTAAACGAACCCGCAATTACTTGTAATCTGCCATTTTTAATCTGCTTTATACTTTTTATGATCTTTTTGTTAATAATACATTTCCTGCTTATCTGAAAAAAGAGTTGCGGATTCAGAATATCTACTAGGGTTGACAAGGAATAATTTATAATATAATTAGCCCCTTGAGCATGAATATAGGTGCTATTCTCTAAACTGTAAAAACAAGAAATTTCTGAAATATCAATTATTTTTATGGCTGTTCCAATTTTTACTGGAAATGTGTTTTTATATTGCGAAATAGCTTCTGTTTGAATCAAATTCCTCAAAGCTTTAACGGCTTCTTTACTCGTGATAACTGTTTTGGCTTTTTGAACAGCTATTTCCAGTTTTTCCATATTTATAGGCTTTAATAAATAGGATAAACTGTTATAATCAAAGGCCTCTAAACTGTAATCACTAAAAGCAGTTGTGAAAACTATGGCAGATGAAACATCAACCTGATCAAAAATCTCAAAACATAAACCATCCGATAATTGAATATCAAGAAATAAAACGTCGGGATGCTTATTATTTTGCAGCCACGAAACCGTTTTCTTTACGGAAACAAAAGATGCCAGAATTTCACAGTCCAAATTGCTCACCATACGCTCTAAACGCCGGCTTGATAGCAACTCATCTTCTATAATAAGAACTTTCATCGTCATTCAGTTTTAATTAATGGTAATTTTATCGTGTATGAAACGCTTTCCGAAGTTACTACTATTAACTGATTCGTAAAATACGAATAGCGTTTTCGCATATTCTCAATTCCTGTTTTTGGTAACGAATTTTGAGTTTTTTTAAGATTGATTTTGTTCGAAATTATTAAGTAATCATCTTCTATAGAAAGCGAAACTTTCATAGGTATAGCAACAGATATTTCATTATGTTTTATAATATTCTCAAATACTTGCTGTAATGATAATGGCAAAACATAATAATTAATATCACGTGGATTTTCTAAATTGAATGAAATATGTAATGCATTTTCAAATCGAATTTTAAGCAAATTGAGATAGTGTTTTGCAAAAGTTAATTCGTCCTCCAATGTCACTAAATCTTGATGTTCTTGATTTAAAAAATACCGATAAACATCTGATAAATTTTGAGAAAATTGACCTGCTTTTTCCTGATTCTCTTCAATTAAAGCCGTTAAAACACTTAAATTATTAAATAGAAAATGAGGACTTAATTGCGATTTTAATTGTTGATATTTCAAATTAGCCGAAAGACCTTGTTGCGCTAAAAATTCCTTTTCGCTTTTATTACGATTGTATAAATAATAGACATGAATACCCAAAGTGATAAATAAATAATAAGGGCTAATTACCGTTATTGATTGAACTATTTTAATGAGTTTTACGTGCATGACATCTGGCGCAGATACAACAAAAGAAATAAGTGGTAATATTAGAATATTGAACACATAAAGACAAAAAATTAAAAAATTACTTTTCAGCCTATTCAAATTTTTAGTCTTGATAACATCAAAAAAAGTATAGGTACTAAAAGTCACTAATACGCCTTGAAATATAATAGGGCCGAAAGTCTTTGCAGACACAAAATTACTTCCCATAACACTCAAAATTAAACTATAAATCACACTACTAACTAAACTCAACAAAAGGACTATTCCAAGAGATAAATTAATTGCGGTATGTACTGATTTATTAGGTTTACTCGTTAATATAAAATAAATAAATGAACTAAAAAGTGTAATAAAAAAAGCAATAATAGCATTAAACAACGATGCTATATTGAAAAAGGAAACAGCGAAATCCTTATTACTCATCGTAATAAAAACAATGACATAAAGCATTAAAAATGCTATTAAAGCAGGTTTCAAAAGCATATTCATGACATTACGCCAACTAGAAAAAACGGTGTCTTCATAAAAATACACTGCTAAAAAACAAGGAAACAGAAAGTGAGAAATAGTAATTGGTCCTATATATCTAAAATCGGTTAAAGTGGTCTCCCAATCTGATAGGTATATAGCAAATAGAAAACCTATTACATGGAATATCACACACACAGTAAGGGCAAATTTTAAAGCCAACTTTATTCTATCCATAACTTTTATATTTTCAACTGAAACAAAAATGGTCATTTCAATTCATTTCAAGAAAAATAAAACAGTGAGTTGTTATTTTATATTAGTGAACTGCCAAAAAACCCTATATTTGCATCAAAATTTGAAACCTTTTTTATGAGTAAATTAGTAATTGTAGGAACTGTAGCTTTTGATGCTATTGAAACACCTTTCGGAAAAACTGATAAAATTTTAGGAGGCGCAGCTACATATATTGGACTTGCCGCTTCGCAATTTAATGTGGATGCCGCAGCTGTTTCAGTTGTTGGCGGCGATTTCCCACAGGAATATTTAAATTTATTATCAGATAGAAACGTGGATATTTCGGGTGTTGAAATCGTAAAAGAAGGTAAAACATTCTTCTGGAGTGGTAAATATCATAATGATATGAATACGCGTGACACCTTGGTAACAGAGCTGAATGTGTTAGCAGATTTTCAACCAGTAGTTCCAACCGCTTATCGCGATGCTAAAATTGTAATGCTTGGAAACCTACATCCTTTAGTACAGTTAAGCGTTCTAGAACAAATGGAAACTAAACCAGAATTGGTAATTTTAGATACCATGAATTTCTGGATGGATTGTGCGTTAAACGATTTGCTAAACGTAATTAAAAAAGTAGATGTGATTACCATTAATGATGAAGAAGCACGACAGCTTACTGGCGAATATTCGTTAGTTGTTGCTGCCAGAAAAATTCATGAAATGGGACCAAAATATGTGGTCATTAAAAAAGGGGAACATGGCGCTTTATTGTTTCATAGCGAAAAGGTGTTTTTTGCACCTGCTCTACCATTAGAAGAAGTTTTTGATCCAACAGGAGCTGGTGACACGTTTGCTGGTGGTTTTGCTGGTTATTTAGCCAAATCTGAAGATGTATCGTTTGAAAACATGAAGAATGCCGTTATCTATGGATCTACATTAGCCTCATTTTGTGTCGAGAAATTTGGCACAGAACGCATGGTTAATTTAAAAAGTAGCGAAGTTCACCAACGCTTGCAACAATTTAAGAGTATAACACAATTCGATATCGAATTAACATAATACAAACGCGCTCTTAAATGGAGCGCGTTTTTAATTTACATAATAGTACACACAACAACACAACACAACACAGCAATGAGTGACGCTTTAAAACATGAATGTGGTATTGCCCAAATTCGCTTACTAAAACCACTGGAATTCTATAAAGAAAAATACGGTAGCGCCTTTTATGGTGTTAACAAAATGTATTTGTTAATGGAAAAACAGCACAACCGTGGACAAGATGGTGCTGGTTTTGCAAGTATTAAATTAGATACACAACCTGGCGAGCGCTACATTAGTCGTGTACGCTCCATTGCGCAACAACCTATTCAGGATATTTTTGCGCAAATAAATGAACGTATTAATAAGGAACTTACCGAAAATCCAGCATATGTTGATAATGTGGAACTTCAAAAAAAGCATATTCCTTATATAGGCGAAGTACTTTTAGGACATGTACGTTACGGAACATTTGGTAAGAATAGTGTTGAGAGTGTCCATCCATTTTTACGACAGAACAACTGGATGCATAGAAACCTAATTGTAGCTGGAAACTTTAACATGACCAATGTTAATGAGCTTTTTGATGGTTTGGTGGAAATTGGCCAACACCCTAAAGAGATGGCAGATACCGTTACTATCATGGAAAAAATAGGTCATTTCTTGGATGATGCTGTTTCCAAAATATATAAAAAATTAAAAAAAGAAGGTTATAATAAACATGAATGCTCGCCATTAATTGCAGAGCGCTTAAATGTCGCTAAAATCCTGAAAAAATCGGCTAAAGATTGGGATGGTGGATATGCTATGGCTGGATTATTAGGGCACGGAGATTCCTTCGTTCTGCGTGATCCAGCGGGAATAAGACCTGTTTATTACTATAAGGATGATGAAGTGGTTGTAGTGGCTTCTGAACGCCCTGTTATTCAGACCGTTTTTAATGTGGATTTTGATGATGTCAAGGAGCTAGAGCCTGGACATGCTATTATTACCAAAAAATCTGGTGAAGTTGCAATTAAAAAAATACTGGAACCTTTAGAGCGTAAAGCTTGTTCTTTTGAACGTATTTATTTTTCTCGTGGTAGTGATGCTGAAATTTATCAAGAACGAAAAAACTTGGGTAAATTTTTAATGCCTAAAGTTTTAGAAGCCATTGATAACGACACCAAGAATACCGTGTTTTCTTATATTCCTAATACTGCTGAAACATCTTTCTTCGGAATGATAGAAACGGTTGAGGAACATTTAAACAAGAAAAAAACGCAAGCTATTTTAGATGGTAATGGAAAATTAAGTGCGGAAGCTGTCACCAATATTTTATCTGAACGACCACGTATTGAAAAAATAGCCATCAAGGATGTTAAATTAAGAACCTTTATTACGGAAGATAGTAGTCGTGATGACTTAGTTGCTCACGTTTATGATGTAACTTATGGTGTTATTAAACCAACCGATAATTTGGTGATTATTGATGACAGTATTGTTCGTGGTACCACATTAAAGAAAAGTATTATTAAAATGATGGATCGCTTACATCCTAAAAAGATTGTAGTTGTATCATCAGCACCACAAATTAGATATCCAGATTGTTATGGTATTGATATGGCACGTTTGGAAGATTTAATTGCTTTTAGAGCCATGTTAGAATTATTGAAAGAAAATAACAAATACCATTTAATACAAGAGGTTTACGACAAATGTAAAGCCCAAGTTGAATTGGAAGATAAAGATGTCCGGAATTTTGTAAAGGATTTGTATTCACAATTTTCAGCTGATGCCATTTCGGATAAAATAGCCCAATTAATATCTAATGAAAACATCAACGCGGAAGTCGTTGCCATATTCCAACCCATAGAAAATTTACACAAAGCTTGTCCTAAAAATTTAGGCGACTGGTATTTTACTGGTAATTACCCAACAGCAGGTGGTAATCGCGTTGTAAATCGTGCCTTTATTAATTTCTTTGAAGGAAACAAAGATCGTGCGTATTAACATATTGAATATGTGCTAATTAACTGTAGATTGATGCTTTTTATCGAATTTATTAGCATTTCAACGGATTAATAGTTTATAAGCTTAAAAATAATATACTTTAGAATCACCATAACATAAGTAGGTTAAGTTCATGGTAGATTTGGGGCAAAAAAAGGTGAACTTCTGTTCGCCTTTTTTTATTTTTTAAAGGCACCTAAAATTAAAAACATTCCATTACACGTAATTTCCACTGTTAACGAGCGAGCAAGTTGCTCAACTCCCCAATTATATCATATTATTTGAGTTTGTCATTCATTTTCAAGCGCTTACAAATTTTAGATTTTATATAAAAAAAACGTATTTCAAAGCACAAACATTCGTTTGTCCTAGTTTATAAGTCGTTTGTCTAATATTTTTTTTAGTGGAAAATAAGTGCCGTTTATTTGCTTCACCATAACATAAGTAGGTTAAGTTTATGGTAGATTTGGGGCAAAAAAGGTGAACATCTGTTCGCCTTTTTTCATTTTCATTCCTTTCATGTTCAAAAAAAAAGCAAACCCTTTCGGATTTGCTTTCAATATAATTATACGTTTTATGCCTTATTTTGCTTCAGCATAACGTCTTTCAACTTCATTCCAATTGATTACATTAAAAAATGCATCAATATAATCAGGACGTCTGTTTTGGTAGTTTAAGTAGTATGCATGTTCCCAAACATCCAATCCTAAAATTGGTGTTCCACCACAACCAACACCTGGCATTAATGAATTATCTTGATTTGGTGTGGAGCAAATTTCAACTTTACCACCTTTATGAACACATAACCAAGCCCATCCAGAACCAAACTGCGTTGCAGCTGCATTACTAAATTTTGTTTTAAATTCTTCCATGTTTCCGTAAGCTGCATCAATAGCATCTTTTAAGTCACCAGACAAACGGCCTTTCCCTTCTGGATTCATTACGTCCCAAAATAAGGAGTGGTTATAAAATCCGCCACCATTATTTCTAACCGCTTTGTTATCCATATCTAAATTAATAAGGATATTTTCAATTGTTTTACCTTCTAAATCAGTGCCTTCAACAGCAGCATTTAATTTTGATGTATATCCAGCGTGATGTTTAGAATGATGTATTTCCATCGTGCGTGCATCTATGTGCGGCTCTAACGCATCATAAGCATATTTTAATTTCGGTAATTCGAAAGCCATAATATTTATGTTTTAAGTGTTAATAATTTAATTAACTCAAATTTACGGAATATCGCTATCAATTAAAAATAATAAATACCTATCAACTCATCGATAGTTTTTATATTGTATAAAATTTCATATCCCTTATGTCGGCCAACCATCCGTACCTTATTTATAATGCTTCAGCAGGAAGTGGTAAAACGTATACACTAGTAAAAGCTTATTTAACTATTTTACTACAAGCTTCTAGTACCCTAGCTTTTAAGAATATTCTAGCTATTACCTTTACCAATAAGGCAGCTGGTGAAATGAAAACACGCATAATAGATGCTTTAAAAGATTTTTCTTCAGAAGATATAGTCACACAATCAAATCCGATGTTTGATGAACTTTGTCGCGATTTAAATTTGTCTGCAGAAGATTTAACCGCTAAAAGCAATCGGATTCTAGATGCTATTATGCATAATTATGCGGCTTTTGATATATCTACGATTGATGGTTTTACACACAAGATTATTAGAACCTTTGCGCACGATTTAAAACTACCCTTAAATTTTGAAGTCGCTTTAGATGTGGAAACCTTATTAAATGAAGCTGTAGACCGATTAATTTCCAAAGCCGGAACCGATAAACGCTTAACCAAAACGTTGGTCGATTTTGCCATTGAAAAAGCCGATGATGATAAAAGTTGGGACGTGGCGAGAGATTTTTATGCAATTTCAAAATTGTTAGTCAATGAAAACGATAGACCGTTTATTGAAAACCTCCAAGACAAAACGCTAGACGATTTTAAAGCATTAAAAACGACATTACGTCAGGAAATTAAAAAAACGGAACAATTAAGTATTGATAGTGCAACTCATGCGCTGGGTTTCATAGCCGATAACGGATTGGTATTTGAAAATTTCTCGCGCGGGTCTATTCCTAATTATTTCAAAAAGGTATCGGATGGCGATTTTAATCAAAATGTAGATAGCGTAAAATGGCCTACCGAATTAGTAGAAGGCAGCACGATTTACCCAAAATCTAAAACCGATGCAGATACTGCGGCAACTATTGAGAGCATCCAACCGCAATTAGCCGAGTTTTTTATAACCACCAAAACGGCCGTATTAAATTTTAAACTTTTAAAAGCTATTTATAGAAACTTAACACCACTATCCGTTTTAAGTGCTATAAATACCGAACTTCAACTTATTAAAGAGGAACAAAATGTGATGCTTATTTCCGAGTTCAATGGCTTAATTAGTCAGGAAATAAAAAACCAACCAACACCTTTTATTTATGAACGAATTGGCGAAAAGTTCAAGCATTATTTTATTGATGAGTTTCAGGACACATCTGAATTACAATGGCAAAATTTAACACCATTGTTGGATAATGCCATAGCATCACAACCAGGAAGCATAATGTTGGTAGGCGATGCTAAACAAGCTATTTACAGATGGCGTGGTGGAAAAGCCGAACAGTTTATCAACTTATATAATAAAACAGAAAATGCCTTTCATTTAGAACCGGAAATAATTCCTTTAGAATCTAATTTTAGAAGCTTTCAAGAAATCATTAATTTCAATAATGGTTTTTTCGACTATTTATCAGACACTATTTTTAGTCATCCAGATCATAGTGGCTTATATCAAACGGCTAAACAGCTTACAAGAAAAGAAGAGTCTGGTTATGTGCAATTAGAGTTTTTGGATTTAAATGATGTAGATGATAAAGCTTTAGCTTATTCCGAAGAAGTATATAACACCATTAAATCCTGTTTGGAAAACGGTTATCAAGAAGCCGATATTTGCGTCTTGGTCCGAAAGAAAAAAGAAGGCATTGCCATAGCTAATTATTTAAGTGAACAAGGGTTGAACATCATGTCGTCTGAAACCTTATTATTGAATAGCTCGCAAAATGTGCAGTTTGTCAACAATATATTACGCTTGCTTTTACAACCTGAAAATCAAGAAACCAAAGCTGAAATTCTACTCCATATTACGCATTTATGCCAAATTGAAGATAAGCATAGCTTTTTAAAAGCCCATATTCAATTTGATGTTTCGGCCTTATTCAAACAATTGGAGTCGCTAGGCTTTTTTATTGATTATAATGAATTGATTCAGCTGTCATTTTATGATTTGGTAGAAACCATCATTCGCCAATTTAAATTGGTAAGTCATTCGGATGCATTTATTCAATATTATATGGATGTGGTTTTAGAATTTTCCGAAAAACAACTAGCTGATATTGGCAGCTTTTTGCATTATTTCGATTCTAAAAATGAGAAATTAAGTATTGTAACGCCTGAAGGTTATCAGGCTATTCAAATCATGACGGTTCACAAATCTAAAGGCCTCGAATTTCCAGTGGTTATATTCCCATTTGCAGATTTGGATATATATCGAGAAATTACACCTCAAGAGTGGTTTCCTATTAATCCAGAAACCTTTAATGGTTTTAGTCACACCTTATTAAATTACAGTAAAGCTTTTGAAAATTATGGTGATGCTGGTAAGGAGATTTTTGATAGGCATCAATCGGAACTAGAACTCGATAATATTAATATATTATATGTAGCACTTACCAGACCTGTTGAACAATTATACGTTATTTCAAAATTGGATATCAATGCAAAAGGAGATGTCAACCAAAAAAGTTATGCTGACTTTTTAATTAGCTATTTGCAACAAATAGGTAAATGGGAAAACAATCAAATGCTGTATCAATTTGGGAATCAAATAAAGGAATCTAAAACGAAGGCTAAAGAGCTGTCAACAATTATTCGGAATAGTTTTATTTCAACACCAAAAGAAGCACACAACATTAAGATTATAACGCGTTCGGCAAGTTTATGGGATACCATTCAAGAAAAAGCCATTGAAAAAGGAAACTTGATCCATGATATTATGGCTGAAATCAAAACGGAAGCTGATGTAGATTATGTCTTGCAATCTTTTTTAGAAAATGGCACCATTAATCAAACTCAAGAACCTATTTTAAAGGAAACGGTATTGCAAATTATTAATCATCCAAAACTGTCACCTTATTATACGGACGAAAACATAACAGTTTATAATGAGCGTGATATTATTTCAAATGATGGCAGCATATTAAGACCAGACAGATTGGTTATACGAAATAATAAAGACGCTGTAATTATAGATTATAAAGCAGGAAAGGAAATGCCAACACATATTCAGCAATTAGAAAGCTATGAATCTATTTTAAAGGTTATGAACTTTGAGGTCACCAAAAAAATACTTATCTATATAAATGATGGCATTGCTATAAAAGAATTTTAACTTTGTAAAAATATTAAAGATTATGTACGGAAAAATTCAACAACACTTAGAAAACGAGTTAGAAGAAATAAAAGACAACGGACTTTATAAAACCGAACGTGTTATCACCTCTGCACAAGGTGCACAAATTACATTAAACACAGGCGAGACCGTTTTAAACTTTTGTGCGAATAATTATTTAGGGCTATCCTCACATCCAGATGTTATTCAAGCAGCAAAAGATGTTATGGATACACACGGATTTGGTTTATCTTCAGTACGTTTTATTTGTGGAACACAGGATATCCATAAAGAACTAGAACAAAAAATAGCCGATTTTTACGGAACGGAAGACACCATATTATATGCAGCAGCTTTTGACGCCAATGGAGGTGTTTTTGAACCTTTATTAGGAAAAGATGATGCTATTATTTCTGACGCTTTAAATCACGCGTCAATAATTGATGGTGTTCGCTTATGTAAGGCAGCCAGATATCGTTACCAAAATAACGATATGGAAGATTTGGAAAAACAATTGATTGCGGCTAATAAAAATGGTGCTCGTCATAAAATTATAGTTACAGATGGTGTTTTCTCTATGGATGGTTTGGTAGCACCTTTAGATAAAATTTGCGATTTAGCTGATAAATATGATGCCATGGTGATGATTGATGAATGTCATGCTACCGGTTTTATAGGAAAAACAGGACGTGGAACCCTTGAAGAAAAAGGTGTTATGGATCGTGTTGATATCATTACTGGAACTTTAGGAAAAGCCATGGGTGGTGCAATGGGTGGTTATACGACAGCTAAAAAAGAAATTATTGAAATATTACGTCAACGTTCACGACCTTATCTATTTTCAAATTCTTTAGCACCAGCAATTGTTGGCGCTTCTATTAAGGTGTTTGATATGTTATCTAATGACACAACCTTACGAGATAAGTTAGCTTGGAACACAGATTACTTTAAAGCAGGCATTAAAAAAGCAGGTTTTGATATCGTAGATGGTGACTCGGCTATTGTACCTATTATGTTATATGACGCAAAATTATCGCAAACTATGGCAAATATGTTATTAAAAGAAGGAATTTATGTTATTGGGTTCTTTTTTCCGGTTGTACCAAAGGATAAAGCACGTATTCGTGTACAACTATCGGCTGCACATGAAAAAGAACATTTGGATCAGGCCATTTCTGCTTTTATAAAAGTCGGCAAACAATTAGAAATTATTTAAAATAATGACAAACAAGCAGATTTTAGGGGAATTATACAATATTTTTCTATATTTGTCTTTGTTAATAATATTTAACAACTTACTTTTGTTTACAATTAACACTTAAAAATTAAATTTTTGAATATGAAAAATCTTAGCAGATTATTGTTCGCTATGTTACTTATGTTAGGTATGAGTAACACTTACGCACAAGATGAAAACAACCCTTGGGCAATAAGCCTTGGAGTAAACGCAGTCGATTTCTATCCTACAGGTGAAGATGCACCTCTTGGTGATTATTTTGATGAGTATTTTAATGCTACAGACCACTGGAACATTTTACCTTCATTATCTTCATTAACGGTAGGTCGTTACTTAAGTAATGGATTCACATTAGGCGCAACAGCTTCTTTAAACAAAATTGATAAATTTGGAGATGACAGAGCTAGATATGATGAAGTAACTTATTTCGGACTTGACGGTATTGTTAAATACAGTTTTGGTCAATTATTAGACTCATCATGGTTAGACCCTTACTTAGGAGTAGGTGGTGGTTACACATGGGTTGACGAAATTGGTGCTGGAACATTAAACGGAACTTTAGGAATTAATTTCTGGGTTAACGAAAATGTTGGTATTACAGTTCAATCTGCTTACAAGCATGCTTTCGAAGATTATTTAGATTCTCACATGCAACATACTGCTGGTGTTACTTTCAAATTTGGAGGTAAAGATACTGACGGTGATGGAATATATGATAAAGATGACGCTTGTCCAGAAGTATTTGGTTTAGCAGCTTTCAACGGTTGTCCTGATACAGATGGTGACGGTATTGAAGATAGTAAAGATTCTTGTCCAAATGAAGCTGGTCCAGCTGAATTTAATGGATGTCCTGACACTGATGGTGACGGTATCGCTGATAAAGACGATGATTGTCCAACAGTTGCTGGTTTAAAATCTTTAAACGGTTGTCCTGATGCTGATGGTGACGGTGTTGCTGATCATTTAGACGAATGTCCAAATGTAGCAGGTCCTGCAGCTAATAAAGGTTGTCCTTGGCCAGATAGAGATGGTGACGGTGTTGCTGATAAAGATGATTTATGTCCAGACAAAGTAGGTACTGTTGCAAACAATGGTTGTCCAGAAGTAACTGAAGCTGTACAAAAAGCTTTAAATGCTTACGCTAAAACAATCTTATTTGATACAGGTAAATCTACTATCAAAACACAATCTGAAAAAGTACTTGCAGATATTATTGCTATCTTAAATGAGTATCCTAATGCTAAATTTACAGTAGAAGGTCATACGGATAGTGTTGGTAGCGAGAAATTAAACATGAACTTATCTGAAGCTAGAGCGTTATCTGTAAAAGATTACTTAACTAATAATGGTATTGATCAGTTTAGATTATCTTCTAAAGGTTTTGGAGAGGCTAAACCAATTGACTCTAATAAAACTAGAGCAGGTAGAGCTAACAACAGACGTGTAGAAATCAATTTAGTGAAATAATTTATTTCTCATAAATAAATAGAAAAACGCTCCGAATATTCGGAGCGTTTTTTATTTTTATAACATGACAACTTTTATACATGACGTCCTTGCCGATTTAACTAAAAAGCAAGTTGATATTTCCAATATTACACTTATTCTGCCTAGCAAACGTGCTGGTGTGTTTTTAAAACATGAATTATCCACGTCATTACAAAAACCCATATTTTCTCCAACCATATTAAGTATTGAAGAGTTTGTAGAGGAACTTTCACAGCTTAGAGCTATTTCAAATACCGAATTACTTTTTGAGTTTTATGAAACCTATCTTCAGGTTCACAACGAAAAAAATCCAGATAGCTTTGATGTCTTTTCTAAATGGGCACAAATACTGCTTCAAGATTTTAATGAAATTGACAGATATCTTATTCCGCAAGAAAAGATATTCGACTATTTAAGTGCTATTAAAGAGATAAATCACTGGTCAGTTGACACCAACCAAACGGATTTTGTAAAAAATTATCTCGTATTCTGGAAAAAGCTTAAAATCTATTACAACCAACTTACCGAAAATCTCGTAAATAAAAAGAAAGGGTATCAAGGTTTAATATATCGAGAAGCTGTTGAAAGCATTCAGAATTATATTGAAGCCAACCCTGAAAAACATCACGTCTTTTTAGGTTTCAACGCGCTGAATAAAGCCGAAGAAACCATAATTCAAGAACTATTAGAAAATAGTCATGCTGATATTTATTGGGATATTGATAAAGCATTTTTTGAAAATAAAAATCATGATGCCAGCTTATTTATCAGGCAACATAAAAAAAATTGGAATTATTTCGAAACCAATTCTATGAATTGGATAGCGGACAACTACACAGAACCAAAAGGCATTTCGGTTATTGGTGTACCCAAAAATGTTGGGCAAGCTAAATGTATCGGTAATATCCTGAATAAACTCCATAAAGAAAATAATTCGCTTAATAATACAGCGGTTGTTTTGGGCGAAGAATCCTTGTTATTACCTGTTTTAAATTCTATCCCAGAATCCATAAATGCACTGAATATCACGATGGGATTGCCCTTAAAATCCATTCCATTAGCAACCTTGTTTGAACAGCTATTCTTTATCCACAAAAAGGAAACAAATGACTATTATTTTAAGGACGTTATTAAATTATTATCACATCAATTTATAAGTCCACTACTCCAATCTGGCACTTCTAACGACTTGCAAAAGGTGGTTCAAATTATAGAATCTAATAATTTAATATACATTTCTTTAGCGCGATTAACGGCATTAGCACCTCAACACGAAGCTTTGTTTCACCTGCTTTTTGGAAACTGGAGGAATAACACATCAACTGCCTTAAATAGCTGTCAACAACTAATTCTAAAAATAAAAGCACATTTAGAACAGCATAAAAAGGAAAATATATTAGCACTAGAACATCTATTCAAATTCAATACGCTTTTTAATGAGCTTACCCTTTTGGATAATCAGTATAAACATCTAAAAGATATTACTAGTCTATTTAGCGTGTACAAAGAGCTCTTAAGTTCCGAAACATTAGATTTTAAAGGCGAACCATTAGAAGGTTTACAAATTATGGGTATGTTAGAATCCCGTGTTTTAGATTTTGAAACCGTTATTATATCATCCGTAAATGAAGGCATTTTACCATCGGGAAAAAGTAATAATTCGTTTATTCCTTTTGATGTAAAACTGGAAAACAAACTCCCAACCTATAAAGAGAAGGATGCTGTTTATACCTATCACTTTTACCGATTATTACAACGTGCTAAACGTGTATTCATTATTTATAATACCGAAATTGACGCGTTAAAGGGTGGTGAGAAAAGTCGTTTTATAACCCAATTGGATCTAGAAAATATCCATAAAATTAAGCACACCATTGCTGTTCCAGATATTTCCATGAATTCTAATTTGAACGAAATTGTTATTACAAAAAATGACGATATTCTAAATCAAATTAAAACCTATGCCGCCAAGGGGTTTTCACCATCTGCTTTAACCAGTTATATTCGGAATCCTATCGATTTTTATTTTCAGAAAGTGTTGAAAATAAAAGAACATGATGATGTTGAAGAAACCGTTGCTGCCAATACACTTGGAACGGTTATCCATAACACATTGGAAGATTTCTACAAACCTTTTGAAGGCCAACAAATAACATGGGAACAGGTTGCAGAAATGAAACTCAAAATAAATGCAACCGTTACCAAACATTTTAAAGATTTATATAAAGAAGGCGATATTACGAAAGGGAAAAATTTAATTGTCTTTGAAATTGCCAAGCGCTACATATCTAATTTTTTAGATTTAGAAATAGCCGATTTAAAAGACGGAAACATTCTTGAAATTATCGCTATTGAACTTAATAATACAGCAGAAATACAAATTCCTGAACTTGATTTTCCTGTTAGAATTACGGGTAAAGTAGATCGTGTTGACAAACGAAATGGTATAACACGAATTATAGATTATAAATCGGGTCGTGTAGATCCTGCTAAAGTACAAATAACCAATTGGGACGATTTAACAACGGATTACGACAAGTACAGTAAATCATTCCAGGTTTTAACGTATGCGTACCTAATGCATGCTAAAAAACCTTTTACGGAACCTGTAGAAGCGGGAATAATTTCGTTTAAGAACTTAAGCGCTGGATTTTTAAAATTTCATAAAAAACAAATGGGAAGTCGCGATAAGGAAGCGCTTATTTCTAATGAAATATTAGCAGACTATGAAGCCCAACTAAAACAGCTTATTTTAGAAATCTGCAACCAAAAAGTAGATTTTATTGAAAAAAAGATTTCGTGATACTCAAAAATTTAATTTTAAATAGAAACCACCAGAAACCAATTGTTTGGGACGCTTTTTTTAATAAAAATGGGGAACAAAAACCATTAGTTGTATTCTGTCACGGCTATAAAGGTTTTAAAGATTGGGGACCATGGAATATGGTAGCCGAACAGTTTTCAAAAGCTAATTTGTTTTTTGTTAAATTCAATTTTTCACATAATGGAGGTACCGCTGAAAATCCAATTGATTTTCCGGATTTAGAGGCCTTTGCAGAAAATAATTACAGTAAAGAGCTGAATGATTTGGGCGACTTTCTAAATTTTTTAATGTCAGAAGAAAATGAATTATTAAAAGAAATTAATCCCAATAATGTGACGCTCATTGGGCATTCACGTGGTGGTGGAATTTCAATATTAAAAGCGTCCAAAGACGCTAGAATAAAAAAACTCATTACATGGGCAAGTGTTTCTAATTTTTCCAATAGAACGGCAACGATAGGAGATTTAAAAGCATGGAAAGAAGAAGGCGTTAAGTATGTTTTAAACAGTAGAACCCAACAGCAAATGCCTCATAATTATCAATTTTATGAAGATTTTAAAACTCATGAAAAACAACTCAATATTGAAGCAGCATCTAAAAGAATTAAAATTCCGCAGCTAATAATACACGGTATTGATGATCCATCCGTAAAATTTAATGAGGCAGAAGCATTGCATAAATGGAATATGAGTAGTCAATTAATTGGAATAGAAAATTCTAATCACGTTTTTAATGGACAGCATCCTTGGAATAATATGGTTTTGCCCAAAGCACTTGAAACTGTTGTTTCATCAAGTATTTCTTTTATAATGCCGCCAAAAAAAATCTGATTTTAATAAGCTGCAACCTTTATTTTTCATTCTCACAAAAATCTACTTAACACATTTTTAGTATCTTACAGTAAATAATCGATGAAATAACACCGATATGTTTACCGTAAAAGTTGAAAATAGTCTGATTACGCATTGCGAAACTATTGTTAAAACTCATGATTTCGGAAAGCGTTTCACGGCTAATGGTACCAAAAAACAACAACTAACTGGAATTATTGGGCAGTCTGTGGTGATGTCTTTTTTTAATTTAGGCATGATGGATGGATCAGGCGGATGTGATGATGGCGTAGATTTAATTGTGAACAACAAAACTATTGATGTTAAAACAATGGGGCGCACGACTGATGTTAGGAAATATTACACCAACAATTTTTTAAAACTTCAAGACTATTTTAAAACAGAAATTTATATTTTTTGTAGTTATCATAAAACCAAACAAGAATTGACCGTTTGCGGATGGATAGATAAAGTTAGTTTCATAGAAAAAAGACGGTTTTTCCCTAAAGGAACCATTCGTACCCGAACCAATAATACAACATTTACAACCTTTGCCGATTTATTTGAAATTGACAATTGCCATTTAAATGATGTTATTGACATTCCAGATTTAAAACAGCAACTTTACTTTTAAGCTGGTTTTGCCAAAACAGGAGTACAATCAAATAATTTTTCAAATAGGAGCGCTTTATTTATTGGCTTGGTCATATAATCAGTCATACCAATATCAATTACTTTCTGTTGTGTTTCCTGCATAGCATCAGCAGTAACTGCAATAATTGGAATATTTTGATTCTTTAAACCAAGTTGTCCACTTCTAATTATTTCAGTGGCTTCATACCCATCCATAATTGGCATTTGCAAATCCATTAAAACAACATCAAAACAGGTTTCTTTTAACATATTTATAGCTCTTAAACCATTTTCGGCTACTTCAAATGTAAATTTAGAATTCATTTGTAAAAGCTTTTTCATAATCATTTGATTCATTAAATTATCTTCTACAATTAAAATATGCTTCTCGGCATTTGAATCATTATTTATGGAAATTAGTGGTTTTTGCTGTTGTTCACGATTAATTTCTAAAGGAATATCAATATAAACGTCCGTTCCCACACCTTCTTGACTATCAATAGTAATTTCGCCTTCAAAACGTTTTACTAAATGATTTACAATGGTTAACCCTAATCCCAATCCACCAAACTGACGTTTGTTATCATTTCGCATTTGACTAAAACTATCAAAAACATCTTCTTGTAAATTTAATGGTATGCCTACACCTGTATCGGAAAAATGAAAAGAAAAGCGACTTGTAGTATTAGAGATATCAACGCATTGCATTTCAAAAGAAACTGTACCAGACTCCGTGAACTTTACCGCGTTTCCAAGAACATTATTGATAATTTGTATAAACCGATCGCTATCGCCAAGAACACTTTTTGGTACCGTTCCTTTAATTTGAAACGTATATTGTAGACCTTTATTTTCGGCTTGAAGTTTCCAGTTTTCGCTAATCTGCTGTAATAGTTCTAAGGGTTTAAAAACATCATGCTTTAAAATTAATTCGTTTTTCTCAATTTTTTCAAAATCTAAAATATCATTTATATTACTGAGTAAGCTATAAGAGGCGTTTTTAATAATTTCTAAACATGAACTATCTACTGCCCCGTTTTGCTGTTCCAATTGTTCTTGAGTGGCCCCTAAAATAGCATTGAGAGGCGTTCGCAATTCATGACTCATATTAGACATGAAATAGGTTTTCACCTCACTAATTTCTTCTGATTTTTTTAATGCTAAAGCTTGTGAAACTTCTTTTTCTTCACGTAACTTTCTAATCAGGTTCGTCATGGATAAGGATAAGAATATCACCTCAAGACCTGCACCAAATTTGGCACTATTTTCAGTGTAAAAATTATTAGGCAACAAACTCAAGTTGTTCATAACGAAACCGAGTAAGCCAATCACTAAAAACAAAATGCCTATTGAGAAAAAAGCATCTAAAGCAATCCGTCTATAGCGCATAACAAATACCGTAAACAAGATTAATAGCAGACTAATCAAACCATTAACATTACTAACAGGATAGGTCATTTTTAATGTAAATTCATTAATAAAAATGCAAGCAAATAGAATAGATATCACGATGTAAATAACTTGATAGTATTTAGTCACGTTTTTAAAATGGCTTTTTATATTTAAAAAATGTTCACAATACTTCAACAAGAATAAATTAGAAAATAATGCCGTAATTAAAACCATACGACTATTAAAATACCCGCTTTCTGGCCAAACAAATTCAAATAATAATCCATCTAATGCCGCTTGAAGCAAAGCTATTGAAAACACATATAATCCGTAATATAGAAATGAACGCTCTTTTAAACTAATGTAGAAAAACAAATAGATTATACCTGCTAGCAATAAAACACCATAAAACAAACCTAGAAATAGTTGTTGGTTGTAGGTGTTTTGTAAAAATTCAGACTCATTATATAAATTTAATGGTAAGTTGATAGTTTCACCATCACTTTTTAAATGCAAATAAAATTGTTGAGTAGATTTAGGAGGTAGTTTAATTTTAAAAACGGTTGATCTGTAGTTAACCTGGCGCTCACCAAATGGAATTTGGTCGCCACTTTTAAAACGTTCAGTACCAGTAGCTGCTATTTGATATAAATTGGCAACATCTGTAATAGGTCTGGCTGTTTCTAAATAATAAACATGTTCAGTTGCTTGCGAGTTGGTTAGTTTAAACTGAATCCAAAAATTATCAGACGTAAAACCTACACTGTGGTTTTCTGATTGCAACGGTTTATAAATTAAATTTTCGTTTAATTGAATGTCTTCAATACTATAAGCTATATCACCAACATTGGTAAAACTTGCAAATTGATATAAAGGAACATCATTAGTTTCTGGATTAAATTCTTGGCTTTGAGCGTTTATAGAATAGCTGCAAAAAAGGGCAATTAATAAAACAAATTTCATAATAAGTTAGGTTGGGGCCATATCTACGCAGTACTAATTCATGAGGTTTTAAAAAGCGTCTGATATTCGATAAAACCATCGAAAAAACCTTTGAAATACACGATTTTACTGAAACTGCGAAAAACTATTATAAAATTTAAGCATAAAAAAAGCAATGCTTTCACATTGCTTTTTAAGTGGAGAATATCGGAGTCGAACCGATGACCTCTACGCTGCCAGCGTAGCGCTCTAGCCAGCTGAGCTAATCCCCCAAAATAAACGTATGGCTAGTAATATTGTCTATTGAGCAACGAAAATAAACTATTTTTATTTAGGTTTAATCCTTCTTCTGAAGAATTATTTATTTCACACCACTTAATACTAAAACAGGTAGTGTATTGCTCTGAAAATCTTTTTTCAAGATGGTATTTTTCTCCCAAAGTTTAGAGAAAAATCCACGTTTACGTCTTACCACACATAACATATCTGGATCATTATCCTTATAATGTTCTAGCACGCCTTGAAACGTTGTGCCATTTTCCGTTTTAGTAATATTCGTTATTAATTTCGCCAAATCTGGATTTATTTCAAAATCACCTTCATTATAAAATGGTGTTTGTACGAGCAATAAATTCACAATAGATCGGAACTGATCTTTAATGGCAATTAGCGGTATTAAGGCTGATTCCTTTTTAATTATAGCCGACTTTAAAGCGACTAAAATATAAACAATAGGTTTAAAACTGATGCCTTCAGGGACTATTAATGCTGGAATATTAGTCTGTTTAATGATTTTTCCAGACGTTTTTCCTAGATATACTTCTTCCCGCAAGGAGTTAGTCCTTGGTTCTATCATAATTAAATCAATATCTAAAGAGTGACAAACCAATTCAAGCGTATCTACCAATTTTCCTTTAAATGATTTTACAACAACCTCAACACCCTTTGTATCAACTTGAGCCACGTGCGACTTTAAAAATTCATAACTTTCACGCTCTAAAATATGATCCACTTTTATCATGGTTCCAGCTTTGGAATAAATATTATAAACTTGAACCACATAAATTTTCGCACCAAATGCTTTGGCAAAATCCACAGCATACTGCAAATGACTAACCGCATTTTTAGACGATCCTACTGGTACTAAAATATTCTTCATATTGAAAAAATTATAACTAATTTAGGTGAAAATTTACGCAAAAATACGCTTTTATTATGATTCGGAAAGGAACCACTCAAGATATTGATGCAATTTTAGAAATTACCAAAGCCTGTGCTATTGATATGATTTCTAAAAACATACAACAATGGAATTCTCAATACCCTAGCCGAAGTGCCTTTAAAAATGATGTGGCTAGAAATGAATTATACGTTCTAGAGGAAGCTAAAAAAATTATAGGCTGTTTAGTTCTTTCTACTAAAATGGATGCTGAATACGAAACTATAGGCTGGCTAACACCAAACTCCAATAACTTATATATTCATAGGGTGGCCATACACCCGGATTACCAAGGTAAAGGATGGGCTAGAAAACTGATGGATTTTGCTGAAAATATTGCAAACAAAAATGAATTTACCTCTATCAGGTTAGATACGTTTTCAAAGAACGCTAGAAACCAAAAGTTTTACGAACTTCGCGGTTATAAGAAATTAGGGTCTATTTATTTTCCAAAACAAAGTGAACATCCCTTTTACTGTTACGAATTCGTATTGTGAGCACCAACATTAGTTTAAAACATATTAATAAATTAGCCATTCCTGCATTAATTGCTGGTGTGGCAGAACCAATTTTGTCTATTACTGACACGGCTATTGTAGGAAATATTTCCGAAAACGCTACAGAATCATTAGCAGCTGTGGGTATTGTTGGCACCTTTATTTCCATGCTAATTTGGGTTTTAGGCCAAACGCGAAGTGCTATTTCGTCCATTGTTTCACAATATGTTGGATCTAATAATCTAGATAAGGTAAAAAATCTGCCAGCTCAAGCTATTTTTATAATTACATCATTAAGTATTTTTATAATTCTAGGAACCTATCCGTTTGCCGAAAGCATTTTTAAACTCTATAATGCCTCTGATTTAATTCTGAATTATAGTGTTGAGTATTATCAAATTCGGGTTTTTGGATTTCCTTTTACCCTATTTACAATTGCAATTTTTGGCACCTTTAGAGGACTTCAAAACACCTATTACCCAATGATTATTGCCATTGTTGGCGCCAGTGTGAATATTGTTCTAGACATCGTTTTGGTTTATGGTATTGAAGGATATGTTCCTGCCATGAATATTAAAGGCGCAGCTTATGCAAGTGTTATTGCTCAAATGTTAATGGCTATTATTTCGGCTTATTATTTATTGACAAAAACAGCTATTCCATTGCGTTTTAGTTTTCCGTTTAACAAAGAAATTAATCGGTTTGCTATTATGATTCTCAATTTGTTTGTTAGAACTCTTGCTTTGAATGTAACCCTTTACTTTGCTAGTTCATTTTCTACCAGTTATGGTAAAGAATACATTGCCGCATACACCATTGCTATAAATTTATGGTTTTTAGGTGCTTTTATAATTGATGGTTATGCCAGTGCTGGAAATATTTTATCAGGAAAATTATTAGGAGGAAAAGAATATGGCAAATTAATTACCTTAAGTAATAAACTGATAAAATATGGCGTTATTTTAGGTGTTATTATGGCTGTTTTAGGTTCCATTTTCTATAATTTTATTGGTCATGTTTTCACGAAGGAAGAATCAGTTTTAATTGAGTTTTACAATGTGTTCTGGATTGTTTTAGCCATGCAACCACTATGTGCTATTGCATTTATTTTTGATGGCATGTTTAAAGGGCTTGGAAAAATGAAAGTTCTACGCAACGTATTATTAATGGCAACCTTTCTCGTTTTTGTTCCGCTATTATTTTTGTTGGATAGTTTAGATTACAAGCTTTATGGCATTTTTATTGCTTTTACATTTTGGATTATTGCCAGAGGATTGCCACTAATTATAAAATTTAGACAAGAATTTTTACCGCTTTCGGAAAAACAGTAACTTTGACATCTAATTGTTAGTAAAATGATGGCACTTATTTCGATTTTGCAAGAAGTAAATATTGAAGAGAAAGTAAAAAACGCACCAAATAGCGATTATGAAATAGGTGTATTTATAGGCTCATTTGTACCCTTTTTGGTACTTGTAATAATTGCTTACGCTATTTACAGATATAATAAAAACAACTCAAATATAGATTAGTATGGGCGGAAATATGCTTTTTTTAGTTTTGGCAATTGTATTGATAATCATTTATGTTTACAACCGCAATAAACGCCGATAATTAGCGCGTTTTAAGCCAGCCGGTAATACTTAATCGTTCGGTTTTTACGGGCTTGACTTCGTGTTCTAATATTTGACTTTCAAAAATAACCACACGCCCTGGAAACGGGTAGATTACCTTTTCTGTTTCTTTGCCATTTTCATTTAAATACAATACCAATTCCCCACCGTTTTCAGGGAGCCATCCATCTTCATTTAAATAACATACAAAGGATAATTTTCGTCGGTCGTCGTTCTGAAACGTATCCAAATGCCGTCTGTAATATGTACCTTCCGGATACAATGCGTAGTGAAACTCTTTATGTAAAATACCTAAAAAACACGTTTTGTTTAAGTATTCAATGAGGTTATTTATTTTACTGAAGAAAGCGGCTTCTAATGGATCTGCTCGGTTTTCGTCAATCCATAAAATCACATCACCACGAATGGATTTTTCTATCACTTCATTCACCCTATTCCCAATAGCGGCCTTTTTAAAAACATCAGCTTCATGTTTATCTAATAACGATTTTCTTAATTCCAAAACCTCCAGATCGGTGAAAAAATTTTCAACCAAACTGTATTTCTGTGTTAAAATATCATCAATAATACGCTCATATTGTAAATTTTCAACAAAAGCAATTTCTTCAAATAATTGATTCATAAGTAGATGCAAAATAAAAAGTGGGCAAATGTACTCTAAAAACCGTTTCCTTTTACAAAACGATTATCTTTGCATGGAAAATTAATAGTATGGGAAATATTCGAATTACAAAACAGTTCTCATTCGAGACAGGACATGCCCTTTATGGCTATGACGGGAAATGTAAAAATGTACATGGCCATAGTTATAAATTATCGGTAACCGTTATTGGAAAACCAATTTCAGATTCGGGTAATGTCAAGTTTGGAATGGTGATTGATTTTGGTGATTTAAAAAAAATTGTGAAAACAGAAATTGTTGATGTGTTTGATCATGCCACTGTTTTTAATAAAAACACACCACATGTAGAACTGGCAAAAGAGCTTCAGGTTCGTGGTCATAATGTACTTTTGGTGGATTATCAGCCAACAAGTGAAATGATGGTGATTGATTTTGCCGACAAAATAAAGTCCTTATTACCTAGTCATATTGCATTACATTCTTTAAAACTTCAGGAAACAGATACCAGTTTTGCAGAATGGTATGCTAGTGATAACAAACCACTTTAAAAAAAAGGATCTCATAACTAAAAGACACTGAACATTATGTTGTGTATTTAAGTTTATAAACTGAATAACTATTAGATTCCTGCCTCCGCAGGAATAGATTATATTTACTACATGAACATCCCAAAAGGAAAAAAAATATATTTCGCATCCGATAATCATTTGGGTGCACCAACAGCAGAAGCCTCACGCCCTCGTGAACAAAAATTTGTTGCGTGGTTAGACGAAATTAAGGGCGATGCTGCTGCTATTTTCTTGATGGGTGATTTATTCGATTTTTGGTTCGAATATAAAACCGTGGTGCCAAAAGGTTTTACGCGAACGCTAGGCAAGCTTGCCGAGATAACGGATTCTGGGATTCCTATTTACTTTTTTGTGGGTAATCACGATTTATGGATGGATGGCTATTTTGAAGAAGAGTTGGGGATTTCTGTCTATCATAAACCACAAGAATATACCTTTAACAATAAAACGTTTTTAATTGGTCATGGTGATGGATTAGGCCCTGGTGACACAGGATACAAACGCATGAAAAAAGTTTTTAAAAACCCTGTTTTTCAGTGGCTTTTTAAATGGTTGCATCCTGATATTGGTGTGAGAATTGCCCAATATTTAAGTGTGAAAAATAAGCTGATTTCAGGTGATGATGACGCCAAGTTTTTAGGCGAAGACAATGAATGGTTGGTTCAATATTGCAAACGAAAATTAGAAACTAAACACAGCGACTATTTTATTTTTGGCCACAGACATTTACCGTTAGAAATAGACCTCAACGAAAATTCGAAATATGTGAATCTAGGCGATTGGATTCAATATTATACCTATGGTGTTTTTGATGGTGAAACATTAGAGTTGAAGAAATTTTAAAGTATAAACATTTACTCCGCATTTTCATGTTCCTCCAAATCGGCTGTTAAATCTAGCTTTCTAAATGTTGGCGAAACAATTCCTGTAGTAAGTACCGTAATTAAAGTCATAGTTCCACCAAAAACAACAGCTGTTACTGTTCCCATATATTTGGCTGTTAAACCGCTTTCAAGCGCACCTAATTCGTTAGAAGAACCCACAAACATAGAATTCACTGAAGATACACGACCACGCATATGATCTGGAGTTTTAATTTGAAGAATGGTTTGTCTAATGACCATGGATATACCATCAGTAACACCACTAAAGAAGAGCGCAACGACTGAAACCCAAAATATGGAAGAAAGACCAAACACAATAATACAAAGTCCGAAACCAAAAATAGCAACTAGAAGTTTCATTCCGGCATTTTTACTTATTGGAATATATGCAGTCACCAACATGGTTAAAAAGGAACCAACTGAAGGAGCTGCTACTAAAACCCCAAAACCCTGTGGGCCAATTTTTAAAATATCTTCTGCGAAAACTGCTGCTAAAGCAATTGCGCCTCCAAATAAAACGGAAACCATATCTAAAGTAATAGCACCTAAAATTGCTTTCGTATTAAAAACGAATGATAATCCTTCTTTTAAACTTGAAATAACACCCTCACCTATTTTCGGGTTCAGTATTGGTTTCCTTGGTATTTGAAATATGGTTATAAATGAAAACAATATCAATCCAAAAATAATGCATAGAGACCAATGAACGCCAATCCAGCTGATTGAAAATCCTGCAAATCCAACGCCTAAAACTCGTGCCATTTGCCATGTAGAACTATTCCAAGTTGCCGCATTTGGATATATTTTTTTCGGAACAATAAGTGCTACTAAGGAAAAAATGGTTGGCCCGAAAAATGCTCTCAATAAACCACCAAAAAATACCAAAGCATAAATAGAATAGAGAATGCTATTTTTAGACCATGATTCCATCACAGATGGAGACGTTAGCCAAAACAATCCAAAACTTATTAATGAAAATGCAGCAATACATAAAGCCAAAAGATTTCTCTTTTCACGCTGATCAACTATATGTCCTGCAAACAAAGCCATAACGAATGCAGGAGCAAACTCAAAAAGACCAATCAACCCTAAACTCAATGGATCTTTTGTCAACGCATAAACCTGCCATTCTATAACAATAAATTGCATAGACCAACCAAAAATCAATGCAAAGCGAACTAACAGAAATATATTGAATTCTTTGATACGCAAGGCTGCGTAGGGATCTTTTTTTGCCATGTTGATGCATTCATAGACGATACTAGAATCGTGACTATTTTACAAAAGTATTGAAATCTAAAATAACAATCTTCTTAATTTTAGATTTAGAACAGATACAAAAATGAGCATTATTTTATATCCCGAAGTTTCAACTGCAAGGAAACCTGATTATTCCAATGGTTTTCATCAATAGAATACACGGCAGAGAAGGGTTTTTTATCTGTAATTAAGTCAAGTTTATCACCTAAACTAAATCCTATGCAGACTAATTTATTGCTACGTTCTGGATTGGTAACTGTAATCCGTAAATGGCTTTTATCTTCACCAACACATTTGCCATAACCGGTATCATGCAGATTATCTGTCATGAAAACTGGCGACATATTTCCAGGGCCAAATGGCGCAAATTGTTTTAAAATGCGGTGAAATTTTGATGTTACATCGGCTAACTCAATTTGGGCATCAATTTTAATTTCTGGTATTAATAACGATCTATCAATAGTTTTTGAAACCTCATCTTCAAAAGCTTGCTTAAAGGCTTCATAGTTTTCAGATTTCAAGGTAAGTCCTGCCGCATATTTATGGCCACCAAACTGTTCAATATGTTCCGCGCAAGCCTCCAAGGCGTTATACACATCAAAACCACTGATCGAACGTGCCGAAGCCGCTAACCGATCACCACTTTTGGTAAATACCAAGGTTGGCCTGTAGTAGGTTTCTATTAATCTAGAAGCTACAATACCAATTACCCCTTTGTGCCACGCTTCGTGATATACAACGGTTGTAAAACCTTCCTGCTCATTATTCGTTTCTATTTGGGCTAGCGCTTCTAAAGTAATGCGTTTATCGGTTTCTTTTCTATCAGAATTAAAAAACTCAATTTCTTCAGCATAGGTTTTCGCCAATTCCGGATCGGTTTCCGTTAATAAGGTCACGGCATAATTACCGTGTTTCATACGTCCCGCCGCATTAATTCGTGGACCAATAGTAAATACAACATCCGTAATAGTAAGTGTTTCTTTTTTAACTTCGGAAATGATAGCTGCAAATCCTGGGCGCGGATTGGTATTAATAACCTGTAAACCCATATAAGCTAGCGCGCGATTTTCACCCGTTATGGGAACAATATCAGCGCCAATGGCTGTAGCTACTAAATCGAGATATTCGGTTAAATCAGCAGCCGTTTGTCCTTGCTTAGATGCCAAAGCTTGAATGAGTTTAAACCCAACACCACAACCACATAATTCTTTATATGGATACGCACAATCATCACGTTTAGGATCTAAAATAGCAATAGCTTTCGGTAATTCGGCGCCAGGTCTGTGGTGATCACAGATTATAAAATCGATGCCCTTTTCGTTCGCATAAGCCACTTTATCAATAGCTTTTACGCCACAATCTAATGCAATAATGAGCGAGAATCCATTGTCTTCTGCAAAATCAATACCTTTAAAAGATACACCATACCCTTCATCATAGCGATCTGGAATATAGGTTGCAACAAATTCTGTTCGGGTTTTTAAATAGGAACTCATTAAGGCGACAGATGTCGTGCCATCCACATCATAATCGCCATAAACCATTATATTTTCGCCAGTTTCTAATGCTTTTTCAATTCGTGAAACCGCTACATCCATATCTTTCATCAGAAATGGATCATGTAGATCTTTTAAACTTGGCCTGAAAAATGTTTTGGCAGCATCATATGTTTCTATGCCACGTTGCAATAATAAGTTAGCAACAATGGGTTCCACGTTGAGTACTTTTTGCAAAGCATCCACATTTTTAGATTCCGGTTTTGGTTTAATGGTCCAGCGCATATAATATCATTAAATTTACAAGGTAAATGATAAAAGCCTAAAGGTAGGAATTTTTCAATGACACCTTTAGACTTTTATAATGTGTTTGCACACCAACTACTATTTGGAATGTACCTGTTTACTCGATAATGATTTTATGGGTAAATATTTGGTTATTATAAGATAATGAAGCGATATAAACACCCGAAGACAACCCAGAAACATCAATTTTTTGATTGATTTCAGTAGTATGAAGCTTTGTATTTAGAACTTCTTGACCTACAATATTATAAACTTTAAAAGAACTGGAATAAGATTGCATATTGTCATTTAATTTAATATACAAAACATCATTAGCAGGGTTAGGATATATAGCAAAAGGTGACGTAGCCGCTTCTGCCACACTTAAATTACTGGGAGAAAATTTATTGATATACCCTTGTAAACTTTTTAAATATGTACTTCCTAGGGTATCTATATTTTCAGTGCTAGACGTTCGTCCTACGACGTAAAAAGCATCCTCAAAAGGAAAGACCCAAGGAATGGTTTCGTTTTCTTCACCACCAAAAAAAGTACCCCATTCACGTTCGCCTTCGGTAGAGAACTTCATAATAAAGGCATCCATTTGTCCATACAAGGTGTTTCCATAAAGTGTTTCCATAAAGGCTTCTTCCGTGGCAATGTCCAGTAAAACACTTGTCTGCCCTGTGTAATATACGCCACTCTTGCCGCTAAAAACGGATTTGATTCTATGCACATTTTCACCACAAGAAATACCTAAATCCTCGTAGGCTCCCTCAACCCAATCCAAGGTATAGGTAAGCCAGTCTATCTCACCAGAACGGTTTAATTTTGCTAAAAAACCATCGCCACATCCCTTCGATTCCATATAAGCTCCCGGAGTAGCAATACCAGTAACACTCCCATTGGTACTACCTCCAGAGTAACCTGCTATATAAAGCCCCGTGCCATCCAATGCTAAAGATGACATTCCTCCCAAAAATTCTGCTCCAGAACCACCTAGATAGCGACTCCAAAGTCGGGTGCTGCCATCCAATGAAAGGCCCGAAACAAAAGCATCATAAATATTTGAATAGGAGAATGTGTAGCTGCCAAAAGTATCAAAATAGGTATTGGGCACATTAGGAGATGTAGGAAAATCCACCTTGGTACCAGTCACATACAATCCCGAGCCATCCACAACTATACCATTAATACGCGCACTGTTAATTCCATAATAGCTAGTCCATTCACGATCTCCAGAAGCTGTAAACTGGCTTATAGTACTTCCATTACCAAGTGTTTCTGTTTGAAAGGCACCCAAAGTTGTTATATTATTGGTGGGTTGACTATAATTATAATCTGATATATATATATAAATATCATTGACAGTATTTATGGTAATTCCCGCTCTATAATATTCTGGCGACCAAAAATCTTGATGAAAGTTATAAGGTGCTTCGTCATCAGGACGAATGGCACTGTTATAAAAATGCGTGCCCCAAAGCTGGTTACCCTCTGCAGTAAACTTTGCTAAAAAAGCACCACCACCACGATCGGTAGGTTGTTCTTGAAAGGCGCCTGGAGTGGCAATGCCTGTAGCAGAATAGGTAAAGCCTACAACAACAATATTATCGTTACTGTCTATAGCAATGCCTTCTATGACATCAAAATCTTCACCTCCAAAATAGGTTCCCCATAAAAAGTTACCATCACTGCTGTATTTTGTAATAAAGCCATCTGCTTGGCCACCACCGTAGATGGGTTGGTGAGAAGCTGCAGTTGTAGGAAACACATCTGTATCTGTTACAAAACCTACGGAATAAATATTCCCTTCACTGTCCATAGCGTGAGCACGAGTATTTCTCGTAAACTCCGCGTAAGTACCCCATTCCCGTTCGTAAGGAAAAGTTTGGCACATTCCATTATAGAACATGCCAAACAAAAGTAAAAATGTGACGAGTGGTTTCATAATAAATTTGGGTTTAATTAAACAGTTATTCTTAACTAAATATAAGAATTAAAACTAATATTAAGTATTATTGTTTATATTAACCCTGAAAAATAATGATAATAATTATGTATTATGATAATAAATACGCGTTTTTACAGTTGCGAATTTTCGAAACATTTCCATAACACCACAGTATTTTTCGACAGATAAATCGACTGCCTTTTTAATTTTATTTTCATCTAGATTGTCACCATAAAAATGATATTCTACAGAAACGCTATGGTAATATTTAGGATGCTCTTCGGTTAATTCGCCATAAGTATCCATTCGGAAATCGGAAACTTGTACTTTCATTTTATCTAAAACAGACACCACATCCAATCCTGAACAACCTGCTAAAGCCGAAAGCATCATGGCTTTTGGTGATAAGCCTGAACTATGACCACCATGTTCTGGACTGGTGTCCATTAAAACCGTTTTCCCATTTGGGTTATCCGATTCAAATTGTAGATTCCCTTTCCAATGTGTGATTACTTTATTTGTATTTGCCATGTATGTTGATTTTTTTGTTACTTGTTAGGATTAAAATAAAATACTGGTACAAGCTTAAATTGATGCTTGTTCATTCAAAAATACCAATAAAAAAATAGACTATGCCACTTGTAACACCATTATCCGCAGACCACGATTTAGAAACTAAAGAATTAGCAGAATTTTTTAATGAAACACTCGGTTTTTGCCCAAATTCTGTATTAACCATGCAACGCAGACCGGCCATTTCCAAGGCGTTTATAAACCTCAACAAAGCGGTTATGGCGAATGAAGGTCGTGTAACGTCTGCTTTAAAACGCATGATTGCCTGGGTTTCAAGCAACGCAACGGGTTGCAGGTATTGCCAAGCACATGCCATTCGTGCTGCTGAACGCTATGGTGCTGAACAAGAACAATTAGATAATATTTGGGACTATAGAACACATCCGGCTTTTTCGGAAGCGGAACGTGCTGCTCTCGATTTTAGTTTAGCAGCAAGTCAAGTGCCGAATGGCGTTGATGAAACCATTCAAAAGCGCTTACACCAACATTGGAATGAAGGTGAAATTGTAGAAATGTTGGGCGTTATTTCACTGTTTGGATATTTAAATAGATGGAACGATAGCATGGGAACAACTTTAGAAAATGATGCCATAGAAAGTGGAAATCAATTTTTAGGAAAACATGGTTTTGAGGTTGGAAAGCATGTGTAATAAAAGATGTTAGATATTAGACCGCTTCGCTGTTAGAAAATAGATTAAACCTTACTAGAAATAGTGAGGTTTTTATTTACTCAACTCCAAAAGCGCAGCTTCCGAAGTTGCCCGAACCGAAGCTTGTGCTTTCTCAATAGCTTCTTTTAAAGACGTCGCTTCTGGCGACATATCAACCGTTGTGGCTATTGCTTTTACATACCAATCTTCCCAAGCCTTTATAATTTCAATTTGTTCGGCTAGCTTATCACCTTTTTTAATGGCTATTTTTCCTTGTTTTAATTCTTCATGCAATCTGGAAATTGCTGCGGTTTCAATATTCGCAATTATCGTTTTTGCAGTTGTTGCATCAGAATTCAACAGAATATAAGCAGACAGTAAAGACGCTGTTCCCACATTTTTAAGCGTTTCTTTAGATACTTTGTCCAATCGGTCATTATCCGTATGATAAAACTGATCGGTAAAATGCCAAAACAAGACACTTGGAATATTACTTCGTAAAAAAGGCATGTGATCACTTCCACCTTCAAACGGGTTGGTATTGACTTCCCAATTGGCACGTTTGCCTTGGGCTTCAAATTCACCAATAACAAAATCGTTTAAATAATGTGGTTTCATTTGGTCTAAACTCATTTTACTGCCACCCCATTCTGAATGTTTATCATTACCACGTGTCCAAATAGCACTAGGATCTGGCATTTTTTCAATGAGAAATGAACCACCTGTGATGTCTGTATTTTCACCAACCATATCCAAGCTAATTCCCCATTTTATATCTTGAGCACGCGTTTTATCCTCTTGCACATAACGACCTGTAGACACAATTTCGTCTCCCCAAAGAAAGGTTAGTGTTCTGGTAGGATTCCATGTATTATCTTTTAATAACTTTGCTGAAAGCGTTGCCATTTCTAGCGCAACACCAACTCCGGTAGCATTATCATTGGCACCTGGCTCCTGAACATGTGCACTAAAAACTAAACGTTCATTTGGCAATTTATTTCCTTTAATATCGGCAACAATGGTGAGTTCTTCCGATTCATATATTTTAGTTTCTATTTGAACATTTAAGGTAATTGGCCCTTTTGAAAGCGCTTCTTTTAAACGCTCTTTAGCTTGATAGGACAAGGCAATTGCCCAAGGCTTTAATTTAGAATTTAAAGGAATAGAGCGAAATTGAATAGAGGTTGTATTTTTTTCCGGTTGTAAATACGATGGATTATCATACGTCATTAAACCAATAGCGCCACCTTTAACGATGGCGTCATTATAAATACGTGATGGACTGGTTTCAGCGAAAATAATTTTTCCATTCACATCCATTTTTTTTAATTTCTGAACATCTTCTACGTAAATCACTTCTGCTGTAACACCTTCTTTTGGTGTGCTGAAGGAATTTAAAGCCACCATATTTCGGTTGGTTTTATGTGCTAAAAGCGGTGCTTCCTTGCTATTAAAAGTTACCAGCGCATCAACCATTTCCCATGTAGGATTTTTTAATGGACGCTTTTCAATTCGGTAGGTAAGTCGGTTGTTTGGTTTTGACTTTTCTTCTAAAACGAAGCCAGCACTTTCTAAATTTTTAGCTATGAAATTAATACTTTCATTAAATCCTGTATTTCCAACCACACGCCAATATTTTTCAACAAATGCCGTAGTTTCGTAAGCTAAATCGCCTGAAAAATCAGTTATAACTGTTTGCTCTAAACTTTCTTTTGTGGTTTGTTTTTTTATGGATTGTGCTTGAGTTAAGCTTGAAAAAGCCACACTGAAAACGCATAGAAATAGTATTTTTTTAATCATGATAATTGGGTTTTAACCGAAAAATAAAGATAGATTTTTTATTTGATAAGGCTATGGACTTTTGTTTTTAATATAGGTAAAACTTCCGTTTGAAACCAAGGATTTTTAGTCAACCAAAACCGATTTCTAGGCGATGGATGTGGCAAGGGTAAATACATGGGCAAATACGCTTGAAAATTATCAACGGTTTCCGTTAGCGTTTTTTTAGCATCGCTTTTTAAATAATAACGCTGTGCATACATGCCAATGAGTAAAATTAATTCAACATTCGGCATGTGCTCTAAAAGTTGATGATGCCACTGTGGTGCACATTCTGGCCTTGGCGGTAAATCCCCCGACTTGCCTTTTCCTGGGTAACAGAATCCCATAGGCATAATGGCAAAATTTTCAGGGTTATAAAATTGTTCTTTGCTCACATCTAGCCAATTCCGTAATTGCTTTCCGCTAGCATCATCCCAAGGAATTCCTGAAGCATGGACTTTAGTGCCCGGAGCTTGACCTATAATGATAACTTTAGAATTATTATGAGCTGAAACCACAGGCCTTGGACCTAACGGCAAATAGTCTTTACAGATGGTACATTGACTAATGCTATGAAGTAATTCTTGCATATTTTCAATTTAAATATTTAAAGCAATTTTGTAACGTGTTGTTTCTCTTTTCGCTTTCTATATCTATTAATTTTCCATCATACTTTTTAGGTCAATAACATAAGATGGATATGTGAAAACCATACGCTTGAATTCTTTTACCGTCATTTTATTATAAATAGCCGTTGCAAAAACGTTGATGCTTTCATTGGCTTCTGAACTTAAAATATGAGCGCCTACAATTTCGTCAGTACGTTCATTAACTAAAATGGTATACGCATAGGTGTCTTCATTTTCTTTTTTGGCATTAAACCAATTACTAGCATCACCTTGATACACTTTTATATTTTTATAGCGCGCTTTGGCGTCTTCTTCACCATATCCTACCGATGACAAATTTGGTGTTGTAAACACAGTTGACGGTATACACGGAACATCAAAAGTTTTAGAGTTTTCTTTAATTATATTATTTCCGGCAATATAGCCTTGAAGTCCTGAAAGTGGTGTTAAAGCTAACGATTTATTGGAAACGTCACCACAAGCATAAACTTTTGAGTGCGATTTACTTTGCAAATAATCATTGACAACAATGCCATCATGATCCGCTTCAATATCGGCTTTTTCAAGATCTAAAGCTTCAATAGCTGGAACTCTGCCTGCCGCATTAATAACCAATCGCGATTTGTGTGTGGTAACTTCGCCATCAATAGAAAATGAAACTTCTAAATTCTTTTTTAATTTTTTAACACCCGTTACATCCGCATTAAAAATAAATTTCACGCCTAAACTTTCAAGTTTAGTAATTAATTTTTCTACTAAAAATTGATCAAAATTAGCTAGAGCTGTTTTCTCTCGTTCTAAAATGGTAACCTGACTTCCCAGAGTTGCAAGCATACATGCAAATTCCATGGCAATATATCCCGATCCGATGAATGTAATAGATTTTGGAATTTTCTTTAAATCCAAAACGTCTTCACTCACTTTTAAAAATTCGTTACCGTCAATATCTAACGGTCTTGGAATGTTTCCGGTGGCAATTACAAAATAATCGGCAGACACTACTTTCCCTTCGACCTCAACTTCATTTTTACTTATAAATTTTGGTGATTGGTGGTATAAGGACATACCTAAATCTTTTAAATTTTGTTCTGTTTTTGGGGGAATGGGATTAGAAAAAGAACGTCTGAATTTTTGAACTTGCTTCCAATTTAACTTCGGATTTTTTTTAACTCCAAGTCCTTGAAATTTATTACTTTGATAAACCAATTGCGAAAATTGCAGTAATATTTTTTTGGAATCGCAACCCCTATTGGCGCAAGTTCCACCAAATTCTCTATTATCGGAAATGGCGACGCTTAAATTATTTTCTCGGCATATTTTTGCCGCGGTTTGCCCTGCAATACCACTTCCTATAACGAATACGTTGTAATGCTTATTTTTCATAGTCTTAATTTGTAGTGATTAAGATACTGAAATTTTAGACAGATACTGTTAGGGAAAATTTAAAATTTGGAAATGGAGCAAAGCCCTACAAAAAAGATTTCCATAATTGTTTTTGAAAAATCAAAATCTACTTTTTACCACCTACAACTACCACAATTTCACCTTTTGGAGGTTTGTTGGTATAATGTTCTAAAACGTCTTTGGCAGTGCCGCGAATGGTTTCTTCGTAGAGTTTGGAGAGTTCTCGGGAAACAGAAACAGGTCTGTCTTCTCCAAAATATTCACAAAAATGGGTCAGTGTTTTTATCAGTTTATGTGGACTTTCATAAAAAATAATGGTTCGGGTCTCTTCAGCAAGGAGTAATAATCGCGTTTGTCGTCCTTTTTTTACAGGTAAAAAGCCTTCAAAAACAAACTTATCATTAGGCATCCCACTATTTACTAATGCTGGCACAAAAGCAGTTGCTCCTGGTAAACAGTCTACTTCAATATTATTTTCAATACAAGCTCTGGTTAATAAAAATCCAGGATCAGAAATAGCAGGTGTTCCTGCATCGCTAATTAAAGCCATGGTTACACCACTTTTTAATTTATTGATTAAACCATCAACCGTTTTATGCTCGTTATGCATGTGGTGTGATTGTGATGGTGTGCCAATATCAAAATGCTTCAATAATTTTCCAGATGTTCGGGTATCTTCAGCAAGAATTAAATCCACTGATTTTAAAACATCTATAGCTCTAAAAGTCATGTCTTGCAGATTACCAATAGGTGTTGGAACAATGTAAAGTTTCATAAAGCAAACTGATTTCTATTCAAATTTACAATCTTCTGATGTATTTCAACATTCAAAATCATGTTTAACAAAAGGTAGGTTGAGATATATTATTATTAATCGAATTTACTTTCAATAAGCTCCATAAAGCGGGTTTCATAAACCTCTTTACCTTCCCAATTATTATAATCCGGTTTTACAATATTTAAAATTAAGTTTTGTACTTCCTCAACTGAATTCAAGGTGTTTATTTGCGATATCACACGGTTGTAATCATCGCCTTCACCTTCAAATAAATGTTTGATAAAAGCTATTTTATCATTAAGCCCAATTACCAAACCCTTTTTAAGTTTATCGTTAAGCGATTTTTTAAAATTACCATCCGTTTTTTTAACAGGGTCAAAAATAGGTTCGTTATCAAAACCAGCAGTTATATCATCCAAATCAATTTTATGAACTTGGGTTTTTGAAGTTGCCTTTTCAAAAAGCGAATCTACCATTTGCGCTTCATGAGGCATTTGAGCCACCATATCTTTTATTTTTTCAATGGCAGGTTCCATAATTTCTTCGTGTTCAGAATCATCAAGATTTATGTACGTCTTATCTTCAAATTCAATGTTGTCGCTCACTTTATTATTAAAAGCTACATCTAGCATATCAAAAAATGACGAATCATTACCAATAGTAGGAATATCATCCTCAAAATTTTCTTTCGCAAATTTTAATACCGTTAATTTTTCATATAAAGCAGCCACTTCTAGATGCATTTTATTCAAATCATCTTTACCTTTTAATTTTAAGATTCTATGTGCAATACTCATTAATTCAGCCTCTAACTTCTTCTTCATAACTTTTTAACTTTAAAACCTAATTATGCTTTTGATTTTTAATAAATTTACGCCACCTTTATACAAAACGAACAATCCGTTTATTTTAGTGTTAAAATTACAAAATGTTTCTCGAAAATACAGTAAATCATAAAGAACAATTTGGCTGGATCGAAGTTATTTGCGGATCCATGTTTTCCGGTAAAACGGAAGAATTAATCCGTAGACTCAAGCGTGCACAATTTGCCAAACAGAAGGTTGAAATTTTTAAACCCACTGTAGATGTGCGTTATGACGATGATATGGTCGTATCTCACGATGCCAATAAAATTCGTTCTACAGCAGTTCCGGCAGCAGCTAATATCCCTATTTTGGCAGACGACTGTGATGTGGTTGGTATTGACGAGGCCCAATTTTTTGATGATGAAATTGTTCGCGTTTGTAATGATTTAGCCAACAAAGGTATTCGGGTTATTGTTGCTGGTTTGGATATGGATTTTAAAGGCAACCCGTTTGGTCCTATGCCAAATTTAATGGCAACAGCAGAGTACGTAACCAAGGTGCATGCTATTTGTACCAAAACAGGAAATTTAGCACAATACAGCTACCGAAAATCTAAAAGCGATGACCTCGTTTTATTAGGTGAAGTAGATGAGTACGAACCTTTAAGTCGTGCTGCTTATTACAAATCTATGCAACGTGATAAAATACGAAGCATGAAAGTTGAAGGTGCAGAAGAAATTGAAAACAATACCAAAGACTCCAATGGAAAAAGTGCATGAAACCGTTCTTGAAATCGATTTAAATGCCTTAACGAATAATTTTCAGTACTTAAAGTCTAGAACAAATTCAAAAACCAAAATATTAGCCGTTGTTAAAGCATATGCCTATGGCAGTGATGCTTCAGAAATTGCTAAACACCTAGAAACTTTACATGTTGATTATTTGGCGGTAGCCTATACGCATGAAGGTGTCGCGTTGCGTGATGCTGGAATTCGAACACCTATTTTAGTTTTGCATCCACAATCTATAAATTTTAAAACACTTATTGAGCGCTGTTTAGAACCTAGTTTATACAGTCATTTTGTTTTAAATGAATTTATAAAAGTTGCTGAAGGCGAAAAACAAACCAACTATCCCGTTCATGTTAAATTTAATACAGGTTTAAACCGTTTAGGCTTTGAGGAAACCGATGTTCCTAAAATAGTTTCTACATTAAATGAGACGCATAGTATTCAGGTAAAATCTATTTTTTCACATTTAGCAGCCAGCGAAGACTTTAATGAAAAAGAATTTACTCAAAAACAAATTCAGCTATTTACACGTATTTCAGATTCCTTTATAAATTCTATTGGATACAAACCCATGTTACACCTTTGTAATACATCAGGCGTATTAAATTATCCTGAAGCACATTTTGATATGGTACGCGTTGGAATTGGTTTATATGGTTTTGGGAACTCGGAATTAGAAGATAAAAATTTCACACCTATTGCAACTTTAAAGTCTATTGTTTCGCAAATTCATAGCATTGAAAAAGGCGATAGTGTTGGTTATAATCGTGCGTATATAGCAACTAAAAAAACAAAAACGGCCACCATTCCTATTGGTCATGCAGATGGCATTGGTAGGCAATATGGAAAAGGAAAAGGTTTCGTTACTATCAATAACAAACAAGCCTACATTTTAGGAAATGTGTGCATGGACATGATTATGGTGGATATTACAGATATTGATTGTCAAGAGGGAGATGAAGTTATCATCTTCGGAAAACAACCAACCGCTAACGCATTCGCTAACACAGCAAAAAGTATTTCTTATGAAATTATAACAGCTGTATCTCAACGTGTAAAACGTGTTTTTTTAAAATAATATCCTTGTCAATTCGCTTACATTCAACTTTTTAATTAAATTTAAGGCGTAAATCACTAACTAAAATTATAAATTATGTTTAAAGAATTCAAAAATTTCATCATGACGGGTAACGTCATAGATCTTGCTGTTGCTGTTATACTGGCTGGCGCAGTTAGTTTAGTCGTTAAAGGGTTTGTAACCTATATTATGATGCCTATAATTGGGCACTTCTCTGGTGGAATTGATTTTGCTGATATGAAAATCATTCTTGACCAAGCTGTTTTAGCAGCAGATGGCACAGTAGCAACGCCCGAAAACGCTATTATGTATGGCGAATGGATAAATACCATAATCAATTTAATTATAGTTGGTTTTGTATTATTTATGATTGTGAAAGCCTATAATAAAACAAAAAAACCTGTTGAGGTAGCTCCTGAAGCGCCTAAAGGACCAACGGATAACGATTTATTAATGGAAATCCGTGATCTCTTGAAAAAATAAGACGTAGTAACCGCTACATTGCATATTCTAACCCTAAACCACTTCATAATAGAAGTGGTTTTTTTATGTTTATTTTTAAACAATTACCTTAATAATTATTTAGTTTTGTAATTAAAATAATAAAGATGAAAGTAGCTGTAGTTGGTGCCACAGGCATGGTAGGAGAAGTGATGTTGAAAGTTTTAGAAGAACGTCAATTTCCTGTTACCGAATTAATACCTGTAGCTTCAGAAAAATCTGTTGGTAAAAAAATTGTTTTCAAAGGTAAAACATATACGGTTGTTAATCTTGAAACAGCGCTTTCCCTAAAACCAGAATTAGCGTTGTTTTCTGCAGGTGGTGAAACATCGTTACAATGGGCTCCAAAATTTGCAGCTGCTGGAACCACTGTAATTGATAACTCGTCTGCCTGGCGCATGGATGCAAATACCAAATTAATTGTACCTGAAATTAATGCATCTACGTTAACTAAAGCTGATAAAATTATTGCCAATCCTAACTGCTCTACCATTCAAATGGTACTTGTTTTAGCACCACTTCATAAAAAATATAACATCAAGCGTGTTGTTGTTTCCACCTATCAATCTATTACGGGAACTGGATTAAAAGCCGTAAAACAATTAGAAAATGAAATGGCTGGTATTAATGGCGAAATGGCTTACCCATATCCAATTCACCAAAATGCCTTACCACATTGTGATGTATTTGAAGACAATGGATATACCAAAGAAGAAATGAAGTTGGTTCGTGAAACGCAAAAAATTCTAGATGATAAATCTATAGCAGTTACGGCAACAGCTGTAAGAATTCCAACAACTGGAGGCCATAGTGAAGCGGTGAATATTGAATTTGAAACTGATTTTGTTTTAAGTGATGTTCGTAAACTTCTAAACGAAACGGAAGGTGTTATTTTACAAGATAATACAGATGTAAATACCTATCCAATGCCTATTTATGCGAACGGAAAAGATGACGTGTTCGTAGGTAGAATCCGTAGGGACGAATCGCAACCAAATACCATAAACATGTGGATTGTAGCCGATAATTTAAGAAAAGGCGCAGCAACAAACACGATACAAATTGCGGAATATTTACTAAAAAACGATTTAGTTTAACGTTTATTCACCCTAAACACATAAATATCAAGCTTTAATCAAAATATTGGCATTTTTTTTACTTAAATTCGTAGTCGCCTTTCTAGTCGATTATGAAAAAAAACTACCTTAATTTACTACTTATTGGTCTTACACTGATTGCTTGTAAATCAGAAGATGACGATTATGTAGCATTGCAAATTCAAGCTCAAGCTGATACTGCACAAGTATTTCAAAATAGCTTTGTTGAAATTGATGTACTTGCCAATGATAATAATATTCCGGAAACCGGTGTATTAACGGTTACTAATTCTACCTATGCCACTATTTCCATTCTTGATAACAATACACCAAATAACCCAAGTGACGATAAGATACGCTACACACCAACTAGTAATTATTTAGGGACTGATAGTTTTGTATATACTATCTGTTCTTCAAACAATAATTGTGCAACAGGAACAGTAACGGTAACTATTTTGCCAGCATCTCCTGTTATTTATAATCCAGATGACTTGCCATATCCTAACTTATCCGATTATAATTTTTTTGAAGGCGATTTAAAAAATCTGGAGCCCGTTTCAGGTGTTATTCCTTACGATTTGAACTCAGCATTATTTAGTGACTATGCACATAAAAAACGATTTGTATGGATGCCAAATGGTAGCAAAGCATCTTATGACACGGATTACAAACCCTTAAATTTTCCCGTTGGTGCTTTTTTAATAAAGAATTTTTATTACGATAATGTGTTGCCAACAGGTAATACCAGAATTATGGAAACACGAATCATGTATTTTACAGATAGTGGTTGGAAATTTGCTGAATATGTTTGGAATGAAGAGCAAACCGAAGCCACCTTTACCACCAATGGTAGCTTTGTAAATTTAGACTGGAACGAAGCAGGTACCATTAAAAATGTGAATTATCGTGTTCCCGCAAGAGCCGAATGTTTTACGTGTCATAATAAATTTGGAACACCCGTCCCAATAGGTCCAAAACCGCAGAATTTAAATAAAAACTATGTGTACCAAGATGGTACAAGCAATCAATTACAGAAATGGGTAGACCTCGGGTATTTAAACGCTGATTATCCTGGAAATATTGATACCATGGTAGCTTGGGATGATACGTCAGAATCCCTAACCATGCGTGCTCGTTCATATTTAGATATTAACTGCGCGCATTGTCATTCAGAAGAAAGCTACTGCGAATACAGACCAATGCGTTTTGCATATAATGAAAATGAATTGGCAAGTAATATGGGAATTTGCGTAGAACCAGATACCAATATTGGAGACGAATATCCATTAATTATGAACCCAGCAAATGCCGAAGCTTCCGTAGTTGTTTTTAGAATGACTTCTGTTGAGGAACAATATCGTATGCCTTTATTAGGACGCACATTACAACATACAGAAGGTGTTGCTTTAATTACCGAATGGATAAATTCTTTAACCGACAGATGTGAATAAACGTAGGACCTTAAAATTAAAATAAAAAAAACACTTATATTAGTAAAATATCAAGCTAGAAATCAACTCCTTAACTCATGAAAACAAAATTACTTTTACTTGCATTTTTAACGCTTGCCGTTACACATGCCCAAACAAGTTCCAATACGTGTTCCGAAGCAGATGCTGCTACACCAATTACACAACCAGGTATTTATAATGTAGCATTAATAGACGGTGGCGAAGTTCCAAGCCCCAATTGTAATACCAGCTCAGACGCAGCTAGTTTAGGCGAGTGGTTTAAATACATACCCGAATCTGATACCTTTCTAACCGTTTCAACCGATTTAACTCAAAATGCTGGGCGTGATACACGAGTTCATATTTTTAGTGGAACATGTGGCGCACTAATTTGCGAAGGTGGTGATGATGACAGCGGTAGTGTATACCTGTCCGTTGCGACTTTAAACGTTTTGGCAGGTGAAACTTATTATATTGCCTTCGATAATCGCTGGGACACAAATGGTTTTGATTTTGAAATTGCTGAAAGCGATCCTCCAATTCCGCCTGCTGTAACATTTACAGTTAGTAGCCTTACCACTACAGGTACAAATAGAGCTATTGTAGATATGAATGGTGATCATTTAGATGATATTGTTTCTGTTTCCAATACCAATATTAATATTCAAGAACAATTGCCCTCTGGCGGATTTCAAGGAAGGAATATTACCACATCTTACGCTAACAATACGCCAGGTTGGAGTTTAGCTGCTGCTGATTATAATGCGGATGGCTATACTGATTTATTATATGGTGGCGGAAATGGCGTAACGTTCATGAGGTCCAATGGTGATGGTACTTTTACGGAAGATTCTCATGATCCCTATGTTTTTTCGCAACGCTCTAATTTTGTTGACATTAATAACGATGGCCATTTAGATGCATTTGTATGTCATGACTTAGCACCAAACGTATATTTTATAAACGATGGGCAGGGTAACCTAACCTACTATCAAGGCGAAAACGTACAGGGCGTACCTAGCGGATTAGGTATGTATGAATCCGGTGGAAATTATGGTTCGATTTGGATTGATTATGATAACGATAGAAACCTAGATATGTTTATTGCAAAATGTGGTGGTGAAGAAGCCAGACGTATGAATCAAATGCATAAAAATAATGGTGATGGTACTTATTCTGAAGTTTCATCTGCCTTGTTATTAGCAGATCCAATGCAGACATGGTCATCCGCTTGGGGTGATTTTGATAATGATGGCGATATGGACGTCTTTATAGGTGCCAGCTCTGGTTCTCATAAAATGATGCGAAATGATTTAGTAACAGATAATCAAGGAAATACTACAGTAATATTCACAAATGTTACAACTGCTTCAGGCGTTCAATTGATGCCTGATACAGGTATAGAAAATGTGACGTATGACTTTGATAATGATGGAAATTTAGATATTGCATCCAATGGAAATATTCTATTTGGAAATGGTGACTTAACATTTTCGCTTCAAGAAAACTTAATATCAGGAAGTAATGGTTCATTTGGCGATTTAAATAATGATGGTTTCATAGATTCTTTTAGTAATGGAAGTATTTATATGAATAGTGGGAATGCTAATAATTGGATTAGTATTTGTACTGTTGGAACAGCTGGTTATAGTAATATAAATGGAATTGGAGCACGTGTTGAAATTCACACAGCTTCAGGCGTTCAAATTCGCGATGTAAGGAGTGGTGAAGGTTTTAGATTTATGAGCACGTTAAATACTCATTTCGGATTGGGAACAGAAACAGCCATAGATAATTTAATAATTTACTGGCCATCAGGTGTTGTAGATAATATTCCAACACCAACAATCAATCAAAGACTTTGTGTTACTGAAGGCGAGTCGTTAACGGTTCAGGATTATGAATTGGAAACGTTAGCAATTTACCCGAACCCAGTTGAAAACACCCTTAATATTTCAACACCTGTTTCTTTAAATGGTAAAATTGCAACCGTTTTTGATATCAATGGAAAAAAAGTATTAAACTCTAAATTAGAAACAAACGCTTTAGATGTTTCAAAATTACAAACCGGTTTTTACATTTTACGATTAGAGTCTGAAGGTCGCGTTATAAACAGAAAATTTATTAAGCAATAACATAGATCATCAACATAATAAATTCGCTTCTATTCTTTTAGAAGCGAATTTTTTTTGCCGTATTTTTGCAGCATGCTAAACGTAAAAGATCTCAAATTCGCTTATCAAAAAACACCCATTTTACAGGCTATAAATTTCAGCATACAGCCCGGTGAAAACACAGCTATAATTGGCGAAAGCGGTTCAGGGAAAAGCACCTTATTAAAACTTCTTTATGGTGAATATGATTTGGATTCAGGTCATATTTTTTGGAAAGACATGGAGATTCTTGGACCCAAACACAATTTAGTGGTTGGTTATGATTTCATGAAGTATGTAGCTCAAGAATTTGAACTCATGCCATTTATAACCGTGGAAGAAAATATAGGTAAGCATCTATCTAATTTTTTTCCGAAAGAAAAAAAAGAACGTACCGCTGAACTTCTTGATGTTGTTGAACTTACCGAATTTGCAAAAACCAAAGTCAAGCTTTTAAGTGGTGGTCAAAAACAACGTGTGGCTTTAGCCCGCGCTTTAGCTGAAGAACCAGAAATTTTATTGCTGGATGAACCCTTTAGCCATATTGATAATTACCAAAAACAAACATTGAGACGTCGGGTTTTTAACTATTTGAAAGAAAAAAATATCGCCTGTTTGGTTGCCACACACGACCAAGAAGATGTTTTAGGTTTTGCTGACCAAATTATTGTTTTAAACAACCAAACAATAGCGGCTCAAGGAAAACCACAAGATCTTTATAACAACCCTGAAAGTGCGTTAGTAGCTGCCTTCTTTGGAGAATTTAATCGTATTAAAGGTCAGTTTATTTATGCACACCAACTGAAAGTGGTTGAAAAATCGGATATAAAAGTAGTCGTTAAAAAAGCTTATTTTAAAGGGTCTTATTTTTTGATAGAGGCCGAATTTGAAGAATCAATTATCGTATTTGAACATGCTTCAGAATTGAAAAAAGGTGATATCGTTCATTTAGAAATTACTAAATAATAGCTTCAATTTTAATCGTCTGTTTATTAAAAACAATTTCATTCCGTACTGTTTTTCCTAATAACAATTTTCCTATTGGTGTACGCGGTGAAATAGCATAAAACAATTCACCAGCAATTAAAAATTCACCAGCACTAATAGCAATAAAATAATTGGATTTGGTTGTGAACACCACACTTCCTAAACAAATAGTTTCGGAGGTTTTTATAACGTTCACTTTAGAAAGCGTGTCCTGTTGCTTTTGTATTTCAGAAAGCTGTACTCCTGCTTTTTCACGCTCCAGCTGTAACATGGCACGCCCTGTTTCATGCTTATCGCCTGCACTACTTTTGGTTTCACTTGTTAAAGATTCTTGAATTTCCGCAATTTGTTTCTGAATGGCGCCCAACCGCTTGTTTAAGGACATCAAGCACAAATTGTATAATTCACTTTTTATTGCGCTATTTTTTTTCATCGACTTGGTTGTAATCTAATCGTCCAAAATACCCCATTTGTTTCACAATCCATGACTTTCTACCTGCAATATAATTAGATGCTGGTTGCGCTCTATATCGCAACGGATTAGGCAAAATAGCTGCAATTGAAGCTGCTTCCATAGGTGATAATTTGGCAGCCGATTTATTATACCAATATTGCGAAGCCGCTTCGGCTCCATAAATACCATTACCCATTTCTATACTATTTAAATACACTTCCATAATGCGTTCCTTACTCCAAGTCAGTTCTATTAAAAACGTGAAATAGGCTTCTAAACCTTTGCGTAACCAACTCCTATTTGGCCATAGAAACACATTTTTGGCTGTTTGTTGGCTAATGGTACTAGCACCTTTTATGCGTTTACCTTTTTTATTATTCTCCAAAGCTTTTTCTATAGCCTTGATATCAAAACCATTGTGCTTTAAAAAACGCTGGTCTTCACTACAAATAACCGCTAATTGTAAATGTCTTGATATGTTATCAATGGAAACCCAATCGTGTTCCCAAGTCATTTTGTTACCCTTTTGGTATTCTTCAACACCACGAATAACCATTAATGGCGTAATAGGTACGGGAACCCATTTGAATAATAAAACCATTGCTACTGATAAAACTATAAGCCATAGGATGCATTTAAAAATAAATTTGAATAGTTTTTTTATCATATCAATCTAGTAATTGGGCAAGATCTTTTCCTATTATACTGCCAATAGCAACACCCATTCCGCCTAACCGCACACCACAATATACATGGTTTGATAGTTGTTTAACAACTGGTTTTTTCTGATTTCCAACACCCATAATACCACTCCAGCAATAATCAATTTCAAAAGCCGTATTTGGCAAAATTGTCGTTTTCAATACCTGTTCCAAATGATTTTGAATAAGAGCCGTTTCGGTCATTACCGTAGTTTCTTCACCCGTAAAATCTAAATTTCTACCACCACCTAACAGGATTCTATTATTAATGTTTCGGAAGTAATAATAACCTTTATCTAAATGAAAAGTTCCTGTAATGGGTAAATTAGGAATTGGTTTTGTTATGAGCACTTGCGCTCTAGCTGGTTTTACGTCTTCGTTTATTAATTGCGATGCAAAGCCATTGGTTGCTATTAATAATTTTTCGGTTTTAAATTGAAAGTGACTGGTTTTTACATCAACCATACTATTCAATTCTGTATACGCTTCAACGGTTACGTTATTAAGTATTTTAATGCCTGCTGATTGCACTTTTAATAATAAAGCCTCCATCATATCACCTGTATCAATTTGTCCTTCAAATGGATTAAAAATGAGTTGTTTGTGAATATTTTCAAATCCAAAATCGTTTGTTTTAAGTGAAAATATCGCTTCTTTTAAAACTGGAAACAGCAATTTATTAATGGATTCTCTTTCAGTTAAACACGTATCATAAAATGCCTGATTATCATTATTAAACAATTCATAACCGCCTAGCTGCTGATAATTTATAGCTTGATCTGAAAGATTTTGACGCAATAAATTTAATCCGTCAATCCGTTTTTGAACCAGTTCTATAACCTCATCTTCTGAATGGGTTTTTAAATCGTCTAGAATTTCGCTTAAACTTCCAAAGCAAGCAAAACCTGCATTTTTAGTGCTAGCACCTTGCGGTAACATACCACGCTCAAGAATTAAAATTTTGGCTTTCGGAAACTGTAGTTTTAGTTGTAATGCACAATTTAATCCAACAATACCACTACCAACAACAGTATAATTCACTTGATTTAGCCAGGTTTTATTTTCCCAATACGATAAATTCATAAGGCTAATTTACTGTTTTTTTAATGTTGTAATCCCTTTCATTTTCTAGTTAATTAAAAATATACAATAATTAAATATAGCTAATGCATGATATACTAGGTTGCGGTAATTGGAAAGGAATATCAAAAAAAAACTCCGAAATTGCTTTCGGAGTTATTCTTTATAAAAATTAAGCGACACTATTTAGTTAACTATTAACTTTTTAGTGATTTTCTGGCTTCCCTGTGTAACATTTAATAAATACATACCAGCTTGGGCATTACTCAACGAGATAGACTCGTTAAAATCACCTGTACTGTTATACGTTTTATTATAAACGTTTCTACCTCTTATATCAAACACTTCTACATTAATAGTCTCGTTTGTTAAAGGCTTAAACTTAATAGAGAAATCTCCGTTATTTGGATTTGGGAATACCGCAAATGAAGCATCTAATCCAAATTCGTCGACACTTAATTCTGGAACAAAAATACCAGACTCACAGATAGTGATCGTTGTAGAATTCCACGTAACTCGTACGCCATCTACTACAACATCTCCAATAAAGAAAATCCAATCTCCTAAGGAATTTTGACCATCTGCAAAACTTAAAGGTTGCGCTGGTAATACCACATCATTATTAGCTGTATCAGTACAGTTAATAGGGTTTCCAGCATCGTCAAACGTTAAAATAAGATCTGTAGAACCAGCACATGCACCCCAATATACTTGATTAAATCCTGCTGCTTGAGATGGTGGTCTGATAGCTGCACGAATTTGACCACTATTTGATGTAGAAGCATCTATACTTATTCTAAGGTCTGAAATTGTTTTAGAATCGGCTATAGGTAATCTAAAACCACTAAACTGCCCTGCATCTTCATCTAATAGTATTCCTCCCGAAGCAAAGAAATAATCTTCACAACTATCACCTGGAACGTAGATATAATTTCCTATGGCGAAATAATTATCATTTATATTAAAAAATGAACCATCTGCCGCTTCCACAAGAATTCTAGAATAAGCAGAAGTCACAGAAGGAACTACAATTTGATAGGAACCATTATTAGGAACATTTGTAGCTAAAACTGTAGTAAAGTCTACATCTGGCGTTAATGATGTAGATAATATGATATTTACATTAGCCGCATTAATACCATTTGCAGTTGTACCTGCCACATCCCACGTAATAGTTTCTGTATCTCCTGGAGTCCATACAATTTGATTTGTTTCTTGAGATGTCACTACAAAGGGTCCTGCCGTATTGTTCCATGTAACACGCATATCATCAAAGGCATTTGCCGCACCTCCAGGTCTATTGTCTCTCACGGTTAATCTGAAATCTGCATTTCTTCCTACTGTAGGAATTTGTTCGTATAACGTACCGTTGACACCAAAATCTATTAAATCTTCCATTTTAGGGAATGTTCTCGTAGCATTTGTACTTGGTAAATACGATCTGAATTGTGGTTCATTACTGTTTGTTGATGTTGGGCTTGGAAATTCAGTTACACCATTGTTCTCATCAAATTGCTCCCAACAATACGTTAAATTATCATTTGCGTCTGCGTCTGTTCCAGCACCTGTTAACCTAAAAGGCGTTCCTTTCGGTAAGGTTATGTTTGCACCAGCATTAGCCGTTGGAATATTATTTCCAGTAGGTGTTTCTATATCACAACTTCTGGTACTTACATGCGCATTTACTTGCTGAATAGATACGGCATGAAAATAAGGGTCTACAAATGGTTGAACATCAGAAGTACCTGTTATACCTGCGTAACTCATTATCGTACTACCACTACCTGGTTCCATTTGAGCTATTCCACCTTCGGATCTAAATGTATACGTGTGGTTTGCGCCAAATTGGTGTCCCATTTCATGCGCAACATAATCCACGTCAAAATTCACACCTATTGGGGTTGTACTTGTTGTATATCCACTACCTTTTTGATTTGCAACACACACACAACCAATACAACCAGCATTACCATTATTTCCAATACCGCCCATTAGGTGACCAATATCATAATTAGCATTACCTATAACTGAATTTAAAGTTGATTGCAAAACACCATTATACCCAGAATCATTAGTACTACTATAAGGTGAAGTTGCCGTAGTTAAGTATATAACAGCATCATTATTTGGAATTAATATCATGTTCACATTAAATTCATTTTCAAAAATGGCATTTACAACAGTCATGGTATTCACGATAGCAGCATTTACTTGTGGCAAGGTTCCGCCATGAAAAATAGAATACTCTGCCGTTACAGACATCGCTAAATCAAAAGTATGTAAGGTACCATTAGCTCCAGTTCGGTTGGAATTTACAATATCTCCAATTTCTTCACTTAATTCTTCAGGAGTTGAACACTCAAAACTTTGAATTTCCGAATTTGAATTTTGTTTCTCACGAACAATTATTTGAGATACATTACTCTTAACAGGCTCTATAACAAGACCTTTTCCTTCTATACCAGATAAAACAATACCTGACATTCCTTTGTAAGGAGATATACTAAAACGTAAATATGAACTAGGCGTATCAATTCCATATCCAACATACGATCTGATTTCTGGATATTGCGCTTGTAAGCCTGGCGACATAACAGATGCTTCTTGAATTAAGTATTTTTCTAATTCCCCATCAAGATTCGGCACTTCAATCACAAGGTTATTAACTTGTTCTCGCGAGTCTCCTCGCTGCTGCGCTTTACTCAAATCGCTCATTAATTGATTAATACTCATTGAATACGTGGTATTAATCATCATACTGTTTTCTTGTTCAGCAATCACTTTTTTAAAGTGTTGTTCTTGACTAAAAGCTGACAAACAAAACATAAGGATTACGAATGGTAAAACTTTGTGTAATTTTTTTTTCATGTTTTTTTGTATAAATAATTTATTTTGCCACTAAAGTAAGAATTTTAGAACTGGAATTCAAGTTATCATAACAACTTTTAACGAGAAATGATATAGTTATTTGGTGAGAATAAGGAAACGTATGCAACCAATCCCCCTGAATGCAAGTTTGCGCGCATAGTTTCTCATATAATAATTGCAATATAAATTTAATAAAAACTGAAGAAAGTTATGAGATTGCTACTTAACATAATTTACTTACAACAAGAGTATGCAACTTATAGTATTGGTTTTACAAAATGAATGTCAGCGGAGAGCTCCATCTTAATAAAGATGATTGTAATATTGCGTTTCGGATTAAAATATTAAAAGTGTTATTAGCAGATAAAATAATAAACTTTAAAGAAGGCTTAAATTTACAACCAGCATTAGAATTGGAAATCTTTTTTTTAAACACAGAAGTTAGGTTTATTAAATGAATCCAGTTTCTCATAAAAAAAGCTCCGAAAATATTTCGGAGCTTTTATTTATTAATTATCACTTGGCTTTTCTATAACAAAGTCTTCCATGAATTTAGTGGTGTAGTTTCCGGCTAAATAATCTGGATGCTCCATTAATTGTCTATGAAAAGGAATGGTTGTTTTTATACCTTCTATAACAAATTCATCAAGAGCGCGTTTCATTTTATTGATAGCCTCCTCACGTGTTTGCGCTGTGGTAATTAATTTCGCAATCATAGAATCATAATATGGCGGAATAACATAACCTGCATAAACGTGCGTATCTAAACGTACACCATGCCCACCTGGTGCATGAAGTGTCGTGATTCTACCTGGTGAAGGTCTGAAATCATTAAATGGATCTTCCGCATTAATTCGGCATTCTATTGAATGTAATTTTGGTGTATAATTTTTACCAGAAATTGGCACACCGTATGCAACCAAAATTTGCTCACGAATTAAATCGAAATCAATAACTTGCTCTGTGATTGGGTGTTCTACTTGGATACGCGTATTCATTTCCATAAAATAGAAATTACGGTGTTTATCCACAAGGAATTCAACCGTTCCTGCACCTTCATACTTAATATATTCGGCAGCTTTTACGGCAGCATCTCCCATTTTCTTACGAAGGGCTTTCGTCATAAATGGCGAAGGAACTTCTTCCGTTAATTTTTGATGACGACGTTGAATAGAACAGTCACGTTCTGATAAATGACAAGCTTTTCCTGTAGAATCGCCTACAATTTGGATTTCAATATGTCTTGGCTCTTCTATGAGTTTTTCCATGTACATATCGTCGTTCCCAAAAGCAGCTTTAGATTCTTGTCTAGCAGACTCCCAAGCGTCTTTTAAGTTTTCTTTTTTCCAAACAGCACGCATACCTTTTCCGCCACCACCTGCTGATGCTTTAAGCATAACAGGATATCCAACTTCTTCGGCTAATATTTCGCAGTGTTTATAATCATCTATAGTTCCTTCACTTCCAGGAACACAAGGCACGCCTGCTTCAATCATGGTTGCTTTCGCATTGGCTTTATCACCCATACGATTAATCATATCTGCAGAAGCACCAATAAATTTGATGTCATGTTCTTCACAAATTTTTGAAAATTTGGCATTTTCAGATAGAAACCCATATCCTGGGTGAATAGCATCTGCATTTGTAATTTCGGCTGCAGCAATGATATTCGACATTTTTAAATACGATTCACTACTTGGAGGAGGTCCAATACAAACCGCTTCATCTGCAAACTTTACATGAAGACTTTCAGCATCTGCAGTTGAATACACAGCTACCGTTTTTATGCCCATTTCTTTACAGGTTCTAATAACACGTAAGGCTATTTCCCCTCTATTGGCAACTAATATTTTTTTAAACATAATTCTATTGAGTTTATAAGTTTATGGTTTTGTACGTTTATTGTTCGAGCTAAAAAACTGGAACTTTAAATTTTAAACTTTAAACTTTAGATTATGATGGATCGACTAAAAATAATGGTTGATCAAATTCAACTGGAGAAGAATCATCAACTAATACTTTTACTATTTTACCTGAAATTTCAGATTCAATTTCATTGAATAATTTCATAGCTTCAATAATACAAAGTACATCACCTTCTTTTATAGTTTGACCTACTTCAACAAAAACTGGTTTGTCTGGAGATGGCTTTCTATAAAGCGTTCCAATAATAGGCGACTTGATCGTAATATATTTTGAGTCTTCTTCTGCCGCTTCTGGTGCAACAGCAGCTGCCATTGGTGCTGGAGCTGCAGGCACATGTCCAACTGGTGCACCTACTGGAATTTGCTGAACATAAGTTGTTGTTTCAGCTTTTTCGTCACCTCCGGTTTTAATGGTGATTTTAACGTCATCAGTTTCTAATTTTACTTCACTAGCACCTGACTTTGCTACAAACTTAATTAAGTTTTGAATATCTTTTAAATCCATAATTATTTAGATTTTAGTTTTGATTTTAATTTTTTAGTTAGTTAAGAGTTATAAGCCCATTTTAAATAAATAGAGCCCCAAGTAAATCCACCTCCAAAGGCTGCAAAAATAATTTTATCGCCTTTTTTTAATTGAGATTCGTAATCGTTTAATAATAATGGTAAGGTAGCCGAAGTGGTATTACCATATTTTTCGATATTCATCATGACTTTGTTTTGGTCAAGATCTATTCTATTTGCTGTGGCATCAATAATACGTTTATTAGCTTGATGAGCGGCCAACCATGCAATATCATCTTTACTTAAATTATTGCGCTCTAATATTTTAACAACGACATCAGCCATATTAAAAACAGCATTTTTAAATACGGTTTTTCCATCTTGGAATATAAAATGTTTGCCTTCTGCAACGGCTTCTGGTGTTGACGGATAGGATGAGCCACCATAAGTAGCTTGTAAAAACTCACGTCCAGCACCATCACTTCTTAGGTATTCGTCTTGTAAACCCAAATTTTCAGTATTAGGCTCAAATAAAACGGCTCCTGCACCATCACCAAAAATAATACATGTAGCGCGATCTTTATAATCTATAAATGATGAATTTTTATCAGCACCTATTAATAGTATTTTTTTGTAGCGACCCGATTCAATATAACTAGAAGCGGTAGACATTCCGAATAAAAAACTAGAACATGCAGCTTCCAAATCGAATGAAAACGCATTAGTAGCGCCTATTTCGGTAGCTGTAAAAGCTGCTGTTGAGGCGGCTTTCATATCTGGTGTTGCGGTTGCAACAATTACTAAATCTATTTCTTTGGGATTGAGACCTGTTTTGTTGATGAGGTCTTTTGCAGCGTTAATAGCAAGAAATGAAGTGCCTTTGCCTTCTTCCTTTAATATTCTACGCTCTTTAATGCCTGTTCTGGAGGTTATCCATTCATCATTTGTATCCACTAACGTTTCAAGAATTTGGTTAGTCAACACATAGTCTGGCACATAGGCACCTACAGCTGTAATGGCTGCTGAGATTTTACTCATACGTATAAATTATTTCGCTAAAACCATTAAAACGAGACGTTTTTGATGAAATTTCGCCAAAACGCACCGATATTCGGTTTAATTTAGTGCAAATTAAGTCGTTTTTGGCTTCTATAAAAATTTATCATAAAAAAAACGCTCAGTGATGAGCGTTTTCTTGTATGCACGCATAGTAGTTATGCTGCGTTTTCTTCTGTTACCGAGTTGTCAATTAATACTTGACCTCTGTAATATAGTTTTCCTTCAAACCAATGAGCTCTGTGATATAAGTGCGCTTCACCAGTAGTTGGGCAAGTTGCAATTTGTGGAGCTACTGCTTTATAATGGGTTCTTCTTTTATCTCTTCTTGTTTTGGAGATTTTTCTTTTAGGATGTGCCATTGTTATTATTATTTATCCGTTAATAGTTTCTTTAATGTATTCCAACGCGGATCAATTTCCTCGTTATCTTCTTTTTCTTGTTTCTCTTTAGGGCTTAATTCTTCTAATTTTTCAAGTATATCAGACTGTAAGGTGCCATCTTCTACGCCTGGATGAATTAATTTTGAAGGTATTGTCAATATAATGGTTTCGTATATATATTGTTGTACATTCACTTCATATTCTCCGTGTGGTATAACTAACAGATCAATTTCTTCATCATTATAGTCTTCACCAAATTTAACCACCAAATCAAAACTATTTCTAATTTCCTGATTATAAGGCTCATTTGTTAAATCGCAATTCACATTTACAGTTCCTGACATTTCAAAATGTAATTCCAATAATGTTGTTTTCTTGTTTAACTCTAAGTCCACAGCAATATCAGCATCATTAAAATCTTGATATTCAAAAAAATCAAAGAACGTCTTATCTATTTTGTACTCAAATTGATGTTTCCCTAATTTTAACCCTACAAATGGTATTGTAAACGTTTTCAATTCCCTCATTATCACATCTATTTTGAGCCTGCAAATATATAAAAATTATTTAGCTTATAACACTTATAAACATTTTTTTGTTTATATCTTTTTTTGCGGTGTAATTAATGGGTTTTTAGCTAATTCAGCATTCTCCATTCTATTATGATATAATTTAAGCGCTAAAAAGACGGCTTCCTTAAACGAATTTTCATTCGCTTCCCCTTTTCCAGCAATTTCAAAAGCTGTTCCATGGTCGGGTGACGTTCTTATTTTAGACAAACCTGCGGTGTAATTTACACCATTCCCAAATGATAGCGTTTTAAATGGAATTAAACCTTGATCATGATAGGATGCAATAATAGCATCAAAATTTTTGTAATTACTGGAACCAAAAAAACTATCAGCGGCATAAGGTCCATAAACTAATTTTCCTTTTTCATTTAGTGCTTTTAGTGTTGGACGCATAACCTCATCGTCTTCCTTTCCAATTACACCATTATCGCCTGTATGTGGATTGATGCCCAAGACCGCAATTTTTGGTCGTCTAATATTAAAATCGTTCTGTAAGCTCTTATATACCGTATTGACTTTGCTTTCTATGAGTTCTGGTGTAATATGACTGGCTATATCTTTTATTGGAACATGATCTGTTAATAAACCAATACGTAAATCATTGGAAATCATAAACATTAAACTCTCACCATCTAATTCTTGAGCCAGATAATCAGTATGACCAGGGAAATTAAATTGTTCTGACTGGATGGTATGTTTATTTATAGGTGCTGTAACTAAAACATCAATAATATCCTCTTTTAAAGCTTTGGTTGCTGCAAAAAGGGACTTTATAGCAAACTCCCCAATTATTGGATCTTCTTGACCGAAATTAATATCTGCACGATCACTCCATGCATTGAATACATTAATTTTTCCCGTTATAATCTGATCTAAATTAGTAATCCCATTAAAGTTTATATCTATATCAAAATGGTTTTTTAAAAATGTAATGGTTTTCGCAGAAGCAAAAATTACCGGTGTAAAAAATTCAAGCATTCTGACATCTGCCAACGTTTTTAAAACAATTTCTCCACCAATACCATTTAAATCTCCAATAGAGATCCCTACGATAACATTTTCTGCTTTCCTCATTAATTAACTAACTTTTGTTTGTAATTTTGTTTTGCAAATTTAACTAAATAATCCATACTTATGTTCACTGGCATCATAGAAGATATTGGCAACATCCAACAAATAGAAAAAGAAGACCAAAATCTACATATTACGGTTAGCTCTAATATAACTTCTGAATTAAAAATAGATCAAAGCGTCGCGCACAACGGCATCTGTTTAACGGTTGTAAAAATTGATGGCAAAAACTATACGGTAACGGCTATTAATGAAACTATAAAAAAAACGAACATCTCGGATTTACAGGTTGGGGATTCGGTTAATTTAGAGCGCGCTATGAAATTAGGAGCGCGTTTAGATGGTCATATGGTTCAAGGGCATATAGATCAAACGGCGATTTGTACAGCAGTTGAAGAAGCGGCTGGAAGTTGGATTTTTACGTTTGAATATGATGAAACACTAAATAATATAACGATTGAAAAAGGGTCAATTACAATTAATGGTGTGAGTTTAACCGTTGTAAATTCGGCAAAAAATAGTTTTAGTGTAGCTATTATTCCTTACACGTATGAATTTACGAACTTTAATGCTTTTAAATTAGGAACGGTGGTAAATTTAGAGTTTGATGTTATTGGAAAATATGTTACGAAACTTTTCGAATTAAACAAATAGAGAAACTATTTAGCTTTAAATAGTCTATAAACACCATAGAATAAACCTGAAATTAATCCCATAACAATACCGCCATCAATAGGTAAACCTGGTGGCACTGGTGGTTGCGGTGGTGGTGGCACCGTTTGTGAAAAACAAACAAAACTTATTAATAAAAATAAGATTGAGACAACTATTTTTGTGTTTTGTGACTTCATTCAGCGGTAAATGTATAAAAAAAACTGGCTTAACAAAATTTAATAATTAAAAAAACATCCATTAAGTGCTAAAAACTTCGATAAAGTGTGTTTTAGTGATGATCAATCCCTATAATATCCTACAAAAATCAAATATATGTTTTTTAAAAAATAAATTCAATAATTTATCGACAACAACCTATAAATAATTGTTATCACGTTAGTTATTAAAGCATGAACGTCTTTTATAAACGAATGAATATACTATTTTATTTGAAAAGAATGAGCGCTTTAATGAAAAATGAGACTTAAATTGTTTGATTTGCCCAAATTCCTCATAAGTTAACACAAACCAATAATCGTTTGATGGTAGGTAATTGCTCTTAATAAAATATTAATTCCTTTAAAATGGATATCCTATAGCAAAATTTAAAATAGGAGAACCGACATCAAAATTAAAACGCTCTCCTTTTGGTAATGAGGGATCGTGAAAAGGTGCAGCCAAATCAAAACGAATTACAAAACTTTGAATATCCACACGAAGTCCTATTCCTGCCCCCATTCCAAGCTCACTAATAAAATCACTTCCAAATTTATCTTTCCCATTATAAATAGGGTTTTCTTTAGAATTCCAGATATTTCCAGCATCGGCGAAAACGGCTCCTTTTAAAAATGATACAATAGGAAAACGGTATTCTACATTGGCTTCGAATCTTATATTTCCAGTTTTATCGAAAACAATGTCACCATCAGTTATATCTGAATTTGGGTTATATGTTCCTGGACCTAAAGATCTAATATTAAAGGCACGAACACTATATGGACCGCCAGAGTAATACTGTTTTACAAAAGGAATGACATCTGAATTTCCATAAGCTAAACCATAACCACCAAAAAGTCTGGCAGCAATAACCCGTTCTTTTCCTAAATTAAAATGATAATGAAAATCAACATCCGCTTTAGCATATTGTGCATATTCAAACCCTAAAAATGTTTTTGGGTTTTCTGTGCCTTGGTCTTTACCAAATAAACTAATAGTATTTCCGGCAATATCAAACGTAAAATTGAAATAAAATTGATGCTTTAACTGGGCATTAAGCATTTCATTAAACGTAAAACTATAGGTTAATCCAGCTATGAACTGTTGTTCAAAACTGCGCCTTAAAAAAGGATCATTTTCCAGTATATCTTCAAATTCTGGCGTGGTATTTAAAAGTTCCGTATAACTTAATGATATAGGATTAATTTCATGAGTTACATACCTATTGGCATCCCATGAGTAACCAAATAAGGCTGTTCCTGATAGCAAGGTATATAAATCGCTTCTATCTAAATAATCAATGCTTAAGGACGTTTTTGTTTTAGGAATTGAGTATTTAAAAAAATCATCATCAATTTTAATAGGAAAAAGTACTCTAGGAAAAATAAGCTCGTTGTGCAATCCAAATTCTAAACTACTATTACCAGAATCTTGACCACCTCCTAATTGTTTTTCGTAACCTATTTTAGGTGTTATATTATACGTTTCACCACCTCCAAATAAATTACGGTTACTTAAAGTTACTGTTAATGCAGGGCCAGCAAAACTATTAGATTTAGTAACCACCTGAAGTTCTGCACGAAGTGCGCGCTTATTTAATGGCGATAAATAAATATTAGCCTCTAGAAGCCCCAGATTATCATCGGCCAAAGTATCCAATTCTTTATATTGAATATTTACATATTTATAGGCACCAATGGTTGAAAGCCGTCTGGCGGTATTACGAGAATCGTCAGGATTATAATATTCCCCTTCTTCTAGAACTATAAAAGGATCTAAATATTTAGGTTTAAAAAACGTTTCTTTTTGAATGAAGTTTTTCTCATTAAATCGTGTTGTTGTTATAGAAACCGAATCTGAAACTTCATAATTAGGATATACATTTACTTTTGAAATTTTATAAGGAATCAAACTTTTTTTAGGCACTTCGTTTTTTAATTTTAAGAATAAGTCGAAGTTTTTATTCGCATATTGATTCGTATCTGCTTCAAAAATTAAAAAATTATCATTAAAGTTAAAATAGCCTTTGTTTTTGAGTGCCTTATCTAAACGCTGACGCTCTAATTTCATGTTATTCAAATCGAAACGCATACCGTTTTCAAATTGTGATTCCGACACCAATTTCTCCATGGTTTCATGAATACTAACTGGCATAGAATCCATTTTATAGCTAGCCATTAGGTAAGGCTTTGGAACTGTAACAGTATAATTTAATGTGGCTTTATTTTCCGTTTCTTCAAAAGATGAAGCTGCACGACTGTAGAAAAAACCTCTGTTTTCTAATCGGTTTAATAATAAGTCTTCAATTTCATAGGCTTCCACATCCGATTGATAAACGGGTTCTTCACCAAACTGTTTGTAGAGCCAACGATTAATAAATCCAGGTTTTTCTTTCTGGTTCTTATAATAGTAATACAACCCAAGATACATGCCCAAAAATTTAGAATTTGGTTCTGGACGTAAAACCGTTTCTAGTTCAGATTTTAAACCTGATTCGTTTTTAATAATACTATCGGATTCAATGGTAAGGTTCGCGCCTGTATATAAACGCTCGTCTTCTGGAATCTGCTTGGTTATGCTACAAGAGTACAAACTCCCTATACATATAAGAATACAAATGTGTTTGAATGTTTGGTACGGTTTCAATATATACTGATTTATTTATTGTGCTTTTAGTTCTTTTTTTCTTCAATACTTTTATTCGTAGCAGCTTCTTTTTTCTTTCTTTTTTCTTTAGCAGCTTCTTTTTCAGCTTCTTTTTTTGCTTTTTCAGCTTTTTCTTTTTCAGTTTCCGATTTAAACAAGGCATCCCAAAGTTCATTATACTTATTGAATTCCTGCGTGAAAATTAGGGCTATTCCACTAACAACGGTTTGACCATCAATTACATTTTCAAATTCATTTCTACTAAAACCTTTTAAACGATAACGACCACTTTCGGTTAGTAAATACTCGATACTTACGTTACCAATTATAGGTGTTTCTTCGCCAGTAGAACTACTTCCTTCAATATCTACCTCGCTACCAACACGTACAATTAAACGATCATCAAATAGTTTTTGCTGTGCTGCAATATCCAATTGTGTTCGCTGTTGTGGTGATGCGCCTTGGTAATCCGTAAAACTATTTAATCCAAAATCGAGTTCGAAACCAGAATTCCCTAATAATTTATCGGAAAACATATTAAGTTGATCTGCTACAGCATCATTTAAATTGTCTCGTGCTATGGAAGCCACACCTCCTGAACTACCATCACTACCAGGATCTGGATAAAAACGATTCAACACCAAAAGTGAAAAAACTTGACGGTTTAATTCATCTTCCTGATTATTTAATTGCTGAATTCTACCATATACTTGACCACCAATTGCACCTTGTTCCTCCTCTGGCATATCTAAATTGAAGGCTATTTCAGGCTCCAGAAGCTGTCCTGAAATATTTAAAAACACATAATATGGTAACACCTGTCGGAATTTTCCTTTAATAGCAGGATCACTTCCAGAATAAACAGGAGCCATTAACGATGAAGCAGATGCTTCTACTTGATATACTGCTTTAACATCTAGTTTGGCATCAAAAGGATCGCCAGACCATGTAACACGACTACCTGGAACCAGATTGAATTTTCGGTTTACTATTTTATATAAATTTAGTTCATAATGACCAGATAAGACTTCATAAACACCTGAAAGTCTTACATTTCCATTCGGGTTCATACTCATATTAAAATCGCCTTCACCAGAGACTTTAAAATTATCGCCTGTTTGTTCATCCAGAATAATAGTTACGGTTGCTTCTTTTCCAATTTTTAAAAGCGCCGAAATATCAAATCCTTTTATAGTTGCTGTTTTTTCTGTGGTTCTAGTTAAAATAGCATCTGGATTTTCACGATTCACAAACACAACAACACCATCACGTTCTTCAACATTTACAGTAGCTGACGGCAGAATATAGGTGACATCCGTATCTGAACTTATTGTCATGTCCATATCTATTTTTGGGACTTGTAAATTGCCAGTTATTTTCGCATTTCCATCAAAACTTGCTTTGCCATACAGAAAATCGTTGTCATCTTTTGTGGCATTAAGAACTTGAAAATCGTTGGCATTGACTTGTAAATCGAAGGTTGGATTAATGAAATTTTCGGTGCCAATTTTTCCAGACATTTCAAAGGTGTTCTTGTTTTCGTCCTGAATGGTGAAATTAGTCATGGTTAATCCTGAATTGTCAATATTCAAGGTTTCATTTTGTAAAGTAAATGCCGAATTAAACATGGCAACTTTAAAATCTGCATCATTAAATTCTAATTGTCCACTGTATTTTGGATCTCTAGTTGTGCCACTTAATTTAAAATTACCAGAAAAATAACCATCAGTTTCGGTTATTTCACCTTGTGAGAAACCATTTAAAGCAGCCATATTAAACTGATTAATATCTAAATTAAGATTTAGCTTCGCGCCAGATTGACTCGCTATATAATCGCCTTTTAAGTCTAAATCAATTTCACCACCTTTCATTTTGGCATTAAAATCATAACTATCGTTATTTAAGGATTGTGCATCTACTGTAAAAGTCCCTAAATTAACATCCATGAATTGTAGTTTTGAAATATCTAAATCCGCAACAATTCCAGTATTTCCAAAAGGTTCTTCTAAAACGAAATCACCATTTAAGTCGCCCGAAGCAATCTTATCATCTGGATTAAAATAGCTTAAAAATTCACTTAATTTAAAATTCTTAAAATCGATAGCAATATGATCTTTAGATTTATTAGGTAACTTATCTGTAATTTCTATGGACTGGTTATTTTTACTAATTCGGAATTCATTAAATACTAATTTCTTATCGTAAATAAGCACTTCATTTGCTTCCGGAATATCCCAAGGTATTTTATTTAAAATTAAATTGTTTGGCTGAACATGAAATCGCAGTTCCTCACTGTCACCTGTTATTTTACTGAAAATTTGTGCCATGATTTCCTCGTCATGAAAGGCAGTGAATTCTAGAGATAATTCATTATTTGTTTGATTTCCAGAAATGACTGTTTTTTGAATATTCAACGGACCTGCAACTATTTCATTAAAGCCCAAATTGAAATTGAATTTCTCCAAATCCGTATCCATTGAAAACGCCAAACTATCCAACTCATAACCAGCATAATTAATATGTGGTGCGGTTATATTAGCTTTAAGTTTCCGTTCGGCTTCTTTAAAATCCACAGCAATATGAATCGTATCCAAATCTTGAACGTTTACTATAAACACCTCGTTTAAAATAGGCGATTGGCTAATTTTTCCACGAAGTTTTAAATTCACGGGATTGTCAATACTATCCGAAACAACTTCATCACGATAAAAATAACTTAATACATGATGTCTTAAAGATTTAGTCCACGTTTCTGGATCGGCATTGGATTCCAATAATAAATCGACCATTTTATTCTTTACAGAAACCGAAGTTGTATCGTTTCTCACGTGGGCCAACATATTTAAATCGCCTAATAAATAGCTTTTTTCATCATATACAAAAACACCTTTATCTACAATAGTTGCTAAATCAAAACTGCTGCTATTACCTTTAAAATCGGCATAAATTTTCATACCTGTTTTAACGTTTCGATCCATAAGGCCCAAGGCTTGTAAATCGGCTCCAATAATATCTATTTCAGCTGTGACTTCTGGTGCTATGGAATCTAAAACAACGGTAGCATACACATTAGTATTTAGGTTTTTGTCTTTATAATTAGAGGTAATATTTCCAGTACCATTTTTAATGTCGCCAACCAATTTTAAATCGTTTACATCATAATTATTGTATTTAAAACTGGAAACGGTAGCTTCTAAACTAGCATCTAGATTATTAATATTATCACCTTTTCCTTGAGCTACAATTTTTAAATTTAAAGCACCCAATTGGTCATTTTTAAGTAATTCATTCAGCTTATATTCTTCAACGGTCAAATCTGCATTGAACTCCAAAGTTTCGGCATTTTTATACATACCTTCAATGGTAGCAATACCTTGTGTGGTTGTTAATTTTGCTTTCGCAGTAATATCATTAAGGTTTCCGGTTGCGTTCCCTACAAATTTCACATCTTTTGGAAGACTGATTCCTAAACTATCTTCTTTTACGAATTTTATTATATCAGACCGTTTTGTAACCGCTGAAAAAGCTGGAATATCAAACGCTAACGCATCAGGATTGGTTACATTTTGAATACTTCCATTGGCTGAAATTTTAGTATTACTCCAATTAACTATCATTTTTGATAAGCTAATATCGGACAAATAACCATTGGCTTTTATAGTTCCAGTAATCTGGTTTTTACTCAAGGTTTTTAAATATTCATTGGATTTTAAGTCGGGTTGAATTAAAAACAAATCTTGAAGTGCTATTTTAAATGCTGGTAAATTTAAAGCAACTTTAGACAGCTCTGGAACTTTTATTAAATTGGCTAAAGATGGATAGTCCAACTGTAAATTTCCTTGTATGTCATTTTTATTTAAAGCTATCTTTAAACCTGATAAATTCAGTTTCTTATCCGAAGCATTGAGTTCGAATTTCAAGTTTTTTAAATCGATTCCCGAAATTTCTTTGAAAGATGCTTCTTCTAAATCTAATTCTGCCTTTTTATCTTTTAGCAGAACTGTGTTTGCTTGAAAATTGATTTCCGTTAATACAATAGCATTGGAATTAAAAACACCTTTTTTGCCTTTTTCGTTATTCACGAAGTAGCTGAAATTATTATTTTCTAAATCTATTTCTCCAATTTTGAGTTGTAATTCTGGCCATTGAAATGCCATTATATCGTCTTCAATATCTTTAGAAACGTCTTCTACTTTTTCCGTAACAACGTTATTTTCAGTTTCTGTTTTAAGCGTGATGGTTGAGTTTTTTAGTCGAAATTCATCAACTTCAAAAAGCTGATTTGCTAAATCTATATGCGGCACTTCAGCATAAAACTCATTAATTGTTGCGGTTAGCGCTAGATTATCGGCTTTGCTTTGGTAATCTGTAAACACGTTGGTAAGTGTAAGTTCATCAACTGTTAGCATTGGTAATGTTGATGCTTCAGTATCTGGTGTGGCAGGAACGGGTAATTGGTGAAATTTAATAGTGCTATCAGCTAATTCTAGTTCCGAAGCATTAAACGTCATGGTTTCCAAATCGGTTTTATCCATATCTGCAACCAGCTTCCCAATTTTAAAACGACTGTCAATTCCTGTAACGGCATCGTTATAAACCACATCAAAATCTTTGAAATTCAAATATCCTAGAATGATATTTAATGGTGCCGACGTCGTGTCTGTTTCAACTTGTGTTGGTTCTTCACTTGCAAAAGCATCAATTATAAACTGAAAATTAAAACCTTGAATGGTGTCTTTTCGGGTGATGTTAGCACGAACACCTTCCCAATTTAGACCGTCTACACCTAAACCATCACCACGAATTAAAGCAAATATGGGAACATTTGCCTCCAAGGATTTTGAATAAATTAATGTGTCGCCTTTGGTGTCTTCCAGATACAGTCCGTCTAATTGTATATCGCCATCAAAGGTGATAAACAGTTTTTCCACGGCTACTTTGGTTTTAGTCTTATCGGACAGAAAAGAAACGGCTTTGGTAACAATAATGTCTTGTCCCCAAGGACTTCGAATGAACAGAATGAGCAAAAATAACAGCAAGAGAATCCCTAAAATAATCCGTCCGATTATTTTTAAGAATCTAAACCGTTTCTTTTTTTTAGGAATAGGCTGTTGTATATCTTTATTTTCCGTCTCTTTCAAGCAATTTTTCTGAATTACAAATTTATTATTTTAATACTTGTGAATGTACTTTAAAACGATTATTAATAGCTGTAAAACATAAGGTTCTAAGGAAATTTAACTAAAATTATACTTTTTAGCACTATTTTATCTATCATTGGTGAAATTTAGTAGGCTATTTATTTAATTTCACACGATCTATAAAATCACTATTATGCCAAAACCGAAGGGTCAGAAAAACACGAAAAATAAGGCCAAGCACACCAAACTTCTCAATAGAAAAATTGATAAGAAAAAGGCCGAAAAAGTCTTACGTAAAGAACGCTTGAAAGCTATAATTACGAAATCTAAAGATGTTTAGATTAAGTATGTTTTTCACTTTAAGAACATAAAAAAGCTCCGTAATTTCTCACGAAGCTTTTAACACAAAACAGGACTAAAATAAACCTATTTAAATGCTTAATTTAAATAGTCATTTACGGCATTATTTCTATCTACAACATGCCTGTTTAATTCATTTATGGCTGCTTGAAAATCAGCACTAGATGTTAAAAAACTATATCCAGAAACTTCGGTTGTAGCGTATGGTTGAATTAACGACGCATAACTAGCGTATAAGGCTTGAACGTTACTAACACTAAATGCATTAGTAACAACTTCTTGCACATACAAATTGTACTGCGTTTTATAAACGGAGTCTTGATATAAATAACCTATTAATGGCCATTCGGCTGCATTCAGATTTGAAAAATCTAATGGTAAAGATCCTTGCATTTTACCAATTTGTAACGCTTCGTTATTATCCCAAGGAATCCAAGTTAGTTTACTTGTATCTGGATTGTTATATAGGAAATAATTATGGGTCATTCTACCATAGGTATCCCAATTCTGCACAACCGTATTAACCGCTAAATATTTTAAGAAAACATCCGTATCTAAATTAGATTCCAGATTTGCTCTCCAATCTTCTGGGTTTGTTGTTCTAGAATTATCATGTAAAATGGTTAATAGGTTTTGAACGTCAGAAAAATCAGCTTCATCCTCATTGGTTTTTTTAACATACTCATCCTCATTAAATGTTCCTTGAGCAAAGCTAGCAGCATCACCATCTGGTTTGTATAAATTACCATTGTCATCAGAAAACTGGGTATCCAAAACGGTATCATCTACCTCTTCAACTAAAGTATAAAGTCCGAAATACTGTGGTCCATTTCCATGATCAACATACACCGTATAAAACGCGGTGTGTGAGGCTGCTAAACCGGCGTTTCTAAAAACATCGGTTGCTACTTTTTCGCGTAACATGGATTTATCGTCAAAATTATTTTTAAGACTTAACTTTTTAAAGCCATAAAAACGCTGATTTTTTATTTGTGGGTAATCATCTTCAAACTCATCAAAATCTAATTTTAAAGACAGTTTTAAAATACCACTTTGCCAGCTTGTTTGTAAACTAGAATTCCCTTTAAATCGAACCCCTACACGGTACCATTCAAGACCTTCATAAAACACTTCGGCCGGAACAAATATTGGGTTTTCATCCACATCTGTTGTACCTCCACCTGGCCCTCCTGGCCCTCCAACTGAACCGCCAAATGGGCCATAAAGTTCAGTCATGTTATCTAACATGTTTTGCCAACGTGCTTCGGTAATTACGATATCTAGTCGTTTTACAGTATTATCTTCAAACACCTCAACAAAATTGGGATCGGCATCTTTACTATGGGTATCACTAGTCCAATCGGTTGCCTCAAAATCACTATCGTCAGTTCCCGATTCTTCTGTTATTGTGGCATTATTTAAATCATCATCACTACAAGAATTAAAGGTGAACAACGTTGCACTACACACCAATACGACTATGAGAAAATTTATTCTTTGTTTTATTTTATTCATTTACACATGTTTTGTGTTTATTAAAATGCACTAAATTAATTTTTATTAACTTTCTGATTTCAAGGTTTTAATGTCTGCAATTAACTGGTTAACGGATGTTTTATTTAAGCCATTATAAATTCCTCGAATATGGCTATTCTTATCAACTAACACGAAATTTTCGGTGTGAAGAAAATCATCATCGGTTTTAATTTCACCTAAATCTTCTTCAACGAAATAGGTGTTTCGACCTAAACTATAAATTTCACTTCGTGGACCTGTAACCAAATGCCATTTATTATCATCTACACCTTTTTCTTGCGCATAGGTTTTTAAAACGGGAACTGAATCGGTTTCTGGAGTTACAGAATGTGATAATAATAGAATTTCAGAATCTTCTTTAAAAGCCTCTTGTAAAACCGCCATATTAGCGGTCATTTTCGGACAAATCCCAGGGCAACTAGTAAAGAAAAAATCCGTTACATATATTTTATTAGCAAAGGTTTTGTCTGTAATGGTTTCGCCATTTTGATTGGTTAAACTAAAACTGGGCACCTTATGAAAGCTTACTAATTCGTCACTATCTGAAGCCAACCAATGTGGTGTAAAACTAGCTTCACTATAAAACGGTAAGGTGCTAACACGACTCGTAGTTTCCTTTTTTTGTTCACAAGAAAGTATGAAAATAGCAATTAAAACAAGGCCACTAAATTTCCTGATACTGTATAACTTCTTCATCCAATTCATAACATAAATTTGCGCGTTTCAAGCCAAAAATGCGACCATTTTTAGCTTCATAATTATTATATATTTTACCGTTTTCCCGCCAAGCTCTTTGCAAACCCGACTCTTTTCCGTATACCAGATTTATTTCTTTAAACTTGGCTCCAGATTGATACCATTGTTCTTGGTTACCATGGGCTATACCATTTTTATATTGGGCTTTTGAACGAATTTCGCCATTGCTCCACCACGTTTTAGTAACCCCATCACGCACACCATTTTTATAATTAGATTCGAAACTTAAAACACCTGTTTGAAACCATTTTTTATAAGTTCCGTGCTTAACGCCGTTTACATAGATTATCTGTTCTGCTAATTGCGCATTGCTGAAATAACGTTCTGAAACACCTGAAAATGGTTGGTTATCATAATAAATCTGTCCCGAATTGGGCATGGGTTTTAGAGCCATTTTATTTACAATAGTAAGATTTGTCAACGCTGTATTATTGAGAGGTTTTGTTGATTTATTGGTGTTACAAGCCAAACAACTCAACAATACAAAGCCGATTAAAACCCTACTGAATTGCATTTGGCGTTCCTTGATAGTCTCCAGGGAATAGAATGTAAAAGCGATTAAGGAATAGTTCATTTTGAATATGGTAATGGTATTCAGCTTCCGTTGAATATTGTGTTGTACTTATATGGCCTCCAGATGCATCCAAATCTGTAGGGTAATTTCCTGTAGCCTGACATTTTCTTCCATAAATAAAGAAGCCATCAGCTATAACACCTATTAATTTATCGTCGTTATCTGACCATGCTTTTGGCTCCAAATGATAGTGATAACTTTGCGGTCCCGTATGAGCCGCTGTATAATCCAATGAGCCTACAGCACGATCCAAAGGATCATTAGGTCCTTCTTGATCATTATAAATTACCGCTCCACTAATGGCAATTCCAATAGGTCCTAAACCTGTAGCGCTAGAGTTTGATGCCAATGTTGGACTTGCTGGTACGGTTAAGGAAAATAAGCCATTAAAATCATCAATATTTCCAGGTGCCATATGCTCAAAAGTTGTTAGTGTAGGCTCTACAAACAACGGGTGATCTTCTGAAGCTGCTGGGGTTATCAACGTATTTCCCATAGGGTCTACTGCTACACGCTCTGTTGTATTAGACCAATATGGCGATGTATGATTGGCCATTCCATTGGTTTCAATAACAACGCTTGAACCATTTAACATAATATCTATATTGTCCGTATCAAAAGCGGCATAAGCGGCATGAAGTGTTACGTCTGTATTGCCACCTCCTGCACTTCCTGAACTGATTGATATATCATCGCTTCCTGAACATGCTAATCCCACTACTGCAATTCCAGTAATAAGTGCTAATAATTTAATAGGGTTTTTCATCTGTTTTAATTTTGTTTACATATTTAGATGCACGGTTTAAAAAAAACTTGTGCTCTCATTAAAAATTAATTTCTTTTTTTACGTTTTGGCTTATTGGAATTAGTATTGAAAGCTTTTAATTCTGTTAAGTCCAATTCGCCATCATTATTGGTATCAATAGCTTTAAAATTTTGCGATAAATGAAATGCCTCTTTTGCTGCAACTTCTAGCTCATTTAAAGTTCCATCGCCATTATCATCAATCTTTTTTATCATTTTTTCTGGTGATACTTTTTTAGGCTCATCACCATTTAGAGACGCTTCTAATTCTTCTAAATCAATAAAGCCATCTTCATTCGTATCTATAAGTGAAAAATCTTTAGAAATTTTACCGCGTTTATCTTTTGATGCTTCATCAATAGCAATTTTATCATCATTATTAGTATCCAACATGGCTAGTATTTCTGTGGCATCCGGTTTTTTATCGCCACGTTTTTCACCTTTTTCTCCACCACCACGGCCACCTTGACCACCGGAATGTCCTTGTGCAAAAGCACTCATGCATAGTAGCATTGAAAAAATGGTTAGTGTTGTTTTTAAGTTTAAAATCTTCATGATTATTAGTGTTTACAGATAGGTTTCATTTTTTTATATAAAGCTTCGCAATCGCTCACGAAGCTTTAAAAACTAACCAACCAAATATTATTTTTTCTTTTGTATTACTACTTATCTCTTTTTTTAGGCCTAGGCGCATTCTTTAATTCTTCCTCGGTTATAAATCCATCCTTATCAGTATCAACTTCAGAAAAATGATTCTTTAAATTGCCTGAAATCTCTTCTTTAGCCAGTTTCCCATCTTTATTAGCATCCATTTTTTCTAATAGTTCGCTGAATGTTGGCGGTTTCTTCTGATCTTTTCCTTTTTGTGGCTGTGCTATAGCAACGTTAGTTACTAATGCGAATCCAAAAACTACTAGTACTGAACTTAATTTGTTACGTTTCATGTTGTGTGAATTTTATTGTTATATGTTTTTAGATGTGATAACATTTTTAAACTTGTGCCGCTACTTGTTAAAAAAAAGCCAAAAAAAAGACCTTCAGGTTTATGAAGGTCTTTTATATAATTAAGCGGAGCTATTTTTTAATTTCTTGGAGGTGGTCTGTGGCCCTCTCGAGGCGGTGGTCTTTGCCCTTCGGGTCCATTATTATCACCTTTACGTAAGGCAGCTTTTATAATTGCTTCAAATTTTTCACTTTGCTTTTCCGTACATATATCTCGAATGCTTTTAAAGTGATAAAATACTTCCGTTTCGCGTTCTTTTTGCTTTTCACCAATTAAGGTTGTGAGTGAATCTACCGTTTCATCTTGTAAATCCGTATTGGATAACTCCTTAAACAAATCATCTTTTAAACCTCTTAAGTCGTCACTAATACGCTTCATTTTTTGATGATGTGCTTTATTAATGGTTTTCATTTTTTCCAACTGAGCATCATCAAAATGTAATTGCTTGGCAATAAAACCTAAAGGATCTTGACGTCCATTTTCTCTGTTATCATCTGCTGGACGCATAGAATTATAAAGGAAAAAGCCATTTGCAATCACCAAAAAAATGAGTAAAATGTATAAAATTGTATTTTTCTTCATAGCTAATTTAATAGGGATGTTTCAGTACTTGTGGATAGTCCGTAAGTTTCAGCAAACGCACTCACATTTTCATTGTATGTGGATTTGTTAATACTTGAAAACGCAAAAACATTTAAAACCACCAAGCACACTAAAGTTGCTAGCTGTAATTTAGGTGTAAACCATAACCATGCGGATTGCTGCACTTCTTTTTCTGCGAATAAGCGTTGCATGGTTTTATCTTTAAAAAAGGGCGATGCCTGAACCGTTTCAATCCGTTCTGCCGAATGGATTGTGCCATCTATTTTATTTTGAATGTTTTTATCTGTGTTCATACTATACCTTTAGATGTGAAAAGATTAAAAAACTTGCGTCAATTTTCATTTTTATAATAATTTTTCAATAAACTCTGTAAATTCTTCTTCGCACGAAACATTAAGGATTCAACCGAAGAGACACTTTTTTTAACAATTTCACTAATTTCCTGATAACTTTTGCCATCTACTTTATGCAAAGTAAATACTGTTTTTTGGGCTTCTGGAAGCTGATTTATGGCATAAAAAAGTGTTTCGCTTGTTTCTTTATTCTCTAAAATAATACCAGGATGATTCATTTCAGTGAAATAACGCGTCTTATCAAAAGGAATATCATTTCCCATAATGGATTGTAAAAACCCGAAGCGTTTTTTAGTATTTCTCGCTCTTATAAACTCCAAGCATTTATTGGTGGTAATTCTATAAATCCAAGTGGATAATTTAGACTGTCCTTTAAATTTATGTACCGAATTAAACACTTCAACAAACACATCTTGAGCTATATCTTCAGCATCTTCTTTGTTGGGAACAAACGATATACAAGTAGCAAACACTTTGTGCTGAAAGTCATCAATAAGCTTACCATAAGCAAATTGCTTTCCCGCTTTTAGCGCATCAATAAAGTCTTGTTCCTCCAAATATGTTGCTTATAAGTGAAGCAAATTAAATAAAATTGCTGTCCAATTAAGTGAATAAAAACAGAAAAAATCATGATGTCATTAGAAAATTAACTTTTATACAAAATGATTTAACTTCAATTTTGCTTCTTGGTAGCCCATTTCAAAAATTTCATTGGCATGTGTTTTTGAGAAAATTTCATGCCTCCCTAATTCTTTAGGTGCTATAAAAACATCACAGGATTTAAATTTATCTTCCGAAGCATTTACACGTGTAATTTTGTACGCTCTTTCTAAAACAGACTTGGTAGAGGTTAACTTTTCTTTTGAAGTTTCTAAAAGCGAATTTAAAAATACACCAATAATTTTATCACATGTAATTAGTAAGGGTTCCACGGGAAAGTTATTCGTTACACCACCATCGCATAAAAGAAAATCATTAAAAACGATTGGTGAAAAAATACCTGGAACAGAAGATGATGCTATAATGGGTTTTATAATTGGGCCTGAATTAAAGTAGCGTGTTTTAGCGTGAATTAAATCGGTTGTAGCAATATACATGGGTATTTTTAAACCTTCAAAACTATCTTCTTTAAAATATGTTTTTAAAAGGCTCTCAATTTTAGAGCCATCAATTAATCCTGGCTTTTTTAAAGTGTAATTATGATATGAAAACAATTCTGTATTCAAGAAAAAATCAAAAATTTTATCACAAGAATGTCCAGCAGAATATAACGATCCTACAATGGCACCAGCACTTGTTCCTGAAATGTAATCGGGTTTAATACCTAATTCCTCCATGGCTTTCAATACGCCAATATGTGCAATACCTCTGTAACCACCTCCTGACAATACAAGTCCTACGGTGTTTTTTCTTTTCATTACTTACATATCAGAATTAATAATTAAACGAAAATACATAATCCCAAATAAAAACGAACGTTTAATATAGCAAATGCTGTTTAGCTTTATTGCGCCAACCGGCTTGATTTTCATATTCAACAAAGTAGATTTTGAGATCAGCTTGGTTTTGATAATCTACATAGTATATTTTCTTTTTTGCCTGATTTTCATATTCCGTAAAAAACCATTTGCCATCATTTTTCCCTGCTTGATTGGCATATTCTACTTTATAAATTTTTAGATCTGCTTGATTTTCATATTCAACGACAAACACTTTTACATCTGCTTGATTAGCATATTGAACCGAAAATATTTTTTGCGCAGAACACGTGAATCCAAAACAACTAATGAGTAGTATAGAAATAAGGTTTTTCATAAAGCGCTTAAATTTAGTAGGGTTTAATTTACGAAAATTTGGTTGACATTTTATACTGCTTAATTAAAAGTAGAAAAAACAAAGGCTTCATAAAAATGAAGTTATCTAATTCATAGAAAACATGAACCCTGAAATAAAAAAAGCCTCCCAATTCCTTGAAAGGCTTAATTTTATTGGTGGTCCCACCTGGGCTCGAACCAGGGACTTTCTGATTATGAGACACTATAAATAACTTTTCAATCACTTTCATTCATATTCATTCTGCTAAAAATCAATTGTTTAAGGCTTTTTGCTTTTCATTCATTTTCATATTATTAGATTCTTTTAATAAAATGTTGTCGAAATGTTGTAGGTAGATTCCAAATGCTAATTTAAACTATGTAAGACTGTAATTGCTGCAACTAATGTAAATGTTGTAACTAATTAAAAATATACTCATATTGAAAACTCTGTTGGTTTATGCTTTCTTGATGCACATTAACATTATCTACAGAGCCATAAAAGCGCATTTCGGCTTGAGAAGAATCTTCTATATAAAAATCTAATTCAAAGCTTGCTGTATTCTCGGGAATCTCAACACTTACTATATTTTGGGTATAGTTAAAATCGGAATTAATTGTTGACTCTGTTCCATCATCTAAAGTTACTGTAGTTGTTAAGATTACTGATACCCAGCCTTCAAGAGTACCTGTTGTAAACTCTATTGTATGAGATTGACTAATTTGTTGTTGCTCTTGTTCTTGGTTGTCATCATCACTTGAACAGGCTGTAAGTGCAAAAATCGCTATTAATGTTAAAAAGATATGCTTCATAATTTTTTATTTATTGGTTAATTGATTTTTTATTAAAATGGCAAGTCATTATCAGGGTCTTCTATAAAACTTACTGGTTCTTGTTCTGGTAATTTATTAAATGTAGTCTCTTGGCTACTTAAAAGCTCTATTCTCCAACCTTGAATGGCATTAAAATATTTGTATACTCCTTCAGGATTTACCCATTCTCTACCTCTTAAATTTAGGTCGATTTTCACATCTTGACCTAGCCTATAATTATCTAATAAATCACATTTATCTTGGATAAATTCAACTAAAATATGTTGTGGGTACTGCTCCTCTGTCGTGATAACAACTTCTCTTTTTCTAAAACCTTTGTCACCTATACTTTGAGTGTCGTTTAAGACTTTTATCTTTCCTGTTATTTCCATGTTTTTTTGTTTTAAAATGGTGGTGGTAAAATATATTTATAGTATAAATCCATCTCTTTTATGTTCTTCTTTATTTCTTGTTTAGCATTTAGCTTTTCTATACTCCAACCTAATAAATGATGTCGATACTCTTTAATTCCTTTATTAGTTTCAAATTCTCCCCCTGTAAGTCGTGCTGATACTTTTACAAACTGACCTAGACATAAATTATCCAAGTGTTTTACTCTTTCATTTGAAAAGCTTATTTGATATTCACTACAATAAAAATCATCTACGGAAAGTACTATTGTTCGCCTTGAGTAGGCTCTGCGAGTATTTGTTTTTTCATAGACTTCTAAATCATCAATACATTTGATTATTCCTTCAAATTGCACAGCCTTGTTGTTTTCAATAATATTTAAGAATTCAACCGTATATTTAAAATCTATTGGATTTAATGTTAGCTCATCTAACTTTAAACGATAATTTGTTAGTGCTCTACGATCATAAAATACCGATGAAAACAATTGATATTCATTTTTATTTTCAGCTTGGTATGTAAACCATTTTTTGAGTTTTGAAACACTGTCCTTAACCTCATTATAGTTTTCTAGCTGTTCTTTGAAATATGGTTCTTTTTTGTACAGTATGGATATTACATTTAGTTTTCCGTATAAAATTTCAAATTCTTTTTCCAGCAACAATTCAACTGAATTAAGTTTTGTCTGCTTTCCATTTTCTCGGATTTTAGAAACTGTATTTTGATATAAGTTTTTATGCGTTTTTAACCACAACTCTATATTGGCCATGTTGCAAATAGTTTTAGAGCTAAATGCTTTATAATCTTGAATTGGGTTGGAAATTTGCCTATGCTTTTTATATTCCGAAGTATTCTCTGGCTTTATTAAAAAATAATAAAATTTGTTTAACGATAGTTTATTATCATAAAAAACTTCATTGCAAGATGTTGAAAAATGGTAAAAATTGCTTTCATCTTCTCGGTAGGATAACGTAAAGTAATCTTTGGTTTTGTTCCCAACAAAACAAAATACTTTTTTGTTTTTATTGCAACTACATACACCAATACCTTTAAAAACTTCTAACCGCGTATTCCCACTTGTTTTTAACTCTGAAAACACTTTTTCTAGCTTCTCTAAAAATGAAGCATTCGAGAATCCTTTAAAAGCATTATTTACTAGAGTCTTTTCTATTGCTTTAAGATTCATAGTGGAAATAAACTCAATAAATTGATTCTTGTAATTCATAGTTTTTACTAATTTCTAAATCAACTCCTTTTCCTTCATCATTGCAGATATTTTAGGACCTGTGTTTGCTGAACAAAAACTAAAAGTTATAAATAGAATCAGAATTGAAAGTACTATAGATGCGAAAACTCCTAAATTATCCTCTTGCCAAATAAAAATTAACCAAAAAAGCACATTCAAAATACTTAATATAATAAATGTCCTAGAAGCAAATTTAAGACTAGGGGATATTTCAGAAATATACTCGGTTACCCAGGTAGTAGCCAAACTAATCATTGCTAAACCTAAAGTACCTGACGCAATTGCAATAATTATTTGCATGAGAATTCCCATACTAGCATATTCTTTCATAAAGTAAAAAAAAACAATATCAACTAACAGAATTAATAGAAAAGCAACAATAATAAAGAGCAAATATTTTAAAAATTTCATATCACAATATTTTAATTTATTCAACAAACATACTTGTTTTATCATTTATGATAACCAAAACAATACACTTAATTATCATTTTTAATAACTAGATAATAAGTAGTTTAAAATGGATGATAAAGAGCAACTTCAGTTAGCAATTGGAAAGCGAGTTAAAATGTTAAGAGAGGAAAAAGGTATTGCTCAACAAGACCTTGCTGCTAAATGCAAGATTGAAAAATCTAATTTAAGTCTTTTAGAAGCTGATGGCACTAACCCTACTTTATACACTTTAAAACGAATTGCTGATAATCTGGGTATTGGTCTATGCGATATTGTAAACCTAGAGGCCAAGAATTAATATTTAGCTATTAATAACTATCTGTAAAGCTTATATGGTTCAGTAATTTGTTCTTGAATACCGCCTCCACTTCCATTAACAAATACACAAAAGACAAAAAGTCCCCTTTTTTTCCAAATCACTAAATGTAACTTTGGAAAAAACGGGACTATAAGATTATTTTATCAATCCATTATCTGCAAAACTATAAAAACCACTTTTTGTAATAATTACATGGTCTAACAGTTCAATATCCAAAAACTCTCCAGCTTTCTTCAATTTTATAGTTATCCGTTTATCAGCTTCACTTGGGGATAAGTTTCCACTAGGATGATTATGCGCTATGATAATGTTACTTGCATTACATTTTAAAGCTACACTAAACACCAGTTTAGGATCTACTACTGTTCCTGAAACACCACCTTTAGAAAGTGCATATATGCCCAAGACCGAATTACTACGATTTAGCAGTAAAACTTTAAATTCTTCTTGTAATTCTATAATATTTTTATCCCAACATCCTAATAAAATATCATAGCTGTCTTTACTGTTTCTTACCTTTTGTTTCATTTTGTTTCCACCTGAATATGAAACACTTATTTCTGATATTTTCATATTAATAAAATTTAGTTCCCTAGGAAGATAATTAATAATTACTGCTATATTCTAATTTTTTATATACACCTTTGACAAAGAAGTTTCTTTCTGAAACACTTCAGCGAAATTCTTCTCAAATTTTTATAATATGGTAAAGAGGAAAACTATATAAGGTTTCTTTCTTTTGGTTCTTTTCTTTCTTTAGGCTTTTCTAAACCATTTTACACCTATAAGCTCTTACCTTTAAAATTAATTATATATCCAATATAATAAGGCTCTCTTTTATTTCTCTAGGTCTGAAACAATGGGAGCAATAAAACATATAGCCCAATCTATAATTTATAGACTAGGCTAATATTTTTTACATTGTTGGTTCCAAAATACCGTTTTTAGAAAACACTTCAGACTTTGCAATTACGTTATGATTAGGCATAAACGTTTCTCGCTTTGGTTTTACAACATCCTCTGCTGCATAAACCCATCTGTGATTTAATGTAACCTCTTCACCTGTTTCTTTAATGGTATAGGTAAAAGGTTCACACGATTCTTTAACAATTTTACCCGCCATTTCTGTTCCTATTAAAGCTGCACATACATCTTCATCAAATGTTGAAGGAATATAAGTTTTCTTGGCAGTAGCATAAAAGCTGCCCGTTTCTTTAGATTGCACCATTTCAATGCCACCTTGCAGTTCCAAAACAAAAAATGATGTACCATCCTCCTTTTGTCTTTCTTTGTAATTAATAATTCTAACCATTGTTTCTAAAATTTTTGAGTTGTAGTAAACCACGCAGAAAATGAAATACTCACAGAAAATAAACCTCAACTATCACCTTGAATTTATTATCCTGCCTGTAAAATTTCATTTCTAAAATAGTGGTAGGGGGAGGATTCCTCCTGTAAATTAGTGCGGGTGTTGAGAGAGGGTAATTTGTTCCCTCACAGAGCATCAAAAAAATATTATTTCAAAAATTTTTTATACCAAATTTTCTAGTTAGATTTAGACATTATTTGACAAGCTATAATTTGACTACTAAATGATATTATCAGAATTATTAAAATCTAAAAGGGAAACTAAAAACCTATTATTGCGTGAAGTAGCTTCTATGATAGATGTAGATACGGCTTTAATAAGCAAAATTGAAAAAGGAGATAGAAAACCAACAAGAGAGCAAATTGAAAAACTTGCCATAGCTTTAGATATAGAACACCGCCAGCTTTTAAAGTTATGGTTAAGCGAAAAAATATATGAAGATGTAAAGGGAGAAGATGTAGCCGTAGACGCCATTAAATTAGCCTTAAAAAGAATTAAAACAGAAGTAAAGAACTAACTATATGCCAACATTAAACTGGATAGGAAAAGAAAAAGTAATTAACCATCATCAAGATGTACCTTTTAAAACTTTAGAGCCTCAATACACCTTTGCTAATGGCAAAGAAACCAATGATACTTCTTCTGATAACAAAATAATACATGGCGATAACCTGGAAGCCTTAAAAAGTTTATTACCAGAATATGAAGGTAAAGTTGATTGTATTTATATTGACCCACCTTATAATACAGGTAATGAAGGTTGGGTATATAATGATAACGTGAGTGACCCTAAACTAAAAAAATGGTTAGGACAAGTAGTAGGTAAAGAAAGTGAAGATTTAAGCAGACATGATAAATGGCTTTGCATGATGTATCCAAGATTAAAGTTACTACAAAAGTTACTGTCATTTAAAGGCGTAATCTTTATTAGTATTGATGATTCTGAATATGGACATCTTAAGACTATTTGTGATGAAATTTTTGGACATTCTAACTATATGTCAACCTTCGTATGGAAAAGACGCTCTTCTTCTCAATTATCACAAAACAATATTTCTGTAGACCATGAATATATACTATGCTATTCCCGATTTAAACAGCAAGTAATTAGAGGAGAAGACAAAGATTATAAAGGCTATACTAATCCAGACAATGACCCTAATGGACCTTGGGTTTTAGGTGATTTGACAGTGGGAATGACTAAAAGCCAAAGACCTAATCAATTTTATGATTTAATAAATCCAAAAAACGGGATGGTATTTCCTGCTAGCGAGTCTAGAGTTTGGGCTTATATTCCTGAATCAATGGAAGAAAGAATTAAATCAGGAAGAGTCTATTTTCCTGATGATTCAAGTAAAAGACCTATGACAAAAAGGTTTTTAAGTGATTTAAAATCTACAATTAATCCTGTATCAACATGGATTGAAAAGCCCACAACAAAAAACAGAAAACTAAAACTTGTTTCTGGACTTAATACCGAGGGCACTAAAGCCTTAAATGAAATTTTTGGAAATAAAGTTTTTGATTATTCAAAACCTATCTCTCTCATAGAATCATTAATATACCAAACTACTGATGACAACTCAATTGTACTAGATTCATTTTCTGGCTCTGGAACTACAGCTCATGCAGTCTTAAACTTAAATAAAGAGGATAATGCCAATAGAAAATTCATTTTAGTAGAAATGGAAGACTACGCCAATACCATAACAGCTGAACGCGTAAAAAGAGTCATTAATGGCTATGGAGAAGATAAAAAAGTAGTTGAAGGTACAGGTGGCGATTTTACATATTATGAGTTAGGGCAGCCTTTGTTTTTAGATGACGGTTTTTTAAATGAGGAGATTGAATTAGATAAAATACTAGAATATGTTTGGTACAGTGAAGCCAAACAACCCTTTAAAAAACCAAAAGAAGCTTACTTATTAGGTGCTAAAAATGGTACGGCTTGTTATTTTTACTACCAAAATGATAGTATGACAACTTTAGATGAAAGCTTTTTAAGGTCTATAAAAACTAAAGCTAGCCAGTACATTATATATGCAGACAACTGTTTGCTAGACCAAACTATTATGGATAAATACAATATTGTGTTTAAAAAGATACCAAGAGATATAACCCGCTTTTAGATTATGGACGAAACTTTAAAGAAATTTATTTTATATACAGCTCCAAGTGGGGAAGTAAGAGTTGATGTTTTACTTCAAAATGAAATGTTATGGCTTTCGCAAAAAGCTATGTCACAGTTATTTGATTGTTCTATAGATAATATATCTCTACATTTAAAAAACATATTTGAAAGCAATGAATTAAGCGAGAATTCAGTTACCGAGGTTTTCTCGACAACTGCATCAGATGGCAAGAACTACAAGGTAAAGCATTATAATTTGGATGCCATAATTTCTGTCGGTTATCGCGTAAACTCTAGTAAAGCAACCCAGTTTAGAATATGGGCTACCAAAACCTTAAAAGAATATATTATTAAAGGTTTTGTTATGGATGATGATAGATTAAAACAAGGACAGTCCATGTTTGGCAAGGATTACTTTAAAGAACTTTTACAAAGAGTACGTTCAATTAGAGCTAGTGAAAGGAGAGTTTACCAACAAGTTACCGATATTTTTGCTGAATGCTGTATAGATTATGACAAGAGCTCTGACATTACAAAAAGCTTCTATGCCATGATTCAGAACAAGTTTCATTTTGCCATTACAGGAAAAACAGCACCAGAAATCATTTTTACCAAAGCCAATAAAAAAGCAGATAAAATGGGTCTTACTACATGGAAAAACAGCCCTGATGGCCGGGTTTTAAAACAAGATGTAGTTATAGCTAAAAACTACCTGCAAGAAAAGGAAATAAAACAGTTGGAAAGAACAGTAACTTCTTACTTTGATTATATTGAAGGTCTGATAGAAAGGGAAAATACATTTACAATGAATGGTTTAGCCGAAAGTGTAAACAAGTTTTTAAACTTTAATGACTATAAAGTTTTACAAGGAAAAGGAAAAATTTCAAAAATTCAAGCAGACAAAAAAGCAATAACTGAATATGAGGTTTTTAATAAAACTCAAAAAATAATTTCTGATTTTGATAAGGAAATTAAGAAATTAAATAAGAAGTAAAAAATGGAATTAAAACCATACCAACATAGAGTAATTAAAGATTTAGAGCACTTTTTATCTTATGTTCAAAAAGAGCCTACACCTGCAAAAGCATTTAACCAATATTGGGAAGATAAATTAGGAATGCCCTACACCCCGCAGTTAGATGGTTCTTTTACAGGCATGAAACCCTACAAGGATAATGTTCCTAATGCTGTACATATAGCCATTAAAGTGCCCACTGCTGGTGGTAAAACATTTATAGCTTGTAATGCCATTCATACCATAAATAGGCACTTTAATCAAGGCAATACAAAAGCTGTGGTTTGGTTAGTGCCTTGGTCTAATTTACTACAACAAACTGTAGACAACCTTTCAAACCCTAATCACCCCTATAGAGAAAAACTCAATAGCTTATTTGGTAATAGAGTTGAAGTGTATGAAAAAGATCAGTTACTTCAAGGCGCTAATTTCAATCCAACTTCAGTAACAGAACAACTTAATATTTTTGTATTCAACTTTAGTAGTTTACGCATTAATTCCAGAAAAAAGGATGACAGAAAGGTTTTTCAAGAAAATGGCGCATTAGAGAGTTTCAGAAACATTATTGTAGATAAAGAATTGGTATTGCCAGATACAGATGAAACTGCTTTAATTAATATAATAAGAAGCTTAAACCCTATTGTTATAGTAGATGAAAGCCACAATGCCGAAAGTGATTTAAGTGTAGAAATGCTCAACAACCTAAATCCATCTTTAGTATTGGACTTAACTGCTACTCCTAAAGAGAATAGCAATATTATTTCTTTTGTAAATGCATTAGCATTAAAAAAGGAAAACATGGTAAAACTTCCTGTAGTGGTTTACAATCACCACAAAAAAGAAGAAGTTATTACCAGTGCCTTACACCTTCAAAGGCAGTTAGAACTATTGGCTATTGAAGAAGAAAAGCTAACAGGAAAATACATAAGACCCATAATTTTATTTCAAGCGCAGTCCAACATCAAAGGAAAAGATAACACCACTTTTCAAAAGATAAAAGACCAGCTAGTAAAGCTTCAAATTCCAGAAGAACAAATCAAGATTAAGACAAGTGGCATTGACGAATTAAAAGGCATAGACCTCATGTCTAAAAATTGCCCTGTTAAATACATCATTACAATAAATGCTTTAAAAGAGGGTTGGGATTGTCCTAATGCTTACATACTAGCCTCCTTGGCTGACAAATCTTCAGCTGTAGAAGTGGAACAAATTTTAGGTCGCGTTTTAAGACAGCCTTATGTGGTAAAACACAAGGAAGCTTTATTAAATATGTCTTTTGTGTTAACAGCGTCATCGAAATTCAATGAAACTTTAGATAGTATTGTTAAAGGCTTACAAGAGTCAGGTTTTAGTAAAGATGATTATTATGCCGAAGAAGCTCCAGAAGAAGAATTAACTCCGAATGAAATATTAACCCAAAACTTGTTTTCTGAAGAACCTAAACCAGACAGTTACATACATTCCGATGAAGATTTTGATGTTAATGAAGTTGCCTTTAATCCAAATGACGAAGTAACTTTAGAAACCATCAGTCAGCAAAACACTTTAGTATCTCAAATAACTGAAAGAGCTAAAGTTGAAGGACAAACTTTTGAGCAAAAAGTAAATGATCTTGAAATTGATGATACCACTTCCATATTTACAGACATCATGAAAACGGCGCCTAAAGTCTATAAGCTAGACACACAATTTAAAGATTTAGTTCCCAATATTAAATTACCCCAATTCTTTAAAAAAGTGGAAGATGATGAGTTGGGAGAAATCAGCTTATTTGAAGAATTAAATTCAGAAGATCAATACCTAAACAAGGTCAGTTTATTAGATGGTTTTAAGCTATCAAATTATAGCACACAAGTTAGTTTTGATGAACTTTCTAAACAAATAACAGCAGTCGATTTTGATGAAAACAAGAAAACAGCTACTGTAAAAAGTTTTTCTAAAATAGCAAAAAGAATGCTTACTGATACCATTCTGGCTAAACCTAAAGCATCACAAATAAATCAAATAAGCAGCATTATAGTTAACAAGCTTGGAGATATGACCCCAATTTCTCAACAAGAGCTACAAAAATATGTGAGCAGGATTTTTGATAATCTTTCTAGTGAGCAAATTAGAGACATTGTAGACAATGATTTTATATATGTAAAGAAGATTAGAGATAAGATAAACGAGCTAACCAATACCTATGCTAAAGAACGTTTTAAGGTGCTTATAGATAGTAACAAGATAATTGTTAAAGAAAATTTCACATTTCCAGAATCTCTATCATTTTTAAATCCGAGCACCACTATTGGAAAATCGCTTTATGACAGGGAAGCTAGCATGAATAACTTTGAGCAAAACATGATTATGGATGTTTCTTCTCTTGAAAATATAGAGTTTTGGCATAGGAACCTTGAAAGAGGAAAAGGATTTGCTTTAAACGGTTTTAGTTCTAATCATTATCCAGATTTTATTCTTTACACTAAAAAAGGAAACATTATCCTGTTGGAAACTAAAGGAGATGTTTTTGATAATGATGACAGCAGAAATAAAAATATTTTAGGTAAGACTTGGGCTGAAAAGGCCGGGGATGACTTTAAATACTTTATGGTATTTGAAACTAAAGATGTTGAGAATACTTATACTGCTAGGAGTGTGATTGAGGTAATTAGAGGGCTTTAAATCTTTATAAAAAACTTAAGATTTTGTATTTTGGAATTCCAATTAAATATATTATCTTACTTTTGCAATAAACTAACTCAATCTGAAATTATTATGAACTCTGATAAGATATCTGCATTTGAGTACCTGTTGTTCAAATTAGTCCAATGGCACAAAGAAGTTACAGACAATGAACAAAATGACATTAGTGTTTTAAAAGCCTTAAAACTCTTGTTCTTTGTTTCCGCTGTTGGAACTACAAAAGATTCAGAGTCCTCATTACTAGATGATTTATTTAATGATTTTGTGGCCATGCCTTATGGACATGTAGAAAGTGAGATATATGATTTCATTAAAAATGGAAGCTTACCTAATATAACTATAAATAACACATCTACAATAATTAAAGATACCTTTAATGTTAATACAATTGATAAGACAATTAGGTTTAGAATCGATGAAGCAGTTAACAAGTTAAAAAGCATCAATATAGATTTGATTAGATATTCTTCTTTTGATTTAGTTGACTTAAGTCATTCTTGGTATTCTTGGCAATTAAACTATAAAAAAGCCGAATCTAATGGAAATAGAAGTGAACGCATTTCTATTTCTGATATAAAATCCGAAGACAAAATTTATCAACTATAAAAATTATAAATTTTGCCCTTAATCTTTTCTGATATATTAACGCATCTAAATACTACCTTTAAAGAAGATTGGTTAGAAGATTATTTTGAAGAAAATGAAGACATCCTTGATGTAAATAAAGCTATCATACAATCAAAAGTTGATGAATTAACTAATATAACTATTGATGTTTTCTATAAATCTTTAATTGCAGGTGAGTACACTTTAGAAACAAAAAATATCATTACCGAGATTGAAGAATTAAAAATTAAATCAAATTTACTTTTAAATACTATACCAGGGAACAATTTTAATTCTCAAGAGTTTTTACTAACAACTCTTAAGAAGGGGTATATTGATATACTTAAAGTTTATAGTAATTTATACTTAAATTTTATCAAATTAGTTCAATCACAAAATGAAAACCCTAATATCGATATTATATATGAAGCTCATTTTGACACGGTAAAGTTTTTTAATGAGGTTTCCAATTCCAAGAGAAAAAAAGAAATCGAATTCTACAATTCGATTATATATCTTTACAGAGTTGATCATTTTTTTAATGATGATGTATCAATGTATCGGATTATCAATCAATTAGAAAACTCTATTAAAGAGCATCAACTTTCTAAATATTTTATACTAATTAAAGAGAAATTAAACTTTTTAAAGTTTAAATGGGAAATCAGACAGAAGAGCTTCAAAAATAGAGACTTCAAAGTTTCAAAAGCTTATATAATTGATGATGAACTATTCATATCAACTGATGATATTAAGTACAATCCAAGCTTAAGTAAATTACAGAATTGGAAAGAATACATAGAGTGTTACTATGAGGTGGATGATTGGAAAAGTAAGTTGAGTTCCTTCACAAATAACTTTAAACATGAAAGTTATAACACTTTATCTTCATTGAAATTGATTCTTCTTTTAAAATATTATAAGGATGTAAACAAGGATTATCTTAATCTTAAAGAGGTTGTTAAAGAGTTTGAACATAGATATAAAGAGAATTCTACTTCAGAACAAAGATTTATTTACAATAAGACTTATTTATATGCATTGAATAATCAATTCTCTTTTTTACTAAAACAAAAAGAACTAGAGGAAGTAAAAGTTAAAAAATTAAAAGAAAAAATTGAAAAGATTCAGAAAAAATGTAACATTGACAATTTCTTCACTGAATCAAAGTACATAACTTATAAATTAAATTTACTAGAATCTAAATTTCAAAACAGACAGAAGCTAGAGCAATCCATAAAAGATAAAGATGAATTAGATACTCTATTGGGTGCAGTTAAACTATATAAGGAAAAGTTAAAGTGGTCCAAAAATAACCATAATTTATTATTTCAACTCCCATACGAAGAATGTCTAATAAACTCTAATATTGATGAACTTGATATTTTTTACGCTTCATCCATTATTTTACCATTGCCTCATGAAGAAAGCGAGAATAATTATGAGGAAATAAGTGAAAAACTTAAAGGATTAAAACAATTAATCTTATCAGTAGCTGCTTTAAACAAGGAATTCACAACTATAAAAGAACTTCAAAGTGAAATTAAAACCAATCAAGTTAAAACACTTGAAACAATAGGTGTGTTTACCGCCATAATGGCTTTTATTCTTGCAAGCATACCTTCCTTCTCTTTTGTTAATGAGTTTTATCAAGCATTATTATTTACTGGTATTATAGGTAGCTGCTTGTTAATAATGGTTTCCACAATCTTCTTATTCACAAGAGGCTTCAAAAAAATACAATCTTGGTTGCTTATTGTTTTATCCATTGCTTTATTTTCTTTTACGTTATACAGTTTAAATCGATCAATAGATATGGTGGAAATTTCCATCAAGCAAGATTTTAGTAAAAAAATAAACTCTTTAAAAGTAGAGCAAGTAAAAGTAGATTCTTTAATTAAATCTAAACCAAAAGAAAATAACCCAACTCCTAATTAAAGAAGCTGGGCATTCACTCAACTCAAAAACCAACGATGTTTAGAATCATCATTGATGGCATTTGCCAGACCTTGAGTAAAATCAAAGGCATTGACATTTCTAGATAGAAAAGAGTCTATATAAGAGCTCTTATTAGCTCTGGTAAAAAGATTATATACTTTCCAAAGGTTAATATCTCCATTCTCATTTCTACAAAAGCTTTCATCTTGATAATAGTCTTTAGCTACTGTAGAAACTTGTCCTTCATTTAGCATTAATTCTGGAATTTGAGATTTCTCTTGTTTAGGTAAAAAGTTATATAATCTTGCTCGACCTATAAGTTGAGCGAATTGTTTTTCAGTTATACTGTGTTGAGATAACTGCTTCATTTCCTGTAAATGAGATTGTGCATTATAATTCTCTATTAAGTCCATAATTTTAGACTGTAATTCAGAATAGTTACCTACTCGCATTTCGTCTTGATAACCATCTGTAGAAATACATAGGTTACAACACACCATATTTTGAAAACCTATAAAAAATTTAAACTTTTCATAAGTTTTCCTATTATAAAGGTTTTCTTGGTTGTAAGCTCTAACACCTCCAACTGTTAACGAAACATCATGACCATTTATATTCTCTGTAATAGATGGTATTCTAATGATGAATGCCATTCTTTCAAAATACTGTGTTTTCTCATGCTCTAAAAGCTCCTTTACTGGTTTGTAAATAGCATCAGCAGTTCTACCTTTTATTTGGTGAGAAACTCTAATTTCAGGCACTTCAATAGTATGATGAGAAAACACCTTACTAACACAGTTTTGAGCTATTTCTATAAACTCTTGATGTGCTAGAGTCATTTCGTTATCTTTCGAAAATACTGGAATAATGCAATCCTGCTTTAAAGTAGAAAGGCTAACCTCTTTTGTGTTAGCCTCTATAAATGGGTTGTGTGGATATACTTTATTTTCTGTAGGTATTTGCAAAGGATGCACAATTTCAGGAATACCTGCAGGATTATTAAATACTCCATTACGTTGCTTACTAAACTCTGTTGCTGATACTATTTCCATTTTGTGAAAAGTTTTGTGGGTTAGTTAATTTTTCTAATTGGTCTTTTTTAGCTTGATATGAAGCTTTTAATGGCAACTGAAAACTTGGATGTTCTTTATACAGTTCCAGTAACTGGCTTACAGATAGACAGTCCTCAATTTTCAGTTTTACATCTTCCTCTTTTATAGGCGAAGTGCACCAATCTAAAATGCGTTTTCCTGTGGAAGTGTTAATCATAAATTCTGGCTTTCCAGAAAACAAATTGGTTCTATCTTTACTTGCCACGGCAAAGTGCTTGATGTCTATATCAAATACTATGGTAAATTCATAAGAAACATCATCTCTTTGTACGGCTTTAAGCCCTACTTTTTCAGGAACATATTTTCCATCTTTTAGTTGCAGTACATAGTCCTGTTTCGTTCTCATAGTTGCTATAACATGGACATCTGCTTGTAAAATCTTATTTATAAATGCTTTTTGCCTAGGTGTAACTTTACTCCAATTAGCGAATGAATTGCCAGGTAGTTTAGAATGAAAATCCAAGAGTTCATCCCATACTTGAGATATAGAATCTAAAATAATTACTTCCATTCCAGCTTTTTCACAAACCTCAATGGCTTCAATGTATTTCTCTGGTGTAAATGGTGGTTGCAACTGTAACACATTATAGTCACCCAAATGCGCGTAAAGGTCTGCTGAACCATTTTCTGTATCAATTACAGCCACTTTAGCTAAATTACCATTACTCAATCCTTTGGCTAGCAAAAGCGAGCTTAAACTCTTCCCACAGCCACTACTTCCTTGTAGAGCCATTTTAATCTTGGCTTGTTTTCTTTCTGATTGTCTTAATTGCATAGTTTTTGTTTTTTAAGGTTAATATTAAAATTTTAAGTTTGTCGTGAATAGATTCAGTACATAATGAAAAAGCACCTCATCAAACTGATAAAGTGCTTTTGTTAATTTTGTTCTACAAAACTTTAGAGGTCATTAAACTTTCGATTTTCTATGTCTAAATCCTCATCTGAAAATTCTTTTAAATAGGCTATAGTTATTGATACATCACTATGTCCCATCATTTCTGAAATCTTTTCAATTGGAGTCCCTTTCATTTTTAAAATAGTAGCAAAACTATGTCTTGCAACATATGAAGTAATTGGTTTATTAACTCCTGCCAATTTTGCTATTTCTTTTAGTTTTAAGTTATATCTTCTCAATACTTTTTGTTTTCTATAAGCTATTTGTTGCGGGCTTAAATCCTCTTTCAGTAATATTGGAAATACAAACTGGGTGGGTCTATTCTGCGCTTTGTAATAGTCTAAAAATACTTGCACAGATGGAATAATCTCTAGGTTAATCTTCCCTTTAGTTTTAGACCTCGTGTAATAAATTCTTCCGTTTCTGATATTGCTCCATTTCAGTAGCATCATATCTTGGAAATTCATTCCTCTAGTCAAAATGGAAAACAGAAAATAATTGTAAGCTTCTAACAAATGTGGTTGACTCGTTAAGTCTACTTTTTTTATTGCTTTATACTCCTCTAATGTCAAAGCTATTTTATTAGATTCTGTTTTCAACTTTGAAATTTTATAATCTTCAAATGGATAAGGTTCTTTTGGGATTAATTTTCGTTTTCTAGCCTTATTAAAAATAGACCTAAATTCACGCATTCTAAATGCAATGCCTCCATTTTTACTTCCGGTTTCTCTTAAGAATACTTCATACTTTTCTAAAAATGTAGATGTAACATCTTCAAAGCTAAAGTTCTTTCCTTTAAACTTCTTTAAAGAGTCTTTAGTATCGTTATAAGCTTTAGCATTACTAATCCTTCCTGACCTTGTCATTTCACTAATTATTTCATTGAAAAAGTCAATCACATTTACTTTTTGTTTTGTTTTAACCCCCCTAAAGGCTTCTTCAAACTCTTCTAAAGTAAAATTGTTATGGTTAAGTTTAAATGATCTTATAATTTCTAATGCTCTTCCTTTTAGTTTTAATAGTATTTCATTTTCTGTTTGGTAGCTTGGATGCTGCTTTGAAAATGATTCGTTTACAAAGTTTTCTTTCATACAGGATAAGCCAATACTAATTTTCTTTTGCTTTCTATCTTTCAAAATTCTTAAGTAAACAGCATAGTCGCCATTAGCCATAGGTTTCCCATCTAGCATCAATTTTATTGTTGCTCTTATCATAATCTTTTATTTTATTTTTTGAATAAGACTACTCCAGAAATTGGAGTAGCCTTTACAGTTATTGCAGTAATTACATACTTACATTCGTTTTTTGTATTTACCTCTGCTGTGCTTAAAAATGTATTTTCTTTTTTTCCATTGAACTAATTTGTCGTCCATAGTTCTTAAAGGGATGTCATACTTTACGCCTATATCAATAGCTTCTTGCCTTGTGAAGGTAGATTTCAAGTCATCTAAAATATTCTCATCTTGTATTGATAAGTCTCCTGTTTCAATAGAGTTAAAGGTAAATTGACTATGCCTTAATAATGTTTTCATAAGTTGTGAAGCAACCAAAAAGTCGTTATTAGAACAATAAATTATATCCTCTGAACCAAGATTTTCTTTATTTCTTAAAACAGTCAAAATCATAGCAATTCTAAAAAATACTAATCCATGCCTATGTAGGTTTGAAATAAAAGATTGTGAATGGTTATTAACAATATCAGCTCTTATAGGTCTTATAATGCTTAAGAATTTCTCTTTTTGTTGGTCTGTGAAACAGAACTCTATCGGCTTATCAAGTTTAGCTAATTCGCCATACAAATTGAATATATCTTTACCCAACTCATCAAATACTATTTTATTATTTCTGGTTTTCGCAGCAAAAACATCTTTAAAGTCTGTGATTTCATCAAAATTGTAAATCATAAACCTAGAGAACAAACCATTTTCTCTTGATTTTATCAAGGGTTTCAATTGGTCTGGTGTTCCACTTATTACCATAGACAACTTTGGCTCTTTAACTTCAACAAAAACTTTATCTGTTTTTCTACTCACAGATACTGGTTCATGATGAAATGCCTTTCTTAAAACATCAGAATAATTACTCCAATCATTTTTAAGCATATTACTCAAAGTATCTGCCTCCGATTCCATTATTAATAGTCCATGTTCACTTGACTCTAAAAACGAATGCATTTCTGCGCTACTGATATTAGCTGGTAAAATTTTCACTTTTACTTCTGAACATAATGCCTCATCATTTTTTCTGTTTTTATTACTTTCTTCACATATTAAGTAGTCCGCTTTGCTTTCTTGAAAAATCTTGTCGTGAATTGGCTCTATAAGTAGTCTTGAATAGTTCATTACGCCTTTTCCTGATGCTGCTGGTGCAATGACCATCAAGTACAGATGAGGATAAACAAAATCCCCATCATAAACTCCATTAACATTAGGCAAACAGCTACTCAAAACCCCTAAACTTGACAACAATACTATATCCTTTTCTCTGCTTTCAAAAGGCTCTGTTAACTTAATTAAGTCTTCAGGTAGTCGATTATAGACATGCTTATCAATGTGTCTTCTTTCCATTGCCGTTTCTTTTTAAATGATTAAAAATATCTTCTTCTAAAACTCTTGCACTTCGAGATTGACTCTGTAACATCCAGCTATCTAAATCTGACTTTCTGAAATAGATTTTACCTCCGTTTGGTTTAGTAAACTCTATAGATTTCTTATGTGTTAATTTGTATAAAAAGGATTTGCTTACATCTAAATAAATTAGTGCTTCTTTAAAACTCAATATCTCTTTGAGAGCAATTATTTGTACTCTCTGAAGATAGTCTACATTCTCTGTATTTTCCATATCTCATGTTTTTATGACACCTTGCTAGCATAAAATTTAGGTATCGGATTATGGCACAATATTAGAGTTAATAAAAACTAAAAATCGCTATGTGTGAGAAGTGTGTGAGGGAAAGTGTGAGTCTATTTTGGAAAGTTTTCAGAAAAGAATTTCCTAATATTATTAAGGTCTGAATTACTCTTACTTTCAATTCGTTTTATAGTGTTTTCATAATTACTAACTGAAAGTACCTTACCCGATTTAGTTATAAATCTTGCAGATTCATGAATCTTTTTTCTAGTAAAGTCTGTGTACAAATAAGATATTTCGCTTAATAAACATACCATAACTTCAGTAGAAGTATCAAATTGCAGTACTAACTTTACATCTTTGTAATTAAATATAGAAAAGAAATCATCAAAACTGTATTTATCTGCATCTATGAATGAGAAGTCATCCATGAAATTGTAGATTTTTTTTAAATCCGCTCTTGAATAATTTCGTTTTAAAGTGAAGTATGATGGACTATCATATTGGTTTTCAAAAGGAAACTGGTATTTTATTTTTAGATAGTCCTTTATTTCTTCTGAAGGTTTAATACAAATGGGAAAAGTAGAAAAGACACCTTGATTACTTTCTAACATAAAATCAAATGACATTAAAATTGTGTCCCAGTATTTTTTCTTTTCCTTTTGAGAAAGCATGGCATTAGATAAGTCAATTTCAACTTTAATATCATTGGTAACCTTCCAAAGTAACTCTTTTAATTGGGTTTCAAATTTTATTTCTAGAACCTTATCATCAATGTCATTATAGTAGGTTATTATTCCTTTGGAGCTGTCAATGTTTAATGGTTGCTCTTCTTCGTTAACATGCTGTTTAATAAAATTTTTTATTAAACGTTCAATATTAGATGAGTGTATAAAGTTCTGAAAGTTTACAATTGCTGTAGGTTGAAATGTATTCATATCTCAAATTTACTAATTGTTGTCGATATGTTGCAGGCAAAATAAAAAAGCACCTACAATAAATTTGTAAGTGCTTGATTTTAAAAGTGGTCCCACCTGGGCTCGAACCAGGGACTTTCTGATTATGAGTCAGATACTCTAACCAGCTGAGTTATAGGACCCATTAGCGCAAGGCTAACTTCTGGTTTCTCTTTTTTCAAAGAGAGTGCAATATTACTACATATTTTAATACTCTCAAAGTATTTTTATTCCTTTATCTCTTGGCATAACTCAATCAAAACGCCGTTAGTAGATTTTGGATGTAAAAAAGCAACCAATTTATTATCGGCTCCTTTTTTAGGTGTTTTATTTATAACCGTAAAACCCTCTGCTTCCAGTCTCTTAATTTCCGCTTCAATATCATCCACATCAAACGCAATATGATGAATGCCTTCGCCGCGTTTTTCAATAAATTTAGCTATTGGGCTATCCGGATTTGTAGCCTCCAAAAGTTCAATTTTATTAGTACCTACTTGAAAAAATGAGGTATTGACACCTTCGCTAGCCACTTCTTCTATTTTATAATGAGGCGCATTAAAAAGTTTAGCGAATAAGTCATTCGATGTTTCTAAACTTTTAACGGCAATACCTATATGTTCAATTTTATTCATATTAATTCTCCACGAAAGCGGAAATCTCTTTTAATTAAAACTATTTTATTATCTTCAAAAATACAATAATCTTTAAATATGCGTATTTTTGCACCATGGAAGAAAGTCAAAGACAAAAAAAGATAGGATCGGTTTTACAGCGCGACCTAGTTGAAATCCTTCAAAAAGCTGCTAGTGAAGGTGGTATGCGAGGTGTATTAATCTCGGTTTCGAAGGTTAAAGTAACTGTAGATTTATCAGTTGCTAAAGTATATTTAAGTATTTTCCCGAATGCTAAAGCTAAAGAATTATTAGTTGGAATCCGTTCTAACGCACCACTTATAAAGCATGAATTAGCCCAACGAACTAGACATCAATTACGACGCATGCCACAATTAGAATTTTTTGTGGACGATTCATTAGAGTATATTGATGGGATTGAAAAATCATTAAAAAGAACAGAAAATCCTATTAAGGATCCCGATCTTTTAGATAATCGTAAAAAATCATAATCGGTTTTAAATCAGTTTCAAAAAACAGCCAGCTTGTATTGAAAAACGCCTGTAGGTCTCGTAATTTATGAATTTTTCACTCTACATAGCGAAACGGTATTTGCTTTCTAAAAGCAGCAACAATGCCATTAATTTTATTACAGGAATTGCCGCTGTCAGTGTCATTTTAGGCGCTTTATCTTTATTTATTGTCCTTTCTGGCTTTGCCGGACTTAAAGATTTTACACTCCAATTTACATCCTTAATAGATCCCGATTTAAAAGCGGAAGCGGCTGTTGGAAAATCGTTTAAAATTTCTTCGGAAGAATTAAGTACACTTCAAAACCATCCGGATATTGTATCCTTTTCTCAAATTGTTGAAGACCGTGTTTTTATCACATTTGAAGACCGGAACTACCCAAATGCTTATATAAAAGGCGTTGATGAAAATTTTGAATCGGTAAATGCAATCGATTCTGTGGTACCACTTGGAAGTTGGTTTTCTGAAAAATCAAACCAAATAGTGACCGGTTGGGGAATTGCCAATAGACTTAATATTGGTGTTATGGATTATGGGAAATCAGTTGAATTATACATTCCAAAACCAGGAAAAGGTCAAGTAACCGATGTTAAACAAGCCTTTACTAGCGTAAAAGCTATTAATGTTGGTGTTTTTGATATTAACGAAGCTACAAATGATAAATACATTTATGCACCTATTGATATGGCGCGTTATTTATTGAATTATGATGACAATCAAGTCACTGCTTTAGAATTTAAAATACGTGAAGGCGTCAGCGAAGCCGATGCTCGCGAAGCTATTTCAACTGTTTTAGGCGATAAAGTAATTTTAAAAAATACCGAACAGTTAAATGATGCACTTTATAAAATGCTAAACACTGAATATTTGGCTGTTTACCTCATCTTCACACTTATTCTAATTATTGCTTTATTTAATGTGGTAGGAACCATTATCATGATGATTCTGGACAAAAAGAAAACGCTACACACGCTTTATCACATGGGAGCAACCGTAAAGGATATTCGACGAATTTTCTTTCTGCAAGGTTCCTTAATGACGGTTGTAGGTGGTTTAATTGGTTTGTTGGTTGGCTATTTAATTGTCCAAGCACAAATCAGTTTTGGTTTGGTTAAAATTACACCATCACTACCCTATCCTATGGGATTGAAATTGGAAAATTTTCTGATTGTGTTTATTACTATTTCGGTTTTGGGTATTCTAGCTTCTAAAGTCGCTTCCGTTCGAATTACTAAAAATTTAATTAGTTATTGATTTTATTAAAAAGAATTAAGGCATGATTCGCATAGTTTTTACAAATCAATCATGGACTAAATAATTAACATATTCATTTTTTCCATTGATGAAAAAACGAACCAAAAAAATCTAGGCTTACGAACCTTTATCTAAATTTTTCATTCGATGCCTAAATATTAGGAACTCGCTTGAAAAATCTTGATTAATTTAAAAATTAGGCTAGCTCAAACAGCCTAAAATTTCCCGGCATTTACTCATCCATTAATATTTTATTTTTTGGTATTCGTGAATCTTCGATTTCATTTTTAAATTTTACGATAAATCTTCGATAGGCCATGTTTAGGAAGCTTAAAACAATTCATATATTTTTAACCATTTGAATCCTGAATGAGAAGACTATTAAACAGAATCTTTAGAATACTATGTTATTGAGCGAATTCGTAGTCTGAAAACGTATCTAAAACGTCATCAAAAGCAGCGAAAACATCCACAGCATCATCACTGGTAACCATTTTCATACGGTATTCTTTAAAATTCGGAATGCCTTTGAAATAGTTGGTATAATGACGTCTGGTTTCAAAAACACCTAATTTTTCGCCTTTCCAGTCAATAGCCATTTGTAAATGACGTCTGGCAGCATCCACGCGCTCTTCCAATGAAATTGGTGCCAAATGCTCACCTGTGTTAAAAAAGTGTTTCACTTGCTTAAAAAACCAAGGGTTTCCTATGGAAGCGCGACCTATCATACAACCATCTAAACCATAAACATCACGCATTTCCATGGCACGTTCCGGTGTATCTACATCGCCATTTCCAAAAACAGGAATATGCATACGTGGATTATTTTTCACGGCAGCAATTGGTGCCCAATCGGCATTACCTTTATACATTTGTGCACGTGTTCTGCCATGAATAGATATGGCAGCACAACCGACATCTTGCAAGCGTTCAGCAACTTCTAAAATACGAATGGAATCATGATCCCAACCTAAACGGGTTTTTACGGTAACTGGTAAATTGGTACGTTTTACCATTTCGGCAGTGAGTTGTTCCATGAGGCAGATATCTTTTAAAATACCAGCTCCTGCTCCTTTACTAACCACTTTTTTCACGGGACACCCAAAATTAATATCAATGATATCTGGATTGGATTTTTCAACAATATCAATGGTTTGCAACATACTTTCCAAATTGGCTCCAAATATTTGAATCCCAACCGGACGTTCCTTTTCGTAAATATCCAATTTCATGATGCTTTTTGCTGCATCGCGAATTAAACCTTCACTGGAAATGAATTCTGTGTATACCACATCAGCTCCTTGTTCTTTGCATAAGGCGCGAAATGGTGGATCGCTAACGTCTTCCATGGGTGCTAAAAGCAGTGGGAAGTCGGGAAGTTCTATGTTACCTATTTTTACCAAGTGTTTCTTATTTTAGGCAAAATTACGCCTTTTTCTAGTTATCAATAACCTTTTTATAATTTAGGTTTAGTTCTTTGCTAAATACATTTATTCTTTAAAATGATTTCTTTTCTTTTTTACTCACCACTCCTACTTATTTTACTATAAGGTGTTCGTGAATCTTCGATTTTCATTGCCCAAAAAAGAAACAAAAAAGTCTAGGCTTACGAAACTTTATCTAAATTTTTCATTCGATGCCTAAATTTTAGGAACTCGCATCACAGATCTAGCTTACTTTAAAAATTTTGCGCGCTCAAACAGCCTAAAATTTTACGGCTTCTTCATTTTCAAATTTTACGATAAATCTTCGATAGGCCAATTTAGGAAGTTTTAAATGAATCCAAGAAAATTTAAAAAGATTCAAACATAAATAAAAAAATAGATTTTGGTACACAATAAAAAATCATATTTAACTGCAATTAATTATGATTTCTCAAAACCCATAAGCCATAAAATCCAAGGAATAATTCGGCAATGGTTCCAAATTGATAGCCAAATGTTGGCATACCATCTAAAAAATAACTGATTACGCGACCAAACCCTAAACCTAGCATAAAAATACAGTTGGAAACGAGCGCCATTTTTAAATACTCCGATTTAAAAACACCTAAAATCCACAAAGCTGAAAACCCTAAATAGAGCCCCATGATGGCTTTAAAAAAATTATGCTCATCAATGGTATTTAAATGAATATCAAACTGCAATTCTGGGTTAAATCCATAAATAATGGATACAGGAACAACAATGGACACAGAAATAATCAAGTGTATTTTTGCTATAAATTCCTGTTTGTTAAATCGCATATAGTTTCTTAAAAGTTTATATTTTTCAATTCGTCTCATACATTAGGTTTCGACTGCGCGCAACCTGACAATCCAAAGTCTAACCGAAAAATAATTATGCCATTACGTTCTGACCTCTAAAAGTTTAAATCCACTTCTAATGGTTTCCCATCTCTTTTTACGGTTACTTTCGTACTATCACCCGTATCAAAAACAGATAAAGCACGCATATAACTCATCATATTTGTAACGGTACTATCACCTAATTTAATCACGACATCACCTTTTAATAAACCGGCTTTTTGTGCTGGTTTATCTTCACTTACACCATCAATACGCATGCCTTCACCATCATATAAATAATCTGGTACAACACCTAAACCGACTTTAAATCGTGGTGTTTCCTCACTTTCATTTTTGGTTTTTTGGAAGGCTAATTTACCATTGTCGTCTAAATCGGTAATCACATCAAAAATATAGTTGGAAATGGTTTCCATGCCTTCATAATTCAACTTTTCGGAATCATCACCAGGTTTGTGATAATCTTCATGCTGACCTGTGAAAAAATGTAAAACGGGAATATCAATTAAATAAAACGAGGTATGATCGCTTGGACCCACACCAGATTCGTTTTCAATTAATTTAAACTTATCATTATGTGACTTTAAAACCTGCTTAAAGATAGGCGACGTTCCAGTTCCATAAACAGCCAAAGTGCTATCTTGCTTTAAACGACCAACCATATCCATATTAATCATATAGCTCACCGCTTTACTATCAATAGTCGGGTTTTTAGCAAAATAATTAGAACCTAATAAGCCCATTTCTTCACCTGAAAATGCCATAAACAAATAGTTATTTGCTGTATTAATACCTTTTAATTTTCCTGCCAAATCCAACATAACTGCCACACCACTGGCGTTATCATCAGCACCATTATGAATGGCTTTTTCACCTTTATGAAGTGAACCTTGAGCGCCATAACCTAAATGATCATAGTGCGCACCAATAATGATGGTGTTTTCGGCTTTATTATCAATATATCCTAAAACGTTTGTTCCGGTAATCGTGCTATCTTTGCTATTTTCCGTATAAGCTACCTCACCGTGTGGATCATTCTTTGGCTTGAAGGTAAAGGTCTGGTAAAAGTTGTTTGTTCCTTTGCCCTGAATTCCCATTTCTTCAAAACGCTTCACAATATATGCAGCCGCTTCTTGTTCACCTTTGGTGCCCGTTTCGCGACCTTCTAATTTATCATCGGCTAAAAAAGTGACGTCTTCTTTAATTCTATTTTCGTGGGTGTAGTCCTTTTTACAACCTAGTAACGATATAAAAAGAACGAGTAACGCTATTTTCTTCATATTAATAATCTTATTTTTGGCAAAATTACGTAATAATTGCCACTTTTTTATAAGAACACATGATGAAACCATTTTTCTATTTATGCGTATTAACCATCGTATTAACCGTTTCTTGCAAATCGGATAAAGGTGAAAATCCTGACGCCGAATCTGGCGCAACTAAATGGGCTGATACCTTAATATATCCTGAAGAAATTCATTTTAAAAGTTTAAAGCAAATAACCTTTGGTGGCGATAATGCCGAAGCCTATTGGAGTTTTGATGATAAGCAATTAGTATTTCAATCTAATAATACCGATTGGGATGTAAAATGCGATCAGATGTTTTTAATGAATGCCGACGAAACTTTTAAGGACAATATACCACCAATGGTAAGTACTGGAAAAGGCCGTACAACCTGTGCGTATTTTTTACCAGATAACAAGCATATTATTTATGCTTCAACGCATTTAGGCGCTGATGATTGTCCAGATACACCGTTACGAAAAAATGGCAAATACATTTGGCCGATTTATGATACGTACGATATTTTTGTAGCCGATTTAGAAGGTAATATTACAGCACAATTAACGAATGAAAAAGGCTATGATGCCGAACCTACTGTATCGCCAAAAGGTGATAAAATTGTATTTACATCCGATAGAAGTGGGGATTTGGAATTATACACCATGAATATTGATGGTTCTGATGTAAAACAAATAACGTTTGAATTAGGTTATGATGGTGGTGCATTTTTCTCACCAGATGGTACCAAACTTATTTTCCGTTCGTCTAGACCAAAAACGGATGAAGAAATCAAAGAATATAAAGATTTATTAGCTGAAGGTTTGGTGCAACCAACCGAAATGGAATTGTATATCTGTAATGCTGATGGTAGCGATTTACGCCAATTAACCGATTTAGGAAATGCCAATTGGAGTCCGTTTTTTCACCCAAGTGGTAAGAAAATTTTGTTCTCGTCTAACTTTGAATCCCCACGTGGTTTTCCGTTTAATTTATACTTGATTGATATTGATGGGAAGAATTTGGAACGTGTAACACATAGTGAAACCTTTGATGCCTTTCCCGTATTTTCTAATGATGGTAAAAAACTAATTTTTTCTTCTAATAGAAATAATGGTGGTGGAAGAGACACCAATTTGTTTATTGCGGAATGGCAAGAATAACAGGATTGCGATTCTGAAATAATTAATAATCTATTACAGGTTCAAGATTTCTTGGTGGTGCAGGTGGTGATGGCATCTGCCTGAAATAATCAAAGTAAATTCTTAATTCTAAAGAGTCCTTATTTACAGCATTTATTTCATCAAAAGTTTGTGTTACTTTTATCAATAGGTTTTTTAATTCTGTTGCCGTTTTACTTGTATCTATCGTAATTTCGACCATGGCAAATTGTGATGATTTTGAATACGGATAATTCTTTGGAATGTTCAAATAATGTTCGCTTAAAATAGGCTTTAAATAGTCTATTGGATAACCAGAGTCTTTCAGAATTGAATCTGACTTTATTCTTATAATATTCCTTTCGCTAAAAAAGCAACCTGCATACGAATGTGGAAATATGCGTTTTTTAACGCCTCCATCTATTATTTCTATCAGTGATAATCTATTGGAATAATCATTACCACTAACCCAACTCGTGATTTGTTTGAAGTTAAAATTTGTAGTATCCAAATCTATTTTCTTAATTAGAAAAATATCGGAATTATTATCTCTCGGATAATTTCGAGATTCAGTTACAGTTTCTTCACAACTTAAGGTTAAAAATAAGATAACGAGTATTAAAAATTCTTTCAAATAAGCCATTTAAGATTGTAGTGTTTTCCATATAAAGCACTATTTATGCCAAAAGAAAATTCTTATTCTTGTTTAAGGTTTAATTACTCACCCTTCTCCAACCTATCACGTTCTTCACGTTCTTTAGTACGTTGGTTAGTACTTAATCCTGTATTACCAAATTTATAGGTGAAACCAAATTTTACGTACCTATTATCCTGATTTAAGTGTCGGGAATTATCTTGATTTAAATAGCGAGAAGTTACCGTATAATTTTGCGTATTAAATAAATCAGAAAACGTTAAAGCCAAAGAACCTCTCTTATTTAAAATGGTTTTTTTAATGACTAAATCTGAAAATAGCAAGGATTCTATAGTCTGGAATCCTTGTTGGTTTTTACTAACATAAACCAATGAAAAATTAGCTGACAAACTATTGTCTTTTAAAAATGTGAAGGAATTACTTAACACGGAGTAGTTAGACCATCTATCCATTTCTAGCGCTTCATTATTAATATTTATTTCTTCCTGCATATTATAAAATGAGGTAACAGCATACACATTCCAACGTTCTGTAATATCAAAAATACCTACAAAATCAAAACCATATTCTCTGGTTCCTGCTAAATTGGTTGGTGTATAAATCAATAAGTTGTTTGCATTGTCTTGAAGTGGTAACTCCATGGAATTTGCATCAATATCTTTATAATAGGCTTCTACAAAAAAACTATTATTTAAAGAAGCACCTACTACAAAATGATCTGCAACAGCAGGCTGCAAATTAGGATTTCCAGTTACAATGGTATTATCATTTAAAAAGAATTTAAACGGATTTAAAGATTGAAAATCAGGACGTTCTATACTGCGCTTGTAATTGGAATACACACTTATTTTTTCGGAAACTTGGTATTTAATATTGGCGGTTGGAAACCAATTAAAATAGTCTTGAGACATGGTGTTATTCGTAACTACAGATTTTCCTTCGGTATCTGTCTGTTCCACCCGTAAACCGAAACTTATACTCCACTTTTCCCAATTTTTATCAAAACTAGCATAGGCTGCCAGTACACTTTCCGAATAATCAAACGCATTAGAATTGGTGACATCCGAAACAAAACTTGAGCCTAGAAGGTTATACTGGTTTAATTGGCTATCTGTATTGACAAAAGACGCTTTGGCTCCCACTGCAAATGATGATGTATCATTTATAGGTAAACTATAATCGGCTTGAACGGTATTTAATAAGGTATTTTGATCTGATGAGGTATTGAATAGATTCCTATAATCAAAATTGTTATTTACATCTTTATAAAGACTCTGAACACGTTGATCGCGATGGTAATCATAGGTTGTGAAATGTGTGTTTAAGGATAAACTACTACCATTATCAAATTCTAAATCATAATCTAAATCGAATCCGAAGTTATACTTATCATCATCGGAATCGTTTTCAGTATCAAAATTATAAAGTTGATTATACCCTGAATCCAACACGTCTGTATGTCCTTTAGTAATGTACTCAAATTCTGGTAAATACAGTAAATTAGCTGAAAAGCTTATGGTGTTTTTATCGTTTATAAAATAATCGAAATTCGTATTTATGGTGTGTGTTTGAGACCAAGTTGTTCGGTTCACATCTGAATACCAACGCTCATAAATACCCGTATTGTCTCTATAATTAACGCGCTCATCACTTACACGTGCTATTTTAGAATCTGTATAACTATAGCTTGCAAAGATGTTTATTTTATCGGTTTTATAAAAATTAGAAATTCCAGCATTGTATCTCGCATACGTACCTTGGGTATAGTTTGCAAAAGCAGTTCCATTATAACCCGTTGCTAGACTTTTAGTCATAATAATATTTAAAACCACACCAGATTCAGCATCATATTTTGCTGGCGGATTGGTAATAACTTCAATGGATTTAATAGAATTTGCAGGTGTGCCTTCTAATAGCTGTAATAATTCGGCATCAGAAAGGTGAATTTTTCGGTCGTTAATATAAACCGTAGGTTTCGAATTCCGGACGGTTAGGCTATTATCAAGAATTAAAACACTTGGCGTACTTTTTAAAACGTCTTTCATATTACCTTCACTTAAAGCGGTATTTGCTACACTAAAAACCAAACGATCTACTTCTTTTTTAAGTGTTGGTTTATTAGCTATAATAGACACTTCATTAAGTGCTTCAGCAGATTCTTCTAACGTAATATCTTGTATAATTAAGTCGATATCTGTAATTTGAATAGGCAGTAGAACATCTTTAAAACCAACAAAACTTATTTTAAGCATATAGTTTTCTGTTGGCACATTTTCAATTTTAAACGAACCGTCATCTACAGACGTAGTACCTTTTACTGCGGTAGAATCTTGACTAGAAAGCAACAAAATATTGGCATAAGCAATAGGCTGTTTTTGAAGATCGATTAACTTACCAGAAACCGAAAAATTTTGTGAAAAAGCAGACAATGAAACAAATAGACTAAAACAAATAAGGACTAAAAATGGTTTCGTATTCATCAAAAAAAAATTGGACTCGCAATATAAAGATTGTTTTTTACTAAAAATTACGGTTTTCCCGTAAATAATATATTAAGATTGTTTGCTATATATATTTAAAGCATAATAAAACAATTATATTTGCCAATTAGTTACCATGCTAGACAACAGGTTATGAAGAACATTAGAAATTTTTGCATTATTGCACATATTGATCACGGAAAAAGTACGTTAGCAGATCGTTTATTGGACGCTACTGGTTCTGTAACAGCTCGCGAACAACAAGCACAACTTTTAGATAGTATGGATTTGGAGCGTGAACGTGGTATTACCATCAAGTCGCACGCCATACAAATGGATTATGAATTTGAAGGCGAAAAATACGTCTTGAATCTTATTGATACGCCAGGTCACGTAGATTTCTCTTATGAGGTCTCACGATCTATTGCCGCTTGTGAAGGTGCCCTTTTAATTGTAGATGCTGCACAAAGTATTCAAGCACAAACCATTTCTAATTTATATTTGGCTTTAGAGAATGATTTAGAGATTATTCCCGTATTGAATAAAGTAGATTTACCAAGCGCCAATCCGGAAGAAGTTACCGATGATATCGTTGATCTTCTTGGTTGCGATCCTAGTGACGTGATTCATGCTAGTGGAAAAACAGGTTTTGGTATTGAAAATATTTTAGAAGCCATTATAAAACGTATTCCGGCACCAAAAGGTAATGTGGATGAACCGCTTCAAGCTTTAATATTTGATTCTGTTTACAATACTTTTAGAGGAATTGAAACGTATTTCCGCGTGTTTAATGGCGAAATTAAAAAAGGCCAGAAAATTAAATTTGTTGCTACAGGTAAAGAATATTTTGCTGATGAAGTGGGTACTTTAAAATTAAGTCAAGTTCCAAAACAGAGTGTAAAAGCTGGAGATGTTGGGTATTTGATTACCGGAATAAAAACCGCCAAAGAAGTAAAAGTTGGTGATACTATTACGGATTTTGCCAATCCTACAACCAATATTGTTGAAGGTTTTGAAGATGTAAAACCAATGGTTTTTGCAGGTATTTACCCTGTTGATACCGAAGATTATGAAGAGTTAAGAAACTCTATGGAAAAATTGCAGCTTAATGATGCGTCTTTGGTATTTCAACCAGAAAGTTCAGCAGCTTTAGGTTTTGGTTTCCGTTGTGGATTTTTAGGTATGTTACACATGGAAATTATTCAAGAACGTTTAGAGCGTGAGTTTGATATGACGGTTATTACAACAGTTCCTAACGTTTCGTACAACGCGTTTACCAATAAAGAACCTAATGTGCCTTTTATAGTTAACAATCCTAGTGATTTACCGGAACCAACAACTGTAAATCGTGTTGAAGAGCCTTTTATAAAAGCAACCATTATTACCAAAGCAGATTTTGTAGGTAACGTTATGAGTTTGTGTATTGAGAAGCGTGGAATGATTGTTAATCAGACTTATTTAACTACAGATCGTGTTGAGTTGACTTTTGAAATGCCATTAGCCGAAATTGTTTTCGATTTCTACGATCGTTTAAAAACAGTTTCTAAAGGATATGCCTCTTTTGATTATTCGCCAATTGGTATGAAAGTATCTAAATTGGTACGTTTAGATGTGTTATTAAACGCACAACCTGTTGATGCGCTTTCCGCATTAATCCATGCTGATAATGCACACCTTATTGGAAAAAAAATGTGTGAAAAGTTGAAGGAATTAATTCCACGTCAACAATTTGATATTCCTATTCAAGCTGCTATTGGCGCCAAAATTATTGCGCGTGAAACCGTAAAAGCACTTCGTAAAGATGTAACGGCAAAATGTTATGGTGGAGATATTTCGCGTAAACGTAAGTTGTTAGAAAAGCAGAAAAAAGGTAAAAAACGTATGAGACAAGTTGGTAATGTTGAAATTCCACAAGAAGCATTTATGGCTGTTTTGAAGTTGAACGACTAACCTTATTCTAATTGGAAAAAATAAAATATAGAAATTTAAAAGACTCACATTAATGTGAGTCTTTTTTTTGGGGAAAATTATGCGCATTTATGGATTTCTGCTTTCGCCTGCTTACAAACAAGTTAGTAAGTTTAAGAATTAAACCTCCTCTTGATTAACCTTTGCCTTTCCGTTCAATTTCTCGACATCAATAGGTTTTCCAAGGTAAACAAGTTCCCATTTAGGTTGAATATCCTCTAAGTTTAAGTTTTCAGAACCTATTATTATCAATTGATTATCTAGGTCTTTTAGAAACAACGGAATAATCTCTTCGTCAGCATTGGTTATTTTCAACAATTCCTCATAATGTTCTCTTCCCTCCAAAGGAAGTTCCTGAATAGACGGATATTTATTAGTAACCGAAACTAATGTGCTATAATCCGTTGTGTGAGAAAACAACCCTTCACCAGGGACAACGTCTGTTTCTAGAGTTTCTGTTGATGTTAATAATCTAAAAGAGCCATTTTCTCCATATAGCTTACTAAACTTATTAATTGCATATTTATTAATATCTGAACTTCCCGTTAAAGCCATTAAATATCCCATGGCATTTAGTTCAATATTATCCATTAATTTATCGGAATAAATATTGGTGTTTATTGCTTCAAGCCCTAATTCTTTAGCCTTTGCAATATTGTTTTGGTTACTATCAATTAGCACAACATGTCTGCCACGGGACTCTAAATAATGACCTAACAATCTAGAAACTTTAGAAGCACCAACAATTAAAACACCTTCTGATTTATTTAAAAATACACCAACCATTTTAGCAAACATTCTTGCAGTGGTTGCGTTTAACAAAACGGTTCCTAAAACAATCATAAACACTAAAGGTGTAATGTATTCAGCGCCTGGAACACCATCACTTGCTAATTTTAATCCGAATAATGATGCAATACCTGCCGCAACAATACCTCGTGGTCCAACCCAACTAATAAAGAGTTTTTCGTTGAGTTTTAAATTAGAACCATGCGAACTGATAAAAACGCCAATTGGTCTTAAAACAAAGACTACAATAGCAAAAAGGAGTACCGTATTCCAGTTGAATATTAACAGTAATTCCTGATAATTAATATTGGCAGCCAATAGAATAAATAATATGGAAATTAAAAGGATACTTAAAGATTCTTTAAAGTATAAAAGCTCCTTTAAATAGGGTGAATTGGAGTTTCCTAAAACCATTCCCATAACAACAACGGCTAATAATCCAGATTCATGCGCAAAAATATCAGCTAAAATAAAAACGCCTAAAACGGCAGCTAGAGCGAATACATTCATTAAATAATGTGGTATCCACTTTTTATTCATAATAATATTAAGAGCATGTGCAAATGTAAAACCGAAAGTAAATCCAAATAATACAATTTTACCAAACTCAATAAAGGCTGTTTTGGTATACTCACCACCGCCATCAACACTAATAAATTCGAAAACCAAAACGGCAACCAATGCACCAATAGGATCAATTAAAATACCTTCCCATTTTAGAACGGCTGAAACATCTTTTTTAAGGGGAATATTTCGTAAAATCGGTGTAATTACGGTTGGTCCCGTAACAATGATTAAGGCAGAAAACAAAAATGAAATTTCCCAACTTAAATAGAATATATAATGAGCCGCAACAGCTGCTCCAAAAAATGTAACTATAGAACCAATGGTAATTAATTTTGTAATAGCTGGTGCTACGTTTTTAATTTCACCCATCCGCAAGGTTAAACCACCTTCAAAAAGAATGATACTAATTGCAAGGGATACAAAGTAGAATAAACTTTCGCCCGGAAATAGACCTTCTTCACCATTCCATCGTGGTTCAATCCATTTGGTTCCATCTTCCGATAAAAACTCGGCAGCAATTGGTCCAACTAATAAACCGATTAAAATTAGAGGTAAAATAGCTGGGATTTTTAATTTCCAAGCTACCCATTGTGCTAATATGCCTAAAATGATAATTCCGCCTAATTCTAACATATAGTGTTTTGTTTTTCTAATTCAAGGTTTAAAGGTCGTATATAGCATAAAACCTAACAAAAAAACAACTGAAAATCATAATAATAAACTTATAACAATCTAATTGTTCATTTAGAATAGCCACACCAACACAGCTTTTCTATTTTAATTTTGGTGGTAAAATAAGGTTTTTTATTCAACGTAAATAAATTTTTTAGGAATAGAATTTATTAAAAGCGCTAAAAAATCGATTTTAAAATGGAAAGAAATACGGAATTACAAACGATGCAGCTACCCAAATTATAAAATTTAATGGTGTTCCTACTTTTAAAAAATCATTGAATTTATAATTTCCAGGTGCATAAACCATGGTGTTTGTTGGATAACTCATGGGTGTCATAAATGTTAAGGAGCAAGCAAACATAACGGCGACTAAAAAAGGCCGTTCACTAACTTCCATAATGGCTGCTAAACTAATTACAACAGGTGTCATTAACGCCGCTGTAGCTTTACTAGAAATTAAATTTGTAGAAATAAATGTTACCAAATATAAAAGACTCAACGTTATATGGGCATCGTACTGACCCAAGGTTTTTTCAATAAAATCAGCAATTAATGTGGCGCCTCCCGTTTTTTCTAATGCCGTTCCCATAGATAAGACACCAGCCATCATAAAAATCACCTTCCATTCTACGGCTTGATAGGCTTCTTTAGGTTTTAAAATACCCGTTAAAATCATAAGTAAAGCACCTATCATGGCACTTATTAAAATAGTGGTAATATTTAATGATGCTGCTAAAACCACACCTATTCCAATTAAAATAGCTGGAATGGCTTTTTTATAATTGGTTTTTTTCTTTTCATATTCAGAAAGCGTAACCACTAATTTTTGATTTTCTAAATTTTGAAGTTCCGTTTTGCTTCCTAAAACCAATAGCATATCACCTTCCTTTAAATGAATAGACGTCAATTTATCTAATAACACATCGCCTCGTTGCCTGATAGCTAAAACCGCCATATTATAGGTTCTATTAAATCGCATGGATTTTAAAGTACCTTCAGCTAATGGTGATCCAATAGGAATAATAACTTCATAAATATTATATGCTTCAGACGAATCTTCAGCCGTTTTAATCCGCTGGCTTCCCTCTACTTGATACCCTTTAATATCTAACAACCTATTAATAGTTTGGGGTGGAAGCATTACCTTTAAAATATCACCTTGTTTGATGGTGGTTTCTGGGTTTAAATCGTAGATTAAATAACCATCCCTTAAAATGGAAAGGACGGATATTTTATAATCATTTGTGAGAATGGATTCAGAAATTAATTTATCAATATCGCTACAATCTTCAGCTACCATTAATTCAGTAATATATTGTTTAGCTTCAAGCGTTAAAGCATCGGGTTTTTTGTTTTTCGGAAGTAATAAAGGACTGATAAGGAAGATATACAGAAAACCAACAATCAATAAACATAAAGCAGCTTGGCTAAACTCGAACATACCAAATGGCTCCAAACCATATTGTTTAGCATAACTACTTACTAAAATATTTGTTGAAGTTCCAATAAGCGTACAAGTACCACCAAAAAGTGCTGCAAAGGAAATAGGCATGAGTAATCTTCCTGGACTAATTCCTGTTTCTCGGCAAACGGTTAATGCTATTGGTAACATTAATGCTACGACAGCGGTATCATTTATAAACGCAGAGAATAAAGCGGTTATAACGCAAAAAACAACCAATGCTACAACGTAGTGAATTTTGGCTAGTTTTATAATTTTATAACTCAACCCATCCAAAATACCCGAATGAAAAACACCCCCACTCACAACAAAAATACAACCCAAAGTTATAGTGGCAGGATGATTAAAACCTGAAAAACCTTCTTCAGGATTCAAAACACCAGACACAATAAATAACGCCATTATTAAAATAGACGTGGTATCAATAGAAAAATAATCCTTTACAAAAAGAAAGACACCAACAATAATTATGGCAAACGTAATCATGAGATGTATACTCATAGGGAAACGTATAAATTATTTTTACATAAAATTAATCATCATTTTTGGATTCTGACATGTAATACAAGCGTTTCAGGCTCTTTTTTAATAACACAAAACGATACACACCAATAATAAAAAATAGGGCACTAAATACTAATGAAAGTAAAGCTAAATAGTGAAAGTCTGGAAAATCTTTTAATTGTAAAAAGGCAATACCACCTAATAATAAATATAAAGACGACCTGATATAAGATAACAAGGTTCGTTCATTAGCCAAGCGCGTACGCTCAATAGCTAAATAATCTCTTAAAATCACCTCACTATCTGGTTTAAAATCACGACCAAAACGGAGTAATTTCATATTTTTAATCTTTAGTGGTGATGGTGTTTTCATAATTTCCTTTTTATAAAATTAGAGTAATTTTTCACAGCAACAAATAAAACCTAAATCTTCTTTATATTTTCAAATGTTAAAATAGTTCTAATATCAGTGTATAATTTTCAGTAATATGGCATGAATTCGTAATTTGCATGCTTATGAAATTATATCCTATAAATTCCGGTAATTTTAAACTAGATGGAGGCGCTATGTTTGGCGTGGTACCAAAATCGCTTTGGCAAAAAACCAATCCTGCAGATGCCAATAACATGATTGATATTGCTGCACGTTGTTTATTAATTGAAGACGGCAATAAACTCACACTTATTGATACAGGAATGGGTGACAAACAAAGTGATAAATTTTTTGGCTATTACTTTTTATGGGGAAATGACTCCATTGATAAATCGTTGAAACAACACGGTTTTCATCGGAATGATATAACCGATGTCTTCATGACGCATTTACATTTTGACCATTGTGGTGGAAGCATTCAATGGAATAAAGATAAAACCGACTACGAACCGGCTTTTAAAAATGCCCATTTTTGGAGTAATAATGATCATTGGAATTGGGCAACAAAACCAAATAATCGTGAAAAAGCATCATTTTTAAAAGAAAATATTGAACCTATTAAAAACAGTGGACAATTAAAGTTTACACAAGTTCCACATGGTGATATTCAGCGGAAGTCGGAATTAGGTTTCGATATTTTTTATGCAGATGGCCATACCGATAAACAAATGATTCCTATGATACAATACAAAGGAAAAACTATTTGTTTTATGGCAGATTTGTTACCTACCGCTGGACACTTACCACTACCCTTTGTTATGGGTTATGATACAAGACCATTACTGACATTAGACGAAAAAGAAAAATTTCTGAAAATGGCAGCAGATAATAATTATTACCTATTTTTGGAGCACGACGCACATAATGAAATTATTACAGTAAAAAACACAGAAAAAGGCGTGCGATTACAAGACGTTTTCACCTGTAATGAAATTTTTAACTAAACTTATATTTTAAACATGAAATTTATTAAATCGTTTGTATTTACAGCCTGTACTGCTGTAGTAATGACCAGTTGCGGTGGTGGTGCCGAAGTTTTATCGACACCTATTGAAAACATTGATACAGTACCGTTAAAAGTCAGTGATCTGACAGAAGCCGAAAAACAAAATTGGGGACATTTAGACCTCGTAACAGATACCATTCCAGGTATGAGTGTTGATAAAGCCTATGCTGAAATCATTAAAAACAAAAAAGGCGAAACGGTAATTGTAGCTGTAATCGATTCTGGAATTGATATAGAGCATGAAGATTTAGCTGGTGTGCTTTGGACTAACAAAAATGAAATTCCTGGAAACGGAATTGATGATGATAACAATGGTTATATTGATGATATTCATGGTTGGAATTTTTTAGGTGATGCTTATGATGAGCAATTAGAATTTGTTAGAATTATTGCAAAAGGAGATACATCAAATCCACAATATGATGCTGCAGTAGCAGAATATGACGAAAAATACCAAGAAGCTTTAGCGAACAAGGAACGTTATGACCAAATTTACCAAATGGTAAAAACGTCTGACGAAACTATTTCTAAACATTTAGAAAAAGAAGACTATACAAAAGAAGAAGTTGCTGCTATTGATTCGGATAAAGCTGATGTAAAACAAGCTGCTGCCATGTTACAAAACATGTATGCTAATGGTTTAGATAATTCAGCAGCTGCTTTAAAAGCAATTAAAGGAGGTGTTGATTATTTCACAGATCAAGTAAACGTAAACTTAAATAAAGACTTAAAAGGTAGAACAACTGGTGATGATCCAGATAATTTATCAGATGTAGGTTACGGAAACGGTAACGTTATGCCTTCTGAAAAAGATGAAAGTCACGGTACACACGTTGCGGCAATTATTCTTGCAGAACGTAACAACGGTTTGGGCGCTAACGGTGTTGCAAACAACGTTCAACTTATGAGTTTACGTGCTGTTCCAAATGGTGACGAATATGATAAAGATATTGCATTAGCAATTCGCTATGCTGTTGATAATGGTGCTAAAGTTATTAACGGAAGTTTTGGAAAATACTACTCAACTCACAGTGATTGGGTTCGTGATGCTATTAAATATGCAAGCGATAATGATGTGCTTTTTATTAATGCTGCTGGAAACGAAGGTATTGATATTGATACCATAGATGTATTTCCAAATGATGCAATAGGAATAGGTCCAGAAGTATCAAAAACCTTTATTACAGTTGGTGCTTTAGAGCCTAAATATGGTTCTGGAATGGTTGCTGGTTTTTCTAACTACGGAAAAATAAATGTAGATGTTTTTGCGCCAGGCGCTCAAGTATATTCTGCAACACCAGAAAATGAATACGATACAAAAGGTGGAACATCAATGGCTGCTCCTGCGGTTGCTGGAGTTGCTGCTTTAATTCGTTCTTACTATCCAAAGTTATCTGCAGAACAAGTTAAACAAGTAATTTTAGATTCTGGAATTGCTGTTAAAACAAAGGTTATTGTTGGTGGTGAAGCTACTGATGTTAGACCGTTTGGTGATTTAACAAAATCAGGTAAAATGGTGAATGCTTACAACGCACTAATCATGGCTAGCCAGATGAAATAATTATTTTATAACAAAAAAAATCTCATCCTAAACCGATGGGATTTTTTTTACTTAAATTTTACGTATTATGAAAAAAATCATGCTTTCCGTATGCTGTTTAAGTCTTCTATTAGCTTGTGGTACAACAAGTCAAGTAGAAGCACAAAATCCAGTAGAAAAATCCAACAACCCGTACTATTGGCAACAACATGTTGACTATAAAATGGAAATTGATATGGATGTGGAATCCTTTCAATATCAAGGTAAACAGAAATTAGTATACACCAATAATTCACCGGATGTTTTAAACCGTGTGTATTATCATTTATATTTTAATGCCTTTCAACCAGGTAGTGAAATGGATGTACGTTCTAGAACTATTTCAGATCCAGACAGACGTGTTGGCGATAGAATTAGTAAACTTCAACCTAACGAAATTGGGTATATTAAAGTCAATTCATTAAAGCAAAATGGAACAACATTAAAGCATGAAACTGTTGGTACGGTTTTAGAAGTTCAGTTAGCAAAATCTATTCAACCAGGAGAATCTGTAACATTTGATATGGATTTTGATGGTCAAGTACCTGTTCAAATTCGTCGTTCCGGACGAAACAGCGCAGAAGGTGTGGCGTTATCAATGGTGCAATGGTATCCAAAATTAGCCGAATACGATTTTGAAGGCTGGCATGCTGATCCATATATTGGTCGTGAGTTTCACAGTGTTTGGGGCGATTTTGATGTCAAATTAACCATTGATAAAAATTACGTTGTTGGTAGTACAGGTTATCAACAAGAAGACGTGAAAATAAAAGGAAATAAAAAAACCATTCACATCATTGCACCGAAAGTTCACGATTTTATGTGGGCTGCAGATCCTGATTATATTCATGATACGATGCAAGTTCCTGATGGACCATTATTGCATTTTTATTACAAAAACACATTGGATGCTGAAAAGCAAGCAGACTGGAAAAAACTACAACCAAAAACGGTTGCATTAATGCAATATTTTAGTGAACATATTGGCGAATATCCATACAAGCAATACTCGGTTATTCAAGGTGGTGATGGCGGTATGGAATATGCTATGGGTACGCTAATTACTGGAAATCGCTCGTTTGGGAGTTTAGTAGGTGTTACGGCACACGAATTAGCACATACTTGGTTTCAGTTTTTATTAGCTACCAACGAGTTAAAACACGAGTGGATGGATGAAGGTTTTACTAGCTTTTACAGTGATTACGCCATGAATGAAGTGATGGATGAAGGCAATGATCATCCGACGTCAGCATCTTATAGAAGCTATTTGTTTTTAGCAAAATCTGATAAAGAGCAACCACTAACAACGCATGCGGATCGTTACGCTTATAATCAGGCTTATGGTATTGCAGCATATAGTAAAGGTTCCGTGTTTTTATCGCAATTGGGTTATATTATTGGTGAAGAAAATTTAAGCAAAACCATTAAAAAATATTTTAATGATTTTAAATTTAAGCACCCAACACCATTAGATATTATTCGTTCAGCTGAAAAAGTGACGGATTTAGAATTAGATTGGTATTTAATTGATTTTGCTCAAACCACCAACACCATTGATTATGCTGTAAAAAGTATAGAGGATAAAACCATTTCTTTAGAGCGTATTGAAATTATTCCAATGCCTATAGATTTAACCGTAACCTATACAGATGGTACCACAGAAGATTTTTACATTCCACTACAAATGATGCGTGGTGAAAAACCAACTGAAGCCACTATTATTGCGGATTGGGCTTGGGCAAATCCAAACTATACGTTTGAGGTTTCAAAAGCTATAAAATCTGTTGAAATAGACCCAAAACAATGGGTGGCAGATATTAATAGAGAGAATAATAAACTAGAAAAATAAATTTTTTTAAAGTATTCAAAAAGCTGCTTTTTTAGTAAAAGCAGCTTTTTTTTATGCTTACTTTGTACCTTTGAAACTGCATGGATAGAACGTATAACAAACACGAAAAATTAAAAAGCAAAAAACTGATAGATAAACTCTTTACAGAAGGGCAATCCGTTTCTGCTTATCCATTTCGTATGGTTTATATTGAAACCACACCTGAAGATGTAGATACACCAATTAAAACAGGCGTTTCCGTATCCAAAAAACATTTTAAAAAAGCGGTAGATAGGATGCGCATTAAACGCCTTATGCGTGAAGCCTATAGATTAAACAAAACCACATATTTTAACAATATGACAACATCTTATGCGTTTATGATTTTGTACATTGGTAGCAGTAAACCAACGTATATTCAGGTGGAGCAGTCCATGAATAAACTATTTAAAAAGTTTACAAACGCCATTTCTAAAGAAACTAACCATGAAAAAATTACTTAAAAAGCGCATCCTTATCCCCTTTTTCGCGCTCACTGTTTTCATAACAGGTTCGGCTTTTCAAAACGATTTTTTTGAAATAGCAAAGCAAATTGAAATCTTCACCACCTTATATAAAGAAATTAATATGAATTATGTGGATGAAACCAATCCTGCTGAATTAATGGATACTGCCATTAAAAGTATGCTGAAAGATTTGGATCCATATACCCAGTTTTATAATGAACAAGATGTAGAAGCTGAAAAAATAAGACGTACTGGTGATTATACCGGAATTGGTGCCAACGTGCGCACCATGAAAGACAAACTGGTTATTATTGAACCATACAAAGATTATCCGGCTGATAAAGCCGGTTTAAAAGCTGGTGATGAAATTATAAAAATTGAAAACACCGTCATTGCTAATTATAAAGATGACGCTGGCGATTTATTAAAAGGGACCAATGGTTCTCAAGTAAACGTGATGTATTTACGTCAAGGCAAGGAGTTTACAACAAAAATTACCCGATCGGAAATTGAAATTGATGCGGTACCCCATTTTTCTATGGTGGATGACAAAACAGGCTATATCGTACTGAATAAATTTAATAATAAAGCCTCCCAACAAACAGGTTATGCCTTGCGCGATTTAAAAGCCCAAGGTGCCGAACGTGTTATTTTAGATTTACGTGGCAATCCTGGTGGTTTATTATTGGAAGCTGTAAATGTGGTTAATTTATTTATCCCTAAAGGGCAATTGGTTGTGACAACTAAATCAAAAGTCAAAAAATACAATCGTGAATATTACACTCAAAAGGAGCCAATTGATACGGAAATTCCGCTAGTGGTTCTTATTAATGGCGGAAGCGCATCAGCAAGTGAAATTGTATCAGGTTCCTTACAAGATTTAGATCGAGCTGTAATTGTAGGTTCTAGAAGTTTTGGAAAAGGCCTTGTGCAACGACCAAAACCCTTGTCTTATGGTACACAGCTTAAAATTACCATTTCCCGTTATTACACGCCTTCTGGGCGTTGTATTCAAGCATTAGATTATTGGCATCGTGATGATAATAACAACGCTGTACGCATTGAAAAGGATAAATACAACGAGTTTAAAACCAAAAATGGCCGTAAGGTTTTTGATGGTGGCGGTGTTTTACCGGATGAAACGTTAAATGTTATTGAAAATTCAGCCATTACAAATGCCATTCAAAACGACTTTTTAATATTTGATTATGCAACCGAATATTACTACAAGCATCCAAATTTGAATGTGACAGATTTTGAATTATCTAATGCCGATTTTAATGCCTTTAAAAGCTATTTAAAAACGAATAACTTCAACTACGTTACCGAAACCGAAAAAGCTTTGGCAGATGTCTTAAAAAGTGCTGAAAAGGAACAACTAGATGATAACATTCAAAAAGATTACAACACATTAATTAGTAATTTAAATAACTCCAAAGCGCTCGCCATTGATGAGAATAAAGATGATTTACTAACCCTTTTAACAGACGAAATTGTTAAGCGTTACGTCTACCGTGAAGGTTTATATGATTATTATAAAGTTCATAATTTAGAAATCAAAAAAGCAGCCACCATATTATCGAATCCAAGTACTTATAATGGTTATTTAAAATAATTTAAATATATTGAGATTTATATGCCCTTTTAGTAATGAAAACAAGAATAGTCATCCTATTTTTTATTGGTTTCAACTGGCTTTTTTCACAAGAAGAGCGCAGGCATATTGTATTTTTTGAAACTGATGAATATATCGTATTACCAACTGAAGAAAGCAGGTTGCTATTATTCCTTTCTGAAATTGAATCTTTAGATATTGAAAAAATTTCCATTTACGGCTTTACCGATGATACCGGAACCGATTCCTACAACCTAAAACTCTCGCAATACCGAGCCAATTCCATCAAAACCATTTTTTCGAATAATGAGTTTGATGAAACTAAAATTACCAATGTAGATGGCAAAGGCGAAGTGTTATTAAAAGTTTTAGATGAAGAAAATATAGCAAAAATTCGTGGCTTAAACCGCAAGGTTGAAATTCGTGTAAAACCTTATTCCCCGCCAAGAACAGAAGCCGATTTAATAAAACCCAAGAAAAAGGATTTTTCAGAATCTTTAAAAGGCGATGTGAAAGCTGGTGATAAATTCTTATTAGAAAATATTTTATTCAAAACAGGTTATAGTTATTTACTTCCGGAATCTAAAAAAACATTAGAGGAAATTGCTGAAACACTCAAAGAACGCGACGATATTTATTTTACCATTCAAGGACATGTGTGTTGTACACAAAATCGTCGTGATGCCGTTGATAGAGCAACAAATAAGCAAAATTTATCGGTAACTAGAGCTAAATATATTTACGATTATTTAGCGCGGAAAGGAGTTGAAAAAAAACGCATGAAATTCGTTGGTATGCGTGGTAGATTCCCATTAGGTGGTGAAGCCAAATTTGACAGACGTGTAGAAATATTACTGACCTATGTTGGTGGAAAAAATTAGGTTTTAATCATTCCAATATGTGGAATACCATCTTCTAAATACCCTTCGCCAACTTCCTGAAACCCTAAATTAGTATAGAATTTTTTTAAATACGTTTGTGCGGAAATCTTAATAGTGGTCTCGTTATAGGTGTTTTTTATGGCTTCAATAGATGCTTTCATAATATCATAACCATATTGGTGTTTGCGTTCAGAATTTTTCACAACCACACGACCAATACTAGCGTCATCAAAATAAAAACCGGGTTTAAATATGCGCGTATACGCAACTATTTTATCATTTTTAAAACCTAAAACATGTAGGGCTTTATCGTCTTTTCCATCAATATCTTGATACACACAATCTTGTTCTACTACAAATACTTCACTGCGAAGTTGCAATAATTGATACAATTCATCACGTGTTAATTCTTGAAATATTTTGGTCTTAATTTCTAACATTGTTAAAAGGATTTTCTAGTGACAACTAATGTATTACCGGGCGTGATTATAGATACTTCAAAATAAAAACGTCCTTTAGTGACGCGCGTATCTTGATTATAACTGGTTGGTATATAAGAATAATAACCATTTTCTGTTTGAACTGTTATTTCTACTTCAGAATAAATAGCAGACATTTCATAAAAACCAGAATAACTATTAGGTGCTATTTGTTGAAATACCAAATTACCATTAGCTGCCACGATTTCAGTACGTAAAAAGGTTAAATTTGTATTGTTTTTAACGCCTATTTCCAAACCTTCTGGCTCTGGAAACGCTTCATCTATAATATTTTCAGTAACGTGCGAGCAGGAACTAAAAACTACTAAAACACAAAGTAAAGCAAGCTGTTTCATAGGTATTAACTTGGTTAGTCTTGAACAATTATTTCTTTAGGATCGGCTTTATCATATTCTGGTTGAATGGTAACGTGATTAATATTAAACTCGTCGTGCAATACGTTTTCTATGGTTATTAACAAGTTATCAAATTCGGTTATGGATATGTTTTCGTATAAATCTAAATGCGCTTCTAAATGCAGTTCATCATCACTTAAATTCCAAATATGAACATGGTGTAATTTTTTAACTTTCGGAATCTGATTGACTGTTTTTACCACCTCTTCAATGTTGATATGATCTGGTGTAAAAAGCATAATCATTTTGGTGGATGTTTTTAATAAATCCCAACCAACCCAAATTAAATACACGGCAATTAAAAAGGTTAATACGCTATCTACCCAATATAACTGGTAATATTTCATCAATAATCCACCAATTAAAACGGCCACACTTGCCAGCATATCAGTAATAAGATGCAAATAAGCTGAACGCATATTAAGGTTTGATTTGGAATCCCTTTTAAGTAATAACACCGAAAAACCATTGCCTAAAATAGCAACAATAGATAACCAAATAACGAGAGACGATTCAATTTCCTGTGGATTAAAAAAACGTTTTACTGCTTCAATAATTAAAATGACAGCCACAATTACCAGTGTAGATGCATTTATAAAAGCGGCCAAAATTTCGGCGCGTTTAAAACCAAACGTTCTACTTGCCGAGGCTTTTTGCTTGGTAAGTTTGGAAGCGACGTAACTAATAATTAATGAAATAACATCGCTAAAATTATGCAGCGCATCACTTAACAACGACAAACTTCCAGATACTAAACCACCAATAACTTGTGCTATGGTAATAAGGATGTTCAGAAAAATAGAAATCAATAAATTTCTACCTCTCAAATCAGGATGCTGGTGATTGTGTACATGCGAAGGGTCCATTTAGCAAGATGCTGGTATTTTATCCACACGGTTTTGGTGTCTGCCACCTTCAAAAGCCGTTTCTAAAAACGTATCAACCATTTGTATGGCTTGCTGAACCGCTGTATATCGTGCTGGAATACTTAAAATATTCGCATCGTTATGTTGTCTGGCTAAAGCTGTAATTTCTTTGGTCCAACATAATGCTGAACGCACACCTTGATGTTTATTAGCCGTCATGTTGGCTCCATTACCAGATCCGCAGATAATAATCCCAAAATCAGCTTTTTTATTTTCAACATCTTCCGCAACAGGATGTACATAATCTGGATAATCTACACTATCATTAGAATCTGTTCCGTAGTTAGTAACATGATGACCTTTTGCTTCTAAATGTTTAATAACCGCTAATTTATAATCGGTTCCTGCGTGATCGTTTCCTATAGATATTTTCATTTTTTATAACTTTTAGTATCTGGTTAAAGGTAAAAAAATAAAAGGACATCTTTATATATAGTCACCTGATGAATACGTGTTATTTTTTTATGAATTTAAAAGGAGTTAATTGGTCAATTTGAAAAAAATATAAACCAGAATGAAGTTTATTAATGGCAATTTTTTCATCAGGTTGCATAACTCCTGAAACCACATTTTTTCCATGACTATCAAAAATAGTGTATGGAACTTGTTGTTTTAAACCTGATATTTGTAAAAATTCAGAACTCGGATTAGGGTATAATTTTAAAGATTCAGTTTGAATTTCATTTAAACTTAATGTAGAGCAGTCTGTACTGTAAACGACAACATCGGGCCAATTGTTGGTTGCATAATCAACATCGTCTACACTAATGCAATCTATATTGGTAAAATAAACAGTTAAATCCAAACTGGTATTATTGCCGTTTCGTAAATCTAAATTAGAAATACTGGAATCATAAAATCCCAAAGTAGTTAAATTAGTATTATTACGTAAATCCAAACTTGTTACGCCTGCATTATCGAATGTTAGGGTTTCTAAATTTAATAAATCGTCTGTATCTAATGCAGAAATGGAAGAACTATCTAAAAAACCAATATCAGTTAAGCTGATACAATTGGATAAATCTATACTGTTAATATAATTATTCCAAGTAAAATCTAAAGACGTTAAATTAGTACAGTTAGCTAAATTAACAGTTCTTAAACCCGTTCTATAAAAACCTAAACTGGTAATAGCGGTATTTCCACTTAAGTCTAATGCTTGGACGGATGTTTCGTTTATACTAATAGTTGATAAAGCGGAACAACCTGTAATATCTATGGTTTCAATAGCCGATTCATCACCATATAATATGGTAAGATTGGTTTTACCACTTAAATCTAAATCGGATAAATTACTAGCGCGCTCAAAATAAATTTCTTCTAGTAAATTATTAGTGCTTAAATCTAAAGTTGGAATTGCCGTAAAAGATATATTCAAATTTTTTAAATTGCTGCAGCCTGTTACGTTTAAAGCATTTACATTAGTACATAACCAGAAGTTTATACTTTCTAAAGCAGCTAAACCAGATAAGTCTATATTTATTAAGTTAGATTGACCTAAAGCCTCTAAAGTTATAAGCGACGAAAAAGCTTGAATACCAGATAAATCGGTAATAAACGTACTAGAAATATCCAAACTCGTTACAACTGCCACATCACTGGTTAATACTTGACCATCTAATATGCCTTCGCTATCAATAGATTCGGTTATTAATAATTGTTCAAATTCAGCATCTGGAATACTGGTATATTGTGCCAGGACCAATGGACTAAAAAGTAAAAAAAAAGACATGGTTAAAAAATAGGTGTAGCATTTTTTCATTTTAAAATGGATTAAAACGTTTGTAAAAATTTATAATGCTATTTTAACTAGATAAAGAAATTAGTGTGAGGGATAATTTCTGTGTAGTAAATATATAAAAATATAACTAATTGATTGCAAGACTCTTAAATTAATTTCATAATCAAAACATGAAATTATTAATAAGTACCTGTTTAGTACCTCATAACTTGTTAATAACTGTTCATTAAATTCTAATAGGTAAATTTTTAATATTCGATTAATTTTTTTAAGTGAAAACCCAACCGAATAAACCTAAAAAGTTAGCCATTTTTTTTGGACAACTTTTAAGACATGCAACGGATGTTTATAAACACCAAAATGTAAAATACTTGTCAGCTTTTTACTATTAACATCAGTTATTAACAGTTGTTAATAGCTTTTAAAATTCATCTAAAAATGAATGCTTTAAGGTTATATAACATGTTAACTACGTATCAATAAATTGTAAACTACGTGTAATCAAAATATAAATGAATAAAGTTATACCTCTATTAACACACTATAATAACCATCATTATTTTTTTTAAATTTTAAAAGAAAAAGATGATTATCTATATATATGTGGATAACTAAAAAAGCTGCTAATTTTTTTATTTCTAATTTAACCATCAAACTACAACACTCAAACTACAACACTCAAATTTACATTATGAAATATTTAATTGTACTCCTGTTTTTACCAATCTTTTCATTCTCTCAAATACAAATTGGCCAAAATATTGATGGTGAAGCTGTAGGTGATTATTTTGGTAATTCTATTAGTTTATCGGCTGATGGAACTATTATCGCTATTGGTGCTAATCAAAATGACGCAAATGGTACTAATTCAGGTCAGGTTCGTATTTATAAAAATGTTTCAGAAAACTGGATTCAAATTGGTGATGATCTAGATGGTCCAACCGGAAATAGTTTTTTTGGAAGATCAGTAAGCATATCAGATGATGGTAATATTGTTGCTATTAGCGGAACAGCTTTAGATGTTAATGGAGATAGATTTGTACAACTTCGTATTTTTGAAAATATTTTAGGTGTCTGGACACAAATAGGAGCGGATATTAATAATATTATGGAACAATCTTATTCTAACAGTATTGTAAGATTATCGGGTGATGGAACTGTTCTAGCAATATGTATGCCATATAATGGATTAATTAGGTCAGGTATTGTTCGTATTTTTAATAATATATCAGGTATTTGGACACAAATTGGATCAGATTTTACCGCTAATACTTCATCACCTTTTCCTTTTGATACTATTTTTAGTGCTGATTTATCAAAAGATGGAAATAGACTTGTAATAAAATATGCAGGTTATGATACAGTTAATAATAGGGATGCACTTTATGAAAACCAATCTGGAATTTGGACATTTATAAGAGGTTTTAATTATAATTTATTTTCATCTTCAAGAAGTTTATCAGCTGATGGACGTATTATTGCATTTGGGTATAAAGGTGATGATGAAAATTTAGGGTATGTCCGTATTTATCAACAACAAGCTGATACTTGGACTCAAATGGGTAATGATATTGAAGGGGAAATTATGGGTGACGAAACAGGATGGGAAGTAAGTTTATCATCTGATGGTAGTATCATTGCTATAGGAGCACCTTCTACTTCAGAAAATGCTGAAAATTCTGGTCAGGTTCGTATTTATAAATTCCAATCCGGAAATTGGACAGAGGTAGGTAATGGTATAAATGGTGAAGCAGAAGAGGATTATTTAGGAGAGCGTATCAGCTTATCAGTTGATGGTAGTATCGTTGCTGTTAGTTCACCTTATTACTCAAGTCATGTAAGAGTTTTTGATTTAACCGAAGTTTTATCAACTCAAGAAGAAACACTAACAAGTTTTAAATTATACCCTAACCCAACAAAAAATCACGTAACTATTCAGCTAGAAACAGGTTTAATTTTAGAAATAGCAACTATATACAACACATTAGGTCAAGTGGTTTTAATAGCTACAGAAACAACTATCAATACGTCAAAATTATCAAGTGGAACCTATGTGATTGAAATAAAAACCAACAAAGGTAAAAGCTCTAAAAAGCTGATTATTGAATAGTATATTTTAAAATTAGAATTAATGGCTCACATGTATTTGTGAGCCTTTTTACGTTAACATAATATTAAAGCAACATGCATTTAATATTAAAACCGTAGCTTTGCACCAACTTAATACGTTTAGTAACCTATTCACTGCTAATATTTAAAGTGAAAGCGTTAATCTCTTCCTTAAATGTATTATTTTTATAAAACTATAAGATTCCTTCCTGATAGCTATCGGGATTCAAAGGAATAAAATTATTACAATTTAAATGACAAAAAAGAAACACAGGAAACCTTCTAATAATAAGATTTCCAACCTGACTAATACAATCTTAAGTATATTAAAAAAAGACAGAAACCAATCCTTTAATTATAAACAAATTGCTTCTAAAATTGGCGTTAATGACGCTAGTAGTCGCAATCAGATTATAAAAAAACTGCAACAACTCAAAGCAAAACAAGAGATTGAAGAAGTAGAGCGCGGAAAATTTAAAGCCATTATGTCTACCGAGTACCATACTGGTCGTGTGGATATGGCATCCAGAGGAGCCGGTTATATTATTTCAGACGATTTTGAAGACGATGTTTACATTGCTTCAAACAATATGAATAAAGCCCTTCATGGTGATGAGGTGGAATTCTACGCATACAAACGATTAAAAGGCGGTAAGCGTGAAGGCGAAATTACCCAAATTATAAAACGTGCTAAAACGGAATATGTTGGTGTTATTCAACTGAATAAAAACTACGCCTTTGTAGTAGTTGATAGTAACAAAATGTACACAGATATTTTTGTACCAATCAACAAAACCAAGAATGCCAAAGATGGCGATAAAGTATTAGTTTCATTAGAAGAATGGCCAGAAAAAGCCGATTCTCCTAACGGAAAAGTTATAGAAGTTTTAGGAAGGCCAGGTGAACACAATACCGAAATTCATGCCATTTTAGCTGAATATGGGTTGCCATTAGAATTTCCGAAAGAAATAGAAGATTTTGCCAATAAAATTGATACTTCTATAACGAAAGAAGAAATTGCTAAACGTCGGGATATGCGTGAGGATTTAACCTTTACCATTGACCCGAAAGATGCCAAGGATTTTGATGATGCCCTATCATTTAAAGTGTTGGATAATGGACTTTATGAAATAGGAATTCACATTGCTGATGTATCGCATTACTTGCAACCAGGAACTATTTTAGATGATGAAGCCTATGAGCGTGCAACATCGGTTTATTTAGTAGATCGCGTGGTACCTATGTTACCAGAAGTACTATCAAACAATGCCTGTTCATTACGTCCTAATGAAGAGAAATATACGTTTTCGGCCGTTTTTAAAATGAACGATAAAGCCGAAGTGGTAGACGAATGGTTTGGTAGAACCGTTACTTATTCAGACGCACGTTTTGCTTATGAAGAAGCACAAGCTATCATTGAGCACAATAACGCCATGAGCGCAGACGAGGTGTCTAATAATCCTAAAAAAATAGATACAACCATACCTGCAGATGTAGCCATCTCAGGAAAAGTATATCAAACAACGCCAGAAATAGCACAAGCTGTTTTAAAAATGGATGCTTTTGCTAAAAAAATGCGATCAAAACGGATGCGTTCAGGCGCTATTTCTTTTGATAAAGTAGAAGTAAAATTCAATTTAGATCAAGATGCAAATCCAGTTGGCGTATTCTTTAAAACGAGTAAAGATGCCAACAAAATGATTGAAGAATTCATGTTGTTAGCAAACCGAAAAGTTTCGGAGTTTGTTGGTAAACAGAAAAAAACCTTTATTTATCGCGTTCATGATGAACCAGATGATAGTAAACTAGCTGCACTTCAAAATGTGGTGAGCCGTTTTGGTTATAAATTGAATTTCAATGATAAAAAATCTATTTCATCTACGCTAAACAATTTATTAAGTGAAGTAGTCGGTAAAAAAGAGCAGAATTTAGTAGATACGTTAACCATACGTACGATGAGTAAAGCCGAATATACCACACGAAATATTGGTCACTACGGATTAGCTTTTGATTATTACAGTCACTTTACATCGCCAATTCGTCGTTATCCAGATATTATGGCACACAGATTATTACAACTGTATTTAGATGGTCAACCATCTGCAAACGCAGATATTTATGAAGATAAATGCAACCATTCCAGTAACATGGAAAATTTAGCTACTAAAGCGGAACGTGATTCTATTAAATACATGCAAATTCGCTTTATGGAAGATCATAAAGATGAAAATTTTGTAGGTGTTATTTCAGGTGTAACCGATTGGGGAATTTATATAGAAATTATTGAAAACAAATGTGAAGGCATGGTGAGTGTTCGTGATATGAAAGACGATCATTACCAATTTGATGAAGATCATTATGCATTAATTGGAAAAAATTCTAAAACCATGTACCAATTGGGTGATGAGGTCGTTGTTAAAGTTAAAAATACAGATTTAGTTAAAAAACATTTAGATTTTTACCTAATAGGAAAACATCAGGAATAGTTTTTGCAACGTGTATTTTTAATATAAAATAATCCTCAATGACCATGAAAAAATTTCTTTTTGCACTCGTTTTAATCGTAGCAACAACCCAAATAAGTCAAGCACAAACTGAAAAAATGCTAGGCGATTTTAATGAACTTAAAGTTTACGATAGGATAGAAGTCGCCCTAATAAAATCTGATGAAAATAAAATTATCATCAAAGGAAAAAACACGGAAGATGTTGTTATTGTTAATAAAAATGGTAAACTAAAAGTTAGAATGTCAATCGAAAAATTATTCGATGGTGACGAAACAACTGTTGAATTATACTACAAACAAATTGATTTGATTGATGTGAATGAAGGTGCCTTTGTAGGATCTAATGAGGTTTTTAATCAGTTTGAAATTCAATTAAGTGCGCAAGAAGGTGGCAGCATTAAACTCATGGTTCAAGATATCACGTTTTTAGAAGCTAAAGCCGTAACAGGCGGTGTTATTCGCGTGAGTGGAAATACTAAAAATCAGGATATCGATTTATCAACAGGTGGTTCTTTTCTTGGAAAGGAATTAGAAAGTGAAACAGCAAAAGTTGTTATCCGAGCAGCTGGTGAAGCACATGTTAAAGCGTCTGAAAAAGTGGAGGCCAAAGTACGTGCTGGAGGTAGCGTTTATATATATGGAAATCCGAAATTGGTTGAAGAAAATACTGTTTTTGGCGGAAAAATAATTCGTAAGGATTAATACCTAGGATTTTCATAAATTTGTAGAAATTGCTTTTCAAAATTTATGACTGACGATATTTTAGCAGCTATTCCTTTCGGAATACTATTATCTTTTACCATTGGCCCTGTGTTTTTTGTTCTTCTAGAAACCAGTGCTACTAAAGGTATTAAAAGTGCTTTAATATTTGATTTTGGTGTTATTCTAGCCGATATTTTATTTATAGTAGTTGCATACTACAGTACCACTAAACTTCTTGATAAAATTAAAGACGATCCAAACTTCCTGATCTTTGGAGGTGTTTTGTTGGCAGTTTACGGTTTTATATCCTTTACAAAAACCGCCAAATCCTTTCGGGATATTGTGCGCGAATTTCATACGGTTGAATTAAAAAAGAACTTCGGAAAGCTCTTTATTAAAGGGTTTTTACTCAATTTCATCAATATTGGTGTGTTATTGGGTTGGCTAGGTTTTATTGTAATAGGGAACTCGCTAACAGAAACTGAACAAGGTTTATTTGTGTTTTTAGGAACTATTTTGGTTGTTTATTTTATTATGGATTTACTTAAAATACTGGCGGCAAAAACGCTTAAAAATAAACTCACACCCAGACGCATTTTTAAAACAAAGAAGATTGTATCATTAGTCATTATGGGTTTTGGTATTTTACTGCTTCTACAAGGGTTTTTTCCGAAAGAAAAAGAACGTTTAAAGCATAAGTTTGATGCTATTGAAATTTTTAAATCAGAATAATTGGTTCTAATCAACTTGAATTTAAGTTATCAACTCCCAAAAATTTACAGCATGCAATCTACAAATAATCAATTTTTATTATATCTACTTATTCTATGCAGCTTTCAATTTATAAATGCACAAACAGCGTTAATTCCACCAGGAACGCTTAAAATTAATGATAGTTTGTTTATAGATAAGTCGCCTATAACGAACAACATGTATCAGGAATTATTTTATAGTTTGGAATCTAATAACGAAAAATCGCCTATTACTTTAATTGTTTCTAACGGTTCTAATGTGGATGGTAATTGGATTGATAAGTATAGCAAAAACCCCAAATACCAGTTCTTTCCAATGCTTCATATTACTCGAAAACAGGCAGAATATTACTGTAAATGGCGTTCAGAAAGGGTTCAACTTTTATGGGATACAAATTTTCCAGAGAACAATAAAATGGTTCTCTATAGGCTGCCAACCACTATAGAATTTGAAAAGGCTGAAGCATATTTTAAAGCTTCAAAGCGTTTTAAAGCTTATGAAGCAGATAATCCATTAGAATTAAAAATAAAGAAACATCCTAAAAAGAAATATGTTAGCTATAATATTTCGGAAATTACTGGTGATGATCAATATTTTGGTGAGAATTGGAAATCTGAAACTCAAATTATATTACCAAATACCTACACAGGTTTTCGCTGCTTTTGTGAAGTGACAACCAAGTAATACGTCGCTATTTAATAAGCTTGTTTACTTAAAGACCTAACAGGTTTTAGAAACCTGTTAGGTCTTAATCCCAAAACCTTTAAAATTGTCGAGCGTCCCGAAATTTCGGGAGAACCGCTGTAGTTGGTTTATCTTTAATTAATTTTTCTTAAAAATTAGAAAAAAACCTCTAATATAAGTTGAAGGTTCTTTAAGGTGTCAATTAATAAGCCTCGAGCCGCTGTAACCACATTACTCAAAGTTTTCTAAAAATTTAAAACAAAAAAAAGAGCTACTTTTAAAGTAACCCTTTTTTTAGAGGTGTCGAGCGTCCCGAAATTTCGGGAGAACCGCTGTAGATGGTTTATCTTTAATTAATTTTTCTTAAAAATTAGAAAAAAACCTCTAACATAAGTTGAAGGTTCTTTGAGGTGTCAATTAATAAGCCTCGAGCCGCTGTAACCACATTACTCAAAATTTTCTAAAAATTTAAAACAAAAAAAAAGAGCTACTTTAAAAGTAACTCTTTTTTAGAGGTGTCGAGCGGATTCGAACCGCTGTAGATGGTGTTGCAGACCACTGCCTAGCCACTCGGCCACGACACCTTAAATACCTTTGAAAAAAGGTATCTTGTTATTTCTAACGTGGTGGCAAATGTAAAAAAAATATAAGTGTTTCGCTACTTACTTTTGCTTTTTTCGCTTGTCACTCATTTTTATTGTTACCATTTCCACATCGCCTCCAATAGGTGGATTAATTTTACTGACCCAAACCGTGGCTTTACTAACCATGGTATCTTCTTTAAAAATGCGATTTAAAATACGTTTGGCAACCGTTTCTAGTAAATAGGAAGGTTGTGCCATTTCTTCACGAATCACCTTATTTAGAAATACATAGTCAACCGTATCTTGAAGTAAATCTGTCTTGGCTGATGTTTGTAAATTGGCTTTTATCTCTAAATCCACACGGTAATCACTACCAATTTTGGTTTCTTCCTTTAAGCAACCATGATTGGCAAAAACCCGAATATTTTCCACTTTAATTGTTCCCATATTGCAAAAATACTATTCAGAAGGTGACTTCAAGAGAAATTCTGAAAGAAATTAATATCGTAAAGTTATTTAATTTGTAAAGAAGTCAAATATATTACTAATGCTACTAGTTTTCGATTTATAAAATTCGGTATACGTACATTTTTGACATGTTACAGACGTAAATTTTTTATTCTGGATGTTAAAAAGTTTTGTAAATAAACCGCCTGTTGCCTGCATTTGATCCATATCGTAAGTCCGATTATGGCATTTTGGACATTCGTAATTTCTGTGTTGCATGGTATAAGTTTTAATTATAGGTGTGAAAAATCATTCAAATGTTACAATTAGTCTAAAATTACCTAATTTTGTGCTTCATATTTCGAATAGAGAACAGCGTATGTCTGAAGAAACAAAATCACTCAATTTTATTGAGCATATTATAGAAGAAGATTTAAGGAATGGATTAGAAAAAGAAGCACTTCGCTTTCGTTTTCCACCAGAACCGAATGGTTATTTACATATTGGTCACACCAAAGCTATTGGTATTAGTTTTGGCTTGGGTGAAAAATACCAAGCACCTGTAAACTTACGTTTTGATGATACCAATCCAGCCAAAGAAGAGCAGGAATATGTAGATGCTATCAAACGTGATATTGCATGGTTAGGCTATCAATGGGCTAATGAATTGTATTCATCTGATTATTTTCAGCAGTTATATGATTGGGCAGTAGCATTAATCAAAGAAGGAAAAGCCTATGTAGATTCACAATCCAGTGAAGCTATGGCAGAACAGAAAGGCACACCAACACAACCTGGTGTTGATGGTCCATACCGAAATCGTAGTATTGAAGAAAATCAGGATTTATTTCAGCGCATGAAAGCTGGCGAATTTCCAGAAGGTTCTCATGTGTTGCGTGCAAAAATAGATATGCAACATCCAAATATGTTGATGCGTGATCCGTTGATGTATCGTATTTTAAAGAAATCACACCACAGAACAGGAAACGATTGGTGTATTTATCCCATGTACGACTGGACACATGGTGAAAGTGATTATATGGAACAAATTTCACACTCTTTATGTTCCCTTGAATTTAAGCCGCATAGAGAGCTTTACGACTGGTTCAAGGAGCAAGTGTATAAATACCAACCAGAAGCCTTACCAATGCTTCCTAAACAACGTGAATTTGCCCGATTGAACTTAAGTTATACCATTATGAGTAAACGTAAGTTGCTTAAATTGGTTGAGCAAGGTGCTGTAACGGGTTGGGACGATCCACGAATGCCAACCATTTCAGGTTTGCGTCGTCGTGGTTACACACCAGATTCTATCAGGCAGTTTATTGATAAAGTAGGTGTAGCCAAACGTGATAACGTTATTGATGTATCGCTTTTAGAATTCTGTATTCGTGAGGATTTAAATAAAACGGCACCGCGAGTGATGGCTGTTTTAGATCCTGTTAAGTTGGTTATCACTAATTATCCAGAAGGAAAAGAGGAGTGGTTGGAAGCTGAAAATAATCAGGAAGATGATTCGGCAGGTTTTAGAAAAGTACCTTTTTCACGTGAGTTATATATTGAAAAAGACGATTTTAAAGAAGAAGCAAGCAGTAAGTTTTTCCGATTGAAATTAGGAGGTGAAGTCCGCTTGAAAAATGCCTACATCATCAAAGCAGAAGTAGTAGTGAAAGATGCTGATGGAAACGTTACAGAAATTCATGCTACCTATTCTGAAGATACCGAGAAAAAAGTAAAAGGAACCTTGCATTGGGTGTCTATAAAGCATGCTATTAAAGCGGAAGTTCGCGAGTATGATAGATTGTTTTTAGATGAAGCTCCAGATAATCATGCTGATAAAGATTTTATGGAATTTATAAATCCAGAATCTTTAAAAATTATTGATGCTTTTGTAGAACCAAGTTTGCTAGAAGCGAAAGTAGGAGAGCGGTTCCAATTTCAACGTTTGGGTTATTTTAATGTGGATGATGATAGTTCTTCAGAAAAATTAGTTTTCAATAAAACGGTTGGATTACGAGATACTTGGGCAAAACAAAAACCCAAAAATGATGTAAATCAACCAGCTCAAAAACAAAAGCAACAATCTAATAGACCAGCTATTGAGCAGATAAAATCATACGGGAAAAAGTATGATAGAATGAAAGATGACGATCGCGAAAAAGCAAAATCCGAAATTGAGGAATTGGCACAAAATGTATCCTATAGTGATGTTGAACCCTTGTTTGGAACGTCTGCAAAAAAGGTAGGAACGCGAATTATTACCATGATAACATTAGGTGTTTTACTGAATAATGGATTAGAACGAAATTCAGAAATTAATGATTTTATAGCTAAAGCTTTAGATGACAAAAATGACTTGTTGGTAGCTGAAGCAAAAGCGTTATAAACACAAAAAATATAGTGTAATTTTAAACCTTGAAGCATGAATTGTTTCAAGGTTTTTTTTGATTTTTATCCAGTTAAAATTATAAATCATAATTTTCATCTATCTTTAAAATACTAATTTTTAAATAACTAACTATGGATATTAATTTTTTGGCCATTTTGGTTGCTGCTTTGGTTCCGTTAATTTTGGGTTTTATTTGGTACAACCCAAAAACATTTGGAAACGCTTGGATGCGTGAATCTGGTTTAACTTCGGAATCTTTAAAAGGTGGAAACATGTTTGTAATTTTTATTCTCACGTTTATATTTTCGGTTTTAATTGCCTTTATTTTACAATTTTTAACCATTCATCAAACAGGAGCTTTAGGTATGATTGGTGGAGATGTTACAAAAGCTTTACCATCATATACAGCTTTTATGGACGATTATGGTTTAGCATTTAGAACCTTTAAACATGGTGCTTTACACGGTTGTATGGCTGGCGTGTTATTTGTATTTCCTATTTTGGCCATTAATGCTTTATTTGAACGTAAAAGCTGGAAATACATTTTCATTAATAGTGGTTATTGGATAATCAGTTTAACCATAATGGGAGGTATTGTTTGTGGCTGGAATTAATTTGTAATGATTATATAACCTTAAAGACTGATTGCTACAATCAGTCTTTTTTCATGATACTTTGATAGAAACAAAACTATTTACATCTGCAAATGATTTACCACTAGTTTGGGATGCATTGGTTGTACATGATATTTTTCTGCAAACTACATATTTAAAAGCTTTAGAAGTAGCTGCTCCAAAAAATATTACGCTTTATTATTTCGGATTTTATATAGAACAAGAATTAGTTGGTATTGCCGTAATGCAACGCGTTAAATTATACCTTAATGACATGTTCCGAAACCAAGAAGATTCTTGTTTTCAAGAGCGTTTTAAAAATCAGATTTCAAAGATTTTGAGAGGAAATATATTGGTGGTAGGGAATTTAACACATACAGGTCAGCATGGAATGCATTTTAAGTCTGATGCTATGACAAATGAAGAATTTATGTCAACATTATTAAAAGCTGTTGATGTCCTAAAACGTAAAATTAAGACTGTTTTTAATAAAAAAATTAGAGCTATTTTATTAAAAGATTATTTCCTAACAGATACCATTCTGCAAACTAAAAATACACTAAATACATCAGGTTTCCATCAATTGATTGTGCAACCAAACATGGTAATGAACCTTCCTGAACATTGGGCGCATTTTGATGATTATATTTCAGATTTGCATAAAAAATATCGAGATCGTTATAAATCAGCAAGAAAAAAATCTAAAAAAATGATCACCAAGGAATTGGATGAAGCGGCAGTTTTTAACCAATCGGAAACACTCTATAAATTATATAAAAACGTTTCCAACAACGCTAAAATAAATAGCTTCATATTACCAGAAAATCATTTTTATACCTTCAAAAAACAATTAGGTGAAAACTTTAAGGTGTTTGGATATTATATTCAAAATGAATTGGTTGGATTTTACACCCTAATTCTAAATAACGAGCAATTGGAAACCTACTTTTTAGGCTATAGCTCCGAGTATCAATATAAGCATCAGCTGTATTTAAATATGTTGTATGATATGGCTGAATTTGGTATTAATAATCAATTTAAATCCATTGTTTATGCCAGAACTGCTATGGAAATAAAAAGTTCTATTGGTGCAAAACCGAAAGATATGGTCATGTATTTAAAACATACCAATTGGTTTATGAATGTGATACTTAAAAATATTTTCAGGTTGATGAATCCGTCAAAAACGTGGGAAGAACGTCATCCATTTAAGTCAAATTAACAAATAGCTAACAGAATTTCTTTTGTTATTTATGGATATTGTAATACCTTATATCCACTCTAATCAAATATAATAATTATGAAAAAATCAAAAGATTTACTTACGGAAATTGCGACTGTAACGCGCGATATTGAAACCAACTACCCAGAAGTTTATGAGCATTTAGATGAAATGCCTATGACCATTCCTAGTCAACAAAACCCAGATATTGATGTTAAGGATTTAGAAAATTATTTGGAAAGTCTGAAGGATATTATCAAGAAATATAAAGAGGAACATAAAGCCGATTGAATTTTGTAATTCTGAAGTTTTCAATCTGAAGTTTTAATGGCTATATGTTCCTCTTAAAAAAGAATTAAATCAATTTTTGAAGACCTTATTCTTTATTTTTTTTATTGTTTTTCATGGCTTCACCAATTTGGTTACTAGCCGTAAAACTAGCTACCATATCATTTAGCATTTGGCTACCTGCTTGTGGTGAATTTGGAAGTAAAATTAAATTACTGTTCGTTTCACTACCTATAGCTTGCAAGGTATCATAATGTTGGGTTACAACTATCAATGCTGATGCTTCTTGACTATTAATACCAACACGATTTAACACGTCAACAGATTCCTCCAAACCACGTGCTATTTCACGACGTTGATCTGCAATACCTTGACCTTGTAATCGTTTACTTTCAGCTTCCGCTTTGGCTTTTTCAACAATTAAAATACGTTGTGCATCACCTTCATATTGCGCAGCTGTTTTTTCTCTATCTGCAGCATTAATACGGTTCATAGCTATTTTTACTTGTGCATCTGGATCAATATCGGTTACTAAAGTTCTAATAATATCAAAACCATAATCCATCATCGCATCATTTAATTCTGCTTTTACGGCTAATGCAATATCATCTTTTTTAACAAAAACATCATCTAACTTCATTTTTGGTACTTCAGCACGCACCACATCAAATACGTAACTCGTAATTTGATCATGCGGATAATCTAGCTTGTAAAAGGCATCATATACTTTTTCCGTTACTACTTTATACTGTACAGAAACTTTCAGTTTTACAAATACATCATCCAAAGTCTTGGTTTCAATAATAACATCTAATTGTTGAATTTTTAAACTCAATCGGCCTGCAACTTTATCTACTAAAGGAATTTTCATGTGTAAACCAGATTGGCGAATACTGTGAAATTTTCCAAAACGTTCAATAATGGCAGCCGTTTGTTGCTTCACCATAAAAAAGGAGGAGAATAGAATAAAAAGACCTACTAATATAAAGGGAACAAATAATAACATAGAGTGATTTTTAAAGGTTAAAATGGATTTACTAATTTAATGTATATTTTGTTGGTAAGGTGTTATTTGAAAATAAATCTATTCGGAATGACGTGGTTATCTAGAAAAAGAAATATTTATCCTATTTTTTTCATAGGTTTGTTACAAACAGACACATAAATCATGTTATACTCAAAATCAGGTATTCTATTAGTCGCCATTTGTATTAGTTTTGTTACAATAGGTTTTGCGCAGCCTAAAAACTACAAAATTGTTAATGGTATCGGGATTTCTGGTGGTATTACCCAATATGATATTTTAACTGATAATTTCACCACGAAAAAGGGCAACGGTTGGATGGCTGGTGCTTCAGCAACGGTAGATTTACCTAACAAATGGTACAATGTGAGTTATACCATTCAACTCGCTGAAAACCATTTAGGAATAGCTGCAAAACCTGTTTTACTCTCCAATGAGGAATTTATAGACTATAAAGTTTTTACCGCTCAAATAGCTTTATTAATGCATGTGAAATTAATAGGAAGCTTTTTAACTATTGATGTTGGACCTATGTTGCAATTTAATGGTGAATTGGAACTTGATGATCAAAATCAAGAAAATTATTTTATTGCGAATTACACCAACCTGTTAGCAAAAGACATAAAAGAAATAAGCCGTTTTAATGTGGATGGTGCTATTGGATTATCAGCTGGATTTAGCCACTTTAGACTTAAAGCGCAATATATTTACGGGTTTTTAAACACGTTGGATAAGCTAAATGATAATAATTTAGACCAAACAGGAAACCCAAATAAGTTTAAAGGAAACCAATCTATGTTGGCGTTTACGGCTATGATTTCGTTTTAAAAGCTGCATTTAGAGTGAAAGTGAGGAATCTCAAATAAACAGATTTCATGAGATTTCAAGTAGTACTGTAAAGTATTACTCAATGTATTTAATTAGCAAATTCTTCTTTTCATCTGCTGTTAAATCATAATGACTTTGAGCTAATAACGTATTGTCAGCATCCAAAATATAAAAGCTAGAATCACTCATAACATCTTCATTACAATCTGAACACAAGGTTTTTATAATAGTTGAAAATGATTTTTTGTTAGTTAAATAAACAGGAAAGTAAAAACCTTCGTAAAATAGATCATTATATAATGTTTCTTGATTTCTTTTTGATTCTCGTGAAATAACAAATAGTTCAAATTTATCTTTATTTTTCAAATAATAATCATTGATAATCGGGTTAAATTCTAAAGTCGCGGAACACGTAGTGCTATAAAAATAAATAATTTTTATAGCACTTTTGGAGCTGTTTATTTGTTCCTCTAATTCATTTATAGGTAGATAGGCTATTTTTATATTTTCAGTTTGTTCTGGCGCATAATTCTGTGCAGAAGTTGGTAAATAGAAACAAAAAAATAGGAATACTATTAAAGTTCTCATTTATTAGCCTGTTTAAGTAAATCTTCTTTCTTTTCAGGTGATAATTCCCAGGAATCTTGAAAATCCATATTCAATAAAACAATTTGAATATTTTCACCTTTTAATTTTTGACGCTCTAAAACTTCATACCATTTGAAAACAGCATCTATATTTTCAGGTTTATTAAAGAATTTAGCCCAACTCAACACAAAATAGTAGTCTGTATTTTGTTGCTTTACTAAAGGTTGTAAGGTTTTATAATTAACAAGTCCGTTAAACCAGCTATCAATGTGTAAGGCTTCTTTTTTAGGTTTGTTTCTGATTCTTTTAAAGTTAGCGAGCTTATCAATTATATCAGCTATTTTAATATACTCTAAATACAAGCCATCTTTATTGAAAACATGTACAACAGGACCTATTAAATAGCCATCATTATTAAACTTAAAAAAATCTTCAAATACCTTAAAAATGACTATATCATTGTTATTAAATTTTAGTTGATGCTCTACTAAATAGCTTTCAATTTTTTCACTATTTTGAAATTCAAAAACAACATTTTGACTTTGAATATAAAAATTTGAAACGAGTAAAAACCCCATGAAGATTAAAATATTTCTCATAGATATTTTTAGGTTAAGTTTAATAATTTTGAATGTACTAATTATTTAAATATAATTTAATACTTTTCGATAAGCGGTAACTTTGAATATCCATGATATCCATAAATAAAAATGAATTTTAGAACGTTGAAAATCATCAAGACTTAACAATCCAGTATAAACTCCAATCTTCTTATTATTAAAAATTATCCTAACGTATTCACCAAATTCTCAATACGACGTTTGGTTTCTTCTTTACCAATTAAATACATAATATCAAACACTTCAGGTCCTTGTAAGGCGCCAACTAACGCGAGTCGCAAGGGCATCATGACTTTACCAAAACCTATTTCGTTTTTGGTAATCCAACCTTTTAATTCAGTTTGAAGGTTTTCAACTGTAAAATCCTCCACAGATTCAATAACTGAAACGACTTGCGTCATAAGTTCTGGAGAATCCTCTTTCCATGCTTTTTTAACCGCTTTTTCGTCTAAATCGGTTGGCGTTTGGAAGAAAAAGTGACTTAATGCCCAAAAATCAGTAACAAAGGTTGCGCGTTCTTTAATCAGTGCGACTACGAGTTCTACATAATTCACATCAATTTCGGCTAATTCTGGTTGAATTTGCTTGAACGTAATAGCTAAATCATCATTATATTGCTCTTGCATATAATGGTGGTTAAACCATTTGGTTTTGTCTGGATCAAAACGGGCTCCTGCTTTATTCACACGGTTTAAATCGAAGGCAGCAATCAGCTCGTCCATGCTAAAAATTTCCTGTTCTGTTCCTGGATTCCAACCTAAAAAGGCTAGGAAGTTGACAACAGCTTCTGGAAAATAACCAGCTTCGCGATAGCCTAAAGACACATCGCCTGTTTGATGATCTTTATAGGCCAATGGAAATACAGGAAAACCGAGTTTATCGCCATCGCGCTTGCTTAACTTTCCTTTTCCGGTTGGTTTTAAAATCAATGGTAAATGTGCAAATTCAGGCTTTTCCCAACCAAAAGCATCATATAATTGATAATGCAATGCTAAAGATGGTAACCATTCTTCGCCACGAATAACATGGGAAATTTCCATTAAATGGTCGTCCACAATATTGGCTAAATGATAGGTTGGTAAACCATCACTTTTAAACAATACTTTATCATCTAAAATATTGGTATCAATGGTCATTTTACCACGAATTATATCTGTTAAATGCAGTGTTTCATCTTGAGGTGATAAAAAACGAATCACATAATCATCACCAGCATCTAGTTTTGCTTGCGTTTCTTCAGCAGACAGCACGAGCGAGTTTACCAAACGGCCTTTTTCACGATTATGCCAATTGTAAATAAAGGTTTTCCCTTCAGCTTCATGATTTTTTCGGTGTGTGTCTAAATCGTCTGCGGCATCAAATGCATAATAAGCTTTGCCATTCGCAATTAACTGATCTGCATATTTTTTATAAATCTCTTTACGCTCACTTTGTCTGTATGGGCCAAATTTCTCGTTGGTATTTACACCTTCGTCAACCGTAATACCACACCATTTTAAAGATTCTTCAATGTAGTTTTCTGCACCTTCAACAAAACGATTTTGATCCGTATCTTCAATACGAAGTATAAACGTTCCGTTGTGTTTTTTAGCAAATAAATAGTTGAAAAGGGCTGTGCGAACACCACCTATATGTAAAGGTCCTGTTGGACTTGGTGCAAAGCGCACGCGTACGGGTTTTGACATGTTTTTTGTTTTGATAGCGCAAAGATAGAATAGCAATTAACAAACCGCAAAGAAATTAGCATAAAGCGACAGAGAAGCGGATAAATTCAATATTGTGACTTATAAAAGCCTGATGTTTTTATCAAATTTGGTGCAAATTGGAGTAAAACCCTGTTTTCAAGACGCTTTTGTTAACATAATGTTATCAATTATAGATTATTATCGACCAAAAAAAATTGTAGTTTAGTAGGTTGAAAAGAAAATCAATAAAAAACGTGTCTCATTTTAATATCATTCTTCAGAAATTAGAAGCTTTTGTAAGGCGTTATTACACAAACGAGCTTATAAAAGGTAGCATATTATTTTTTGCTATTGGATTTCTATACTTTCTATTTACGCTATTCGTTGAATATGTTTTTTGGCTAAATACCACGTCTAGAACTATTTTATTTTGGGTTTTTGTTGCAGTTGAAATCGGCTTATTTATCAAATTTATAGCCATGCCTTTAGCGCAACTATTTAAATTAAAAAAAGGAATAGATTACGTGCAAGCTTCCAAAATTATCGGTACACATTTCCCTGAAGTCAATGATAAATTGCTGAATGTTTTACAGTTGAAAGAGCAAGGTGTTGAATCTGAATTATTACTGGCAAGTATCAATCAGAAATCTGAAGAATTACAGCCTATTCCTTTTAAATTGGCCATCAATTTCAAGCAGAATTTACGCTATGTAAAATATGCTGCTATTCCTATAGTTATTATTTTATTATCGGTTTTATCAGGACAAATAAGTTGGTTTAGCGATAGTTATAATCGCGTTGTTAACCATAATACGGCGTATGAACCACCTGCGCCTTTTCAGTTTTTTGTAGTGAATGAAAATTTAACGACAACGGAAAACAAAGACTTTACGTTACACGTGAAAACCGTAGGAAATGTGATTCCTGAAAATGCTAAAATCACCTATAATAATGAAACCTATTTTCTGCAACAAAAAGGTGCTGGCGATTTCGAGTTTGTTTTTAGTCGCTTAAAAAATGATATAGAATTCCAACTTAATGCCAATTCGGTAACCTCAAAGCCGTATGTGCTAAAAGTTTCTGAAGTCCCATCAATTATGGGGTTCGAGATGGTTTTAGATTATCCATCCTACATTAATAAAGTAGATGAAGTATTAACAGGAACCGGAAATGCCGTTATTCCTCAAGGCACCAAAGTATCCTGGAACTTACAAACAAAAGCAACGGAGAATGTACAATTGTATACAACCGATACGTTACAATTTGCAACTGAAAATACAGGTGATTTCAACCTAACAAAAACAGTGTATAATGCGTTTGATTATACCATATCTACTAGTAATAATTCTTTAAAAGATTATGAACGTTTGGCATTTTCTATTGATGTTATAAAAGATGATTATCCAGAACTTCGCGTAAAGATGGAAATTGACAGCATGAATCAACAAAGCATGTATTTCTATGGGCAAGCAACGGATGATTATGGCTTACGCAAGTTGCAATTGGTTTACTATCCGTCTGCTGATGAAAAACAGCGTAAAACAGAAGCTATTCCTATTTCCAATGGGAATATTGGTGAATTTATAACCGCTTTTCCTAATAATTTGGAACTTATTGAAGGTGTGAGTTATGATTTATACTTTCAAGTATTTGATAATGATGTTATTAGCAATTTTAAAAGCACCAAAAGTAAGACCTATAGCTATAGAAAGTTAACACAAGCGGAAACTGAAGACAAACAGTTGCAACAACAAAATGAAACCATTAAGGATTTAAATAAATCTTTGGAGAAAATGAGCGAGCGCGAAAAAGAGCTTGAAGAATTTTCTAAAACACAAAAAGAAAAATCCGAATTGAATTTCAATGATAAAAAGAAATTTGAAAACTTTTTGAAGCGTCAGAAGCAACAGGAAGACATGATGAAAAATTTCAATAAGAAATTAGAAGAAAATTTAGAGGAATTTCAAAAAGAAAATAAAGAAGAAGATATTTTTAAAGAAGATTTAAAGGAACGTTTAAAGGAAAATGAAGAGCAGCTTAAAAAGGATGAGAAACTTTTGGAAGAGTTGGAGAAACTTCAAGAGAAAATCAATAAAGAAGAATTAAGTGAAAAACTTGAAGAACTAGCCAAACAAAATAAAAATCAGAAGCGGAGTTTAGAACAATTATTGGAATTGACGAAGCGATATTATGTGGCTAAAAAATTAGAAAAGCTACAACAAGATCTCGAAAAATTAGCAGAGGAACAGGAGAAATTAGCTGAAGAGACAAAAGAAAAAAACACCAAAGAATCACAAGATGATTTGAACGAAAAGTTTGAAGATTTTCAGAAGTCTTTAGAAGAATTGCAAAAAGATAATCAGGATTTGAAACAACCTATGGATGTTCCAAATGATGAGAAGCAGGAAGAATCCATTAAAAAAGATCAAAAGGAAGCCTCTGATGAGTTAGGCGAAAAAGAAGAAAACGAAGGACAAAATCAGGATGAAGATGCTGAAAAGAATCAGCAAAATGCTCAAAAGAAGCAAAAGCAAGCTGCTGAGAAAATGAAACAAATGGGTGAGAAAATGAAGATGGCCATGCAATCTGGAGGAGGCGAGCAGATGCAGGAGGATCTGGATATGTTGCGTCAGATTTTAGATAACCTTATCTTGTTTTCATTCGATCAAGAAAATTTAATGGAACGGTTTAAAGGCATTGAAATTAACCATAATAAATATGCCACCTATTTACGGAAACAGAACGATTTAAAAGAACATTTCTCTCACGTGGATGATAGTCTTTTTGCTTTATCATTGCGTCAACCTAAATTATCAGAATCGGTAAATAAGGAAATATCAGACGTGTTTTTTAATATCGATAAATCGCTGGAGCAATTTTCGGAAAATAGATTGTATCAAGGTATAGCTAATCAACAATACACCATAACAGCCGCTAATAATTTAGCTAATTTTTTAAGTGATATTATGAATCAGATGCAGATGCAAATGCAAGCATCTGGAGCTGGTAGTGGTGGAAAACCTGAACAAGGATTACCAGATATTATAAAGAGTCAGGAAGAATTGAATAAGGAAATGCAAGATGGCATGAAGAAGGGTGAAAAAGGTGAACCCAAAGACGAAGGTGAAGGCGAGAAGGGTGAAAAAGGCAAAAAAGAAGGCGATAAACCTGGTGAAGATGGTAAAAGTGGGCAAGAAGGTAAGCCTGGAAAAGAAGGTAAAAATGGCAATCAAGAAGGAAGCCAAATGGGTGAAGGTGAAGGCAGCGAAATTAGTAAAGGGGAGTTGTTTAGAATATATCAGCAGCAGCAAGAAATCCGTCAAGCTTTACAAGATAAATTGGCCAAGGAAGGAAAAAATGGTATTGGTAATGCAATTTTAAAGCAGATGGAAGACGTGGAAATGGATTTATTGAATAAAGGTTTTACCAATCAAACGCTTCAAAAAATGATGAATTTACAGCATCAATTATTGAAAATGGAAAATGCAGCCCTGGAGCAAGGTGAAGATACGAAACGTAAAGCGAATACAAATCGTGAAGAATTTCAAAATAATACGAATAATCAAATTCCCACGGCTAAACAATATTTCAATACCATTGAGATTTTAAATCGCCAAAGTTTACCTTTGCAGCCAGTTTATAAAAAGAAAGTTCAAGAGTATTTTAAAAAAGCCAATGATTAGTTTTAATTACGAAAACGATTTTGAAATAGATAATATTCAAATACTGCAAACTTGGATAGAACGTGTGATTGTTTCTGAAAATTTTGAGTTGGGTGAAATCAACTATATTTTTTGTGATGATGATTATTTACATAATTTAAATGTGGAATATCTCGATCACGACACCCTAACCGATGTTATCAGTTTTGATTATACTGTAGGAAATGTCATACAGGGGGATATTTATATTTCCACTGAACGTGTAGCTGATAATGCGCAAGATTTCAAGGCGTCTTTTAGTGATGAGTTGCATCGGGTTATGGTTCATGGTGTGTTACATTATTGTGGTTATAAAGATAAATCGGAAGCTGAATCTGAAGCCATGCGAAGTATGGAAAATCACTATCTGAAGGTGCTAAAAGATATCTCATAATATATCGTATATTTGCAGACTTTTAATTTTGGAATTCTTTTTAAACTCTAAGATAAAAGTAAAACTATAAATTCATTGTTCCACGTGGAACAATTCAATCATATAAATCCAGTAGACATGTTTAACGAAGTTTACGATGTAATTGTAGTAGGAGGAGGTCACGCTGGAAGTGAGGCTGCTGCTTCTGCTGCCAATATGGGAAGTAAAACGCTTCTTATAACCATGAATTTGCAAAATATTGCGCAAATGTCATGCAATCCTGCTATGGGTGGAATTGCTAAAGGTCAGATTGTTCGTGAAATTGATGCGCTGGGAGGTTATAGTGGTATTGTAAGTGATACGTCTGCTATTCAGTTTAAAATGCTAAACAAGTCTAAAGGACCTGCTATGTGGAGTCCACGGGTTCAAAGTGACCGGATGCGTTTTGCTGAAGATTGGCGGAATATGTTAGAGCAAACTAAAAATTTGGATTTCTATCAGGAAATGGTTTCAGGATTAATAGTAGAAAATCATAAAGTTGTTGGTGTAAAAACGTCGTTAGGAATAGAGATAAGAACCAAAAGTGTTGTTCTAACGAATGGTACTTTTTTAAATGGTTTAATTCATATTGGTGACAAAAATTTTGGTGGTGGACGAGCGGGCGAAAGAGCTGCAACCGGAATCACGGAGCAACTTGTTCAATTAGGTTTTGAATCTGGTAGAATGAAAACAGGAACACCGCCTCGAGTAGATGGACGTTCATTAGATTTTTCTAAAATGGTTGAGCAACCAGGTGATGCTGTTCCAGAAAAATTCTCGTATTTAGATGTTACTAAACCGTTAACTAAACAACGCTCTTGTCATCTAACATATACTAGTAATGAGGTTCATGATTTACTGCGTGAAGGTTTTGATAGGTCTCCCATGTTTAACGGACGGATTCAAAGTTTAGGGCCGCGATATTGTCCGTCTATTGAAGATAAAATTAATAGGTTTGCCGATAAAGATAGACATCAATTATTTGTGGAGCCGGAAGGTTGGGATACCGTAGAATATTATGTAAATGGCTTCTCAACATCCTTGCCAGAGGATGTCCAATTTAAAGCATTGCGTTCGGTTGCTGGTTTTGAAAATGTGAAATTTTTCCGTCCAGGATATGCTATTGAATACGATTATTTTCCACCAACACAATTACAACACACATTAGAAACCAAGTTAGTTGAAGGTTTATATTTCGCAGGCCAAATTAATGGAACTACGGGTTATGAGGAAGCCGCTTCTCAGGGATTAATGGCAGGAATTAATGCCAGCTTAAAAGTTCAAGAACGTGATCCTTTTATACTAACAAGAAGTGAAGCGTATATAGGTGTTTTGGTGGACGATTTGATTACCAAGGGAACCGAAGAGCCTTATAGAATGTTTACATCTCGCGCGGAATATAGAACATTGTTGCGTCAAGATAATGCGGATATCCGATTAACACCTATGGCTTTCGATTTAGGTTTGGCATCAGAAAAGCGTTTAAAACGTATGGAGGAAAAGCATAGTAAGGCGGAAGCTTTTGTTGACTTTTTTAAAGAAACTAGTGTTAAGCCAGAAGAGATAAATCCGATTTTGGAAGCGAATGATTCTGCACCTATGTCACAATCTGATAAGATGTTTAAAATATTTGCTAGACCGAATATCACCATACATGATATGCGTAAAGTGGCAAGTGTTGATGCGTATATTATAGAACAGAATTTGGATACGGAAGAAATAGAGCAGGCCGAAATTCAAGTTAAATACGCTGGGTATATTAATAAGGAAAAGAACAATGCGGATAAGTTAACGAGGCTAGAAAATATAAAAATACCGAAGAATTTTGATTATACAAACATGCAATCTATGAGTATGGAGGCACGTGGTAAGTTGAATAAAATTCAACCAGTTACTATTTCTCAAGCATCTCGAATTAGTGGTGTTTCACCAAGTGATATTTCGGTATTATTAGTTTATTTAGGACGCTAATTTTTTAATGTTCCACGTGGAACGTTCGGAGTGTTTTCTTCAAAAATCATAATATTAAGCATAGTAAAAGAATAGAAGTGAGTACGAATAGAATAGATTTTCAGGTTAAAGATTATTCCGTTTCCAATGAAATATTTCAATTAGAAAGGCATCCAGAATTTGAAATTTTGGTAACAACACCACAACCTAATTTAGAAGACTTACCTGCTTATTATAAAAGTGAAGATTATATTTCCCACACAGATTCTAAACGAAACCTCTTTGAAAAAGCGTACCATGCTATTCGTTCCATTGCGCTAAAACGCAAACTGAAATTAATTAATTCTTATACTACTTCAGATAAATCGTTATTAGATATTGGTTGTGGAACTGGCGATTTTTTGCAAGCAGCGCAACAGAATAATTGGACAGTTTCTGGAATTGAACCTAATGCAGAAGCACGTAAAATAGCAAATGGTAAAACACAGGATGCCGTTCAAGATGCACATGAACTTTCTAATTTAAAAAATGAAAGTTTTGAGGTTATTACCCTTTGGCATGTATTAGAACATTTGCCAGATTTTCAAGAACAGATCATTTCATATAAAAGACTATTAAGAAATTCCGGAACTTTGATTATTGCTGTTCCTAATTATAATAGTTACGATGCTGAATACTACCAGAATTTTTGGGCAGCCTATGATGTGCCAAGACATCTTTGGCATTTTTCAGAAAAAGGCATGAAGCAATTAATGGAGAAACAGGGTTTAAAAATTGTGGAAACAAAACCCATGATTTTTGATGCATATTATGTTAGTCTACTTTCTGAAAAATATAAAACAGGGAAAATGAATTTTTTAAAGGCATTTAGAATTGGATTTCGTTCTAATCGCGCGGCTAAACGGTCTGGCGCCTATTCTTCGCTTATTTATGTTGTAAAAAAGGCTTAAAACGCAATTTAAGGCGAAATAAGCCCATTTTTAAGGCTTCTGCATATTCTGTGCTTCAAAAACTTTCAACTCTTTTTAAAGCATCGTATAAACAAGTCGTTTTCAATCAATTTTTGTTATAGATTATTAATTTGTTATAATTTATGTTTATAGCGTAAAAATTGCACCTTTTTTAAAAACAAACTATTTACTTTATTACATTTGTGCCGATTTAAAAAAATTAAAAATCAGATCATGAAAAACATATTCGTAGTATTCTTATTATTTTTAACTGCCGTGTCTTGTAACACGGAAAATCAAAAAATTGGTTTTGTAAATAATAAGGACTTGGTGAATGACTACCAAGAAAAAATTGACATTGAAGCAGAATTCAAAACTAAAATTGATGCTTTTGAAAAAAGAACCGATAGTATTGGTCAAGCGTTTCAACAAGAAGCACAAGCATTTCAATTAAAAGCACAAAGCATGAAACAAGATCAAGCGCAAGCTGAATATCAAGCTTTAGGACAGAAACAACAAATGTTGCAGCAACGTATCCAATTGGAGGAGAGTAAGATTCAAGAGGAAAGCCAACAAACGATTGATACCCTGATTAAAAAAGTACGTGAGTACGTAAAAGATTACGGTAAGAAAAACGGCTACACATACATTTTAGGTAGCAATGAAGCAGGAAGTGTGATGTATGGTGATGATAAAAATGATCTGACTAAAGAGATTTTAGATGCATTAAATGCGGATTATAAAAAACCAGAATAAGGTTTAAAAACTGACAATATTATAAAGCCAGCTATTAATTTAGCTGGCTTTTTTATGCAATAAACGGGTTAGTTTTATAGATAAATCCGTTAGAATAATTTTAGCATTTCCATTACGTTCAATATGATAAATAGCATCTTGAATTTCATTTGAAATATCTAGAATATTATTTCCATGAACAAAAGGGGCAAAATTTTCCAATTTAAAACCATCTGTTTTGGGCTCTAAATAAACCAAGTCTTCCGCGCCATAATTTAGTAGCATGGCTTGACGGAAAAAATTCAAACAAAATTGCAAAAATTGCTTTTGTGTTTCACGACCTGTTTTGGCAATATCTTCGCTCCACGAAATTAAATCGTGAATAGCAGCTTTGTTTCCTTTTGCTTTAAATGCACTTCGGATCCAGAAAATAAACCAAGTTTCAAATTGGGTATCTTCGCTGTCATGATATACTAAATCACAGGCTTTATTGTAATTTCCGTGTGCTTGATGTGCTATTTTTGCAGCAATAGATGCTTCAATTTGATAGCTATTTATTAAACCTTCGGTAATAACATCTTCCGGTAATGGTGGGAAATGTAATACTTGACAACGCGATTTAATAGTGCTGATAAGTTGCTCTTCATCTTCAGCAATTAAAATGAAAATGGTTTTATTTGGTGGTTCTTCAATTAATTTCAGCAATTTATTGGCCGCTTCGGTGTTCATTTTTTCAGCCATCCAAATAATGGTTATTTTATAACCACCTTCATAAGACTTTAAGGTTAAGTCTTTTACAATTTCTTGTGCTTCATCAACACCTATTCGTCCTTGTTTGTTTTCAACGCCTAATTTTTTATACCAATCAAATAGATTGCCATACGGTTGTTGGTTTAATAGTTCGCGCCATTCTTCCAAAAAATGACTAGAAACAGGATGTTTTTTAATTTTTTGATTCGCTGCTACAGGAAAGGCAAAATGTAAATCTGGATGTCCAAAATTCTTAAACTTTATATTACAAGATTCATTTCCCGTGGTATTTTCACCTTGTATATTACTACAAAGTATATATTGCGCATAGGCAATAGCCATTGGTAAAGTACCTGAACCTTCGGGCCCTACAAACAATTGCGCATGCGGAATTCGGCCGTTATCAGCACTTTGTGTTAAATGATTTTTTATATGTTCCTGACCTAGAATATCACTAAATAGCATACGGCAAACCTACATATTTTTTTTCATTTTTTGTGAAGCATACTTTAAAAGAAAACCGCTTTTAATTATATAGAATACTATTAAAGTAAGTCTAAAAGTTAAGTCATTATTGGCTGAAAAATATATATTTGTGAATCCATGATATTAAATCATATTTTAACAGGAATAATTTATACCACAATTGCATTATGAGAACATTGGACGATTTTAATTTTGAAAACAAAAAGGCCTTAATTCGTGTAGATTTTAATGTGCCTTTAGATGACAATCTTCATGTTGGTGATACCACCCGAATTCTTGCGGCTAAACCTACCATTATTAAGATTTTGGAAGACGGCGGAAGTTGTATTTTAATGTCGCATTTGGGAAGGCCAAAAGGTGTTGAGGATAAATTTTCATTAAAGCATATTGTGGATAAAGTTGAAGATATTTTAGGTGTTGAAGTTCTTTTTGTTCCTAATTGCGTTGGTGAAGAAGCTGAAAATGCTGTAAATAATTTAAAACCAGGACAAATTATTCTTTTAGAAAATTTACGTTTTCATGAAGAAGAAACTGCTGGTAATGAGGAATTTGCAGAACAATTGTCTAAATTAGGCGATATTTATGTAAATGATGCGTTTGGAACCGCTCATAGAGCACATGCATCAACAACTATTGTGGCTAAATTTTTCCCAGACAACAAGTGTTTTGGTTATTTATTAGCCCAAGAAATAAAAAGTATTGATAAAGTGATGAATACTGGTGAAAAGCCTGTTTGTGCTATTTTAGGAGGCGCCAAAGTGTCGAGTAAAATTACCATTATTGATAATATTTTAGATAAGATTGATCATCTAATTATTGGAGGTGGTATGACCTTTACCTTTATTAAAGCACAAGGCGGTAAGATAGGAAATTCGCTAGTCGAAGATGATAAATTGGAGTTCGCTAATACCATTTTAGAAAAAGCTAAACGTAAAAATGTAGAAGTTCATTTACCAGTTGACGCCATCATTGCTGATGCTTTTGATAATAATGCACATACTAACACATGTGCAGTCAATGAAATTCCTGATGGTTGGATGGGATTAGATATAGGCCCAGTAACCGAAGAAATTTTTGCCACTGTGGTTAAAAATTCTAAAACTATTTTGTGGAATGGTCCACTTGGTGTTTTTGAAATGCCAAACTTTGCAAAAGGGACTATAGCTTTAGGCTATGCCATTGCAGAGGCAACAAAAGAAGGTGCTTTCTCGTTAGTAGGTGGAGGCGATTCGGTTGCTGCTGTTAAGCAGTTTGGATTTGAGGATCAAGTTAGTTACGTGAGCACTGGAGGAGGCGCTATGTTAGAGAGTCTTGAAGGTAAAACCCTTCCCGGAATTGCTGCCATTTTAGATTAATATAAATAATATCACCCCAAATTTTAAAACCTAAATACGTGAATTGTTTTACTAAAAATAACATACGTTTAAGTCTTTCTGCAGTGTTTTTTGCTGTGGGAATAACCTACGCACAAGATTCTATTCCCAAGAAAATTATAAAAACGCATATTCCTGAAGAGCAATTAATTGCTGGCGAGTCTTACGAAGTTGATACTATTATTGATGGTCAACAATTTTATAAAAAGCAGATTGAAATAGAAACAGACTCTGTTGATATTAAATCGCTTAAAGATTTAAAATTTGCTGCAGAATTAGATGAAAAATGGCGGGAAGAATTATATAGTAACACTTTGTATGATACACTTTACACAGCTATTTCCAAATTAGATTACAAGGAAGTTTATTATCCAGATTTACCGACTGATACATTAAAAGCCCGTTTAGAACGATTGAATGCCAGAACGCCATTTAATATTGCGTACAATCCATCTTTAGAAAGTGTTATTAAATCGTTTTTAAAAAACAGACGTGTTCATTTTGAGAGATTAATGGGTTTGAGTCATTTCTATTTCCCCATGTTTGAACAAGAACTAGATGCGCAAGATGTGCCTTTAGAAGTTAAGTATTTAGCCATTGTAGAATCCGCTTTAAAACCACGAGCAAGATCGCGTGTTGGTGCAACGGGTTTATGGCAATTTATGTTTGCTACGGGAAAAGAATATGGTTTAAATGTGAGTAGTTATGTAGATGAACGTAGCGATCCCATAAAATCCACCAAAGCAGCAGCTAAATATTTGTCGGCTTTATATTCTATGTTTGGCGATTGGGATTTAGCATTAGCAGCCTATAATTCGGGACCAGGAAATGTATTAAAAGCTATTAGGCGATCAGGTGGTTATGAAAATTACTGGAATATTCGTCATAATTTACCACGTGAAACAGCAGGATATCTTCCCGCATTTTTGGCTACCATGTATATTATTGAATATGCTGAAGAACACGGTTTAGTTGCTGAAAAACCAGCATTTCATCATTTTGAAACCGATACAATTCATGTAAAGCAAATGATTACTTTAGATCAAGTTTCAGAGGCTACAGGTGTTAATATAGAAGAGTTACAGTTTTTAAACCCGTCTTATAAATTAGATATCATTCCATTTATTGCAGAGGAAAACTATTCATTACGACTACCACTAACAGCTGTTGGAACATTTGTAACCAATGAGGATACTATCTATACGTCTGCAAAAGCTGAATTGGATGAACGGGAAAAACCATTACCACAATTTTTTGATAGTCAAAGTAAGGAACGATATCGCGTAAAATCCGGAGATTATTTGGGCTTAATAGCGAGAAAATATGGTGTTCGCGTAAGTCAAATAAAACAATGGAATGGTTTACGGAGTAATAATTTACGTATTGGACAACGTTTAACTATTTATCCAAGAAATCCTGCTACGCAGGCTAGCAGTTCAAATAATTCAAGTGCTTCAAAATCAACACCAAACACATATATTGTTAAGAGTGGTGATTCGCTTTGGAGTATTTCACAAAAATTTCCAGGCGTTTCTGTTCAAAATATTCGAGATTGGAACGATATTAGTGGTAACAATTTAAAACCAGGAATGTCATTAAAACTTTCCAAAGGCTAATCAGTATAAACTAGGTACCATCATGCAAAAAATATTACTTATTTTCATGTCATTAATTGTAATGACGTCCTGTAACGACAGCAAATCTTCAAATAAACGTCTTTTATCCCAATCTTCGGGAAAAATCAATAATCTGTCGGTTGTTGTAGATAATGAATTATGGGAAGGTCAAGTAGGAGAGACACTTCGGAATATTTTGGCTGCTCCAGTTCACGGCTTACCACAAGACGAACCGCTTTTTATTTTAAGTCAATTACCACCAGTTGTTTTTACGGGTTTTGCACGACAAAGTCGGATTGTTTTAAAAATTGAAAAAAGTGATTCTGCAAAAGTGAAAATCGCAAAAGATTTGTTTGCTAGACCACAACGCGTGGTGGTTGTAACAGGTAAAACAGATGAAGAAATTTCGCAACAATTAAGAGATAATGCGGGCCAAATTGTGATGGCTTTAAAAAATGAAGAAATAAAAGAGCAGCAACGACGCATTAAATTATCGCTTCATAAAAACAATACCATTAAAGAAAATTTAGGCATATCTATAAACTTCCCATCTGCCTACAGAATTGCAACGGAGGAGGGGAAATTCTACTGGATTCGTAAAGATATTACCACAGGAACCACCAATGTTTTATTGTATGAGCTTCCTTATGGAAGTATTAAAGACAATGACAGCGTTGTTGGTCAAATAATAAAAATTCGAGATTCTATTGGGAAAAAGCATATTCCAGGACCTTTAGACGGCTCGTTTATGATAACTGAAGATGCCTACACACCTTTTTTAGCTAAAACCACCATTAATGATAAATTTGCTTATGAAACCAGAGGTATTTGGGATGTTAAAAATGCCTTTATGTCTGGACCATTTGTTAACTATATAATTGATGATAAAGCTAACAACCGACTTCTAGTGGTTGAAGGTTTTGCTTTTGCACCATCGGTTAGTAAACGGGATTATATGTTTGAGTTGGAAGCTATAATTAAATCTATAAAATTTAATTAAAATACAATCACAATAAGATACAAAAAAACCCAACTTGATAACAGGTTGGGTTTTTTCGTATGTACTAAAAAAGATTACTCTTTTTTATCAGTTTCTTCTTCTTTGCTTGCGTCCTTAAATTCTTTAATTCCGCTACCTAGACCACGCATTAATTCAGGGATTTTTTTACCACCAAAAAGTAGTAAAACAATCACGACAATTAAAACTATTTGCCATGGTCCTGGGGCTAAAAATATACTTAATGAAATCATCGTATGTTATTTTAAAGTACAAAGTTAATAATTAAAGTTTAATATAAACGTTTTAACACCAACTTTAGCATGAACTAAATACGATAGTGCCATATTTTTAAGTAATTTTGTGGAACCTATGGCTAATAAAAAGAAGAAATCCAGAAAGTTTACCAAGAAACTACTTAATAAGTATCGTTTGGTTATTTTAAACGAGGACACTTTTGAAGAGCGTATTTCCTTAAAATTAACACGACTGAATGTGTTTGTTCTATTATCATTATCGGCCATTTTTTTAATTGTTGCCACGACCATCTTAATTGCTTTTACACCACTTCGAGAATATATTCCTGGTTACTCATCTGTGGCACTTAAAAAACGTGCAACAGAGTTAAATTATAAAACCGATTCGCTACAACAAGTTATTGCAATAAATGAGCAGTATTTTTCATCTATAAAAAAGGTGTTGTATGGTGAAGTTGATAAAGTAGATTTTAACAAAGATTCTATTATTGAAGCTACAAGACAAGAGGCTAAAACTATAGATTTATCGCCAACGAAAGAGGATTCTATTTTACGAGAAAAAGTAAAAAAAGAAGATAAATACAATTTATTTGAATCGGCAAAACTCAATTCCAGCTTTATACTATTTCCACCTGTTTCTGGAACTATTTCTCAAGAATACAATGTGGAAGAAAAACATTTTGCTGTGGATATTGTAGCTGAAAAAGGTACACCAGTTAAAGCAACTGCTGATGGAACGGTAATTTTTGCCGATTGGACAACCGAAGCTGGTTACGTTATTATTTTAGAACATAGCCAAAGTTTAATTTCGGTTTATAAACATAATACCATGCTTACTAAAGTACAAGGTGATGTTGTAACGGCAGGCGAAGTGATAGCCACAACTGGCAATACAGGTTCAATTACTACTGGGCCACATTTGCATTTTGAATTATGGAGTGATGGATACCCTATTAATCCGACTAATTTTATAGATTTCAAATAATGTTTTCACTAAAAGCTTTATTGGCGAAGCCATTCGCAAGTTATATTATTAGAAAAGAGAAAAAGTGGATTGATAATCCTATTGAAACCCAAGAACAGGTGTTTCAGGAACTCATAAGTCAAGCGACTTCCACAGCCTTTGGAGCTGATCATGATTTTATAAGCATTAACAATCATACCGATTTTATAAAACGTGTACCTATTCGCGATTATGAAGACTTAAAACCTTACGTAGAACGTGTTGTTGCAGGAGAATCAAATGTATTATGGATAGGAAAACCCTTGTATTTTGCCAAAACATCTGGAACCACATCGGGTGCTAAATATATTCCATTAACCAAAGAAAGTATGCCAACCCACGTTACGGCTGCTCGAAATGCTATTTTATCCTACATTCATGAAACGGGAAATTCACAATTCGTATCTGGAAAAATGATATTTCTACAAGGAAGTCCTGTTTTACATGAGCAGAACGGTGTTCAATTAGGTCGACTATCAGGAATTGTAGCACATTTTGTACCGGAATATCTTCAGAAAAATCGCATGCCTTCATGGGAAACCAATTGTATTGAAGATTGGGAAACCAAGGTGGAAGCCATTGTTAAAGAAACGCTTCCAGAAAATATGACCGTTATTTCTGGAATTCCGTCTTGGGTTCAAATGTATTTTGAGAAAATTCAAGAAAAAACAGGTCAGAAAGTGGGTGATGTTTTTAGAAACTTCAACCTTTTTATTTTTGGAGGTGTAAATTATGAACCCTATCGTGCTAAATTTGAAAACTTAATTGGCCGAAAAGTTGATAGCATTGAATTATATCCAGCAAGCGAAGGGTTTTTCGCCTATCAAGATAAGCAAGATGAAAAAGGCATGTTATTGCTTTTAAATGCTGGCATCTTTTATGAATTTATTTCAGCTGATACATTTTTTGACGCGAATCCAACCAGATTAACCCTTAAAGATGTGAAAATTGGTGTTAATTATGTGATGATTATTTCAACAAATGCAGGACTTTGGGCATACAATGTTGGCGATACAATTATGTTTACATCAATAAAACCTTTTCGCGTAATTGTTTCTGGTAGAATAAAGCATTTTATTTCTGCTTTTGGAGAACATGTTATAGGGAAGGAAGTGGAACAAGCTTTAAAAGAAGCCATTGAAGGAACAAATTTTCAAATTTCCGAATTTACGGTTGCACCTCAAATTACGCCAGAATCGGGATTACCATTTCATGAGTGGTTTATAGAGTTTGAAAATGACGTGGCAGACGTTTCTCAATTGGCTACTAAAATTGATGCGGCTTTACAGAATCAAAATAGTTATTATTTCGATTTAATAAAAGGTGGTGTTTTACAGCCGTTAAAAATAACAATGATTACCAAAAATGGTTTTCAAGATTATATGAAATCCATAGGGAAATTAGGCGGTCAGAATAAATTACCACGCTTATCAAACGATAGGGAAATTGCGGATAAAATCTACGATTTGAATTTGATTAAATAATAGTATATTTGATAATTAAACAATTTTTATGAACAAGAAAAAGCATCATGCTAGAACGAGAGCTCAAGAAAGCTCAAATGCAATAGAAAGAATGTACATTACCATGAGACATTTATTTAATCGTGGTTTTTATAAGCCTATGGGTGTTTCGGGTGAAACGCTTCGTGAGGCTTTATTACTTTTGCGCCCTGAAATTTATGGATCTATTGGTGATGAAAAAGCAGAATTAGAAGGTCTTTTATATGTTATTGATAGATTACCTCAAGGCATTGAAGAGTGTATGTTTATTAACCTGACTAGTGATGAAGGTTATGGTAATTCCCATTTTAAAGCTATTATTCCTCCAAAAAGGCGCAGAAATTGTTATCGCATTGACGATGAACAAATGAATATTGAAATTACAAGAGGTCGTTCAGAAATTTATGATATTCTAACCCACTTGACCTTTTTGTTTGTAGAGTCTCATAAAATAAGCAAACGCGTTTTAATTGATGAATCTGGTGGTACCACGCGCGACTGGATTAAGTTAGAAAAAGCTGTTTTAGCTAAAAAGAAACTAACGCAAAACGAGCGCGAAATTGCCATAACACATACGGCAAATATTTTAGGAAGAACATTTGATGAGTTGCGTTTTGTTTACGAACAATTTCAAACGCCAGAACAACCAGAACGTTTATTGCATATTGTTTATTGGTTAGGAAAGCTTGCCATTGAGGAAGTTATAAATAATAATAAGCGTACCATTACGTTTAGTCCTGTTTTAAGAGAGCGTTTAGGTCATCATATTCATGGTGAAATATGGGCAGATAATATTAAAAATATTTTACATAAAAATAATCTTTTAGAAAGACCAATTCATATAATTAGTGCCAATATGCATAGTGTTATGAATACGCTTTATGCCCCTACAGCATTAAAAAGTTTGCTAAATAAAAAAACCATTTTTCAGGTTTACGAAGAAATAAGTAAAAAAGAAAACGAATCCTTACGAGACAAGGTAACGAAGCAAGCTTTAGAAAATGGCATGATTTATATACCAGACGCTTCTGGAACCAACATAGATGTGCAGATTTTTGATACGGAAAAGTTAGATTTATCGAAAACTGATTTAGAAATAGCTAAAACCGATAAGAAATCCGAAAAACCTATTATATTTGTTATGGATTATGCTTTCGGAGAGCAAGCCTATGAAACCATTGATGAGTTGTTAAAACCGGCTCAGATTGATAATGAAAGTATTCATTTAAATGTGGCATCCGTTTCAATAATGGGTAAAGCAGGTATTTTGGAAGGTGGAAAAGGCGATATTATGATACCTTCTGCACATATTTTTGAAGGTACAGCTGATAATTATCCGTTTGTAAATGAATTATCAAAGGCAGATTTAGATGGTCATGGTTTGGCTGTTTTTGAAGGTTCTATGATAACGGTTTTAGGAACATCATTACAAAATAAAGATATTTTGAGGTTTTTCTATAATTCCACGTGGCATGTTATTGGTTTGGAAATGGAAGGTGCTCATTATCAAAAGGCAATTCAATCGGCTTCCAAAGTAAGAAAAACGATTAATCCAGACGTTAAAGTACGTTACGCCTATTATGCTAGTGATAATCCATTAGAAACAGGCGGAACTTTAGCATCAGGCGGATTAGGAACATCAGGTGTAAAACCAACCTATTTAATAACTAGAAAAATATTACAACAAATTTTTAATAATCAGTAGATAGATATGAACGAGAATCCTCAAAACTCTAATAAGCCTAATAATGATTCGGAAGAAGTTGACTTAGGGCAGTTGTTTCATGTAATAGGGAATGCTTTTAATAGGTTAATTAAATTTATAGCTTCTATTTTTATAGCTATTTTTTCTGTTTTTATTTATACTTTAAAAGCTGTTATCGTTAACATTAAAATCATTGTTATCGTTATGCTTTTAGCCGGTATACTTGGTTATGTTTTGGAGCGCAGCAGACCAACGGTATATAGTTCATCTATGTTGGTAAGACCTTATTTTGATTCTAAGTTTCAATTTGTTACTAATGTAGGCTATTACAATGCGCTGTTGGGTAATCGGAATTATGAAACTATTGCTGATATTTTTGAAATTAGTGAAGAAGAAGCTACTGAAATAGCAGGTTTTGAAATTGAACCGGGGCCTGAAACAGAAAACGAAAAAATGGTTGAATATTATGCGTTTTTAAAAACCTTGGATAGTGTTAGACGCTACGATGTCAGTTATGAAGAATTTATAAATAATAGGAGTATTTATAGCGGTGACTTATTTAAAATATCCGTGCTTGCCTATCATGACAATATATTTACCAAGCTGGAAGGTGGTGTAAACAGAGCATTTACTAATGACTATTCTATTAAGAAAAAGAAAAAGAGAGATTCGTTACTTACCATTCAAAAGAACAACATTGTAACGCAATTAACTCAAGTAGATTCCTTACAAAAGGTTTATATTAACGTATTAGAAAGTGATTCAAAATCGAAAGCTAAAGAGTTTAATTTGGGAGGCGAAAGCTTTTCATTAGGTAAAGATCGGTCTAACACTAAAGAATATGAGTTGTTAGAAAAAGAAATTGTTTTAAGAAACCAATTAAAAGAATTACAAGAGAAAAGAGTAGATGAAGATGTCTATTTTGATGTTATTTCAAACTTTCAAAAGATAGGTGAAAAAACTAAAAAATGGTCTGACCGATATTCTTTGCTATTTCCATTATTTGGTTTTTTACTATTATGTGTAATTTACGTAACAAGAAAAACCGTTAAATATGTCAAAAACTATGAAGCATAACACGTTATTAATAACTGGAGGTGCTGGGTTTATTGGCTCAAATTTTATAGTTCATTTGCTTGAGAATTTTCAAGATATATCCATTGTAAATTTAGACAAGCTCACTTATGCAGGTGAGCTTTCTAATTTAACGGAAATAGCTAATAATGATAAATACCATTTTGTTGAAGGTGATATTTGTGATAGAGAATTAGTTGAAAAACTATTCCAAGAGCATCAGTTTAATGGTGTTATCCATTTTGCAGCAGAATCTCATGTAGATAATTCCATCAAAAACCCGGATACCTTTATTGAGACAAACGTTTTTGGAACCTTTAATCTATTAGATGTTGCCAAAAAGCACTGGATGAATGGTCCAAATCAATTAAAATTAGGTTGTGAGAATAATAGGTTTTTACATATTTCAACCGATGAGGTTTACGGAACATTAGGCAAAACAGGCTTGTTTACAGAAACCACACCCTATGCACCAAATAGTCCATACAGTGCATCGAAAGCATCGTCAGATTTTATTGTTCGTAGTTATTTTCATACCTATGGAATGAATGTCGTAACTACAAACTGCTCCAATAATTACGGGCCAAAACAGCATGATGAAAAGTTGATTCCTACCATAATTAGAAAAGCTATTGCTGGAGAAAATATTCCAATTTATGGCGATGGTAAAAACATTCGTGATTGGTTATATGTTTTGGATCACTGCAAAGGAATTTACCTAGCATATCAAACCGGAAAAGCCGGAGAAACCTATAATATTGGTGGAAAAAATGAACGAAATAATTTGGAAATAGCTCATACTATCTGTGAAGCACTAGACGAATTAAAACCAAAAAACACAGCTTATAAGGAACAAATTACCTTTGTTTCTGATAGACCTGGTCATGATTTTCGCTATGCGATAGATGCATCAAAAATTGAATCTAATTTAGGCTGGAAAGCTGATGAAAATTTTGAATCAGGCATTAAGAAAACAATTAATTGGTATTTTGATAAATATAAAAAATAGATGAAAGGGATTATTCTAGCAGGAGGATCAGGAACACGGTTACATCCATTAACGTTATCGGTTAGTAAACAGCTCATGCCTGTTTATGACAAGCCCATGATTTATTATCCGTTATCAACCTTAATGTATGCTGGAATACACGAAATTCTCATTATTTCTACACCTAAAGATTTACCCTTATTTCAAGAGTTATTAGGCGATGGTAAGAGGTTTGGTTGCACCTTTGAATATGCCGTTCAAGAGCATCCTAATGGATTAGCTGAAGCGTTTTTAATAGCTGAGGATTTTATTCAAAAAGATAAAGTCGCATTAATTCTTGGTGATAATATTTTCTATGGTTCTGGTTTGGCTAAGTTGCTTCAGAGTAATAATAATCCGGATGGTGGTATTATTTATGCGTATCGCGTGAATGACCCAGAACGTTATGGCGTTGTAGATTTTAATGATGATGGACAAGTTATGTCTATTGAAGAAAAACCCGAAAAACCAAAATCTAACTATGCCGTTCCTGGTATTTATTTTTATGATAATTCCGTTATTGAAGTCGCAAAAAACATCAAACCCAGTCATCGAGGTGAGCTGGAAATAACGGACGTTAATAAAGCCTATTTAGAACAAGGAAAATTAAGTGTTAGTATTCTGGATAGAGGAACAGCTTGGTTAGATACCGGTACGTTTGATTCGCTTTTGCAGGCAGCACAATTTGTGGAAGTTATAGAACAACGTCAAGGATTAAAAATCGGCTCCATTGAAGCCGCTGCTTTTGAAATGGGTTATATTTCAGAAGATCAATTTAGAGCGTTAGCAGAACCTTTATTAAAAAGTGGTTATGGCATCAATCTTTTAGGTATGTTGAATAAATAATGGGAATTACAGAAACAAAATTAAAGGATTGCTTTATTCTTGAACCACAAATTTTTCAGGATTCAAGAGGCTATTTTTTTGAAAGCTTTAATCAGAAAAACTTTTTTGAGGCAACGGGTCAACATGTCAATTTTATTCAAGACAATGAGACTTTTTCCACAAAAGGCGTTTTACGTGGACTCCATTTTCAAACTGGAAATTATGCTCAATCCAAACTCGTGCGTGTTATAAAAGGTCGTGTTTTGGACATTGCCGTTGATGTACGACAAGATTCCCATACATTTGGTGAGTTTCAAGCTTTAGAATTATCTGAAGAGAACAAAAAACAATTTTTTCTACCACGTGGCTTTGCTCATGGATTTGTGGTTTTGAGTGATACAGCTATTTTTGCTTATAAATGCGATAATTATTACAACAAAGAATCGGAAGCTGGAATTATTTATAACGATCCAACGTTAAATATTGATTGGCAACTACCAGAACAAGAGTTGCTTTTATCAGATAAAGACAAATTGCTGCCAACATTTGAAGCTTTTTTCAAATGAAAACAGACGTTTTAGTTACAGGTTCTAACGGTCAGCTTGGTAAGTCTTTATTCGCGTTAAATAAAGCCAATAATTATGAAGCTCTTAATTTTACCTTTGCAACTAAAGCTACTTTAGATATTTCAAATCAAGAGCAAGTAGACACATACTTTCAATCTAATAGCTTTAACTATTGCATAAATTGTGCAGCTTATACAGCAGTTGATAAAGCTGAAGTAGAAAAAGAGGAAGCCTTTTTAATCAATGCTACAGGAGCTGAAAATTTAGCTGAAGCTTGCAAAAAATATGGCGTTGTTCTAATTCATATTTCCACAGACTTTGTGTTTGATGGTTCTAAACGTGAACCTTATTTAGAAACGGATACACCAAATCCTATCAATGTTTATGGTGCATCTAAACTGGAAGGCGAAAGGAATGTTCAGTCTGCTTTAGAGAATCACTTTATAATTAGAACGTCGTGGTTATATTCTGAATTTGGAAATAACTTTGTGAAAACCATGTTGCGTTTAGGTTCTGAAAAAGATGAATTACATGTTGTAAATGACCAATTAGGCAGTCCAACCTATGCCAAAGATTTAGCAGAAGTTGTTTTGGAAATTATATTAAGTCACAATAAGAAATTCGGCTTATATCATTACAGTAATCAAGGTGTTTTAAGTTGGTTTGACTTTGCACAAGCCATTTTTAATTTCACCCAAAATGATATTTCAGTAAAACCGATACCAACATCTGGCTATCCGACTCCAGCTCAAAGACCGCAATATTCTGTGTTATCTTCTACTAAAATAGTTCATAATTTAAGATTAGAAGAAAAATCGGTGCTTTTTAGCCTAATAAACTGTTTACAAAACATTTAGTGTTCCCTTTATCAAATATATTCTTCGTTATCTAAAATAGGATAAACAAATTATTATGGTATTTTTGCTGACTGTAAGAACTTTATTGAATTTAATATAAGTCTTTTGAATGAAGAAAAATCTAATCATTTTTGGAACACGTCCTGAAGCTATCAAAATGGCTCCTTTAGTTAAAGAATTTCTGATAAACTCGGATACTTTTGAAACCAAAGTTTGCATTACGGCTCAACACAGGGAAATGTTAGATCAGGTTTTATCTTTTTTTGAAATTATACCTGACTTCGATTTAGATTTAATGAAGCCAAATCAAAATTTATACACCTTAACGGCTGATATTATTACAAGTTTAAAACCCGTTTTAGAAGAATTTAAACCGGATTATGTTTATGTTCATGGAGATACTACAACGACTATGGCAGCGAGTATTGCAGCATTTTATTCTGGCGCTAAAGTATGTCATGTAGAAGCTGGTTTACGAACATTTAATAAACGATCACCTTTTCCAGAAGAAATAAATAGAAGTATTGCAGGTTCAGTTTCAGATTATCATTTTGCACCTACAACAACTTCAGAGCAAAATTTATTAAACGAGAACATCAATAAATCTTCCATTTTAGTAACAGGAAACACGGTAATTGATGCACTTCAATATAGTTCAAACAAAGTGACTTCAGAATCGTATTCTGATGATGAGGTTGAAGAATTGAAAACACTGGTAGACTCTTCTAAAAGGTTAGTATTAGTTACTGGTCACAGACGCGAAAACCATGGGCAAGGATTTATTAATATTTGCAATGCACTCAAACAAATTGCATTAGAAAATCCAGAAGTTCAAATTATTTATCCAGTTCACCTAAATCCAAAAGTACAAAAGCCAGTTTATGAGCTTTTAGAAGGTATTGAAAACATTAAATTAATTGCACCACTTTCTTACCCATCATTTGTTTGGTTAATGAGTCAATCCTTTTTAATTATTACGGATAGTGGAGGTGTGCAAGAAGAAGCACCAAGTTTAGGTAAACCTGTTCTAGTAATGAGAGATACTACGGAAAGACCGGAAGCTGTAGAAGCTGGAACCGTACTATTAGTTGGTACAGATACTAATAAAATTGTTACGGAAGCCAATAGGTTGTTAAACAGTAAAGACGCCTATACACAAATGAGCAAGTTGCATAATCCGTATGGAGATGGCTTGGCTTGTAAACGAATTGTTGAATTTATTTCAAAGTTATAATTATGAGTAAAACTCCCAGTGTGGTAATGATTGGTTTAGGGTATATTGGCCTACCAACAGCAGCATTAATTGCAAAAAATAAAACCTACGTTCACGGTGTTGATATAAACCCGAAAGTTGTTGAAACTATTAATGCTGGAAAAATTCATATTGTAGAGCCAGAATTAGATACTGCTGTGGCAGAAGCTGTAGCAAATGGTTACCTTAAAGCAGCAACAACACCTGTAGAAGCCAATACATATTTAATTGTTGTTCCTACGCCTTTTAAGGCTAAAAATGAACCAGATATTTCGTTTGTTGAAGCTGCAACTAAAGCTGTTTTACCATTATTAAAAGAAGACGATTTATATATTATTGAATCCACATCACCTGTTGGAACTACAGAGAAAATGATGCACCTTATCTATTCTGAAAGACCAGAATTAGAAGGTAAAATTAATATTGCCTATTGCCCAGAACGCGTGCTTCCTGGAAATGTCATGTATGAATTGGTTCATAACGATCGTGTAATTGGTGGTGTTGATCAAAAATCGACAGATAAAGCCGTTAATTTTTATCGCGATTTTATAGAAGGTGATTTACATAAAACAAACGCACGAACTGCTGAAATGTGTAAACTAGTTGAAAATTCATCACGAGACGTACAGATTGCGTTTGCCAATGAATTATCACTAATTTGTGATAAGGCTGATATTAATGTTTGGGAGCTTATTGCGTTAGCTAATAAACACCCAAGAGTTAATATCTTACAGCCTGGTTGTGGTGTTGGAGGTCATTGTATTGCTGTGGATCCCTATTTTATAGTTGCTGAATATCCTATGGAATCTCAAATTATTGGTAAGGCGCGAGAGATAAATAACTACAAATCGTTTTGGTGTGCTGAAAAAGTACAAACAGCTAAATTGGAATTTGAGTTAAAAGAAGGACGCAAACCAAGTATTGCATTAATGGGTCTAGCTTTTAAACCAAATATTGATGATTTAAGAGAGTCGCCTGCAAAATATATTGCTCAAAAAGTACTTCAAAATGCTAATAATGAAGAATACTTTATTGTAGAACCTAATATTGAAGAACACAAAGTATTCAAAATAACGGATTATAAAGTAGCAGCAGAAAAGGCTGATATTGTTGTGTTTTTAGTAGCTCATAAAGAGTTTAAAACTTTAAAACTAGATAGTAATAAAGTGGTTTTAGATTTTTGTAATGCTATGGCTTAATGTCGAAATTTAAATAAATAGTCAAGGATTATTCTTATTTTGGATAATCCTTTTTCAATAGAAAAATAAGTATGTCCACACGCGTTAAGTTTCTGAATACACAGGTAGATAATTTCACCATGCAAGAAACGGTTATGTTGATAAACGAATCTATTTCCCAAGGTAACAGACTGCAACATGTAGTTGTAAATGCAGGTAAAATTGTTGCCATGCAAACAGATGACGAATTACGAGAAAGCGTTAATAACTGCGATCTGATAAACGCAGATGGTATGGCTGTTGTTTGGGCATCTAAAGTTTTAGGGAAACCTTTAAAAGAACGCGTTGCAGGTATCGATTTAATGGAGAACCTGATTGAATTAGCTTATAAAGAAAATTATAAAGTTTACTTTTTAGGTGCTAAAGAGGAGATTGTCTCGAAAGTAGTCAATCATTATTCTAAAAAATATAGTAAAGACCTGATTGCTGGTTATAGAAACGGTTATTTTTCAAAAGAAGAAGAACAAGATATAGCCAAAGATATTGAAGCTAGTGAAGCCCAATTATTATTTGTTGCTATTAGTTCGCCTAAAAAGGAAAATTTCTTATATCAAAACAAAGAACATTTATCAAAAGTTAACTTTACCATGGGAGTTGGTGGAAGTTTTGATGTGGTTTCAGGATTAGTAAAAAGAGCACCTTTATGGATGCAAAATAACGGATTGGAATGGTTCTACAGATTTGCTCAAGAGCCACAACGTATGTGGAAACGGTATTTAGTAGGTAATTCTAAATTCTTATACTTGGTTTTTAAAGAGCGCCTGAAAAAATAGCGTGAATCTTACTTAAAAATACTAAACGTATGGTTTTTGTACGTGTTTTTAATAAATTTTTTCGTCTCCTGTAAAGAATAAGGTGTAAACGCTTTGGGATGTCCTATTAGAACAAAGTGTCCCGCATTATCCGTATTTTTTATGTACTTTTTAAACGCCTTCGGCATATAAGAAGCTTTGTAACCATCAATAGACACGACACTATTTGAAAAGCGTGTCATTAATTTTATCACTTCTATTTTAGGCTTTGAAATAGCAGAACCATTACCAAAAGAAACATGTTTTTTGTCCTTTTTAATCTTTTCTAAAGCAAAGCGCCAAAAGAAAACAGGGCTCAATCTATAAGAACTAATGGGGTATTCGGTAAAGTGACCATTAGGATCTTCAACGGTTATATCGTTTTCAAACCTATATTCCGTCTTGTATTGGGCTACATTTCTAAAATCGTAAGCTTGGTGCTTGGATTGATGATAACCTTTTGGATATGTGGTACTATCTATATGAATTCCAGCATCTTTTAAAGCTTCGGAAATATGAGAAAATGGTTGCGCACTCCAACCGCCAGCTCTATAGGCAATGGCTTTATTACCAGAAATACTGTTTAAAAGCGTTGTGTATTTGTTAACAATGGCATAGGCTTCTTCTTTTGAAAAATCTTGAAGTTTGTATTGCGATGTATCAAAAACCCATTTTTCACCGTCATAAACTGTGTTTTCCCAATGAGGATGAATATGTAATTCTATACCATGGCCATTTTCTGAAAGGGACTTAATTTGAGAGGTGATTTTTTTATAGTCTTCCTGTAATTCTGGATATTGTTGCTTGAATTCATTTAGTTTATCGATGTAACCAACATCCACAAAAAAGACGATTTTCACATTATATGGATCTACAATTTTAAGAAGCTCGTTGGTTGGATTTATGATACAATCATCAATTCCACCACTTTGCGAGCCAAAGAATAATTCATAATCCAATGTAATGTAAATAGTCATAAATTAAAGTTTGTAACGGTTAAGTAGCATAAATGGTAAGCAAAGCAGATAATATAATATTTGTTTTGGTCTGGAAATGGTGGTTTTCCATGCAGTATCCTTTTTTATTTTGATGGTTTTACTACTCTTTAATCTATTACCGCCAATAATATGAGGCATCTCAAAAACATCATTTAGAGTTACATCATCATTATTTTGATCTAAAAGTTTACTGTAAATATATTGGGTGTGATCATGAGGATTATCTATAAAATCTTCATATTTCAGTTTAATTACATCTTTATGTATCCAACAAACCAATTGCCCAAAGAAATTAGTTAGTAAATAATAAAAAATAGTATTAATGGGTTTTTTAGGCGTTTGAACCTGTTTATTAAATGAGTTTATAACACCTCTAACATCCCTAACCACATAAATACCTTTCACTTTTAAGCTTGGAATTTGATTTAATAACAAAAACCGTCCAATATACTTTGAGGAATCTAAAATCCAATTTTTATTGGTGTGATTAGAAATAGCAGTAAATAGCCTTTCTTGCGATGCGATATAATCGGCACTAGCCTTTCTACCTAATAGAATTGACAGGATATACCGATGTCCTTCCTCGTTGTTCTGTTTTTTTTGAAACGTATGGATCTCATCTTCGCTTACATTCAAATCGGTTATTACATCACTCCAAAAATCACATTCGCAAACAACATCACCACAGGAACATGTAGATTTGTTTTGTAAATAAGTGTAAAACTGATGTACTTCTCCCGAAGTGGTTATATCGTTGGTACTATTCAGTATGGTTGCCAATAGTGTGGTACCACTTCTACCAGAACCCAATAAATACAAGATGTTTTTCTTTTTCAAAAAGGCAGATTTTATATACTGCAAATTTATAGTATATATTTAAATTAATGATAGGTAAGCCGCTTCAATTATATAAATTGTTTAGTTTTGCGTATTGATTTTTAAATAAAATGATAGTGAGCCAATTACAGATTGCAATAGCAGCATCATTAGCAGCTGGGAAAGTTATTATGGAAGTTTATGACACGGCTTTTTTAGTTGAAATAAAAGATGATAAATCGCCACTTACCGAAGCTGATAAACGTGCTAATGATGTTATAAATTCATTTTTAATACCGACTCAAATTCCCATAATTTCGGAAGAGAATAAACAAACAGATTATTCAGAAAGAAAAAATTGGACAACCTGTTGGGTTGTAGATCCTGTTGATGGCACCAAAGAATTTATAAAACGTAATGGTGAATTCACCGTTAATATTGCATTGGTTAAACATGGACAACCTGTATTAGGTGTTATTTATGTGCCTGCCACAAAAACTATATACTATGCAAATGTGGAAACTAATGATGCTTTTAAAGCAGATTTAGAATCTCATGATGTAACTGTGGATCAGGTTTTAGAATTAGCAAAACCACTTCAACCAAAAGGTGATAACTCTAAAATAGTGGAGGTAGTTGGAAGCAGATCACACATGAATCAGGATACTTTGGATTTTGTAGATGGCTTAAAAGGAGGCGGAAAAGAAGTGGAAATTGTTTCAAAAGGGAGTTCCTTAAAGTTTTGTTTAGTTGCGGAAGGTAAGGCAGATGTTTACCCGCGTTATGCACCAACTATGGAGTGGGATACGGCTGCGGGCCATGCTATTTGTAACGCTGTTGGACTAAAAGTTATTTCAAAAGAAACCAATAAACCCTTAGCTTACAATAAAGAGAATTTACTTAATAGTTATTTTTTAGTAAGTAAATAATGGGCGACATATCCTATAAAAGGCATATTGCAAAAACAGTAACCTGGCGGTTTATAGGAACTATAGATACCATTATTTTATCGTGGATTATTACAGGAGATCCATATGCAGGACTAAAAATAGGGTTAGCAGAAGTTACTACCAAAACTATTTTATATTATATGCATGAACGTGTTTGGTATAAAATAAACTTAACAAAAGAAGGTGAAACGCTTGAGAGCAGAAAACGACATTTAGCAAAAACAGTTACGTGGCGATTGGTTGGTACATTGGATACCATGACGTTGGCTTGGATCATTTCCGGCAATCCATTAGCTGCTTTAAAAATAGGATTTGCCGAAGTTATTACTAAGATGCTATTGTACTATTTCCATGAACGTGTTTGGTATAAAATTAATTACGGATTACCGAATAGAAAAAACCCTTAATTATGAAAGAAAACATCATACCACATGAGTATCAAATAAGCACAGAGGATAGAAGGCAGAAAAACGGACATAACTCCTTTTTAATATGGTTTACAGGGCTTTCAGGTTCCGGTAAATCAACTATTGCAAATGTGGTTGAGCAAAAATTATTTCAACAAGGTATAAAGACCTATAGCCTAGATGGCGATAATATTAGAAATGGCATCAATAAGGATTTGACTTTTTCACCGGAAGATAGGACAGAAAATATCCGTAGAATTGCCGAAACTGCTAATTTAATGGTAGAAGCGGGTTTAGTGGTGCTTGCGGCTTTTGTTTCACCATATAAAAAAGACCGTCAGAACATTAGAAATATCGTTAAAGATGTTAACTTTGTCGAAGTTTATATAAATACGAGTATAGAAGAATGTGAACGTCGTGATGTAAAAGGTCTTTATAAAAAAGCACGTGCAGGAGAAATAAAAAATATGACTGGAATTTCAGCACCTTATGAAGCGCCTGATAACCCAGAAATAGAAATTAAAACAGAAAACGAAACTGTTGAAGCAGCGGCCCAACGAATCGTTGATTATATAGCCCTAAAATTAAAATTGTAGATTATGAAAAAAGGACTTTTTATTTTATTTATGACTATTACATTTATAGCCTGCAAATCAGATAAAAATAATGAGAATTTTGAGGTCAACAAAACGAATACGGAACTAGTTTTACCTAATTCGGACACAGAAAACTTTGAAGATTCCCTAATAGATTATAGAGACATAAACGAAAGTTTTTTAGAAAACTATAAAGTTGAAAAATTTGGGATTCAAAAAACAAACGATAATCTTATTGGGTTTGTCTTTAAATTAAATGATGATACATTAAATGAAACAGTTTTAGCTTATAGTATGGCCATTCTTATTTATGATAGGACATTAGAAAAGCCGCAACATTTTTCTTTTAATCCTAAGATAAAAGAAATAGGAAATAGTAAATTTATAATAGAGAATAAAGTATTAAATAATATGACCTATTTTGATAGTCTTGACCTATATATTTATAAAAGAAGAGATTACAAGAGTTCTGGTAAATTAGGTAGTTTTAGAATTAGAGATATATTATTTAAATAAAAAAAAGTTTAATGAGTAAATATTATTTAAATTATTTAGACGAGTTAGAAAGCGAGGCTATTTTCATTTTGCGCGAAGTTTGGGCACAATTTGAGAACCCAGCCATTTTGTTTTCTGGCGGTAAAGATTCTATATTAGTCACGCATTTAGCTAAAAAAGCATTTTATCCAGCCAAAATTCCGTTTGCATTAATGCATGTGGATACGGGTCATAACTTTCCGGAAACCATTCAATTTAGAGATGATATTATTAAAGAATTAAACGTTGAACTCATTGTAGGCTCTGTTCAAGAATCTATTGATGATGGTCGTGTGGCTGAAGAAAAAGGTAAAAATGCAACTAGAAATGCACTTCAAATTACAACGCTTTTAGATGCCATAGAATCTAATAAAATAGATTGTGCTATTGGAGGCGGACGTCGTGATGAGGAAAAAGCACGTGCTAAAGAACGTTTTTTCTCACATAGGGATGATTTTGGTCAATGGGATCCTAAAAACCAACGCCCAGAATTATGGAATATTTTTAATGGGAAGCATTTTCAAGGAGAACATTTTAGAGCTTTTCCTATTAGTAACTGGACAGAAATGGATGTTTGGAATTATATAAAAAGAGAGAATATTGCAATTCCTTCTTTATATTTTGCACATGAACGCGAGGTTGTTAAACGTGATGGTACATGGATACCAAATTCCGAATTTTTAATTCTGGAAGATCACGAAGAAGTGGTAACTAAAAAAATACGTTTTAGAACATTGGGTGATATTACCATTACTGGAGGTGATGAATCCGATGCTGATACATTAGAAAAAATAGCCATAGAAGTAGCTGGTATGCGTAACACCGAACGCGGAAACAGAAGTGATGATAAGCGTTCAGAATCAGCTATGGAAGACCGTAAGCGTCAAGGATATTTCTAGAAAATACGGAATCAATATTTAAATTTCACCTTAAGCGCAGTTGAAAGGTTTTTATACAATTTGACCCCTTAAAGTTTTATTAGGGTCAAATAAAAATTTTAAAAAGGAAGCATGTTAGACAACAATCAATTATTACGTTTTACAACAGCAGGAAGTGTTGATGATGGAAAAAGCACCCTAATTGGGCGTTTATTATACGATTCAAAATCTATTTTTGAAGATCAGTTAGAAGCTATTGAAAACACCAGCAGAAAAAAAGGACATAAAGGTGTGGATTTAGCCTTGTTTACAGACGGTTTGCGTGACGAACGCGAACAAGGCATCACTATTGATGTGGCTTACAGATATTTTACAACACCCAAGCGTAAATTTATTATTGCAGACACACCTGGTCATATTCAGTACACAAGGAATATGGTTACTGGAGCATCAACAGCCAATGTAGCAACCATATTAATTGATGCTAGGCATGGGGTTATAGAACAAACTAAAAGACATGCTTTTATTGCATCTCTATTAAACATACCACATATTATTGTGTGTATAAATAAAATGGATTTGGTTGATTTTTCAGAAGATGTTTACAACCGAATTGTTATCGAATTTGAAGAAATAGCTTCTAAACTGCTTGTTACAGATGTTCGTTTTATTCCAATGTCAGCTTTATTAGGTGATAATGTGGTAAATAAATCAAAAAATATGTCTTGGTATCAAGGTGCTCCTATGTTACACACATTGGAAACCATGCATATTAGTAGTGATATTAATAAAGTAGATGCACGTTTCCCAGTTCAAACTGTTTTAAGACCACAACGAGATGGTTTTATAGACTATAGAGGTTATGCTGGACGTGTAGCCAGTGGTATTTTGAGAAAAGGAGATGGCATTACTGTTATGCCTTCTGGTTTTACTTCAAAAATAAAAAGCATAAACCTTCATGATAAAGAGCTTGATGAGGCTTATGCGCCTATGTCTGTTTCCATAACATTAGAGGATGATATTGATATTAGTCGTGGGGATATGATTGTTCGCTCTAATAACAAGCCAGAACCTTCTCAAGACATAGAAGTTATGTTATGTTGGTTAAATAATAGTTCCGCAAAACCGCGCGCCAAATATTCTATTAGACACACATCTAATGAACAAACAGCTATGATAAAAGAGGTGGTTTACAAATATGACATAAATACTTTAGATCGTATTTCGGGAGACTCTGAACTTAATATGAATGATATTGCCAAAGTTAGAATCCGCACAACTAAACCATTAATGATCGATTCCTACAGAGAAAACAGAACTACAGGAAGTATTATTTTAGTTGATGATGCCACCAATGAAACGGTTGCTGCTGGAATGATTGTTTAATTAAATAGATAAAAATAATGCTATTTAACTCTATAGATTTTGCTGTCTTTTTTCCAATATTTTTTGTTATATATTGGCTTGTTTCCGATAATCTTAAATTAAGAAACGTATTTTTATTGGTTGCTAGTTATTTTTTTTATGGCTGGTGGGATTGGCGATTTCTTTTTTTAATAGCCTTTAGTTCTTTTGTTGATTATTATGTTGGTAAACAACTTAATAAAACTGAAGGAAATGCTAAAAGAAAACGATTGTTATTAGTCAGTTTATTGGTTAACTTGGGGTTTTTAGTTTATTTTAAATACACCAACTTTTTCATTGATACATTTGTATCTTCTTTTAAACTTTTTGGAGACAATTTAGAAGTTTCAACATTAAATATTATACTACCAGTTGGTATTAGTTTTTATACGTTTCAAACGTTAAGTTATACTATTGATATTTATCGAAAACAATTAAAACCAACAAAAGATGCTTTATCCTTCTTTACGTTTGTTGCGTTTTTTCCACAATTAGTTGCTGGGCCAATAGAAAGAGCTTCTCATTTATTACCTCAATTTTATAAAACATATAAGTTTAATTATTATCAGGTAAAGTCTGGCTTATTACTAGTAGCTTTTGGGCTGTTTAAAAAAATGGTAATTGCAGACCGTTTGGCTATTTTGGTAAATCAGGTTTATAATAATCCTACAGATCATGGTGGTTTAGACTTAATTATCGCGACTGTATTTTTTGCTTTCCAAATCTATTGTGATTTTTCAGGTTATTCTGATATTGCCATTGGGTTAGCCAGAACTATGGGTTTTGATTTAATGAAGAATTTTGATAGTCCTTATTTTTCAAAATCTATTACAGAGTTTTGGAGGCGTTGGCATATCTCACTATCAACATGGTTTAGAGATTATGTGTACATTCCTTTGGGAGGAAGCCGAAACGGAAAATACAGAACCTATTTAAACCTGTTTATTGTTTTCTTTGTGAGTGGATTATGGCACGGAGCCGCAATGACCTTCGTTATTTGGGGTGCAATTCACGGAATCATTATCGTTCTTGAAAAAGCTTTTAAACCAAAGCTTCATAACTTTTTAAAATCTATTAATTTCAACTTAAAAAGTATTGGCTCAAATATGTTATTTATGACTATTACTTTTTTTACTGTTTGCTTTGCTTGGGTGTTTTTTAGGGCAAATAGTTTTAAAGATGCGATATATATAATAAGTAATTCTGCGAGTACAAAAAATGAGCATAGTATTGTAGAATTAGGTTTAAGTCAAGGAGAAATTATAATTGCAATCTTATCGATTATTAGTTTAATAGGTTTTGATTATTATCATAAAAAACAAAGTATTTTTGCTCTTTTAAATAAAGAAGGGGTCGTTTTTCGCTATAGTGTTTACCTGACTATTATTTTTGTCATATTAATTTTTGGAATCTATGGTGAAGATAGTGTTTCAGAATTTATTTATTTTCAATTTTAGAATATGAAAAAATTTGTTATATCATTTGCTATACTTGTAGTATTATTCTTAATTACTTTTAATCATTTTAATAAAGTTTTCGCGTCTAAAAATCATTTTGTTAATACTACAGAGGATTTTAAAATACTTGCAAAGAAAACAGATATTGATATTATATTTTATGGTAGTTCCCATGCATACACAGCTTATAATCCTCATATTATTAATGAAAAATGTAATGTTATTAGTTATAATTTGGGTTCAGATGGTTTGCGATTATCATTGACTGATTTAGTTTTAGAAGAATCGCTCAAGTATACAAAGCCAAAGTTAGTTATATTAGAAGTTTATGGCGGATCATTGACCTTTCCATCTACAGATAAGGCAAAAGGCTATCAGCTTAGAGCTTTAGATTTTGTTTCAAATTTTAATTTCTCCAAATATTCTGAAATCAGTAAAATTTACAACAAAAGTGAGTATTTAGGAGTTTTGTTTCCGTTGTTTAGAAACCATAAAGAATGGTCCTCTGTTGATTTTTTTAGTTATGATAAAAGAGAGGAAATCGATACAGATAAAGGTCTTTATTATTCAGGGTTTTTGGGTTACAATAATATTATTAGCAAAAGTAAAGGAAGGTTAAAATATAAGAATTTTACGAAACAAAAAATTAAAAGAGACTCCACGAAAACTATGTTATCTAACAGTTCTAAAAAAGAACTATTAGATTTTATTGAAATAGCCAATAAAAATAACATTAAAGTCTTAATTATTTCTTCTCCAGATTTAAGATCTAATTATAATTATTATAATTTGTTTGATGAGTTAAATATGTTTTGCAATCAATTAGATATTCCTTTCCTTAATCTTAATGAGTACTATAAAGAATTAAATTTAAACTTGGATGATTTTAAGGATCCTGGGCATTTAAATATAGTGGGTAGTGTAAAGGCAAGTAATTTTTTAGCTAATTATATTAATTCTAACTATACATTTGATGATAGGTCTAATGAACAAGTTTGGCTAAATGAAATAGAAACTTTAAAAGATAATACATTTTTAAAAAAGCATATAAAGTTAGCAAACTCTTTTCCAATCCAAAATCAAGAAGAATTGGTTATAAGTATTTTAAAACAAGGAAACTCTTTAAAGAAAAGACATGAATTTTTAAATGGTTTACCAATTAATGGACTTACTTTATTTTCAAACAATAAGAACGATTTTGTGATTTTTGAATGTGAAGAAGGATTTAATAAGGAGATTTTAGATGATAAAGCCTTTGGAATACATAAAGTTGTATTTGAAAAAGATTTTGAACTAAGGCCGGAGAGATTTAAAAAGAAAAACTCAAATTTCATTTCAGATAAAAGTTACGTTGATTTTATTACTTATAATGGTAAACAATATATTTTATTAACTTTTCAAAAGAATACTCAAATTAAAGAATTCAAAACGATTAAATTATTTTTAGTAAATAAGGACGAGTTTAATGGGATAATTGGTAAAAAATTAATAATCAAGGAGTTAAATTTTTAGTTTATAAGTTCAAAACCTTTAACAAACTATTTTAGAAACACTAAAAATGATCAGCTTAAACTCAAATAAAAAGGAAATTTTAGATAAAGGTTTAAAGGTGTTTTCTATCCGAGTTTTTGGTTATGGATTTGGTTTTTTGTTTACTTGGATTTTAGCTAATAAGTATGGTGCAAAAGTCCAAGGGGTGTTTTCAATAGCATTCTTATTTTTATCAATAGGAGCAATGATTGCCAAATTAGGCGTCGAAACCTCCATTGTTAAATGGATTGCTAGTACAACTGAAATATCGCAAAAAAAATATATATATTTTAAGTCTATAAAGCTAATTCTTGTTAGTTCGATTATTGTTGGTACTATTTTATTTTTTATGGCACCTTTAATTGCAAAAATGTATCAAAAGCCAGATGTTGAGTCAAGTATTAGAATAGCTGCATTGGCTATTCCTTTTCTATCAATTTTAGATGTTAGCGGTAGTTTTTTTAAAGGTGAGAGAAAAACCAACACATTTGGGATGTATTTTCATTTCTTGAAATTCTTAATTCCTTTTGTTGTATTGATGGTATTTTATTTACTGTCTTATACCGTTATTGGTATCCCAATAATCGCATACTTGATTGGGCTGTTTTTTACGGCAACAATTATTTTTATTCATGTATTATCGATAGTGCAGAAAGGTACTTTCGTGAAGTATCAGGAATTTTCATTTAAGTTTTTATTGTTGGAGTCTTACCCGATGATGATATCATCTGCTATTGTTATGATAATGGGTTGGAGTGATATTTTTATATTGGGGTTTTACGTGTCAGAAGAAAAAATAGGAGTTTATAGTACTTCTATAAAAATAGCAACATTAGTAGCATTTGTTTATAATGCAATTGCAACAATTTTAACACCTAAAATCGCCGCTTTCTACCATAATAATCAACTTAATGAGCTTAAAGATACGGTTGCCTTTTCTGCAAAAGCAATGTTTCTCTGTGGTATACCAATATTTGTGTTTATCTTTATTTTTTCTGAAAATATTTTAGGAATGTTTGGGAAAGAATATATCACCGGTAAAAATGTTTTAAGAATACTATTGATTGCTCAATTAACAAATGTATTAACTGGGGCTGTAGGGCCTATGATGCAAATGACAGGGAAACAAAAAAAACTACAAAGCTTTATTTTAATTTCGTTAATTTTTAATATAATGTTAAGCTTGATTTTAGTGAACTTTTATAGTTTAGAAGGTGTCGCCATAGGTAGTGCTTTTGGAATGATATTATGGAATTTACTTGGAGCCGTTTATATTAAGAAACATTATAAAATAAAAACGTATTATAATATTTATAGAAGTGATTAAAAAAATAAATTTATCCTTGTTTATAGTAACAACCTGTCTCTTTTTTTCATTGATATTATTTCAAGGGGTCATTTTATGTAATATAAACTTAAATTACAAAATATTTGGACAAATTTTAATTGTAATTAACTTATTACTTTTTTTCAGAACATTCAAAAAAAAAATATTTGAACCTTACCTTTTTGTTCCTTTTATTACTTTGTTATATGGGTATTTGGGTGGTATAAATTTCATAAAACGAGGTGCTTACGTTGATTATGTAAATGAGTTATATTTCATGTTATTCGTATTTTGTATTATGCTTTCATACACGCTATTAAGTTTCTCGACAGTTAAGAAGGAAAAAACATTTGTGTTAAGTCGTTTGTTTACTGATAGTTCTGCCATCATTATATCAAAAATAATAATAGTTTCCGGATTTTTAAGTATCTTAATCGATTGGATTCAAATAGGAGGAATTCCTATTTTTATTTCTTCAGACGCTAGAATGGAAAGTAAACCAATATTAAGGCTCGTTTTTCTTATATCTATATTCTTTTCATATTACAACATATTATTAAAGGCTAATCGAAAAAACATTATTATTTTAAGTCTTTTTATTATAAGTGCAATTTTATCGGGCTATAGAACTACGATCTTTTTTATACTCTTAATAGTATTCTTTAAAGTTTCTAAATCTAGATTTTTTAAAGTACATTTTAAGAAAGCCATTTTCCTTTTTCTATTAATGTTTTTTTTCTTGAATTTATTAAAGTTATATAGAGATGTCAACAAGTATGGAATGGATCATTATAGGTATATTATGTACAAGGAACAATTACCACAGAAATACTTTCTAGTATCACCTATTCTTCACACAATTAAAGAAGGGCCGCAAATTTTTCAACAAATTAGAGATCAAATAGGTGACAATTACGGTGGAGGGACATACTTTTTAGAACATATTTCAACAATATTGCCAGGTAAGCAAAGAAATTATGGTCAAGTTTATAATAATATTACTAAAGCAATTACAGATAATACTAAAACCGGGACTATATTGAGCCCTTTTTATATCGATTTTGGAGTTTTAGGAATTTGTCTTTTAGGAATAATTTTAGGGATACTTAATTTTTATTTTAACCTTAAGGAAAAATCTTCTAAATACTATAATGTTATATTAATGTTTGTCATTTCATTTGAAATTACATGGATACATGGCGGAGCTCCTTTTTCCCCTACATTTATTTTGGCTTTTCTTTTCTTTATTTTTATGATCCCTGTTTTTAATAGAGTGAAATCATGAATTATTTTCCTACAAGAATTTATTGTACTATAATTCTAATATTATTTTTATGTATTAGTTGTTCGACTCAAAAGGAAGATAACTTAAGTGTTTTTTTAAAATCAGAAAAAATATTATTTAAAAAAAAACACTTTGGGCCTGAAACTAATTTGAATGATACTTTGGTTGTAAGCTTAACTAATGATAGTTTTACAATTGCTTTTTGGATGAATTCATATAATTATTCCAAAAATGGAGTGATATTTAGCTTATTGGAGAATTATCAGGATGACCTCAAGCAGAGTATCTTGACATTATTTCTTTCGAAACAGAAATTATCTATTATTTCAAATAATAAAGATTATAGAAAACATAACTTTAGTTTTAGAGAAGATTTTTCAGTAGCCTTTATAAATAGGAAGGCATTAAATTTGAATGAACAACTATTTGTTTCATGTCTATTTGATAGCGATAATAGGGACTTTTCAATTTATGTTGACGGAAAATTATATATTAAAGAAAAATTAGATCCAAAAATTACTATAGATAAAGCGTATTTAAGAATTGGATTCACTAATGATAATTCGAAAAGAAAGTATGATTATAAAGGGACTTTAGATAATTTCTATATTTTTCCAACATTATTAACTGAAGATGAATTAATACTTTTAATGCATCTTACAATTACCAATAATTTTCCATTGAAATGAAAGACTTTATTGCGCAATTTGGGTTAAGAAATGTGTTTTTTATCACATATATATTTTTCTTATTATTTCATATGGATATTACTACAGGCATTTTTCTGTTGTATATACTAACTTTCATTATGGAACGCTTTATGAAAGTGAAATTGGAATTTAATTGGTGTGCATATATTTTCAGTATTTTACCTGGACTAATTGTTTTAATTGGTTTTTTTATTTTGGAATCAAAACACTACAATTTGAAAGAACTTGAAAAAAATCTAACTTTTTTCATACTTCCAATTTTTTCAATTATTGATTTAAAATTGATAAAGAAACTATTACCAAAAATTTTACTATCTTTTTTTTTAGGAATCGTTTTATTAGAAATAATTTCGATTATTATTCTTTTAGTTAAAAATGATTTTAGTATCTTCTTTAATTACATATCAATTGACTTCAATAATCATTATTTGTCGGACTATGTTAATATACATCACTCATACTTCTCACTTTTTTTGTCTATTAGTTTAATTGGCATATTGACTTCTTATAAAGAAATAAGGATGAATAGGTTTTTATTAAATTTATTGATTCTATTTTCAATATTGTATAATATATTTCTTTTTGCACGCACATCACTTGTGGTTTTTACAATTTTGCTTATACTCATTTTTATGAAATGGAATAAGCGTGCGGTAGTCGTTGCAGTAATTCTTTGTGGTGTTTTCCTCGCTCTGGATAAAAACACATATACACTGGAAAGAATATCTATTAACTCTAGTACAAATGACATTTACAAAAGGATGGACCTAAATAAAGTTTCATACGACATTTTTAAGGAAGCTCCTTTTTTTGGCGTTGGACCAGGAAGAATTCGTTATGAGCGAACAATAAGATATTATGAAACAGGTTATGTAATAGCATATAAAAATTTATACAATTCTCATAATCAATATTTAAATTATTTAAGCGTTAATGGTTTATTTGGCCTTTTAGTTTTTTTAAGTATGTTATTTTACATGCTTTTTGTTGCAATTAAAAGAAATCAAATATTCTTAATTTCAACGATTTTATTATTTTCAATTTCCTGTTTAACAGAATCTTATTTAGTAAGGAATAAAGGGATTGTTCTGTTTAGTTTTATTATAACTATATTTTTAATTTATAACATAGATGTGTTCCAAAAGTGTAAAAAAAAGCCTATTACTAATTAACAACGCTTATCCCACAATAAAACATCCAAAAAGAGGTGGGTATATTAAATCAATTGAGAGCTGTTTAATTGATGCGAACTTGGAAGTTGATAGGGTTGTTTTAATTAGTGAAAAAAAATCTATATTTAACTATATTGAATTTTACATGAGATTACTTTTTTACAATTATAAGAAGTATGAATATGTATATATTAATCATTTTCCACACCTTTTCATTCCATTAATTTTCAGATTCAGTAGTATGAAAAATATAATTATCAATTTTCATGGAGGTGATATTGTTCATACAAATAGGTATAAAAAAATATTAAATAAAATTTCATATTTTTTTATACCCTCAAAAGGAATATTTATTGTACCATCTAAGTATTTTAAAGGTATTGTACTAACAGAAATCCCAGCATTGCAAAATCGAACATTTCATGTTTCTCCAAGTGGTGGTGTAGATTTGAATATTTTTAAACCTTTGTCAATAGAAAAAGAAATTTTTAGCACTATTAATATAGGCTTTGCTTCAGGTTTTGATATTAATAAGGGAATTGAAGATTTAATTATATTAATTGAATGTTTGAACGCTTCAAAATTTAATTTTCATATTATAGATTACGGTAAGGCTAGAGATACTTATATCAACCAATTAAAAGATTTAGGAAATGTATTTTTATATGATATGTTTGAAAAGGACAAAATGCCTGAATTTTACACTAAAATCGATGTGTTGTTTTTTCCATCAAAAAGTGAAAGTCTCGGATTAGTTGCCATAGAATCGATGAGCTGTGGTGTTCCTGTCATTGGCCCTGATGATTTTGCATTGAAAAATATTATAAAAAATGGTGTTTCAGGTGAAAAATATAACCCAAGAATTAAAAGAGATTTTATCAATGCAATGGATAAGTTTCTTGTAAATAAGTCAAATTATAAAACGAGGGATTTTGTTGAATCTTTATATTCTAAAAAGATAGTATCTGAACAATTTAAAACACTATTTAATAGCTAATTCATAGTAATTACAATCCATGATTCAAAATAAACTTAAATGGTATTATAATAGAGCTAAATTAATGAGTGTAAAAGAGGTGCTTTTTTACAGGATTCCTCAATTTTTACAAACAAAAATTAAAGGAAAGTTCCAGCAGAATAAAATTCCAAGTTCGTTTGTATTAAACCCCAATTATATTGCTAAACCCTACATAAAAAAAGATCTTGTTACTTTATTTAAACAAAAACCCTTTCACGCCCAATACCACGTTTTTAATACCACTTTAGATGTTTTTAGCCTATCAAATTGGCGTAAAGACTATTGCAACACTATTACTTCACCTTTAAATTATTACGGAAATATTAATCGTCAAGATTTTGAAATAAATGGCGATGTGAAATTCACATTAGAACTTTCAAGATTAGAATTCCTACCTTTTTTAGCCTTTAAGTATGTAGAAAATCAAGACCCCATATATCTTGATAAATTAGAAAATATTGTTGTTGAGTGGACAGCACAAAACCCATATTTAAAATCAATAAATTGGACATCAGGTATTGAAATAGGTATACGAAGTGTTAATTTAATTTATACACATAGTATTCTTAACCAATTTAATTTGCTTTCAAACACGTTAGATGTCATTATAAAAAACAACCTTGCTTGTAATTACCAATATTTAAAAAACCATTTGTCGCTTTACTCCTCTGCCAATAACCATTTAATGGCAGAATTAATGGGGTTAAATATCATATCATCTTATTTTAAGGTTCCACAAAAGGAAGCCTTAAAATGGCGTAACATGTTTTATCTGGAAGTTGAAAATCAAATAAATGCAGATGGTGTTCATATGGAACTGTGCTCTAGATATCATGCTGAAGTTAGCGACCAAATTCTAATTACAGTAACGTTTTTACAGCAAGCAGGGATAACGTTATCGGAGAATGTAATGGATATATTTAAAACCCTATTCCTGTTTACAGAACATTTAGACTATTTGAGTGACGAAACCATTTTTGGTGATAATGATGAAGGCTTTGTTATTAACCCATATTTTCATAACAATTTCTCATTATATCAATCTCAATTAGCATCATCCAACTATCTGTTCCAAACTAATTTTAAAGTTTATCAAGAAATAGATTTTAGAAATTATTTGATATTTGGCTCTGATTTTCATATAAAAAATCAAACACAAAACGAATCAGACACGTTATTTGAAACATCAGGGTATTGTTTTATGTATGATCATGATAACCAAACCAAACTATCGTTTGATGTGGGTACTATTGGCGATCATATTTCGGCCGCTCATGGGCATTCAGATATATTTCATTTCAATTTCAGTACTAAAGGTGTTCCATTTTTAATTGATAGTGGAACGTATCAGTATCATTCAAAATATAGTTTTTGGCGAAATTATTTCAGAGGTATTACTGCTCATAATACTGTTAGTATCAACAATAAAAATCATGCTACTAATAATGGAAGAATGAGCTGGATTAATCTTCCTGAAACTATAATCGACTCCTTTATTAAAACAAATACTAAAACCGTATGTCAAGCCACAACTGATGCCTTTAAACGTTTTGGAGTTACGCACTCAAGATCAATTGATTTCAATAAAACAGAAAACAACATTGAAGTTATAGATCAATTTATAGGAAATAACAACAAAATACATACTGGAGATTTATTTTTACACTTTCATCCAAATGTAAAAATTGAAAAGATAGATGATAATAAACTCAAGCTTTCTAATAATGATGTGACAGTTTTTATGGAGAGTGAACTTTTCAGACTGGTTAAAATAACATTTGGAAATACGGAAGAGCCATTAGGATGGTTCTCGAATGCGTTTAATGTAAAGCAAGAAACCACAACATTAACATGCAGTTTTAATTTTTCAAAAAAACATCAAACAAATATTCTTATAAATTACTAGAATGATAGAGCTATCTAAAATAAATAAGCAAATAGAAGGGAACCTTTTGGTTGTCTTTTTAGTGCTAATTTTAATAACGGAAAGCTACTCAAAAATACAATTCATCACAACAGGAAATAGTTCTGAAATACCAAAAATTATAAAGGGAATTATATCGGTCTATATGGTGTTTATGATTGTAAAACATAATTTTAAATCCAAATTCGTAAAGTACGGCGTAATTTTATGTTGCTTTTTTTTAATCGGACAATTATCCATTACAGAGGGTCTAATGTATGTGAATATTTTGGCGTTTTTCAAGTACGTTTTTCCAATAGTATTATTTATCTATTTTTCAAAGTTTCCAATTCAAAACAAAAATAAATTATTCCGTGTTTTTGAAGCTATTATTATTTTCAACTGCCTTTTAATAGTTGTCGGATTTGTTTTTGGTGTTCCATATTTTAAAACCTATCTAGGCCCAAGATTTGGATATAATGGTCTATTATATTCATCTTCTTTAACATCCTATGTGTATATAATTGTGTTGTTTTATTTTTTAATGAAGTACAAAATTCACTTCTTTTCAAATTGGAAAACACTCTTAGTTATAATAAGTGCGCTTTTAGTGGGCACAAAAACTATCTATTTAGCCCTATTGTTTATTTCAATCTTGTATCTCGTAAATTACTCACAATTTAAGTATAAGTACGCTCTAGCAATGTTAATACCAATAGTAGGTATTTTAGCAGGATATTTTTTATTTTTTAAATGGGGCTTTTTTAATGAATTAAGACAATCTGAAGGCGTTTTTTCATCCATATTATCATTCAGAAACCAATTGTTTCTTAATGATACGCTGCCATATATAAAGGAAAATTGGAGTTGGATCAATTATTGTTTTGGAGGCGTTGCCGATTTTAGGACTAAATCTGAAATGGGATTTATTGATGTTTTTTATTTTTTTGGGACTATGGGTGGTGCCGTTTTTTTATATACTTATTGGAGATCGTTTTTTACTTTTTCGCCAATTAGATTAGTTTGGATTTTTTCTGGATTTCTTGGAATCATTATCTTTATATCAGGAAATTATTTTATCTACACTACTATCCCTCTTTTTTTGGTAGTTTTAAGGGAAAAATTAATGCTTAAAACGTAAATGTGAAACTGTGTTTATTAATTTCACTATCATTGTTTAAATAAAGTACTATTGTTTAATTTAAAAGTAAGTGTATTTTTTTCATCTTACTTCCCTATTTTTGTCACAATTAAATAACTTAAAATGAATATATCAGTAATAGGAACAGGCTACGTAGGTTTAGTTACCGGAACATGTCTGGCCGAAACAGGTAACAATGTCTTATGTATTGACATTGATGAAAATAAAGTTAAAAAAATGCAAGCTGGTATTGTACCAATATATGAACCACTACTTGATACACTTTTCGATAGAAATATAAAAGCAGACCGTTTAAAATTCTCAACCTCTTTGGAGGAAGGTCTAAACCATGGCGATATTATTTTCCTAGCATTACCAACTCCCGAAGATGAAGACGGTTCGGCTGATTTATCCTATGTTCTTGGTGCTGCCAAAAACATTGGGAAATTATTAAAAAGTTATAAAGTAATTGTTGATAAAAGTACCGTTCCCGTTGGAACAGCCGATCGTGTTACAGAAGCCATTGCAAATGAAACCTCTGTAGATTTTGATGTGGTTTCCAATCCAGAATTCTTACGAGAAGGTTTTGCTGTAGAAGACTTTTTAAAGCCAGAACGTATTGTTATAGGTTCCAGTTCAGATAAAGCTACCAAACTAATGGAAAAACTCTATAAGCCTTTTGTACGCTCTGGAAACCCGATAATTATTATGGACGAAAAATCGGCAGAACTTACTAAATATGCCGCAAATTCATTTTTGGCAACCAAAATCACCTTTATGAATGAAATTGCTAACTTCTGCGAAAAAGTTGGTGCTGATGTTGATAAAGTTCGAATTGGTATGGGAACCGATTCTAGAATAGGTAAACGCTTCTTATTCCCAGGAATAGGCTATGGTGGTTCTTGCTTTCCAAAGGACGTGAAAGCACTCCATAAATCAGGGAAAGATCACAATTATAACTTCGATATTTTAAATGCCGTTATAAAAGTAAACGATTTACAAAAACGCATACTATTACCACGCATAGATGCCTTCTTTAAAGGCGATTTAAAAGATAAAAAAATTGCTATTTGGGGCTTGGCTTTTAAACCGGAAACCGATGATATTCGCGAAGCACCAGCTTTGTATATAATTGAAGATCTTCTTGAAAGTGGTGCTTCAATAACGGCATTCGACCCAGAAGCTATGGAGAATGTGGAGCGGAAATTTGGCAATAAAGTTAAGTTTGCACCAGATATGTATGCAGCAATTCAAAATGCCGATGCTTTGATTATCTGTACAGAATGGAGTATCTTTAGAACACCAGATTTTAATAAGCTGAAAGCTGAAATGAATGCACCAGTTATTTTTGATGGTAGAAATTTATACGATGTTCAGGATATTAAAAACGAAGGCTTTTATTATAGCTCAATAGGAAGAAAGACAATAGATTAATGAAAAAGGTATTAATAACAGGAGCAGCTGGTTTTCTAGGTTCTCATTTAAGTGATCGGTTTATAAAAGAAGGATTTCACGTCATTGGTATGGATAACTATATCACAGGCGATTCGAAAAACATCAAACACTTGTTGGATAATCCTAATTTTGAATTTATCGAGCATGATGTGACGGAATTTATTAAAATTGAAGGTGAACTAGATTACATCCTACACTTTGCATCACCAGCAAGTCCTATTGATTATTTAAAAATACCCATTCAAACCTTAAAAGTAGGCTCTTTAGGAACACATAATTTACTAGGTCTAGCTAAAGCTAAAAATGCCAGAATACTAATTGCTTCTACGTCCGAAGTGTATGGAGATCCATTGGTGCACCCTCAAACGGAAGACTATTATGGAAATGTAAATACCATAGGGCCACGTGGCGTTTATGATGAAGCCAAACGTTTTCAGGAATCCATAACCATGGCATATCACAGATTTCACGGTATTGAAACGCGTATTGTACGCATTTTTAATACCTATGGACCACGAATGCGCCTAAATGACGGTCGGGTTATACCAGCTTTTATGGGTCAAGCGTTACGTGGAGAGGATTTAACCGTTTTTGGTGATGGCTCTCAAACGCGCTCTTTTTGTTATGTTGATGATCAAGTTGAAGGTATTTATAATTTGCTTTTTAGCGATTATTCATATCCCGTAAACATTGGTAATCCTCATGAAATTACCATAAAAGACTTTGCCGAAGAAATTATAAAATTAACGGGAACCGATCAGAAAATTATTTACAAGGAACTTCCTACGGATGATCCGTTGCAAAGACAACCAGATATTACATTAGCTAAAAAACTATTAAACTGGACGCCTAAAGTAGACAGAGCAGAAGGCATGGAAAAAACGTATAGCTATTTTAAGCAGCTATCTGCCGAGGAGTTAAACAAAAGCGAGCACAAGGATTTCTCTAAGCATATTAAAAATTAATGAGCCAAATACAACACGGTAGATACTCTATTTATATTAGGCCTATTTCTTATTTGGTAGATTTAGGTATTATAAACGGGTTGGCTATTTTATATTTTTTCAATTTTCAAAACCCTTTAATTTTTGCAAGTGTTACAACCATAGCATGGTTGTTCATTTCCATTAATTCAAAGTTTTATGAAGTGTATCGTTATACTAGAGAAATAACCATATTGTCCTTAATTTTCAGACAAATGGTGCTTTTTGGATTATTTGTGTTGGCCTACTCTGGATTTTACCACGACCTGAATATTCGTCCTAAAAATATATTTAAATACATAGGATCTGCCTTTGTTTTAATAACCGTATTTAAGTTTGCTTTTTACTATTTACTTCAAAAATACCGATCTTCCTTTGGAGGAAATTACAGAAGAACTGCCATATTAGGAAAGAATAAACAAACCACGGCTTTAGAGAATTTTTTTAATTCTAATCCCGAATATGGGTATAAACATAAAAGAACATTCAATTTAAAAAATAAAGATACTTTTGATTTAGATGCTTGTCTTCATTTTTTAAAAAAGGAAGCTATTGAAGAGGTGTATTGCTCAATATCTGAACTTTCTAATTCACAAATGATGAAAGTAATTGATTTTGCAGATAATAATCTTATTATTCTTAAGTTCTTACCTGACAACAAAGACATCTATTCCAAGAAATTGAAATATGAATATTATGATTATATTCCTATTCTATCCTTAAGGAATATTCCTTTGGAGGAATCTGCTAATCAATTTATTAAACGTCTTTTTGATATTGTGTTTTCTGCCTGTGTTATTGTGTTTGTTTTATCGTGGTTAACACCCATTATTGCCATTTTAATTAAAGTAGAATCTAAAGGACCAGTCTTCTTTAAGCAATCTAGAAATGGCTTTAATTATAAGGAATTTGATTGTTATAAATTCCGATCCATGACACCAAATAAGGATGCAAACCTTTATCAAGCAACACGAGGTGATCAGCGTATAACCAAAATCGGAAAGTTTATTAGAAAAACAAGTATAGACGAATTGCCACAATTTTTCAATGTACTCTTTGGCGATATGTCTGTTGTTGGCCCTAGACCTCACATGGTAAGCCATACCAATATGTACGCTAAACGCATTGATAAGTTTATGGTGCGTCATTTTGTAAAACCAGGTATAACCGGGTTAGCACAAATTAGTGGATTCCGTGGTGAAGTTGAAACTGATAAAGATATTATTGGTCGCGTAAAATATGATATTTTTTATATCGAAAACTGGTCTTTACTTTTGGACTTAAAAATTATTATTAAAACGTTTATAAATGCTGTTCGAGGCGAAGAAAAAGCCTATTAAAGCACAGCTTTTAATTTTAATAATTGGTTATTAAAATCAAAATTTTCTTGAGCTGCTTGTTGAATCAATCCCCGTTTTTTAAAACTTAATTCATGTTTTCTTAACCCTTGAATGGTTTTGTTTAGATGACCATAATTTCCAGCTTCAGCTATCCATCCCAATTGGTGTTGTTGAATGATTCTTTCACCTTCACCACCTCCAAAATAAAGCATAGGAAGCCCTAATCTGGCGTATTCAAATATTTTGGAAGGAACAGAACCATAAATCCTATTAAGTAGCGGAATAATGGTAATATCATAACGTAATAAGGCATTATGTAATTCGGTTCGCGTAACTTCGCCATGATAAACTATGGGTAAATCTGGATTTTTAGAAATAAACTGTACTATTTTTTCTTTTTCAGCACCTGCGCCATAAATATGAAATTCAATATTGGTATAATCCAACGATTCACATAGTTTATAGATTCCTTGAGCCACGCCCAATAATCCAGCATAAACCATTGTGATTTTGTCATCTGAAATAGATGGTTCTATTAAACCAGGAAGCTCAAAATCAGGGTAATTTCTGTATAAAAATGTTTCTTTTTCTGGAAATAAAGATTTTACATGAGTTAAAATCTCGTTGCTCTGGCCTAAAACTAAATCCGCTTTTTTGTAATTAAATCGCTCAATTTTTTCTAGCATTTTATAACTGAAATTCTTTTTAAAAGCACCTAATTCTAAACCTGCTATTGGCCACAAATCACTGACATTTAAGATGAGCTTTCTTTTTTTACGCCATAAACACAACATACACGTAAAAGCAACTAATAATGGAGGCGATTGTACAATAACTTTGTTCGGAATTTTGTTCCAAATAAAAAACCAAATTAGACTCATACTATAAGATATCATGGCGAATAAGCGTAGCAATTTGTTTTTAGAATTACTCGCATACAACCACAATCTGTGTATCGTTACATTATTTTCTGTAGATGTTTGTCTGAATTTCCCACGATAACCCTCAAAAATCCTTCCTTTCGGATAATTAGGCAAAGGTGTAATTACAGATACCTTAAAGTTTTGTTTTTCTAACCCTGTTGCTAAATGAAAAATCCGGTTAGAAGCTGCCCCAGTTTCAGGTGGAAAATAACTAGTTATAATGAGAGTATCTTTCATTATGAAGGTTGCTTTATCAGAGATGAAAACTGTTTCAATTTACCACTTTTTGAACGTTCAAGCACGTCTTGACGCGCAAATAATATGTTTAAATTAGGTTCTAAATAGCGTGTCATTTCATCACGAATTTGTTGCATTTTTTCATCAGATAAGTCCTCGACACCAACATAAATAATTTTAAATGTTTCAAGGTGTGTTTGCTGAATTATGAATTCCTTTACCAAACCGTCATCTTCAATAATACTTTTAGTGATGTAATAGAAAGTTAAACCAGCTGCTTTTTTGCCACTTGGTAAAACAGCCATATCATTAGTTCTTCCAATCAGCTTTTTAAGAATTGGTTTTTTTACCGTGCTTTTTTCTGAAAGTATACCAATATCGCCAATATCATAACGTATAAACGGATGCGCTTGGTTGTATAAGGACGTTATCACAATTCGGCCTTCTTCACCTAAAGGTAAAACTTGGTTATTATCATCTAAAACTTCAACATATAGTGTTTCGCTATTAATTTGCCATTCGTTTTCTAGGTTTTGAAATGCAATTAAATCCAGTTCAGATGCACCATATTCATTAATTACTGGAATGCCAAATTGTTGTTCCATGCGTAATTTATCCGCATCAAAAAGCATTTCTGATGTTACCACACAAGCTTTTAATGTGGGACACATTGTTTTTAAAACAAGATCTTTTCGTTCTAAATACTTGGCAAATTGACCTATGGAACTGGTATAACCATTTAGATAATCAAAAGGTGTGGATTTAAACTTTTTAATATAACCTTCAAAAGCTGCATCGCTTAAATCAAAAACGGAAAAGCGAAACCGACTGCTCAAAAAATCTTTAAAACGTTCCTTATAATAGCCTTTTTTATCTAAAGGAATACCATAAAACCGCGCTTGCTTGGAGTTGTTAAAATCTAATCCATACCAACCAAATCTGTTTTTAATAACAGACCAAGTTAGTGCATGGCAAACATAATCTTTAGCAAAAATAAAGGGATCACCAGAAGAACCAGATGTTTTATTGATATATACATTTTTCAGATTATAACCAGCGGAAAGTCGGTCTTGTAGTGGTTTTTGCAAATCGCGTTTCGTCATAATCGGAATGGAATTCCAATCTGCTACATTGGCATCTTTTACCAAGTTGCTATAAAATGAATTGTTTTGAATATGGTATGTGACTATTTCATTTTTTTTCTTTTCAACATAAGCTTCAAACGCCTGGTCTGATTGGGTTTGGATACCTTTCAAAATTTGTTCAGCTTTCTTTATGGGAAAACCGTTAAATTGTAATGAAAGGTCGAATAAATTCAAAAGAAATTGGCTTAAGATGTTTTTGTAAAATAATTGTTTTTTAAGCGTAAAAGCAATTATTTTTGCAGCAAACAACAACAACATGAATATTTTAATATTAGGATCAGGTGGTAGAGAACATACATTTGCTTGGAAATTAAAGCAAAGTCCATTATGTAAAGCACTATATGTAGCACCTGGAAATTCTGGAACGGCTGCTATAGCTGAAAACGTAGCCATTGGTGTTACCGATTTTCAAGCTATAAAAACATTAGTTCTGGAGAAAAAGATTGACATGGTAGTTGTTGGTCCTGAAGATCCGTTAGTTCAAGGTATTCATGATTTCTTTTTAAATGATGCTGATTTAAAGCGTGTTTCTGTAATTGGCCCCGAAAAAGCAGCGGCTGAATTAGAAGGTAGTAAGGAGTTTGCTAAAGAGTTTATGATCCGTCATAACATTCCAACGGCAGCTTATCAGAGTTTTAATGCGCGAACTGTGGAAGCGGGTTATCAGTTTTTAGAAACTTTAAATCCACCTTACGTTTTAAAAGCAGATGGTTTGGCAGCTGGAAAAGGCGTGTTGATTTTAAATGATTTAGTAGAAGCTAAAGCTGAACTGAAAAGTATGTTGGTAGATGCCAAATTTGGTGAAGCCAGTACTAAAGTAGTTATTGAAGAATTTTTAGATGGGATTGAGTTAAGTTGCTTTGTTTTAACCGACGGGAAAAACTATAAAATTCTTCCAACGGCTAAAGATTACAAACGTATTGGTGAAGGCGATACAGGTTTAAATACAGGTGGAATGGGAGCCGTTTCGCCAGTACCATTTGCAACACCCGAATTTTTAAATAAAATAGAAGAGCAAGTTGTTAAACCAACAATCAGTGGACTTCAAAAAGATAATTTGCCGTATAAAGGGTTTGTTTTTATTGGATTAATAAAGGTAGGTAATGAGCCTAAGGTTATTGAATATAACGTCCGTATGGGAGATCCTGAAACGGAAGTCGTTTTACCACGTTTAAAGAATGATTTGGCTGAAATTTTTCAAGCCATTGCGAATCAAACATTAGATACTATTAACCTTGAAATTGATGAACGTGCTGCTACAACAATCATGTTAGTCTCTGGAGGTTATCCAGAAGCTTATGAAAAAGGCAAAGAAATTACGGGTTTAGATAAAATGGTAGATGTGTTACCCTTTCATGCAGGCGCAAGCTTAAAGGCTGGAAAAGTAGTAACCTCTGGAGGTCGTGTTATGGCAATAACAAGCTATGGAAATACCTACAGTGAGGCACTAAAAAAAACGTATCAAAATATAGACAAGCTACATTTTGATAAGATGTATTATAGAAAAGATATTGGATTCGATTTATAAATAACTGTGTGAAGTAATACTTTTGTTTTCTTCACCGTTATCATTGAATTTTTTAAGTTGTAGCATCCAGTATGTAAATGCAACAACGCCAACAATCATTAATATCCAGTTAATTGTATTTGCAGCAAACCAGCTTTCAAGTTCTAATGCTCTTAAGGCATCAAAGGGTGCAAATAAAACGTTTACAAATAAGTCTTCAATGGCGGAAAAGAAATCGGTCATAATATAAATTTTAAGGCTTTTAAAGCACGTGTAATATAGTAATCATTATGTAATGATACAAAATTACATCTTTTTCAAATTAAATTTCAATAATTTGAAGAGAATATTAGTAATTTACCACAATCAATAAATCCATAGAAGTGATTTTCTCCTAACTGTATGATTTCAAAATTCTTTAGAAAAGCGAAACCTATTCATTTTGTTATTATGAGTATGGTATTGTTTATCGGTTTTTTACTTGCCAAATTGCGGGTGCACCCTGAATTTAATGCAGTATTTGTGTTGAAGCAACTTGCTCTATTTGGTGTTTGTGTGCTGTCACTTTTTATCTTCGATTTTTTTACCAGTAAGAATAGACTATCTAAAAAAAACAGTTACAACCTCTTGTTTTATGGGTTGTTTATGGTGTTAATGTTTCAAACATTTTTAAATACCAAGTTAGTAATTGCCAATCTGTTTATATTGTTAGCATTACGGCGCATTGTGAGTCTGCGTTCTAAGAAAGAAAATAAGAAAAAAATTCTGGATGCTACTATTTGGATTTCTTTAGCAACCCTTCTCTTTTTTTGGAGTTCGTTATTTTTTATCGTGCTTTTTGCGGCGCTTTTTTTATATGGTATAACAGATGTTAAGAATTGGATAATTCCTTTTATTGGTGTGCTTTTAGTAGCTATACTAACCTATGCTGTGTTAATAGTGTTTAATATCGATTTTTGGGATTATGTAGATCGGTTTGAAAGTGGGAAAAATTTCGATTTCAGCATGTTGAATAATCGTCAAATTATCATTGCGGCAACCATATACTTCTCTTATTTTATTTGGTCTTTGTTTTATTATTTAAGAACAATTAAAAACCAATCTAAAAGCTATAGACCGTCGTATTTGCTCATTCTTTTTACGGCTTTTATAGCACTTGTGATTATTATTATTTCACCAGAAAAATCTGGAGCCGAGTTTATTTTCTTAATAGCACCTTTGGCACTTATTGTTACTAATTATATTGAATTAGTTCCTGAAAGATGGTTTCGTGAAGTCTTAATATGGCTTTTAATTGTTGGGCTCCTTGCCAGTTTAGTTCTGTAGCTTTTCGCCAAAGGCTAAATCGCCAGCATCACCTAATCCAGGCATAATATAGCCTTTGTCTGTTAGTTTTTCATCTACGGTTGCAATCCATAAATGTGCGTCTGCATCAAAATGATTGGACACATAATCTAAACCTTCTTGAGCACCAATAACGCTTACCAAATGCACAGCTTTAGGTTTTCCAAATGGCTTTAAAGCTTCAAAGGTTGCCACCATGGATTGACCAGTTGCTAACATTGGGTCAGCCAATATAAGTGTTTTGCCTTCTAAACTAGGGCAGGCCAAATACTCTACAATAATTTCAAAACTTTCAGGTTTATTTTTATGATGTCTGTAAGCCGAAATAAAAGCATTTTCAGCTTTATCAAAGTAATTTAATAAACCGTTATGAAGCGGAACACCTGCTCGTAAAATGGAACATAATACAATATCATCAGTGGATATAAATTCGGCTGCAGTACCTAATGGCGTTTGAACATTGACCGATTTATAATTTAAAGATTTACTTAATTCATAGCCTAAAATTTCGCCTGTACGTTCAATGTTACGTCTAAAACGCATGGGATCTTTTTGAATGTCAATATCACGCATTTCTGAAATAAAGGTATTTAAAATAGAATTTTCAAGCGAAATATTATGGATATGCATCGTGTTTTGGATTTGTTTTGAACTGTAAAGTTAATAAATAGGTTTATATTTGTGTTTCAAAATTTTTATATTATGTTTTCAGAAAAAGCTAATAAAATATTTCAAGGCGTTATAGCAAAGTATCACGTTATTAATTCGGTCGATCAACCTTTTAGTAACCCGTATGATAAAGATTCTCAGACTTTAGAACATTTATTATACAGAAAAAGCTGGATAGACACTGTGCAATGGCATTATGAAGATATTATTCGCGATCCACAAATTGACCCAGTTGCTGCTTTAAAATTGAAACGTCAAATTGATGCTTCCAATCAAGATAGAACTGATATGGTAGAATATATTGATAGCTATTTTCTTAAAAAATATAAAAATGTAACACCAAAAACTGGAGCAACAATCAATACGGAAAGTCCTGCTTGGGGTGTTGATAGATTGTCCATTTTAGCGCTTAAAGTGTATCATATGCATGAAGAAGCAACACGTACCGATGCTACTGATGCGCATTTGGCTGCTTGCCAAACCAAGCTAAATGTGTTACTGGAACAACGCGTAGATCTTTCTACTGCTATAGATACCTTATTAGCAGATATTGAAAAAGGCGATAAATACATGAAAGTGTATAAGCAAATGAAGATGTACAATGATGATGAACTAAATCCGGTATTGCGTTCTCAAAAGTAAACTTCCTGCGAAGGCAGGAATCTCTTTCATCTTTGATGTCCAAACCCAAACACATACTCGTTATCCGACTCTCTGCAATGGGAGATGTGGCTATGACAGTTCCTGTGATTCGTGCGTTTACACAACAATATCCCAGTGTAAAAATCACCGTTTTAACACGTGCTTTTTTTGCGCCATTGTTCCGCGATTTAAAAAACGTAACGGTATTTCCGGCAGATGTAAAAGGCAAACATAAAGGCTTGATGGGTTTGTATAAATTGTCCCGAGAATTAAAAATAGAAAACTGTGATGCTATTGCAGATTTACACAAGGTGTTACGAACCAAAGTATTAAAACCATTAATTGGTGCGCGAAAAGTAGCTACCATTGATAAAGGCCGAAAAGACAAAAAGCAACTCACCAAAGGCAAAATCTTCGAACAATTAAAAACCACACATCAACGCTATGCAGATGTGTTTGAAACACTCGGTTTTCCGTTAGATTTAACCAAACCCAATTACCCAATTCCAGCAGCTTTAAACCCTAATATTTCCAAATTAATAGGAGGTTCAAATAAGAAACGCATTGGTATTGCACCTTTTGCGGCTCATAATGGAAAAAAATATCCATTGGAACTCATGGAGCAGGTCATTAAAGAATTGTCTAAAAACTATCAGGTTTTATTATTTGGAGGCGGAAAAAAGGAAGTTCAGATTTTAAATTACTTCGAATCTGAAGCAGATGGTATTATAAATATGGCTGGAAAATTATCATTTAGTGAAGAGTTGGATGTTATTTCCAATTTAGATGTCATGATTTCCATGGATTCTGGAAATGCGCATTTAGCAGCTATGCTTGGCGTAAAAGTCGTGACTATTTGGGGAGTTACGCATCCATTTGCTGGCTTTGCACCTTTTAATCAACCAGCTGATTATGCCTTGGTAGCGGATAGAAACCAATACCCAAAAATCCCAACATCTATTTATGGCAACAAATATCCAGAAGATTATAAAGATGCTGCTGGGAGTGTTCCGGTTGAAAGGGTTGTTGAAAAAGTTAGGGCTGTTTTAGGTTGATTAATGTTTGTTTTCTATAAAATTATTTAAAATTGATTCAAGGTCTTGACTGAACTTTTCACAATCAAAATCTTTGGGTTTTCTTTTCATACTATTTATCCGATCAACTGATAAAAGAATTTCTTTTTTTATTAAATCTAGTGTTTGAAATTCCGTTAAATCTTTTATAATATTCCAATCAAAATTTGAATTGGTGACAAACCACTTTACAGAATGTTTCCAACTTTCAATGTCATTTTTAAAAAATTGTGCAAACCCGCCATCAAATTTGAATAATTCAAAACCCCAGAAATATTTTACTACGGACTTTCCATAATCTTTTTCAGACAAATTTTCAGAGATAAAACTTTCTAAATCATTCAAATTAACTTTTAAAAAGTTATTTGGAAATTCGACTGTTATAATTCTTTTTATTTCAAAATCCATAATTATAATATGCTGTGAAACGGTAAGTACAAAACGTGTTGGTAATTTAAATAATAAAAATTGAATATAAAATTTGCAAGGATTTTAGCAAGTGAAATTACCGAAGTAATTAATTATTTGCGTTTTTGTTTACTGCTTTTTTATTTTATAATATTCCAACCAAGTTAGCGGTTTAGCCAGATTATGGTGGTTAAATTCCAAATGTATGACTCGCCTTTTCATTCCGTTTGTGGTTCGGTTAGAGGCGTGTAAAGTCAAAGGTTTCATTAACATGACACCACCTTTTTCTACTTCACAGATAAATTCATTTTCAATTTCCCAATCTTTTGATTCCGTACGAATTATGCCTTTTGAGTGAGATTTCGGGATTATTTTTAAAGCACCATTATTTTTATCCGTTTTATCTAAATGAATTCGGACTGTTATTGTGTCTTGCAGGATCTTAATTGGTGGTTGAACTCCGTGTTGACCTTTTTTAAAAGTCCAATTCACATAATTTTCTAAATCAGCTTTTTTGTCAATCGAAATACTCAAGTCTTGATGGTAAGCTACAAACCAATTCGATTCGCTTGGTTTATCAAAATAAATGGCTTTTGTTAGGAAATATTCAGATGGAGAAAGGTTAGAAATTAATTCTGTCAGTTTTTCGTTAAACAATAAATTAGATAATTCAGGAACATTCTTAATTAGTTGTCGAATAGCAAACAAATCCTTTGTTTTCATAAACGAACTTCCATTATCAACAGCATTTTCTATACAAGATAAAATTTGAATTATTTCGTTATCCGAATACAAATCAGATAAAATAGAATATCCATTTTCTTCAAGTTCTATTTTGTTTTTTATGTAGTTCATTTTTTAACTTGAATACAATGGTTATGTATAAAATTAGGGCTGTTTTAGGGTAGTTTGTGATTGTTTTTCAAATGAAAACTAATTTATTTCACAGAGTTACATAAAGATTCACAGCGTTACACAGAGAAATTTGATATTTAATTTATATATCTATGTGTTCTCTCCCTTTGGGAGAGATGTCCAAAGGACAGAGTGGGCTTTTTTATATATCATCATAATCCACCTTTAAAGTCGGCGTGGTAGGATGTGCTTGACAGGTTAAAATTAAGCCTTCGGCAACTTCACTATCGGTTAAAATATTATTCTGGCGCATGGTTGCTTCACCTTCGGTAATTCGGGCTAAACAACTACTGCAAATACCACCTTGGCAGGAATATGGTGCATCTAAATCTTCATCTAAAGCGGCTTCTAAAACGGTTTGTTTCTGGCTCATTTCAAACGTTGTTTCTTCATCATCAACTACAACCGTAATTTGCGTTTTTCCGTCTGGTATAACACCTGACGTAGTGTTTTCAGCAGGTTTTGCCGCCTTAAATAATTCAAAGTGAACACGTTCTTTTGGAATGTCATGTTCCGTTAAAACATCTTTTACAGCATGAATCATAGCTTCAGGTCCACATAAATAAAAGGCATCTACCTCAATATTTTTGTGCTTGTTTTTCATGACATAATTGACAGTACTTTTTTCAATGCGACCAAAAATAGCGTCGGTTTCATCGGCTTGGCTGAATACAAATTGTATGGTGAAACGTTCTTTATAGGTATGTTGTAAATCTAAAAGCTCTTGTAAAAACATCGTGTCTTGAGTGGTTTTGTTTCCGTAAACCAAAATCACTTTGCTGTGAATTTCTTCTTCTAAAGCACATTTCACAATACTTAAAACAGGTGTAATTCCACTACCTGCTGCAAACAAGGCTATGTTCTTTGTTTGCTTATCATTAGGTGTAAAAACAAAACGACCTTTTGGTGGAGCCACTTCTAGCGTGTCTCCAGCTTTTAAATCATTATTGGCATAAGCTGAAAAGGTTCCGTCCTGAACTTCTTTGACAGCTACTTTTAATTCGCTACTTTTTGGTGAGGAACACAAGGAATAATCACGACGGACTTCCTGACCATTCAAGTTTGTTTTCAATGTAATATATTGACCAGCTTGAAATTCGTAAACCGATTTTAAGTCGGCAGGAACCTGAAAACTAATGGTAACTGATTTATCCGTTTCTCTGTGAAGCTCTTTTACCGAAAGTGTATGAAAGTGTGACATATAATGATTTTTTACAAAAATAGTGAAGCCTTTGTTTTTTAGCATATAATTGCTGATAATTATTTAAAAATTTATATGCATAAGAAAATTATGTATATATTTGATTTGTATGGCGAATTCTAATTTGTATAAAGGCAGTTTAACCACCATCATTTTAAAGCTTTTAAGTGAGCATGATAAAATGTATGGTTATGAAATTACGCAGAAAGTAAAAGCACTCACTAAAGGCGAATTGCAAATTACCGAAGGTGCTTTGTATCCATCGCTTCATAAACTTGAAGCCGAAGGGTTGCTGGATGTTGAGGTAGCAAAAGTAGATAACAGGTTGCGTAAATATTATAAACTTACTGAAAAAGGAACCGCCGAAACAGCCCATAAATTAACGGAATTGGAACAATATATTGCAACACTTCAAGCATTGATAAACCCTAAATTGAGTTATTAACTTATGGCATTAACCGAGGATGAAATTTGTTTTATTGAAACCTATCTGAAAAATTCGGGTGTTGTTTTTGTGGATATTCGTTTGGAAATGGTAGATTATGTTGCTTCGGAAATTGAGGCACGCTTGCAAGAGAATGATGCGCGAGATTTCTATCTTATTTTTAAAGATTATATGGTTGAAAACAAACGCCATTTATTACAACGAAGTGATGGCTATTATAAAATTGCAGATAAAAGTAACATTAAAGCCTTGATTAAAATGGCGACTTCTTTTTTCGGGATTGTATCATTTATAGGCTTGGGTTTGCTTTTTATATCTGTTAGAAATTATTTGGAACCAGATTTTGCGCATACCATTCTCAAATATGCACCAATGACATTATTCTTTGTTTTGGGTGTAATTTATTTTGTTTTTTCTAGAATTGAAAAAGAGCGCTTTTCGTTGTTAGAACGTCTTGGCTTTTATTTCGTGATTCTCTTTCATGTATTAAATACAATTTATACGAGTTACAACTCGAGTCAAACTATTGAAAATAGTCCAACTTTACTTATAGTATTTTTTACGACTGTTATTTTATGGCTATTTTTATTGTTGGTTGTTAGTGCATTTAAATTACGATCATTTTACCTTTTAAAATACAAACACGTTATATAATTTATGCCATTAACCGAATCCCATATTGAAAACCTATACGTATTTACCAGAAAGCATTTTGTTGAATATTACGATTTACAAACGGAATTAGTAGACCACATGGCAAACGATATTGAAGTTATTTTGACTGAAAATCCAAAGATGTCATTTGATGAAGCACGCGATGCATCGTTTAAAAAATTTGGTGTTTTTGGATTTATGGATGTCGTGGAGCAACGCCAAAAATCCATGTCTAAAATTTATATGAAACTACTTTGGAATTACGCCAAAGACTGGTTCAGATTGCCACAAATTATAATAACAACCGCAATTTTTGTGTTGCTTTACACGGTTTTCTCTACTGAAATTGGTAGTTATATTTTTATCGCTTCCTATCTAGTCCTTTGTTTGTTTTTATTTATTAAAACCATTGCCATTAATAGGGAAATAAAAAGGAAGCGGAAAGCCAAGGAGAAATTATGGCTTTTAGAAGATATGATTTACAACAATGCATCCATAGGAACGTTGATTTTAGGCCCTCAAATGTTTCAATTAATTAATCTTACTGACAGTTTTAGAGGTTATATGCCTTTAATATGTGCAAGTGCTTTCACAGTTATTATAATTTATACATACATAACCGCTATTATTTTACCAAAAAATGCTACTTTTCATCTTCAAGAAACCTATCCTGAATATTCTATGTAACAAATTGTATTTTTTTGCTACTTATAATTAACCAACACCAATTTTTATGAAAACACTATTTTCAGTTCTAGTCTTATTTTTAACCCTTTCTATTTCGGCTCAAGAGCCAACGGAATTTAAAAAACAAACTATGGAGTTTATTGGACTAACAGGAGCCACAGGTGCTTTTGGTGATGCCATTGCTCAAATAGGAGCTATGGTTCCAGAAGCAAACAAAGCCGCTTTTACAAAAGAAGCAAATGGCACGCTTGATAAGTTGTATGGCCAATTAGCAGAGGTGTACATGGAGGAATTTACCCAAGATGAAATTAAAGAATTAGTCGCTTTCTATAAAACCGATTTAGGCAAAAAACTAGCATCCAAACAAAGTCTACTTACTCAAAAAGGTATGATGTTAGGTCAGAGTTGGGGAATGGAAGTCGGACAGATTGCACAAAAGCACACCAATTAAAAATCACGTTTCAACAAACTAATAAAAATGATTAAACAATTTTTAAGTCTCGAGTGGAAACAGTTTAAAAGGGCATCCTATTTTCAAAAGGGATTAGCTATTAAAATTTTATTATTTCTCGCAGTTTTATATTTTGGAGGAATTGCAATTTTTATTGGGGGTGTTATGTTCTTTGGGCTAAAAAAAACATTTCCAGATATAGATCCAATTGTTATGGTAAACAATTATTTAATATATTGGATATTATTTGAGTTAATGATTAGGTATTTTATGCAGCAACTACCTGTAATGAACATTAAGCCATTAATGGTTATTCCAATAAAACGAAATTCTGTAATTCATTATTTATTAGGAAAAACAACAATTTCGTTTTTCAATTTTATTTCATTTTTATTATTCCTTCCATTTTCAATTGTGTTATTATTTCAAAGCTACCCAATAGTTAATGTAGTTTTATGGTTTTTTGCTTTAATGTGTATTACCATGTCTATTAACTTTCTGAATTTTCTAATCAATAAAAGCAATACAGTTTTTTACAGCATGGCAACTGCAGTGATTGCTATTGTAGTATTGCGGTATTTTAACATATTTGATATAACCGAACCTGTTGGAAAAATATTTAATGGATTATATAATCAGCCATATTTAGCAATTATCCCATTGTTGACAATGTTGGCGTTATATAAAGCAAATTTTAGTTTTATTAGAAAAGGATTCTATTTGGATGGTGCAATTTCCAAGAAAGTAAAGGAAGTAAATGCTACGGATTTATCTTGGATGGATCGTTTTGGAAGCGTTGCTCCTTTTTTAAAGAATGATATAAAAATGATTACACGTAATGCCAGACCAAAACAAGTCGTAATGATGTCATTTTTCTTCTTATTTTATGGTCTATTCTTTTTTACTCAAAAAGTGTACATTGAAGAAATGCCTTATTTATTAGGTTTTGCTTCAATATTTATTACTGGTGGATTTCTTTTAAGTTTTGGTCAATTAGTACCTTCTTGGGATAGTGAGTATTATAAACTTTTAATGAGTCAAAATATTCCGTACAGACAATATTTAGAATCCAAATGGTATTTAATGGTTTTTGCAGTAATTGTGGCATTTATATTAAGTACACCATACTTGTATTTTGGCGTGGATATTTATTTAATAATAGCAGCTGGAGCATTATTTAATATCGGATTAAACACATTTATCACTTTATTTGGAGGTGCCTTAAACAGAGTCCCAATAGAATTAGACACAAAAGCAAAAGCCTTTAGTAATACCAATGGTTTTAACCCAACACAATTGCTTATAGCGTTGCCAAAAATGGTGTTACCAATAATAATATTTTTTATACCATATCACTTTATAAGCTTTAATGCAGGACTTTTAGCATTAGCATTGTCTGGTGTTATAGGAATGTTATTTAAAAACTTTTTCTTAAATAAAATTGAGCACGTTTATCAAAAAGGAAAATATAAAACGATAGCAGCTTTTAGTGAAAAAAAATAATCAATCTTTTAATTACATTTACCCATGATAGTTACATCAAATCTTTCAAAAAAATATAATGATATTCAGGTTCTTCATATAGAATCGTTGGAAATTCCAAAAGGTCAAAGTTTTGGTTTAGTCGGAAATAATGGTGCTGGAAAAACCACCTATTTCAGTTTGCTACTAGATTTAATTCAACCAACAACAGGATATATTAAAAACAATGATGTGTTAGTTAATGAAAGCGAAGATTGGAAACCATTCACATCAGCCTTCATTGATGAAACCTTTTTAATAGGCTATTTAACAGCGGAAGAATATTTCTATTTTATTGGCGAATTACGCGGTCAGAATAAATCGGATGTGGATGCATTAGTATCTCAATTTGAAGATTTTTTTCACGGTGAAATATTAAATCAGAAAAAATATTTACGCGATTTGAGTAAAGGAAATCAGAAAAAAGCAGGTATTGTTGCGGCTTTAATTGGAAATCCTGAAGTCATTATTTTAGATGAACCGTTTGCTAATTTAGATCCAACAACTCAAATTCGTTTAAAAGGAATTATTAAAGATTTAGCCGAAACTAAAGGCGTTACCGTATTAATTTCTAGTCACGATTTAATGCACGTAACCGATGTTTGTGAACGAATTGTGGTACTAGAAAAAGGTGAAGTTGTAAAGGATTTAAAAACCAGTGCAGCTACCTTAAAAGAACTAGAAGTGCACTTTGCTGGAACAGAAACTGTTTAAAAGTCTGCTCTTTTTTTATAATTATTCAAAAAGATGCTTATTTTTACGGCAATACATAATATATATAGCTACTTTTAGTTATGTATAATTAAACACGACCAACGTTGAAGACCTCTTTCAGAATCATCCTATTTCTCTTTAGTATTACGTTAGTGCTTACTAGTTGTTCACGCAAGAAAGATTCTTTTGTGAGTAGGAACATGCATGCCATGTCCACAAAATACAACATCCTTTACAACGGGTATTTAGCATTAGAAAGTGGACAGAAAGGTGTAAACGATTCCTATGAAGATAATTTTTGGGAAATTCTACCTATAGAACGCATGCAGGTTTCGGAAGAAATTCTGCTCCCTGGTCAAAGTAAAAATCAAGATTTTGAACGTGCTGAAGAAAAAGCAATTAAAGCCGTTCAGAAACATGGAATGAATATTGGCGGAAAAGAAAAAAATCCACAGATTGATGAAGCGTATTTACTATTGGGAAAAGCGCGTTATTTTGATCAACGCTTTATACCAGCATTGGAAGCTTTCAACTACATTCTCTATAAATATCCGGCGAGTGATAAAATTAATCAAGCCAGAATATGGCGTGAAAAAACCAACATTCGTTTAGAAAATGAAGAACTGGCTATTACCAATTTAAAACGCTTAATGTACCAAGTGGATTTGGAAGGTCAGGATTTAGCGGATGCCACGTCCATGTTAGCCCAAGCCTATATTAACACGAAATCTTTAGATAGTGCGGTTTGGCAAATAGATATAGCTGCACAGAACACAAAAAACAACGATGAACGCGGTCGTTACCGGTTTATTCAAGCCCAATTATACAATAGACTTAATAAAACCGATAGTGCAAATATTGCTTTTGATCGGGTTATTGAACTTAATAGAAAAACGCCAAGACCGTACCGCATTGCGGCTTATGTTGGGAAAGCACGTAATTTCGATTTCACAGAAGGTGATAAACAAGCTTTAATTGAACTGCTTTATGAGCTAGAGGATGATCGTGAAAACCGACCATTTTTAAGTAAAATTTATTATCAAATTGGCGAATATCATTTAAAAAATGGTGCTGATTCATTGGCAGTTGAGTTTTATAACAAGTCCTTACGTACTAATCCATCTGATAAAATACTAGTTTCTAAAGACTATGAAAATTTAGGTGATATCTTTTTCGATTACACCGAATATAAGATTGCAGGCGCCTATTTTGATAGCACCATGCTAAACATGAAAATGAATAGTAAGCCATACCGAATCATCAAACGCAAACGCGATAATTTAGAAGACGTTATTTATTATGAAGATGTTGCCGTTGCTAACGATAGTATTCTTGGTTTAGTTGCCATGTCAGCAGACGAAAGAACGGCTTATTTTGAAACCTATACACAAGAGTTGAAGTTGAAGGCTGAAGCCGAAAAAGCTCTCGAGGAAGAGCGGGAACGTAATCAAGGCTTAATTCAAGTGAATACTAATAATAGCTTTGCCGCAGGAAGTTCAATGGTAAAACAAGCTGGTGGACCAGCAGCAGGCGGACCAGTTGAATTTTATTTCTATAACCCTACAACCGTTTCTTATGGTAAAAATGAATTTAGAAAAAATTGGGGAGATCGCGAATTAAAAGATAATTGGCGTTGGTCTAGTATCAACAAATCTAAAACCAATGAGGTTTTTAATGATTTAGTTGAAAATGAAGTCGAAAATGAATTATTCAATCCAGAATTCTATTTAACGCAAATACCAACAGATGAAAAAGCAATTGATAGTATTACCAAAGAGCGCAACCGTGCATACTACCAATTAGGACTTATTTATAAAGAGAAATTTAAGGAATATGGTTTGTCTAAAGATAAATTCCAAACGCTTTTAACCTTTAATCCAGACGAAAAATTAGTGGTTCCTAGTAAATATAACCTGTATAAGATTTATATGTTGGAAGGCCAGAATGGTGAAGCTGAAATAGCTAAAAATGATATTATTGCTAATTATCCAGAGTCGCGATATGCTACCATTTTAAAAAACCCAGAGTCCGCTTTAGCAAAAGATGATAGTAGTCCAGAAAGTGTTTATGAAAATCTGTATGCAGCTTTAGAAAACCACCAATATCAAGAGGTTATTAGTGAAACAGATCGCTATATTTCAATATTTGAAGGTGAAGCTTTAGTGCCTAAATTCGAGCTCTTAAAGGCGCGAGCAACAGGGCGTTTATATGGATATGAAGCCTACAGTAAAGCTATGAATTTTGTAGCTTATAATTATGCAAATACGGAAGAAGGTGCTCAAGCACAAGACATTGTCGATAATTTGTTGCCAAAAATAAGCAGTACTGATTTTGTTGAAAATCCTGACGAAACCAATTATAAAGTCGTGTATTATTTTAATGCTACAGAGGAAAAAGCAATTTCAGAATTTGTTACCAAACTTAAAAAAGAAACAGATCAAGTCAATGTTTTTGATTTATCCGTTTCGGTTGATGTCTATAATCCTGAAACAACGTATGTTATTATTCACGGTTTAACAAGCAAGGAAGGCGCTTTAGGTTATGCAGCATCATTAGAAGAAAAGAAAAAAGACAAAATACGACACCAACATTTTGCTATTTCGTCAACCAATTATGCAACCCTACAAATCCATAAAAATATGGATGCATATTTAGCAGTGAATTAAACCCCAAAAAAATAAATAATCATGTTTTCAGAGAATAAAAAAAGTAAATCAAATCTCGAAATCACATCCAGTCAAAACTTAATAGCCCAAGGTACTACTATGGTTGGTGATTTAGAAAGTGAAGGCGATTTCAGGATTGATGGAACCGTAGAAGGCAGTATCAAAACGCCCGGAAAAATTGTTGTTGGGAAATCAGGTTTTGTAAATGGTAATATTACGGGAACTGATGCTTATTTTGAAGGAAAATTTTCAGGGACATTATCACTTTCAGGTACACTAACTTTAAAAAGTACAGCGCACATTGAAGGCGATGTAACTTTAGGTAAGTTAGCCGTTGAGCCAGGAGCTACATTTAACGTTAATTGCGCCATGAAAGGAGCAACAAAAGACATGCAAAATAGTGAGCGCGAAAAAACCACAAAACAAAAAGCCTAACAAACCGCTTAATAAGTATATTCGGTTTACTACCATTGCTATACAAATGGGTTTAATTATTTATTTAGGTAGTTTACTAGGTACATGGTTAGACGTTAAATTTGAAAATCCCGATCAATTATATTATAAAATTATTACCTTGATATCCGTTGCTGTAGCCATGTTTTCGGTTATTTATCAAGTCATAAAAATAACCAACAAGAATTCTGATGATTAAGCGTATTGTATTAGTAATTATTTTGGTCCTTGCTGTATTTGGATTAAGTTTTGGTATTCATAGCAATTTATTAAATTCGGAATTAAGCTTCTCGTTATTCAATGTGTATATATTTCATGTAATTTCGGTCGTTATTATTTACACAATTGTAGAAATAGTTGCAGAAAAACTACCAAGCCAAGCAGGCTATTCCTACCTCATGCTCGTGTTTTTTAAGATAGGTGCATTTGTACTTATATTTCAATCTTCTGTTTTTGAAAACGATGCTTTAACACAAACAGAACGCTTTGCTTTGGTAATCCCATTATTTCTTTTTTTAATAGCAGAGGCAGCCGTTGTTGCAAAGTTGTTAAATAGCAAATAGTTATTAAGTAAAAACCTGCTTTTTTCTGTTTTAAAGTATCCTAAAAAAACTAAACTAAAAAAGGGTTTGGTTTTTTAAATTATTCCGTACATTTGCACAAAATTTACGAAGGATAAATTTCATTAGTTAGAAAAAATATGATGGTAGCAAAAAATTCTATCAAGTTATTAGTAGTATTCATTTTAGCATTAACGTCGTTTTCGGTATCCGCCCAAAATGACGAAGTCGCAAATAATTTAATTGATTCACCTAAAGAAATCAGTGACTATATTGCTCATCACTTAAAGGATTCTCACGATTTTCATTTATTTACAGATAATAGTTCTGGAACGCATTATAGTATGCCGTTACCGGTAATTGTTTGGACTAGTAATGGACTTAAAACATTTATGTCTTCAGCATTTCATCATGATGATAACGGAACCGTTATTGTTGATAAAGGTGATGCACAACTTGTAAAATACCACTCCAAAATTTACGAATTAGAAAATGGTGCAACAGCACTAAATTTTGATGATAAGCACCACCCAACAAATGCTAGCAAAGTAATCGATTTCTCTATTACTAAAAGTGTTTTCGGAATGATCATAACAGGAATAATCATGTTATTACTTTTTGGTGGTTTAGCCAGAGGTTATAAAAAAGGCAATGGTATTCCAAAAGGAGTATCTAGAGTTTTAGAGCCTTTAGTTATTTATGTTCGTGATGAAATAGCACGTCCAAACATTGGTGAGAAAAAGTACCGCAAGTTTATGGGCTTTTTATTAACGGTATTTTTCTTTATCTGGATATTAAATATGTTAGGCTTAACGCCTTTAGGATTTAACGTAACTGGACAAATAGCTGTTACAGCGTGTTTAGCTATTTTTACCATGATTATTTATTTGTTTAGTGGTAGTAAAGATTTCTGGGCACATACCTTATGGATGCCAGGGGTACCTTATGTTTTAAGACCAATTTTAGCCGTAATAGAGCTTGTTGGTTTTGTTATAATTAAGCCGTTTTCATTATTAGTGCGTTTGTTTGCAAATATTACTGCAGGCCATTTTATTGTAATGAGCTTAATTGCATTAATGATAACTTTAAAAGCTTCTTTCGGACCAGTAGTTTCTACGGGAATGTCTTTAGCATTAACGTTATTTATTATGGTGATTGAAGTTTTAGTAGCGTTTTTACAAGCGTTTATTTTCACCATGTTATCAGCTTTATTTATTGGTATGGCTGTTGAAGAGCACGACGCTCATTAAAAAAGAATTTGTTTAATTAATAATTATAAAAACCAAATTAGTATGTACAATTTAATTGGAGCAGGATTAATCGTAATCGGTGGAGGTATCGGTTTAGGTATGATCGGTGGAAAAGCAATGGAAGGTATTGCTCGTCAACCAGAAGCAGCAGGAAAAATTCAAACTGCGATGATCATTATCGGAGCCTTATTAGAAGGTTTAGCCTTTGGTGCGTTAATCTTAGGAAATCCATCATAATTTCCTAAAAAGTAAAAAACAAGTTTCTGCAACGGTTGGTTGCAGAAACTGTTTTAAATTAAACAAAAGAGAATTTAAGTAATCTATATAGTATGGAATCTTTATTAAATGATTTTTCAGTAGGCTTATTTTTTATGCAAGCCTTTATCTTATTAATATTAATTGTATTAATGAGAAAATTTGCTTGGAAGCCAATTCTAGACGCTCTTCAAACTAGAGAAGATGGTATTAAAACAGCTTTAGAATCCGCTGAAAATGCAAAACTTGAAATGCAAAATCTTCAAGCTAATAACGAAAAATTATTGCAAGAAGCACGTTTAGAGCGTGAATTGATGCTTAAAGAAGCGCGTGAAATTAAATCGAAAATGATTGAAGACGCGAAAACTGAAGCTCAAACGGAAGCAAGTAAGTTAGTTGTAAGTGCACAAGTAGCTATTGAAAATGAAAAGAAAGCAGCCATTGCAGAATTAAAAATGCAAGTTGCTACGTTATCAATTGAAATCGCTGAAAAAGTGGTTCGTGAAGAATTATCTAACAAAGACAAACAAATGAAATTGGTTGAGTCTATGTTAGTTGAAGCAACGTTAAACTAATTCGTACACAGCGCATAATTTATGTGTCTAGTTAGATAAGTATAATTAAAAGTTACCCACTTTCGTGGGCATAAAAATGGCAGGAACAAGAGCAGCAATACGTTACGCAAAAGCAGTATTAAGTTTAGCAACTGAAAAACAGGTGGCTGATGCTATTAATGCAGATATGGTTTTAATTTCTAAAACCATTAAGGATAATCAAAATCTGGATGAGGTTATTAGAAATGCCGTTGTTAAATCTGAAGATAAGAAAGCAATTTTATCACAGGTATTTCCAGATGCAAATACAATTACGCAAGAGCTTTTTAAAGTATTAGACGCTAATAAACGTTTAGATTTAATGGAGGCTGTAGCCGATAAGTATACTGATTTATTCGATATTCAAAATAATAAAGAGTCTGCAACCGTAACAACTGCAGTACCAATTACTGAAGATATTGAATTAAAAGTGTTAGCTAAAATTAAAGAATTATCTAACAAAGCTGTAACTGTTAAAAATATAGTAGATGAAAGCATTTTAGGTGGTTTCATTTTACGTGTTGGCGATATTCAATACAATGCTAGTGTTGCCAGTAAATTGAATAAATTAAAAAGAGAATTTACAATTAACTAACAACTGATGAAAGGACTTAAAACAATTCTATTTTTATCATGTATCTTTATTGGCTTCCATGCTAATGCGCAAAAGGTCAAGCTAAAAAACGGAGATGTATTAATTGATAAAGTTGTTTGGTTAACGTATGTTGATTGCGGAACTTTTGATTCTGTTTGTTCTTTGTATAATGATAATGAAGAAGAGATTATCTTTTTAAAAACGGTCTATATAAAGGGAGCTGAACCAATTACAGCTTCTAATCCAGAAGGGAAGTTAATCTATGTTGAAGTTATATTTTTAGGAGAAGACAAGAAATACGAAATTGGAAAAAGAACACAGAAAAATATCATTTCAGATATTTATAAAGGAAATGTGGTAAATGAAGATGGTTCTTTAAATTCGGAAAAAGTAGAACGTTTAGTTGAAAAATATGGAACACCATATTCAGACAGATTAAATGCATCAACAAATACAGTGATAATTAAGGAAGAGTCTAGTAATAGTGGCTCTGGAATAAATATTAAAATAGGAAATTAAATTAAGCAGCGTTGGAATAGATGGCAACATCTTAACAATCCAACGTCTAATATCTAAATAAAGATGGCAGAAGTAAAACCAGCTGAAATATCAGCAATCTTAAAACAACAACTTTCAAATTTTGATGCAGGTGCATCATTAGACGAAGTAGGAACTGTATTAACAGTAGGTGATGGTATTGTACGTGCTTACGGACTTTCAAATGCGCAATACGGAGAATTAGTAGAATTCGAAGGTGGATTAGAAGGTATTGTACTAAATCTTGAAGAAGATAACGTAGGTATCGTATTATTAGGAACTTCAGTAGGCGTTAGAGAAGGTTCTACAGTAAAACGTACAGAACGTATCGCATCTGTTAAAGTAGGTGAAGGTATTGTTGGTCGTGTTGTAGATACTTTAGGAAATCCTATTGATGGAAAAGGACCTATTACAGGTGAAACTTATGAAATGCCTTTGGAGCGTAAAGCACCAGGTGTTATCTACAGAGAGCCAGTAACAGAACCATTACAAACAGGAATTAAAGCAATTGATGCTATGATTCCAGTTGGAAGAGGTCAACGTGAGTTGGTTATTGGTGACAGACAAACAGGTAAGACCGCCGTTTGTATTGATGCTATCTTAAATCAAAAAGAATTTTACGAGGCAGGTGAACCTGTATATTGTATATATGTTGCTGTAGGTCAAAAGGCTTCAACAGTAGCACTTATTGCTAAAACTTTAGAAGAAAAAGGCGCTTTAGCTTATACGACTATAGTTGCTGCAAATGCATCAGATCCTGCAGCCATGCAAGTATATGCACCTTTTACAGGAGCATCTATTGGAGAATACTTTAGAGATACTGGTAGACCAGCTTTAATTGTATTTGATGATTTGTCAAAACAAGCAGTTGCATACCGTGAAGTATCTTTATTATTACGTCGTCCTCCAGGACGTGAGGCGTATCCAGGTGACGTTTTCTACTTACACTCAAGATTATTAGAGCGTTCTGCAAAAATCATTAATAATGATGCTATTGCAAAAGAAATGAATGATTTACCAGATTCATTAAAGCCAATCGTAAAAGGTGGTGGTTCTTTAACAGCATTGCCAATTATTGAAACACAAGCCGGTGACGTTTCGGCATATATTCCAACAAACGTAATTTCTATTACAGATGGTCAAATCTTCTTAGATGGAGATTTATTTAACTCTGGTGTTCGTCCAGCAATTAACGTAGGTATTTCAGTATCTCGTGTTGGTGGTAATGCACAGATTAAATCCATGAAAAAAGTATCTGGTACGTTAAAATTAGATCAAGCGCAATACCGTGAATTAGAGGCGTTTGCTAAATTTGGATCTGATTTAGATGCCGTTACTTTAAATGTAATTAATAAAGGTAAACGTAACGTTGAAATTTTAAAGCAAGCACAAAACGATCCTTTTAAAGTGGAAGATCAAGTAGCTATTATTTATGCTGGATCTAAAAACTTATTAAGAGACGTTCCTGTTGAAAAAGTAAAAGAATTTGAACGTGATTATTTAGAATTTTTAGGCGCAAAACATAGTGATGTGTTAGCAAGTTTAAAAGCTGGAAAATTAACGGATGAAGTTACAGATACCCTAACAGCGGTAGCTAAAGATTTATCAGCGAAGTACAGAAAATAAAAAAATTCCAATCCTTCTCTTTATTAAAGAGAAGGATTAGCGAATTATCATATAGTTTAACTAATCAATCCCTCTCCATTTGAGAGGTTAGGAGCGGAAAAAATGGCAAACTTAAAAGAAATACGTAACAGAATATCATCAGTATCTTCAACGATGCAGATTACCAGTGCTATGAAAATGGTATCGGCTGCAAAATTAAAGAAGGCACAAGATGCTATTACGGCAATGCGTCCTTATGCAGATAAGTTAACGGAACTTTTACAAGATTTAAGTGCGACTTTAGATGTAGATTCTGGAAGTAAGTTTTCAGAACAACGTGAGGTGAAAAAGGTACTTATTGTAGCTATTACTTCAAACAGAGGTTTGTGTGGTGCTTTTAATTCTAATATTATTAAGCAAACACAAAACTTAATTTCCAATGTGTATGCAGGTAAAAAAGTATCTGTTTTAGCAATTGGGAAAAAGGGAAATGATGCATTTTCTAAAAAACAGATTGTTATTGGTAATTACAGTGAATTGTATGACGATTTAACTTTTGATAACGTTGCAGATGTTGCAAAACGTTTGATGGAAATGTTTACTGAAGGCGAGTTTGATAAAATTGAAATCGTTTATAACAAGTTTAAAAACGCAGCGACTCAAGAAATCATTGTGGAACAATTTTTACCAATTGTACCTATTGAAAAAGATGCCAATGCAACATTAGAGTATATTTTTGAACCTTCAAAAATTGAAATCGTTGAGGAATTGATTCCGAAGTCTCTAAAAACACAATTGTATAAGGGTATTAGAGATTCTTTTGCTTCTGAACATGGCGCTCGTATGACGGCTATGCATAAAGCAACGGATAACGCAACCGAATTACGTGATCAATTAAAATTAACGTATAACAAAGCACGTCAAGCCTCTATTACTAACGAGATCTTGGAGATTGTAGGTGGAGCAGAAGCTTTAAATAATTAGATAAAATGTTAGTAAAGTTTCATTTAATTATAATTTTTTATTTAAGTAATTAGAAAACAATCATATAACAGAAAGCCTTACATTTATGTAAGGTTTTTTGCTTATAAAAAATTTATATTTGCCACTCAAAAAAATAATTCAAATGAAGTTAACAAAACTTATTGCAGCCGTTTTCATTTTATGTATTACTATATCATGTGAAAAGGATGATACTGTCGGTTTTAATGATAATAATGGTGCTATACCAACTTTAACCACTAATGCACCAACCGATATATTTGGAACAGCCGTTGTTTTAGGTGGTACTGTTACAAGTGAAGGGAGTTCAACTGTAGTTTCTAGAGGCGTTTGTTGGAGTTTAAATGCAAACCCAACCCTTTCTGATAGGTCTCAATCTTCCGACGGAAGTGGTTTAGGAACATTTTCAGTAAGTGTTAATGGATTAGAAGCTAATACAACCTATCACGTAAGAGCTTATGCTAGCAACAATTATAGCGATTTAGCATATGGAAATAATATAACCTTTACAACAGGAGATATTGTCAATTTTATCACAGATATTCCTAGAAATATAATTACAACTCGTGTAGATTTAAATGCTACAATTTCAGATGCACCAGGCGTTTCCGTTAGTTCTAGAGGTTTTGTTATAGATACTGCAGTAAATCCTACTATTGATGATGTTTCAATAGATGGAGGTTATGGTACTGGCGAATATGGTGGTCAAATTTCAAACCTGAATCCTAACACAACGTATTATGCAAGACCTTACGCTCGCGTTAATGGTGAATATGTGTATGGTGTTGAACAAAGTTTTAGAACGACAGGTTATTTCGGACCAGCTAGTGGTTACGTGGTTTTTGATAAAGGTGAAACAACGGAAGGTTGGCGTTATTTAGAAGCATCTCCACAACAATCGAACTTTAATAATGTTTGGGGATGTAGAGATACATTTATTTCAAATACCTATGAAGATGTTGGAACTGGATGGAGCAATACAGGACAAATAACTAGTAATTGTAATGCAAGTAGCTTTGCGGCTAAAACAGCTTTTAATTACAGTTATAATGGTTATTCAGATTGGTTTTTGCCATCCCGTTTAGAAGCCATAATTACAATGAGAAGTTTATCAGATTTAAATGCGTTGACAAACGTGTACCATTGGACATCTACTGAAGTGAATGCTACAAATGCTTATTATATTTTGTATTCAAGTGGAAGTGGAAATATTACATCTCATTCGAGTTCTAAAAATAACACCTTTACATATCTTCCTATAAGAAAGTATTAATTTTATAGCGTCATTTATTAAACCTCATGTATGTAATTATAGATGAGGTTTTTTTATGCTTGAGAATAAAATTTGGAAAGTCAATTGAATACGGAAGCAGTCTTCTAAATTAGAAACATACAAGACCTTTCAAGTTTTAAACCTGAAAGGTCTTTTTTTATGGCACCATATTTTATTTTATATATTTGATTATTAAAACTTAACATCAAATTCATGATGACACGCTACCTTATTGCATTTGTGATTTTATGTGCTATTTTAATGGCAAGTTGCTCCGGTTCAAAATCTAAAGTTTTAGATACTGATTTAGTGCTTCAAGAAAAAGCTTCATTTGTAGTTGAAGCCATTCAGTTTCAACCTTGGATTTCAGATATTCCCAGCGAAGGCTCTGGCTATCATGTATATATTTCAATTGCTGAAAACAGGAATCATGTACATTTCGATAGTATCTATTATAAAGGTTTTGCAGGAAAAATTGTTGTCGGTAAGATGGAATATTTTGCTACAATCCAAACATCTTCAAGTCAGAAGGAAGATTTGATTATGAGTAATAACGATGGTGAGGAATATGGAAATTCACCTAAAACACTATTAAATACCAAATTTGATTTTGGTGAAAACACCTGTCTTATCAAGTATGTAGAAAAAGAGCAAGTCCAGTATTATAAATACAATCAGATGCAAAAAAAGGAACTGTAAGTTTATCCAAACGCATCTAGGAATATGGAGTAATGAACGCATTGCATGTCGGGTATTAAAATGCTATATTTAGCACTTCAAATATGGAAACTTGGGTACTATAAAAACCTTCTTTAAGGATACAATTATTTATGGTTTGGCAACAGTCCTGCCCAGACTCATGAATTTTATTTTAGTGCCACTTCACACGGGTAAGTTAGTTACATCTAGTTATTCTGACAATACAACCTTTTATGTTTATGCCGCTTTTTTCAACGTATTATTGACATACGGGATGGAAACTGCTTTTTTTAGGTTTTTTAATTTAAGTAAAGAAAAAGATAAAGTATTTTCAACAACCCTAATTAGTTTAACGGTAACCACTGTTTTGTTTTTAATTGCTGTGGTTGTTTTTAATGAGCCATTGGCAGACTTGGTCAATTTAAACCAAACGTATTTTAATTTATTAATTGGCGTGTTAGCTTTAGATGCGCTTGTTGTTGCGCCATTTGCATATTTAAGAGCTACTGGAAGGCCTATTAAGTTTACGGCCATTAAGCTATCCAATATTGCCGTTTACGTGGTTTTAAATTATTTTTTCCTTTGGGCAATTCCTAAATTTAATTTAGACTTTCCTGGTTATAATAAGGATGATTTAGTTCAATACATTTTCATTGCTAATTTATGTGCAAGTATAACAACACTACTATTATTAGCACCATACTTCTTTAAAACAAAGCTTCAATTCAGTAAAACTATTTTCAAGCAAATGCTCAATTATAGTTGGCCTATTATGGTAGCTGGGTTAGCCTATGTCATAAATGAGAATTTTGATAAATGGCTGTTGCCAGAACTTCTTGGTAAATCTATAAATGGAGCCTATAGCGGTTGTTATAAAATTGCCGTATTCATGACTATTTTTATTCAAGCATTCCGATTAGGAGCTGAACCTTTTTTCTTTAATCATGCCAAAGAATTAAATGCCAAGGAAACTTATGCTAGAATCATGAAGTACTTTGTTATTTGTGGGAGCTCAATGTTTGTGTTTACGGTTGCCTTTCTTAATATTTTTAAGGAGCTCATTGTTAGTGATCCGTCCTATTGGATTGCTATAGATATTGTTCCCATCGTACTTTTGGCAAACTTATGTTTAGGTATTTATTTCAATTTAGCCATTTGGTATAAGCTTACTGATAAAACACGATATGGTATGTATTTTTCACTAATAGGTGCTGTTATAACTATTGCTTTTAACTATATAATGATTCCGCGTATTGGCTTTATGGCATCGGCTTGGGCAACATTAGCAGCCTATGGAAGTATGATGCTAATCTCCTATCAAATAGGAAAAAAACACTATCCTGTTCCGTATGATATTATGAGGATTGGTAGTTATTTAGTGCTATCAACCGCAATTTCTGCTGTTTCGTATTATAGATTTAATGAGAATTACTATGTGAGTACTATTTTAGTTTTAGTATTTTTGGGAATCGTTTATATATCAGAGCGAAAAGACATTAAACAATTATTAAAATTATAATATGACTATTAACATAATCAATAAATCTAGTCACGCGTTACCACACTATGAAACCATAGCATCCGCAGGAATGGACTTACGAGCTAATTTATCAGAGTCTAGAGTTTTGAAACCTTTAGAGCGAAGCATTGTTGGCACTGGTCTTTTTATAGAATTGCCAGTGGGTATTGAAGCCCAAGTGCGACCACGTAGCGGGTTAGCAGCTAAAAAAGGAATTACCGTTTTAAATGCACCAGGAACTATTGATGCCGATTATCGTGGCGAAATTGGCGTGATTCTTGTCAATCTTTCAAACGAAGATTTCACCATAGAAAATGGCGAACGTATAGCGCAATTAGTTATAGCCAAACACGAACGTGCAGAATGGATGGCAGTTGAAGAATTATCTGAAACCGATAGAGGAGCAGGTGGTTTTGGGAGTACAGGGACTAAATAAGCCCACCATGATGCTCCCAAGAGGGAGTTAAAACAGAAAGACATAATAACTTATCGCTTTTAGGGCGAAAGGCAGTTATAATAACAAATTTTTAATAAAAATCCCCACTTCATTAGAGTGGTTTAGGCTTAATTATGAAAATAATAGTACCCATGGCAGGACGAGGTTCTCGTTTGCGTCCACATAGTTTAACAGTACCAAAACCATTAATACCCGTTGCTGGTGAACCTATTGTTCACAGATTGGTAAAGGATATTGTAAAAGTTTTAAATCAACCCGTTGAAGAAATTGCCTTTGTATTAGGTGATGCTGCATGGTTTGGTGATGATGTTGTAAGTAGTTTAAAAGCTTTAGCCACATCGTTAGGCGCCAAAGCATCTATTTACCGTCAAGATGAACCATTAGGAACAGGACACGCTATTATGTGTGCCAAAGACTCCCTATCTGGGCCAACCGTTATTGCGTATGCCGATACCTTAATTCGTGCCGATTTTAAACTAGATCAAGAAGCAGATTCCGTTATTTGGGTTAAAAAAGTGGATAAACCTGAAGCGTTTGGCGTTGTAAAATTGAATGATAATAAAGAAATCGTTGAGCTGGTTGAAAAACCGAAATTCTTTGTGAGCGATTTAGCCGTAATTGGCATATACTACTTTAAAGAAGTCAGCGTTTTAAAAGAAGCCTTGCAATACGTGTTGGATAATAATATTGTTAATGGTGGCGAATACCAAATTAACGATGGTATTAAGCGTATGATGGCAGATGGAAAGGTCTTTAAAACAGGTCAAGTGGATGAGTGGATGGACTGCGGAAATAAAGCGGTTACCGTTGAAACAAACGCACGAATGCTTGGATTTTTAGAAAAAGATGGCGAAGAATTAATAGCATCCGATTTAAAAATTCAAAACTCTAAAATCATTCAACCCTGTTTTATTGGTGAAAATGTCGTGCTTAAGGATTCTACAATTGGTCCAAATGTATCTATTGGAAATAATTGTACTATTGAAGCATCAACCGTTAAAAATAGCTTAATTCAGAATCATACCTCTATAAAAAACGCTAATTTAGACGAAGCTATGATTGGAAATCATGTGACTTTTAATGGCGAATTCAGCAAAATAAGTATCGGTGATTATTCGGTTTTGGAGTAAATTTTGAATTGTCATTCTGAACATAGTGAAGAATCTCACAAATGAAACAAAAGTTAAAAATAGTTTTCTTTTTCTGCGGAATGTTGTGCATACCGCAGACAAATTATGCGCAAATAGATTACAATAAAATCAACCAAGACGATTTAGGTGATGTAGAAGATTTACAGCAGGAGTATTTCTTTGAAGCCTTAAAACAAAAAGGGATTGAAAACTATGATCGTGCGGCAAAAGCGCTACTTAAGTGTATTGAATTAGACGATTCTAAATCGGTTTATTATTACGAATTAGGTAAAAATTATAACAAACTTAAAAATTTTGGTGCTGCAGAAGATGCCCTTAAAGATGCCGTTAAAATGGCTCCTGATAACGAGTGGTATTTGGACGAACTTTATGAAGTTTACGCGCAACAAGACGATTATGATAAAGCCATAAAAGTCGTGAAGCAACTGGTGCAATATCATCCAGATTATAAGGAAGATCTGGCAACCTTATACGTTAAAACCAAAAACTATAAAAATGCTTTAAAAGTCTTGGATGAAATGGATGCCGAACTCGGTATTTCCATGACCAGAGATCTAATAAGAAATCAGATCTATGAAATTACCGGTAAAAAGGAAGAACAAATAGAGAATTTGGAAGATCGTGTAGAAGATAATCCAGATGAAGAAACCAATTACCTAGCGTTAATTTATCGTTACAGTGAGAATAACGAGAAAGATAAAGCCTTTGAAACCGCTAAAAAGTTATTAGAGGTTAAACCAAATTCGCAATTAGCACATTTGGCACTTTATAAGTTTTATGTGGAAGAAAAGAATGCTGAAGCTGCTATTGCTTCCATGAAAATTGTAATTCAGAGTCCACAAATAAAACCAGAAGCAAAAATGATGGTTTTATCAGATTTCGTGAATTTTGTTTCGGAAAATCCAGAATACGAAGCCGATTTAATTGAAGCCACATCACTTGTTACGGAAGATAAAAAAGGAACATCCTCTGTGGAAGTTGCCCAATATTATCTCAAAAAAGGGGAGAAAGACAAAGCTTTATCGTATTACCAAAAAGCATTGGAAAAGGATTCTGATAACTTCGGTATTACTAGAAATATATTATTGCTTCTCATTGATTTAAAAGATTATGAAAAAGCGCAAGCTATGAGTGCCTCGGCATTAAACAAATATCCGTCGCAACCCATCTTCTATTTGGTAAATGGTGTGGCTTTAAACGCACTTAAAAAACCTAAAGAAGCTGTTGATACGCTAGAAATTGGACTGGATTATATTATTGATGACACCAAAATGCAAGCCGATTTCTACAAACAATTGAGCATAGCACACACCCAATTAAACAATACAAACAAGGCAAAAACGTTTATAGATAAAGCCCAACAATTAGAGTCCTCCAATTAATGAATAAAACACGTCATATTTCATGGCTCGTAACGCTCTTGTTTTTGGTAGTTATGAGTTGTAAGTCAACAGCCACACTATCGTCTGGTGAAACCAATTTAACACTTTCCAAAAAAGAGGTTTTAAAAGCACACCATAAAAGTTCGCCAGATTTTAAAACCATGCAAGCCAAAGTTCGTGTGGTTTACACGGAAGGCACCAAGTCGCAAACGCATACAGTAACCTTGCGTATGGAAACGGATAAAGCCATTTGGATAAATTCTGCTTTAAATTTAATTCGTGTGATGATAACGCCAGAAAAAGTGCAGTTTTACAACAAACTAGACAACACGTATTTTGATGGCGATTTTAGTTATTTAAGTGATTTGTTAGGTACAGAATTGGATTATACCAAAGTCCAAAATTTATTATTAGGAAATGCTATTTTCGAATTGGATAAAAACACCTATAATATGTCGGTTTATGAGGATGCCTATTTGTTTCAACCGAAAGAACAAGTTGCACTTTTCGAGTTGTTTTATATTGTTAATGCATCTCATTTTAAAATGAATTCGCAACAGCTGCAGCAACCAAGTGAATCACGTTTTTTGCAAGTCGATTATTTAAATTATCAAATTATTGATAAACAAAGTTTACCAGAACAATTAAAAATAATAGCTTTGGAAGGTGATGATGAAACCATCATTGAATTGGAAATAAAATCGGTTAGTTTGAATGAAGAAGTACGATTTCCGTTTAAAATTCCTTCAGGATTTGATAAAATTGATTTAAAGTAATCATGATAAAACCAACGCATACATATTCTCTAGTATTAGGATTTCTTTTGATGTCTGTTTTAGGCTTTTCGCAAAGTAAAAAGCAACAGGAATTAGAAGAGCGTAGGCAAGCTTTACGTACCGAAATTAAACAAATTAACGAGTTATTGTTTAAGGATAAAACCAAGCAGAAATCGCAAATATCGTTGATTGAAGATGTGAATTACCGCGTAAATGTGCGTAAAAATCTCATTCAGGTTACCAATCAGCAAGCCAATTTATTAACGCGAGAAATAAACGACAATCAAAATAAAATTACCGAATTACGTGATGAACTAAAAACATTAAAAGCTAGTTACGCCAAGATGATTGAAACATCCTATAAAAGCAAAAGTGAGCAAAGTCGCGTGATGTTTTTATTATCATCTACCAACTTCAAGCAAGCCTATAAACGTGTTCAGTATTTAAATCAGTATGCGAATTACCAGAAGGAGCAAGGCGAATCTATTAAAACCAAAACAGCCGAACTTCAAGTTACCAATACCGATTTATTAAGGCAAAAGGCCGATAAACAGAAGCTGATAGATGAAAACCGTGTGGCACAACGCGAACTAGAAAAGGAGCTTATTCAACATAGGGAATTAATGGCTTCCATTACTAAAAACCTAACAAATTACACAGCTCAAATACGTAAAAAGCAAAGTGAAGCAGATAAAATAGATCGTGAGATAGAAAAAATTATTCGCGAAGCTATTGCAGCATCCAACAAAAAAGCGGGAAAAACAACAACGTCATCCAGCAGTTTTGCTTTAACACCAGAAGCAGCGGCATTGGCCAAAGATTTTGTTTCTAATAAAGGAAAATTATTATGGCCAGTTGAAAAAGGTGTTGTTAAAGTCCGTTATGGAAAACAACCGTCTCCATTGGTGCCAAGTGTTATGATTCAAAGCACAGGCGTCCGTATTGCCACCGAAAAAAACGCCCAAGTACGTGCTGTTTTTAATGGTGAAGTATTGCGTGTTATTTCCTCCAAAAACGGCAATCCAACCTTATTAATCCAGCATGGTAATTATATTACAGCCTATTCTAACATGGCCAAAATATATGTAAAAAAGGGTGATAAGGTAAGTACCAAGCAACCCGTTGGTGAAGTATTTACCAATCCAGCCAATGGTGAAACCATTTTGAGTTTTAGTGTTTTTAAAGAAACAAAAACGGTGAATCCTGCGGAATGGATTTATAGGATGTAACTAAATTCCTGCAGATCCCGATAGCTATCGGGAAGGAATCTCAATATCAAACTATTATTGCATAACAATTAACTCATTTTTTTATATGAAAAACATAATACTCATAGCTTTCAGTATGCTATTATTTACATGTAGTAATGACGACTCGGACTCAAATAATAACTCAAACGGGAATTTAAAAAAAACAGAAGCTTATTTTCCTTCTATGGACGTTAATTATTCTATAGATTATAAATACGACAATATAGGCAGAATAGAATCTTTAAATACGCAAACAATTAACTCATCAGGTACATCTAACAATTCAGAAACTTATGAATATAATTCCGAAGGGCAAATTTGGAAAGTGATTAAGCCTAATGGTTTTAATACAGAATTCACATTTTCTAATGGGTTAATAGTTTCTTCAATGAATATGCCTAATATGACGTCAACCTTATATATTTATGATAGTTCGGATAGGTTAATTAAACAAGAAATATATGGTGATGATGGAGATATAAATTACGAATATGATTATTTATATGATGAACAAAATAATATTTTAAGTAGAGAAGTGAGTGGAAACAGCAATTATATTCATGTTTATGAATATGATAATAATCCAAATCCTTACTTCAATGTTTATGCAAATCAAGAGATTGCCAAAGTTCTAGAAATTAACCCAAATAATTTCATGAATAGAACAAAAAGTATCGGTAGTTCTCAAACAGTATATACGCATGAGTATACTTATAATTCCTCTAATTTGCCATTAACTTCTAAAGAGTATGAAAATGGTAATTTAGTTGGACAAACAGCTTATTCCTATTAAATTTTCTTACTGAAACAAAATCATTAACTCCAAATTTATAACATGAAAAAATATCTAGTAATTGCTGTATGTATTTTGTTCGCATCTTGTAGTAGTGATGATGATTCCAATACAGATAATTCATCTCAAGACAATGCACCAAGTGGAGCTTTAATAAAAGTGGAAGTTTATCAAGTCTTTTCAGAAACCAATACAACGGCTTCATATTTTTTTAATTCAAACGGAAGAGTTTCAAAACTACATTCTAAGGCAGTTAATTCTAATGGAGAAGCAGAATATATCACTTCATTTGCATATAATTCTAATAATCAAATATGGAAATCTACAACAGAGTATAATGGAAGTATTGATTATACAGAATTTACATTTAATAATGGATTAATTACTTCGTCCTATAGATACCGAAATAATGGAGATATTTTAAGAGCTTTATATGATTATAATACAAGTAACCAATTAATTAGCAAAGAACATTTCAATGCAGATAACATATTAGCTGCTACAACAGATATAACTTTCTTTACCGATGGGAATATTGAAAGCACTTATTTTGAAAGAGATGATGGTGGTATTAAAGGCTATACATATGAATTTGATAATAAAAATAATCCGCAGTACGAAATTTTTGAAAATCAAGAAATAGGAAAAGTAGATGGCATTAATTTAAATAATGTAACTAAAAGTTATTATTCTAATGATAGTAGTGGTGCGACCATTGATACTACTATTGAATATACATATAATGAAAGAGGTTATCCGTTGACATCAAATGAGTATTCACAAAGTGGTACTTTAACAGCACAAGTAACCTACACATACCAAGAGTAATATTTATTATTATTGCATTTCAATTTAGAATTATACTTTTCAGACCTCACAGGTTTTTAAAACCTGTGAGGTCTTTATAAATCTACTGAAACAAAGCCTTCAATTCAGTAGCTTCATTCGGTTTCATTTTTCCAGCTAAAACCAAACTCAATTGTTTACGTCTTAAAGCGGCATCATAACGCTCTTTTTCTAAATCGGTTTCAGGTGTAATTTCGGGTACTTGTATCGGTCTTCCGGTTTCATCAACAGCTACAAAAGTGTAAATAGCTTCATTAGCGCGGTCTCGTAAGCCAGATTCACGGTCTTCAACCCAAACGTCCAAGAATACTTCCATAGAGGTTTTAAACGCACGGGATACTTTAGCTTCAACTGTTACCACACTTCCTAAAGGTACGGAACGGTTAAATGCTACATGATTTACAGAAGCGGTAACTACAATGCGGCGACTATGACGCCTAGCAGCAATACTAGCAGCACGATCCATACGCGCTAATAGTTCGCCTCCAAATAAATTATTAAGTGGATTGGTTTCGCTTGGCAGTACCAAGTCGGTCATAATGGTTTTGGATTGTTCTGGTGTTTTTGGTGTCATAATACCGCATTTAAATTGCGCTGCAAAGGTAAGTTGAAAAAGTGAAATTATAGGTTTGGAAATGATACTTCTCGATACATCCCGACAAAAAAGTCGTGACACTCGAAGTGACGTTCTTCTCGATACAATCTTTCGTGCCTCGAGATCACTCGAAGTGACGTTGGTATTTTAATGATGTTTCCGTCAGTTCGAGTGTTCATTTGAGCATAGCTCAAAATGAATGTATCGAGAACAAGAACTCAATTAAATTTCTTTTTAGCTAAATTTGGTAGTTTTTCAAATTCATCATTTATTAAAGCTTCTTTCTTTAATCGCGACCATTTTTTGATTTGCTTTTCACTTTGAATTGCTAATCGAATATCTGTGAATTCTGCATAAAAAGCGAGCGTCAATGGTCGTCTTTTAAACGTATAACTGTCTGTATGTTTCCCTGATTGGTGTTCTAAAAAGCGTTTTTCTATATTGGAAGTAACGCCTGTGTAATAGGAATCGTCGGCACAATGTAATATGTAGACGTATGATAATTTCACATTTAAATATTTGGCTTCTCGATACATCCCGACAAAAAAGTCGAGACACTCCTGTCTGCCGACAGGCAGGCGAAGTGACATTCTTCTCGATACAATTTCTCGTTCCTCGAAATCACTCGAAGTGACGTTTCTTTTAAATTAAGGGTATCTAGTTTTAATGTTATCCACGTCAGTTCGAGTGTTCATTTGAGCATAGCTCAAAATGAATGTATCGAGAACGAGAACAATAACCTACTCCTCAATCACTTTCACCAATAACCAAGCGTCTTTATTGTGCGTTTTTTTAACGTCACGCAAGGCTTGAAGCGCTTCTAGTCGGTCTTCATAACTTGCATAAACCACTTCGTGTAAACCGTATTTATTCGTACCGATTTTACGAGCTGCATAACCCAAGTCTTTCAGTTGATCCACTTTTTTATCGCTGTTTTCTTCCACACGGAAAGCACCAGCAATAATATGATAATTACCATACTGCTTTTTCACGTTTAACGTAACAGCAGGTAACGGGTTACTAATGACAAATGTAGCTTCTTGAATTTTGCTTTCCAATTGCGAATTGGCTTCTTCTTGCGCTAATTGGTTATGTGTTTCAATCTGATTCACATAATAATTAGAAGCTGCAAAACCGCCAATAGTTAAAGCAATTAAACCAACAGCAGCGTATTTTAAATAGCCACGAGATTGGCGCCTTTGTGGTGTTACAGCAATAGGTACTACTTTTTCAATAGCTTCTGCGGTTTCTTTATAAGTTTCACGCGTAACTTCAGGCGAAGTAAATTGTGATAAACCAAAAGCATCAGTCAAATAGTTGAAACTATAAGACGGTTCAAATAACATATTTCCTTCGTTGTTTAAGGATAAACTACCAATGTTTTCAAAAGCAATAGTTTCACCTTCAACTAAATAGGATTTTAAGTATTTTACGCGTTTTTTAATTTTTTTAGAGGCTTCTTCGTAAGGGATTTTCTCAACATCAGCAATGTAACGGGCTAATAAGCCATCATTTTCTTGAATTTGCTCATTAAAAGATAACACCTTTTTTGGTGGATAAAAAGCATGAGTGGTTTCATGAATTGTAGCTGAAGTTCTTCGCGTTAAAAACGAGCCGAATTCAGGGACAGTCACACATTCGTAACGGTAGAGTAAATCGCTTATGTAAGGTTCTAATTGCATATAAACAAAGTTAGGAATTTTTGAACATGAACAAAAAATCTTGCTAACAATTTATTAACATCTTAAAATTTCTTTACTTGTAAGTTGAAAATCAAATGACTACCATGACCGATAATCGCTTATTACATATTTTGGCACTGCAACATGTCCCGTTTATAGGTGATATTACGGCTAAAAAGCTGATTAATCATTGTGGTTCTGTTGAAGCTATTTTTAAAGAGAAAAAACACCATCTCCTTCAAATTGATGGGATTGGCACCCATGTGATTCGCGATTTATATAATAAAAGTCATTTTAAAGCAGCCGAAGCGGAAATGCAATTTATTTCTGAAAACAAAATTCAGTGTTTGTATTTTATGGATGACGGCTATCCACAACGATTAAACCAATGTATAGATAGTCCTATTTTGTTATTCCAAGTGGGAAATGTGAATTTAGAAAATCAACGTATTATTAGTATTGTAGGTGCTAGAAAAATTACGACTTCTGGGATTGCCTTTTGCAATAAGTTAATTGAAGAACTCGTACCTTTTAATCCCGTTATAGTTTCCGGTTTCGCCTACGGAACGGATATTACGGCACAAAAAGCAGCTATAAAACACGGTTTGCAAACCATAGGGTGTTTGGCCCATGGCTTAAATCAGATTTATCCAAAAACACATAAAAAGTATATGGTTGATGTAGAGAAAAATGGCGGATTTTTCACCGATTTTTGGAGTTCGGATCCCTTTGATAGAAATAATTTTTTAAAACGAAATCGCGTGATTGCTGGTGTGAGTCAGGCGACTATTGTTATAGAATCGGCTGAAAAAGGAGGGAGTTTGGTAACCGCAGATATTGCCAATTCCTACAATCGCGATGTTTTTGCTGTTCCAGGGCGCACAACGGATAGCCAAAGTGTCGGTTGTAATAATCTCATAAAATTTCAGAAAGCGCACTTATTATCCAATCCGTTGGACATTCCATATATGTTAAATTGGGAACTGGAAACCAAGCAAAAACCAACTATTCAGAAGCAATTGTTTGTGGAGTTGGAACCAGACGAGCAGAAAATTTATAATTATCTACAAACTAAATCTAAAGAAGAATTAGATAGTATTGCCATTGACTGTGATCTACCAACTTATAAAGTGGCCAGTTTATTACTAAACATGGAATTAAAAGGGGTTATTAGACCCTTGCCTGGAAAGTTATTTGAGATTATTTAAAGAATTATTATTTATGAATTTAAAACTAGAAACCATTTTAGGGAAACCTTTAGAATATATCAAAGAGTTGGTCCTTGATTTTGAAAATGACAAAGTTTCAAAAACTTTTAAATTACGTTTCGAATATCATTTCTTTGGAATGATCTACAACCAGATATCTATTGATGTAACAGATGATAATAGGATTAAATCGGTGTACATTAATTTTCAGAGACTATTAAATCAACCAGATTTAAATAACATCATTTCTCAATATGGCGTTCCAAATCATATGAAGGTAAAAGATATTTTGCTGACTGAAGATATTAGTAATAGCAGTGAAGCAAACTTCAAACAGCAAACAACAAAACGCACATATTCTTTAAAAGAAGGCAGTTTAGATGATAAACCAACCTTCATACTATGGAATCAAGAGACATTCAGCCTAAAGTTCATGCTCTACTATAAACAGAATGGTATGCAATTAATGTTTAATAAAAATGATTAAATTTAATACCCAACCTTCCCTCTAACACGTGCAATAACCGCATTTGCAACATGACTCGCTTTTTCAGCACCAACTTTTAAAGCGTCATCAATTTCGTGTAGGTTATTCATATAATGATGATAGCGTTCACGAGGTTCAGCAAATTTTTCTACAATCAATTCAAACAAGGCTTGCTTGGCGTGGCCGTACCCATAATTCCCACGGTCGTAATTAGATTTCATGGTCGCTATTTCAGTATCTGAAGCTAATAAATTATATAAAGCAAAACAGTTACAGGTTGCCCAATCTTTAGGATCTTCGAGAGCGGTACTATCTGTTTGGATAGACATGATTTGCTTCCGGAGTTTTTTATCATCTAGAAAAATATTGATAAAATTTCCGCGACTTTTACTCATCTTTTCGCCATCTGTTCCAGGAATTAACATGGTATTGTCTGCAACTTTTCCAGTTGGTAACACAAACGTTTCACCCATTTGTGCATGAAAACGAGATGCCACATCACGTGTGATTTCTATGTGTTGCATTTGGTCTTTTCCAACAGGAATAATTTCAGCATCATAAGCCAAAATATCCGCAGCCATTAGCATAGGGTAGTTAAATAACCCAGCATTTACATCTTCTAGTCTGTCGGCTTTGTCCTTAAAACTATGCGCTAACGTTAAACGCTGAAACGGAAAGAAACAGCTTAAATACCATGACAACTCCGTCACTTGAGGTACATCACTCTGTCTATAAAACACGGTTTTTTCAATATCTAAACCAAAAGCCAACCAGGTTGCAGCCGTAGAATAGGTGTTGTGTCTTAATAATTCAGCATCTTTAATTTGGGTTAGGGTATGTAAATTGGCTATAAACAAAAACGAATCGTTTTCTGGTTTATTTGCCATGTTTACAGCTGGTAAAATAGCGCCTAAAATATTTCCTAAATGTGGTGTTCCTGTGCTTTGTATGCCTGTTAGTATTCTTGCCATGCTCACTTCCCATGCAAATGGGAGTCTTGTTTTAAGTTCAAATTTGTTTTAATATGTCAAAGGTAATTTTTTTAGCACAAAAGCTCAATTTATTTAAGTAGTTTTGGTCTCCATGACGGTTTTTAAATATATTTTCTGGGTATTTTATCGCATTTGGTTTTACGTACTCGTTGCAGTACCTATTCTTATTATGTTACCATTGCTACTAGTTTCCATACTTAAAGAGTCCTGGTATCCTTATTTTTACAGATTGGCGCGAATTTGGGCACGTTTTATTTTAATAGGTATGGGTTTTAATACACACATTACTTTAGCCGAAAAACCAAAACGCAAAGCCAGTTATATGTTTATTGGCAATCATACCTCTATGGCTGATATTATGTTGATGTTAGTGGTATCAAAAAACCCATTTGTATTTGTTGGTAAAAAAGAGCTAGCTAAAATTCCTTTATTCGGTTTCTTCTATAAACGCACCTGTATTTTGGTAGATAGAAGTTCTGAAAAAAGTCGAAAAGCTGTATTCTTAAGGGCCCAACGACGATTAAAACAAGGGTTGAGTATTTGTATCTTTCCAGAAGGTGGTGTGCCAGCTGAGGATGTAATTTTAGACGAATTTAAAGATGGGGCTTTCAGGTTAGCTATTAATCATCAAATTCCTATTGTGCCTATCGTATTTTTAGATAATAAGAAACGGTTTCCTTTTACTTTTTTTAGCGGAAGTCCCGGAAAAATGCGCGCTATTGGATTTCCATTTATTCCAACTAAAGGTTTACATGTTGCCGATACGAAGGACTTAAATAAAGAAACACGTTCACTTATTCTAAACGCTTTGCAATCCAATTAAAACAAAAAAAAGCTACTCTTGGCACAGAATAGCTTTCTTACTTATCATGCTGTTTCAATTTTTTAAAACAGCATCAATCTAACCAACTAAAAATTAAAACTTATAACTAAAACCTGTATAAACACCTATAATATAAGGTCTGAAATCACCAGAGGTATTATCAAAACCATTTAATTGGTATTTAAAGGTTGGTTCAAAATTAAATAGGAGTTTATCTGTGAATTTATAATTCAATCCAATTCCTAAATTGGTACTAAAACTGACACTATTTACATTGTTTGCTTCACCTATATAGGTTTTATATTCTTCAAATTCCGAATACACTTCGTTATCATTTAAAAAGAAGGTACTCATTCCACCGATAATATTTACGCCAAAGCGATTATTTACTAATTTGTATTCCAGTTCTACAGGAACTTCATAATAACTTAATCGTTGACTAATGGCTGCATTATATAACTCATTATTAATTTGCTGAAAACCTAAATTATCACCACTAAAAGCATTCAGCGTGGTACTTCCAGGTTCTAAATTAATGTTGCGCAGTGGGTTTGTATTGTCAGGCGTATTAGTAATTGGCGAATTGTATAAAATAACATTATCCGTATCGTAACTTAAATTTAAGGAGCTAATACCGGAGCGAATAGCTAATTTTTTACTAATAGCATAACTTACATTTACACCATAGCTGGTATTGGTTTCACCACTTTTAGAATTGGATACAAACTCGTCATCAATATGCGAGCCTTTCCCTAACGAATTGTAGTAAACAGGCGCAATGTTTGCTTGAACTTGCCACCTATTTACTAGTTTTTCATCTTCTTCCTTTTCACTGGTTTCTTCGGCTTGAGCAATAGCTTCCTCAATTGAAGGTGATTCACTAACTAGCGAATCACCAACCATTAAGTTTTCCTCTTTTTCTTTTTCATTTTGAGGTGTGTTGCTTGTCTTAGCATTCCAAGCAATAGCATTTTGCGCGCTTGTTTCTTTCAACAGATTATCGGTTTCCGAAGTAGAAACGGCACGCTGTACATCAGATGCCGTTTTATTACTTTGGTTCGCGCTGTTGATAGTTGAAGCTACCGTATTATTGTTATTATTCTGTATCGTTTTATTTGTGTTATTAACTGTTTCATTGGTAGTAATAGCGTTTAATTTATCAGTTTCAGAACTATTATTTGAAACTGAATTTGCTGCAATACCTGTTCTGTTTACTGAATTATTAATTGCGTTTTCTGAAGCTTCAGATTCTTGAACCACAACATTATTTGTAGCTTCAATAGTATTATTTACCGAATTACTCGTGGTATTCGATTCGTTTACCAATCCATTTTTGTTAGGATTTGATGTGTTATCTTGACTAGCAATTCCGTTATTAATAGTCTTGTTATTTTGATTATTAAGGCTGTTGCTGTTTTTTATTGTGTTAGGCTTATTGGCGTAATTACTGTTAGCATTTTTAGTATTTCTATTTTCAGAGTTGGCAACTGCTGTATTTCTGCTTGAAGATGCGGTAGCATTATTTAATTTATCAGAATTTGTAATAGAATCCCTTTCAGAATTTTCACTAGCTATTGGATTACCATTACTATCTATATCCGTATTCGCAATGCTTTCATTGTTAAATTCTGAAGGATTATTTGAAGTCGCTTTCGGATCATCAACAACTATATTGTTTTTGTTTGTTGAATTTTTTTCAGAAGCACCAGTTGTTTTGTTAGAATTTAATACATCATCACTAGATCTTGTTTGGGTATCTACAATTTTTTTATCTGTAGCAGCAGGATTGTTGGTGCCAGTAAATACTACTGAACCAATAGTGACTAATACGGCTAAAACGGCTGCAATACTTGCTATACTCATCCAGATTGGGAAAGCTTTAGGCTTTTCCGTTTCTAATGCCATCTCGTTTTGAATTTTAGACCACAATTCAGGATTGGGCTTCGCCTCAAAATCCTTGAAGGATTCTTGGAAAATTCTGTCGATGTGTTTTTTATTACTCATTATAAAGATTGCGCGTTAAAACCCGCTTTATATGCTTCAATTTTATCTTTTAATATTTTTCGTGCTCTTGCCAAATTCGATTTTGATGTGCCATCTGAAATGCTCAATAAATCAGCTATTTCTTTATGCGAATAACCATCTAAAACATACATGTTAAACACCAATCTATACCGATCTGGTAGCTCTTGAATAATTTTCAGCAGAAAATCGAGTGAAATGTCTTCATCATCAATTTCTATGTCTTCATCTGCTATGAAATCTTCATTTATTATTTCAAAAACGCCTTGACCTCTATAGCGTTGTAACGCCGTATTAATAGCAATGCGTTTCAACCAACCTTCAAAAGAACCTTTATTATTAAACTGACTAATTTTTTTAAAAATAGTCAAAAACGCGTCCTGCAGATTGTCTTCCGCTTCGGCGTAATTCCTTGAATACTTTAAACAAACCGAAAACAATTTGCTCGAAAAGAGCTGGTATAATTCGCTTTGTGCTTGAGTATCATGATTACTACATTTTTGTATGAGTTGGTTTAAACTCACATGAAACACATTTAGTTAAACATTAATTAATCGACTACTGGAACTTCAAAAATGATAAATTCATCTTCTCCTGATCCATTGCTACCATGCCAAAATTTAAATACATACGTATTTTCATCTCTACTCGGTTTGAATTTAAATGATTTTTCTACCGTTTCGCTACTTGGAGGACAATCATTATTTTCATTAAAAACGGTAGACATTATGGCTATCATCAATCCATCTGATTGTGTTTGAGAATAAATGTCTTTAAAAACATGGCATTCTGTTGGTCGCTTGTAGGTTATGAAAATTTCATATTCTTGACCACTAACAAATTCATTAGGAACAATAGCACTTTCTACTGGTAACATCATTACAGTGCTTGACTGGATATCTTCATCATTAACACTACAGGCTAATGATGCAAGGGCAAACAGGCAAACAAACAATTTTTTCATAATTCGAGGCAAACCTTAAATAGTGTGTTTCACTATATAGATGCACTAAAGGCCAAAAGGTTGCGTTGGGATATAAAAAAATCCCAATTTATTGGGATTTTTTTATTTTAAGCTGATTTTATAAGCTCTTTTATTTTTACTTCTAACTCATCCATGAGTTCGGGATTATCTTTAATAAGCGCTTTAACCGCATCACGACCTTGTCCTAATTTGGTGTCGCCATAACTAAACCACGATCCGGCTTTTTTAATAACTTCAAATTCTACAGCAATATCCAATATTTCACCTACTTTGGAAATACCTTCGCCATACATAATATCAAATTCTGCCAATCTAAAAGGTGGTGCTACTTTATTTTTAACCACTTTAACTCTGGTTTTATTTCCTTGCACATTTCCGTCTGTGTCTTTTATTTGTGTTGAACGTCTAATATCTAAACGTACCGAAGCATAAAATTTTAATGCATTACCACCAGTTGTTGTTTCTGGGTTTCCAAACATAACCCCAATTTTTTCACGTAATTGGTTAATGAAAATTACCGTACAATTGGTTTTACTAATAGATGCTGTTAATTTACGTAAGGCTTGAGACATTAAACGCGCATGTAATCCCATTTTAGAATCACCCATTTCACCTTCAATTTCACTTTTTGGTGTTAAAGCAGCTACCGAGTCAATAACAACAATATCAATGGCACCAGAACGAATTAAATTATCGGCAATTTCTAAAGCTTGTTCACCATTATCTGGTTGCGAAATAATTAAATTATCAATATCTACGCCTAATTTTTCTGCGTAAGTTCTATCAAAAGCATGTTCTGCATCAATAAAAGCCGCAATACCACCAGCTTTTTGAGCTTCAGCAATAGCATGTAATGTTAACGTTGTTTTACCAGAAGATTCTGGACCGTATATTTCTATAACACGACCTCTTGGATATCCATTAACACCTAGTGCAATATCTAATCCTAAAGAACCCGAGGAAATAGCCTCGACATCAACAACAGCTTGATCACTCATTTTCATTACCGTTCCTTTGCCGTACGCTTTATCTAGTTTGTCTAAAGTAAGTTGTAGCGCTTTTAATTTAGCTTCTTTTTCGTTGCTCATTTCTGTATTTTTTATCTTGTAAAAGTGTTGCTAAAATACCACTCTTTTTTCACTTTACCATTTTATGACGCAACCTTTTTGATGTTTTTGCATCTACTTAATAAAGCTGGGAAACTTTTGATATGAGATTTATTAGAAAAATATTATTAATAGGAGAAACAGGCGTTTCAGTATCCGTATTTATAAACGGAAGCTGCAAAGCCGATGGCGGTTAGCTCGGATTGTTATTTTTTTGAATTAAAAAAAATAGTAATAACGAGTTAGTCTACTTAAAGCACTTTATAAACCATTATAAAGTGCTTTTTGTTTGGTGAAAATTCCGATTCACTCAAAAAATAGTACATTTGCAGCTAAAATATTCTTTAACCTTAAACAATTAGTATAGCATGCAACTGTACAATACCTTAAGCGCAAAAGAAAGAACTGAACTTATTGAGCAAGCGGGAAAAGAACGCTTGACTATTTCTTTCTACAAATACGCGAAAATTGACAATCCAAACATTTTTAGAGATCACCTATTTCTAAACTGGAACAACCTAGACGTTTTAGGACGTATTTATGTGGCCAATGAAGGCATAAACGCCCAACTTTCCGTACCAGCAGATAATTTCAATCTGTTTAAAAATCATTTAGATACCATTTCGTTTTTAGAAAATGTGCGATTAAATATCGCTATTGAGCACGATAATTTTTCATTTTTAAAATTAAAAGTGAAGGTGCGTGATAAAATTGTAGCCGATGGTTTAAACGATGACACGTTTGATGTAACCAACAAAGGGATTCACGTTGAAGCCGAACAATTCAATCAGCTTATTGACGATCCAAACGTGGTTTTGGTAGATATGCGAAATCATTATGAAAGTGAAATAGGTCATTTTATAAATGCTGTAAAACCAGATGTTGATACGTTTCGGGAGTCTTTAGATATTATTGAAGCTGATTTACGAGACCATAAAGAGGATAAAAAACTGGTTATGTATTGTACAGGTGGTATTCGTTGTGAAAAAGCGAGTGCGTATTACAAACACAAAGGTTTTAAAAATGTGTATCAATTAGAAGGTGGTATCATTAATTATGTACGCCAAGTAGAAGCAAAAGGTTTAGAAAATAAATTTATTGGTAAGAACTTTGTGTTTGATGAACGTCGTTCAGAGCGTATATCTGACGATGTTATTGCACAATGTCATCAATGTGGTGAGTCTGCTGATTTGCACACCAATTGTGCCAACGAAGCGTGTCATTTACTATTTATTCAGTGTGAATCCTGCAAAGAAAAAATGGAAAATTGCTGTTCTACTACCTGTCAGGATATTATTCAATTATCCTTTGAGGAGCAAAAAGCCTTACGCAAAGGTCAAGGAAATAGTAACGATATCTTTAAAAAGGGTCGAGCCGATCATTTGCCTTTCAAAAAGGACTTACGTAATATATTTGATACCTTAAGCCAAAACAATTAAATGGACGTTTACAAGCTGTTAAAATTAAACAGAAAAATAAAAAGCCACAGAATTAAATTTCTGGGGCTCTATTTGTTGCATACGTTTAATCAACGCTACTTGGCCGTAAATTTAGACCCGGTTATGGCCTGTAATCTGCGTTGTAAAATGTGTTATTTTACAGATGCCGATTATGTAAAAACCTTAAAAGGCCAATTTAAAGAAGATGAGTTAGAGCAGGTTGCCCAAACCATTTTTAAACGTGCCTTAAAACTTCAAATTGGCTGTGGAACGGAACCAACTTTATATAAAGATTTGGTAAAGGTTGTAGCATTGGGAAAAACCTATAACGTTCCCTATATTTCTATAACTACGAATGCTAATTTATTAGATGAAGAAAAAATTGAAGCACTTATAAAAGCTGGTTTAAATGAATTTACCATTTCCCTTCATGGTGTTCATAAAGAAAGCTATGAAAACTTTATGAAAAAGGCCAGCTATGAAAAATTTCATGCCGCTTTCAAGGCTTTCGAAAAATTGAAAAAACAATACGATTTTAAAGTGCGTATCAATTACACCTTCAACAAGGATAATTTTTATGAATTAGCCGATTTCTTTGAACATTTTAATGGCGAAAGTTTTGATATACTTCAAATTCGCCCGATTCAGAAAATTGGAAATACCGAATACAACGATTTTGATTTGGAAACCTTAAGAGTTGATTATCCAAAAATCATTAGCCAAATTAAAGCAAGTTGTAAAGCTAATAATATTACACTTTTAGCGTCTGATACGATTCCAAATCATAATCAAGTAAACGATTCTAGCTTTATTTTCGATTATACATTTTGCTATGTTTCTCCACAAAAATTTTGGCGTGATGGCTTTAATTGGCGTGAAGAAAGCTTTAATAGCTATTCCCAAAAAATTGGTTGGAATAAGCTCTTGTTTCGCAATATTTTCAAATCGAAAACGGAATTAAAATCGGCTTCTAATCGGTTGAATTATGAAATTGAATTTAATTAAAAATCACTCTTTTATAACCTTTACCGTTTTCCTCTGATTCGTATTACTTTCAAGGGTTAAAAAACAAAGTCCATCAGAAATACCTTCTAAACTCACATTTTTAATACCGTTTGAATTATTGGTTTGATTATTTTACCCTGAATATCTACTATTTGTATTTTAATTTGATAATCTGAAGAAATGTTAATATAACTTTTAGTTGGGCTTGGATAAATAGAAAAGGTTTGAAATTCATTTAAATCAACACCAAGAGTTTGAATAGTAAATAAATGTGTTACCTGTTTGTCCTTCGTAAGTAACTTGCCATTTCCATTCACCAATAGCATCAAAAGAGTTTAAATACTTGTAGTAATACCAAGAGGAACTAGTTGTGGCTGTATTAAAAGAAGAATTATAAAAAACAGAATTATCAGGTCTTAAAATTTGAACATTAAAATTGGTTCCTGCTACTTGATCTCTTAAAAATGCAGTTAAGTATATAGTGTCGCCTTAATCAATAATTTGACCAGCAGCAGTTGTAATTATTTCTGTTTGAGAATCATCCATTTGTTTCCAAGAAAATGGACACAAATAAATATCTAAACCTTGATGATTATAACCCGAAGCTGCAGCATAGGTTATGGTGCCACAATTATAATCTAATAATTGATTCGGGAAAGTCGAATTATGATCTATGTATCCAGAAATTGCCCACGTATCATTATAGTTGAAGGCAGATGCTTGTTAGCGCATGACCACCAACTCTATTGGCATCTATAGGCTAGGTTATTTTGTTGTTTTAATACCTGCACATTATACTGTAACTGACTTTTAATTTGTTCTCTTTGTGCGAATGTTAGACAAGGTATTTGGGCTTCATTAAAGGTGAATTCAGTATCTCCCATTCCGGAATTGAAATCTTGAGAATAAATCATGCTAGAGGCGAATACTACAAAGCTGATAAAAATGGCGTACGTAAAATTAGATTTCATAATTAGAGTTTTAAGAGGTTTATAGTACCATCGGAAAAAAATAAAAATGTGAGCATTAACAAAAAATAAAACCTTAAATATGTACTTTGTTGCAAGAAAATAATTTTTAATTCGTTGATAATCAACTAATAAATATAGTTTATTATTTTTAAAATGTGCGGATATCATATTTTATTTAACTTAATAAATAATCTTATCTTTACATCTTTAAAAGGATTATTAATCGTCTTCTGAAAGCGTTTTGGTTTTCAGAATCTATACATAAATAATATGAGTTGTAACACTTGCTCAACAGGCAAAGATGGACAGCCAAAAGGTTGTAAAAACAATGGTACCTGTGGCACAGATAGTTGTAATAAATTAACGGTATTTGATTGGCTAGCAAACATGACATTACCAAATGGTCAAGAGCCATTTAATTGGGTTGAGGTACGTTTTAAAAATGGCCGAAAACACTACTATAAAAATACAGAAAATTTAACTTTAAGTATTGGTGATATTGTGGCAACCCAAGGGGAATATGGTCATGATATTGGCATGGTTACGCTAACAGGTGAATTAGTACGTGTACAAATGAAACGCAAAAAGGTTTCGGAAACAGATCCGGAATTTTTTAAAATATACCGCAAAGCATCACAAAAAGATATAGATATTTGGTCTGACGCTCGTGACTTAGAAGAGCCTATGAAGGTGAAAGCACGTCAGTTTGCTATCGATTTGAAATTACACATGAAAATTTCAGATATCGAATATCAAGGTGATGCTAGTAAAGCAACGTTCTACTACACAGCTGAAGAGCGTGTGGATTTCAGGGAGCTTATTAAACTATTCGCTAAAGAGTTCAAAACGCGTATAGAAATGAAACAGGTTGGTTTCCGTCAAGAAGCATCTCGTTTAGGAGGTATTGGTTCTTGTGGTCGGGAATTGTGTTGTTCTACGTGGTTAACAGATTTCCGTTCGGTAAGTACATCAGCTGCGCGATATCAGCAATTATCACTAAATCCGCTAAAACTTGCTGGGCAGTGTGGTAAATTAAAATGTTGTTTAAATTACGAGTTGGATACCTATTTGGATGCGCTTAAAGATTTCCCGAAAACCGAAATAAAACTCTACACAGAAAAAGGTACAGCCGTTTGCCAAAAAACCGATATTTTTAAAGGTCATATGTGGTACGCCTATGAAGGCGAATGGATGAATTGGCACTTAATTACGACTGCTCAAGCAAACGAAATTATTGCCCTTAATAAGGAAAAGAAAAAGCCAGCAAGCCTAGAAGAGTATGCGGTTGAATTAATAAAAGATACTAAAAGTGAATATGAAAACGTTGTTGGACAAGATAGTTTAACGCGTTTTGATAGTCCAAAACACAATAAAAAACGTAAAAGTAATAACCGAAAGGGCAACAAACCTCCAAATAAAGCCAAGGCAACCAATAAGGATGCACATGCTAAAGATGGAAATAAGCCAGATGCTAATAAGCCTAGAAATAAACCTAACCCTAGAAAAGAATCGGTAAATAAGGACGCTAATACGAATATTAAAGCAGGTGCTGATAAACCAAACAAGCCGAATAAAAGACGTAAACCACAAGGTAAAAAGAACGATTCCAATGATGCCAAATAAGTTTTTGACTTTAGTAGCTGTTATGGCATTTTTGGTTGTAACATCATGCGATTCTAATCGGGTTTACGACACCTATAAATCGGTTCCAAACACCTGGCATAAAGATTCTGTAGTGCAATTTAATTTTCAAGCACCAGACTCTATTAACCCGTATAATTTGTATGTAAACCTTCGTAATAACAACGATTACCCATTTAATAATCTTTATTTAATTGTTGAAATGGATTTTCCAAATGGAAAAGTAATCAAGGATACGTTGCAATATAAAATGGCGAAGCCCAATGGCGAGCTTTTAGGTACTGGTTTTACAGATGTAAAAGAAAGCAAATTGTGGTATAAAGAAGGCGTTGTTTTTAGTGAATCAGGCGACTATCAAATAAAAATTCAACAAGCCATGCGTGAGAATGGCAAGGTAAATGGTGTTATAAATTTAGAAGGGATAACGGAAGTTGGCTTTCGAATTGAACACCCAACAGTACCAAAACAATAAATTCCAGGATCAATTAGTATTTATACAATGGCAAAAAAGAAACAAGCAAAAAAACAAGCAAATACATCCAACGGGTTTCAAAAATATGTACGTTGGTTTTGGACGGTATTTTTAGGTGGCATTTCAGCTGTTGTTTTGCTATTTCTATTAGCATCTTGGGGTGTTTTTGGAGAACTTCCGGATTATACCGTTTTAGAAAATCCGAAAACAAATTTAGCTACTGAAATTATTTCTTCTGATGCCAAAACACTCGGAAAATTCTATTTCAATGATAACCGAACACCTGTTAGTTTTGATGAATTACCACAAAATTTAGTCGATGCGTTAATTGCAACGGAAGACGCACGCTATTTTGAACATTCTGGTATTGATGCACGCGGTACATTAAGAGCCATTGTGTATTTAGGATCTAGAGGAGGAGCAAGTACTATTTCGCAACAATTAGCACGTCAATTGTTTGTTGGAGTTCGGTCTAAAGGCTTGGATAAATACACGCAAAAAGTGAAGGAATGGATTATTGCCACAAAACTAGAAAGGCAATATACCAAAGAAGAAATTATTGCCATGTATTTTAATATTTATGATTTTGGTAATAATGCAGATGGTATTCGTTCTGCTGCTAGTATTTATTTTGATAAAGAACCAAATGAATTAAATTTAAAAGAATCGGCTATGCTTGTGGGCATGTTTAAAAACTCGTCCTTATACAACCCACGAGACCATAAAAATCCAATAGGTACAAGAAACCGCCGAAATGTAGTTTTAGATCAATTAGAAAAGTATGATTATATTTCTGAAACGGTTAAGGATTCGCTTCAGAAAACAGCATTAGATTTACGTTATACACCACAATCACATAGAGATGGGATTGCCACGTATTTCCGTGCGTATTTAGATGGTTTTATGAAAGATTGGATTAAAAACAATCCAAAACCAGATGGCGAGAAATATAATTTATATGGCGATGGTTTAAAAGTGTATACCACAATTGATTCACGCATGCAAAATTATGCTGAAGAAGCTGTGCAAAAACACATGCCAAGACTACAGGCCGAATTTGATAATCAAAACACACCAGAACGAAACCCAACAGCACCATTTTTGGCGTTGGATAAAAACGAAATTGAATCCTTAATGAATCGTGGAATGCGCCAATCAGAACGCTGGCGTGTTATGAAAAAGAACGGTAAAAGCGACAAAGAAATTATAGCTTCTTTTGATAAACCAACATCCATGTCTATTTTTTCATGGAAAGGTGAAATAGATACCATTATGAAACCTATGGATTCTATGCGGTATTACAAGAAATTCTTACATCCAGGAATGATGTCTATGGACCCATTAACGGGTCATGTAAAAGCATGGGTTGGTGGTATGAATTATAGACATTTTCAATATGATCATGTGTATCAAGGAAAACGTCAAGTAGGATCAACCTTTAAGCCGTTTGTTTATGCAACAGCTATAGACCAGTTACATTTATCACCATGCTATAAATTACCACAATCTCAAATAACTATTGAGGCTATGAAGTTTGGTAATCCAGAGCCTTGGACACCCAAAAACTCTGGTGGTGATTATGGGGGAGAAATAACACTGCAAGAGGCATTGGCGAAATCTGTAAATACCATAACAGCACGTTTAATGGATAAAGTGGGTCCGCAACCCGTTATTGATTTGGTTAAAAAATTAGGTGTGGAATCTAATATTCCTGCTGTACCTTCTATTGGGTTAGGAACAGCGGATTTAAGTGTGTATGAAATGGTAGCCGCTTATGCCACATTTGCGAATCAAGGTGTTTATACCAAACCGGTTATGGTAACCCATATAGAAGATAAAAATGGAACTGTTCTGTACCAATTTACACCAGAATCGCGCGATGTTATTAGTGCGGAAACCGCTTATGTAACCGTTAAATTAATGGAAGGTGTAACCAGAGTAGGTTCTGGAGCACGATTAAGACGAACTTGGATGCCAAAAACTGGTGTTTACCCAGAAATTATAACAGGATATCCTTATGAGTTTAAAAACCCCATTGCTGGGAAAACAGGAACCACACAAAACCAAAGTGATGGTTGGTTTATGGCTATGGTTCCTAATTTGGTAACCGGTGTTTGGGTAGGAGCAGAAGATCGTGCTACGCATTTTAAAACCATTACCTATGGACAAGGTGCATCTATGGCATTACCAATTTGGGGAATGTATATGCGCAGCTGTATTGATGATGAAGAATTAGAAATTTCCACAAGCGCATTTGAAGCACCAAAAAACTTAACCATTCAAGTAGATTGTGATGATTACGTTTCTGAAGGTGACGAAGCCACACCAATTGAAGAAATTCCGGATGAATTGGATTTTTAATAATAAATAATCCATTAAATTTCAAAAGCCATTCCCTTCCGAATGGCTTTTTTATTTCGTATTTTTCCGAAGCAAAAAAACAGCACTATGATTAATAAACAAGTTGCAGATATTAACGAAGCTTTACAAGGCGTAACCGATAATATGACCTTTATGTTGGGCGGTTTTGGGTTAAGTGGTATTCCAGAAAACTGTATCGCTAAATTGGTGGAATTGGAAGTTAAAGGTTTAACCTGTATTTCTAATAATGCTGGTGTGGACGATTTCGGATTGGGATTATTACTACATAAACGCCAGATAAAAAAAATGATTTCGTCTTACGTTGGTGAGAATGATGAATTTGAGCGTCAAATGTTAAGTGGTGAGTTGGATGTGGAATTAATTCCGCAAGGCACGCTTGCTGAACGTTGTCGTGCAGCACAAGCTGGTTTTCCAGCTATTTACACACCTGCTGGTTACGGAACGGAAGTGGCCGAAGGTAAAGAAACCAGAGAATTTGATGGCAAAATGTATGTGTTAGAACATGCCTTTAAAGCTGATTTTGCTTTTATAAAAGCTTGGAAAGGTGATGCTGCAGGAAATTTGATTTTTAAAGGAACAGCTAGAAACTTCAATCCAAATATGTGTGGTGCAGCCAAAATAACGGTTGTTGAGGTAGAAGAATTAGTGCCTGTCGGCGAATTAGATCCCAACCAAATTCATATTCCAGGAATTTTTGTTCAACGTATTTTTGAAGGTAAAAATTACGAAAAACGCATTGAACAACGAACAGTAAGACAAAGGGATTAAACGATGTGATGATTTGAAGATTTGAAGATGAGGAACGATAAGGAAAATATTATAGTGACATTAACTTTCAAATTATCATTGAATATCATTGATTTTTCTGAAGAAATTAGAAATAATCATAAATATGAAATGGCTTCTCAAATATTTAGAAGTGGCACATCCATAGGAGCAAATGTAGCAGAAGCGCAGAATGCAGAGAGTAAAAAAGATTTTATTCACAAATTTAAAATTGCTGCTAAGAGGCAGATGAATTACAATATTGGTTAAGGTTATGTGAACAATCACAGCATTATCCAACACCAAACAAACTAATCAATGATGATTTGAAATCAATAATTAATATTATTTCGAAAATAATATCGAGTAGTAAACAAGGCTAATTTTCAAATCTTCAAATCAACGAATTTTCAAATTATTAAAACATGTTAGATAAAAACGGAATAGCAAAACGCATAGCACAAGAAGTTCAAGACGGTTACTACGTGAATTTAGGAATTGGGATTCCAACCTTGGTTGCTAATTATGTGCGAGACGATATAGAGGTTGAATTTCAAAGTGAAAATGGCGTGCTTGGTATGGGACCATTTCCTTTTGATGGCGATGAGGATGCCGATATTATAAACGCCGGAAAGCAAACTATTACCACCTTACCAGGAGCCAGTTTCTTTGATTCGGCTATGAGCTTTTCTATGATTCGTGGGCAACATGTAGATTTAACCATACTAGGTTCCATGGAAGTAGCGGAAAACGGCGACATTGCCAACTGGAAAATTCCAAATAAAATGGTAAAAGGAATGGGTGGTGCTATGGATTTAGTGGCAAGTGCTGAAAACATAATCGTGGCTATGATGCATACGAACAAAGCAGGCGAATCTAAACTACTAAAACGTTGCTCATTGCCATTAACTGGTGTTGGTTGCGTTAAAAAAATTGTGACGAATCTTGCGGTTATAGAAGTTACAGATAAAGGCTTCAAGCTTTTAGAACGTGCGCCAGGTGTTTCTGTTGAAGAGATTCAAAAAGCAACTGAAGGCACTTTAATTATAGAAGGCACAATCCCTGAAATGGAGCTTTAGCGGAATTCCATTTGTCCAAAACCCAAAATAAGTATGTCCAAGTAAAATGGAGCTTTAGCGGAATTCAGCATGACTTTAACATAAAATAGAAACGGCATACTAAATGAGCAATTAAGCAAATTTCATTTGTCCAATATTTAAAATCTACATTTTCTAAATTATAACACCTGTCAGGTTGAGCGCCATGTCTTCGCAAGCAGGTAGTCAAAACCTAATTATCGCCAATCGAAAAAATTAAACCCAATTGTACTTGAATTTGATTGGCATTTTGGAAGAAATCTTTATAATCAGCAGCTGTTTTAATATCAAAACTGGTGTAGTTATAATTTGCACCTAGATACACAGCAATATGATCTGTAAATTTATAGAGTAAGTTACTTCCTAGGTAAAATGCGGTTCCGTAAAAATCGTCAAAATCTTTAGAGCCACTTTTTTGATGGATTCTAGTTCTACCAATACCTATTAAAGGTTCAACAGCCCAATTGTCTCTAAAATCTATTTCATATTGCAGTTTAAGATATGCGGCATAATAAAAGGACTTGTTTATATTGCCACCTAATGCTCTATTGGTTACCGTATATTCTATATACTCACCACCAACACCAATTTTAAAGTTATAAGCTTTAAACGCGTTTATTTGAAGGCCAACTCCTAAAAAATTTGGTTTATTGGCTTCTGATAGATAGTTGTCACCAAAATTATTATGATTTAGCATGTATATATAGAATTCAGGTCTAGGTTCAAAATCAGATTCAAATTCGGTACTGCGATCTTCTTGTGCAAAAACAAAAATTGGACACAAGAGAACCACTATTAAAAAATGTTTCATTAATTAATAATTTAAGGTGTATTCATAAATATCTTCATCACTAACATCAAGCGTTTCTTGAAGCGATGAAACGGTTTGAGTGCTATTATTTCTTACATCGTAATTGATAATAAGCGATTGGTTTTTTGCAACGGTTTCATAATAACTATCGTAATAATAAGGTTCAGGCTCCACTTGAGGATTCACATAAACATAATTATTGGCCAGAATACCATCAATAGAAATATCTATAATTTGATTGTCAGTATTTACATGATTCAGAAGAATGGTTAGCTGCATGATATCATCTGTTTCAATTAAATTAAACAAGTTGGTTGACGAAAACGTATAGTCAACAAAATTGAAAGTTTTAATATTTGAAACCGTTTTATTCTGATAAGTATACGTGTTGTCTAAGGCTTTTATTTCATAGGAAATATTCCCTTTGGCTTGCGGAAAAACCATTTCAAATTCTCCTAAATTATTGGTTTTTGTTAACGAAATTAAATCGCTAGAATTTCCATAGGAGCCGTTATAATGTGTATAAGCCCAAATTTCAATATCATGATTGGCAATAGGATTCGCATTTCGGTCTAGCAATTGCCCATTGGCTACAAGACGAGTGTCTCCATCATATTGAATTGTGCAGTTAAAACAAAATAATCCTAAAGCATAAAGTAGATACTTTTTCATATGTAGAATTTTAAAATTTAAAAGTAAATAAATAAAGATAAATATAATTTTTTGTAGGAAAAATATTCAAAAATTATCTTAAATGTTAAAATAATATGTATTTCATCGAAAAATAATGTATTTTAACTGGTACTTTGAAAATATATTTCATATTAGCAATCCCAAACCTAACCAATGAATTGAACTGAAACTTTTGAAAAATGGAATTATAATTTGCCCCAAATCTATTATAATTTAAATGAACAAAAGAAACTCAAATCTACCAAAAACATAACCTACTTATGAATTTTGCCTCAAATCTACCTGAACAACCTACACGTTATGAAAACAGCTTGAATTTGAGTATTCAAAATACCAAGCGATTCCTTAAAAGCTTTATGTATTTAACAAAGAAATTATTCATGCTATAGTCCTTTTGGAATAGCATGAATAAGTTTTTTAGTATACGCTTTTTGTGGATTTGCGTAAATAATATCTGCATCATTCATTTCTTCAATTTCTCCTTGATTCATTACAATTAAATTATCCGACATATATTTTACCACAGCTAAATCGTGTGAAATAAATATGTATGTAAACCCAAAATTTTCTTTTAGATCATTCAGCAAATTCAATACTTGCGCTTGTACAGAAATATCCAATGCTGAAACGGATTCATCACAAATAATCAATTTAGGTTCCAAAGCAATGGTTCTCGCAATTCCAATGCGTTGCCTTTGACCACCTGAAAACTCATGTGGATATCGCGAAAAGAACGAGGCATCTAAACCAACCTTCTCCAGTAGTTCTAAAACACGTATTTTTCTATCCGTATCTGAAGTTCCAATACCATGAACCTTCATAGGTTCCATAATGGCTTTTCCAACGGGGATCCTCGGATTTAAAGATGCATACGGATCTTGAAAAATAATTTGAATGTCTTTTCGTAATTCTCTAATGGCCTTTTTTGGTAAGGTGGTTATATCGTTGCCTTTATAAATAATCTGGCCTGCAGATGCTTTATCCAATTGTAAAATAACATTCGCTAATGTGGATTTTCCACAACCGGATTCGCCAACCAATCCCAATGTTTCGCCTTCATATAAGTTAAAACTAACCTGATTGACTGCTTTAAAAGCCACGTCTTTTTTAAACCAACCCGACTTTGAAAAGTAGATTTTATCTAAATTGTTAACCGTTAAGAGTGGTTGTTTGGCATATATTTTTTTGTGATTTTTAACGCGGTCTTCTACACTAACAACCGTTTTATCAATGGTGTCATTCATGTAATCTTTAATGGTTGCTAATCGTTTGTAGCGCACATCTAAAGCTGGTCTGGCATTAATTAATGCTTTGGTATACGTGTGTTGAGGGTTATTAAAAATATCAGTTACCAATCCTTGTTCCACAATATGACCTTGATACATAACCAAAACCCGATTGGAAATTTCTGAAATAAGCGACAAATCATGTGAAATGAATAAAATGCTCATGCTTTCAGTTTGCTGAAGTTCTTTCAGTAATAAAATAATTTCTTTTTGAACGGTTACATCTAAAGCCGTTGTAGGTTCATCGGCAATTAAAATTTTGGGTTTACAAGCAATAGCCATGGCAATCATAACCCGTTGTTTTTGGCCACCTGAAATTTCATGAGGATAGGCTTTAAAAACACGTTCAGGATTGGGGAGTTTTACTTTTTCAAGAAGCTTAATAGTTTCTGCTTTTGCTGCAGATTTAGATAAATTGGTATGCTGTAAAAGGATCTCCCGAACCTGTTCGCCGCAACGCATGGATGGATTTAAGGAGCTCATTGGCTCTTGAAAAATCATAGCAATATCGTTTCCACGAATTTTCTGAAAAGCTTTAGATGAAATTTGTGTTAAGTCGCGATTTTCAAAGCGGATAGCACCTTCAGTAATTTTAGAAATATGTTTAGGGAGTAATCCCATAATGGCTAATGATGAAACTGATTTCCCTGACCCAGATTCACCTACAATGCCTAATATTTCATTAGGGAATAGATTATACGTGATGCCATGAATAATTTCATTTTCAATTTTATTGTTTGAAAATGAAATTTTTAAGTTAGTAACCTCTAAAATTTTATCTGTTTGCATACATGTAAAAGTAAGTCTTTTCTTCAAAACGACTGTGGTAAAACCGTAATGTTGATAATTGTGTATTTATTTTGTGAAATAAATAACAATAACACAATCAATTAGGTAATTTTTATATTAAATTCGTTAAAATTTCATTAAATAATCACATAAATAGCAATTCATTATGATTAAAAAACTATTCCTATTATTAGTTCTTTTCAGCATGAGCGTCAGCTTTGCACAAAGTAAAAAGCTTTGGGAAAAACAAGTAGCCGTCAGTAAAAAGACAGTAAAAAGTAACAAACTTGCCTTACCAGATTCAGAGGTTTTCTCTTTGGATTTTAATGCATTAAAGCAGTCACTACAAAACGTTACCAAACGTGAAGATATTGGACGTAGCTCTCAAATTATTTTATCTTTTCCAAATGATCAAGGCAAAATGGAACGTTTTCGTATAGTAGAAGCTTCGGTTTTACATCCTGATTTACAAGCTCGTTTTCCAGATATACGTTCGTACGCTGGACAAGGAATTGATAATCCAGCTGATGTTATTCGGTTTAGTATGTCGCCAAAAGGGTTTCAGAGTATGCGTTTGTCGCCAGATAAACCAGCAAGTTTTATTGAAGCTTATACCAATGATTTAAGTCAATATGTGGTGTTTAATCGTCAAGACCGCAGAATAGAACAGGATGATTTTGAATGTACCGTAACAGATGCCATGAATACTAATATTTCAGGTAGTGGTAGTTCTTTACGGAATGCTGATGATGGTTTATTGCGGACATATAGATTAGCGGTTTCTACAACAGGCGAATATACGGCTTATCATGGAGGAACGAAAGCATTAGCACTAGCTGCAATCAACGCGACAATGACGCGCGTAAATGGTGTTTTTGAAAATGATTTTAACGTTACCATGGTTGTAATAGCAAACAATACGAATGTTATTTATACCAATTCTGGTAGTGATCCTTATACAGCATCTTCAAATTATAACAGTCAATTACAATCCACTTTAACAAGTGTGATTGGCGAATCTAATTATGATGTTGGCCACTTATTTGCACGTGCTTCTAATAATGGAAATGCAGGTTGTATAGGTTGTATTTGTGTGAATGGACAAAAAGGAAGTGGTTTTACATCACGAACTGATCCGGAAGGCGATCCGTTTGATATTGATTATGTAGCACATGAAATTGGTCATCAATTTGGTGCTAACCATACGTGGACATTTAATGGAAATGAAGGTTCTAATGTTCAAATGGAACCAGGAAGTGGATCAACTATAATGGGTTATGCTGGTATTACTGGTGCAACTGATGTACAGTCTAATAGTGACCCATATTTTCATGCGGCTTCCATTCAGCAAGTTACGGACTATATTAAGTCAAGAAGTTGTCAAACAAATACTAATACAGGAAATGCCATTCCAACGGCAGATGCAGGATCTAATTATACCATTCCAAAAGGAACACCTTTTGTTTTAAGCGGTTCGGGTTCTGACGCTAATTTTGGTGATGTGTTAACCTATTGCTGGGAACAGTTCAACGAAAACAATGCATCAACAACGTATCCAAGTACGACAGCAACGTCTGGTGTAGCGTTTCGTTCTTATAGTCCTACAACAGATACCAAAAGGTATTTTCCCAGGTTATCAACCATTAAGTCAGGGAGTACATCTTGGCAGTGGGAAGCGGTTCCAAATGTGGCGCGAACATTAAATTTTCGTATGACGGTTAGAGACAATAAAGCTGGAGGAGCAGCTAATAATAGTGATGATATGGTTGTTACTGTAAATGGAACAGCTGGTCCATTTGTAGTAAACTCACCAAACTCTAATGTAACGTGGTCTGCAGGAAGTACGCAAAACGTAACGTGGAATGTTGCCGGAACTACAGGTAATGGCGTGAATGCTACTAATGTGGATATCTTTTTATCTACAGATGGCGGAGATACCTATCCTATTGCTTTAGCATCCAACGTACCAAATGATGGCTCTCAAAATGTGGTTGTTCCTAATAATCAAGGGAATCAAAACCGTATTATGGTTAAAGGAAGTAATCATATTTTCTTCGATATTTCTAATAGTAATTTCACCATTGCTGGTCAAGTAGTTTGTAATGCTACAGTGCCAAGCGGTTTAAATGCATCAGGTGTTAACTCTAATTCGGCAAATGTATCATGGAGTGCTGTTTCAGGAGCGACTTATGATCTGCGTTACCGTCAAAGTGGAACAACAACTTGGACAACAAATAATGTATCTGGAATTTCAACATCTATTTCAGGATTAAGTAGTTTAACACAGTATGAAGCGCAAGTTCGTAGTAAATGTAGTGGTGGAAGTAATTCGGCTTATAGCAGTTCAATCAACTTCACAACCACGGATGTGCAATTAAATTATTGTGCATCAGCAAGTACGAATGTAAATGATGAATATATTAGTCGTGTACAATTAAACACAATAAATAATGCCTCTGGAGCGCAATTTTATTCAGATTTCACAGGTATTTCTACAACCTTAACTAAAGGTACGCAATACACGATAACAGTAACACCAACATGGACAGGCACTACTTATAATGAAGGGTATTCTGTTTGGATTGATTACAATCGTGATGGCGATTTTAGTGATGTAGGTGAACAAGTTTGGACGCGTGCAGCTTCAAAAACAACACCAGTAAGTGGTAATTTTACCATTCCTGCAGGTGCTGTTGAAAATTCTACGCGTATGCGTGTTTCCATGAAATATAATGGAATTCCTACAGCTTGTGAATCATTTAATTATGGTGAAGTTGAAGATTATACCATCGTAATTCAATCTCAAGGTCCTGATACGGTTGCACCAAGTGCACCAACCAATTTATCAGCATCCAATACAACGCAAACAACAACTGATTTAAGTTGGAATGCAGCTACTGATAATGTAGCAGTAACGGCTTATGATGTTTATCAAGGTGCTAGTATTATTGCAACCGTTTCTGGAACATCGTATGCTGTTGTTGGTTTAAGTGCCAGCACATCATATCCATTTAGTGTCAGAGCTAAAGATGCCGCAGGAAATGTGTCCGTTGCTAGTAATACGGTAAATGTTACAACATTAAATCCGCCTGATACGCAAGCGCCAAGTGTACCAGCTAATTTATCAGCAACTAATATAACGCAGACAAGTACAAGTTTGAGCTGGTCAACGTCTACCGATAATGTAGGTGTAACAGGGTATGATGTATATCAAGGTTCAGCAATTATTGCTAGTGTTTCTGCAACAACCAGACAAGTAACGGGTTTAACAGCGAACACAGCTTATGCGTTTAGAGTTCGGGCAAAAGATGCAGCTGGAAATATTTCAGGCTATAGCAATACGGTAAACGTTACAACCTTACCAATTGCAAATACAGGTTGTTCAGGAAGTGTTTCTGCATTTCCATATTCCGAAGGTTTTGAAAACACATTAGGAGCTTGGACTCAATCCACTGCTGATGATGCAAACTGGACAGTTGATGCAAACGGAACACCTTCTAGTAGCACAGGACCATCAAGTGCTGCACAAGGCAGTTATTATATTTTTGTTGAAGCATCTAGTCCTAATTATCCAAACAAACGAGCTATTTTAAATTCACCTTGTTTTGATTTATCAGCAGAAAGTGCTGCAACATTCAATTTTCAATATCATATGTTTGGTTCAACAAATTTTGGAACCATTGATCTAGAAGCAAGTACTAATAATGGTTCATCTTGGACATCTATTTGGAATGAATCTGGAAATAAAGGTAATTCTTGGCAATCGGCAAGTGTGGATTTATCAGCTTATGTTGGTGGAACCGTTCAATTACGTTTTAATAGAAACGTTGGAACAACATGGCAGGCTGATTTAGCAATTGATACTGTAAGTTTAACCACTGGAGGTGGTGGAACAGGAGGAAACTGTAACGTGGGTAATGTTACCCTAAGTTTAACCTTTGATAATTATCCTGAAGAAACAGGTTGGACGCTTAAAAACGCATCTGGAACTACAGTTGCATCTGCAACATATTCGTCATCAAATGCAGATGGATCAACAGTTAACAGAACCTTTAGTGGTTTAGCTTCGGGCGCATATACATTTACAATTACCGATGTGTATGGCGATGGTATTTGCTGTTCTTACGGAAATGGTTCGTATACCTTAACGGGATCTACGGGAACGTTAGCTTCTGGTGGTAGTTTTGCAGCTTCTGAAGCCACGACATTCTGTATAGAATCGGCTTCGCGTGAGGTGGTTGACATGAATACGCCTCAATTAGAACAAGACATTACCTTGTATCCAAATCCTGTAAAAGGAAACGTTTTAAATATTAAAACAACCTTTCAAGATGTGACGTATGAAGTATACAATAGTATTGGTCAAATGGTCAGAAAAGGCGCGTTGAACAATGGAACTATTGATGTTAGTAATTTAGAAACGGCATTGTATCAAATTCGTTTTAAAACGGAAAGTGGTATTGTAACGAAACGTTTTATTAAGCAATAGGTATAAATTAAATTCAAGTAAAAACGTCCAGATTGAAAAATCTGGACGTTTTTTTTATGAGAATCTTTTCAATTTAATTCGTGTAAACAAACTTTTTAAGTTGGTAATCGCAAAATTTTATCGGTATCCAGATATATGAAAAGTAAGTTTTTTCTTCAAACCTGTTGTGGTAAAACCGTAAAGAATTTTTTCTAATGGTTATTCAACGAAAATTAAGCTATAATATTTTGAAATTATCATTTTTAAAATACATTCGCATAGAATAATTCAATTATTAACTTAAATTTTTAAACATTTATCATGAAAAAACCTACTACATTATTATTAATGTGTTTTCTATTTAGCATGGCTGTTTTTGCCCAAGAACGGAATTGCTCAACTATGGAAAACCTAGAATACCGAAAACAACAAGATCCAGGTCTTGAGTTGCGAATGGCTCAAATTGAAGCCTTTACGGAAACCCAAATTCAACAGATGTCAAATAATAGAATTGATGGTTCTATTATATCGCTTCCTGTTGTAGTACACGTACTTTACAGAAATAGTACAGAAAACATAAGTGTTGCACAGATACAGTCGCAAATAGATGTTTTAAATGAAGATTTTAGACGTAATAATCCTGATGCGGATAATACGTGGTCTCAGGCAGCTGATTCAGAAATTGAATTCTGTATGGCCACTATTGATCCTAATGGAAATGCAACAACTGGAATAACCAGAAAGTCAACAACTCGACAAGATTGGGGAACAACAGATGATATGAAAAAATCATCGCAAGGAGGTGTTAACCCATGGAATACATCTGAATATATTAATATGTGGATTGTCCCAAAAATGACCAGTGGTGGACGCACAATTTTAGGCTATGCGCAATTTCCTGGTGGAAGTGCTGCTACGGATGGCGTTGTAATGGCTTATAATTATTTTGGTCGCGTTGGTAATGTATCCGCTCCCTTTGATGGCGGACGTACAACCACGCACGAAGTGGGACACTATTTAAATCTTCGCCATATTTGGGGAGACGCTAATTGTGGAAATGATTTTGTTAGTGATACACCAACACATCAAACGTCAAATGGTGGTTGTCCAACAGGACAGGTTTCTTGTGGTTCTATTGATATGGTTCAAAACTATATGGATTACACCAATGATTCTTGTATGAACTTATTTACTACGGGACAAAAAAATAGAATGCGCGCTGTACTGAATGCTGGTGGTGCTAGAAGATCTTTAGCATTATCAGAAAAATGTGGTGGTAGTACTACAACACCAACCTGTAATGATGGTGTGCAAAATGGAACGGAAACTGGTGTAGATTGTGGAGGTTCTTCTTGTCAGCCTTGTCAAACAGGTTCTCAATATTGTAGCGCTCAAGGAAACAGTGTAAATGATGAGTACATTTCTCGTGTGCAATTAGGGACCATTAATAAGGCTTCTGGCGCACAATCCTATTCAGACTTTACTGCAACTTCCACTAATTTAACAAAAGCAGAAAGTTATACAATTACCGTAACGCCTACCTGGACAGGAACTAGTTATAACGAAGGTTATGCGGTATGGATAGATTATAACCAAGATGGTGATTTTACAGATTCAGGCGAACAAGTTTGGTCTCGAGCAGCTTCTAAAACAAGTCCTGTAAGCGGAAGTTTTACAATTCCAACATCTGCTACAATAGGTGAAACAAGAATGCGTGTGGCTATGAAATACAATGCTATTCCAACATCTTGTGAAACATTTAGTTATGGTGAAGTTGAAGATTACACAGTAATTATTGTAGATGGTGGAAATTCTGGTGGTGATACAACCGTTAGATTATCCTTTACATTTGATAATTATCCGGAAGAAACCTCATGGGCAATCCTTGATGGTGGTGCTACTGTAGCTTCTGGCGGTACTTATGGTTCGCAACCAGATCGTTCTACATTAAACATTGATGTTAATTTACCTGCAGGTTGTTATGCATTAGTTGTTAGAGATGTTTATGGTGATGGTATTTGCTGCTCTTACGGAAATGGCTCATATACTTTAAAAGCTGGAACAACAACACTAGCAAGTGGTGGTTCTTTTACCAGTTCGCAAACAACAAATTTCTGTGTTGGCGGTGCATCTAGGGCTCTTGGAACCGTAACAGTGTCTACTGATGATTTGTTTACATTATATCCAAACCCAACAAAACAAGCATTGAATATTGCTTTAAATGGATTAGAAGCTCAAAGCTATCAAGTAACTAATATGCTTGGCCAAATAGTAATGAAAGGCGCATTTACCGAAACCATTAATGTTTCAGAATTGAATAATGGGATGTACATAATTCAATTACATATTGGTGAGAAAACGAAAGTGAAACGCTTTATTAAGCAATAGTTATAAATTAATTTTAAGTGAAAACGTCCAGAGTGAAAGCTCTGGACTTTTTTATTGCTATTTTTATAAAAAGATAATGGATGCCTTTAAGTTTTTGGGCAAATTTTTTGAAAGAAAAAACCAGGCTCTCGCTACTCAATCTTTTTTCTAAAATAAAAAAGGATTTCAAACACGCGCTCCATCCTTTTTGCAGACTTAAATATGGATAATCTCATTATCATGAAGGAGTTCATCACCTCGCAAGCGTAAGAAAATTTGCGCCACAGCTATGGTATCTTTTTCGCAGTAAATCATAATCCGATCTATGTCGTTTTCTTCATAAAAAACGCGATACACTTCGCTACCATCAATATCATCTTTAGGCGAAGGAATTCCCAACACATTAGTCAATAATTTTAAAGACGTGTAGGTTTTATAATCACCAAATTTCCATAATTCTAGCGTATCTAAATGTGGAACTTCCCAAGGTTTTTTCCCAAATAAATTAAGTTTATATGGCAATTCTATATTAAGAATAATCATGCGTCGTGCTATGTATGGAAAATCGAATTCCTTACCATTATGCGCACAAAGCAGGTGTTTGTTCTCGCTAAAGTGCGAAATGATTAAGTTCTTAAAATCTTTTAGGATTTTTATTTCGTCGCCATAAAATGAGGTGACGCGAAATTTCCTAATATCACCTTCCATTTTAAAATATCCAACTGAAATACAGACTATTTTTCCAAATTCAGCCCAAATTCCAGCACGATCATAAAATTCTTCCGCAGTAAATTCGTCTTTCCGTTGGTATTTGGATTTGGCATCCCAAAGCATTTGTTTGGTGTCATCTAAATCTGAAAAATGCCTGGCTTCTGGAACGGTTTCAATGTCCAAGAATAGAATATTTTCGAGATTTAGTTTAGAAATCATGGTTTAGTTTTTAATGGTTATCTTGATGAAAAGTAACACCGCAAAAATAAGCGATAATATTTCGCATAATTACTAGTCGAATTTTTAAATTTCACTAATTATTTCATTTTTGTGAATATGTCAAATTTAAAAAATTTGGCAGCTTTCAATTATGTTAATCTATCTAATTTTCAACGTGTTGTGCTATTTTTTAAGTGCACCTTAAGTTAATATTTTATTTCCAATTTAGTTTTTATATCTGACAATGAATTTGTGTATGCAACTACATTATTTTGCCTGTCAAGTAATATGTAAGTCGGAAATATTCGGATTTCTAAACTATCTGTCAAACTATTTATTTCTATTTCAAGATAGTTTTCCCAAGGTAGATTTTTCGATTTTAAATATTTTTTCCAAATTTCAATTCTACCTGCTTGGTCACTTGATAAACTCACAATTTTAGTTTTCTTTGCTTTAAAAGCATCTGTCAGATTTTTGATTTCTATATGATCTTTGAGACAGGGTGGACAAGCTGTATGCCAAAAGTCAAGCAAAATATATTCATTGTTCTCAATTAATATTTTATTATTTTGATTGTTTTGGTCCAAAAATGTAAAATCTGCTAAATTGATATTCCCACTATTTAATCTTGATTTTAGTGTTTTAATCATTAATCCAGAAGTATAGTGACTCTTTACGCTTTCAGGTTGAGAATCAATTATACTCATAAGTTGAGAAAGCACTTCTCGATTACTCTGATTTTTAAAGAGAATATTTATTCCAATTTTAAAAGAAAATGGATTTTCAATGTTTTTATTTAGTTCTTTAAATAAAAATTTATTTACTTCTTCATCAGTCGCATTTGACAAAGTAAGATTCTTATATCCATTTTCATATTCAACTGTTTTGTCAAAAATTTCAGAACCTACAACATCGATTTTTAATGATTTTGATTTTAGAGAGATACTTATATCAAACTCTCCTTGATCAAGCCAAATCATTTCTTCATATAAGCTGTCCTTCGTTTTAATTGTAAAAAAATACTCTTCTATTAATTTATTTTGAAAATTAATACTAGTTTTATCTTTGAGACTATAGAAAATATTGCCTCTTAAATTTTCAAAAACAACAGACTCTACTTTTTCATCGGACGTTATATCGATTGATAATTTTAGTTCATTTTCCTGACTGAACAATAGTTTTATAAAAATGAAAGCTATTAAATTTAATGTGAATTTCATGGTTGGTAGTTTTTAGTTAACCAAAAAAAGCCTAAAAAATTGGTCGGAATACCCAACAGTTTGTTAAATAACAAAAGATTAAGAACGTTATTCTAACATCTTATAAGCCTCTTCAATATACGTAAAAATATCGGGCGTAAACGTTGCCAGTGCATCTCCTGGTCCTTTAGAATGTCCTAATCTTACAATAATAACGTTGTCATTAGGCTCCACAATAACGTACTGACCCAAGTGGCCACGCATCATAAAAAATTCCTTATCGCCAATATTTTTCAACCACCAACCATAGCCATATTCTGGACTAGCAGGAAAACGTGGTTTAATAGATTTAGCAACAAAGGCCGAATCTAAAAGTTGCTTGCCTTGCCATTTTCCATGGTCTTTATAGAGTTTACCTAAACGTGCAAAATCTTTCGCATTACTAGCAATACAACAGTATGCTTTTACCATGTCGTGATCTTCGCTGTCTACTTGCCAAAGCGTTGCATTTTCTGAACCTAATGGTTTCCAAAACGATTCGGTTAAATAATCATATAGTTTTTTGCCAGTTGCACGTTCAATAACCATAGCTAACATTTGCGTGTCACCACTAGAATATGTGTAAGATTGTCCAGGTTCTTTAACGACTTTTAAGCCGTTAATAACCTTATCTAAATCATCGTCAAAATAGGCACGTGTAGTAATAGATAAAGGCGAATAATAGGCTTCTTCCCAATCGGTTCCTGATGCCATAGAAGATAAATCGCCAACCGTTAATTTGGCCGCTAAACCTTCTGTGAATTCTGGGAGGAAATCACTAACAGGTTGATCCAAACTCTTGATATGGCCTTGCATGAGTGCTTTTCCTAACATAGCTGACACATAACTTTTAGCCATGGAGAATGAGTTGGATTTGGAATTTTCATCAAAACCATCGTAATAATTTTCGAACCAAATACTGTCATTTTTAATGATAACGTAAGCAATGGTGCCGTTTTCTTTATTAATTTTGTTTAAGGCTTCGGTTTCTATTGCGCTATTATAATCTTGATGATTTGGCCAAGGTTGCGGTGTTCCATTTCCAATAACTTGATTATCGAATTCTTTATAATCCTCTAAATATGCTGTGGAATAGCCCTTTAAATAGATAGTTCTAACGGCTTTTATAAGATAATCGGTATCCGTTATATACAAGGTTGCAATGAGTAGAGCAAAAACAATAACGACCCATTTTAAGATAGATTTTAGGAATTTCATACAGTAAGATTTAGAGAATAAATATAGGAATTTTTATTGAGGCTTGTTGTGAGTAATAACAATTATAATAGCGCCAAATGGTAAGTTAAAACAACGCTTGTTGCTTATAAGGGCTTTCGTGTTCTAACAGCCATTTTTTTCGATGTAAACCACCAGCATATCCTGTTAAACTGCCATCGGAACCAATAACGCGATGGCATGGAACTACAATCCAAAGTGGATTTTTACCATTGGCATTTGCCACAGCTCGAATGGCTTTGACGTTACCTAGTTTTTTGGAAAGTTCTAAATACGAAACCGTTTTGCCATGCGGGATTTTACTCAAAGCATCCCAAACGCTTTTTTGAAAAATGGTGCCTTCTGGATTTAATGTTAAATCGAATTGTTTTCGGTTTCCTTCAAAATATTCATTGAGCTGATAGACGCAATCTTGAAGGGATTCAGGAATAATATCAGTTAGTTTCTCTTCGGAATTTAAAACGGTTATAGACGAAATGCCATCAGCATCACCCAAAATTTGGGTGAACCCGAGTGGTGAGTTTATAATGCAACGGTCTTGCTCCATTAGTCAGTTGGCTTTTCGTTATCAATTAAGCCAAGTCTTTTAGCCCGCGCTTCCCAACCGCGTCTGGCTAAAACTTGTAAATCTGGAACGTCATCACTTTCGTCCATAATTTCTAACCCTAGAAGGGTTTCAATAACATCTTCCATCGTTACTAAACCACTTACAGAACCATATTCATCTACTACTAAAGCCAAGTGGTTTTTACTTTCTACTAATTGTTCGAATAAGCGAGGAATAGGTAGATTTCGATTAATAATAATGATCGGTCTTTTAATCTCTGAAAGTAGCTTATCTCCATTTCCAAAAGCCATTTCTTTAAAAACTTCATCTTTTAAAACGAGTCCAGTTATGTTATCTGACTTCTTCGTATAAACAGGGATTCGCGAAAATTTGGTATTGGCATTTTTCTTAAAAAAATCTTCGATGGTTTGATTTTCATTTTCTAACGACATAACCGTTCTAGGAGTCATAACGTCTTTAGCTAAAACCTCTTTAAACGTGAGCATATTTTTTATGACCTTACTTTCAGATTCATGAAAAACGCCTTCTTCTTCAGCTAAATTTGTCATGGCATGAAAATCTTCTCTACTTAATACGCTGCCATGTGGACTGCCGCCAATCAGCTTTGTGGTGAGGCGTAAAAGCCATAAAATTCCTGAATATTTTAAAGGGAAAATTAAAATATTAAGCATTGTAGCTGTAAAACCGGCTAGTGATTTCCAATAGGAAGCGCCAATAGTTTTAGGGATGATTTCGGAAATAACTAAAATAAGCAAGGTCATGATTGCCGAGATGATACCAACGGTATTTATTCCAAAAATTTCAATTTTAAACGGTAGTTTTTCAGCTTCAATACCAACCATCATAGCGCCTAAAGTATGTGCAATGGTGTTTAACGTTAGAATGGCAATAAGTGGCTGATCAACATCTTTTTTTAACGCTTCCAACTTGAGCGCATAATCCTTGCCTTCTTGTTTTTTAACAGTGATAAACGTAGGTGTGATACTTAATAATACAGCTTCCAAAATGGAGCATAAGAATGAAAAGAAAATAGAAACGGTTGCCCAAAGAATGAGTGTGGTCATTAACGTATTTTTTGTTTCTTGCTAATTTACAAAATCATAAGGGAATTTCAGATTTTAAATGGAGTTTCAGAAGCCTGTGGATTTTTAATTTTTACGAATATAAAATGGTATTGTGTTATTAATAAGAGGCATTGGGGTCATTATTGTAGAAAATAAGGTTCATCTTGTCTGTAGAATTGAACACCCTATAATTCCATAAAAACATGAAAACTTATCACAAACTTTCTCAAGTATCCTTTCTTAAAAAATATTCGTATAAATTCCTCTTTGTTGCGTTTTTAGGAATCCACATACCTCTGTTAGGTATTATCATGTATGCGCTTTTTGCTACAACTATTTCTACTACTACATTTATATTAATTACGTTAGGATTAACGTTGGGAGCAACGGCATTAACTTTAAAAGTTTTAAATGCGTTATTAGACCCAATTATAAAAGGTAAAAATGCGCTTAATGCTTTTGTACAGGACAATACAGTACCAAATTTACCAATTACTTATACAGATGAAGTTGGGGAAATGTTAAAAAACATTCAATATACTATTGAACGTTTAGATGAAGTGGATCAAGAAAAACAAGATATTATTGAATTGATTTCGCACGATTTACGGACACCTGTTTTACAAACATTAGGTATTATTGACTTTTTAAAGGAGGATGGAGACGATCCTCAAAAGCGTCAGGAATATATTACTTTATTAAACGAGATTGCTACCAAGCAGGTGAAATTTTTAGAAGATATGCTTAAAATTTTGAAGGCGAAACATATTGAAATATCACCTAAAAACTTTGAAATGTTATCTGCTTCTGAAATTATTAATGCCATTATTCGGTCACATAAAAAATCTATTGAAGCCAAACAGTTGGTTATTGTTAACAACGTACCAGTTCAATTATCGATACGTGGACATGCCATTGGTATAACACAGGTTTTTGAAAATTTAGTAAATAATGCTATTAAATTTTCTGAAAATAATGGCGAAATCCATATTTCGGGTGAAGAAACCAATAATGAGATTAAAATTAAAATTATAGATCATGGAATCGGTTTTGATGAACGGACGAAAAGCGCATTGTTCAAAAAATTTGTACCCGGTCATTTAGGAACTAGTGGCGAACCAACTACAGGATTAGGACTTTATTTAACTAAAAAGATTGTAGAGAAACACGGTGGAGCACTGGAGCCTTATAGTGCAGGAAAAGGTACGGGTGCTCAATTTGTGGTATCTATTCCTAGGTAATATAAAAACCCTTATCGGCCAGAATTTTCTGAACCATAAGGGTTTTACTTTGTTATTTGTTTAATAATTTCACCACATCTTTGGCAAAGTAGGATGCAATTACATCTGCTCCAGCACGTTTAATGGCTGTTATTTGCTCCATCATAACGGCATCATGATTCAACCAGCCTTTTTCGGCAGCTGCTTTAAGCATGGCATATTCGCCAGAAACTTGATAAACAGCAACAGGAACATCGACCGTATTTTTAATTTCACGAACAATATCCAAATAGCATAAACCTGGTTTTACCATAACCATATCAGCGCCTTCGTCAATATCCATTTCGGTTTCTCGGATGGCTTCAAAACGATTAGCAGGATCCATTTGGTAGCTTTGTTTGTCTTTTGGGACATTTTCCATATCTACAGGTGCAGAATCCAAAGCATCACGAAACGGACCATAAAATGCCGAAGCGTATTTAGCCGAATAACTCATAATACCTGTATTGTAAAAACCGTTAGCTTCAAAAGCTTCGCGTATGCTTAAAATACGACCATCCATCATATCACTTGGTGCTACAAAATTGGCGCCAGCTTCAGCATGAGACAAACTCATGTCTGTTAAAATATCTACCGTTTCATCGTTTAAAATCAGACCGTTTTTTACAACACCGTCATGTCCATAGGACGAATACGGATCCATAGCCACATCAGTCATAACTAACATGTCTGGACAAATATTCTTGACCGTTTTAATGGCACGTTGCATTAAACCGTTCGGATTTAAAGCTTCCGTCCCTTTATTATCTTTTAAATTATCAGGTACTTTTACAAACAGCAAAACCGATTTTAAACCTAGATTCCAAAGCTCTTTTACTTCGTTTTCCAAAAGGTCTAAACTATAGCGAAAATAATTAGGCATGGAAGCAATTTCTTCTTTTACGCCTTTACCTTCAACAATAAAAAGTGGTACTAAAAAATCGTTTGGCGTTATTATGGTTTCACGAACTAACGAGCGAATAGCTTCATTACTACGTAAACGTCTGTTTCTTTTTAATGGATACATACATTATTAATTTTTGGCATAACCTAAGTAATACCATGTTTCATTTTCTTTTATAAAAGCCGACTTTTCGTGAATAACGTCAATGCATCCTTTTTTTTGAAAATAAGCATTAAATGTTACCGTTCCTTCCTTGTCATTCGCTAAACCTTTCGAAGTTTTTAGTACATCTAGTTTTATCCAACTTACAGATTTTGCCCAGGTAACGATTGCTTTTTTTTCTGATATGGGTCTTGTAGAACGATGATGGGTTTGCATTAAATAATCACCATTAGTTAATACAAATGCACTATATCTGGATCGCATAAGTTGTTCCGCTGTTTCTGTTTTTCCATTGTTTAAATGAAAAATTTCACAACAATCTTTATAAGGTTTATCATTTCCGCAGTAACAATTCATTTTACACCCAATTTATTGGATTTTGTAGTACATCAAGTAATTTCTCTTCAGCACTTCCAGCTTCTGGATGATGATCATAAACCCATTGCACATGTGGTGGCAAACTCATTAAAATACTTTCTATTCGACCATTTGTTTTCAGTCCGAAAAGAGTGCCTTTATCATGAACCAAATTAAATTCTACATAACGACCACGACGGATTTCCTGCCATGTACGTTGTGCGTCAGTATATGGTAATTCTTTGCGTTTTTCTACAATTGGAACATACGCTTCTAAAAAGCTATCGCCAACTTCGGTTACAAAATTATACCAGTTTTCCATACTCATGGTTTCGGTAGCTTTGCAATAATCAAAAAATAAACCACCTAAACCGCGCCCTTCATTTCTATGTGTATTATAGAAATATTCATCACATCGGGCTTTATATTTTGGGTAAAACTCTGGATCATGTTTATCGCATGCCGTTTTACAGGTTTGGTGAAAGTGAATAGCATCTTTTTCAAATAAATAATAGGGTGTTAAATCTTGTCCGCCACCAAACCATTGATCTACAATATTTCCATCTTTATCATACATTTCAAAATAACGCCAATTAGCGTGAACGGTTGGAACCATTGGATTTTTTGGATGCAAAACCAAGCTTAATCCGCAGGCAAAAAAATCAGCATCTTCAACGCCGAAATATGTTTGCATGGAGTCCGGTAACTTGCCATGAACACCAGAGATATTCACACCGCCTTTTTCAAAAACAGCACCATTTTCAATAACGCGTGTTCGTCCACCACCACCTTCTGGTCGTTTCCAAATATCTTCTTGAAATGTAGCCTTGCCATCCACAGCCTCTAATTTAGCCGAAATGGTATCTTGTAATGTTTGTATGTATTGGTAGAATTTATTTTTCATACTGTAATTCGTATAGTTCCATGTCTAAAACCGACTTGCCCGAAACATATTCCTTGTCCAAGGTTTTTATCCAATTAAAACCATTTCTTTCAGCTATCTGAATGCTGGCTACATTAGATTTATGGATAATAATCTGTAAGGACTTTAGTTTTAATTCATTAAAAGCATAGTCTTTTGCAGCTTTTATACTTCGTGTCATCCAGCCTCGTCCAGAATATTTCTGACCTAAACAATAGGAAAATTCGGCTTGTTTTAAATGGTGATCTAAATTTTTTAAAATGATTAACCCAGCAACATCACCAGAATCAATATCCTTGATGGCAAACGTAAACTCCTCCGTCTGATTTTTTATTTGCGCTGTTTTTCTCCGTATATAATTTTTAGAATCCGTTTCAGATAAATTTTCTGATAGCGTTTTAGGAAGATATTGTTGAAATCGTTTTCCATTGGAAATCATTAACCGACTTAAGCTTTGCGCATCTTGTGGTTTTAAGACTTCCAATGAAAAGGATTCTGTTTTTAACTTCATAACAATGTTTAGGCACGATACTCTTTTACAGCATCAATAAACGCCTTGGCATTATCCAAAGGAATATTTGGTAAAATTCCGTGACCTAAATTTACGATATATTTATCTTTTCCAAATTCATTAATCATTTGATGAACCATTTTTTTAATTTCTGCTGGTGGCGAAAACAAACGTGTTGGATCAAAATTACCTTGTAAAGTAATGTTTCCACCAGTTAAATAACGGGCATTTTTAGGCGAACAGGTCCAGTCGATACCCAAAGCAGATGCACCAGATTTTGCCATAGTATCTAAAGCAAACCAGCAGCCTTTTCCAAAAGCAATTACAGGTGTTTCATCTTTTAAAGCATCAATAATTTGTTGGATATATTGCCAAGAAAATTCTTGATAATCAACAGGTGATAACATGCCGCCCCAAGAATCGAATACTTGAACCGCATTAACACCAGCCTTTACTTTTTCTTTTAAATAGGCAATAGTTGTATCTGTAATTTTTTGTAATAATTGGTGCGCAGCAACGGGATTTGTAAAACAAAATTCCTTCGCTTTATCAAAGTTTTTACTGCCTTGCCCTTGTACACAATAGCATAAAATAGTCCATGGTGAACCTGCAAAACCTATTAATGGCACTTCATCGTTCAATTTTTCTTTGGTAGCTTTAATAGCTTGATATACATAATCCAAAGCCACCGTTACATCTGGAACAATAACGTTGTCCACATCTTTTTGCGTGCGAATAGGATTCGGTAAGTAAGGTCCGAAATTAGGTTTCATTTGAACCTCAATATTCATAGCCTGCGGAATCACTAAAATATCACTAAATAAAATGGCAGCATCCATGCCGTATCTGCGAATAGGTTGAACCGTAATTTCACTTGCTAATTCTGGTGTTTGGCAACGAGTAAAGAAATCATATTTGGCTTTTATTTCCATGAATTCTGGTAAATAACGACCTGCTTGACGCATCATCCAAACTGGAGGACGTTCTACGGTTTCACCTTTTAATGCTCTTAAAAATAAATCGTTCTTAATCATATTTGCTCAATGCTACTCGCAATTTGCTAATAGCTGTTTTTATTTTAATACTTAACCTTAAACCGTTTTATAGATTTGAAGTCCTTAAATTTTATATGTAGAATTCATTAACCAATTCTACCACACTTTCAACCGTTGGTACTTTTGCTATACGCACGTCTTCAAAATACTTCTTGGCTTCGTCTGCTGTGGTCGTACCAATACAAAATGCAACACCTTTGGCTTTGTTTTTTTGTATATAACTTTCTACCGTTGATGGGCTGTAAAACATAACGCCTTCAACAGAATCTGCTATAGCTTTTCCATCGTATTTTGTTTCGTAAGCTTCTACTTCTTTTACGGTTATATTATTTTCGCCTAAAATTGTTGGTATGGTATCTAAATGTAAGTTACTGCAGAAATATGTTACTTCCGTACCCTCCATAAATTCTACTAAATGTTCTGCTAAATCTTGTGCGTAATTAGCCGCAAACTTAACGGGTCCGATACGTTTTTCAATCATACGTTTAGTACGACGACCAACACAGTAAATATTTTTAAACTGTAATTCGGCAGCAGAATAATTTGTTGTTAAAGATTCAACGCCATTTTTACTAGTAATAATCACGTTTTCAATCTCTTTCTTTAAAATACTTGGATGAATTCGATTTAAGTTGATTTTAGCAAAATCACTACTATCTGCAACCACATCATTATGAAATAATAATCGCTGGTCTTCCGTTAATCTTTTGGTTGAATAGATATTTATTTTTTTATCGGACAATTTGATTTCGTCCATGAGGCGTTTTCCACCACGTTCAATAACATATTCGGCACAAAATTGCGCTAAATTGTGATGCTCACCTAGTTTCTCGTTTCGGGTAACTTCAATCTTTTTACTTCCATCAGGACTTAATAAAACACCTGTGAAGTTTATTTCTTCATCTTTAATAAATGCTAAAGCACCAATAGGAGCAGAACAACCACCTTCTAAAAGGTTTAAAAACTTGCGTTCTATTGTTGTACAAATTTCGGTTTCTTCATGATTTATTTCGGCACAAATGGCGCGAATTTCTTCATCTTCCTCTAAAGCTGTTACCATAATAGCACCTTGTGCAGGCGCTGGAATCATCCAGTTCAGGTTAATGGCATCTTCGGGTCTTTTATCAATACGTCCAAGTCCTGCAGCGGCAAAAATAGCTGCATTCCAATTATCATTATCTTCTAATTTTTGTAGTCGCAAGTTTACATTACCACGAATATCTTCAACAGTATGTGTTGGATATCGGTTTAGCCATTGTGCACGTCTGCGTAAACTACCCGTGGCAATAACGGCATCTTTCTGTGATAAGAATTCTTCGTTATCTTTAAATACCAGCGTATCTCTAACATTTCCCCTTTTAATTACGGCTGCTTGAACAATACCAGCTGGCAATAATGTTGGTACATCTTTAAAAGAATGTACGGCAATATCAATGTCATCATTTAACATGGCTATATCCAGTGTTTTAGTAAAAACACCTGTAATTCCAAGTTCGTAAATGGGTTTATTTAAAACTAAATCGCCTGTAGATTTTACAGGCACAATTACAGTTTTATGTCCAAGTTGCTCTATGATGCTTTGGACTGTTTTGGCTTGCCATAGTGCTAGTTCACTATCACGTGTGCCAATGCGTATTATTTTAGACATGTTTTATGGTTTCTTCAAGTTGAAATACCTTTTTTATAAGTTCTAGGCTTTCATCAGTAGTAACGGCATCATCCTTTAAGTGATGCGCGAAATGATTGGTGATTTTTTGAATAATATTATTGCTGATCAGTTCAGCTTGCGATTCGTTAAAATCGGCTATTTTTTTTCGTTGTGTATCTAATTCCGCATTTTTAAAATCCGTTAACTTTAATTTTAATGCTTTAATAGTTGGTGCAAAACGTCGGGTTACCAACCAACTGCTAAACTCGGCTTTGATGTCTTCAATAATGGCTTCTGCACGTGGAATGTCCAAGCGTCTGTTTTCAAGCGTGGCATCTGTCATTTCAGCCAATTGATCCATGTGAATAAGGGATACGTTTGGTAAATCTGTAACGTTATTATTGACGTTTTTAGGAATGGATAAATCTAAAATTAATAACGGTTTTTTGTTCTGAATAATATCTTTATCAACGGTTGGTAATTGTGCACCTGTTGCAACAATTAAAACATCAGTCGCACTAATTTCCTCTTGTAAATTGGCATAATCTTTTACAATTAAATTGAATTTACCAGCAATGCGTTCTGCTTTATTTTTTGTTCTATTAATAAGGGTTATGTGCGAATTTTTAGAGTGTTTCACCAAATTTTCACAGGTGTTTCTTCCTATTTTGCCTGTTCCAAATAATAGGATGTTTTTTGAAGCAACATCAGTAACTTCATTTAAAATATATTGAACAGAGGCAAATGAAACCGATGTAGCTCCAGATGAAATATTCGTTTCTGTTTTAATGCGTTTACTAGCTTGAATAACGGAATTTATTAAGCGCTCAAGGAATGAGTTTACTAGGCCTAATTTTTTTGAAGCAATAGTAGCGTTTTTCAATTGACCAATTATTTCAAAATCACCTAGAATTTGACTGTCTAATCCAGAACCTACACGAAACATATGTGAGATAGCATCTCGATTTTTATAAATATAGGCTACTTTTTGAAACTCATCAACGGTGCCTTTTGTATTATCGCATAAGAGTTTGATGAGTTGGTATGGGTGTTCTGCAAAACCATAAATTTCTGTACGGTTACACGTAGATGTTACTATCAAGCTTTCAATACCATTGGTTTTGGCTTGCTCCAATAGGGCTTCTTTTCCAGTATCGTCTAAACTAAAGTGGCCACGTATTTCGGCATCAGCCTTTTTATAACTTATTCCAATTGCGTAGAAGTAGGTTCCTTTAGAAATTTGGTATTGCTCCATAGTCGTTTTCAAAATTCCTAACAAATGTAGATTGGTAATGTGGAATAAAGTAACGCTCAAAGAACTATTAGTATCGTTACGGGTTTTTTAACGTTATTTTTTAAATTAATATGATAAATGTCATACTTTTGCAGTCGTACCAACGATTTTAGACCTATTAGTTTAGAATGAATCTAAATAGAAAGAAAAAATATCTATGGCAGATACTATAAAAAATGTCGCTCAAAGAACTTATAAAGAAACGAATGTAGATGATGGGTTTATCATTTTAACCTATCAAAATGATAATGATCAAGTCGAAATAGTTGAACGCGAGATTGATAGTAGTTTTATTCAATTTCATTTTTGTGTAAAAGGTTCTAGTGTTTTTATGTTTAATAATGGGAGTTATTCATTAAATATTAAAGAGGAAACGGCTTTATTATTGTACAATCCGCAACGTGATTTACCGATTCACATGAGTGTTCAACCAAAATCTTGGTTGGTATCCATGATTTTTTCGATTCAAAAATTTCACGGATTATTTTCACAAGAAGCCAATTATATCACGTTTTTAAGTGGTGATAATAAGGATAAAAAATATTATAAGGATAGCGCTATTTCGCCATCAATGGCTATTGTACTTAATCAGTTGATTAATTATAATTTAAACTCATCCGTTAAAAGCTTGTATTTTAAAGCGAAGGCATACGAATTATTGAGTTTATATTTTAATAGAAGTGAAGATGCTAATATTGAACAATGTCCATTTTTAGCGGATGAAACCAATGTATTGAAAATTAAGAAAGCGAAAGATATTATTATTTCACGTATGTCTGAACCACCAACGCTTCAGGAATTAGCAGATGAAATTCAATTAAGCTTAAAGAAATTGAAGGAAGGCTTTAAAGAAATTTATGGCGATTCTGTGTTTAGTTTTCTATTTGATTATAAAATGGAAGTTGCCAGAAAATTATTAGAATCTGGTGATAATAATGTGAATGAAGTAGGATTAAAAGTTGGCTACAGTACATCCAGCCATTTTATTGCCGCCTTTAAAAAGAAATATGGCACAACACCAAAAAAATACATAATGTCAGTATCTTCGTAAATTCAAATTCTGAATAAAAAAAGAGCTATAGTTATCAAAAAAAATATTGAATGAAAAAAGGCATTTTACTCGTTAATTTAGGTTCGCCAGATAGTCCAGAACCGAAAGATGTAAAAAAATATTTAGGAGAATTTTTAATGGATGAACGTGTAATTGATGTGCCACTTTGGGCACGTACATTGCTTGTAAAAGGTATTATATTAAATACGCGTCCAAAAGCATCAGCAGCAGCTTACAAAAAAATATGGTGGGAAAACGGTTCGCCGTTAATTGTGCTTTCTGAACAGTTACAAGAAAGTATTCAGCAAGAAGTTGACTATCCAGTAGCTTTGGCCATGCGTTATGGCAGTATGACTATTAAAAAAGGAATTCAAGAATTAGTAGATAAAGGTGTTGATGCCGTGTTTTTAATACCATTATATCCGCAATTTGCTATGGCAACAACGGAAACTATTTTAGTGTTGGCAGAGGAAATTCGTCAAGAACATTTTCCAAATATTACCATGAATAGTTTACCTGCTTTTTATAATAATTCAGATTATATTGACGTGTTATCCGATAGTATTGCCCGACATTTAAAAGGTAAAAATTACGAACATTTGTTGTTTTCGTATCACGGTGTTCCAGAACGTCATATTCGAAAAAGTGATATTACGAAGTCGCATTGTAAAATTGATGGAAGTTGTTGTGCAACACCATCTCCAGCACATGAGTTTTGTTACAGACATCAATGTTTGGACGTCACGCGTTTAGTGGCTGAAAAATTAGGTTTTGCACCTGGTACGTATTCGTCTAGTTTTCAATCCCGTTTAGGTTTCGATCCCTGGTTATTACCATATACAGACAGAACTATTGAACGATTAGGGAAAGAAGGCATCAAAAATATGGCAATTGTTACGCCAGCTTTTGTGAGTGATTGTCTAGAAACTTTAGAAGAAATTGCCATGGAAGGTGAAGAAATTTTTCATGAAATGGGCGGTAATGAGTTTACCACGATTCCTTGTTTAAATTCCGATAAACCTTGGGTTGATTTATTAGCTAAATGGATTAATAACTGGGCAACTTCTGAAACTGAAACCGTATAAATTGTAGAAAAATTCCGATTATCAAGGAGCTAAATATGGCTAAAATTGCATCTGTAGAATTAGGCACGAGTCCTATTGGTAAATTGCTTATCAAGCAAGCTGTACCTGCATCTATAGGTATTTTGGTTATGTCGCTAAATATTTTGGTCGACACCATTTTTGTGGGTCAATGGATAGGCTCAACCGCTATTGCAGCTATTAATGTTGTGTTACCGGTTTCTTTCTTTATTGCCGCTTTAGGGATGAGTATTGGAATAGGAGGTTCATCTATTATTTCCCGAGCTTTAGGTGCTAATAATGCGGTGAAAGCTTTAAAAGTTTTCGGAAACCAAATTACGCTTACATTAGTGCTAACCATAGCTATGGTTGCCTTTGGTTTAATTTATGTAAATGATATTATTCCTGCGTTTGGTGGTCAAGGTGCTATTTTTGAGCCAGCCAAAATTTACTATAAAATTGTATTGTATGGTGTTCCTGTTTTAGCTTTAAGCATGATGGGAAATACAGTAATTCGTGCAGAAGGCAAACCCAAATTTGCCATGTATGCCATGTTAATTCCGTCTGTTGGAAATTTAATTTTGGACTACGTATTTATAAACCTGTTGGATTATGGTATGGCAGGAGCCGCATGGGCAACAACGGGTTCTTATTTTCTATGTCTTGCATTTATCGTTTGGTTTTTTCTATCTAAACACTCTGAATTAAAGCTGAATTTTTCTCATTTAGGACTCATTAAAAGCATCGTTTCAGAAATCAGTTCATTAGGTTTCGTAACACTTGCTAGACAAGCTGTTGTTAGTATTACCTATTTATTTATGAATAATATTCTGTACGATTTAGGTGGTGAAACGTCCGTTACGGCGTATGCTATTGTAGGACGAATGCTCATGTTTGCGCTATTTCCCGTTTTTGGTGTTACCCAAGGATTCTTGCCAATAGCTGGTTATAATTATGGTGCAGAAAAATATGACCGTGTTAAAGAAACCATTTATACAGCTATAAAATACGCAGCAGGTTTAGCTACTTTAGTCTTTCTGCTATTAATGATTTTTCCAGAAGCAATCACGCGTTTATTTACATCAGATACTGACGTAATTGCTGAAACGCCAAGTGCTATGCGATGGGTATTTGCTGCGACACCTATTATTGCGCTACAACTGATTGGTGCTGCCTATTTTCAGGCCGTAGGAAAGGCTATTCCGGCATTATTATTAACACTAACGAGACAAGGTTTTTTCTTTATTCCACTCATTCTTATTTTGCCACATTTTTATGGTGAAATGGGTGTTTGGATGTCCTTTCCAATAGCTGATGTTTTATCAACTATTGTTACCGGATTTTTTCTTCAAAAGGAAATAAAAAAGAGTCTTTCGTTGCCCATAACTGAAAATAACTCGTAATTTTAATCACGTGGAATATTACAACTACATAAAATCTCTTCATCTTATATTTGTCGTTACCTGGTTTGCTGGTTTGTTTTACATTCCTAGATTGTTTGTGTATCAAATTGAAGCATTCCATAAACCATCACCAGATAAGGAAATTTTGGGCACGCAATTAAAATTAATGGCAAAGCGTCTTTGGAATATCATAACTTGGCCATCAGCTATTTTAGCAACTATTTTTGCTGTTTGGTTGCTGGTTTTACAGCCGGTTTGGTTGGAGCAGCCATGGATGCATGTTAAACTACTATTTGTTTTATTGCTAATTATTTACCAATTAAAAACGCATCAATTTTATAAACAACTTCAGAAAGATGATGTTCGTAAATCATCAAATTTTATGCGACTTTGGAACGAAGGAGCCACCTTTATTCTTTTTGCCATTGTGTTTTTGGTAATTCTGAAAAGTGCTATAAATTGGGTGTTTGGTGTCATGGGTATATTCGTTTTAGGTGTTTTATTGATGTTAGGATTTAAGATTTATAAAAATATTAGAAGCAAAAACCCCAATGCTTAAGTAAGTTGGCTTAATTCTTGTTAACTTTAAAACTCAAACGCGATACATGAAATTAGCCAGACTCTCTTTAAGATTACGCATTTTTATTGCCATGATTTTGTTGGTGTTATTGGCTTCTATTCTTATTGCAGGTGTTACCATTTATCAATATAATGAGGAAGCTAGAGAATATCACCAAGATAGACTGGAGCGTAAGGAGGAAAACATTCGCGCTAGTATAGAGTATACCATTAAAGAAACCACTTATGAGGTGATTCCTGAAATGATGACACTTATTTTTAAAGATGCCATCTATCAGATAGCTGCCATCCATAATATGGAAATTAATCTCTATAATTTAGAAGGCGGTTTATTAAAATCATCAAAAGCAAGTTTTGAATCGGATTCACTAACCAGGTGTCTAGATGCCAAAATTTTAAATACCATTTCTCATTCGTTGGACCATCGACATGTAACGAATACTTTAGAAAATTCTGATAATTATTTATCGTCTTACTCCATTATCACAGATAAGCGTTTTAAACCGCTAGGCATATTAAATTTACATTATTTAGAGAACGATGATTTTCTAAATAAAGAATTACGCGAATTTTTAGAACGGTTAAGTTACGCCTACTTTGTTATGCTAATTATTGCTATTGGTTTAGCCTATTTGCTTTCAAAATACATTACCAAATCACTTAAAACCATAAGTGATAAAATGAATGAAACGCGCTTTGAAACACGTAATAAAAAGATTGATATTGGTTCTACGAGTCAAGAAATTGCCATTCTAGTAGATTCGTATAACAGTATGATTGACGAACTAGAAGCTAGTGCCGTAAAATTAGCAACCAGTGAGCGTGAACAAGCTTGGCGTGAAATGGCAAAACAAGTGGCTCATGAAATTAAAAATCCACTGACACCCATGCGATTGAGTGTCCAAAGTTTTCAACGTAAATTTGATCCAGAAGACCCTAATATTTACGAAAAAGTAGATGAATATAGCAAAACATTAATCCAACAAATTGATACCATGAGTTCTATTGCTTCGGCATTTTCAAATTTTGCAAAAATGCCTGCACAGCAAAATGAAACCTTAAATGTGGTAAATATTGTTAAGTTGGCTTTGGATATTTTTAATGAAGACTACATTGTTTTTATAGCCGAAAAGAAAGAAATTATTGCCAATTTTGATAGAACGCAACTCATTCGTGTGGTAACTAATTTGGTTAAAAATGGTATTCAAGCCATTCCTGAAGATGGTTTAAAAACACCAAAAATTGTTGTTGAGGTTCAGGATGAGAATGGGTATGTAAACATTATTGTAACCGATAATGGGAAAGGTATTTCAGAAGAGAATAAAGAGAAAATATTTGAGCCTAAATTTACAACCAAGTCTAGCGGAATGGGATTAGGTTTAGGAATGGTTAAGAATATTGTGGAAACTTATAACGGAAATATTACCTTTACATCACAATTAAATGAAGGAACTACGTTTACAGTAGCGATTCCGAAAAAATAAACTTATTATTAATTAGAGGTGCTCTGAATCTAATGGAGCCACTTTTTAAAAATCAATATATATGTCATATAATAATATTCTTTCCGAAACTCAAAACGGATTAACAACCATAACAATAAATAGACCTAGCAAATTAAACGCTTTAAATAAGGAAACCATTCAGGAATTGCATGATGCCTTTAAAGCCGCCAATTCGGATTCAGATACCAAAGTTATTATTGTTACTGGAAGTGGCGAAAAAGCTTTTGTTGCAGGCGCAGATATTAGCGAATTTGCCAACTTTGATGAATATAATGGCGGGAAATTGGCAGCTAAAGGTCAGGATCTTCTTTTTAATTTTGTTGAAAATTTAAGCACACCAGTTATTGCTGCCGTTAATGGCTTTGCATTGGGTGGCGGATTAGAATTGGCTATGGCATGTCATTTTAGAATTGCAAGTATCAATGCTAAAATGGGGCTTCCAGAAGTGTCATTAGGTGTTATTCCAGGTTATGGTGGTACACAACGTTTACCGCAATTAGTGGGTAAAGGTCGTGCCATGGAAATGGTTATGACAGCGGGAATGATTGATGCCAATCAAGCTTTGGAATACGGATTGGTTAACCACGTAACAACAGAAGAAGAACTTATTCCGCTTGCAGAAAAAATTGCTGGTAAAATTATGCGAAATTCATCCGTTGCTATAAAAGGCGCTATCAAAGCCGTTAATGCCAATTTTAAAGATGGTGTAAATGGTTATGATGTAGAAATTGAAGAATTTGGAAATTGTTTTGGAACAGACGATTTTAAAGAAGGAACTACAGCCTTTTTAGAAAAACGTAAAGCCGATTTTCCTGGGAAATAAAATGAGAGAATTATAGAATATTTTAAAACCTGTGAGCAATTTGTTTTCAGGTTTTTTTATGCCATTTAGTAAAATTTTTTTAAATAAAACTTATCGCTTTCCATCCCATTCTGCATAAAATTGTTCTAAAAACCCGACCATAAATTGATGCCGTTTTCCAGCTATTTTTTCACCTGTTTTAGTATTCATGGTGTCTTTAAGGAGTAGTAATTTTTCATAAAAATGATTTATGGTAGGTGCTTTTGATTTCTTGTAAGTGTCTTTATCCATAGTCAAATCAGGCTTGATGTCAGGATTATAAAGTGCCCGATTTTTAAAGCCTCCATAATTAAAAGTTCTAGCAATGCCTATGGCTCCCAACGCATCCAACCGGTCTGCATCTTGAACAACATCCAATTCGGGTGATGTAAAAGATTTACTGGGATCTAAACTTGAACTATATGAAATATGCTTAATAATTTGAACGACATGTTCAATGGTTTTAGAATCTACATTTTCTTTAAACAGAAATTCCCGTGCTATTTTTGGGCCAATAGTTTCATCACCATTATGGAATTTACTATCCGCAATATCATGTAGTAAAGCACCTAAAGCGACAACAAAATTATCTACAGCTTCGTTTTTAGAAATGAGTAGGGCATTTTTATAAACACGCTCTATGTGAAACCAGTCGTGACCACCTTCGGCATCCTGTAATTGCGTTTTTACAAAAGCGATGGTATTTGTTAATGTTTGTTGATTTTTCATTAGTTGATAAAAATAAGAATTCCTTCCAGTAACCTGAAAGGAATTTTAAAAATTAATATTTGAATTATTACTTCAAAGAAGCAGGCTCCACCCACTTAAACTGAAATGAGTTTTCAGGAACTTTCATGCGTTCCGAAAGTCTGGTTAAACGCGAAGGTAGTTTCATGAGGTAATCTCTTGCTTTTTCAGCTTCATCAGACAGATTGGTAATTTTATCAATTTCCCAACGCACTAATAGTTTGTCTAGAATATCTACATAATCCGCTGATGTATAAACACCAATACGCTGTGCTGTGTTTGAAAATTCTTCAAAAGCCGTTCCTATTTTATTTCCAGATTCTCTTAAAAAATGCGCTGGCATCGTGATTTTTAATTTCATCATGTGTTGAAAAGCTAGCATCATCTGATTGGGGTCTACAGCAAAAATACGCTCTACAAACTCACAGTATGCATGATGGTGACGCATTTCATCACCCGAAATAATTTTACACATTTTAGATAGCTGCTTGTTGCCTCTATCTTTGGCCATTTTCGCTACACGATTGTGTGAAATATAAGTTGCCAATTCTTGAAAACTGGTATATAAAAAGTTTTTATAAGGATCACGATCGGTTCCAATATCAAAACCATCAGCAATAAGATGCTGTGTGGTTTTTTCAATTTCTTTCATATTGACACGTCCTGATAAATACAAGTATTTGTTTAGTACATCACCATGACGATTTTCTTCAGCTGTCCAATGACGAACCCATTTACCCCAGGAATTTCGTCCAACTTGATCCACACCTTCCACATCCATTAACCAAGATTCGTAGGTTGGTAAGGCTTCTTCAGTAATCATATCACCAACTAAAACCACCCAAAAATCGTAAGGTAACTCTTTAGAAAGCTCACGGATTTCTTTCACACTTTCTAGAAAATTATCACTTTCAGAATTTGGTAAAAAATCCGATGGCTGCCAAATACTATCAACAGGAATTAAATATTTTTCTATAAGTGCATCCACATCTTTTTCAAGGTGTTGCATGACTTCCAATCGTACGTTTTTTAAAGACATAATGTTGAATTTTTAAAGTTCTATTGCAGAGGCAATTGTGCTTTCAATTTGCTCAATTAGCTTCGTCTTATTCTCAAAGGTAGCTAATTTTATAGGGTTATGAACCGTTAATTTTACATGATTTCCAATTCCCATAGGGAATTTCCCATATTTTAATAGCTTCCAGGAATTGTTAATCGTAATAGGAACTATAACAGCTGACGGGATTTTTTTCAATAAAATTTCGAGTCCTTTTGTTTGAAATGGTTTAGGATGTCCATTTTTACTTCGGGTGCCTTCTGGGAAAATAACAGCTGTACCTTTGGTTTCTTCAATATATTCTCCAAATTTCATCAGTGCCGGAAGTGCTTGTCTTGGGTTTTTTCTGTCGATTAAAACCGATCCACCATGACGTAAATTATAGGACACACTTGGAATACCTCTTCCAAGTTCCTTTTTACTAATAAATTTTGGATTGATCTCGCGTAAATGCCACATAATAGGCGAAATATCATACATGCTTTGGTGATTAGCGACTATAATTATAGGTTGATCTTTAGGAATATCATGATTGTTTGTAAAGGTATAACGCGTCCCTAAAATATTGGTACAACGCATAATGAAAAATTGCAACCAATCCACACTAATTTTATGGGCTTTACGGCCTAGCACATTAAAACAAAACCATTGAATTGGGTGAAAAACAACCAAGGTTAATAAAAAGAAAACGGCATAAATACTCGTTAAAATATAGGCGAAAATTTTTTCCATTTTAATGACATCTAATTAGTACTGCTAAATTACTTTAAACTGTTTCATGCACAAAAAAAAACCACGACAAAATCGTGGTTTAAATTTCAATTAAATGCTTTTTTTAGCAATTTGCGTTGTAAGCATCTTTTAAGTTGTCCGCTATAATTTCTGCTGGACGCCCTTCAATATGATGACGTTCAAGCATGTGTACTAATTCGCCATCCTTAAACAAAGCCATGCAAGGCGAACTTGGAGGAAATGGTACCATGTGCTGACGCGCTTGGTTAACGGCATCCTTATCTACACCTGCAAAAACCGTTACAATATGGTCTGGTTTTTTAGTGTTATCTAAACTCATGCGAGCTCCTGGACGTGCATTGGCTGCTGCACAACCGCATACGGAATTTACAACCACAAGTGTTGTTCCTTCTTTAGCTAAAGCTGCATCGACAGCTTCGGCAGTATGTAATTCTTCAAAACCAATTTTGGTTAAATCTTCACGCATTGGTTTTACTAATTCTGCTGGATACATATATATTCTGTTTTATATGATTAATAAATATTGAATTGCAAAGATACCAATTGTGTAACAAATGCCGTAAGCAATCTACTAACAAATAGTATATTTACCCAAAATTTTTATTTTTAAGAATGGATTTCGTAAACCTAAAAATCCATTCTTTAGTTTTTAGTAGTATTTTAATAGTTTTAGGTTTTTACATAAATAAAAAATTAGCGTTTAAATGAATTTTTCAAAATGGATAGGAGCGGCTATAGGCTGGTCGTTTGGTGGCCCAATAGGTGCTATAATAGGCTTGGCTTTAGGTGGATTAATGGATGTGTTTTCAGATAGAACCGATTTAGATACTATTTTCGGACAAGGACAAAAGGGCGGAACTTATGGTTCACGACCAACAAGAGCTCAAACCCGTTCGGGCGATTTTGAGGTTAGTTTGTTGGTGCTAGCATCGGTGGTGATAAAAGCCGATGGGAAGCAGGACCAACGCGAATTGGATTTTGTACGTCAGCAGTTTGCACACATGTATGGGAAAGAACGTGCCAATCATGCCTTTCAGTTGTTTAAAAACATTAATAAACAGGAAATTCCTGTGCAGCAAGTGTGTTTGCAAATCAGACAAATGATGGATCATCCGTCACGTTTGCAATTATTACATTTTCTTTTCGGAATAGCCAAAGCCGATGGTCATGTAACGGAAGCAGAAGTGAATAAGATTTATACTATTTCAGGCTATTTAGGTATTCGCTCCATAGATTACGAAAGCATAAAAGCTATGTTTTATAATAGCAGTGATAATGCGTATAAAATTTTAGAGATTGAAAAATCGGCAACCGTAACCGAAATAAAAGGGGGTTACCGAAAAATGGCTAAAAAGTATCATCCAGATCGCGTAATTCATTTAGGAAAAGAACACCAATTAGGCGCTGAAGAAAAGTTCCGACAAGTTCAAGACGCATATGAGCAATTGCAGAAGGAGCGTGGGTTTTAGTTTTTATTAATTGTTTAGATTTTTTGTGGTGCAATTATTGTTAACAATCTGTTCAAAATCAACCCATCATGAAACAAATACTATTTTTCGCTTTAATACTTGCCCAAACGACTATCTTTTCTCAAAATGAAGCTATTTCAGGAGCGTATCAATTAGATTTTGAAGCTTCAAACGGAACGTATTCGGAAACTCTGATATTACAGTCAGATGGTAGTTTTAACTTTCATAGCTATAAAAAGCTTGAAGGCATGACTCCACCTGAAACGCATGCCTATGGAAAAGGGACATGGGAATTGAAAAAAAACATCGTTTATTTTACGGCGAATGAAACCGATTTGGATTCAAAATTCACCTTGAATTTGAATAATACGGAAGCTCGATTTAGTACAAAATCGCCTAGAGATGCATCCAATCAGGAAGTACCAACCATGCTTACTATTTTTAAATCTGATGAAGCTGGACTTGTTGGTCGGAAATTAGAAAAGCAATAATCCTATTTTAGATTGACTAACCCCTAAACAAAAAGAAATCATCCTTCATATCTTCAATTTGAGCATCTTCATTGGTGATGATATAATCAATGGCTTGTGTGGTGAAAATATCACCTTTTTCGGTTAAGGAAACAAGCTTATTATCAATAGTAATCATATTGTTTTTTTGAGCTAAATCTAAAACCGTTTTTGCTCGAATTTTTTGCCAATTAATATGTTCGGAAAGATGATTCACATGGCGTTCACTAGCTTCAGTATGGTTTTTTAAATGCAGTAAAAAGGTGAGGAGCGACACTTCAATTTTTTGCTGTTTCTCACGATACATTACAGCAATTAATCCTTTACTTGGAGCAAATAAATACACAACTAAAAATAAAACACCTAACATGGTTGTGATGGATCCGGCAATGGAAGCATCCAACCAATGCGCTAGCCAATAACCAGAAATAGCACTAAAAACGCCAAAAAACATGGATAATGCGAGTAATTTCTTTAAATCAGTTGTCAACAAATAGGCGCTTGCTGCAGGAGCAATCATAAGCGCCACCACTAAAATAGCACCAACAGCATCAAAGGCGCCAACGGTTGTTATTGATGAAACCGTCATGAGTCCATAATGTATAGCTACAGGTGAAAACCCTAAAGATGCCGCCAGTCCAGCATCAAACGTGCTTAATTTGAGTTCTTTAAAAAAGGCGATTAAAAGTCCAATTGTAATTAATAGAATTGTACCAATTACCCAGAGGGATTTCGGGCCAACATCTGTTCCAGAAATAATGAGTCTATCAAAAGGTGCAAACGCTAATTCACCTAATAATACAGCATCTACATCTAGGTGGATGTCATTGGCATTTTTTGCAATCATAATGACACCAATACTAAACAGCGCAGGAAAAACGAGTCCGATAGCTGTGTCTTCTTTTACCAAACCTGTTTTCTGAATTTGCTCAACCAAAATAACCGTAATTACACCAGTTAATGCTGCTAAAAGTATGAGTAATGGCGAATTTAAATCTTGCGTAATAAAAAATCCAACCACTAAACCTGGTAAAATAGAATGACTGATAGCATCACTTATCATAGCCATTTTTCGTAGCACCAAAAAAGTTCCTGGAATGGCACATGCTAATGCAACCAAACTGGCAATGAGCTGTATTTCAAATTGTGCGCTACTCATGTTTTGTAGTTTGTTGGTTGTACAAATTGGAAGCGGTTTCAAAACCTTCATGGGTTAAGCTCCACATGTTTCCATCTAGGGTTACCAAGTTTTTATCGACTAATTTCTGAAGTGTTCCACGTGTAAATCCTTGAAAATTATTCAGAATTTTAATGGTGTGCGGATGCGAAATATTATCATGTGTTTTCGCAATTTGAAACATGAATGCTAATGTTTTATGCTGTTCTAAATCACGACGATTTTTAATAAAGCGGATTTGTCTGAAAAGTAATCCACGACTTGGTGAAAAAATAAAGGAAAACAATACAAACACGGAAGCTACCAAAACAATTACGGGTCCTGTAGATAAGTTGTTTTGACTAGCGCTAATGGCCGTTCCAAAAACACCCGAAAAAGCGCCAAAAATAGCCGCTAAAAAAACCATGGTACTTAAACTATTTGTCCACTGTCGAGCTGCAGCTGCAGGTGCTAAAAGCATGGCACTCATTAAAACCACGCCAACTGTTTGTAGGCCTAAAACAATGGCTACCACGATGAAAGAGGTAATAAGAATATCAATTATTTTTGTATTAAAACCGATGGTTTGTGCATAATCTTTATCGAATAAAAGAATTTTAAATTCCTTCCAAAATAGGAGCAAAACTAATAAGCAAAGCCCAGTAACAATCGCCATCAGCCAAACATCACTTTCCACAAGTGTTGCTGCCTGACCAAATAAATATTTATCCAATCCAGCTTGATTGGCATTGGGTTGTTTTTGAATAAAGGTTAATAAGAGCATGCCAAATCCAAAAAACAAGGATAAAATTAATCCTAAAGCCGTATCTGATTTTAAGTGTGTTTTAGTAACAATTCCACGAATCCAAAACGTTCCGATTAATCCACTGACTAAAGCGCCAAGTAATAAGGTGTTACTGTCTTTGGCTCCTGTAATTAAAAATGCAATGGCAATTCCTGGTAAGGCAGCATGCGAAATGGCATCACCTAGTAAGCTTTGTTTTCGCAATACAGCAAAACTTCCTAGCATACCAGTTACGGCACCCAAAATAGCAGTGCCCAGCGTAATAGTACGCAAGGTGTAATCGTTGATGAGGAGTTCTATGTATTGTGTTAAGTCTATTAGTCTTTAGTTTTTAGGATATGTTTCTATACTTAATTTTGGTATATATCTAAGAGATTCCTGCGTTCGTAGGAATTTTATTTCTGAATACTCACTTTATAATTAATACCATAGGTCTTTGTTAGGTTATCATCATTAAAAATATCTTTAACAGGACCTGTGGCAATTTTTTTCACATTCAAGAAAGTCACCCAATCAAAATATTCAGGAACGGTTTGTAAATCGTGATGTACAACAATGACCGTTTTATTCGCTTTTCGTAAAGCTTTTAGGATGTTGATAATGGCAATTTCAGTTGTAGCATCCACACCTTGAAAGGGTTCATCCATAAAATAAATGGAAGCATCTTGAACGAGTGCTCGCGCTAAAAAAATACGTTGTTGCTGACCACCAGACAGCTGACTAATTTGTCGATTTTTAAAGGCTAACATCCCAACTTGTTCCAAGGCTTCTAAAGATGCTTTTTTCTCCTTTTGCCCTGGTCGTTTAATCCAGCCCAAACTGCCATAAGTTCCCATCATAACAACATCTAAAGCTGTAGTTGGAAAATCCCAATCTACACTTCCTTTTTGTGGAACATACGCTACTAAATCTCGTTGTTTATTATAGGGTTTGCCGTAAATACTTACACTACCAGCAATAGGTTTTAAAATTCCTAAAATGGCTTTGATAAGCGTGGATTTTCCGGCGCCATTTGGGCCAACAATGGCCATAAGCACGCCTTCTGGGATTTCCAAGTCAATATCCCAAAGTACGGGTTTGTAGTTGTAGGCAACGGTTAGATCGTCAACCTGGACGGCCATAACACCAGATGGCTTTGTTGTGTTTTTATTTTCAGATTGTTCCTTCATAGTTAATCGTTACTTTAATGCATTCACAATCGTATTCACATTATAGGTAAACATACCAATATACGTACCTTCCTCTGTGCCTGCATTTCCTAAGGCATCCGAATATAATGTGCCGCCAATTTGAACATCAAAACCTTTTGATTGTACGGCAGCTTGGAGTGCTTCAATAGTACGTTTTGGCACGGAACTTTCTACAAAAATAGCCTTGACTTGTTTGTCAATAATAAAGGTAGCTAAATTTTGAACGTCTTGAACACCAGCTTCGGTAGCAGTTGATAATCCTTGAAGCCCAACAACTTCAAAACCGTAAGCTTGGCCAAAATAATTAAACGCATCATGAGCTGTAACTAGAATTCTTTTGTCTTCTGGTAGTGTGCTGATAGTTGATTTTATATGCATATTTAAAGCCTGTAATTTTTTGAGGTAATCTTCGCCATTCTTTTCGAAAATTGCTTGATGCTCTGGATTCGCTTCTGATAATTTCTTAACGACAAATTGTGTGATTAATTCCCAATTAGTCACATCAAACCAAATATGGGGATCATAATTAGAGGCAAAATATTCAGATCCAATCAGTGTTTTTTTGTCTACTGCATCTGAAACTGCTATGGTATTAATATTTTGACTTCCCATTTTTTCGAAAACTTCAACGAGTTTGCCTTCCAAGTGTAATCCACCATAAAAAATAACATCAGCACGTGCAATTTTGTTTACATCGCCTTCACTTGCTTTATATAAATGCGGATCTACACCGCTTCCCATTAAACCTTCTACGTCTATATAATCGCCACCAATATTTTGAACTAAATCGGTTATCATGGTTGTGGTTGTTACAACTTGCAATTTGGAACTGGTTTCATTCGCGTTTTTACATGAATAAAAAGCCCCCAGAATTACAACGGCAAAAACTAATTTTTTCATAAGTCTAAATTATAGTTGCGAAGGTACTAAAAATTGAGTGTAATTCGGTTTCATTTGTTTTTAAATTATCCATTGATTTAGATTAGTCTAAAAATATTTTTAAAAAGTATAATACTGTATATTTGTTAGATAACACATGTTTATGATTACGTTAACGGAAGAAAATTACATTAAAGCTATTTATCATTTAGGTAAACAAGGTCGCGAGATTGTGAATACCAATGCATTAGCTGAAGCTATGAATACCAAAGCATCATCAGCAACTGATATGATTCGGAAATTAGCGGAAAAGGATTATGCTAATTACAAAAAGTATAAAGGTGTAACGTTAACGGAATCTGGCAAAAAAATTGCGATTAATATTATTAGAAAACACCGACTTTGGGAAGTGTTTTTAGTGGAGAAATTAAATTTCACTTGGGATGAGGTTCACGATTTAGCTGAACAGTTGGAACATATTAAGTCGCAAAAATTAATTGATGAATTGGATGCTTTTTTAGGTCATCCAACTCATGATCCACACGGTGATCCTATTCCAGATAAACATGGCGCGATTACTTTTGTTGAAAAAATAATATTATCGCAAGCACTAGAACATCAGAAATATAGTTGTTTGGGCGTGAATGATAGTTCATCGGAATTTTTACAATATTTAAACAAAAATGATATTGGTTTAGGATCGATTATTGAAGTGATGCATATTGAACCTTTTGATAAATCTATCAGCATTAAGGCTAATGGCAAATTATTAACAGTTTCTCAAAGTGTGGCGAAAAATCTATACTTAAAAAAGCTCTGAAAATTTGGGTGATTTCTAAATTGAAATTTTAAAAAAAATCAAAAAACTATGTTGAAAAAATGCCTCTTCGGATTATGTTTACTAATAGGACTTATTGGTTTTTCACAGGAAAAAGCAAACGCAGAAACACCTTTAATTCTTCAGAAATTATTTTATCAAAAGCGTTTAATAGTTGATGATTATTCGGTTAAATTTAGTGAGGTAATTACAGATTCTCGCTGTCCAAAAGGCGTTACTTGTGTTTGGGCTGGCGAAGTAGTGTTTGAATTAGAAATTTTTAAAGATGGAAAATTAATAAGCACGGAAGTCTTTAAAATTCCGCCAACAAGCTATACAAATCAAGAACGTAAATCTTTATTTATTGAAAGAGAATTAAAACTCTATTTGTACAATGTTCTGCCGTTTCCTGAAGCCGAAAAACGAACTGAAAAAACGGCATATTACGTGCAATTTTCAGGTGTTAATTAGTGGCAGCCACAACCATCGTCACCACCACAATTTTTTGAATTTTTCTTTTTTGGACTCCAAATAAATTTCCGAATCAAAAATAAGATGGCCAGACCCAGAATGGTAAAAGCGATAATATTTTGAATAGTTGAACCCATTTCATTAGAGAATTTTAGTGTGTAATTAAGCTTTACAGTTTAATTAATTTCTTTTTAGTTGCTTTAAATATTATAACCATAAAAGGGTTATTAAGTTATTTTGTTATTCAATTGTTTTCAAGCTAAATAACTATTTTCAACTTATTTGCTCATCAAAAAACTATAAACTTTCAATAGATTATTTTAATAATTGATAGGCAATTAAAGCTACTACATAAGCAAAAACTGTCATGACTACCAATTGCCAAGCTGGCCATTTCCAACTGTTAGTTTCGCGTTTTACAATAGCTAGCGTACTCATACATTGCATGGCAAAGGCATAAAATAGTAACAGTGAAATTCCCGACGCAAAATTAAACAAAGGACCACCTAGAATAGGGTTGACCTCACCAGCCATACGGTTTTTAATAGTTTCTTCTTCATCGCTTCCTACGTTGTAGATGGTGGCTAATGTTCCTACAAAAACTTCACGTGCTGCAAACGAACTGATTAGTGCAATACCTATTTTCCAGTCGTAACCCAATGGACGAATGGCAGGTTCAATAGCACGACCTGTTATACCAATATACGAATGTTCTAATTTATAGGAATCTACATGCTGTTCTAGTTCGGTGTCCGTTAAAACCTCATTGGCATATTGTTCTGTAACAATAGCTTCGGCATTATTGAAATTTTCACCAGGACCATAAGACGCTAAAAACCACAATACAATAGAAATCGCCAATATTATTTTACCAGCACCAAACACAAAAGATTTTGTTTTCTCCAGAACCGTTATGGCAACATTTTTAAATAGTGGTAGTTTATAATTAGGCATTTCTACCACAAAAAATGTTTTGCTTTTTATGTTAAGAATCTTATTTAAAATCCAAGCGGAACCAACAGCTGCGCCAAAACCTATTAAGTATAGTAGCATTAACGTTAAGGCTTGAAAACTTAACCCTAGAAAACGACCCTCCGGAATTACGAGCGCAATAATGATTAAGTAAACGGGTAATCTTGCCGAACAGGTAGTAAAAGGTGTGACTAAAATGGTAATTAACCGCTCTTTCCAACTTTCAATATTCCGGGTTGCCATAATTGCTGGAATGGCACATGCTGTACCAGAAATTAATGGAACAACACTTTTTCCACTTAATCCAAATCTTCGCATAACACGATCCATTAAAAAGACCACACGACTCATATAACCACTTTCTTCCAGAATGGAAATAAAGAGGAATAAAAAGGCAATTTGTGGAATAAATATTACAATACCGCCAATTCCCGGAATAATACCTTCAGAAATTAAATTGGTTAGCGTGCCTTCTGGCATCACATTTTTTGTCCATTCGCTTAAAGAAGCAAAGGAGCTATCAATAAAATCCATTGGAATGCTGGACCAATCATAGATTGCTTGAAAAATAGTTAGAAGGATAAACCCAAAAATAACATAACCCCAAACTTTATGTGTCAAGATACGATCCAAACGGATGCGTAAATCTTTAGCCGTATTTAAGTCTATGGTTTGTCCTTTTTTCAGTGTATTATTAATAAACTGATAGCGCTTTATTGTCTCTTTTTGTTGAAGGCGCTTTAAATCGGTATTGGTTTTTGTTTTAAAATCGGCAACGGCATCAATCGTGTTCCGGTCCATTTTTCCAAAGTTTACATCCTGTGTTATTACTAACCACAATTTGTATAACAGCTGATTTGGAAATGCTTTTTGTAGATTATCAAAATAGACCTTATCTATTTCCGAGGCCTTCATACATGGCTCACTTGATAAGTCTCTATAATTTGCAATTAATTCTTTAAGTTCCGAGATACCTTTCTTTTTTCGGGTACTAATAAGAGCAATTTTGGTATTTAGTTGCTCTTCTAAATAGGGTATGTCTAGACTTATTCCTTTGTAATCCATTCTATCAGCCATGTTAATAGCAAGAATAGTTGGAATTTGAAGGTCTTTAATTTGTGTAAATAGCAACAGGTTTCGTTTGATGTTTTCTACATCGCACACAACGACAGCAACATCAGGAAAATCTTTATCGTTTTTATTGAGAAGCAATTCAATAACCACATTTTCATCTAAGGACGAGGCATTTAAACTGTAGGTTCCAGGTAAATCTATAATATGGGCTTTAACACCACGCGGTAGTTTACAAATCCCTTCTTTTTTTTCAACCGTAATACCAGGGTAATTACCAACTTTTTGGTTTAAACCGGTTAATGCATTAAAAACAGACGTTTTTCCTGTGTTAGGATTCCCTATTAATGCAACATTAATTTGCTTGCTCATCTAGAAATTTCTATTTGAATGTGAATGGCTGTTTCTTTTCGGATTGCCAAATGACTTCCGTTAATGTTTAAATACATCGGATCAGCAAAAGGTGCCATCTGAACTAGCTCAACGGTATTACCTGGAAGGCAACCCATTTCTAATAGTTTTAGGGGAATATGTACAGAGGACACATCGACAATAATGCCTATTTCACCACGTTTTATTTCTGCTAAAGTCACCTGCAAGCTTATTTAGATTGATTTTAAAGAAGCAAAAATAATGTAAAAAGTTAGGGTAAAAAAATTGTGCTAATAAAACTATTCAGAATCTTTCTTTAATATATGAATATCAGCAATTAAGCGTTTAATTTCTTCTGGTTTGGTGCCGTCATAAAAGCCGCGAATTTGCCGTTTTTTATCAATAAGCATGAAGTTTTCAGTATGAATCATGTCATAAGGATCAAAACCTTCCACATCTTTTACAGCCAAATAGCTTTTTCTTGCTAGGTCATAAATTTGTTTTTTATCACCTGTTACTAAATTCCATCGGGAATCATCAACACCTTTTTTTAGTGCATATTTTTTTAATTGAGCTACCGAATCAATTTCGGGTGTAACCGTATGTGATAGCAACATAACATCTGGTTCATCTTTCAGTTCTTTTTGAATGTAAACCATATGATCCGTCATAATCGGGCAAATGGTTTGGCAGGTTGTAAAAAAGAAATCAGCTACATAAATTTTATTCTCATAATTAGCTTGTGTTACAGTTTCGCCATTCTGATTAGTTAAACTGAAATCAGCAATTTTATGATATTTTTTTTTGTATTGAATGGTACTATCTACTAATTCAAAATTAACCATAGCAGGTTGATAAATTGGCAATGGTTTCTGGACATTTAAAATATTGTAAATAACGGCCATGATTATAATTGAAATAGTCAGGAAAACGATAGCAAAATACTTGTAGTCTTTAAAAAATGACAGCATACTGAATGTTTTTGAGGTCTGTTAATAGAACAATTCTGATGCAAAATTACAACAGAATAGAGATTTAAGTGGTATTTTTAACATTCAATATTATTTTAGTTAAAAACCCACACATGAAACCGTATTTATTTGCCCTATTATTTTTGGTCTCAACACCATTTATGGCGCAGGATTATATAAAATCCTTCAATAAAATTCAAGAGGCTGAAGCCAAAATGGCCTTAAAAAAAATGAATCAACGCTTTAGCCTGAATACGGGCAATTATGATGTAAAATATCATCGATTAGATTTAACGCTTGATCCAGCTGTTGCATTTATTTCAGGAGATGTTACCACATATTTTGAAGCGAAGGAAGCCTTATCACAAATTACATTTGAGTTAACAGATAATATGACGGTATCTCAAGTTACGCAGCGTGGAACTAGTTTGGCTTTTATTCACAATTCTGCTGATGAAGTGGTTATTACCTTACCGCAAATTCAAAATACAGGTGTTTTAGATTCATTGACGATTACCTATTCTGGAAATCCGGAAAGTTCAGGTTTTGGTTCATTTGAACAAACTACACATAGTGGGACACCAGTAATTTGGACGCTTTCAGAGCCTTATGGCGCAAAAGGTTGGTGGCCATGCAAACAGGATTTAATTGATAAAATAGATTCTATTGATGTTTATATAACCACGCCTCAATTTACACCAAATAATGAGGAATATGTATCTGTTTCCAATGGATTGGAAATTAGCCAAACTGTTTCTGGAAATTTAAAAACCACAAGGTTTAAGCATAATTATCCTATTCCTGCTTACTTAATTGCTATTGCAGCTACCAATTATACGGTGTATTCTCACGAAGTAGCTAATAATGGTGCGCCGTTTGATATAGTAAATTATGTGTACCCTGAAAATTTAGCCTATGCACAAGCGAGCACACCGATAACAGTAGATATTATGAATGTGTTTTCAAACCTTTTTGAAAGCTATCCATATGCCGATGAAAAATATGGTCATGCCCAATTTGGTTGGGGAGGCGGTATGGAGCATACAACGGTTTCATTTATGGGAAGTTTTGGTCAAAACCTGATAGCACATGAATTGGCGCATCAGTGGTTTGGAAATAAAGTTACCTGTGGCAGCTGGAAAGATATTTGGTTGAATGAAGGCTTTGCAACTTACCTAAGTGGTCTGGCTATTGAGAATATTGATGGAAACGCAGAATTTCGCGCTTTTAAAACAGGTCTGGTGGCTTCTATTACATCACAACCTGGAGGTGCGGTATATTTATCAGATTCAGACACCACGAGTGTTAACCGTATTTTTAGTAGTCGGTTAAGTTATAATAAAGGGTCTATGGTTGTGCACATGCTTCGGAAAAAACTCGGAGACGTGCCATTTTTTCAAGCTATGAATGATTATTTAAGTCATCCAGATCATGCCTATGCATATGCCAAAACAGATGAATTTATTAATATTGTTGAAACATCGTCCGGTGAGGATTTAACCGAGTTTTTTAGCGATTGGATTTACAATCAAGGTTATCCAACTTATACAGTAACGTGGAATCAACCTTCTTCAACTTCGGTGTATTTAAATGTATCGCAAGTACAAAGTCATGCGTCTGTCAACTTTTTTGAGGTACCAGTTCCTGTCCGATTTGTCGGCACCAATGGCGAAACGCTAGATGTTATATTAGATAATACGAGTAATAGTCAAGGTTTTCTAAAAACAGTCAATTTCACGGTTGCTGACGTGCTTTTTGATCCTGAAAGCGATATTATATCAAAAAACAATTCGGTAACACTATCAACGGAAAACTTTGCGTTAGAGGCTGATTTAATGGTGTATCCGAATCCAACTTCCAATATGGTTCATATTCAAAAGCCAGAAAGCTTGCAGATTAAAAACGTGAAAATTTACAATGCATTAGGGCAGCTATTGGAAACTAATTCTTGGAGCTCTAGTATAGATTTTTCCGGCTATGCTTCTGGAATACTATTTGTTAAGTTTGAAACGAGTAGGGGTATTATAAACAAAACCGTGTTAAAAAAATAGCAATAAATCGCTTATAGTTTTCTAAATGGTGTTAAAACACTACTTTTGTGCGCTATAAAAAGAAGAATCTCTTATGACAATTATATTAATAAAGGCAGCACAATTATTTTTAAGTCTGTCTATTCTTATTGTTTTACACGAATTAGGTCATTTTATTCCTGCAAAATTATTCGGAACACGTGTAGAAAAGTTCTACTTGTTTTTCGATATTAAGTTTTCATTATTCAAGAAAAAAATTGGCGATACCGTTTACGGAATCGGTTGGTTACCATTAGGTGGTTACGTAAAAATTGCTGGAATGATTGATGAAAGCATGGATAAAGAGCAAATGGCACAACCACCACAACCGTGGGAGTTTAGAACCAAGCCAGCATGGCAACGTTTAATAATTATGCTTGGTGGTGTATTTGTAAACTTCGTATTAGGTTTTGTTATTTACATGATGATTTTGTTTGTTTGGGGAACAGACTATACCACTAAAGACGATATTAAATATGGTTTTGGCGTTACTAAAACTATGGAACAATACGGTTTCCAGCAAGGTGATAAAATAGTATCTGTAGATGGTAAACCTTTTTCTGAAGTTACAGATATTACCTCCCACTTACTATTTAGAGATGTTAAAGAAATACAAGTAGAGCGTGCATCAGGAGCTACAGAAACGCTAACATTGCCAGAAGATATAGGAACGCAGTTGTTTGAGGCTGGCGATTTACCTGCCATGGCACCACGGACACCGTTTGTATTAGATTCTATCGTGCCAGATTCTCCAGCTGAAAAAGCAGGACTATTGGTTACTGATAAATTAATTAATATTAATGGAATAGAAATTAATTACTTAACGGATTTATCCTTTGTGCTTAAAAACACGCAAGCCCCAGAGGTGAGTCTTGTTGTAGAACGTAATGGCGAAAACGAAATTTTAAAAGTAACTCCAAGTGAGGATGCTACTATTGGTATAATAACCAAAGGAACAGATCCAGACTACGTAAAAATTAACCACAAGGATTATTCCTTTGGCGAAAGTGTTACCAAAGGAGCCTCATTAGGATATTGGACTATTAAGGATTATTTAGCACAGTTTAAATACATATTCACCAAAAAAGGTGCAGCTCAAGTGGGCGGATTTGCAGCCATTGGAAATATGTTCCCACCATCATGGAACTGGAAAGCTTTTTGGGCTATTACAGCTTTCCTATCTATTATGTTAGGTGTTTTAAATTTATTACCGATTCCTGCCTTAGATGGCGGTCATGTCATGTTTTTAATTTATGAAATGATCTCAGGCAGAAAACCAGGCGATAAGTTTATGGAGTATGCGCAACTAGTTGGTTTCATACTACTTATATCCTTGGTATTGTTTGCAAATGGAAATGATATTTACAAAGCGATTTTTGAATGACAATAAAGATGAGAAATTTTTTCAGAAAAAATCAAATCTTGTTTTGTTGTAATTAAAAATATATATATATTTGCGCTCGCAAAAGCGATAACACTCCTCCTTAGCTCAGTTGGTTAGAGCATCTGACTGTTAATCAGAGGGTCCTTAGTTCGAGCCTAAGAGGAGGAGCACAGTTAGACAAAGCCTTTACAGAAATGTAAGGGCTTTTGTTTTTTAGGTAGGTCAAACATAGGTCGAACATTTGAATGATAAACGACCCAAAACGTCTCTACTTGGATAAACACCCTAAAACTACAAATTGTGGATGCAGAAAACTAAAAAGACTAAAAAGTGTTTTTAGTTGCTACTTCTTTATTTTCTACATAGTCTATTCGTCTGAATATGATTAATATCATTTGAATTAGGTACATATAATCTTATTTTTACAATTAAAGTAAGTGGATGGTTACTTCTGCTTATAGCATTATAAATTTGAAAACATGAGTTTATGAGAAAACAAGTAAAAGACTTTATGTCAACGCCTGTTATTACAGCTAAAGGAGAAAACAGTGTTATTGAAGTAAGAGCGCTAATGAAGGATCAAGGAATTAATTCTATTCCAATTATATCCTATTCAAAAGACACATTAGATACGGAAATGATTATTCGCGGTATTGTAACCACGACGGATATGAATAGAGATGTTCAAGAAAGCACGACTGTGGAAGATGTCATGACATCGTCTAGAGTTCATGTTGTCCATGTAAATTCAAGCGCTAATGCGGCCGCTAAAATGATGTTAAGGCATGACGTGCACCACATGGTAGTAATGGACGAAGGAAATATAGTAGGAATGATTAGTTCTTTGGATTTTGTGAAACTGGTTGCAGAATATTCTTTGGAATAAACGTTTGCTTGTTTTTAACGGAGTTCTTTGTTACCTAATGCTGGTTTTTAATTTTTCCATTTCAGATTTCTGTTTGTCAGTCAGGGGTATTTGGTGTAGTTCAATTGCCAATGTTGGCTCATTTAGGTTTTCAAAATTAATATTCTTTATTTTTTCTTTTTGAAATAGGTTTACAACTTTTTGTGAGCAAAAACGATGCATAGTTGAATTTCCTTCTTCATCTGGGTTACTCATAAATAAATCAGAATCGTCACAGGAATCATCGTTAAAATAAAAACCTTTAATGTGAGGTCTGGTGTACACTCCAATTTTGCTTAATACTATTGAGCTTTTAGAATAATCTCGATGGCCACAGCGTCCAGTTATAATAAGTCCGAAAAAATTTTGGTCAATCAATTCATTCTTTTTTGAGCGAATTTCAACATTGTATGTTTTCCAACCTGTAATTCCATTTGATTTAAATAACCTAATTACTCTTTCGCTAACTATTAACGGAAAAGCATTAGTTGTCCAAATTATATCATAAAGGGTTTGTCCACCCATTGAATGTTTTACCGTAACCGTTTCTGTTATGTGTTTTTCTCCTCTTGAAATTTCAGGTTCAGCCAAATCAAAATTTTCAATAACACCTCTAAATGGTCGATTAGAATAAGATTCTCTAATCTGAAATATTTTGTTGTAGTTCAGCATCTTTTTCAGTTTAAGCTAGTTTTAGTTCTTTGCAAATTCAATTAACGATGTAAAATTGCCATTATCAGCTTCTCTCAAGGATTTTAAATACTTATTTCGTGTTTCGCTAGCTTTTACCGTATTTGATTGATTCCAAGAAAATATGACATTCCCGAATATGGGTTCCATAATAATGTCAGCCATCATTCGAGAATGTCTTCCATTTCCATTTGGAAAGCAATGAATGGATACTATACGATGTTTAAATCTTATAGCTAGTTCTTCAGGCGGAAAAGTTTTGTATTCTATCCTGTATTTCGTGTTGTCCAGTAAATTTTTTAATTCAATTCCAATTTGTGTCCACGGGATTCCAATGTTTTTTTCAGTCATTCTGAATTCACCTGCCCATTTCCATACATCGCCATACATTCTTTTATGTAAGTCTTTTACAAATTTTTCGGTTAAAATTTTTTCAGGTTTTAATTTTGTATGAATAGTCCATTCGACAGCTTTTTCAATATTCAATTGCTCAAATTCATCTAGTTCTCCTTGAATAGTAATTGACTTTATTTTAAGACCCTCCTTTTCAACTTCGTCTAAAGGTGTTTGCCCTACTTTATAATCAAATTCTAATCCCATAATGATTTTTTCATCTCGCTTTTTATTTCACTAGCCAGTTCCTTTATGGTTTTAGCTAGTTTTTCATCGCCAATTCCTTGGCCTTCTAATTTCATATTTTGATTGGTCCTTAAGACAATCTTTCTGGCCAGTTTTTCTGCTTTTATTTCAACTAAATCGTTGATGGTTCCGTTTATTGGCACTAGTGCATATACTAATTTTAAATTCAGTGCATGGGCTACATCTTTTAAAGAGTTGAGAGTTATGGAACCATTAGCTTCACGTTCTTCAATCCTTTTTACACCTTGTCGTGTTATATTTAATTTGGCACCAAGTTGTGCCATTGTCATATTGAGTGATGTTCTAATTGTATTTATCCATCCACGTTGTGGAACCAAGATCTTTCGGGTTTCAGCGAATGGATGAAGCTTTTGGTCTAACTGCTCAATTAAAAGTTTGTGCTTATTTCTCATTTTTTGTAAAGCTTTAAGTTTACAATAAATAAAAAAAGTAAACAATTAGGTTTACTTTTTAGTGGTTCTGTTAAATTTAATCCAACGATTTTGTGAATGAAAAGTGCAGATTTTTGAAACGAAAATCTTACCCACTATTTTTTAAATCAAAGTTTGGGCTGTACAGTTCATAATCCAAGTTTAAGTTTTTGGTTAAAAATGCCACTATTAATTCCGCGTTTTTTAATTTTTTTGATCCAATTAATTCTGTTTTTTCCGTGTGAGACTTGTCTAATAAATAGGTGTAGAATTTATAATAATTGTTTACGCCTTGAGGCGCTACTAATCCTACTGTAGGCATGCCATGAGCACCTTGTGATTTTAGGATTGAAACGATAGGTTTATTTTTTAAATCTATAGGTTGTTTGTAGATTAAACGGCCAAAAACAAAATATCCTTTATACAGTTTATTGGCATTAATTATTAGTCCTAATTTAGAAACTATAATTGCTACCATTCCCAGAATATAAAAAGTTAGAAGTAATGGCGTAAAGAGTTCAATCGTATCTTTAAATGTATAATTTATGTTTCTAGTTATAAAATATATCGAAATCCCGATTGCCAAAATTACAGACACATGTATTTTTTGGATAAGATTTAAATTATATTCGACTATGATTTTCTTATTCATGTATGATTCTGTTGCAGGACATGTTGCTGTATTTTACAACCGTACTTTATAATACGATGTTTTTTATTCCAAATTGGTGTTTTCTGTATTTTCTATCAACTTTATTTTTTTGCTTTTCCAATTTAGAATAACCCGATAATTTCTAAAAAACTCTAAACCAAACAATTGATTAAAATATTGCTCTGAATATACCTTTTCCTTTTTTAGAGTCGAATTTCCGAATTCTATTTCATTAATTAGTCCTCTATAAGATGCTCTTGTTATATCTTGTTTTCCATAAATTCCAACAATACCATGTGTATTGGACTTTGTGAAATCTGAAATTTGACCATTTTCTTTTTGCTTTTCAAATTCAGAAAATGGCATCACAATACCGCCATTATACCCAAAATCTACAGTAAAATTCCAAACTTTTTTTCCGTTTATTTTACACGCAACAGCAGGTATTCCTGCATAACCAATAAATAATTTATTCTCAACTATTTCTTCAGGTAAGCTTAATTTAGCTTCGTTGTCAGTTATAGTAATTTGTTTTTTATTAAAATCAATATCCCAAATAGCGTGTTGCATTAAATTTGACCCAATAAATCCGTCAACATTCATATCAGACCAAACTGCTACAGAGTTAAAATCATTTATTAAGGCTGCTGTTCCAACAAAATCAAGTGTTCCAATTTTAATGGAATCTATTCTTGCATATTGGTTAGTCTGTTTTTTATTAAAAACATCAGAAGCTTTTACGGAATCAATAACCTTTAAATTTAAACTTTTAGCCAGTTCTTTTGATACAAGATTGGGTGTTCCTGTATCTAAAATGAAATTATAATCCTTATTTTTTATTTTTGCTTGTACAATTATGAATCCATTTCTTAACTCTAAAGGTAAAGTAACTTTAAAATTTTCTTCCGATGTTTTTCCTTCGTTAAGATATTTTACGGCTTTACTAACGGTACAGCTATTTATTAAAACAACTAGTATACAATAAAGAAACACTTTTGCTATTTTCATATTTTTGTAAACACACTTTTTTCAACTTCGAATAACATTCAAATAAAAATCTTATCCCAAGTACATATACCAACAAATCTAAACGATTTTTTGCATTTTATTATAATCTATCCACGTTTCTATTCGGCCAACAAACATGTTTAAATAATTTTTGGTTAAAAATATATTGGACCAATCAAAGCGTTGGGCTTGTACACCCAAATAATATATGAAAATGGCGGTTCCTGCTTCTGGAATTAATTGCAATGCTGTTTCAGATAAAGGTCTTACACTTTGGTAACCGCTTAAAAAACTATGTAATTTTAATTGATATTGGTCCTTATCCGGCTCAATAAAAAAGAGCTGTTTACAGAAATACCCAACATCCAAAATCAATAAGCCATTTCCACAATTATCAAAGTCGAAAATAGTAATATCCGTTTACGCAGCTACATTCAAGTTATCATACCAAATATCCAAATGAACAATACCTTGTGGTAACGCGGACGTATCAATTTCGTTGAATGTTTTTGATAAATTTTGTCCCAAGTTTTTAAGAATCTTCATAGCATCATTTGTGTCAGGAAAAAATGAATTTAAATGCTTGTATGATGTGTGCAATAGTGTACTGGAATCGTAATGAATGCGGTCTATTTTCTGGCCTTCGGTTTCATTATGAATTTTTGCCATAATTTCGCCAATAGCAAAACAGGTGTCTGGTTTCATAACGCGAATTTTGTCACCTTTGGCAAAGGAAAAAAGTACCACATGGCGCAGTCCTTCTGGTGCTTGAATGTCTTGAATTACGTTCCCATTTTTGTCAGCAATAGGAAATGAAACCGAAAGGTTGTTGTTTTTAAGTTGGTTTAATAAACGTAACTCTTCCTGAATTTCCGTTTTTGTTCGCCAGTTATAACAGTAAACCCGAATAACAAAAGTGGTTTGCCCATCTGTAATAAAGTAGGTGTGGTTTAAACCTGTTCGGTATAACTTACAGCTAAAATTTGCCGCTAGTTGATACGTGTCTTTTATAAAGTTGCCTAAAGCGGTTTCAGATAGGGTTGAGGCAGAAACAGGAAGCGTGGTCATGTGGTGGTTTTATTGCAGATTACAGAACATGAAATTTATAGGTACATGTTACAGTTTTTAAAAATAATAATTAAAAGCTATTAGAGTACATTTTTCTTCTGAAAAGATGCGTGCGTTAGGTGTAATAGCTAGATGTATATCAACAATATATATTAAAATCTTTTAATCTAAAACAATAAAAGACTAAAAGGTATGATAATTATCATTTTTTAGGAAGTTTACATTTGGCACCTTTGCGTCTTAATTATTTTTTAAAAAATACATTTCATGATAGCTCCAAAACACACACATAATTTTCATATTCCTGTTATGGGTTTAGCCTATACCATAGATAGCCCTATTCGTGTGGCGCAATACGGGATTTCGTCTGTAATTTCCATTATTGACGATGAGCTTTTAGAGCGTATGAACGCTTTTTATAGTGAAAAATTTAGTTTGCCTTATCAGGAAATTTCTAAAAAAGTAGACGATTATCGTGCTAAACGTATTACGGCATATTTAAACTTGGTAGATACCATTGTTAAAAATAAGTTTGTAAAATTTAAAGAAGAAATTTCAGAAAGCAAATCGGCTCTAGAGAATTTTATAGATATGCTTCCCAATAAATCCAACATCAAACAAGGACTTTCAAATTTGTTAGGTGAAGGTTTGATGCTTAAAGATAGCATTAAAAACTATGTAGACTCCCATTTATCGGCTGGTGAAATTGATGTGAATATCATGACCAAAATTGATAAAGAAAACTTTATTAAATCGGAACAATTACCAGTGGAATTTAATGATGCACATGCATCACTTCGCGGTTTTGCTAATAGTAATTTAAGTTCGTCTGTGGTGCTTTCTGCAGGTATGAACCCAAGATTATATAGCTATTTTGAGAATTTCAACGATTTTTATCCCAATGCAAAAAATCAGATCACAAAGAAAATTATTTTAAAGGTAAGTGATTTCCGTTCTGCTATAATTCAAGGGAAATTTTTAGCCAAAAAGGGTCTTTGGGTTTCCGAATACCGAATTGAATCAGGTTTAAATTGTGGTGGTCATGCCTTTGCTACAGACGGGCATTTATTGGGACCCATTTTAGAAGAATTTAAATGCAAAAAATCAGAGTTAATACAAGACACACATACCGTTTTTGTTAAAGCATTAACGGATAAAGCGTTGTTTACCCCAGAACAACCATTAGATATAAAAATAACCGTTCAAGGCGGTGTTGGTACGGCTGCGGAACACGATTTTTTAATTAACAACTATCAGGTGGATTCTGTAGGTTGGGGAAGTCCATTTTTATTAGTTCCAGAAGCGACATCTGTAGATAAGGAAACACGAAAATTATTGGCAGAAGCTAAAGAATCCGATTTGTATTTAAGTGGTATTTCGCCATTAGGCGTGCCTTTTAATACCATTAAGGGAACGTCTAACGAGTTTTATAAGCAAACCCGTATTGATAATAACAAAGCGGGAAGTTCATGTCCTAAAAAGTTTTTAGCATTGAGTAAAGAGTTTGGGCCAGAAGGTATTTGTACGGCATCCAAAAAATATCAGGATGTAAAATTGGAGGAACTTGATGCGAGAAAAGAAACGTTGACAGCTACTATTTATGAAATGACAAAAAATAAAATCACTGAAAAAGCCTGCCTTTGTGTTGGTCTTGCCAATGCGTCCTATTTAGAAAATGAGATGCCTGTAAAAGGGCAGCAGCAAGGTGTGGTAATTTGTCCTGGACCCAATTTGGCTTATTTTGATAAAGAAGTTTCATTGGCACAAATGGTTAAGCATATTTATGGAAAAACATCCGTTTTATCGGATACTTACAGACCAAATATGTTTGTAAAAGAGCTGAAAATGTATGTGGATTACTTAAAGAATGACATAGCCACGTTTACAGATGATTTATCAGCGAAGCAAATTAAAAAATGGACAGCCTTTAAAGCTAATTTATTAGAAGGCGTGGGCTATTATCAAAAACTATTTAAGGAAACGATTCACGCAAATACTGCATTAATTCAGGCAGATATTATAGTTTATGAACAAGCTATAAATGGTATTGAAATTCCCGTTTTATAGTCGGGTGAAAGGATTTATTTGTAAAAATTCATCTCATCAATATACTGCCAAACGGTTTTGAGGTAACATGGGTTTTACATTGATACCATTTTTTATAGACTGTCTGATAAATGTAGAAGATAGTTCTATAATGGGTGCATGCACATGATGAATGCGTTTATCGTTATCAAATTGGGTTTCAATCGGGCCTTCAGAAATTCTAGGAAACACATAAATATCATGATTGTCCAGAATAACTTGATAGTTTTCCACTTGTGAAAGCTCTTTAAATTGTCTTCACCCATAATTAATGAAAATTCATGATGTGGATATTTTTCCTGTAAATGTGCCAAAGTATTTACCGTGTAATTGGGTTGTGGTAACGAAAATTCAATATCGCTTGGTTGGAGTTTGTCATAGTCTTCTGTGGCACGAAAAACCATTTCCAAACGTTGGTAATTATCCAATAAGGATTGTTTCTTTTTAAACGGGCTAAATTTATTAATAGTGCTACTATAGATGGTGTAATGAGTGGCTATCACATTGGACCTTCTTTTGATTTACAGACTAAAACTATCTGCAAAAATTTGAGTATAAGATAAAACTTTGTACAGCTCAATAAAACGATATTAATTTTAACCAATATTAGTTGCTTTTTCTTCGAAAATGCTAGTACACAAAAACGTAACGAACGACGCCTTTATTGCTACTAAACATAGAATATAGTAGAAAGTAATATACTTTGATAAAAAGTGTAAGCCCATATTAATGTACAATTAGTAGCTTAGTTTTGTATTTCAAACAGGCAATTAGTAATTTTTAAGAAGATAGAATTTTACCACTTTTAGTATAAATTTGTTGTAAGATAAATAGTGTTAATGACTAGTAAAATTCTTACAAATAAAAAAACAGTTATATTGCACGCCAATCAAAAAAGTCTTCTTTAAATCTTCACAATTAAATAATGCTGATTTAATAATAACTTTTCTAAAAACCATTTATTATTAAATAGAGATTTCTTTATACAAGTCATTTGTATTCAGCAATTTATCGATTAACCCAAATGCCTAATAATTTAAACCTATGAAAAAACACTACAAGCTATTTAATTCGAAAAATTTAAACATAAAAAGGTATTACACTTTATTACTAATAGCATTTTTAATAGGCTTAAGTACAACAGCTCAAGTATATGTTTCGCCAACAGGTTCTGGAACAGAAAGCGGAAATAGTTGGGCAAACGCTACAACTATAGCGGGTTTATACGCCAATCATATGAATAATGGCTATGTTAGTGACGAGATTTGGTTATTAGAGGGTTCCTATGATTTAGCTTTTAACCAAGGACGAGGCTTGATATTTATCTATGGAGGTTTTAATGGAACAGAGTCTTTAAAATCAGAGCGAAACCTTACACAAAACATAACAATAATTGAGAACAATTATTTAGTGCTTGTTGAAGCGTATCGGGTTGTTTTAGATGGTATTACATTTCAAAATAGCGCCGTATTATTTTGTCCTGAAGGTATTATTACGAATTGTGTTTTTGATAATAGTCCACTTCAAGTAAGAGACTCACCGGGACCGGGTAGTTTAGAAATTACAGACTCTACCTTTAAAAATGTGGATGGTGTTAGGTTTGCTAACAACGGAGCCATTTTTGCTCATAAACAAGCGATTAAAATTATGAGGTGTCTTTTTAAAGATAATATTAGTCCGGATGAAGGAGGTGCAATTACAGGAAGTGATAATAATGTGGAAATTTATGAAAGTAAATTTATTAATAACTCAGCTGTTACTGGCGGAGCTATTAAATTACAAAACCCTATACGTACAAAAATAGCAAACTCTCTTTTTGATGGGAATTCTGCAGAAGTAGGTGGTGCGATAAACATGACTGGAGTAATTGGTACTTCACATTATCTAACTGTGAATACCTTTGTGAATAATTCAGGGAGTTCTGTAAACACAAGTTCAGGAAGTGCTTTTCATGCTTATATGCCCCTTTATTCTCAAATATATATATTAAATAATATTATATGGGATAACATGGGAGCCGGGACACAAGTTTATATTTATGATGAAAATTTTATTAATAACGGCTATGGAAGCTCGAGGGTTTGGAATAACCTTATTATGAATAACTCCATAAACAATCACCCTCATACGCAACAGGTTTACACATTTGATCCTTTGCTAAATCTAGATTATAGCTTATCAGATTGTTCGCCCGCTATTAACACAGGTTCAGAGAATGTAAGTTCAGAAGTTAATGGAAGATTAAACAGAATCACTGATCTTGCAGGAAACCCAAGAATATATAATGGAGAGCAATTAGACCTTGGGGCTTTTGAGTCTCAAGGTGGATCAAATAATACTGTTCCAAGTGTCGTAACTCAAGATATCTCAGTAGTATTAGATGTTACTGGAACTGCAACTATAACAGCTAGTCAAATTGATAACGGTTCAACAGATGCTTGTGGCATTCCAACTTTCACTTTAGATACAACAAGTTTTGACTGTACAAATATTGGAGAAAATACAGTTGTGTTAACCTTAACAAATATTACTGGAAACAGTGCTAGCGCGAATGCAATTGTTACTATTGAAGATAATAGTGCACCAGTTGTAGCAACTCAAGATATTACGGTAGTAATAGATGCTAATGGAACTGCAAATATTACAGCTAATGATATAGATAACGGTTCAACAGATAATTGTGGAATTGCGAGCTTAGTATTAGACATAACAACTTTTGATTGTTCAAATCAAGGTGAAAATACAGTCGCACTAACCGCAACAGATGTTAATGGAAATAGTGCAAATGCGAATGCAACAGTTACTGTTATTAGTGGGCCAATAGTAATTACTCAAGATCTTACAGCAGTGTTAGATGCTAATGGAGCAGTAACAATTACAGCCAACGATATAGATAATGGGTCTACAGATAATTGTGGAACTCCAACTTTAGCTTTAGACATAACAAGTTTTGACTGTACAAATCTTGGAGAAAATACAGTTTTATTAACCGTAACAAATACTAATGGAGATACTGCTAGCGCCAATGCTATTGTTACTATTCAAGATAATATGATTCCTGTAATTACCTGTCCTAACGACATTGTAGTAAATATTGATACTGGTAGTTGTGGAGCTATTGTAACATTTACAGCCCCTACATTTACAGATAACTGTAATGTAGTTGTGGAGCAAATTGCGGGTTTACCAAGTGGAAGCGAATTCTCTCAGGGCATAACAACTAATACATTTCAAATTGTAGATAGTGCTGGAAATATAGCAACTTGTAGTTTTACTGTTACTGTTGAAGATGATAATATTCCTGAAATTACTTGTATCAACGATATTGTAATAGCTAATGATATTGGCAGCTGTGGAGCTATAGTAACATTTGCCGATCCTATATTTACAGATAACTGTAGTGTTGTAATGGAGCAAATTTTAGGTTTACCAAGTGGAAGTGAATTCCCTCCGGGTGTAACTACCAATACATTTGAAGTTGTTGATGGTGCTGGAAATAATGTAAGCTGTAGCTTTACTGTAACTGTGAATAGTGCTAAAGCTCCAACCGTTATTAGCCAAAACATAAGCATTCAGCTTGACGAAAATGGAATTGTATCTATTAACCCTGCCGATGTAGATAGTGGAAGTTTTAGTTGTGTAGCTGCAAGCTTAGCTTTAGATATAACGAGCTTTGATTGTACTAATATTGGCGAAAATACAGTTGTTTTAACCGTGTCAGATAGCAATGGAAATAGCGCTAACGCGAATGCAATTGTTACTGTTCAAGATAATACACCGCCAACTGTAGTTGTTCAAAATATCGTAGTAGCATTAGATGTTACTGGCAGTATAACTATTACAGCAAGCGATATAGATACTGGTTCCTTTGATAATTGTGGAATTACAACTTTTGATTTAAACAAAACAATTTTTGATTGTACTAATATTGGCGATAATACGGTTAGCTTAACCCTAACAGATGCTAATGGAAATAGTGAGACTAGAAATGCGGTTGTTACTGTTAGAGCTAATATAAGCCCTGTAATTAGCTGTTTAAACAATATGATAGTAGATACAGATTCTAGTACCTGTGGTGCTATAGTAACATTTACAAACCCTATAATAGAAAGTTGCAGTGTAATAAATACGGGGCAATTACTAGTAAATGGATATGCAGATCAAGATTTAATAGGTTGGGACATTACTGATTTTCCTTCTGTAGGCGGGTGGTGGATCGTGATGGATGGGAGATTCCAAACCACTATTGGCCAGCATGCTAAAAGTCAGGTAATTGACCTGATGGCGCAAGGTTACGCCACATCTTGGTTGGATAAATCTCCAAATATTGTAGTTTCTGAAGATTACTTGGGGCATGCTGATACTGCAGCACCATGGCATTTTAACGATATTTATTTTTACACCGCAGAATTAAGAGATGAGAATGGAGCTGTTTTAGATTCCTATAGCACTGGTGAATTAACCTGTTTGGCTATCACACAAACAGTGTCGCATACTTTTTCAAACTATCCAGCAGGAGTAAGGTATATTTTTATTGAACACGGAGGGAGACCTATAGAAAGTAATATAGGAAATAATGGACCATCAATTGATAATTCTATAGTTGAAATTCAGTCTAATCTAGAATTGGATCAAATTTCAGGTTTACCAAGTGGAAGTGAATTCCCTATTGGCACAACAACCAATACCTTTGAAGTTATTAACGAAATAGGAACTATTTCAAGCTGTAGCTTTACAGTAACTGTTAACGATACGGAAGCACCAATTGCGGTTAGTCAAAACATAACCGTTCAGCTTGAAGAGAATGGAAACGTAACTATTAGCCCGGCCGATGTGGATGGAGGAAGTACAGATAATTGTGGAATTGCAAACTTAACTTTAGACATCACAACTTTTAATTGTAATAATGTAGGAACGCCAACTCTAGTTACGTTAACGGCAACAGATACCAATGGAAACTCAGACAGTAGTACAGCTACAGTAACGGTAGAAGATAACGGTAATTGTGAGCCTTTAGGCGTAACTGATTTTAATCTTTCAAAGCTGCTAGTTTATCCAAATCCAACGACAGATAGATTTACAATAAAGGGATTAGAAAACAGTAGTTCTACTATTCAAATAATTTCCACTCATGGTCAAGTAATTAAAACAATTTATAACTATGCATCAGGAGATATTTCTATAAAAAATCTAGAAAATGCAGTTTATTTTGTGAAAATTGTTACAAATGAAACTTCCCAAATAAAAAGAGTTGTAAAAAATAATTAAAATAGTTTACATTTTAAAAGTAGAAAAGCGGTACAAGAAATTGTAGCGCTTTTATTTTTTATAATGACTATTATCCATAATTAAAAAATAAAGGATTTTCCTATATTGTTATTGCTCTTAATAGTCTTTGTAAACTCATTTTTGCATTGATGATTATAAATTAATAACTATTTTAATATAAAACAACGCTTATTCAATCTTTTAAGATACTACAAGGAGTGGCTTTGTATTCATACAAATAAGTTTTAAAGAATTTAAAAAACGATGATACCAACATTATTTATCACCCCTTAATTATGCGTCAATTGGATACTGTTAGGAGGCGAATAAAAGGTCAAAAATGTATTATTGATCGGAAAAAAGTACAAGCTGTTTTAAAAACCTCAAAACACAGCAAACCTTAAAAGATTGTGGGAATAGCTTACTTATAAAAATTCATCTCATCAATATACTGCCAAACCGCTTGTGGTAACATGGGTTTTACATTGAAACTGTCTTTAATGGATTGTCTGATAAATGTGGATGATAATTCTATAATAGGTGCATTTACATGATGAATGCGTTTATGGCCATCAAATTGGGTTTCAATGGTGCCTTCTGAAATTCTAGGATATACATAAATATCATGATTGTCCAGAATAAATTGGTAATTTTTCCACTTGTGAAAGCTCTTTAAATTGTCTTCACCCATAATTAAGGAAAATTCATGATGTGGATATTTTTCCTGTAAATGTGCCAAGGTATTTACCGTGTAATTGGGTTGTGGTAACGAAAATTCAATATCGCTTGGTTGGAGTTTGTCATAATCTTCGGTGGCGCGAAAAACCATTTCCAAACGCTGGTAATTATCTAATAAGGATTGTTTCTTTTTAAACGGACTTTGTGGTGTTACTACTAACCAAATTTGATCCAAATCACTTTGTTCAGCAAGCTGATTGGCAATAATAAGATGTCCAATATGAATAGGATTAAAGGTTCCGAAGTATAAGCCTATTTTCATAAGTGTTATTTAGGGTTTTAAAAAATTAGAAACCAAGCTTTCGGCTTCTACCAACGCTTTTTCCAAGTTATCATTTTCAATAATAACATCAAAAAGTGGTGCTGTTGCTAATTCCGCTGATGCTTTAGCAATACGCATGTTTATTTTATCGTCCGTTTCTGTTTTACGCTTTTTTAGTCGAATTTTTAATTCGTCAATACTGGGTGGTTTTACAAAAACAGCGAGTGTTTCTTTTGGGAATTTTCGCTTAATACGTAAACCGCCAGATACATCAATATCAAAAATAACATGTTTGCCCTGTGCCCAAATACGTTCCACTTCAGTTTTTAAAGTGCCATAAAAATTATCGCGATATACTTCTTCCCATTCAAGAAATTCATCAGCTTTAATTTTGTTTTTAAACGCTTGAGCCGACAGAAAATAATAGTCTTTAGCATCTATTTCGTCACCACGTTTTTCACGAGACGTAGCAGAAATAGAAAACTCTAAATTTAAAGCGTCTAAACCTAAAAGGTGACGTACAATAGTGGTTTTTCCAGATCCTGATGGTGCAGAGAATACAATTAGTTTACCTGTATGGTTGTTGGTTTGTTGTGTCAAAGTAATTTTATTTTAAAAACGAATAGAAATGGATTATTCTGTTATAGTACGTTTAAGAGTTGTTCTTTTATTTTCTCCAATTCATCTTTCATTTGCACGACTAATTTTTGCATAGGTGCATAATTACTTTTTGAACCAATTGTGTTGATTTCACGACCCATTTCCTGACCAATAAACCCTAATTTTTTACCGTTAGAATCGTCAGAATCTAAAGCCTGAACAAAATAATCTAAATGGTTTTTTAAACGAACTTTTTCTTCCGTGATATCAAATTTTTCGATGTAGAAAACCAATTCTTGCTCAAATCTATTTTCGTCAACTTTCTCTTTTAATTCTTCAACACCTTTGCGTAAACGCTCACGAACACCTTCAATACGTTCCGGATCCATGGTAATAATTTCTTCTAAAATATTCGTGATGTTCTGAACACGATTTCTAAAATCCAATTCTAGTGCTTTCCCTTCATCCAAACGATAGGTGTCAATATTTTTTAGTGCTATTTTTACTTCGCCTAAAATAATATTCCATTCGTTTTCATCAATTTCTTCACGTTCGGTATTTAACGCGTCTGGAAAACGTACAGCCATTTTTAGCAGTTCAGTGTCATCACCATCTACCAATTCTTTTAGCTGCTTCATGTATTGTTTTACAGCTGGTTTGTTAATTTGTGTGCTGGTTTCTTCGCCAGTCATTTCAACATAAATAGAAAAATCAATCTTGCCACGTTCTAATTGATTACCAATTAGCTTGCGTAAACTCAATTCTTTTTCTCTGTAAATTGAAGGCATTCTGGCATTCAAATCTAGGTTTTTACTGTTTAACGATTTCACTTCAATCGTTACTTTTTTGGTTGGTAACTGTAAAACAGATTTCCCATAACCAGTCATTGAATGTATCATAATTCTTAAATAAAGTTGCACAAAGGTAATTAAAACTGAAGGTTTAGAAAACTGTGAGCGAATATTATGCGCAGCAAGTAGATTTATGTAATTTTGCAACTTAATTTTTTATAAAAATGTATACCAAACAATTCGAAATTCGTTGGAGCGATGTGGATGCCAACAGACATTTAGCAAATAGTGCATATACCAATTTTATGAGTCATACGCGAATGGCTTTTTTAATTGAAAAAGGGTTTTCCATGAAGGAACTTGCACATTTTAATATTGGTCCAGTGGTTTTTTATGAACACATGTATTATTTTAAAGAAGTGTTTATGGGAAAACCATTAACGGTAAGTTTGGAAGTTTCTGGATTGAGTGAAGATGGTATGTTTTTTAAATTCGACCATAATTTCTACAACCATAAAGGCGAAAATATAGCACATTGTGAAATGCTTGGTGCTTGGATGGATTTAAAAACACGAAAATTAGTCAATTTACCTGCGGAATTATTAGAGCAAGCCGAGACGTTTCCGAAGACAAAAAATTTCAAGTATTTAACAAAAGAGGACACACGTGCTGGAAGCAAAAAGCCAGTGGATTTAAGTCTTTAATTTTGGTTTTTTAGTTACTAAATAAACACCAGTAAATATAAGTGCTGCAGCTACAAGTTTTACCACATTCATGGTGTCGCTACCCATTAATATGGCGAAAATACCAGCAATAACAGGTTGTATGTACAAAAATGTACTAACTGTAGATGCTTTTAAATGGCGTAAAGCAATAGGATTTAATAAGTAAGTGGTAAAGGTGGCGCCAATTATTACGAACAGCACGGAAAATATGATGTAAGGCGAGAATCCATGCCAATTAATCGTGGTAACTTCATGGTATCCAAATGGTAAAACGAGTATAAACCCGAATAAAAACAACCATTTTATAAACGTAAACGGATGGTATTTATCGGTTATTTTTTTAATGAGAATTAAATAAATACTATAAGAAACCGCATTAATAAATACCAATAAGTTTCCCAATGGGATATTATCACCAATTTGAGTAGATTTTCCATAAATACTTAAAATTATAGCACCTGAAAAACCTAAAACGATTCCAGATATTTTAAGACTGGTAATGCGTTCTTTTAAAAATATAGCTGATAGGGTTAATACGACAATGGGAACAACTGTCATGATTACTGATGCATGGATTGGAGTGGTATACTCAAAGCCTTTGAAAAACGTAAGCATGTTTAAGGCAATCCCGAAAATAGAAGCTACAAAAAACTTGATATAATCTTGTTTGTCAATTTTTTGTTTAGGTGTAAATAGGCTTAAAAGCCAAAAAAGAATGCAAGCTCCAAAAACGCGAAGAACAATAAACCCGAAAGGTTTTATATGGCCATCATCAATCACATCGTTTGCAAAGGTGAAGGTAAAACCATAAATAACCTGAACCAAGAAAACGGCGATAAGGGCATAAACCCGCGTGTTATTCAATTAAAGCTGCCTTTAAATTTTCAATTGTCTTTTTTGTATTCCCTATAAAAATCTGATCATTAAAAATAACAACTGGTCGGCTTAAAAAGGTGTAATGTTCCAAAATGTACTGTTTATAATCAGCTTCAGTTAAGTCGGTATTTTTTAAATCCATTTCGCTATACAGTTTTGCACGCTTGCTAAAAAGTGCTTCATAACTACCAGAAAGTTTCTTCATGGCTTCAAGCTGTTTAACAGTTATAGCATCCTGTTTTATATCTTGAAACTCAAAGCCAGAAGGCCAATTGATGCTTTTAATAATACGGGTACAGGTACTACAGGTTTTTAAAAAGTAAACTTTTTTCATAAATATAAAGGCTGTTTTAAGAATACGGCACAAAGTAAACCCATTTATAGAAAAAAACAAGATTATAGCCAGTCGCTTTGTCTAATGATAAAGCTGAAAATGAATCTAGCCTTATATTACATAAAATTTAAATAAGGCACTAAATCATCAAAAGGAATGGTGAATTCGGTTAAACCAGTAGAATATGGCGCTACTTCATAACTGTTGTAAAGTAGAATAACGCCTGTTTCATTAAAGCCTATATTTTGAGGGAGGACAAAATTATCAGGTTCAAAATAGAGCTCTTTTTTGTCTGCTATTTGATCATTAAAATAATCTTCTGCCACTGTTTTAAAAGCATTCATATCGTTGAATAATTGTTCGTTTTTAAGTGATTGACCTGTTAAGGCATCAAAATTTAAAAACGAAACAACCAAGCTGCCATGAGCACCTCCTGTATTGAGATAATTGGTAATAACAACGGAAATAACGGCTTCAGATTGATACATGATTTCACCATCAATTTGTGCTTCCCATTCTAAAGCACTTTCAGGAAATTCAGATTTAAAACTCGCGTATTCTGAATTAAATTTGTCGATGCTTTCTGAAATGGACATATTTTTGGCAACCGAATCTTCATCCAAATTTAAACTCGCACTAACCATAGCTTCTATAGATGCATTGATGTTGTTTTTTACAGCTTCAGCGCCTTCTGCTTGTGGTATATTTATTTCAACAATCTTGTTTTGATTGGTGGTAAAGTTTTTTTCTGAAAATGTGATTTTTGTTTCTTCATCTTCACAGGAAAAAACAAGAAAAATAAGAGATAAGAGTACAATTGAGCGTTGCATAAAGATAGTGCGTTAATTAATTATTAAAGATAATTATTGCATTTGAATACACCGAATTAAACCCTAACTTTATGAAAATATTATTTAATCATACATATAGTTTTTGATTTAATAAAACTTTGTAATGAACACTATAAAAGATGAAATTCAATACGAAAACAATTCACGGTGGGCAAAAACTGGACCCAGCTTATGGTGCCGTGATGCCACCAATCTATCAAACAACAACGTATGCACAAAGCACGCCTGGAGGACATAAAGGATTTGAATATTCACGAAGCAAGAACCCAACCCGAAGTGCATTAGAAAACGCCGTTGCTAGTATTGAGAATGGTAATTATGGAATGGCTTTTGGTTCTGGTTTGGCAGCAATTGATGCGGTTATTAAACTTTTAGAATCTGGCGATGAGGTTATATCTACCAGCGATTTATATGGAGGATCGTATCGATTATTTATGGCTATATTTAAAAAATTCGGTATTACATTTCATTTTGTTGACATGAAAAATGCCAATAATATTGAAAACTATGTGAATGAAAACACAAAACTGCTTTGGGTGGAAACACCAACCAACCCCATGATGAATATTATTGATGTTAAAGCATGTGCTGCAATTTCCAAAAAACATAACTTGTTATTAGCAGTTGATAATACCTTTGCTACGTCTTATTTACAGCAGCCGTTGGATTTAGGTGCTGACATTGTTATGCATTCTGCAACCAAATATTTGGGTGGTCATAGTGATGTGGTATTGGGCGTTTTGGCCGTAAAAGATAAAGAACTTGCTGATAAATTATACTTTATTCAAAATGCTAGTGGCGCTGTTTGTGGTCCGCAGGATAGTTTTTTAGTTTTAAGAGGTATCAAAACATTACATATTAGAATGCAACGGCATTGTGAAAATGGTCGTGCGGTTGCTGAATATTTAAGCACACATGCTAAAATAGAAAATGTGTATTGGCCAGGATTTGAAAATCATCCAAACCATGTGATTGCCAAAACACAAATGAAAGATTTTGGCGGTATGATTTCATTTACAACTAAAGGGAATAATTATGAAGAAGCTATAAAAATTGTGGAAAAGTTGAGAATTTTCACTTTAGCGGAATCTTTAGGAGGTGTGGAATCCTTAGCTGGACATCCGGCTAGTATGACACATGCGAGTATTCCGAAAGAAGAACGTGAAAAAACAGGTGTTGTAGACTCCTTAATTAGGTTGAGTGTTGGGATTGAAGATATTGACGATTTAATTGCCGATTTAAAACAGGCTATCGGATAACGAATTAGAAGAAATGAAAGAGGCTATCTAAAAAGTCAAATTTTACTCTTAATGTCACATTGAGCGCAGTCGAAATGTTTTGGTTTCAAAATTTGAAAACTTCGACTGTGCTCAGCTTGACCTGGGTCAGTTACTTTTAGACAGTCTCTTTCTATGCTGTAATATGATTATTTTTAATCTAAATAATAAATGTATCCAACGTTTAGCCAAAGTAGATAATCGTTGTTTTTATTGGATTCTAATTGGTGATTTAAACCATCTATCCAATCACTAAAATAGGTTTGTAAACGCAAGTCTAGCATTAAATCTGATAATGCCGTTAATTTATAACGAACACCAAGACTCGTTACCATAGACCACGCACTTCCAGAAGCTGGATTAATAGAGCCAGGTTCCCAAGGACCCCAAAAATTGCTCGCATTTAAAATGTTATTATCGGCTATTCCAGTAGTAGGGTTTGTATAACTTGTAAACGCTTTAGGATTATAAGACGTATAATGTGCACCAAGGCTTACAAAAGGTGCTAAACGATAACTAAATGATTGAAAGTCGCGAATACTTAATGGAAAGTATTCCAACTGCATTCCAATATCAAAATTATTTGCTTCACCAGTATGTTTTCGGAGTTTTTCGGCATTTTCACCGCTGCCTTCCGCCCATTGACCATGATGGTCTAATTTTGTTTTGTTGAAAGATATTTCACTTCGTAATTTAAAGTGATCGTTAAAATAGGTGTCTGTAGAATAACAGTTACAATCTGCTCTGTAGGCAAAGTTTATATAGTGAACAATACCAATTCCAAAACCGGAGTTTCCGTAGTTGGTACCTTCATCATTACGAACCCCAAAATCCGATCTAAACTGAACAGGACCAACAATGGCACCTATTTCGTGTGAAAATCCTAATTGCGAATATCCAGAATGCAAACCAGCAAACAGGAGTATAAAAACAGGTAATAGTTTCAATTTGAGCATAGTCTGATTCTCATGTGTTTAGAGCAAATTACTAACAAATATATAAAATAGACGTAACTACCCAAATTTATTTCGCAATTACGAGTATAAATGTATGTAATTAACTCATAAATAAACAAATTATTTTCATGATCTTACAATTATGAATAACAAAAAAATAAGCATTGTTTTTTAAAGATAATGTATATTTGTGGCCACATAACTAATTATTATAAAATTTTTTAAAGAGAAAAGTAAATGAAAGACAAAATTGACACTTTTTTAAACTTGGTAAAAAAGAAAGATGGGCATGAGCCTGAATTTCTACAAGCTGTACACGAAGTTGCGGAAGCTGTAATTCCTTTTATTGAAGAAAATCCTAAGTATAAGGGCAAAATGTTATTAGAGCGTATGGTGGAACCAGAGCGTACCATTATGTTTCGAGTGCCTTGGATTGATGATCAAGGACAGACTCAAGTAAATAGAGGATTTAGAGTAGAGTTTAACTCTGCTATTGGACCCTATAAAGGTGGATTGCGTTTTCATCCGTCTGTAAACTTAAGTATTTTAAAGTTTTTAGGTTTCGAACAAGTGTTTAAAAACTCTTTAACCACGTTGCCAATGGGTGGCGGGAAAGGTGGGTCAGATTTTGACCCGAAAGGGAAAAGTGATATTGAAGTTATGCGTTTTTGCCAATCTTTTATGTCTGAATTATTTCGGCATATTGGTCCAAATACAGATGTACCAGCTGGTGATATAGGTGTGGGTGGTCGTGAGGTTGGTTATATGTTTGGTCAATACAAGCGATTACGTAATGAATTTACTGGTGTTATAACGGGTAAAGGAATTTCTTTTGGTGGATCATTAATTCGTCCAGAAGCAACAGGTTATGGTTGTGTGTATTTTGCACAAAATATGTTAGCTACCAAAGGCGATTCATTAAAAGGTAAAACGGTGGTTGTTTCAGGTTCTGGAAATGTAGCACAATATGCGTGTGAGAAAATTACCGAATTAGGTGGTAAAGTTGTTACAATGTCTGATTCTTCAGGTTATATCCATGATAAAGCTGGAATTGATGCTGAAAAATTAGCATACGTTATGGATATTAAAAATGTTCAAAGAGGTCGAATAAGTGATTACTTAAATAAATATCCATCTGCTACATTCCATAGTGGCGAAAGACCATGGTTAGTGGCTTGTGATGTTGCCATGCCATGTGCCACTCAAAACGAGTTGAATGGAGACGAAGCAAATACGTTGATTAAAAATAATGTTGTAGTAGTAGCCGAAGGTGCAAACATGCCTGCAACACCAGAAGCTATTGAAGCATTTCAAAAAGCTCACGTTATGTTCGCGCCAGGAAAAGCATCTAATGCTGGCGGTGTCGCCACATCTGGTTTAGAAATGAGTCAAAACTCATTGCGTTATAATTGGACTCGTGAAGAGGTGGATAATAAATTGCATGATATTATGGATGCTATTCATGAATCATGTGTTACATATGGCAAACAAAAGGATGGTTATATAGATTACGTAAAAGGAGCAAATATTGCTGGTTTTGTAAAAATAGCCGATGCCATGTTAGCGCAAGGTGTTGTTTAAAACAACGAAATAAATAAATATAAAGCGTCTTCTAGTTTTCTAGGAGGCTTTTTTTCTTGAGAAGAACATTAATATTTCGTTCAACAATTTCGAAAATTACGATATCAGGTTTTTCTTCTTCAATATGCTTTTTATTAACGGTGTAATTTTTAACGTAATTAATAGCGCCAAAACTCTCATTAAAATAAGGCATCCAATTATATGAGAATGAGTCATAATGCATAAAAAGCTTCGGGTTGTTTACACTATTTTTAGTTGAATTAATTGGTGTTGTTTTTTTTGCAAGTGTTGGCGCAGATTCTTCAATATTCAGATTAATCATTTTTATAATATCACCTTGCTTTACTGGCTTAACTTGAAAAACATAATCATCTAAGGTCACCGTTGAGATTTTAAAATCTTCATTTAAAATCTTCATCGTTTCTTGATAACCTATAAAAGCACCATATTCATTCCAATGAGAATCTGTCTTTAAGTATAGTTGATTGAAATTTTTCGCTGCTAACAACGGCTCGGTTAAATCAATGATTTCGAAATTTATTTGTGCTTTTAAATAATTTTTTAAGACACTTAAATTGGATTCATAAACCTTAAACTGAAACGGTAAATGTTCCCTGTAAATAGTGTTTTTATTAGGCGGGACAACTATATAAAACATAATATTTTGTTCATTTAAATAGGTTTTAATTTCTAGAATCCTTCTACTAATTTCTTGAAGTTCGTCTGTATTAAAAGTATTGTTTCCAAAGGCATTATTAAGTGAATTGTTATAGCTATTTCCTAAAAAATACCAACCATTCAAACCTTTAACTACTTTATTTGGCATAGGTGTTTCTTGAAGCGTATGAGATTTAAAATCAATATAGTTGTTTACCAATGTGGTTTTTAATCCGAAGTTTTCTGTGTAGTAATTTTTAAATTCAGTAATGGAATGGATTGGTTGGTTTAAATCAAAATTTGGTACTTCTTGAAAGGCTCTATTTTCATTGTTTTCCGTTGTTTCCAAATTAAAAAACATAACCACATTAGGTGCTACTATCATCATTATAAAAATGATAATAAAAAGCCAATGTAATATGTTTTGTTTGTTTTTCATTAAAAGCGGAAATAAATAAACGGGTTATAAGAATCGGTTGCTATGTAAGTGAAACATATGAGTAAGAGAATAAAAAGTCCTATTAATTTTAATGGTAAAAATAATTTTTTAGTTCCAGATGTTAGATTGGAATTTAAAATAGCATATACGATCTTTTTATAAATAGGTGTGGACAATAAAAGTGCGGCTGCAAGCACAAATAGCATTTCTTTGGTCAAATAAAAGTTTAAAAAAGCTGTATTGGTTTCAAGTGAGAAATTGAACATGGTCACCAAATAGTTAAACGCATCAGTCATGGTATCGTTTCTAAAAAACACCCAAGAAATATTTAAAACGAAAAGAAAATATAAATGAGATAAAATTGCTGGACGCTTTGAATCCGTGTCTTTAAAATTCCATTCAATTATGATAAATAAACCATGGAAAAGTCCCCAAAAAATAAAAGTCCAATTAGCACCATGCCATAAGCCAGTAACAAAAAACACAATAATTAAGTTGGCGTATGTGCGCCATTTCCCTTCTCGACTTCCACCAAGGGAAATGTATAAATAATCTTTAAACCAATTAGAAAGGGTTATGTGCCATCGTCTCCAAAACTCTCTAATAGATTTAGAAATATAGGGATAGTCAAAGTTTTCAGGAAAATTAAAACCAAACATTTTACCCAAACCTATGGCCATATCCGAATACCCTGAAAAATCATAGTAAATTTGAAAACTATAGACTATTGTTCCCAACCAGGCAATGAGTACTGAAGACTCAGATGGCGGTAAATTAAAAATGGCGTCTGCCAAAATCGCACAATTATTAGCGATAATCATTTTTTTAGAAAGCCCAATTATAAAACGTTCTACGCCTTCATAAAAAAGTGATACGGTTACGACTCTACTTTTTAGCTCTTTTTCAATTACAGCATACCTTACAATTGGACCAGCAATAAGTTGCGGAAATAAGGTAACATAGGTTGCGAAATCAATAAAGTTTTTACATGCTTTTACCTGGCCACGATATACATCAATGGTGTAAGACATGGTTTGGAAGGTGTAAAAACTAATACCTATTGGAAGTGCAATATTAGAGAAATTTAGAGCGCCCTCTGGACTCATATTAAAACCTTCTAAAAGGCTTATTAAGTTGCCTGAAATAAAATTGGCATACTTAAAATAGAGTAGAATGGATATATTAAATGTAATAGAAATGTATAAGCCAAGTTTCCTTTTCCCTTTGCTAATAATTAGACCGCTAATGTAATCTACAGCTGCTGATAGTAGAATTAATAGGACTAATTCTTTTTCTCCCCACGTATAAAAAACTAGGCTAAAAGCTAATAGTGTAAAGTTTTTAAATTTTTTAGGAGTTAAAAAATAGACAAACAAAACAAGCGGAAGAAATAAAAATAGAAATATAGGACTGCTAAATAACATTAAATAAGCCTAGTTAATAAAACCAAAAATACAATAAAATATAGTATTTTTGGTTTAAACTATACGCTTTAAAAAACAACGAACTTTAATGAAGATAATTCAAAACAAGCTATTTTTTATTTTAGCACTTTTTCTAGTGTCTAATATGGTTTTTAGTCAAGATTATTCTGCAGATTGGAAAGGGCATTTCTCATTTTTAAATATTCAGAGTGTTTCGAGAGGTGAAACCAAAATTTATGTCGCATCAGATAATGCCATTTTTAGTTTTGATATTGTTACTAGAGAAATGGAACAAATTACTACTATTAACGGTTTGTCTGGAGAGTTGATTACTACAATATATTACAGTGAGGCTTATCGTTTAGTTCTTGTTGGTTTTGAGAATGGATTAATGGAAATAATTTTTGAAGATGATGATGATATTTTGAGTATTGTTGATATTAAGGATAAACCAAATATTGCACCAGATAGAAAGAGAATTAATCATTTTAATTTGATAGACAATTTGGTTTACGTGGCAACGGATTATGGTATTTCAGTTTACGATATACAGAATTTGGAATTTGGTGACACCTTTTTTATTGGTAATGGAGGTGCTCAAATATCGGTAAAGCAGACAACCTTTTTCAATGACCATATTTATGCTGCCTGTTACAACGAGAATGGCATAAAAAAAGCGTTAATCTCAAGTCCAGACTTAATTGATTACCAACAATGGGAAAGCCTTGTTACAGGTAATTATACATTTATTCAAGAAGTAGATAATAACCTTTATGCCATTAGAGCAAATAGAGTTATGTATAAAATTGATACGGATGATAGGTTTTTAAATTTATTCAGGTATTCAGTCTTGCCTAATGATATGGTTAGTATCAGTGATAAGTTGTTGGTGTCTACAAAAGATAACGTCTTTGTTTATGATAGGGTGCTCAATACTTTAGCCACGGTGAATCAGATTGATAATTATCCAACAGAATTTTCATGTGCCACCATATTTGAAAACGACAAACTTTATTTAGGTACTAAAAACATTATAAATCAAGGAAAACCAGGTTTTGGTATTTTAGAAACGAATTTAAACGATTTAACTAGTTTTAATGAGATTCATCCAGATGGTCCATTGTTGAACACTGTTTTTTCTGTAGAAATTAAAAATAGTAATCTTTGGTGCACGTTTGGAGGCTATTCAGCTTCTTACGCATTTCAAGGAAATACATATACTGGAATAAGTCACTATGTTAATGAGCAATGGATTAATAAACCGTATGATTCTATTTTGGCCGTTGTAGATGAGCCACGATATATATCTCATATAGCCATCAACCCCTTTAACATAAACCAAGTATATGTAAGTTCTTATTATTCAGGCTTAATTGAAATACTGAATGATGAGGTTATTGATATATACGATGAAAATAACAGTACCATTATTCCCTTTGCAGCAGAATTATGCTTAACGCTTACTGCAAATTATGATAGTCAAGGTGCGCTTTGGGTTACCAACGGACGTGTAGAAAGTCCTTTAAATAGATTTAAAGATGGTTCCTGGTCATCATACGACTTAACGGGGATTATTAGTTCGCCAACTAGTAATTTAGGGTTTTCAGATATTGTTTTTGATCGATCAGGGAATGTGTTTTTTGGCTCTTATAGCGCTGGAATAATTGGGTTAAACTTAAGTGGAAATGGAGAATTTAAAAATATAGTGGACGACAGCCAGAATATGCCAACGCCGTATGTAACGTCTGTTGCTATGGATAAAAATAATCAAGTCTGGATTGGAACCAGTAATGGTTTACGCGTTTTATATAACACGACTAGTTTCTTCTCGGAAAGTAATCCACAGGTTCAAGATATTATCATTTTAGAAGATGGTGTACCAAAAGAATTATTATACCAGCAATTTGTATCCGATATTGAAGTAGATGGCGCTAATAACAAATGGATTGCCGCCATTGGTTCGGGTGTTTTTTATTTTTCAGCTGATGGTCAAAATACCATTCGTCATTTTACTAAAGACAATTCGCCTTTACCAAGTAATGATGTTGTTGATATTACAATAGATGAAATAAATGGTGATGTGTATTTTGCTACGCGTAATGGTCTGGTATCCTTTGGTTCTGGTAGTTCAGAAACGCAACAAACCTTGGCAAATGCTTATGTATATCCAAACCCCGTGCGACCAACATTTAATATCACAGAAGAAAAAGTAAAAATTAAAGATATTTCTGAAAACGTCAATATTAAAATTACCGATATTGAAGGGAATTTGGTAGCGGAAGCACAATCTAGAACCAACTCAAGATACAAAGGATACAATTTAGAAATTGATGGTGGAATTGCGTATTGGAATGGTAATAATCTAGCAAATAATGTTGTAAAAACAGGTGTTTATCTGGTTATGCTTTCCGATTTAGACACCTTTGAAACAAAGGTCATTAAAGTAATGGTTGTGCGCTAATGTCTGCATCTGAAAAAGCCATTGTACTATCAAAAATCAAATATCGCGATAACGATTTAATTGTCAGCTGCTATACACAACACAGAGGCTTGTCCAGTTATTTAATCCGTGGGGCGTTTAAAAGCAAACGCTCCGGAACCATTGCCTACTACCAGTTGTTATCGCAAATTGAAATTGTAGAAACCTACAAACCCAATCAGTCGCTTCACTATATAAAAGAGGTAAAATCGAGTTTTATTTATAACACACTTCATACCAATGTTATAAAGAGTAGTATCGTGTTATTTTTATCAGAAGTATTAGCCAATGTGTTAAAAGAGGAAGAACAGAACCACTTACTTTTCGATTATTTAGAAACGGCTTTACAATGGTTGGACTCTGAACCTAATTATGCTAATTTTCATTTGTTATTTTTTTTAAAGCTCACTAAATATTTAGGTTTTTATCCCGATACAGATCATGTAGAAACAGGTGTTTTTAATTTGCAATCTGGATATTTTCAACCGAGTAAAACGCATATCTACGCAGTTTCATCTGAAAATAATGCCCTATTAAAGCAACTGTTAGGCATGAATTTTGATGCCTTAAATACAGTTAAATTACAAGCAGAACAACGCCAAGCCTTCTTAAATATGCTTATGCAATATTATGAGTTACATTTGGGGTATTTTAGAAAACCAAAATCACTGCAAATATTTAACCAAGTGTTTAGATAAATACCAATTAACCCTCATTTTATGAAAGTTCAATTTGTTTTCAGTTTGTGTTTGCTTTGCGTGTTTTTGAGTCAAGCCCAGCAAATAACGGTTTTAGAAACAGATACTAACTTACCAATTCCTGGTGTTATCATTTCAAATGCTTCACAATCTATAATCACGAATCTAAATGGCGAGGCCAATTTGGATGTGTTTTCGAGTCATGATATCCTGGAATTTCAAGCTGATAATTATCATCTCTTAGCGTTAGCCAAAAATCAAATTCAGAATAATTCCATCACATTAAAGGGTCGTGTTGGACTGGATGAGGTTGTAATTTCTGCCTCAAAATTCGAGCAAAGTAAACGCGATATTCCTCAAAAGATTGTTAATATTTCAGCTAAAGAAATCCAATTTAATAATCCACAAACAAGTGCTGATTTACTGCAAGAAACAGGAAATGTTTACATTCAAAAAAGTCAGTTAGGAGGCGGAAGCCCTATGATTCGTGGGTTTTCAACCAACAGACTTTTAATAACCATTGATGGTGTTCGGATGAATAATGCCATTTTTAGAGGTGGAAATCTTCAAAATGTTATTTCTATAGATCCCTTAAGTATTCAAAATACGGAAATTACGCTAGGAGCAGGTTCTGTAGTTTATGGTAGTGATGCCATAGGAGGCGTAATGGGTTTTTACACCAAAAAACCACAGTTATCCTATAAAGATGAGGTTTATATTAAAGGTCATGCCTTAGCGCGATATGCAACGGCCAACAATGAAAAAACGGGTCACGTAGATATTAATTTTGGACTAAAAAAATGGGCATTTTTAACCAGTATCAGCTATAGTGATTTTGACGATTTACGAATGGGAAGTCATGGTCCAACAGACTATTTACGCCCAGAATACGTACAAACCTCCAATGGTTTAGATGAAGTAGTCATCAATGAAAATCCTAAGGTTCAAAAACCAACAGGTTTCAATCAATTTCATGCGATGCAAAAAGTACGCTTTGAAGCCGATGACGACCTGCATGTAGATTTTGGAGCGTATTATTCTACCACGTCGGATTATCCGCGTTATGACAGACTCATTCAATATAAAAATGAAAACTTAAGAGCGGCTGAATGGTACTATGGTCCGCAAGAATGGTTTATGAGTAATTTACAAGTTACGCAGTCTAATAGTAAATCTGTGTTATATGATAAAGCTCAAACTACATTTGCATATCAACACTTTAAGGAAAGTCGTCATGATCGGGATTTTCAATCCGTTATAAAAAACAATAGGGAAGAGCAAGTAAATGCTTTTTCGGCAAACTTGGATTTGGAGAAACAATTAAGCCCTAAAACAGCTCTTTTTTATGGCGCCGAATATGTGTATAATTTGGTAAACTCTAGTGGTAATGAAGAGGATATTAGTACAGGAATTAGCATGCCAACGGTTTCTAGATATCCAGATGGTGCTACCTGGCAATCAATGGCTGCTTATACTAGTTTGAAATACAAGCCGTCTTCCGAGCTTATTTTTCAGACAGGTATTCGCTATAATCAGGTTTTAACAAAGGCTGATTTTACGGAGAACAATGCATATTTAAACTTGCCTTTTAATACGGCTGAAATTAATTCAGGTGCTTTTACGGGAACAGCTGGTGTTAGCTGGATGCCTAGCAATATGATACAATGGAAACTTAATGCGTCAACCGCTTTTAGAGCGCCAAATGTTGATGATATTGGTAAGGTTTTCGATTCTGAACCAGGCAGTGTTGTGGTGCCAAATAATAATTTGAAATCGGAATATGCTTATGGTGGTGAATTGGGCTTACTCTTAAACTTTAGTGATGTGGTAATTTTAGATTTAGCAACGTATTACACATTTCTAGATAATGCTTTAGTTCGAAGAGATTATACCATAAACGGTGCATCTGAAATTTTATATGATGGTGAAATGAGTACGGTTCAAGCTATTCAAAATGCATCAAAAGCATGGATTTATGGTTTTGAAGTGGGACTAAATATCAATTTTTCAAAATCGGTTAAATTCTTATCACAGTACAATATTATTGGAGGTACGGAAGAAGACGATGGTATTGAAGTTCCTATTCGTCATGTTGCGCCACGCTTTGGTAATGCGCATGTAGTATGGCAAAAGCAACGTTTTAAAATTGATGGGTTTGTGAATTTTAATGGCGAATTATCATACCAACAATTAGCACCTTCAGAACAGGCTAAAGATTATTTATATGCCAAAGATTCCAATGGAAATCCTTTTTCACCTTCGTGGTACACCTTGAATGTCCGAACGCATTATCAATTTAAGGACGGTATTGCCGTTACAGCAGGATTGGAAAATATTACGGATCAACGGTATAAAACCTATTCCTCCGGAATTGCATCTCCTGGAAGAAATTTTGTGGTGTCTTTACACTATACACTATAAAAAAAGCGGTTGAATTTTAAACGCAACCGCTTTTATACTTTTAAAAAAAGGTTCTATTTCTTCACCGCTTTCTTAACTAATACCTGATTATTAGACAAGGTTACTTTAGCAATATATGTAGCACTACTTAAGTTAGATAAATTATACGTCTCCGTATTAGTTGACCCTTTAAACTTGTATAAGGTTCTGCCCAACATATCAATTATTTCAACTGATTTAATGGTTGCATGGTTAGACCCAATACTAAATTTAACGTTATTATCCGTTAATTCAATAATAGATAAATTGGTATTACTAATTACATAATCATCAACCGATAAAGTACTATCTCTAAATACAATTTCAAAACGATCGTTGAATTCGCCAACAGTAGATGTAAAATTATAATTCGTATTCGATAAATTGTGGATTACATTTAATAATTGATCTTTTAAATAAATGGTATTCGTACTTAAAAAATCACCTTCAAATTGTGCAATACTAATTGTGTAAATCGTGGCTTGATTAACGGTTGTACTAAAACCTAACGGAATTATTTCATCCATGTTTAAGCTTTCAGGCGCCTTTCCTTGTATAGCTACTTTATCTGCTTCCAATTCTTCTTCTATAAGCGAATAGAAATATACATAGGAGTCTGAAGACAAGTTTTTAGGAGCATCAAAATACATATCATCATTACCATTGGTTGCACCTTCAACATAGCCAATTAAAATTTGGTTGAAAACACCCATGTCTGAGGTGAAATTAAGCCATAATTTTTCATTTTGATTTTCAGTTGTGTTCCTGAAAAATTGATTATTATTTCCTGTAACACGCATACTATTTTGAAAAATAACATCTGCAGTTTTTATGTCTCCAGAAACAGTTGAAACCGTTGCAGCATTAGATAATGTAATAAAAAAGCCTTGTCCAGAAGGAATAAATCGGCTAGGCATAACCCCATCACCACCAGCTGTTTGTCCGGTGCCGTTTATTACAGCATAATCCGATTGTGCAAAATTTAAAGCCTCATTTCCGTTATTGGTATTTGATGGTGCTGAATTTTGCGACCATAAAAATATGGCACCATTCGTTACTCCAGTTGGTTGCGGATACTCTGTAACATTCTGATCAATCAATGCATTTGCTGAAAGAAATAAATCGGCATCAATAGCTGAAGGATACGGATTACCAATAAAATTCCAGTTGTTATCAGCCATTTCAGAATCATTTCTATAAATAGGAACCGTAAAATCACCTGTATTTAAAGCGCCATTGAACGTGTATTCATAATTAATACCTATACCAATAATTCCCGATGGATTATGCATAGCAGCATAACCAACTCCAGGAATCATACTAGCAGTATTGCTTGTAGGTTGCCAATCATCACCGTTATCATCTACATCATCTTGTCCAGCAACAGTTCCATTGTTGTTATTGGTTTCAGCCATAGCATCTAAATAGTTTTGACCATTATACCAATAGCGTCTGGTTGGGTGTGCCTCATTCAATCCGTTTTCAATAGTTTCATTGGCAACTGGTGAACTCCAATAGGTGTATTCATAATAATTATTCAAAGGAGCTGTTTTCTTGTTGACTTGGGTTCTAGCATTTGTATTCAACGTATATGTTCCAGCATTTACACCTTCGCCTCTTTGTACAAAACTGCCTTTGTCTTCAACTAATATACCGTCTAGTTTTGTTCCATCGCCATTAACGACAGCGCTGTTTATAACTTCAACATAATCACCTTCAGAAACCGTAAGCAGACTTCCAGCAGCTACAAATAATTGACAAGCCTCAAAACTTGTTTCTCCGTTAACATTTGTACTTGTATCGTAATCTCCATTTATAATCGCAATTTTACTAGAGGTAGGAGGTGATGACCAAGCTGTGCCATCCCAAACAGCAGCTATGTATTCTATTTTTACAGCATTACTCGCTGCGTAACATGTAGCAGTGTTTTCTCTAATTTGACAATAATATTGATAATCGTCTAAACCAGCAAGATCCGAAATATCTAATGTTGACGTTGTAGAACCGGAATATATTCCGCCATTTGACACAGCTGTCCAGTTACCAGAAGTTCCTAAAACATACCATTGATAAGCAAGTCCCAATCCACCCGAAACGCCTTCGGATCCTGCAACTGTTAAAGATGTACCCGTTATTGAACAATCTGCCACATATTGTGGGTGAGTTATTACCACAGGTGGCACTTTAACAAGCGGTACAGTACCAACGCCTGCTAAACATTCATCGTCGGATAAACTTTGAGTTGTCCATTCGGTAGCAGTATAAGTGGTATTTGGATAAAAATTTGTATTCTTTCTTTTTAAATAATATCCTACATAATTTGGTGCATGTACATCATCAATAACCGTAGTACCATTCATTAATCTCAAACCATCATTTGCATTAAAACCGGCCGAACCTAAACTTCCATTTCCTGTAGGTGTGTAACCACAAGATGAGCTAGATACAGAAATAATTGCGACTGCATTTGCTGCAAGTGTACCACTTAAATTTGCATAAGTTGAATAAGTACTTCCGTAATCTCCAGCTCTTTGAATGGAATACCCACTTAAATTTACAGAAGCTCCTGTGTTGTTATATATGGTTATTACACCACCAGATCCGCCATTTTCATCATACGCTTCGTAGATAATTAAATCGGTTGCATCTCCACCACCAACTGCTGATGCACATGATGTAAGGTCAGTATCAATTACATCAAAAAATTGCGTTGCACTACAGCCTGTTGCTAATTGAATCACAAAATTACCATCATTAGCATCTGAAGGAATCAATACTTCTATAGTGTCTGATGTATTTGAAACAGTAGGAACTGCTATATTATTAAATGAAATTGTTGCTCCTGTAAGATTACTTGAGGCAGAAGTAAAAGTGACCAATGTATTTGCTGGACCAGATGTTGGAAAAGTAGCAACAGTTGGAGCAGTTGTACAATTACCTTCACCTTCTATGGTGAAAAGATAAGGATTTTCATCAGAATCATTATTTTCAATTCTCACTTTTGCTGTTCTCGTACCGGCAACGGTTGGGTGAAATTTAATTCTAAAAGTTGTGTTTGTGCCATTCACAACTGGTGATGTTGCATGCTGCGTTACAATAAAGTCTGTTGGGTTTGTACCTTCTAATGTAATAGTAGGCGAACCTGTTAATAGTAAATTTGCTAAACCAATATTTTCTATAGTAAATTCTTTCTCAACAGAATCTGTGTTTAAAGGTGTGGTTGCAAACAAGGTATTATTTAATCCGTAAGGTGCATCAAAACCATTAGCAATAGAAATAGCTCCTCCTTTTACATTAATTTCTGCATTAGCAGGTTGTGTTATAATAATCGTGTAATCTTCCACTTCACCATAAGTAAATGATTGACAAGGTGTAGCATAACCACTAATACTATTTTCAGAGTTAGCAGAAACTCGCATTCTTACATTTCCTATTGTAGCACCAGTTGGAACCGTAATTGAAAACGGTGATGCTGATGAGGTTCCATTAGCATTATTTGTAACCGTACCTAATTCATATGCTTCACCACTATCATTAAAATCTCCATCTCTATTCCAATCTATCCATGCTATTACATAAGAAGTATAATTACCATTAGTGTTTACTGTTACACTTAAATTATGAATATCTCCAATGTTAACATTTGTTGAAACTGTTGTGTAATCTGTATATCCAGCAGTAGAAGTAGAAGATTGATTAATGGTGCTAAAAGTAACATTTTTAATCATTGAGTTATTTGTACCTCCTGAAGCAGTACAATAATCAACACCAGTAGTTTGGCAAACCGAAATACCATCACTCCATTGATTGCCACTATTAACCTCTCTTACAAAAACGGTATAACAATATTCAACAGCATCTGTTAAGCCAGTAACAATGATACTGTTACCTGTTCCTTTATAAACTACTTGATTTGCTCCTGCATAAACAGGATTTGCGGTGTAAGCCGAACCGTTTCCTGTTGGTGTAAGTGTAACAACACCTGCATTTGCAACCACCATATATTCGTAACATCCAGCAGAATCTGGTACCACATTCCACGACACTGTAGATGTTGTAGGATTAATTGAAGCGGCTAAACTGGTAACTTCTGGAACATCAATGGTATATGTTTGTGTATAAGATGAAGCAGCTGAGTTATCATTAAGAGCAGACGCCCAACCTGTAGCTGTTTCACCAGTGTAAGCAACCACTTTAAAAGTGTATTGCGAAGCATTTGTTAAACCAGTTATAGTAGCTGATGTTCCAGCACCTTTGTAAACTGCTTTTCCAAGGGTCGAATAAGCTGTTGCTGCTGTATAATTAGAATTTGCTACAAATCCAGAAGCATTTCCTGCTAAAGCCGCAGTCATTCTTGGAATTGTTGTGTTAGGTTGAGCAAAAATAATATAACCTGTTACGCCTGCTGTTGAAGATGCATTCCAACTTAAAGAAAGTTGATCATTGGCAATACATGACTTTAATTGCAAAGCGTTATTTGGTGAAGCATTTGTAACATTCAACGTCGCTGCATTAGAATTTACAGCGCCACAACTATTAGTAACAACACATCGGTATTGATTACCATTCATTGGCGCCGAAGTTGCTCCCGTTGTATACGTATTTGTAGTTGCGCCGGAGCCTCCCGTTACGTTATTCCATGTGGTGCCGCCATTTGTTGAGACTTGCCATTGGTATGTGGGCGTTGGCGTTCCTGTTGCCGTTACAGAAAACGTGGCGTTGTTAGGAATGACTCTTGTAGCATTAGCTGGTTGTGTTGATATACTTGGTGCAGAATTTATTACAACAGCATAACTTGCAGTTCCTGCAGACCAACAAGAAGTTGCTGTTAAAAATGTTCTTACATAATATGTTCCAGTGGCGGTTGCATTAAAAGTTCCTGTGGCATTGTTAGCCGTTGAGGTTCCCGTGGCCGTAGTTTGCCAATAATCAATTGTACCTAGTATTGTTGTTCCAGAATAGGTTAATGTTGTATTGGTACAAGCAGGTGTTGTTCCTGTAATTGTTCCATTTGGATCTGCAGGTGGTGTACATGTACTTGGAATAGTATATGTTACTTCAAAATAATCCACATAAGTTCTAGTACCAATACTAGTTCCTTTATTATAAAATTCAACATAATTAGTAGCTGACAAACCATCCATGGTTAAAGTTCCTCCACCAGCAGCAAAAGTACCTGCCTCCGTAGTATTATCAACACTATATCCAGAAGGGCCATCTCCATCACCACTAGACGGAGTATACATCACTACTTTTGTAATAGTAACGCCATTAGAAGCATATATTTTAATTGAACCACCTTTTGTAGCGTTTTGATACAATCTTAATTGACCACTATTTAATGCAGGATTGCTAGTTCCAGAATTTTTAAAAGACCCGAAACCTATATTTGCATCTAGAGCAATTCCTGGAGCAGGTACGTTCAATCCTGTAACGGCGCCTCCTGCAGAAAAACTATAGGAAACAGTGGTTTGCCCAAACCCAGACAAAACAGCACACAAAAAAGTAATAAATATGAGGGAGTATTTATGTTTCATAAACGTAATCTTGCTATTATTTAAATAAATTAAGGAATCAAATATACATTAAAACCACTATAAAACAAGGATTTACAGTTTCCTAATTATTAACAAATTGTTATTATCTTGCTTCCTAATGAATACAGTAAAAACCTATACCGTTGAAGAAGCCAAGCGTTCTATAGAGCGCTATTGCGCCTATCAGGAACGCTGCCATCAGGAAGTAACTAGTAAATTGTATAACATGCGCATGATTCCAGAGGCCATAGATGTGATTATGGTGCACCTTCTTAAACATGATTTTTTAAACGAAACCCGTTTTGCCCAAAGTTATGTGCGTGGGAAATTTAATATTAAAAAATGGGGACGGCAGCGCCTAAAACAGGAGCTAAAAAAACGGGATATTGGTAAATACAATATCGATTTGGCCATGAAAGAAATTTCAGAGTCCGATTACTTGGAAACGTTTAACGCGCTTGCTGAAAAAAGACTGAAGTCCATTGAGAGGGAAACAGACAAATGGAAAAAACGCAAAAAACTAGCCGATTACTTGCTGTATCGTGGTTGGGAAAGTCATTTGGTGTATGATAAAGCAGCTGAATTAATTCCATAAAAAAAGCCTTTCAATCTAAATTGAAAGGCTTTGTAATATAATGTTATTGTGTATTAAAGATTAAAAACAGCTCCTAAATTCATAGAAAACTGATTATTTAATTCTTGAGAAGGTGTTAAATTGTCTTTATATTTCGCAATAGGAAATTGTGCTTCTGTATAGATTCCAAAACCAGTGGTGAAGAAATAGCGAGCACCAAGATGGCCACCAAAATTCTTCATACTAAAGCTTAAACCTGGGTATAAATCAAAATTTTCATCAATTTTTAAAACGTTTCCAATGTTTGCATTAAAACGGGCTTTTAAGTCAAAACGATCATCAAAACCAGCTTTGTCAACTAAAGTTATCCCTGTTATTGGTTCTTTTACACCATCTTGTAAGTCTCCAGAAACACCTAATGCATAGCTAGAGCTGATACCAACAGAAATATTTTCGCCTAATCCATAGTCATAACTTACGTTAAGTCCTGTAGCATGTGATTGAAAATTAGCACCTACTTGAAATTTTTGGTCACCTTTACCTGAAAATGCCTGTGCATTTGCAAATGAAACGGTTAAAATAGCTGCAACAACCAGTAATTTTTTCATGATATTATTTTTAAAATTAGTCTGCAAAGATATTAATAATTTTAATGATGTGTTGCTGTAATCCATTTAAAATAAAACGTGTAGTACGCGAATTATTATTAAATATATAGGTCTTGAATTGCTATTTATCAAGTGTGGAATGGCCTTATTTGTTCGTCCGAATTACGGCTTGTTCGTTTTTCCAATTAATCCATTTTTGGCCTTGTATTCGGCGCATCAAATTATCATAATTACGCATGATAAATAGATTGTAAATAGCCTTTCCGAAATTTTTAGGGTTTCGTGGAATGGCACGTAAACTCATAGAAAAACCAGGTGTTAGGTATTTCATATAATGCCAATAACCTTCAGGCATATATAAAATTTCGCCATGTTTCAAATTTGTTTTAAAACCTTTAGCGTTCTTTAATGCTGGCCATTTTTCAAAATCTGGGTTCGAAAAATCAATTTCTTCATGTGCTATTAAAGCGTGTGGAATTTTATAGAGGTAATCATTCTGATTTTGATCGAATAAAATAATTTCTTTTTCACCTTGAAAGTGAAAGTGAAATATGTTGGCTAAATCAATATCATAATGCATAAAAGTATGTGAATCCTTACCGCCAAAAAACAGCATAGGCATGGCTTTCATGAGTTTTAAGCCAAAATCGGGATAGGAAAAATCATTTTGAAGTTCCGGAACTTCTTTTAAAATATTCCAAAGAAAAATGCGGTATTTAGTCGGTTCTTTTTTGAGCAAATCAATGTATTCGCTCATTTTCATTTTGGCATGTGGTTCGTTAAAACCATCTTTATAATCTACAGGTCTATCATCGTAAAGGGGAACTATTTTATCACCTGCAATCTGATTTATATAATCTAGATTCCATTTAGTATAGGCTGGCCAATCTTCAATAAACTGCTCAATAACCACAGGCTTTTGCGGCTTGAAATAGTGCTTTATGAAATCCGCTTTAGTAATTGTTTTTACACGCGGAATTGTCTGTAGGTTCCATGTCAATGCTCAAAACTTTTAGAACATCAAAGTTAAGGAAATGAAAGCAAACAAAATGGTGAAACTACCGTTCAATTTATTTCTAAATTTGAACGGCCTTAAAAACGAGTTGCATTATTTTTTATCCGATTCTTTTTTGTCTGTCACTTCTGCTTCCGTAATATCTTTACCTTTTAAATATTCAGGTAATTCCATTCCGGCCATATTAAACATTTCTTGTAGTGGCGGAACCGATTTGTACATGCCTGACAAGAAATTAGCAGTTGAGGTTTTACCATCTTTACCGCCACCATTTTCCCAAACGGTTACTTTATCAATCTTAATGTTTTTAATGGCTTCCGCTTGCATTTTCACCAATTCTGGTAATTTATCAGCAATTAATAATAACACAGCATCTTTAGAGTTGTTACCAGCAGCTTTTACAATCTGATCTAAACCAGCAGCTTGCTTGGTTAATACTTCATATAAACCTTGTGCTTCAGCTTGCGCTTTAAACAATATAGCATCTGCTTCACCTTTTGCAAGTCTTCGAATACGCTCGGCTTCGGCTTCGGCATCAATTTCAACTTTACGTTTATCAATTTCTGCAGGCACAATAATATCTGCTTGTTGGGAGGAACGCTCACGTTCGGCTCTTGCCGTTTCTGCTAATTGTTCGGCTGCATACGACTCTTCTAATGCTTTTGCTGCTTGAACTTTTTCTGATGCATTGGCAATACGTTCCGCTTCAGCTTCACGTTGACGACGTAAAGAATCTGAATTTGCAACGGCAATTTTTGCGGTATTTTCACCTTCTACAGCTTGTGCATTGGCAGCAGCAACTTGTGTTCTTTCATCTTGAACCGCATTGGCTTCACCAATAGATCCATCTCTGGTTTTCTCGGCAACCGATTTACGCGCGGCATTAATAGCATGTGCAGCAGCTTCTTTACCAAGTGCTTCAATATAACCAGACTCGTCAACAATATCTGTAATGTTTACGTTGATTAATTTTAATCCTACTTTCTTTAATTCGGTTTCTACACTTTCTGAAATGTTGGTTAAAAATTTATCACGATCATTATTAATTTCTTCAATATCCATAGAGGCAACCACTAAACGTAACTGACCAAAGATGATTTCTTGTGCCAAATCCTGAATTTCATTCTGCCCTAAACCTAATAAACGTTCCGCAGCATTTTGCATAACACCAGGCTCTGTAGATACACCAATGGTAAAACGGGATGGCACGTTAACACGAATATTTTGTTTTGATAAGGCGTTAACCAAATTCACTTCAATAGAAATAGGTGTTAATTCCAAGAATTCATAATCTTGAATTACTGGGATAATAAATGCGGCACCACCATGAATACATTTTGCCGATTGGCCACCACCTACTTTTCCATAAACAACTAAAATTCTATCAGAAGGACACCTTTTATAGCGTCTAATAAGTACAACAATAAAAACAAAAACAAATAGAATGGCTGCAACAATGGCAATAGGAAATCCTAAATTAAAAGCTTGGGTAAAAAGAAATGTCATATGGTTAAGGTGTTAGATTTTTGTGGTTTTATGAGAATCAACTATTAAAATACCATTAGAAGTTACGTCTAAAACAGTAATAACAGTTCCATATTTAAGGGCTGTTTCAGAATCGGTTAAAGCATCTAATTCACGAAGCGATCCTTGGATGTTAACACTTACCTTTCCTATTTTTGAACGATTAGCGCCTATAGTTAAATATACTTCGCCAACAGCATTAATAGCATTTTTATAATCTAAAGTACCGCTAGATGTTAGTTTTTTCATGTAGTGAAACATGGCCGCCATAATAGTCATCATCAGTAAACCACTAATGAATGAAATAATAACGGTTATAGGTTTTGAAAAGCCAGCATCTAAACACGCTATGCCACTCCAGCCAAAAATGGTGAAGAAACCGACGAGGTTTTTAAAGGTGATAAATTGAAATTCAATACCAGCATCTGCATCTAGATCATCTATATCTTCGCCGCCATCAGCACCCATAAAGGTCATAATGATGATGAATAAAAAGAAAAGCGAACCAATTAATGCTATTGCCCAGTAAAATTTCGAAAATAATTCTAAAGCTGAAAACCACTCCATCATAAAACGTACAGATTATAAGTTTTAAATATAAACCCTTTAAGGCATTCCTACAATGCAATTAAAGAATTTATTATATAAGTAGCTTTAAATGAATTTTTGTTACAAAACGAATCCAAACCAATTTAGACCTAACAGATTTTTAAAACCTGTTAGGTCTAGAACAATGCAATAGCTTACTAATTAAAGGTGTATGTTAATCCGAATAGAACCAAGCCCTTTACAGCAGGTACTAAATTGGTTTCGGTATAGTCTGCTTGAAAAATATTATTAGCGGTTACTGAGAACTGAAAGGCATTGAATTCGTAATTAATACTGGCATCATATACATTATAACTGTCACCAATAGTCCGTTCAGCATAACGATATACAATGGATTGTGATAGGTTTTTGAAAAATTGACTCCTAAAAGTTGCCACAAATTGATGCTTTAACGAGTTTATTGAATAGCGTGAAAAGTTTGATGATACATCTTTTAAATCGTCCTCTATAAAGGTGTAGTTTACGCCAATGTTCTGCGTAAAATTCGCCATAAAAAAGGCGTAATTGGTATTCACTTCAAAACCTTTGGTGTTCAATTCGAATAAGTTAGTGGCTTGCCAAGGGTCTGAATCATTTTCTTTTACAAAATCAATTAAATTTTTAGAATCTCTGTTAAAAAAAGCAGCAGATATGCGGAGTCCATTATGGTTGAATTTTACACCGAATTCTTCCGAAATAGCTTCTTCAGGATCTAAATTTTCATCTCCCAATTCCGATGGACTGGTATAATATAAATCCGTGTAGGTTGGCACACGATAGGTGTAACCGATGTTTCCATACAATTGAAAATTATCCGATACTTGATAACCGATATCCACACCTGGAAAAGCATGAAATTTAAAATCTGAAAAATAACTAACCGCAATTCCCGGTGTTATTGAAAGTGCATCATTTAAAAACGTAAACCGATGCTCTAAAAATAGGTTGGTGGCAAACCGGTTATGGTTTCCTAAATTATTACTCGCAATATAGGTTTGTGATAAATCGACACCAAAACCCGTAATTCCTAATGCTGATTTATAGGATGCATTGACTTCAGCTGCAATTTTATTGGTTTGATGTAAATTTCTATAAACCGATGGATTATCCCGAATAAACACATACATATCTTGGTTTCGTCTCCAATATAAACGGGGCTTCCAGGTGAATTTTTCCGTTTGTATTTCAGTTGAAAAACCAACTAAACTGGTTTGCGTTTCTTCATATTGATCTATGTCAGCTGGTGTGGCGTAAAAACCATTGGCACCAAATTTGCGTTCTTGGTAATTACCTGTAAACGTAATAGGTAATTTGTTTTTGTTGAAAACACTTTTTACAAAATAACTCTGATTGTCATAATCTGTATTATAACGATAACCATCTGATAAATTTCGAGATACATGAATGATATGTGATGAGTTTTCCAAATTGCTTCCAACGGTAATATCCGCATTTTTTTGTCCATAAGAACCTGCTTGAACACCAACTGCTACCATATCATCGGTTTGTTTTTTCGTCACAATATTTATGGCTCCTGTAAAAGCATTCTGACCAAACACGCGAGCTGCGGGACCCTTTATGACTTCAATACGCTCAATAACCTCCAAAGGTAATGCCATATTTAAGGTATGATGTCCTGTTTGTGCATCCTCAAGTTTCATGCCGTCTATCAGTAATAAGGTTTGATCAAAACTACCACCACGTATGTATAAATCGGCTTGTGTACCATCGGCTCCACGACGCCTGACATCAATACCAGCAACTTGTTGTAACAAATCGGCAACATTGGTGGTCGCGCTATTTTTTATATCGGCACTTGTAATGATTGTAATGGTTCTGGAGTTTTCTTTAAAGGGTAAATCAATTCGGCTGGACGTGATAACGACGGAATCTAACGCCTGTTGCGGTGATTCTTGGGCGTTTCCTTTAAACGAAAAAATAAGCAGCAAAATAATAAATGGAAATAATTTCATAAGAATTGTAATTCGTGTTTTTTATAAGATTGCAAAAGTCGTAACTTTCCGGATCACTAAACTAGTCCAGTTTTAAACTTATGAGTAGTCCGGTTAATGATTTATTAAAGAAATTAATTCATTTTGAAAAGCAGCAAACGACAGCTGTTTACATTCAAATTGCACAGCAAATTATAAATGCCATTCAGAGAAGCTATTTAACCGAAGGAACGGCTTTACCAGGCACGCGAAAATTTGGTGAGTTACTATCCATAAACAGAAATACGGCTGTTGCGGTTTATGAGGAGTTGGCATCACAAGGTTGGGTAGATATGATTCCTAACAAAGGTACGTTTGTATTAAAGCCTGAACAGAAAACGGCAACTATAAAAGCCACATCTCAAGGTATAGATAAGTTAAGAGATTACCCAAATACCACTGGGTTTCCGTTTCAATCGTCGTTTAATTTAGCGTCAACACAAGAAATATCCGTTACTAATTATGTAATTAATGATGGTCAGCCAGATTTAAGACTGCATCCAACGCATCAATTTTCTCGGTGGTATAGTGCATCTATGAAACGCGCGTCACTAATTTCTAAATGGAATCAGACCAACGAACAATCAGCAACTACCTTTAATTTACACTTAGGTAATTATTTAAACGCAACACGTGGTTTTCATATCAAACCGCAAAATATCATGAGCACACGAAGTACGGAAATGAGTTTGTATATCGTGTCGCAACTTTTAATAAAACAAGCCGATGTGGTTTTGGTAGCGGATTTAAGTCACTATAAATCGAATATGATTTTTCAACAAGCAGGTGCCAATATTATCACCATTCCGGTGGACGAGCATGGGATTGATGTGGATTATATTAAAACGCATTTTACCAAGCGCAGCATAAGGTGTGTGTATGTTTGTGCGCACAGACATTATCCAACAACCGTAACGTTGAGTGCTGAAAGACGTTTAAAATTATTGCAATTAGCAAAAGCGTATCAATTTGCGATTATTGAAGACGATTTTGATTATGATTTTCAATTTGAAGGCTCTGCCATGTTGCCTATGGCAAGTTCGGATGCGCATGGTGTCGTGATCTATTTAGGGAAATTAGGGCAGTCGTTTTTTCCGAGTTTTCAAATCGGATTTGTCGTTGCGCCAGAGACGATTATAAACGAAGCGAAAAACTATCTACAAATACTAGATAAACAAGGCGATTTAATTCAGAAACAAATGCTTTCTGAACTTATTTCGGAAGGCGAAATTCATCGCTTAATTAAAAAGAATATTACTGTTTATAAGCAAAGACGTGATTATTTGTCTGAAAAACTACAAACGCATTTTAAATCTCTTGCCACTTGGGAACTACCTGCAGGCGGTTTGGCAATTTGGTTGCGATTTGAACCGCGGATTTCATTAGTTGAATTGGCTAAAAAAGCGAAAGAAAACGATTTGTTTTTACCCAAAACCATTCTCTATCAAAATAAAGATATTTGCGCTATTAGACTTGGATTTGGCCATTTAAATGAAATCGATATTGGCGTAGTTGTCCAAAAACTAAAAACAAGCTATGATGCTGTGGTTAGCCAAAAGGCTGATTAAAACGCGCAATTTATTCTATAGTGAATTCTGTTTTACAATTCTCACAACGGTAGTTATACCGTGTGTGAAATGGCAATGTGCCAAAAACAAAGCCTACGAAAAATGCCATAAAGGATTTTAAATCTTTAATAGTCGAAAATAGTTCTATTTTAGTTTCTTGGCAATTTGGGCAATGAATGGCATGACCATCATCATCCAAGGAGTAACTAGAAATAGATTTTAAAATGGCAATAGCTTCAGCTTCCTGTTCGGCATATACTTTCAGTTTTACGCCTCCAATAGCGTTACTAACAATTGGGTTGGTGTTGATGGTATGATTATCCAATAGGAAAACCTCAATCCCTTCTGCTTCCAAACGGCCCTTTATAATGTCGGCTTCCGCGGTGTATGGAAATACAGCAATGGTTTTAAATGTGTTTTGCATAGATTACAAAAATATGGAAACAATTTATTATAAATGATTTTCGGTGAGAAACTAAATAAATTATTGTTTTACGATAATTTTTATATATTTGTTATTGTTAAACGATAATAAATATATGTTATGAAAAAAATTAAATATCTAAATGTTTTTGTAATTACCTTGATTATAATTTATGTGATTCATTTTGTGGGAAACTTGATTATTATTTTTCTTACAGATTACACTGAACAATTTAAGGACATTAATTTTGATTTTCTATTTGGAAATCTCACCCAATATATCATAATCGGGATCTCAATTTTTACATTTTTAGGATTGCTATTTATTAAAAAAGGATTAACTACTATCATAAAAGAAGGACTATTTAATTTGAAAAGCGTTTCAAAGTTTAAAACAGGAGGAAAGTTATTTTTAATATCTGGCGTTTTAAGTTTTCTTTTTGATTTTTTAATTATGTATGATTCTAAAAGTTTAAATTTATTAGGAAATTTAGGACAAGATTTTCTTCTTATGGTTATTGGTTTTAGTCTCTATATTGTTGCAGATATAATAAGTAACGGCAGCCTTCTTCAGGAAGATAAAAATCTAACTATTTAGTGAATAATAAAAAATCAATAATATTTGAGTTATGAGAAAACTAATAATTTTAAAAACAGTAATTGATTTTATTTGGATTTTGAGTTGTCTTCCTATTTTAATTTTAGGATTTGCATTCAGTATTTATATGTTTTTTAATACGGAAATATTAGAATTAACCCGATTTGCAGGAATGGAAACAGAAGCACCTGTGTGGCAAAAACAACTTTTTATTATAGTTGGTTATGGCATTATTTGCGGTTTTATTTACGTTGTATTTTTATTTCGTAAATCCTTGCGACTTTTTCAACAGCGAAAACCATTTGATAGTTATGTTATAGAAACTTACAATAAAATGGGAAAAATTTTAATTGGATTAAGTATCGCTAGTATGATAGGTATTTTTATTATAAGAATTGTTTTTACTAGTAAAATAGAATTTACTTTGGGCTTGAGTCCTTATTTATTAATTATGAGTTTGGGCTTGTTTTTTATGGTTTTAAGCGAAGCATTCAAAATTGCCAAACAGGCACAACAAGACAGCGAATTAAGTATATAATTATGGCCATACTCATAAATTTAGATGTGCAATTAGAAAAGCGCCGAATGAAAAGCTACGAACTAGCCGAACATATTGGTATTACCACAGCTAACCTGTCTATTTTAAAAACAGGAAAAGCACGAGCCATCCGGTTTTCTACTTTAGAAGCTATTTGTAAAACCTTGGATTGCCAACCAGCTGATATTTTGGAATATGTTCCGGATTGATTTTATGGGATTAAATTTCTCGTAAAAGAGATATTCCACTAAATTTATTTGCATGTAATTAAATAATTGGATGTCATTTCATATTTAAATGTTAGATTTATACCGCAGACACTTGAATGGCGTTATTTTGATGAAATCTAGTATATGATTCCCTCACATATCAAATTCAAATTATTGCATGACATAAATAATTCAAAACCAAAACCATGAGACTTCAAACCGCCAATCCCTTGACTTTCTTTACACCTGATTTATCTGTGAATACAGGAGCTGTTTTTGTTGATACAGGAATTTCGGCAGGATTTCCTGCGCCAGTTGAAGATTTTAATGAAGAACGTTTGTCATTAGACAACATGTTGGTTAAAAATAAAATGACCACATTCTATGCGCGCGTTTCAGGGCAGAGTATGATTGATGCTGGTTTAGATGATAATGATTTATTAGTTATAGATAGAAGTTTAGAGCCTATCAATAACCGTATTGCTGTTTGTTTTTTAGATGGTGAATTTACGGTGAAACGCCTACGCGTTGAAAAAGATGGTGTTTGGTTACAACCAGAAAATGCCATGTATCAACCTATAAAAATTACGGAAGAAAACGATTTTGTTATTTGGGGTATTGTTACCAATGTGATTAAAAAAGTTTAAGTTAGCCTAACTATTCCAAAGAAAAACGGTCACGATTTATGGTAGAATTATCTGTACTTGATGTCTCTTTAATTATTATATTTTTTGCAATTACGCTTTTTATAGGAATTTACGTTTCCAAACAATCTGGAAAATCTGCTTCCGAGTATTTTTTATCAGGACGAAATATGCCTTGGTGGCTTTTAGGGGTTTCTATGGTAGCAACTACGTTTTCTACTGATACGCCCAATTTAGTAACCGATATTGTGAGAACCAATGGGGTTTCTGGAAACTGGGTTTGGTGGGCTTTTCTGCTAACAGGGTTACTAACCGTATTTGTATATGCGAAGTTGTGGCGAAAGTCTGAAGTCAATACAGATATCGAGTTTTATGAATTGCGCTATGGTGGAAAACCAGCGCGTTTTTTACGAGCTTTTCGCGCTATTTATTTAGGAATTATCTTTAATATTTTAGCCATGTCGGCCGTAACCTTAGCAGCCATTAAAATTGGTGCTATTATGTTGGGCTTACAACCTTGGGAAACCGTTATATATGCTGGAACCATAACCGTTATTTTTAGTGCCTTGGGTGGTTTTAAAGGTGTTGTTTACACAGATTTTATTTTATTCTTTACGGCTATGGCTGGTGCTTTAGGTGCTGCCTATTATTTAGTTGGTTTACCTGAAGTAGGTGGATTGGAAGCCATGTTGCAGCATGAAAATGTAGCAGATAAATTAAATATCCTACCAGACTTTACGAATACTGAAGCGCTCATTACTTTATTGATTATTCCGTTAGCCGTACAATGGTGGAGCTCTTGGTATCCAGGAGCGGAACCTGGAGGTGGTGGTTACATTGCCCAACGTATGTTGGCGGCAAAAAATGAAAATCATGCCATTGGAGCAACCTTCTTTTTTAATATTATGCATTATGCTTTACGTCCTTGGCCTTGGATTATTGTGGCCTTGGCATCATTGGTTGTCTTTCCGGATATAGCGAGTATTCAGGAAGCATTCCCTTTGGTAGCAGAGGATAAATTAGGTCACGATTTAGCCTATTCGGCTATGCTTACCAAGTTGCCAAGTGGTTTATTAGGTTTGGTATTAGCATCGTTGGTTGCTGCTTATATGAGTACGATTTCGACACACTTGAATTGGGGTGCATCCTATATAGTAAACGATTATTACAAACAGCAAATTAATCCAGATGCTTCTGAAAAACAATTGGTGTCTGTAGGTCGAATTGCGACCATTGTTTTAATGGTTTGCAGTGCGTTATTAGCATTGGTCCTAACAAATGCTTTACAACTATTTGATATTATTTTAATGTTTGGAGCTGGAACTGGTTTGATTTTTATTTTACGGTGGTTTTGGTGGCGCATAAATGCATGGAGCGAAATTTCGGCTATGTTTGTATCCGGATTTGTTTCTATTATCTTGAATTTTACAGATTTCGGAACCTATTGTTTTGGTGATGATGCACTCATGCCAGGATGGGCAAAATTCCCCATGATTGTTTTAGTAACGACTATCGTATGGGTTGCGGTAACATTCTTAACGCAAGCAGAAAGCAAAACAGTATTACAGAAATTTTATAAGAAAATTCAACCAGGAGGTCCAGGTTGGAATAAAGTGGTTCATGAAGCACGTGCTGATAATGTGGAACTAGTGGATACGAAAGAAGGGTGGAGTGTACCATCAGGCATTTTAGCTATGTTAGTGGGCTGTGCCATGATTTACAGTGTCATGTTTGCAACAGGGTATTTTATTTATGGTGATTATCTCCATGCCCTTTTGCTAACAGGAGCAGCAATCATTTTCGGATTTATTCTTATGAAACTTTGGAAGAAGATTAAAGTGAATGTTTTATAACTAATAATCTCTTTTGCTAGCGTTAGATCATAATACACGAAACTTGCTAAATTATGCTTATGCATTGCTGGTTAGGTAAGCCATGGATACTCCATGGATACTCCATGGATACTCCATAGTTAGTATATGGGTGAAAATACTATTTGTTCGTGGGTTGTAAGTTGTCCTTTTTTAAATAAACAACAGGTCTGCTTGATACTTAATAAACAAGTGGAACTCATTTAAGTGTAAAAATAATTTTAAACCAAAAAAAAGACCTTACATAACGTAAGGTCTTTTTGAATATATCTTTAATTATTTAGCTGTTAATCTGCTAAAATAATCACTTTATTATCTTTCATTTCAAGTGTTCCAGAATTGATTACAACTGTCAATACCTTCTTGTCATCGTTATGTGGAATAATAGAACCGTGCAACTCATCAAAAACCAAATGGCTTTGGGAGTGCGTATTAATTCTAATCGTGCCTTCAGTTAAAACAGATACAATAGGCGCGTGATTGTTTAACAATTGGAATTCACCATCAACACCAGGTGCTATAACAGAATCCACTTCCGAACTAAATAACGTTGCCTCTGGCGATACAATTTCTAAATACATATTTTATAAGTATTCAGTATTCAGGATTCAGCAATCAGTTGCTACTGCAAACTGCTACTGCAAACTGCATACTAGATTTAAGCTTCCGCTAACATTTTCTCACCAGACTCAATAGCTTCTTCAATTGTTCCTTTAAGGTTAAAGGCTGCTTCTGGAAGGTGATCTAATTCCCCATCCATAATCATATTAAATCCTTTAATTGTTTCCTTAATATCAACTAAAACACCTTTAAGTCCAGTAAATTGTTCAGCTACGTGGAAAGGTTGTGATAAGAAACGTTGTACACGTCTTGCTCTACCAACAGCCATTTTATCTTCTTCAGATAATTCTTCCATACCAAGAATGGCAATAATATCTTGTAATTCTTTATAACGTTGTAATAGCTCTTTTACGCGTTGTGCACAATCATAATGCTCATCACCTAAAATATCAGCTGTAAGAATACGTGATGTAGAATCCAATGGATCCACAGCAGGATAAATACCTAATTCGGCAATTTTACGAGACAATACAGTTGTTGCATCTAAATGCGCAAAGGTTGTAGCAGGCGCAGGATCCGTTAAATCATCCGCAGGTACATAAACCGCTTGTACAGATGTAATAGAACCTCTTTTTGTTGATGTAATACGTTCTTGCATAGCACCCATTTCAGTTGCTAAAGTTGGTTGGTAACCTACAGCAGAAGGCATACGTCCTAGTAATGCAGATACTTCAGAACCCGCTTGCGTAAAACGGAAAATATTATCTACGAAGAAAAGTACATCTTTACCTTGGCTTTCTCCAGCACCATCACGGAAATATTCTGCAATAGTTAAACCAGATAATGCAACACGTGCTCGTGCTCCAGGAGGCTCATTCATTTGTCCGAAAACGAAAGTTGCTTTCGATTCTTTCATGGCAGTTTTATCAACTTTAGATAAATCCCATCCGCCATTTTCCATAGAATGCATAAAATCATCACCATAACGGATAATTCCTGACTCTAACATTTCACGAAGTAAATCATTTCCTTCACGTGTTCTTTCACCAACACCTGCAAATACAGAAAGTCCACCGTGTCCTTTTGCAATATTGTTAATCAACTCTTGAATTAATACCGTTTTACCTACACCAGCACCACCAAATAAACCAATTTTACCACCTTTTGCATAAGGCTCAATTAAATCGATTACTTTAATACCTGTAAATAAAACTTCAGTCGAGGTTGATAAATCTTCAAATTTTGGTGCTTGTCTGTGAATTGGTAAACCAGCAGCTCCCGCTTTTGGTAAATTACCAATACCATCAATAGCATCACCAATTACGTTAAAAAGACGTCCGTAAACATCTTCACCAATAGGCATTTGAATTGGTGCACCTGTTGCAACAACTTCGGTTCCTCTACTTAAACCATCTGAAGAGTCCATCGCGATAGTACGAACGGTATCTTCACCAATGTGAGATTGTACTTCTAATACTAATAGCGATCCATCAGCTTTTTTAATTTCTAAAGAATCGTAAATTTTTGGAAGTTCAGAACCAGCTCCGAATTCAACATCAATAACTGGACCTACAATTTGTGCAACTTTACCTGTAACTTTTGACATTACTTATGTGTTTAATATTATGCAATTTAATTCACTGAAAACACCTACTGTTTTCGCGCTGCAAATATATGGGTTTTAATTTAAAAACCATATTAAAAATTTCGGCTTTTTTTGACATTAAAAAAGCCCTCTATTTGAGGGCTTTTTTAATTCTATAAAAACAACTGTTTTTAACGTAAACTTGGTGGGTAATTGGTTGGTAAAGTTCCTGGATCAATAAAGTTTCCAGACGCTTCAAAATTACTACCATAGGTAGCATCAATAGCTTTCATCATTTCGTTTGCTATAATAGCGTAACCTCTAGCTGTTAAATGCACACCATCTAAACTTACTAAACCGCCTCTAACTAAAGCTGTATTGTAAATATAGTTCCCGGAAGGATATCCAGTTGTAGAAGCCTGTTCTAAAATGCCTTTGAAGTCCACAAGTGCCAAACCATTATCAGATGCTATAGTTTGAATGGAAGCATTGTATGCATCTGTAGCCGCCGTAATAGCTGCTTGCTCACTAGGAATTAGTACCCATTTGTCAGCTAATGGCAATGTAACACCTTCTACAGAAAATTGACCTGCTACAGCAGCTGATAAGCCTTGGCCTATTAAAAAACCAGCATAAGCTTGATTGACTTTACCTATAATACTACTGCTTGGTAGCACAAATAAATCAGCTGGAGTTGCTTGTCTTGATTGACCATATGTTTGACCTAATAAACCAGCTACTAGCGGCGCAGCTGCTGGTGGTAAACCAAATTGTGCAATAAATGCAGGGAATGTCGGGCTTGCCAGTAATTGCGTAGTTATTATAGACGAAATATCTGTAAGCGTTTCATCTTTAAGTACTACAGGGCTTGGCTCTGTAGCAGAAAAAACAATAGCGCGACTTGGGTCTACTGCGTTAAAAATTGGATTTAAAGCACCAAACACATTATTTAATGTTGGAACTTGAGCAGCAAAATCAGCATTTTCTGAAGGGTCTAATGGGTTATAAGGAACCGTTGTAAAATGAGCTAAAGTTGCTATATAAGGTACATTTGTTACAACACCTTTAGCATTGTTAGTCCCAATTAAAGCATTTACAGCTGCAGTAAAAGAACCTGAAAATACATTCGGGTCTGTGATATCATTAAGACCGTAAGTAGATGGATCGAAATTTCCCGTTTGGTCTACACCTGTTCCTCCAGAGATAGCATAACTTAAAACATCATTACCACCTATTTCTGATAAGCTAAAAAACGTTGGAGCTTGTCCTGCAGCATCACCAAGCACTGTTGCCATTGGATTAGAAGCCATTCTCCCAAAATAAGGGTTAGCAAAACCATATCCAGCTACACCCAAATGAAAACTTTTTAAACCAGGAATACCATAGTTATTAAATGATCCTGAAAGTACATTTGTTGCTTCTGTTGTTGGTGTTGCATTTAAAACGCTTGGACCTGCTCCATCAAAAAACAATCGTGGTCTATATTGGCCATTTGGATCAAGAACACCATTAAATAATAAGCCACCGATGTTATCAGCCATTAATGGTTGTGTAAATGAACCGCCTCCTGCTAAAGCAAATTTTTGCGATAGCAAATTTGGAAATGAATTGTTCTGGGCCGCAGCAAATAAGGCATTGTCTGTAAAACCTGCAGAAAATGAAGCACCTACAGCTATGTATTTAGAAAAGTCGGCATTACCAGTTACTAAAGCTGGTTTTGGTGCCTCCATATCGGATGATGCATCATCATCACTACTACAAGCAGATAGCGTTATGGTTGCTGCTAGTAGACAAATATATTTGAAATCTCGTGTTATCTTTTTCATGAGTTTGTTTTTATTGTTTTTTAAATGTCACATGCTGTTCGCTTTTAATTATTCCCTTGGGTGATAATCTATATAGCGTGCTCGTTTCATAATTTTATAAGTTGTTAATTACTATGGAGGCATAATACATAGACCCTATGTTACCCGTACCAATGGCGGTGTAATATTCGTCACCTAATAAATTGGTAGCACCTACTTTAATTACAGATTTAAATTTAGGAATGGTATAGCTTAACTGCGCATCTACTGTATGGAATGATGGAATATCACCATCGCCAAATGTTGCTTGCCAGAAGTAAGAATCACTCCATCTCCATGCTAAATTAAATCCTAAATTCTTAATAACATTCGTGTTTCCAAAAGACATTTTCACCTTGTGTTCTGGTGTGTTAAAACTTGTTCTGAAATCTGGATATTTAGTTTGGTCAAACTCTTGTTTTGTAAACGTATAGTTTGCGCTTAAATCATAATTTCCGAAAACTTTGGTTGATACACCAATGGCAGCTCCATAAGATTCGATGTTAGCATCCGAGTTTGTATACGTCTGATACGCTTCGAAATCTCCGTTTTGCAATGCTAATAATGATAGCGCGTTGTCTCCAACTGTTCCATATAAAGGAACAACTACTGTTTCATTTGAAATAAAATCTGAATACGAGTTAAAATAAACACTAGCATCAATAACTAAACGTTTCACTTTACCACGGTATCCAACTTCAATAGATGTAACTTGTTCTGGCTTCACAATATCTACATCTGAAGCAACAGGTGCACCATTTTGTACGGAGTTTAATGTAAATGAGTTTTCATAAGCATCTCGTCCCGTAACAACAGCTGATGAACCTTGACCTAATAATTGTCCACTTGCAGTTATTGGGTATGTTCTAACGTCACGATCTAAATTAGATTCAGCTGAACCAACTAAAACAGCACGACCAGCATCTAAACCAATAAATAAATCTTGTGTTGACGGATTTCTAAATCCTGTTTGGAAAGATCCTCTAATATTATGGTCTTCGTTTACTGTAAAACCAGCAGAGATTCTTGGAGATAAGAAGCCTTCAAATAATTCTGATTTATCATAACGTAATGATCCTGTTAATTTCAACTTTAAACTTTCGTTTAAGTCTAATTGTTTTTGGATTTGCGTGTAAACACCAAATTCAGAGTACTGAATTGGGCCATCAAAATCCGTGTATATGGTTCCAGAAGAATTTAAGTCGTATTGTCTGAATGAACCACCAACTTGAATTTCAGCAAAATCAACCAAATGACTAAAGTTATAGTTAGCATCTGAATGGTAATACTTAGATGCATCTTGAAAACGCGAACCTACGGTTAAATCCGGGTTAGAAATTACTCTAGCAAAAGCATTTTTAAAGGCTTGTGTTCCTGGTAATAAGCGTCCATTATCAGCTGTAGCTCTAGCGGCTTGATGCGCTTGTGCTTCAGAAGCACCACCTAAAGTGGCTCCTGCAAAGGTGTTAATATAGTCTCCAAACCAATCTTCGTCACTTTTCCATTGACGGTTAATGTTGATACCTGTAAATACCATATCGTAAGAATCACCTGCTTTATCAGCTACCACATAACCTCTTACAAAGAAATTATCATTTCTAACTTCTATTTTATGTTGTTGTTGTGTAAAGTTATCAATGTTATAACGGTTTGTTCCTTGATAGAGGGTAGAACCTGTACCAATTTTACCAACATAAGCAATTTCAAAATCGCTGGCCCATGGTCTGTAGTATAAACCCCAGTCAGCTTTAATACTTTCGGCATTGTAATCTGTTAATTCGCGCTCTTCATATCCCGTTCTACTTACTACAACATTTGGAATGATACCTAAACCACCAGAAGCAGCTCTAATGTTTGTAGAAACTTCATCACCATATATATTGTAACCGTCATAATCAACATCTGCTCTTGTAGCACCTGACCCAGGTTTTCCTGCATAATTATTGGCTACCCAGTCGGTTCCGCTTAACCAACCAAAGTTAACTTTGGCAGCAAATTTATCTGAAAATTTATGAGCCATACGAATACCAACATCTGTATAGCTATTGTCACCACCTGCATCTTGAGAAGTGATTCCTTGTTTTACATAACCACTAATACCAGTATGGTCAAATGGATTTTTACTACGCATAAATAAAATACCATTAAACGCGTTAGCACCATAAAGTGCCGAAGCTGCTCCAGGTAATAATTCCACACTTAATACATCGGTTTCAGTCATACCCACTAAATTTCCAATTGGGAAGTTTAAAGCCGGTGTGGAATTATCCATTCCATCTACTAACTGCATAAATCGGGTATTTGAGAAGGCAGCAAAACCTCTTGTGTTAATAGACTTGAAGGTTAAACTGTTTGTGTTAACATCAACACCTTTTAAGTTTTCTAAACCACCATAAAAATCGGCAGAGGCCGTGTTTTTAATTTCTTTCAATCCGAAACGTTCAACCGTTACTGGCGACTCGAAAATACGCTCTGGTGTTCTAGAAGCTGAAATAACGACTTCGTCTAAAGCGGTTCCTTCTGAAAGAACTAGTTTAATGGAATCGCTACTGGAAGCTACTTCTATTGAAGCAGATTCGAATCCAACACTACTTGCTTGAATTGTAAATGGTGGAATTTGGGATACTGTAAGGGTAAAAGCACCATCAAAATCGGTAATTGTACCGGTTGCGGTTCCTACTACTATAACATTTGCGCCCGGAATTGGTTGTTCACTTCCATCCACAACTGTTCCTGAAATTGTTGTTTGTGCAAAGGTTATGGCACAGGAAAACAACAATAAAATTGAAAGAATTGATCTCATTTTTTCGTTTAAGTTAGTTATTATAGTAGCAATATAGATAATTATAATAAAACTTAACAAAAAATTCCAAAATTTTATGCAAGCATAGTAAAAAATAGTTGTTATGATGTCATGCTAACTAAATATACCTGAATGAGATACTCTTAAAATATGGGTTTATTCAACAGTTACAGACTTCGCTAAATTTCTAGGTTGATCCACGTTTCTCCCAAGCATTACGGCTATATGGTAAGATAATAACTGCAATGGTATTGTTGTTAATAATGGGGATAGACATTCTAATGTTTCAGGCACTTCAATAACATGATCGGCCAATTGTTTCACATTGGTATCACCTTCCGTTACGATGCCTATAATTTTTCCTTTTCTAGCTCTAATTTCTTCAATGTTACTAACTACTTTCTCATAATGCCCTTTTTTAGTCGCAATAACGACAATTGGCATTTGTTCATCAATTAAAGCAATTGGCCCATGTTTCATTTCGGCGGCAGGGTAGCCCTCTGCATGGATGTATGATATTTCTTTAAGTTTTAAAGCGCCTTCTAAAGCTACAGGGAAATTATAACCTCTTCCTAAATATAGACAGTTTTTAGCATTTTTATAAATGTCTGCAACGGTTTTAATATGTTCGTCAGATTGCAATGCTTTGGCTACTTTCTCCGGGATTAGTTCTAATTCTTGAAGGTGGTAATGGAAATCTGATTTAGAAATTGTTCCTTTATTTTTTGCCAACTTTAAGGCAATTAACGTTAGTAACGTAATTTGTGTTGTAAATGCTTTTGTAGATGCCACACCAATTTCGGGTCCAGCATGCGTATAAGCGCCAGCATGTGTTTCTCTAGCAATAGAAGAGCCCACAACGTTACAAACGCCAAAAACAAATGCACCATGTGATTTGGCTAATTTAATAGCTGCAAGTGTGTCAGCAGTTTCACCAGATTGTGAAATGGCAATAACCACATCTTGATCGGTAATAACTGGATTTCGATATCTGAACTCCGAAGCATATTCTACTTCAACAGGAATTCGTGCTAAATCTTCAAAAATATATTCAGCTACTAATCCTGCGTGCCATGATGTACCACAGGCTACAATAATAATACGATTTGCATTTAAAAAACGCTCAAGATTATCATCAATTCCAGCCATTCTGATAATGCCTTCATTAACTAATAAGCGTCCTCTATAAGTATCTCTAATAGCATTTGGTTGTTCAAATATTTCTTTAAGCATGAAATGTGGATAACCACCTTTTTCAATTTGCTCTAAATTCATTTGTAATTCTTGAACATAAGGAACTACTAATGAATCATCTTTAATTTTTCTAACTTTTATACCTTTACCTAAACGAATGATGGCCATTTCTTCATCTTCTAAATACACAGCATTCTTTGTATATTCTAAAAATGGTGAAGCATCACTAGCTATAAAAAATTCATCTTCGCCAATACCAACTGCTAATGGACTTCCAAGTCTTGCAATAACAATTTCGTCTGGTTTATTTTTATCAAAAACAGCAATGGCATATGCACCAATAACCTGGTTTAATGCAATTTGAACTGCTTTCCCTAGTTTTACATTTTCTTTCTTTTTTACGTCTTCAATAAGATTGATTAATACTTCCGTATCGGTATCCGATTGAAAGGTATAACCTCTAGATGTTAATTCTTTGCGAAGTGAATCGTAGTTTTCAATAATACCGTTATGAATAATAACTAACTCACCAGAGTTGGAGTAGTGTGGATGTGCATTAACATCATTAGGAACACCATGTGTTGCCCAACGTGTATGGCCAATGGCTATATTACCGTTTGTAGTAATTTCTGTGGCGGCTAGCTTTTCTAAATCAGCTACCTTGCCTTTTGTTTTGCATACCTTTAAGTCGGTACCATCAAAAAGGGCAACACCGGCACTGTCATAACCTCTATATTCTAAACGTTTCAGTCCTTGAATTACAATTGGATAGGCTTCACGATGGCCTATATATCCTACAATACCACACATAATTTAGTTGTTATTTGGTTCGGTGTAAAAAATTTCGAATTTGACTTTTTTAGTGTCTGGAACGCTTGGATTACTACCATGTAAAACAGTTCCTCTTGGCGATAAAACAGAGCCATTTGTTACTTTTTCATCTGGCACATTAAGCACACTAGCATTTTGGGTTAAATTTATATTTGTTGTTACAAAAATACCCAATTTTAAATTCGTTGAATCACGCAATAGTATATTATTGATATGTTCTGTTAATCTAAATTTATATTTTAAGCCTTTATTATTACCGTCTCGTTTTAATTTTTCGGAATAATTAACCCTTGAAAATAGCGGGTTTGTTGTGCTAACCGTTGGATCTAAAAAATAATCAATAATCGGTGTATTATTCTTTAGGTCGTAAATTATAACGCGATCTGGTTCTTGACCTGAATTGTTAACTTCATTTTGGTTGACATAAACAACAAGATTGGCTTCATTAATTAACCATTTCCCTTTTTTTCCTTTAAAATAGTCTAAAGCAGGAACACTAACGCCTTCATCATCTTCCACGTTACCAGAAAATAAATCAATGACAGCATAACTTCCTTCACCACCTTTTAAAAATACATTTGTATCACCATTATCTAAATCAGTGCTGGATGTTGCTGAATTTATAATGTTTTTTACCGTATCGGAATTTTCAATCGTATTTAAACGATTTCCAGAAAAATTCATTGTTATTTTACGCTCATCACGACTTTCTATAGGGTCTCCTGCCTCATCAAAACCTGTAGTGATGGTTGAGCTATAATTTACGACAATTGATCCTTGAGAAAAATCAAGCATTGCCATATTTCCTTCACCTCCAGAAAGGTCTTCCACTTTAAAGTATAAACCTCTAAAATAGTTTTTAAAATTATTGGCATTACTTAATTCTGTTTGAGAACCTGGATTTGCAGAGTTAAAGAAAAATAAATTATCCCAAAATTCGTTCGTATTTGCCAAACCAACATTTAGAGAAGGAGAACTTCTACTAACCTCTTCTTCTTCATTAGTCTCTTCATTGTATTCAGTAACTAAAGTAGGCGCGTTACTCGGTATAAACGTGTCATCTTCAAAAAATAATTCACCTTGATAATTATCAAAATTTATAGTTTCATTGGCATTAGAATAGAATTTTTGAGGTTCTGTTAAATCTGTTCCTGGATCAAAATCTCTTAAAAAATAAGTGTTTTGGTAAATTGATAATTTATACGTGTCATTTGAGCCAAACATAGAATCTAAAACATACGTGTTATTGCCACCTGAATCGGCCCCATCAACTTTTGAATAATAAGGAATGGTTAAAAGAACAGATTCCACTTTTGGATCTTCACCAAAATTAAATTCGAAATTAGATGGTACAACTTGAGTTACGATATTGGCTGTTGTTCTGCCATAAATTTTATCGAAATAAATACCTAATAAATTAGATGACAAACTGTTAGTTTGAACAGGTTCTAGTTTTTTGTCATACATAATAGAAGGGAAAACTTTTCCGGCTGTGGTAAAGTCTTTAATGCCTTCAATTTCACTTTCAATCGTAGAGAAATCTTTCTCGCAAGCGACAACTGTTAGTAATAGACAACCAACGGCTGCTATTGTTTGATACAGGTTTATTGTTTTTTTCATAGTAAATATTTAGCGCAAATAATTTAGCTTAATACCTCTGTATTATAAAATTCAGCATAGGCTTCACTAAACTCATCTTTGGGCTTGTAATCTAAAACAGGTTTTTTAGAATCTTTTAAATGTTTTGTTAAATCTTCAGGAAGGTCTTCCGATCCAATAATTAATGCATCTGAATAATCAATTGCAACCTTCATAACGTTATTATACGTTGGATCTTTAAGTGTTTTAATAGCATCTTCATTGATGTTATCAAATTTTATTTTGTTAAACATGTCCTTGTTTAACGAACCATCAAAGCTTTGATTGTATACAGACGTCACTATTTTACTTTCGTTAAATAAGGGTTCGTCTTTGTAATATTCTTTTAAATATAGTGGCAATAAAGAAGCCAGCCAGCCATGAACATGAATAATATCTGGTGCCCAGTTTAATTTTTTTACGGTTTCAATTACCCCTTTGGCAAAGAAAATAGCACGCTCATCATTATCTGGAAATAAATTTCCTTCCTCATCAGTTAGTGTGGCTTTACGCTTAAAGTATTCGTCATTATCTATAAAATAGACTTGAATACGCTCTTTAGGGATAGAAGCAACTTTGATAATGAGTGGCATATCCAAATCATTAATAACTAAATTGATTCCAGAAAGTCTTATAACTTCGTGTAACTGATGTCTGCGTTCATTAATATTACCGTATCGTGGCATGAAAATTCTAATTTGTCCACCCAATTGATTCACCATTCGCGGTGTTTCAAATGACATGGATGAAATTTCAGTTTCTGGTAAATACGGAACTACTTCAGATGATACATATAATATCCTCTTATCTTTCATAATATTAAATAGCTTTTGAAGTTCAAAATAAAAAACACGCAAAATTACAAAATTTTATGCTAATTGCCCGTAAAATATTAAGTTTGCACGCGTTAAATTTTTATTAAGTGATTGTTTTTACAGAAAAGAAGCAAATTGAAAAACATTTGCAAGGTCTAAAAGACCAGCAGTTTAGTATTGGTTTTGTACCAACCATGGGTGCATTACACCAAGGGCATTTGTCGTTGGTGTCAGAGGCACTTCAGCAAAATAACTGTGTTGTGGTTAGCATTTTTGTGAATCCTACGCAGTTTGATAATGCAACCGATTTAAATAATTATCCACGAACATTAACACGCGACACCGAACTTTTAGAAACAGTTTCAAGCCAAATTATAATATACGCACCAGACGTTTCTGATATTTATGAAGCAGAAACCAAAGCGGAACATTTTAGTTTTGATGGTTTGGAGTTTGAAATGGAAGGGCGTTTTCGTGATGGCCATTTTGACGGTGTTGGTACCATTGTTAAACGTTTATTTGAAATAGTTAAACCGGATCATGCCTATTTCGGACAAAAAGATTTTCAGCAGTTGGCTATTATCAAAAAATTGGTTGAAAAGCATCAAATTCCAGTTACCATTCATGGTTGTCCAATTCAAAGAGGAACGGATGGTTTGGCATTAAGCTCCAGGAACGAACGCTTAAAACCAGATTATAAAATAGCGGCACCTTTTATATACAAAACGCTAAAAGATGCCAAAAAACAGTTTGGCACAAAAAGTGCTAAATATGTAACAGAATGGGTTGAAAACGCGTTTAGTAATCATGACTTATTACAATTAGAATATTTTATAATTGCTGACGAAGAAACGCTGAAACCTGTTTCAAAAAAATCAGAAACCAAATCGTATAGAGCGTTTATAGCGGTCTATGCAGACGATATTAGACTAATTGATAATATCGCATTAAATTAATTATCTTTGCCACATGCAAATTCAAGTCGTAAAATCTAAAATTCACCGCGTAAAATGTACAGGTGCCGAACTTCATTATATTGGTAGCATTACCATTGATGAAGATTTAATGGAGGCTGCCAATATTATTCAAGGTGAAAAAGTACAAATTGTGAATAACAATAATGGCGAACGTTTAGAAACCTATTGTATTCCTGGGCCACGAAATAGTGGTGAAATCACGCTTAATGGTGCAGCAGCACGTAAAGTATCTCCAGGTGATATTTTAATTCTAATTACCTACGCTTTTATGGATATTGAAGAAGCTAAAGTGTTTAAGCCATCTTTAGTTTTCCCTAATGAAGACAATAATTTATTGAAATAAATAGTGAACCCTACACTAAAGAAATATCTTAAAATTATACTCCCAATTCTGTTGGGAGTTTTTTTAATAGGGTATTCTTTATCTAAAGTACCGTTGTCCGAATTGTTAACATATTTTAAAAATGCCAACTACTTTTATATAGCACTGGGTATGTTTTTCGGGCTTCTAAGTCACTTATCACGATCCTATCGTTGGTTATTTCAATTAGAACCTATGGGTTACAAAGTGCGGTTTGCTAATAGTTTTATGGCTGTTTTTTCGGCTTATCTTATCAATTACACCATTCCTCGTGCAGGTGAAGTTGCCAGAGCCTCCATCCTAACCACCTACGAAGGTGTTCCATTTGAAAAAGGTTTTGGTTCTATTGTAGCGGAGCGTTTTGCAGATTTAATCATGCTATTAATTATCATTGGGATTACGTTATTGTTGCAATTCGATTATATCGCATCCTTTTTTATGGAGCGTTTCAACCCTAAAAACTTACTTATTTATCTTCTAATGGCTATTTTCCTTTTAGGGATTTTTATTTTTTATATCCGAAAAAGTAAAGCTGGTTTCGGATTGAAAATAAAAAACTTTATAAAAGGGCTAGCAGAAGGCGCGTTGAGTATTTTTAAAATGGAAAAAAAATGGGCGTTTTTATTCCATACCGTTTTCATTTGGACTATGTATGTCCTTATGTTTTATACGACCACATTTTCTGTTCAAGCTTTAAGTGGAATAACGCTAGGCGCTATTTTAATTGGGTTTATTTCTGCCACATTCAGTATTGCGGCTACTAATGGTGGTATTGGTTCGTATCCTATTGCTATTTATGCGGCATTTTCCATTTTTGCTATTCCCGAAGCGCCAAGTATTGCTTTTGGTTGGATTATTTGGACCTCGCAAACTTTACTCATCATTTTATTTGGTGGCTTATCATTATTATACTTGCCCATCTTCAATAGAAACAAGGTGCCACACCAAATAGATTCCAAGTAATAGGTCATTATATTTTCTTTTTAATCGGATTAATTATTTAGGCTTATTTTCATAACTTGCCCTAAATATTTTATTGCTTTATTATGTAACGAGCATGCTAAAAGTTTTATCACCTATGGTGAAAATTAATAGCGAACAGCATGTGACAATTAAAAAATAATAAAAATAAACACATGAAAAAACTAGCCTTCCTATTTGTTCTTTTTTTTAGTATTTCAACTATACAGTCTCAAGTCATTTATCATCCGCTTCAATCTTCCAAATTAGGAGAAACCCGCGAAATTAAAGTGCAATTGCCACGTGGTTATGATGCAAATACCGATAAGTACTATCCGGTTATTGTGGTATTGGATGGCGATTATATGTTTGAAGCCGTAGCTGGAAATGTAGACTATTATTCCTATTGGGAAGATATGCCAGAAAGTATTGTGGTTGGTGTAAATCAGGTAAATACGCGTTCTGCTGATGTTCTGTATTCGGAACAAAACTCATTGCCAATTGAAACAGGTGCTGCGTTCTATGAATTTCTAGGTATGGAATTGCTGTCGTATATAAATGATACGTATCGAACCGTTAATTTTCGGGTGATTATTGGTCATGATCGTACGGCCAATTTCATGAATTACTTTCTATTAAAAGGGCAACCATTATTTCAAGCTTATATTTCTATTAGCCCAGATTTAGCACCAGATATGCAAGCCTATTTAACGGAGAAACTACCAAAAATTGAAAATAAAATATTTTATTATTTAGCAACTTCCGCTAATGATATTGCGAAACTAAAAGAAAGCACAGATGCCTTAAACACCGCTATTTCAGGAGTAGAAAATAAAAACTTCTTATATTCTTTTGATTCGTTTGATAAAGCATCACACTACGCATTACCAGCACATGCTATTCCAAATGCTTTGGAAGATATTTTCTTTGTATTCCAACCTATCAGCAAAACAGAATATAGGGATACCATTCTTAAGTTAGAGGGATCACCAGTCACATATTTAACAGAGAAATATCAAACCATTCAGGATTTATTTGATATTGATAAGCCTATTTTAATAAACGATTTTAATGCTATTGAAGCAGCTATCAACAAATCTGAAAAATTTGAATATTTCGAAGAATTAGGAAAGATAGCCCGTAAAGAATATCCAGACACGCTTTTAGGAAATTATTATATAGCCCGTTTTTATGAAGAAACAGGCGAGCCGAAGCGCGCTATGAAAGCCTATCAAACAGCATTCGTTTTGCAAGAAATTGGCGGCATAACGAAAGATGAAATGTTACGTCGTGCAGATGCTATTAAAGCGGATTTCGGGTATTAAACGCAATAGAAAATATTCCGATTTTTATAGGAAATAAATATGGCTAAAGTAAAAACAACATTTTTTTGTCAGAATTGTGGTTCACAATACAGCAAATGGCAAGGGCAATGTACGGCTTGTAAGGAGTGGAATACCATTGCGGAAGAAGTTCTTCAGAAACCTGAAAAAAGTAATTGGAAAACACCAACATCTACAAATAAAAAGCGCGTTTCAAAACCGTTATTAATTAATGAGATTGATGCATCGCAAGAAGCACGTATGCAAACAGGCGATGCCGAATTTAACCGCGTTCTAGGTGGTGGCATTGTGCCAGGATCATTAACGCTTTTAGGTGGTGAACCCGGAATTGGAAAAAGCACTTTATTACTACAAATAGCTTTAAAATTACCTTATAAAACACTGTATATTTCAGGTGAAGAAAGCCAGAAACAAATAAAAATGCGTGCCGAACGTATTAATCCAAGCAGTAATAATTGTTACATTCTAACCGAAACAAAAACGCAAAATATCTTTAAGCAAATTGAAGAGCTAGAACCCGATATTGTGGTGGTAGATTCTATTCAAACGTTGCATAGTGATTATATTGAATCCTCGTCCGGAAGTATCTCGCAAATTAAGGAATGTACAACAGAACTGATAAAATTTGCTAAAGAAACCGCCACGCCTGTGGTTTTAATTGGTCATATTACCAAAGACGGAAATATTGCCGGTCCAAAAATTTTGGAACACATGGTGGATACGGTTTTACAATTTGAAGGTGATCGGAATCATGTTTTTCGCATTCTACGGGCTAATAAAAATAGATTTGGTTCTACCAACGAACTAGGTATTTATGAAATGCAAGGGTCTGGTTTACGTGAAGTTTCAAACCCTTCGGAAATTCTTATTTCTAAAAAGGACGAAGATTTATCAGGTAATGCTATTTCCGCAACCTTGGAAGGTATGCGTCCACTTATGATTGAAGTTCAGGCTTTGGTTAGTACAGCGGTTTATGGAACGCCACAACGAAGTGCAACAGGCTTTAATGCCAAACGATTAAATATGTTATTAGCAGTTTTAGAAAAACGAGCTGGTTTTCGTTTAGGTGCTAAAGATGTGTTTTTAAACATTACAGGCGGTATAACTGTAGATGATCCAGCTATCGATTTAGCGGTTGTTGCCGCTATATTATCTTCCAATGAGGATGTGTCTTTGCCAAGAGATTATTGTTTTGCTGCCGAAGTTGGATTGTCTGGAGAAATCCGACCAGTTCAACGTGTGGAACAGCGAATTCTAGAAGCTGAAAAATTAGGATTTTCAACCATATTTGTGTCTAAATACAATAAAATTTCCTTAAAAAATACGGCAATAAAAATTCAATTGATTTCTAAAATTGAAGATTTGGTTGGGTTTATTGTTTAATTAAATACCTAATATATCTATACTGAACGTTAAGTCTCATTTTAAAATAGGGATTTCACCACTTTTTCAATGTCTATTTTCCTAAAAATCATTAATTTCGCAGGTCGAAACGAATGAACGAAATTATGAGTAATAAATTCCCTGAATACAAAGGACTTGACTTGCCAAAAGTAGCAGATGATATCCTTGATTATTGGAAACAACATAACGTATTTGAAAAAAGTGTCACAACCCGTGAAGGTGCTGAACCGTTTGTGTTTTTTGAAGGACCACCTTCAGCAAACGGATTGCCTGGTGTACACCACGTTTTAGCACGTGCTATTAAAGATATTTTCCCACGTTATAAAACCATGAAAGGCTATCAAGTTAAACGTAAAGCTGGATGGGATACACATGGTTTACCTATTGAGTTGGGTGTTGAAAAGGAATTAGGCATTACCAAAGAAGATATTGGTAAAACCATTTCAGTGGAAGACTACAATGCAGCTTGCCGTAAAGCGGTTATGCGTTATACAGACGTTTGGAACGACCTGACTGAAAAAATGGGCTACTGGGTAGATATGGACAATCCGTATGTTACCTACGACCCAAAATACATGGAATCGGTTTGGTGGTTATTAAAAGAAATTTATAATAAAAGCTTAATTTATAAAGGCTATACCATTCAGCCATACTCTCCAAAAGCAGGAACAGGATTGAGCTCGCATGAGTTAAACCAACCAGGGACTTATCAAGATGTTACAGATACAACGGTTGTAGCACAGTTTAAAGCAAATGAAAATTCATTGCCAGATTTCTTAAAGAATGAAGGCGATATTTACTTTCTAGCTTGGACAACGACACCTTGGACCTTACCAAGTAATACAGCTTTAACGGTTGGACCAAAAATTGATTATGTGTTAGTTGAAACCTATAACCAATATACGTTTGAACCTATAAATGTTGTGTTGGCAAAACCACTGGTTAACAATCAATTTGATGGGAGATTTAAACATGTTGAAACTAAACCGGAATTATTAGACTATAAATCTGGTGATAAGAAAATACCATATTTCGTAGTTAAAGAATTTAAAGGTACCGATTTGGTAGGTATTACCTATGAACAATTATTACCATATGCCTTACCAAATGATAATCCTGAAAATGCATTCCGTATTATTTCGGGTGATTTTGTAACTACTGAAGATGGAACCGGAATTGTGCATACTGCACCAACCTTTGGAGCAGATGATGCCTTGGTAGCTAAACAAGCCACACCAGAAATTCCACCATTGTTAGTAAAAGATGAAAATGGAAATTTAGTGCCATTGGTTAATTTGCAAGGTAAATTCCGTCCAGAAATGGGCGAATATGCTGGTAAATATGTAAAAAACGAATACTATGCTGATGGTGAAGCACCAGAACGTTCTATAGATGTGGAACTAGCCATTAAATTAAAAGAAGAAAATAAAGCCTTTAAGGTTGAGAAATACAAGCACAGTTATCCAAATTGCTGGCGAACTGATAAACCAATTCTATACTATCCATTAGATTCTTGGTTTATAAAAGTTACCGATGTTAAGGACAGAATGTTTGAATTGAACGAAACCATAAACTGGAAACCAAAATCTACTGGAACTGGTCGTTTTGGAAATTGGTTAGCCAATGCGAACGATTGGAATTTATCCCGTTCCCGCTATTGGGGAATTCCATTACCAATTTGGCGTACAGAAGATGGGAAAGAAGAAATTTGTATTGGTTCGGTTGAAGAATTAAAAGCTGAAATGGCAAAAGCTGTTGAAGCTGGTGTGCTTTCAAAAGATATTTTTGAAGATTTTGAAATCGGAAATAATTCGGATGAAAACTATGCGAAAATCGATTTGCATAAAAATATTGTTGATGACATTGTTTTGGTGTCACCATCAGGAGAACCTATGAATCGTGAGTCAGATTTAATTGATGTTTGGTTCGATTCGGGCTCCATGCCCTATGCACAATGGCATTACCCATTTGAGAATAAAGAAAAAATTGATAATAACGAATCCTTTCCTGCTGATTTTATAGCTGAAGGTGTCGATCAAACCAGAGGTTGGTTTTATACGCTTCACGCAATTGGCACCATGGTGTTCGATTCGGTTGCTTATAAAAATGTCGTTTCTAACGGACTCGTTTTAGATAAAAATGGTCAGAAAATGTCCAAACGTTTAGGTAATGCAGCTGATCCGTTTGAAACCTTATCAACTTACGGAGCAGATGCCACACGTTGGTATATGATTGCGAACGCCAATCCGTGGGATAATTTAAAATTCGATTTAGAAGGCATTGAAGAGGTGAAACGTAAATTCTTCGGAACACTTTACAACACCTATTCGTTTTTTAGTTTATATACTAATTTAGATAAATTCACGTACGAAGAAGCTGAAATTCCATTAGAAGAGCGTCCAGAATTAGACCGCTGGATTCTTTCGGAATTACATACACTCATTCAAAAAGTAGATACATTTTACGAAGAATATGAGCCAACAAGAGCGGCTCGTGCTATTTCCGATTTCACACAAGATTACGTGAGTAATTGGTATGTACGTTTAAGTAGAAGACGCTTTTGGAAAGGCGATTACCAAACTGATAAAATATCTGCCTACCAAACGCTTTATACCTGTATGGTGACTATTGCTAAATTAGCAGCACCAATTGCACCATTCTTTATGGATAGGCTGTATATGGATTTAAATGCGGTGACTAATAAAGAAACCTTTGAAAGTGTGCATTTAGCTGACTTTCCAAAATTTGATGCGCGTTTCGTTGATAAATCTTTAGAGCGAAAAATGGAAGCTGCTCAAACCATTTCATCTTTAGTGTTGTCCTTACGTGCTAAAGAAAAAATTAAGGTGCGTCAGCCCTTGCAGAAAATTATGATTCCTGTGGATAATGAACAACAAAAGGAAGAAATTCTAGCTGTTGCAGATCTTATCAAACATGAAGTAAACATTAAAGAAATTGAGATTTTAGAAGATGCTTCTGAAATTTTGGTGAAGCAAATCAAACCCAATTTCAAAACATTAGGGCCTCGTTTTGGAAAAGACATGAAGTTGATAGCGAATACCATACAGCAGTTTGATGCAAATCATATTAAAATAATCGAGCAAAAGGGTGAAATTGATGTTGAAATTAACGGAAAAAGCATTACTTTAGAACGCGCAGATGTGGAAATTACCTCACAAGATATTGAAGGTTGGTTAGTAGCAAATGAAGGTGCCTTAACCGTTGCTTTAGATGTAACAATTTCTGAAGAATTACGTTATGAAGGTATAGCACGTGAGCTTGTTAACCGCATTCAAAATTTACGGAAAGATTCAGGTTTTGAAGTAACAGATAGAATTAGTGTTTCTATTCAAAAGCATGATGAAATTTTAGAGGCAGTTGCTGAAAATTTAGCGTATATTAAAGCAGAAACCTTAACCGAAACTTTAGAATTAAAAGATAAAATTGAAGATGGTATAGAAATTGCGTTTGATGCAATTACAACCAGATTGTCCATTAATAAACATTAAGAATATGGGAGAAGATATGAATGTTAGATATTCAGATAAAGATTTAGCTGAATTCAAAACGATTATACAAGAGAAAATAGAAAAAGCAACACATGATTTGGAGCTTATAAAAAGTGCTTATATGAACGATTTAAATAATGGAACCGATGATACATCGCCAACATTTAAAGCATTTGAGGAAGGAAGCGAAACCATGAGTAAGGAAGCGAATGCACAATTAGCTATTCGTCAAGAAAAATTTATTCGCGATTTAAAAAACGCATTAATTCGTATTGAGAATAAAACCTATGGTGTATGTCGCGTAACCAATAAATTAATAGCCAAAGAGCGTTTAAAATTGGTGCCTCATGCTACGTTGAGTATTGAAGCAAAAAATATGCAACAATAAAATTCACTTGTTTAAATAATAATAAACGCTTCAATCTCTATTGGAGCGTTTTTAGTTTTATGAAAATCGTATCCACAATCCTTTTGGTAATTTTGCTTTCTGCACCTGTATTTAGTCAAAAAGGGATGCAACGGATTATAGATGCCTCTGAAATTTCAACAATTGATGTTGCAGGAAATACCATTTTTAAAATAAAAATATCTGCAAAACCAGTACAAGTTATCACAATGAGCCTGCAGGTTGAAGGTGAGAATAATGAACAAATTGTATTGCAAACGCGACATGAAAATCAAACCCTTTTTATTGGAAGCGCATACCAACCTTTATTTGTGAAACCAGATGATAAATTGGCTGCTCATAAAAAAATATCTATTGAGCTAACATTAGAAATCCCTGAAAATTTAACGGTCATTATTACAAGTGATATTGCGTCTGTTGTCGTTATTGGTAATTATAAGTTTCTAATTGCTGAATTATTAAATGGTCATTTTTCAGCCCATAAATATTCGGGTGATTTACAAGTGGATACCTTGCATGGAAATATAGAATTGGAAACACGTTCGGGGAAATTAGATTTAAACACGAAGAAAGGAACTATTGTACAAGATAAAATGCCTTTAGGAACAAATCAAATATCATTGAATTCCATAAACGGAAATATTAGCGTAACAAAAACCCAATAATAGTGCTATTTTTGTGCTTCAATTTCAAAATAGTTTTTCAGAACTAGAAAATATGATGTCTTTAAAAAAATCCATTCTTTTTATAATTCTCATTTTACTGATAGATCAAGTGAGTAAAATATACATAAAAACCCATTTTGTTTTAGGTGAAGATATACCTGTTTTTAGTTGGTTTAAAATTTATTTCATTGAAAATGATGGCATGGCTTGGGGTACCAAGATTAGTGATTTTGTCAGCTTTATATCAGACAGAACAGCAAAAATTTCTTTAACTTTATTCAGGATAGTGGCTATTTTTGGAATTGGTTATTGGTTGTATGATGCTACAAAAAAGCAGCAGTCACAAATACTGATTTGGGCTGTAGCGCTTATTTTTGCGGGTGCCATGGGGAATATAATCGATTCCGTATTTTACGGTGTATTATTCGGTGATAGTTATGGCCAAGTAGCCAGCTTTATGCCTGCTTCTGGTGGCTATGATAGCCTTTTGCATGGTAAAGTAGTAGACATGTTGTATTTTCCTTTATGGAAAGGGTATTTACCAGATTGGTTACCTTTTTATGGTGGTGAATATTTCACCTTCTTTGAACCCGTTTTTAATGTAGCTGATATGGCTATTAGTACAGGATTTGGGTTGCTAATTGTTTTTAATAAACGCGCGTTTGCTTAATTGGGTTTATTTGATAATGTATAAAAAAATCTATTCAAAAACTTGAAACATGAATTTAGTAAAAATTAGTTTTTTGATCTGGTCATGTCTTATTTCAGCATGTTTATATGCGCAGTTAGATGTGACGTCACGCTATGAAAACATAGAAAACGGTTATGAATTTTATGTTGATAACAATGAACCCATTCCAGTGTCAATTCAAGTTAGTTTTAAATTAAAAAATTTAAAATCTTCTGAAGGGAATGATAAAATATTCCTGCTCCCTGCAAACACTACAAACATTAAGCTAACAACCTTAACACAAATTAAAAAAGGAAAATATGGTGTTAGTGGAAGTACGACCTATAATTATGGTGACCATAATTTAAAGGATTACGAAATAGAATATGCATACGCTTTGCCCTTCAATAAAGGTGAAGCTTATATGCTTTCTCAAGGATATAATGGCAAATCATCTCATGCTAATGAGAATGCTTTAGATTTTTCCATGCCAATTGGTACTCCAATTCTTGCTGCTCGCGGTGGTTTGGTTATAGAGGTTGTAGATAAATTTAGTAAAAATTGTACAACGCGGGATTGCAAGGATTTTAATAATAAAATTATTGTTTACCATGACGATGGTACTTTTGCCGAATACACACATATAAAACGGAAAGGCGCTAAAGTAAAGAAAGGTGATGTTGTTGAAAAAAACCAGTTTATTGCTGAAAGTGGAAATGTAGGTTGGTCTACAGGACCACATTTGCATTTCGTTGTCTTTATTCAAACCTTAAAAGGCAGAAAAACACTGGAAACAAAATTCAAAATTAGTGAAGATCGTCCTATTCAATTTCTAACAGAAAAAACAGAATATGAACGGTTATATGACTAAAATTGATATGTTTTAGTTGGCGTGACACAAAAATCCAAAGGCACATCGTTTTCAAAAATGCCTTCAATCTGGTTTTCGGCTTCAAAAAAAGAAAGACCTATTTTAATCGTTTCTGGTTTACAATCTTTCAGAAAACCATCATAAAAACCTTTTCCGTAACCTACACGATGACCTTGCTTGTCAAATGCTAATAACGGAATAAATACCACATCTATAACATTTGAAGCTATAGGAATACCATCAATAGGTTCTGGAATACTGTAGGCGTTTTTTTTAATGATTGTAGCATCTGTCAATAAAAAATGCGTCAATTTAGTGGTTTGAAAATTACTTTTTGATATGATTGTATGTTTGTCTTTTCCCGAAAGAATACTTAAAATATAATCCGTGTTAATTTCTTTTAGTTCGGTAATGGACAGAAAAATATGGTAGTATAAATTCTCCCAAATTGGCATTTCTAAAAGGTTGTTTGCAATTTGAAGACTTAAATCGTCAATCGTTTCTGTTGAAAGTGCTTGCCGTTTTTGTTTGTATATTTTTCGTAATTCAGATTTCGTCATTTTCAACCTGTTTAAGATGATGCTGCTTTAAACGTGCTGTAATATGAAATAAGGCATCACCTTGATAAACCAATGGCGATTCATTCACATTAATAATATATCCCGAACTATTAGCCCGTACAAAGTGATTAAACTTTCCGTAAGGATCGGTAATGTTCCCAAGAATATCATCTTTTTTTACTTTGGTTCCCGTAGCAACTGAAGCTTTGAACATGCCTGAATAATTGGCTCGTTGCCATTTACTGGCCATAATAAACACCGGTTTTTGTTTGGGCTCGGTTACTTTAAATTTAGAACCCAACATGCCCAAACTATGTAAAACACGTTTGGCACCATTTACGCCTGTATTGGTTATATTTATATCTATATGATGCGATTTTCCGCCTTCAAATAATAACGTAGCAATTCCAGCTTTATAAGCCGTTTCTCTAAATGATTTTTTTAAATTTTTGGAATATAAAATAAAGGGTGCGCCAAAGGTTTTAGCTAAAGCATCTAGTCTGGTGCTGTTTTTAGCAATACGTACTTGCGGTGCATTAAAACGACCAGCACCTCCCGTGTGAAAATCAAGTACATAATCAGCTTGATTTAACACTTCATTTACTAGTTTATAAGCAACTCTACTGGCTAAAGATCCATTTTTTAAACCAGGAAAAACCCGATTTAAATCGCGACCATCAGGAAACTCCCGACTTAAATTTATAAAGCCAAAAATATTTATAATAGGAATGCAAATAATCGTTCCACATTTCGGTTTGTTGATGCCTTTTGCAATGAGTTGACGCACAATTTCAATACCATTTAACTCGTCACCATGAATACCCGCAGTAAGTAAAACCGTAGGGCCAGGTTTTTTGGCACGCTCTATAATTATAGGAACATCAATAGATGATGCTGTGTGCAGTTTAGCCACATCAAAATTAAGCTCATAGCTTTTGCCTGGCTCAATATTTTCACCTAAAATGGTTATGATTTTTTGCGACATATTTATTTTTTGTTTCGCTCAATAAACGAAATAATAGCCTTGGCAATGTTCTTTCCCGTTGCATCTTCAATACCTTCCAATCCTGGTGTCGAGTTTACTTCCAATAATAAAGGGCCTCTAGATGATTGTAGCATATCCACACCACAAACCGGTAATTTTAAAGCACGAGCAGATTCCATAGCTAAACGCAATTCGTCTTCGCTTAATTTGATAATATTGGCTGAACCACCTCTGTGTAAATTAGAACGAAACTCGCCTTCTTTACCTTGTCGTTTCATGGCGCCAACTACTTGGCCATCTACGACCAATGCACGTAAATCAGCACCTTTGGCTTCTTTAATAAATTCTTGAACAATAACGCGCGCCTCCAAGCCATTAAATGCTTCTAACACAGATTCGGCTGCATTTTTAGTTTCAGCTAAAACCACACCCAAACCTTGTGTTCCTTCTAATAACTTTATAATTACTGGCGCACCACCAACATGAGCAAGCACTTCTTTGGCATCACGTGAGTAGTTTGTAAAAACAGTTTTTGGCATGCCAATTCCAGCTTTACTTAAAAGTTGTAGACTTTTTAGCTTGTCGCGAGAACGTAAAATAGAACCAGACGAAACGATAGAAAAGGCACCCATCATTTCAAATTGTCTTACAACGGCACAACCGTAAAAGGTAATAGACGCACCAATTCTTGGAATAATAGCATCCACATAATCCAGATAACGGTCTTTATAATATATGGTTGGTTTTTCTTTTTCTATAATGATATCGCACTTTAATGGGTCGATAACTTCAACGCGATGATCGCGTTTTTTTGCTTCTTCAACCAAACGTTGTGTTGAATATAAATGTGGGTTCCTAGATAGGATAACTATGTTCATGATTGGTTTTTATTAAATGATAGATTTTGCAAGTCCACGTCCACCAGAAATTTTTTAGCTAAAAATTGTCTGCCAATTAATACGGGAAATCGCATATCATCTCGCGTGCTTAAAGTTAAGTTAATCTTATATGTTTTTCCAAAGAATAGGACTTCAGATTTAATTTTGAATCTATTTTCCTTATACCCATTACTACTTTTTACATCCGTTTGGGTGTACTCTGTAAATACCACTTCCTTACCACTAAAGTTTGGATGGCCCTTGCTGTAAAATTTACAACGCAAGGTGTTATTTTCCTCAACTATTTTAGAACAATGAATAGCAGATGTGTATGCACCTGTATCTATTTTAGCATCAATTTCAAACAAATTAAGTAATGGAAAGTCTATTTTATCAACCCTTCCTATGAGTTGTTTTGTCATGTTTCAATTTTTTAAAAAAGTGGCACAAGTTAGTGAAATGGTCATTTTTTCAATACATTTTATACTTAAAAATTATTAGGTTTTTATTAATCGAATATAACTTAAAAAATATAGAAATAAGTACCTTTGAAGATATGCCTAAAACTGCTTTAGAAATACAATTAAAAACCTTACCAAATGAGCCTGGTGTTTATCAATATTATGATAGCGAAGGTAAGATTTTATATGTAGGTAAAGCAAAGAATTTAAAAAAACGCGTGAGTTCATATTTTACCAAAACGCATGATAGTGGTAAAACACGCGTTTTGGTAAAAAAAATTGCGAGTATTAAGCATATAGTTGTTAATACCGAAACGGATGCCTTATTGTTGGAAAACAATCTGATAAAAAAGTACCGGCCACGTTATAATGTATTGCTGAAAGATGATAAATCGTATCCTTGGATTTGTATCAAAAACGAACGTTTTCCACGTGTATTTTCTACCAGACGGGTTATTAAAGATGGTTCGGAATATTTTGGGCCATATACCAGTATGAAAACGGTTTCAACCTTATTGGATTTAATTCGTGGATTGTTTTTATTACGAACCTGTACTTACGATTTATCACCTGAAAAAATAAGCGCCGGAAAATATAAAGTCTGTTTAGAATACCATTTAGGAAATTGTAAAGGGCCCTGTGAAGGCCTTCAAACCGAAGCCTCATATCAAGATAATATTGCGTCCATAAAGGAAATTCTGAAAGGAAATTTTAAAACCTCTCTGGTGCAATTTAAAAGTCAAATGAAGGAATTGGCGGCCAACATGCAATTTGAAGAAGCCCAAATAATTAAAGAGAAAATAGATGTGCTTGAAAATTACCAAGCCAAATCCACCATTGTAAACCCAAAAATTAGCAATGTGGATGTCTTTTCAATTATGAGTGATGAAGGTTATGGTTATATTAATTTTTTGCAGATTTCTTATGGTTCCATTATTCGCTCGCATACATTAGAAATTAAGAAGAAATTGGATGAAACTGATAAGGAGTTGTTAGAATTGGCAATTACCGAAATTCGTCAACGTTTTAATTCCAATTCCAAAGAACTTTACGTGCCATTTAACGTTGATTTAGGTGAAGAATTAAAAATAACTATTCCCAAATTAGGCGATAAAAAGCATATATTAGATTTATCGCTTCGGAATGCGAAATATTACCGCATGGAACGCTTTAAGCAAGTAAAAATAACCGATCCTGATAGACATGTAAATCGTATTATGGCGCAAATGAAATCTGATTTACGCTTAACTGAAGAACCTAGGCATATTGAATGTTTTGACAACTCCAATATTCAAGGAACGCATCCTGTTGCCGCTTGTGTGGTTTTTAAAAATGGAAAACCTAGCAAAAAGGATTACAGACATTTTAATATTAAAACCGTTGAAGGTCCAGATGATTTCGCATCTATGGAAGAAGTGGTTTTTAGGCGCTACAAACGTCTGCTAGATGAAGATCAATCCTTGCCACAGCTTATTATAATTGATGGAGGTAAGGGGCAATTATCATCTGCATTAAAAAGTTTGGATGCTTTAAATTTACGAGGAAAAATTGCGATAATCGGAATTGCAAAGCGTTTGGAAGAATTATTCTATCCGGATGACCCAATTCCCTTATATTTAGATAAAAAAAGTGAAACCCTGAAAATTATTCAGCAATTACGAAATGAAGCACACCGTTTTGGAATTGAACATCACAGAAATAAACGGAGTAAAACAGCGTTAAATACCGAGTTAGAAACGATTCCGGGTATTGGCGAAAAAACAATTGTAGATTTATTAAAACATTTTAAATCAGTTAAACGGGTTTCAGAAGCAACAAAACAAGAATTGGAAGCTTTGGTTGGTGTGGCACGTGCCAGCAAAATTTATAATTATTATCACAACTTATGAAGTATACATTAATAGTCTTTTGTTTTTTCATCTTCATAACCGGTTTTTCGCAAAATCAGGATTCCACAGTAGACCCTAAAGTCGGTTTGGTTTTAAGTGGTGGTGGAGCCAAAGGCTTGGCACATATTGGTGTTTTAAAAGTGATAGATAGTTTAGGGATTCGTATAGATTATGTGGCAGGAACTAGTATGGGAGCTATTATTGGATCCTTATATGCCGCTGGGTATTCAGGAAAGCAAATAGATACAATTTTCCGGGATGTGGATTTTGATAAGATTATTAATGATAATTTGCCGCGAGCCGCTAAAACATTTTATGAGCGTGATAATTCTGAAAAATACGCCCTTACTTTACCTTTTGATAAATTTAAATTAAAATTACCATCTGCCTTATTTAGAGGTCAAAATACATTAAGTTTACTATCAAAACTAACCTTGCATGTAAGTGATGTAGAAGACTTCAGTAAATTGCCAATACCATTTTTCTGTATTGCAACCAATGTAGAAACAGGACAAGCCGTGGTTTTAGATAAAGGAAGTTTAGCGCAATCCATTGTGGCCAGTGGAGCTTTTCCATCTTTATTTCAACCGGTAATTATAGACGACCAAATATTAATAGATGGTGGTGTGGTAAATAATTATCCCATTGATGAGTTAAAAGCTAAAGGCATGGATATTATTATTGGTGTGGATGTTCAGGATGATTTAGCAACGCGCGAAGAATTACGTTCTGCTCCAGATATTATACTTCAAATTAATAATTATCGGACCATTAACGATATGAAGTTGAAATCTAAAAAAACGGATATTTATATTAAACCTGATATTACGGACTATACCGTTATATCATTTAGTGATGGCAGTAAAATTATTGAAAAGGGTGAGCTAGCCACAAAAAAGAAAATTGCCGATCTAAATAAAATAGTTAATCAGCAGGTAGTCAAACCCAAGAAAGCTACTGTTATTAAGGTTATTGATAGTATTCGGGTGAATACCATTAATATTTCTGGGAATGAAAAATACTCGCGCGCGTACGTTATTGGTAAATTGAAAATTAAACCAGAAAAGAAAATTGAGTATACCACTTTTGTAGAGGGTGTTAATAATTTGGCTGCAACCAATAATTTTGCTTCTGTTGTTTACCAATTGCATCCTACGGAAAACGAGGGAGAATATGATTTAGATGTATCCGTATTAGAAACCCAAACACGAACATTTTTCAAGGTAGGCTTGCATTATGACGATCTTTATAAAACAGGTGTTTTACTAAATTTAACCAGAAAACGCTTATTACTTAATGATGATGTTGCTTCTTTAGACTTTGTATTGGGCGATAATATTCGGTATAATTTTGAATATTATATAGACAAAGGTTTTTATTGGAGTATTGGAATTACATCACGCTACAACCAATTTAAAAAGAATGTTCCAGCTACATCCTTACTGTCAGATGAAGATTTGATGGGTATAAATGTTAATAAATTAGATGTTGAAATAGATGACTTTACCAATCAGTTTTATGCGCAGACTTTATTGGGTAATGATTTTGCACTAACTTTAGGAGCAGAACACAAACGGTTTAAACTTACTACAGAAACTATTTTAACCTTAAGTAACAAAGAGGAAACAACGTTTGATAATAGTGATTATTTAAGTGTTTACGGGAAATTGAAGCTAGATACTTATGACAATAAATACTTTCCAAATGAAGGCTTTCTCTTTGATGGAGACTTTCATTTGTATTTATATTCGTCAGATTTCAACAATAGCTTTTCAGAATTTTCTATAGGTAAGGCTACTATGGGGTATGCTAAAAGTTTCGGTAAATTTTCCGGAAACATAACCACACAAGGTGGCTTTAAAATAGGAGAGGATACCTCGCCATATTTAGATTTTGTTCTTGGAGGTTATGGGAATAATTTCATAAATAATTTCACCTCGTTTTATGGGTATGATTATTTGTCCATCCCCGGAAATAGCTTTGTAAAAGCAGCGCTGACTATAGACTATGAGTTGTTTAAAAACCATCATATTATTGGAGCAGCAAATTTTGCAAATGTTGCTGATAATATTTTCGATTCAGGTGAATGGTTTACAACGCCAAACTATACAGGTTATGCCATTGGTTATTCTATGCAAACATTTATTGGACCTATAGAAGCTAAATACACATGGTCCCCAGAAGTGAAAAAAAGTATCTGGTTTTTTAATTTAGGTTTCTGGTTTTAAAGACCTTTTGGATTTTAATATTATGTCATATTTTTTTTCGATATTTGTAAAACAATGACACATTTTTGGATTGACTTATTAGCCCATCTTCAGTTTCTTATTAAAAGAAATCCAGAATAATCTGCACGTTTGTAAAGTTTTCAAATCCGAGTTTTATCGGTATAATCACATTTATTTTAGTATCTTTATGTAGTTTATAATGTGGTGTTATTTCAAAAGAACTAACGCCCAATTTAAAAATAATTAAAACATGCCTTTTTATCATAAATTAGGGAAAATTCCGCCCAAACGCCATACCCAATTTAGGAAGTCGGATGGTAGCCTGTATTACGAACAACTTTTTGGTACTGTTGGTTTTGATGGAATGTCCACAAACTCTTACCATGAACAGCGCCCAACACAAGTAAAAGAAATAAAAAAGCAATATAGTGTTGCGCCAAAAATAGCCAAAAAAAATAGCATTCAGTCTTATCGTTTTAGAGGTTTTCAAGTAAAACCGGAAAATGATTTTTTGGACAGTAGAAAAACAGTTTTAATCAATAGCGATTGTCGTATAATTTTAGCCGCTCCAAAACAATCTACAACGGATTATTTTTATAAAAATTCAGATTCAGACGAGCTTATTTTTGTCCATAAAGGGACTGGAAAACTGCGTACTATGCTTGGTAATCTAGATTTCAAATATGGTGATTATCTAGTTATTCCAAGAGGTGTTATATATAAAATAGATTTCGATACGGAAGATAACCGACTCTTTATAGTAGAATCGAAACATCCAATCTATACACCAAAACGGTACAGAAATTGGTTTGGTCAATTATTAGAACATTCCCCTTTTTGTGAACGTGATTTAAGACAACCTCACGAATTAGAAACTCATAATGAATCAGGTGATTTTTTAATAAAAGTCAAAAAACAAGACGATATTTTTGAAATGGTTTATGCCTCACATCCTTTTGATGTTGTAGGTTATGATGGTTTTAATTATCCATATGCCTTTTCAATTCACGATTTCGAGCCCATAACAGGTCGCATTCATCAGCCGCCTCCAGTGCATCAAACATTTGAAACGGCAGCTTTTGTAGTCTGTAGTTTTGTTCCACGTTTGTATGATTATCATCCAGATTCTGTGCCAGCACCATACAATCACAGTAATATAGATAGTGATGAGGTGTTGTATTATGTAGATGGCGATTTCATGAGTCGAAATGATATTGATGCAGGTCATATTTCCTTGCATCCAGCAGGTATTCCACATGGTCCGCACCCAGGAGCAGCAGAGCGTAGTATAGGAAAAACTGAAACCGAAGAATTAGCCGTTATGGTAGATACCTTCAAGCCATTGCAAGTCACTGAAGAAGCTATGAAAATTGCTGATGAAGATTATTACAAATCGTGGCTAGAACATTAATAGTTTAGAAGTAAAACAAAGTTATAACAACATAAAATACAAGCGTTACCAATTAACTGGCTTAACGCAGTAAAAAATACCGAATTATGAGTAAAAAAGAGATAAAATCAGTAGAATACGGATTGGAAAAAATATTTGATGACGCGCAAGACTTTCTGCCATTATTAGGGACCGATTACGTGGAGTTTTACGTTGGTAACGCCAAGCAAGCAGCCCATTTTTATAAAACAGCTTTCGGATTTCAATCTTATGCATATCGTGGATTGGAAACAGGATCTAGAGATAAGGTGAGTTATGTATTAAAGCAAGATAAAATTCGTTTGGTTTTAACCACGCCTTTAACAAGTTCATCACCCATTAACGATCATATTGTAAAACATGGTGATGGTGTAAAAGTTGTTGCTTTATGGGTAGATGATGCTAGAAGTGCTTATGAAGAAACGATCAAACGTGGTGCTAAATCTTATATGGAACCAACCGTCGAAAAAGACGAACATGGTGAAGTAGTTCGTGCTGGAATTTATACCTACGGAGAAACCGTACATATGTTTGTAGAACGTAAAAACTACAACGGGAAGTTTCTGCCAGGTTTTGTAGAATGGAAATCCGACTATAACCCAAAAGCAACCGGTTTAAAATTTATAGACCACATGGTTGGCAACGTAGGTTGGGGTGAAATGAATACTTGGGTAAAATGGTATGAAGACGTTATGGGATTTGTTAATTTCTTGTCCTTTGATGATAAGCAAATCCACACGGAGTATTCGGCTTTAATGAGTAAGGTTATGAGTAATGGAAATGGTCGTATAAAATTCCCAATTAATGAACCTGCAAAAGGTAAAAAGAAATCCCAAATTGAAGAGTATTTAGATTTTTATGAAGGACCAGGTGTTCAGCACATAGCCGTAGCAACGGATGATATTATTTCAACCGTATCCGATTTACGTTCTCGCGGTGTTGAGTTTTTATCCACACCTCCAGAATCCTATTATAAATCTGTACCAGGACGTTTAGAAGAATTTAGCCACGAATTACGTGAAGACATTGAAAAGCTAAAATCATTAGGCATTATGATTGATGCAGATGAAGAAGGTTACTTATTACAAATTTTCACCAAACCAGTTGAAGATAGACCAACTTTATTCTTTGAAATTATTCAACGTATGGGAGCCAAAGGTTTTGGAGCTGGAAACTTTAAAGCACTTTTTGAGTCTATAGAGCGTGAGCAGGTTTTAAGAGGAACGCTTTAATACCTAATACGTATATGAACATTATAAAAACTCTATCACAATTATCGATGGAGTTTTTTTGTATTATATTTTTGGAATACTATTTGTAATCTATAAGGAAAAACAACGTTATTGTTGTATTTACAATTAGAATTAAGCTTATGAAAAAAATACTTTTAACTATAATCGCCATTGTTTCCTTAAACACCGCATTTTCCCAAATAGAAAGTGCCTTTGATACAGGTGAATGGTTTCGATTTGAAATGAGTTATAGCGGATGGATGAAAGCCGGAGAAGCCACCCTTACCGTTAACGAATCTATGTATAAAAACAAACCCGTTTACCATGTAGTAGGCAAGGGCTGGACCACTGGAGCCGTTAGTTGGTTTTTTGCAGTGAAGGATAGGTACGAGAGTTATTTTGATAAAAAATTGAATGTGCCTTATAAGTTTATCAGAGATATTGATGAAGGTGGTCATACCAAGAATATTGAAATAGAATTCGACCAAAACAACCATAAGGCTCATGTAAATAACATAAAACATAATAAAAAAAAGACCTTTGATACAAAACCAAATATTCAAGATATGGTATCTACATTTTATTATTTGCGTAATAATCTGGATATTGAAAACTTGAAAATAAACGATGAAGTGGAGGTTAATATGTTTTTTGATGAAGAAAATTATGGTTTTAAATTGCGCTATCTAGGAACCGAAATAATTAATACCAATTTTGGAAAAGTAAACACCTTGAAATTTAGACCGTATGTAATGGCAGGTCGTGTTTTTAAAGAAGAAGAAAGCCTTACATTATGGGTTTCAAATGATAAAAATAGAATACCTTTACGTATTAAAGCCGATTTGGCTGTAGGTTCTTTAAGAGCGGATTTGGATGCTTTTAAAGGCTTAAAACACCCTTTTAATATTATAGTAAAAAATTAGTAGCATGAATACCGACATAACCAACCAACTAAAAGAAAAGTTTGATAATATAGGTCAAGATTTAGATGTACACTTACAAGGCTTGTTATATAGTAAGCCTATAAATTATTGGGATTACATTCAAACAGATGCACTTTTAGATTTACAAACGCAGCGTACCGTTTTACCAGATGAAATGGTATTTATCATGTATCATCAAATAAACGAATTACTGTTTAAAATGATTCTTTGGGAAATTGATCAGGTTGCAACTGCCGAAAAACTGACAGCCGATTTCTTTTCAACAAAATTAATGCGTGTGAGTCGTTATTTTGATATGCTTACTTCGTCATTTGAAATCATGCGTGAAGGAATGGACGTGGAACAATACAATAAGTTTAGAACAACCTTAACGCCTGCAAGTGGTTTTCAAAGTGCCCAATACCGAAAAATTGAAATTTCATCTACAGAATTAATCAATTTAATAGATAATCGTTTTCGTGAAACCATTGATAGAAATACACCTTTTGAGCATGCTTTTGAGCATTTATATTGGCAAGCTGCAGGAAAAGACTACAAAACTGGTAAAAAAAGCTATTTATTAACAGTTTTTGAAGAACGATACAAAGAGGAATTTATTAGATTTGCGAAATTCTACAACACTAGTAATCTTTGGACTAAGTTTAAAGAATTGCCAGAAGCTGTTAGAACAAATAAAGATTTAGTAAATGCCATGCGTCATTATGACCATACCGTAAATATTAAATGGGTTATGGCACATTACAATACCGCCAACCATTATTTAAATATTGGTGGTAAAACCACAGAAGCAACAGGAGGAAGCGAATGGGTAAAATATATGCATCCAAAATATCAAAGACGAATATTTTTTCCAGAATTATGGAGCGAAAAAGAATTAGCAGAATGGGGAGAGAATGTATAATTCTTTTTGCCTTATTGGTTACATTGGTAAGCTGTAAGGACGACAAGCCAGAACCTGTTTTTGAAGATGAATTTGCAGCTATTATTCCACCAGAGGAACTGAAGGAATTTGGTTTTAACCTGAACGACTACGTTGTTAAACGTGATACTATTCGTAAAGGAGATAGTTTTGGTGTTATCATGGAGCGCTATAAAGTGGGCTACCCGAAAATTTTTGAAATTGCAGAACAAACTAAAAAAGATTTTGATATTAGAAAACTGCAATTAGGAAAACCATACACGGTTTTATGCTCTAAAGATTCGTTGCAGCAAGCCCTTTCTTTTATTTATCAGCCTAATCGTGAAGAATATGTGGTTCTTAATTTTCAAGACTCCATTCATGCCTTTACCAGCCGAAAACCGATAACGTATGTTGAAAAGGAATTTGCAGGAGTAATTAATAGCGATTTGTCTCAAACACTTTCCGATGGTGGCAAAAGTCTAATATTAGCATATAAAATGTCTGATATTTATGCTTGGACAATAGATTTTACGAGACTTCAGAAAGGCGATCATTTTAAAATAATTTATACCGATAAGTATATTGATGATACTATTTATGCCGGAATTGATAATATTAAAGCTGCGTATTTTGATCATAAAAGTGAACCATTTTATGCATTTGAATTTGAAACAGATACCGTAAAAGGGATTCGTGATTATTTTAATGACGAAGCTAAAAATTTACGTCGTGCCTTTTTAAAAGCGCCTGTGGAATACAAACGTATTTCATCGCGATATAATTTAAAAAGACGTATTGCGCTTTACGGTAATAAAATCAGACCACATAAAGGAACCGATTTTTCCGCCAATATAGGAACCCCTATTCGTTCCACTGCTAACGGAACGGTTACCAAATCTGCTTATACACGAGGTAATGGGAATTATGTAAAAATCAGACATAATTCAGCATACGAAACGCAGTATTTACATATGAAAAGCCAAAATGTAAAGGTTGGTCAATATGTAAAACAAGGTGATGTTATTGGTTGGGTAGGAATGACTGGAAATACGTCTGGCCCTCACGTTTGCTACCGTTTTTGGAAAAATGGAAAACAAGTAGATCCATTTAAACAAAAATTACCAGAAGCAGAACCTATTTCTGATAGTTTAAAAACCAGATATTTAGACTTTATTGAACCCATAAAATCACAATTGGACGCTATAAATGTTCAAAATTCTAATAGTCTAGAATCCACACCTGAAGATTTAATTACACAACTAGATTAAGCTTATGGCATTATCGAAAATTAGTCCAACAACTACCAAGGCTTGGCAAAATCTTCGTGAGCATTTTTCAGAAATGAAAAATCTGAAAATGACGGATTTATTTGCTCATGATAGGAGTCGTGCGGATACGTTTTCAATTGAATGGGACGATTTTTTTGTCGATTTTTCAAAAAATAGAATCACTGAAGAAACGTTAGATTTACTGCTAAAACTAGCCGAAGAAACTAAATTACAAGCAGCTATTGAAAGTCAGTTTTCTGGCAAAATTATTAATGAAACGGAAGGTCGTGCTGTTTTGCACACCGCTTTAAGAGCGCCAGAAACTGCAACTGTTTTAGTAGATGGCGTCAATATTATTCCTGAAATATATCAAGCAAAGAAGCAAATACAATCGTTTACTAATCAAGTAATAAATGGCGAAGTTACCGGATTTATGGGTAAGCCCTTTACGGATGTGGTAAACATTGGTATTGGGGGTTCAGATTTGGGGCCTGCTATGGTTGTTGAAGCGTTACAGTTCTATAAAAACCAGTTAACGACGCATTTTGTTAGTAATGTAGATGGTGATCATGTTAATGAAGTCATTAAAAAACTCAACCCAGAAACTACATTATTCGTTATTGTTTCTAAAAGTTTTACCACTCAAGAAACGCTTTCTAATGCTAACACGATTCGCGATTGGTTTTTAAGGCACGCTCCAGAAGAGGCTATAGCAAAACATTTTGTAGCTGTTTCAACAAATAGTAATCGTGTTCAAGATTTTGGTATTCATCCTGATAATATATTTCCGATGTGGGATTGGGTTGGTGGCCGGTTTTCGTTGTGGAGCGCCGTGGGATTATCCATAAGTTTATCGGTAGGTTTTGATAATTTTGATGAGCTATTACAAGGCGCACATAAAATGGATGATCATTTTAAAACCGCACCTTTTAAGAAAAATATCCCGGTAGTTTTAGCATTAATAAGTATATGGTATAATAATTTTTTCGATACGGAAAGTGAAGCCGTTATTCCATACACACAGTATCTTAATCAGTTTACAACCTATTTGCAGCAAGGTGCTATGGAAAGTAACGGGAAATCTGTTGATAGAAATGGAGCATCTGTAAATTACCAAACAGGAACGGTAATTTGGGGAGAACCAGGAACCAATTCACAGCATGCATTTCTTCAATTAATCCATCAAGGCACCAAATTAATTCCAGCCGATTTCATTGGCTTTGCGGAATCACTGCATGGAAATAAAGATCATCAGGATAAATTAATTTCCAATTTCATTGCTCAAACCGAAGCCTTAATGAATGGAAAAACGGAATCGGATGTTCTTGCGGAATTTGAAAAGCAAGGCAAACCTTTAGAAAATATTCAATCATTAGTTCCTTTTAAAGTATTTGAAGGTAATAATCCATCAAATACCATCTTCATAAAAAAGTTAACACCAGAAAGTTTAGGGAAGCTCATTGCGCTTTATGAACATAAAATATTTGTCCAAGGCATTATTTGGAATATATACAGCTATGATCAGTTTGGTGTAGAACTAGGCAAGCAATTAGCCACAAATATTTTACAGGATATAAAAAATAACACTTTTGCCAATCATGATGCTTCCACTGCCAAAATATTGAAGTATTATTTAAAAAAGTGATTTTTATTGTTGAAAACCATGTTGATAGCTTTATTTTATATCATATTATTAATACATATTAAGTGTTATCTTCATCCAAGCGTAAAAACTTAACCTTAAATTCATGTTAATATGCTTTAAAGGATTAATTTTGCCGAAAATTTAAAAACCAATCTTTTTAATACAATGAAAAAAATTACAAGATTATTATTTTTAGCAGTAGCGATTTTGTTTACTGGTATGACAATGGCTCAAAGTACTGTATCAGGTACAATCATGGATGCCGAAATGAACGCGCCGCTACCTGGTGCCAACATCATTGAAAAAGGTACCACCAACGGTGTATCTTCTAATTTTGATGGAGAATTTACAATTACTACTGAAAGCACGAATGCTACATTAGTAATTTCGTTTGTAGGTTACGGAACTAAAACTGTTACAGTAACAGGAAATCAAGATTTAGGTAATATTGTTTTAACTAGTGATAATACGTTAGAGGAAGTTGTTATTGTAGGATCTGGTGTTATTGATTTAGCCGAAGATAGAGCAACACCAATTGCTGTTTCTACTATTAAAGCTTCAGAAATTCAACAAAAGGCAGGTAACTTTGATTTGCCAGCATTATTAAAAACAACACCTTCTATTCAGGTTGTTCAAAATGGTGGATTTGGTGAAAGTCAAATGTTTTTGCGTGGTTTCGATCAAACAAACACGGCATTCTTATTAAATGGCCAACCAATTAACGGTATGGAAGATGGTAAGATGTACTGGTCTAACTGGCAAGGTGTAACGGAAGTTGCAAATGCTATTCAAGTACAACGTGGTTTAGGAGCATCAAAATTAGCTATTTCTTCTGTTGGTGGTACGGTAAACATTGTTACCAAAACTATTGATAAAAAAGAAGGTGGTTTTGTAGAGCAAATGGTAGGTAATGATAACTATATCAAATCTACTGCCTATTTCTCAACAGGTGTTAGTGATAAAGGCTGGTCTTTTTCTGGATTATTAGGTCACTGGCAAGGTGATGGTTATGTGGATAATACCCAAGGTCAAGGTCAAACATACTTTTTATCTGTTGGTTACCAAGCTGGGGAAAATCACTCTTTAAACTTCTTGTTAACTGGTGCACCACAGTGGCATGCGGCAGCTGGAGGAGCGCGTATTAGCGAATTTTTAGAAAGCGATAGAGGTAGACGTTATAATTCATGGAATTTTGACGGTGTGGATAGCCCAAATACATTACATGGTGGTGCGTATCCAGGTGGTCGTAATATTTACCACAAACCAGTTGCTAACTTAAACTGGGATTGGACTATAAATGATAAATCATCTTTATCAACGGTGCTTTACGGTTCTATGGGACGTGGTAGTTTTGCACAAGCAATTACGGACAGAAATACAGATGAGTTTTTGTATGTAAGAGGTTCAAATAATAACCACAACTGGGCTGGTTTAGTGACAAGCTATAACAATCAGTTAACAGAAAACTTAAATTTAAACATTGGTGCTGATGTCCGTTTGTATAATGGTTTTCACTTTAGAGATATTAGAGAATTTGTAAATCCTAACATAAATTCAGTAAGTGCAAATAGTGCCTATAATGGTGGAGATTATCAATTAACGGAAGCCGGTGGAATTAACCCATGGGAAGTGTTCTTTAATCCAAACACAGATCACACACAACGTTTTGGTTATGATTACGAAGAAAAAATTAATTATGCAGGTGTTTTTGGACAATTAGAATATGTTAAAGATAATTTTTCAGCCTTTTTTCAAGGTGCAGTATCTAACCAGTCTCACGTAAGAACAGAGTTTTTAAATGCGGAACTTGAAGGTGTTTCTGAAGATTCTGAAAAAGTGAATAATTTAGGTTTTAACCTAAAAGCTGGTGCGGCTTATGAAATTAGCTCAATGCATAAAGTATTTGCTAATGTTGGTTATTACTCACGTCAACCATTCCATGACACGCTATACCAAAACGATAGAAGTAGTAATGAGTTATTATCACCAGAAGCGGAAAATGAAGAAATTACTGGTTTCGAAGTTGGATACCAATTTAATGGTGGTCGTCGTATTTCTGCTAATTTAAATGCGTACCATACCACTTGGGATAATGTTGTTAAGTATAGAAGTAATGGTAGGGATGGTGTTGATTTCTTAAGTTTCCAAACACTAGGTGTAAAACAAGTACACTACGGTGTTGAACTTGAAGTAATGACACGTCCACTTGATAATTTAAGATTAAATGGATTCTTATCTTTAGGTGAATGGCAGTTTAAAGACAATGCTACTCAAAGAACATTTAATCAAGATGGTACTCAAATTGGTGATGACGAAGAAATCGTGATTGATGGTTTCAGTGTTGGTGAGGCTGCTCAAGTTACTGCTGGTATTAATGGTAGTTATGAGTTCTTGCCTAGAACAAGTTTTGATGCTGCTTGGAATTGGAATAATGATATATTCTCTTCAGGTTCATTAGAATTAGCACCACTTTCATTGCCTTCTTATGATACGGTGGATGCAGGATTTTCATATAAAATGTTGGTTGGTAAAGACAATAAGAGATCTGTTCAGTTTCGTTTAAACGTAAATAACGTTTTTGATGAAGTGTATTTAGAGGCTGTTAATGGTAACACTCAAGCTTCTGCTAACCCAGAAGAAAACTATAAGGGTGTTAATACAAGTAATAATGGTCGTTTTGGTTACGGAAGAACTTGGAATACAAGTATCCGTTTTAACTTCTAAATTCCTATTAAATAATACTAAAACCGCTTCACATACCGAAGCGGTTTTTTTATACGCTTTATTTATTACATTTGTAATACTAACTATTAAACTTTAAAACATGTATAATACCATAAAAATGTTACATTCTGGTTGGGCCTATTTTGTGCTTTTAATCCTAGTTGTAGCTACTTTAAATGCCATTGTAAAAGCCATGGCTGGAAAGGAATATTCAGCTAAAGATTTCAGAATATCTTTGTTTACCTTAATCGTATCGCACATTCAGTTACTACTTGGTATTGTATTCTACTTTGCGGCAGATTACATGTCTATTATTAGCGAAATGGGAATGGGTGCCGTGATGAAAAATAGTGCTTTAAGATCTAATATTGTAGAACATCCATTAACCATGATTATTGCCATAGCATTAATTACAATAGGTTATTCTAAACATAAAAAGAAACTAACATCTAAAGCTAAATTTAGAATGATAGCTGTTTTTTATACCATAGCATTAATTCTTATTTTGGCAAAAATTCCATGGCATTTGTGGATCGGCTAGAATGCTACAATCCAATATAAAAAAAGTGCCTTTAAAATTTATTAAAGGCACTTTTTATTTTTGAGAAATGTATATGTTTACTTCACTTCCTTAATTAAGTATATATAGGCTGGAAAGTGATCACTAAAACCATCCGTAAAACCACCATCGGCAAAACTTCGTAATGGATAACCTTTATATTTGCCTCTTTTGTTTACTAAATAATTTTTATTGAACACATGCGCCTGATAAAAACGTAAAGAGCTATAATCTCTTTCTAAAAAAGGTTGTGTTATTAATACTTGATCAAATAAACTCCAACTGTCTCTATACGCATTTGAGCCGACACCCATTTTAAACAACTTTTCAAAAGGGTTATAAATGCCTTTAAGCTCAATATCTTCCTTGTCGCTTTTAGCTCCTAAAACCTTCTTTACGCTCTCATTGGTAGGATCGTCATTTAAATCGCCCATTAATATAATTTTAGCGTATGGATCAATAGTTTGTAGCGAATCAATTATTTTTTTACTCAATCCAGCAGCAGCAACACGTTTTGGTCTACTTCTGGCTTCACCACCACTTCTAGATGGCCAGTGATTAACAATTATATGAATCATTTCGCCTTCCAATTTACCACTTACCAAAAGTTGATCTCTGGTGTAAACGCGCTCGCGAGAATCATCATAAATTATTAATTCATGATTACTGGTGTTAATAGGTGTAAAATATTTTTTCTGATATAATAAACCAACATCAATACCGCGACGGTCTGGTGAATCATAATGCACAATACCATAATCTTTAGAAATAAGTTGTGGATCATTAACCAAATCTTCTAAAACATCTTGATTTTCAACCTCCGAAACACCAATAATTACAGGTGAATTTTTAGCCGTATCTGTACCAATATCAGCTATTACACGTGCCATATTTACTACTTTCTTTTTGTAAATATCACTGGTGTTAATCTTCATTTCCATGATTGGGCTAGCCTCATCATTTTTATTAGGATCATTAATGGTGTCAAATAAATTTTCTAGATTATAAAAGGCTACCGTATGAATTTTAAATTTCTTACCATCTTGAGCCTTTGCAGTTATAGCAACGCATACAAGAACTATAGTGATCCAAATTTTGAATTTTTTCATTAAATTGTGTGTTATGTTTAAGTTATGTTAATACAAATCTTACGCCAAAAGTAGATATTTATTATAAATAATGTAAATTTGCACGCTTAATTTAATTAACATTTAACGCAAAGTATCAATTTTTTTAATTATAAATTCTAGTATGAAAAAAAGTTTAATTGTTTTTTTATTCGGATTTTTCGCGACAATTACTGCGTTTGCTCAACAAACAGTAGTAAAAGGAAGTGTCACTGAAGCCCTTTCTTTCGATCCAATTCGAAATGTAACTGTTACCATTGAAGGTACAGACATCACAACCACAACTGATGAAAACGGTATGTTTGAATTTTCTTCAAATTTACCAATGGGAGATCAGATTTTAAGAATATCTAAAGACGAATATGTCTTTAAAAGATATCCAATTGTCATTAATGAAGGGCAAACAGTAAATATCACTGATATGTCTCTGGAAAGAGATACATCGGCTGATTTGTTTACTATTAATCTTACAGATGATGAATTAGATGACGAATCTGGTGGACTTGATAATATTTCAGGTTTACTACAATCTTCTCAAGATGTGTTTCAAAGAACAGCTGCTTTTGAATGGAGTTCTTCATTCTATAGAGTAAGAGGTTTAGATTCTGAAAACGGTTCGGTTTTGATTAACGGTATCGAAATGAACAAAATTTATGATGGTAGACCACAATGGAGTGATTGGGGTGGATTAAATGACATGCTTCGTAACCAGGAATTAACAACTGGTTTAGCACCTTCAGCCTATAATTTTGGTGGTATTTTAGGAACAACTAATATGAATGTTCGTGCATCACAATATCGTGAAGGCGGTCGTGTAACGTATTCATCTTCAAATAGAAGTTATACAAACCGTGTTATGGCTAGTTATGCCTCTGGTTTATTAGAAGGTGGTTGGTCTTACGCTGTAATGGGCGGAAGACGCTGGGGAAATGAAGGTTATCAAGACGCGACGTTGTATGATGCTAATTCATTTTTTGTGGCTGTTGAAAAACAAATTAATGACAAACACAGTTTGAACTTTACATCTATGTACACGCCAAACCGTCGTGGGAAATCGTCTCCTAATACACAAGAGGTTTACGATTTAAAAGATATTAAATACAACGAATATTGGGGTTGGTTAGATGGTGAAAAGAAAAATTCACGTATCAAAGAAATTGAAGAGCCAATCTTTATGTTAAACCATTATTGGGATATTAATAGCAAAACAACTTTAAATACCAATGTGGGTTACCAATATGGTAAAATAGGAAACAGCCGTTTAGATTATGGTGGTGGCGGAAATCCAAGTCCTGCTTATTACCAAGATTTACCAAGTTACTTTTTAGCAGATAATGATGGTCCTGATTTTGCAGGCGCTTATATTGCGGAACAAAACTTTATGAATGGTGGCCAGATAGATTGGGAACGTATTTTAGATGCCAATGTTACCAATGCGTCTGTAGGTGATACAAACGCGTATGTATTATATGAAGACCGTAGTGACGATAAACAAATTACGGTGAACTCTATTTTCAACACGGAAATTAATGATCATATCATTTTAAATGCTGCTATAAATTACAAGAACCTAAAGTCGAAAAACTTTGGTGAAATAATTGATTTATTAGGTGGTAATGGTGTTTTAAACGTTGATTCGTTTGATAACTACCAGTATGATAACCAAAATCCGAATCGTGTTATTGGTGAAGGTGATAAGTTCCGTTACAACTATAATATTTTTGCCGATGTTATTTCAGGATATGCACAAGCACAATTTAAATATAGTAAAGTAGATTTCTATCTTTCAGGAAGCGTAACAAGTACATCATACCAACGTGAAGGTCTTTGGGAAAACAGTGCGTTTTTAGGAAATTTATCATTAGGAAAAGGTGAGAAATTAAACTTTACAGGTGTAGGTGCAAAAGCTGGACTTACTTATAAAATAACTGGAAAGCACTTAATTGATGTGAATGGTGGTTATCTTACAAAAGCACCAACTATTAGAAACACTTATTCTAACTCAAGAGATAACAATAGTGTCGTTGATAATATAACGGAGGAAAAAATTACATCGTTTGATGCAAGTTATATTTTCAGATCACCAATTGTGAAGGCTAAATTAACAGGTTACTACACGAAAATTGAAGATGCCAATGAAATTGGATTCTATTATGCGGATGGTATTACCAACGTAGGTGAAGAGTTTAACGATACATCTGCTTTTGTTCAGGAAGTTTTACAAGGTGTAGATAAAAAGCACATTGGTGCTGAATTAGGTATTGAAGCACAAGTAACACCAACTATTAAATTAAAAGGTGTAGCTGCAGTAGGTCAATATACCTATGATAACAACCCTGATTTATATTTAACCTCTACAAGTTTTGGTAAAACGCAAACATTTACATCTAATTTAAAAGATTATAAAATTGCAGGAGGACCACAACAAGCGTATTCATTAGGTTTTGAATATCGCGATCCAGACTACTGGTTCTTTGGAGCAACGGTTAACTATTTAGCAAATGCATATATTGATGTGAGTCCATTATTAAGAACTCAAAACTTTTATTTAGCTAATGATGGTTTGCCAATTAATAATTACGATGAAAATGTAGCAACCGACTTATTAAAACAAGAAGAAATTGACGCGTATTTTACCGTAAACTTAACAGGTGGAAAATCTTGGAAAATTGGTGATTATTATATTGGTGTATTTGCTAGTGTAAATAACCTATTGGATGAGATTTACAAAACAGGTGGTTTTGAACAAGGTAGAAATGCAAATTACAACGAATTGTTAGCTGACAATCAAACAGGTAAACGTCAATTTGGACCAAAATACTGGTATGGACGTGGTGCTACTTATTTTGTAAATGTTAACTTTAGATTCTAAAAAAGAAAAATTAATTAAACGTATTATTGATTATGAAAACAAATAAATTTTTAACCCTAGTATTAACAGTAGTTGCTAGTTTAGCTATTGTATCTTGTGTTCAAGATGACGATTACACCATTCCTACAAGTTTAGGTGATGAAGAAAATGCACGATTAAACACTTTATTATCCACTGGAATAGAAATTTCTATTGCAGATGCAAAATCTAGATATACATCGGATCCTAATAATGATGGTGATACTACGGATGCTATGCCGTATATAGAAGAACTGGAAAATATCTATATTAAAGGATATGTATCTTCTTCAGATAAATCGGGTAATTTCTTTAAAGAATTTTTTCTTCAAGATAGTCCAACAAACCCAACAACAGCAATCAAAATTATTATAAATCAAGTAGATTTATACAATCAGTTTAATTTTGGTCGTGAGGTTTACGTGAGCTTAAAAGGCTTGTATATTGGTGAAGAACGTATTGGAACTGGTATTATAGCTGTTGGTGGTGAAACAGAAACTACGCGTTTTGGAACAAACATTAAAAGTATAGGTGAAAATCGCGCAAGAACACACATATTCAGATCACCTGTTACAGAAGACATCACGCCTGTAAATGTAAATTTCGCAGATATTAATGGTGGTCATGTTGGTATATTGGTACAAGTGGATGGCGTAGAGTTTGCTGATAATTTAGCAGGAGAACGCTATTTTGATCCAATGAATGATTTTGATACGAAAAGAAGATTACAAGCTTGTACTGGTTTTACGTACTCAACGTTTCAGTTAGAAACAAGTGGCTTTGCTAACTTTAAAAACGAACTACTACCTTTAGGTAACGGTTCTATAACTGCTTTGGTAAATAAGACTTTTGATGGTGGTACTATAATATTAGCATTAAACGGTTTGGAAGGTGTTAATTTTGATGGTTCTAGATGTGAATTGTTAGATCAAAGTAATTTTACAGTCGTTTTTGAAGAAGATTTTGTTGGTGGTTTAAACGGTTGGGATGTAATTAACACAGCTGGAACTAGAGAATGGTATGCTGCATCTTTTGGTGGTGTTTCTTATGTTAGAGGATCTGGATATGATGGTAGTAATGCTGTAACAATGGTTAGTTGGTTAATTTCACCAGCTTTTGATTTTGATGCGCAAGATGACGAACAAATGATATTAGAAATAGCTGATGCGTTCAGTGACGCCGGAGAAGAGCCTTTAAAAGCTTATTATTCTAACGATTATGTTGCCGGAGCTGACCCAACTACTGCTAACTGGACTGAAGTAGGAGCAAGTCAAATTGAAGGACTACCAATAAATGGTGGATTCTTTGATAATATATATGATGAAACTGGCTTTATTGATCTTTCTGCTGCTAATGGTACTGGCTTTATTGCATTTGTTTACGATAGTGAAAATGCCGCAATATCTTCAACTAGAGATTTAGGTAATGTTAAAATATTAGCTGCACAATAAAAGAATTAATAGAAATATTTAGTCTTTTAAATAATTATAAAAGAACCTGCTAATTCTAATAAATTAGCAGGTTCTTAATTTTCATACCATTACATAATTATGTCTATTTTCGATTCACTTTTTATTACCGTGTTCAAGCATTATAAAAAGCTTAAGAACAAAAAAGCAAATCAAATTGCATCGATTTATATTTCTTTATTACAATGTTCTATATTGTTGCTATTAGGTATGTTTTTTGCTGGATTTTCTAGTCAGATGAATATGAACACCATGTCTCAAGATAAAGCTTGGGCATTATTTATTATGGCTTCTGTTTTTGTGTTTTTTAAAAACTGGATACAATATGCAGGAAGAAAGCGTCAAGTACTAAATGCTAAAATGCTTAATAAGAAATCTCAAAATCACTCCATATTTTTGCTTTGGCTGCTTCCCGTTGCTTGCATTTTATTGTCAGTCATACTCTGGCAAGCTGTTTAAATAATCTTTATTTTCAAACTTGTGTTAAACAGTTTTTCGTTTCATTAAAACTATTATATTTCTTGGTTTTAATCTTATTTAAATATTTTGATAATCCATTTGAAAATTCCCATTCGGCCTATCGAAAGTTTATCGTAAAATTTGAAAATATAGATACCGTAAAATTTTAGGCTGCCTGCCTGACGGACAGGTAGGTTTGAGCATGCCATATTTCGAAGCAAGCAAGGTTTATTAAATGCGAGTTCCTAAAATTTAGGTGTCAAATGAAAAATTTAGATAAAGATTCGTAAGCCTAGACTTTCCTGCCTGCCGGCAGGCAGGTTTGTTTCTTTTTTAGGCAATGTAAAAAAGAAAAGAAAGTTACTTCTTCAACGTCATATAAACCGGAAAATGATCACTATAACCACCTTTATGTTTTTCACCAGCATAGGTTCTAAAAGGCGTGCCTTTATAGCGGCCTTTGTATTCTTTTAAGAAATCGGCATCAAAAATATGTGCCGAATCAAATTCCAAATGGTTTTCTCGCGATTCAAAAAAAGGCATCGTAAACATAATCTGATCAAATAAATGCCACTTTCTGTGGTGAACTAAACTCCCACGATTATAGGACCGCAGCGTATTCATAGGGTTGAATAAATTGTTATTTTCTATGAGTTGCGTGATGCTTTTACAATGTGGATCATCATTGAAATCGCCCATAATAATAATTTTAGCATCCGCTTGTTTCGCTTGGATATCTTTGATAATCTCACTTACTTTCTCTGAAGCTTGTAAGCGTTTTACCTCGGAAAGCTGCGTGCCTTCACGTCTCGACGACCAGTGGTTTACCAATAGCGAAATCGTTTCGCCTTGCAGCATTCCAGTTACTAATAGAATGTCTCGTGTAAAATCGTCACCACCTTCAGGTCTTTCAAATTGAATGGCATAAATTTCAGAGTGGGTCACTGTAAATTCCGTTGTATTATAAATAAGCGCGACATCCATTCCACGCTCATCTTTGGAATTAAAATGAACATAATCATAAGGTGTATTTTTTAAATGCGAGGTGTCTAATAAGTCACGAATAACTTTACCGTTTTCTACTTCGGCTAACCCAATAATACTTGGTGCATTTTCGGTTTCCGTATCGCCAATTTTAGAAATAGCCAACCCTAATTTTTGAAGTTTATTATGATAGCGTTTTTTAGTCCAACGTCTTTCGGAATTTGGTAAATAATCCCGATCGTGTTTACTGCGGTCATTGTAAATATCAAAAAGGTTTTCGGTATTGTAAAAAGCAATAGTAAAGGTGTCAGGAGAATCTGCTGACTTTTGCGTGCTGGTCATTAATTTTAGTATTTGCTTAAAAGTATGAATTGGGAATTAAAAAATGGACTTTATACTCAAAAACTCATAGTGCCAAAAAGGCAAAGTGCTGAAACCGGACCATTTTACGGGAAAACCGTAACGGTTTTTTGGGTTTTCGATGAACGATATAAAATTCACCAAAAAAGCTAGTTCTAATCATTTGTTTTTTTTAGTAGGTTTGGATTATTGCGGAATAATTGGGTTAGATACCCTAAATCTTAATCGGTTATTACAAGCAGAATTTTATCATTTTTTACTAACTTTAAACCAGTTTAACCTATGAAACAAACCCAAATCACAAACTATTTAAAATTGGGAATTCTGCTCTTTGGAATTTCACTAGTGCTGGTTAATTGTCAAAAGGATGATGATTTTATTAAAAAAACAAATACCGAAGAGATAATTATAAAACCCATTACAATTTCTTCAATCCAAAGAAATCAAGTTGCTCAAAACAAAGAAGTTTGGAACAAAATAGAAAGAATAAAAACAGAACTAACAGTGTTTAATGCTTCTTATCAAAACAGGACCGTATATTCCGACGGAACCGGTCTTTCATTAGAAACTGATTTTGCTACTTTGATTCAGTTTGAAAATGGCTATCATTCCTACACTTTTTTAGTAAACAATACACCTGAAGGTGAAGGCCTGCAAAATGTTCTTTTAAGTTTACAGGAGGATGGGAGTTATAAAGAATTCTTGGTGCATTACAATATTACTGATCAAGAAATAGAACTTTTAGACAATGGTCAGGAAGTTGATTTTGTTGATCGGTTAACTATAACGGAAATTGATGGCGGCTTTAGTGATCAATTATTCTCGCGTTTATTTTATGAAGATGATTGTAAAAGAGTTGATTTTCAGCCTAACACATGTTCATCGGGTAATCATGAATATGGCGATACCTCTTGTAATTATATTGGAGATGATAATATTTACACTCAAGAGGCATTGCCAGGAGGAACCTACACTACAACACTTAAACCATGTAGCAGTACAAGTGGTGGCCCAATTGCTTCCGACCAAGGACCACATGGAGGAGTTGGGAATGGAAATACCACAACACCAACTACTAGTTGTCGTTGTCCTGGTGGAGTACCATCTGGTGCAATGGATGGAGAAGGAAATGATGGTGATCCTTGCGAAAAAATCGCAGAACAATTGACTAATTCCAATTATTCAAATAAGCTTAATTCAATTACTAATAGCGCTAACTACAACTCAAATGAAGAGACTGGTTTTGCCGAGGAATCAGATGGCACTTTTACCAATTTAAATCCTGATTTAGGAAATCATAGTTTAACGATTCCAATCGCATCCAATAGGGTTGGTTTTACCCATATTCACACAAACCAATATACAATTGCCGACACAAATAATGATAATATTCCAGATGAAATCATCCCAATAAAACAATTAGGACCTAGAGATATTACAACATTTTTAAAACTTTTATTACTAGCTCAACAAGAAAATAGACCGCTTTTGGATGTTTATGGGAGTATGTTTTCAAGTTCTAGAGATTACACTTTACGCTTTACGGGAGACATTAATAGTTTCAGTTTAATGGACGTAGAATTATTATTAGCTAACAAAACAACCTTAAATGAAAAGTTTAGTCAAATGGTAAAAAAGTTTGGCAAGGAAAAGGGATTTCTAAAATTTGTTGAACTGGAAATTGGCATTGAAGGCATTTCTTTATTTAGAATAAAAAATAATGGTGACATCCAGAAAAAAAGGTTAAATGATAATGGTAATTTAGAAACTGAAAATTGCCCTTAAAAAATTATAAATTATGAAAAAAATAACATTAGTAATAGCTTTAATAGGGATCTTATTAAGTTGCAAAGCACAAGTTATTCCCGTTCAAAATAGTATTAACTATTTAATTAATGATACAAATATTCCTGACGGAACCTACCTAAAAGATGTTGATAATTTATTTGATAAATTTATTGGCACATGGACTGGTACCATTAACAATAAAAATTATGAATTTGTAATTACAAAAATTACTACAGAATATATAGGTATTTCTACAGATAAATTGTTATTAAAGTACAGAATAACTGATCTGATGGATAATGTACTTGTTGAAACAATCAATTTGTCTAATGATTCAGAATATGTCATAAAGGGGATTCATTTTTTAGAAAACGGTGAAACCTATCAATTAATCTATGGTGGCTATGAAGTGCTTTGTGGACAAAGTGGTGATGTATTTATAGCTGTTATAAATAATAATTCTCAACTGAATTTTATATTATATCCTGACGGTGAAATAGAACCGTCTTCATGTCCAAATGGACAAGTAGACCAGATTTTACCAACAGAATTGATTACATTAGATAAACAATAGTATAAAAAATAAAACTTATCATGAGAGTTACAATTTTATTTTTGATAACATAACCTTAGATCAAGAACAATGTTTATTAGATCAGCGTTTTATTAAAGATGACAAGCAAACTGTTGCATAATATTTAGAATCTTTTGCTAATGTTGCCATTACAGATTTCAAACGTGTTTCTGTAGGATAATTTTTAAATTATCAAGATATAGTAAAGCCTCTCATTAATTTGGGAAGCTTTTTTATTTTCAAAAATTACTGTTATCTTACAATGAAACCCAAGTCTATATTTTCAAAACATGAAAACACCAATTTATATTATACTCTTATTTATTTTCTCAATAGTTTCTTGCAAAGCGCAAAGTCCAATTATTTCAATTTATGATGATTTGAAGGTTCCTCGACAAGAAAATGCCTATTATAAAGATACTGATAACGATTTCGACAGGTTTATCGGTACTTGGAAATATACCAATGGACAAGAAGAGCTTACTATAATTATAAACAAGAAATTATCGGATTATCATACTAACTATAAGAATATTTCATATTATGAAGATATCATTTATGGTGAATTCCAATATATAGATTCAAATGGAGTAGAACTCGTTAACACGCTTTCAAATATTGATAATACAACTATAGGCGTATCTCAACACCAGATATTTGGTAACAGAATAAATCCATCCCAGTTTCTACCAGGTTGTGAAAACTGTGGTCCTAATGAACGAAGTGTATTTTTGAGTTTTCGGGATCCGTTAAGAGATTATATAAAATGTGAACTTGTTTTAAGAACTATACCTAATACTCAAAATAGTAACGTTAACGATTTAAAAGCAGTTATAACTGGTAGTTATTCTATAATACCGGAAGGCTCACCAACAGATAGCAGAATACCTTATGGCAAATATGTCATGATAAAACAATAAGTAATTTTTAAAAATAAAAAAGCCTCTCATGTATTGAGAGGCTTTTTTATTTTCAACAATTACTGTTATCTTACGTTGAAACCCAAGTCTACATTTTCAAACTATGAAAACAATATTGAAAATTTTCCGCATGTTTATTGCATGTAGTGCTACCTCTCAAGTTACTCAGATTCTACTATTGCATAGTTTTGATTATCCAAATGGTACCTATTTAAAAGATTTAGATAATGAATTGCCTTATTTTGTTGGGACTTGGGTTGGTGAAGTAAATAATATACAATAAACATTTGAATTCACCTTGTTCACGCAAGTAGAAAAAACATATGAAAACGATATCTATTAATATAGTAAGCAACCAAGTTTTAAATGATAATTTAGAAGCAACAGATATAGAAGATTATACTATTTCAGAAATTTTCATCAGGGATCAAATAGAATTTGAATTCCTTTTTATGGATACTGAAGATAATTGTTTTAATCAAGCGGGTTTCAAATTAATTAGAAATATAAATAATACTAGTCAATTAATGTATGAAGATTTTGAGCTAGGGGATTATGGTAGCTTTTATGATTGTAATAATTATCAAAATCAATCAGAAATCCCCATGTATTTACCATCTGATAATTTAATTTTGATTAAACAATAAAATCAAAAACATTATTTAAAAAAAAACAGCAGTTAAAAAGTGATGCCCAAACGGTTCATTCTTTTCTGCTGTTTTTTTTCATCTCACTCAAAAATTTAAGCAATCGCATTAAAAATATAATAATTAAACCGCCTACAATTGTTTAACTTTGTACTTTTAAAGCTTATGATAGAAAAAATAGATATCACGCACGAACGTGCCGTATTAATTGGTGTCATTACAAAAAGTCAGGACGCAGACAAATCTAAAGAATATTTGGATGAGTTGGAGTTTCTTACTTACACCGCAGGTGGAGAGGTTTTAAAACGCTTTACTCAAAAAATGGATATACCAAATCCAAAAACCTTTATTGGAAAAGGTAAAATGGAGGAAGTCCGAAAATTTATTGAAGAAAACGATATTGGAACAGCCATCTTTGATGATGAATTATCCGCTGCTCAAGAACGAAATATTAGTAAAGTATTGGAGTGTAAAGTTCTGGATAGAACCAATTTAATCCTAGATATTTTTGCCCAACGTGCCCAAACAAGCTATGCTAGAACCCAAGTGGAATTGGCGCAATGTGAATACTTGTTACCGCGACTAAAAGGGATGTGGACACACTTGGAACGCCAAAAAGGTGGTATTGGAATGCGTGGACCTGGTGAAACAGAAATTGAAACAGATAGACGTATTGTTCGGGATAAAATAGCCCTCCTAAAAGATAAAATTAAGACCATTGACAAACAAATGGCTGTGCAACGTGGTAATCGTGGTAAAATGGTTCGTGTAGCACTTGTTGGTTACACAAACGTTGGAAAATCTACACTGATGAATACCATTAGTAAAAGTGATGTATTTGCCGAAAACAAACTATTTGCCACATTAGATACAACGGTTCGGAAAGTGGTTATTCAAAATTTACCATTCCTATTAACCGATACCGTAGGATTTATTAGAAAGCTGCCAACCCAATTGGTAGATAGTTTTAAAAGTACCTTGGATGAGGTTCGCGAAGCCGATTTGTTATTGCACGTCGTGGATATTTCGCACCCTAATTTTGAAGAACATATAGACTCGGTTAATAAAGTATTAGGTGAAATTGATAGTGCTGATAAAGAAACCATTATGGTTTTTAATAAAATAGATGCCTATCAAGCAGAACCGTATGACGAAACAGATTTAGAAGTAGAACGTACCGAAGCACATTATTCCTTGCAAGAATGGCAAAAAACCTGGATGAATCGGGTTGGTAATAATGCCTTATTTATTTCAGCCTTAAACAAGCAGAATATGAAAGAATTTAAAAAGCGCGTTTATGACGAGGTTCGGGAAATTCACGTAACACGTTTTCCTTATAATCACTTTTTATATCCAGATTACGAGGAAGAAGAATAAAAACACATCAGAATTTCTACACGAATTTTGCATAAAATTTCGATTCTAACGTTTCTATAATTCATGGAAAAACTAAATGTATTCCTTAAAAAAACATGGGTGAAATGGTCGCTAATTGTATTGGCTGCTATCATTTTATTCTTTGTATTGCTATATGCTAGTATTTATTTTGGATTGTTTGGAAAAGTGCCAACACATGCCGAATTAGGTGCTTTAAAACAAGCAGAAGCCACGCAGGTTTTAGATCAGGATGAAAAATTAATTGGCAAATTTTATATTTATGATAGGCAACCGCTCGAATATGAGGAGTTTCCTAAACATTTGATTGATGCGTTGGTGGCAACTGAAGATGCTCGTTTTTACGAACATGATGGCGTTGATAATGTGAGTTTACTGCGTGTGTTTATTAAAAATATACTACTTCAAGATAAATCGGCAGGAGGTGGAAGCACCATCACCTTACAGCTGGCTAAAAACTTATATGGTCGAAAAAATTATGCGCTTTTCAGTATGCTCATCAATAAGTTTAAAGAATCTATTGTAGCCCAACGCATTGAAGATGTGTATTCCAAACAAGAAATTTTAACGCTCTATTTAAATACCGTTCCGTTTTCAGATAATACCTATGGTATAGAAAGTGCTTCGCAAAAGTTTTTTAATAAATCGGCTGTGCAATTAACTATTCCTGAAGCGGCAACTTTAGTAGGAACGCTAAAAGCGACAACCTATTTCAATCCCAGAAAATCGGTTGAAAGAAGTCAGTCTCGACGTAATGTGGTTTTGGATCAAATGGTAAAATATGATTATTTAGAAGCATCTAAAGCCGCCACATTAAAAACCGATTCGCTTATTTTAAAGTATCATTCCTTTAATCACGATTTGGGATTGGCACCCTATTTTAGAGCGCAAGTTAAACAGCAATTGCAAGCTGTTATTAAAGAATATAAAAAGCCAAATGGTGATTCGTACAATATTTATAAAGATGGATTAATTGTTCACACCACGTTAAATGCCACAATGCAAACCATGGCGGAAGAAGCTATGGCAGAACATCTTTCCAGGCTGCAAGTGGCTTACGAAGCATCGCATGGCAAAAACGCACCCTGGACATCCAATAAAAGCGTATTTAAAAAAGCCATGCAAAGTTTACCAGAATATCAGCGCTTAAAAAAGGCAGGTATTTCAGAAAAAGCGATAGACGATTCGTTATCAGTAAAACGCAACATGGATATATTTTCATGGAAAGGTGATAGTACACAAATGCTTTCAACAAAGGATAGCTTACAACATTACCTTAAACTTTTAAATACAGGTATGTTGTCTATCGACCCAAAAACGGGTGCTATTCAAACCTATATTGGCGGTATTGATTACCGCTATTTTAAGTATGACCATGTATCTCAAAGTGAACGTCAAGTCGGCTCAACCTTTAAACCATTTGTGTACACAGCAGCTATTGAAAATGGCATGAAACCTTGTTCATATTATTCCATTGATGCCGTAACCTATACCAACTACAAAAACTGGACACCAACCAATGCAGGTCAAGATCCCAACGAAAAAACGGATATCAATTACAATTTGGAAATGGCGTTGAGCAATTCGGTAAATACCATTGCAGTAAAAGTTTTAAATGATGTTGGTATTTCCAAAGTTCAAGAGCAAGCGCAAAAAATGGGTATTACTAAAGAGTTGCCTTCGCAACCGTCATTAGCATTAGGTGTTGCTGAAATTACGTTGAAGGAATTAATAGGCGCCTATGCTAGCTTTGTGAATAACAGCTACGGTGTAAAACCTTATATGATAACTAAAATTGAAGATAAAAACGGAAACGTAATTGTTGATTTTAAACCTGAAATTTTAGAAAAACAAGCGTTTAGCGATTATACCAGACAAGTTTTATTGGAAATGATGAAAGCAACGGTTAATAGTGGAACAGCTTCACGATTGCGAAACACCTATAAACTGAACAATACCATTGCTGGAAAAACAGGAACGACACAAGATAATAAAGATGGTTGGTTTGTAGCCATAACACCCAATTTAGTAACCATTACGTGGGTTGGGAATGATAACTACAACATCGGTTTTAAAACAACAGCTTTAGGTCAAGGTGCAAATTCAGCTTTACCCATGTTTGCTCATTTTTATCAGAAATTGAACAACGATTCTAAATTTAACGCAATTACCAAAAGCACATTTGAAACACCAAGTAATGATGTGTTAAACGATTTAGATTGTAAATTGGAAAAGGAAGATGGTTGGTTGAAAAAACTATTTAAGAGTAAGAAAAACACCAAAGAATTTAAAGGAGACGAATAGCAAAAAGACTCTAAATATAAAAAGCTCCGAAGTATAACTTTGGAGCTTTTTGTATTTATAATAATAAGTTTGATTTAAAAAGCATAGCTCAAACCAAATGTATAATATACTTGTAAATCATTATCTACATTATCAAAGGTTGGCTGTGGATCAGTAGGATCAACAATACCACCATTGCTAGCCAAACGCCCTTCATATTGTTTGAAAGCAAAATTAACAGCTTCTTGCTTGTTGTCTCTTAAACCAAGTTCAAAACCTAATCCAATACCTTTCCATAATTTATAGCTAATAGCATTAATCCAAGTCCAGTTAGATAGATTAGAATCTTCATAACTCATAAAAGCAGAAAGATTCGAATTGAAATCCAGCTTTCCAAAAGAACGACCATAATTAGCAACGACTTTCGCACCTAAAGACGATTGAAAAATAGCATCATTTTCAGCAAAAACAAAGTTGTAGTTTAATGGGTGAACTACCACTACTAAGTTTTCAATAGGTGTCCATGTTACACCAACACCAACGTCCAAATACCCAGGGTCATTAAAGTTGTTAATCAATGTTGTACGGTATTCAGCAAGCGTAGAAGCAGCCAAATTTTTAGCTATTTTATAACCAAAAAGTGATGTTACATTAAAAACATCATTAGCTTCTCTAAAGCTACCATCGTCTGTTGGATCGTCTTTGTCGTCAAATTTCACCCAGCTTAAGTTAATATTTCCTGTGTTATACCAGAAATATTTTTCGCGATCTAATTTTGCATAAGGATTAACCGTAATCGTTATGTTTCCAGAAGCGTTATTAGGCGTTCCTTGGCCATACCAATTGTTAAATTCAGAAAAACTAGCACCTATTGTACCAAACGCACCAAATTTCCAACCAGGAAAGGCGTCAATTTGCTTTTGTAAATCGTCAGCTTCTGCTTGCAAAGCATCGGCAGCAGCTTGTTTTTCAGATTTTTGCTCTTTTAATTCCTCCTTTGTTTGCGAAAACGAGGCTGTCGCAAGCAGCACTAAACCGATAGTAAATATTCTTTTCATAGGGTTTTATGGATTAATTGGTGATTTATAATCTTACAAAAATACTATTTTCTTTTAAATAATGGCACACTTGAGCAAGCTTCGCCAAACATTATTGATTTTGCAATAGGTTTTAGTTTGTTGGTAATCATGAGGTAAGCATTTACAGGAACCGGTTTTTTAGAGCAACCTTTAATAATAACAGCTTTATCTTGAAATTCGGAAACATCTAAATTTGAAATAATTTCTTGATATAGTGTGCTTTCTAGTAAATCTAAATCGCCTAACACTGTTTTTTTGGAAATAGATTCCAAAGAAATAGTGATGAGCATATAAGCCCAAGCAGGCACAATAGCATCTGTGGAGCAATGAATAGCCACATAGGCATCTTGATATTGTTGCCAATCGTGGTTTTTAACCTGTTCTCTAAAATCCTTTTCACGGAGCACAATTCCTTCTAGCAACCAATCCTTAATATCTAACGTCATACGATACCCTTTTGGGTAGTAATCTTCCAAATCAAAGGTGACGAGTTTGCTATTTGCAACGCGATTAATTATTTCTTCTTCCATAATACAAAGTTAATTTATTTATTGATATCCTTCAGCTTGCAGCTGGAAGAGTTGCGCATATAACGCGTGATTAGCCATCAATTGTTCGTGCGTGCCAATTTCTAAAATTTTGCCTTCCTCCAAAACTAAAATACGATCCGCTTGCCTGACCGTGCTGAATCTATGGGATATAATGATGCTTGTTTTTCCCTGGGTTAAGCCAATAAAACGTTTAAAAACATCACTCTCTGCTTTAGCATCTAATGCGGAAGTTGGTTCATCTAAAATCATCACTTCGGCATTTTTCATGTACGCTCTAGCTAAAGCTACTTTTTGCCATTGCCCTCCAGAGAGCTCTTGCCCTTTAGCAAAGCGCTTTCCAAGTTGTTGGTCGTAGCCTTTTTTTAATTCTGAAATGACTTCGCTTGCTAAACTTAATTCGGCAGCATGTTTAATTTTTTCTTGATTATTTAATTCAGCAATATCACCAACGGCAATATTTTCCTTTACAGTGAATTCATACCGGAAGAAATCCTGAAAAATGACACCAAAATATTTTTGATAAGCGTCTTTTTTAAAGCGATTAATATTAATACCATCTAATAAAATTTCTCCAGAAGTAGGTTCATAAAAACGCAATAGCAATTTTGTAAGTGTTGTTTTTCCGGCACCATTTTGACCAACAAAAGCCATTTTTTCGCCAGCGAAAATTTTAAAATTCACACCTTTCAAAATTTCATTATCAGAATCTGGATAGGAAAAATGCACATCCTTAAATTCGAAACCTGACATAATTTTTTCAGGAATTGGTTGATCTTCTTCATGTTTTGGAACAATAGACAAATCAATAAACTCAAAGTAATCTTTTAAATAAAGTGCGCTTTCTGTAATCCTGGTAAACTTTGAAAAGAAGTCTTGAAGATTTCGCGTTAATCTGTTGAATGATCCAGATAAAAATGTCAATTCACCTAACGTGATAACGCCAGAAACAACGCGGTAAATTATAAAAATATAAGCACCATAATAACTTAAGGTTCCTAAAACATTAAACACAAAACCCAAAGCGGAACGTTTTACAGCTAGTTTTTTATTTAATTGAAAATATTCTTCGGAGAGGTTTTTAAAACGATCTACAATAAAATCCGTCAGGCCAAAAAGTTTAATTTCTTTAGCGGTTTGATTGTTGGCACCTATAAAACGGAGATAATCTAATTCGCGTCTTTCGGCTGTCCAACCTCTAGCTAATGAGTATTGCTGCTGACTAAACCAAATTTCATTAATAAAAGAAGGAATAATACTGAGTACTAGTAAAATTATTAAATAAGGTTCAAAATATATTAATCCAGCAACCAGTGTGGCTATAGATATAAGGCTTTGTATTTCGCCCAAGGCATTGGACATAAGGCCTACACGTCCTGCAGTTTGCGTTCTGGCGCGTTCCAGCTTATCATAAAATTCGGAATCTTCTAAAAGACTAATATCTATTTGATTCGTCTTTTTTATAATGGTTACAGATGAATTAATAGAGTAGGCATCTCCCAGTAAACTATCCGTAAGTGAAATGGCGCGACTCATTAAATCTGAAAGAACTATTAAACCAAACTCGAGACCAACAAAAGTCCAAAGTCGGTTGAAATCGGTTGCTTCGTTACCAGATTGAAGGATAATTTCATCAATAATAATCTTACCTACCCAAAGAATTATTACAGGCAAAAAGGCCCCAATTAATCGACAAATGGCAGATAAAAGGAATCGTTTTTTATTCGTTTTCCAAATTTCTTTAAAAAACCGCGGAATGTAAATTAATGCACTAAAGGACTTTCTTAAACTAGTTTTTTCTTTATCTTTTAATGATTTAAGTCTAGATCTTGCCATGCGTTAGGTTAAGGGTTCAAGATTGAAAGTTCAAGATTCCAGCTTTAAAAATATAATTCTAGGTTTCTAAAAAATGATCTAAATAATCAAAAAAGTATGACGCGAAATTGCTGTTTAAAGCATACCTAATTCTAACTTGGCTTCTTCGCTCATTAATTCCTGTGTCCAAGGTGGATCAAAGGTAATTTCAACTTCGGCAGATTTTACGCTGTCAATGGATTTTACTTTCTCTTCAACTTCTAAGGGCAACGTTTCCGCTACGGGACAATTGGGTGTTGTTAAGGTCATTAGGATTTTAACATCGCAATCTTCATTAACGAATACGTCGTAAATTAATCCTAATTCGTAAATATCTACAGGGATTTCTGGATCGAATATGGTTTTAATAACGCGAACTATTTGTTCGCCTAATGCTGTTGTATCTATTGTTTCACTCATCTTTTTTGTTGTTAAGTTGATTGCTTACTATGATTTGTCGTTTAAACAAATCAACTATTACAGTTTAAATTAATTAAGCTGTGTTTGATACGCAATGGCGTACATTTTTAATTGTTTTATCATGCTAACTAAACCGTTAGCTCGCGTTGGTGATAAATGATCTTTTAATCCAATATCATCAATAAAAGCTGTATTTGCTTCTATTATATCTTTTGGTGCCTGATTTGAAAACGCACGAATAAGAATAGCAATAATACCTTTGGTGATAATAGCATCACTATCTGCTGTGAAAACAATTTTATTGTCAACCAAATCCGCATGAACCCAAACTTTACTTTGGCAACCGGATATGAGGTTGTCATCGGTTTTATATTGCGCATTAATTAAGGGTAAATCTTTGCCTAAATCAATCATGTATTGATAGCGTTCTTCCCAATCCTCAAACATGGAGAATTCGTCTATAATTTCGTTTTGTATGTCTTCAATTTCCATCGTCATAATTTTATACAAAAATACAATAAGTAATGCAGCTATTCAATTATTTACTGCTTTTCAGTATGGGCAATTAATTCTGAAACCAGCGCTTCAATGGCTTTTGGAGGTTTGCCAGCATCAAAAGTTGGCGTACGATAGTCTGTGCCATTTTTCGTGATTTTTAATGTGGCTCCAGCAGCACCATCATATTGATGTGCTTTAGAAGGCGGCTCCAAAGTTTCAAGCGTTTCTAAATTTAAAGCGGCTATTTTGTTTTCTATTGATGTTATTTCGGTTTCTGAAAGCGATTTAATTTGCGTTTCAGAAGTTCGGTCTTTTTGAAATGATATACTTTTATTTTCATAGTTAATCGTTAAATAATAACCACGAGAAATAGCCATATATTCTACCTGAAATTCTTTTTGATCACTCATTTTTTCGGTGTCTGAAGTTTCTGATTTATCCATGGTAATTAAAACGGTTCCTTCTTCATTATAAAAAGAAATTACGCCGTTTTCTTCTGAAAAACGACTGGTTTCATTCAATGCTTTTAGAACGCTTTGTTCTATTGTATTTGCTTCTGGACGACACATTTTTCGTGTGCTGGCTAATAGTCCGAATTCTAATCCAGAATCCGTAGATGAATAACTACCAGAAAACTGATTGCAACCTGAAAAACCTGCAACCATATTAGTTTCTAGGTTAAACATAATGTTTAGATTTTCATCAATTAAGGCGTTTTCTCCCACTGCGGAAATAATATAATTACCGGATAGTGGTGTTTGTTTACTCATAGCAGAAGCGTTTTTACAAGTCCCACAAGAAACCATAAATAGACTGATAAAAAGAAAGCTAATATATTTCATAATGTGTGTTTTTTAATACGCTTGCAAAAAGAAAGCCAAACTGATCATTAATATCTTGAACTGCATTTAAGCTAACATCATCTGTGCTTTTTTAACACCTGTAACTAAAGCGTCCACTTCAGCTTTTGTATTGTAAAATGCAAAGGATGCTCTAACTGTTCCTGGAATATTATAAAAGTTCATAATAGGTTGCGCACAATGGTGACCTGTACGAACTGCAATACCCATTTTATCTAAAAGTGTACCAATATCATAAGGATGGATTCCTTCCAAATTAAAGGAAATAACTGACGTTTTATTTTTGGCAGTTCCATAAATTTTTAGGCCTTCTATTTTTAATAATTCGGCTGTAGCATATTCTAACAATTCATGTTCATATTTTGCAATAGCATCAAAACCAATGTTGTTCATATAATCAATGGCTGCTCCAAAAGCAATGCCACCACAAATATTGGGTGTTCCGGCTTCAAATTTATGCGGCAAATCTGCATAGGTTGTTTTTTCAAATGTTACTTCGGCAATCATTTCACCACCACCTTGATAAGGTGGTAATTTATTAAGCCAATCTTCTTTACCATATAAGAAACCAACGCCTGTTGGTCCGCACATTTTATGAGCTGAAGCTACATAGAAATCAACGTCCAAGGCTTGCATATCAGCTTTTATATGTGGGCAAGCTTGTGCACCATCTACCAAAACGGCTGCACCAACTTGATGTGCTTTTGTAATGATTTCTTCTATAGGATTGATGGTTCCTAGAGCATTTGAAATATGATTTACGAAAACGAGTTTGGTGTTTTTAGAAAGCAATGTATCATAATCATCCATGATTAATTCGCCAGCCATATTCATAGGAATCACCTTTAAAGTGGCTCCTGTTTTTTCGCATAACATTTGCCAAGGCACAATATTACTATGATGTTCTAATGCTGAAACAATAATTTCATCCTCTTTTTTTAATAGTGATGAGAAACCATTGGCAACCAAGTTAATACCATGAGTTGTACCTGCAGTCATGATAATTTCATGTGCATGTTTGGCATTAAAATGTTTTTGAATGGTGTGTCTGCCAGCTTCGTATTTATCCGTAGCTTCTTGACTTAAGGTGTGAACGCCTCTATGAATATTAGCATTGTAATTACTATAATAATCTACAATGACATCAATAACCTGTTGTGGTGTTTGTGAAGTGGCAGCATTATCCAGATATACTAACGGTTTACCATTTACTTGCCTTTGAAGAATGGGGAAATCTTGTCTAATTTTTTCTGCGTTAAACATAGTTTTGTTTTAAATAGCCCCGATAGTAGTGGTATCCTTTTTGCCTTTTTTAGCAAAAAGATTTAGCGAATAGCGGGAAATAGCTTCAAAAAAAACTTATTTCCCATTATTCGTAATTTTAGATTTTATTTTAACTACAAATCGAAACCAATATTTACGCCTAATTTATTGGCAATAATTTTGGTGATACGTTCTTTTATTTCAGGAATTTTCACCGAACTCATTACGTTGTTACTAAACGCAAACATAAGTAATGCTTTGGCTTCCTTTTCGGGAATTCCACGAGAACGCATGTAAAACATAGCGCTTTCATCCAATTGCCCAATAGTACAACCGTGTGAACATTTGACATCGTCAGCAAAAATTTCTAATTGTGGTTTGGTGTTGATACTGGCTTTATCACTCAGCAAAATATTGTTGTTTGCTTGAAACGCATTGGTTTTTTGAGCTTCTTTATCGACAAGCACTTTTCCGTTAAAAACACCTGTAGAACTATCTGCAAAAATACCTTTATAATCTTGGTGACTTTCGCAATTTGGCTCAATATGATGTACCAATGTGTTATGATCTACATGCTGTTTGTTGCCAATAATTGTAATGCCTTTTAGTGTAGAATCAATACGCTCACCATTTTGATAAAAATTCAGGTTGTTACGTGTTAATTTCCCGCCAAACGAAAAGGTGTGTACTGAGGCATGACTTTCGCGCTTCTGATTGATAAAAGTACTATCAATTAATGATGCATAATCATTGTCATTTTGAATTTTATAATAATCAACAATAGCACGTTTGTTGGCATGAATTTCGGTAACGCTATTGGTTAAAACAGGGTTTTTTGTTAAACTTTGATGGCGCTCAATAATTTGTACATGTGAATTTTCATCCACCACAATTAAATTTCGAGGCTGTAACATTAAAGCCGATTCGTTGCCTGTAGCAAAATGAATAATCTGAATAGGTTTTGCAACCAATTTATTTTTTGGAATATGAATATAAGCACCTTCTTGCGAAAAGGCTGTATTCAAAGAGGTAACACTATCTTTAGTTGCTATTTTATTGAAATAATTTTCAATAATTAAGCGATATTTTGGCTTATTTAAAGCTGATGACATGAGGCAAACATCAATACCTTCGTGTGTTGTTTCTGATAAATACGACGAATATTTTCCGTCGACAAAAACAATTTTATAGGTGTCAATATCATGGATAAAATACTTTTTAACATCCTGATAATCTAATGCATTTTCCTGTTTTGGGAATACGCTATAATCATGCTTTAAGACACTTTTTAACGAGGTATATTTCCAATCTTCATCCTTTTTGCCAGGAAATCCGTTAGTTTCAAATGTTTTTATTGCTTCACTTCTAATATCATGCACTGGTGAATCGATATCAATCCGATCTTCCAATACCATAAATGAGGATACTAATTTATCTTTTAATTCCATGTAATTCAGTTTTCAGTTTTCTTTTTCAGTTTCAAATAATCCTAAACTTACTAAAGAAGGCTGTTTGCTATTTTATAATTGTAAAGCGTTTTAATGGGCGTGATCAGTTTGAGTATGCATTAGCAAACTGCAATTGAACACTGCAAACTAATTTATGCGTTTACTTCTTCCTTAATCCAGTCGTAACCTTTTTCTTCAAGCTCATGTGCTAATTCTTTTCCGCCTGTTTTTACAATACGACCTTCGTGTAAAACATGAACAAAATCTGGAACAATATGATCCAATAAACGTTGGTAATGCGTAATAACTATTACAGCATTATCCTTACTCTTAAGTTTGTTTACACCATTAGCAACAATACGTAAGGCGTCAATATCTAGTCCTGAATCGGTTTCATCTAAAATAGCCAATTTAGGTTCTAGCATAGCCATTTGAAAAATTTCATTACGTTTTTTCTCACCACCAGAAAACCCTTCATTTAATGAACGTGATAAAAATTTTCTATCAATTTCTAGCATTTCTGCTTTCTCACGAATTAATTTCAACATCTCTTTGGCAGGCATATCTGCAAGACCTTTCGCTTTACGTGTTTCGTTTATTGCCGTTTTAATGAAATTGGTAACGGAAACACCTGGAATTTCAATAGGATATTGAAAGGATAAGAAAATACCTTTATGAGCGCGCTCTTCAGCTGCTAAATCATCAATGACAACATCTCCTAAAGAGATGGTACCATCAGTTACTTCGTATTCTTCTTTTCCCGCAATTACAGAAGCTAGCGTACTTTTACCAGATCCGTTAGGACCCATAATAGCGTGAACTTCACCTGGGTTTACTTCTAAATTGATGCCTCTTAAAATGGCTTTATCGTTAACACTTGCGTGTAAATTAGTTATTTTTAACATGTTATTTGGATTCCAATTTTACTACATTATTGGTTTCAGGGTTTGAAGCTGAAACACTTAAAATTTCTTTTATTTCTACACGAAAAGGCCAGCCTTCTTCGTTTTCTGGTTTTGGCACTACTTTTCCACGGATGGAAACTGTGGTGTAATCTGTTGGTTCTTTTTTATAAGCTTCTGCCATCTTATTAAGTTCCATCATTTTATCGTCCATAACAACGCCATAAACTTCGCGATGCGTTTGTAATACAGCTGCATCTGAATAGTAAACAAATTCGCCTTTTAATAAGGTTAGTCCATCGCTTTGTTTTTTCGTGCGATTTGGGCTATCCATATCAATAGCTTCTGTTTCTATTATGGTTTCTTCAGTTTTACTATCATTTTTACAACTAATAAAAACAATAGATACTATTAAAAGTGTGGCTAGTTTTTTCATAAAATATCACTAAAAAGATTGATTATTTGATTTTATCCCACGGAACCTTCTAAACTAATTTCCAGCAGTTTTTGAGCTTCTACAGCAAATTCCATTGGAAGTTTATTTAACACCTCTTTACTAAAACCATTTACAATAAGTGCAATGGCTTTTTCAGTGTCAATACCACGTTGGTTGCAATAAAATATTTGGTCTTCACCAATTTTACTCGTGGTTGCTTCGTGTTCTATAATGGCCGTTTTATTTTTAGCTTCAATATATGGGAAGGTATGTGCGCCACATTCATTACCCATTAATAAACTATCACATTGTGAAAAGTTTCGCGCATTTTCTGCACGTGAGCTAATTTGAACTAAACCTCTATATGAGTTTTGTGATTTTCCAGCAGAAATACCTTTAGAAATAATAGTTGACTTGGTATTCTTTCCTAAATGAATCATCTTGGTTCCCGTATCCGCTTGTTGATGATTGTTTGTTACTGCTATGGAGTAAAACTCACCTACAGAATTATCACCTTTTAAAATACAACTTGGATATTTCCATGTTACAGCCGATCCTGTTTCAACTTGTGTCCATGATATTTTAGCGTTTTTCTCGCAAATACCACGTTTGGTTACAAAGTTAAAAACACCACCTTTACCTTCCGCATTTCCTGGATACCAGTTTTGAACGGTTGAATATTTTATTTCAGCATCATCCAATGCAATTAATTCTACAACGGCTGCATGAAGTTGGTTTTCATCACGACTTGGTGCTGTACAACCTTCTAGGTAACTTACATAACTACCTTCGTCTGCAATAACCAATGTTCTTTCAAACTGACCAGTTCCAGCTTGATTTATTCTGAAATATGTTGATAATTCCATTGGACAACGAACGCCTTTTGGAATATAACAGAAAGAACCATCACTAAATACGGCTGAATTTAAAGCGGCATAAAAATTATCTTTTTGTGGAACAACGGTTCCTAAATGTTTTCTGACTAATTCTGGATGCTTTTGAATAGCTTCAGAAATACTCATAAAAATAATCCCTTTTTCACCTAATGTTTTCTTGAAGGTTGTTGCTACCGAAACGGAATCTATAACAACATCCATAGCTACATTAGCTATTTTTTTTTGCTCATCAATAGAGATACCTAATTTTTTAAAGGTTTCCAGTAATTCCGGATCCACTTCATCTAAACTTTCATATTTAGGTTTGCTATTGGGAGCAGAATAGTAGGATATGGCTTGAAAATCGGGTTTCTGATAATGAACGTTAGCCCATTCAGGTTCTATCATGTCTTGCCAAACGCGAAAGGCTTCTAACCGCCATTCCGTCATCCATTCAGGTTCTTCTTTTCGTTTTGAAATAGCACGAACAACATCTTCATTTAAACCAATAGGAAAGGTATCGGATTGGATATCTGTGTAGAAACCGTATTCGTATTCCTTGGTTTTTAATTCTTCTCTTAAATCGTCCTCTGTATATTTACTCATGTGTATTTTCTTTTTTTATTCCTTCCACTTGAGAAGGTTAGGATGGGATTATTACAGTGAAAAACTTTCACCACAACCACACGTTCTATTTGCATTGGGATTATTAAAAACAAAACCAGTACCATTCAATCCGCCAGAATACTCTAGGGTAGTTCCAATGAGGTACAAAAAGCTTTTTTTATCAATAATGATTTTTACACCATTATCTTCAAAAACTTTATCACCATCTATTTGGTCTTTGTCAAATTTTAAATCGTAAGACAAACCAGAGCAGCCACCACTTTTCACACCAACGCGCACGTAGTCGGTTACCGCATTATAGCCATCTTCCGTCATTAATTGAACGACCTTCTTTTTTGCTGTTTCAGATACTTTTATCATAGTCTTAATTAGATTAACTCTAAATAGTATGCAAATATACAATATATGTCATGGATTACCATATAACCTAACATGATATTAACAGATAGATGCATAGATAAAAATTATGCAAAATTATCCTGATTTTCTATTGGATAATCTTGAAAAGAATACGTGATTTAAATGGTAATTTCTATAGGAAGTTAATTTTGAAACTCTGGATTATTAATAAAGGATGCATCTGATAGAGTCAGTAAAAATATTTTTAAATCCGCTTTGTCTTGAGTAGAAAGCTGCACACCACCTTGTGCTACTTTTTTCATCAGCGGATCAATGGTTGGTGAATTTTGCAAGCCTTCACTATAATGATTGATAACATCGTCTAAAGTTGCAAAACGACCATCGTGCATAAATGGGGCTGTGTATGCTAAATTACGAAGGGATGGCGATTTGAATTTGCCGTTATCAGCGGGGTCTCCTGTTACGGCTCCAAGTCCCAAATCGGTTATGGTTGCATCCAAACCGTTATTATGAAACATATTATCGGTCCATAGCGGATTGTTGGGGTTGCCATGGCAGTGAAAGCAATCGCCTCGGGTTTCATCCATAAACACATTTAAACCATTGGTTTCTTGCGGTGTTAACGTAGCTTCGCCTAACAAATAATTGTCAAATTTTGAATTGGCCGAAATAAGCGTACGTTCAAATTGCGCTAGTGCCTTGGTGGCTTTTTCTTTGGTAATCATACCATCACCAAATGCACTATTAAATAGATTTGGATATTCTGGATGTTGTTGTAATCGTGAAATTACAGTTTCCCATGTATTATGCATTTCTACAGGATCCTCCACAGGGACTAACGCTTGATGCTCCAAACTGAATACGCGACCATCCCAAAAGAATTTTTCATCATAATTCCAAGCCAAATTAAATAGTGGCATGGAATTTCTGTTACCAAGAATGCCGTCAATACCTATACTAAATTGAGAATTATCTGAAAAGGCATTTTGTGGACTGTGGCACGTTGCACATGCTTGAGTATTATTAGCAGACAGTAAGGGATCAAAAAATAATTTTTTACCAAGGGCAATACCTTCTAAGGTTTGCGGATTATCAATGGGAATTACAGGGTTAATAATAAATTGCGCAAATAATGGCGGAATATCCAAAGGTTGAGCCGTTGGCTTATTAACATATTCTTCTGAATCATCTTTACTACAAGCCGTAATAAAAATACATAAAATTAAAAGTGTATATGTTAATGCTGTCTTCATTTAAAATATTTTAATGCGTGATGTTTCCAATAGAAAACACGGTCGAAACATTGGCTTGCATCATTTTTTGAGCGTCATAATTTGGCATTAATGAGGTGTCAAGAGCATTTAAATCCCAGGTGTTAGGGTTTTCGAAAAATTCAGCAATATTCATTTTTACCTCAATGGTAGCGTTGTTAGTTATGGTAATTTCTGTTGGCAGTATTATTTCGGCAAAATTTTGCTCAAAAACATCTGCGCTTACACGTGCTGTACCATTGTGAAAATTATATGGCATTGGCGCTGTATTTACATTGTACATACCGTCAAACTGCATAAAGTGGTAACCTCCACCTAGCATTTCTGGCCAATTCCAAGATGCACTGTTTAAATCGGGATAGGCACCATCTATATTATCTGTTTCATTAAAGCCCCAAATAAATTTTAGGGTGTAAGTTCCAATTGGGATTATGTTATTATCAGGTGAGAAATTATAAGTTGTTTCATTTGATAAATCAGTAAACTTATACCCATTAAAGCTATATATTTCTCCGTTTTGATTTGTTAATTCGAATCGTGATACCAAATAACGTAACCTGGTCATGTTCATAATTTCACCATGAGCGTTGGTAACGGTTTCTGTTTGAAGATTACTGCTATTTATAGTAGTGGTATCCCAATTATGGGTGAAATTAAATGTAATAGCTGCTTTGGTTTGCACAGGAGCTAGGAGGTCATCATTATCTTCACCACAGGAAAAAATAACGAAAGCTAACATTATTATTGATACTATTTTTTTCATTTTGTTCTAATTATTAGTAAGTCTGTAAACCCTTTATTTTCTAATATATCACCATCTGAACTACCGGATTTCCCAACGCCAATTATCGTGTTATCTTCTAATTCAATTGCACTTAAACAAAAATCAATAGCTGAACCACCAACGGATTCTTGCTTGATAATTGTACCATTAGCATCAATTTTTAATAACCAAGCATCATTTTGACCTTTATTGCTGAACAAATTGCCGTCGGCACTTCTAGAACTTCCTGATATTATAAAACCAGAACTAGTTCCTTTTTTAATGGATAGTCCAGCATCAAAATCACTTCCGCCAAGCGTTTTTTCCCAAATAAGATTTCCTGAGGGTGATATTTTTATGAGCCATAAATCCGCTGCGCCCAAATTATTTGAAATTTGAACATCATTACTACGTGTATCACCAATAATGAGATAATTACCATCGCCAGAATCAACTATACTGCGCGCTTCATCTATTTGTGTGCCTCCAAAATTTTCTTCCCAGATAATGGTTCCTGAATTGGATATTTTTATGACCCAAAAATCATAATCACCAATATTATTGGCAATGTCGACATCATCACTATCAGAGGATCCAACAATTATGTAATCACCTTCATCCGTTTGAATGGCATCAAAAGGAGAATCGGTAAAGCTTCCGCCGTAGTATTTGCTCCATTCAATGGTGCCTTCACTGTTCAATTTTAAAGCCCAATAATCACCACCTGCGTGTTTAAAACTTGCGTTTTTAGTATTTCCAGCGCCACCTGATGCTGTAACATCCAAAATACCGGTAATAAAAAAGCCACCATCATGAGTTACTAATATAGATTTACCACGATCAGCTCCTAAATAACCATAGGATTTTTGCCACAATAAATTTCCGTTAGAATCTAGTTTTGCCAACCAGTAATCTTGTGCCCCTGCATTGCTGGTTACATCGCCATCATTACTATCACTGTAGCCTAGAATAGCAAAACCGCCATCTGATGTCTGAACTATTTCTTCACCGCGATCATCACCCGATCCGCCATAAGTTTTGGACCATTGCATGTCATGATTCGCATTAAATTTTAGCACCCAATAATCATAACTTTCATTCGTTTTATCGGCAACATCGCCATCCGAACTTTGAGTAAAACCTAAAATAGCATAACCGCCATCCATTGTTTTGATAATGGATTGACCACTTTCATTTTTAGATCCACCTAATGTTGTTACGGTTGTTGTGGAGTCAACAGCACCTTCTGGAGTTGCATCATTATCTGATGAACAACCCAGTATGAATAGTGTTGTTAAAAAACTTAATATTTTTAGTTTCAAGGTGAATTTAATTTTGCTTTCTTACTATAAATAAGCCGCCTTCAATATCGCTAATAATAATATTTCCACTAGCAAAATAAGGGTATACGTTCCACGCACCATGGAAACTGGTGCTATTATTCGCTGGATAAGAATCAAAGAACCCAACTTCAGTCATATTGCTACTACCAATGCCGGAAATATCTACAAATCGAACGCCTGCTGTATAATTAGCAATATAAAATGTATCGCCCTTTACATAGCCATTATGGTCAATTGCAGCTGTTGGTCCATAGTAATCCATGTGAAAAAGGGGATTGTCTAAATCGGTAAAATCGAAGACAATGGTTCGTGTATTACCACCAAAACTTTGTTCGTCAGTTTCATCTCCCAGAATGAAATATTGCAAATCATCCGTAAACCAACCTTGATGTGTATATCCAATATTGGTATAGTCAATGGTAGAAATAATTTGCGGATTTGCTTTATCAGTTACATTAACTATTACAACTTCGGTTTCATTACTTCCAATTAAAATTTCTTGACCGTTATAATCAGAATCAGGACCATTGTAGTTTAGAACTTGTGCATCATGAGAATATCCAAAAAAGCCACCTTCTTCCACAGGGCTTAACGGGTTCTGAATATTAATAAATAAAGGGCCTCCAGCATACGTTCCACTTCGGCTAGTTCCTACAATGTAGGCATAACCAGAATCTTCATTAATAACAATATTATGAGCACTTCCAAAACCTGTGTAATGTGTGTCAGCTGTAAACGTCTCTGGCGGATTTGCCACATTACGTAATCGACCTAAATCAAATACTTGCATACCATAACCACTAGCTTCACTAACAATAAAAGCATAGTCATTATACACTTTTACATCGCGCCAAATATTGCCTCTGTCACCCGGATTAACGGATGCTAAGCGACCTAAAAATATTGGGTTTAATGGGTCAGTAACATCTATAAATGCTGTTCCTTGTGTGGTGCCAACAAGGGCATATTCATTGCCTGTTGTGCTATCTGTCCAGCCCCAAGAGTCGTTACCTTCGGCATTTGGTTCACCTATAATATTAATGGGAATATGGCTCATTAAATCATATCCATTACATGGGTAAGGTCCAGCCATACCATTTTCACAAGGGAATAATGGCGTAGTGGCAGGCGTGTCTTGACAAGCATTTCCAATACCATCATTATCATCATCCTCCTGATTTGGATTGGCTATTGTTGGACAGTTATCTTCACTGTCCGGAATACCATCATTATCTGTGTCTATGATTGTAATTGATTCACAGGCATCACCAATTCCATTATTATTGGCATCTTCTTGATTTGGATTTGATAGTTCAGGACAGTTATCTTCACTGTCGGGAATACCATCATTATCGGTATCCACAATAACAATTGGATCTACAAGTTCATCATCGCAAGCTTGTAGTGTTGAGAAAACAACAACACAAATAAATAAAAGCTTGATAGTTAAGGGGGATTTAAAAGGGTGTTTCATAGGCTTTTTTGTTGCGGTTTAAGGGTTTTAAACAACGCATAGTTTTTTAGTAATAAACGATTTATATGCTATTTTATTGCCTCGATTAAGACCGAGTCTTTAAATAAAAATATAATATATAAGTCGTAGTTTAAATTGAATTAACTTGGTATTTAACATAATTTATTTAGCTAATCGGAACAAAATTAATGGATTATTTAGAAAAATACTTGTCATTGGTCTTTTATTTATGTTAAAATGAATCTTGTAATTAACGGTCATCTTAATTTTTTAGATTATCATGCCTACAAATAACTCCAAGCTTCTTATTTTTGCATCATGATAGAAGATAAAAATCAACAACGCACCCAATTAGAGAATTTAGGCGAATTTGCTCTAATAGATCATTTGACATCGAATTTTAAAATTACTCAAAAATCAACTATTAAAAGTATAGGTGATGATGCAGCTGTTTTAGATTTTGGTAAAAAACAAGCCGTTGTTTCTACCGATTTATTGGTGGAAGGTGTGCATTTCGATTTAAGTTATATGCCTCTAAAGCATTTAGGTTACAAAGCCATTATGGTGAATTTATCGGATATTTATGCTATGAATGCTATGGCAACACAAGTCACGGTTTCCATTGCGGTTTCTAATAGATTTCCTCTAGAAGCTTTAGAAGAACTATATGATGGAATTCATACCGCAGCCAGCATATATGGTGTGGATGTAGTTGGAGGTGATACGACATCCTCGACGTCTGGTTTATTAATTTCCGTTACCGCAATTGGTGAAGTTGCTAAAGGTGAAGCCGTTTACAGAAGTGGCGCAAAACCGAATGATTTATTAGTGGTTTCAGGAGATTTAGGTGGTGCTTATATGGGATTACAAATTTTAGAACGCGAGAAAGCAGTGTTTAAAGTAAATCCAAACAGTCAGCCTGATTTAGACCAATATACTTATATTGTTGAAAGACAATTAAAGCCAGAAGCGCGTAAAGATATTATTACTTTATTAAAGGAGTTAGATGTCAAACCAACGTCTATGATTGATATCAGCGATGGGTTATCATCTGAAATACTACATTTATGTAAACACAGTGAAGTAGGTTGTGATTTATATGAAGACAAAATTCCTCTAGATCCTCAAGTCATTTCTTCCTGCGAAGAATTCAATATAGATAGCACAACTGTTGCTTTAAATGGCGGTGAAGATTATGAATTATTGTTTACCATTTCGCAAGAAGATTTCCCTAAAATACAAGCAAATCCTAATTTTAGTGTCATAGGTTTTATGCAAGAAGCCGGTGCTGGCATGCATTTAGTTACGCGTGCGGAAACTAAAATCCCACTAAAAGCTCAAGGTTGGAAGAGCTTTAATGAAGAATAAGTTATTTTATATTTTAGCCCGTTACTCGTAAGGTATTGTCTGCATAGTTGCTCGAGGCTAATCGCAGAGCACGACGTGAATACATGTGTTCAAGAATAGTGTTGATTTCCATAAATTTTGGAGTCAGTGCAGTTAGCTTGCCATTCCCATTAGTTGTGGCTTGCTTTTTACAATGTTTACATTGATACTCTTTAACGTGTAAAGTTACTTTTCGGGAAACGTGAAAATCATGACCAAAAATATTGCAATATAATTTTGGTATGAAAGCGATTTTTTGATTAGTAGGTTTCATTCTTTTTGGTTTTGGGTTCCATAAAGCTATCAAAAAAAACACTTTAACCGTTAAAATCACTAATTATTCGATGAAATGCACAATTTCATGTAGGAATAAACTTTCATTTTCAATATAACTCATGTGTCCATCAGGAAAAATGACAAAATTAGTATTTGTCTCTTCGGCTTCCTTTACAAGATCATCACATGGAATAACCGTATCATTACGACCAATAATTAGTAATTTAGGAAATATAGCCTTTTTGAGAATATCAGTTCGGTCTGCTCTAATTTTCATGCCTTCCAGAGCAGCTATTATACCTTGTTGCTGTGTTTTTAATGCTTCTTTTTTGACATGAGAAATTTCCTCAGTAAGTAAAGACTGATTTTTTAAAGCGAATAAATTAGTAACAGCCATACTAACAAAAGCTCTTTGGTTTTGCTTAACCGCTTTTACAGCACGTGTTCTATTTATTTTTCGTTCAGTGCTATCTGCCTTTGCCGTACTATTCGCTAAACATAATCGCAATATCATAGTGGGGAATTTTTCAGCGAAAGCTAATGCCACATAGCCACCCATGGAATGACCAATAAAAATACTTTTATCAATTTTTAAATGAACTAAAACCGCATGAATCATTTCTGCCATCAGTTCCATGCTATGAATATATCCCAAACAACCCGTTTTACCATGTCCTAATAAATCAATGGCAATTACCCGATTGGTCTGGATAAGTTCAAGTGTTAAGCGTTCCCACATCGTGCTGTTTTCTAAAAACCCATGAAGCAAAACGATTGGTGTTCCTTTGCCTTGGTCGGAATAAAAAACAGGAGTACCTTTATAGTCTAATATCATTTTTAAAGTATCTTGGACAAAGATAGCAGAGTTTAAATATTTATAGAATAAACCATTTTTGTTTTTCAGAAATTATATGAATAAAACCAAACAAACACTGATTGTTGCTTTTGCACTTTTCTCACTATTTTTTGGAGCAGGTAACTTAATTTTACCGCCATATTTAGGCGTGCAAGCTGGAGGTAATTGGTACTTGGTGGCTTTTGGTTTTGCTTTAACAGCTGTTATAATCCCTATTTTAGGAATATATGCGCACGCTAGATTGCAAGGCACTATGTTCGATTTTGGCAAAAAAGTATCACCTATTTTTAGTGCGGTTTATTGTGTGTTTATGTATGCTATTGCCGTTGCGTTGCCTGCGCCACGAACAGCTTCTGTAACACATGAAATGGCAATCGCACCATTTTTTGATTCGCCTGCTTTACTAACAAGCTGTATTTATTTCGCATTCGTTTTTCTGTTTGTTATGAATCGCTCGCGCCTCTTAAGTTTAATTGGTAAATATTTAACGCCTCTAATTGTTATCATATTATTAATCATAATTGGTTTAGGAATTTATGGCGGCTCATCAGAAACAGTTACTACGGCTGTTAGTTCACCATTTGCGCTAATAACATCAGGAATTTTTGAAGGCTATCAAACATTCGATGCTATTGCTGGTGTTGTGGTTGGTGCTGTTATTGTGTTGTCTTTAAAAACGTATGGAGAAGGTACTTTTGAAGAAAAGAAAAAACTAATCTCTCAAGCTGGATTCATTGCAGGCTTCGGACTATTCATCATTTATGCCGGCCTTATAATCTGTGGGTATTTGTTGCAAGCTAGTTTTCCGGAAAATGCAACCCGAACGGAAGTTTTAACCAATTTAAGTCAGATAACTTTAGGTAATATAGGAACCACTTTTTTGAGTGTTTTAGTCGCTTTGGCATGTTTTACAACTGCCGTTGGTATTATAACGGGCGCATCTGATTATGTCAGTGGCTTATTCCAGGATTCGCGAAAAGCATATACTATAACTGCTATTTTATCATCCGTAATAGGTGTTATTGTTGGGAGTTATAATGTGGCCTTTATTATTGATATCGCGTTGCCAGCACTTATGTTTATTTACCCTATTACTATTGTGTTGATTCTGTTGAATGTGTTGCCACAAAAATTTGCTTCTGAAACTGTTTTTAAAGCCGTTGTATTGGTCACATTTATTTTCAGTATTCCCGATTTTTTAAAGTTTTTAATCCCTGTAGATAATTTACAAGGTGTCTTGAATAGTATTCCGTTAGCAAATCATAGTTTGGGTTGGGTGTTGCCAGCTTTAATTGTATTTCTCTTGTTAAATTTTAAAAATTTCACGACTAAAAGATTAGCGAATTAAAAATCATGGCTTTACAAGACATCATATCCTATAATTATCAAGATATTTTCTCCTTAAGTATAGTTGCTTTTGAAAAAGCGTGTGTTGTCAATAAACCAGAGCAAGTTCATGCCTATAATATGTATTGGATTAAGGATGGAAAGGGGTCTTATAACATAGATTTTAACACCTATGAATTTGATGGTGAAGTGCTTTTCTTTTTGACACCTGGACAAGTTTTTTCAGTTGAACATGAAAAGATTAAGTCAGCTTACAAATTGACTTTTGTTCGAGATTTCTACTGCATTCAAACGCATGATAAAGAAGTGTCCTGCAACGGTGTGCTTTTTAATAATATATACGAAACACCTTTTGTAAAACCTTCAGTAAAAGAATCTTTAAAATTAGAAATTATTTTAGAAGGCTTAATTGAAGAATTTCAAAATAACGAAACAGCGCAATATGATATGCTTCAGGCATATTTAAAACAGTTTATTGTAAATGCAGTCAGAATAAAAAAAGAGACCGGTATTATTAAAACAGATGAAGACACCAAGCTCTTTAAAGATTTTAGCTTATTGGTTGAACAGAATTTTAAAACGCTTCATAGTGTTACAGAATATGCAAAACGTTTGGGATTATCACCAAAATCATTGACCAAACATTTGCAATTATTAGGTGCCGACACACCGAGTGATGTAATTAAAAAACGTATTATTTTGGAAGCTAAACGTCAATTAATATATTCCGATGAATCTGTTAAGCAAATAGCCTTCAGTTTAGGGTTTAATGATCCAGCTTATTTTAGTCGCTTTTTTACAAAAGCCACTTCCCAGTCTCCGCTTCAGTATAAAAAAGACTTCAAAAACCAGTAATATTCTTATTAAGTGCCTTATTGAATGCTATTCTACAAGCATTAGGAACTTTTGTCCATTTTTCTAGGGAATGATTGTGCGCATCTTTGCAGTGTAACAAAAAACAATCATTAACACATTAAATATTAGGATTATGAAAAATGGTAACTTATTAATACGCATCGGATTCGGATTATTATTTGTTTGGGGAGGCGTAGAAAAATTTATTGAAGGATTTTTAGGAGGTGTTGGTCTTCAAAATATGGCAGACTTTTTAAAAAGTAGTGGTTTGGCCTTTTTAGGCGATACAGGAACCTATGCTCTTGGCGCTATTTTAGCGGCTTTAGAATTAGTAGCAGGAATCTTATTATTTGCTAACAGAAGATTATTTGAAGCGTATGCCTTTTTAGCATTTATCATGTTTATGGCACTAGCATTAGTACATATTCCTTCTGGTAACTGGATGAATATCATGATTCATATTGCTTTACTTTTCTCATTAGCAGGTTTAGCAGTTCAAAGTAAAGAGTTGAAATAATTTAAAAATCTTAAATACATACAAAATGGATATTCAATTAAAAACAGCAGACTTTAATAACACCATAGAAACAAATAAAAATGTTGTATTAGATTTTTATGCGGATTGGTGTGGGCCTTGTCAGACATTATTGCCAATCGTCAACAAATTAGCCGCCGAGTTGCAAGATATTGTGGTTATTAAGAAAGTAAATGTTGATCAGGATAGTGAATTAGCTGCCCAATTTAATGTTAGAAGTATACCAACATTAGTGTTTTTCAATGAAGGAAAAGTTATAGATAGACATTCGGGATTGCTTACAGAAACAGACTTAAGGGAGAAAATCAACCAAATACAAACAGTATAAATTAGAAACTTTAAAATATAATATTATGAATACAAGAATTGAAACATTAAATCCAGAAACAGCAACTGGAAAATCAAAAGAGCTTTTTGATAAAGTAAAAAATAAAATGGGAATGGTACCAAATCTTCTAAAAGTTATGGGAAATTCACCAGCCACTTTAGAAACCTATTTAGCATTTGGACAATTAACTGAAAAAGGAAATTTCCAGCCTCAATTTAGAGAGCAATTAGCACTTGCTATTGCAGAAACTAACAGTTGTGATTATTGTCTGTCAGCACATACTTTTATAGGATCCAAGCAAGGTTTAAGTGGAGAAGAAATAGATAATAACCGTCAAGGATTGTCGGCAGATTCTAAAACACAAGTAGCTTTGCAGTTTGCTAAAAAAGTAACTGATAATAAAGGAAAGATTAGTACGCAAGATTTAGAAACCTTTAAAGCAGCTGGATTTAACGATGAAGATGTTATGGAAATTATACTAAATGTTGTGTCCAATACATTAACAAATTATGTCAATCATATAGCTGAAACAATTGTCGATTTCCCAAAAGTGGAAGCTGGTAAGTTTTCAACTACGGTTTAAAATAAGTCGAGCGAAAAGATATGTTATTTTGGCCAGATGGAAATAGAGTGGGTTATAAATACAAAGAAGGCGCTTTCATGAAAGCGCCTTCTTTTAGTATATAAACGTTTGAAACTAATTATGAATTCATAATATCTTCAATTTCTTCCAATTCAATAGGGATATTGCCCATTAAGTTTTTCGGTGCTCCAGATTCTTGAATCACTAAATCATCTTCCAAACGGATACCAAAACCTTCTTTTGGAATATAAATCCCAGGTTCTACTGTAAAGACCATGTTTGCTGTCATAGGTTCATGAAGTAACCCATAATCATGCGTGTCTAAACCAATATGGTGAGACGTTCCATGCATGAAATACTTTTTATAAGCTGGCCAGTCAGGGTTTTCATTTTGAACATCGGCTTTGTCTAATAAACCTAATTTTAAAAGTTCAGACGTCATTAATTTACCAACTTCCACATGGTAATCCGCCCAAATAGTTCCAGGAACTAACATTTTTTCAGCTTCTTTTTTCACATGATTTACTGCGTTATAAACTTCTTTTTGTCTGTCGTTAAACTTTCCTGAAACAGGAATAGTTCTCGTCATATCACTCGAGTAATTAGCGTATTCTGCACCTACATCTAGTAGAATTAAATCGCCAGCCTTACATTCTTGATTATTCTCAATATAATGTAACACATTGGCATTATTTCCAGACGCCACAATAGGTGTATACGCAAATCCTTTAGAACGATTTCTTAAAAATTCATGCATTAACTCCGCTTCAATTTCATATTCCATAACACCTGGCTTCACAAAATTTAAAAGACGACGGAAACCTTTTTCTGTAATATTACAGGCTTGCTGCATGATGTCCAATTCAATCTTATCTTTTACAGAACGTAAACGTTGTAATATAGGATTACTTTTCGCTACGCTATGTGCGGGATACTGCTCTTTTAATTTTTTATTAAAACGGTCTTCACGCGTTTCTGTTTCTGTATTAGCACGATAATGCTCATTGGTATTTATGTAAACCGTTTCGCATTGTGCCATAACTTCTTTAAAAATTTTCTCAAAATCTTGAAGCCAAAACACAGTTTTTATACCCGAAGTACCTAATGCTTTTTCTTTGGTTAGTTTCTCACCTTCCCAAACAGCAATATGATCGTTTGTTTCCGTAACAAATAACATTTCACGATACTTTGGATTTGGGCTGTCTGGAAATAGGACTAAGATGCTATCTTCTTGGTCTACACCACTTAAATAAAATATATTTCGATCTTGTTGAAATGGAATGGTACTGTCTGCACCAATTGGATATACGTCATTCGAATTAAAAACGGCTAAACTATTGGGCTTCATTTGAGCCATAAAGTTTTTTCTGTTTTTAATAAAGAGTTGATTGTCTATAAGATGGTATTTCATGTGTTCGTTTTTATTGTTTTTTAATTGTCACATGTGTTCGCAATAAAATAATTATCCTTGGTGATAATGTTTTTAGAGCGCTCGGTTCATGTGTTCGTTTTTATTGTTTTTTAATTGTCACATGTGTTCGCAATAAAATAATTATCCTTGGTGATAATGTTTTTAGAGCGCTCGGTTCATGTGTTTAATTTTGATTAATTCAAAGTTACATGTTTCAAGATAGTTAAGAGAAATATCACAACACTTTTGGTTAATTTTAACACCAAATTTTGATGCTAGTCGCTTTATGTTTATTTTTCAATTTTAATTAACTAACCACTCCTTTTTATGAAATGCCTTCAGCTAATCAATCTTGGTTTTGTTCTAATGGGTGCAACTGCTTTTAGCCAGCAGCCTGCAACGTCGTCTACTTTAGTAGAAAAATCATTAGATCAGAAACACGTTTTAATACAACAATCGCTCGTTAAAAATATCCCATTTACTAACATTGGACCAACAGTTATGAGTGGTCGTGTAACGGATTTGGATGTGAATCCAGAAAATCCCATCGAGTTTTATGTGGCGTATGCTTCTGGCGGTGTTTGGCATACTGTAAATAACGGAGCCTCTTTTGTGCCGATTTTAGATTCGGCCCATACACAAAATGTGGGTGATATTGCCGTACATTGGTCAACCAGAACCATTTGGGTTGGTACAGGTGAAAATAATTCGTCGCGTTCTAGTTATGCAGGAATTGGTGTTTTAAAATCTATTGATAATGGCAAAACATGGGAGCATGTTGGATTGTCAGATTCGCATCATATTGGTCGAATTTTAATAAATCCTGATAATCCAGATACTGTTATTGTTGGCGCTACTGGTCACTTGTATTCGTCTAATAACGAACGCGGAATCTATAAAACTGTGGATGGTGGTAAAACATGGAAACAGACCTTATTTGTTGATGATTCTAGTGGTATAATTGATGTGCAACAGGTGCCAGATAATTTCAATACGATGTTTGCTTCCTCCTGGACACGAGACCGAAAAGCTTGGAATTTTTCAGGAAATGGTGCTAATTCAGCAATTTATAAAAGTGAAGATGCTGGAAATACATGGCAAAAAATATCAACGGAAGCCAGTGGTTTCCCCACGGGAATTGGCGTTGGTAGAATAGGGTTAGCTGTTTATGATGAAAACACAATTTACGCCTTGCATGATAGTCAATTTCATAGATCGGATTCAAAAGAAAAAAGCGAAATACGTGGTTTAACAAAGGATGACTTTAAAACCATGACAGTAGATCAGCTGTTGGATATAGATGATAAAAAACTGAATAATTATTTAAAAACGAATGGTTTTCAAGAAAAATATCGTGCAGATAATGTGAAGCAACTCGTGCGGACTGGAACAGTAAAACCCATAGATTTAGCGCATTATTTAGAGGATGCCAATGCCATGTTATTTGATACACCAGTAATTGGCGCTGAAGTTTACAAAAGTACAGATGCTGGGAAAACATGGAAAAAAACTCATGACGATTATTTAGAAGGTTTATACTTTAGTTATGGTTATTATTTTGGTGAAATTCGTGTGGATCCCCAGGATGCAAATGGGATTTATGTATTAGGGGTTCCCATTTTAAAATCGAAAGATGGTGGGAAAACATTCACATCTATCAGTCGCGAAAATGTCCATGCCGATCATCAAGCGTTATGGATTAATCCTAAAAAATCAGGCCATTTAATTGATGGGAATGATGGAGGATTAAATATTAGTTATGACGATGGCGAAAACTGGGAAAAACTAAATGTGAATGCTGTTGGACAATTTTATGCCATTAATGTCGATAACGAAAAACCATACAATATTTATGGTGGTTTGCAGGATAATGGGGTTTGGGTTGGTCCTCATAATGCTAGAGAAAGCAAACGTTGGCATCAAAATGGACAATATCCATGGGAAGAACTTATGGGTGGAGACGGTATGCAAATTCAAATAGATAGTAGAAATTCTAATATCGTTTTTACAGGGTATCAATTTGGTAATTATTACAGAATAAACCGAAAAACCAAAGATCAAACCTATATTCAGCCAAAGCATGAATTAGGCGAAAACCCGTATCGTTTTAACTGGCAAACGCCTATTTTATTATCACCACATAATCAAGATATTTTGTATTTAGGAGGTAATAAACTCATGCGTTCTATGAATCAAGGTGAAACTTGGCAAGCCATCAGTCCCGATTTAACGAATGGCGGTAAAAAAGGAAATGTAGCGTATGGAACCTTATCAAGTATTAGTGAATCGCCATTTAATTTTGGATTACTGTATACAGGAAGTGATGATGGATTGGTACAAGTAACTAAAAATGCTGGTGGTACTTGGGAATTGATTTCTAATAGTTTTCCAAAAGATTTATGGGTAACACGCGTAATTGCATCTCAACATAAAAAGGAACGCGTATATGTAGCACTCAATGGCTATCGTTGGGATGATTTTAGCACCTATTTATATATGTCAAATGACTATGGAAAAACATGGAAATCCATCGCGTCAAATATGCCCATGTCTCCTGTAAATGTGATTAAAGAAGATCCAAAAGCCGAAAACATTTTATATGTTGGGACTGATAATGGCGCTTATGTATCCTTTAATCAAGGTGATTCTTGGGAAGCCTTTTCAAATGGTTTGTCAGCGGTTGCTGTACACGATTTAGTGATTCACCCAGAAGCTAACGATTTAATTTTAGGAACTCATGGACGGAGTTTATATACCGCGAATATTGAACCGCTTCAAAATGTGAATGCGACGTTATTAGCTAAAAACGCAACACTATTTCCTATGGAATCTATGCGTTATTCCTCACGATGGGGAAGTTCTTGGAGTCAGTATTTAGAGCCTTATGTGCCAGAAACTAGTATTAAAGTTTATGTGAAGGATGCCGGAAAACACGCTATTGAAATCCGTTCAGCAAATAACGATGTTTTGAAACGTATTCCTGTTGATTTGGATGCAGGCTTCAATTATGTTTCTTATGATTTGTCGATTTCCGAAAAAGGCAGAAAAGCACTAATGAAACAACAATCGGATTTAAATATTCCGAAAACGCAAAACGATACATATTATTTACCAAAAGGTATTTATAGCGTTCAGTTATTAGGAGAAGTTGTTGATTTTGAAATTAAGTAAGCATACTATTTTAAGTGTTTCTGCGTTTTAATTCCAAACAATTTCAATTATGAGAGCTTTAAGCATTATCGTTTGTATTGGTTTATTTGGGTTTCTATCTTGTAGTGAAGATTCTGTAAACGAACCTATTGGAAATCCCGGTTCTTCAGAAGCCAATTTAGTTATTAAATTCAAATTTGATCCCAATCAAGTACGCTTGAATAATTTGGGACAACCAGCAACTATTTCAGATGGAAATGCAGCGCAATCGCCAAATTTTGCGAGGATGAGTTCAAATTATATTGAATTAGCACCTACAGCAAATACATTATTAGGAGAAGGAGCCATCGTTTACGAAGGGCCATCAACAACTATTGGAGGTGAAAAGGCTATTGATTTCCGCGAATCTAAATTTGCGGGAAGTAACGAAACGTTTGTAACCATTCCGTTAAGGCAAGTTGCAGCAGGCAATTATAGTTGGGTACGTGTATCTTTAGCATATCAAGAAGGCGCTATTAATTTTTTAGCGGCTGATGGAAATGAGTATTCAGGAACATTAGCAAGTTTTGTTGGGTATAATACTTATGTACCAGACTTAACTTTTAATGGTGTGACTTTTCCAGTCAATGCGAATAAGCTTCAAGGCTTTTGGGCTTTTGAAGCTTTAGGTTTTACATCTCAAGGTCAGGCACCTCCTGGAGCAACAACTGTCCCAAATCCGTTATTTGATTCGTCACCAATTCCGCAAGGGTCTTGTGTGGTGACAGGCGAATTTGAAAATGGACTAAACATTACGGGAAATGAAACCGAAGATGTAGTTGTTACCTTATCATTTTCTGTAAATAATAGTTTTGAGTGGACCGAAATTACAGCCGATGGCAAATATGAACCGCAAGCTGGAGAGCAGTTAGTGGATATGGGTTTACGTGGCTTGATTCCAATGGTAGATTAGTATAAAACTCCAATAAATAATAAACCCGTTTGACTTTGATTAGTCGAACGGGTTTATTATTCTGTTTAAAATCATTCTAAATAAATAATATAAATGTCTGTATTTTGTCTAAAACTGATTTGAAACGTATCTTTGTTTGATAAATATTAAACTTCAACAATGAGCGGAATTTTGAATTCTTCGATTGGAAGAAAATTTGCCATGGCACTTTCGGCACTCTTCCTAATGATTTTTTTACTACAGCATTTTGCAATTAACCTGTTATCAGTATTCAGTCCTGATACGTTTAATGATGTGTCTCACTTTATGGGAACCTTCTGGTTAGTGCAGTATCTTTTTCAACCTATTTTAATTTTTGGTGTTATGTTCCATTTTATAATGGGATTTGTACTAGAAATAAAAAACAATAGTGCTAGAAAAATTAGTTATGCTAAAAATAATGGCAACGCCAATTCATCGTGGATGAGTAGAAACATGATTTGGAGTGGAGCAGCTATTTTGGCTTTTATTGTACTTCACTTTATCGATTTTTGGTTTCCAGAAATTAACACCAAATATATCCAAGGAGATATGTCTGGATTATTAGCCGATGGCGAAGGATTTAGATATTACGAAGAATTGGTTCATAAATTTGAAAACCCATTGCGTGTGGCAGCTTACTGTTTAGCATTTGTGTTTTTAGCATTGCATTTATTGCATGGTTTTATGTCCGCATTCCAATCGGTTGGAGCAAATAACAAATACACACGAGGATTAAAAGGTTTTGCAAAAGTATACGCAATAGGTATTCCATTAGGATTTATTTTTATTGCCCTATTTCATCATTTTAATCACTAAAAAATATATCTAATATGGCTTTAGATGCTAAAATACCACAGGGTCCACTTAAAGATAAATGGACTAATCATAAAAACTCAATCAATCTGGTTAACCCAGCTAACAAGCGTTTAATAGACGTTATTGTTGTTGGTACTGGTTTAGCGGGAGGTTCAGCAGCGGCAACGTTAGCGGAATTGGGTTATAACGTAAAAGCTTTTTGCTTCCAAGATTCTGCCAGACGTGCGCATTCTATTGCAGCACAAGGCGGAATTAATGCCGCTAAAAATTATCAAGGTGATGGTGATTCAACCTACCGTTTATTTTATGATACCGTTAAAGGAGGTGATTACCGCTCGCGTGAAGCTAACGTGTATCGTTTGGCTGAAGTATCTGCTAATATTATTGACCAATGTGTAGCACAAGGTGTTCCTTTTGCACGTGAGTATGGTGGTTTATTAGATAACCGTTCATTTGGTGGTGTATTAGTTTCTAGAACATTTTATGCAGCTGGTCAAACAGGTCAGCAATTACTATTAGGCGCTTATTCGGCATTAAATCGTCAAATTGGTCGTGGTAAAGTAAAAATGTACAGTCGCCATGAAATGCTAGACGTTGTTATTGTAGACGGAAAAGCACGTGGTATTATTGCTCGTAATTTGGTTACAGGTGAAATAGAACGTCATTCAGCACACGCAGTTGTTTTAGGAACTGGTGGATATGGAAACGTATTCTTTTTATCAACAAACGCCATGGGTTCTAATGTAACCGCAGCATGGAAAGCTCACAAACGTGGTGCTTACTTTGCTAATCCGTGTTACACGCAAATTCACCCAACTTGTATTCCAGTTTCTGGAGATCATCAATCAAAATTAACCCTTATGTCAGAATCGTTACGAAACGATGGACGTATTTGGGTGCCTAAACATAAAAAAGACGTTGAAGCTATTCGTGCTGGTAAATTAAAACCAACACAATTAGAAGAAGCAGATCGTGATTATTATTTAGAACGTCGTTATCCAGCTTTCGGTAATTTAGTGCCTCGTGATGTTGCATCACGTGCTGCTAAGGAGCGTTGCGATGCTGGTTATGGTGTAAATGCAACTGGCGAAGCGGTTTATTTAGATTTCGCATCCGCATTTATGCGTTACGGAAAAGAGCAAGCTCATATTAAAGGATTAAATGAAGATGATGATGTGCTTGTTAGAAAATTAGGACAAGAAGTGGTGAAAAACAAGTATGGTAACTTGTTCCAGATGTATGAGAAAATTGTTGATCAGAACCCATACGAATCACCAATGATGATTTATCCAGCCGTTCACTATACCATGGGAGGTATTTGGGTAGATTATAATTTACAAACTACCGTTCCAGGATTATATGCAATTGGTGAAGCTAACTTTTCAGATCATGGCGCTAACAGACTTGGTGCTTCGGCATTAATGCAAGGTTTAGCCGATGGTTATTTTGTACTACCATATACAATTGGCGATTATTTAGCAGATGATATTAGAACAGGACCAATTCCTACAAATTCATCAGCATTTGATGAAGCAGAGAAGAGTGTTCGTGATAACATTGCCCATTTAATTAATAATAACGGAACACATTCTGTTGACCATTTCCACAAACGTTTAGGGAAAATTATGTGGAACAAATGTGGTATGGCTCGTAATGCAGAAGATTTAAAATCTGCTATCGTAGAGATTGCAGAACTGCGTAAAGAATTCTGGAAAGATGTTCGCGTACCAGGGACCAATGAAGAGTTTAATGAAGAATTAGCAAAAGGATTACGTGTAGCCGATTATTTAGAGTTAGGTGAATTGTTTGCTAAAGATGCTTTATTACGTGAGGAATCTGCTGGTGGACACTTTAGAGAAGAACACCAAACAGATGAAGGTGAAGCACAACGTAGAAAGGAATTCCAATACGTTTCAGCTTGGGAGTATAAAGGTGAACCAAAAGACGCTTTGTTACACAAGGAAGATTTGGTTTTCGAAAATATTGAAGTGAAAGAAAGAAGTTATAAATAAGAAGGAAAGCTATGAATTTAACGTTAAAAATATGGCGTCAGAAAAACGCTAACGATAAAGGAAAATTGGTTGAATATCCAATTAGTGATATTTCTCCAGATATGTCTTTCCTAGAAATGTTAGACGTATTAAATGAAGGTCTAATTAACAAAGGTGATGAGCCTGTGGAATTTGATCACGATTGTCGTGAAGGAATTTGCGGTATGTGTTCATTATATATTAATGGGGAAGCCCATGGTCCAGATCGTGGTGTTACTACGTGTCAATTACATATGCGTATGTTTAAAGATGGCGACACCATTGTTATTGAGCCATTTAGAGCAACAGCATTTCCAGTTATTAAGGATTTAGTGGTTGACAGATCTGCTTTTGATCGTATTCAACATGCAGGTGGGTTTATTTCGGTAAATACCTCTGGAAATACTATTGATGCTAATGCCATTCCTATCAACAAACACGATGCAGATACAGCATTCGATTCAGCAACTTGTATTGGTTGTGGAGCGTGTGTAGCGAGTTGTAAAAACTCGTCAGCCATGTTATTTGTTGGCGCTAAAGTATCACAATTTGCCTTATTGCCTCAAGGTAAAATTGAAGCAACAGACCGTGTTTTAAACATGGTTAAGCAAATGGATGAAGAAGGTTTTGGTAACTGTACCAATACGGGAGCTTGTGAAGTGGAATGTCCTAAAGGAATTTCATTGGAAAATATTGCACGTATGAATCGTGAGTATTTAAAAGCGAGTTTAAAAGGATAAAAATATTTTATTAAAACAAAAAAATCCCAAGTTTAATCTTGGGATTTTTTTGTTTCTTTATACTTATAATTTATACTAATGAAACGCATTAATTTTATTCTATTAACAGCCTTTGTTTTGCTGTATTCCTGTCAGTCTTCAGGGCAAATAAAACAATCTTATAATTTTAATTCTGATAACCTACTCCATCACGTTAAGGAATTAGCATCAGATGCTTATGAAGGTAGGCGAACAGGAACTGCTGGTGCAGCCAAAGCAAAAGAGTATATCATTAAGCAATTAGAATTACTTGAAGTTGGATCTTTAGTTCCAAACTTTGAACAGCCTTTTACATTCGAGAGTCGAAATAAATCATATAATGGTGTCAATATTATAGGGTCTATAAAAGGAACGGAATATCCTAATAAATATATCGTGTTAAGTGCGCATTATGATCATGAAGGGATTAAAAATGGCCAAATTTATAATGGAGCAGATGATGATGCATCAGGTGTCAGTGCCTTATTTGCTTTTGCGGAATATTTTGATAAAAATCCACCAAAACACTCCGTTATTTTAGCCTTTTTTGATGCCGAAGAGTTAGGACTTCAAGGGTCTAAATATTTTGTAGATAATTCAGTTGTACCATTAAAATCTATTATTCTTAATATCAACATGGATATGGTGTCACGCAATGAAAACCAAGAATTATATGTTACAGGAATTAAAAGTCATCCGCTTTTAGAAACGGCTTATAATGATCGTAAAACAACGGAAGGTGTAAGTGTTATTGCAGGACATGACGGAACAGACGATAAACAGAATTGGATGTTTGCGTCAGACCACGCACCTTTTCATTTAAAAGAGATTCCGTTTTTATATTTTGGTGTTGAAGATCATGATGATTACCATAAGCCTACAGACGTTTATGAAAACATCCATCCCGAATTTTATAAAAATGCTGTAGAAAGCATTATTAGTATGTTTCATCAAATAGATGCTATGACATTCTAAAAGTTTAATTTTTTCTATGAAACACGAACCAAACGCGTATTACCAAAAGCAATTAGAAAGCCATCAAACCGCTGTAAAAACGTTTAATAAAAAGCTTTTTACGTTTAGCATGTTGCGTTTGGGTATTTTTTTAGGAACGTTATTAGGCGTTTATCTTACCTTTCAAAATTGGCAAGTAGCTTTAGGAGTTGGAGTTCTAGGAACTGCTTTATTTATTTTTACGCTCACTAAATATACCGATATTAAATACCAACGCAATCTTCATAAAGCCTTAGTGGCTATAAATGAAGATGAATTGGCTATAGCTATTGGTAATTTTCATGAGCGTCCAACAGGTTTGGAATTTCAAAATCCGACACACTTTTATAGTTTAGATATCGATTTGTTTGGGAAAGGATCCTTCTTTCAATTTATAAATAGAACATCTATAAACGAAGGGACTAAAACACTTGCAAACGCTTTAAATGCGAATGATATTGACAACGTAGAACCGCGACAAGTAGCCATCAAAGAATTAGCCGATAAACCAGATTGGCGTCAGCATTTTTCTGGTGTTGCATCGTTGATTCATGTGGAAACACCAGCTGTAAAAATCATTGAGTGGTTAAAAAGTCACCAAATATTTCTACCTAAAATGATGGCATGGTTTCCGTTGGCATTTACTGTAGCTTCTTTGGCAATTGTAGGACTTTCCGTATTTCAAGTTATTGCGCCTATTTTTGTGTTATTATGGTTGCTTTTAGGGCTTATTATTACAGGAGTTTACTTAAAGAAAATAAACAATCTGGCTAGTAATACGGATAAAGTAAAAGATACTTTTAGACAGTATGCAACGCTTTTAAATCAGATAGAACAGGAAACATTTACGTCTGGTTTATTAAAAAACAAGCAAGAACAGATTCAATTAGAACATCAAAAAGCATCGGAAATTTTCGCCAAGTTCTCTCAGCATTTGGATGCCTTAGATAATCGGAATAATTTTATTTCAGCACTTTTAGGAAATGGTTTTTTGCTAATCGATTTAAAAAATAGTTATAAAGTAGAGCAGTGGATTGCCCAATACCACGAAACCGTTGGTCATTGGTTTGAAGTGGTTTCTTTTTTCGACGCCTATAATAGTTTAGGGAATTATGGGTTTAATCATCCAGATTATGTGTTTCCAAATATTGTTACGAAAGAAGCCACCATTGAAGCAAAACATTTAGGACATCCCTTATTAGATGCAAAAAAACGAGTTGCTAGTGATTTAACCATAAACAACCAGGAGTTTTTAATTGTAACTGGTGCTAATATGGCTGGAAAAAGCACGTTTTTAAGAACGGTTTCCTTACATATTGTTATGGCAAATGTGGGTTTACCAGTTTGTGCTACGTCAAGCAATTACCAACCCATTAAGTTAATTACAAGTATGCGTACCAGCGATTCGCTAACGGATGATAGTAGTTATTTCTTTTCCGAATTAACGCGCTTAAAATTTATTGTAGACGCTATTCAGAAGGAACCGTATTTTATTATTCTAGATGAAATTTTAAAAGGGACCAATTCCACAGATAAAGCCATTGGATCAAAAAAGTTTGTTGAGAAATTAGTGGCTTCCAATGCCACGGGCATTATTGCTACGCATGATTTAAGTTTATGTACGATTGAAACCGAATTAGAGCCCGTAAAAAACTACTATTTCGATGCGCAAATTATTAATGACGAACTCTTTTTCGATTACAAATTCAAAAAAGGCATTTGCCAAAATATGAATGCGAGTTTCCTATTGAAGAAAATGGAAATTATTTAAAAAAGAAAGACCTGACAGGTTAAAGTAAATCAATAGAATTTTTCTATCCACAAATTTTCTTCTATCTTCATTCAAAATTCAAATGATTTTAAAAATTTGAAATCTCATCCAAATCTTAACCGCTTTAAATTATGACTGTAGTTAATCCATTTGTTTTAATTATTAGTGCAATTCTTGCATTAGTCTTATTTTTAACAAGTTTAGTATTCATATTTAAAAACGAACAAAAACCGTTGTTCAAACTTTTATGGACGTTGTTCGTGATTTTTGTGCCTATTTTTGGCTCAATTATATATATCATTAAATACTTTGTAGAAAAAAAAGGTATGAACCATACGTATGCAACATAACGTATAAAACACGTTTTTGTAAAATAGTAAAGACTTCACAATTCTGATTTTTGGAACTGTGAGGTCTATTTATTTTAGTATGTAGTAAAATTGAATTTCGCGTCACTTCGAGCAGGTTTCGAAAGCCTGCTAGGTTTGTCACTGAATGCTTAACGTCTAACTTAAGTTCTATAATTTTTTAGAGAAATATATACGTCTATGACCTTCCGGGAAGTTTTTAATTTCGCCAATTGGTTTATAGCCATTTTTTAAATAGAAGGCTTCAGCTTGAAAATCAAATGTATCAAGCATGGAAATTTTCGCGCCTTTTTCTATTGCTATTTTTTCAGCATGTTTTAAAATTTGTGTGCCAATACCTTTTTTTCGGTGAGACTCTTTTACCCACAAAATTTTAATTTCAAGTCCATTCCAATAGCCGAGTCCTGCCAATATTCCGCCAATTTCAATGCCGTTTTCGTCTTTAGCAACAAACTCCAAACGTGTCCAAATATCTGAAATTGCAGAAACCTGACTTAAATTATAGTCGTTTATACCATCAACTATTTTCTTAATGTTTTCTTTATTGCAAGGTTCAATAGTGAATGGCGTTGTTGTTTTCATTTGAATGGTTTTTACTTGTAGCTGAAATCCCGTAAAGAAACAAATACTAATCAGCAGTTCAAATTAATTTTTCTAAATTTATAATCAAAATAAAACTCAAGCATAAAAGCGAAATTTCACCTATGAAAATAAAAAACCCGGTATTAGTAATCGTGATGTTGATTGTAGTAATAGGATGTGGTTCTACTAAAAAAAAACCTAAACAATTTGTTTGTTTGGATACGAGTAAAGTAAAAGCATTACTGGAAAATTATGAATTGACCATTCCAGAGACATGGTGCTCATTTTATGGGTTACATAATACACTAGTACATTCTCCAATTAATGTAAAGCAATTAGAGGAAAATTATAATACATGCTATGTTTATGTGGATGCCTATGATATTGAAAACTATAAAAGTAAAAATATTGAGGAAACTCTAGACACCTATATTTCTGCTTTAAAAGAAAAAGGGAATTATAATCCAGATTATGAGTTTGAGAATCATCCTATATATGGTAAGTATTATCTTATTAAATATGGTAAAATGTATAATGATGTAACCTATTATAATTTAAAGGCACTTTTCAATTACCAGAATCAAGACTATGTTATAAATTATACAGCTACTGAACAAAATTTTAATAGGTACTTACCAAAAGTCATCCAAATGATTGTGACTTTTAAAATAAAAGAAAGCATTATTAATCCTGAATAATCGTTTCCAATAAACCACTAAAAAAAGCCTCACAATTCCATTGTTTCAGGATTGTAAGGCTTTACTTTTTATTTATTTGAACAACCTAGTTCTTACGTTTTTTCTTGATTTTAGATTTACTTTTTCCACTTTTCGGGTGAACCAAAGTCATCTCGTCTATTAAGTGTTTGGCGCCGGCATATTTATCAACAATGAATAATACGTAGCGTACATCGACCATAATATTTCGGCAAATTTCAGGATCGTAATTCATATCACTCATAGTTCCTTCCCAAACACGATCAAAATTTAACCCAACCAGATTTCCATGTGCATCAATAGCAGGACTTCCCGAGTTTCCACCTGTTGTGTGGTTAGTTCCTAAAAAGCAAACGGGTACTTTTCCATTACTATCAGCATATTGACCGTAATCTTTAGCTTCATATAAATCGATTAGTTTTTGTGGTACATCAAACTCATAATCGCCAGGAATATACTTTTCAATAACACCATCTAAATAACTCACAGGACTATAATAAACGGCATCTCTTGGCGAATAGCCATTAACCTGACCATACGTAACACGCAACGTTCCGTTAGCATCTGGAAAGTAGCGTTCGTTAGGCAACGCTTTCATAAGCGCTGTCATGTATTCCGTTTGAAGCGCTGTAATTGGATCGTTTTTTTGTTGAAATTCTGGATTCAGGTTATTGAAAAAATCTTCAATAAACGGTTTTGCATAGCTGTAAGCGGCATCGTTATTTAATTTTTTAATCACATCATCTGCAGAACCTTCAAAAAGTGCTAATGCTGAATCTAAATTAGTAAATGCCGTCGTGTCATAAATAGAAGCGTTCACATTATCTGAATATAAAGGCATCACATTCTCAAACACACCTTTGTCTACTTTTACATCGTAATTTTTATGAATTCCTTCTAAAACACCTGTTATATAAGCACGATTTTTATCCATACTTTCTGGATCGCGTTCTAAACCTTTCTCAACTTGGTATGCTCTAAACGTCATGGTCATTAACTCATTAGTCACCAAAAACACTTCAATAAAATTTCTACGTTTAATATTCACATCTGCAAAATCTTTATATAACCTGTCAAAATCTGGTAGAATATGACCGTATTTTTCTTCTAGTCCTTTTTCCTTTAATGCTTTGGTAAAGGTTGCTTCAAAAGCACGACGTTCGGCAATGGCATGACTCTTTTTAATACCTAAATTTTCACCAATCCACTTTTTCCAAGCGTTTGCAATACGTGCTTGTTTAGAGGCATATTTAATACGAACATCATCGTTCACTTTCATTTCAGCATCAATCACTTTTAGGGATGCTTCACGAATAGCAATATTACTCGGATTAAAATCTTGGGTAATATGTTCAATAGCTACAGCTGGTAAATATTCATCAGTCGTTCCAGGGAAACCGAAAACCATAGTAAAATCGCCTTCTTCAACACCATCTAAAGAAATTGGTAAGTGGTGTTTTGGTTTGTAAGGTACGTTGTCTTTACTGTATTCGGCTGGACGATTATCTTTATCAGCATAAATTCTGAATAAGGCAAAATCACCAGTATGTCTTGGGAACACCCAGTTATCAGTATCACTACCAAATTTACCAATACTTGTTGGAGGTGCACCAACTAAACGCACATCATTAAAGCGTTCCGTTACAAATAGAAAATATTGATTTCCTTTGTAAAACGACTTTACTTTGGTGTCTTGCCAAGCTTCTTTAGTAACTTTGGTTTGTAATGTATTGGTGTTTTTATCAATAGTAGATTGTTTTTCTCTTTCAGTCATGGCATCCGTTACACCATCGAGCGCTTGCGTTGTTACGTCTTCGATACGTACTATGAATTCAATATAAAGACCTTCATTTGGTAATTCGTCCTCCAGATTCATAGCCCAGAAACCATCTTTTAAATAATCGTTTTCTAAAGACGAATGTGATTGGATTTCACCAAATCCACAATGGTGATTAGTAAGAATTAATCCTTGGTCGGAAATCACTTCGCTCGTACAACCTCCATTAAAATGGCCAATGGCATCCTTAAGGCTGGAATTGTTAACATCATAAATGTCTTTAGCGGTTAATTTGCTACCTAAAGCAGTCATTTCGTCTTCATTCATACCTTCTAAAAGCGAAGGAATCCACATACCACCTTGCTGTGCTGATGCTTGAAAAACAATAAAGAGAACCAATAATCTAATTAATTTCATAGTATAAAAATTTTGAATTCTGTAAATATAAAAAGTTCTACTCACAAAATTGTATTTGGAAGTTATTACCTTTACAAGTATGAGACATATTTCTAAATTGCCACAAGTAGAAACCAGTATTTTCTCCGTAATGAGTGCTTTAGCGCATAAATATAAAGCTATAAATTTATCACAAGGGTTTCCGAATTTTAAAAGCGATCAGAAATTGATTGATTTGGTCAGTCAAGCTATGAATTCCGATTTTAATCAATATGCGCCAATGGCTGGGAATTTAGAATTGCGAGAGGCTATCGCTAAAAAATTCGAATTACTTTATAATACCAGTTATAATCCTGAAACTGAAATAACGGTTACAGCAGGAGCAACCCAAGCTATTTATACTATTATTTCTGCTTTTATTCATGCAGATGATGAGGTGCTTATTTTTAAACCTGCTTATGATTGTTACGAACCTGCAATTAAAATTAACGGTGGAAAACCTATTGCTATTCAATTGGAAGCACCTGGTTATTCCATAAAGTGGGATGATGTAAAACAACAAATTTCCGATAAAACAAAGATGATCATCATCAACACGCCTCACAATCCGAGTGGAACGGTTTTGTCCAAGGATGATATGTTGAAACTGCAAGCTTTAACTGAAGGCACTAATATTTTGGTGTTGAGTGATGAGGTTTATGAACACATGATTTTTGATGGTTTAAAACATCAAAGTGTTTGTTTGTTTTCTAGTTTAAAACAGCGCAGTTTTGTTGTGGCTTCGTTTGGGAAAACATTCCACAATACAGGTTGGAAAATGGGTTATTGTTGTGCGCCAAAAAAATTGATGGAAGAATTTCAAAAAGTTCATCAGTTTAATGTTTTTTCTGTGAATAGTGCCATGCAAAAAGGAGTGGCAGATTATTTAAAAGAACCAAATCACTATTTACAATTAGCCGATTTCTATCAGGAAAAACGCGACTATTTTTTAAAGCTCATAAAAGATTCTAGATTTACGTTTAAACCATCTCAAGGAACGTATTTTCAGGTGTTGAATTATTCTGAAATTACGCATGAATATGATGTCCATTTCGCTAAACAATTAACTATTAAAAACGGTTTAGCATCCATTCCTTTATCTGTATTTAATTTAGAAAATAGAGACGATAAGGTGTTGCGATTTTGTTTTGCAAAAACCAACGAAACACTTAAAAAAGCAGCTGATATTTTAAACAAATTGTGATATGTTAAATTATTTGTAAATAAGTGACTTGATATGTACAACTGAAGCTTAATAGTATAACCTTTAATGTGAAAAACAGAAGTTATGAACTATTTAAAAACAGTGTGTTTCGCAGTGTTGCTTGGCGTAAGTTTTTGTGGAACAAAACATCAGGTAATTACTGATTCTTGAAAAATAGATGAGGTAAAAGGGATCACGTATTATCATCAAGGAAAAGAGGTGACGGATAAAATAAGGGCTGAAGAAAAAGGCCATATTGTAACTAAATTAAATAAAAAATTAGAGCTTGAAGCTGAAGTGGCTTCACAACAAAGAGCTTTAAAGGAGGCTAAGAGTAGATAAAACAAGTCCAGAAAGAGGCTAGAAAACCTAAAAAACAAACTAAAGCTTTAGATAAAAAGTTAGAGGCAGAAGCGAAATCGCGTAGGAATTATATAAAGTCTAAAAAATAACTTAAATTCCGATCAAAAAAAACACAACAGACTTCGTAAAAAGGAAGATTTATCGCCTAACGATGAAGCAAAATGGACAAAAAGATTAAACAAGTTGTCTGATAAAATGAAAAAAGCTAATAAAGCACTAAATAAATTATAATGCATGCGTAACGAACTGAACCTAGCCATTATCCAAACACATTTAGTTTGGGAAGACCCGAAAGCAAATAGAGAACACTTTAAAACCAAAATCCAAGGCATTAAACAACCCGTGGATTTAATTGTGCTTCCTGAAATGTTTACAACAGGATTCACCATGAACGCGCAAGCTGTTGCAGAAACTATGGATGGCAAAACGGTAACATGGATGCAGAAGCATGCAGCGGAATCTGGAGCTGCCATAACGGGAAGTCTTATTATTGAAGAAAACGACAATTTTTATAATCGTATGGTTTTTGCATTTCCTGATGGGACTCTTAAAACCTATGATAAACGCCATTCCTTTACCTTGGTTGGAGAGGAAAAGGTGTTTACTGCTGGGCAAGAAAAAGTTATTGTCAACTATAAAGATTGGAAAATTTGCTTGCAAATTTGTTATGATTTACGCTTTCCCGTTTGGGCTAGAAATACAACGGATTACGATGCGTTAATTTACGTGGCTAACTGGCCAAAACCTCGCGTTGCAGCTTGGGATGCTTTATTAAAAGCACGTGCTATTGAAAACATGTGTTACTGTATTGGTGTGAATCGGGTTGGTGAAGATGATGCTCAAAATGAATATTCGGGCCATTCGGCAGTGTATGATGTGTTAGGGAATAATATCACACCCATCAGACCAAACAAGGATCATATTGAATTAATTACTTTGGATAAAACGCATATTAATAGGTATAGAACTAAATTGAAATTCTTAAACGATCGGGATCAGTTTAAAATAATGTAAACTCGTAAATATTATCGAAATTAGATCGGACATCTAGCTTGTCTTTATAATAGCTAACACGTTCTGGTTGTATCTTTTTCAGATAATTTCCTGTATCGTATTTTTTGTTTTTATTGGTGTCATAAATGACTCGCATATAAAAAATACCCGTTTTAAGATGTCTAAAATCAATAGGCTCTGGTTTTTCACTGTATTGTTCAGCTATAACGTTACCTTTTTCATCTGTTATTTGCGCAATAATAGGATAGGTAGCATTTTGTAGTATCACGCGAACATTCCCATAATCTGAATACGTTTTCGTTGTTAATTGATAGTTTAAGGTATCGTTTTTATTATCAAAAAAGTCGGTTAATGCTTCTGGCAATAGTTGAATTTTATAGGTTTCACTTTCCTTTTTATCGAAATTTAAGGTGTAGGTATTTGTTAGCGAATCTAATTTTACTTTATAATCTACTGCCACAGAATCTTTATCTAAGACGGTTACTCTATTTTTCTGAAATCGCGTAAACGGAACGGTATTCGATATTTTAAACTCATCATTAAAATTTAAAAGACCATTTGGCTCCACCTGAATACTCATGGTGTCCCGTTTTTGTTCGCTTAATTTCACGATGAAATCTTGATCATAATTTTTATTGGCGACATTAAATTGAAGTGAATCCACTTCCAATCGTGGTTTGTACCAATAGTATAAGGTGTCTGCTTTAGCATCTTTGGTTATGCGATATTCAAAATTATCAGGAACTGTTTCGGTCGTCTGGATTCGCATGTTTTCATAATCGCCTTCAAAAGGGAAAACAATTTTTTCGCCAGAAACTAAACGGGGTCTTGTAATTTTTGGCTCTAAATCCTCTGAAAATAATTTTAAGGTAAAAGATGTAGTCGAATCTACAGGAACGTCTATAAACCCTTCGTGAAAGGCTATTTTATCGGTTTGTGGCTGGAATTTGTAGTCTTGATTTTTATCTTTTAAGGCTACCAGTTTGTATTTGCCAGCTTTTAAGTTTTCCAAAGAAAAAGTTGTCGTACTATCAAGTGTATTGGTAACGTATCTTGGGTTTTTCTTAAAAATGATAGAATCTGTAAAAGTTGAATCTACTTCGTATAACATTACCGAAATAAAATCGTCTGGTTTTCTTAACGTCGCATCAACAGTAATTCCTTTTATAGAAAGCGAATCGATATAACTTCCTGTTGAAAACACATATTTGTAAAATGGATATGGATTTTCTTCGTTGTTATCTACTATACTATTCCCAAAGTTAAACGCGTAAGTTGTATTTGGAGCTAATGTATCTTTAATGGTAATTTTTATATACTTACTGGCACTAGAAAGTGGAATAATGTCTGGAGCAGGATCCATTGGAGGTGAAATAATTAGCTGTTTAGACACATTATTGATTTTAATATACTCGTCGAAATAAATTTTTATTTCATTTCCAGTGAAATTCGTTGTGTAATTTTCAGGTTCTGATTTGGTAATTTTTGGTGGTATGATGTCCTTTATTCCACCACTTGGAGTACCACGATTGGCACAACTAGCAATTACTAAAGCTACTAAAACAACTACTATTATTTGAGAAAACGCTTGACGCATACCGACTTTTCTTTTTTTGCAAATAAACAACATATTTATCATTAACGAAACATCCTTTACGCTATTGCCATGGTAGCAATGCTGATTCGAACTTGCGCATTTTTTAATAAAACGCTTCCACAAGCTTCCATAGTGGCGCCAGTGGTTATAATATCATCCACTAATAGAATGTGCTTATTTTGGATTTTATGTGCATTTATAACTTTAAAAACCTCTACATTATATAACCAACGCGTTAATCTGTTTTTAGTGACTTGAGAGCTGGTGTTGGTTACTTTTACTAGAACATCATCCACGTATTCCGCCTGTAAGCTTTTAGCTAATTCTTGTCCAAATTTAGCAACTTGGTTATAACCACGTTTCCGAAGTTTGTTTTTATGCAATGGAACGGGAATGACCATATCAATATTTTGGTATTCAGGAATGCCTTGAAGTTCGCCACCAAGCCAGCCACCTAAAAATATGCCTATTTCTTCAAAACCTTTATATTTTAAGTTGTGAAGTAAGTTTTGGGTAATTCCTTTCTTTTCAAAACGCAATAGGGCTGTAGCCGCTTCAATAGGGAGACGACCATAGAAAACTTTTAAAACGGTTTCATCCTGATTAAAATGAAAGTTTGTAACCGGAAAATCGTGTCTGCAAGCTGTACAAGCATATTGTTCATTATCGCGCAATAAACCATTGCAACTATAACAAACTTTAGGAAAGAACAAAGCAAGTAGCGATTGAAACAAACTAATTATTTAATTCTAAATATATTACAATGTTTTATCAAGGCATAACAATTTGTTATTTAAACAAGAACTTTAACAAGTTTATTTTCTGTTTATCGATTAAAAAGTTGATTTACAATCTTTAACTTTAGATTTGCTCCCATAATTTAATTAAGATGATAGTTAACCCTCAATTATTTAACTACAAATTAATTATTGGATCATTGGTAATAGCCATTGTTGTATTAGGGTCGTATAGTTTAACGAGTTACAACACATTAAAAAGTCAGGAGAAATTCATGGAACAAGAAGTTAAACTTGTTCAGAGTGAATTATCTAGTATGATGAAACTTCATGACTATGAACGTGTTGATAATAACGAGTTAACAGCACAATTGCAGCTTTCAAAGTCTAAATTGGAAACAGTTTTAGATTCTTTGGATTTGGTAAAAACAGATTATCCTTTAATTACAAAGTATAAAGAAGATATTGCTGCGCTTATTCAAGAGCGTAGAATACTATTCAATAAAATTGCACGCATTTTAGAAAAAAATGACGCTTTAAATGAAGCATCTGAAACCAATAACTTAAAATTGGAATCTAATCAGATAGCTTTAGCAGAACTAACAGAACAAAATTTAGAACTAACTGCTTTCGTTGATAGAATTTCAGCATTAACGCTCGATAATCTTAAAGTTAAAGCGCTAATTACAAATCCATCAGAATATAACGTGGAAACTACCAAAGCACGTCAAACAGACAACATGGAAGTTTGCTTTACGGTATTAAAAAACGAATTTTCATCCAAAGGAAATAAAGAGTTGTATGTTCAAATTATAGGCCCAGATAATACCATTGTCTCTAGTAGAGGTATGGTAGAATTTGGACAAGAATTATTAGCTTACAGTGGAAGAACAGCCATTAATTATATGAATGATGACATTGCTGTTTGTGCCAAAATTAATATCAATCAAGAAAAGTTATTAAAAAAAGGTGAGTATTTTATATCCGTTTTTCATGATAATAAAGTGCTTGGTTCTTCAAAAATTAAACTAAATTAATTAACCCATTATTTTTTTCATAAAACCGCTCATTTAGTTGAAGCGGTTTTCTATTTTTGCACTATGGCAAACAATGACGATCAATTCAAGAAAGTAATCTCTCACGCAAAAGAGTATGGTTACGTATTCCAAAGTAGTGAAATCTACGACGGATTAAGTGCAGTATACGATTACGCACAAAATGGCGCAGAACTTAAAAAGAACATTCGCGAATACTGGTGGAAAGCCATGGTGCAAATGCATGACAATATTGTAGGTATAGACGCCTCCATTTTTATGCATCCAACCACTTGGAAAGCTTCTGGACACGTAGATGCGTTTAATGATCCGTTAATAGATAACAAAGATTCTAAAAAACGCTATCGTGCTGATGTTTTAATTGAAGATTATTGCGCAAAAATAGAAGCTAAAATAGATAAGGAAGTTGCAAAAGCTGAAAAACGCTTTGGTGATGCTTTTAATAAAGAAGAATTTATATCTACCAATCCAAGAGTAGTTGGTTATTTTGAAAAGATTCAAACCATTTTAACCAGAATGGGAAAATCGTTACAAGCTGAAGATTTATTGGATGTAAAAGCTCTAATCGAAGAATTAGAAATTGCTGATCCGCTTACGGGTTCTAGAAACTGGACAGAAGTCAAGCAATTTAATCTGATGTTTGGAACTAAAATAGGTGCTTCCGCAGAACATGCTATGGATTTATACTTACGTCCAGAAACAGCACAAGGAATTTTTGTCAACTTTTTAAATGTTCAAAAATCGGGTCGTATGAAAATTCCGTTTGGAATTGCACAAACCGGAAAGGCTTTTAGAAATGAAATTGTAGCGAGACAATTTATTTTTAGAATGCGTGAGTTTGAACAAATGGAAATGCAATTTTTTATCAAACCAGGAACGCAAATGGAATGGTTTGAATACTGGAAAGAAACACGTATGAAATGGCATTTGTCATTAGGTATGGGAACCGAGAATTATCGTTTCCACGATCATGAAAAATTAGCTCATTATGCAGATGCTGCTACGGATATTGAATTTAAATTCCCATTCGGATTTAAAGAACTGGAAGGTATTCACTCACGTACGGATTTCGATTTAAAACAACACGAAGAATTTTCAGGTAAAAAATTACAGTATTTCGACCATGAAGATAATGCGAGTTATACACCGTATGTTTTAGAAACATCAATTGGTTTAGATCGTATGTTTCTAGCTGTTTTCTCCAATGCTTTGGAAGAAGAAGAGTTAGAAAACAATACCACCAGAACCGTATTAAAATTACCAGCCGTTTTAGCACCAGTAAAAGCGGCTATTTTACCGTTGGTTAAAAAAGATGGTTTACCAGAAATAGCACGTCAGATTTTTGAAGATTTGAAATGGGATTTCAATATGGATTACGATGAAAAAGATGCCGTAGGAAGACGTTACAGACGCCAAGATGCCAACGGAACACCATTTTGTATTACGGTAGACCATGACACGTTGGAAGACCAAACGGTAACCATTCGTCATCGGGATACTATGGAACAAAGCCGTGTTAAGATTTCCGATTTACGCGATATTATTAAAAAAGAAGTGGATGTGAAAGAGTGGTTAATGAAAATGTAACCAACACCTGTAAAAACAGGTGTCTCTAAAGTATTTTAAATAACGAATATTAAAAAATCCCAAGCATTTTGCTTGGGAGTTTTTGTTTTCGCTAGCCCAAAAGCGGTGTTCACGCATTATTGTTTTTAATAGTTTTATAAATTTTAGATATTTGAACAACAAACCGATATTTGCTTTTATGAAGTTTTTTTACATAATTATTTTGACTTTATTTTTTGTTTCTGGCTATTCGCAACAAAATATGGATACCATTTATGGGAATCCTAAATCTGTTAGGGAAAAGGTTGAGTTTTTAAATAGAAAAATGTTAAAAAAATCCATTGAGAATTATGGAAATATTTTCAGAAACACATCTATTTATAGAAGTAAAAGCTTGTCAAATTTTTTAAGAAATATGCATGAGAGTCATATTAATTGCTCTAGAGAATTCAACACAGATGGTTTAAAAATATATGAGGAGTGGTTTGATATATCTGGTGTCACTGAAAGACGCTTTTATTTTAAATACGATAATAATAAAAACCTAATTGAGGAGAAAGAAGTCTATTTTGATGATGAATACAGTGTTAGAAAGTTGCATTATAATAAGAAAGGAAAATTAATTGCATCCAGTTATTACAATAGTTGGGAACCAAATGAATTTGTGCATCGGTATTATATTAGAAATGTTAATGGTATAGTTATTAAGACCATAAGTATAGATGAAGATGGTGAGCCAAATTCTATTGAAAATGTGCTGGGTCAAAATGGAAACGTTGTTAGAATAATTAAAAATTATACTCCTAATTGGATAAGTGAGGATAATACTGAAATTCATACTACTAAATCAATTTCTATACTGAAAGAGTTTGATTATGATAAAAACGGGAATAAAACACATCAGTTAAATTATAATACCTCGGAAGATCGTGTCTATTCAAAATATGCTTTCAAATATGATAATGAAAACAGGTTAGTTGAAGAAATCGTTTATCCATATCCTAATGACTCATCAAAACACAATCGTACGTTATTTGAATACAATAAAAGTGGTTTTATAGTTTATCAAAGACAGCTTCGCTCAATGGATTCTTTGCGCAACAAATCGATTCAAATTTTTTATAATTCAGATAACTTTATCGTAAAATCAATTGTAGATGAAGTTTATAATATTAACTACAAATACAAATTCGACAAAAAAGGAAACTGGACTGCCATTACCAAAATAGTAAACGATGAACCCCTATATGTTTGGACACGTAAAATAAAATATTATAAAGATTAGTACACATTTAATCCTCCTTATAAGCCAACAATCGCAAGGCATTTATAACAACCACAACCGTAGAGCCTTCATGAAATAATACCGCAAGTCCAATATTGGTTAACCCTAATATGGTTACTGGCACCAGGATGGCAACCACACCCAAACTGATAAAAATATTTTGATTTATAATACGTTTGGACGCGCGACTTAATCCAATAGCAAAGGGTAACATTTCTAATTTGTCGGACATTAAAGCCACATCAGCAGTTTCTAATGCCACATCACTTCCGGCTGCTCCCATAGCAATACTTACTGTACTTAATGCCATAGCTGGAGCGTCGTTTACACCATCGCCAACCATGGCAACTTTCCCATCGCGTTCTATTAATAAACGCATGGCATCTACCTTATCTTCAGGCAATAAATTACCGCGACTTTCAGTCAAGCCAATTTGTTTGGCAATGGCTTTTCCAACACTTTCATGATCGCCTGTAAGCATAATCATATTTTTAATGCCAATTTTTTTAAGTCGTAGTAACGTGTTTGCAGCGGTTTTTCTTGGAACATCCATAACACTTACTAAACCAATGATCTGATTTTGATAACCAACAAGCATCACGGTTTCCCCAGCTTCCAACTGTTGATTAAATTGCGTTTCAACCGCTTCAGGAATGGTGAATTTCTGATCGGTCATTAATCGTGTATTACCAATGTAAACAGGTTCGTTTTTATAAAGGGCTTCAATACCTTTCCCTTGAATAGCACTAATGTTAGAAGCTAAATTAGCAGCTTCCAATTGCTCTTGTTCTTTTATAGCTTTTGCAATGGCTTTTGCTAATGGGTGATTACTCAAGCGTTCCACTTCATAAAGTAATTGCAGCAATTCTTTTTTGTCAAAATCATTAAAAGCAACCACGTGTTTTAAACTCGGCTTACCTTCGGTTAATGTCCCCGTTTTATCAAAAGCAATGGTTGTAACACTTCCTAAGTCCTCCAATGCTCTACCGCCTTTAATTAGAACACCTCGTTGAGCAGCTCGTGCAATACCACTTAAAACAGCACTTGGTGTTGAAATGGCCAAAGCACAAGGACTGGCAGCTACCAATACCGTAATGGCACGGTATAAACTGGTTTCAAAAGGTTCATCAATTACTAGAAATGCAAAACATAAAACAGTCACTAAAAGAATGACGATTGGCACATATATTTTTTCGAATTTTTTTGTGCGTCTTTGGGTTGGTGATTTCTGCGTTTCTACATCATTTACCAAACTAATGAGTCGAGAAACAGTAGAATCCTTTGTTAGTTTTAGCACCCGAACTTCTAATGCGCTATCGCCATTTATGGTTCCAGAAAAAACGATGTGACTTTTATCAATATCAGAAAATTTGGGTATTTCTTGGTCTTTAGGAAACTGGCTTTTATCAACTGGCATGCTTTCGCCAGTAATTGGTGCTTGATTTATGCTGCTGATGCCTTTAATGATAACACCATCTGCTGCAATTTTAGTATGCGGTTGCACCACAATAATATTACCTATTTCTAAATCTTCAATGGGAATTTCTTTTAATGAATTCCCATTCTTCAACAAAGCGGTTTTCGCTGATAAGTTACCTAAAGCCTTTATAGATTTTTCGGCTTTGTTCATGGCGTAATGCTCGAGAGCATGTCCTAAACTAAATAGGAATAATAAAAGCGAACCTTCTGCCCAACTCCCAATATAAGCAGCACCAATTGCTGCCACAATCATTAGGGAATCAATTTCAAAAAGACCTTTACCAATTTTTCGGATAGCTTCTTGAGTAATGAAGTAGCCACCAAAACCATAAGAAATTATATAACAAATAAGATGTATATACGGTTCTAAATTGGTCCACGTATCCAAGCTAAATCCAATTGCCAGAAATAATCCTGACAAAAATGAAAAGTATAATTCGGTGTTTTTACCAAAAATAGCTTGCGCCTGATTGTGATTATCTGCCATAGTGTTTTAATTAATGACCGTGTCCACCTTCGCTTTCATTGAGAAGCATGGAGGTTCCGTGCGTTATTATTTGTTTTTCTAACAGGGTTTCAGGATTTAAAATCTCCATATAATCTTCGGTTTGCTTGCCTATTTTTACTTTTGTTTTTTCAAAAACATAACCGCTAGCTGTTTTTTCTTCTAAAACCAGCACATAATAATTGTTATCCAATTGAATAACCGCTTCTTGAGGCAAGGCCAAAGCGTTTACTTCATTAATATGAATTTGCGCTTCCACAAACATACCAATTATAAAGTTTTCTTCCACATCATCAATATGTCCGTGAACTTGAACACGTCTGGTTGCATTATCTATAGTAGTGCCAACCAAGTGGACATCCGCATTGTAGGTTTTTTCAGAAGCTTCTGGGATGGTAAAAGTAATTTTCTGACCTTTCTTTATTTTCATAATATCCTTTTCAAAAACCGAAAGTTCTAAATGAATGTGGTCTATATCTACAATTTCCATAATTTCATCGCTTGCCGAAACAAAGGCACCATTGCTGACGTTTACTTTGGTAACATGGCCATTAATTGGTGCGTAAATATTGATAGTGGACGACATATTGCCAGCTAAAACGGATTTCGGATTGATGTTCAACATCTGCAACTTTTTTTCTAGTCCATTGTAAAAAGCTAAATTGCTTTTATACATACTTTCAGCTTTTAAATAGTTTTTTTCCGAAGTAATATTTTCATCAAATAGTGTTTTCTGACGCGTATATTCATTTTTTAAATAGTTTAACTGTTCAGCGATTTCTAAAAACTGCTGTTGTAATTCAATGTATTCCGTGTTTTCAAGTGTCACTAAAAGTTGTCCTTTTTTAACCTGATCACCAACCAATAAAGGTGTTTTAGTAATATAGCCAGCCATATAGGTGGTGACTCGTGATTTATTATGAGGTGGTACATCAATAGCTCCATTTATAGTAACGGTTTCATCAAATGTGCGTTGAGATAACGCACCCAATACCATGGCTTCGCTCTTGAATTGTTCTTCTGAAAGCTTAATTTCGTCCTCATGAGAAACGGATTCTATAATGTCTGTGGGCTCATTCTCGCTATTGCCGCAAGCTATAAATAGTGCGGAAAAAAGTAGTATATATATGTATTTCATGTTCATTAATATTATAAAGTTAAATGATTTAACGTGATTATAGTTTGATTGTAACTGTTTAAATTGTTTAAGTATTCCAGCTCCATATCTTTAGCGGTTTCAATACTTTGGATGTACTGAAAGAAATCGATTTCACCTTCTTTAAATGTTCTGTTGGCCGTTTTTATAATTTCTTCCTGCAGATTGTTGCCTTGGGTTTCATAATATGTAATAGCAGCTTGATGCTGTTCCAATTGCGCTAAAAGTCGTTGGTACTCACCTTGAAGTTTAATTTTATAATCGACTTCCTTCATATTTACCACATCTTCAGCAATTTTAGATGCCTTGATGCGAGCGGCATTTCCAGAGAAAAATAATGGAATTTTTAATCCTATTTGATACCCTTGAATGTTGGAATTTAAACCACTATTGGAGCCGACGAAATATTCAGCCGAAATATCGGGCAGCAAAGCCTGTTTTTCTTTACTTTTTAAAGCCTGAAAGTAATTTTTAGATTCTTCAAAGTAGAGCAATCCAGGATTATCTTCAGAAACTGACAATGTGGTTAATGTCAATTTTTCTAATGGTTCACTAACGATATGTAAAGTATCCATCTGAACCACTTTTTTTAGTTGTTCCATTTGTACTAAAACTTCTTGCTGAGCTTGAAGATGTCGTGTTTCCATTTGTTTTTCTTTGGATTCAGCAGTTAGCATTTCCAAATAATTAGTTTCACCTAATTCAAAACGCCTTTTCGCATTTTGAGCAAATTTGGTGTACAAGCTATCTAAATATTCATAGGTTTTCGCTTTATTTTTAGCGTAACTTAATGCGTAGAAACTAGCATACACATCACGTTTAAGTTGCAAACGTTGGATGTTATTTTCAGAAATTTTTAAGCTATAAGCAGCTTGATTAAAGCGTTTTTCGGCAAAATACCGAGTAGGAAACAAAAAGTCTTGCGATACTCCAAACACATTCAACGGCTCATTATTTGCGCCTAAATTACTTTGGTCATAGCTATAATAAATAGCCGTTTTATCAAAGTCGAAGGCACTTGAAATACGCGCATCTACTTCTTCTGCTTGCAGGCCTGATGCTTTAATTTGTGCATTGGTTTTCAGAGCTAATTCATAAGTTTCTTGAATGTTCAACGGTTTTTGTTGTGAGAAACCGGACCAAGAAATCAACAGAATGATTAGCGTTGTTATATGATTTTTCTTCATTTTTAATGTTTTATTTTCTTCAATCCAAGCGTATAACACCGGGAGAACTACTAGTGTTAGAATGGTTGCTGTTACTAAACCGCCAATAACAACTGTGGCCAAGGGACGTTGTACTTCGGCTCCTGCATTGGTAGAAATAGCCATCGGTAAAAAACCCAGGGCTGCTGCTGACGCGGTAAGCAAAACGGGACGTAAACGTTCCGTTGTTCCACGTTTTATACGTGTTTCAATATCTGTAACACCTTGAGATTTTAATTCTTTAAAATGTTCAATAAGTACAATACCATTTAATACAGCAATACCAAATAATGCTATAAAACCAACACCAGCGGAAATACTAAACGGTAAATCGCGCAACCATAATAGCAGAACACCACCAACGGCTGCCAACGGAATTGCGGAATAGACCATCAAGGCATCTTTTACAGAATTAAAAGCGAAATAGAGCAGTATAAATATAAGGACAAGCGCTACAGGAACGGCAACCAATAATCGGTCTTTAGCACTTTGTAGGTTTTCAAACTGGCCACCATACGTTATACTATATCCTACTGGTAACTGAATGTCTGAAGCAATACGCGCTTGAATATCATTTACAACGGATTGTAAATCTCTATTTCTTACATTTACACCAATTACAATGCGTCGTTTGGTATCATCTCTGGAAATTTGTGCAGGTCCAGTTGTATAGGAAATATCGGCTAATTCGCTTAAAGGAATTTTTCCGCCAGAAGGTATATCCACATACAAATTCTGTAAATCGCTTAAGTTCTGTCGGCTTTTTTCATCGAGACGAATGGCCAAATCAAAACGTTTTTCACCTTCAAAAACTTGTCCTACTACATCACCAGCAAATCCCATGGAAACAATTTGATTTAAATCGGCAATATTGAGGCCATAACGCGCTATTTTAAAACGGTTATAATTCACGCTCATTTGTGGCAAACCTTCAACTTTTTCTACAATAATATCCGAAGCACCTTCCACATCGCTAATGGCTGTTTTTATGGCTTCGGCTTTGGATGCCAATATGGATAAATCGTCTCCAAAAATTTTAATAGCCACATCAGCACGCACACCAGTGATTAACTCATTAAAACGCATTTCTATAGGTTGTGTAAATTCAATTTCCATATTGGGAATAATGGCTAATGCTTCTTTAAATTTTTGCGCTAGTCCATCCTTACTAGAAGCAGAAACCCAAGTCTTTTTCGGATTTAGTTTAATAATAACATCACTTTGCTCCATGGACATAGGATCCGTTGGAACTTCGGCAGCACCAATGCGACTTACAACTTGATCTACTTCAGGAAAATTTTCGAGTAGGACGCTTTCAATTTTAGTGGTTATCTCTATGGTTTTACCCAAAGATGTTCCCGTTTTTAAAACCGGTTGAATAACAAAATCACCTTCGTCTAAAGTGGGAACAAATTCGCCTCCCATTTTATTGAAAACACCAACACTTACTATTAAAAGTGCAACAGCAAAACCAAGAACTAAACGCTTGTTGTGTAAAGCCCAGTTTATAACTGGCTCATACCAACGCGTCAGGCTGTTCATAAGTCTAACTGAAATGTTTTTTGGTGATGGATTGGTTGGTTTTAAAAAGAGCGAGGAAACGACGGGTACATAGGTTAAACATAAAATCATAGCGCCTATTAAAGCGAAACTGAACGTCATGGCCATCGGCTTAAACATTTTGCCTTCAATACCACTTAATGATAGAATTGGAATAAAAACGATAAGAATAATGAGCTGTCCAAAAATAGCCGAATTCATCATTTTTGACGCACTTTTTAAAGTAATACTATCAATCGCTTCTCTGGTTACAGTTTTCAACTTGGCACTTTGAGCTGTTATTTGAAAGGCAATAAACTCCACGATAATGACGGCTCCATCAATGATGATACCGAAATCAATAGCGCCTAAACTCATTAAATTGGCATCCACGCCAAAAATATTCATGAGTGAAATGGCAAAGAGTAAACTCAGCGGAATAACCGAAGCCACTACTAATCCTGAGCGCCAATTTCCCAGAAGCAAAACCACCACAAAAATGACAATTAGTGAACCCAAAATTAAGTTTTCGGCTACTGTAAATGTCGTTTTATCTATGAGTTCACTACGTTCCAGAAAACCATTAATATAAACACCTTCAGGAAGTGTTTTTTGAATACTGGCTACACGTTCTTTTACGGCATCAATAATTTTTTTAGAATTTCCGCCTTTCAGCATCATTATTTGGCCAAGTACTTTTTCACCTTCCCCATTTCCTGTGATAGCACCAAATCGGGTAGCATGACCAAAACCAACATTGGCTACATCTTTAATGTAAACTGGTGTGCCATCATTTTTTACGACAATGTTTTCAATGTCTTTTAAGGAAGTCACTAAGCCTTCGCCACGAATGAAATAGGCTTTATTAGTTTTTTCAATATAACCACCTCCAGCAACACTATTATTCTTTTCTAGAGCTTCATAAATAGATGAAATAGAAATATTCATGGCGGTTAATTTCTGTGGATTAATAGCAACTTCATATTGCTTTAAAAATCCACCCCAAGTATTGACTTCTACAACGCCCGGAATTCCTGATAATTGACGCTTAACCACCCAATCCTGAATACTTCGTAAATCGGTAATGGTGTATTGGTCTTTAAATTCAGGTCTAACATCTAAAATATATTGATAAATCTCACCTAAACCTGTGGTTATAGGACCCATTTCCGGTGAGCCAAAACCTTCTGGGATTTTTTCTGAAGCTGATTTGATTTTTTCAGCAATCAGTTGACGCGGTAAATAGGTGCCTAAATCGTCATCGAATACAATGGTAACCACTGAAAGTCCGAATTTTGAAACGGAACGAATTTCTTGAACGCCTGGTAAATTGGCCATTTCAAGCTCTACAGGATAGGTAATAAATTGTTCCACATCTTGGGTTGATAAATTTCTGGATGTGGTAATAACCTGCACTTGGTTATTGGTAATGTCTGGAACCGCTCCAATTGATATTTGGGTTAACGAAACCACACCAAAACCAATGATTGCGGCAGCTCCCAATAGGATTATCAGCTTATTTTTTAAGCTGAATTTTATGATATTTTCTAACATAATTCATTTAAATAAAGTTGCTAGCTATCCAAAAACTGGAACGCTAGTGATTAAAAAAAGATAAAACGGAATTATGCTAATTTGGGTGGTTGAAAAACGGCTTGTTTTTCAAATAAGGAAATTGATTCTTGGTAATGTGAATTAATTGGGATTTCCACAAATGGCTCGTGAGAAATAAGATACTCTTGAGCATTTAAAGTAAAAACTATACCGCTATGTACACAAGCTTGATGATGTTCCTTGAATGGTAAATCCTCATGTTCTTTATGTGAACTTGCTGGATGAAATGTGGCATCACCATAATGTTCTGCTAGAAATTCAAAAAATGAATCACCATACTGCTCTTGATGGTATTCCGCATGATTTAGCAAGACGCTAAAACGCGAGAAATCTTCAAAAGAAATATTAAAGCTCTGAAAAAGAACTAAAAATGAAAATGATATGGCAACAAGTTTTTGCATTCTAAACAAAAGTACGAATTTTTATGAGCTATTGTGTAACAACTGTTACAAGACTTAAAAATAAGCCTTCAATTGCACATTTCCAGTGTGAATCACTTTGCTTGTTTCACTTTTTCTGCCGTAATAGGTGAGGTTTAAATCTAAAAAGCTAGTCAGTTTTTTTTGTGCTAAAATACTCCACGTATAATTTTTTCCAGGTTGTAAGCCTTCCATCATTTGGTAAGCTACGGCTGTGTTTACACTGCCAGAAAAATTATTATCAAAATAATTAAACTCACCACTAATAGCTGCTTTCTGATAATTGGCAAAAGTGAAAGCTGCACCATATTTTTGCTGCTTCAATGTTTCAAAATTATTTATGGTGTTTTCCTTGCTTGTATATTGATAAAACACATCAAAACGCGTGTTGTCATTTAATAAATAGGAGATTTTCGGGTTAATGTTGGATTCGTTTATATCGAAATTTTTACTCGAATAATTCTCGCTAATACTCACATTGTTATTAAAGCTCGATTCTAAATTAGCCAACCAACTTGTTGCGAATTTATGCGTGAATTGCAGCTTGTGGCTTTGTAAATCGTTTTCAATAAATCCAAAAGACAAGGTATTTTGCGATTTGTTACTTAAGTATGTATACGACGTGGTGTAGCGTTGCTTGCCACGATTGAAGAACAAGATATTTCTAAAATTTAATTGCAGCGCTAATTGATCTGCTTCTTTACCTTCAAACGGGTTTAAATTGAAATCGCTACCAGAACGTCTTTCTTTTCTATCTACTAAATACGAGGTTTGATTGTGAAATCGGGAGAGGAATTTTTTAAAACCGCCTTCACTGTTAATCCATTGTTGTGGATTAAGCGTAAGTAGTTGACTCAAGCGATTTTGATGCGTTTTTATAAAAACTTGATTGGGTAAAAGTACACGAATATAATCCGCTTCATCAGGGAATTGAGAAATTTCAAACTCCTCTAATTCCTGGATGCCATTGTTATTATAATCTATCCACGTGTAAACGCCTTGTCCAGATTCCACTTCAATGTATGTAAATTCCTGCTGTGGAAGCGTTCCAGAATTCGTTTCAAAAACCGTATTCCAATAAATAAGTTGCTCAAAAAATCGCTGACTGAAAATAATTCTGGAGTTTAATGAGTTTTCATCATTGGATTCTTTTTCAGCATCTTTTAACGTTCTGTAATTGGCATAAATAGATAAATTGGTTTTTGAATTTTGAATAATTCGTGAATCAATATAAAAAGTGTTTGACGTATTTACTTTTTGTAAGTTTCCGTTCCTAACACTATCATTTACACGATATTTATAGCCAATTTCGGCAAATATTTTGGTGCTATCACCAATTCCTGAAAAGATTTCATACGATTTAAAACGTTGACTTAATGCTGTATGCTCATTGGTGATTTTAGTTTTTTGCTCGTTGTCCTCCATGGCTAATCTTGTGCCAACCCATGCTTTATTTAGGCTATAGGTAATGCGGTTAAAAGAGCGTAAAAAGTTGGATGTTGAATTTGTGGAATTGGCCGTTAAATAACTAGAATTTGAAAGTATTTGCCATTTGTTTAAACGTAAATCGGCAAAGGTAATATGTCTGTTTCCATTGAAATTATCGGCATAATTAAGATGTTCAAATTGGTAGCTTGCCAAACCTTTTTTAGCGTGAAATGTGCGCAATCCAGTTTTGAAAAATAACTGATTCCCTGGTTCTTGAATCGCTTGATTCCCTGTTGCTTGATCTAAATTCCAATCTCGATTAAATTCAGCATTGTAAATACGTTGTATGGAACGGAAATTTTCTTGAATATAATCTGTGTCCACCATGGCATTTAAATTCCATAAACTATCTTTTTTTATGATGGCTTGGTCTACTTTTATTTTACCTGCAAAACCATCATTATTATCATTATCAAGATCTGAAAACAAGTTGAGGTCGTTTTTACTTCCTGCCAATTCAAAAGCGACATTGGTTTTTTCAGTTGGAATAAAACTACCATTAACAATGGCTAATTGTAATTTGGTAGGCGCAACCAATTGAATGATAGGTTCAAAATTTCCTTGTGGTTCACCTGCAATGGGTTCCACGTATTTGTAGATGGTGGAAATGGCGTTTATTTGTTCGCCATTAAATTCGTTATCAATAATATAATTTCCTTGGTTTTCGCCAACTAATGTAAACCGAACGCTAAATAATTGGTCGTCTGGATTATTGGAAAACACAAAAGCCTCCACACCATTTATAATTTCTTTTTTATATAAAATTCGGTTTTCATTATAAGCTTCTGGTGAGCTGGATGGCGCTACCATTAAACTTTTATCATCACCAGCATTAGCTAAAATTTCTACTTGTTCTTCTGAAAGGTTCTGTTGCAGCGGACTATTTTTAGAATCATTTTCGCTGTAAATAGACACACCAAGTTTTAGCTTTTCGCTATCATAATTACCACCACCATAAACAACTAATCGTGAATAATTACGTTCGCTAAATTGGTAATCGACCGTAATCCGCATTTCCGATGTAATTGGGAAGGTTGGATTAAATATAATTTCGCCTGCATTATAATTAATGATATAATCTTTGTTTTCACCACGTTCCAGCGGAATCCCGTTGACATAAACGGTTTCACTACCAGAAACGATTAAAACGTATAATTCTTCATTGGGGCCTTTTAACTTATAAGGACCTTGATTGCCTTCTTGTGCATTAAATTGACTGGTTGTAAATTGGCCACGTACCAAAGCACCAGCCGCAAACAGGTTGGTGGTTGATTCCGGATGATTGAATCGCGCGTTTACCGATAAACCTTGAACACGCTTGCTGAAATTTCCAAAGTAGGACGTGGTGTTTTCTAAATCAACATCACCAGCACGAATTTTCCAATTATCACTAAACAACTCAATAAACACCTGATCAAACTCATCCAAGCGTTGCGAATATCCCGATTCTTGAAGTGGCACATTGGCATCTTGAATGGATGCACGAAGTGATACTTTATCATTTAACTTACCTGTAATTTGTAAATCTAATTCACTGTTTAAAACCGAGTTTTGGTTGTTTCCAATTACCACACCTCGAGAAATACTTCCTGTTGTTGTTAGACCGTCAAATGGTTTGAAGGTAGATTTTTCACTTGGCTGACTTAACTTATATAATTGTTGCTGCTTGTTGGTATTTGCCAAAATAACGGTCTCGTCTAATTGGCGATAGGTTTTTGTTAAGAATTCAGGATATGACAGGTAATTGATGACTATGGAATCCGCTTCAATCGGTTTTTTGAGTTTTAGAATGGCTTTGGTAAAATCCACTTCATAGTAAGATTCATCAATAAACGATGCATCCAAATTTTTCAATGAAAAGAAGCTGGAATTAATGCTCACACTATCAATAACGATAGAATCTGAAACTGCAACCGTTTTTGTTTTGTAATTAGAATCGGGCTCCTGCGCAAAAGCACAAAAGCAGATAAAAAAAACGAAACAGGTAAAACAGTATTTCATGTAGTTCTAAAACTGTGGAATCAGGAATTTATTTTGTTGATAGATTTTGTTAAATCGGCATTAAATTAATAGTGTAAAAGTAACGCATTATTTATTTTAGCTGAAATTAATTCGGTATGCCTTAAAAAGCATCGACAAATGCGCAGTTTTAGCGCTTAAAAAGATGAATTCATGAAGATTATTTCATACAATGTAAACGGTATTCGCGCAGCATTAAATAAAGGATTTATTGATTGGTTAGTTGCTGCAGACCCAGATGTCATCTGTTTGCAAGAAATTAAAGCAAATAAAGAACAATTAAATCTGGAGCTTTTTGAAGAAGCTGGTTATACCTATCACTATTGGTTTTCGGCTCAAAAAAAAGGGTATAGTGGTGTAGCTATATTAAGTAAAACCGAACCAAACCATGTGGAATATGGAACAGGAATAGAATCCATGGATTTTGAAGGTCGGAATATTCGTGCCGATTTTGACGGTGTCTCCGTGATGAGTTTGTATTTGCCATCTGGAACTAATGATGCGCGACTGCAACATAAGTTTGATTATATGGATATGTTTCATTACTACATTGATAATTTAAGGAAAGCTATTCCAAACCTTGTTATTTGTGGTGATTATAATATTTGTCACGAAGAAATTGATATTCATAACCCAAAAATGAAAGGTGTATCTGGGTTTTTACCAGAAGAACGCCAATGGTTAGGAAATTTTATAGATAGCGGGTTTATAGATTCATTCAGATATTTACATCCTGTAAAACAAGTATTTAGTTGGTGGAGTTATCGTGCCAATTCTAGAGCCAATAATAAAGGATGGCGTTTAGATTATGCTATGGTTTCAGAGCCCTTACAAGAAAAGATAGAAAGAGCCGTTATACTCACGGATGCCGTTCATAGTGATCACTGTCCAATTTTATTAGAATTAGAAAAATAATCCCAAATTAAAATATTAAAATATGAAACATTATATAATAGTATCGGTTTTGTTGGTTGCCTTAACAACAGCATGTGTATCTCCAAAAGTATATAAAGATTTAGAAGGAAAATATAATACGCTTAAAAAGCAGAATAGTAAATTGTCTGCGGATAATAACGATTTGACGTCGGCAAAAAACAAAGCGTTGAATGAATTGGAAACACTTCAAAAAAACTATAATGAAACCGTTGCGCAGCGCGATAAATTGCAGCAAGATTATGACGGATTGAAATCTAAATTTGATGTTTTAAAAGCGTCTTATGATGCCTTGGAAACAAATAGTTCCGCTTCTATTGCTGAAAATTCTAAAAAGAATCGTGAATTATTAGCAAGACTGGAAGCTAAAGAACAAGCCTTAGCTGCTGAAAATGCACGTTTAGAAAAGTTGAAAAAAGAATTAGGGGAACGGTCTAGTCGTGTTGCAGAATTAGAAGGTATGATAGCTGCTAAAGATGCCGATATGAAACGTTTAAAAGATGCTATTTCAAATGCGTTAACGGATTTTGAAGGAAAAGGTTTAACCGTTGAGCAACGAGGTGGTAAAGTATATGTGTCCATGGAAAACAAATTATTATTCCAATCTGGAAGTTGGGCCGTTGGAACACAAGGGAAGCAAGCTGTAAATCAATTAGGTGCTGTATTGGCAGATAATCCTGAAATTGCCATTTTAATTGAAGGTCATACAGATAATGTGCCGTATAGTGGAAATGGTCAGTTAAGTGGCAACTGGGATTTATCAACCAAACGAGCAACTGCTATAGTAAATATATTACGAGAAAACGCAACCATAAATCCAGAGAATTTAACGGCTGCTGGTCGTGGTGAATATGCGCCAATTGGAAGTAACGAAACAGCAGAAGGTAAAGCTAAAAACAGACGTATTGAAGTAATTTTGACGCCTAAATTGGATGAAATTTCAAAATTATTAAATGAGATATAAATGGCTTTAATATTCAAAACAGATTTAATTAAACAGCATTATTAATTCCTATAATGAAATACACAACCTTACCGCAAACTGATATAAAAGTTAGTAAACTCTGTTTAGGTACCATGACTTGGGGAAATCAAAATACCCAAGCCGAAGGGCATGAACAAATGGATTATGCATTGGATCAAGGAATTAATTTTTTTGATACAGCCGAATTATATCCTGTTCCTGCGGAACAAAGCACCTATGCCGAAACTGAGCGTATCATTGGGAATTGGTTTCAGAAAACGGGTAATCGGGATAAGATTGTATTAGCCTCTAAAATTGCGGGTCCAGGAGATTATACAGCGCATATTAGAACCAATGGATTTAGCCCAGAAGCTTTAGTAGATGGCGTTAATCAGAGTTTAAAGCGCTTGCAAACAGATTATATAGATTTATACCAATTGCATTGGCCAGAACGCCAAACCAATACATTTGGAATTCGGGATTACAAACATCATTTAGAAGACCAGTGGCAAGATAATTTTAATGAAATTTTACACACACTTCAAGGTCTTATTAAATCTGGAAAAATTAGACATGCTGGAATTTCAAATGAAAAAGCTTGGGGAACCATGCGTTTTTTAGAAGAATCCAAAAAACATAATTTACCAAGAATGATTACCATTCAAAATGCCTATTCTTTATTAAATCGTGTTTTTGAAGGTGATATGGCAGAAATAGCTATTCGTGAGAATATAGGTTTATTAGCCTATTCACCTATGGCATTTGGAGTACTATCAGGAAAATACATTAAAAATCAAGCTGCTGATAATGCACGTTTAAAACTTTTTCCAAGATTTGCGCGTTACAGTAGCGCCCAAGCAACAGAAGCAACCAAGTGCTACTTAAAGATAGCTGAAGACAACCAAATAAGTTTGGCACAAATGTCTTTAGCTTTTGTAACGCAACAACCTTTTATAACGAGTAATATTATTGGCGCTACAAATATGGATCAGCTGAAAGAGAATATAGAAAGCATTAACCTGGAACTAAACGACACCTTGTTAGCTTCTATTAAAGCTGTTCATGAAATTTTCCCAAACCCTGCACCTTAAATTTTTAGAATGCCGTTAAATCATCGATGAACTGTAGCTTTTAGTTAAAGGATTTTTCAATTCACCGATAAAATACGTATTTAATCTATTAACCTTATGTTAAATATTTCTTGCCATAGTTTTTTTATAGTTTTAGGGATTATAATATGAAATAATCAACAATATAAATTAGTTAGCATAGTCTGTTTTTTCCCTCAAAACTGGAACTATTAAGAGTGTGTTGTTAATTTGTAAGTTGATAATCAATTGATTAACTAACTTAGATTTAAACAATGAAAAAAATTACCCTTTCAATTCTTTTTGGAATCATATCCTTTTGTGGTTTTTCCCAAATTGGATTAGTTGAAAATTTCGATGCAGGTCTTACATTACCTCCAGGATGGACTGGTAGTGGTTACTCTGGAGCTGTATTCCAACCATGTAGTGTTGTTTCCTTAAGAGCCAATTTGAGTCCTGATAACTTAACAGATGATTTAATATCACCTAATATAGTTGGTCAATCAAATGGTACAGATTTAACAGTAGCTTTTGATTATAAAATTGTTGATTGGTCAGCCGCTGTCGATCCTACTAACCCGGGATGGGGAGAGCTCAATGTGGAATACTCTACTAATAATGGTGCCACGTGGACGAATATGGGAACCATTAATGATGCCAACCATCAAGCAGCAAATACGTGTGCAAATATTAGTTTTGTTCTACCGGCAGCAAATGTGCCGACAGGCTCTAACATTAAATTAAGATTTGTTAACACCTATTTTTCTGGAAATTATTATTTCTATATAGATAATGTTACAGCATCACAAGTGGTTGTAGATCCACCATCGTGCTCTAATTTAATAGCGCCAACTAATGGTGCAACAGGAGTGTCAATAACAGCCGATTTAAGTTGGCAACCAGCTACAGGTATTCCTTCAGGATATACTCTTGCGGTAGGAACTATGTCTGGCGGAGATGATATAGTGACTTCTCAAGGCGTTGGTCTTTCAACTTCTTTTGCTTTACCAGATTTAGAATACTCAACAACTTATTATGTAACGATTACACCTTTTAATGCTAATGGTGACGCAATAGGTTGTGCAGTACAATCTTTTACAACAGGAGCAGATCCAAATGCACCAGTAGATTGTGGTTCAGGAATCCCTATTAATACGGTTTTTTGCTACACAAATAACGATACAACGACATTTAGTTTTGTAAGTAGTGATGGTTCGCCTTTAGTTGTTGTTTTTAACTCAGGAAGTACTGAAAATAACTGGGATGAATTAATTGTTTTAGATTCGGATGGTGTTACAAACTTAAATGCAGCTACACCTTATGGAAATGCGGGTAATTTAGCAGGCTTAATTTTTACTTCAACTGGAGATACAATTACTATTGGAGTTACTTCAGATGGTTCAGGAATTAGTTGTACCACTAATCCTTGGAATTTTGATGTAGCTTGTTTAGACACCTCGTCTATTCCTAATTGTAATAGCACATTAACAACGCCAATAAATGGTGAAGTTGGAGTCAACGAGAACGTTGATTTAGTTTGGAGTGCAGCAACCATTTTTGTTACGGGTTATACCGTTAATATGGGAACCACACCTGGAGGAATAGACGTTTTAGATGGAGTAGATTCTATCGGATTATTAACCTTGGATCCAGGAACTTTGGAATATGATCAAACATATTATGTTACTATTATTCCATACAACGATAATGGACCAGCCGAAAATTGTAATGAAGAGAGCTTTACAGTACGTTCAGATCCAAATCAAATAATAGATTGTGCAGCTGGTCAAGTTTTAAATACCGTTTTCTGTTATGAAAATGGAAACAACCAATTTCAAGAAATTTTTAGCTATCAAAGTTCAGATGGAAGCCCATTAAATATATTCTTTAATTCTGGAACTATTGAAAACAATTTAGACAATATTAGGATAGATGACGGTAATGGAACCGTTCTTTTTCAAGGTAGTAACGGAGGTGATTTAGCTGGTTTGTCTATTGTTTCTCTGACAGACAGATTAGTGTTATTTTATGAAGCTGATGGATCTGTTAGTTGTGAAAGCGGCAGTAGAACAGAATGGGATTTTGATGTGTCTTGTGTTGATACGACAGTTGTTCCAAATTGTAACGCTTCACTTACTAACCCTTTAAATGGCGCAGTGGGTGTTGATATAAATCAAGATTTATTTTGGAGTCCAGCAACCGTGTTCGTTACGGGTTACAGGATTGATATGGGAACCACACCAGGTGGTACAGATGTTTTAGATGATCAAGAAGTTGGAAACGTTTTAACTTACGCACTAGGAACATTAACCTATGAAACAACGTATTATGTAACTATTACACCTTTTAATGATAATGGTGATGCCCAAGGTTGTATAGAAGAAATTTTTACAACCAAGGACGATCCGAATCAAATAGTGGATTGCGCAAGCGGAGAGGTTGTAACTACAACCTATTGCTATGGGCCAAATGACAATTCCGTGTTTAATTATGCGAGTAGTGATGGTTCGCCACTTTCCGTCTTTTTTCTTGCTGGACAAGTAGAAAACACATGGGACGAGTTAATTGTAACAGATTCAGATGGGACTGAAATTTATAATGGATACGGTAATGCAGGAAATTTGGCAGGATTATCGTTTGTTTCTTCAGGCGGTACCATTCAAGTTGAAATTAATTCAGATGGTTCTGGAAGTTGTTCTACCAGTGGATATACACCTTGGAATATTGAGGTATCATGTGTAGACACAACAGCATTACCAAATTGTAATTCTGTATTAACAACTCCAGCAAATGGTTCGATAGATGTTGATGAAAATGCAGATTTAACTTGGTCTGCAGCTTCTGTACTCGTTACAGGATACTATCTGTACATAGGTACAACACCAGGAGGAACTGATGTTTTAGATGCTGAGGATGTTGGAAACGTATTGACTTATGACATAGGAACATTAGCTTATGATACAACGTTTTATGTAACAATAGTACCTTATAATGATAATGGTTTAGCTTTACCTTCAGGATGTACGGAGTATAACTTTACAACTAGACCAGATCCAAATCAAATTGTTGATTGTGAGGCAGGCGTACCGTTAAATACGACTTATTGCTACACACCAAACGATACAACCGAATTCAATTATGCAAGTTCAACAGGTTTTCCATTAGTATTAGAGTTTAATGCAGGTCAGGTTGAGGATACTTGGGATGAACTAATAATATTGGATTCTGATGGAACACAACTTTATAATGGATACGGTAATGCTGGAAATTTAGCAGGCTTAACATTTACAACTTCGGGTCCAACTTTAACTGTAATTATCAATTCAGATGGTTCTGGAAGTTGTTCTACTAGTGGTTATACCCCTTGGGACTTTGATGTGTATTGTCAAACTTGTTTACCACAAACGGTTAGTTTTGATATTGTAAATGGTGACTGTATTTCAGATCCGAACAACCCTGTTTTTGACGTTGCGGTAGATATTACGGATTTTGGAGATGCGGAAACGCTTACTATTACGGATAATCAAGGTGGAACACCACAAGTAGTTTCTACTGTTGGTACGGTAATTTTAGGTCCTTATCCTGCAAGTACAAATATTGTTGTAACTGTTGCAAATACTAATGATCCGAACTGTACTACAATAAGTAATCCATTAGCATTTTTATGTCCACCACCACCAAACCCATGCTCTATTGTTTATGCTGGTGATGATACGACTGTAGATTGTGATAATCCAGATGCAACACTTTCAAGTAACTTTCATTTATATGGTCAAGACACGACTAATTATGAAATAAATGCGATTGATACCTGTCCTAATCCGCCTGTGACAGGTGGCTTTCCAACAACTATCGATGAAGATGATATTTGGTCTGAAGTAATTGATCTAGGGTTTGACTTTTGTTTTTATAATGGCGTTTATGATAAAGTTATTGTAGGAGCAAACGGAGTCATTAGTTTTGAAATTGAAAATGCCAATACAGGCAACGGTTGGGCAATGAACGCTGGTGATCAATTACCTAATGGCACAAACGCAACTATTACGGAAGGTAATATATTTGGAGTTGGTCATGATATTGACGTTAGATTTGGAGGAACTATTGATTATGTAGTACTTGGATCGGCACCTTACAGACAATTTGTTGTTAACTTCAATGATGTAGCTCACTTTAGCTGTAATTCCTTAAGAAGTACGAGTCAAATTATATTACATGAGTCATCTAATAATATTGATATTCATGTAATTAGTAAACCTACCTGTTCTACTTGGAATGGTGGACTTGCCGTAATTGGTTTACAAAGTGTAGACAATAATAGTGCAACTACACCTCCAGGACGTAATACAGGTGTTTGGAACGTAACAGAACCAGAATCATGGAGATTTTCGCCTTCTGGTACACCAAACTATTCTTTAGAATGGTTGGATGAACAAGGAAATGTAATTGGAACAGAAGATACTGTAGTAGTATCACCAACACAAAACTCTACATATACATTTGCCGTTACTTACGATTTATGTACAGGTGGTTCCGCAACAGTTTCCGATGAGGTAGAAGTTGTTTACAATGATCTTTCAACTTTTGATGGTTCGTTTACTATGTCAGTTGTTGATTGTGAGAATATATCAACCGTAATCGATGGTGATACGGGCGGAACATTTGGTTTTAGCCCAGAGCCCAATGATGGTGCAATTATTGATCCTGCAACTGGAGATATCACAAATGCTGTGGCTGGAACAGTCTATACCGTTCAATATACGGTTGGTGCTGGTAATTGTCCGGCTATTGTAACTCAAGATATTACGATACCTGCGGCAGGAGATCCTTCTTTTACATTGACGGCAACATGTGATGGCGCTATTACAACATTTGATGGTGATACTGGAGGGACGTTTACTTTTAATCCAGAACCTACAGATGGTGCAACAATTGACAGCACAACAGGTGAAATTTCTAACGGTGTTAGCGGTAACACCTATACTGTTGAATATACAATTACTGGAACCTGTCCTATTACAAGAACAGAAACTGTAACAGTATTATCAGCAAGTGATCCGTCATTTACGCTTTCAGCAGATTGTGAAGGGGCAACGGCTACTATAACCGGAGATACTGGTGGTGTATTTACATTTAATCCAGTGCCAACAGATGGAGCAACAATTGATCCAGCTACTGGTGAAATTATTAATGTTGTAGCAGGTACAAGCTATACGGTGGAATATACCACTGTAGGCGATTGCCCGGAGACAGCAACACAAACAATAAGTATTCCGTTAATAGCGGATGCAGCATTTGAAATGACAACATTGTGTACAGGTGCAACAGCTACTGTAACCGGTGATACTGGTGGTGTATTCACATTTAATCCAGTACCAACAGATGGTGCTGTAATAGACATGAATACGGGGGAAATTACAAATGGTGTACCTGGAGCTACATATACCGTAGAATATACAGTAGGCGATATTAGTTGTGAAGCAACAACTTCAGAAACAATAACGTTGCCAACTGTTGGTGATGCATCATTTACCTTAACAGCTAATTGTGATGGAGCCGTAGCAACTGTAGATGGTGATGCAGGTGGAACATTTACCTTCGACCCAGTACCAACTGATGGTGCAATTATAGATGCAACAACAGGAGAAATTTCAAACGGAACAGGTGATGCTACCTATACAGTAGTATATTCAACGTCTGGAATTTGTGCAGAAACAGAAACACAAACAGTAACTGTGTTAGCAGGAGGTGATGCCTCATTTAGCATGACAGTAGATTGTGATGGAGCTACCGCTGTTCTAACAGGTGATACAGGAGGTACATTTACACTTAATCCTTTGCCAACAGATGGAGCAACAATAGATCCAGGTTCAGGTGAGATTATGAATGTAGAATCAGGAAGTAGTTATACTGTTGAATATACAACAGTAGGTACGTGTCCAACAACAGCATCTGAAACAGTAACCATTCCAGCAGAAGAAGATGCTTCATTTAGTGTGGTGGCAATATCATGCGAAGGAGCAACTATAACTATTCTAGGAGATACAGGAGGTACTTTTACTTTTAACCCGATACCAAACGATGGTGCATCAATAAATGCATCAACTGGAGAAGTTTTAAATGCTGAAACAAACACGTCGTATACAATTGCGTATACAACTACTGGACCATGTCCAGTGTCATCTGAAGAAACATTTATTACAGATGAATGTTTGGTGCAGGTTATTCCACAGGTTATCACACCAAATAATGATGGCATTAATGATACATTTGATCTAAGTGGTTATGATGTGAGCAGTTTAGAAATATTCAACCGTCATGGTGTTAAAGTATTTAGCCATAAAAATGGAGTTTATACCGACCAGTTTAGAGGAATTGCCGATAACGGTGATGAATTACCTGTAGGAACTTATTATTATGTCATGAAATATCAAAATGGTAAAGTGAAATCATCATGGGTATATATCAACAAGTAAACGAACGCAACCAAAATTTAATAATGAAAAAACTATATATAATTATCGTATTCTTATTGTCGGCATCCTTTATGCACGCACAACAAGACCCGCAGTACACGCAGTATATGTATAATATGAACGTGATAAACCCAGCTTATGCTGGTTCCTTTGAAGGAATTGCCATTGGTGCTCTTTACAGAAGCCAATGGGTTGGGTTAGAAGGTTCGCCTAATACTGGAACGCTCTCTATTAGTGCGCCAGTTGGAAAGCGTGTAGGTCTCGGTTTATCATTCATTAATGACGAAATTGGACCTGTAAGGGAAAATAACGTCTATGCCGATTTCTCGTATACCTTACCATTAGGTGGTGATAACAAGTTAGCATTTGGTGTAAAAGCTGGTGCAACCTTTCACAAAATTGGATTGGTAGATTTGGACGTGATAGATATGAACGATCCATTCCTTCAAGAAAATGTAGATGGTGCTACGCCAAACGTTGGGGCAGGTATTTATTTCTACAAACCAAGTAAATACTATGTGTCGGTTTCTATGCCAAACATGCTTAACTCCGTGCATTTAGATGCTACAAATGGTGTTAAAGTTGGATCTGAAACACAACACTTATTTGCTGGAGCAGGTTATGTATTTAACTTATCTGATAATTTCGCCTTAAAACCTCATGGTATGATGAAAATGGCGTTTGATGCGCCTATAAGTTTTGACGTAAATGCCAACCTTTTCATGTTTAATATTGTGGAAATTGGAGCAGGATATCGTTTAGATGATTCCTTTACTGGAATGATTAACTTTATGGTATCTCCTAATTTAAGAATTGGTTATGCTTATGATAGTGTGCAATCAGATTTAAGTTATGCAACATCATCATCACATGAGATATTTATTAACTTCGATTTCAGTTTCACCAAAAAAGTATCGCGTTCACCACGTTATTTCTAATCACTTAAGCTAAACATAATGAAAAACATTAAAATATTTATAGCACTTATAGTCATGAGTAGTTTAAGTGCGACTGCTCAAAATAAAGCTACGGAATCTGCTGATAAGCATTTTGCTAAATTCGAGTTTGTTCAAGCTATTGCAGGTTACAATAAACTGGTTGAAAAGGGAGAGGGAGATACCTATGTGTATTCACAATTAGGAGAAGCTAATTATAATATTTTCAATACGGTTGAATCTGAACGTTGGTATGCCAAAGCTTTAGAATCATCAGATAATCCTGAAATGGTTTACAAATATTCTCAAATGCTTAAAGCAAATGAAAAATATCAAGAAGCTAATGCACAAATGGAGCGTTTTGCTAAATTGAAACCAAGGGATGATCGTGCAAAAGCGTTTAAAGCAAATCCTGATTATTTACCATTATTATTAGAAAAAGCAGAAGAGTACACCATTCAAAATTTAGAAATTAATACTGAAAATTCGGATTTTGGTGGAGCCGTTTATAATAGTCAATTGTATTTTACAACTGCTAGAAATAATGCTAGACGTAACTATGGTTGGAATGATCAACCGTTTTTAGATGTATATGTTTCAAATATTCTTACAGATGGTACCTATCAAGAAGCTGATCCAGTTAGAGGTGATATTAATACGAAATACCATGAAGGTACTGTAACATTCAGTCCTGATGGAAATACCATGTATTTTGCTCGTGAGAGTTTCTTTGAAGGCGAATTTGAAAAAGATTCAATCTCTAATACAAAATTCAGTGTTCTTCATTTATATAAGGCCAATATAGAAGGTGATAAATGGCGAAATGTTGAGTCGCTTTCTTTAAACAATTCTAGCTATAATGTTAACAGTCCTGCATTAAGTGCAGATGGGAAAACGTTATATTTCCAATCAGATATGCCAGGTGGTCTTGGATTGTTTGATTTATACAAAGCACCAGTAAATGACGATGGTACTGTTGGAGAACCAGTTAATTTAGGAGATAAAGTAAATACAGAAGGAAACGAAAAATTCCCGTTTACAAGTTCTAATGGAACGTTATACTTCTCTTCAGATGGTCATTTAGGACTTGGTGGTTTAGATGTGTTCTACATGTCAGAAGCTGGTGAGGCTGTTAACGTAGGTGTTCCAGTAAACAGTAATGTAGATGATTTTGCATTCACTGTAAACGAGGAAACAGGAGAAGGCTTTGTGTCTTCTAATCGTTCAGGAGGAAAAGGTGGTGATGATATTTATGCAATAAAACGCCTAGTGCCATGTAATGTAAATGTTATTACAACTGTAGTAGATAATGATACTAGTAATCCATTGGCTGGCGTTTCTGTTAAAATTAGAGATGCTGCAGGACGTGTGGTATCAACTCAAACATCAGATGCTAGTGGTAAAGTAGAATATACCGTTTCCTGCGATAGAACCTTGGAAATTTCTGGTGTATTAGAAGGCTATGAAAGCAACACGATTAGTTTTGCTGGGAGTAAAGATAAGGAAGCGTTATTGCTACTTAATTTAGATCCTATCGATAAAATTATTGTGTTAGACCGCGTTGTATTGAATCCAATATTGTTCGATTTTGATAAATCAAATATTACACAACAAGGTGCATTTGAGTTGGATAAATTAGTATCGGTTATGAAGAAATATCCAAATATGGTTATTTTGGCAGAATCGCACACAGATAATAGAGGTCCGGCTTCATACAATGAAAGATTATCAGATAGACGTGCAAAAGCTACCGTCCAATATGTGATCTCTAAAGGTATAGATGCTTCTAGAATTTCTGGAATAGGAAAAGGTGAGAATGAGCCTAAAGTAGATTGTAAATCTAATTGTACAGAAGTGGAGCACCAAACAAATAGACGTTCAGAGTTTATTATTGTAAGTGGAAATCCTTCTGAAGAATAAAACATACTAATTATTAGTTATAAAAAAAGCCTTGCTATTAATGTAGCAAGGCTTTTTGTTTTTCTTCTTGTTGGAGTTCAATTATATGCGTTCAACAATAGTTTATAGCAGTGTTAATAGTGGAAGCGTAAGATTGAAATTTAGCTTTACCTTAATTGAAATATAACTAATAAATATGGCAACTTCAATCTGCATTATAATCAGATTTAATAGCTTTCTAATTTAGATTAGTTTCACTTGATTTTAGCGCATAAAAAAAGCCCCGAAGAAATTCGGAGCTTTTTTATTATTTAATTTGTTTACCATCTTTATCAAAAAAGTGGTACTCTAAGTATGTGTAAGCATCTCTTGGTAATATTTTGACCCATTTTTTATGTTCAAAAAACCATTTTGAACGTATTGATGGAATACCTTTGGTTAAAAAGGCTGCTATAAAAGGATGTGTGTTTAATGTCACCTTTGTATAGTCTTTTTTTAATAATTGTTCAAGATCGTGAGTAATTTTCGACACAATACCTATTGGTGCTTCAACATCGGCTCCATTAGCGGAATCCGGATTTTCCTCTCGCGTTTTAATGTTCATTTCTGGACGTACGCGTTGTCTTGTAATTTGTACTAACCCAAATTTACTTGGTGGTAGTATTTTGTGTTTCGCTCTATCATCTTTCATTTCATCACGAAGATGATTGTAAAGCGTTTTTCTGTTTTCTGCTTTCGTCATATCAATAAAGTCAATAACGATAATGCCACCCATATCACGTAGACGAAGTTGTCTAGCAATTTCAGTTGCAGATATCATATTAACTTCCAAGGCTGTATCCTCTTGATTTTTAGCTTTATTGGAACGATTACCACTGTTTACATCAATAACGTGTAAAGCTTCAGTGTGTTCTATTACCAAATAAGCGCCTTTGGACATAGAAACAGTTTTCCCGAAGGATGTTTTAATCTGTCTTTCTACACCAAATTTCTCAAAAATGGGAACATTGGATTGATATAATTTCACAATTGATTCTTTTTTTGGTGCAATTTCTTGCACATAATCTTTAATTTGAATGTAAAGTTCTTCATCATCTACATGGATATTCGTAAACGAATCGTTAAAAATATCGCGCAATATTGATGAAGCTTTATTCAATTCGCCAAGTACCTTACTTGGGTGGTGTGCTTTGTCTAGTTTTTTACACATTGCGGTCCAACGACCAAGCAAATTTTGTAAATCTTTATCTAGCTCTGCTACTTTTTTGCCTTCTGCTACTGTACGTACAATAACGCCAAAACCTTGAGGAGTAATACTCTTTACAAGGCGTTTTAAGCGATCTTTTTCCTCTTTGTCCTCTATCTTTTGTGAAATAGAAATACGGTCAGAAAAAGGCACTAAAACAATGTATCTACCAGCAATGGATAACTCGGAACTAATCCGTGGTCCTTTAGTGGAAATTGGCTCTTTTACTATTTGTACTAATGTAGATTGATTTGATTTTAAAACGTCAGAAATTTTGCCGTCTTTATCAATATCTTTTTCAAATGGGAAATTCTTTAAAGAATAGTCTTTTAGTTTACCTGTGCTTACACGTTTTGTGAATTTTAAAAGGGAAGGGAGTTTGGGTCCTAAATCATGATAATGTAAAAAGGCATCTTTTTCGTAGCCTACATTTACAAATGCAGCATTTAAACCCGGAACAGCTTTTCGTATTTTGGCAATAAACACATCGCCAACGGAAAAGTTATTACCGCCTTCATCTTTCTGTAATTCAACTAGTCTTCCATCTTTTAATAAGGCAAAATCAACAGCGTCTGAACCAGACCGAATAATTAATTCTTTATCCATTTTGTTAATTTTTATCTACCATACCAAAGGTATGACAGATGGATTAATACTATTTTTTCTACTGTCCATTACAAACAATAGAAAGAACACCCAAACTATACTCAGTTTTTACACGGAATATAGTTAAGGTATCTCACAGGATTTTTTTAAATCCGAAGAGCAACTCGATACATAAAATTTTTATATAATGAGAAACTCAATTTCAAAGAACTCTTTGTTGTAAAAACCAAAAAAGTAGTTAAATAACTACTTTTTAAGCTTACTTCTTCTTTTTGTGTCGGTTAGCGCGTCTTCTCTTTTTACGCTTATGCGTTGCTACCTTGTGTCTCTTTCTCTTTTTACCACTTGGCATAAGTTACTTGTTTTAAGTTAATAATTTAATGTTTTTACTTGACGTCAACATTCGTTTTAACACCTTCTACAAATACTTTTGCAGGTTTAAATGCAGGAATATTATGAGCAGGTATTTTGATAGTTGTATTTTTAGAAATATTTCTCCCAGTTTTTTCAGCTCTAGTTTTAATTATAAAGCTACCAAAACCTCTTAAATAAACGTTATCTCCACTCTCTAATGAAGTTTTCACTTCCTCCATAAATGTTTCAACAGTTGCCTGTACATCGCCTTTTTCAATTCCTAATTTTTCAGAAATTTTTGCTACTAAATCAGCTTTTGTCATGTTAATTATTTTATTGTTTGCTATTAATCTAATAAGGGATGCAAATATAGGAATTTAAAATTCAATATTTCAAACCTAATTCATTAAAATTTAAGAATATAAACCTTTACTTTTGCTATTAGCAACCTACTTCGATGCATTTTACAAAAACTTTAACAAATTGGTATTCAGTAAATAAGCGTGATTTGCCATGGCGAAACACCAAGAACCCATACTATATATGGTTATCCGAAATTATTTTACAACAAACACAAATTAAGCAAGGATTACCTTATTATGAGGCTTTTGTAGCGCAATATCCTACCGTTTTTGACTTGGCAAATGCTAACGAAGAAGCCGTTTTAAAACTTTGGCAAGGATTGGGTTACTATTCACGAGCCAGAAATTTACACGCGACAGCAAAATATGTGGCTGTAAATTTAAACGGAAATTTCCCAGATAACTATACTGATTTACTAAAACTAAAAGGAATTGGCGATTATACAGCAAGTGCCATTGCATCCTTTTGTTTTAACGAAGTGGCTGCTGTTGTGGATGGGAATGTATATCGTGTGCTTGCCAGATTTTATGGAATTCATATACCTATTAATAGTACGGAAGGTAAAAAGGTGTTTAAAGCCTTGGCAACAGATATTATTGATGCTAAAAATCCAGCCGATTTTAACCAAGCCATCATGGAGTTTGGTGCCATACAATGCAAACCTAGCAGTCCGGATTGTTCGGTTTGTCCTTTAAAGGAAGGTTGTATAGCGTTTCGGAAAAACGAAATAAGCGTATTACCTATTAAAATTAAAAACAACAAACCTAAAAACAAGTTTTTTAATTTTCTTGTTTATGTAACTAATGATGGGCAAACTATTCTAGAAAAACGAAAAGGAAAAGGCATTTGGCAAAATCTGTATCAATTTCCGTTATTAGAATCGAAACATAGTTTGGATGAAGCAAGTTTTCTACAGCAATTAAATCCGGATGATTCGGTTGAAAATGTAACCTTATTTAACGCGGTTGATATTATTCATAAATTATCACATCAGCATTTACATACCAAGTTTTGGATTATACAAACCGCTAATCTGCCAAAAACAGGTATTCCTGTTTCAGAAATTGAAAATTATGCTGTTCCCATTCTGATTAAAAATTTTATTGATGCTTTCAATTTTCAATCTGAAATTTAGTGAGCTCATATTTTTTTACTAAATTTAAGTTTATGAATAGCAAAAGCGTAATTTTGCCAAATAAATAAAGAATCATGTCAGGAACATTAAATAAAGTCATGCTAATTGGGCATTTGGGAGATGAGGTAAAGATGCACTACTTTGAAGGTGGTGGCTGCATTGGCCGTTTTCCGCTGGCTACAAACGAGACGTATACGAGTAAACAAACCAATGAACGTGTTACCAATACAGAATGGCACAATATTGTAGTTAGAAATAAAGCTGCCGAAGTTTGTGAAAAATATTTAGGCAAAGGCGATAAAGTATATATTGAAGGTCGTATAAAAACGAGAAAATGGCAAGATGAAACAGGAAATGATCGGTATTCTACTGAAATTCAGTGTACAGATTTTACGTTTCTAACGACTAAAGGGGAAAGTGGAAGTTCGCCATCCAGTCAGCCGCAACAACAACAACAACAACCAACACAAAGTGCACAGCCACGTCAAGAGCCTATTACTCCCAAGCCGGAAGTAGATATGCCAGAAGACGATTTGCCATTTTAAACGTCATTAAAACCAACTATCATTGGACCTAGAACCTCCCAGTTTTTTATCGTTAATTATCTCCGTTGATTATTCCATATTTTTAGGAATCGCACTCCTATTTGTATTACTGCTTTGTTCAGCCTTAATTTCTGGAGCAGAAGTGGCATTGTTTTCATTAACCAGAACGGATATTGAAGACGAATCGCAAACGAACATAACCGCTGTCAATATTATTGTTAAGTTATTAGAACGTCCAAAAAAGTTATTGGCAACCATTTTAGTAGCCAACAACTTCATCAATATTGGTATTGTTATTCTCTTCGCCTATTTAGGACAATTTATTTTTAAAAGCATTCAAATACCTATTGTAAAATTCTTGGTTGAAGTGGTAGTTATCACGTTTTTAATTTTACTATTTGGTGAAATTCTACCAAAAATTTATGCTAGCAGAAACCGTATGAAATTCGCCGTGTTTATGGCCTATCCATTGCGTGTTTTAGATGTAATTTTTTCACCATTAAGTTTGCCAATGCGCAGCATCACGCTAGGAATTCATAGTAAATTGGGTAAGCAAAAATCCAATTTAAGTGTGGATCAATTATCGCAAGCTTTGGATTTAACGAGCGAAGCAGATACAACTAAAGAGGAACATAAAATATTAAAAGGTATTGTGTCCTTTGGAAATACTGATACCAAGCAGGTCATGCGGCCACGTATTGATATTTTTGCCTTAAATGTCAATCAGAAATATCTAGAAATTATTCCAGAAATTGTGAGTAATGGCTATTCCCGAATTCCTGTTTTTGAAGAAAATATTGACAAAATAAAGGGTATTCTTTATGTGAAGGATTTATTGCCATTTCTAGACCGAAAGCAATTTGATTGGACCAGCTTGCTGCGAGAGCCGTTTTTTGTGCCAGAAAACAAAAAACTGGATGATTTAATGGTGGAATTTCAAGAAAAGAAAGTCCATTTAGCCGTTGTGGTTGATGAGTATGGTGGCACATCTGGATTAATTTCTTTAGAAGATATTATTGAGGAAATTGTAGGTGATATCAGCGATGAGTTTGATGATGAAGATTTAATTTACTCGAAACTAGATAATAATAATTATGTTTTTGAAGGTAAAACAGCTTTAAAAGATTTTTATAAAATTGTAAAAGTTGAAGACGAGAGTTTATTTGAAGCCGAAAAAGGCGAAGCAGAAACCTTGGCTGGCTTTATTTTAGAATTCTCAAAAAGTTTTCCAAAGCAAGGCAGTAAAATATATTTCGGAAATTACGTTTTTATTATAGAAGCATTAGATAAAAAACGGATTACACGTGTGAAGGTGACTATTCCTTAAAGTAAAAACTAACTATGAAAACTATAATTATGAAACCGATTCTTCTGGTAATGTTTGCGGTAATTTTGGTTAGTTGTGGTAAAGAGACTTCCACAACAAATGATTCCCTAATTGGGATAGAATTTCAACAATTTAAAGAAGTCAACCAACTATCACATTACATTAAAGTTAGTGATACCACCATTTATGGTGATTCATTTGATTCGCAATTTGGAATACTTCACTTACGTGATGATGCTAATAGTTTGATACTTTTTAATAAGATTTCTCGCGATTCATTTGGTAATGGAAGACATCATAAAATAGTGGATACTTTAGTCATCCCAAGCGTAACCCAGGAAACATTTATAACGATAGGCTATTGTGAAATAGATGGTAATGAGGACGAAAACATTATTGCATTGGTAGACAAAGCAGATAATTTGATGATTCAACATATCCAAAAAGCATGGCAAGCAAATACGATTTCCGAAAAAATTGAACCGCTAAAAGATTTAAAAGGAATAACTTGTTTTAACGCGCTATTTTTTGATTAGTAACAAATTTTAAAATGGCCACATAATTTGAGATTATAATGAAATTCAACCAATTACTTTTTATAATTCTGGCCATATCCCTAACGGCATGTGGTAATGATCCTTTACCAAAACCAGCAGCACATTTACGCTTGGAATACCCTACGGCTGACTATAAAAAATTAGAAGCTGGTTTTCCGTTTACTTTTGAAAAAAATGAATTGGCTGCACAAATTAAAGCGCGAACTATTAGTAATGATTCTGGTAGTTATGGAATTGATTTAATGTATCCTGCTTTAAAAGGCACCATTTATTTAACCTATAAACCAATCAACAATAATAAAGAACGGTTACTAACATTGCTTAAAGATGCTCAAGGATTTACACAAGAGCATACCGTAAAGGCAGATGAAATAGCGGAGCAAGTATATGAGAATAAGGAGCGAAAGGTTTATGGAATGTTTTATGAAGTTGGTGGTAATGCCGCATCACAATCCCAGTTTTACGTAACGGACAGCATCAATCATTTTTTAACAGGCTCGTTGTATTTTTATGCGAAGCCTAATTTCGATTCTATTTTGCCAGCTGCTAAATATCTTCAAAAAGATATTCAGCAAATTATGGAAACCGTAACCTGGAAATAAAAAAAAAGCCATTCTAAAAAATTTAAAATTCAGGTTGAATAATTCAATAGACTAATAGTATTATTTTGAATTATAAATGATGCACTAAAATTGGCTACATAAGGGCGAAGTTATTGTTTTCTTCGTTTAAAAGAATTAATATTTCGATGTATTGCATCGAAAACATAGCGTATTTTAACTTTGTGGTATTAAAAAATCTTATATTGGGGTAGATGAATATCAAATTATTAATTTAAACTCTATCATTCTGAAACACCCCAAATTTATTTTAGCATTGATGTTGTCAACAGTATTTTTTTCCTGCTCAACAGAAGAAAATACAATATCTGTTGAAAATACAACATCTTTATCTGAACAGAATTCGTTCCTAAAGCAAAGCGATGAAATAATTGCTTTTAGAGAAGCATTGGCCGAATTTTCTCGTTCAAATACGTTAGAGCAGAAGAATGGTAAACCAGTTTCTATATTCAACAGTACGAACCAAGAGCAAATTATTAATCAATCGAGAATTCTTTTAAATACTTTTGGGTTTTCTAATGCAGAATTAGATAAGCTAAATAATAACAACTTAATTTTAATTAAGGCGCTTAAAGTATATGCTGAAAAAACAAAATTAACCTACTAAATCTATTAACCATGAAAAAAATACTTTTACTATCCGTATTGTTTTTAGGCCTACAAACTATGGCTCAAAAAACCGTTTATATATATAATTTCTCAAGCACTAATTTTGATATTGGAGATATTGGAACAAAAAAGCAAACAGCTAGTCATCCAATTTTTTTAAGTAAGCCTTCTGGTGGTCTTATTTCTATACCTCCTGGTGCAACTTATATATTAGAAGCTAGTCCTGCTAGTACAAACAGATTCCCTTTTTATTCCCCAACGAGTTCGCCAAATATTGATAACTGGTCTAGACAATTGGTTTCTGGAGGAGCTTGGTCTAATCCTTTACCAAGTAGTTTGGTTGCAAATATTTATGGAGCTACCCAGATAATTGAACATGTTAAAACACAAGTAGGACCTAGTGGAGCCCTTGGGGGAGGAACGCTCTTCCCTGTGTCACCAGACTATTTTGATAGTTATACTTATGGGTCTTTGGGAGGAACCGTATCTTTAAATGTTATTGATCCAGTTAGTGGTGCAGCAGTACCTGATGGAGAAACGTACATTGTAATTACTGATTAACATTGTAAACAAACTATGATGAAATTAATACAACTATTCTATATCATTTGTTTTATAGGTTTATATGAAATAGGTTACGCCCAAACCTTCGATTATCAAAGAGGTTGGGCTACTTATTTTGGTGATGAAGGTGTAAATCTATCTGATAATACCATAGACTCAGAAGGTAATATATATCTAGTTGGTAGTGTCAAAGCGGGAAGTGTTTTTAGTGCTACTACCAACGCACATCAAGTCTCTTTTGGTGGTGGAAGTTCGGATGGTTTTTTAACCAAATTAAACCCTGCGGGAGAAATTTTGTGGTCTACCTTTATTGGGGGCGAGTCTGGCGATGCTATTCTGGGTATAACTATTGGAGTTGACAACAGTATCTATCTTTTAGGGCGTACAGGTAGTGCTAATGGTATTGCAACTAGTAATGCCTGGCAAACTAATATAGAAGGCAGTTCAGATGAGTTTCTGGCAAAGTTTAATACGTATGGAACTAGGATTTGGAGTACTTACTATACAGGGTCAAATAGTGATCCAGATGCACTAGTAACCAGTATAACCCATAGTTATGGTATAGTGGCCAATAAAAGTAATGATGGTATTTATTTTTATACTAAAACAAATAAAACTAATGCAGCTACACCAAATGCATTTCAAACAACAATAAACCAAACCAATAATAGTCTGATAACCAAATTTTCTGTGGATGGGCAGCGTATTTGGGCAACATACTATGGCATTAATAGTTCTAATATTTATAGTATAACTTTAGGATTAGATGGCTTGTATGTGGCAGGAGTATCACGGGATTGTTTTCCTCCAACAACCAATTCATATTTTTCTACACCAAACAGCCATCAGGTTGAATCTGGTAGTTGCCAAGATATTTTTGTAACTAAATTTTCGTTAGCTGGAGAGCGTCTTTGGAGTACCTATTATGGCAATAATTACCCAGAATATCTAAATAAAAACTCTTTACTTGTTGTAAATAATGTGTTGTATTTTACAGGAAATAGTATAGGTAGCAATAATATAACGACGCCGAATAGTTATCAAGAACAATCAGAAAACACAATTTGGACACCGTTTTTAGCGAAATTTGATATTCTAGGAAATCGTATATGGGCTTCTTATATTGGTTTAGAACCAGATAACTTTGACGATGTGGATGATACTACAGTTACATCATTTTTAGCAAAGGATAGTGCTGGTAATGTATTCGTGTCTGGGACAAGTAGGCTTCAAGAAAATATAGCAACCATTGGTGCATATCAAGAAACCAAATTGGGTAGATATGATTCGTTTGTGGCGCAGTTTAACGCCGATGGTGACGTAAATTGGGGCACCTATTACGGTAGTAATGAAAATGATTACGCTTCTAAATCTTTGGTTTATAATGACGTTTTTTATTTGGTGGGTGAAACTGTTAGTGAAACAGGAATAACAACACCTAATAGTATTCAACCTGACTTTATTGATGGTGGTAATAATACAGACGGCTTTATAAGAAATGTGTTTATAGTACGTTTTGAGCCTTTACCATTAAGTGTGGAAGCGTTTGCAGCTTCCAATTTTGAGGTGTATCCAAACCCTAACCAAGGCAGCTTTAATATTAAAAACCCTAATAATGAGCCATACACAGTTCAAATTTACAATATGCTAGGCCAATTGGTTTTAGAAACAGGAAAGAAACAAAATTCTGTAGAGCGCATTGACACACTTAATTTAAGCAGTGGCTCCTATCTTTTAAGCATTACAACAGATAGTAATGCTACGTATACACAAAAGATGTTAATTACAAATTGAAGCACTTAATTTTTAAACGTAAAGCTTTTGTATAAAAAAACCAGAAAAATTAATTTTCTGGTTTTTTTATTTTTAGTCCATATTTTAATGGATTCATTTATGCTTTGGCTTTATCAGCACAACAAGCCATTTTACAGTCGTCAGCACAAGCTGTTTTTTCAGCATCTGTTTTGTCTGCACAACAGGCTTTTTTGCAATCTTTATCGCAGGCTTTTTTGTCCATAGAAGTATCAGGTGTCGTTTCACCTTCAAAACTATCAACAGTTTTCATATCTTTTACAGAATAAACATCACCAGCTTGTTTAACAACTTCTTCTAATGAGGTTGCATTCACTTTAGCTTCATCATATTCTACCATTGCTAAACGCGTGTCAAAATCAACTTTAGCCGATTTTACACCATCCATTCTAGCCATTTTCTTTTCAATAGTTTTTGCACAACCCATAGCACACGTCATCCCTTCGATAGTGAATTCTGCTTTAGCATATGTAGCATTTGGATCTAATTCTGCTACAGCCACTTCAGTAGATTGAGTTTCAACAGTTACTACTTCTGGCGCTGTTTCATTTTTACAACTTGCAAAAGCTAGTGCTAGAACAACAAGTGTCATTATATTTTTAAATGTTTTCATTTTTAATTGTTATTAAGTTCATTACAAAATTACTAAATATTGCCATTTATTGCATTTAAAATTGGAGTTTTGTGCCTTGAACTGGTTTTGATATGAAACAAATTGATAGTAAGTGGTTATATTTAGTTGTGCTTTCCGTGATTTGGGGTACGTCGTTTATTCTGATTAAAAAATCACTTTTAGGACTAACACCTTATCAATTAGGAGCTATTAGAACTATCGTTACTGGAATTTTCTTACTTGCTGTAGGTTTTAATAAGCTTAAAACCATTGATAAACGTCAATGGAAATGGATTGGTGCTTCGGGTTTTTTGGGTTCTTTTTTCCCTGCTTTTCTATTCGCTATTGCGGAAACTGAAATTGATAGTGCTGTAGCATCTATTTTAAATTCATTAGTGCCATTGAATACCATTTTATTAGGATTTGCTGTTTTTAAAATAGCATCAACCAAGCGTCAAGTTTTAGGTGTGATAATTGGATTTATTGGAACGGCTATCCTTATTTTAAAAGGAGCCGAGTTAAATCCGGAACAAAACTATTTGTATGCTGGTTTTGTTATAATTTCAACGGTTATGTATGCGGCTAATGTGAATATTATTAAACGCTATTTACAAGATGTGAAACCCTTGGCTATTGCAGCTGGAAATTATGCTGTTATTACCATTCCCGCTTTGATAATATTAATTTTTGCAGATTTTTTCACAACAGAAACCTTATCAAATCCAAACTTAAAAATGGCTTTGGTTTATGTAGTCATTTTATCCTTCTTCGGGACGGCTTTGGCAAAAGTGTTATTTAATAAATTAGTTCAAATTTCTACGCCTGTTTTCGCATCGTCAGTCACCTATTTAATGCCAATTATTGCACTGGTTTGGGGTGTTTTAGATGGTGAAGGGTTTAGTCTGTGGCAAGGATTAGGATCGCTTATTGTTTTATTAGGTGTGTATTTATCTCATAAACGTAAAAAATAAAAGCCCGAAGTTTCCTTCAGGCTTTTGAAATATATGGTTTGATTTCTAATTACTCGAAATCGGCATCCGAAACACCTTCATTTACTTTAATTTCTTTTACAATAAAGTCAATTGTTCTTGGACCCATTGTTTGTGAAATTTTAAAAGGAAACTTAACGCCTGAAACATCTTTATAGTCACCAAAGAAAGTAGCTGACTGTCCCATTTCTGAAGCTTCTACTTCTTTAATTTTTAAGCCAGTTTCAACACTGTAATAAACTGAAGTCTTTTCATCAACTTTAATTTTATAAGCGTTTTCACCATCTATCTTTTCAATTTTTTCTAAAGTAACACCACCATTTAAGTAGTTTACTTCAGGAAAAGGAGACGATTCTACTTGTGCATCTTTAACCTCGTCTTCCGTCATATCTTTACGCTGACCTTGAGCTAAAGAATAACCAGCTGCACCATCTAAAACTTGTTTTTGAGTTTGACCCATCACGCTAATTTGTTGTAAAGATTGGTTTTTAACGGTTTTCTTCATTTCTAAATTAATAACCACGCCTGGTTGTAATTCTGCTTCAGCTGTGATATAAACCGAGTTTACTTTGTCTAATTTAGTCTTGCCACCAATAGCGTTAATATATGCGTTAAGCACTTTATTCGCATTCATGTCCGCAGGCATTTCGATTTCGTATTCTGGCTTTTCAGTTAAATCAGCATACTTGTCATAATAACGAATTGGTAAACCTACTTTTTCTAAATTATCAAGAACTTCACTTCCGTTACCAACTACAATAACACGTGCATTTTCAGGACGCATATATTTTTTTGCTGCCGTTTGAACGTCTTCAATTGTTACATCGTTTATCTTTTGAAGATACGTTTCGTAAAAATCTTTTGGTAAGTTATTTAATTTAATATTCAAGGCATAGCTTGCTATAGTTTCTGGACGTTCAAGTGCCATTACAAAGTTTCCAGTGTATTTTGCTTTTACATTACGTAACACTTCAGCATCTACAGGTTCATTATTAATACGCTTAATTTCTTTCAGTGTTTCAACAACCGAACTATCAGTAACTGCATTTCTAACTTTAGCTGTTGTGCTAAAGCGAGACATGCCATAGCGATTCGCACCTAATCTTGAATAAGCACCATACGTGTAACCATGCTTTTCACGAAGGTTTAAAAATAAATAACCTTCACCACCACCACCAAGTATTTCATTTGCAATTAATGCCGAGAAATAATCAGGATCATTCATTTTTAATGATACGTTGTTGGTAACAGAAATATTAGACTGCGTTGCACCAGGAACATCAATAAAATTGATTTGAGGAACAGGTAAGCTTTCCGCAGTTTTTGGAATTGTAGTGGATACACTAGCATCTGTTTCCCATTCCTTAAAATATTTTTTTACTTGTTTTTCAACCGTTCTAAAATCTACATCACCAATAACAACTAAATAAGCATTGTCAGGATTCATGTATTGTTGGTAATACGCTTTAATGTTATTAAATGTAATATTTTTGATAGTTTCTTCGGTTGTAAACTCACCATAAGGATGTGTTTTTCCGTAAGATAATGCGCTGCCAACACGACCTGCAATAGCATCCGGATTTTTATCGCTATTTTTTAAATTTTCAATTAGCTTTGTTTTTTCAGCTTCAAACTCTTCTTCTGTTAATAAGGGATTGATAACGGCATCTGCCATTAATTCCATAATACGTTCAGAATATTGCGTTAATGAGCTAGCAAAACCGCTTCCAAAACCTAAATTAAGACTGGCACCTAAGAAGTCAATTTCTTCATTAAATGCATCTTTAGAAATTGATGTTGTTCCATTTCCTAACATAGAGCCTAATACACTAGTTACACCAGCAATATCGCCTTCAAAAATAGGGCTGTTATCTATACGTAGTGAATAGGAAACACGCGGTAATTTATGGTTTTCAACAACTAGAACTTTTAAGCCGTTTTTTAGTATAAATTCACCAGGTTCTTCCAAAGTAATTTTTGGAGCTGGTCCAGCTTTTGGTTGTTTAGATCGGTCTATTTGAGCTGAAACGCTAATAGCGATAAAGAACAGGACAACAAAAGCAGATAGTTTCATTTTTATAATATATGTATTCATCTTATTGATCGTCTTTTTTTGGTAAGTAATCTATTTCTACTCGTTGGTTTGCATTTAAATACTTTTTAGCAACGTTTTGTATATCTTCTCTACTAATAGAGCGGTAAATATCTATTTCATTATTAATTAGGTTTACATCACCATATAATAAATAGTAGGTAGCTAAAGAATCTGCAATCCCAGAGATACTTGCATTAGAATTTACAAATTGATTTTCAAATTGATTTTGAAGTTTTTGATAATCACGTTCTGAAATTAATTCAGATTGCATTTTTACAATTTCCTCATCCATTTCAGATAATAAGGTTTGAATAGTCACTTGGTCACCTAATGGTAAAGCGAATAAAGCAAAAATATTATAATCAACTTGAGGGATGTTTATAGCTTGAACGGTAAGCGCTTGTTTTTGTTCATCTACTAATTTCTTATACAATACCGAACTTTTGCCACCACTTAAATATGATGAAATCATATCTAAAACGCGAGCATCTTTAGTAGCCATTCCTGGACCCCTATATGCTGCAATAATTGCTGGTGTTTGAATATTCTTATCGTACGTAGTTGCTTTAACCGTTTCTGTAATTGGTGCTTCGGAAGGGAAGTTACGAACTACTTCTGGTCCTTTTTTTACGGCTCCGAAATAATCTTTTACTAATGCTTTAGTTTTCGCAATATCAATATCTCCAGCAACTACTAAAACAGCATTGTTAGGAACATAATATGTTCTAAAAAAAGTCATAAACTCTTCTAAAGTGGCCGCATCTAAATGCGCCATTTCCCCAATATTGGAATCTTTGTATGGGTGTAATACAAATAAGTTTTCACCAATAGTATTTAAAATTTGACCGTAAGGTCTGTTGTCAAAACTTTGACGTCTTTCTTCTTTTACTACTTCGTTCTGTGTATCTACACCAACTTGATCAATAACAGGATGTAGCATACGTTCAGATTCTAGCCATAATCCTAATTCTAATTTGTTAGAAGGGAAAATCTCATAGTAATAAGTTTTGTCTTGAGAGGTGTAAGCGTTGAAAGTTCCACCATTAGCTGGAATAATTTTCATGAATTCACCACGACCAATATTTTCTGTTCCTTCAAATAATAGGTGTTCAAAAAAGTGTGCAAAACCAGTACGGCTTCTATCTCCATCTTTACCACCGACATCATACATCACTGAAGTAGATACTACAGGTGCTGTATTGTCTTGATGCAGTATAACGTGTAATCCATTATCCAAATCAAATTCTTCAAATTTCACTTCTTGTGCAATACTAGTAATGATGGCTAGTATACATGCAGAAAAAGTTAATAATCCTTTTTTCATGTGTGTTTGTTTTTTGTTAAATGACATGTCATATGTCTGTTATGTATGCAATATGTTACAATTTTTCAAAAATAAGAAATACTTACCGCTTTTATCATAATTGTTAAAAAAACATAAACAAATTATTATTTGCCATAAATTTTCACGAAATTTAAGAGTAACAAAAAAATAACTTATGAAAAACTTCATTTTACCCGTTCGGTTTGGCCTTATTACAAGTGCTGTTTTAATTGCTTATTTTTTAATTTTAGCATTAGTAGATAAGCACACGAACCCAGTTTTTAGTTTTTTAAATGCCGCTATAACGGCTTTCGGAATTTTTGAAACCATACGTTATTATAAACTAGAACAAGGGGATTCGTTTACATATTCAAATGGTTTTATAGCAGGTTTATTATCAGGTTTTATTGCTACAGTTGTTTTTACAATTTTCTTCTTACTTTATATTACGGAAATTAATGGCGATTTTGTTTCGGAAGTTTTGTCTTTAGTAGATTACGGAACGCCGGTTAGTGTTGGTGTCATGACCTTTGTTGTTGGTATAATGGGTGTAGCTACAACCGTAATTTCGGCATTTACGGTTATGCAGTATTTTAAAAAAAGCTGGAATATTTCGTAATTTAAATAAAACGTTTGTAGTTTAATTATTTAGCAGTATATTTGCATCCGCTTTCCGTGAGGTTAGCAGATTAATAAACTAATTTAATAAAAACGTTACGCTATGTACGCAATTGTAGAGATAGCAGGGCATCAATTTAAAGTTGAAAAAGACCAAAGAGTTTTTGTTAATCGTTTAGCAACAGAAGAAGGTAAGGAAGTTTCTTTCGATAACGTTCTTTTAATTGCAGATGGTGACAATATAACTGTAGGCGCCCCAGCTATAACTGGAGCTCTGGTAGGAGCAAAAGTATTAAAGCACCTTAAAGGTGATAAAGTTATTGTTTTCAAAAAGAAAAGACGTAAAGGTTACCGTGTAAAAAACGGACACAGACAATCTTTAACGGAAATCGTAATTGAGAGCATTGCAGCTTCGGGAGGCAAAAAAGCTGAAAAAACCGAAAAAGCAAAACCAGCTAAAGCAGAGAAGACAGTGAAAGCTGAAAAAGCTGCACCAGCTAAAAAGGAAGAGGCTACAAAAGCAGCTCCAAAAAAATCAACTGCTAAAGCAGACGATTTAAAGAAAATTGAAGGTGCTGGACCAAAAGCTGCTGAAGCTTTGGTGAGTGCAGGTTTTGAAAGCTTTGCTAAAATAGCAAAAGCAACGCCTGAAGCATTAAGCACTGTGTTAACAGATGCAAGTTCAAGATTAGCTCACATTGTGACTGACACTTGGCCAAAACAAGCGGCTTTAGCTGCTGATGGTAAGTGGGATGAACTTAAAGAATTACAAGATAGATTAGACGGCGGAATCGAGAAATAATTTCGTTATTATTAATAAAATAAAACCTTAAGACAATGGCTCACAAAAAAGGAGTTGGTAGTTCGAAGAATGGTAGAGAATCAGAATCAAAACGTTTAGGCGTTAAGATTTTTGGTGGACAAGCTGCTATTGCTGGAAATATCATCGTAAGACAAAGAGGTAATACACATCACCCAGGTGAAAATGTGTATGGTGGAAAAGACCACACGTTACACGCTAAAGTGGACGGACTTGTTAAATTTACAAAGAAAAAAGACAACAAATCTTATGTTTCAATTGAACCTTTCGAGGCTTAATTAAACAATTTCTTTAACATATATAAAACCCTTTCTGGAAACAGAAAGGGTTTTTGTTTTTTGAAAATGTATCTAATTGGGATTTGCTGAAATTTTAATCTAATTTACTATTTCTTCAAAATCTCATGTATAATCTTTACATGATGATTGGTATGTAATTCCAAAAAGCGATAAATTCTTTTGTTGTTTACGTTCCCAAAAAGCGGATGCTTAAAAAATGCGTTTTTATCTAAATCCGAAATGGTGTCAATGTTTGTTCTTGCTTGTTGCAATTGGTTTACAAGATCTTCTTTTGAAATAGTTTCAGGTGGTTTAACGTTTTTAGGTGCTTTTGCCTTTCCTCTTGGGAAAAATCCTAGCGTAAAAAACAGCTTGCCTAAAAAGCTAAAATCATCTTTATATAAAGCAGGATCTGAAGATTGTAATGTTATAACGACTTGATTAATGACTTTACAGCTATGATCTATGTGCCAACCAATATTTGCTTTTGAAATTTTTGGATTAACAATATCATGCTGATCTATATGGTTTTCTAAAGTGTCTATTAATACATGCATTTTTTTTGAACTCATAGATATAGTGTTTTAAAAAACGAAGTTACGTATTTAAAAGCTATGGTTTTATTGGTTTAGTTGCTTTTTGCAAAGTGGCAATTGCTCAAAAAAAATCCCAAACATGGCTGCTTGGGATTTTCTATTTCAAGATTTCTGCCTTCGCAGGAATTTATTAGTATCTGTAGTATTCTGGCTTATAAGGACCTTCAACGGCTACACCAATATATTTGGCTTGATCGTCTTTAAGTTCTGTAAGCTCTACACCAATTTTTTCAAGGTGTAATTTAGCTACTTTTTCATCTAAATGTTTTGGCAGCATGTACACGTCGTTTTCGTATGCATCTAAATTTGTCCATAATTCAATTTGAGCTAATGTTTGGTTTGTAAAGGAGTTACTCATTACAAAACTTGGGTGACCTGTTGCACAACCTAAATTCACTAAACGACCTTGTGCTAAAATAATAACGTCTTTTCCGTTTACGGTATATTTATCCACTTGTGGCTTAATAACATCTTTTGTGTGACCATGGTTTTTGTTTAACCAAGCCATATCAATTTCGTTATCAAAATGACCAATGTTACAAACAATCGTTTTGTCTTTCATGGCTTCAAAATGCTCACCACGAACAATATCTTTATTTCCTGTAGTAGTAATAACAATATCTGCATTTCCTACAACGGTTTCTAATTTCTTAACTTCAAAACCATCCATGGCAGCTTGAAGCGCACAGATAGGGTCGATTTCTGTAACGGTTACAATACTTCCAGCACCTTTAAAAGACGCAGCAGTACCTTTACCAACATCACCATAACCACAAACAACTACGCGCTTTCCAGCTAACATAATATCTGTTGCACGACGAACAGCATCTACAGCACTTTCTTTACAGCCGTATTTATTATCGAATTTCGATTTTGTAACCGAATCATTTACATTTATTGCAGGCATTGGTAATGTACCAGCTTTTACACGCTCGTATAAACGGTGAACACCTGTAGTCGTTTCTTCTGAAAGACCATTAATTCCTTTAGCTAATTCTGGGTATCTGTCTAAAACCATATTAGTTAAATCGCCACCATCATCTAAAATCATATTTAGTGGCTTTCTGTCTTCACCAAAAAATAAGGTTTGTTCAATACACCAATCAAATTCTTCTTCGGTCATATCTTTCCAAGCATACACAGCTGTTCCTGCTGCTGCAATAGCTGCTGCTGCCTGATCTTGTGTAGAGAAAATATTACATGAACTCCACGTTACTTCAGCGCCTAAAGCTTGTAATGTTTCTATTAAAACCGCTGTTTGGATCGTCATGTGCAGACAACCTGCAATACGTGCACCTTTAAGTGGCTGTTCATTTTTGTATTCTTCACGAAGACTCATTAATCCTGGCATTTCTGCTTCAGCTAAATCCATCTCTTTTCTTCCCCAAGCCGCAAGCGACATATCTTTTACCTTGTTCGGTATGTAAGCAACTGTTTTTGTACTCATAGTATTTTTTTCTTAATGTTTTTATAGCCTAACAACTTTGGCAAAAGGACATAAAATGGTTAAATTCGCTTGTCGCAATTGTTAAATCTGCTTTAGGCAGTGCAAAGATAACTAATAACTTTTAGAATATTAAATGCCGCTTTATAAAACCCTTATTCCCAACTCACAAACTACTGTTAAAATCTGGAAGATAGAAGAATCCTATGACGATTTAATTCAGCCAATTACCTTAAGACCTGAAAGTTTCAGGCGCGTTTTAAGTATGAAAAGTGAGTTGCACCAACGTGGTTTTTTAAGTGTTAGACATTTGCTTGCCGAGTTTGGTTATACGGATTCTGATTTGTATTATGATGAAAATGGAAAGCCGCATTTAAAAGATGGTAAGTATATTTCTATAACACATTCCTTTACATTTTCAGGAGTGGTGGTTAGTGATCATTTAGTAGGCATTGACATTGAAAAGCAACGTGACAAAATTGGTGTTATTGCCCATAAATTTATGGATTATGAAAGTCAGTATTTACAAAAAGAAGCCCAAGATTATATTCGGAAACTGACCGTTATTTGGTGTATTAAAGAATCGCTTTATAAGTTGTTTGCGACTCCTGGGTTGAGTTTTTTACAACACACATTGGTTATTCCATTTGAAATAATAGATACCGAAACACGTGCTTGGATAGATTATGATAACAAAAAACATAGTTACAACACTACTTTTATAGAGTTTGAAGGTTTTACCTGTGCTTTTGCATTACCAATTTCGTAATGAAGACTATTTATAATCACATATTGCAAGCTATTTCTAAAGGCGAAAAATTACTAGCCGTTTTAATCGATCCTGATAAAATGGCTATAGATTCGGTTGCCAATTTTATAGTAAAAGTAAATGCGTCTAGAGCTACACATATTTTTGTCGGCGGAAGTGAAGTTGCGGAACAATTAACAGAATCTTTAGTAATAGAAATTAAAAAACACACCAAATTACCCATTCTATTATTCCCTGGTGATGTAAAACAAATAACAAATCAAGCGGATGCGCTTTTGTTTTTAGCATTGATTTCAGGTAGAAATCCAGACTATTTAATCGGTAAACATGTTGAGGCAGTTTCTAAATTGAAAGATTCAAATTTAGAAATTTTGTCAACCGGTTACATTTTAATTGAAAATGGCAAACAAACAGCTGTACAACGTGTAACCGAAACGGCACCACTGCAAAATAATAATATCCAATTAATAGCAGATACAGCCAAAGCAGGCGAGTTACTTGGTATGAAACTGATATATTTGGAAGCAGGAAGTGGTGCTTTGCAACCTGTATCCATAAATATAATTAAAAAAGTAAAATCGGACATACGCATACCCTTAATTGTGGGAGGCGGAATTCGAACTTTAAAACAATTAGAACAAGCCTACCAAGCTGGAGCCGATTTAGTGGTTATTGGAACCGCTTTTGAAGATGATGAGTCTTTTTTTGAAGAACTTCAAGATTGATAATGTCACCTTGAGCACAGTCGAGAGGTTTTAAATTTAAAGTAAGTACAAACATTAAATAGATTACCGCTTTCGCGGCAAATACATATGAAAATATCAGTAGAATTAACCTTAACACCTTTGCATGATGACTACGAGCCAGCCATCATTCACTTTATTAAAAAGTTACGAGCATCTAATTTAAAAGTTCTTGAAAACCCTTTAAGCACCCAAGTTTATGGTGATTATGATGCGGTTATGCAATTGTTAACTGTTGAAATAAAAGAAGCCTTTGAACTCATTGAACGCGGTTTGCTACACATGAAAATTGTCAAATCAGATAGACAGGATTATGAGCCTCATTTTTGATTATCTATTTGGTCAGTACAGCGATTATGATACACTAGATATTGTACTTGAAATCATTGCCGTGGTTTTCGGGTTTCTATCGGTTTGGTATTCTAAACAGAACCATATTTTTGTGTTTCCAACGGGTATCATTAGCACGAGTATCTTCGTCTATTTATTGTTTAAATGGGGATTATTAGGCGATATGATTATTAATGCCTACTATTTTATAATGAGTATTTATGGTTGGTACATTTGGACACGCAAAGTAGATGATACGCATGAAACACCAATCACATCATGGACTAAAAAGGATAAACAGATTTCGATTGGAATTGCAGTTGTTGCAGTGGTTTTTGTTGCTGTTATTTATCAAATTTTTGATAAATGGAGTAGTTGGGTGTCTTATGTTGATATTCTAACAACTGCTATATTTTTCGCTGGTATGTGGCTTATGGCAAAACGAAAAGTGGAAAATTGGATTTTCTGGATTGTAGGTGATATTATTTCAGTTCCCTTATATTTCTACAAAGGATTTACCTTTACAAGTTTACAGTATTTAGGTTTTACAGTATTAGCAATTTATGGTTATTTAGCATGGAAGAAACACTTAAACAAGACGACAGTCAGTGCCTAAAAATTGTGCTGTTTGGTCCTGAATCTACAGGTAAAACCATTCTTGCTAAAAAATTGGCTACTCATTTTAATACGCTTTGGGTTCCAGAATTTTCAAGGATTTATGCCGAAAATAAAGCAAAATCACATGAGGTGCTAACTCAAGATGATGTATTGCCAATTGCGGAAGGGCAAATGGCATTAGAAAACAAGCTAACGCAGCAAGCTGATAAATTACTAATTTGCGATACCGATTTACTAGAAACAAAAGTATATAGTGAAGCTTACTATCAAGGCTTTACTTCAGAACGCTTAAATAAATTTGCGACAGAAAATTACTATAATCTTTATTTTTTAACTAATATTGATCTGCCATGGGAGCCTGATGGCATTCGCGATAAACCGCATGAAAGAGAAACGATGTTTCAAGCGTTTCAAAATGCGTTAGAAATTCACCAAAAACCCTATATTCTATTAAGTGGGAATCTAACAAAACGTTTTGAAGTTGCCGTAAAACATATTAATGAATTATTAAAAAAGTAAGGTATGACTTTTTCTGAAAAGGACATAAAGCAAATAGAATCAAAGGGTTTAACCGTGGAAGGTGTTAACAAACAGCTTGAAACCTTTGTTTCCGGTTTACCCTATTCAAATTTGGTAGGAGCTGCAACGGTTGGTGATGGCATTTTACGCCTCAATGTTTCGGAAGTTGAAAACCTTGTGGCATTTTTTGATGAAAATAAAGACCAATTTGATATTATAAAATTTGTTCCAGCATCTGGTGCAGCAACACGTATGTTTAAATTTTTGTTTCAGTTTTTGGAAGAATATGATCCAGCCGAGCAAACGATTAATTCGTATATGAATACACGCGATGATAAAAGTTTGCATGTTTTTTTTGTTGGTTTAGAGAAATTCCCATTCTATTTTGAAGTCATTGATTTGTTACGTAAAACCTATCCAAACTTCTCGGATTTGGACGATAGCTACCGCTCGCAATTATTTGTAAAAGCCATGTTAGACGAAAATGGTTTGAATTATGGTAATTCGCCTAAAGGATTATTGCCTTTTCACGAATATAATAATCAAATTGTTTCCACGGCTTTTGAGGAACATCTATTTGAATCTGCTTTGTATGCGTGTTGCAATAAACAAGCAAAACTGCATTTTACTATTTCGGAGAGTCATAAGGATAAATTCAGTAATGAATTTTCAAGAATTGAAGATAAAGTAGAACGTAAAACCAATTCTCAATTTGATATTTCGTTTTCTTATCAAAAAGAATCAACCGATACAATTGCTGTAACAGCTAAAGATGAGCCCTTCAGATTAGAGAACGGCGATTTATTATTTCGTCCATCGGGACACGGTGCGTTAATTGAGAATTTAAATGATTTGAACGCGGATATTATCTTTATTAAAAACATTGATAATGTGGTTGTTTATAAGTTTAAAAATGAGGTTGCCAAGAATAAAAAGATTCTGGCTGGGATTCTTATGGAAATTCAACAACAGGCATTTCAGTATTTAGAACAAATTGAAAATGGCGAATTATCGCACGAAATAATCATTGAAATCGCCCGATTTTTAACAAATAGTATGCAGGTGCAAATTTCTGCTGAATTTGAAAAATATGCCGAAAAGTATCAAATAGAATATCTTCAGAATAAATTAAATAGGCCAATTCGCGTTTGTGGTATGGTAAAGAACGAGGGCGAGCCTGGAGGTGGACCATTTTGGGTTAAAGATGAAAGTGGAACTATTTCACTTCAAATTGTAGAGTCGGCTCAAATAAATCAAAAGAATAAATATCAAAAAAGTATCTTAAAAAATGCCACACATTTTAATCCTGTAGACTTGGTTTGTGGTGTAAAAGATTACAGAGGAAATAAGTTTGATCTCACCCAATTTGTAGATCATAAAGCCGCTTTTATTACCAAAAAAACACGATTAGGAAAAGAATTGAAAGCCTTGGAGTTGCCAGGTTTATGGAATGGAAGCATGGCCAATTGGAATACTGTTTTTGTTGAAGTGCCACTCATTACCTTCAACCCAGTTAAAACAGTAAACGATTTGCTGAAGTCACCACATCAAATAAAATAATATGTTTGATGCAGCATTTCTTATAACAGAATTATCATTTAAAGCGGTTAGAAGTTCAGGAGCTGGTGGTCAGCATGTGAACAAAACATCCTCTAAAGTGGTGTTAAATTGGGATTTACCAAATTCGCAAGTATTTTCAGAAAACCAAAAAGCGCGTCTTCTTAAAAGGTTAGATAATCGGTTAACTACTGAAGGTGTTTTAATACTCTCCAGTGAAGATAGCCGCAGTCAACATAAAAATAAGGACTTGGTTATCAAACGCTTTTTAGAGTTGATTAAACAAGGGTTGATTGTACCTAAAAAACGAAGACCAACCAAGGTTCCAAGAGCCGTGAAACTTAAACGTCTTTCCAACAAGAAAAAGAATGCTGATAAAAAGGCAAATAGGAAACCACCTGAAGTTTAGATTAATAATTTTTCATTATTACTTGGTAATTCTACATTGTTAATTACCTTTGCAGCGTTCTCATAAAGGGGTGCCCAATAACGGCTGAGATCATACCCATTGAACCTAGAACAGGTAATGCTGTTTAGGAAAATAACAACAATTTTGTACTGTTGTGCGTGTTTACGTATGGCAACAAAAAAACTAATTTTTAATCAGAATAATCACCTCTTTTTATTCGCTAAATTTATTTTATCGAATGAAATTTTTATTCAACAACGCGTCAGTTTTTCGCTGGCAACATTTTCAAAAAGCAGGTTTGCTTTCCATTTTTTTAACGACTTCTTTTGGTGTTTTTTCACAAGAAAAACCACAGGATTCTACAAAACGAGAAACACTAGACGAAGTTTTAGTGCGCTCGGTTCGGGTTAAAGCAGATTCGCCAATTACACATTCTAACCTTTCAAAAGAGGAGATAGAACAACGGAATTTGGGGCAAGATATTCCCATTTTATTAAACTTCCTACCGTCTGTTGTTACCACATCAGATGCTGGAGCAGGAGTAGGTTACACAGGTATTCGTGTGCGTGGTATTAATGCGCAATCTACAAACGTAACTATTAATGGAATCCCGTATAATGATGCCGAATCATTAGGGACATTTTGGGTGAATTTAAACGATTTTGCCTCATCAGTTGAGAGTTTGCAATTACAACGTGGTGTAGGAACATCCACTAATGGAGCTGGTGCTTTTGGAGCCAGTATTAATGTGCTAACCGATGCGGTTTCAGATGAAGCCTATGGCGAATTTGCTAATTCCTTCGGTAGTTTTAATACCCGAAAACATACCTTAAAATTTAGTACTGGTTTGCTGAATGATAAGATTGAATTTGCAGGACGTTTATCAAACATTAAATCGGATGGTTATATTGATCGTGCTACGTCAGATTTGAAATCTTATTTCCTTCAAGGATCTTATAAATCAGCAAATACCTTAATAAAAGCCATTACCTTTTCGGGTAAGGAAATAACCTATCAGTCCTGGAATGGTTTGGAAGATGCAGATAAATTGGACAATGATAGAACCTATAATACAGCTGGAGAATATACAGATGAAAATGGCAATACCCAGTTCTACGAAAATGAAGTAGATAATTATCAGCAAGACCATTACCAATTGCATTGGAACCAACGTTTTGATAATAAGTGGTCTACCAACATGGCTTTCAATTATACAGCTGGACGTGGTTATTTTGAGCAGTATAAAGAAGATGCCGAGTTTGCCGACTACGGTTTAAATGATGTAACCATAGGAACAGAAACAATAACCGAAACCGATTTGGTAAGACGTCGTTGGTTAGATAATGATTTCTTTGTGGTGAATGCCAATGCGAACTATAAAAACAATCAATTAGATGTGCTTTTTGGAGGTTCATACAGTTATTATGATGGTGGTCATTTTGGCGAAATTATTTGGGCGCAATTTGCTAGTAATAGTGATAATAATGATCATTATTATGAAAGTGCAGGTATTAAATCAGATGTCAATTTTTTCGGAAAAGGAACGTTTAGATTGAATGAAAAAATCAGTCTGTTTGCCGATTTACAATTACGATTAGTTGATTATACAATTGATGGATTAAACTCGGACAGAATTCCATTTGATGTAGATGAAAATTATGCGTTTTTTAATCCCAAAGCAGGAATTAACTATAAATTGAATACTGAAAATAGTATGTATTTCTCATATGCACGAGCAAATCGTGAACCAAGTCGTGATGATTTTGAAAACAATGCAGATGTAAAACCAGAACAATTAAATGACTTTGAATTAGGTTGGCGACATAATAATGAAAAGTTCCGTGTTAATGTAAATGCCTATTACATGTTATATAATGAGCAATTAGTTTTAACAGGAAATATTGATCAGTCTGGAAACCCAATTCGTACCAATAGTGGTGATAGTTACCGATTAGGTTTAGAAGTGGAAGCAGCAGTTCAAATAGGCGAGAAGTGGCGATTACAACCAAGTATAACATGGAGTTCCAATAAAAACAAAGAAACTATTACAGAGTTTGATGGTAGTTTGGTGAATTTTGGTAAAACAGATATTTCTTTTTCACCGGAATGGATAGCTTCCAATGCATTAACATTTCAACCGATTACTAATTTACAGTTTACACTTTTAAGTAAGTATGTTGGCGAACAATTTATGAGTAACACGGAATCTGAAGCTTCTAAATTGGATAGCTATTTTATAAATGATTTTAGTGTTAATTACGAATTGTCATTCCGAAGAGATGAAAATTCTAAAGCATTTTTAAAATCTATTTTGTTTTCAGGATTGGTAAATAACCTATTTAATGTCAAGTATGCATCTAATGGCTACTATTACACATTTGATGATGATTACTCAAATCCACCACAAGTGTCAACTATAGAAGGTGCTGGTTTTTATCCACAAGCAACTACTAATTTTTTATTGGGAATGACTTTGAAGTTTTAAGAAGATTATGTGTGTAAAATAATCTCATAAATTAAAAAACTGCCTAAAAACAAATTATCGTTTTTAGGCAGTTTGCGTTTAGAGGGTGTTTTTACGGGAAAACCGTAACGGGTTTTGCAACTTTTCGATGAACTGCACAAATTCGTTAAAAATTGCTGCTCAAACTGTTTTTATTATTATTATGTTTGATTTATCCGAACACAAATTGAGTTATTTAAGAAGTCTTTCAATGCGTTTTTTAGATAATTTGTTGCTACATAACTAGCGCTAGTTTTTATTTTTTAATCTAACTTTAGGTTGGAAAAGACTTCTTATTAAAAGGCTTCTGAAATTTAGACTTCTTAAACAATCTTTTGTTTAACCGACTAGCCATATAAACTAGTCTAAAATTTAAATTTTATGAAAATTTACAAATTATTTTTTTTAGTGGTAACAGTGTCATTATTTGTTTTTTCGTGTTCAACTGATAATGAGCATATTGAAAACAAAATAAATGAATCACAATTAACAAATACTTTACTTAAGGGATTACCAACCCAAAAATTGATAATAGGTTCTAATACGTATCTATTAAACTCTTCAGGTTATCATACGAAATACACAAACGGTATATTTAAATATGATTTTAAATATTCAAGCCCTGTGAGTTTTACATATACTGAAACCCAAAGTGAATTTAAAATTTCAAATCCAAAAAATAATGAATTTGTAAAATTGTCAGAACTAAAAATTTTAAATAATGACAAGACAAGTTTTACTTTAGAGACAAGTTCAGGTTTTATTATTGAGGATGTTGTTCTCGAGCATAATTCTAATAAAATATGTTGGCCTTGTATAATTATACCATTGGCTGGAGAAGTTATTGAAACTATTATTGAATCAGTTGGTGATAACTATGATAGTAATTGTGCTCTTGCCATTGAAGCTTGCGAATTTGGTGTACAGTCGATTCAGATTATTGACCAAGGTTGGTTTTCTTCAGCATCTTGTACTGTAATCTGTAAATAATTTTAGCATGCAAAAGTATAAAAAGGTTTGGGTACTTTACATGGCTGGATTTAGTTTAGCATTGGCCATAGTTTTTTTATGTTTTTCAGATAGCGCAGTTCTTTCTGGTCAGCAGGTAGATAAACCCTTTTTTCAAATCGCTTTTCTTGCTGTTATATTGGCTCCAATTATAGAGGAACTCATGTTTAGAGGCTATTTTGGCAGTCAGAAGTACTTAAAATGGGTAAGCATCATATTGCTACCCATTTTTGTTATTTTAATTTCAACAAATTTTGCGGTATTGGTGATATTGGTATCGCTTTATTTACTATTACTCTTCAATTTTAAATTTAAGAAGTTATTTTTAGAGAATTTAATAATAGTATTTAGCGCATCATTATTTTCTATACTACATTTTCAAACCGAAGATTTTAATCAACTCTTTTCACTTTATCCTATTATGTTTCTTTTTGCATTAGGACTTCTTGTAATTTGGATAACAATAAATTTTGGTTTGGTGAAAGCCATAATTTTTCATTTTTTGTGGAATTTGGCTATAATGTCAGCTGTCTTTTTTGCGTTACAGAACCCAGATATTAAGGCTCATAAATTTGAAAATGAAACTATAGTTATCCAATGGGAGAGAAGCCCTTTAGTCAATACCAATTCAAAAGGCATTTCTTATTCGAAAGAAAAATTAATTGCAAATGGTATTACTTTAAATAACCTATTAAGTTTCGTAAATCAGGTAGAACTAAATAAGGACTTAAATAATGAATATTATCAAACTGAAGTTTTTATGAAATATAATTTCAAAATTTATTTGAAAGATTCCACAAAAACACTTTCAAAACCAATTACGGAATATTTTAAAAATCAAAAACTATTAGAGTATAAGTATCAAATGATTGAGTTCTAAAGTTAAATATTTAGTAAATAAAATAGTTCCTAAAACCTAAAACCATGAATGAAGATCAAAAAAACAAACACTTGACTAAAAAGTTTTCACCCTATTTTTTCGTGTATTTTATTGCTACAACATGTGTTTTTTTTATTTTTCCACATGAACTTATGGGAAACACATATGTTTTAATTGCTTATTTGATACTAAGTTTAATTTTTATCTATATCTTTTTCAAGTATAAAAAAAGTCTTAATTAGAAAGCTCTAATTATTATAAACCCGTATTATATTTCCAGACTTTTCAACAAAATAGCGTTTTAAACCGTATTGTCCTGTTGTGCCTTCTTGTTGTTGACCCGTTAAAATATCATAAGCGTTTGCATCATCGCAACTGCATGTTGCAATAACTCCAAGAACTGTTAATTTCGAACAATCGCGAATAGCGTGATTTGGGTCAGATAATTCAAAAGCATTATAATTATTTCCACCTGCATAAAAAACCACCACACCATTAATGCCGTAATTATTGTTTAATATCACATAATTGTTTGGGAATTCCATATCGCTATACTGCGGTAAATTGGTGTTTATTAAATTACCAGTGTCAAATGTGTAGTTTGGTAAAAATTCATTTTGGCGTATATTATCATCATCATTTTTATTACAAGATGTAAAAAAGACAGACGCAAAAACAAGCAAAAACAGATATTTCATAACCAATTATATTTTTAGGGCAATTTACAACAAAAACCCAAACGTATTATAAATTTCGTATATTTAGCTGACTTGCATTTTGCTGTTCAAAACGATTAAAAGTAAGCTACTTATCAAAGTATTAACAATAGGTAAACTTACAGGTATCAAAAAAATTGTGTAGCTTTGTATATATATCTCGTGCAAGCGGGATTTTTTTATGCTGAACAGATTTGGCGCTAGTTGTCCATTTGTTTTCAGCATCTTTTTATTATTATAAAACATGAAATTATGAGTAAAGTATCGTATTATACACCCGAAGGATTAAAGCGATTACGTGAAGAGTTACGCCAATTAAAAGATGTAGAGCGTTCAAAAGCGTCCCAAGCCATTGCTGAAGCGCGAGATAAAGGTGATTTAAGTGAAAATGCCGAGTATGATGCAGCCAAAGAAGCACAAGGCATGTTGGAAATGAGAATTTCAAAATTAGAAGGTGCTTTAGCAGGCGCGCGACTTATTGATGAATCGCAGTTAGATATGACAAAAGCATTAGTGCTTTCAAAGGTCAAAATAAAAAATCAGACTAACGGAATGGAAATGACCTATACCTTGGTTGCTGATGGTGAAGCCGATTTAGCTTCAGGAAAGTTATCTGTTAACTCACCAATTGGAAAAGGCCTTTTAGGAAAATCCGTTGGCGAAGTTGCCGAAGTACAAGTGCCAAATGGTGTTATGAAGTTTGATATTTTAGAAATTTCTAGATAACAAATTCAAAGGCCTATATTGGTAGATAGAAAAAAGTAAACACGAAATTATTCTTGAAAAGATTCCCTTAAAGCGGGAATCTTTTTATATTTACAGGTATACTAATAGCAAACTATGGCAACCCTATTCACAAAAATAATTAATGGCGACGTTCCGTGTTATAAAATTGCGGAAACTGACGATTATTTCGCCTTTTTGGACATTAACCCAAATGCAAAAGGACACACACTCTGTATCCCAAAGCAGGAAGTGAATAAGTTGTTTGATTTAGATGAAGTTACCTATCATGGTTTATTGGAGTTTTCCAGACAAATTGCATTAGCAATTGAAAAAGCTGTGCCTTGTAAACGTGTTGGTTTAACGGTTATTGGTTTGGAAGTTCCGCATGCTCATGTGCATTTAATTCCGCTAAATACTATGGAAGATGCACGCTTTATTTCAAAAGAGAAATTAACAGAACAGGATTTTGAAAACGTAGCAAAAGCGATTCGCTCTTATCTATAATCTAACTTAAGAATACCGTTGCACCAATACCAACGACTATAATTCCGATTAAGACACCAATACCAATCCAAGCTGATTTCTTTAATTTAAAGGACGCTTTTTTAGGTACAAAAGCACGTTTGTGATAATCAAAAACACGATCAATATCATCGGTCCAATTTACAGGATAGATAGTTGTTTCACAGGTTTTACAGAAAAGCTCGTGTGCTGTTTCAGTGGTTAAAGATTTATAAAAGGATGTTTCCACAAATTTCTGCTTAAACGTAAAATGCAAACCATTGGTATTATAGCATTCGGGACAATTATTATTAATTGCAACTTCTTTAATAGTTATAAATCGATCGTCCATAGTTACGTTGTTTTTAAAAGAATTTGCATACTAGTTCCTTTGTCAATTTCAGATGCAAGCACATAGATTTTACCATTATGGAATTCTTCAATAATGCGCTTGGCTAATGATAAGCCTAATCCCCAACCGCGTTTTTTGGTTGTAAATCCGGGGTCAAAGATACGGTTAAATTGACTTCTAGTTAGTCCTTTTCCGGTATCTGTAATGGTTATTTTTACATTATCTTCCAATTGCGAAATAGCAATAACTAATTTTCCTTTTCCACGCATGGCGTCAATGGCATTTTTTACTAAATTTTCAATTGTCCAACTAAAAAGCTGTTTGTTTAACTTGACGTAAATAGGATTTTCAGGAACTGAAATTTCAAATTCAATAAGTTTAGAAGAACGCGTTTTTAGATAGTCATAGGATTCCAATGTTTCTGCGACAATATCCGCTTTTTCTAGCTTTGGTAAGGAGCCTATTTTACTAAAACGTTCAGTAATAGTTTGCAGGCGACTGATGTCTTTTTCAATTTCCGCAATGTATTCCGGATTAACCTGTTCGATTTTTAAAATTTCGGTCCAACCAATTAAAGAGGACAACGGCGTGCCAATTTGATGCGCTGTTTCCTTGGCCATACCAGACCATAATTTGTTTTGAGTGGCAATTTTTGTACTGCGGTAAAAAAAGTAAGCAACAGCGCCAAATAATATAATAATCAGTAATAAGGCAAGCGGGTAATATTTTAGTTTGGTTATTAGTGGTGAGTTGCCGTAATATAAATAGCCATCATTTATTTTTTGGTTCGTTTTAGGATCAATGTAGGAAAGCTCAATAGGTTTGTTTTCAGCTTCTAAATTTGCGATAAGCCTTTTAGTGCTGGCATCATTTTTCAAATACCTTTCTTCAACATTATTGGTCAGTCCAATAGCTCCTTCAGCATTAATAACAACTATCTGGTTGTCATTTTTACTTATTAAAACGCGAGAAACCATCGGATTTACATCATCTTCCAACATGTTTTTTTGAAATTCTGTTTGGGCTAATGCCCAGATGTCCATTTTCTGACGTTGTTCCGCTTTAAAATGTTGAAAAAACACAAAGGTATTCCACAGAATCAAGGATATAATAACAAAACTTGCTGCAACAATTATGTAGCGTGTTAGATTTCGGTATTTAGAAAAAAGCATAGGTTTATTTTGGAATGTTAATATAATGGAAATCTGTTGATAATATTGTGTGAGATGATAACCAAATCGTTTTTAGTTCGTTATTAGATTAATTACATTTGTGCAAAATAATAAAGTTTTCATGATTTCATACGAACCTAAAGAATTATCAACAGGCAAGTTACACGGCTATCTGTTAAGTGCAGTGGCTCCTAGGCCTATTGCGTTTGCTAGTACAGTTGATGCGGATGGAAACCCAAATTTAGCACCTTTTAGTTTCTTTAATGTTTTTAGTGCTAATCCACCAATTCTAATTTTTTCACCAGCACGTCGTGTTCGTGATAATACAACGAAGCATACCTTGGAAAATATTTTAGCTACTAAAGAAGTGGTTATTAATGTGGTGAATTTTGATATGGTGCATCAAGCGTCATTAAGCAGTACGGAATATCCTTTAGGAGTGAATGAGTTTGAAAAGGCAGGTTTTAATATGCTGAAATCGGATTTAGTAAAACCATTTCGTGTCGCTGAATCTCCTGTTCAATTAGAATGTAAGGTGAATGACGTGATACATTTAGGGACCGAAGGAGGCGCTGGAAATTTAATTATTTGTGAGGTTGTAAAACTTCATATAGAAGAAGATATTTTAGACGAAAACGATCAAATTAATCAAGAAAAATTAGATTTGGTTGCTAGAGCTGGAGGTAGTTACTACAGTCGCGCTAAAAAAGGCTTTTTTGAAATCCCAAAACCATTATCAACTTTAGGAATTGGTGTGGATCAAATGCCAGATCATGTAAAAAATAGCATGATTTTAACAGGAAATGAATTAGGCATGTTAGGCAATGTAGAAAGCTTACCAACACCAGAAGCCGTTCAGGAGTTTTTGGAAGCTGTAAGTGAGCATCACCCTAATATTAAAGAAGCAAATCATAGAAAAAAACATAAATTGGCAAAAAACTATTTAAGCTTCGGCGATTTAGATAGTGCCTGGAAAATATTATTATCATAACACAGAAAATTAAATTACAATGGAAGTACAAGGAAGAATTAAAGTTATTGGAGAAACACAATCGTTTGGGAGTAATGGCTTTAGAAAAAGAGAAGTAGTCGTTACAACAGAAGAGCAGTACCCACAACATATTATGGTAGAATTTGTTCAAGATAAAACGGATTTATTAAATAGTTTTCAAGCTGGACAACAAGTAAAAATCAGTATTAATTTACGCGGTCGCGAATGGGTAAACCCACAAGGTGAAACCAAGTATTTCAACTCTATTCAAGGATGGCGTATTGAAGCAGCTCAAGCAGATGCTTCAAACCCAGAAATGCCACCAGTACCACCAGCACAAGCTTTTGCGCCTGCTGACGATTTAAACGAAGAAGATAACGACGATTTACCATTCTAATTTTTGGTAAAATGACGTATAATAAACCTCAATGTTTTTTAATGTTGAGGTTTTTGTTTTTTATAATTCATGAGTTCGTTTTGAATATAAATTTTGATTACGCTTATGTATGTCAGGTTGAGCGCAGTCGAAACCTAATGAAAAGTTCAAAATAGTTGGCGACTGCCCTCGAACTGACAACTAGATATTTTATTATTATTTTTATGCAATTTCTAAATCAAGACTTATGGTTTCCACCCGTTTCACAAGCAAATGAAGATGGCATATTAGCCATTGGAGGCGATTTATCCGTTCCACGATTATTGTTGGCCTATCAATCTGGAATTTTTCCTTGGTTTGAGGACGATCAGCCAATTTTATGGTGGTCACCAGATCCACGTTTTGTTTTGTTTCCTGAAAAACTAAAAGTTTCAAAAAGCATGAAACAGGTATTGCGAAATGCTGATTTTACCGTGTCTATAAACCAAGAATTTAATCAGGTTATTACCGAATGTTGTCACGCAAAGCGCAATGGTCAATCTGGAACTTGGATTACAGATAGTATGATTTCTGCTTATAATGATTTGCATCAAGCTGGATATGCTAAATCCGTTGAGGTTTGGCAGGATGATAAATTGGTTGGCGGCTTTTATGGTGTAGATTTAGGAAATGGTGTTTTCTGTGGCGAGAGTATGTTTGCTAAAGTGAGCAATGCGAGCAAAGTGGCTTTTATTACGTTTATTCAAAATACCGATTATCAATTAATAGATTGCCAGGTGTATACCAATCATCTGGAACGATTGGGTGCAGAAGATATTTCTAGAGATGTGTTCTTGGAATATTTGACGTGATTTTTGGTTGCTAGTTTCAAACTTCCTCATACCTAAAACAGGTTACCTCATGATCATTTACCAACCCAGTTGCTTGCATAAACGCATACATAACGGTTGATCCTACAAACTTAAAACCACGCCTTTTTAAGTCCTTACTAACAGCATCTGAAATAGCTGTTGTGGCTGGCGCTTCTTTATAATTATCAACGTTGTTGATTAGTGGTTTTCCATCAACAAAATTCCAGATGTAGTTGCTAAAACTTCCGAACTCTTTTTGAATGTCCATGAATAATTTCGCGTTGGTAACGGTTCCATTTACTTTCAATTTATTCCGAACTATTCCAGCATCTTGCAATAAACTATCAATTTTTGACTGCTTATAGTTGGCTATTTTTTTATAATCGAAATTATCAAACGCCTTTTTAAAATTTTCGCGTTTACGTAAAATGGTAATCCAACTCAAACCTGCTTGAAAGGTTTCAAGGACTAAAAATTCGAAAAACGTGTCATCGTCATGAACGGGAACTCCCCATTCGTTATCGTGATACGCTTCGTATAAATCGTCGCCAACACACCAAGCACATTTATGTTTTGTCATCATACCTCAAGTTGTAAGTTTTCAGATTAAAGATAGACATAGATATGACATTAATCATATATCAGGAAAAAAAATCGGACTATTTTTGCGCACTATGTAATAATGGTTACTGATGATTAATTGGGTGCATCGTATTTTTGCACCAACATATAATGAGATAAAAATTATGGAAACACTAAACGATACAAATATTTCAAATAGTATTAAAGCGAGTTTAAAAACGAGTTATACTTATACGGATTATCGCCATTTAGTAACGGATCTGGTAGGGAATGAATCTACTACAGGAAACGACAAATCTGAAGATATGGTAGAATACACCAAGCTTAATGATAAGCGTATGAAACGTTGGGATAAAACCATTAAATTAACGGAAGATACGGTAACACGTTTGGCTAATTTTAAAGGCAACGTTACATGGATTGTAATCACCGAAAGCTGGTGTGGTGATGCAGCTCATGTGGTTCCACCTATGGCTAAATTAGCAGAACAATCAGACAATATTTCATTGAAATTAGTTTTACGAGATACCAATGATGAGCTGATGAATCAGTTTTTAACCAATGGCGGGAAATCCGTTCCTAAATTAATTATGGTGGAAACGGAAACATTGGATGTGTTACATACGTTTGGTCCAAGACCAGCAGTTGCAACAAAATTAGTAGCTGATTATAAAGCAAAACATGGCATGATTACGCCACAAATTAAAGAAGATTTACAAGTTTGGTATAATAAAGATAAGGGTCAAAGTACCATTGAAGAGTTACTAAGTATGTTGGGCGTTTAATTCTTACCTTCAAAATAAAAAGTAATAGAACCGAGTTGCGTTTTTTTGGAATTATCCACATTAAAACGCGACGTGTTCGCATATTCTAGAGCATGTTCGTGTAAACAATCATTGTCTGTTGAAGCGGCTGTATTAATGGTCGATTTTATAACATCGCCTTTACTATTAACCGTAATATTTACGACAACTTTCCCACCATCATCACACAAATAAATAGGTGTTGGTAAATATTTATGCGTTCTATTCACTAATGAATAATGCATGGAACTTTTTTTGTTAACCGATTGGACTGATGGGCTACTTTGCTGTTGTTTGAGTACTGAATTCACATCGTTATACGACGATATAACATCTTCATTTATTTCAGAACCTGAACCCGTTCCCGGAGTATTCTCACTGGTCGTTTCTTCAGTGGGTGCGTCTGGTCTGGTAAACTCATAATCTTTTGGAGGTGCAATAGGTTGGTATGCCTGTGCGAATTTCTTGTAGTTTTCAGTTTCGTTATAGGCTTTATTGGTTTCCGCCTTTTCAGTCTGTTCTGCTGCTAGTTTTTCCAGAGCTTCAGCTTCTATTTCTTCTTCTGTTTGCGGTTCCATGAGGTAATAGCTTTCGGCTAATTTTTCGGCATGTTGGGTAATATGAAAACCGAATAGCATCATTAAAACCGTTGCCGAAATTAAGCCAGAGAGTAAACCTGCTTTATGTTTATCTGAAATATACAATACCTGTAAATGTCTTATTTAGAATGAATAATCAAGTTAATATACGTAAAAAGAACCTATTTAGTTGTTAAGCTTTCTATAAAGGCTTCAGGTGAAAGTGCGTTATCCACATGAAAATAGCCAATTTTAGTACGTCGTAACACGGATAAATGCGCTCCAGATTTTAAGGCTTTGCCAAAATCGTGCGCTAAAGAACGGATGTAAGTTCCTTTGCTACAAACTACACGAAACGCAATATGTACACCATCTATTTTAGTGATTTCAAAAATTGAAATTTGAATGCGTCGTGAACTAATTTCAACGGCTTCACCGGCACGTGCAAATTCATACAAGCGTTTACCTTCTTTTTTAATAGCAGAAAAAACGGGAGGAAATTGATCAATATCACCAAGAAACTGTTTGGTGGCTTCATGAATAGCTGTTTCCGTAATATGTTCGGTTGGGAATGTGGCATCAATTTCGGTTTCCAAATCGTAAGAAGGTGTTGTACCACCCAATACAATAGTTCCTGTGTATTCTTTATCTTGACCTTGGTACGTATTTATTTGCTTGGTCATTTTTCCAGTACAAATAATGAGTAATCCTGTTGCCAATGGATCTAATGTGCCAGCATGACCCACTTTTATCTTTTTTATATTGAATGCATGGCGAATTTCCCAACGTAATTTATTAACCACTTGAAAAGAAGTCCAGTGTAAGGGTTTGTCTATTAATAGTACTTGTCCAGATTGGAAATCTTCAGCAGTTTTCATATTAATTTACGAGTGTATAAATAATAGCAGTCACACCAACAATGGCGCAATAAATAGCGAAATAGGAGAGTTTACTTTTCTTTACTAATGAAATCATCCAGGTACAAGCAAAAAGTCCTGCAATAAAAGCGGCTATAAATCCAGCGCTTAAATAGGTGAAATTAGACGCTTCGTAAGTTAAATCACCACTTAAAAGATCTTTGGCAATTTTCCCAAAAATAAGCGGTACAACCATTAAGAAGGAAAAACGAGCTGCTCGTGTTTTATCATTCCCCAATAATACAGAAGTAGAAATAGTTGCTCCTGAACGTGAAATACCAGGAAGCATGGCTACAGCTTGGGAGATACCAATAATTAAGGCGTTTTTAAAACTCACTTTTTTGTGCGTGTCTTTAGCTTTATCAGCTAAAAAGAGTAGGGCAGCCGTTACTAAAAGCATACAACCTACAAGCATAATATTACCTCCAAAAAGGCTTTCTAATTGTTCTTCAAAAAAAAGACCTACAATAACGGCAGGAATCATGGACAGTGCAATTTTAGACACAAATTGTAAGTCTTCATTCCACTCAAATTTCAGAACACCTTTTAGCAGGAGCCAAATATCTTTTCGAAATACAACCATGGTACTCAAAGCGGTTGCAAAATGTAAAACGACTGTAAATAGAAGACTTTCTTTAGGAATGGAGTTATCTCCCAAAATAGCTTTTCCCAGTTCTAAATGACCACTAGAAGATACAGGTAGAAACTCGGTGAGACCTTGTATAACACCTAGAATAATTGAATCGGTTATATCCATTGGGCAAAAATATTAAAATTGACGTAGTAGCCGTAGAACGTGAACGGTGAACGGACTTATTTTTTATTTGGATTTAGTAAAATAGCGTAAACTTCAATAGCAAAACCAAGTAAAACTAACGTTGGCGCCAATCGAATGCGACGAAAATTAAAGATTTCTGGATTAAAAACATTAGGGTCATCACTACCACCACCTGACATCAGGATAAAACCTAAGCCAATTACGGCTAGACCAATTACCATGAATTTATAATTTTTCCTTCCGAATACAAATTCGGTTTGTGTGTCTTCCTTACGTTTTTGTGCGCCCATAATTTTCAATTAATCTTCAGAATGTTCAGATTCCGAAGTAAATTCTGTAAAAATAATAACATCATGAACTGCTAATTATGCAATATGTTCTGATGTGCCGAACCTATTTTTCGGCAAATGCAAAGTAACTGTTTTATTTAAAACTTTTGCGTTAAGAGATTCTAAAATTAATATAGTGTAGCTTATCCTTAATAATACAGTTGATCTGTTTTTAAATTCAAGAAACGTTGCGTAGCTATAAACGTGCTAATCCAAGTAATAATAATGCCTAGTACAAAAATGCCAGCGAATAAAAGGCCTAATAAAACATGGTTGTTTAAGAGCTCTAATTCGGGGAAGGTTTGATTAATATAATATAAAACTACAGCCATCCCAATCATGGCCAAAACGGCTCCAATTACTCCTAGCCGCACACTTTTCCATACAAAAGGACGTCTAATAAACTGCTTGGTAGCACCAACCATTTGCATGGTTTTAATAGTAAATCGTTTGGAGTAAACCGATAAACGAATAGAACTATTAATCAGTAAAACTGCAATAAGGGTAAATAAACCACTGATAACTAAAATCCAGAAACTGATTTTTTTCACATTATCATTCATCAAATTCACCAAGTCATTATCATAACGAACTTCGTCCACAAAGCTTTTGGTAAGTGCTTCTTGTGCAATACCATCTAATTGTTCAGCTGTAACAAAATCGGCTTTTACATAAACATCAATGGAGTTCTGTAGTGGATTATAACCAAGGAACGCCATGAAGTCTTCACCGTTTTCGGCTTTCATAGATTCGGCAGCTTGTTCTTTTGAAACAAATTCAGTCGATTTTACATAATCCGACATCGCCAAGCTTTTTTCTAGCTGTTTTGTTTCAACTTCCTTAGCAGAATCTTTTAAATAAATGGTAACAACCACTTGTTCCTTAAAATGATCAGATACTTTTTTGGCATTTAAAACCAGCATACCCAACAAGCCTAGCAGGAATAAAACCAAGCCTATACTCAATACTACAGAAAAATACGAGGATATTAATCGGCGTTTTTGATACTTCTCAAAAGATGAACTCATAAATACGATGCGTTAATGATGTAAAAATATAAAAGAAATCCAATTCCTTAAGGATTACAACGTTTAAACTTTCAACATTGTTATAATAAGTTTAAATTTGCGCCTTTACAAGCATAAAAAAGACAGATGCAATACAATTTCAACGACATAGAAGCCAAATGGCAAAAATATTGGGCGGAAAACCAAACGTTTAAAGCCGAAAATCAATCTGAGAAACCAAAATACTATGTACTGGATATGTTTCCGTACCCAAGTGGAGCAGGTTTGCATGTTGGTCATCCATTAGGTTATATTGCTTCGGATATTTATGCGCGATACAAAAGGCATAAAGGTTTTAATGTATTGCATCCACAGGGCTATGATAGTTTCGGTTTGCCTGCAGAACAATATGCCATTCAAACAGGTCAGCATCCTGCGGTTACAACCGAAGAAAACATTAAAACATACAGACGTCAGTTAGACCAAATTGGGTTTTCATTTGATTGGAGTCGCGAGGTTAGAACGTCTGATCCCAATTATTATAAATGGACGCAATGGATTTTTATTCAATTATTCGATTCGTGGTATTGCAAGCATGCTAGTAAAGCGTACCCGATTGCAGATTTAGTTGAAGTTTTCGCTTTGGAAGGAAACAAATCAGTAGAAGCCGTTTGCGACGATCATGTTCTATTTTTTTCTGCTGAAGAGTGGAACGGCTTTTCGAAAGAAAAACAACAAGAAATATTATTACAATACCGATTAACCTATTTGGCGGAAACCGAAGTGAATTGGTGTCCCGCTTTAGGAACCGTTTTAGCGAATGATGAAATTGTCAATGGCGTTTCAGAACGTGGAGGCCATACGGTTATTCGTAAAAAAATGACACAGTGGTCTATGCGTATTTCGGCTTATGCGGAACGTTTATTACAAGGACTAGATACGATTGATTGGACAGATGCATTAAAAGAAAGTCAGCGCAATTGGATTGGGAAATCTATTGGTGCAACAGTTAAATTCCCCATCCTATCCTTCCCCAAAGGGGAAGCGACAGCGAGTTCTGAAAAGCGCGCTGGATATTTGACAGGTGGAAATAATTCCCATTTGTTGATTGAACGAGCAAAAGAAATGCGAGCAAATCCAACGCAAGCTGAAGCCGCTTTGTGGGAATGTTTGAGAGGTAAAAAATTAGAATCAAAGTTCAGACAGCAACACCTTATTGAAGATTTTATTGTTGATTTTGTCTGTCTTGATAAAAAATTGATTGTTGAGGTCGACGGTAAAATTCACGATTTTCAATTGGAAGCTGATCATGAAAGAACAGTCAGATTAGAAAACGAAGAGTACAAGGTAATTCGTTTCACTAACGAAGAAGTTTTAGGAAATACCAACGACGTATTAAATAAAATCAGTGCAGAATTAGAGCAAAGAGAATCCCTCAAGAGTAAGCAAGTCCTTCCCTTAGGGAAGGATTTAGGATGGGATATATCCGTTTTCACAACGAGACCTGATACTATTTTTGGAGTCAGTTTTATGACATTAGCGCCAGAACACCAATTGGTTTCACAAATAACAACCGACGCACAAAAATTAGAGGTTGAAGCCTATATAGAAAAAACAGCCAAACGTAGCGAACGCGACCGAATGGCAGATGTAAAAACTATTTCTGGTGTCTTTACAGGTGCTTATGCGGAACATCCATTTAGTAAAGAACCCATTCCAATTTGGATTGGCGATTATGTGCTAGCTGGTTACGGAACAGGAGCCGTTATGTCTGTGCCATGTGGTGATCAGCGTGATTATGCGTTTGCAAAGCATTTTAATATTCCAATTCCAAATATTTTTGAAGGTGTCGATATTTCTGAAGAAGCGTTTGCAGATAAAGAAAAAACGGTGATTACCAATTCCGATTTCTTAAATGGCTTACCGTATAAAAAAGCCATGAAACGCGCTATTTTCGAATTAGAAAAAATAGAACAAGGTGAAGGTAAAACCAATTACAGATTGCGTGATGCCGTGTTTTCAAGACAACGCTATTGGGGCGAGCCATTTCCAGTGTATTACGTAAATGGCATGCCACAAATGATTGATAAAGCTCATTTACCAATCCGTTTACCTGAAGTAGAAAAGTATTTACCAACCGAAACAGGTGAGCCACCTCTAGGTCGAGCTGATGTTTGGGCTTGGGATTCTGAAAATTTTACTGTTGTTAACAATGAGTTGATTGATAATAAAACGGTGTTCCCGTTAGAACTTAACACCATGCCAGGTTGGGCAGGAAGTTCGTGGTATTTCTTTAGATATATGGATGCGCAAAACGACATGGATTTTGCTAGTGAAGAAGCACTCAAATATTGGGAGAATGTGGATTTATATATTGGAGGTAGCGAACATGCTACAGGTCATTTATTATACGCACGTTTTTGGGTGAAGTTTATGAAAGATCGTGGTTTTGTAAATGTAGAAGAGCCATTCAAAAAGCTGATTAACCAAGGGATGATTTTGGGAACGAGTGCTTTTGTGTATCGCTTGAGCTATATGTTTGCCAATCCTAAAGAAGACGAAAAAACTGGCGCTAAATTATTGAAGAAATTACAAAATATTTATGTTTCTCATTCAGAATTTATCAGTAAAGGAGATTTAAACGCAGACAAAGAAGCTTTAAAATCATTAAAAAATACCCTTGCTAAAATTGCAGGTTTACCAGATGCCGATACATTAGAAAATCTCATAGTTGTGCCATTGCCAATTCACGTAAAAGTGCAATATATAAATGCTTCCGATGAATTAGATATTGAAGGGTTACAGCAGGATGGTGAATTTGGAGACGATTATAAAGAGGCTATTTTTATTGGTGAAAATGGTGAAATAATTAATGATGACAATGACGTTTATAAAGTAGGTCGTGAAGTTGAAAAGATGTCTAAATCCAAATACAATGTTGTTAATCCAGATCGTATTTGTGAAGATTATGGCGCCGACAGTTTACGTCTCTACGAAATGTTTTTGGGTCCTTTAGAACAATACAAGCCTTGGAATACGGCTGGAATTACAGGGGTTCATGGCTTTCTTAAAAAATTATGGAAGTTGTACGTAGACGATAGCGGAATTAAAGTTACGGATTCAGAACCTACTAAAGACAACCTGAAAATCTTGCACAAAACCATTAAAAAAGTAGAAGAAGATATAGAGAATTTTTCATTCAATACGTCTGTTTCAACGTTTATGATTGCTGTTAACGAACTGACAGCTCAAAAATGTACGAGTCGTGATATCTTGGAGCCATTTATTGTATTGATGTCGCCTTATGCACCACATATTTCAGAAGAATTATGGAGCCAATTGGGTCATGAAGAATCTATTTCTACAGTCGCTTTTCCAAAATTTGATGAAAAGCATTTGGTAGAAAGTTCTAAAAATTATCCAATTTCTTTTAATGGTAAAATGCGATTTACATTAGAGTTACCCATGGATATGAGCAAAGACGATATTGAAAAGATCGTTATGGCTCACGAAAAAACTCAAGAACAATTACAAGGTAGAACGCCTAAAAAGGTAATTGTTGTTCCTGGGAAGATTGTGAATATAGTTGGTTAATTCCTGCGAATCCCGATAGCTATCGGGAAGGAATCTCTTTATTCAAAGAATAGAAATTTTAATTAATAAAAAAAAGAGTTTTACATTTTGTGAAACTCTTTTTTTTAGAGTAAAATAATAACGAAACTGACAAAATTACTTAACAAACATTTGGCGCACTATTTGCTATATATCTTCTAAATTTACAGTTCAAAAAAAGAAAACAAATGATTGGATATTATATATTAATTGGAGCCATAGCTTTAGTAAGCTGGGCCGTTAGTAGTCAGTTAAAAAAGAAATTTAAAAAGTATTCGCAAGTTCATTTACAAAATGGGATGAGCGGAAAAGAAATAGCAGAAAAAATGCTATTGGATAATGGTATTACGGATGTTGCTGTTATATCAACACCAGGTCAGTTAACCGATCATTACAACCCGAAAAATAAAACAGTTAATTTAAGTGAGTCGGTTTACAATCAACGAAATGCTGCTGCAGCGGCGGTTGCTGCGCACGAATGTGGTCACGCAGTTCAGCATGCACAAGCCTATGAATGGTTAACTATGCGATCCAAATTGGTGCCTGTAGTTAGTGTGTCATCTGGTATGTCCCAATGGTTAATTATTGGTGGTTTAGTTTTAGGTGGAGCCGCAGGTGTTGGTCTTGGATGGTATGTAGCTGTTGCAGGTGTTATTATGATGGGATTAGCAACCATATTCAGTTTTATTACGTTGCCTGTGGAATACGATGCAAGTAATCGTGCATTGGCTTGGTTAGAAAATAAACACATGGTTACACGTGATGAACATGCAGCCGCTGAAGATGCTTTAAAATGGGCGGCTAGAACCTATTTAGTTGCTGCTATTGGAGCTTTAGCCTCATTAGCGTATTGGGCAATTCAAGTATTTGGTGGTCGCGATTAAAAATAAACGCTTTAACGAATTTAAAAGTCAGATGTCTTGCATCTGACTTTTTTTTGTTATTTTTCAAACTCAAATTAGAACCAAATTTAATTATGGAAAACCAAGTTCAAGAACAACATTTATTAGCACAGGTATCAGATATAGATCGGGTGGCTTTTTATAAAAAGACCTACGCTCATGTGGCAGGAGGTGTTTTAGTCTTCATCCTTTTTGAATATTTATTATTGCAAAGTGAAACGATTGTAGAATTCATGTTGTCTATGGTGGATGGCTATAAATGGCTCATCATGTTAGGTGGTTTTATGTTTATCACGAATTATGCCGAGCGCATGAATATGAAAACAACCGATAAAAACACACAGTATTTGGCCTTTGCTATTTATATTCTAGCAGAAGCTTTCATTTTTGTACCGTTGATTTATATTGCTATGTATTATATGGATTCAGGGCCAGAAATGCTAAATCAAGCGGCGCTTGTAACATTAGGATTGTTCACGGGTTTATCAGCTGTGGTTTTGGTCACTAAAAAAGATTTCTCATTTATTAAAACGGGTTTAACTATTGGCTTTTTTATTGCTATTGGATTAATTCTAGCCGGAACATTATTTGGATTTACTTTGGGGTTATGGTTCTCGGTGGCCATGTGTTTATTAGCAGGAGGTTCTATTTTGTACCAAACCTCGAATATGGTAAACAAATACACAACAGATGATTATATTCCGGCTGCTTTAGGATTATTTGCTTCCTTAATGTTGTTGTTTTGGTACGTGTTAAGTATTTTTATGTCACGAGATTAACATAAAACTCTTCTATAAATAAAAAGCTCCTGAATATTCAGGGGCTTTTTATTTAGAAGCTCGTGTTGTCTAAAGAAACAAGTTTATTTTTTAAGGCATATATAACTAATCCTGCTACGTTTTTAGATTCTGTTTTAAGGAGCAAGTTGTTTCGATGACCTTCTACGGTCCTAGGACTTATAAAAAGTTTTTCGCCAATATCATTTGTAGTGTATTGTTTGCAGATAAGGTTTAAAACTTCAATTTCACGTTTTGTAAAATAATTGCTATCAAAAGTTGATTTTGTTTTTTTATCTTTAGGATTGGTAATACTTTCATGAACATATTGCATCACTTTGCCATCGTAATAAAATCCGTTGTCATAAACTTCTTCAATCGTTTTAATCATTAATGTAGGCGTACTGTTTTTTGCTAAATACGCAACAGCACCAATAGAAATCATGTTTAAAATAAATGGTTTACTAAAATAACTGGTCAATGCAATTACTTTTATACCTGGAAATTCTTTGTGAATTATTTTAGTGACTTCAACACCATTTAAACCAGGCATTTTAAGGTCTGTCACAACTATGTCTGGTACTATTTTTGCTTCACGTAATTGGTGTATTAAATCATCACCATCTTTAGCGTCAAATAGAACATTAATACGATCTTCGTTACCTAAAATAGCTTTTAGTCCTTGGAGAAACAAAAGTTCATCGTCTGCTAATGCTATATTTATTTTAGTCATGGTACTTACATTGTATTATAAAAAGGCTTCCATTATTTTTTGTGCTTTCCATTTTAAAATAACCATTTAATATCTTTGCGCGACTCTTAATGTTTTGTAAACCAATACCCGAATTTTTTTCTATTTCCGAGACATTGAATCCAACACCATTGTCTTGATATCGAATATTAAAACCAGTTATGCTTTCTTCCATATATATGGCCAATTCATTTGCTTTTCCATGTCTTATAGAGTTATTCATTAATTCTTGAATAATTCTGAATACATGTAATTGATTGTTTCTAGATAGTTTAATTAGGTTTTCAACATTATGCTCTATTTCTATTGCCGTGTTGACTGAAAAGTCGTCAAATAATTCTTCTAAAGCAACTTTAAGCCCAAATTCATCTAAAATAGGTGGCATTAAATCGTGTGCAATTTTTCTAGAGCTCTCTAAAGTGGTTGAGGTTATTTGAAGTATTTGGTTTAATGCAGCTCTTTGTTTTTCAGTAATAGATTTATCTATTAAAAGTACATTGGTAGTTAAACTTACAACATTAAGTTTAGAGCTAATGGCATCATGCAAGTCTTGAGCTATGCGTTTCCGTTCAATTTCTTGAATGGCAATGGATGTTTGTAATATTTTTTGTTGATTTTCCAATTTTAAATCAGCTTTTTCTAATTCTTTTTGTACAATTTTTCGTCTTGAATAATGAAAGAATAGAATTAATCCGGTTGTTATTAAAACCAGAAATATTATTCCGTAAAATAAGGCTTGAATGATTAATTTTTCGTTCTCCATAAGCTCTTTTTCCATTCAATTAAAATTACTGTTAAATAGCCTACGTAAAATAATCTATTTAAAAACCATGCATCTGACGCGATGTCTCTGTCCAGTTTGCTTAAATAATCACCTAAAATAAATATCAAGGTGCTAGTAGATAAATAGATCAATACACCTGCATTTATATACATATACTTCCCTGTTCTACTTAGTGCGTTATATAAGTGAATAATGGAATATATAACTAATGGAAATGATGTGATAAATATTTCCAATAAATTAAATTTATAATACAATTCTGGATTCAATGAATATTGAATTATGAGAACAGAAAACACGATGCCACTAATAATTTTTTGAGCACGTCGTTGTCTTTTATTAAACAATTGACTAAAAAAAAGAGTCAAGAATATGAATTGAAAAATAAAATAGAAATGAGATAAAAATAAATTGTTTTGTTTAATGTGAAGTACTTCATGATAATCAACTATTAGCAGACTTGCAATTAAAACACAAAAAGTAAGCGTTAAATATATCGCGAAATATTTAAGGGCTTTACTTTTGTTGTCTTTCAAATAGCTGTAAGCATACAATATCACGTTCATGAATAGTAATACTAAACTTAAATTCTTTAAAATATTATCAAATATTTTCATTCCACTTTTAAAGGTTATTTAGAGGGCTGTCCGTGTCGCAATAATTTGGACAAGGATCTGTAAAATCAAAAACACCACTTCCTGTTAATGTTGCCACCATTTTATCTACGTCCTTCCCAGGGCAGCTAGACGGTTTTTCGCCTTCAACAATGTCTCTGTGAATTCCTTTGCAATCAGCTTTCGTGCCAACAATTAGCAGTTTTTCTGTTTGTGGTGTTGGAAGGTCTCCATCTGGTCTTTTTATGGCCATGTATGCGCGTACGCCAGAATCGTCTACGTTTTTAACCGTGTATGTTCCTGCGCCATTATCTACTAAAACTTCCATTTCTGTTAAGCAAGCAATCAAGTCGTTTGCGGGAATTAGAAATGCTTTCGCATGATTTTTGTTTTCGCCTTGCCATTTTTTTGCATAGGCAATAGCATCATTAATGTCAATTGGTTTTGCTTTCATAATTTAAAATAATATTGATTAATAGCCACTAAATCTACAGGTTATTTTCAACAAACTTATGTAAAAAAAAGAAAACAGGGGTTTCTACTCGGTTCCCACTTCGCGTATAAGCGCCCTCTTTTAACTAACTGATAATCAGTATCTTTGATTTATTGTTAATCAATTAAATATTTTTATTATGGATCAATTTATGATACAAATTCAATGTTTGGAGGTGATTTTTCGCCAAGAGGTTGGTCATTCGGCGACGGACAATTATTAGCAATTTCCCAATACAATGCGCTATTTTCACTTTTAGGTACCACCTATGGTGGTGATGGCAGAACAACTTTTGGTTTGCCAGATTTAAGGGGTAGAGTGGCCGTTCACCAAGGTAGTGGGCCAGGATTACCTGTTGTAAATTTAGGTCAAAAAGCAGGAGAAGCAAAAGTAACACGTAATGCGACTCAAATTCGAGAACACAATCACACTGGTGTAGTTCAGGCCGTTAATCCTCCGCCACGCGCTGGTGTTGAACCAGACCCAATAAACGCGTACAATGCACAATGTGGTGTGTATGCCACAGAACCAAACGCAAAAATGGCCGCGTATAGCGTTGTTGTTGGTAAAGCTGTGGTAGTTTGCCCCACAATAATGTGCAGCCTTATCAAGCAGTTAATTGCATCATTGCTTTAGAAGGGATTTATCCATCTAGAAGTTAATATTATAAAAAAAACAGGGTACTATTAATTTTTAATAGTACCCAATTCTAATCTTTAAAACTTTTATTATGAAAAAAAACGACATTTTTAAGAATGCAATCTCCAAAGGTATGCTGCTTTGTTGTATAATGTTGCTAGTAAGTTATTCGGCAACCGCTCAAAATTTAATATTCACTATTGATACCGTAATAGATGATGCTGCAGATGTTATGACCGAAACTATTACCCAAGGAGCAGATAGTTATGTTTTATTAATTAATCACCCAGGACTTGAAACACTAGATGATGTTGGAGGTGGTGATTTAATAGTATATATTGGAAGTGGTGGGCCGGTACTAGACCAACCTTATGTAATAAGTCTAACCAAAAACAATGACCCGTTTAGCTTTACGCTAAATAGCTTGGATTATGATACTCTTGGAGTGGGAGATATTTCTCTGGAAAATCAAGATGATTTTGAAATTAGTCCAAACACAGAATATCCTGTTGGTTTTGGAACCATAACACCATCAAATATGACAAATGCCACTAATATTGCTAATTTTAAAATTACACCGCATGATGATGATGGTAGTGGTGAATTGAACGATTTTGGATTTCATAATTTTAATATCACAGTTGGTACTACATTGGGTACTAATAGCTTTGAGCTAAGTGAAAAAATTCATGTTTATCCAAATCCATCTAATGGGAATATTACGATTAGAAATTCTGGTGTTGCTTTAGAAAAAGTAAATATTACAGATTTACATGGCCGTGTTGTTAGTAGTTATAATTTATATGGAATAACAACAGATAAAAAGCTAGATTTGAGATCTGAATTAGCTTCTGGCATGTACTTTATGTCTATTACTTCTGAAAAAGGCGTTTTAACAAAAAAAATACTTATTAAATAAAGCTGACATGGCTAAATTGAAAAAGCTCCTGATTGTTCAGGAGCTTTTTTTATATTTTAATTTGTCTGTCAATTTGCTGATTCAAAGAAATAAAGGTTTCTGTTCTGGAAACACCTGAAATGGATTGGATATCCTTATTCAGTAAATGCATTAAATGCTCATTATCCTTACAGAGTATTTTAATGAAAATACTCCAGTTTCCTGTAGTATAATGGCATTCCAATACTTCAGGAATTTTTTGTAACTGCTTCACAGCTTCCGGATTGCTCATGGCTTTATCCAAGTAAATACCAATAAAAGCCATGGTTGTATAACCCAATACTTTCGGGTTTATTACAAATTTAGAGCCTGAAATAATTCCTGATTTTTCAAGCTTCCGAAGCCGTTGATGAATTGCTGCTCCAGAAATACCTACTTCTCGTGCAATTTCCAAAACAGGTGTTCTGGCATCGCTCATTAAAGCTCGTAAAATGGTTTTATCTATACCATCAATAGTTATTTCCTTATTGTTTATTTTCATGAATCAGAAAATTACAAGTGCAAAAAGCGCTTATAAATTTAGCGGGTTATATCCTAAATATGGCACTTCAGTTTCTGTAAACGCAATACCATAGGTTTCCAATTCTTGTAAAATTGGTCCATAAACTTCTTTGGTAATAGGCATTTGCACACCAGGCGTCGTTATTGTTTCGTTTAAAATAGCTAACGTTGCAATAGCAACAGGAAGGCCAACGGTTTTAGCCATTGCTGTGTACGTTTGATCTTCACCAATAGTTACCATGGTTGAATCTATTTGATGTTGTTTGCCATCTAATTCATAACCAAACTTATGGTACATAACAATCATGTCCTTATCATCTTCTTCTAATGTCCAACTATCCATCAGGATTTTTTGAAGAATTTGCGCAGGTGTTGCTTTTTTCAATTCAACACGTTTCTTGCTATTTAAAATATCTAATTCTAGAATTTTATCCCAAACAATATCATCCTGATCAATTTTTAAAGCATGGCGGAATTTTAATTCAACAGAATCCGTTGGGCTATACGGTAAAAAGGCATTTACAAAATCGCGATAGCTCATGTTTTCACTATCATCAATGGTATAGCTATCATCGGTCATTCCTAATTGAACAAACATGTTCCAAGCACGACTGAAGCCTACACGACGCATGGTTCCTCTATATAATGTTTTCACACTATTTAACCCGTAAACAGATTGATACTTTAGGGAATCACGATTGGCATAACCTTCAAAACGGCCATATCCTTCAACATCTAAAAATTCTGTTCTTCTAAATAATCGGTTATACGGAATGTATTTGTATGTGCCTTCTTGCAAAAATTTAGCAGCGCCACCTTGCCCGGCTACTACTACGTTCCTTGGGTTCCAAGTAAATTTGTAATTCCATAAATTATTGTCGCTTTCGGGAGCTACCAAACCACCAGTAAACGATTCAAAAAGAATCAAGGTTCCACCAGCATCACGAATTCTATCAATAACATGCATGGCGCTCATGTGGTCAATACCAGGATCTACACCAATTTCATTCATAAAAATTAAACCTTTATCGCGTGCTGCTTTATCCAGGTTTTGCATCTCATCACTGATGTACGAGGCTGTTACCATATTTTTATTGAAGGTAATACAGTCGCGAGCTACTTCAATATGGAAGCGAGCAGGTAGCATAGAGATAACAATGTCACAATTCTGAATGGCATTTTGGCGCGATTCTTTATCAAAAACGTCCAGCATAATTGCTTGAGCATTTTCGTGATTATTGATTAATTTTTTGGCGTTTGTAAAATTTACATCGCCTACAATAATTAATAAATTTTCTTTATCAGATTTTTCAAGTAAGTACTTTATAAGGTAAGATGCGGATTTTCCAGCACCAATGAGTAATATCTTTCGCATAATGAAATATGTTGAGTATTTTTGTTGTCACGAAAGTAAGAAATAGTAATTGTTATAAAAACTCAATTCACAAAATAATATGAACAGCAAGATATTAAGTTTAGGTGCATTTTTAGGGCTGACAGCTGTAATTTTGGGTGCATTTGGAGCGCATGGACTCCAGTCGTTAATTGCACCAGAACAAATTGCAACATTTGAAACAGGTGTACGTTATCAAATGTATCATGCTTTATTCTTGCTTTTTTTAGGAACGTCATCTACTGTCAATGCTAAAACAAAACAAATTATTTTTTATTTAATCTTATTTGGTGTGCTATTGTTTTCAGGTTCAATATATGGCTTGGCAACTAATAGTTTAACCGCTTTTAATTTTAAGGCTATTGCCTTTATTACACCAATTGGCGGATTATTGCTAATTATTTCATGGCTCCTATTGTTAATAAAGTTTTTGAAAAATAGGACTGATATTTCTAAAAATTAAGTGCATAGAATAAAATAATGTTTAATTTTGTATAATAAACAACACAAATTATTATGATAGATCATACTCAAGCATCAAATACAATTTCATTAGAAAAATATGGAATTAAAAATGCTAAAGTTCAATATCAATTATCTTCAGAACAACTACACAAGCTTACAATTGAAAAGGGTCAAGGCGTTGAAGCATCATCAGGTGCTTTAGCTGTTAATACAGGTGAATTTACAGGACGTTCCCCTAAAGACCGATTTATTGTTAAAGATTCAATTACCGAAGATCGCGTTTGGTGGGGAAACATTAATATCCCTTTCGAATCTGATGCTTTCGAAAAATTATATAATAAAGTAACCGATTATTTATCCGAAAAAGAAGTCTTTGTTAGAGATAGCTATGCTTGTGCAGATGATAAATACCGATTAAATATTCGTGTTATTACAGAATTCCCTTGGAGCAATATGTTTGCCCAAAATATGTTTTTAAGACCAGAAGTTTCTGAACTTGAAAATTTTAAGCCAGAATGGACTATTGTTAATGCACCAGGATTTATGTCAGTTCCAGATGAAGATGGAACACGTCAACACAATTTTGCAATTTTAGATTTTACGCGAAAAATTGCTTTAATTGGTGGAACAGGCTATACAGGTGAAATTAAAAAAGGAATTTTCTCTGCTTTAAACTTTATTTTACCCGTATTTAAAAACACCTTGCCAATGCACTGTAGTGCTAATGTTGGTAAAGATGGTGATACAGCTATTTTCTTCGGATTATCCGGGACTGGAAAAACAACACTTTCTGCTGATCCTAATCGTAGATTAATTGGCGATGATGAGCATGGGTGGACGAAAGAAAATACCGTTTTTAATTTTGAAGGTGGTTGTTATGCGAAAGTAATTAATCTTTCAGCTGAAAATGAACCTGATATTTTTAATGCTATTAAGCCAGGAGCCATACTTGAAAACGTCATCATGGACAAGGATGGTCATGTAGATTTTGAAGACATATCTATTACGCAAAATACACGAGTTAGTTACCCAATAGAGCATATTGATAATATTCAAGTGCCATCAATTGGTGAGGATCCTAAAAATATTTTCTTTTTAACGGCAGATGCCTTTGGTGTTTTGCCTCCAATTTCTAAATTAACACCAGGTCAAGCAGCTTACCATTTTATTTCTGGTTATACTGCTAAAGTTGCTGGAACAGAAGCAGGTATTGACGAACCGGTACCAAGTTTTTCAGCTTGTTTTGGCGCGCCATTTATGCCGTTGCACCCAACAAAATATGCTGAAATGTTAAGTAAAAAAATGCAAGAAGCTGGTGTAAACGTTTGGTTGGTAAATACAGGCTGGACAGGCGGACCTTATGGCGTTGGATCGCGCATGAAATTAAAATATACACGCGCCATGATAACGGCTGCCATGGATGGAAGTTTAGAGGCTGCCAATAAAGACAACTACCATGAGCATTCTGTATTTGGTGTTCAGCAACCAAAAGTTTGCCCGAATGTACCAACAGAAGTATTAAGTCCTAGAAAATCATGGAATAATGACGAAGGATATTATAAAACAGCTAATAAATTAGCGGATTCATTTAAAGAGAATTTCAAGAAATTTGAGGAGTTTGCCAATGCTGAAATTATGGCTGGTGCTCCAAAAGTAAGATCGTAACAATCTGCGAGCCAATAATTTTGGTTCGTTAATATTATTATTTTACTTGTTTGAATAGGTTTAAAATTGTAGTTTTACACTCAAATTTAAACCTATTTTTTTATGAAAAAAATTACTTATTTATTAGCAATTTTTATTGCTTCCTTTCTACAACTACAAGCTCAAATTGTAGTAAATCCTGTTTCTGCCACGACAACCTTTGTTGCTGATTATGGTACTGATGTTGTAAACACCTACAATGGTTCGGGTTTAGAAACACCTGCTAGTTTAACGTCAAACCATGTTGCCACGGATGGAGCAAATAGTTTTGTTGCTACTACAGTTACAGGAACTATTGATTTTGATTTAGGTAATACCTACGATGTAGTGGGTTTGTCTTTTTGGAATCAAAATGGTGGTGGTCCTGATCCCCAAGTTGGCGTTAACGCAGTTAATTTCTATTATTCACTTGATAATATAACTTACACTTTAATCCCAGGAGCTCCAACAGCTTTTGCACAGGTTTTAACGAATATTGCTGGTCCAGAAACAGCTACTTTTGCAACTGTTAGTGCAGCTTACATTCGTATGGAAGTTTTAACAAACCATGGTGAAGTGCAGACTGGCTTTGCAGAAATAGCCTTTTCAAGTACAGGTCCAACATTAAGTGTTGAAAGAGCAAACGCAACAGTATTTTCTATCTATCCTAATCCTGCACAAGGTTCTGTAAATGTTTCTTCAAATTTAGAACAAGCTACGCAGTTAGGTATTTATGATATTACTGGAAAGTTAGTTTTATCTAACACAATTTCTTTTGGAAATAATAGATTAAATATTTCATCTCTTTCATCTGGTGTATATTTAATGCGTGTTTCTACAAGTACAAAAACAGTTACTAAAAAGCTAGTTGTTAATTAAACTAGAATTCTAAAACATAAAAAAGCCCAGTTGATTTATTTCAATTGGGCTTTTTTTATGGTTACTATAAAATCTATTTCTTTTTATTAACGTCCTTAATATATTTATCCAAAGCCATAGTCATAGAAGGTGTTTCTGGCGTTGGTGCTGCAATATCAACACGCAACCCATGTTCTTCAACAGCTTTGATAGTTGTGCTTCCAAAAACAGCTATACGCGTCTCGTTTTGTTTAAAGTCTGGGAAATTATGAAATAAAGATTCAATTCCTGAAGGACTAAAAAACACTAATATATCGTAATATACATTTGCTAAATCAGATAAATCACTAATAACCGTTTTGTAAAAAACAGCTTCTTTCCATTCGACATTTAAAGCATTTAATGTTTCAGGAACTTCAGGTTTTAATTTATCGGTTGTTGGTAGTAAAAAGGATTCGCCTTTATATTTTTTTATCAAAGGAGATAAATCAGCAAAATTGCGTTTCCCAACATAAATTTTTCGTTTTCTGTAAACTACATATTTTTGAAGGTAATAAGCAACAGCTTCAGACTGACAGAAATATTTCATGCTATCTGGAACTTTAAAGCGCATTTCATCAGCCACTCTAAAAAAGTGATCTACAGAATTTCTGCTCGTTAATATAATTGCTGTGTATTTAGATAAATCAACCTTTTGTTGTCTAATCTCCTTGGCATCAACTCCTTCAACATGTATAAATGGTCTAAAGTCGATCTTTACTTTTTGCTTTTCCTGAAGATCAAAATATGGCGAATTTTCTATTTTAGGTTCTGGTTGAGATACTAAAATTGTTTTCACTTTCATAGGCTTTTTCTTTAATTTGAAACCTTAATTTTTTATAGCTAATTGATATAAAATAATGTAAGGAGCGATTTCAAGAGCGCAAAGATACAAAATAAAATAAAACATGTTCTGTTTTATAAGATTTTGATAGGTCTTAACAGTTGTAATGATGCCAATTATGAATACGAATACAATAACAGCCCAAATACTATAAATAATAGGGTTAGAAACTGAAATGCCATAGATAATAATGGCATTTAATGGCATAAGAATAATACCTAAAAAATTCTTGTAACTTATTTTTTGAAACAAATAATTATCTATTAAAAAGTCAATTTCAAAAACACTCCCAATAAGCCGTTCTAGCAATGTTTTCATAACAATTAGAATGGCAATTATGGCTGTTAATTTTAACAAGAATAATTTAGATATTTCTAATTCGGTTGTTAGGTGATTATAAGTTATAAACCCAAAAATTGATATAGCCAACACAAAATTAAAAAATAGAAGACCATCAAAGACATCAAAAAACTTTTGATCTTTGGAGTAAATTTTAAGGTATTTGGAATTTCCTAAAACTAGGACAAAATCTTGAAAGCGCTTAGCGAAAAGCACTTTGCAAACTGCTATTAGAATAAGTCCAACAACAATTAAAATGGTAAATAAGTCATTTGAAATAACATTACGAAGCATGTTGTAAAATTATTATAAATTATTCTACTTGTGTCTAATATTTTAAGGAATATTTAAAAAAAAGTATCTTTTAAATAGTTTACATTTGCTAAAAATAACTGCGTGTAATGCCAGACACTATTGTCATCATTCCTACTTTTAACGAAATTGAGAATATTGAAGCCATCATTAGGGCAGTGTTTTCGCAAGAAAAGGTATTCCATGTTTTGGTGGTTGATGATAGTTCACCCGATTTAACAGCTGAAAAAGTTAAAGAATTACAAGTAGAATTTCCAGAGCGTTTACATCTATTGCAGCGCCAAGAAAAAACAGGACTTGGAACCGCATATATTGCTGGATTTAAGTGGTGCTTGGAACGTGATTATGCGTATGTTTTTGAAATGGATGCCGATTTTTCTCATAATCCAAACGACTTAATTCGACTGTATAATGCTTGCCATATAGAGCATGCTGATTTAGCAGTGGGTTCTCGTTATGTAAAAGGCGTTAACGTGGTTAATTGGCCAATGAGTAGAATTTTACTATCTTATTTTGCATCCAAATATGTACGATTAATTACCCGAATGAAAATACACGATACCACAGCAGGTTTCGTTTGCTATAAACGTCAGGTTTTAGAAACCATAGATTTAAACAGTATTAAATTTGTGGGCTATGCTTTTCAAATTGAAATGAAATTTAAAGCCTATTTGAAAGACTTTCAAATTGTTGAAATCCCCGTTATTTTTACAGATCGTTCTAAAGGGAAATCTAAAATGAGTGGTGGTATAATTTCCGAAGCTATTTTAGGCGTTATAAGTATGAAAATAAACAGTTTTTTTAGAAAAAAATAAATATGAGTTTACCAACAGCTTTGTTAATTAAGAACGGTAAAATAGTTAATGAAGGTACTATTTTTGAAGGTGATATCTACATTGAGAATGATATTATTAAGGAGGTTGCCCCTTTAATAAGCGTAAAATCTTCCAATGTTAAAGTTATTGATGCCGAAGGAAACTACATTTTACCTGGTGTTATTGATGACCAAGTGCATTTTAGAGAGCCAGGACTTACGCATAAAGGAGATATTGGTAGCGAATCCAAAGCTGCTATTGCTGGAGGTATTACGTCGTTTATTGAAATGCCGAATACCAATCCACAGACGACAACTATTGAAAAACTGAATGAAAAATTTGCTATTGCGGCGCAAACGTCACATGCTAATTATTCGTTTATGTTTGGAGGAACTAATGATAATTTAGACGAAATTTTAAAGGTAAACCCGAAGGAAGTTGCTGGTTTAAAATTGTTTTTAGGTTCTTCAACAGGAAATATGTTGGTGGATAATCCTGCGGTTTTAGAAAAAATATTTTCAAGCACAGATATGGTTATTTCGGTGCATTGTGAAGATGAAGAAACAATAAAAGCCAACTTAAAAATTCATACAGATAAGTATGGTGATGATATTCCATTAAAATTTCATCCTGTAATTAGGAGTGAAGAAGCGTGTTATATTTCATCATCCAAAGCTATTGAGTTAGCTAAAAAAACAGGAGCACGTTTGCATGTCTTTCACTTATCAACTGCTAAAGAGACGGCTTTATTTACTAATAAAATTCCGTTAAAGGATAAAAAAATTACATCGGAAGTATGTATCCATCATTTATGGTTTAGTGATGCGGATTACGATAAAAAAGGGACGCATATTAAATGGAATCCTGCTGTGAAATCCGAAAAAGATCGTGAAGGACTTTGGAAAGCTTTATTAGATGGACGAATTGATGTTATTGCCACAGATCATGCACCTCATACATTAGATGAGAAAAACAATGTTTATACCCAAGCACCTTCAGGTGGGCCTTTAGTTCAGCACGCTTTGGTTGCTATGTTAGAAATGCATCATCAAGGAAAAATAACGGTTCCTAAAATTGTTGAAAAAATGTGTCATAATCCTGCTATTCTTTTTCAAGTTGAAAAAAGGGGCTATATTAAAGAAGGCTATTTTGCCGATATGGTTATTGTGGATATCAACAACCCATGGACCGTTAAAAAAGAAAATATTTTATACAAATGCAAATGGTCTCCTTTTGAAGGTGCCACATTTAAATCACGCGTAACACATACCATTTTAAACGGTAGTTTAGTTTTTGAACACAATAAATTTAGTGTTGAAAAAGCCGCAAAACGCCTAACTTTTAATAGATGAGAAAAGTTGTAACATATGTACTTTTGGCTATTTTTGTAGTTAATTGCAGTCAATTTGGAAAGCCTAAAAAACCAGATAATCTTATTTCTAAAAAAGAGATGGTTTCTATTTTAGTAGACTTATCCTTATTGTCTTCAGCTAAAGGGGTTAACAAGAGGACATTAGAAAATAATGGCATTTCACCTGAAGATTATGTTTACAAAACACATCAAATTGATAGTTTGCAATTTTTAAACAGTAATAAGTATTATTCTTATAATACGGAAGAGTATGAAACTATTCTAAAAAATGTAGAAGATAGTTTAAACAAATTGAAACAAAAATACAGGAAGCTTGTAGAGGAAAGTGATACAAAAGAACTTAAAGCTAAACAAGTAAAACAAAATAATACAAGTAAAGATTCTATCAGAAAAAAGTCCAGAGAAATAGATTAATCTAAAGGTTTTTCAAAAATGCTTTAGCCACATTATCTATGGTGCTATCCATAGGTGTGAATTGAAAATCTAATTGTGTTTTTATTTTCGTGTTATCATAAACGGTTTTGTTTAATGTAGATTTTAACATCGGTTTCACAAGTTTTCTAGGCTTCCCCGTTAATTTATTTTTTAACCAATCCAATCGCCAGGCTATACTTAACATCCAAGGTTTAGCTTCAATATGGGGCGGTTTTACATGTAGGCTTGTTGCAATGGTAGCCAAAAATGTTTGGTAAGGAATATGTTCCGCAACTAAAATATACCGTTCGTTTTTAATAGTGTTTTCTAGAAGTAGAATCATACTTTTAACCACATCACTAACGTTTACACATGCAATATGTCCTTTGGTGTAAAATGAAAGGCCTTCATGGACTTGTTTAAAAATCTCACCACTTCCATGATTCCAAATACCAGCACCAATAATAACACCAGGGTTTACAATAACGGCATCTAAACCTTCTTGAGTGCCACGCCAAACTTCAATTTCGGCACCATACTTTGTTATGGCATATACGTTATTGTCTTTTTCTGGATTCCAATTGGTTTCTTCATCCACTTGCCTGTTATTTTCAGAGTCGCCAATAGTGGCCACACTACTCACATAACAAAGCTTTTTTACATGATTGCTAATACATAAGTTGACCATATTAGTCGTGCCTTCAATATTTGTTTTTCGGAGTTTGTGGTAATCATTAGGCGCAAAAGACACCATAGCAGCGCAATGATATACGTATTCTATGTTTTTGAAGGCTTCTGTAAGTTGCGGTATATCCAATAAATCAGCTTCTATCCATTCAATTTTATTAAAAAGTGCATCATAATCCTGTGTATAATAGGAAAAAACGCGTTTAACAATATCTTGTTTTGCTTCGGTTCTATAAATGGCTCTAACAGCTTTATTGTCTGCCACTAATTGATATAATAAATGCGAACCGACTAAACCAGTTCCTCCTGTAACTAAAATCATAACCAACAATGTAAAGAATTACTCAGAAAGCGCAATGGTTTATGTATTGATTTTTATCTTTGCGCTTATTTAATTTTTTATTGATATATAAAATGGCAAATGCATTTGTTGAAGATTTAAGGTGGCGTGGAATGGTACATGATATCATGCCTGGAACGGAAGAGCAACTTTCTAAAGAAATGACAACCGCTTATATAGGTTTCGATCCAACTTCGGATTCGCTTCATATTGGTAGTTTGGTGCCTATTATTTTATTGGTACACCTTGAAAAAGCAGGGCATAAGCCTATGGCTTTAGTAGGTGGTGCTACAGGAATGATTGGTGATCCTTCAGGAAAAAGCGATGAACGTAACCTTTTAGATGAAGAAGCTTTAAGTAAAAATGTTGCGGGAATTAAAAGCGTATTATCACGTTTTTTAGATTTCGATTCCAAAGCGGAAAACGCACCAGTTTTAGTGAATAATTACGATTGGATGAAGAATTTCTCATTCATTGATTTTGCTAGAGATGTTGGTAAGCGTATTACCGTAAACTACATGATGTCTAAAGACTCTGTGAAAAAACGTTTTTCAGGTGAGGAAGGAAATATTGGTATGTCATTTACAGAATTTACGTATCAGTTAATTCAGGGTTATGATTTTTATTATTTGTATAAAAATCATAACGTATTACTTCAAATGGGAGGAAGTGACCAGTGGGGAAATATTACTACAGGAACAGAACTAGTAAGACGTATGCATGTTGGGGAAGAGGCCAAAGCTTATGCCATGACCTGCCCTTTAATTACTAAAGCAGACGGTTCAAAATTTGGTAAAAGTGAAGGCGGCAATATTTGGTTAGATACCGATAAAACATCGGTTTATAAATTCTATCAATTTTGGTTGAATACCTCTGATGAAGATGCTGAAAAGTATATTAAAATTTTTACGTTTTTAGATAGAGCAACTATAGAACAGTTAATAAAAGATCATCAAGAATCGCCACATTTACGATTGCTTCAAAAGCGTTTAGCGGAAGAAGTAACGACATTTGTACATTCTAAAGCTGATTTTGAAAATGCAGAAAAGGCCTCTAATATTTTATTTAGCAAATCGTTTAAAGCTGATATAGGAACCTTGGATGAAAAAACATTTTTAGATGTTTTTGAAGGTGTGCCTCTAGCCGAAATTTCTAGAGCAGATTTTGATAAAGGTTTAGATATGATTGGTGCTTTAGCGGCACAAACTAATTTTTTAGCGTCTAATGGCGAAGCTAGACGTGCGCTAAAAGAAAATTCAATTTCTGTGAATAAGGAAAAAGTTAGCGATAGCTATATGCTTTCAGATGATGATTTAATAAATAACCATTACATCATTATTAACAAAGGGAAGAAAAACACCTACATAATAAAAGTTATGTAATGTTATTTCAGATATAATATAAGAAAGATTATAAATAGAAACGTCCCGAAGTATTTCGGGACGTTTCATTTCTAATCAACCAACTAAAAAAAATCATTCTTTTTCATAGTATGGGTTTAGTCGTAAAAAATAGCAGTTCCTTACAAAGCCATTAAATTACAACCACGAATATCAGAATTATCAAATCGCCCAATAATTTCAAAGGAGCCATCTTTATGTATTTTTCCTAAATCTTGTGTTGCAATAAATGCGCAGGAATTTATATTCGCTAAATCTATTATATTTAATCCGCCTGTTTTACCAGGTTTTTGAATAGTTAAAGCATCTTCTGTGTCACGCGTTAAAATACGCATCCATGGCGGGCAATTAAAAATGCCATGGCCTTTGGAGTATGCCTGACTTAAAAGTTCAGTCATACCGTACTCACTATGGATTTCAAGAACACCAAACCCTTCTATTAAAATGTCGTGAAGTTCATTTCTAATCAATTCTTTGCGTCTGCCTTTCATGCCACCAGTTTCCATCACGATGGTGTTTTTCAAGTGAAATTGATGGAATTCTACCAAATCCAATAGCGCAAAGGACACGCCAATGAGTAATACTTTTCGGTTTTCAGATTCTAATTTTAATACCGTGTTTTTTAACGCTTCAAAATTGTTTAAATAGAAACCGCTTTCAACGTGTTTGGATTGTTTTATTAGTGCATCTGCCATATATATTAATGACGAGCCATCACGCTCCAAATAGCTTGGTAGTAAAGCTAACACTACATAATCTTCTATGTTACCGTAAAAGGTGTCAAAACCGGCTTCAAAGCTCTGTTCGTATACAGATAAATCGGTTACAAGATGCCTGCTGGTTGTTTGTCCAGTAGTTCCAGAACTTGTAAATATTTTTTGAATTGCATTGGTTGAGCTTACAACATCATGTGACTTAAAAAACTGAATAGGTAAAAACGGAATGTCTTCAACCTGATGAATATCACTCGGGTTTTTATATAATAAATCGCAAAAAGAACGATACACGGTATTGTTTTCAAACTGATATTTAAAAACTTCAAGCGCCTGCTTTTTGAATGTTTGTTCGGAATCAATTTTAAAAATGTCAGACGGTTGTATCATGACTGCAAAAGTATGTAAAATAAAAAAGCGCTACCAATTGGTAGCGCTTTTAAAATTATAAATATGGATGATTATTTAATTACTAATTTTTTAGTAACTGAATTTCCATTTTGAGTTATTCTTAAAATATACAATCCAGAATTTAATGAAGATACATTAAGACTGTTATTTGAAATTGTATTGTTCAATACGTTCTTTCCTAATACATCATAAACGTTTACTGAAATAGCTTCAGCAGACGGGCTTGAAATGTTTACAAAACCATTTGTTGAAGGGTTTGGATATACATTAAAAGTAGTTGACGTAAATGAATCTGTTGATAAGGTATTTGGAGTTACATCTGCCCAAGAAGTTCCTATTCTTAATTCATCAAAATCCATAGAAGGTGTTTCACCTGTAGAATCTTGTCTTAAAATAAATTCAAATATAGATGCACTTGGAGATGAATCAGTATCTGTAATTAAAGCAGTAGGAGCTGAACCACCTAAATCAGTGTCTAAAGGATTTACCCATCCATTAATAGCTCCAGTTTCAATATTGTAACTCATAACAATAAAAACATCTTCATTTACATTATATTTAGTAGTTGTAAAATTTGATCCTGTACTGCTATTTGTCATAGCGATATCATAAGTTGTTCCAACTGGGTCTGTTGCTGGGTGAACCCATAATCTTACGTCAAAATCTCCTAATACTACAACATATCCGCCATCTGTAAGATCTGTAATATTTGATAAATCTCTCACATTAATAATAAATGAAGTAAACACATCTCCAGTATTTACAGGAGAAAACACTAATTTAGAATCAATAAAACCACCTTCAAGATGAATAGCGTTTCCTGTCGATCCTGCTAAGTTAGGATAAGATAAACTTCCAGCAACAACATCAATAGGATTATCTGAACCACTAAAGTTCTCCCAATTTGGTTGGTTACCAAGGTCTGCACCTACTGCATAATCAAAACCTTCATATAAAGGTAACGTGTTTGCAGGTTCACAAGATGGCGAAGTAATTGTGCTATTTAAATCACATAAACCTCCATTAGTAGCTGAAATGATAACATCAGTTCCTTCAGCAATTCCTGTTACGGTAATAGTTCCAGTAGCATCTACAGAAGGGTCGCCAGCAGTTAAATCAACAGTTCCAGAATCTGAAGTTACCGTATATGTACTAGTTCCTCCACCAGAGAAATCTATAGTTGCAGTATATGTATCTGTACCAGAAGTAAGCGCATCACATAATGCAGTAGTTGTTGTTAAGCTTAATTCACATACAGCAGCGTTGTTTTCTAATCTAAAAGTTGGAACTTTAGTTTCGTAAGCTGTTCCTGCAGCATTTAATTGTAAAGATTCTGCATCATTTGCTCCATTTAAACTCTCATCATATTGAACAGTTTCACCTAGACCTGTTAACAATCCAGTAGCATCTGGATCGCTAGTTCCATAAACTAAAGCATCCACTAAATTTGTAGTTGTTGGTGCTGTACCATTTGGAAAATCGGAGTCGTTTGCTGTGTAAACAGCAACGGCATCAGGACCATTTTGTAATGCATTGTTCGCTCCTAGATCAATATCTTGACCAGAAATTAATGGGGTGTTTGCTAAAATGAAAAAGCCATTCGCATCTAAAGTTTTTCCGTCTAAATCGAAAGCAGCGTAACTAGTGTCATTACTACCGTTAAATAAAACAACAACCAAGCCATCTAATGCAGCATTTGGTGTTCCTTTTAATTCGATAAATTCAGCCGTATCCGTACCTGGAGTATCTGCGTCGATTTCATTAATTACAACTTGACCAAATGAAATGGCGGTAATTAATAAGGTTAATAATAAAAAGTAATTTTTTTTCATAATTGAATGTTTAATTGTTTTAAAAGAATTAAAAAACAAATATACGTAGAATTCGTCTTTTATCTAAAAATATTAATAGATAAGTTGCTTTTTTACAATATGATAATAAGGGTAACAGTTATTTAACAATCAGCTTTCTAGTAGCGCTGATATTGTTTTCAGTAATCTTAATAATATAAATTCCGGGCTTTATTTTGGAGATGTTTAATTCTTTGCCAGAAAGGGTTTCTGATAGAATTTTTTTACCAAGAACATTATAAATTTCAACGTGTTTTGTAAAGTTGTTTTTAGTAACTACATATAATTTGCCATGACTAACAGGATTGGGATAAACGGATAAGTTCTCCATGTTTTCCTCTTGATTCATATCATTTTTCTCTATTGATTGCGCAAAACCAATACTGCTGAAAAGCATAAAAAATAGAAATATCAAATAGGTATTAGTTTTCATAAGTTTCAATAAATGACATTAGTAAATATACAAAATAAATATATCAAATAGTTTGCCAAAAAATGAAGCTTGGTTCATGTTACTATTATCAACTTGTAACCTCAAGGTTACCTTAATGTTATTTATAGTTTTTAGAGGTTTGTACCAGCTTATAAATTTTATCTTTGCATGAGTCAATGTTTAAAGCTTTATGAAAAAACGCGATATAAAAATTTTATTAGTAGATGACGAACCAGATATTTTAGAAATAGTTGGGTATAATTTATCTTCTGAAGGGTATGAGATTTTTACAGCTACAAATGGTCTAAAAGCCGTGAAACTGGCTAAAAAAGTAAAACCACATTTGATTATTATGGATGTGATGATGCCTGAAATGGATGGTATTGAAGCTTGTGAACTTTTGCGCAAAGAACCAGATTTAAAAGAAACTATTATTACGTTTTTAACAGCTCGTGGTGAAGATTATTCGCAAGTTGCGGGATTTGATGCTGGAGCTGATGATTATATTACCAAGCCTATTAAACCGAAAGTTTTAATCAGTAAAGTAAAATCGTTATTACGTCGTTTTAAAGAAGATGCTCCAGCTGAAGCCATTGTAAAAATTGGTAATTTGGTGATTAATAGGGAAGAGTATAAAATTGTTTTAAATGATGAAGAACTAATTTTACCGAGAAAAGAATTTGAATTATTATCTTTATTGGCATCAAAACCTGGTAAAGTTTTCAAAAGGGAAGACATTCTAGATAAAGTCTGGGGAAATGAAGTCGTTGTTGGTGGTCGTACGATAGATGTCCACATTAGAAAATTACGTGAAAAAATTGGCGATGATTCATTTAAAACTGTTAAAGGTGTTGGTTATAAGTTTGTAGATTAATGCAAAAACTAAAAAAGACGTATAAGTTTGCGATTAAAACATCGCTATTCATCACCATATTATTAACACTCCTTTTGAGTGTTTTTTTGTATGTTGTTCAAGCATTTACATGGCTGATAATACCATTTGTTTTGTTGTTTGGAGCGGTTTCGTTTGCCATTATTCAATTTCGTGTGGAACGTTTTATATATAGACGCGTAAAAAAAATATACGACGATTTAACGCTTCTAGAATCAGCCTCACTAACCAAACAGCCCATAACTACTGATATGGCAACGCTTACCAAAGAAATTGATAAGTATGCTAGAGACAAGAAATTAGAAATTGAAACCCTTAAAGTTCGTGAGGAATACCGAAAAGAATTTTTAGGAAACGTGTCTCATGAATTAAAAACACCATTATTTACTGTTCAAGGCTATATTTTAACCTTATTAGATGGCGCTATTGATGATAAACGTATTCGAAAACGCTATTTGCAACGTGCTAGTAAAGGTGTAGAACGCCTTATTTATATTGTGAAAGATTTAGATATGATTACCAAACTTGAAGTGGGCGATTTAAGTTTGAATAAAGAAGTTTTTGATGTGGTTGAACTCATTGAAAATGTTTTCGAATTACTAGAAATGAAAGCTACCAAAAAGAAAATCACCTTGACTTTTGATAGAGATTATCCGGAAGCAATTCTGGTTTATGCAGATAAGGAACGGATTGAACAAGTTATTACCAACCTTGTTGTAAACTCCATTAAATATGGAAGAGAAAAAGGGACGACAGAAATTGGGATTGAAAACTTAATCAAAAACAAAGTTATAGTTCGTGTTACTGATAATGGCGAAGGTATTACTGAAGAAAATTTATCACGGATTTTTGAACGCTTTTTCCGAGTCGATAAAAGTGGTTCACGAAAAGAAGGTGGTTCGGGTTTAGGCTTGTCAATCGTTAAACATATTATTGAAGCGCATGACGAGCGCATCTATATTGAAAGCGAATTGGAAGTGGGTAGCGAGTTTTCATTCAGTATGGAAAAGGCTAAATAAGTCGGTATAATCTATCTCAAAATTATAAGCACTCAAACCGTTGTAATCGGATACTAACTTCAGTTTGTCAATAGTAAATTCATTCTGTTTGCAATAGGGAACTAATTTGTTTTCTTGCAACCGTTCTGCTAAATAGTTTTGTTCAAATTGTCCTGGTGTGGGAATAAAAAAGGCTTTTTTTTCTAATTTTGCTAAATCCATGATGGTTGTATAACCTGATCTTGAAACAATTAATTTACTTTGGTTTATAGCATCTTCCAATAAATTACTGGTTAAATAATTATAGATCGTGATATTGCCAACTAGGTCTTTTTTTATTTCCTTTTCTATAATGCCTTTTACAAAAACCACCTGACCATCATAAGTAGCGAATTCTTGTAATAGCTTTGTTTCTAAAAACTGACGTTGCGGTTCAGGGCCAGAGAGAATGACGAGGACGTCGTGTTTTATTGGAAGCTCTTTTTTTACAAATCGGCTTAATGGACCTATATATTTTGTTTTAGAATTTGGTTTTTTAGCATGACCTAGTTTCCCACTTAAATTAGTGCTTTCAGAAACGTCTGGAACCCAGCATTGGGTGAATTTATTTATAATATACGTGTGAATGTTAGTACTGAACCATGTGGTACTCCCACTTAAAACGCGCAATTGATGTGTCATAAAAACAGAAGGGATATCTGATGAAAACACACCAAAACGATTATCTGAAATAATGCCGTCAATTTGATATTCTGCAATAATTTTATCGGTTGCTAACTTTTCAACCTTGATGTTTTTTAAAATTTTAGGTGAATCTTTAAGTAGTTTGTATTTAAAATATTTCGCGTTTTTAGCATACCTAATATTGTAAGCAGGTAATTCTAAACAGGTAAGTTCTGGGAATTCATATTGTAGTAAAGTCAATGCAGCACCATCACTAGCCAGTATTGGCGTAAAATTTTGCTGAAGTAGTGCCGTAATAATTGGAATGCATCTGGTAGCATGACCAAGACCCCAATTTATAGGCGCTACCAAAATATGTTTCTTTTCTTTCATGAAAAACAAAGATAAGCATATATGCACTTCCACATATTTACGTAATTTTGTCAAAATTTTTTTAATCAATACAATAAAATTGGGTAGTAAAAATAAATTAAGACGTTTTAACGAAAACGAGACCTTTAAAAATGTTGTTCAGCCAACACGTGAGGAACTTGTAAATAAAGAATTTGCCTTAAAAGGACATTGGAATCGTGATTTTTTCAAAAATGAGAATCCTATAATTTTAGAATTAGGTTGTGGTAAAGGAGAATATACGACTGCTATGGCAGAAAAATATCCAAATAAGAATTTCATTGGTGTTGATATAAAAGGTGCGCGTTTTTGGCGAGGTGCTAAAACAGCTCTCGAAGATAATATGCCTAATGTTGGTTTTTTGCGCACGCAGATTGAATTAATAGATCATGCGTTTGCTGCTCATGAAGTTGATGAAATTTGGATCACCTTTCCAGATCCACAAATAAAATATAAACGCACCAAGCACCGGATGACGAATGCTGAATTTCTAGCACGTTATAAAACCATTTTAAAACCGGACGGTGTTATGAATTTAAAAACCGATAGCGAATTTATGCATGGCTACACACTAGGTTTACTTCATGGAGCAGGTCATGAGGTTTTATACGCCAATCATAATGTGTACAAACAAGAAGGAAGCCCAGAGGAAGTAACTAGCATTCAGACTTTTTACGAAAACCAATATTTAGAACAAAACAAACCAATTACGTATATTCGGTTTAAAATTAAAGATTAGTGAATATAACGCTTGTTTTCTTTGTTAGTTTTCTGACAACTTTCTTGGCAACCTTACCGCCAGGATTGTTGAACATGACAGCTGCTAAAATCAGCTTAAAAGAAAATCTTACTAGAGGAATTATGTTCTCTTTAGGCGCTTGTTTTATTATAATATTCCAGGCACTAATAGCAACGGTTTTTGCACGTTATTTAACTAATCATCCAGATATTATTGAAATTTTACGCATCGTAGCTCTAGTTATTTTCGCCTTATTAAGTATTTATTTTCTGTTTATAGCCAAGAGTACTGAAAAAGAAAAAAAAGATGTTGATGTTCGGAGTAAAACAAGTCGCTTTTTTCATGGTATGTTCTTGTCGTCTATCAATGTGTTTCCCATTCCATTTCAAGCTTATGTTGCTATTAGTTTGGCTTCATTTGGGCTATTAGAGTTTCATGGTATTGGTGTTGCTTCTTATGTAGTAGGTGCGTCTTCAGGAGCTTTTTCGGCTTTGTATATTTACATGATCTTTTTTGATAAAATTAAAGATCGGAAAATAGCATCTCAAAAAAGCATGAATTACCTGATTGGTCTTATAACTGGATTAGTGGCAATTGTTACACTCTTCAATATTTTAAAAGACCTATAATGAAACCAGAAACGCTTAATTTTTATGAGAAGGTTTATGAGGTTGCAAGGCAAATACCTTATGGTCGGATAACCAGTTATGGTGCTATTGCCAAATATTTGGGAGCAGCACGAAGCGCACGAATGGTTGGTTACGCTATGAATGGCTCACATACTAAAGATGTTCCTGCACATCGCGTAGTAAATAGAAAAGGGTTGTTAACTGGTAAACATCATTTTGATGGCACCAACCTCATGCAACAACTTTTAGAAAGTGAAGGTATTAAAGTTGTTGAAAATCAAATTCAGGATTTTGATAATCTTTTTTGGGAACCCATGAACGAGTTGTAAATAGTTCCTATTTTATTAGAAATCAGGAAATATTAGCGAAAAGACGTCGATAACCAAACCAAATCCAAGCATCAATCATTTCAATTAAAGCATTTCAAATTCTAAACAATTCACTGTATATTTGTAGTTTAGAATTATTCTCAATAAACAGGTAAGCAACTATTGTTAAAAACACATATAATAGCTGTTTTATCTTTACTAAATAGTATGGCAATGAAAATAGAAAAACAAGATATATTAAAAGCACTCGAAACGATAACTGTTCCTGGTGAAGGACAAAATATGGTAGCAAGTGGTGCTGTAAAAAATGTGATGACCTTTGGTGATGAGGTTATTGTAGATATTACCATTACTAACCCAACCCTACAAGCTAAAAAGAAAACAGAAGTTGAAATACTAAAAGCTATTCATGAACATGTTTATGAAAAAGCTAAAATCACTATTAATGTGAAGGTAGATGCGCCCGCTGAAAAACCTAAAAATGAAATTAAAGGAAAAGCCATTCCTGGTATTAAAAATATAATAGCTGTAGCTTCTGGAAAAGGTGGTGTCGGAAAATCAACTGTTACCGCAAATTTAGCCGTAACCTTATCTAAAATGGGTTTTAAAGTTGGGATTTTGGATGCCGATATTTACGGGCCATCCATGCCAATTATGTTCGATGTTGAAAACGAACGGCCTTTAGCAACCACGATTGATGGGAAATCTAAAATGAAACCCGTAGAAAATTATGGTGTTAAAATATTATCGATTGGCTTTTTTACACAACCAGATCAAGCTGTTGTTTGGCGTGGGCCTATGGCAGCAAAAGCATTAAATCAAATGATTTTTGATGCACATTGGGGCGAACTCGATTTTATGTTAATCGATTTACCTCCAGGAACCGGTGACATTCACTTAAGCATCATGCAATCGCTTCCAATTACAGGAGCGGTAGTTGTGAGTACACCACAAAATGTGGCACTTGCCGATGCTAAAAAAGGTGTAGCCATGTTTCAACAAGAAAGTATTAATGTGCCGGTTTTAGGCATTATTGAAAATATGGCTTATTTCACACCAGAAGAATTACCAAATAATAAATATTATATATTTGGTAAGGAAGGTGCTAAAAACTTGGCAACCGATTTAAATGTGCGTTTTTTAGGTGAAATTCCTCTAGTACAAAGTATCCGTGAAGCAGGTGATTTAGGGCGTCCTGCAGCCTTGCAAACAGCAACACTTTTAGAGAAAGCGTTTGAAAACATCACGAAAGATGTCGTGGAGGAAGTTGTAAAGCGAAATGATGATTTACCACCAACCGAGGCAATAAAAATTACTACCATGGCTGGATGTTCAGCCGTTAAAAAATAGGTTATGACCACAGAACAACTACGATTAAACATTGAAAAGGCATTGGATGAAATCCGTCCGTTTTTACAAAGCGATGGAGGCGATATTTCTTTGTTGTCTATTGAAGATGATAAACTTGTTAGGGTGCAATTAGAAGGCGCTTGTGTAGGTTGTAGCGTAAACCAAATGACCTTAAAGTCAGGTGTAGAAATGACTATAAAAAAATATGCACCACAAATAGAAGAGGTTATAAACGTAGAAGCTTAAGCGTCTGCCTACTGTTAGGTAGCTGGTCAGGCTGTTGCTGCTCCTTATCCAATACTAAAATCTTGGAGAGCTCTAATCCTGAAGCTTCGGGACACAACCTGATAAATATCATACTATTTAGCATATATTTATTAGAAATTTGTAACCGAAATTAAAGTTGAATAAAAAGAATTTCCCAAGGAATTGGGTAGGACTATGATCAAAACAGATATACTTATTATTGGCGCTGGGCCAACCGGATTATTTACCGTTTTTGAAGCTGGATTATTAAAGTTAAAATGTCATCTTATTGATGCATTACCACAAGCAGGTGGGCAATGTACCGAACTATATCCTAAAAAACCCATTTACGATATTCCCGCTTACCCAGAAATTTTGGCAGGCGATTTGACCCTTAAACTCTTGGAGCAATGCAAACAGTTTGAGCCAGGGTTTACGCTGGGAGAACGAGCCGAAACCATAGAAAAACAAGAAGATGGTAGTTTTATTGTGACGACCAATAAAGGGACACAACATCAAGCACCTGTTGTTGCTATTGCTGGAGGACTGGGTAGTTTTGAGCCGCGAAAACCATTGATTGATAATCTGGCGCATTTTGAAGATAAAGGTGTGGAATACATGATTAAGGATCCTGAGATTTATCGTGACAAAAAATTGGTAATTGCTGGAGGTGGTGATTCGGCATTGGACTGGAGTATATTTTTAAGTAATATAGCCAGTGAGGTAACACTTATTCACCGTAGAAATGAATTTCGTGGCCATTTGGATTCTGTTGAAAAAGTTCAAGAATTAAAAAATCAAGGAAAAATAAATCTGATTACGCCAGCTGAAGTCATCGGTCTTGTTGGGCATAATAAGATGCAAGCTGTGGTGGTTTCTCAACCAACCCAAATTGAAACAGAATATGAGGTCGAATGCGACCATTTTATCCCGCTTTTCGGGCTGTCACCTAAATTAGGTCCCATTGCAAATTGGGGTTTAGAAATTGAAAAAAATGCCATTAAAGTTGATAATGCTTTAGATTACCAAACTAACATTCCAGGTATTTTTGCCATTGGAGATGTCAACACGTATCCAGGTAAATTAAAACTAATTTTATGTGGGTTCCATGAGGCAACACTGATGTGTCAATCAGCTTATAAAATTATAAACCCTGGAAAACGGTATGTATTAAAGTACACAACCGTAGCTGGAGTAGATGGTTTTGATGGTACTAGAAAAGAAGCGCCAAAAGCTGTAGTAAAAGCATTCGATTAATAATATGTCTGATAGAAACGCAACCTGAAAATTTAAGATGGAACAAGATGTAAATATAACAATCATAGATCGTGAAGGTGTTTCTCATACTATTGAAGCACCAACAGATATGGCTATGAATCTCATGGAAGTTGTTCGTAGTTATGAATTAGCTCCAGAAGGAACCATAGGTATTTGTGGCGGCATGGCTATGTGTGCCAGTTGCCAGTGTTATGTTTTGAGTGATACACCTTTGCCGGAAAAGCAAGATGATGAGGAAGCTATGCTTTCCGAAGCATTCAATGTAAAAGATAATTCGCGTTTAGGCTGTCAAATTCAAATAAAACCTGAAATGGAAGGTTTAAAAGTACAATTGGCTCCCGCCGAATAAATCCATTAGTAAAATATAAGTGACATTTTTTTGTGCTTTTATGTCTGAAATTATAAATTCTTTAAGAGTCATTTATGGCATTATTTAAAATATTTGTAGATAAGAAAGGACTTTATCACTTTTTATTAAAATCAGATTCCAAACATATTGTTTTTATAAGTGTTGGGTTTTCTTCCAAAACAAATTGTATTAAACAAATTCAAACCGTTAAACGCAATTCGAAAAATGATCGGGCTTTTTCCCGTTTAAAATCGAAATACGGCAATCCCTATTTTAAATTTAGGAAAATTAAATCAGACGAAACCATTGGAGTGAGTGAGTTGTTTTTAAATAAAACACTTATGGAACGTAAAATTGAAGCCATTAAACAATCGGCAATTCATGCTCATATTGACAAATTAACCTATACTATTTAGTTTGGTAATCTATTAGTTTTCGTGGCCCTTCTAATAACACACGTACAACTCGTAATGTGCCATCATCTGTTGTTGCAATTTGCCATTTAATTAATGCTATTTCGCCATTTTCAATTTCAATACCAGTAATACTTCTAGGGAAAACACAAGAACCATCATTGAAAAAAGAAATGTCCTTTGGTTCTGGAAATCGTGGTCTGTGCGTATGACCTACAATAGTAATCAGATTGTTGTTTTGGGTAATCCAGTTTTTTATAAGCCTTTCAATTCGCATCAATTCCAAACGGTTTTTTGCAGGGCTTGTAGGGTTTGAAATACCCATGACATTCAATGGTTTCCAAAGTACGCGAACCAAAAACCTGCTCCATTTCCAAAAGGTGTAATTCCACCAATCAGCTTGATGACCATGGGTTAAAAAAAGGGCTTGTTGTGTTTCTGAATGTTTTAAAATTATCGCCTCATTAATTTTAATATCAGGAAATAAAGGCTCCTCCTTTCCGGTTATGGGGTCAAAATAAGTGGATAAGTGCTTTTTAACATAATTAGGGTCTTTGTAAACCATGTCATGATTTCCAAAGAGTAGATGCAAGCGGTTATTCTTGTAGAATTCTTTGAGTAAGAGATACACATGTTTGTGTGCTTCAAAAATGGTTTTGAATGTTCGGTGTTCCCAAAGTTCATCACCATCACCTAATTCAATATAGGTGAACCCTTCAGCATAATAATGTTTTAACGCGTGAAAATAGGCGTTTTGGTTGTTGGCAAAATCATCAGCAAAACTATTGTCGCCTCTATGGCAATCACTAAATAGCACAAATTTAGAACGATCATCAAAATTGATGATTTTTGCTTCTTTTAAAGCTCTGTCTAAACGTTTTTTGCTGGATATCATAACGTAAAAGTAAACAAAAAGCTTTAATTGTATTTTTGTTAATCGCTAATTAATGATGACCTAATAGTTTCTTCTCAATATATAGTAATACGATTTCCATAATTTATATACAAAAGTGAAAGAGCTTTCAACTTCAATTACTAAAAATAACACCTTGATTATTAGTCTCTTTATGGTTTTGTTATTATTTTTACCCAACTGAACATTAATTATTAAGTACAACTAGGGTCCATAATGATATTTTTAATCAATACAAAAAACACGTGAAATTAGAACAATTTAGGAGTTTAAAGGGTAAAAAAGTTTTAATTACTGGAGGTGCCGGATTTATTGGAAGCAACCTCTGTGAAACTTTATTAAAATTAGAGGCACAAGTAACGTGTTTAGATAATTTTGCAACAGGTCATCACTACAATATTGAGCCGTTTTTAAAGCACCCAAATTTCAATTTTATCGAAGGTGATATACGCAATTTGGAAACTTGTCAAAAAGCTTGTAATAATCAAGATTTTGTGTTGCATCAAGCAGCTTTAGGTTCGGTGCCAAGATCAATTACAGATCCTATAATAACGAATGCGGTTAATGTAAGTGGATTTTTAAATATGCTAGTCGCTGCCCGAGATGCTGAAGTTAGTCGTTTTGTATACGCTGCCAGTTCATCAACTTATGGTGATCATGAAGCTTTGCCAAAAGTTGAAGAAACGATTGGGAAACCTTTATCCCCGTATGCTATTACAAAATACGTAAATGAACTCTACGCCGATATTTTTTTTACAACATACGGTTTAAACACAATAGGATTACGTTATTTTAATGTTTTTGGAAAGCGCCAAGATCCTAACGGTGCTTATGCCGCCGTAATTCCATTGTTTGTTAAGCAGTTTATGAAACATGAAAGTCCTATAATAAATGGTGATGGTACTTATTCTCGCGATTTCACGTTTATAGATAATGTGGTGCAAATGAATTTATTGGCACTTACTACTACAAATGAATCTGCTTTAAATCAGGTTTATAATACCGCGGTGGGAGACCGAACAACCTTACTGCAATTAACCGAATTACTCAAAAAGCACTTATCTAACTATGACGCCGAAATAGAGAATGTTAATATAGTTCATGGTCCAAAACGTTTAGGTGATATTCCGCATTCACTGGCATCCGTAGATAAGGCAAAAAGCCTATTAAATTACAAATCGAGTCATAAATTAGATAATGGTCTTAAAGAAGCTGTTGCTTGGTATTGGGAGAATTTAAAATAAAAATGCGCTCATTATTAAGTGAACGCATTTTTTTCTATTTAAATTAATACTAAAACTATTTCGAGCTAAAAGTGAAATAATTTCAGACTTTTTCTTTTTTATTTAAAAGCATTCAAACCAGTCACATCCATTCCTGTAATCAATAAATGAATGTCATGTGTACCTTCATAAGTAATAACACTTTCAAGGTTCATGGAATGACGCATAATAGAATACTCACCTGTAATTCCCATACCACCTAACATTTGACGTGCTTCACGGGCAATATTGATTGCCATATCCACATTATTACGTTTTGCCATAGATATTTGTGCAGACGTAGCCGTTCCGTTTTCACGCATGACGCCAAGTCTCCAAGCCAATAATTGTGCTTTGGTGATTTCGGTAATCATTTCGGCTAATTTTTTTTGTTGCAATTGAAATTGTCCAATGGGTTTACCAAATTGTATACGTTCTTTACTGTAACGTAAAGCAGTATCATAACAATCCATGGCTGCACCAATCGCTCCCCAGGCAATACCAAAACGTGCTGAGTCTAGACAGCCTAGTGGTGCTCCTAATCCAGATTTGTTTGGTAATACGTTTTCTTTAGGAATTTTTACATTATCAAAAATAAGTTCGCCAGTTGCAGATGCACGCAGCGACCATTTATTGTGCGTTTCGGGAGTTGTAAAACCTTCCATACCGCGTTCTACAATTAATCCGTGAATTCGTCCTTCTTCATTTTTAGCCCAAACCACAGCTATTTGACAAAATGGGGCGTTGGAAATCCACATTTTTGCGCCATTTAAAAGATAGTGGTCACCCATATCTTTAAAGTTTGTTGTCATGCCGCCAGGATTAGATCCATGATCAGGTTCCGTTAATCCAAAAGAACCAATCCATTCACCAGACGCTAATTTTGGTAAATATTTTTTACGTTGCGCTTCGTTACCATATTTCCAGATTGGGTACATGACTAAAGATGATTGTACAGAAGCTGTACTTCTAACCCCAGAATCACCACGTTCAATTTCTTGCATGATTAAGCCATAAGAAATTTGATCCAATCCTGCACCACCATATTCTTCTGGAATATAAGGGCCAAAAGCACCAATTTCTGCTAATCCTCCAATAATAGATTTTGGGAATTCTGCATTTTGTGCAGCTTCTTCAATTATAGGAGACACATCGCGCTTCACCCATTCTCTAGCAGCATCACGTACTAATTTATGTTCTTCTGTTAAAAGCTCATCCAAGTTATAATAATCAGGAGCTTCAAATAAATCTGGCTTCATATTAATTGTTTTGTTATAAATGTCTAGCAAAGATAATGAAAACGTTTTCAGTCAACAATTTAATGCTCTTTTTTTCAGCGTTTAAAATGGGCGTTTTATGCTCTATAATTGCGCAAAATTAAACGAGAAACAGATCACCTTTCTTTTTTCAATAAATAGGCATAAGGCTCCATGCCTTCGGTATGGTCAAAAATAACTTTCAATACAGCTATTAAAGGCAAAGAAATTACGGCACCAACAACACCCCAAAGTATGGAGAATAAAATAATTCCAAATATGGTTATAAAGGGATTTAAATTAATTTCGTCTCCTATAACCCAAGGTGTCAGCACGTAATTTTCAATTAATTGTGCTGCTGAAACCACACCAATAACTATTAACGCTGGTGTTGATCCTGCATATAAATAGGAAAGAATAACCGCAACACCACCTCCAATTACATTTCCTACATAAGGTACTATGGAGAATAGTGCAGCAAACAGTGCTAAAAATAAAGCATAAGGAACAGATCCAATTAGAAATCCAATATAGTAGATGCCGAAAAGGAATAACATAATTTTACCCTTCCCAACAAAATAGTTTTTTGTGATTTTTGCTGAATTCACTAAAAGTGAGCTCATAGCTTTATCATTAGAAGATAGCTTTTTGAAAAAATTAATAAATTGCTTCTTTTGCATTAGAAACAGAATGATATAAACGAAAATAATAAGAGATTGCGAGAGTAAACTCATTAAAGAAGATAAGAATGCACTAGCTAAATCTTCAGCTTTTTGAACTAATTTTTTATTGTTGTCTATATAATCTTTATAATTCCAATTCAGTTGCTCATTAGTCCATTGTGAGAAAATATTCAGTTTTTCTGTTGCTTTTTCTTTCATGGTTGGCCAATCCTCTGCCATATTGTTTATTTGAGAACTTACAAGCCAAAAGAGCAAGGAAAATACAGTGAGCATTAATAAAATGGCTATTGTAATAGCTAACCAATTTGGTAATCCCCAACTTTTAATTTTTTTTACTGGAATATCCAATAAAATGGCAATAATAGCAGCTACTAATAATGGCATAATTAAGCTTTGCCCAAAATATAATAAGGTCAGAATACCACCAACAAGTAAAAGTGTTTTTATTTGGTTTAATGCAGATATTTCTATTTTAGGTGTGCTCAAAATTGGAAAGAATTAGATAGTTTAACTCTATAAAACTACGGTAAAAATTAGCGAATATTGCATAACATTGAAAATTTACATGTTCAGATAAAAATCTTTTGTAAGCGTCACATAATCATCTGTGTACTGATGTCTTCCGGTTTCAATGATAAGATGCGTTTTTTCTGACATCGTTTCTGTCCGTGTAAAACGGATTAAACTGCGTTTAATTTCGGAATTGGGATTTCCTTGAACATGTGTTAACCGATTGGGAAACAATTTAAAAGTTGCCGCTAAACCTATAAAGTTAGCTTCTTCTTGATAAGGAATAATCACTGAAAACTCACCTGCTTCAGAAAGCAACTTGGAAACACCTGCTAAAAGATGCGCAAATGGCATAGCATCTTGAAATCTAGCGGTGTCGCGTTGCTGGTTATCCGTTTTGAAGTCTTCTGAATAGAAAGGTGGATTGGAAATGATGAGGTCATATTGGTCGTCAATTTCATCAACAAACTCCTCCAAGGATGCATGGTAACAAAAAAGTCTGTCTGCCCAAACGGAGTGTTCAAAATTATCGACACATTGTTCATAAGCGTTATCATCAATTTCAAGAGCATCTATAACTTCGGCAGAACTTCTTTGTGCTAACATTAATGCCAAAACCCCTGTGCCTGCGCCAATATCTAAAATAGAGAACGGATGGTGTTTAATAGAAGCCCAAGCGCCAAGTAATACCGCATCTGTGCCAATTTTCATGGCGCAACGGTCTTGGTTTATTTTGAACTGCTTGAATTTAAAAATTGACATATGAAGGAATTATGGTTTCATTTGCTAAAATATTCTTAATTGAGAAAACAAGCAGGCTTTAATAATGTAAATTTACCATCGAATATAATTATTTATGATAGTCCCAACTTTCCCTAGTAATGAAAAGCAAAGACAACATGCTGTAGAACAGTATAATTTATTAGACACGCTGCCCGAAGCTAGTTACGATGAAATTACGTCTTTAGCATCTTTTATAACAGATGCACCTATTTCTTTAATTACCTTATTAGATAACGATCGGAATTTTTTTAAATCTGCTCATGGCTTTCCAGATACTGAATCTCCTAGAGATATGTCATTTTGTGGTCATGCTATTATTTCTGACCATCCCATTACAATCATTGAAGATGCACGAAAGGACGCACGGTTTAAAGACAATCCTTTAGTTGTAAATCAAAATGCTGTTTTTTATGCAGGTGTTCCTTTAGTAAATCTGGAAGGTTATAGATTAGGAACGCTTTGTGTTTTTGATACAGAGCCGAAAACACTAAATGATAAACAAATAATGACCTTAAAGGTTTTGGCCAGTCAGGTCATGCGTTTGTTTGAACAGCAGTTAGTAAATTTGAAATTAGAGAACCTGAAAGAAGAGTTGCTGATAAGGAATGAAAACTTAAAGAAATTTGCTAATGTTGTTAGCCATGATTTAAAGTCGCCGTTGGCAAATATGACGTCTTTAATCGATTTAGTGGAGTCAGATTTTGAAAAATACGCCTCTCCGGAGTCTCTTGAGTATTTGCAGCTATTAAAGGACTCTTCAAGTTCGTTAAGGCATTACATTGATGGTTTGTTAATGTTTTATAGTTATTCTGAATTAGAAAAGAGTGGTTCAGAAACATTAGATTTTGATGAGTTTATGAACCATATAAAAAATCTATGTCAAATAGATTCTGAAGAAGTTGTATTTAATTACACGAAAGATGTGGGTGAGATTATTGTAAATAAATCTGCTTTATCACAAATATTGGTAAATTTAATTTCCAATGCTGTTAAATATAATGATAAGCAACAGACCAGGATTGATGTTTCTTTTTCAAAAAATGAAACGGATTATATGTTTGAAGTAAAAGATAATGGACCTGGTATTCCATTAGGTGAGGAAATAGCAGTTTTTGATTTATTTTCAGTTTATGGTGTAGATAAATACGAAAATAAAGGTACAGGAATTGGTTTGGCTACCGTAAAAAAACTCGTCGAGAGTTTGGGCGGGCGAATAACCGTATCAGCTTCAAAAGATGGTGGTTGTGTGTTTGTCTTTAACTTAAAGCGGTTGGGTAATTAATCTAAATACAAATCAATCAAACCCTCTGGAGTATCTAATATAATCTCCTTATTAGCTTTATCCACTTTTACAATAAAAGCATCATTCATAGGGATTAAAATTTCAGTACCATCTTTATCAATTTCAAAAAGTGCTTGTGCAGTTGTGTCATTTATAGATGTTATAATACCAACATTTCCAAAATTCACATCGGTTACTTTAAACCCAATTATTTCATGGTAGTAGAATTTATCACCTTCTAATTTTGGTAAAAGATCTAATGGCAAATAGATATCACACTTTATAAGGGAGTCGGCATCAGCTTCCGTATCAACATCCTCAAAACGCACACGCAGTAAATCGGATTTATGGAGTTGAGATGATTCAATAAAAAAAGGCACTAAATTATTGCGTAAATCCACAAACATCGCGTCTAGATTTTCATATAAATCAGGTTCATCAGTATCTAGCTTTATAAGTAGTTCACCTTTAAAACTATATTTCGATACTATTTTTCCTAAATAAAAACAATCTTCTTTTTTCATATTTATGGTATTGCCCTTGGATTCCGATCGTTATCGGGAGGTAGTCTCACAAAACTCTTATAAATTTTATGTAATAAAAAACCCAGACTTATAAAGTCTGGGTTCAAAAGTATAAAAAATTTTGTTTTTTATTCTTCTTCTTTTGAAGCATCTGCTTCAGCAACAGGAGCATCTTCAGTTACTTCTTCAGCAACTTCTTCTACTACTGGTGTGTTGGCAGCAATACGCGCTTCATTAGTTGCTTTTTCAGCTTCTAATGCTTTTGCTTTTGCTTCAGCTTGAGCAGTTGTTAAACCTTGCGATTTAGCGTCTACCTTACCAGCTTTTTCTTCTAACCAAGCCGTGAATTTAGCTTCAGCTTGTTCTTCTGTTAAAGCACCTTTTCTAACACCACCGGCAAGGTGATTTTTCAACATAGCACCTTTGTAAGATAAAATACCTTTAGCAGTTTCAGTTGGTTGTGCACCATTCTGTAACCATGTAACGGCACCATCAATATCTAACTCAATAGTTGCTGGGTTGGTGTTTGGATTATAAAAACCTAATTTCTCTAGGTATTTACCATCTCTTTTTGCTCGTGCATCGGCTGCTACGATCCAGTAATAAGGTTTTCCTTTTTTACCGTGTCTTTGTAATCTAATTTTAACTGACATAAAAATTAATTAGTGAGGTTCGCGACCTCGATTATTAATAAGGGTGCAAATATACTATATTTTTTTGAAATTTAATTAGTTATGGAAAATTCTATTTCTTATAATTTTTATTCTATTTTTGAGTTCTCATTTTAGTACAATAAACATAAAATCATGAAAAAATTATTTGTTTTAGCCCTAGCATTTATAACTGTTTTTAGTTGTGGTGATGAAATTGAATTTAATACACCTGCGCTTCAAGGTAAAAAAGATGGTGAGCGTTGGAAGGCCTTATTTTATAACGCGAGTTTTAATGATGCCGGAAAACTTGTTATTACAGGTGGTGACAATTTTGAAGCCATTACCTTAAATGTGTCAGATTTGGCTATTGGTAATTATCCACTTGGCGTTGGTAATTCAAGCCATGCCGAATTCATAGATTTAGAAGATGTTGCCTATTCTACAAATAATGAACCGGATCTAGATTTTAGTGTGTATCCTCCCGATGGTTTAATAACTATTTCACGTTATGATGCAGCAAATAATACCGTTTCAGGTGAGTTTTATTTTAATGCCTATTCCAGTTCTGGCTTAAAAACGGTAAATTTTAGTGAAGGCGTGTTTTTCGATTTACCGCTTCCAATAGGATCTGGTCCTAATATAATGTCATGTGATGATGCGATTGCTCAATCTGAAATTGCCAAAGAATTATATTTAAATACTCCAACAACTTCAGATGATTATTCTGCAAATTGTAATGCGTATAAACAAGCCCTAATCAATCAACAAATTGCTTGTATAGATAGTACTGGTGAAATTCAAGCCATTATAGACACCTTAATTTGTAATGATGACGATGGTGATGGCCTTCTGTCCGTAAATGAGGATGAAAATGGTGATGGCGACATAACGAACGATAACACAGATGGTGATGAGTTTCCTAATTATCTGGATGACGATGACGATGGCGACTCGGTATTAACCATGAACGAAGATGTTAATGATAATGGCGATTTGAGAGATGATGATACAGATGGTGATATGATTCCAAATTTCCTGGATAATGATGATGATGGGGATTCCTTAAACACAATTCTCGAGGATGTTAATGGAAATGGCGATGTTAGAGATGATGATACAGATGGTGATACAATTCCAAACTATTTAGATAATGATGATGATGGTGACGGGATTCTTACCATTGATGAAGACGCCAATGGCGATGGTGATGTAACCAATGATGACACGGATGGCGATACTATTCCAGATTATTTAGACGATATGTAAGGTAATTCTCATAAAAAAATTAACAAACGCGGCTCTTTAGTCGCGTTTTTTGTTAAAAAGAGCTAAAGTTTCAAAGGTTTCTGCCTGTATACTTGACTTCAGCCCTTATATCTCTTATATTAAAGTAGATGTGAAACAATACGCATCTATAAAGAACCTATTGAAATTTAAATGACAGAGATATTATGATGAAGTTCACAGAAGAAATTTCAAACAAATTAAACGAATTATTAGTAAAAAATTATGATGCCGAAAAAGGATACATCAATGCCATGAATAACGTGGATAATCCTGAAATAAAAATGTTTTTCAAGCGAAGAGCTACCGAGCGTAGCCAATTTGCTAAAGAACTTCGAACGGAAATCCTTCAATATGGAGAAATTCCAGAAGATTCAGGAAGTTTTAAAGGTAGCATGCACAGAAATTGGATGTCGTTGAAATCAACGTTTACAACCAATGATACCGAAGCCATTTTAGAAGAGGCCATCCGAGGTGAAAAAGCAAGTTTAGAAGAATATAAAGACATTCTGAAAGACCGAACTTTGCCGCCAAGTATAGACTCCTTGCTAATCAAGCATAAAAATGCGATTCAAAGTGCTATTAACACGGAAAAAGTTCATGAAGAATTGGTATCCTAATCTAAATCATAATTATAAGTAATCAATTACAACTTGAATGTATTTAAACTGTAATTGATTCAGAAAGCGCAACTGGAAACGGTTGCGCTTTTTGTTTGGTATAGGTCGTAACTTATATTTTTATAGAATATCAATCCTCTCTAATCTCTAAAAGTCTCGAGTCTCTCGGGACGTTCTAAAATCTACAGACTCATTGTTTAAAATTGTTTATAACTTCATTTTAAAAAAGCATTAATTCTACGTAATTTTATAGTCTCATTTTTTTCTACAAATTCATAATTATTTTCGGTATTTTGAACTGGTTTTAGTTCATATTAACAACAAACCATAAACCTTCCTAACGGCAGGCAGGCAACTTAATAACAAACAACAGATGTACTTAATTTTCGATACAGAAACAACTGGCTTACCAAAACGTTGGGATGCACCAATTACCGATACCGATAATTGGCCAAGGTGTATTCAAATTGCTTGGCAGTTGCATGACGACATGGGAAACTGTATTGAACACCAAGATTATTTGGTAAAACCAGACGGTTTCAATATTCCTTATGATGCCGAAAAAATTCACGGTATTTCTACTGAATTAGCTCAAGAACAAGGATTGCCTTTGCAGGCCGTTTTAGAAAAATTTAATGACGCGTTAAACAAAACCAAATTTGTAGTTGGACAGAATGTAAAATTCGATCTCAATATTATGGGAGCTGAATTTGTTCGTGGTAATCTTGAAAATAAATTACAAGAATTACCAGTTTTAGATACCTGTACGGAACATACGGCTAGTTTATGTCAATTGCCTGGTGGTCGTTATGGGAAATTTAAATTACCAACATTAACAGAGTTACACCAATTTTTATTTAATAAACCATTTTCGGAAGCGCACAATGCCACCGCCGATGTGGAAGCAACTACCCGTTGTTTTTTAGAATTAATTAGACGTGAAGAATACACCAAGGAGCAGTTAGATGTTCAACCGGATTATTTTGAAAAATTCTCCAAAGCGAATCCGCAGGTAATTAAACTGATTGGTTTAAAACACATCAATTTAAAACAAGCCAGCGCCAAGATTCGTGAGCAGATTTTAAAAACCCAAGATGATGGTTTATCGGCTCAAGAAATAAAAGAAAATATTTCGGAGTTAAAAGCTGTTGATTTTGTGCATTTGCATAACCATTCGCAGTTTTCAATTTTACAATCAACCATCAGCATTCCAAAATTAGTAGCAGTTGCAGCCGAGCATAATATGCCAGCCGTAGCGCTAACGGATCATGCGAATATGATGGGTGCTTTTCATTTTGTAAAAGCGGTTAGCAATCATAATAAAAACATTCAAGCAAAAAATAAAGAAGCTGAAGCGCTTGGCGAACCCGCAAATTTTCAAGAAATAAAACCCATTTTAGGTTGCGAATTTTTTGTGTGCGAGAATCATACCGATAAATCTAGAAAAGACAATGGCTATCAAATTGTTTTATTGGCAAAAAGTAAAAAAGGCTATCATAATTTAGCCAAGTTATCATCCCATGCCTTTGTGGATGGTTTCTACTATTTACCGCGAATTGATAAAAAACTCATTCAACAATACAAAGAAGATTTAATTGTCCTTACCGGAAACTTATATGGTGAAGTGCCAAGTAAAGTTTTAAATATCGGTGAAAACCAAGCTGAAGAAGCTCTACTTTGGTGGAAACAAGAGTTTGGAGACGATTTATACATTGAAATTATGCGTCATAATCAGGAAGATGAAAATCGGGTAAATCCGGTTTTAATTGAGTTTTCCAGAAAGCATAATATTAAATTAGTCGCCAGTAATAATACCTATTACGCCAAAAAAGAAGATGCCAATGCACACGATATTTTACTCTGTGTAAAAGATGGTGAAAAGCAAGCAACACCAATTGGTCGTGGACGTGGTTACCGTTTCGGGATGCCTAACCAAGAGTATTATTTCAAGTCATCAGAAGCTATGAAGGAACTCTTTAAAGATGTTCCAGAAGCCATTAGCAATATTCAAGAAGTTGTTGATAAAGTGGAGGCTTATGAGTTAGCACGTGATGTGTTATTACCTGCTTTTGATATCCCCGAAGAATTTAAAGATGCTGCCGATTTAACAGATAAAGGCAAGCGTGGTGAGAATGCATTTCTAAGACATTTAACGTATGTAGGTGCCAAAAAACGCTATGGTGAAGAACTTACTGAAGAAGTAACTGAACGTTTGGATTTCGAATTAAGCGTTATTCAAAACACGGGGTATCCAGGTTATTTTTTAATTGTGGAAGATTTTATTCGCGAAGCGAGAAAGATGGACGTGTCTGTTGGACCAGGTCGTGGGTCTGCTGCTGGTTCTGTGGTTGCCTATTGTTTGTGGATTACCAATATTGATCCGTTGAAGTACGACTTGCTTTTTGAGCGTTTCTTAAATCCAGATCGTGTGAGTATGCCAGATATCGATATCGATTTTGATGATGAAGGTCGAAGTCGCGTTATGGATTATGTCATTAATAAATATGGAAGCAGTCAAGTAGCGCAAATTATTACCTACGGAACCATGGCAGCCAAATCCTCCATTCGAGATACCGCTCGTGTATTGGATTTGCCACTTTTTGATGCCGATAGGATTTCAAAATTAATTCCTACCATGTCCAAGTTGAGTAAGATTTTTGGCATGAGTGAAAAGGAATTAAGTAGTAAATTCCGCTCGGAAGATTTAGAAAAAGTGAACGAACTTTTAAATATTTCTGAAGGATCTGACTTGCAAGCTGAAACCGTTAATCTAGCGCGAATACTAGAAGGTTCGGTGAGAAATACAGGAATTCATGCCTGTGGTGTGATCATAACACCAGATGATATTACCAAATTCGTTCCCGTTGCAACGGCTAAAGATTCCGATTTATATGTCACCCAATTTGATAACTCGGTTGTTGAAGACGCTGGATTATTAAAAATGGATTTCTTGGGTTTAAAAACGCTAACCTTAATTAAGGACACCGTTAAAATTGTCAAAGCCAAACACGATATTTTATTGGACCCAGATAGTTTTCCATTGGATGATGAAAAAACATATGAGTTATTTCAACGTGGTGAAACGGTAGGTGTTTTTCAGTATGAATCACCAGGCATGCAAAAACACTTAAAGGAATTAAAACCGACAGTTTTTGAAGATTTAATTGCCATGAATGCCCTGTACAGACCAGGTCCTATGGAATACATACCGAGTTTTACAAAGCGTAAACATGGTAAAGAAGATATTGAGTACGATTTACCAGCCATGGAAGAGTACTTAAAAGAAACCTACGGAATTACAGTTTACCAAGAGCAGGTTATGTTACTCTCGCAAAAACTAGCCAACTTTACCAAAGGTGAAGCCGATGTTTTGCGGAAAGCCATGGGTAAAAAGCAAATTACGGTTTTGGATAAAATGAAACCAAAATTTATTGCTCAAGCCGAAGGAAATGGTCACGATGCTAAAAAGTTAGAAAAAATTTGGAAGGATTGGGAAGCTTTTGCAAGTTATGCCTTTAACAAGTCGCATTCCACATGTTACGCATGGATTGCTTATCAAACCGCATATTTAAAAGCCCATTATCCAGCCGAATATATGGCAGCTGTATTATCTAATAACATGAATGATATTAAGCAGGTATCTTTCTTTATGGAAGAATGCAAGCGCATGAAATTGCTTGTTTTGGGTCCGGATATTAATGAAAGTTATTATAAATTTTCCGTGAACCAAGATTATGCCGTTCGTTTTGGAATGGGCGCCATAAAAGGTGTTGGCCATGGCGCTGTAATGACCATTGTTGAAAATCGTAATGAAGGGGGACCGTTTAAATCGATTTTCGATTTTGCCAAACGTATTGATTTACGAGCAGCTAATAAACGGGCTTTTGAGAATTTAGCACTTGCTGGCGGTTTTGATGGTTTTTCAGACACGCATCGCGCGCAATATTTTCATGATGATGGTGATGGTATTACCTTTTTAGAAAAAGCTATTAAATATGGCGCCAAACATCAAGAAAATGAAAACTCGGCGCAAGTAAGTCTGTTTGGCGAAGCCAGTGATGTGCAAATAGCAGAACCAGAAGTGCCACCTTGTGAGGAATGGGGAACCATGGAAAAATTGGCTCAAGAAAAAGAGGTGGTTGGTATTTATATTTCGGGCCATCCGTTGGACGATTTTAAAATTGAAATGAAAACATTCTGTAATGCGGAATTAGCCTTATTAGAAAATATAGAACCCTACGTAAATCGGGAATTGACTTTTGGTTGCGTGGTGACCGATGTGCAACATCGGGTGAGTAAGCAAGGGAAAGGTTGGGCTATGTTTACGGTTGATGATTATACCAATAGTTTTGAATTCCGAATTTTTGGTGAAGAATATTTAAAGTTTAGACACTTTTTACTGAAGAACTCTTTTGTTCATGTTAAGGTATTTGTTCGAGAAGGTTGGATTAAAAAAGATACAGGTGTACGTGGTGAGCCGCGAATTCAATTTAATAGTTTTCAGTTGTTGCATGATGTGATGGATACCTATGCCAAGAAACTATCCATCCAACTAAATATAACCGATTTAGAAGAGTCGAAAATACGTCAATTACAGAATTTATTTCGTAGTCATGTTGGTGATCATGCGTTGAATTTTATTGTGTATGACAATGAGGAACAGATAAAATTAAATATGCCGAGTAGAAAGCAAAAGGTGCAAATTTCGCAAGAGTTGTTATTAGAATTGGAGCGCAATGATGTATTTTATAAGTTGAATTGATGTGTCATACGGCGCGCAGTTGAAGTGCTTTAATAGACTTGCTTTAAATTATTGAGGATTTCGGAAAGACTAAAGAGAAAAGAGTAAAGAATAAAGAAGAAAGAAAACAGATTGAGTTCAAAATATGGAAGATGTCTCAATCTTGTGAATTATTTCGTCGAGGAATTGTTTTTATAGCTAAATGTTAGATTTTTTGAACCATGAACTTTCAACGTTCGGTTTCCGTGTAAAGGATAGAGTACTTGCTGGAGCTCTCCCGATTTTTTCATCGGGAAGCGACGTACGAAAGCCTGACGCTTTGTAGTGACAACGGAAAAGGGATACACCCAAATAGTTAGTATAACTGCAAGTGATGTAGCCATAAACAAAACAAATTGTCAGGTTGTAAGCTTTGGCAGAATTTTTGACTAATATTGCATAGATGTCTGTTTTCAGGCAGTTAAAACTGAAGTATAACATATTAAATTTAAATATTATGGCATTAGAAATTACAGATGCAACGTTTGAGGAAACAGTATTAAAGAGTGACAAACCTGTAATGGTTGATTTTTGGGCTGCTTGGTGTGGACCATGTCGTATGGTTGGACCAATCATTGACGAAATTGGCAAGGAATACGAAGGTAAAGCCGTTGTTGGTAAGGTAGATGTTGATGCAAATCAGGAATTTGCTGCCAAATACGGAGTGCGTAACATTCCTACGGTATTAGTTTTTCAAAACGGTGAAGTAGTAGGTCGTCAAGTTGGTGTTGCACAAAAAAGTGCTTACACGGAAGCTATTGACGCGCTTTTATAGACGTATTTAGAAGCTAGAAATAAAGGCTAGATTCGAGACTAAAAGATAAAATAGAAAAGGTTTGCTGTTATGGCAAACCTTTTTTAGTTTAGGGCTATCGTAGTTTGGGCGTCTCCAGATAATTTTTGGGTGTATAACCCAAATTCTAAATGATTTTTTAAATCTTCCTTTTGGGAAGCTGTCGCTAAAGCGACAAATGGGTTTATGGATTTACAAAACGAATTAAATAAAGCAGGCGGTTTTAAAAACCTAGAATTACTGGCCAAACAGGTGGTAGAAGGATTTGTTGCGGGTATGCATAAAAGTCCGTTTCATGGATTCTCGGCAGAATTTGCCGAGCATAAAATATACAACCAAGGTGAAAGTACACGCCATATTGATTGGAAGTTGTTTGCTAAAACGGACAAGCTTTTTACCAAGCGCTATGACGATGAAACTAATTTACGCTGCCATTTAATTGTGGATAATAGTAGCTCTATGCATTATCCAGAGTTGAAGGAATACGGTATAGACTCCTTGAATAAAATAGCTTTTTCGGCATTGGCTTCGGCTAGTTTAATGCATATTTTAAAAAAGCAACGTGATGCCGTTGGCTTGAGCATTTATAGTGATAATTACGATTTTTACGCACCTGAAAAAGGAAGTGAGCGCCATCATCAAATGTTGTTGCACCAACTCAATACCATGTTGGTAAAGAAGCCTGAAAGTAGAAAAACGGAAACCTTTACCTATTTGCACCAAATAGCAGAAAAGATTCATAGACGTTCGTTGATTTTCTTTTTTACAGATATGTTCCAAACAGAAACTGATGACGCGCAATTATTTGACGCTTTACGGCATTTAAAACACAATAAGCATGAAGTAGTCCTGTTTCATGTGTTTGATAAGGAAAAGGAACTGCAATTTGATTTTGACAATGCGCCCAAGCGTTTTATAGATGTAGAAACGGGCGATCATGTTAATTTATATGCGGATCGGATTAAAGAGAACTATGAAACGGCTATTAAAGACTATTTTAAGGATATTCGCTTGAAATGTCAGCAATATCGCATTACATATGTGGAAGCGGATATCAATAAAGATTTCAATAACATATTGACAACCTATATGATAGCACGACAAAAGTTTTTATAAATAAAAAAACTTTAAAATTTATTGAAAAAACATTTGACATATTGAAAAAGCTGTTTATATTTGCACCCGCTTGAGAGGTTATTACGCAAGTAAAAAACGGTTAAGCATGCAATAAAGCAACGGTCTGGTAGTTCAGTTGGTTAGAATGTCGCCCTGTCACGGCGAAGGTCGCGGGTTCGAGTCCCGTCCAGACCGCTAATATTGCGGAAAGCTTCAAGAAATTGAAGCTTTTTTTTGCAATAAAACTGCCTCAGGTAGTTAAAAATTTAGTTGTGTTGTTTTATCTCGGCAGTAATGTTGAGGTAAATGTAGGATGTTCCCAGTGTTGTTGGGAATACCGATGGAAAGCTTTCCTTTTTTCTTTACAGAAGATTGGGATGCTTTTTTGTTTTGGGGTGGTTTGTAAGGTGTTTATTTCTTCAATTTCACACTATTAAAGCATGTTGTTTCCCTTTGGTAAAAGTGTAGTTTTTTAAACCAATTAGTAGTGATAGGGTTCAGTTGGGCATGAAATCTATAAGGATCTTGTTTGTTTTTATTCTAAGCTTTATAATAAGTATGTTTGCAACTTTGGTATTTAAATTAAAATAATCTTAATATTAGGCCATTAATGTTAAATAAAAGGAGTTAATTTATAGAATACGTATCTAAATCTTTAATTTTGTATTTGTTTCGTGTTTTTATTACTAATAATATAATTTATTTAACTTTTTGCAGCTACTTTAAATATGAGTCCTTCTTCAAATAAGATCAATACGGAAAATGGTTTTCCGTTCTTTGAAAGTGTCTATCCAGAAATATTTCATAGTAATCCGACACCTCAATCACTTTCAAATAAACTAGACGGCAAGCTCATTGATGTTAATGCAGCTTGGGAGGTTTTGACGGCTTATAAGAAAGAGGATGTTCTTGGTCAATCTATAGAGGAATTAAATTTTATTTCGTTTGAGGATTCCAATGCCATGCATGAGGTATTAACACAAAATGAAAAACTTAAATATCATGAAGTAGATATTAAAAGAAAAGACGGTGTTGTAACCTATGGATTAGCAACTTTTCAATTTGTAGAATTTGAAGAAGCGGCTTTTGTTATTGGAACAATAATAGATGTTAGTGATATAAAAATATTCCAAAAAAAGATATTTGCTGCTAATAATTTCACTGAATGTTTGTTGGATAGCATGTTTGAAGCTTTATTGATACTAGACGTGGATTTAACCTGTATAAAAGTTAATAAGGCATTTTGTGAGTTAACAGGGTTTAAAGAAAATGAAATTCTTGGAGCTAAAGTGCCATTTCCGCAATGGTCATCAGAAAATAATGATACCATTAGTTCTTACATAGAACAATGTTTAAATGGTGTGGTTATTAGAGATCAATTAACTTTGAAAAAACCCAATGGCGATTGGTTTCAAATTGCTATTACAACAGCAAAAATAACCGATTATAAAGGCGAGATTATTGGATATGTTTTTACAGGTCTTGATATTACGGACCTTCTTAAAACTCAAAAAGAATTAAATAACACATCCAAAAGATCTGCTCAAAATAAAGATGCTATTCTTAAGCTTGCTGGATTGGTTGGTGATGATTTAGATTATATTCTTCAGGAAATAACAGCTCTTGCTGCAAAGACGATGCAAGTGGAGCGTGTGAGTATTTGGAGTTTTAATGATGAGAAAACAGATTTGCGACTGGAAAGTTCTTATAATTCAAAGGATCAGACCTGCGAAAAGGTGATGCAGTTTAAGATAGAAGATTATTCAAATTATTTCAAGGATTTATTTAAGAATAATATAATACGTGCAGATAATACTTTGGATAATGAAAGTACCAATGATTTTGTCAAAAATTATTTTAAACCACTTGGAATTACATCTGCTTTAGATGTGCTTATTCAGGGGTATAATGGTTATTATGGTGTTCTGTGTTTTGAGCATAGAGGTGCTAGCAGGCAATGGACTCTTGAAGAAGAGGAGTTTGTAACGTCCATTTCAAATGTTATTTCGCTTGCAATTGAAAGAAATGAACGCTATTTAGCCGAAATCCAATTGTTCAAATCCAATGAAAAACTCAAGTCCCTCAACGCCGAACTGATAAAACTTAAAAAAGATCTAGAACAAGAAAATACCTATCTACGTGAAGAAATTGATTTGGTTTTTAATTACGAAGAAATGGTTTATGGAAGTGCGGCTTTTAGCCAAGTGCTTACTGAAGTAGAACAGGTAGCAAGTACCAATGCAACGGTGTTACTTTTAGGTGAATCAGGAACTGGTAAGGAATTGTTGGCCAGAGCTATCCATAATATTAGTAACAGAAAAAATAAACCTTTAATTAAAGTGAATTGTGCTGCCATACCTAGAGAGCTTATTGAAAGTGAATTGTTTGGGCATAAAAAAGGGTCTTTTACAGGGGCTATCAATGATAAACTTGGGAAATTTCAATTGGCAGATGGTGGTACCTTGTTTTTAGATGAAATTGGCGAATTACCTATGGATATGCAACCAAAACTTTTACGAGCTATTCAAGAATCTGAAGTAGAACAAATAGGAAGTGTCAAAACTCAAAAGGTAGATATTCGCATTATTACAGCAACCAATAGGGATTTAAAACAGGAGATAAAAAATAAAAATTTCCGTGAAGATTTATACTTCAGAATAAACGTGTTTCCAATTACCATTCCGCCTTTACGAGAACGTATAGAGGATATTCCAATTCTATTGGAGCATTTTGTAAATAAATATAGTAAGCTATATCATAAAAACGTCAAGTACATTTCAGAAGAAACCAAACGTAATTTGCAGTCCTATTCATGGCCAGGAAATATTAGGGAATTGGAAAATTTGATAGAAAGAGCTATTATATTGTCTCATAATGAAAAACTTATAATTCCAGATTTTAAATCCTCTGAAAAGGAGTCGTTAATTTCTTCAACAAGTTTATCGCTAGACGATGTTCAAAGAATTCATATAAAAAAGATATTAAAAACAACCAATTGGAAAATTGAAGGTTCTGAAGGTGCAGCTGAACTACTAGAAATCAAGCCTAGCACTTTACGAGATAGAATGATAAAACTAGGGATTAAAAAACCTAAATAATTCACGCTATACCGTGGGATTTCCGTTTGTCGAACTTTTCTCTCGGTATGCCGTGGGCTACAGAGTTTGTTGTTTTTTTTTAAAATATTTCTTCCCTTTAAGTGTCAGGTGTTTAGCGGTTTTGTTGTTGCTCGGTTGTCTGTTTGGCATGCATATTGGTTTTCATATTTTGCATAAAGCCCCAAATAATGCAAACCTATGAGTGTACCTATACTAAATTACTCTAAAAAAGTTGAATTCTGGATTGAAAACGAAATTCTGTTTTGTAAGTTTAATCAAGCGGATTGTTACCTGACCATTGAAAGCGCAGAAGCATACCTCTTAAAAATACTGAAATTAACAGAAGGTAAACCGAGACCATTACTTATAGATATTCGCAATTTTACCGGTAATTTTTCTCCTTTAGCTGCCAAATTTTTTACCGAAAGTTCTATTTTAAAACACTTTGTTATAGCACAAGCTTTTGTAGTAAATACATTAAATGGTAAACTGCTTATTGGGTCTTATAAAAGGCTATTTGCACAAGGTGCCCATGTTCAAATTTTTGGTGATACGGAAACAGCTTTAGCATTTTGTATGGAATCTAAAAACACATATAATGTCTAGAGCAATAACAAATATATATTCCGTTATTCAGTCAGAGGCATTGTTAGGGTCCTTAGATAGTCATTTAATTATTTCTATTTCAGATGCTTTTGGGAAGTTGGTTTATTGTAATTCCAATTTTTCTAAAGTGATGAATGTTTCAGAAGAAACAGGTGTTGGTCAAATAAACCACTTATTAAAATCTCCAATGCAATCTGAAGCTATTTTAGCAGGAGAAACGTGGCGAGGTGTGCTCTTTCATAAAGGGCAAAACAGTAAGAATTATTGGTTAGACACCACTATTGAGCCTATAAAAAATGAAAAGGGCGATGTAATAAAATACCTAACCATAAGTAGTGATATTAGTAATTATTACTGCAAAGGAATTAATAAAAACCCTGTTCACTGCACAGAAGAAAGGCTGATTAATAATTTTACTGAAGACGTACTATACATTAATAAGTTTGGGAAAATCATTAATACATCTATAAACACTTTAAACAACGCACATGATAGTATTATAGGTTCCTATATTTATGATTTTGTAAACCCTGTAAATCATGATTATATAAAGAAGCAAGTAGATACGGTATTTAGCCACGGTAAGGATTGTAAATATCAATCCATGGGTTTGTCTACAAAAGGCAATCAAACTTTTTTTGTTTCAAAATTGAAGCCAGTTTTTAATGTTGAAAACGAAATAATTTACGCCACTTTAAAATCTAAAAAATATAAAAATACGATTAAGGTCAATGACGAGCTTAAAGCTATTGAAACAAAACACAGCAATATATTTCAATCTATAAATGTCGGGATATTAGTCGTTGCCAATGGTATGGGGAATATTATTGAATGGAATAAAGGCGCTGAATTAGCATTTGGTTATTTGAGTTCCGAGATTATTGGCAAACCATTAACGGTTTTAATTTCTAAAAAACAAGTAGATACAGGTGTCAAAGAGTTACTTAAAGCAAAAGATAAACTGGATAATGATTCGTATGGCGATAATATAGAAATGCTAGGTTTACGAAAAAATGGCGATGAGTTCCCTGTGGAATTTGCTATGAGTAATTGGCAAAATGGGAAAGAAAAATTTTACTGTGCTTTTATGCTTGATATTTCTAAACGAAAGAATTTAGAAGAAAAGTTAAAGCAAACAACCAAAGATTTAGAGCTGTTTTTATACCGTTCTGCTCACGATTTAAAAGCACCATTAACATCGGCGGAAGGCTTACTTCATCTGCTAAAAGAGGAAAAGCTTAATAATAGAACAGCCTTGTTAGTGAATATGTTAGATGAAACTTTAGAAAAAGGACGCTTGTTGTTAGACGACTTGGCTTTTGCGTCTATTATTTCAGAAAAGCGACGAGACAATACAGTTATAGATTTTCAAAAGAAAATTAATAACGCGCTTCTGGTATTAAAAGGTATAAAGAATTTTGACAACATCACTTTTCATGTGGATATTCAGCAGGGAACTGATTTTTATTTCAATCAGGAATTGATGGACTCTATTCTTCAAAACTTAATCCATAATACCATTTGTTTTGCCAAATCTAAAACGAATAAAGTGGTGCCTACCACACATATAAATATTAAAAGTATTGATAAAAAAGTCTGTATCACAGTATCTGATAATGGTGTAGGGATACGAGAAGATGACATAGATAAAGTGTTCGACCTTTATTTTAAAGCAAATAGTGATAACTCTGAAGGAACTGGACTCGGACTTTATATTGTTAAACGAATTGTAGAAGACTTTAATGGCGACATAGAGGTTAAAAGTAAAATAAATGAAGGCACCACATTTGAGGTGCAATTACCAAATTTAAAAGAAGGAAGCAAAAACAATGATTAAAAATGTAATGTTGATAGATGATAACAAGATAGATCTTTTTGTTAATCAAAGAATAATTGAAAAATACAATCCAAATATAAAAACACGGGTTTTTAATAATGCTATTTCTGCAATTAGTTTTTTTAAACTATTGGAATTGAATACGAATATCAAGTCTGTAGCTATTCCTGATGTCATTTTATTAGATATAAATATGCCCGAAATGAGTGGTTTTAATTTTTTTAAAGAATTTAAGCTGTTAAACTTTATTAATACACGAGCAATTGAGGTGTATATGGTGTCATCTTCCATGTGTTCGGTGGACATTAATAAAGCTAGTAATGAGCCTTATTGTACGGGTTATATTACCAAGCCTCTAACTGTCAGTAAACTAAAAAACGTTTTAAATAAATCAGAAAATATTGAGCAAAATGAACCTTTTAAAAAAATAATTTAGTATTTTATAAATCCCAAATCTAAACTATAAACAATGAACTTAAAACCTACAATTATGTTCTGTGTTTTACTTTGTGCTTGCTTTTTTGCAAATGCACAAATAATAAATACAGGTGTGCTTAAAATAAGCACTAATAGCAATGTGTATTTTGAAGAGGAATACACCAATACGGTTGCCGGAAATCATGTTTCCAATGGTAATTTGTATTTAAATAATAGCTTCATTAATCATGGAGCAACCAGTGCAACAGCTGGGACAACTTATTTTAAAAGTGCATCCAACAATTTTTTAAATTTATCCGGAAGCGCAGAGAATGCCAATTTTTATAATCTGGAAATTGATATCACACCAGAAGGCTTAAAAGGTGTATCTGTAGCAGATGAATTTTTAGTCCAGGTAGAAAACGCACTGAATTTAAAAAGTGGCGACTTAAGACTAACAGGTGAGGCGCAACTCATTCAAGAGCACTCAGGAGTTGACGCTAATACAATTAATTCTGGGAAACTTATCTTAGATCAACAAGGAACTGTGTCGCCTTTTCAATATGATTATTGGTCTTCACCAGTAAATAATGGTGGTACTTTTTCTTTTATGGGTGGCAAGTTTGATGGTACGGATTCAAGTTTAAATCCGTTTAATCCAACGCAAATTGGTTTTACTACTGACAGAGAAGGTTTGCCGTCCAGTGTTGATGGATCTGGAAACGTAACAACCGCATTAAGCATAAGTAGCCGTTGGTTGTATAAGTATGCACGTGAAAGCGGTGCTTATTCAGAATGGATTCGATTAAATAGTGGAAGTATACTCAATCCAGGTGAAGGCTATACCATGAAAGGAGCAAATGCTTCAGGTCCAGAACAAAACTATGTGTTTTACGGTGCACCCAATAATGGAGATTATACCTTTCCTATTACAGTAGGTCAAGAAATTCTATTAGGAAACCCATATCCTTCCGCTTTAGATGCCACAAAATTTATTACGGATAATGATGGTGTTTTAGAGGCGCTTTACTTTTGGGTAGATGGTGGCTCAACATCTCATATATTATCTGATTATTTGGGAGGTTATTCAATACGAAATAAAACAGGTGGATCTATACCTTCTATACCATCACCGTTAATTTCAGGAATTGGTACATCTGGAACAGTAGGTATACCATCACAATACGTGCCTGTTGGTAAAGGATTTTTTATAAAATCTATTGGAAGTGGTGATATTATTTTTAATAATTCTCAACGATTTTTTAAGTTGGAAGAGGCAAGACTAAATGTTAATGATAAATATATTCGCATTGGTTATGAAGATCCTGAAGGTTTTCATCGCCAACTTTTGTTAGGGTTTATGCCAGATTCGTCAGCTGATTTAAATTATAATCCTGGTTATGATGCTATTCAAATGATGTCTAGAGATGATGATATGTTTTTTATTATTGAAGAGGATGAAACCAAACGATATGCTATTCAGGGTGTTGATGGTTTTTCAGAATTCCTGGAATTTCCAATTGGATTGGTTATTTCTGAAACGGGATCTCATTACTTGATGTTAGATGATGTTGAGAATTTTGAGGAAACTATTTATTTAAAAGATAATGTGTTAGATACAACCTATAATTTGTCAGAATCTGATTTTGAAATTAATTTGCCTGCTGGTTTTTATTCAGATAGATTTTCCATTGTATTTCAGCCAGCAGAAACCTTGAGTACGCCAGAGGTTGAATTAGATAAAACGCTTGTTTTTTACAATGGTCAAAATCAAATAGTGGTGTCAAACCCTAATAATTTAGAAATTACAGGTGTCGAAATTTATAACATACTTGGACAGCATATTTTATCTGTTACCAAAAATCTTACCAACCAGAATAAAGTACTAATTCCTTTTAATGAAAGTACTGGTGTTTACATGGTTGTACTCAAAACAAATAATGCCCAAAAATCTACTAAAATCTTAAAATACTAATTATGAAAACTAAAAAACTACTTTTAAACGCATTTGGCCTAATGGCTCTCTTTTTATTAACAACCACTGGTTTTTCCCAGGTAGGAATCGGAACGCTCATGCCCGATGATTCGGCTATGCTAGATGTTCAATCTACTTCTAAAGGATTGTTAGCGCCACGCATGACGACATTAGAGCGCGATGCAATTGCAACACCAGCTGAAAGCTTATTGGTGTTTGATACAGACGAAAAAGCATTTTATTTCTATAATACAGCTACTACTACCTGGGTAAAATTAGCTAATGATGCTTCCGTAAAACGGAATAATTACAAGTTAATTAAAACTGTAGCAGATTTAAGTGCTGAACTTGCCGCAGGAGGTGGTTCTTCTTACAAATTAGCCAGTAATACCTTCTATGAAATAAATGGAACAATATTATTAGCGGCTTCTATTGATTTACAAAATGCCTACGTTGCTGGTATAGATGCTAGTGAGGATGTCTTGTCATATGCTGGAGGGACTGTATTTAAAGGGAGTACAGGAGGTAGTATTAGAAATGTTACAATTAAAGGTTCTAAAGCTTTTGAAATAACAGGTCCAGGAATAGCAACTGCTTCTTCACTTTTAGTTCAAAATAGCATAATAGATGGCATGACAAATGTTGGAAGTATTGATGGGTTAGGTCTATTCTTTGGTAATATTGTTCAATTTTTAAATAACGCAAATGGAATTACCTATTCTAACATCGGTAATTTATTGCTAAATAATCAAGCTTGGTTTGGAAGTAATTCCGGAACGTTTGAAAAATTTACAGGAACCTTTGGTTTAATAGAAAAAGTAAGTGGTTTCAGCACGGTAAGTGGTTCAGCTGTGGCTTTGGATGTCAGTACTACAGGGCTTGCAGTAGGAACAGGTGTTTTGCAAGCTACTGTTTTTACAGGTACAACAAGCGCACCTTCAGGATATGTTAAAGGGTATGCTCCTGCACAAACCTATCTTGGATATAATTTCTCTAATGCTTGGACGGTGAGTGCACCTGGTATTCCTCGTGAAAATGATGATGTGGCGACGGGAAATTTATATTATGATGAAGCAAATCCTTCCAATGTAGTTAATGTTACTAACACAACCCCTTTTAAATTACCTGTAAACACGAAATCTATAAGACTTTTCAGAACCGCTGAAGGTGCGGGTGGCAATCGAATTACGTATAAGGGAGAGACAAGAAGGCCTTTGAACATTTTTGGAACTGCATCTCTGACAGCAACTTCAGGAACTAGATTAGCATTTTCAATATATAAAAATGGTTCTAGAGTAACGGGAACGGAAGCTATTGTAGATGTGATACAGACAAATTCACGACAATCGGTAACTGTAATTGGTACTGTAGATGTTGTTAAAGACGATTATATTGAAATATTTGTTCAGAAAATATCTTCTGGGAGTGAACAGCTACTAATTACATCCTATAATTTAATTGTGAACTAAACTTTTTTGAGATAATTCTAAAAAAAACTATGGTATAAATTTTTTATATATAATTCATTTTATTTCGATTAATAGCTTGAAATAAATTAGTGAACTACCCAATTTGGTTTTTGGTTAGTTATTTTGATGAAAAAGCGTTCCTTTTTTCTTTACAGAAAATTGGGATGCTTTTTGTTTTTGGGTGGTTTGTGGATTTATAATATTTGGATTACTTGACCTTGGGCAACCCTGTATACAATTTCTCAATCCGTTTCAAATCTTCAGTATTAGTGATACTTTCCTGCGTATCTTCATATAATAATTTTGCCTCTGCTAAAAGCGCATCGTGATATTTTGGCAAATGTGCTTCTTGTAGTAATAAATATTTAAACATGATAAATAGCTTCTGAATACAGGTCATATCATGCTTGCAATAGGTGCGGTAAGACACCATAACTTGATATATTAACTCTTTAAAATTAGTGGTTGTTACGTCTATAAGTGATTCATTATCCGATGTTATAACTGTTTTGTCATTTTTTTTAAGGCGTAAAGCAAATAATTCTGTTAGATAATCAATGGTGCTAATTGCCGTTCCTGGATCGTTAATACCGGGAGACATAGCTTTCATACCAATTTCTGTAATTTGCTTAAACGCGAGTGCATAATTATCTTCTACAAATTCACCTTTCGCAAAATTGAAATTTGATAATATTTTTTTTACTGTCGCTTCATCTATACCCTTGCTTACTTGTATAATCGGAACGCCATTCAAAACAAAGATGCCTTGGATAGGCAGGATTTTTAATTGAATAGATTCATCTTTGCAAATATCAACCAAATTTGGAATGGCAATATTCTGGAAATACCCCGTTTCAGAACTGAAATAAGACGTCCATTCTGATGTGTCTGGAAATGAAGGTGCTGTTTCAGATTCTTTTTCTAATAAGTATTCCAATCGCGATTTAGCTTTTTTGTAAATTCCATCTAAAATATTATTAACCTGAATGGATTGAGATATAGAATGTATGAAATATAGAAAACTACCTAAACATACTACGGTGAGTAAAATGCCAATAAGTACAGAAAATCCTGGCAATTGATATTTGTCGTTTTCTAGCGGATTAATACCAACCAAGGTAAAGGTATTGTATAAAATAGTGGCTAAATAAATACCTAATACATATTGATGATTTCTATTGGATATTAAGCCGGGTAAAACACGGGGTGAGAAATTACTAGATGCCTGGTTTAATAAAACCATTACCATAGAAAAACTAAAAACCATGATAGATATGATGCCTCCTGTTAAAAAACTCAAAAGTGTTTTAGCGGTATCTGCGTTGTTTATAACTAATTGCGGTATGTGTTCAATAATATATGCTGAAATACCTTCCTTTTCTAAATAAAGCATCAGCATAGCAAAGCTAAAACCAAATATGCTAAATAATGTAGGATAAAAAGCAATTTTGCCTTGAATGGTGTTTATAAAACTAACAAACCTATTGTAAAGTGATTTCATAAATTAATTTGATGTTACAAGTTAGGTACAATTTCTTTTAAAATAAAATAAAGATATGCAAACGATTTTTCTTACAAACACAAGAAGTTTTACTAAATTTATTAACAATTTATTGTAGGAAAATGACTCGTATTTGGCCTTTAATCGATGAAATTATACGTTTAATCGTGTTTTTAATTTATTTTTAATATATTGCATTACGTTTACAGTCCTTCAATAAGTCCCTAAATCAAATTATTCAGCTTATTAAGGTTAATTATTCCATTTGAGACACGTTGTGTCTTTTCCCTCATGTTAATATTTTATAGTTTGTGGCATTTTTATGTTGCAACATAATTTACGGTTATTAATCCATCATCCCTCGACAGTGATTTTTAAACTAACTAAAATTTAATAGTAAATTTTTTAACCCTAAATACCCTAACATGAAAACCCTTAAAATTACTTTAGTAGCAGCTATTTTTTGTTTGACACTTACAGGTCTTACAATTCAAAAAGAAACAACCAACCCAAATAATGAGGAACAAGTTTCTCAAAAAGAAGATTTCACCTATGCTTTTCAGACAAAAAGACATGTGAAAAAAGGAACAAAAGTCCCAAGTAACGGATAAAAACAATTTTATTATATTAAATAAAACCCTTTATTTTTAAAGGGTTTTATGTGTTTTATGTAACCATTATAGACTTATATTGGTTACAAGGCTATTGGTGTCAGAAAAAATTTTAAATTTGAGTAGACTTGAAGCGCCATTATGTTATTAAAAAAAGCACCTTTCTTTTTTGCCATCTTTTTTTGCTCATTTTTATGCGCACAACAAGTTTCTAAAAATCAACTTTTAGATAGTGTAAACCATTATAGAGTACTATCCACTAATGATTCTTATGAGTTAGATCAGCGCGTGAACTTTATAAAGAAAGCAATCGTGTTTTCTGAAAAGACAAACCAAGATTCGACAATTTTAAAATCGAAACGTAAATTGGCAACACTTTATTTGCGCCAGTTTGCGGTCGATTCGCTTTTCGATTTAAATCATCAAAACCTGAAACTTGCTAAAAAACTCAAGGATACATTAGCATTGGCCTATATTAATAATGTTTTGGGATGGTATCATAAAGTAAAATATCAAACGGATAGTTCCTATACCTATTATTATAATGCCTCTAAATATTTTGATGCGCGAAATATGGTTCAAAATCAAGCAGATGCACTTATGGAAATGGCAAATATTCAGTTTGAAGAACGTGATTATGTAGGATGTGAAAGTAACGCCTTTAAAGCGATTCGTTTATATCAAACGATGCCTAAAGATGATTATACGTTAGGAAATTTATGGGGCTTATTTAATCTGGTGGCCATTGCAGCAGATGAATTGAAACAATACGATAAAGCCATTGAATACCACAACAAAGCCTTATCCTTTAGTAATAAAATAAAGGATAATTTTCTGTATACATTATATTCTAAAAGTAATATAGCCCTTATTTATAAGGAACTCAATCAGTTTGATAAAAGTTTGGCAATTTACGAAGAGTTGTTTCAGAATGAAAAAGTCTTACAGCAGGAACCGGCAAATTATGCACTTATTTTAGGAGATTATGCACTCTTGAAACATAAAAATGCTGGTTCTAATTCTGCAGATATTAAAAGAATGCTACATGAAGCATACCGCATTAGTGATAGTCTAGATGATGAGTTAAGTCGCATGTCAGTTGCTTTAAATGCGTCCGAATTTTATTTGGATGAAGGTGTCATGGATACCGCTCTAAATTATGCAAACATTGCCTATACACGAGGAAAAGAATCATTAATAAATGATGTTACTTTAAACGCCTTATTACTCAAGTCTAAAATTGAAAGCCCTGAAAAGTCCGTAAATTATTTAAATGAATATATTCATCTAAATGATAGTTTAGTAAATAAAGAACGCGCTATTCGTAATAAATTTGCACGCATAGAATTTGAAACCGAGCAAGTAGAACTTGAAAATCAACAAATTTCTCGAGAACGGTTATGGCTCATGATATTGTCTGCTGGTTTAATTATTACCTTTATTTTAGTGTACATAATTGTTACCCAACGTGCTAAAAACAAGGAGTTAAAACTTGTGCAGCAGCAACAGGAAGCCAATGAGGAAATTTACAACCTCATGTTATCTCAACAAGATAAAGTTGATGAAGCACGATCCAACGAGAAAAAACGCATCTCTCAAGATTTACATGATGGTATTCTAGGACGCCTTTTTGGAACGCGATTAAGTCTGGATAGTTTGAATATGATTTCTACCGATGAGGCCATTCAAACTCGAGAAAATTATATCCAAGAATTAAAAACTATTGAACAAGATATCCGTGACGTTTCACATGAATTAAATACCGATTTTATATCCAAATCCGGTTATCCTGATATTATTGAATCCTTAATAGAAGCACAGACCAAAGCACACGGATTAACATATTCATTATATAGTGATTCTGATATTTCTTGGGAAGATATTTCCAATAAAACCAAAATACATATTTATCGCATGTTGCAAGAGTCTCTTCAGAATATCTTTAAACATGCCGAAGCCAATCGTGTAGATATTAGTTTTAATATGAAAAAAAATGTAATTTGGTTGCAAATTGCTGATGATGGATCTGGTTTTGATTCACAAAAAGCGAAGAAAGGTATCGGTTTAAAAAATATGCATTCACGCGTATCTGAATTCGATGGTGAATTAGATATAGCTTCTAAAAAAGACAATGGCACAACAATTACAATTAAAATCCCAATCTAATCTAAATTTTCAACTATAATGGAAGAGACTATTCGTATTTTAATGACAGACGATCACCCAATTATTATTGAAGGGTATCAAAACACATTACTTGCGACTAAAAAGGAAAATCAAATACTAAAAATTGATATTGCTAACAACTGCGATGAATCTGTCAATTTTATGCAGCAAGCAATAGATAAGGAATTACCCTATCATATTTTATTCATGGATATTAGTTTGCCACCATCTAGCGATGGCGAATTTACATCTGGCGAAGATTTAGCAAAATATGCCAGGCGTATGATGCCGAAAAGCAAAATCATTATGCTTACCATGTTTAATGAGCCTTACCGAATACATAATATTATAAAAGATATTGATCCTGAAGGCTTTTTAATAAAAAGCGATTTAACATCGCGAGAGTTGGCCAGCGCTTTTCAAAAAGTACTTTATAGGCCACCATTTTACAGCTCCACGGTTAGTACAACTATCCGAAAAACAATTACAAACGATATTAAATTGGATGATATTGATAGAAAAATACTCTATCTCCTTTCGCAAGGTATCCGAACTAAAAGCTTAAAAGATCATTTTGATATATCCTTAAGTGCTATAGAAAAGCGCAAAAAACACCTCAAAATTATGTTTGATGTCAGTGATGGTAGTGATGAAAACCTATTATCTGTGGCCAAAAATGCAGGTTTTATTTAGCGTTTAGTTGCGTATTGTGTTAAAATAGTACATTTTTTCATTTATTTTTGGTCTGACAACGCTTGCTATAACTGACAATTACGGTTTTCCCGTAATGGTGTTACGGTTTTACCACAGCAAGAAGTTAATTGTTATGGCTACATTTGAATGTCAACGACAAATTAATCCCTCATAAAATAAATTTGTTGAATTAATAGCATTTACACTAACCTCGTGGTTTTTCATTTTTTAAATTGGAAGCCATGAGGTTTCTTCATTTTAAAAAGAAAAGATTATAGCTTTATAATCCCAAACCGTCCACAGAAAGAAGCCCAAATAAACAATAGCTACAATAAACTTAATAAAGGTTCCTGCTAAAAATCCTAAAAAGGAGCCGAATGCGGCTTTTACGGCAATTTTAGAATCTGCTTTATTAATCATTTCGCCTATAAATGCGCCAAGAAAAGGCCAAATAATGATACCAAATGGTCCAAATATTGGAAAAATAATAGCAACAATAAGCCCTAGAGTGGTGCCAATTACACCTTTTTTACTGCCACCAAAACGTTTGGTTCCCATGGCTGGAATAATATAATCTAGAGCAAAAACGATTAATGCAACCGTTAGGGTTATTCCTAAAAACCACCAGTCATTTGGGACGGCCTTTGTTAAGTAGAGGAGGAGTAAGCCAATCCAACTTAACGGTGGCCCAGGTAAAATGGGTAAAAAACTTCCTGCTATACCCACGAGCATAAAAATAAAGCCTAATACAACTAATAATATGTCCATATATTTTTCTTGTTTGACGAAGATACTTAAAGAAAGTTACAATTTTTTAACTACGAAATTAGTTTAAACTAAAAATTTAGTTATATTTGTTAAACTAAAAGATTAGTTAAACCTATTGTGCAATTTGAATAAGGTTGTCAGTTCGAGTAGATTTTACGATTAAAAATGAGTGAAATTTGTATCCAGAACAAAAATTTAAGTCCATATTTTGATTCAAAATTTACACGAGGTTTGTTAAATAATAATTCGCAATAAAAATCATGATCCAAAAAAAGCAATTAACCAAAGCCGAAGAAGAAATAATGCATGTATTGTGGCAACTAGAAAAAGCCGCAGTAAAACAAATTATTGCCGAATTGCCTATGCCAAAGCCAGCATATAATACGGTTTCAACCATTGTGCGTATATTGGAAAGTAAAGGTTTTGTGGATTATGAAAAGCACGGAAAAGGGCATGTGTATTATCCACTGGTGAAAAAGCAGGATTATAGTAACCAGAGTATAAACTCATTAGTAGATAATTATTTTCAAGGCTCTTTTAAAAGTATGGTGTCCTTTTTTATGAAAAAAAATGATATCAGTTTACAGGAATTAGAATCCGTTTTAAAGGAGATTCATAAAGACGAAAAATCATGATACATTACATCATTCAAGTCATTGCGTTTCAGTTATTTTTCTTGCTCATTTATGATGTGTTTTTAAAGAAAGAAACATTTTTTAATTGGAATCGCGCCTATTTATTGATTACAGCTGTGCTCTCCATTTTGTTGCCATTTGTAAAAGTGGCTGGGTTTAAAGAAGCTATTCCAAACGATTTTGTGGTTAGTTTACCCCACATATTATCACAAACAACCAATACTATTTTTTTAGAAGAAGTAGTTATTAGTGGTAGTAATACGTCGCACCCTTTTTTATGGTATTTCTCATTGGTTTTAGTAATTGGAAGTGTGCTAGCCGTTGCATTTTTTAGTATGCGCTTGTTTAAAATTGTAACACTTATTTATCAAAACCCGAAGCAAAGGGAAGGCGCTATTTGTTTTGTGCGAATGTTAAAGAGTACGTTAGCATTTTCGTTTTTTAATTATGTGTTTTTAGGTGAAAACATAAAAGAAACCGATCGTCAGCAAATAGTAAAACACGAGCTGGTTCACGTAAAGCAAAAACATACTTGGGATTTACTGTTTTTTGAGATGTTACGCATTGTATTTTGGTTTAATCCGTTCGTGTACATGTATCAAAATCGGATGGCAGATTTACATGAATTTATTGCGGATTCACAAGCCGTGAAATACAACAAAAAACAATATTATGAAAATTTATTATCCCAAATTTTCGATACGAATCAGGTATCATTCATCAATCCATTTTTCAAACAATCATTAATCAAAAAACGAATTATTATGTTACAAAAAACGAAATCTAAACAAGTACAATTAATCAAGTACGCTTTATTAATTCCTATGGTTTTAGGAATGTTGGTATATTCATCATGTTCCAATGAAACGTCTAATGCTACCGAGCAAAACACAGATGTGTCCAACTATGGGTATACCCTAGAATTGGGTAAAAATGGTCTGGTAGAAGTTCCTACAGACAAACACGAAGCCTATGAGACATTTTTAAAAAATAATCCAGCTTATGTGTCATGGGCACAAATAAACAAGGAGAACACTGAAATTACTTATAGTGTACATTCCAAAGATGAACAGGTCCCGTTGGGTCTTACTAAAGTGGGTGTTGAATCGCCTGACGGTAAATCGTATGTAATGTATATAAGTTTACCAAGTTCTGAAGCTACTGTAAGTTTATTAACAGAAAAATTAAATGTTATTATTGAACAAATAGTTCTACAAGATGGATTAAACGCTGAAGGCAAAGTAGGAATTGAGTTATTATTGCAGATGAACGGCTTGAGTTCAAATTCTGTTAATCAAGATTTAATTTCCGATGTTCAAGATTATAGCAACGCATCAAACAAGAATGTGATGCACCAACATATTTCTGATTTATTTCAGATAATTCAGGAACAAGGTAATTTAAGTGAGGAAGAAGAAATAGCCATGAAAGACTTTTTTGTTTTTCTTTCACAAGAAGATTTAGATGTTTCAATTGCTAACAATATGGATGTTCCTTTTGCTTCGGTAGATCAAGTTCCTGTTTTTCCTGGCTGTGAAACCGGAATTTCTAATGAAGAAAACAAGCTATGTATGAGTAAAAAACTGAATGCGTTTGTTGCAACAAATTTCAATACGGAATTAGCGAACAGCTTAAATTTATCTGGTGTTGTTCAAATTAGAACCTTCTTTAAAATAAATGAATTAGGTAAAATTGTAGACATTAAAGCTAGAGCGCCACGTCCAGAATTAGAAGTGGAAGTCAAACGTGTTTTAAACCTAATACCGGATTTAATTCCAGGAGAGCATCAAGGGAAAAAAGTAACGGTTCCATATTACCTGCCCATAAAGTTTAAAATAAATGAATAGATTTTTAGCGTTAATTTTTATTTTAATATGTTTTAAAACCGAAGCCCAAACTTCGGTTTTAAACGTTGCAGATAGTTTGTACGTTAATGGTAATTATTCTGAAGCTATTAAAGCTTATGAATCTTATGACAATTTAGATGATGTAGCTTATAAATTGGCCAAATCCAATCAAGCAATCGGGAATTACGATGAAGCGTTAAAGTATTTAAACAGCAGTATCAAGGCTTTTCCTCATGATGCTTTGGTGAAATATGATTATGCCAAATTACTTTCTAAAACTAAAAATTATCAAACAGCAGTTTCTATTTTTAAACAGTTAATTGCAACAGATTCCCTGCATCCAAATTATCATTATGAATTGGGTTTGGTTTACGAACAATTACGAGATTCATCAGCACGTAACGAATTTAAAACAAGTTTTCTTTTAGATAATGGCCACCAAAAAGCCATCTTTAAATTAGCAAAACGGCACTTACAAAAACGTGAGTTCGATTCCGTAGATTATTATACAGATATAGGTTTAAAAACATACGCGTATAACGCAAAACTCATGAGTCTAAAAGCGCAAAATTACTATTGGAAAAAAGACTATAAAGCGGCCTCGTTGTGGTTTGAAAAACTATTAAATTTAGGTGAAGACTCCCAATTTGTTCATGAAAAATTAAGTTATTGTTATTCTCAATTTTCAGAAGTTGAAAAAGCCATCGAACAGCAAAAATTAGCGGTTGCTAAAGAGCCCAGAAATTCTGAAAACGTGTACATTTTAGGCCAATTATTTACACGGATGAGTAATTATGAGCAAGCTGAATTGTATATCAGTAAAGCTATTGAATTAGTAGACTTGCCATTGGATTCCGAATATATGACCTTAGGAACCATTCAAAATCACCGGAAGAATCATCAGGCAGCTATTCAATCTTTTGAGCGTGCATTAAAAGAAAACCCGAATAATATATATGCCGCTTTTTATCTGGTTTACACCAAAGACGATTATTATAAAGATGTCGATACCAAAATTAAGTTATATGAAGATTTCATGGCAAAATATCCTGAAAATCCGTTTTTATTTAAAGCTAAAAGTAGATTAAGCGAATTGAAACAAGAAAAATTTATGAATACAGATTAACACCAATTCTTATTTAAACTAATTGTAAGAAAACCTCCTTTTTCCCTTACTACTGTATTTGAAAAATAAACCGTAACGAAAGCCATACTTTGTTTTTATATTTTCTACAAAGAAAAAAATCATCATATTATTTTACAGTCATTCCCAATAAGATATGGTTTAAAATATAAAAATATCGTATTTTTCGGGCTCATAACAGCCTATGAAACAGCTATATTTTATTTTAATGTGTTTGGTGGTTACTTCCTGTAATTATTTCGATGCTAGAAAAACATCGTCAGACGTTATTTTGGAAAATGAACTGCTAACATTTAATTGGAATGAAGTGGATGAATATCCCATGTTTGAGAGTTGTGATGAAAACGGAACTCAAGAAGACAAGAAAAATTGCTTCCAAAATACCTTAACCGAGATTATCACAAAAAAACTGCAACAAGACACACTTATTGTTAAGCAAGATATCAATGATACGGTTTACATGAATTTTGAAATTTCGAAAGACGGATTGCTGTCACTTATTACCATTAAAGCCGATTCAATTACGCTTCAGGAAATACCAAATATTAAAGAATTACTTCATAAAAGTGTAGATTCATTACCAAAAATCTATCCGGCAATCAGACGCAGTCAGCAAGTGAAAACGGCTTTTACCTTGCCTGTGATTATTCAGGTTAACTAGTTTTGTAAATTGGTAAGAATCTTTAAATTTCCAAATTTTAATTTTTTAAACGATGCTAGGTTGAGTGCCATGTCTACGTAGTCAGGCAGCCGAAACGGTATTTTATCTCTCAAATTCAAAAAAATAAAAGTGATTGATTGTGCCACTATTTAAATTCGGAATTCAACAAACTAAAATCGAATTGCGAATTTTCGCATGAGTCTCAATATTTCTGCATACAACCAAATTAACGTCACCAATAATCCCCAAGTTGCTAGCCATTCTTTTTCTTTTGGCGCTTTATTTTTATGACGTTCTATATAATCGAAATCCAATAGCAACGCTAATGATGCAAAAACGGCAGCTACTACGTTAAACCCAATAGCAAGCCATGATGTTCCCCAAAGAAAACTTTTTATTCCAAAGAAACTCAATATCCATGAAATAAGATAGGTCATAAAAATGGCTGTACAAGCGGTAATAATAACACTTCGTAGTTTTTTAGTGACCACAATAATGCGTGTTTGATAGAGTATTAACACCACGAAAAAAGTGATAATAGTTACACCAATTGCTTGGAACGGTAAATTAGGGAATTGCGCTTGTGCATAACTGGTAATACCTCCTAAGAAAAAGCCTTTGGCAATAGCATAAAGTGGCACTAAAAATTTAGCCCAATGTTGCCTATAAGAAATTATTAAACTGACAATAATAGCGGCAATCATACCACCTGTTGTAAACCATTTTATGTTGTTTCCGTTGCTGTAATAATACCATATAGCCACGGTGATTCCAGCAACAATAGCAATACAGAAAAACGATTTAATAAGGATGCCAGAAACCGTCATTTTTTTAGAAGATGTATTATCATCATTCCAAAAATAATTGGAGAAAGCTGGATTGGATGTTTGGTCTAAACGCACTATAAATTCATCTTAAAGCCTAACGCAAAATCAATAGGGAAGTTATCGCTATTATCACTAAAAAGCGCATAAATATCGTGATATGCAAAGGTGATATAGCCATTTTCGGTGACACGAAAATCGGCGCCAAGACCAAGAATAAAAGGCACATCAATATTCGAAAACGATTCATCATAAACCCCAACTCCTGGTAGACTGGACGTGTATGTCGCGTTGCCAAAATCATAAGTCACCAGTTTTAAATTTCCATACACATTAAATCGATCCTTATTAACAACGCGATAGCGATATCCAATGGCAATTTGTGTAGAGGTGTATTCAAAATCATCAGCTTCCAAAGCATGTCTGAAATGAAAAAATAGTGCATGTCTTGGTAATTTGGTGGCTTCAAAAAATTCGAATTCTAATCCAAAAAACGGCACACTAGCATTGTTTGGATTTTCTACTAATGGCTGATTGGTAATCCCTCCAAAAAGGCCTAAACGTGTTTGAAGTTTAGTACGAGGCTCAAAATTATAACTTAAATCTGTTGTGGCATTGTAGGTGTTGAAAAAATCTTCCAAGCTATGAAGGGTTAAATTCACCTTGTCTGTTGGAACGCCATAGCCTTCTGTAAGTGCATTTAAAACCGATTTGTATTCCTCTTGATATTTTCGTGTATCGGCATTTTTGGTGTTTACCAATTCTTGAATATCGCCCGAATCTGTTCGTGCAAAATAGCGGTAAGTACCATCATCAATAGTCCAAAGTAAATCTAGATTACCTTCTACAGCTGTCTCCAATTCTAATGTTTCATTATTAATGGTGTAGGATTGTTGTGAGAAACCTAAAAAGCCAAGCGCTAAAAACCCAAATAAAAGGAAATGCTTTTTCATGTTTTATTACAAATTTGGTTACTTGTAAAGCTAAAAAAATTAAATGATAACTGGGATATTATCTTTTTTATTTCTTGAAGGTTCTGCCTTTCCAAGTATAACCTTTATAAAATGATATGGAAATAATATACATGGTGAAAAATGGATAAAAGAGACTAGATACAATAAAGGATGGCAAAACAGATTCTTGATTTAAAAAGCGACTGGTTTTAAAAATGAGTAGAAAATCGACACAGAATTTAACAAGTATGATGTATATAAAGTTGTTTAAACTAAAAATGCCAAAAGAAACTATTGGAATTAAAATAATAATGAGCAAATTCATGAGCAAAACAATAATACCAGTTAGAATAGCAAAAAAGCTTTTATAGCTTGTGGATTTGGCAGCCCATCTTAATCGTTGGGACACTAATTGGTTCCAGTTTCTTTGAGGTTTTGTTTCTACTGTGGCATCAATAGATTTTAAATAATAAACATCATCAGAATTATATTTAACCGCTTTTTGTAGTAAAAAAACGTCGTCACCACTAGCTATTTCTGTAGAGCCTTCAAAACCTGATAACTCGGAAAATAGCGCTTTTTGGTAGGCTAAATTGGCGCCATTGGCTAAAAAAGGTTCTTTAATGCCAAAACCGCCAATGGTCGTGCCCATTAAACTTAACAGATCCAATGTTTGAAAACGGTCTAAAAACGATGCAATATCATAGTAATTTACAGGAGCTGCAATTAAGCGTAAATTGGATTTCTGAATAATACTATCAAAGCTTTTTAGCCAGAGTTTTGGAACGCGGCAATCCGCATCCGTTGTAATAACCCAATCATATTTTGCGTTTTTTATTGCTTTGGATATAGCATCTTTTTTGGGCGATGTGCTTTTAACTTTATTCTTTAAAATCGTCACATGCTTTAATCCGTTTTCAATAAAGGTTTTAATGATTTTTACAGAATGATCTTCAGAGCTATCATCAATTAAAATAATCTCAAATAAATCAGTGGGATAGTCTAAATCTTTAATCGATTTTAAAAGTTGCGGTAAATTATTTTCTTCATTTCTAAAAGGAACAATAATAGAAAATGCTGTTTTTGGAGGTGCATCATCCAATTTAAATTTAGGAACCTTTACAAACCCATAAATCAACACACTTATTAAAAGTAGGTATGCCAATGTGATTGATATGGCGATAATAAATACCATAATTAGGATTTAGGAAGTTTAAATTTTAAAACAAATATACTACCAAAAAGACTAGGAATCACCACATTTAATATCCACATAATCGTTACCGTGCTTAAAATAGTAAAAGCGTTTACACCAACAATTGTAAATAAATAAACAGCTACGCTTCCTTTAATAATCACGTCAAAAATAAAAATTGATGGGATTACAGAAGCTAAAAAATACATACTGGTAATGACGGTTAACGCATTTAAATAGGATGCGGACACACCAAATAATGTTAATATGTAGTAAAATTGAAAGGAAAAAATGGCATAGCGAATGACCGCTAATAAAAATCCGAAACTATACATTTTAAACCGTAATTGTTTGAAGTAGTTCGCAATTTTTTGAAGTGAAAACCCTTTAAACAGGACGTTACTTTTTGAAACAGCTATAAAGCCAACTGCCGCAATAACTAGAATGATTGCTCCAAAACGTGCAATTTTATAATAATCAATAGTGGTTTCGTATTGGTTTAAAAATACATATAAACCTATACTTCCTAACAAAACGGTTACCAGCATTTGTAAACTATTGCCTAATAAATTTAATGCTACAATACGTTTGCGTTCAGCTGGTTTGTAATACATGGCTTTAACGCCATATTCACCAATCCGGTTGGGTGTTAATAACGATGCTGTTAAGGAACTTAAACTTTGTTCCATGGCCTTATAAAGTGATATTTTTTTAAACGACGACACGAGAATCTGCCATTTTAAAATTTCAAAAAACCAGTTAAAAAAGCTTAAAATGATTAAAAAACTAATTGTTTTGACGGAAAACTGATTGTTTTCTGATAAAAAGCTAATAAAAACTTGAAAATCTAAATCGGGATTAGCAGTGAGTTTGTTGTAAATAAAATAAAAAGCGCCAACAACTATGCTCAATTTAATAAGTACAAAAAAGAATTGTTTAGTTTTGTGTGGAATACTTCCAAACATATTTTGCTGTGGTTCGTTATCTAGGTAATAATACAAATTAAAACTTTATATTTTTATGCACATAGTTTTTAAACAAATTAAGTCAGTAGGATTGGCAACGGTTTTATTTTTTATGGTTGCAAGTAGTTTTGCTCAAAGTGAAGCGAGCCGATGGAAAGCCCAGTTTTCTGTTGGATTAAACAGTCCAAACTCCGGAGGTTTTGTTACGGGTTTTGAAGGAAAGTCTATTAATTTCCCTACCATTCAATTAGGCGTTCAGCGCATGTTTAAACCGCAATATGGTGTAAAGTTGGATTACGGATTTAATCGTTTGGATTATGATTCAGGTTCGCCGTATTTTAAAATTAATTATTCAAGAATCAATGTTCAGTTTGTTTACGATTTAACGCCAATAGCTAATTTTTTACCAGCACAATTAGGCGTTGTAGCACATGCAGGTCCGGGATTTTCTATGGTAAAACCCTTGAGTGGTTATTCTGAAAATAACACCTCGTTTTTAAATGCTATGGCTGGTTTGGAATTTCATTATACTATTTCTCGAACGCTTTCCGTGTTTCTAGATACGTCATATATTTACGGATTTAGCTCCGGATTTTCACCAGTTTCTGATGGATTTGGTTCCTTCAACGGCAACCTATTTACAGCAACAGTAGGTGTTTCAGTGTCATTAAGTGGTTGCTATTATTGTGATTAATGAGTAAAGAAAAAATTATATTAGGAATTGATCCAGGCACAACCATTATGGGTTTTGGGCTGATAAAAGTGGTGGGTAAAACCATGTCTTTTGTGCAGTTAAATGAATTGGATTTAAAAAAATACAGCGATCATTACCTGAAACTTAAACTTATTTTTGAGCGCACCATTGAGTTGATAGAAACGCATCATCCAGACGAAATTGCTATTGAAGCACCTTTCTTCGGGAAGAATGTGCAGAGTATGCTCAAGTTAGGTCGTGCGCAAGGTGTAGCTATGGCAGCTGGCTTAAGTAGAGAGATTCCAATTACGGAGTATGCCCCAAAAAAAATAAAAATGGCCATTACGGGGAATGGTAATGCTAGCAAAGAACAAGTAGCCAAAATGCTTCAGAGTTTATTAGGGCTAAAAACGCTACCTAAAAATTTAGATTCTATGGATGGTTTGGCAGCAGCCGTTTGTCATTTTTATAATGAAGGTCGCATAGAAATTGGAAAAAGTTATTCTGGTTGGGATAGTTTTGTCAAACAGAATGAAGATCGGGTTAAGAAGAAGTAAAAAGTTTGTAGTAGCAGTCAACAAATTTAAAAATGAATCATTTGAGACATCAGAATATTTATTTAGTCCTATTTATACTTTTTAATTTCTTGAGTATTTATGCTCAAAGAACTTTAAAAGGGAAAATTATTGATGAGGATATTGGTGTATTTCCTGGTGTAAGAGTATTTGAAAATGACACCACGCTAATTGGAGAAACGGATCTGAATGGAAATTTTGAAGTTTTAGTTTCTAATAACATAAATGAATTAACTTTTACCTGTATTGGATGTGAGAGAATAACTATTTCTCTTTACGAAAATTGCGATTATATTGAGTTCATATTATTAGGAGAAGCTGTTTATCATTATAAGTCAAGCAAAAAAATTGATAGATTAAGAAAAAAAAGATTTGACAAATTACCTAATCTTTATCGGCAAGCTTATAACAATGGCATTTTCAAATCCGAAAAGCCTTGTTTTGAACAAGAATTTGTGCTAATAAAACAAGAATTGGATGAAATTAGTCGACAAGATAAAATAATTAAAAAAGAAATTGAAAATCAGTTTAAGGATTTAGCAATTGGAGACACAATTAGAATTCCTTATGCAACTAGATTCGGTTATGACGGGTCAGAAAGAACAACTTTATTCGCTTGGTCAAGTTATACTGACGAAACACAGTTTGACTGCATAATTGAAGGTATCATAATTGACAAAAATAAAAGAAACCGAGGATATAATTTGATATTTGAAATTATTCAAACTAATCAGTGCAACCATAAAGTAATTTTATTTGATGAAACGGAAATGAGAATAGGACAAATACTCAAGCACAATATCAAACATACCAAAATTTTAATCAAATAAAATTCTATTGTCAACACTTGTAATAAACTAAAATTTTACTGAAATCTGTCCACTGAAAACTGAGACTGAAAACTAAAAAAAATGGCCGGAATCTACATCCACATCCCGTTTTGCAAACAAGCTTGTCATTATTGTGACTTTCATTTTTCTACGTCGCTTAAAAAGAAAGGTGAATTGCTTCAGGCTTTAGTAACCGAACTTCAATTGCGAAAGGACGAATTCAAAAATATCCAAGTTGAAACCATTTATTTTGGAGGTGGTACGCCAAGTCTTTTAAGTAAAGATGAATTGAAAGGGCTCATTGATGCCGTTTATGAAAATTATGAAGTTTCTGATAATCCTGAAATCACTTTGGAAGCCAATCCAGACGATTTAATTTCTGCAAAAGATGTATCAACAACCGTTTTTCAAGATTACAAAAGCATTGGCATAAACCGATTATCCATAGGCATTCAATCCTTTTTTGAAAGCGATTTAAAATTGATGAATCGCGCCCACAATTCGGAAGAAGCTAAAATTGCTATGGAAGAGGCAACTCAATATTTTGATAATATTTCTGTCGATTTAATTTACGGCATTCCAGGTTCTACAACCGAACAATGGCAAGAAAATATTGAAACCGCATTAGCCTTCAATATGCCACATATTTCCAGTTACGCCTTAACGGTTGAACCAAAAACGGCTTTGGCTAGTTTTATTAAAAAAGGAATTATTGATAATGTAGATGATGCCTTGGCAGAACAACAATTCCATATCTTGGTGGATACCTTAACCAAACACGGATTTGTTCATTATGAACTTTCTAATTTTGGAAAACCTAATTATTTTAGCCGAAACAATTCAGCCTATTGGCAAGGGAAACCGTATCTAGGAATTGGACCTTCAGCACATTCGTTTAATGGAAAGGAACGTGGTTGGAATGTTAGAAATAATTCAAAATACATCAATGCTTTAGCAGAAAACAATTTACCAATAGAAATTGAGAAACTATCAAAAACCGATCAATATAACGAATATATCATGACAGGTTTACGAACTATTTGGGGCGTTTCATTAGAAAAAATAGAACAGGATTTTGGATTGCATTTTAAAGAATTACTACTTAAAGAATCTGAAAAACATATCAGCAATCAGTTGCTGTATATTAAAGATAATACCTTACGTGTTACTAAAAAAGGATTGTTTTTAAGTGATGGGATTGCGTCCGATTTATTTCTGCTAAATTAAACCCTCTAGAGTTGCATTTATGCTGACTTTTACGTTTATTATCACCACATTGAATTTAGAAAAATTACACACATGATTGCAACTATAGAAACCAATTCTAAAAAGTATAAAATAGACTTATCCAAACCGTTAGACATCTCTATTCCTATGCGTGCTTCGGCAAATAATGTGAACGCCTGGTATCAAGATCCACCTAAAATTGAACCGGTTCAAGACGGCGATTGGATAGCAAGTGTTGCAGAAGGTGCCGATATTAATTTCAATAATATTAGTTTTAATCCGCATGCGCACGGCACACACACGGAATGTGTTGGTCACTTAACAAAAAAACTACACTCCGTAAATCAGAATTTAAAGCAGTTTTTCTTTTTAGCGGAAGTGATAACGGTTGCTCCAGAAAAACGTAAAACAGATTTTTTTATTTCCAAAAAACAGATCCAATTTGCTTTGGGAAATAAAAAGCGTGATGCGGTTATTTTGAGGACTATTCCAAATACAATCGAAAAATTAAATCATCAATATTCTAATACCAATCCGCCATTTTTATTAGAAGAAGCGGCCATTTATTTACGTGAAAAAGGCGTGAAACATTTGCTGATTGATTTGCCAAGTGTGGATAAAGAAAAAGATGATGGCGAACTGTTGGCACATCATGCTTTTTGGAATACAGCGGGAAGAAAACGTATGGATGCAACGATTACCGAATTGATTTTTGTGCCAAATACCGTTGCAGATGGCACGTATTTTTTAAATCTTCAAATTGCACCTTTTGAAAATGATGCCACACCAAGCAAACCAATTTTGTTCGAAATTGAGTAAATTAGAACCGGACAACTAATGCGTACATAATTATGGATATACTTTTTGGTTTAATAGTTGGTATCATCATAGCACTTATTGCCGTCTTTTATTTTAGAAGTCAGCAGGTCAAGCAGCAGACAAATACCCAATCTGTTATTCTTCTAGATAAAATAAAAATGGTTTGTAAATTCATTTCTGTTGAAGGGGATTTTGCCGAAATATACCATTATGAAAATGTTAAAGAACGTTTTTTAAGTCTCGTAAGTGGTAGAAAAAAAGCGTTAGTAGTTATTAATGCTAAAGCACATGTAGGTTTCGATTTTTCCAAAGTCAAACTAGAAGCCAATACAGCCACAAAAACCATTATTTTAAAACACTTTCCAAAACCAGAAATATTGAGTATTGAAACCAATTTGGACTACTACGATAAAAAAGAAGGTATGTTTAATAGGTTCCAAGCATCGGATTTAACAGGCCTTCAAGCCGAAGCTAAAAAGCATATTTTAGATAAAATTCCTGAAAGTGGTTTGTTTAAATTGGCGCAACGAGAAGCGGTTGAAGCTATTTCGCTTATTGAAAATTTAGTCATGACTATTGGTTGGAAAATAGACTATTCGGCCATAGAATTACCTGATATTGAAGACTCAAAAGAAACCAAAGAACTTAAAAAGTAACTTGTGAATATAGAACAACTTCGTGATTATTGCTTAACCAAAAATGGGGTTACGGAACATTTCCCGTTTGATGAAGATGTTCTAGTCTTTAAAGTTGGCAATAAAATGTTTCTACTAACCTCCTTAAAAAACTGGGAGAAAAATGAAGCCACTATCAACCTTAAATGTGATCCTGAATATGCCTTGGAATTACGCGCAAATTATGAAAGTGTAGAACCTGGTTATCACATGAGTAAAAAACATTGGAATACCATGAGTTTGTATAAAGGCGAATTAACAATCCCGTTTGTAAAGCAATTGATAGACGATTCCTATGATTTAATTGTAAAATCCTTACCCAAAAAAATCCGCGAAACACTTCAGTAAAAAGCAGTATGTTTGCAACCTGTAAAGCACCTATATTAATCTTCAATAAAAAGCACCATGAGCGTATTACAAATGATTCAAGAACGCAGTAATAATACTTGCGAATTATGTACATCCACTGACGACTTAAAACAATATACCATTCCACCATCTTTAAATGAAAACGTGGCCAATGATGTTTTGGTTTGTAAAACCTGTTTGGATCAAATTGAAGAAAATACAGACATGGATCCCAATCATTGGCGTTGTTTAAATGATAGTATGTGGAGTGAGCATGTTGCGGTTCAAATTATGGCTTGGCGTATGCTACAACGCTTACGAAGTGAGGGTTGGCCAAAAGATTTATTGGAAATGATGTATTTGGATGATGACGCTTTAGCATTAGCTCGTGCTACAGGTGAACATGAAGATGAAGCCAATAAAATTATTCATCGTGATGTAAATGGCGTTATTCTAGACAATGGTGATTCTGTTGTGTTGATAAAAGATTTAAAAGTGAAGGGTTCTAGTATGGTTGCCAAACAAGGTTCGGCTGTTAGAAATATTCGTTTAGATCATGAAAATGCCGAATTTATTGAAGGTAAAGTTGATGGTCAGCAAATAGTGATTATTACCAAATATGTCAAGAAAACATAATATGTAATTAAGGCATTTTCTCTCTTTTTCGAAACCTATGAATTCGGATTTTTCCGATAATTATTGGGTGACTTCCCTTTAATTATTTTAAACTGTCGGTTAAAGTTCGATATATTATTAAAACCAGATTGGTAGGCAATTTCAGAAATGGAACTATCCGTTTGAGTCTGTATAAGTTTACACGCGTTTTCAATACGCAATTCATTTAAAAACTGAAAATAGGTTTTATTGGTACGCTTTTTAAAATATTTACAAAAAGCGTTTTTCGTCATGTTAGACACTTCTGCAACAGCATCAAGTGTAATGTCGGTTGTATATTGATTCATGGTAAATGCTAAAACATCACGCATGCGCTTCCCTTCATTATCCGAATATTTTTTATCATATATAAAGGAAGATAAACTCTCGTAGTTAGCTTGTGAAGCAATTTTCATCAATTGTAGTAAAATCATAAAACGTTCTAATTTACTAGATGCTTCAAGCTTCAAGAATAATTCTTTTAGGATTTTTTTATGAGATGTTACTTTAAATCCATGTTTGGAACGCTTGAAAAATTTCTGTAATTCAAGTAATTCTTCCAAGTCAAAAAAATCAGTACCAAACGAATCCTTGGTGAAAAATAATGATAGCATTCGTGAGTGTTCGGAAGCTTTTACATCACTTTTAAACACATGCGGCATATTACTATCTAGAATTAAAATGTCGTTTTTAGAATAGAAATTAACCGTGTCACCAACAATCAACGTGCCTTCGCCTTCCAAAATAATACTGAATTGTATTTCTTCGTGTTGATGCAGTTTATCATAAAAGCTTGTTTCAAAATCCTCTTGATAAATAAGAGTGTCTTGTTCTGGTTTTGGAATTTTAAATGGGAGTACTTTCATGATTTATTCAAATGTTCTGAAATACAAAAATAAGCAAATACTATTCGTAAGTTAGCTCAAAAATATAAATTAGGATAATATTGTATATATTTTGGATAAATTTAGATAAAAAAGGTAACCTTCATTGAACTAATTTTAGCTTACTAAAAGTTATAAATTATGAGAATTCAATGGAAAGGTATTATGCCAGCAGTTACAACGAAGTTCACAGATGATGATGAATTGGATTTAAAAGCCTTCGAAATTAACATTAAAGCACAATTAGAAGCAGGCGTTCACGGCATAGTATTAGGTGGCACTTTGGGTGAAGCTAGTACATTACTAGATAACGAAAAAAGAATGCTCACAACCACCACTGTGGACCTGGTAAAAGGAAAAGTTCCAGTGCTCATTAATATTGCGGAGCAAACTACCAAAGCAGCTATTGAAGCTGCTCAAAAAGCTGAAATTGATGGCGCAAAAGGATTGATGATGTTGCCGCCAATGCGCTATAAATCTGGCGATAAAGAAACTGTTGAATATTTTAAGGCAGTTGCAAGAAATTCGTCTTTACCCATAATGGTCTATAACAATCCGGTAGATTATAAAATTGAAATTACCCTTGAAATGTTTGATGAATTATTAAAATTTGATAACATAGAAGCGGTAAAAGAATCCACGCGTGATATAACAAACGTTACCCGAATTAAAAATGCCTTTGGTAACCGATTGAAAATTATGACAGGTGTTGATACGATTGCCTTGGAAAGCCTGCTCATGGGAGCCGATGGTTGGATTGCGGGACTCGTGTGTGCTTTTCCAGCTGAAACCGTTGCTATTTATGAGCTTCAAAAAGCAGGTCGGATTCAAGAGGCCATTGATTTGTATCGTTGGTTCATGCCCTTGTTAGAATTGGATATAAATCCTAAATTAGTACAAAACATAAAACTGGCGGAAGTTTATACAGGAATTGGTACTGAAAATGTGCGTCAACCTAGATTAAAATTGGAAGGTGCGGAACGTGACTATGTTAAGCATGTTATTGAAACCAGTTTAAAAAATAGACCAGTATTACCAGATTATAAAAACTTATAATGAAAAACACGTTAACATGGGATGAATTTTCCAAAGTAGATATGCGGGTTGGAACAATTGTTTCAGCCGAAATTTTTAAAGAAGTTAAAAATCCTGCTTATAAATTGCTTGTTGATTTTGGCCCTTTAGGCAAACTAAAAACATCCGCTCAAATCACCAACCTTTATGATGCAAAAAGTCTTATTGGAAAGCAAGTTATAGCGGTTGTTAATTTTCCACCGAAACAAATTGCCAATATGATGAGTGAATGTTTAATTCTAGGAGGTTTAGGAGAAAACAAAGATGTGGTGTTACTGCAATTAGAACGCATGATGCCAAACGGAACAAAAATAGCTTAATACAAAACAGATGATTACAGGAAAAAATTATATTGGATATCACGTATTAGCCAGCGGAAATAAAACGTATAAAACGTTCAATCCACAAACTAATATGGCAACTGATGCTGTTTTTACGGAAGCAACTTCAGATGAAATAAATCAAGCAGTAGAATTAGCGAGCAGCGCATTTCTGACCTATAAAAATATGTCAGGAGTAAAAAAATCAACATTTTTAAACGCTATTGCAGATGAAATTCTAGCACTTGATATGCAACTTATAAATACCTACTGTTCGGAAACGGGATTGCCCGAAGGTCGTGCCAAAGGTGAACGCGGACGAACCGTTGGTCAGTTGCGGGTGTTTGCCGATTTATTAAATACAGGTTCTTGGGTAGAAGCGAGCATAGATACGGCTCAACCCAATCGGGAACCGATGCCAAAATCAGATATCCGAAAAATGCTAATTCCGTTAGGTCCTGTTGTTGTTTTTGGTGCTAGTAATTTTCCGTTAGCCTATTCCACAGCTGGAGGAGATACGGCTGCAGCATTGGCTGCTGGTTGTCCTGTAATTGTAAAATCGCATCCTATGCACGCTGGGACAGGCGAATTGGTAGCTTCGGCTATTGTAAAAGCAGCTAAAAAAACGGGAATGCCAGAAGGTGTTTTTTCAAACTTAAATAGTAGTGGTATTGAAGTTGGTTCAGAACTCGTAAAACATCCAGGCGTAAAAGCCGTTGGTTTTACTGGTAGTATAAAAGGTGGTCGTGCTTTATATGATTTAGCAGCACAACGCGAGGAGCCAATTCCTGTTTTTGCCGAAATGGGAAGTATTAATCCCGTTGTAATTTTGCCAAAAGCGTTACATAAAAAAGGATCAGATTGGGCAAAAACCTATGCGAATTCTATTACATTAGGAACTGGACAGTTTTGCACCAATCCAGGTTTGTTATTAGGAATTAAAGGCGACAAATTTTCAGCATTTATTGATACACTTTCAGAGGAAATACTAAAAACTGAACCATCTTGTATGCTGCATCCTAATATTTTAGGTGCTTATGAAGCAAATCGAAAAAAAGCGACGTCGCAAGCTGATTTAAAAGTGGTTGCTGAATACGATTTAGCGGTTAAAGATAATTATGCCAAACAAACGGTTACAACTGTTTCTGGTGATACATTCTTAAATAATCCAACATTACATCATGAAGTGTTCGGGCCATATTCCATGGTTGTAGCCTGCGATGATGCCAAGCAATTGCGTACAATTATTACAAAATTAGAAGGGCAACTTACGGGAACTATAATTGCTGACAATGCGGAAATTGAAAACTTTCCAGAGGTGGTTTCTGCTCTGCAAAATCGGGTAGGAAGACTCATTTTTAATGGCGTGCCAACAGGTGTTGAGGTTTGCCCATCCATGAATCATGGTGGACCATATCCAGCATCTACAGACAGCCGCTTTACAGCCGTTGGGATTCATTCCATTAAGCGTTGGGTGCGTCCATTTAGTTATCAAGATTGGCCGAGTAATTTATTGCCAGACGCTTTGAAAAATAACAATCCGTTAGGGATTTCTAGACTCGTTAATAATAAACAAACGCATGATGTGATTTCGTAAATGATTAAGGGAACATTTGTTTGTATAGATGCGCACACCTGCGGAAATCCCGTTCGTGTTATCAAGGAAGGTATTCCAGAATTGCTGGGAAATTCCATAAGTGAAAAACGCCTGCATTTTCTGAAGGAATTTGATTGGATCCGTAAAGGACTTATGTTTGAGCCTCGTGGTCATGACATGATGAGTGGTTCTATGCTGTTTCCACCACACAACCCTGAAAACGATTTTGCCATTTTATTTATCGAAACATCGGGTTGTTTGCCAATGTGCGGGCACGGAACTATTGGTACTATAACCATTGCTATTGAAGAAGGTTTGGTGATTCCAAAAGTACCTGGACAAATCCGAATGGAAGCACCTGCTGGTTTAGTAGAAATAGAGTATCAACAAACAAACGGTAAAGTAGATTGGGTAAAGTTGACTAATGTGAAGAGTTTTTTAGCAGCCGAAAACTTATCAGTTGATTGTCCAGAATTGGGTATTATTTCGTTTGATGTAGCCTATGGAGGAAATTACTACGCCATCATTGATCCACAGACCAATTTTTCAGGTGTTCAAGATTTTTCGGCATCCAAACTTATTCAATATTCTCAAGTTGTTAGACAACATATTAATGAAAAATATCCTAATTATTTTATACATCCAGAAAATGAAACCATTCGGGATGTAACCCATTTATTATGGACAGGAACACCAATTGATCCGTCATCATCTGGACGAAACGCCGTTTTTTATGGTGATAAAGCAATAGATAGAAGTCCTTGTGGCACTGGAACTTCAGCACGTTTGGCACAATTGTACGCTAAAGGAAAATTAGAAGTGGGAACCGACTTTATTCATGAAAGTTTCATTGGTAGTAAATTTATAGGTCGTGTTGAACAAGAAACCACTTTGGATGGCAAATTAGCTATTGTTCCAAGCATAACTGGTTGGGCAAAAATTTATGGACACAATACAATAACTATAAATGATGATGATCCGTATGCGTTTGGTTTTCAAGTGATTTAGAGGAATGATTTAATGTGGAAATGTTGTAATTACAGAATGATTAAATTAGATGAGACATCTCGACTGCGCTTTATGTGACAAAATTAAATTGAAATGAGTAAAACTATAATTATCATTGGCGGCGGAATCATTGGTTTATGTTCTGCCTATTACCTTCATAAGGAAGGTTGTCAGGTTAGTATTATTGACCAATCTAATATGGATTCAGGCGCATCCTATGTCAATGCAGGTTATTTATCTCCTAGTCATTTTATTCCGTTATCGGCTCCTGGAGTTATGAAAAAAGGATTCAAATGGATGTTAAATCCAGCCAGTCCTTTATATATAAAACCACGATTAGATCCAGATTTTTTAAAATGGACGTTGGCATTCAATAATTCGTGTACCGCTAAAAATGTTAAAAAAGCCATTCCTACTATTAAAGGATTAACCTTATTATCCCAAGAATTCTATGATGCTATTAAGCAAGACGAGAATTTTTCATTTCAATTAGAAAAGAAAGGTTTGTTGATGCTTTGTCAAACAGATAAAATGTTAGAAGAAGAAATTCATACAGCAGAAATAGCTAAAAGTGAAGGCTTGGATGTTTCTGAAATAACACTAACCGAGTTAAAAACTTTAGAGCCTAATGTAGCCATGTCAGCAAAAGGCGCAATCTATTATAGATGCGATTCACATTCCACACCTCAAGAGTTTATGATGGAAATGAAAGCGTATTTAATACGTGAAGGCGTTGAATTTTTTACCAATGAAAAAGTAGAAGATTTAACCTTGGTTAATAATAAGATAGTATCATTAAAAACTAATAGGCAAACTTTCCAGGCTGATGAGTTTGTTTTAGCAGCGGGATCATGGAGTACCTTTTTAAGTAAAAAAATTGGACTCAATCTATTACTTCAAGCAGGAAAAGGCTATCGAATTAACACCCAACAACCAACAGGAATTTCTATTCCAGCTATTTTAGCTGAAGCCAAAGTAGCGGTTACGCCTATGAATGGCTTTACACGTTTTGCTGGTACTATGGAAATTGCAGGAATTAATAATGCCATAAGTGCTATTAGAGTTGAAACTATTGCTAAAGCTGCTTCGCAATTTTATCCAGATATCACATTAAACGAACTTGAAAAAAATGATGCTGCTTCAGGTTTGCGACCTGTTTCTCCAGATGGTTTGCCATATATTGGAAAATCTCAAAAATGTTCAAACCTGACTATGGCAACCGGTCATGCTATGATGGGTTGGAGTATGGCGACTGCCACAGGTAAGTTGGTTTCTGAAATTATTATGGAAAAACCACCAACTTTAGATCTTCAAAATTGTCATCCAGACAGAAGATTCTAAACTGTAACGCCTTAAAAAGCAGTTGTTTGTCGATTATTTATGCAATTGGAATGCAGTAAACTGAAAGTTCTGCCGTATATCGAAAACTATACGTGTAATTGGTTTAAGATGTTATATTTACGGTATCCCTCATATGATTAGTAGCACATTATTTATTGTTTAATATTTAAAAATCATATGTCATGAGTTTAGTAATTTCACACTACAACAACTTTTTTAACGTAAAAGGTATCCTTGATAAAAAGTCTGTTAGTATGTTTCAAGATCAATTTGAAAACGTATTCGAAAAGTTGCAATCCGTAACCATCAGTATCGAAGAATTAGATAGTATTGATAAATTTGGTGTTATGGCACTTGCAAAACTGCATAATGAATCCTTATTGAAAAAGAAGCAATTATCTATTGTTGGCTTTGGCTGTAAAGATTTGTACGACCATTTTAAAACCAATGATGCCGCATAATTAGCTAGACATATCTGCTATTATTTTCCATTCACCATTTATTTTCTTTAAAATAATAAGAAATTCACCTTGCGCATTACCAACCGAGCGTTTTAAATGGTATTGACCCATAACATAATAGGAATGGTCTTCAATTGGGGAAATGGATTTAAATGTGAATTGTAATTCGCCAGTATACTCTTTACTGGGATAGCCTTTTTTATAATTGTTTAGCGTTTTTTGCCACCCTTTGGTAACACCATTGCTTCCATAAAATTTTAACGAGTCGCTTTTCCAGTAACCTTGCATAAATCCTTCTAAATCAAATTTATTCCAAGCATTTTGCTGTATTCTTAAAACCTCACGAATGGCTTGCGTATCTTCAAGATAGGTTTTAGATGTTTCAGATTGTGCAAATGTGCCTACTGAAAATAGTAGGCTTAAAATGAGATAAATAGATTTCATAAGGTTTCGTATTAGTTCATTAAAAGTACAAACAAAAATTTAAAGGGCCTTTTTCTGATGCTGAAAAAATGCATCTGCTTGCAACTGCATGAGTTCACGCGCTTTTTTACGCTTGTAATTGTAAAGTTCATCTTCTTCTGAAATATCTTTATAAATTTTATTATTTAAAACCATATCTGTTTTCAAAATCTCGTTGCGCGCATTCATTTTTTGCGTTGCCCAAGTTTTTACAGTGCTTTCCGCATCTTCTAATTTGTAATCATAAGGCCCTTTAGGCGATAATAATTTGGTGAAAATTGGTGATGTTTCAATAGCCAAAAACAATAGAAAAATAAAGAATGACGGTAGCCAAGGTAGTTTTTGAAGCGCATTTACACGTGCCATCAATCCATCAAAACCATCAATGATTGGCTGTGTACTTTGAATTTGTGTTTGTTGGTTGTTTCGTAAATCTATAATCTGATTTTCTAGTACGGCTATTTTAGCCAGGTTGCTTGCTTTCAAATTCTGAAGTTCGGCTAAACCCATATCATGTTTATCGCGTTTTTCTTGGTAAACGGGTCCTTTGCCTAATAGTTTGGTGCCAGCCCTTCCTTCCGCTTCTTGAATGTACGTGTCGTACAACGCATTAACGTCTGTTTCCTTTACCGTAATTTGGTTTTCAAGAGCCGAAATATCTGTTTCTAAATTGTTGATGTTTGGTGAGAATTGTTTTGAAATCTCTTCCTGATTTTCAAGGGTCATTTGGTTCTTTTCAGTTAAAAGCACCTGATTAATTTCTTTTTCAAAAATTTTAAGTTCTAATGGTTTCGAAATAACAATAGCAATAATGACGGCCAAAAGGAGTCGTGGTGTAGCTTGAAGTAATTCGTTCATTTTATTGTTCCGCTTTTTAATAGTTGAGACAATAAATCGGTCTAAATTAAAAATGAGTAAACCCCAAAGAACACCAAAACCCATGGCTATAAAATAGTTATCAAATATGGTGTAAAGCGCATAACTAGCTGCTATAAATGCCATAACAGCCGTAAAGAAAACGGTTGCGCCAATACCGGCATATTTGTTTTGCTCACCATTGGAGCAGGTGTATAAAATGTCTTGGTCCGACCCAGAACAGAGGATGAAGAATTGTTTTAACATGATTGATTGATGTTTTAACTTGTCCTTAAGTTAGACAGGTTGATTGACTATTAGAACGTTAGATGGTGGTTTTTGTTACAAAAAAAAGCCACGAATTTTATCGTGGCTTCTTAATTTATTGAAAAAGTTATTTTTTAATACGTGGTGGTGGAGGTGGTAGAAATATGTCAAGTTTTTTTAATTCTTCGGCAATTTGGGCAATTATTTCTCTAGAATTATTATTGTCAGCTTTTATAAGCGTATTGATTTTCATGTCTGATTTTATTTCATCTTGGTATAGATTTGATAAAGTCATATTAAGGTCGTTGAGAGATACTGTTTTTGTGATTTTTTTATTTGAATCTTTAAGTGATATAGTCTCATCAGAATTTACTGATATATAAAGTTGTGTTTCAAAATTTGGTTTTGGTGGTGCAGGAGGCGGTGGAATATTACTTTCTTGTCCTTTCTTCACCTTATAATTCCGGTTGTAATCCTCCTGTGCTTTTTTATATTCTTCTTTTTGTTTAGGTGTTGCATTAGCTGGAATAGGAGGTGGTGGCGGAGGCGGTAATTTGTGTTCCACTTTACCATTTGTCACCTTGTATTTGCTGTAATATTCGTTGATAAGTGTTTCATATTTCGCTTTCTGTTCGGGTGTGGCATTTGCTGGAACGGGTGGTGGTGGTGGTGGAACAGATAAATCATTTTCATCAACAATGACCTTCACAATTTTACCATCGTTGTTCTGATATTGGTATGTGTAACTTTCACCTTTTTTAGACTTATTAATTTGGTTTTCATATTCCTGTTCTTCACTTTTTGACATGTTTTGAGTTGGAGGTGGAGGTGGAGGTGGAGGCGGAAAATTAGGTAAAGGTTCAGCGGCTTTCTTCTGTTCTTCGGTCATTAAATTATATAAATAGTTTAACCGCTTTATATCATTTAATTTTATGACCAAATTATCTCTACTTTGCGAGTTGTAGTATTTAGCCAATTTATTATATTCAGCAATTTGCGCTTTTGATGCTCCTTTTTGCTTGTCTATAATTAGATTATTTTCAGAACCCTCTTGATGTTCTGTTGAATTTGCATCAGCACTTGATAATTGTTCATTTAGCGTTTCGCTCAAAACAATATCTGGCTCTGCAGGTTTAAAAACCTCTTTTGTACTACTAAAACTGTAAATTAATACAGCCAAAAGAGGCAGGATAATGAGTCCCTTGATCCATTTAACGGTGTTTGATGTGTGTGATTTCATAACTGTAAATCGTTTTTTGATTAATGAATAATTGATAGCATTCGCTAGATGATGAGTCTGTGCGTCTTCCATAGTCTTGGAAGCTGAAAATGCCAATAAGATGTGCTGATAGGTTTTGGTGTCCGTTCCCGTTTTAAGAACAGCTTGATCTGCTAAAAATTCGTGGTTTAGTTTAATGTCTTTTTTGATAAAATATAGAAGCGGATTAAACCAAAATATAATTTGCATAAGCTCTATAAATAAAATATCTAAAGCGTGTTTTTGCTTGGCATGTGTTTCCTCGTGAAGCAGAACTTCGTGTGGGATTTTATGCGCTTCATATTTTGATTTATTTAAAAATATGTATTGTAAAAAGGTGTGAGGATAGATTAAATCGGTCATTAAAACATGTACTAAATTTCCCTTTTTAAACTTTGGATTTTGCCTAATACGATTAATAAGTTTTATGAAATTAATGGTGAAACGCCCCGCAAAAATTAGGGCGCCTAAATAATAGATAGACCATAAAAAAGTAGATAAATAGTCGGAAAAGGATGGTGTTATTTCTGTATGCGTACTAATCGTTTCTAAATTGCTAAAAACAATAGGATTTCCAATTGGGGAAGCATCAACAAACGTGGTAAACGTAATAAATGGTATGGCAACAGAACCCAAAAGAGCTACCAATAAATAGAAGCGTTTAAAGTGATGAATACTTTCACGCTCCAATACTAATTTATAGAACAACATAAAAACAGCCAAACAAGCACTAAATTTTAGAATGTAGATGTCCATAATTATTTAATTCGTTTATATTTATTTAAAAAAAAGGCCTCTTGAACCTTACTATGTTTCAGGTGTTAATCTTTTGTAATCTTGACGACTACGGTTTATTTTTAATTTGTTGATCTATCAATTTTTTTAATTCTTCCAACTCCGTTTTCGATAAGTTGGTTTCTTTGGTGAAAAACGATGCGAATTGTGATGCGCTGTCATTAAAAAAGTCTTTTATCAGTCCGTTAACGTGTTTGGAGAAATAGGCCTTCTTTTTAACTAGTGGAAAATATTCTCGAGATTTCCCGAAGGTATTATACGCAATAAACCCTTTATCCGTCATGCGTTTTAAAAGCGTGGCAACAGTGGTTGGAGCAGGTTTAGGATCTGGATAGGCATCTAGCAAATCTTTCATAAAGCCTTTTTCCATTTTCCAAAGGTGATTCATTAACTCTTCTTCCGATTTTGATAACTGCATGTTCTACAAGTTTAGATTGTGTTCTACAAACATAGAATAATAATTTGTATTCTACAAGTGTAGAGGTGTTTTTTTTAATTTTTGAAAGTGCTATTAGTAGAATTTGATTTTTAAATTTGAAACAAAAAAAGTATCGAAAAATTCAACAAAGCGTTAAATCTCGATACTTTTTTCTTCTTACTAACACGAAAAATCAAGCGATTTGACGATTAGATTTCTATTTGGTATTTATTTAGAAAGCTCCGTAAAATATTTATAAAACAACGGAATGGTTTCGATACCTTTTATATAATTCCATACACCAAAATGCTCGTTTGGCGAGTGGATAGCATCACTATCTAAGCCAAAGCCCATTAAAATAGTTTTGCTTTGAAGCTCTTGCTCAAACAAGGACACAATAGGAATACTTCCACCAGAACGTTGAGGAATTGGTTTTTTCCCAAACGATTCTTCATAAGCTTTGCTTGCTGCTTGATAGCCTAAACTATCAATAGGTGTTACGTAACCTTGTCCACCATGATGCGGTTTTACTAAAACTTTGACACCTTCAGGCGCAATACTTTCAAAGTGTTTTTTGAAAAGTTCTGTAATTTCTTCCCATTCTTGATGTGGTACCAAACGCATTGAGATTTTTGCAAATGCTTTACTGGCAATAACCGTTTTAGCGCCTTCACCAATATAGCCACCCCAAATACCATTCACGTCTAATGTTGGGCGAATGGAATTGCGTTCGTTTGTTGTAAATCCAGCCTCGCCATAAACAGCATCAATGTCCAAAGATTTTTTATAAGCATCGAGAGAAAAAGGCGCTTTGGCCATTTCCGCGCGTTCTTCTTTTGATAATTCTTCTACTTTATCATAAAAACCTGGAATGGTAATATGATTGTTTTCATCGTGTAAAGAAGCTATCATTTTTGTTAAAATATTGATAGGGTTTGCAACTGCACCGCCATATAATCCAGAATGTAAATCGCGATTCGGACCCGTTACTTCCACTTCAACATAGCTTAATCCGCGCAAGCCTGTTGTAATACTTGGCACATCTTTCGCAATCATGCCTGTGTCTGAAATAAGAATCACGTCATTCTTTAATTTTTCGTGATTGTTTTTTACAAAGGTTGATAGGTTAACAGAACCAACTTCTTCTTCACCTTCAATCATGAATTTCACATTACAAGGTAATTGGTTTGTAGAAGTCATGAATTCCATAGCTTTTACATGCATATACATTTGGCCTTTATCATCACAAGCACCTCGAGCGAAAATGGCGCCTTCCGGGTGAATGTCTGTTTTTTTAATAACGGGTTCAAAAGGAGGAGATGTCCATAATTCAATTGGATCGGCAGGTTGTACATCATAATGCCCATAAACCAAAATAGTAGGTAAATTTTTATCAATCATTTTTTCACCATAAACAATTGGATAACCAGCAGTTTCACAAATTTCAACATGGTCGCAACCGGCTTTTTCTAAACTAAATTTTACCGCTTCGGCTGTTCGTAGCACATCATTTTTAAAAGCAGAATCGGCACTAACCGACGGTATTTTTAATAGTTCAATGAGTTCATTTAAAAAGCGTTGTCTATGTTCGGCAACGTAACCTTGTATGTTTTTCATAATCGTATGTTTTGTTATTTCTGACTGCGTAGAAATAGATTGATTGTGTTTCTTCAAAAGTACAAAACAGTCTGAACTTTTTTATGATAAGATGCGTTTGATTATTCAAACTATTGTTTATATTTGCATCCCGATTGCGGATTTTTGCAATCTTATTAATGCGGGCGTGGTGGAATTGGTAGACACGCTAGACTTAGGATCTAGTGCCGCAAGGTGTGGGAGTTCGAGTCTCCCCGCCCGCACAGCGACTCGAGAAGCTTCAGTGAAAACTGGAGCTTTTTTTATGCTTAATTTTGAGATTTTTCAGAAGTTGAATGCCTCATGTTAAAAGCGATTATTCTTAATTAATTTACCAATGACTGATGCTCATTAATCACTATGTGTTGATTTAATATTTAGTCCTATTAGATAATTCTAAATTATTAACGTCCTCTAGGGCTTTGAATGCCCACAAAATTTAACTTTCCAAATGGCACTTAAACTTGTAGTTCTTTTGCCAATATATTTGTGATAAATACCATGGATATTTAGTAAGTCTATTAAATTATAGCTAAATTAACAACAGTTTAATTGCAAGAAAAGGTCCTTTTAGCTATATAAAGACAATGAAGTTTCATTTGCACTGTTGAAAATACTAGCAGTTTAATTGTTTTATTGCTTACACTATTTGGCGTAATTGCACACTATGGTGTTTATGTATACATGACAAGCCTTGTTGATGAAATTCAGTTGGCAGGAGGTATTGAAAGTGCCTTATTGTTTTTTGGAATAGGATCTCTGATTTCTGTGTTGTTGGCCATAAAATACACCGATAAATACTTAAGGCTGCTAACCATAGTCATGTTTGCCTTACTAATCTTTTCTATGGGTGTTTTTCTAATGTATGGTGGCACTAAGGGTATGGGTCGTTTAGCTTTCTTTTTGTGGGGACTTTCATTTGGCCCATGAGTAACTTTGTTACAAGCAGCCGTAAGCAGGCAAGTTGAAACAGCCAAAGATGTTGCTGCATCAGTTCAGTCTTCTGTTTTTAATTAGGCTACGTCTAAACCTACATCTTTAGCTGCAATAGTCAAATTTTCCCATTTAGCCATATTTTTCTTTTTCAAAAACATCATTTCTCTTATTTCACGCATATATAAAACAGTCTTCTCGCTGTCTTGAAGTTGGGCTGCCTTTAATGCAATAGAGGATGGGTAAGATGAATCCATTGGGTTTTCAAGCCAAAGGTCTCCATCTATGGGCATCTCATAATGTATACTAACTTCTTCCCAATGACTTGCAACGTCTGCAGGACCACTAATACCACCACTACTGTAATTCCAGTCTGGTAGTAAACCTCCCATTCTATAATCAATCTCAACAGCATTGCCGTATTCTAGTTTCAGTTTTCGCAGTTGTGGTTCAACTCCCCAACAGGATGAGCAAATTGGATCTGTATAATAAATTAATTTTACGGATTTCTCTTTAGATTGTTTGTTGCTTTTAGATGGCGTGTTTGAATTCTCTTCTGTGGTATCACACATTCCAGTTTCGATATCGCATAAAAGCGGATTATTTTTTGATACTTCGTGAGTCATGATTTTTGTTTTTAATGATTAATTTCAGTCAACATTACATTCTAAATTCCATATTTTAGGTACACTTATAGAAGGCAGCAAAATGGGGTTTGTGGATTTGCTGCGCGAAATAAACGGCATCGCCACTACTAAAGGCCTTAAACATATTTTCTACTACTGTTTTTTGCTGAATTTTTCAAATATTTCCTTTAGCATTTTAGGAAACCTTTAGCGAAATAATTTGGTAGTTTGCCAATCATCAAAGGTGTCTACACATCCAACATAAGCTTCGGGTTGAGCTATCATAGGTATGTTAATTCTAATCATTTTTTTCTTGATTAGAAAAGGAGTGTGTTTTTAATAAAATAGAATGAATTATATGGCAAGGACTCTTTGATACCAATTAATAGTATTGTCTATTTAAACCTTATATCAGAACAATTTTTGTGCTAATTAACGTACTCAATGGATTTGTTTTTTACCTTTTTAATTTTGTAATGCAGAATGATTGCTGACATCGACAAACAAATTACCGCAATAATACTCATGGCTATAACTGGCGCATAAATATGTGAAACACTAGCGTGGTTAAGATAAAGTATACGAAACGTTTTTAAATAATGCGTCAAAGGAATTAACTCGGCTATAAATTGTACCCAATTTGGCATTTGACTTAAAGGCCAAGTAAACCCACTAAGAATAAAACTTGGCGTGGCTACTACCATCAATACTTCAGTGGCTTTTAATTGATTGGGTAAAATAATACTCACCAATACACCTATGCCACATACGGCGAGAATAAAGACGAAGGTGCTCAAAGAAAAAGCCCAGAAAGCACCACCTATCACCATATTATAATATTTAGAAAAGCCCCAGTAAAGTAGAAGTATACCAACAGACATAATCATATAAGGAATGATCTTTACAGCTAACATGCCTAGAGGATTTGGCATTTTTCTGACTAATTCTTCAAATGTTCTATTTTCATATTCTGATGCAAAAGTAAGTGCTAAACCCAGCAGCAAAATTTGTTGGAAAACCGTTAAAAGCACACCGGGTAACATAAAGTATAAATAATTCCCGCTGCGTATGCTTTGCTTGATAATGGTTGTTTTAAAGGGTTCGTAATTTTGCGTCGCCACATATTCTGGAACACCCTTTTTCATTTGAGACTCGATTTGGATACCAGCTTTTATGGTCATTGCTACGCCGTTTACGGCCATCAATGCTGTGTTAGAAGTCAAGGTGTTGGAAGCATCTACAAAAATGGTAATTTCGGGTAACTTATTTTGTTGAATTCCAGAGGTAAATCCTCTGGGAATATTCACTATTACGGAGGCCTCTTCATCTATTGCCTTGTTTTTCACATCAGTAAGGTCGGGAAAAATGCCAACAACATGAATGCTTTCGGTTTCTTCAAGCATATCAATGAATTTCACACTCATGAGACTTTGATCCTGATCGACTACAATTATTGGTAAATCTGTTATTTTACCTTTTTGATAAACCGCACCAATTAGTATTCCATACAAAATAGGAGCCCCAATAAATAGCAGTCGTAATACGTTGTTGCTAAAAAAAAGCCTGAATTCTCGTTTAATTAAGTGTGTAAATTTCTTCAAAACATATTATTTATTAAACTTTAAAGAAACCGAAGCTTTTGTAATTAAATCTTTAACCTTTTCTGGATCTGTAGGTTTTACTTCTACCTCAAACAAAGTTTGTTGCATGTCAAAGTCGGGATAAGCTGTTGCTATATTGGCATAAGAACTTAAAGCTTTAACTAGAGTTACCTCGCCATTAATAATTTCTGAATCCTTATAGAGGACTTCTATTTTAACGTTTTCTCCCCGTTTAATTTCGCCTAATTTGCTTTCTGCAATGGTAAAACGAAAATATACGGATTGATTAATATAGCCACTTATAATAGGGTATCCTGGCAAGGCAAGTTCGCCATTTTTTAAATTGATTGTTTCAATAGACATATCTTGAGGTGCTATAACATATTTTTCGCGTTCAGCAGCACCAACTTCTAAAATAGCTCCCGAGGCTTGTAACTGCTGACCCAAAGCCATACTTTGCTGTTCGATTCGAGCACCATTTTTTGCGTCTTCTAATTCTGTTTTTGCAGCGTCATATTGATTTTTAGCACCTTGATATTTGGCATAAACTTCATCAAACTGTTGTTGCGGTATTAGACTATCTTGCAACATTTTATTAAGTCTATCTTTGGATTTTTTGGCAAATTCAAATTGCTCTTTTAATCCGTTAACTTTGTTCTGTAATTGTTTTAGTTGCCCATCAGTTGCGCCCTTAATGGCCATTTGGTATTGCGCTTCTGCAGACTTTAAAACACCTTCTGCTTGCTGCTTTTTGGCATCTACTTCTGGAATGTCTAATATAGCCAAGGTGTCACCTTTTTTAACGAAATCACCCTTTGATACCAATAATGCTTCTACCGTTCCTGGTATTTTAGTAACTACTGAAATTTGTTCCCTTTCAATTTTTCCCATAAAAGCAGGATCCATTTTTTTATCTGAACAAGAAATTGAAACTACTAAAACAAGTACGAGTAAAATATTTTTAATTTCCATAGCCGTTATAAATTTTGCCTAATAACTCACCTGTTGCTATTAAGAGTTCTAATGTCGCGTGTCGCTGATTTAGAATTTGGTTGTAATAATTCAAGTTTACTTTATAAAAATCATTTTCTGAAGCTAAGCGTTCTGTTAAATCCACTAAACCAGAATTGTATTGCTTGGTTGCCAATTGTAAATTGTTTTCAGCAATTTGTACACGCTGTTTTGCCACTACAACTTTTTGATGGGCTATTTTAAAATCAGATTTATTTTTAAACAATAGCAACTCAAATTTCTCTCGCGTATCTTTCAATTTGGTTTCAATGATTTGAACTTCTATTTCAGCCTTCTTTACGCTTTTACTATTTTCTCCGCCTTTAAATAAATCCCATTTCATTCCAAGACCAACGGCTGCTGCTGGTTCCAGCCTTATGTTTTCAGTGTTTAATGTTACATCGCCTGCAATGGGAACATCTTTAAGCTTTATGCGCGTGTCAAAAGCATTCAAGTATGTTACGTTTCCAAATGCAAATATCGTGGGGAAATAAGTGCCTTTCTCTTTTTTATAAGCAAATTCTTTAGCCTTTTTTCCCGCTTCCAAAGCTTTTAATTCTACGCGATTCTCGATATTCAATGCATCTTCATTCAGTAAAAATGCCTGTAAATTGTAGGTAATAGCCTCTAGTTCATTTGCGGGTATGCGCGTGAGATATGCCAGTTTAGCAAGCAAAACATTTCTATTGCCTAAAGCTTCTAGCTTCTTTTCTTCTAGCTCTAAAACGGCTAGTTTTATTTTATCACGATCATAAGGAATTGCTAAACCGTTTTCAATGGCTTTTAATACTTTTTTATGCTCTGTATCCAGTCGTTTTTCGGAATCTTCAATGAGTTTATCCACAGCATTTAATAGCATTAATTGATCAAAAGTCTGGATGACCTCTTTGGCAATTTCTTCCTTTCCAGCTTCGGCTAAAAAACGTTCTGCTTTTTGTTTTTCTTCTAATGCTTTAATGCCGCTGTTAATTTGATTTCCTGCAAAAATTATTTGTCGGGTAGATAAACCTCCCATTAAAACATGAGTTTGAAAACTGGAGGCTAAAGGGTCTTCCAGAAACGGTGTTCCGCTAATGGGTAAATATTGAGTTGGAAATTGTAGGTTTAATTGTGAGTATAAAAAACCATAGCCACCCATAAATGAAAGCGACGGTAGTCTTTTTCCTTTGGCGATTTCCATTTCTAATTCTGTATTATTACTGGTCATTTCTTGAATGCGTATGTCTGCACTTTCAGTAATCGCTTTTTGGATGGGGTCTTTTAAAATGTCTTCTATAAAACTTTGGGCATGTAATGGTGTACTTATTAAAAAAAGTGTTCCAAATACCAAATAGAATATATTTTTAGTCATGAAAATCTTATTATAAGAGTTTACTAATTTAATGTGTTAACCATATAAAATTAACGCTTTGACTTTTATGAATATTGAATTTATTTCATATAATTCCGTCTTAATTTGTTAATCTATATCTTCAAATAAAAAAAATGATCGGTCAGTACCTGGTAGTAAATTTTACACAATACGCTTGTAACTTGTAAGCGATAATGGGTCCTAAATTTTACATATTTGCCGCAACCCAAGCAGCTCTGGTTGGTAAAGTTTTCAATTTGCCCCGAAAACCTACCACAAAAAAGGGCTGGCACTCGCCCCGATCATTCCGCCTTTCGGCTTAATTTTTATGCTTTTAACTCAGTAAGCCAATTAATTTCTTGAATTTTACTATCAATCTCTCTAAAAGCCCGTCCTGTTTGATCCATTTCAACTTGTAGTTTTTTAATATCAATGGTTGTTTTAAGATTAGAATCACCGCTATTATTTATTTGTGCAGCATTTCTTATATTTCTTAATTTTTCAGAAAGCATTTTTAAAGAATCACGTTTAGCCAGCGCTTCCATTAAATTGCCTTCGCCTTCAACAACTGTATCATTATTGGTTTTATTAATTCGTATTATTAGCGCTTCCAAATCGTTTCTGGCTTTTCGTAATTGCGCCAATAATTTGATAGGATCTTCCTGAGGAAGCTTATCATCGGAAACGATTAATACAGGTCTGATTCTATTTTGAAGCTGTTCTATTTTCTTCATTAAATCAGCTCTTAACAAAAGCGCTTCCGCAAGCTTCATTTTTTTATGTTCTTCTAACATGTATTCGTTTAAAATTTATACAAACTATTTATCTTGGACATTTAGAAATTGGATTATTATCTGGTTTCGGTGCCCATTTATTATAAGGTGACATATCGAAATCATTTACCTCATCCATAGATAAACCTAATGCTTTTGCAACACCTTGTCCGTATTCTGGATCGGCTTTAAAACAGTTTCTAATATGGCGAATCTGAATAAACTTTTCGGCTCCACCAACTTGGGCAGCTGTATTGTTAAATAACAAATCAGCTTTCCCATCGGCTTTTATAATACGGAACAAATCGCCTGGTTGTGTGAAATAATCTTCATCATCATCCCTGAAATTGTGCGCATAAGCGTCACCATTTAATTCTAAAGGTGGATCTTTAAAATCTGGCTGTTCCTGCCATTCGCCATAACTGTTTGGCTCATAATGTAAGGTGCCACCATGATTTCCATCAACACGCATGGTTCCATCTCTATGATTAGAATGATAAGGACACGTAGGTTTGTTTACTGGAATTTGATAATGGTTAACTCCTAATCGATAACGTTGTGCATCGCCATATGAAAATAAGCGTCCTTGAAGCATTTTATCTGGTGAGAATCCAATTCCAGGAACCACATTTAATGGGTTGAAAGCCGCTTGCTCTACATCCTGAAAATAGTTTTCTGGGTTTCTATTCAATTCAAATTCTCCAACAGGAATCAACGGGAAATCTTTTTTAGACCATACTTTGGTTAAATCGAAAGGGTGGAAGCGGTACGTTTTTGCCTCTTCTTCAGTCATGACTTGAATAAATGCTTTCCATTTAGGAAAATCTTTTCCATCAATAGCATCAAAAAGGTCTCTTTGAGATGATTCTCTATCCATGCCAACTATTTTCATAGCTTCTTCATCAGATAAGTTTTTAATGCCTTGCTGACTTACAAAATGGAACTTTACCCAATGCCTTACATTGTCTTTGTTAATAAAACTATAAGTATGACTTCCAAACCCATGCATATGTCTGTACCCTTTTGGAATGCCACGATCACTCATGGTTATCGTTACTTGGTGTAAGGATTCAGGCAGTAAGGTCCAGAAATCCCAATTATTATTGGCGCTTCTTAAATTGGTTTTAGGATCGCGTTTTACAGCACGATTTAAATCTGGAAACTTCATTGGATCGCGAAAGAAAAATACAGGAGTATTATTTCCGACTAAATCCCAGATACCTTCTTCGGTATAAAACTTTAATGCAAAACCTCTAATATCTCTTTCGGCATCTGCCGCACCTCTTTCTCCTGCTACAGTAGAAAACCTGCTAAACATATCCGTCTTTTTACCAACTTCACTAAATATCTTTGCTTTGGTATATTTTGATATATCGTGAGTTACTGTAAATGTTCCAAACGCACCTGAACCTTTAGCATGCATTCTTCTTTCTGGAATTACTTCGCGATCAAAGTTTGCCATTTTTTCAAGAAACCAGGCATCTTGCATCAACATAGGGCCTCTTGGTCCTGCGGTTTGCACGTTTTGATTATCTCCAACTGGTGCTCCAGTCTGCCTTGTAAGTTTTGGTTTTTTATCGTCCATAATTTTTGATTTTTAAGTGATTTATCAAGCGAATGAAGTTACGACTTTTAAGCTACTTTACAAATGGCTTTAACCATTATTAACAGTAGTGAAATTCGCAATAATCATTGGACTCGACTTTTTCATTCTACTTTCATAGAATAGCTTGTGTGTTTAGTTATGAAATTAAGGCTGTAAACAAATCTGCATTATCATTTAAGTATTGATAATTAAATTTTCTGTGTTTTAATTGCTCTTCTATTTTATGAAAATCGCCTTGATTTTTCAATTCAATTCCTACCACTGCAGGACCACTTTCTCGATTATTCTTTTTTGAAAATTGAAAATAAGTAATGTCATCATTTGGGCCTAAAATATCATTTACAAATTCTTTTAATGCGCCTGGTCGCTGCGGAAATTGGACGAGAAAATAATGTTTCAATCCTTCATATAATAAGGATCGCTCTTTTATCTCTTCGGTGCGAGAAATGTCATTATTGCCTCCACTAATAACGCAAACCACATTTTTTCCTTTTATTTTTTCCTTGTAAAAGTCGAGAGCCGCAATAGTTAATGCACCTGCTGGTTCAGCCACAATAGCTTCTTCGTTATACAAACGCAAAATGGTTGTACATATCTTCCCTTCTGGAACAAGGATAATATCTTCCAAACTATCTTTACAAATCTCAAATGTTTTATCTCCCACACGTTTAACAGCAGCACCATCTACAAACTTGTCAATGTTTTTCAATGTTGTATTTACACCTTTTTTTATGGAGTTTGACATGGATGGCGCTCCAGCTGGCTCCACCCCAATAATTTTTGTGTGTGGACTCAATTTTTTAAAAACCGAACTGACACCTGCAGCTAAACCGCCGCCACCGATAGGGACAAATAAATAGTCAATAGGCCTATGGTGGTCTTCCAAAAGCTCTAAAGCAATTGTTCCTTGGCCTGCCATTACTTTTTTATCATCAAAAGGATGAATAAAAACAGCATCAATTTCATGGCAAAAACGGTTGGCTTCTTCAAATGCTTCCTCAAACGTATCACCTTTTAAAACGACCTCAACTTTATCTTTACCAAAGAGTTTAACCTGTTTTGTTTTTTGAAGAGGTGTCGTTACGGGCATAAATATGGTAGCTTGAATGTTTAATTTATAACAAGCATAAGCAACACCTTGCGCATGATTTCCGGCACTAGCGCAAACAATTACTTTAGATTTATCTTTGTTTGAAAGCGATACTATTTTATTGTAAGCACCTCTTAATTTGTAAGAACGGACAGGTTGTAAATCTTCACGTTTTAACCAAACTTGAGCAGAAAATTCTTCACTCAAGTTTTCGTTTTTCATTAGTGGCGTATGCATGGCAATACCTCTTATACGCTCTTTGGCTTGATATACTTTATCTAATAATTCCATTATTTGGTGGGTCTTAATTTACGCACTTCTAGTCCTGTTTGCCACAATTCGCTGTTTTTCATCACAGTTAATTCTTCTTCTAATTTTATACGATAATCCGGTTTACTATTGGCTTCAATCACTATTTCAGCTTCTTTTCCAGAAACGACGCTGTCATACAATTCATTCAACACAGGTTCAGTAGCTTCGCGAAATTTACCCTTCCAGTCTAATGCGCCGCGTTGTGCAGTTGTTGAACAATTGGCAAACATCCAATCCATGCCATTTTCGGCAATAAGCGGCATTAAACTTTGCGTAAATTCTTCTACAGTTTCGTTAAAAGCCTCACTTGGCGAATGCCCACGTTGACGAAGGACATTGAATTGTGCTTCAAAAACTCCTGCAATAGCGCCCATTAAAACACCGCGTTCTCCTGTAAGGTCGCTATAAACTTCTTTTTGAAAAGTGGTTTCAAACAAATATCCCGAACCAATGGCAATTCCTAATGCCAAGGCACGTTCTTGTGCTTTTCCAGTAGCGTTTTGAAATACAGCATAGCTGGAATTCAATCCTTGTCCATTTAAAAATAAACTTCTAAGTGATGTGCCTGAACCTTTTGGAGCCACCAAAACAACATCGATATCCGAAGGCGGAACAATGCCTGTTTTTTTATGAAATGTCACGCCAAACCCGTGGGAAAAATAGAGTGCTTTTCCTTTGGTTAAATGTTTTTTCATGCCTTCCCAAGCTTGTATTTGCCCTGCATCTGAAAGTAAATTCATGACGATAGTTGCTTTTTTGCAGGCCTCATCTAAATCGAAAAGTGTTTTGCCTTCTTCCCAACCATCAGCTCGTGCCTTTCTCCAGCTCGTTGTTCCTTTTCGTTGACCAACAATCACGTTGATACCATTATCTTTTAAGTTGAGTGCTTGCCCTGGACCTTGAACACCATAACCGATAACGGCTACGGTTTCACCTTTTAATACGTCTTGAGCTTTTTTAAGTGGAAATTCGTTACGTTTTATAACGTTTTCTTGTACGCCTCCAAAATTTATTGTTGCCATAATTCTTTTTATTTATTGTTTATAATTTGTGATTTAATTCTTCTAACTCTTTTAAATAGGTGCTAAATTCTTTCATGGGTTTTGTTACTGCTACACGTCCAGAACGTGCAAATTCAAGTACACCATAAGGTTGTAAGTTTTCGAACAGCAATTGCGTTTCTTTTACATGTCCTGTTTTTTCTATGACCATAAATTTTGGGTCTACCGTAAGTATTCTTGCATGATGTTCCCGAATTACTTTTTCCACATCACCATTAGTTAAAGCGCCTGTTTTTATTTTATACAATGCGATTTCTTGATGTACGACTTCAGAATCTTCATGTGCGAATGCTTTAAAAACATCTATTAGTTTTTCAAGCTGTCCGATAACTTTTTCTACTTGCTCTTTTGTTGTTCTTAAAACAATGGTATATCGAAACACTCCCTTTATTTCCGATTCGGAAGCTGTAATACTATCGATATTGAGGTGGCGACGCGTGAAAATAATTGTTACCCGATTCATCATCCCGATGCTGTTTTCTGTAAAGACGGATACTGTATATGTTTTTTTCATTTTTTTTAGTTTAAACGAACTTCTGATACAGAGGCTCCGGTTGTCATCATTGGAAATACATTTTCCTCTTTAGCGACCATGACTTCTAACAAGTAAGATCCGTTGTGATTTAGCATTTTTAATAGATTTTCTTTTAAGTCTTTTCTAGCTTCAATTTTGGAGGCTTCAATACTATACGCTTTAGAAAGGGCTATAAAATCAGGGCTGATCATATTTGTAAATGAATAGCGTTTCTCAAAAAATAACTGTTGCCATTGACGTACCATCCCAAGAAATCGGTTATTTAAAATGATGATTTTTATATCTACATCACTTTGCAAAATGGTCCCCAATTCTTGTAGCGTCATTTGAAAGCCTCCATCTCCAATAATGGCTATTACAGGTTTGTCTGGCGCACCAAATTTTGCTCCAATAGCAGCTGGTAGTGCAAATCCCATGGTTCCCAAACCTCCTGATGTAATGTTGCTTTTTGTTTTATTGTATTGATAATAGCGCGCTGTCATCATTTGGTGTTGACCCACATCGGTAACTACAACTGCTTCTCCGTTGGTGATTTCTGAAAGCATTTTGATGACCTCATCCATTTTCAATTCTTCGGAATGTAATTCGTTGGCACTTTTTTGTAAAGTGTCAATTTCAACTTCTTTAGCATCTTTAAATTCCTGAAGCCAAGAGCTGTGGACTTTTTTATGAACCAATGCTGTTAATACTTTTAAAGCTTCTTTGGCATCCGCATGAATTGGAACATCTGCTTTTATAATTTTATTTAATTCCGAAGCATCAATGTCTATATGAACAATTTTTGCCTGTCTGGCATACCTAGAAACATCGCCAGTAACTCTATCGTCGAAGCGCATACCGATGGCGATAAGGACATCGCACTCATTTGTTTTTATGTTTGCGGCATAATCACCGTGCATGCCTAAATATCCGGCATAAAGTGGGTGATTATTGGGAAATGCGCCTAACCCTAAAAGGGTTGATGCTACCGGAATTCCTGACTTTTCAACAAACTCCACTAATGCCTTCTCTGCATGAGATAGCATAATTCCCTGTCCAATTAGTAAGTAAGGTTTTTTTGCGGCATTAATTAATTTCGCTGCGGCTTCTGCAACCGATTTGCGCAACTTTGGCCTAGGATAATAACTTCGGATATTCGTACATGTCTCATATTTGAAATTGGTTTGGCCAAATTGCGCATCCTTGGTAATATCAATCAGCACAGGGCCTGGACGGCCAGATTGTGCAATGTAAAATGCTTTTGCAACAGCGGCAGAAATATCGTCTGCTCTGGTAACTTGACAGTTCCACTTGGTTATGGGCATGGAGATTCCCACCACATCCGTTTCCTGAAAAGCATCGGTGCCCAAAAGATGGGATGATACTTGGCCTGTGATACATACCAAGGGCGTGGAATCAATCATAGCATCTGCTAAGCCAGTAATTAAATTGGTTGCGCCTGGTCCAGAAGTTGCGAATACCACACCTGTTTTTCCTGATGTTCTAGCATAACCTTGAGCGGCATGAATGGCGCCTTGTTCGTGACGGACTAAAATGTGATTTACGGATTCTTCGTAATCATATAAAGCATCATATATGGGCATGATGGCTCCTCCGGGATACCCGAATATTGTATTAACTTGTTCGGCTACTAAAGACTCGACTACAGCTTTAGCACCTGTCATTTTTATTGAGTTCATTTCTGTTTTTTTATAATTAATTATCAGTTACGCAGCCTGTTGACGCACACGACACACATTTTGCATATTTATATAAGACGCCTTTTGTTGCTTTTAGTTTTGGTTGGTTCCATTCCGATTTTCGTTGGGCTAGTTCCTGATGGTTTACTTTTAACTGAATAGAATTATTTTTTGTGTCAATGATGATTTTGTCGCCATTTTCAACTAATGCAAGTGTCCCACCGTGATAAGCTTCGGGTGTGATATGTCCAACCACAAATCCGTGTGTTCCACCAGAGAATCTGCCGTCGGTAATTAACGCCACGTTTTTCCCCAGTCCGGCGCCCATAATAGCCGACGTTGGCTTGAGCATTTCTGGCATTCCTGGACCTCCTTTTGGACCACAGTAGCGAATCACCACAACATCTCCCGACTTAACTTCACCGCTTTTTATGCCGTCAATTGCTGCGTATTCATCGTTGTAAACTTTTGCTGAACCTTCAAAATATTCTCCTTCGTTTCCGCTGATTTTCGCCACACTCCCTTTGGGTGCCAAATTCCCAAAAAGGATTTGTAAATGTCCAGTAGATTTTAAAGGAGATTCCAATTGAAGAAACACATTTTGTCCTGCGGTTAAATCTGAAATTTCAGCCATGTTTTCTGCGACAGTTTTTCCTGTCACGGTTAAACAATCACCGTGAAGCAGGTTGTTTTCTAACAAGTATTTCATCACCGCAGGAACACCGCCAACAGCATGTAAATCCTCCATCAGGTATTTTCCGCTTGGTTTTAAATCTGCCAAAACAGGGACCTTATCGCTGATTCTTTGGAAATCCTCTAGTGTTAATTCGAGATCTACAGAATGCGCCATCGCGATTAAGTGCAACACCGCATTAGTTGAACCACCGAGAACCGTGACCATGGTTATCGCATTCTCAAATGCCTTTTTGGTCATGATGTCTTTGGGTTTGATGTCATTTTCAAGTAAAACCCGAATTGCTTTTCCGGTAGCTAAACATTCTTGATTCTTCTCAACACTTAAAGCAGGATTCGAAGAACTGTAGGGTAAGCTCATTCCTAAAGCTTCAATTGCGGAAGCCATTGTGTTTGCCGTATACATGCCGCCACAAGCACCAGCGCCTGGGCACGCATTTTTGATAACACCTTTGAAATCTTCTGGGGTTATGGTGTTGTTGAATTTCTTGCCCAAAGCTTCAAATGCAGAAACGATGTTCAAAGATTCACCTTTCCATTTTCCAGAATGAATGCTTCCACCGTAAACCATGATTGCAGGACGATTTAATCTGCCCATCGCGATGATAGAACCGGGCATATTTTTATCGCAACCCACCACGGCTAAAACGGCGTCGTACCATTGTGCGCTGACCACCGTTTCGATTGAATCAGCAATGACATCACGGGAAACCAATGAAAATCGCATGCCATCTGTTCCGTTGGAAATCCCATCACTTACGCCAATCGTGTTGAAAATTAATCCAACAAGGTTTTCGTTTTGCACGCCTGTTTTGACTTCTTTCGCCAAGTCGTTCAAATGCATATTGCAGGTATTTCCTTCGTAACCTGTACTCACAATCCCGACCTGTGCTTTTTGCATGTCTTCTTCCGTCAACCCGATTCCATAAAGCATGGCTTGCGCGGCAGGTTGAGATGCGTCCTGCGTGATTGTTTTACTGTATGTATTTATAGTGTTCATGATAACGTTGTGCTAAATGTTGTTGCTGTTGTTGGAGTTTCTTTCACCCGCTTCGAATAAGCGTCTTGTAATTTCTTTCCTAATGAATCATTCCATGCTGTCGGGAATTTGGTGTCATCAACGGATTTAATGCCTATAACTTCAGCAGCTGTTCCACAATAAAAAGCACTGTCTGCTGCGAATAAGTCTTTAGGTTCAAAAAGTCCTTGTTTAACTTCGATTCCAAGTTCTTCGGCTAATTCTAAAACAGTTGCTCGTGTGATTCCGGGAAGGATATTGCCCAATTTCGGAGTGAATAAAACACCGTCTTTTTCGAAGAATAAATTAGCGCCTGGACCTTCTGCTAAAAACCCATCGCTATCCAAAAGCAACGCTTCATCAAAACCTTTATCTTTTGCTTCGTTTGTGGCCAGTATTGAATTCACATAATGACCACATACTTTTGCTTCAATTTTTATGGAACGTGGATGGGGACGACAGAAAGACGAAACGTTCAATCGTAATTGTTTGTCTCCCAAATAAGCGCCCCATTCCCAAGCGCAGATCATGATGGAAACATTATTTGGTTTGGTAAGTGCCATGTTTGGATCGCAGAAAACCAATGGACGAACATAGGCATCAGATAAATTATTTTTCTTTAACAGCATGTAAGTTGCGTCTACTAATTCTTGAACATCATAATGAAATGGAATAGTGATGAGCTCTGCTGACTTTTTTAAACGTTCGTAATGTTCTTTGACTTTGAAAACGCTTGTCCCGTTTCCAGTTGCATAAGCCCGAATCCCTTCAAAAACACCATATCCGTAGTGTAGGGTTTGACTGTATAAATCTGTAGTAGTTTCATTTGCTTTAACAAATTTCCCGTTTAGGTAGATTAGCGTGTCGTTGTTGTAATACATATTGGTTTGTTTTAAGTTTGACTTTAATTGAATAAAAAAAGCCTTTCCCAAATAAATGAGAAAGGCTTGAAATGGTGCAATACCAACCTGACTCACTCGATAGAGTAAATAATAATGCTGATAATAATAATGTTAGTAACTGTTTTCATATGTCGATTTTATAAAAAATAAAAAAGCCTTTCTCAAGTGAATGAGAAAGGCTTAAAATTGGATAATACCAGCCTGACTCACTCTGTGAAGCGAATAATAATGCTGATAATAATAATGTTTGTATGTGTTGTCATATTGATTTAATACCATAAAAAAAGCCTCCTGATTTCTCGGGAGGCTTTTTAAATATGTTGTATATATTCTATAGCGTTCCCTCTGCAGATGTGATAATCACATTTGCAATACTAATTGAAGGAATAATAGAAAAATTTCTCATTGTTGATTCTAATTTCGAGACAAATGTATTTAAATAAATCAAAACAAGACTATAATAATTATAAAAAATGCTGATTGATTTTTTTTTGAGTAGAAACTGTCATCATTTAACAGCGGAAATTGTGGTTCATAAAAAAGGTTTATTTCTTAATCAATCTACCCGTGAATTGCGCCTGCGAACTATTACGTGCTTTCACAATATAAAGTCCAGCTGATAATTCCGAAACACTGAAGTCTTGTTTGGCTTTAAATGCTCCAGAAAATTCTTTAATTAGTTTTCCAGAAACATCGTATAATTTCAATTCTGTAACCGAATGATTAATTGAAAATGTGTTTTTTGTAGGCGATGGATAGACTAATAAATTTCCATTTGTTTCGTTTAATGTGTCAATGGATAATGTTGGGTTTAAAGTTCCTTCAAGTTCAATAGTTAATGTGCTATTGTTATTGTAGGTAACCGATACTGTACCATTTCTAGTATTTTGCGTGGTATTGGTAAGAACTGCCTGAATACTAACACTAGAATTAGCACCAACTAATTGATTAGCATACGTATTGGCCAACGTATAATCTGTTCCTGTTATGGAAATATTATCAATATAAGTGCCTGTTGTTCCAGATGTATTACTTAATTCAATATCAATAGTTACCGAACCAAAATCTGGGCCGTATTCAAATGCTTTGGTTGTTTCAGCTGCTGCAAATGTGCTATTAACATTTGCTGTCCCTGAAGCATCATCAGTGCCTAAATATTCCATATTTCGGATAATTACACCTCCTGATGAACCTCCTGCAACATATAGTGTGCTACCGGAAACAATAGGCTGAAACCCATGTCTAGGATAGTTTAAGCTACTTTGTGTTGTCCATGTGTTTGTGGTTGGGTTAAATGATTCAACAATAGAAACCTGACCATTATTTGGTCTGTTAAATGTAGTTTCGCCACCAAGGGTATATATTTCGTTATTGTAAACTATAACACCTAAACCTGCTCGCGGATTGGGTATATTTTGACTGTTATTTAATGTTGTCCATTGCTCTGTGATAAAATTATACACATCTACTTCGGGAACTTGTGGCTCAAATAATCCACCTGGACCACCTGTTAATCTGCCTCCAATAGCATAGAGTTTATCGCCAAAAATTGCAGCTTGAAAATGATCGCGCTCATGCGGCGCATTAGTTAATGAGGTCCAAGCACCTGTAGTAGGATTAAATTCATCAAAATAAGAAACATAACCACCGCTATGACCATTGTTATTACCACCTACAACATAAAATTTATTATTATAAACGGCCAATCCTGCCGCTCCACGCTTCCGTGATTCGGGGATTTCCATACCCTGAATCCATTGTTTTGTAGCTGGATTATACATATAAATATAATCTGCACTTTCTTCAGGATTTGGGACATTTGTTTTAAATGCACCAATAACCCAAATAAGCCCTTCGAAGCTAATGGCTTGAAAATGGTTAAATGATTCTGGAGCCATACCACCTTGTTCCCATGTATTCGTTGCATAATCATAAACATCCAGCCTTTGTGATGATTCACGACCACCAAACATGACAAATTTATCGCCAGCTTGAACAAAGCCAAATTCGTGCCTCGCTACATAATTTTCACTTTCGTTTTTTTCTATCCAAGTTTGTGAAAACCCATTATTAAACTGTAAAAAGGTTAGGCAAAACATGGAGAAAAAAAAAGTGCGGTATGATGTCGTGGATAGCATTGTTTAAAATTCGATTTAATTATTACGAAAAAGAGTTTCAAGGTATTGATTTTGAGTGTAAACCATGATTAATTGATGGATAAATCGTTAAACAAGCAAATTTCATCGTTTATTTAAGTTTTTATAAAAATTCATGTTAGTGTTATACCTATTTTTCGACCAAGGTTAATATTTGTATTTTTGAAGAAATATTTTGGCATGATACTCAATAACAAAACTAGTTCACCTATAAAATTGCTTATCAGCTTTCATAAGCTCTTTGAGCAATATGAACTATTGGCACAGAGTGAAAATGTATGGATGGCAGAAAAAGCAAAATCCATTCTTAAAATTGCAGAAACGTACCCAGAGTTAAAAGATGGATTTTCTGATATGTCCATAATTAAAACACGAGAAGCACAAATTGCTGAAATTCTTCAAGATACTTTTAATCCGTTACTCACAAAAAACGAAATTAAAGCCGCTACTGCTCCCTTTAAAGATGCTATTTTTAATCTTTCTGAACGATTTAAAAGTATTATAGCTGATGCAGGAGAGGATTTTAAGCTTGAAATTAAGAACATGCCGGACGATGATAAATACATCATGGTTTGTACTATTATTTTGAATGCGTATTATGGTTCTGATTTTAGTTTTAGAAGGCCATTTCATTATGAAATTCCTGATAAAAATGGCATCATTCGCTTTTATAAAATCCTTTATAATGCCGACTTTACAGAGGTCATAAAATCGAGTGGTGCGCCAAACATTACGCAAGAGGATATTGATTCGCTCATGGATAATTTTGATGATATAGCACTTTGGAAAAAACTGTTTCCTGAAAATGGATATACACTAAAAGGGTTTGTAATCTCTAACATATTTGATGTAACTGATGATTTTGCCATTTCCGAGATCAAATCCAATTTAATAGCTGAAAACAAGCGACAGGATAAAAATTTTATTAAAGATCTTCAATCTATATTCCAATCGTTTTTAAAAATTACTGATATTAAGGTCGGGTTTTCAGTATACAATAAAGAAGAAGGCCTCTTTGAGCGTGTTTACGGTGAAGGCATGCATAGTTTTCTGTTAAATGACAACCCTATGGGTAATTGTGCGGATATGTTGTGCAAATCGTCCTATAAAAAATTACTGGAAGAGAAGAAGCATATTGCTGTTTCCAATGTAGAAAAAACCTTTCATGCAACCCAAGGGAAAGTGCCACATATAAAAATGCTCCATGAGCAAGGATTTAAAAGTGCTATTTTTGCGCCTATTGCAAATAAAGACGGCTTGATGGGGATTTTAGAATTAGTTTCTAATCAGCCAAAAGCTTTAAATAGTATCAATGCTAATAAGCTGGAAGATGTTATGCCATACATTGTTGCAACGGTAGAGCGTAGTAAAACCGATCAAGAAAACTTAATTGAAGCGGTTATTCAACAAGAATGTACGTCTATTCATAAAAGCGTTCATTGGCGATTTAAGCAAGCTGCGCAAGCCTTTATAAAAGAAAATATACTTCAGAATAAAAATATCCCATTCAGAAAAATTGCTTTTAAAAATGTTTATCCTTTATTCGGGCAAATTGATGTCAAAGGTTCATCAGAAGCAAGAAATTTAGCGACACAAAAAGATTTGTCTGATCAGTTAGAATTAGCGAAATCCATTATTGATAAAGCGAATATAGATTTAAACATGCCAGTTTATGATCAGGTAGCTTTCCAAATCAATACATTTCTTACTCAAGTTGAAAAAGCTTTTAAAGTGGATAGTGAACATGTCATTTCATTGTTTCTGAAAAATGAAGTGTCATCATTGCTGAATCTCATAAAGAAAACAAATACCAATTTAGTATCAGAAATTGATGGTTATTTTGAGCAAATTGATAAGGATCTAAAAGTGTTGTATAAACACAGAAAAAACTATGATGATACCATTAGTTTAATAAACAAAAATATGTCTACAATTATAGATGATAGACAAGTGGAAGCACAAAAAATATATCCACACTTTTTTGAACGCTATAAAACGGATGGTGTAGAACACAACATGTATATAGGTGAATCTATTACGCGAGAGGATAGTTTTAGTCTTATTTATCTCTATAATCTGCGACTATGGCAAATTCAAGTTATGTGTGATATGGAGAATGCGTTTTATAGCAATCAAGATATATATCCCTTAAAATTGGATATGGCTTCTATGATTTTGGTTTTTAATCAACCTTTATCTATCCGTTTCCGCATGGACGAAAAGCAATTTGATGTAGATGGCACGTACAATGCACGTTATGAGGTTGTTAAAAAACGTGTAGACAAAGCATTTATAAAAGGTACTGAACAACGGGTTACCGAAAAAGGGAAGTTAAGTATTGTTTATTCGCAGCAGGAAGATGAGGAAGAATACTTACAGTATGTTCGCTTTTTTCAATCTAAAAAAATGCTTGACACAGACTTGGAAGTTGTAGAATTACAAGACTTACAAGGTGTAACAGGCTTGAAGGCTATTCGTGTTAGTATTCTGTATCGTAATAATAAAACGGATAGCACAAACTACTATACCTACAATGACTTAATGGATGTTATAGAAAATTAAAGTTTTGCATTTTAAATGAAATGGCAAATGCTAAAACAGAAATTATAATCCCAATCATAAAGATAGAATAGGTAATTCTTAAAATACGATACTTTCTATCCAAAACCTTTCCAAGATAATAAAGATCTTTAGTTAATGAACTGTATACGTAATTCTTGTCCTTTAATAATTCATCTATAGCCCATTCAAATTCTTCCAGTTTCATTTTATGAAAGTTTCCAAAGAAGGTTAAATTAACCCGTTTTTCCGCAACATCTTCTTTTGTGAATTCCCCTCGTGTAACATTTGGCCTAGTGGCAATAACCGATAGGACAATAGAAGTAACACTAAATACCACAAAGATAATAGTTGGAATTATTAAATAGGCATTGGACGGATTGTCCAATTTTGAAAATAAGTTAGAAATAATCAACGATAAAATAATGGCATTTACCGATAATAAAATATTGGCTTTCGTGTCCGCAATATCACTTAATTTTATGTGGTTCCGTAAAGCAACACGATAAAACGTTTGGATACCACGCTCGGGACTTTCGTTTTTATATTGCGCTTTGTATTTCGCTTTAAGCTTTTCTTTTTTTAATTTCTTATTAAACTTATTTTTTGAACTAATCAGATCTGAAAGGTTTTTGTCCTTCTGTTCTTGCCAATTTTTAATGGCATAATCCGTGAGGAATTCATGTTTTTCAGAAAGCATTTTGATGTTTTCATCCAACCACTCGCTAGCCGAAAAATTGACAACACCTTGAATTTCCAATTCCTTACGGAGAAACTCACTCGTCTCATTAAAGTAATCCTTGCCAAAATGTGATGAATCTGCATCGCGCATAATTTTTTCGTGAAGAGTTTTTGGTACACACTCAAATTGTGTTGCCAAAATACAGTCCCTTATTGCCTGAATCGTTTCTGGATCTACATGATTTTCAGTTAGAAAAGCCTCGGCAATTTTAACACTTTCTTGCTCATGATCATCAATCGTTTTTGTGTAACCTGTATCATGAAATATGGCAGACAATTGAAGTATTTCTGAATCTTTTTCAGAAATGTCAGTATGTGCTATAATTTCACGAAGACTTTTCAGAACCCGTTTTGTGTGTTTTAGATTATGATATAAGAAAGAAGAATCTAATTCATCTTTAAATAAATCAAAAACATAGGCTTCAGCTTTTTCTACAATATTTGTCATAAGTTTAATTCAAGATACTTTAGACGTACAAATTACTAAAAAATTACTATAATTTGGGGTTAAACGTTTTTTGTAAGGAATAAGATAATACTGCGACAAATAAATCACTTGTTTATAGGTTTAACTTCGATACTTTATCGGAGTTTTTATTTTACACGTATTAAACAAAAACGAACTATTTTATTAATTAAAGAAAAGACAAGCTTATGTTAACGTGGAAAGAGGTTATCAGTTTTAGTGTGAATGGAAATCCAACACCAGGCCGTCGTGTTGAAAAAACAGAAGCTGAATGGCGTGAAATTTTAACTGACGAGCAATTCAGAATTACGCGTAAAAAAGGAACAGAAATGGCAGGAACTGGAGCGCTTTGTAGTGTTCATGAAGCGGGAAAATATAATTGTGTTTGCTGCAATACGCCGTTGTTTGATTCCACTATTAAATTTGATTCTAGTTCTGGATGGCCAAGTTTTACGCAGCCTATAGAGGAAAATGCTATTAAGTATGAAAAAGATTCTACCTTCGGAATGGTGCGTGTTGAGGTAATGTGCAACTCCTGCGATGCTCATTTAGGTCATGTATTTCCAGATGGCCCAGAACCAAGCGGATTGCGTTATTGTGTGAATTCAGAATCTATGATTTTAGAAACAAACACATAAAATATAGAAAGGAAATACTGTGAAAACCATCACCTTATTTGGTAGTGAAAACTGCCATAAATCTATTTATTATCAGAATTTTTTTGAGTCCCGAAATCTTGAATTTACGTTTCAAGATGTGTTAAAGAATGATAACTTTGCTCAAGAATTACGTAACTTATACCCAAATGGAAATTTGCATTTCCCTACAATTTTAATTGATGATAAACGGTTGCGAAACCCTAATGACAAGGACCTATTAAAATGGCTAAACAAATAAAACTCAATATTAACGATAGCTTCAATAAAGAACTGCCTGCAGATCCTATTATAGAAAACACGAGAAGGCAGGTTACTAAAGCGTGTTTTTCGTATGTAAAACCGAAACTAACCGCAAATCCGAAAATGCTTCATGTATCTCCAGAAATGTTAGATAATTTAGGTTTAACGGAAGCCGATAGTCAATCAGAATCATTTTTAAATGTTTTTACGGGTAATGCCGTATTAGAAAACACCAATCCGTATGCCATGTGTTACGGTGGTCACCAGTTTGGAAGTTGGGCTGGGCAATTAGGTGATGGTCGCGCTATTAATTTATTTGAAGTAAAAAATAATAATACAAGTTGGGTAGTACAATTAAAAGGTGCTGGTGAAACACCGTATTCCAGAACTGCTGATGGCTTGGCTGTATTGCGTTCCTCCATTCGGGAATATTTGTGTAGTGAAGCCATGCATCATTTAGGTGTACCAACTACCAGAGCGCTTTCGTTAGCATTATCGGGTGATGCCGTGTTGCGTGATATGATGTATGATGGTAATGCAGCTTATGAAAAAGGCGCCATTGTTTCAAGAATTTCTCCAAGCTTTTTACGGTTTGGCAGTTATGAAATTTTAGCCGCAAGACAAGATGTAGAAACATTGAAAACCTTGGTAGATTATACCATCAAACATCATTTTTCGCATTTGGGGAAACCATCAAAAGACTCCTATATCCAGTTTTTTTCTGAAGTTTCACAGCGAACCTTACAAATGATTATTCATTGGCAACGTGTAGGTTTTGTGCATGGTGTTATGAATACGGATAATATGTCCATTTTAGGTTTAACCATAGATTATGGACCTTACGGTTGGTTGGAGGATTTCAATTTTGGATGGACGCCAAACACAACGGACAGTCAGCATAAACGCTATAGGTATGGCAATCAGCCAAATATTGGGCTGTGGAATTTATACCAATTAGCCAATGCTCTTTTTCCGTTAATTGAAGATGCTGAAGCTTTAGAGGAGATACTTAATCAATACAAAATTGATTTTGAAACGCAATCGCTACAGATGATGCGGAACAAATTAGGTTTAGTAATAGACGATGATTTGGATGCACAACTCATTCAGCAGTTGGAAGATAATTTACAACTATCCGAAACCGATATGACTATTTTCTTTAGAAGTTTAAGTGATTTCAAAAAAGAAAACGCATCGGAAGGGTTAGATATAGTAGCAAATTCATTTTATGATCCAACAGAAATTTCAGATGTGATCAGACAAAAATGGAATCTATGGTTTGCCCATTATGCTTCAAGACTGAAAAAAGAACAGTCATCTGAAGCCGTAAGAAAGGAACAGATGAATGCGGTAAATCCAAAATATGTGTTGCGAAATTACATGTCGCAATTGGCCATTGATGCAGCAGATAAAGGTGATTATAGTTTAATTGATGAATTATTTCAGTTACTCAAGCAACCTTATGCTGAACAGCCACAAAACAAAAAGTGGTTTGCAAAACGACCAGATTGGGCGAGACATAAAGCGGGATGTTCTATGTTGTCTTGTAGCTCTTAACATAAAAGAAAGGATAATTATGCTCTTAAAGCGTATACAGAAATTACCAATCGGCTATTCCGAGGTGTTTTTCAACAAGGTTAAATACGGTGTAATCCGTTCCGATTATAACAAGGGAAAAAGTTATAAAATTTATGCTGAAGCCTTAAGTGGGAACGATTTTATCAGCTTAAATTATTATATTACGAATACAAAAGAGCACTTAAAGCCTTGTGAAATGGCAGAAATTAAGGTGATCAATTTTTTAAATAATTATAGTTTAATAATACAATACAATGAGCAATTATAAAAAAGCATATATAGCAGGTGGTTGTTTCTGGGGAATGGAAGATTTATTCCGCACCCAGAAGGGAATTCAAGATACCGAAGTCGGCTACATTGGAGGTCAAAATGATAATCCAACTTATAAAAATCATCCAGGTCATGCGGAAGGTATTGAAATTACCTACGATGAAAATGAAACATCATTTAAACATATTTTAGATTATTTCTTCCGAATTCACAACCCAACAACGGTTGATAGACAAGGGAATGATATTGGGTCTAGTTACCGTTCGGCTATATTTTTTCAAAATGAAGATGAAAAAGCCCAAGCTGAAGAAATTATTAAAATTGTAAACGATTCTAATAAGTGGGAAGGTAAAGTAGCAACCACTTTGGAGCCGTATTCAAAATTTTGGACTGCAGAACCGGAACATCAAGACTATTTGGTTCGGAAACCAGATGGTTATACCTGTCATTTTGAGCGATTTAGCGATAGTTTTATTTAAAAAGCAATATAAACAGTTAATAAATCAATTATGAAAGCCATTTGGAACAATCAAATACTAGCAGAAAGTGATAATACAGTTGTAATTGAAAACAACCATTATTTCCCGCATGACAGCATTAAGAAAGATTTTTTTAAGCCCAGTAAAACACATACTAACTGTCCTTGGAAAGGTGAAGCGTCCTATTATACTTTGGAAGTTGATGGAAAACAAAACGTGGATGCAGCCTGGTTTTATCCTGAAGTTTCATCATTAGCAAAAGGCATTAAAAATCATATTGCTTTTTGGAAAGGCGTGGAAGTTGTAAAAGACTAATGCATGAATTCTATTTCTAAAATTGCTTTAGGAGGTGGTTGTCATTGGTGCACGGAAGCTGTTTTTCAATCTTTAAAAGGTGTTGAAAAAGTGGAACAAGGATATGTGGCTTCGGTAGGCGAATATGAGTCATTTTCAGAAGCCGTTATAGTTCATTTTAATTCTAATAGCGTTAATTTAAATATACTAATTAATATACATTTGTTAACGCATAAGAGTACGGTAAATCACAGCATGCGTAACAAATATCGGTCGGCTGTATATACGTTTTCAGAGGCTCAACATTTAGAAGTAGACAAGCTCATTGAAAGTTTTCAGCAGGATTTCGACCAAGAATTGGTGACATCGGTTTTGCCTTTTTCAGATTTTAAAGCGTCGCGAGAAGCCATTCAAAATTATTATCAAAAAAATCCTGAAAAACCATTTTGTGAAACGTTTATTAACCCTAAACTAAGGTTGCTTTTGCAACAATTTTCTACCTATACAGATCAAGAAAAATTAAAACATTTATAAGCAGATGAAAAGCACGAAACTCAATATTCAGAATGAAAAAGGCCATAAACTACAAGCATATTTAGAGTTACCTGCTAATCAGAAACCTAATAACTACGCTATTTTTGCACATTGTTTTACCTGCTCAAGTACCTTAAGTGCTGTAAAAAATATCAGTCGAGCTTTAACCAATCATGGTTTTGGCGTGGTGCGTTTTGATTTTACAGGATTAGGAAGAAGTGAAGGCGAATTTGCTGACAGTCATTTTTCAGCCAATGTTTCGGATTTGCTGGCTGTAAACGTCTTTTTAGAAGAAAATTATAAAGCACCTAGTTTATTAGTTGGGCATTCCCTTGGTGGTGCAGCGGTCATTACAGCTGCTTCTAAATTGGACAACATAAAAGCCGTTGCAACAATTGGCGCACCTGCAACCGTGGGTCATGTTACCAAATTATTTTCGCATGGGTTGGATGAGGTTAAAGATAAAGGAGATGTTGAAGTGAATATTGGCGGACGACCATTTAAAATTAACCAGGAGTTTGTGGACGATTTTAGTAAAACCAATCTTCCGGAAATCACGAAAAATTTACGCAAAGCCATACTTATCATGCATGCGCCTTTTGATAAAACAGTAGGAATTGAGAATGCCGAGAAATTATATCATAATGCACACCATCCTAAAAGTTTTGTCAGTTTGGATGGTGCAGATCATTTGCTGTCAAATTCTAGGGATAGCGTTTATGTTGGAAATATGATTGGTCATTGGGTGCAACGTTATTTTGAACCGCAAGAAAATACCATGTTAGATACGGATGGTGAACAATTAGTTGCCCATTTAAATTTAGAGGAAGATCATTTCACAACGGCTATTCAAACCAAAAGGCACAATTTCATTGCAGACGAACCAGAATCTGTAGGAGGTGACGATTTCGGACCTTCACCTTATGATTATTTAAGTGCGGGATTAGCGGCTTGTACGGTGATGACGTTAAAATTATATGCCGAACGAAAGAAATGGGATTTACAAGAGGTTTATGCTTATATTACCTATTCAAAAAAACATAGCGATGATTTAATGCTAGATGTTGATAAACCTAAACGCCTGGATCACTTGCAAAAACGTTTGAAATTTGTAGGTAATTTGGATGAAGATCAAAAGAAACGATTAAAAGAAATTGCCTCAAAATGTCCTGTACATAAAACCTTGCAAAGCGAAGTAATTATAGAAACTGAACTTATTTAAAATGACTATAAAAGAGCAATTCCAATATACGCGAAGCCGATTTTTAGAAATTTGCAAACCGCTTAAAACTGAAGACTATTCGGTGCAACCTGATGTTTTTGTATCACCACCAAAATGGCATTTAGCACATTCTACATGGTTTTTTGAGCAGTTTGTTTTGAGCACGTTTGTAAAAAACTATCAAGTTTTTGATGAAGATTTTGCTTACCTGTTCAACAGTTATTATAACAATGCGGGAAAACGTGTTTTACGTCCAAATCGTGGGTTAATGACGCGTCCATCAGTAAAAGATGTATATAAGTATCGTGAATTTGTTGACTTAAAAATGTTGGCGTTCCTAAATGACAATCCATCACAAGAAGCATTAGATATTGTTGAATTAGGCATCAACCACGAACAGCAACATCAAGAGTTATTTTATTATGATATCACCTATATTTTAGGAAATCAACCCACGTTCCCAACTATTGAAAATAAAATTGAATTAAAAACACTTTCTTCAAATTCAGAATTCATCAAAATACCCGAAGGACTATATGAAATTGGTCATAAAGGCAAAGGGTTTTGTTATGATAATGAGCTAGGGAATCACCAAGTATTTCTCCAAGATTTTGAAATAAGTAATCAATTGGTCAGTAATGGTGAGTTTTTAGAATTTATACAAGCTGGCGGATATCAGGATTTTAATTTATGGCATGCCGAAGGTTGGGATTTTATTCAAGAAAATAACATTGAAGCCCCTTTATATTGGCATGAAGTGGATGACGCTTGGTTTCATTACACCTTAAACGGATTTGTACCTGTAGAGAAAAATAAACCCGTAACCCATATTAGTTTTTATGAAGCATTTGCCTTTGCAGAATGGAAACAAATGCGCTTACCAACAGAATTTGAATGGGAAGTAGCATCCCAAAAAATTGATTTTGGACAATTATGGGAATGGACAAATAGTGCGTATTTACCGTATCCAAATTTTAGTAAAGCACCAGGTGCTTTAGGCGAGTACAATGGCAAATTTATGATCAATCAAATGGTACTTCGTGGTGCTTCAGTAGCAACCGTAAAAAACCATAGTAGAAACACATATCGGAATTTTTTCCATCCAGACATGAGATGGCAATTTTCGGGAATTAGACTTGTAAAATAATATGAATGAAACGTTTGCAAAAGATGTGGTAGCAGGTTTAACAGCCAAAGAAAAACACCTGTCTTCTAAATATTTTTATGACACGAATGGTAGTCGCATTTTTCAGGAAATAATGAATATGCCTGATTACTATTTAACCGATTCTGAATTTGAAATCTTATCACTTCAAGCGAAACAAATTGTAGATGCTGTTGCGTTTGATAAACCGTTTAATATTATTGAACTAGGCGCTGGTGATGGTTTTAAAACCTTCAAGCTATTAGAATATTTGGTTAATGAGCACATCGTTTTTAACTATGTTCCAATTGATATTTCACAAGAAGCAATTGATATACTTTCAGAAAAACTGCATGAACGTTTGCCTGAATTATCAATAAAGCCTCAAGTAGGTGATTATTTTGAAATTTTAAATGAAAAATTTCAAGGGAATACGCCCAATTTATTACTGTTTTTAGGAAGTAATATTGGAAATTACTTAAAAGATGATGCTATAAATTTATTAAAGCTGTTTAACAACGTTATGAATTCAGGTGATAAGCTTTTGATAGGTATGGATTTAAAGAAAAATCCAATCACCATTAAGAATGCTTATGATGATAAAGAAGGCATTACGAAACGTTTTAATATAAACTTATTAATTAGAATGAATCGGGAATTAGAGGCTGACTTCAAAATGGATGATTTCGATTTTTATTGCTATTATAATCCAGAAACTGGTCGTGTAAAAAGCTATATTGTTAGTTTGAAAAAACAGACAGTTTTGCTTAAAAAACTTAATAAAACGATTGAATTCAATCAAAATGAATTGATTTGGACGGAATTATCCAAAAAATACAGCCTTTCAGAAATTGAAAAATTAGCAGAAATTTCTGGTTTTCAAACCAAACAACATTTTTTAGATTGTAAACACTATTTTACTGATAGTCTTTGGGAAAAATAAGGCTAAAACAATCTAAGATAATTTTTAAATTATAGATAATAGAGATTCAATGAATACATTTTACAAACTAGGTTTTTGCTGTCTTTTTTTATTGTCTTTTTACGGTTGTGCTACGTTTAAAACACAATATCAGGAACCTTATGTTCCTATTGCTGAAACTGAAAACACTATTGAACATACGTTTTATTTAATAGGTGATGCGGGGAATTCACCAATTGGCACAAAAACAGTAGCGTTAAAAGCCTTTGAGTCTGCATTGAGCCAAGCAAATGCCAATAGTTCAGCCTTTTTTTTAGGTGATAATATCTATCCAAGCGGTTTGCCAGAAAAATCAGCTGATAGTTATGCTTTTGCTAAACACCAACTGGATGTGCAAATAGATGCCGTAAAAAACTTTAAAGGCAAAACGGTTTTTTTACCAGGAAATCACGATTGGTATTCAGATGGTTTAAAAGGTTTGGAACGTCAAGAGGATTATATTGATGATGCTTTAGGAAAAAACTCATTCCTGCCTGAAAATGGTTGTCCCATTGAAAACGAAACAATAACAGATAATATTGAGTTAATTTATGTGGATGCCAAATGGTATATGGCTAATTGGGATAAACATCCTACCATAAATGATAAATGCGATATAAAAACTCGTGAAGCCTTTTTAGATGAGTTTGAAAGCCGCATTAAAAAAGCGCGTGGGAAAACGACTATTGTTGCTATGCATCATCCCCTTTTTACAAATGGGCCACATGGTGGACAATATAGTTTCATGGACCACATGAAACCATTTCCTATTTTAGGAACGCTAAAAAATATTTTAAGAAAAACTACAGGTGTAAGTCCTGAAGATATCCAGAATAAACGTTATAACGAATTCAGAAAGCGCATTATAACATTAGCACAAGAAAATGATCATGTTATTTTTGTTGCTGGTCATGATCATAATTTACAATATTTAGTTCAGGATAATTTAACACAAATAATTAGTGGTTCAGGTTCCAAATCTACGGCTACCAGAAATGTTGGTAGTGGTTTGTTTTCGTCAAGTGAACCAGGATATGCGCGTTTGGATGTGTTTAAAGACGGCTCAAGTCAAGTTCGGTTTATAGAAGCTAAAACAGAAACCGTTTTGTTTTCCAAAGACGTGTATCCAGTACAAAAACAAGAATCACGCAATTACGCAGCAAAAATACCTCAAACCATTCAAGCATCTATTTACACGGATAAGGAAACTGAGAAAAGTAAATTTTATAAATTTCTTTGGGGAGAACGCTACTCGCAAGATTTTAGTACAGCTATTCAAGCAAAAACGGTCCTGTTAGACACGCTTTTTGGCGGTTTAAAACCTGTTAGAAAAGGTGGAGGAACGCAGTCAAATTCATTAAGACTAGCAGATTCTACAGGGCGTGAATTTGTGATGCGTGGTTTACGTAAAAACGCATTAAATTATATTCAAGCATTCGCATTTAAGGATCAATTTATTGAAGGTCAATTTGATGACACGGTAGCTGAAGAATTAATTTTTCATGTTTTTACAGGATCCCATCCGTATGCACCATTTGTAACCGCTACCTTGTCTGATGCTATTGGCGTCATGCATACCAATCCTGTTTTGTATTATGTGCCACATCAAAAAGCAATTGAACCTTACAATGATGCATTTGGTGATGAGTTATATATGATTGAGGAACATGCAGGTGATGATCATGGTTATCAAAAAAGTTTTGCATTTTCTAATGAACTCATAGGTACGGATGATATGCTAGCAGAAATTCGTTCAGATGAAGATATTGTTATCGATGAATCTGCTTATGTTCGTGCGCGATTATTTGATATGCTCATTGGCGATTGGGATAGACATCATGATCAATGGCGTTGGGCAACAACCGAAAAGAACGGTAAAACAGTTTATGTTCCAGTACCAAGAGATCGCGATCAAGCTTTTTCTAATATGAATGATGGCTTTTTACTAGGAATTGGGTCTAGAATTATTCCTACGGCAAGATTATTACAAGGCTATGAAGACGATTTACGCAGTCCAAAATGGTTTAATTTGGAACCATACCCATTGGATGTTTCATTAATCAGTCAATCCGATAAATCAGTTTGGGATGAACAGGTGAAAATAATAACATCGCAATTAACAAATGCCGTAATTGAAGAAGCTTTCAAAAATATCCCTCAAGAATTGCAAGGTGATACCATTGAAGATCTTAAAAGCAAGTTGCGTGCTAGACGTGGAAACCTTCAAGAAATTTCAGATACGTATTATGCACATGTGAATAAATTTGCCATTATAAAAGGTACCGATAAAGATGATTATTTTGATATTGAGCGTCTGCCAGATGGCAAAACGTCTGTAACGGCATATCGCATAAAAAAAGGTGAAAAGGCTGATGTATTTCATCAACGCACCTATAGTAAAAACGAAACAAAAGAGATATGGGTTTACGCATTAGATGATGATGACGTACTCCACGTTCATGGTGAAGGAAATAAGCTCATTAAACTCCGATTAGTTGGTGGGCAAAACAATGATATTTATAATATTGAAAATGGTAAGAAAACACATTTTTATGATTATAAGTCGAAAGAAAACACCTTCAAAACAACCAAAGGCAAAAAGCATTTGACAAATAATTATGATATTAATACCTACAACTATTTAAAAATAAAAAATAATGCAAATCAGGTAATTCCAATTGTTGGTTATAACCCAGATGATGGTGTTAAACTAGGCGCAAAAGATACGTATACTGTTTACGGTTTTAATCGAAATCCGTTTACGTCACAACATAAATTATCAGCAGCTTATTATTTTGCAACTAATGGTTTTGACTTATCATATAACGGCGAATTTGCAAACATAATTGGCGATTTCAATTTAGGAATTGATATCAATTTCACGAGTCCTAATTACAGTGTTAATTTCTTCGGTTATGGTAATGAAACCGTAAATCCAAACGCTGAAAACGCTGATGTTTTTAATAAAGATTATAATCGTGTAAAATTACGAACCTTACGTTTTGCGCCTTCATTAATTTATAAAGGTTATTTGGATGGTGTATTTAAACTAGGATTGGCTTATGAAACCATAGAAGTTGAGGAAACTAATGGCCGATTTATCAACGATTATTATTTATCAAGTTTAATAGAAAATGGTAATTCCTTTATTGGTGCTTTTACGTCCTACCATTTTGAAAACAGGAATAATAAGGCGTATCCATCTATTGGGTTTGAAACGAATTTAAAATTAGGTTTTCGGACTAATTTAGATGAGTCCACAAGTATGGGTTACATTATTCCAGATATAAGTTTTAATTATAAATTAGAGCCAACAGGTAAATTAGTTTTAGCAACTAAATTAAAAGGACATATTACTTTGGGTGATAACTATGAGTTTTATCAAGCGGCTTCAATTGGTGCTAGTGATGGGCTTCGTGGTTTTAGAAATCAACGCTTTACAGGAAAAAACTCCTACTACCAATTAACCGATTTGCGGTACATGTTTAGCAAAATAAAAACAGGAATTTTGCCTCTTAACATAGGTGTTTATTCCGGGGTAGATTATGGACGTGTTTGGCTTAAAGACGATCCTTCAAAAAAATGGCACAACTCCTATGGTGGAGGTTTGTTATTAATGGCAGCTGAAGTATTTACAGGGAATGTGTCCTTGTTTAATAGTGATGATGGCTTGCGGTTTGCTTTCGCATTGGGGTTAAATTTTTAATAGTTTCTTAAATTTGTCTTGCTTTATTTTTATAAAAGCGCCTATAAATAATACCTTGTAAAAAAAATATAATTATGAATTCTGTAGATAGCTTATTAGAAATCCTTCAATTAAAACATCTTGAAGAAAATCAGTTTGAAGGCGTAAGCAAATCAGTAGGAAGTCCCAATGTTTTTGGAGGCCAAGTTTTAGCGCAAGCTCTAAATGCAGCTTATAGAACTATTCATAATAATCGTGTTTTACACTCCTTACATGCCTATTTTTTAGAGGCCGGACATTTAGATTATCCTATTCATTATGATGTGAGTATTATGCGTGATGGTGGAAGTTTTTCAGTACGTCGTGTAACGGCTAGTCAGAATAATCAAACTATTTTCATATTGTCAGCCTCTTTTCATAAAGCAGAAGAAGGGTATTCGCATCAAATAGAAATGAAACCGGATATGAAGCAACCGGAAGAACTGATGAGTTGGACCGATATTTTAAATGAATATGGGAGTATGTTACCTTCTAAAACCAAAGCATTTTTAGAAATTCCGCGTCCTGTTGAATTCAAACCAACCTATCTTCCGAACCCTTTAGATAGAAAAGATTTACCGCCATTTGCCGATGTCTGGTTTAAGTTAAAAGGCGATGTAGGCGATATGGAATTAGCAATTAAACAGCAAATTCTGACTTATATTTCAGATTATAATATTTTGTCTGTGGCACTTCAACCACATGCCAGTAAAGCACATTGGGGCAATTTGCAAACAGCCAGTTTGGATCATTCCATGTGGTTTTTCCGTGAATTTGATTTAAATGATTGGTTATTGTTTTCGTTAGAAACACCAAGCACAGGAAATGCTAGAGGTTTTGCCAAAGGAAATATCTTTACGCGTGATGGCGTTTTAGTAGCGTCCGTTGCGCAAGAAGGTTTAATGCGTCCAATCCCGAAGTCTTAATTTAAAGAAAGTTTATATAGGTTTCCACCTTCATTTTTCTTGTATTCGTCGGTAATATAAAGCGTGTTGTCTATTTCAAAAACGCCTTCTTTTTGAGTGTTATGATCAAATGGGATGCTTATTATTTCACCTTCAAAAAAATTGTCATTTTCAAACTCTGAAAACTGCCATACTTTATCATGATTTAGTAAATACACACGTTTGCCATCTAGGCTCGCAGCTGCAGAGGTAATCTTATTGTTTTTGCCCTTTAAATTAAATTCAGAAATCAGTTCAGCTTCGTGATTTCCAATACGATTGGGGATTTTTAAGGTCCTAAATTTTTTAGATTCTTTACTAAACACATAAAAATAATCGTTGTACAGTAAAAAGGCTTCAAAATCTTTGGGTTTGACATCCTTCGGTAAGCTAAATTGAATAAATTCTGCTTTAGTGCTTTTCATACTAGCTTGCGGATTTATTATTTTTAATATGGAAAAAGTAGTTTTGTCTTTATTGTTGTTTCCGAAATCGCCAATATAAAGATTGCCTTGTTTGTCGGAAGTCAAATCTTCCCAATCCCGATTATTCGCATTTTCAACAGTAATATCCGCTTTAATGGTGCCTTTTTCATCTAATCCATATACATGGTTGTTATTTCCAGCATCTTGGATTACCCAAAACAAATCGGATTTTGTTGTTTTTTCAATCGCAGAAATCTCTGGTAAACTGCTGGGTAAATTAGCAATGACTTTCGGGTTTCCGTTTTGGCAAGCTATAAATATGGATGCAAATAGCGTAAGCGTGGTTTTAATTTTCAAATCCTGTTTATTTTACCATAAATTTACAAACATAAACTGACACTAAAAATTTTGAATATGCAGAATGCTTCAACACGTGTTTTTGGTCATCGAGGCGCCAAAGGTTATCTAGCTGAAAACACTATAGAATCCATTGAAAAAGCATTGAGTTTTAATGTAGATGGAATTGAAATAGATGTGCATCTGTGCGCTTCTGGTGAATTAGTCGTTTTTCATGATTTCACATTAGATAGAATGACAAATGGAACTGGTGAAGTTGGCAAACAAACTCTAGAAGCCTTAAAAAACCTAACAGTCAACGGTGGGTTTCAAGTTCCGACTTTAGAAGACGTTTTAAACTTGATTGATAAAAAATGCATTTTAAATATTGAATTAAAAGGAAAAAATACAGCCATTAAAACTTGCGAAATAGTTGATGATTATGTCCGGAATCATGGATGGAAATATGCTGATTTTATTGTGTCTAGTTTTCAACATACCGAATTAGAAGCCGTATTTCAAACCAATAAAAATATACCGATAGCAGTTTTAACAAAAGCAAGTGTTACCGAAGCAATTGAATTAGCTGAAACAATTGAGGCTAAAATTATTCATCCTAATTATGCATTATTAACAAGAGATAACGTCAAGTTGGCTCAAAATATGGGCTATATGGTTAATACATGGACCGTCAATGATGCAGATACTATTTTACGCATGAAAAGTTATGGTGTAAATGGCATTATTTCAGATGTACCAGATAAAATATGAAACAACAAGATGTACTTATAATAGGAGGTGGTGCTGCGGGATTTTTTGCAGCCATCAATATGGCGGAACTAAACCCGGATTTGTCTATCACTATTTTAGAAAAAGCAAAAGAAGGTTTACAAAAGGTGAAAATTTCTGGAGGAGGACGTTGCAATGTAACCCATGCTGAATTTACACCTGCTGAATTAACACAGAACTACCCACGAGGTGAAAAAGAATTATTAGGGCCATTCCATCAATTCATGACAGGTGATACGATTGCGTGGTTTGATAAACGTGGTGTGGAATTGAAGATTGAAGAAGATGGCCGCATGTTTCCTGTTTCAAATTCATCTCAAACTATTATTGATTGTTTCTTAAATGAAGCACAAGCACGAAAAATTAACGTGCAGTATAGTCAGAATGTCATGGCAATTGCCGTTCAAGATAATTCTGAAGGTTTTATAATTTCAACAAAAAATGAAAGGTATAAAGCTGATAAATTGCTCATAGCAACTGGAAGCTCTATCAAGTTTTGGAAGTTATTGGAAGGTTTGGGACATACCGTTGTGCAACCCGTTCCATCTTTATTTACGTTTGATATTCAAGATGAACGAATCCAGGATATTCCAGGCGTTGTAGCGCTAAACGTTGGTGTTTCTGTTTTGGATACCGATTTATATTCCGAAGGGCCTTTGCTAATTACCCATGTTGGAATGAGTGCACCAGCTATCTTAAAATTATCCGCTTTTGGTGCTTTGGAATTAGCGAAACGCAATTATAATTTTAAAATTGAGATTAATTTTATCAAGCAATCTTTTGATGATTGTTTGAGTCATTTAAAAGAACTCAAACAACAGCTTGCTAAAAAAACCGTTTATAAAGCCGCACAATTGGATTTGCCAAAACGCTTATGGCGAAAACTGGTTTTGGCTGCAGGAATTTCGGAAGCTGATCGTTGGGCAGATTTAAACAAGCAACAATTGGAAGATTTGAGTAATCAATTGACCAGCGCTATTTTTCAGGTTACAGGAAAAAGTACGTTTAAAGATGAATTTGTAACAGCTGGAGGGATTAATTTAAAAGAAATTAACTTCAAAACTTTTGAAAGTCGCATTCATAAAAACCTCTATTTTGCAGGGGAAGTTCTTAATATTGATGCGGTCACTGGTGGTTTTAATTTCCAGAATGCCTGGACTGGCGCTTTTATTGTAGCGAAATCTATATAGATTCGATATATTTTTTATATATTTAGTATATAGAATCTATATATCATGGGAAAGACAAAAAAATTAATTGAACTAGACGATAAAGCCATTGCTATTCTTGAAAAGCAGGCAAAACTTGAAAAGCGTTCCTTGAAAAATTATCTGGAATATATGATAGAAGATACGGCTTTGCGTTATAGCGAACCATCAGAAGAATATAAAAAAATGATGGATGATATGATTGAACGTCACGAAAAAGGAACACTTAAAACCTATTCTTGGGAAGAGATAAAGAAAGAATATGGACGTTAAAACTGTTGAGTTTACTGAAGAAGCAAGGCTAGAATTTCATAAAGCAAAATGTTTTATGGAATTCAATGGTTACGAAAATGAGTTTTGGTCAGATGTAAATAGACAAATGGATTTAATATTGGAATTTCCCTATGCTTTTCAAATTCGTTATAAGCACGTTCGTGTGGTGTCTTTACAGAAATTCAATTATTCCATTCATTATGTGCAAAAACCAGATGGTATTTTAGTTTATAGATTTTTAAATCTAAAACAAGACTATTAAATGACAACTTTTGTCTTGCTTTTAAAAGGGATTAACGTTGGTGGACATAAAAAAATTCCGATGGCTGATTTACGGGATTTATTAACCAAATCTGGGTTTAAAAACGTGAAAACCTATATTCAAAGTGGGAATGTTATTTTACAATCAACAAATAAGGATATAGCAAAAATAGAATCGGATATTACTGCGGCTATTTTAAAACAATTTGGTTTTGAGGTATCAGTTTTAGTGAAAACACGTCATGATTTAGAACGTATTTTTAATTCGAGTCCCTTTTCCGAAGAAAAAAAGAAAGCCAGTTATTTTATCATGCTTCATAAAACACCAGATGCTGATTTAGTACGTGAAGCTTCAGAAAAAGTCTATAAAGGTGAAGAATACGAAATTATAAACGACTGCATTTATTTTTTTTGCGAAAAAGGCTTTGGGCAGGCGAAATTCAGTGCAAATTTCTTCGAACGAAAATTAAATACATTTGCAACCGCTAGAAACTATAACACAATGCTAAAGTTATTATCTTTGTCAGCATAAAATGAGTCGATGACAGAACAACACTTTATTCCGAGAAATCTTTCAGAAACACGTCCATATGGTCAAGTTGCTTGGGAATCACCTAGCAATATTGCTTTAATTAAATATTGGGGAAAACGTAAAAATCAAATTCCTGAAAACCCTTCTATCAGTTTTACATTAAGTAATTGTAAAACCATTACCACGCTTTCGTTTAAAGCGAAAGACACTAATGAGACTTTTTCATTTGATGTCTTTTTAGATGGTGACAAAAAGGAAGATTTTAAACCAAAAATTCAAACATTTTTTGAACGCGTTGAGCTGTATTTACCATTTTTAAAAGATTATCATTTTATTATTGAAACCAAAAACACCTTTCCACATAGTTCAGGAATTGCATCGTCTGCATCAGGAATGAGTGCTTTGGCCTTATGTTTAATGAGTGTTGAAAAACAAATTATAGAAAAAGATGTCACCTTGAGCGCAGTCAAAAGGTCTCATGATGAAAAATACTTCAACCAAAAAGCATCATTTTTAGCACGTTTAGGATCTGGTTCCGCTTGCCGAAGTATTGAAGGCGATTTGATTGTTTGGGGAGAAACGAACGTCGTGGAAGGAAGTAGCAATTTATTTGGAACAAAATACCCTTATCCAGTTCACGATATATTTAAAGAGTATCAAGACACTATTTTACTCGTTGACAAAGGCGAAAAGCAGGTGAGTAGTACAGTTGGCCACAATTTAATGCATGATCATCCGTATGCGCAAAATCGCTTTCAGCAAGCACATGACAATCTAGAAAAAATGAAATTGATTCTCGAATCTGGCGATTTGGACGCATTCATTGGTTTGGTTGAGAGTGAAGCATTAACACTTCATGCTATGATGATGACAAGTATGCCGTATTTTATTTTAATGAAGCCAAACACCCTGAAAGTAATTCATGCGATCTGGGATTTTAGAGAAACCACGGGATTGCCAGTTAGTTTTACATTGGATGCAGGTGCTAATGTACATGTGTTATATCCTAAACGTGATGCCGTTCCAATCCTAGAATTTATTAAGAACGAGCTTGTTACATATTGCCAGAACCAACATATTATTTCAGACCAAATTGGATTTGGAGCTAATCAAATATAATTTTATTACGTATCTTTGTTATACGGTTTCTGTATACTGAATGCTGATAACTGAATACTAGTTTATGAAAGGACCCCTTTTTTACTCAAAAATATTGCTCTTCGGAGAGTATGGAATCATTAAAGATTCCAAAGGTTTATCTATACCATATAATTTTTATAATGGTGCTTTAAAGGTGGCCGAAAACCCTACAGAATCTTCTATTAAATCTAATTTAAGCTTAAAACGCTTTGCTGATTATTTAGAGCAGATTAATCCAGAATTAGTCACTTTTGATATAGCAACTTTAAAAACAGATGTGGAAGCAGGAATGTATTTTGATTCGTCCATTCCCCAAGGCTATGGCGTTGGTAGTAGTGGTGCTTTAGTTGCTGCACTTTACGATCAGTATGCACAAAATAAAATCACGGTTTTAGAAAATTTAACACGTGAAAAACTCATTCAATTAAAAACTATTTTTTCTGAAATGGAATCGTTTTTCCACGGAAAATCTTCGGGTCTAGATCCGTTAAATAGTTATTTAAGTATTCCAATCCTTATCAACTCTCAAGATAATATTGAAGCTACTGGAATTCCGTCGCAAACGGCTGATGGTAAAGGTGCTGTTTTCTTGTTAGATAGTGGTGTGGTTGGTGAAACTGCGCCAATGGTTCGTATTTTTATGGAGAATATGAAACAGGAAGGTTTTAGAAATATGCTTAAAAATCAATTCATAAAACATACAGATGCTTGTGTGGATGATTTTCTTAAAGGCGATGTGAAATCACTTTTCAAAAACACCAAGCAATTATCAAAAGTTGTGTTGAATCATTTTAAACCAATGATTCCATTGCAATTTCATGAGCTGTGGCAAAAAGGCATTGAAACCAATGAGTATTACTTAAAACTCTGTGGTTCTGGTGGAGGCGGTTATATATTAGGTTTTACTGAAGATATTGATCAAGCTAAAAAATCACTTTCGGATTATAAATTAGAAGTCGTTTACAACTTCTAAATTTTTCAAAACATGTTTTCTCGCAGGCAAAAGCACATTTTACTAAAATTTTTTAGTCTGTTTTCGGTTATTCGCGGGTATAATATTCTCATTATAATCATTGCGCAATATTTAACGGCTATTTATATTTTAGCTCATGACTTACCGCTTCGGGAAGTCGTTTTCGACTTAAATTTATTTATGCTCGTGCTTGCATCGTCAGCAACTATTGCAGGTGGATATATCATCAATAGTTTTTACGATTCTGAAAAAGATTTAATAAACAGACCTATTAAGTCGCAACTTGACCGATTAGTAAGCCAGAATACTAAGCTTTCCTTTTACTTTCTGTTGAATTTTATTGCTGTTATTATGGCAAGCTATGTGTCTTTTAGAGCTGTCATTTTCTTTTCGCTTTATATTTTTGGAATCTGGTTTTATTCGCATAAACTTAAGAAATTGCCATTTATTGGAAATCTAACATCCGCCATTTTAACCATTACACCATTTTTTGCCATTTTCATTTATTATCGAAATTTTGAAACGGTCATTTTTGTGCATGCTACGTTTTTGTTTTTAATAATTTCTATGCGCGAATTGACAAAAGATTTAGAAAATATAAAAGGTGATTTGGTTCAAAACTATCATACAATTCCAGTTGTTTACGGCGAAAAAGCATCAAAAATTATGCTGACAGTATTAACATTGCTAACACTTATTCCCAGCTATTTGGTGCTGTATAAATTTGAAATTGGCCATATGTATCTGTTTTTCTATACATGTGTTTTGTTGCTCATTGTGTTTCTTCTATTGCTATGGCTTTCTAAAACCAAAACGCACTATCTCATACTTCACAATATTTTGAAGTTCATTATTGTTGCTGGTGTTTTTAGTATTCTTCTAATTAATGTGGATTTGGTGCTTTCTAGAATATTATAATAGATTATATATTCAACGTTTAGCCAATTGAATCTGAAGGTTAATTCATTAAAATGTCAACTATTGTATTACCTTTGCCTAAAATTTAGTAATCATGAGCAGACAGCAAGGAAGTAGCGGAAAAGGAAAATCCGCAGGAAGAGGACAGCAAGACGGAAAAGATAAAGTTTCGGGACGTGGTTCTAATAACGAAAAAAGCAAAAGTTTTGCAAGAGGAAATGCGCCAATAAAACCGAAGGCAACACCTAATAAAAATAACGATTCAGGAGAAATCCGATTAAATAAATACATTGCTAATTCAGGAATTTGTTCACGTCGTGAAGCCGATGAGCATATTGCTATTGGATTGGTAACCGTTAACGGGAAGCCTGTTATTGAAATGGGTTATAAAGTTAAATTGGAAGACGATGTTCGTTATGATGGCAGACGTATAAATCCAGAAAAAAAAGCCTACGTTTTATTAAATAAGCCAAAAGGTTTTGCTACCACAACTAGTGAAGGTAAAGGTAGAACAGTCATGGATTTAGTAGCAAACGCTACGGATTCTCGTATAAAACCTATTGGACGTTTAGGAAGAAATTCAACGGGTTTATTATTGTTTACTAATGATGAGGACATTGTGAAAAAATTCACGAACTCTAAACATGGTGTACCGCGTTTATTCCAAGTAGAATTAGATAAGAATCTGAAATTCGAAGATTTAAAAAGTATTCAAGAAGGTATAAAAATTGAAGGCAAGTTAACACCTGTAGAAGAGATTAGCTATATTGAAGGTCAGAGTAAGAATCTGATTGGTTTAAAAATTAAAAATACAGGAAACACGATTATCCGAACTATTTTTGAACACCTAAATTACGATATCATTAAGATTGATTGTGTGGCTATTGCGCATCTTACCAAGAAAGATATTCCAAGAGGCCATTGGAAACATCTTACAATACAAGAAATCAACACCCTTAGAATGCTGTAAAACAGTATTTTAATTCGATTAAAAAAAGATAAAAAAAAAGCTCGAAATTCAAAAAAATATATTTCATTTGTACCGCATTTAGCTGAACAAATTGAAAACTGTTTTTATTTTCGGGCTTTTGACTTTCAGGAAGTCATTTTCAAAAGCCGCTTACAGATTAAGTAACCGAATTTTAGAGCTAACTTCCGTTTCTTACATTCTATCAAGCCAACATTTATTTGGCTTTATTCCTACGACCCATTCCCAAATTCAAGTTTGATTATTTTATAATTTAATGTTATATTATCGCTGAAAAAAAAATCAGTTCATACCTTTAAATTTTAAACATCAAAATTAATGAATACAAAATATATTGACCTAATCAGTCAAACCTTTGATTTTCCACAAGAAGAATTTAAACTGGAAGATAAAACACTAGAATTCCACGATGTAGACCTTATGCAACTGGTTGAAGATTATGGAACCCCTTTAAAATTCACCTATTTACCGCAGATATCAAATAATATTCAGCGCGCAAAAGGTTGGTTTGCAAAAGCTATAAAAAATAATAAATACAAAGGCAAGTATAATTATTGCTACTGCACAAAAAGTTCGCACTTTAAACACGTCTTGGATGAAGCTTTGACTAATGATATTCATATTGAAACATCATCTGCTTTTGATATTGATATTGTTGAAAACCTAAAAGTTGAGGGTAAAATTACAGATAAAACCTATGTTATTTGTAATGGTTTTAAACGTGCGCAATATGTAACTAATATTGCTAGACTAATCAATAGTGGACAGAAAAACTGTATTCCAATTATTGATAACTATGAAGAAATAGATTTGCTTTCCGAAGAAATAAAAGGAAAATTCAATATTGGTATTCGTATTGCCTCTGAAGAAGAACCAAAATTCGAGTTTTATACGTCTCGTTTAGGGATTGGATATAAAAACATTGTGCCATTTTATAAAAACCAAATTCAAGATAATAAGAAAGTTAAACTTAAAATGTTACACTTTTTTATTAATACAGGAATTCGTGATAACGCCTATTACTGGAACGAATTGGCAAAATGTTTAAAGGTTTACACCAGCTTAAAAAAGATTTGTCCATCGTTGGATAGTTTGAATATTGGTGGTGGATTTCCAATAAAAAACTCATTAGCTTTCGAATTTGACTACGAGTATATGATTGATGAAATTATCAATCAAATAAACCTAGCGTGTGAGAATGAAGATGTAGCCGTTCCAAATATTTTTACAGAGTTTGGAAGTTTTACAGTTGGCGAAAGTGGCGGTGCTATTTATGAGGTGCTTTATCAAAAACAACAAAACGATCGTGAAAAATGGAATATGATTAATTCATCATTTATCACGACCTTACCAGATACTTGGGCAATTAATAAGCGGTTTATTATGTTGCCAATTAACCGTTGGTATGAGAGTTATGAACGTGTACTATTAGGAGGGTTAACGTGCGATAGTGATGATTATTATAACAGTGAACAGCATATGAATGCTATTTATTTACCAAAATATAATAAGGATAAACCGTTGTATATTGGCTTTTTTAATACCGGAGCTTATCAAGAAACTATTGGTGGATTTGGTGGATTGCAGCATTGCTTAATTCCATCACCAAAACATATATTAATTAATAAAGATGCTGATGGAAACATCACCACAAAACTATTTGCTGAACAACAAAAAAGTGAAGACTTACTTAAAATTTTAGGTTACCATGGACAATAAAACGTATGCAGGAATAGAGGAGCAATATTCCAAATTAGACAGCTCAAAAATCGTATTAATATCTGTTCCTTATGATGGCACAAGTACGTGGCAAAAAGGTGCGGATAAAGGTCCAGAAGCTTTTTTAAATGCTTCTGAAAACATGGAGCTTTATGATATTGAAACAGGAACAGAAGTATACAAACAAGGTGTATATTTAGCAAAGCCTGTTACTGAAAATTCATCACCAGAAAAAATGGTAGATGCGGTTCACGAAGCGACAAAAAAGTATATTAAACGCAACAAATTTGTTACCGCTTTTGGTGGTGAGCATTCAATTTCTATTGGGACGATTAGAGCGTTTAATGAGTGTTTTGATAACCTTACAGTATTACAATTAGATGCGCATGCCGATTTACGTAAAGAGTACCATGGTAGCAAATGCAATCATGCGTGTGCACTTTATGAAGCAAGTCAAACAGCTAATTTAATTCAAGTTGGTATCCGAAGTATGGATGTTATTGAAACAACCGTAATGGATTTTGATAAAACATATTTTGCTCATGATATGGCTGTTGATGATACATGGATGGATTCAGCAATCGATCAGATGACGGAAAACGTTTTTATTACAATAGATTTAGATGCTTTTGATCCGTCTATCATGCCAAGCACAGGAACACCAGAACCAGGTGGATTACTGTGGTACGAAACACTTGAATTTTTACGTCAAGTTTTTGCTGAAAAGAATGTGGTAGGTTTTGATATTGTGGAATTATGCCCAAATGAAACCGAACGTTCTTCCGATTTTTTAGCGGCTAAGCTATACTACAAAATGTTGACATACAAGTTTCTAGATGATGCTGCTGGCGACAGTTTCGATAACAATTTTAATGAATCAAAAGAAAATACGACTAAATTTTCTAAATTTAATGAAGACGATGACAACTAAAGGAGAAATATCAAAATTTATAGAAAAGTACTACTTACATTTTAACGCAGCTGCTTTGGTGGATGCTGCAAAAGGGTATGAAGATCAATTAAATAATGGCGCTAAAATGTTAGTGTCTTTAGCGGGTGCAATGAGTACGGCTGAATTAGGTAAAATATTTGCCGAAATGATTCGTCAAGATAAAGTTCAAATTATTTCCTGTACAGGTGCAAACTTGGAGGAAGATATTATGAATTTAGTAGCGCACTCACATTACAAACGTGTGCCTAATTACCGAGATTTAACACCTCAAGATGAATGGGATTTGTTAGAAAAAGGTTTAAACCGCGTTACGGATACGTGTATTCCTGAAGAGGAAGCATTTAGAAGAATTCAAAAGCATATTGTGAAAATCTGGAAAGATGCAGAAGCCAGCGGTGAGCGTTATTTACCACATGAATACATGTACAAATTATTACTTTCAGGTGTTTTAGAAGAGCATTATGAAATTGATATTAAAGATTCTTGGATGTATGCAGCAGCCGAAAAAAACCTACCTATTATCTGTCCAGGATGGGAAGATAGTACCATGGGTAATATTTTTGCAAGCTACGTTTTGAAAGGTGAATTGAAAGCAAGCACCATGAAGTCTGGTATTGAATACATGACCTTTTTAGCGGATTGGTATACAGATAATTCTAAAAACGGAATCGGTTTCTTCCAAATTGGAGGTGGTATTGCGGGTGATTTCCCAATCTGTGTGGTGCCAATGTTGTATCAAGATATGGAACGTCCAGAAACACCATTCTGGAGCTATTTCTGTCAGATTAGTGATTCAACAACTAGTTACGGATCGTATTCAGGAGCTGTTCCCAATGAGAAAATTACTTGGGGAAAATTAGATATTAACACACCAAAATTTATAATTGAAAGTGATGCAACTATTGTTGCACCATTAGTTTTTGCTTACCTGCTAGGAATGTAAATATGAAAACGCAAAAAATTGAAAACATTGAATTAAAGTACCTTACAGTTGACGATTATGAGGAATTAAAATCGGCAACCTTGGAGGCTTATGGAGGCGTTTTAAATTCGTATTGGAAAAAACATCACATAGAAGATTTAACTAGAAAATTTCCAGAAGGTCAAGTCGTAATAAAAATTGATGGAGACATTGCTGGTTGCGCCTTATCCATAATTGTGGATTATGACACCATTGATGATGAGCATACCTACGAAGATATTATAGCAGGAGAATCTTTTAAAAATCATGATGAAAAGGGTGATGTATTATACGGAATTGACGTATTTATAAAACCAAAATATCGTGGATTGCGTTTAGGTAGACGACTTTATGATTATCGTAAAGAAGTGTGTGAAAACTTAAATTTAAAAGGTATTGTTTTTGGTGGTCGTATGCCAAATTACCATCACCATAAAGATTTAACACCTAAAGAATATTTTGAAAAAGTAAAGCGTAAGGAAATTCATGACCCGGTTTTAAATTTTCAAATTTCTAATGATTTTCATCCAGTTCGTATTTTAAAAGGGTATTTGGAAGGTGATACGGCATCCAACGAGTATGCTGTTTTAATGGAATGGGATAATATTTACTATACCAAACCGAATAAAAAAGCGAGTACAGTAAAAACAATTGTGCGTTTAGGTCTTATTCAATGGCAAATGCGAACATATACGGGTTTAGACGAACTGATGCAACAAGTGGAATACTTTATTGATAGTGTGTCCGCTTATCGTTCAGATTTTGCTGTTTTTCCAGAGTTTTTCAATGCACCATTAATGGCCGAGTTTAACCATATGCATGAACCAGATGCCATTAGGGAGTTAGCGAAATACACAGAGGTTATTGTAAATAAGTTGAAACAATTATCCATTTCATACAATATCAATATTATTTCTGGTAGTATGCCTGAATTGGTAGATGATAAATTATATAATGTAGGTTATTTGTGTCGTCGTGATGGAAGTGCAGAACGGTATGAGAAAATTCATGTAACACCAGATGAAGCTAAAGTATGGGGAATGCAGCGTGGAAATAAATTGCAGACTTTTGAAACGGATTCAGGAAAAATAGGTATTTTAATATGTTATGATTCGGAATTTCCAGAATTATCACGTTTATTGGCAGACGAAGGTATGGATATTTTATTCGTTCCGTTTTTAACTGACACACAAAATGGTTACTCACGCGTGCGTTTATGTTCGCAAGCCAGAGCCATTGAAAACGAATGCTATGTTGCAATTGCAGGGAGTGTTGGTAATTTACCAAACGTTAATAATATGGATATCCAGTATGCGCAGTCGGCTGTATTTACACCTTGCGATTTTTCTTTTCCAAGTAATGGAATCAAGGCTGAAGCAACACCAAATACCGAAATGATTCTTGTAGCTGACGTTGATTTGAGCCTGTTACGCGAATTACATTCTCATGGAGCTGTTAAAAATTTGAAAGACAGACGAAAAGATTTTTATGATGTTGTCAGAATTAATCACAATAAATAGTAACTTTATTTTTTTTAAAAGTATAAATATTTGCCCAAGTAATGAAAAATAGAAATGATAATTTAAAACGCGTAATTGTAGACTTTAAAAAGCTTACACCAGAAATTTTAGCTTTGCTCGTTGAAAAATATCCTGATGGTTATGATGAAGATCAAATTGTTTCCTTCAGAAATGCAAAAAACGAAATCATTGAAGCTGTTGAAGTAACAACTAGTGACACCAAGTACTTAGTCAAAGTAAGTACCAAGCTAGCTGTAACTATGGAGAACTATGATGAAGATGATTATGAAGAGTTTGATGGAGCAGATCCTGATGCAGTTCAAGATCCAGAAATTGAAATAGCAGATGAAGACGCTGAAGACGACATTGATTAATTTTTTATAACATGAGAACTGCGGTTTTTAAATCTTATGAGAATGGTTATTTTATCTTCTGGTTTGATAACGGAGAAGAGCTTGCTTTTGAGGAGGTTCATCCACGTGTATTAAAACAATTCGATTTAAAGAATGACGAGAATTATATTGATCAAGAATTTAAAATAGTTTTTGTTGAAGCACCTGACCCTTATGATGACGATTTAGTGATTTATAGAGTAGAAAATTTAAAACCACTATAATTTCGTTTATTAAAACTTTAAAATTCAGAAATATAGATTGAATTTATAAAAAAAGCAACTGGTTGATCCAGTTGCTTTTTTTAAATATTACCGTGTTATCCATCAAATGGAGTTGCGCTTCATTAAACGCCCAATCGTTTTCCCTAACCCTAATTTATACTATAAAAGTAAAATGAGAATACTAATATTAATGGTTACATGTATGTTGACCATGGCAACAAGTGCACAAAAAAAACAAAAAATAAAAGGGGATAAAAATGTTGTAGATATTTATAAGAATCTAGACCCTTTTTCCCAAATTGAAGTAACAGATGATCTGGAAGTATTTATTATGCAAACTAGCTCTAATGGTTATCATGTTAAAACAGACTCAAACCTTGTAGATGTAATTAAACTAGATGTTATTGAAGGTGTTTTAAAAATATATACGACTCATAAAATAGTGTCAAGCAAAAAGATGGAAATATACGTCACGTTTCAAGACTTGGAGCGTATTAATATAAATCAGAATGCAAAAGTAGAGGGTCAAAATAAATTTGAGTTATTAGACTTCTCGTTAACCTGCTTGAAAAATGCTTCTTTTGAACTAGATATAAATACCACTGATTTTTTTGTTCAAATGGATGATTCATCAAGTGGTGAACTTCAACTTAAAAGCGCTAATGCTAAAGTGATACTTAATGACAAAGCCAGTTTAAAAGGAATTATTTCTATAGATAAAATGGATCTTACCATTAATAAAAGCGCCTATGCCAAGCTTGAAGGAAATGTAGAAAACCTAAATCTTATGGCTTCAGGATTTGCAGATTTAAAGGGTAAAGATTTAAAAGTTACAGAAGCTGAACTTAATATCTCAAATACTTCAGAGGTGTATTTATATGTAAGTAAACATTTAAGTATTTACGCAAAAGGAAAAAGTATTCTTCATATTTTTGGTAGTCCAGAAATTTCAGTGAAAGGATTAAGTGATAAATCTCAAATACTAAAAAAATAAATTAAAGTACGCGTTTTAATTCATCATAATACTGCTTGGTAATGTGCAAACCATTATGACCACCATCAGTAATTGGAAATAATGTGATGTTCCCAGGATTGATTTTTTGTAATTTTTTAGCGTTCGTTTCCGGATGAATCAGAAAATCTCGCGTGCCATAAAAAATGGTAATCGGAGATTTTACCGACGTAATAAATTGATAAGTTGGAATGTCATATTTTATTAAAAAGGTGGGAATTGGAGGCGCAATTTCTTCAGCAATAAGCGTTTTCCAGGAATAATAGGGTGCGTTTAATATAAGTTGCTTCGGATTGTTTTTAGAAGCTACATAAGCTGCAATACCAGAACCCAAGGAATAACCTAAAAGAACAATTTGATCTTCTGAATAGTCTTTTTTCACAAAGTTATAAATGGCTTGTCCATCATTAAATAATTCCTGTGCTTCTGAATATTCGCCATCGCTTTTGCCATAACCACGATAATCAAAAAATAAAATATCATACCCATTATTTAGATATAAAGGTGCGCGTTTTCCCCAATCATGAATAGCACCAGCGTTACCATGAAAATAGATAATAATACCTTTCTTTGTTTGTTCAGTTTTAAACAACAGTGCGTTTAACGAAATGGTTTCTGTAACTGGAATATTCAGTTCTTCAAAAGGTTCCTTAAACGTGAAGGCGTAATTTTTTTCTAAATGCTTCGGATTAAAAAAGAAACGTTCTTGCTTGAAATAGACAAAAATTAGAGACAAGATATACAATCCAAATAGTACGGCAATTATGCGAATAAAGCGTCTAAAAAGTTTTGGAAAATTAAGTTTCAAGTGGTTTCGGTTTAAAAATGTCGTGTAAAAATACACTAAAAACTACCACATATTCAAATGCAATGATCCAGAGGTTTTCAGAATTACTGGAATTGGAATACGCTAAATAGCTGAAAACAATCATAAAACTCCAAACTAATGGAAATTTGTAATCTGTAAATACAGCAAGCAAAACTAATGTTGCCACATACCAAGGATGAACCGTTGTAGCCGTAAAATAATACATGCTTAAAGCGATAAGCATCGTTGCTATAAGTTGTGTTGTGTTCTTTGGCTTTTTGTAAATAGCCATGCCAATTACAAATAAAAGTATAAAAAGTGCCGTTAGTTTTCCAATAATAGCTATCTGATTATAACCGGAAATCCAAAATCCAAGTTCTCTTAAAAGGTAATAAATACTGGCGTTAAATTCAAAATTCTGAAACCATAAAGCAACAGTATTCGTATAATTAGTCAGGAACTCCGTTGAATAAAACGGTAAAAACAAACAGACAGTTGTTATTCCAACAATACCATAAAATGATAGTAGTTTTCGTAAGTCAACTTTATATGATTCCGTTGTTTCAGAAGCCATAATAGCATCTTTCCTAAACCAAGTAAAAAATAATGGTAAGAATAATAATGGTATTAATTTAACCGAAACAGAACAGGCAAAAACCACAGCTGCCCATTGCCATTTACTTTTTTCTAATAGATACAAACTCCAAATTAAGAAGAATAACATGACACCTTCAAAATGAAGATTTCCTGTCAATTCAATAATAATAAATGGATTTAAAATATACCAGAATATCAAATGTTCTGGAAGCCTAAATCGATGTAGTAATTTTTTTCCAAAGTAGAGAATTCCAAAATCAGCAGCAATAATAATCAGTCGTAAAACAACTATTGAGCCCAAAATACTTTTACCACTAAATAAACCAGCAATAACAAAACACAGTTGATTCAGAGGCGGATAATTAGTGAAGTGGCTGGCGTTCAATAAACCCATGCCATTATAAAGTTCCTGTGCTTGGACGACAGGAAATTCACTCATGGAAATAAACGATTCCGGTGTATATAAATACGGATTAAAACCTTCTAAAATCATGCGTCCATCCCAAATAAATCGGTAAAAATCCTGTGATAGATTCGGAATGGCTAAAATAAAAACGGCTCTAAATCCAAAGGCTATCCACGTTACGTATTGGATGTTATGTTTAGTAAGCTGAATAAGTTTATAAAAAACCGCAAATAATGCTACATAAAGCATGAGTAGTTTTGTAGTGTCTGTTCGTGTTAAATCATAGGCAAAAGCCCAATAAAAAAGCAAACTGGATAGAGCCAGAAGCAACTGAAATTTATAGAACTGTAAAAAGTTGGAAATTTGCATGGGTTAAATATACATTTTTGTATCAATTTGCATTCGTTTCTAGTCTTTTCATTAAATTGGTGAAATTCATTTTTTAGAATTATATAATAGTTAAAAGGGCAAGTCTATGAATATGCAATCGGTAATTCACCAAATTAAAATAAAACCTGTTCTTACCATCATTTTATGTTTGGTCGTTTCTATGCTTTACGCACAGGAAAAGGATACGTATATCAAAGCAGGTGCTATGTTTGATAGCCAACAAAAAGTGTTTGTTCAAAATCAATTAATACATATTAGGGGCAATAAAATAGTCAGCGTGGAAACCTTTAAGGAAGTGCCAGAAAATGTGAATTTTATTGACTTATCAAACTACACCATATTGCCAGGTTTAATTGATGCGCATACCCATGTGCTGTTTTCTCAAGATGCTAATACAGATTCTTCAGAACACATCATTCAAACTGTAACTATGGAAAGTGATGCATTGCGCGCGCTTCGTGGCGCAAAAAGAGCTAGATCTTATTTGGATGTCGGTATCACAACCATTAAAGATTTGGGTAATTCCGGCCTGTTTTTAGATGTGGCACTTCGTGATGCCATAAATGAGGGAACAATTGAAGGTCCTCGAATTTTAGCTTCTGGGCCCATTATGGGAGCTGCTGGAGGACAAATTTATGGTGTATCACCAAATCATCAGAATCTAATTGATTTGGAATATCGGGTAATTAAAGGTGTTGAAGATGCCCGAAATGCTGTTCGTGAACATGTAAATCAGGGTGTAGATTTAATTAAAATTTGCGCTGATAATCTCCCAAATAAAACCATGCTCACGCGTGAAGAAATGGAAGCAATTGTGCAGATGGCTCACGACTATGGTTTATCTGTTACGGCACATTCAGTGTCCGATAAATCTGCTTGGAATGCTGTACATGCGGGAGTAGATGGTATTGAACATGGTTTCAATATTGCCGATTCTACGTTGAAATTAATGGCAAAAAAGAATGTCTTTTTGGTTCCTACGGAAAATAGTCGAAACTACATGAATATCTATTCAAACCTTGCTGGTTTTAAAAAGGGTGAAACAGAATGGATTGATTTTTATTTGGAAAAAATGAGTAAACGATTAAAACAAGCTATAAAGTTGGGCGTGCCAATTATTGCGGGTTCTGATAATTATACAGATATTGGTGGAACACGTGGTAAATCGTCCCAAGATATGTTGAGAGCCTATTTTGAAGCTGGTATGGAACCATTGAGTATTTTACAGTCGGCAACTTATTTGTCTGCTCGTTATGTAGGAATGGAAAATGATATTGGTGTCATAAAATCAGAAGCTAAGGCCGATATTATAGCGGTTCAGGGTGATGTAAATTCAGATTTTGTTAAAACGATGGAGAACGTGGTGTTTGTTATGAAAGATGGCATTATTTATCATCAAAAAACAAATTAAGAGGAAGTTTATATTAATGCATAAAAAAATCTTTCTTAAACTTATAGTTTAGGAAAGATTTTTTCATAATTGAGGAACTTAAAACTTTTTAAGAGACCTCAATTGTTGAAATTTTATTCAAGGCATCAGCAATAAGTGTATCGCCTTTAATAATTTCAAATGTTGCCTTATTTGCAACATCGTCATTTAATGTTCTTACTAAAGTTTGCGCCACATCATTTCGGCTTATTTCTCCTTGCTTGTTCAGTTTCGATTCTAATTCTATTTTATTACTTAATTCACCATCTGTTAAAGCGCCTGGTCTAACAATACTATAATTCAAGCCACTTTTAATTAAATGATTGTCTGCATTTTGTTTCGCTTTTAAATAATCTTTTAATTCTGAAACAGATTCGGGATTATCCGCCCCCATGGAACTTAACATCACAAATTTTCTAATGTTATTCTGTTTAGAAGCATCAATAAGCTTTTTAGCACCTTCTTGATCTACTGCAACTACATTTTTTCCACCAGAACCAGCGGCAAATATAACTTTATCAATTGGTGTTTTGAACGCAGGAGAAACGTCCTGTTCTAAATCGGCTAAAATGGTGTCAACATTTTTCGATTTAAAAAAGGGAATCTGCTCTTCTTTTCTAACCATTGCAATCGGGTTGAAATATTGAGATTCACTTAAAAGATTAACTATTTTTTTTCCTGTGGTACCATGAGCACCTGCTACTAAAATATTTTCCATACCTTAATATAACCCGAAAATCCAGTAATTACAAGTAATTGAAGCGGTTTAACGTAAGTTTAATACTATTGCGTAGCCAACGTGATTAATTTCTCAAAGACTTTAAAAACACATAACCAAAGCCTAAAAATAGCATGAGATGAAATGGGAATAATCCAAAATCGCCTTCTTGATTTCCCACAATAAATGCACTGTACATGCCGAAGGCAAAGTAGAGTGTGAGTAGACCTTCAAAAATAACGTTTGTTGAAATTCTCTTTTTAAGATAAATATTATCTTTCCAAGAACTCTTATCGGTATTGATATTAAATTTTGGTGTACGAATAAAATCACTTCGCTTTCTGAAATGCCCTTCTATTACAGCAATGGTATTATGTAAAGAAAACCCCATGGCTATCGCGAAGAAACTAAAAAACATACCAATAAATCCAACAAAATTTTTCAATCCAGAACCATGTATGCGTTTATACATAAACCAATAACAAATGAAGAAAATTATTGAGCTTACCACAAAAAAGCTAGTTGCGTAAAAGTACATTTTAAGCGTGTCATTTTCATGTTTAATATAAAGCATAGGAATGCTTAATATGGCAACAATTAAAATGTTTAAAAACATGGTGCTATTTAATAAATGCAAAAAACCATGCATTTTGGTTTTAGCAGATATGCCATTGTTCTTTAATATTTTAAAAAACATTTTTTGAAAATTTTCGGCTCCACCTTTATTCCATCTAAACTGTTGTGATCGTGCTGCGCTGATTATAATAGGGAGTTCAGCAGGTGTTACAACATCTTCTAAATATTTGAATTTCCAGCTTTTTAATTGTGCACGATAGCTTAAATCCAAATCTTCGGTTAGTGTATCGCCTTCCCAGTTTCCAGCATCTAGAATACAGGTTTTTCGCCAAACACCGGCCGTTCCATTAAAATTTATAAAATGATTTTTCGTGTTTCGTCCCGTTTGTTCTAAAGTGAAATGTGTATCTAAAGCAAAAGCTTGAATTTTGGTAAGAATAGAATAATCCCGATTAATATGTCCCCAACGTGTTTGAACAACACCAATATTATCATCCTTAAAATGCGGAATGGTTTGAAAGAGCCAATCGGATTTCGGTAAAAAATCGGCATCAAAAATGGCAATAAATTCTCCCTTGGCAGTTTCTAATCCAGCTTTTAATGCACCAGCTTTAAAACCGGTTCTGTCCGTTCTATGAATGTATTTAATATCAAGACCTGTGTGCTGTAATTCATTAATTTTTTTGTTAATAATTTGAATTGATTCATCCGTAGAATCATCCAAAACTTGAATTTCTAATTTATCTTGCGGATAATCTATTTTCGAAATGTTATCCAACAAGCGCTCTACTACATACAATTCGTTATAAAGCGGTAATTGAATTGTTACTAGAGGGATTTCTGAAGGATTTTTAAAATCGAATTTAGCCGTATAATCAATCTTCTTTTTTGCTGATAAATAATTGAACAACAGATTTAGTTGCGCCAAAGCATATATAAAAATAAGTAGCAATGCCAACGTGTAAATGGTTATGATGATGCCTTCAATAATCATTTTTTAAAACCGTATTTAAAAATCCATCCCAAAATTTTAAAGCCTGCAAAAACAGCACCTTTAACTGTTCCGGAGACTTTAGAAACACCAATTCTGTTTCTGTAATTTACTGGGATTTCTGTATAAGAAATTTTTTGTTTTAATACTTTTAGTTGCATTTCTACTGTCCAACCATAGGTTTTATCTTCCATGTTTAAAGCCAGTAATTGCTTGTATTTAATAGCTCTAAATGGCCCTAAATCTGTGAATTTCGATCCAAACATAAAACGCATTAAGGTTGTGGCTAGCCAATTTCCAAATATCTGTGGAATTGTCATAGAACCTTTCTCACGTAGTGCTTTCACACGAGCTCCAATTACAAAGTCAACTTTGTTATCAAGAATAGGTTGAATTATTTTGGTGAGTTCTTCCGGGTAATCACTGTAGTCGCCATCAAGAAATACAATAATATCGGGTTTTTCATTTTGTTCAGCAACATAAGCCATACCTTTTAAACAAGCGTAACCGTAGCCTTTTCTGCTTTCGCTTAAAACGGTTGCTCCAGCGCTTCTGGCATTTTCTACCGTAGCATCCGTAGAGTTATTGCTCACCACAATAATTTCGTTTACTAATTCTGGAATATCTCCAATGACTAACGGAATGGAATCAGCTTCATTATAGGCAGGAATAATGACTTTTATATGGGGCATTTATAATTATATTTGAAGGTGCAAAAATAGTCTTAAACTTCACAAGTTTCCAAAATCTATGAGGTTTAATTCTTATTACTTCTGATTAACTAAATCCATTAAATCGACATCATTTCCTAATAAAATATCATTAGGGTTTATACGTCCTTCCATACTATCGTTTTCTAATTTTAATACACCACGAGGGCAAACAGCACTGCAAATACCACAACCAACACAGCTGGACCGTACAATGTTTTCGCCTTTCTGTGCATAAGCGCGAACGTCAATTCCCATTTCGCAATATGTCGAGCAATTTCCACATGAAATACATTGACCACCATTTGTTGTAATTCTGAATTTAGATAACATTCGTTGTTGAAATCCCAAAATTGCAGCCATTGGACAACCAAAACGACACCAAACTCGATTTCCAAAAATAGGGTAGAAGCCGGTTCCAATAACGCCAGAAAAAATTGCGCCAATTAAAAAGCCATAAGTAGAACGTAATGTTTCAGCTTCAAAAAGAAAGAGTTTAGTTCCACTTGATAAGTAATGAAAACCAATTAGTGCTAAAATAATTACAAAATAACCAATAGCACCATAACGTGCATCTTTGCCAAGTTCATGACGTTTGAAAATCATGATTAATGCGAAAATGAACGTTAGAAAACCAGCTACAGCAAACAAGAAAATATCTTTTGTGAGCCAATATTTTTCGGCATCATAGCCTAAATAGGTGTAAATAACTGCCGTGGTCATAAGAACCACAAAAACTAAAACGCTATGAACTACCCAACGTTCAATTTTCCAGGCTACTTGGCGTTTATCGCTTAAATGTCGGAAAGGATCGCCAGCAGTTTCTGCTAATCCGCCACATCCACAAACCCATGAGCAGTACCAGCGTTTTCCGTATTTGTACGTTAAAATAGGTGTGATTATGAATATGGAAGCCACGCCAAAAATTAATATACCTAAACCTACATCGCCAGCACTAATTAGTGAATCCACACGGTACTGTTCGAAATTATAATAGTTTAAGGGCCAAATATTTTTTAAGTCGTAATATGGTAAACTGAAGGTGTCAGAATTCAACCGCGCCATAAATTCTGGAATTAAGAATGCAAAACCTAATTGGAAGAACATGACCGAATAGGTTCGTAATTGCTCGTATCGGTTGTGTCGGTATTTTAGTAGAAATTTATACCCGAATGCTAAAATTGCCAAGGTGTAAAGCGTACCATAAACAAACCATTGACTCGCCGCGCCTCCATTTAAAAGTTTACTTAGTGGATCGAAAAAAGCAATCAAACCTGTGTTTGCTGCACCATCTTTTCCTAAACCAAGCAAGTGCGGATAAAAGTATAATACAATATAAAAAAAGGTTAAAACTAAACCTGTTAGCCAACCAGAAAGACCTCTAGAAGAAATGGATTTAAACCAAACACCATCATTTTTAATGCCTTTTGGTTTGTTTAAATAAGCATCAGTAGCAAACCCACCAATACCGAAAACTATTAGCAAAAGCGCGGATGCTAAGGTCCAACCTGAAGAAATATCGAGATTAAATAAAGTCAATACCAATACAAAGAATCCAACCATTCCAATAGCAAGGAATAATTTTTGTTTTGGTGACGTGTGATACGCGTCAGGCTTGGCTAATGAAAGGCTGTGATTTAATTTATGACTCATGGTTGATTTTTATTGAAGGTTCAGATTATACAGATTGAAAACGGCTTTCAAATTGTGTTTGAATATGTGATTCAAAACGCTTATAAAATTCCGGATCAAAATTAGCTTCAGAAAGATGTTTAATAACATAATCTACCGAACATTTTTCAGTCAGCCAACGATCAAAAGCTTCATGTTTCATTCGGATTCCGAAGGTGTTTATGCCTTTAAATTCATTTGATTTTATATCATATTCAATGGTGATACACTTGTCATCATCATCGTGTTTCCAATGAAAATGTGCATGATTTTCTTTCGGTTTAGCAAATACCCAACCATAAGTTTGATATTCGATATCAAAAAATTTGGCAGAATTAAACCAATGACCAGGTTTATATTCCAAACGATTATTGCAAATGGTTTGCGCTACTGTTTCTCCCATCATCCGTCCTGTGTACCAAACGGCTTCAATTGGTCTGCGGTTTCCAATAGCGTCATGTTGCTCTGCACAATCTCCAATGGCATAAATATCAGGAATATTGGTTTCTAAAAATCGGTTCACTAAAATACCACGATTAATTTCTACTCCTGAATCTTTTATAAAATTAATATTAGGTGAAACACCAGCTGTTAACCCAATAACATTACAAGGGATTTCTTCGCCTGTTTCTTCTAAAATGACCGATTTTACATTTCCGTTTTCATCTGAAATTATTTCTTTAAGGTTAGAAGCTAATCTTAAATCGATACCGTTTCTAGTTATTTCACGATTAACCATTTCAGATTCACCTTCTGGTAAAACGCCGTTCCAAAAACTGGCTTCGCGCACTAAAAATGTTACAGGAATATGTCGTGAATGAAGCATTTCAGCTAATTCAATCCCAATCAATCCACCACCAACAATTACGGCTCGCTTGCAACTTTTATTATCTGGTGCGTACACTTCCAAATTGTCTAAATCTTGTTTGCTATACAAGCCTTGGACGCCGTTCAAATCTTGTCCAGGCCAACCAAATTTATTAGGCTTGCTACCGGTTGCTATTATGAGTTTGTCATACTTTAATGAATCTCCTTTTTCAAAATGAAGTGTTTTATTTGTAGAGTCAATTTGGTTCACAAATCCCGATTTGAGTTCAATACGATTCTTTTCCCAAAACCAATCTTCATAGGGTTTGGTGTGCTCATATTTCATGTGTCCCATGTAAATGTACATCAAGGCTGTACGTGAGAAAAAGTGGTCGGTTTCTGCTGATACTATTGTAATTTTTTTATCTGATAATTTACGAATATGTCTAGCAGCAGTTACGCCAGAAATACCGTTTCCAATTATTACAACGTGTTCCATATATTGATTTCTTGTTGGGTTTGTCGAAGGTTTTTACTGAAACTTAAGGTTCTTTGTGCAATTTGTTTAAATTTAAGCATAATTAAGTAGTTATGACAAAGTATTTAACGTGGTTTTTAGTTTTTATGCTCTGTTCATGTAGTATGACCACAAAGAGAGATGTCAAAATAAATGGTGTCAGTTTTGTGGCATCTCGTGATAGTATTTCTAACGAAAATATCCAACCTGTTTTAAATGTGAATGCCAATTATACGGCTATTATGCCGTTTGGGTTTATTAAAAGCTTGGAACATCCTGAAATTATTTATAATACGGATAGACAATGGTTTGGTGAAACAAATGCAGGTGTTTCGCAATATATTGATGTTTTGCAAAAGGCGAATTTACGCGTAATGATGAAACCACAAATTTGGGTTTGGCATGGCGAATTTACAGGTCATATTAAAATGCCTAATGAAGCTGCTTGGTTTGAATTGGAACAAACCTACTCGCGCTTTATTTTGGATTTTGCTAAACTAGCTCAAGAAAAACAGATTGCTATATTTTGTATTGGTACCGAATTGGAACAGTTTGTAGCGCATAGACAGGAATATTGGCAAGAATTAATTATGAATATTCGTGTTGTTTATGATGGGAAACTAACATACGCTGCTAATTGGGATGAATACAAACGTACACCCTTTTGGAGCGATTTGGATTATATTGGCGTGGATGCTTATTTTCCAATAAGTGATAAAAAAACACCAAGTGTAGATGATGCTATTGTAGGTTGGCAAGCTCATAAAATGGAAATGAAAGCAATTTCTGAAAAGTTTGACAAACCCATTTTATTTACGGAATTTGGATATAGAAGTACAGATTATACAGGAAAAGAGCCTTGGGTTAGCGACTATAAAATTACGGCTTTAAATTTGGATGCTCAAACCAATACAACGCAAGCTTTATTTGATGTCTTCTGGAAAGAACCTTGGTTTGCAGGTGGTTTTGTTTGGAAATGGTTTCATAATCACGAAGAAAGTGGCGGTGAAACTGATAATCAATTTACACCTCAAAATAAACCTGTTGAAGCCGTTATTAGATCCCATTACAATTTGAGTCTAAAAATGTAATTTAACATTAATTCGAGTGGTTTTGAGGAACGAAAAATTGTATCGAGAATTAAGTTTGTCAAGCAGTTCTTGTTCTCGATACAAATTTTACTTTATTTCAAGCGTAAAATTCACCCGAACTGACGAATTTCATCAAAAAAAATAGCGGGTTTTTACTAATTAAAAGCAACTAATTTTTAGTCTGTTTTTTCTATAATTTTAAAATCTTTGATTGCCTGATTAGGTTCAATAATATTGTAGCCTTTCCAAAACTCCGCGTCATAAGCCGGAAGATAGGTTGGTGTTACCTCTGGCACTTCTGTGAAATTGTTGAATTCTGTTTCTGAAATAGGCGTTGATTCAAAAACAATCAATTCTTTTTTCTCAACATTACGAACAATAAAATGTAAATCAGCAGCTAATTCATTCTGCTTGCGTCTACCTTTTACGTTCTTGTTTTTTTCAATAATTTTTAAAGGTCTTTTAATGCCTACTTGTTGTCCGTCAGTTTGGTCAGCATATTTCAATGTGTATTTTTCATTCGCATTTTTTTGAAAAATGATGGTGCCTTCTTTTAAATATTCTTTAAGTGAAATACCTAATAATCCAAATTTACGCAGTGGCTTTACATTTTTATAGTCTACACGCACAATAGCAAAATCTTGTGTGTTAATGTATAGCGTGCCTTCAAAATCTTCGCTACGTTTGGGCTTAAAAGTTATGGTGTAAACAAATTCGTTATTCAGATACGCAAAATCTTGCATTTCAAATTCATAACGTCTGGATTTTTCAATAAAATTTAAATCAGAATCTTCATCTAGGAAGTTCGCGTTTTCAATACTTTGGATTGAACCTTTTCGCCAATTCAAAAAGTTTTCTTTACGCTTGGCTTCCTGTTCTTTTTTCTTTTCTATAAATTCAGCTGTTTGCTTGTCTTCTTTTTTATCTTCAAAAAACGAGGAGTCTATTTCTTCTTTCGTGCCAAACCAACCCGATTTTATTTTGAAATACGAATCGCGCTTCACATGTTTTCTGATAATTTCATTGAAGCGTTTTTCATAATTTTCAAAGGTTATTTCGCTTTCTTTATCATATAAACGGGAAGCCTTTAAAATATCTAATTTCTGTGGTGTAGATGGTTTGATCTCACCATATATTTCGGCTAAAACTTCCGTGTGCTGATCCGTGTTTTTTGGAACCGATCTAATAATGCTATCTACAAATGCTTGATTGAATTCGGGAATGGTAGATTCTTCAATTTTCACATCCGTTTTCAGCATATTTGTGTAGTATGATTCTCTGTAGAACAGTTTGCGCTTAGCGTAACCAAAATCGTAATTGGTTTTTAGTCCTTCCTTAACTTTGTCTAAAATTTCATCCAGTGTATAGTTTTTATTGGTGATAAACACTTCACTTAAATCAATATTTTTGGTACTTAATGAAATAATGCTATCTGTAAATTTTTGAATAGCAAATTGTTTCGACTCGTAACCCAGACAGCTTATAAAAAGGGAGTCAGTTTCAGAAATCTTCCTGTTAATGGTAATGTTGAATTCGCCTTTGTCATTGCTAATAACACCTGTTTTGTCGTCTATTAATATCGTTGCAAATGGAATGGGTTCTTGTTTGGTAGAGTCGACTATTACGGCAGAAATAGTGCGTTGGGCTTTTGCTGAGAATACGGTTAGACAGCAAAGTGCCAAGATAAGTTTGGTTGGTTTCATGATAATTGGTTTAGAGTGGAAAAGTATATTTTTCAATTGAAGCAACACGTTCCTTTATCACTTTTTTAAGTAAGATTTATCTTTATTTTAACAGATTAACCATTTTGAAACCAGATTTTTAGGAAATATGTTTTTGGTAATACGCGTATAAGTCATCTGGCGAAGCACCAAACCATTTTTTGACATATATAGTCCAAAAATGATACTGTAATGTCCAGACACCATGCTTGTCATAAAGCCGTGCGGACGTTTTAATTTTTGCTTGAATGACTACAAATTGTTTTCTGGTGTAGAGTTCATTTATTAAAATATTGTCTTCGTAAATGGCGAAATTTTCATCAAAACCACCAATTTCGGTGAATAATTGTTTGGTAATAAATTGACTTTGATCACCACCACGACTAGCACGCCAAGAAAATTGGGTGAGCCAACCTGCTAATTGTAACCACCAATGATTATTATCAAACTGTAAACGGAAGCAACCTGCTACATTCCCTTTTGTAACTTCTTGGATTATGAGGACGTCAAAATTTTTAGGGGGAAAAGAATCAGCATGGAGGAAATAGAGAATAGTTCCAGTGGCACGTTTGGCACCTAAATTCATTTGTTTAGCTCTGCCTTTTTGTGAGTTTAGAAGTTGAATTTTTTTCGAAGGCACAAATTTATTAACGATGTGTTGTGAGCCATCAACACTTCCGCCATCTACAACGATGATTTCCGCTATATTTTTAGAAGTTGAATTTTCTTGAAGATGTTCCAAAACCGAAGCTATATTTTCGGCTTCATTAAGCATGGGAATAATTATGGAAATTGTATTAGTCATTTAATTTCCAACTATAATCCATGTAGTTTATTTTAGTATCGGATGGGATCTTTACATCTGAATAGGTGTTTAAAAAGTCGATAAGACTGCCATTTTCCTTAAAATCTTTTGAAAACCATTTAAAGATTTTTGATAGTTCCAGATTCTCTTTTTGAATCCTGTTTTTTGATGAATCTGCTAAAAACTGTTTCGTGGCATTCGTTAACTGTTTGTCTAATTTTTCTGGAATATAGGCTTCATTTAATAATTGCGGACAAGAAGCCGATGCGCAAACAATAGCAAAATGAATGCGTGGTTCATTCATGTTACGAAGCACATCATGTTCAATATAATTTAAAGAAAGCAATTTGCCATTTATAGGAATGAACTCTTGATCCCACGGATTTTTAATGTCTTTAATACTTTCAACCGGATAATTATCAATAATCAGTTTTATGGTAAACGCATTATACGCGTTAATCCAATAGGCTAATGTTTCGTTTGTTGTCCAACTTTCTTTAGGCGAAATGTTTATAAATTGATTGAGGTAGGCATTTAATTCGGCATCGTTGGCTTTAATCTGTTTATAATTTACAGCACCTTTATCTGTCACCTGTTTTTGTAAGAATTCAGTAAAAGCTGAATGGTTTATGGTTTGTCCAAAAGCCGAAAGACTCAAACCAAACAGCAATAAAATAAGATATAGCGGATTTTTCATAGCATTGTTTTTCATTGAGTAATTCAAAAATTGTTCTACATTTTTTAACAACAGCCACCACCATCATAATGAAACGTAGATTCACTGATGTAAATATCATTCCGATTCAATTTCGCAAAATCGCCAGCCGTTTTATCACAAATAGCTAGTGGTTGGTTTTGAATAAGTACATGTCCTGCGTTATCATCAAAAAAATCTTGGTCGCCATAATAAATAGCGGCTTTTCCTGTAAAAATACACGGACCATCTGCAGGCATGGGATCTTTTATGGCAGCTACTTCAATAGATTCTATATAAATCAATTCTTCCGTTGGGTAATGGTTAGGATCCAAAATGCGATACGGTTTTCTGGCGCGAATTTCAATGGTTCCAAAACCAGCATCTGTCAACATTTTTACATATTCTGCAATGGGCAAACTACCACTTAAACAGAGTGCACGCAATCTGTCGTCGTTACGCAACGTGTCATTCATGGGTTGCTCACAAGTTGGATCGCTCATGACTAATTTACCATGTGGTTTGAGTACGCGATACATTTCGGCAATGGCTTTTTTTAAATCGTCTGTTTTAAAAATGTTGAATAAGCAATTTTGTGCAGCTACATCAATACTGTTATCAGGAACTGGAAGATTTAAAGCGTCGCCTTTTTTAAGATCTATAAATTCACTTTTAAACCACGGATTTTGTACTTCGGCTTCTTTAAAATTTTTCCGAGATGCTTCTAACATTTCATCTACCACATCAATACCAATAACACCATTTTTTTCGCGATTGAAATACGAAAATTGCAATAATTCCATGCCGCCACCAACACCAACATAGAGCATTTTAGGGTTATTGGTTAAATCGCGTGCATGAACAGTTGATCCACAACCGTAGTTCATTTCCTGCATGATTTTCGGGATTTTTAAACCAGGTAATTCCCAAATTGGATTGGTAGTACAGCATAATCCAACATCTGGTGTTAGTGCTGCTTCTTTGTATACGTCGTGTGTGGTGTCAAGATAATTACTCATAGTTTCAGTATTTAGTGTTCAGTATTCAGTATTTAGTATTCAGTGTTCAGTTCCTATCATTATTTGGCTTACTGCTCACTGCGACTGCAAACTGATTACTACAAACTTTTAATCAGTTCTTTAAAAAGCGTAATCATTTGAGGTTCCGCTTTTCCGGCCATTTCTATAATTTCAGAAATATCAACAGGTTTTAGATTACTTGGGTCGCATTCATCGGTTAAAACTGACACGGCAGCCACTTTTAAATTCAAATGATTGGCCACAATAATTTCTGGAACGGTACTCATTCCAACAGCATCAGCTCCAATAATTTTAAGCATCCTGTATTCTGCACGTGTTTCCAATTGCGGTCCAACTACACTAGCATAAACGCCTTTGTGAAGGGTAATACCGTTGTCTTTAGCAATAGCCTCAAATTTGGCATTAATATCTACATCATAAGGTGCGCTCATATCGGTAAAACGTTCGCCTAATAATTCCACACCTCTAAAGGCTAATGGTGAACTACCTTGGAGATTAATATGATCGTCTATTAACATAAGTTCGCCTTTTTTGAAATCTAAATTAATAGCACCAGAGGCATTGGAAACTAATAAGGTTTTTATGCCTAATTGTTTCATCACACGCACGGGGTAGGTAACATCTTGAAGTGAATAGCCTTCATAAATATGAAAACGGCCTTGCATAACCACCACCTTTTTTCCGGAAAGTGTTCCGTAAATGAGTTTGCCCTTATGAAACTCGACCGTTGCCGTTGGGAAATTTGGAATGTGATTATAACTGACTTCGGCTATAATATCAATATCGTCTAATAATTTGCCTAATCCTGTTCCAAGAATAATTCCTAATTCAGGGCTCTCAAAGCCTTTGCTTTGCAAATATTCCGTAGTTTCTGTTATATATTTCATCATAAGTTTAATAGTATTTTTTTAGTGATTCAATGCCTTCAATATCTTCAAAGGTATCAATATCATTTAATATTTCTAATAAGTGAATGTCTTCATTCTGTAAATCATCAAGTGTGTTTTTACGAACACTTTCCGTTCCCCAAGCTTTGTTTTTGAATACTTTAGGATGCAATTGTTTCATACCAAAAAGATAATAACCGCCATCTTCGGCTGGACCCAAAACATAATTATATTGATTTAATTTTTGAAATCCTTCGGAAATAATTTCGGCATTTAAATCTAATAAATCGCTGCCAATTATCAGGACTTTTTCATAACCTAGTTGAAATAATTCCGAAAAGGCATTCTCCATTCTTTCACCTAGATCAGAACCTTCCTGAAGCTTCTTTCTAAAAAAATCGGGATTCCAAAGGTCTTCTTTTTGAATGGCTTCAGAATAAAAAACATACCGATCTGCCGATACATTTTTTGCCGTTTCAGCCGTGTGTTTTAACAGGTGTTTATAAATTTCCAAAGCCGCTTCGTTACCAATAGTTTTGGCTAATCGGGTTTTACATTTTCCTAATTCTGGATTTCTTGTAAAAATAATAAGCGCACTTTTGGACGTTGGAAAATAGAAATTAGCCACTTGATCTTGGTCGCTATTGGTGTTGTTATTTGATAAAATTCCCATTGATGATATATTCTAATTGTATGCTTTTTTACCTTTTATCAACCATTTTCCCCACATTTTTGAAAAGGCATGAACGCTATCTGTTTCTACATTATTCCTATTATAAACTGGGAAGTCGTTGTTTTTCCATTCAAAAATTCCACCGTATAAATTGTAAACAGAAGTATACCCTTCGTCTTTAAGTTTTTTAGAAATCGTTTCAGAGCGAATTCCTAATGAGCAATAAACAACTATGGTGTCATTTTTATTAGGAATTTCGTTTAAAACATTTTCAATTTTGAAGTCTCTATAACCAACAAATACCGCATTATTTAAATGACTTACTTGGTATTCATTAGGTTCGCGTGCATCTAAAATTTTGTAATTGGTTTTTGGCATGGCCAATTCTTGGACTGAAATATAAGGAATATTACGCGAGTTATAGCGTTTTAATAAGTTGGATAGTGAGTCTTGAGCCTTTGTTACCGTTGAAAAAAGGCAAATAATAATTATGATAATTTTCTTCATGTGTCTAAAAATTGATTCTTAATCCTTGCTGTTGGCGTTCGGTATTTGGTAAAATATCCATATTATCCCAAAGCCCTGTTTTAAGGGTTTCTGCATAAGATTTAGGCAAACCATGTTCCAACATGAGCTGGTTTGCTAAACTGTAATTGTAATCAAGGGTGTGGAATTTGAATTTGAAATCATTGTTAGAATCATCTAAAATAACATACCAAACCTTTGGTTGTCCATCGTTGGCGGGCATGCCAATAACACCCGGGTTTATCCAAATTTTATTGGTGTTTTCTTCATAGAAAGGCAGGCCGCAATGCCCAGCAATAATGATTTCACTTTGAGTCGTTTCAAAATTTGGAAGCTTTCTTGTCCAAGGTGTGGATTTAAAGATGAATTCTGACGTATTGGAAACAGAACCATGAACAACAGTTATGTTTTTATTTGCAAAGGTGAATTGAATATGATGGGGTAAAGTTGCCATAAATTCAATAGAACCTGGCGTTACTTTATTAGAAGCGTACGAAAACCATTGCTGTGATAAGGTGTCGCAGCGAGAGCCTTCTTCAAAATTACAACCACAATTATCGCTTCCTTCTAGTAACTGAATTTCTACATTGCCCAAAATGCTTCTCGGATTCCATGCTTTGAAAAGCTGAATGGTTTCCTCGGGTTGTGCACAATAACCAATAATATCGCCCGTGCAAATGCAATTTTCGACTGGAATATGATGCTCTTCCGCTATTTTTTTGATAGCTTCTAATGCTTGAAGGTTACTATAAACGCCTCCAAAAATTAGTATTTTTCCTGATAGATTGCCTATATGTTTTGTTTCTGTAGCCATTTTGGTAATAAATATATGATGATGCAACTCAAAATTCCCCAGACGTTAATCCAGAGTAAATTGGCGTATTTGCCTTCGGTGAAAATTAATTGTTCTGGAAAAATCCCGAAGATTAAAATGAGTCCAAAAAGTAAGCCACAAGCTACACTTAAATAAAAACTTATGGCAGGTGTTTTAATATTCCAAAATAGAAAAACAGGCGTAAGCCCAATAACCATAGTTCCTGAAATAGTTGTTGCGGATAGTATTTCGGAATTAAAAAATACCGGTAACGTTCCTAATATAGCAATGGAAATCATGGAAAGGCGACCAAATGTTATGTTTTTTCCTAACTTTAAATCGATTGCTAATAATTTTGAAAACGAAGAAAATGTGGAATCTAATGTGGAGGCTGCCGAGGTTATCATAATAAAATTTATAACCAGCAAAACTACTATGCCGAAAGCTTTTCCGACTTCAACAGCCGCTTGCCCTGACAACCCTTGCGACTGTGCAAATATGCCAACAATACTAAAAAGTATAATGCAGAAAGCGCCTAAAATACTGGCTATATAAAAACTTTTTCGCGTCGTTTTTGGCGAACTAATAAAAGCCCGATCGGTTAAAACGGGATCGTGAAACGGGTAACTAAAAGATTGTATAATTGCTGCGAAAAACAAATTCAAGCCCAACTCAAAACTCCAAGTTCCTGACGAAATTACTTGTTTGGCCGAAAAATTTTCGACAGAAAAAATATTCCATAGAATAATAATAAGCAACACGGCAAATAAAATCATTTGGATAACATCCGTAAAAATGGAACTACTTAATCCGCCCTTTAGCGCGTAGGTTAAAGTTAAAGCGGTAAAAACGATAATGGATAAATAGTAGGATTGCGAGCCCGTTTCTCCAAAATAACTTCCTATTACCATGGTATTACTCCAAACTTCATTAAATAAACGGATAGCAATTAAAACAGAGAAAACAAGCATGGCCGTTTTCCCGAATTTAGAACTTAAAAACTGATGAATACTAGTGTATCCGCCTTTAGTCCGCATATTATAAATAAGCGTTCCAGCAACAGCAAATGATAGATAATATCCCGCGTAGGCAACGCCACCAACTAGACCATATTCTAAACCCAAGTTAGCTGCATTGGTGATGCTTTTGGCGAAAATCCATGAAATAATTAAACTACCAGTTAGCACCAGTGTGCTCGGTGCTTTTTTGTTATTGACCGCTTTATAAAACTGATTGGGAGTTTTTGCCCAAGGAGAAATTATAAATAAAATAATACTCGTAGCAATAATTAAACCCCATTGCCAATTAATTACATCCATTGGATAATTTTAAACTTGAGTATATTAAGCAACGCTACCCTGGCAACTACTTCCTGCGCCTGCCGTGCAACCATAACAATGTTGGGATATCATGATGTCTCGTCCTGCTAACAAACCTTCATTATATTCTGAAATATGTTTAACGGAACTATTAACTGGTAGGTTTAACATTTGGTTAAAATCACAATCATATAAATACCCATCCCAACTAATGGAAAGTGTGTTGGTGCACATCACGCTTTTCACAGCCGAAGGATTATAAGCTTCCACTAAACTGTACATGTAATCTTCGTAATTTTCGGAAGCAATTAAATAATCTAAAAATCGCGCAATTGGTAAATTGGTAATGGCGAATAAATTATGAAACTGAATATCAAAATCTTCTAAAAGTGCTTTTTTGAAATCTTTTTCCATGGCTGCTTGGTTGCCTGGTAAAAAAGCGCCAGACGGATTATACACCAAATCTAAACGCAAATTACTGTTGGGCATTCCATAACCAATAGCATTTAATTCTTGCAATGCTTTTATAGATTTTGCAAAAACACCATCACCACGTTGCTTATCCGTTTTGCCTTGTGTCCAGTGTGGCATGGAGCTCACGACATGCACATTATGTTTTTTGAAAAACTCCGGTAAATCGTAATACTTTTTGTTGGCTCGGATAATGGTTAAATTAGAACGAACTATAAAATCTTTTACGCCAGCTTTAGCAGCTTCTTCAACAAACCAACGGAAAAGTGGATTCATTTCCGGTGCGCCTCCTGTTAAATCCAACGTGTGGGCTTCCGTGTTTTTTATAACTTCTAAACATTGCAACATGGTTTCCTTTGTCATGATTTCCTTACGGTCTGGACCAGCATCCACGTGGCAATGCGTACAAACTTGGTTGCACATATAGCCCACATTAATTTGGAGTATTTCTAGTTTTTTCGCTTTTAAAGGAAACTGATTGCTTTCAGCTATTTTATTTTTGAAAGTTGGTAATTCACCAGTTTTAAAAATACCATTAGAAAGTATTTCTAATTGGCGTTTGCTGTCTGCTAATGCGTTTTCTTGTTGCTTTAAGGATTTAATCATGTTTAGGTTTAAAGTTTCTGGTTCAAGGTTTTCAAGCATTAAAATTTAAACAAGAAAATTTTGTTTGAAATTTTGTGTTGTTCGGTTTTAAAAATACTACAAAATCAACAGCTTGCTTACATATCTAGTTTGTTCACTTTATTCATCATTTGTACGCCATGCACTAATGAGGCACCACCTCTAATAGCAGCAGCTACATGTAAAGCTTCCACCATTTCTTCTTTTGTAATGCCGCGCTGCAAACCGTCTCCAGTATAAGCATCAATACAATAAGGACATTGAATGGTGTGCGCTACGGCAAGGGCAATTAGTGATTTTTCACGTTCAGAAAGTGCGCCTTCCTCGAAAACTTTTCCATAATAATCAAAAAATTTGGCGCCTAGTTCTTCGTTCCATTCGGAAATTTTACCAAATTTTTTAAGGTCTGCTGGGTCGTAATATGTTTTCTGCATGGTATTTCTTTTATATAAATAGTTACGTAAAAATGAAATGTACGGTTTTATGTCGGAGAAATATATTAAAGATTACATAAAACAACGGCTAATTCTAGAATATTAAACACATTAAAAATGGCTATATTGCCAGAGGAAAAATGTCATGCTATGCAAGAAGAATTAACTAATAATTACGGTCATTTTTTTGAAACCGATTTGCTTGATGAAATCAATCAGGTTGGTTTTTTAAAAGAAGTTAAACAAGATGACGTGCTTATTGAAATAGGATCGTATGTTAAATCCATGCCTTTACTACTCACAGGTGCTATAAAAATTTTAAGACAAGATAATGATGGTGATGAATTATTACTTTATTTTTTAGAAAAAGGCGATACTTGTGCTATGACTTTAACCTGTTGTATGGGTCGGACTAAAAGTGAAATTCGTGCCATTGCAGAAACCGATGCCAAATTGATTATGATTCCAATCGAGAAAATGGAAGAATGGTCGTCTAAATATAAAAGCTGGAGAAATTTCGTTTTTGAAAGTTATCACAGCCGATTAAATGAAATGTTAGATACTATTGATAGCATTGCTTTTTTGAAAATGGATGCGCGTTTGCTAAAATATCTTAACGAAAAAGCACGTGTTTCAGAAGGTAATACCATTTACAGCACGCATCAGGATATAGCTTATGAATTGAATACCTCACGCGTGGTTGTTTCCCGTTTACTTAAAAAATTAGAAAATATGGGGAAGGTTCAATTACACCGGAATTATATTATCCTAAACAATGAATAGCAAGCTATGTAGCATAGTTTACACAAACCCAATTTAAATAAAAGTATACTTTTGCGTTAGTATATTGAAACCCATTATATGGAAATATTAGAAATTTTTGGCTATATAAGTGCTTTGCTAATTGGTATTGTATTAGGATTAATTGGTGGTGGTGGCTCCATTTTAGCTGTTCCTGTTTTAGCTTATTTATTTTCAGTAAATGAAAAAGTGGCTACAGCTTACTCGTTATTTGTTGTTGGTGTTAGTGCTTTAGTTGGCGGTTTAAAACAGCATAAAAAAGGTTTAGTTGATTGGCGAACTGCTATTGTTTTTGGTATTCCAGCAATTATTGGAATTTCAGTAGTTAGGCATTTTGTTATTCCGGCACTTCCCGAAGTTATGTTTACAATAGGCAATTTCGAGTTTACGAGACGAATGGTTATGTTCGGTATGTTTTCTATTTTAATGATTCCCGCCGCTTTATCCATGTTAAGAGATGTGAAAATAAAACCTGAAAATAGTCAGGTATCTTATAATTATCCTTTAATCATTATTGAAGGGTTGCTAATTGGTGCTATTACAGGCATGATTGGAGCAGGAGGAGGTTTTTTAATAATTCCGGCTCTCGTGCTTTTGGCTAATGTGGACATAAAAGTGGCCGTAGCAACATCCTTAATTATTATAGCCATGAATGCCTTGTCTGGGTTTTTTCTAGGTGATGCATTAACCATGACAATCGATTGGAAATTTCTACTATCATTTACAGCTATTTCTTTGGTTGGTATTTTTATTGGAAGTTATTTAGGTAACTTCGTAGATGGTAAAAAACTCAAAAAAGGATTTGGTTATTTTGTCTTTGCTATGGCTATTTTTATCTTTTACATGGAGTTTTTTGTAAAGGCGTAATGTAACTTTAGTTACTGTCTATTTCAACAGATATTCGTAAATTTGCAGCATATTAAAAAGTAAGAAATATGAAAATTGAACAAATATATACAGGATGTTTAGCGCAAGGTGCTTACTATATAGAAAGCCAAGGTGAGGTGGCTATTATTGATCCACTTCGCGAAGTGAAACCGTATTTAGAACGCGCTAAAAAAGATAACGCTAAAATCAAATATATTTTTGAAACCCATTTTCATGCTGATTTTGTAAGTGGTCACGTAACATTGGCTAAAGAAAGTGGTGCTAAAATTGTTTTTGGTCCAACAGCATCAACAGGATTTGATTCTGTTATTGCTACAGACGGCCAAGTGTTTCAATTAGGCGATATTACCATTACAGCTTTGCATACACCAGGGCATACTATGGAAAGTACCACCTATTTACTAAAAGATAAGAACGGAAAAGATCATGCTATTTTTAGTGGAGACACCTTGTTTTTAGGTGATGTTGGTCGACCAGATTTAGCACAAAAAGCTTCAAGCATGACGCAGGAAGAGTTAGCAGGTATTTTATTTGAGAGCTTACGAACCAAAATCATGACCTTGGCTGATGATGTTATTGTTTACCCGGCTCATGGTGCAGGATCTGCATGTGGTAAAAATTTAAGTAAAGAAACTGTAGGGACTATTGGCGACCAAAAGAAAACCAATTATGCCTTACGAGCGGATATGACCAAAGAAGAGTTTATACATGAAGTAACGGATGGTTTACAGCCACCACCACAATATTTCCCTTTAAATGTTCAGATGAATAAAGAAGGATATGAAGATATTGATGTGGTTTTAAAACGTGGAACACAAGCTTTATCGCCAGATGCGTTTGAAGCGGCAGCCAATGAAACTGAAGCCGTTATTTTAGATGTGCGTCATCAAGCTGATTATGTGCAAGGCCATATTCCCCGTTCCATTTTTATAGGAATTGATGGTGGATTTGCACCTTGGGTTGGTGCCTTAATTGCTGATGTTAAACAACCAATTCTATTAGTTGCGCCACAAGGCAGAGAAGAAGAAACTATTACACGTTTATCTCGTGTTGGTTTTGATTATACAGTTGGCTATTTAAAAGGAGGCTTTGAAGCTTGGAAAAATTCCGGAAAAGAAACAGATACTATTAAATCCATTCCTGCAACCGAATTTAAAGACATTTTAGAGAAAGATACTATTCCTGTTTTTGATGTTAGAAAAGAAGGCGAGTTTACATCGGCTCACATTAACGAAGCCCATTTAACGCCACTAGATTTTTTAAATGATCATTTGAGCGAATTTCCAAAAAACGATACATTTTACGTGCATTGTGCTGGTGGTTACCGCAGTGTTATTGCAGCTTCTATTTTAAAGAGCCGTGGTATTCATAATTTAGTAGAAATTGCAGGTGGTTTTGCAGCAATTAAAAAGGCAGGTATTCCAGTTACAGATTTTGTTTGTCCAACAACGTTAAAATAATTTATTAAAAATTCCGTATATTTAAAAGAGTGGTGAAAGCCACTCTTTTTTAGTAACAAATGTTACGTATAGGGTTAAATATTCCTTGTAATTTTATAAACGAATTAAGAGTAAATATGAAACAAATATTAATCATTATGTCATTTATATCTATGCTGTTCGGAACAGCTCAAAACGATGCAATAAAAGTATTACCTGTTGAAGAATACAAAACACAAATAGAAAAAGGAAAGATTCAGTTAGTTGATGTTAGAACGCCTGATGAATATAATTCTGGACACATTAAGAATGCTGAAAATATTGATTTTTTTGCGACTAGTTTTGAAAGTCAATTTGAAAAATTTGACAAAGAAAAACCGCTTTATATCTATTGCAGAAGTGGTGCGCGAAGTAGAAAAGCGTCCAACAAATTGGCAGCTATGGGATTTACGGAGATTTATGATTTAAAAGGCGGTTATTTAAATTGGAAATAACACTCGAAATACAAAATTTAAAATGTGTTGGTTGTGCCCATACCATATCAACCAAGTTAGCAGGTATTGCAGGTATTGAAAACATATTAGTAGCAGTGGAATCTAACGAAGTGAGCTTTGATTATGCATCTGAAGCAGATTTAGTAGTTGCCAAACAAAAACTGAAATCTATAGGGTATCCAGAAATTGATACGGCTAATTCAGTGGTAACTAAAGCCCAGTCTTTTATAAGTTGTGCAACCGGAAAAATGGCAAATCATGAATCGTAAATATTATGTATTGGTTTTCGCATGGGCTGTATTTGTGAGTTGTGAAAATTCAGAAAAATCAGAACAGAAGGAAGCAGAAATTGAATTTGAGGAAACTCATAAAGCTTCTAAAGAAGAAATGACTTTAGAGCCTGAAAAATCCTATGCAGATATTGGGATGGAATATGCCATAAGTACGAAAGCCGCTTTGGGGAAAAATTTAATGGGCACGATTCAAAAACATGGTACGCTAGCAGCTGTTGAATTTTGTAATGTGGCCGCTTACCCGCTAACGGATAGTATGGCTGTAAAACACAATGCCCATATTAAGCGTGTTTCTGATAAACCAAGAAACCCAAGAAATCAAGCCAATGTGCTAGAAATTCAGCATATTGCAAAATTTAAAGAAGATTTTTTGTTAGGTATAAATCCAGATCCCATCGTTGAAGAAACATCAAATGGCATCAGATTTTATTATCCAATTGAAACCAATACTATGTGTTTGCAATGTCATGGAAAAGCGGTAGAACCAGAAGTGTATAAAAGTATTAAAGCTTTATATCCAAAAGACGAAGCTATTGGGTATATTGAAAATGAAGTACGTGGAATTTGGAGTATTTCGTTTGATAAATAAAATGTAGACATGAGCAATTTTTCAGAAATAATAAATAAAGACAAACCTGTTTTAGTCGATTTTTTTGCGGAATGGTGTGGGCCATGTAAAACTATGAGTCCAATTCTGAAAGAAGTAAAAGATAGCCTTGGTGAAGATGTCACTATTTTAAAAATAGACGTCGATAAAAATCAGCAATTAGCAGCCCAATTTAAAGTTCGTGGCGTACCAACGCTTATTCTCTATAAAAACGGAAAACAATTATGGAGACAATCTGGCTTAGCTTCTAAACGCGATTTGGTATCTTTAATTCAATCACATTTATAAGCTATGGATTTATCAGAAACATTTTGGGATTCACGGTATCAAAATCAAGATATAGGTTGGGATTTAGGCGAAGTGTCCTTGCCAATTAAAACGTATATAGATCAGTTAAAAGATACATCGCTTAAAATTCTCATTCCAGGAGCAGGAAATTCCTATGAAGCTGAATACTTGTTTCTAAATGGGTTTAAAAATGTATGTATAGCCGATTTGTCAAAAACAGCATTGGATAATTTTAAAAACCGTGTTCCAAGTTTTCCAGATGAAAATTTACTGCATATTAATGTTTTTGATATGAAGGAAACTTTCGATATAATTATTGAACAAACCTTTTTTTGTGCATTAAATCCAAACCTTCGTGAAGCGTACGCTAAAAAAATGCACAGCTTATTAAATCCGAATGGAAAGTTGGTTGGTTTATTATTTGATAAGCCGTTGTTTACAGAAAGACCACCATTTGGAGGTTCTAAAGCGGAATACGTCACCTATTTTAAGTCGTATTTTGATTTTGATATTTTTGAAGCTAGCTATAATTCTATGACAAGTCGGGAGGATAGCGAACTGTTTATTAAGCTTCTAAAAAAGTAGTTAAGCTTGTTTTTCCTTCTTAGAGAAACCATATCTCATCTGTCCTAAAAACGTACTTGGCATGGAGTCATCGCCTTCATAGCCTAATTCAATGGTTCCACTGTCTTCGGGAATGTAATTCGTTTTAAAAATATAATCCCAAACACTCAAACTGATTCCGTAATTCATGCCAAATTGTTTGCCTTCTGGTAAATTGTATGCATGATGGTACAAATGCATCACTGGGTTATTCAATATATATTTTAATGGACCATAAGTAATTTTAATATTTGAATGATTAAAGTGACCAATAGAAATAGCAATGAAATGCACGATGTAAGCTTGTTCCGGTTCAAAGCCACCGAGAATCATAACACCAAAAATCTTTAATGGCTTATATAGGACATTTTCCATCCAATGGTAACGCAAATGCGCAGCAAAGCCCATTTCTTTTACGCTATGGTGCACTTGATGAAAACGCCAAAGCACTTCAAAACGATGTAGTAAAACATGTGTAAACCATTGAACAAAATCTAAAACGATAAAGAATACGAGTAACTGTAACCACATTGGCCAAGGACTTATGTCTATTAATGCTAAACTAGTCATGGAAATACCTAAATCAGCAAAAGCGACTTCTAAAAAACTATAAACACCACTAATAATAATAGCGAAAATAAAGAAGTTGAAAAACATATAAAATGCATCCAGCCAGAAATCTTTCCTGAAAATGGCTTGGTTTTTTCGCCATGGAAATAGAATTTCTAATCCCCAAACCAGTAATGAAATGACAATTAATCCCCAAAAATAATTGGTGTACCAAGGCACTTCAAAAATAATGGAATTCCAAGTCCAATCTAGTGTTCCTAAAACAGCGTCCTTAAAGGCGTTAATATAATTCCACATAGCAGTTTATTGTTTAGCAAAGTTACTGAAGAAATTGCAAATAGGTGCAAAGTTAGTTTTGTGAACTACCAAAGTCTGTAACGAATGTTACAAAGGATTTAGTTTCTTGAACATTTATCTGTTTATTTGCAAAAAAATAAACACAAAACATGGCATTTATTCTTGAACCTTGGCCTTGGTATTTCTCTGGCTTTATGATTGCATTAGTAATGTTTCTGCTCGTTATGGTAGATAAACGTTTCGGAATGTCTTCTAACCTCCGCACACTTTGTAGTATGGTAGGCGCTGGAAAGCGTACAGATTTTTTCAATTTCGATTGGAAATCCCAACGTTGGAATTTAATCGTCGTTATTGGAGCTGTCATTGGTGGCTTTATTGCTTCGGAATATTTATCACCTAACGATACAGTGGCTATCAGTAATCAAACCGTCGCAGACTTAAATGCTTTAGGGTTTGATAGTGCTGGAACAAGCTATATGCCAACTGAATTGTTTGGAAATGATGTTTTTACGGATGTAAAAGGATTGTTAGTTTTAATTATTGGTGGTTTTTTAGTCGGATTTGGAGCGCGTTATGCTGGAGGTTGTACTTCTGGTCATGCTATTTCTGGTTTGAGTAATTTACAATTGCCTTCATTAATTGCGGTTGTTGGTTTCTTTTTAGGAGGCTTGATAATGGTTCATGTAGTATTCCCTTTAATTTTTTAAATGATGAGAACAGGTATATATTTAGTAATAGGTGTCATTTTTGGAATCACCATGTTTAAATCGGAAGCGGCGTCATGGTTTCGTATTTTTGAAATGTTTCAATTCCAGTCTTTTCACATGTATGGCATTATAGGTGTGGCATTAAGTCTAGGTTTGTTGATGACGTTTGTTATAAAACGCTTCAAAATTAAATCGTTTTACGGTAAAACGCTTCAGTTTGAAGCAAAAGAAAGTGGCTTTAAGCGTTACCTAATTGGTGGAACACTTTTTGGATTAGGTTGGGCATTGGCGGGTGCTTGTCCAGGGCCTATGTATGTTTTGGTAGGTGCAGGTTATTGGCCAATCTTGGTGGTTATTGCTTCGGCTATTTTAGGGACGTACGTATATGGAGTTCTTAAAGATAAGTTGCCGCATTAATTTGAGAGAAGCATATCTATACTAAAAAACCCCGAACGTGATGTTTGGAGTTTTTAGTTTTAATAAATCTATAGTTTTAAACAAACGCACTATAACCAGTAATGGCTCGACCAACAATTAAGGAGTTAATTTCTTTAGTGCCTTCATAGGAATAAATAGCTTCGGCATCGGCAACAAAGCGTGCCACGTCATATTCTAATAAAATACCGTTTCCGCCCATAACTTCACGCGCGCGACTTACCACATCTCGAGTTCGCATGGAACAAAATACTTTGGCTAATGAGGCGTGTTCGTCTGTTAGTAAACCTTGGTCTTGTAATTCGGATAGTCTGTAAACCATAGCTTTCATAGCTGTTAGGTTGGCGAGCATTTCCACTAAATGATTTTGGATTAACTGAAACTTGGCAATCGGTTTTCCGAACTGCTCACGCTTTTTGGTGTATTTTAAGGCGCTTTCATAGGCGCCACGCGCACAACCTAAAGCTTGCCAAGCAACACCTGCTCGTGTCATTCGTAATACTTTGGCGGTATCTTTAAACGAATTGGCTTTTTGAAGTCGATCGCTTTCTGGGATTTTGCAATCGGTAATCGTAATTAGGGCATTTTGAACGGTTCGCAATGCCATTTTATTTTCAATTTTTTCAGCCTTATATCCGGGATTACCTTTGCGCATCAAGAAACCTTTGGCTTGATTGTCGTCCACATCTCTGGCCCAAATAATAATAACATCGGCAAAGGTGGCGTTTCCTATCCATTTTTTCGCACCGTTTAAAACCCACGTATCACCGACTTTCTGACACGTTGTTTCCATGCCGCCGGCAACACCGCTGCCCACGTTTGGTTCTGTTAAGCCAAAAGCACCAATGGCCTCCATTTTTTGCATTTTTGGTAGCCATTCTTGTTTTTGTTCTTCACTACCACAGAGATAAATAGAACCCATAGCAAGCCCGCTGTGAACACCGAAAAAGGTAGAGATGGAAACGTCTACACGTGCTAATTCCTCGGCAATAATACCTTCCATAATAAAAGGTAAGTTAGGGCATCCGTAACCTTCAAAAGCAACACCGCAAATGTTTAACGCCGCTAATTTGGGTATAATTTCCATGGGAAATTCGGCCTTATTCCAATAATAATTGGCAATAGGTTCTATTTCTGTTTCCATGAAACTGCGAACTTTTAGTTGGATTTCGCGCTGTTCTTGGGTGAGTTTTAAGTCGTAATCATAAAAATCGCCATCAATAGGCGGTAGGTTGTGTTGTCCTTTTTTTGCTTTTTCAGTAAGCATTTTCATTAAACCTTTAAGTTGAGCGTCATCTAACTCACCAACAGATTTCATAATTTTAGGTAAATCTATCTTTTCTGAAATTTCACCTAATTCGGCAAAATCTATATGCTTCATTAGATGAGTAATTTGCTTGATTTTTTTAAAAAGTTCCATTCGTGCGTTTTAAATGCTCTGCCATTTTTTTAAAATAAAATAGATGATGCAAAGCGGTTTTAAGGTGTTTCAAGATAACTAAAACTGTTGTATGGTTTTAGCTGCATACATGAAATTTTTAATTCTGCAGAATTAAAATGATACATGAAAGTGATGAGGTTTTCGGGAATTTTCTAAATCAATATGTTTTATGAAGACTTTGGTTAGGCTCTAAACGAATATTCAAAACCTTATAAAACCAAAAAACCCAATCTTTTCAGATTGGGTTTTGGTGGTGGTGCCTCCAGGAATCGAACCAGGGACACAAGGATTTTCAGTCCTTTGCTCTACCAACTGAGCTAAGGCACCAGCGCTAAATGCGGTTGCAAATATAACTTGTTTTTATTATTCACCAAAAGAAAATTTATAAAAAATCGTTTTGTATTTTTACATCCTTAAATTATCCTATGAATTTAATAATAGATGTTGGCAATACATCCGTGAAAATAGCTGTATTTCAAGTGGATGAGCTTCTTGAAAAAGTAACTTGCTCATTAGAGGAGTTTGAAATTAATTTTGAAAATCTCCTAAAAAAATACCCTAGAATCAGTAAATCCATCGTTTCATCGGTTGGATTGTTGTCCAATTTGCAATTGGATACTATTAAAAAACGGCTACATGTTCTGGTTTTAAACGCAGAAATACCGTTGCCTTTTATTAATGATTATAAAACACCGCATACGTTAGGTGTCGATAGGATAGCATTGGTTAGCGCTGCGGTTAAAAAATACCCAAATCAAAATATACTTATAATTGATGCAGGTACTTGTGTAACTTATGATTTTATTACGAATCAAAATCAGTATCTAGGTGGTGCAATTTCTCCCGGAATTAGATTACGATATACATCCTTAAATAATTTAACAGCAAACTTACCGTTATTAACTAAAGAAGTTCCTGAAATGATAATTGGTAACACCACAAATTCAGCCATTCATTCAGGTGTTATTTATGGTGTTTTATTTGAAATTGATGGTGTTATTCAGACTTATAAAGAAAAATATTCAGATTTAACAGTTATTTTAACAGGAGGAGACATTAATTTTTTGTCTAAACAATTAAAAAGTAGCATATTTGCCCATTCTAATTTCTTATTAGAAGGATTAAACCACATTTTACAATATAATTCAAACGAATGATTAAAAAACTGGTATTAGTTTTTATTGCTGTATTTGCAATTAAAAGTTATGCGCAAGATGGTACAGCTTCACCCTATTCCTTTTATGGAATTGGGAGCTTGAAATTTAAAGGTACCGTGGAAAACAGAAGTATGGGAGGCATAAGTATTTATACAGATAGTATTCACCTTAACCTAAAAAACCCAGCAGCATACGGAAGTAAAAATTTAGCTGTTTATGGAAACGAAAATAGACCTGTTATATTTTCGGTAGCAGGATCACATTCGCGTTTAAAGCTTAAAAGTGATTCTGGAGAAGATAAATTAAAATCGTCAACCTTCGATTATCTATCTATGAGTATTCCACTTGGAAGGCTTGGAGTTGGCTTTGGGTTAATTCCATACACATCCGTTGGATATAAATTGGAAACCAGAAATAGCGATTTAAGTTTAAATGAACGTTTTCGAGGTGAAGGTGGTGTAAACAGAACATATCTATCCGCTGGTTACTACATTAATAAAAACTTCAGTGTTGGTGTTGATGTTAATTATAACTTCGGAAATATTAAAAATAGCACGATTGTTTTTGATTATGATCCAGATGATGGTACCATTCTACAATATCAATCGCAAGAAACAAACCGATCAGATTTAAGTGGTATTAGTCTTAATTTTGGACTGACCTATAAAGCTATGGTTACTGATGATTTAGAGCTGCAATCAGGTTTTACGTTTACACCAGAAACCAGATTAAAATCGCGTAACGAACGATCTTTTGGTAGTATTCTTTTTAATCCAGATACAAATATTGAATTCCCTGTTGATACTATTGATGCTGATTTAGCGGCACAAGGTTTAGATGAAACGGAGTTTATTTTACCTTCAAAAATATCATTGGGTGCAGGTATTGGGCAACCAAGAATTTGGTTTGTTGGTGCTGAATATACGTTCCAAAATACCAAAAATTTTAAAAATGAACTCTATGGTTATACCGGAGTTGACTATTCCAATAGCTCAACTTTAGCACTTGGTGGGTTTATTATTCCAAAGTATAATTCTTTTTCAAGTTACTTAAGCCGAGTGGTTTATAGGGCTGGATTACGCTTTGAGTCGTCTGGGTTAAACATAAATAATACCTCCATTGATGAGTTTGGCATGTCTTTTGGGTTAGGATTACCAGTAGGAAACGATTTCTTCTCAAATGCTAACATTGGTTTTGAATACGGAAAGCGTGGAACAACAAATAGTAATTTAATACAAGAGAACTTTTTTAACTTTAGTTTGAGTTTATCCTTAAACGACAGATGGTTCCAAAAGAAAAGATATGATTAACACTTTTACCATGAATATTATGAAAACGAAAATCACATTATTAGCTGTAGTGCTATTTTTAGGCTTTCAAGTTGCCCACGCGCAACAGAACGAGGAATGTATGACGAAATTGTCTATTTTTTCTGAATATGCCAAAGCAAAAAATTATGATGCTGCTTTTGAACCTTGGATGTATGTTCGTACAAATTGTCCAAAACTACACAAAGCTATTTATAGTCAAGGTGCTGATATTTTAGAGCATAAAATTGACAAAGCAACAGGTGCTGAAAAAGTAAATTTTATTAAAGATTTATCTAAATTATACGAAGAGCGTCAAGCTAATTTTGCTAGTGATTCGCCAGTTGGTGAGTTTCAAACAAAATCTTGTCAGTTACAATATGATAACAGAGAGGTTTTAGGTTTGTCAGATTTAGAACTATATAATTGTTTTGATGCAGCCTTTAAAGCAGATAAAGAAAATTTCACAAATCCTAAATCATTATACACGTATTTTTCTTTAATGGTAGATTTGTATGACGTACAATCTAAAACTGCTGCGGAATTATTTGATAAATATGATGATGTTGCTGAAAAAATTCAAACAGAAGTTGGTAATTATTCAGAGAAATTAAACGTTATCATTGAAAAAGAAGAAGCAGGTACGGATTTAACTAGAAAAGAATCCAGTTACCAAAGATCTTACGAAAGTTATTTAAAGGCATACGATCAAGTATCAAGTGCTGTTGATAAGAAATTAGGAGATCGCGCAAATTGTGAAAACTTAATTCCATTGTACGAAAAAGGTTTTGAAGATAATAAAACGGATGCACAATGGTTACAACGTGCCGCTGGTAAAATGTCTGAAAAAGAATGTACAGACGATCCAATGTTCTTTAAATTAGTAAACGCATACCATGAAATAAGCCCATCGGCCAATTCCGCTTACTATTTAGGGATCTTAAAAGATAAAGAAGGTAAAGTAAATGAAGCGTTAGCGTTTTATGAGCAAGCTGTAGGTTTAGAAACTGATAAATTCAAAAAAGCGAGACTTAATGAAAGAATTGGCGATAAACTTAAAAATAAAGGACACTATGGAAGTGCTCGTGAGTACTATATGAAGTCATTGAGATTAAACCCTTCAAACGGTCGTCCTCACTTACGTATTGCATCTATGTATAATGCAAGTGCTAACGATTGTGGAGATAGTAATTTTAACAAGCGTGCTGTATTCTGGTTAGCTGCTGACGAAGCTGAAAAAGCTGGTCGTGTAGATCCAACATTAAAAAGTGCAGCTGCGCAAACAGCTACTAGTTATAGAGCAAAAGCGCCACAAAAATCAGAAATTTTCCAATCATCAAAACAAGGACAGAAAATTAATATTGGCTGTTGGATTGGAAGATCTGTTACAGTGCCTTCACTTTAATGATTAGTGTTAAAAACCATATAAACAAAACCATAGTTTTAGCCTTTGCTTTGACTATGGTTTTTTCTTGTAAAAATAATTTTGAGGACGTAAAAAAAATTGGTATTTCTGAAAATGCACCTATTGGTGTTGCAGAAAATATGAATTTAAAATATACAGATTCCGGTCGTGTAACTGCTGTTTTGCGCAGTCCTAAAATGTTAGACTTCTCTAATAGAGATTTTCCTTTTTCAGAATTCCCTGATACAGTTGAATTGGATTTATTTGATGAGGATAATAAAAAAAGTACCATTACTGCGGATTATGCCATTGTGTATGATAAAACAGGGCTGATTGATATGCAAGGCAATGTGGTGTTGGCATCGCATAAAAATGACACCTTATATGCTGACCAATTATATTATGACCAAAATAGAGAGTGGTTGTTCACAAATCAACCTGTTACTTTTAGAACTGGAACAGATATTATAAATGGGAAGGGTTTTGATTCGGATGTAAAGTTCACAAAAGCTCAAGTACTAGAAACAGATGGTCTAATTAGTGTAGACGAATAGATCAGTATAAAAATATAATGTAAACCTCATGATTTTTAAACGCATGAGGTTTTTTTATTTACCTTTGTTTTTAATAAACAATTCAAACCTATCAAGATGAAAATCTTTAAATTTTTTCAGTACGCCTATTTAATTTTTGCTATTCTATTTATTTATGTAGCTGCGCAAAAATATATGGAAAACGAAGTGATAGATTATGCTTCCATACTATTAGCTGCTGCTGCTATTTTTATGTTTTTCTTTAGAAAAAAATTCAATAAACGCTTTGAGGAAAGAGACCGCAAATAGCCTATGAATCCAGATGTCATTATTATAATTGCATCCTTAATCCTTTCTGCTTTCTTTTCAGGTATGGAAATTGCCTATGTGTCTTCCAATAAAATTCACATTGAAATAGAAAAAAAGCAAAATGGTTTACTGGCTAAAATATTATCTAAATTAACGGTAAAACCCTCCAAGTTTATTGCTACCATGCTTATTGGTAATAATATAGCCTTAGTAGTTTATGGGTTTTTTATGGGTGATTTATTAGTGGAATGGTTTCAAGGTATGCTGGCATTGTCTGATTCCAATTCCGCTATTTTAAATTACTTGTTGGTAGATTTTAGTCTGCTAACCCAAACAGTTATTTCAACACTTATCATATTAATAACAGCAGAATTTCTACCCAAAGTATTTTTTCAAATTTATGCTAATTCCTTGCTTAAATTATTGGCTATTCCAGCCTATATCTTTTACGTGCTATTTTCATGGATAAGCGATTTTATTATCTGGATTACCGATTTTGTTCTTAAAAAATTCTTTAAAACCGAAGGCGATCAAGTGCAACTGGCATTTACCAAAATAGAACTCGGTCATTATATTAGTGAGCAAATGGAATCGGCAGAACCGCATGATGATGTGGATACGGAGATTCAAATATTTCAAAATGCTTTGGAGTTTTCGGAAGTAAAAGCACGCGAAGTCATGGTGCCTAGAACAGAGATTATTGCTGTTGATGTTACTGAATCACTGAAAACTATTAACGGGAAATTTACCGATACAGGAATTACAAAAATATTAGTTTATAAAGGGAACATAGATGAAATAATAGGATATGCCCATTCTTTTGAACTATTTAAAAAACCAAAAACGCTTAAATCCATAATAAGACCTGTTGAATTCGTGCCAGAAACCATGTTGATTAAAGATGTTTTAAGTGCTTTAATTAAAAAACGTAAGAGTATTGCCGTTGTTTTAGACGAATATGGTGGTACTTCTGGTATTATGACGGTTGAAGATATTGTTGAAGAACTCTTTGGTGAAATTGAAGATGAACATGATACTGTTGTATTAACAGAAGAGAAAATTGACGACGAAAATTATATTTTTTCTGCTAGATTTGAGGTGGATTATCTGAATGAAACCTATAAGATAAATCTGCCAGATAGTGAGAACTACGAGACTTTAGGAGGTTTAATTGTAGACTTTACCGAAGGTATTCCAGAGAAAGATGAAGTGGTTATAATGGCAGACTTTCAGTTTACTATTTTGGAAGTTTCTAACACAAAAATCGATTTAGTCAAACTTAAAATTCTTGAAGAAGACTAATTTCCCGACAATTAAAATAATTAATGCGAAATTCTCCTTTTATTATTAAATAGAAAATGGTATTTTCGCGCACTATATCGTAAAAAATTTAAATGTACAGATGGCAGTTTTAAATAAAATTAGACAACGCTCACTATTCCTGATATTAATAATTGCATTAGCATTATTTTCATTCGTATTATCAGATTTATTCAGAAACAGTGATGCGCTTTCAGCAAAATCTCAAAACGTTGTTGCTACCATAAATGGTAAAGATATCACACGTGAGGATTTCTTAATGAAAGTAGAAAATGCAACCCAACAAATGGGCGGTCAAGCTACACAAACCCAAGTAATGAATCGTGTTTGGGAACAAGAAGTTCGTAATGCTGTGTTGGAAAATCAATTCGAAAAATTAGGAATTAGCGTTGAAAGAGATCAAATGCGTGATATTTTACGTACTAATTTAGCAACTAACCCAGATTTTCAAAATGAAGCTGGACTTTTTGATGATAATAAATTAACAGAATACATTGCTAATTTAAAAGCAACGTCTGCAGTAGCCTATCAACAATGGATTGACTACGAAAATTCTATTTCCGTAAATGCTTTACAACAAAACTACTTTAACATGGTTAAAGCGGGTATGATTGGAACGCTTGCCGAAGGTAAATTGGAACACCAATTAGAAGGTGATAAAGCTGATGTTAAATTTGTGCAAGTTCCGTTTTCTTCAATAGCAGATAGTACGATTACAGTTTCTAAAGCAGAAATTGAAACGTACATGAAAAAACACAGAAAAGACTACGAGGTAGAGGAGTCTAGAGATTTACAGTATGTGCAGTTTAAAGAAGAAGCTTCAGTTGAAGATATTCAAGACCTTGAAAATGAAATTGCCAAGTACAAAACAGATCGTGCTGAATTTGTAAATGGTAGAACTGATACAATTCAAGCATTCTCTAAGGTTAAAAACAATGAGAATTACATCAACTTTGTTGCAAATTCTGAAGTGAAGTTCGATAATCGTTTTATTTTAAAAACGGCTTTACCTGAAGCGGTTGCCGATACTATTTTTAATATGAATGTTGGTGATGTTTATGGTCCTTATAAAGACAACGGGTTAGTTAAGTTAACAAAAATGATTGCTGTAACGCAGTTGCCAGACTCGGTAAAAGCAAGACATATATTAATTCCGTTTGTAGGGTCACGCTCTCAATCTGAGACCACAACTCAAACAGAAGTTGAAGCTAAAAAAACAGCTGATAGTTTAATGACGGTTATAAAAGCAGATAAGAAAAAGTTTGTTTCGTTATTAGATTTTTCTGCTGATACCGTAAGTAATGAAAAAGAAGGTGTTTTAGATTGGTTTACTTACAATTCTATGGTTCCTGAATTTAGAGATTTTGCTTTTGAAAACGAAGAAGGCACTGTGGGTGTTGTAAAATCGGATTTTGGTTTTCATGTTATTGAAATATTAGGTCAGAAAAACAAGCAACGTGCTGTTAAGATTGGAACAATTGCTAGAAATGTTGAGCCATCAGAACAAACAGTTAACAATGTGTTTAGAAATGCCTCTAACTTTGAAATCAGTCTAGAAAAAGGTGATTTAACAGATTTGGCTAAAGAAAAGGATTATGTAGTTCGTCCAGTAAACACTATTAAAGTATTAGATGAAACTATTCCAGGTTTAGGAAATCAACGTGCTATTACGCGTTGGGCTTTTGAAGATGCTACTGAAGTAGGTAATTACAAACGTTTCAATGTGCCAGGTGGTTATGCTATTGTGCAGTTGGTTGCAAAAAATAAGGCAGGTTTAATGAAGTCTGAAGATGCTTCAGTTACAGCTTTACCAGCAATCCGCAAGCAAAAGAAAGCAGAGCAAATTAGAAGTAGAGTTTCTGCTACAACATTAGAAGATTTAGCAAAAGCTGAAAATACATCAGTACGTTCTGCATTAGCAATTAATATGAAAACACCAACTATTTCTGGAGCAGGAAGTGAGCCAAAAGTTGTTGGTTATGCATTTGGAATGAAAGAAGGTCAGACTTCAAAATTAATTGAAGGAGAAAAAGGTATGTATATGATTCGTGTTGAGAAATTAACACCAGCTACAGAATTAGATAATTATCAAGGTCTTGCTAATCAAGTGCAAGTGGCTAAAGTTAATTCAGTAAATTCTAAATTATATCCTGCGCTTAAAGATGCTTCAGAAATTGAAGATAATAGAGCAAAAACAGTACAATAATTTAGTTGTATTTTTTATATAACGAAAAGGCTTTACAATTTGTAAAGCCTTTTTTGTTTTTATAGAATTAAGTTGTGATGTTTTAGAAGCATCATATTTGTGTTACACGGTAAATTGAACTCGTTTCAGTTGCACATAATCCTACAGAAAATAAATTTATGTTTTAATACGTGTCGTGAATATTGATCTAATTATAAAATCAAGTCTTGATACTTAATAAGTGTATGATACCCTTTCGCTTTAAAATAGCGTTCAGGGTTTTCTGTAGATGACACTAAAACAAAATCGCCACCCCAAGCACCAAGGCTTTTTAATTCGCCAGGAAAGTCTGAAAACAAACGCGCTTTAACAGTTGGTTGCTGAATTAGTTTTGAAATAATTTCTTCATGAGTATGCAATAGCAGATTGAATTCTGAAATAGTTTCACAAGCAATCATCTGATTGGTAATCGTATTTATTTCTGAAATAGCATCCGTATTATTTTTAGATGCTTGCCTGTAATTAGCAATACCATCACGACTATTTTGCTTTTGGTTTAAATACACAAAATACAAATGCTCCTTAAATTTTGGATTAAAATGAACGGGATTTACGTCCCTGTTTTTATTGTGTAATTGATAGGATATGGCTGTGTCATGTTGCGCGCATGCTATATCATAACCACTGCCTCCAAAGGTTTTATCTAATAGTTGATATGGATTCACATCGGCCCAATTCGCTATATTATTCAGTAAGGTAGAAGAGGAGCCAAGGCCCCAATTTCGTGGGAATGTTAAGTGGCTTTCAACTGTGTAGCCTGAATTTAAAAATTTTGGATTTAATACTTTTGTTTCTTGAAGAATCTGAATTAATCGTTCTGAAATAGGATTATTGCGGTTGTTACTAATGATGTTGTTTTCAGAAATAGTAATGCTGTCTTTAAACCAAACCATTCCTTTTTCATTTGTACTTTTCCATTCAATAGTATTTGTATCTATGGGTTTTACAATTAACGATTGACCGTATTTAGTAGGTAAAGCAAGTGAAAGCGCACCATCTAAAACCACGTATTCACCAGTTAGTAATAATTTGCCATTGCTATAAAAACGTGTCATGCTTTGTATGTAATCTTTTTTAGGATAAATTCTGTCTACCTTATTTTCGTAAGTTTTCAATAGCTTCAACTACCGCTCGATGGGTTACCACATGCGTTTTAAAATGATGAATAATCTGTGCTTTTTCATCTGAAGTCGCATCAAACTGATTCAAGATATTCATTAAATGCATTTTCATATGCCCTTCCTGAATCCCCGTTGTTGTTAAAGAGCGCAATGCGGCAAAATTCTGTGCTAATCCAGCCACAGCTACTATTTGCATGAGTTCTTTAGCGTTAGGTTTGTGTAATAATTCCATGGCAAATTTCACCAAAGGATGCAAGCCTGTAAGTCCACCAACGGTTCCAAGTGCTAAAGGGATTTCCATCCAAAAGGTGAAGATGCCATTTTCAATTTTAGCATGTGTTAAACTTCGGTATTGTCCATCTCGAGATGCATAGGCGTGAACGCCAGCTTCCACGGCACGAAAATCATTGCCGGTTGCCAATACAACGGCATCAATTCCATTCATGATACCTTTATTATGGGTTACTGCCCGATACGGTTCAATTTCAGCAATCTTAACGGCTTGAATAAATTTTTGAGCAAAGGCTTCCGAGTCGATATTTTTATCATCTGATAAATCGGAAACAGGACAAGATACTTCCGCACGCACCAAACAATTTGGTACATAATTAGAGAGAATACTCATGACAATTTCAATCTGCTTTTCAGTGTCGGTAAAATTTTGAAAAAGCAAAGCTTCACGTTTAAAAGTGTTTGCAAACTGTTCTAAACAGGAATTAATAAAATTTGCTCCCATAGCATCTAACGTTTCAAACGTAGCGTGAAGTTGGTAATAACCGGATAAATCTGTTGTTTTATTACGGAGTTCAATATCCAAAATCCCACCACCACGTTTTTCCATATTCAGTGTTATGGATTTTGCGTCTGCCAATATTTTAGATTTTACCTGTTCAAAAAATGATTGGAGTGTTTCGGGATTTCCATGAAACATAAAATGCACCTGACCAATTTTAGTAGTCGATAAAACGGTTGCCTTAAAACCACCTCTCTCCAACCAAAATTTTGCTGCTTTACTTGCTGCTGCAACTACTGAACTTTCCTCAATAGCCATAGGAATGGTGTGTAATTTTCCGTTAATAAGGAAGTTTGGTGCCACGCCTAATGGTAAATAATAATTGGTAATGGTGTTTTCAATAAATTCATCGTGAAGCTGTTGTAGCTTTTGGTCTGAATTCCAATATTGTTTTAGCGTTTCTTTGGCATCTTCTGGATTCGTAAAATAGGTATCAACTATCCAATTGATTTTTTCGGATTTTGAGAATTTAGAAAAGCCTGATATGGGTGTATTCATTTAGATTTTGTTCAAAACGTAAAGATACTATTATTGTGTGAGTTCTGCATGTCAAGGCTATTTAACTGTTAATAAATACGGTTTTTTGCTTATTTTTTAGTAAACTTGACATTAATTTATCTATAACATTATTTTTAATGAGATTTACAAAACAACTTCTGTTAGTTTGCTTTATAACAAGCCTATTTTCAACGGCTCAAAATAATAAAATTTCACTTGAAGACATCTGGTCTGGCACCTTTAGAACTGAACGCATGGATGCTTTGCATTCCATGAATAATGGTCAGCAATATTCTGTATTGAATTTTGATCGTGCTTCGGGCTCTACAACCATAGATGTTTATGATTATAAAACCTTAAATAAGGAAAATACGTTAGTGAATTCTGCTAATTTAGAAGCGGTAAAATATTTTACAGATTACACCTTTAGTGATGATGAAAGTCAAATACTCTTAGCTACAGACGTTGAGTCTATTTTTAGACGTTCAACCCTTGGGAAATATTTTATATATGATACCAAAACAAAACAATTAGAATTAGTAGCTGAAGAAAAAATTCAAGAACCAACTTTTTCTCCTGATGGAACCAAATTAGCTTATGGTTACAATAATAATCTGTTTGTTAAAGATTTAAAAACAGGAAATACCCAACAAATTACTTTTGATGGTGAGAAAAATAAAATTATTAACGGAATCACGGATTGGGTTTACGAAGAAGAATTTGGCTTTGTTCGTGCTTTTGAGTGGAATGCGGGAAGTAACAAAATAGCCTTTATTCGTTTTGATGAAACGGATGTTCCAGAATTTTCAATGGATGTGTACGGGCAGGATTTATACCAAACACAAAACGTATTTAAATATCCAAAAGCTGGTGAAGCGAATGCCATCGTATCCTTACATATTTTTGATATGAATGCCGTAAAATCTGCTGAAGTAAAAGTAAATAAGGCCTATACCGATTTTTATATTCCACGAATAGAATGGACCAATAATCCAGATATTTTAAGTGCGCAATATATGAACAGACATCAAGATGAATTGGATTTGTGGTTTGTTAATGCACAAGCAAATACAGCTAACTTGGTTTTAGAAGATCGTGATAAAGCCTATGTGGATGTAACAGATAACTTAACCTTTTTAGAAGATCATAGCTTTATTTGGACCAGTGAAAAAGCTGGCTACAACCACATTTACCATTATGATGAAACTGGAAAATTAATCAGCCAAATTACCAAAGGGAATTGGGAAGTAACCAATTACTATGGTTTTGATGCCAAGAATAAAACCATATTTTATCAATCAACAGAAAATGGTTCTATCAATCGCGATGTGTATTCTATTAAATTAAACGGTCGTGATAAAACCCGATTATCTGCAAATGATGGAACAAATAGCGCTGCCTTTAGTGCTGATTTTTCGTATTTCATCAAAACCTTTTCAAGTGCAACTACAGCGCCAGTTTATACATTAAATAATGCCAAGAATGGTAAGCAAATCAAATTAATAAAAGACAATACAGAGCTTCAAAATAAGTTGAAAGGATACCAAATGTCTGAAAAAGAATTTTCAACAATTGCTGTCAACGGCAACGATTTGAATATGTGGATGGTTAAGCCTGCTAATTTTGATCCAGCCAAATCCTATCCATTATTTATGTTCCAATATTCTGGACCTGGTTCGCAAAGTGTTTCCAATACTTGGAGTAATGCGAATGACTATTGGTATCAGTATTTAGCTCAAAAAGGCTATATCATTGCTTGTGTTGATGGACGCGGAACTGGATATAAAGGCGCCGAATTTAAAAAAGTAACCCAAAAAGAACTCGGAAAATACGAACTAGAAGATCAGATAGATGCGGCTAAAAAGTTAGGCGTAGAATCGTACATTGATGCATCGCGAATTGGTATTTGGGGTTGGAGTTATGGTGGTTTTATGAGTAGCAACGCTTTATTTAAAGGGAACGAAGTGTTTAAAATGGCTATTGCAGTAGCACCTGTTACAAGCTGGCGTTTTTACGATTCTATTTATACAGAACGTTATATGACAACGCCTCAAGAAAATCCAAGTGGTTATGATGAAAACTCACCAATTAACCACGTAGATAAACTGAAAGGCGATTTTCTATTAATTCACGGAACAGGTGATGATAACGTGCATGTTCAAAATACCATGCGTATGGTGGAAGCATTAATCCAAGCTGACAAACAATTTGAATGGATGATTTATCCAGATAAAAATCACGGTATCTACGGTGGAAATACACGCTTACATTTATATAAGAAAATGACAAATTTTATTGACCAAACTTTGGGAGATAAGATGGAATAACAAAGTATGAAGTCTTTGTGAATAATGCAATAAACTAACTAAAATAAAATTTATGTCAACAGCAATTAAACAGGCGCATCAAAAAGAATTATTTGGTCATCCTGTAGGTCTATATGTTTTGTTCTTTACAGAAATGTGGGAGCGCTTTTCGTATTATGGAATGCGCGCATTATTAACACTTTATTTAGTGCAAAAGACAACTGCCGATAATCCGGGACTTGGCTGGTTAGATTCTGAATCTATTATGTTATATGGATGGTATACCATGTTGGTTTATGTTATGTCTATACCCGGAGGAATCCTTGCCGATAAAGTTTTCGGTCAAAAGAAAGCGGTTCTTTATGGTGCATTAATACTTGTAGCAGGTCATGGTATTTTAGCTTTTGATGAAATGTGGGCGTTTTATACCGGTTTAGGTCTCATTATTTTAGGAGTAGGTTTATTGAAGCCTAATATTTCAACTATGGTCGGAGGTCTTTATAAGCAAGGTGATATTAGACGTGATAAAGGGTTTAGTATTTTTTATATTGGTATTAATTTAGGTTCATTGCTTGCCACATTTATTGTTGGATATGTAGGAGAGAAAATAGGATGGCATTATGGTTTTGGACTTGCAGGAATTGCCATGCTTTTTGGTTTAATGGTGTATTTATACGGTCAGAAGTTTTTAGTGAATGTTGGCAATAAGCCAACGCAAGAAGAGAAAAATAACGATGTTTCTATTACTAAATTATTGATGGGATTATTTAATTCACCTGTCAACCTAGCAATCGTGGTTATAATTATGGCATACGCTGTGTATGCGGGCTTCACTTATGATGGAGTTGATAGTTGGGGTTATACGGCACTTTATATTTTTATAGCGGTTGTGGCTGGAATTATGATGATGATTTATAAAAATTTGGAAACACAAGTTTCTAAAGATAGATACCTTGTCCTGTTACTTTCGTTTTTAATAGTCATTGTATTTTGGGGTGCTTTTGAGCAAGCCGGTGGATTGATGAGTATTTATACAAAAACTAACACCGATCGCATGTTGTTTGGTTGGGAAATTCCAGCAACATGGTTTCAAGGTTTAAATGCAGGATTTATTATCATATTTGCAACACTAGTTGCAGGTTATTGGGCCAAACGTAAATTAAAAGGAAAAGAAGCATCCTCACTCTTTAAAATGGCGGTTGGAACTATGATTATGGGACTTGGTTTCGTTTTTATGATTTTTGCTGCTGCAGAATTTAATGCTGAAGGTAGCTCTGCTATGCATTGGTTAGTATTAGCGTATTTGTTCCATACTATTGGAGAATTATGCTCATCACCTGTAGCACTATCTTTTATTACAAAATTAGCCCCTGTAAAATATGCATCTTTAATGATGGGTGTTTACTTTGCTGCTACAGGATTAGGTAATAAAGTAGCTGGAGTTATTGGTGAATCGGCATCTGAATTTGGTGAATATGCTATCTTCTCAGGAATTGCTATTTTTACGGTGATTTTTGGTTTATTGGTAATTTTATTATTGAAACCACTAAAACGTTTAACACATGGTGCTGAAGATAATGAACGCATTATGCGTGTTGAAGAAACAGAAGGCTTTGAATTAGGCGAAGAAACAAAACAATAATATTTGAAATCACTTTGGTGAAAAATATCATTTGGAATTTATTCCTTAACTAAATTAACTTTTTTATGAATACTGATATTGAAAATTTATTTAAAGACAAGGTAATTGGTCATCCGGCAGGATTATTTGTCATCTTCTTTACTGAAATGTGGGAGCGTTTTTCTTTCTATGGAATGCGAATCCTTTTAATTTTGTTTTTAACGGCACCTTTAATTGGTGGCAATGCAGGTTGGGGATGGACTAGCGAAAATGCTTTATCTTTAATTGGTACGTATGGTTCCTTGCTATACCTTACGCCAATTCTTGGTGGATGGATTGCAGATAACTATACGGGATATCGGGTAGCTGTTGTAATTGGTTGCTTACTTATGACTTTAGGTCACGCAGCTATGGCTTTTGAAACGACGAGTACATTTTATATAGGTTTAGGTCTTTTAATTGTAGGAACTGGATTCTTTAAGCCCAACATGACTTCTATGATTTCTGATATGTATAAAGGTAAAGAGTCTAAAAAAGATGGGGCTTATACTATTTATTACATGGGTGTAAATGCAGGTGCTTTCTTCGGAATGATGCTTTGTGGTTATTTAGCCGAAAATTATGGTTGGAGCTATGGATTTGGATTAGCTGGAATATTCATGCTATTAGGTTTAGTTCAATTTTGGTTAGCAAAAGATCTTTTTGGAAGAATTGGTGGAAAGCCATCTGGAGTTCATGAAGTAGAGTTGCCTCAAAATATTAATGAGGAAAGTCCAAAGGAACACGATACGTCTCCAGTAGCTAAAGAAAAACTGAATCCATTTACAATGTTTGATAAAGTTTTAATTCTTTTATCTTCTGTTGGAGGATTATTGTACTTATTTAATGACCCATTAGAAAAAATTGAGAATACTAATTTACTGCCTTTCACAGTAGGTAATATGAGCGGTTCTAATTTTGTGGTACTTTCAGCATTAATTTTATTTCTAATTTTATTAGTTACTAGAATTTCACGCTATTTGCCAATCGTTAGAGATCGTATTATTGCAGTTTCTATTTTTGGAGTTTTCACCGTATTTTTCTTTGCATTCTTTGAACAAGCATTGGGATCTATGACCTTATTTGCAAGAGACTATACAGATAGAAGTTTAGTTGGTAATTCAGCCATGATATTCAAAATTGTTGATTTGCTGTTAACAACGGTTCCATTAATGATTATTACTTGGGTCCTTATTCTTTTAGCTAAAAAAACATATAAAAAAATAGGCTTATCTAATGTTTTCTTGGCCATTTCATTTATAGGTTTATGGATTTTGGTGATTTTTAGATTGGTAGATAAATTTTCACAGGATGGAAACGAGGTTGACGCTTCTTGGTTTGGGATTCTTAATTCTTTCTTTATTATAACATTAGCACCGCTATTTTCTAAATGGTGGGAAAGTAAATACAATCCAAGTGCCGCCATGAAATATGGTATTGGGTTAATTTTGTTAGGACTTGGTTTTGCATTCTTATCATACGGCACAGGCGATGTCCCTCAAGGAGCCAAAACAGCTTCTGTAAGCATGATATTCCTAATTGTAGCCTTTCTATTCCATACTATGGGAGAATTGTGCATTTCGCCTGTAGGCTTGTCTTATTTAAGTAAATTGGTTCCTGGTAGAATGATTGGTTTTATGTTTGGAATTTGGTATTTGGCTATTGCCATTGGCCAAAAAGCTGCAGGAAAAATGGGAGGAATGATTGACTCTATAAGCGAGCAATACTCATTAAGTATTTTCTTTTTAATATTTACTTTAGTTCCTTTAGGAGTTGGTGTTATATCCATGCTTCTTAACCCATTGCTTAAAAAATTAATGCATGGTGTTCGTTAATCGAAATAATTGTTAAAATTTCATACAAAACACGCCTTTTTGGCGTGTTTTTTGTAAGTTCGAATCATATATTACAACAAATAGAACATGAGAAATTTATTTTACACTTTATTACTGGTTGTCGGGTTTTCGGCAGTAGGCGTAGCGCAAGAAATTAATTGGGTAACCCTAGAGGAAGCTGTAGAACTTCAAAAGAAAAAACCTAAAAAAATTATGATGGATATGTACACCAACTGGTGCGGTCCTTGTAAAATGTTAGATAAAAACACTTTTCAAAATAAAGACGTTGCTGACTATGTCAACAAACATTATTATGCGGTTAAATTTAATGCCGAAGGTAATGAAACTGTTAACTTTAAAGGAAAAACGTATACGAATCCAGGTTATGATCCAGCAAAAGCTAACAAGCGTAATTCAGGTCATGAATTAGCGCGTTATTTTAGTATTCGGTCGTATCCAACTATTATATATTTGGATGAAGCCGGTAGTTTGTTAGCACCAATTATTGGATATCAAACACCACAGCAATTGGAACTGTATCTCAAAGTGTTTAAAAATAATGAGCATAACAATTTTAAAACACAGCAAGATTTTCAAGCATTTGCAAAAGAATTTAAGCCAGAGTTTACAAACTAATTTAGTTTTATTTTAATATAAAAGCGCCTTTTTCACCTGTATAGTGAAAAAGGCGTTTTCGTGTTTTACAGGTTTCAGTCCATCGTTTTATATACGATTTGTAATTGCTGCCATCAGCAATAATAACTAGCGGATTTAAAGAATCTATTAGTCGATTTAAATTAATTTTTGGCGACTGACTCAAAATAATATAATCAGGTTTAAATGATACGTTTTTGTAAACACCTAAACTGTCAATTATTAATAACTGTTTCTGGTTGAAATTATACACATTTTGAATCGTTTGATAGTCTATCTTCTTAATAAAACTCCCAACACGATAATTGGTAATACTATAATCTGTTTCCAATTTCAAGCTGTCTAAATTATGAAATACCTGCAAGTGAAATCCAGACTTTTTACTAATAACACTGTGTCTGCTTTTATGAAATACCACCAATTCATTATTATTGCTATAATAATATTGATTGAAAAATAAACCAATTTGGAATATGCAAGTTACAACCAATGCCAAAACAAGTCTGTTGAACGATTTGGATATATAATACTTCGTACAGAGTAGGATTATCAGATATAGTCCAATAACAAGAAACCAATTCATGGGAATGTCTCTGAAAATAAAAGCTTCCTGATGTGCAATCCATTTAAAAAAGTAATTCATCAAACTAATAATATCACCAAAAATATCTGTCAATAAGCTTTTAGGAATGCCTAATAGAGCCATGCCGAAAATTAATAATCCATAACCTAAAATAAATCCTAAAAATGGAATTACCACTACATTAGTCAATAAGAATAGCCCAGGAAATTGATGAAAATAAAAAATACTCAATGGGAAAATTCCTAATTGTGCGGCCAATGAAACCGTCATTAACGTAATAATTTTATTGGGAAAGGAATAGGGTGTTTTTAAGCGTTCAAACAATAGCGGATGAACTGCTACGATTCCAATAACCGCTAAATAACTTAATTGAAACCCGATTTCAAATAAAATCATGGGATTCCATATCAGTAATATAAATGCCGAAATAGCCAACGTGTTATAAATGTTATAAGGCCGTTTTAAATACATGCCTACGGTTATTACACTAAACATGGTTACAGCGCGTAAAATAGAAGGTGATAATCCCGCAACCACGGCATAACTCCACAGTATAAAAAGAATGATGATAGCAGTAATATACCGACCATGTTTAATAAGTAATAAAGGTTTAAACAACCATTTTAAAAGGAACAGAATAATGCCAATATGCAATCCAGAAATCGCTAGAATATGAATAGCGCCAGCATTTACATAATCCGCGTATAATTCCTTGCCAATATCCTGCCTTTGCCCTAAAAGGAGTGCATTTATGACGGCTAATTCAGATGCGCTATAATTATATTTCTGGAGACCTTTGTTTATGGCTTGACGGAAATAATCAGCATAACCATAGATGCTATTTTTTTCAGTGGATAGGATGGAAACAAATTCAGCTTTGCTATAAATTTGAGCATAAATCTGGTGATTTTCTAAATACGTTTTGTAATCAAATTGATGCGGATTTAGAGGCCTGTAAAGTTCTTGTAAACTGCCAAATATTTCAATCTTATCATCTACTTGAAAGTTTAATAAACTGCTGTCTTTACTAATGTTTAATAGAATATCTCCAAAAACACTTTTGCCATTAATCGTTTCTATTTCAGCAATGTAGCGTTGGTTGAATACGTTAGGTTTTAAAACCTCTAAAATCCGCAATTGAAACTGCGAAAATTCGGTTTCAGAGATAGAATACTGATGCGTGTAATGATTTTCATAATTTAAATGATTGTGGGTTTTTACACTTAAATTACCCAAACTTATAACCATTAAATAAGTAGCTAACCCAAACCAGATGGATTGTTTAAACTGATTTCGATTTACAAAATAAGTGATGGTAAGAATTAGAAGAACTACGAAAGATATAGTCACAGAAAACTTCAGTGATACTGCTAACCGCAAACTCACTAAAATACCTAACATGAAACAGCATGTTAGTTTAACTATCGGAAAATCAAGAAGTTTCACAATAGTAAGTTACGAAAATAACTTACAAGATTCGTCGTGCTTGAACAAATGCAAAATACCAATACTTTTCAGAAAGCTCTGAAATCATAACACCGCTACTTGTAGATGCATGAATAAATTCTACAAAACCAGTACGTGATTCGGTTACAATTCCTACATGATTTACGTTTCGGCTATTTTTACTGGTGGCAAAAAATAATAAATCCCCTTTTTGAACCTCTTTAACATCTACCCAATCACCTGTTACGGCTAATTGTGATGTGGTTCGCGGCAATTGAATGGCTTCTTTTTTAAAGGACGTGACAATTAAACCAGAACAATCCATACCTTTTTTGGTAGAACCACCATATTTATATCTCACGCCATTAAACGTTTTGGCATAATCTATAATAGATTCTGCTTGAGAATTATAAGTCCCGCTGTTGCTGCCTATTTTTTTGGTAGCTGGAGCAGATTTAGTCGTTCTTTTCGATGATGTAGTCGCCTTTTTTGTCGACTTGCAAGCCGAAAAACAGAATAGGCATAATAAAATAAGTAAGCTTTTTTGCATGTTTCCAAAAATACACATTTTTGTTATAAAAAGTAATAACAACTTAAAAACTTGGTTGGACAACACATATAAAACGGTTACTTTTAACCTTTCAAAGGAATTTTACAATATGAATGTAGTCGATTTGTTTTCGGGTTGTGGTGGATTAGCACTTGGTTTTAAATGGGCTGGATTCCAAACGCTGTTAGCAAGTGATGTTGATGAAAATTGTGAAAAAACCTATTCCCATAACTTTCCAAATGTGCCGTTTATTAAAAATGATTTACGAGACATTTCTACTAATGAATTAAAAAAACACATTTCAAATCCTGTAGATGTGGTTGTTGGAGGTCCACCTTGTCAAGGGTTTTCATTGGCTAATAAAAACAGAAACAAAGCCAAGTCAGATCCTAGAAACGAGTTGTTTTACGAGTTTGTTCGTGTGGTTACCGATTTACAACCCAAAGCCTTTGTTATGGAAAATGTACGTGGCTTATTATCCATGCAAAAAGGACAGGTTATTAAACTTATGAAAGACGAGTTTGAAAATGCAGGCGTTGGATATCAAGTGGAATATCAAGTGCTTTTAGCGTCGGATTATGGTGTGCCACAAAATAGACAACGGGTTATAATGATTGGCATCCGAAAGGATTTAGAAAAGCAACCGCTTTTTCCAAAGAAAACCTATGAAAACCCCGTTACCGTTTGGGAAGCTATATCCGATTTGCCGCAAATTAACGCATCCGAAGGTGCCGAAAAAATGACCTATGAAACTGAAGCCACAAATAATTATCAAGAATTTGTCAGGAAGCAAAGTTCGTCGGTTTTTAACCATGTGGCTATGCGCCATACCCAACGATTAATCAATCGGTTTCAGGTAATTAAAGCGGGTGAATCATTAGCGCATGTTTCTCAAGAACATGCTGCGGTAAAACGTGGAAATCCGAAGGAGAAATCGAAAATCGTTTTTTCGCAAAATAATCAGCGTTTACATGCCGAAAAACCTGCGCCAACAATTGCAGCATCCTTTCAAAGTAATTTTATTCATCCGTTTTTACATCGGAATTTTACTGCTCGTGAAGGCGCGCGATTACAATCCTTTCCAGACACCTTTATTTTTCAAGGTATGCGGACCAAAATGAGTTGGGAAAAGGGCTTGAGTCAATATCAGCAAATAGGAAATGCGGTTCCACCATTATTGGGTTATGCTATAGCCAAATCGTTGCAAGAAACACTTTCTGGCATTGAAAATTCAAACAAAAAACTATTTGAAAGTTTACCTATTACGTATTAAGTGATTTATAGATAAGCTGAGCCGTTTTAGCACTTGCACCTTTGCCGCCTAACTTTTTTTCAAGTTCGTAGTAGTCCAAAAATAGCTTGTTTCTAGTTGGTTTATCAAGAATTTTATCGAGTTCTATTTTTAGGTTTTTTCGCGTAAAACTAGCTTGAATCAATTCGGTTACAACCTCTTTATCCATAATTAAATTCACCAAAGAAATGTATTTAATATGCTTTACCAAACGCTTGCCAATTTGGTAGGATAACCAACTGCCTTTATAGCAAACCACTTCTGGAACTTTAAATAAAGCAGCTTCTAACGTTGCCGTTCCTGATGTTACTAATGCTGCGGAAGCAACACTCAATAAATCATACGTTTTATTTGAAATAAAGTGAACGTTGGAATTTTTAATAAACTGTTTGTAGAAATCGTAATCCTGACTTGGTGCACCCGCAATTACAAATTGATAGTTAGGATAGTCTGGAGTCAGGCTTAACATAACCGACAACATTTTGGAAATTTCTTGTTTTCTACTGCCAGGTAATAGCGCAATTATTGGTTTTTCGCTTAATTCGTTTTCCGCTCTAAAGGTTGCTTCGCTAATTTGTTCGCGACCAGAAATAGCATCAATAAGTGGGTGACCAACAAAAGTTACTGGATAATTATGGGTTTTATAAAACGTTTCAACAAAGGGTAAAATAACGTACATGGCATCAATGTCGCGTTTAATATCTTTTACACGTCCTGGTCTAGATGCCCAAACTTGTGGCGAAATATAATAATTTGTTTTAAATCCTTCTTTTTTTGCCCACTTGGCAATACGCAAGTTGAATCCTGAATTGTCTATGAAAATAATAACATCTGGTTGGTATTCGGTAATATCCGTTTTACATAAATCGAAATCCTTAAAGATAGAAGAGAGGTTCATAATCACTTCTGCAAAACCCATAAACGAGCGTTCTTTGTAGTGTTTCACCAAAGTACCACCAACGGCTTGCATTAAGTCACCTCCCCAAAATTGAAATTCTGCTTTTGGGTCTTCTTTTTTCAGAGCTTTCATCAGGTTGGAACCATGCAGATCACCTGAAGCTTCACCAGAAATTATATAATATTTCATACTACATAAATTTAAATAGAAATGTTGAAACCGCAACAATAACGGTTGCTAAAAGCACACCTCTTGCGCGATAATCTTGTTTTTTCTTGATAAAGATAAAAAAGGCGACTAAATTTAGAATGGCTCCCAAACTAACCAATTTCCCCAAAAATCCATCTGCAGAAGCATTTTTCAGTGCCATCATAAAATCATCATGATTTCCTAAAACCATTGCAGCTAAATAAACACCTATAGCATTGGCAATTAAGCCAACTAATAAACCTATAAAAACTTCTTTTTTAATCATTAAAATTCCATGTATTTAATTGCTGAACATAATGGTGCGCTGTTAAATCAAATTGAACAGGAACAACGGAAACATAGCCGTTTTCTAAAGCCCATTCATCCGTATCTTCACCTTTATCTAAATTAACAAATTTTCCCGTTAACCAATAATAATCTTTACCTTGAGGTGTTTGGCGTTTATCAAATTCTTCTTGCCAGTTTGCCTTGGCTTGTCGGCATATTCTAATTCCTTTTATATCTTTTTCTTCAAGATTCGGGATGTTAACGTTCAAAACAATATCTTTTGGTAAACCATTTTTTAAAACTTCTTGTGTCACCCTTTTTGCTATAATTTTGGCTGCTGTAAAATCGGCATTGTAATTATAATCTAAAAGCGAAAAGCCTATAGCAGGAATGCCTTCAATACCGGCCTCTAAAGCGGCACTCATGGTTCCCGAGTAAATAACATTTATAGATGAATTTGAACCGTGGTTTATGCCAGAAACACAAAGATCAGGACGTCTATCCAAAATTTCATTTACCGCTAATTTTACGCAATCTGCAGGTGTGCCAGAACAACTGTATTCAATACGTCCAGAATCATCAATCGTAACACGTTCCAAATGCAGTGTAGAATTAATGGTTATGGCATGCCCCATGGCACTTTGCGGACTGTCTGGCGCTACCACCACAATATCACCTAAATCTTTAACAGCCTCAATTAAAGCGCGTACGCCAGGAGCTGTAATACCATCATCATTTGTGACTAAAATTAGTGGTCTTTTTGTCATTATATTTTCGTTTATTCCGGCTGCTAAAATACATAAAATCATGCGCAATGCCTTAATTTATATGGTTTAACAAAAAATTATTAGTGATTGGTTAATTTGGCATGGTTTTTTCATTAATTTAGTGAAAAATAATCTATGCTTTTTTTGAGACTTATGAAAAGGAATTATAACATTTTAGTGCTCTTGCTGTTGCTCGCATTTGCATCCTGTAGTTTTACTACCAAAACATTTGACGATCCTGATAAAGATAAACTGCTAATTCAAGTAATAACTTATGTTTTAGAACGTGGTCATTTTGATCCTAAAGCGATGGATGACAACTTTTCAGAACAGGTTTATTTGGATTATCTCGATCAGATAGATCCATTAAAACAATATTTTTACAAATCGGATATTGAAGAATTTTCGAAGTATAAAACGGAGTTAGATGATCAGTTGAAAGCTTATGACATTTCATTCTTTAACTTAACGCATGAGCGTTTGGTAAAACGTATTGAAGAAGCTAAAGTGATCTATAAGGATATTTTAGCTGAATCTTTTGATTATACTAAAAACGAAACATACGATGCGGATTATGAAAATATCGGTTATGTGAAGAACAAGAAAGAATTAACGGATAGGTGGAGACAACGTTTAAAATATAGTAATTTATCAAATTATGATGAATTGATGGTTGAACAGAAAAATTTAGAAAAGATTAATGCCATGGCAGACTCTTTAAAAATTGATCGTGTCGTTAAAAAATCGAAGTCTGAAATTGAAAAAGAATCGCGTAAAGCAACGCTTAAAACCATTGATATTTATTACAACGATTATATAGATGATTTGGATCGTGATGACTGGTTTGTTATGTACATCAATGCTATTGCGCAAGAATTTGATCCACACACCACGTATTTTGCACCTCAAGACAAGGAGGCTTTTAATCAAGATATGGCTGGAAAATTAGAAGGTATTGGTGCACGTTTACAAAAGCGAAATGATAACACTAAAATCTTGGAATTAATTTCAGGAGGTCCAGCTTGGAGAGGTAAAGAATTGGAAGTTGGCGATGTAATTATGAAAGTACGTCAGGAATATGAAAAAGATGCGATTACCATAACGGGTATGCGTATTGATGATGCTATTAAATTAATAAAAGGTCCAAAAGGCACTAATGTATTTTTAACCGTTAAAAAAGTTGATGGTACGACTAAAGTTATTAAAATTACGCGTGATATAGTTGAAATAGAAGAAACACACGCCAAGTCCGCTTTTGTTAAGAAAGATGGTAAGAATTTTGGTATCATTAATCTGCCGAAATTCTACGCAGACTTTGAAGATTATCAAAAATTAAATGCTGCAAATGATGTTAAGAATGAAATTATTCGTCTTAAAGAACAAGGCATGGAAGGTTTGGTTTTAGACTTACGTAATAATGGTGGTGGATCGCTTCAAACCGTTGTGGAAATGGCCGGATTGTTTATTGAAGATGGCCCAATTGTTCAGGTGCGTTCAACCGAACATCCGAAAGAAGTTTTAAACGATACCGATAAATCTATAGTTTGGGATGGTCCATTAGTAATTTTAGTCAATGAATTTTCCGCATCAGCTTCAGAAATTATGGCAGCTGCCATGCAAGATTATAAACGCGCTATTATTATTGGAAGTAAGCAAACCTATGGCAAAGGAACTGTTCAGTCTTTTTACGATTTAAACAACATGGTTAGAAATAATCAAGAAGGGGATTTGGGTGCTTTAAAAGTTACTAGACAAAAATATTACAGAATAAATGGTGGATCTGTTCAGTTGGAAGGTGTGAAAAGTGACGTAGTCGTTCCAGACCGTTTCAGTTATATTGATATTGGAGAAAAAGACCAGAGGAATCCATTGTCTTGGGATGAAATTGATGCAGCCGATTATAAATTATGGGAAGGCTATTTTGATTATGATACGACTATAAAAATGAGTAATGATCGTATGAAAGATAACGAACAGCTTAAACTAATTGCTGATAATGCGCAATGGGTTCGAGCCCGAATGGATGAAAAAACCTACCCATTAAATTATGAAGATTATAAAGCGCAATTAGATGCCAATGAAACAGAATCTAAAACGTTTGATAAAATTGGAGAGTATAAAACCAACTTAACATACGAGTCGTTGCCTTATGAACAAAAGCTTTTTGTTCAGGATACTGTTTTAAAAGACAAACGTCAGCGTTGGCATGAAAGCTTAAGTAAGGATGTTTATGTTGAAGAAGCATTACATGTTTTACAAGATTTAAAGACATCGTATAATATTAAAAAAATGGCGACAGTTAAGGACTAGAAATTCATGAGTCAACAATCCAACTCATTAAGTCAATTAGCGCTCCAGAAATTCAAAAAAGATTTCTGGGGCGTTTTTAGTTTGGGGTTTATTATTTTTGTTGGGTTGATTTCTATATTTGCTTATGTGGTTGCGCCTGATAATTCGCAATATGCCAATCAGATGCACTTATCTATTCATTCTAAAAAACCTGGATTTGAGGTTCAAATGCTAACCATTCCGCAAAAAACAGATATTAAAGAATCGGTCTTTTCAACTGTTTTCTTTGGGAAGAAAATTCAAGATACGGAAACCCCTATAACGATGTATTCTACCGAAAACAATACCTTAACCTATACGGAATATGCGTCTGATGGTTTGGAAGGTATGACCAAAACGATAGACATGAATGGCCTTTCTGAATCGGATTTGATTTCGAATAAAACCTTCCTTTTTGGAACCGATAAATATGGTCGCGATTTATTAAGTAGAACACTTGTTGGTGCTAGAATATCGTTCTTCATTGGCTTTATAGCCGTTTTTATATCTCTGGTTATTGGCATTTTCATGGGTAGTGTGGCTGGTTATTTTGGTGGTCGTGTGGATGCCATTATTATGTGGTTTATAAATGTGTCTTGGTCCATACCAACCTTATTATTGGTGATAGCCATTACCTTGGCTTTAGGAAAAGGGTTTTGGCAAGTGTTTATTGCAGTAGGGTTAACCATGTGGGTTGAAGTAGCTCGTGTAGTACGTGGTCAAGTTATGGGCGTTAAAGAAATGCAGTATGTTACAGCGGCTCGTGCGTTGGGTTTTAATGATTTTAGAATAATTACCAAACATATTCTGCCAAACATTATGGCGCCAGTTATTGTAATTTCGGCAGCTAATTTTGCAGCAGCTATTTTAATTGAAAGTGGCTTGAGCTTTTTAGGAATTGGTGCGCAACCACCTATGGCAAGTTGGGGAGCTATGATAAAAGATCATTACAATTACATCATTCTTGGTAAGCCGTATTTGGCTCTAATTCCAGGATTCTGCATTATGAGTTTGGTTATGGCATTTATGCTCATGGGAAATGCGCTACGTGATGCTTTAGATGTTAAATCTTAAGAGTATTCTAATCATTGCTATCAAAAAATAGTTTCCAATTTTTTTGTTCTAAATGTGTCACCATCCAATCTGGTCGGTATTCACCATTTCGAATTAAGGTTTCACCGTTAGGTTTGATTATGGCGTAGGAACCGCAGTTCGTGGGGTAAATGAAGAGTTTGTTTCGAAACGTTTTTTTGGCATCTATAAAAAAATATTCGTTTTTATCATTTGGCTTATTAGCCAATGTCATCCCTTCTTCATATAATGTTATGTAGGAAATGTTTTTCTTTAAGATGCTTTTGCGTAATGGATCTGTAAATTTTTTTCGATCCTTAATATTATCTTCTGTCCAGTTATTATCCCAACGTGGAACGGTACAAAGGTCATCCTTATAATTATATTCTATAAGAATTATATTGTTTTTTGGGATTTCTCTATTTATGATTATTTCAAGTTGCAAAGTAATCTCGTTATAGTCATAATTGCCAGTCATGTATAAATCCTTTTTAAGCGTGTAATTCTTGATTCCGTTTGTATCTATATGAGACCAAGTCGTTAACAGTAAGTCTTTGTTTCGCCATCTTTTTTGATAGTCTTGATTATCTATTTCTTGACCATTTTCATCTATATAAATGTTTTCTTGGGCGCTTATACTATGCAACATAAAAAGAAGAAGTAGAATACTAAATAGGGCTTTCATAAATGGTTTATTTTAATTATTCGCCTGAATTAAAAAAGATGGACCAATTGTCGTCCTCTAAAAATTGAATCATCATTTCTGGATCATATTCGCCATTTCTGGTTATGGATTGACCATTTGATTTAAATATTTGCATAAGAACCACAAAGTGCCGGCATGGTAAAAAATTGTTTTCTAAAATAGTTGCCCTGATCTGTAAAGAAATATTCATTTTCGTTATCAGGTTTGTTTTTTAGAATGATACCTTCTTCAAATAATGCAATGTATGTAATATTGTTTTCTTTCAATTTTGGAAGTAGGGGCTTTCTATAGTCTTTTAAACGATGCAGTTCAGATCGTGTCCACTTATTGTCCCATTGTGGCGCGTACAAGTCATCTTTGTAGTAGTATTTTATTAGTAAGATGTCATTCGTTGGAATCTTACGATTGATAACAGTTTCCAATTGGGTTTTAATTTCATTATAATTAAAAACACCTTGTTGAAATCTATCATTTATGGCGTGATGTTTTATGCCATTTTTAGCAACATATTGCCAGGAGCTTAATAACAGATCTTTATTTTGTCGTATTTTATTAAAAGCTTCGCTGGTTATTTCTTGACCGTTTTGGTCATGATAGATGTTTTCTTGCGCAATTGAAGTTTGAAGAATAAATAAAATTAAAATGAAACTAAAGCAGGTTTTCATTCCTCCATGTTTTCATTCAACGCATGGATGTATTTCAGAACATCATCTTTACCAATGTCCTTGGATGAAGACGTAATAAAATAATTAGGCATGTTTTCCCAAGTCTCCAACATAATAGCGCTATAGTCGGCTACATGGTTTAAAATGGCTTGTGGTTTTAACTTATCAGCTTTGGTGAAAATAATGGAAAAAGGAATGCCGTTTTCACCCATCCAAGCCATAAATTCTAAATCTATTGGCTGTGGTTTGTGTCTAATATCTACTAAAACAAAAGCGGATACCAATTGCTCACGTTGTGTGAAATAATCGGTTATAAATTTTTGAAATGTTTTTTTGGAGCTTTTAGAAACGCGTGCATATCCATAACCTGGTAAATCTACCAAATACCAATTTTTATTAATTAGGAAATGGTTTATAAGCTGTGTTTTCCCTGGTCTACCTGACGTTTTAGCTAGACTTTTTCTACTAGTAAGCATGTTGATTAATGATGATTTTCCAACATTACTGCGTCCAATAAACGCATATTCAGGAACCAAGTTTTTGGGACATTTTGCAACATCAGAATTGCTCATTACAAATTCTGCCGATTTAATTTCCATAGCTTTTTCCCAGAATTTTGGGTTTTTAAGAGTTACTGTTTTATAATCCGCGTTTCGTTAACCAACCATCTAAAATGGTGTTAAACTCATCGGGATGTTCCATCATGGCTGCATGGCCACATTTATCAATCCAAAATAATTCTGAATCTGGTAATAATTCGTCAAATTCAACAGCTACTTCCGGAGGTGTAACCGTATCATTTTTCCCCCAAATAATACAGGTTGGCGTCGTCATATTTGGCAAATCTTTTGCCATATTATGACGAATAGCGCTTTTAGCAATAGCCAAGGTTTTAATTAGTTTGTGTCTGTCGTTTACAGTTTCGTAAACTTCGTCAACAATCTCCTTAGTGGCTACTTCAGGATCATAAAAAACGTCTTGTGCTTTTTTCTTAATCACTTCGTAGTCACTGCGTTTAGGGTAGCCGCCACCCATGGCACTTTCATAAAGTCCAGAACTTCCTGTAATAATTAAACCTTTTACTTTTTTTGGATATAATTTAGTGTGATATAAACCAATGTGTCCACCTAATGAGTTTCCTAATAGGATAACATTATCAAGTTCTTTGAATTCTATAAAGTCGTGTAAATATTTGGCGAAACTTTTTACATTTGTCTTTAAAAGCGACATGGAGTAAATAGGTAATTCGGGAATAATTACACGATACCCCTTTTGACTGAAATAATTAGTTACGGAATCAAAATTGCTTAATCCACCCATTAAACCATGTAAAACAATGATGGGTGTGCCTTTTCCGACCTCTATGTAACTATAGCTTTTCTCTTTTTTTAATCTATGCGCCATTAATTGGTAAGTCTTTTCTTCAAACAAATATAGGTAAATCATTGAGAATATATTCACTTTTCTTAAAAGTGACAAGTCAGACTTTTAACCAAGATGTTAACAATTGCAAAATGTTAAAGTTTTTCACTGTTTAATTTCCTGATTGGTAGTCCTTAAAGGTCTTTTCTGCGTTTTGAAATCGCCTTTTCTTCACAGATAATCGAAAAATTATCAACAAAGTGGTAGAAAGTGGTAAAAGGTGGTAAAATTTTCAATATATTTGAATCTTAAACCCGAGAATCGATACAAACCGCTTTGAGCTCATTAATAGGAACATACGAATGTAAAGTAGACGCAAAAGGACGACTGATGTTGCCTGCTGCGCTGAAAAAACAGTTAGCGCCTGCTTTGCAAAACGGATTTGTTTTAAAACGAGCTGTTTTTCAATCATGTTTGGAATTGTATCCAATGGCTGAATGGGAAGCGTTGATGCAAAAAGTAAATAAGCTAAATCGGTTTAAGAAAAAGAACAATGATTTTATACGTCGCTTCACGGCAGGTGTTAAAATTATTGAAGTTGATGCTACAGGACGTTTGCTTATTCCTAAAGATTTGGTTGCATTCGCAGATATTTCAAAAGAAATAGTCATGTCAAGTGCCATTAACATAATTGAAATTTGGGATAAAGATAAATACGAGCAAGCTATTGATGATGCCACAGGCGATTTTGCAGATTTGGCTGAAGAAGTAATGGGACAAGACGATGACGACCATGGAATATCATAATCCAGTTTTACTAAAAGAAACCGTTGATGGTTTAAATATCAAAGAAGATGGTGTCTATGTGGATGTCACCTTTGGAGGTGGTGGACATAGTAAAGAAATACTGAAACGTTTGGGTAAGAACGGGAAGCTTTTTGCTTTTGATCAAGATCCAGATGCGCTTGAAAATACGATTGATGACGAACGGTTTACGCTAATTCATGAGAATTTTCAGTTTATGAAGCGTTTTTTACGATTCTATGGCGCGAAAGAAGTGGATGGGATTTTAGCCGATTTCGGCGTGTCATCTCATCAATTTGATGTAGCTGAACGTGGTTTTTCTACACGTTTCGAAGCAGATTTAGATATGCGGATGAATCAGAAAAGTGCACTGTCGGCTTATAATGTGGTGAATGATTATGATGAAGAACAAATAAGTCAAGTGCTTTGGCAATATGGCGAGTTACGACAAGCAAATGCTATGGCACGCGCTATTGTTGAACAGCGAAAAACAGAGCCTATCAAAACCAGTGACCAATTAAAATTAGCTTTAAAGCCATTTTTACAACATAAAAAGGAAAACAAAGTATTGGCTCAAATTTATCAAGCCATTCGTATTGAAGTGAATCAGGAGATTGAAGTGTTGAAATCCTTTTTGTTACAAGCGCCAGAAACTTTGGTAGAAGGTGGCCGATTAAGCGTCATTTCTTATCATTCTTTAGAAGACAGGTTGGTTAAACGTTTTATTAGGAATGGGCTTTTTGAAGGCGAACCAGAGCGCGATATGTATGGCAATTTTGAAGTGCCTATGAAAAAGGTTGGTAATTTAATTGTGCCTTCGCGAGAAGAAATAAAAGCAAATAATCGAGCAAGAAGTGCCAAACTTCGAATTGCTAAAAAACTATAATTCCTATTAACTAAGGAATCAAATGAAGAAAGGGATTAACAACATACTAAAAGGGACGTTTCTGATAAATGAAGATGCGCCTAAAAGCTGGCGAATGATTTTGTTCGTTTCCGTTTTAGCCATTGTTATGATAGCCAGTTCTCATAGTGCAGATAAAAAAGTGCATCAAATTGCACAATTAAATAATGAAGCAAAAGAATTACGGTCGGCTTTTGTAGATGGCAGGACACGCCTGATGGAACTGAAAAAAGAAACCGTTGTAGAATTGAAAATGGAAAAAAAAGGGTTGGCAATTTCAGAAATACCACCAACAAAAATTAAAGTTAAATCTCAAAAGTAGTTCAGCTTGGCAACAAACGAGAAGAACATATCAAACCGATTATATTTTGTAGCAGGATGTATGTTCATCTTCGCTCTAGCAGTCGTGTTTAAACTTTTAAGTATCCAAATGCTGCATGGCGAAAAGTATCGCAGCATGGCAGAAGAGCGTACCATTAAAGATGTCGTAATTCCTGCTAATCGAGGTAACGTGTATTCTGCCAATGGCAATTTATTGGCTACATCCATTCCAAAATATGATATTCGTATTGATGCTATCACGCCTTCATCAGCGCGATTCGAATCTTTGTTAAAGCCATTATGCGATTCATTATCTAAATATTCGGGAAAACCTTCCGCATATTATCAAAAAGAAATTAGAAAGGCACGTGCCAATAAAAACAGGTATTATTTGTTGGCTCGCGATATTGGATATTCAGACTATGTGCGCATGCGTAATTTTCCTTTACTGAATTTGGGAGCTTTTAAAGGTGGATTAATTGTAGAACAAACTACCAAACGAGAACATCCCTTGGGTGGAATTGCACAAAGGTCTATTGGTTACGAGCGCTATGATGAAAAAGGTAATGCAACACGAGCGGGAATTGATGGCGCTTTTGGAATTAAATATTTACGTGGTACAGACGGAAGACGATTAAAGCAAAAAATAGGAAAAGGGCAGTGGAAACCCATTGCAGACTACAACCAGATTGAGCCTAGAGATGGCTATGATGTTTACACAACATTAAGTGTGAATATCCAAGATATAGCGCATCACGCCTTATTGCAACAGTTGGAAATTTATGAGGCAGAACACGGTTGTGTGGTTGTTATGGAAGTGGCAACTGGTGAAATTCGTGCTATTTCAAATTTAGGAAAAACGAAAAGTGGTGGTTATTACGAAAAATTAAATTACGCGGTTGGAGAGTCTCATGAACCAGGCTCTACGTTTAAAGTCATGGCTTTAATGGCTGCTTTGGAAGATAAGGTGATAGATACATCAACAATTGTGGACACAAAAAAAGGCCGTAAAGTGTTTTATGGTCGTACTATTACAGATTCCAAACATGGCGGTTATGGTGAAATTTCAGCGGCTCGCGCATTAGAAGTGTCTTCTAATATTGGAATTGCAACTATAATAGATGAACACTATTCAGAAAATCCTGAAAAATTTATCAATCGTATAAAAAGTTGGTCATTACACAAGCCTTTAGGGTTGCCAATTTTAGGTGAAGGGAAACCTGTAATTCCAAGTCCAGGTGATGAGATTTGGAGTAAGAACGCCTTGCCTTCCATGGCGTACGGTTATAATATGGAGATGACGCCTTTGCAAACCCTTACATTTTATAATGCTATTGCTAATAATGGTGTTATGGTGAAACCACGATTTATCAAATCAGTAAAAGAGCTTGATAAAAATATAGAAACGTTTGATAAGTATATCATAAATAAGAAAATAGCATCCGATAAAACCATTCGGGAAATGCAAGAAATTTTGAAGAATGTGGTGGTTCGTGGTACAGGAAGATCTCTGTATTCACCTTATTTTTCAATGGCAGGAAAAACAGGAACAGCCAAAACCGAGTACTGGAAAAAAGACTGGGATGAAAACAAACGGTATGTGTCATCTTTTGCAGGCTATTTTCCTGCTGAAAATCCTAAATACTCTTGCATAGTAGTTATTCATAAGCCCAGCGTAAAAAAAGGGTTTTATGGAGCTGATGTTTCAGGACCTGTTTTTAAACGAATAGCACAAAAAATATTTACCGATACACCAATTATTGATGTAGTTGAAACTTTGGAAGTGAATGACATTGCGGTAAATGCTGAATACGACGCCTATTTTGAAACCGCACAAACCTATAGAACTATTATGCCTAACGTGGTTGGATTACCAACAATGGATGCAATTGCCTTATTAGAAAATATGGGGTTAAACGTGAAGTCTGAAGGTGTTGGCCAAGTGAAAATTCAATCCATTACAAAAGGCGAAAAAATAAAGAAAAATCAAATAGTAACTATTCAAGCATCATGATGATTTTAAAAGACATACTCTATAAAGTACCCTTACTTGCTGTTGCAGGAAGTACGACTGTGTCCATAAATAATTTGGTTTTCGATTCTAGAAAGGTGACTAAAAATGATGTATTCATCGCCATAAAAGGAACGGTTTCAGATGGTCATGATTATATTCAAACGGCCATTAATCAAGGGTGTGTTGCGGTAGTTTGTGAACACCTTCCAGATACATTAATTGACAACGTAGTCTATGTTGAAGTAAGTAATGCTTCGAGTGCTTTGGCTATTATGGCTTCTAATTTTTATGGTGTTCCTTCGGCTAACTTAAAATTAGTTGGTGTTACGGGAACTAATGGAAAAACGACTATTGCCACTTTATTATATCAGTTATTTAAAAATGCGGGTTATAAAGTTGGTTTATTATCTACCGTTAAAATTATGGTGGATGATACGGAATTTAAAGCCACACATACAACACCAGATTCCATTACTATCAATAGTTATTTAAAACAGATGAATGATGCTGGAGTCGAGTTTTGCTTTATGGAAGTCAGCTCACATGGTATTCATCAAAAACGTACGGAAGGGTTACAATTTGAAGGTGGAATTTTCAGCAATTTAAGCCACGATCATTTAGATTATCATAGCAGTTTTGCAGAGTATCGCGATGTGAAAAAAGCCTTTTTTGATGGTTTGTCTAAAAATGCTTTCGCATTAATCAATGTGGATGATAAAAATGGTTTGGTCATGTTGCAGAATTCCGCAGCAAAAAAATATACTTACGCATTAAAAAGTTACGCGGATTATAAAGCGCAAATTTTAGAAAATCAGTTTACAGGATTATTACTAAAAATTAATGATAGCGAAGTTTGGACGCGATTAATAGGAAGTTTCAATGCTTATAACGTGTTGGCTATTTACGCAGCTGCTGAATTATTAGGTTTAGAGAAAGTCGAAATTTTAAGATTGGTAAGCGATTTAAAAAGTGTTTCAGGACGTTTTCAATATCTGATTTCCGAATCAAAAATTACCGCTATTGTAGATTATGCGCATACGCCTGATGCCTTAAAAAATGTATTGGAAACCATTAATAGCATCCGGACTAAAAACGAAGAACTTATAACAGTTGTTGGTTGTGGAGGTGATCGTGATAAAACCAAGCGACCAAAAATGGGTCATATTGCTTCGGCTTTGAGTACACAAGTTGTTTTTACCAGCGATAATCCACGAACAGAAAATCCAGAAACGATTTTAAATGAAGTAGAAGCAGGTGTTGAGCCTCAAAATTTCAAAAAAACCGTTTCAATTACCAATAGAAAACAAGCCATTAAAACGGCTTGTCAAATGGCAAAACCTAATGATATTATTTTAATCGCTGGGAAGGGTCATGAAAATTATCAAGAAATAAATGGCGAACGTTTTGATTTCGATGACTTCAAAATTGTTCAAGAACTATTAAATCAATTAGAAAAATAATATGCTGTATTACCTATTTGAATATTTAGACAAATATTATGATTTTCCGGGATCTGCTTTATTCGGTTTCTTAACCTTTAGAGCGGCTGTGACTATTATATTATCCTTGTTGATATCCACAATTTTTGGGAGACGAATTATTCGCTTTCTTCAAAAACAGCAAGTAGGTGAAACCATTCGCGATTTAGGTTTGGATGGGCAAGTAGAAAAGGCTGGAACGCCAACTATGGGTGGAATTATTATCATACTAGCAACATTAATTCCTGTTTTATTATTTGCGAAATTAGAAAACATCTATATCATTCTATTAGTTATTACCACACTTTGGATGGGTACTATTGGGTTTATTGATGATTATATCAAGAAATTTAAAAATGACAAAGAAGGATTAAAAGGTCGATTTAAAGTGCTGGGTCAAATTGGTTTGGGGATTATTGTGGGAGCCACATTATATTTCCATCCAGATGTAACCTTAAAAGAGAAATTACCGCAAGAACAACAGCAGGAAATATTGGCTGCTAATCCAAAAGTAGAATCGTCAAAACTGTTTCAATTAGAAGAGAAATCAACAAAAACAACCATTCCATTCGTCAAAGAAAATGAATTCGATTATGCCGATTTAATCACATGGATTAGCCCGGATTTGGCAAAGTATGCTTGGATTATTTTTATTCTAGTAACCATTTTTATTATAACGGCTGTTTCTAATGGTGCTAACCTTACCGATGGTATTGATGGTTTGGCAGCCGGAACTTCGGCAATTATAGTATTAACACTCGGCATTTTTGCTTGGGTTTCTGGTAACATAGTGTTCTCGGATTATTTGAACATTATGTACATACCGCGTGTTGAGGAAATTACCATTTATATAGCCGCTTTTGTTGGTGCGCTAATTGGGTTTCTTTGGTACAATGCTTATCCAGCTCAAGTGTTTATGGGAGACACAGGCAGTTTAACAATAGGTGGAATTATAGCGGTTATAGCCATTGCTGTTAGAAAAGAATGGTTAATTCCTGTGTTATGTGGAATTTTCTTGGCTGAAAATTTATCAGTTGTCATGCAGGTTAGTTGGTTTAAATATACCAAGAAAAAATATGGTGAGGGTAGGCGAGTTTTTAAAATGGCGCCTTTACACCATCACTATCAAAAATCAGGTTATCATGAAAGCAAGATAGTTACCCGTTTTTGGATTATTGGCATTTTACTGGCTATTATTTCCATTGTAACCCTGAAAATTAGATAGCAAATAAAAGCCCTGATTTAGAATGAAACGATTAGTCGTATTAGGAGGAGGAGAAAGTGGTGTAGGAGCAGCACTTTTAGGAAAAGCAAAAGGCTTTGAAGTTTTTGTTTCAGATAAAGGAAAAATTAAAGAGAAATATATAAACGTTCTTAAACATAATGAGATTGAATGGGAGTCTGAACAGCATACAGAATTACAAGTTTTAAATGCTGATTTAGTCGTAAAAAGCCCTGGAATTCCAGATACGGTTTCAATTGTAAAGCAACTTAAAGCGAAAGATATTTCAGTGATTTCTGAAATTGAATTTGCATCGCAATACACACAAGCAACCCTGGTTGGAATAACTGGAAGTAATGGAAAAACTACAACCGCTTCATTAACATATCACGTGTTAAAACAAGAATTGGAAGTTGGTTTAGCCGGAAATATTGGCGACAGTTTTGCAAAGCAGGTTTTGGAAAATAATTTCCCAAACTATGTGCTAGAAATTAGCAGTTTTCAATTAGATAACTGTGTTCATTTTAAACCACACATTGCTGTTTTGCTAAACATAACACCAGATCATTTGGATCGGTATGATTATAAATTTGATAATTATATCGCCTCAAAATTTAGAATTGCTATGAATCAAACATCTGATGATTATTTGATTTATGATGCCGATGATGAGGTCATCACTAATTGGCTAGAAAAACACCCAGTTCAATCAACATTATTGCCGTTTTCATTAACGAAAATTATAGAAAATGGTGCGTATTTAGAAAAAGAGACACTAAAAATAACAATAGATAACAATCAAATAATTATGCCAACAAAGGATATAGCATTACAAGGAAAACACAATATTAAGAACGCTATGGCAGCGTCTACCGTTGCGCACTTACTAAAAATAAGAAAACAAACTATTCGTGAAAGTTTAGAGAATTTTCATGGTGTCGAGCATCGCTTAGAGCAGGTTTTGAAAATTAATAAAGTGAATTACATCAACGATTCCAAAGCCACCAACGTTAATGCTACTTATTATGCTTTAGAAAGCATGAACGCACCAACCGTTTGGATTGTTGGCGGACAAGATAAAGGAAATGATTATCAAGAGTTGTTTCCATTTATCAATGAAAAAGTGAAAGCTATTATTTGTTTGGGTGTTGATAATAAGAAATTGTTTGAAAATTTTGAATCTATGGTTGATATTATTGTAGAAACCCAATACATGAGTGAAGCAGTTAAAATTGCTTATAAAATTGCAGAATCAGGTGATAATGTGTTGCTATCTCCAGCTTGTGCAAGTTTCGATTTATTCGAGAATTATGAAGATCGAGGTCGTCAATTTAAAGATTCAGTAAGAAACTTATAAAAATAGAAATATCATTTAGCATATTGAAAAGTGATTAAAAGATAACAGAGATAACAAAGAAAACAAGTGCATCCAATAATTAAAAACATAAAAGGCGATAAATATCTTTGGGCAATAGTTGCGCTGTTGGCTATATTTTCCTTTTTACCAGTTTATAGTGCGGCTAGTAATTTAGCGTACAATGGTGCTGGAAAAGGGACGTTCTCCATATTTTTTGGTCACATTATGCATTTGGTGTTAGGGTTTTTAATTGTTTTTATAGTTCATAAAATGCCCTACAAGTATTTTCGAGCTATTTCCATATTGCTGTTGCCGGTGGTTTTAATGTTGCTGGTATTAACGCTTATGCAAGGGTCATCAAGTTCGGGAACCAACACGAGTCGTTGGATTCAAATACCTGTGGTGGGTATGTCGTTTCAGACATCCACCTTTGCCTTTGTGGTGCTCATGGTGTATGTGGCGCACTATATGGCTAAAATTAAAGACAGAGTAATCACCTTTAAGGAATCTATTTTGCCACTATGGACGCCTGTGTTTTTTGTGCTAGCACTAATTTTGCCGGCCAACTTTTCAACGGCTGCTATTATGTTTTGTATGGTTGTAATCCTTGTGTTTTTGGGTGGCTATCCTGTTCGGTATTTGGGTGTTATTATTGGTTTAGGTATCGTAACATTAACGCTTTTTGTGTTAACGGCAAAAGCCTTTCCAGATGCTATGCCAAACCGTGTGGATACATGGATGAGTCGTGTGGAAAGTTTTTCAGATGATGCCATAACAGAAGAAGATTATCAAATAGAAAAAGCGAAGATAGCCATTGCAACAGGAGGCGTAAAGGGTGTTGGGCCCGGAAAGAGTTATCAGAAAAACTTTTTACCGCAGTCGTCATCCGATTTTATTTTCGCCATCATTGTTGAGGAGTACGGATTAATCGGTGGTTTCTCCGTGTTGTTTTTGTATTTGGCTTTATTATTCAGGATCGTTATCGTTTCTCAAAAATCGGAAACCATATTTGGAAAATTAGTGGCTTTAGGTGTTGGTTTGCCTATTGTTTTTCAGGCTTTAATAAACATGGCTGTTGCTGTGCAATTATTTCCAGTTACCGGACAAACGTTGCCGTTAATAAGTAGTGGTGGAACATCTATTTGGATGACCTGCTTGGCACTTGGAATTATATTAAGCGTCAGTGCAAAACGAGAAGAAATAGTGAATAGTGAACAACACGAAGAGAGTCCTTTGGATATTTTAACGGAAACACTTTAATAAGAAGAAATTACACATAGTTGTGACAAATACTAATAAGACATATAAAATAATTCTTTCAGGAGGTGGTACGGGTGGACATATTTATCCAGCTGTCGCTATTGCTAACGAATTGAAGTCGCGTTTTCCAAATGCTGAATTTTTATTTGTAGGTGCAAAAGACCGTATGGAAATGGATAAGGTGCCACAAGCTGGCTATAAAATTATAGGCTTGTGGATTTCTGGAATCCAACGAGAATTTACTTTAAAGAATTTAAGCTTTCCTTTCAAACTGATGAGTAGTTTATGGAAATCACGCCAAATAATTACCGATTTCAAGCCAGACGTGGTAATCGGAACTGGTGGTTTTGCTAGTGGTCCTTTATTGCAGATTGCCACATCAAAAGGCGTTCCTAGTTTAATTCAAGAACAAAATTCATACCCAGGAATAACCAATAAGTTATTGGCTAAAAAAGCTGATAAAATTTGTGTGGCTTATGATGGGTTAGAGCGGTTTTTTCCTAAAGATAAAATCATAAAAACGGGAAATCCGGTGCGAGCAGACTTGTTGCATATTGCTGAAAAGCGTGATGATGCCTTCGAGATGTTTTCGTTAGAAAAAGAAAGGAAAACCATTTTAGTTTTAGGTGGAAGTTTAGGAGCTAGACGGATTAATGAATTGATTGAAAAGGAACTTGACTTCTTGTTAACACACAATATTCAAGTCATTTGGCAGTGTGGTAAATTGTATTATGAGAAATATAAAATTTACGGTAATACCAAAAATATTCAGGTTCATGCGTTTATAAACGATATGGCTTGTGCTTATGCTGCAGCAGATATTATTATTTCACGGGCAGGAGCTATTTCTGTTTCGGAATTATGTATTGTAGGGAAGCCCGTTATTTTTATACCATCACCAAATGTAGCCGAAGATCACCAGGCAAAAAATGCGCAATCTATTGTAGATGAAGATGCAGCTATTCTTATAACAGAAAATGATTTGGAAGTAGACTTTCAAAATAAATTTACCCAACTCATTATTGCGCCAGAAAAGCAAGCACTTTTGGGTGCTAATATTAAAAAGTTGGCTATGGTAGATGCCACTAAGCAAATTGCAGATGAAGTAGAAAAATTATTAAACAAATCTAATTAATGAATCTAGATTCTATAAAAAACGTTTATTTTATTGGTATTGGAGGTATCGGAATGAGTGCGCTCGCCAGATATTTTCATGCGAATGGGAAGCGTGTTTCTGGTTATGATAAAACATCTTCAGAAATTACTGAAGCGTTAGTTGATTTGGGTATTCCTATTCATTTTGAAGATACAGTTGCTAATTTAGAAGATTATTTACTGAATAGCACCAATACATTAGTTGTTTACACACCTGCAGTTCCAAAAAGTCATAAAGAACTGGTTTATTTTAATAATAGTGGATATCGGGTTTTGAAACGTTCTCAAATATTGGGTTTAATTACAGAAAACACCTTTTGTTTGGCAGTCGCTGGAACACACGGAAAAACAACAACCACTAGTATTTTAGGTCACATCATGAAAGTATGTGATGTTCCTGTAACAGCTTTTTTAGGTGGAATTAGTGAAAATTATAATTCGAATCTAATCTTAAACGGAACAGAAGTTACCGTAGTGGAAGCTGATGAATTTGATAGATCGTTTTTAACGCTCTCACCAAATATAGCGTGTATCACATCCATGGATGCGGATCATTTGGATATTTATGGTGATGCTTCAGAATTGGAAAAATCCTTTCACGATTTTGCTCATAAATTAAAGGAAGGTGGAATTTTATTTGTGAAAAATGGCTTGCCAATTTCAGGACTTACTTATGGTATTGAAGATGATTCGGATTATTCCGTTCAAAATATAAAAATTGAAAACGGTGCTTATATTTTTGATGTAAAAACACCAAAAACGATACTTGAAAATTTAGAATTTAACCTGCCTGGTAGACACAATTTGTCTAATGCACTAATAGCCTTGGCGATGGCTGTAGAATACGGTTGCCCTCACCAACAGATCATCCAGGCTTTAGCATCTTACAAAGGTGTAAAACGCAGATTTTCATATCATATAAAACAGGATGATTTGGTGTATATAGATGACTATGCGCATCATCCACAAGAAATAAATGCCGTACATCAGGCGGTTCGGGAAATGTATCCTGGAAAACAGGTTTTGGCTATTTTTCAACCCCATTTATTTAGTAGAACACGTGATTTTGCTGATGATTTTGCAGAAAGTCTATCACAATTTGATGAGGTGATGTTGTTGGATATTTATCCAGCACGTGAAGTACCAATTGAAGGTGTTACGTCATCGTGGTTATTAGAAAAAATGACGAATGAGAATAAACTACTCATTTCAAAATCTGATATAATTAACAAGGTAAAAGCAAGTCAAGCCGATGTTATTTTAACAATTGGTGCTGGCGATATTGGCGAACAAGTGAAACATATAAAACAAGCTTTGAGCCATGAAAATTAATTGGAACTACATAAAAATGTTCTTTCTACTAGTGCTAGTCGTTGGTTTGTTTGCATTTTCTTCCAAGAAAAATGACAAACGTTTGGTGAGTAGTCCTGAAATTAATTTCAATGGAGAGGATAACTTGTTTATTACACATGAAACTGTTAGTAAATTGTTAATAGTAAATCAAGGAGGTGCTAAAAATGTGCCTAAAGAAACCATAGATTTGAATTTATTGGAATCTGCCCTGAATTCTAATCCAATGATTAAGTCAGCCCAAGTATTCGTTGATATTAACGGACGTTTAGTTGCTGATGTAGAACAAAAAAAACCGATAGCCCGAGTTGAACATTCGGTGTCTTTTTATATTGATGATGATGGTAATTACATGCCGTTATCAACAAATTATACAGCTAGAGTACCACTTGTTACGGGAGATGTGTCAAAAAATGACCTTCAAAACGTGTATGAAATGGCAATGAAAGTTAAAGATGATGCGTTTTTAAGAAAACATGTCACGAGCATTCATCAGCATAAAGACAAAAGTATATCACTGCGGTTAAGACAATGCTCTTTTGAAGTATATGTTGGCGGTTTAGAAAAATTAGATAAGAAAATAAATAATTTAAAAGTCTTTTATAAAAAGGCATTTAAAGAAAAGATATTGAATAATTACAGTAAGGTGAATCTGCAGTTTGATAGCCAAGTAGTGTGCACTAAATCTTAAATCATGGAAGGAACTATTGCAATAGGATTAGATATCGGAACCACAAAAATTGTGGCTATGATTGGTCGTAAAAATGAATATGGAAAAGTAGAGATTTTAGGTATTGGAAAATCTAAAAGTTTGGGTGTGCATCGTGGTGTGGTAAATAATATCACACAAACTATTCAATCTATTCAATTAGCAGTTCAAGAAGCTGAAGCGGCTTGCGATGTTAAAATTGAAAATGTAACGGTTGGTATTGCAGGTCAGCATATTCGTAGTTTACAACACAGCGATTATATTACGCGTGCTAATTCGGAGTTGGTAATTAACGATGAGGATATTGAAAAACTGATTAACCAAGTACATAAGTTGGTCATGCTTCCTGGTGAAGAAATAATTCATGTCTTGCCACAAGAATATAAAGTTGATGGTCAGGCGGAAATTAAAGAGCCAGTTGGTATGTATGGTGGCAGGCTGGAAGCTAATTTCCATGTAGTAGTTGGTCAAGTATCATCTATCCGAAACGTCGGTCGTTGTATTAAAAGTGCAGGATTAAATCTGGATGGCATTACTCTTGAGCCTTTAGCATCAGCAAATGCTGTGTTAAGTCAGGAAGAAAAAGAAGCCGGTGTCGCTTTAATTGATATAGGTGGTGGTACAACGGATTTAGCCATTTTTAGAGATGGTATTATTCGTCATACAGCTGTTATTCCATTTGGAGGTAATGTTATTACAGAAGATATTAAGGAGGGTTGTTCTATTATTGAGAAACAAGCCGAATTGCTTAAAATAAAATTTGGTTCTGCGTGGCCAGGTGAAAATAAGGAAAATGAAATTGTTTCTATTCCTGGATTAAGAGGTCGTGAACCGAAAGAAATCACTTTAAAAAACTTATCTAAAATTATCCATGCACGTGTTGTGGAAATTGTAGAGCAAGTTTATGTAGAGATTAAAAATTACGGTCACGAAGAACAAAAGAAAAAACTAATTGCAGGTATTGTTTTAACAGGTGGTGGCGCACAACTAAAACATTTAAAGCAGTTGGTAGAATACATAACCGGTATGGATACCCGAATTGGTTTTCCAAACGAGCATTTAGCTGGTAATAGTGATGATGAAGTTACTAGTCCGCTTTATGCAACAGCTGTTGGATTAGTCATGGACGGCTTAAAAAGACAAGAACGTAAAAAAATGGAAGTCGCTTATGAGGAATCTATAAATGAACCAGAAGCGGAAGAAGAGGAAGCTATAGAGGAACAGCCCAAACCGCCAAAAAAGTCTTTTCTGGACAAATTTTCAGAACGTATAAAGGATTTTTTAGACAATGCCGAGTAAGGCAACCACAAGAAAAGAATAATAAATAAGACAATAATTAAGTACATATAAAACGAAATTCATGAGCAGCAACAAAGAATTCGAAACAAACATTTCTTTTGATTTACCTAAAAATCAATCAAATGTTATCAAAGTAATAGGCGTCGGAGGAGGCGGAAGTAATGCCATTAATCACATGTTTCAACAAGGGATTAAAGGTGTTGATTTTGTGATTTGTAATACGGATGCGCAAGCCCTTCAAAACAGTGGTGTTCCAAACAAAATTCAGTTAGGGTTAAACTTAACCGAAGGTTTAGGAGCAGGTGCAAATCCTGATGTAGGCGAGCAATCTGCCGTTGAGAGTTTTGAGGACTTGCAACGTATGTTGGATACCAATACAAAAATGATTTTTATTACCGCTGGAATGGGTGGTGGAACTGGAACAGGAGCCGCGCCAATTATAGCTAAAATGGCTAAAGAGTTAGATATTTTAACCGTTGGAATTGTTACCATGCCTTTCCATTTTGAGGGTAAAATGAGAAATGAACAAGCCCAAATTGGTATTGAAAAATTACGAAGTGTCGTTGACTCGCTTGTGGTTATTAACAATAATAAACTGCGTGAGGTTTATGGGAATTTAGGCTTTAAAGCTGGTTTTTCAAAAGCTGATGAAGTCTTATCAACTGCTGCACGTGGTATTGCAGAAGTTATTACGCATCACTACACACAAAATATTGATTTACGTGATGCTAAAACAGTCTTAAGTAATAGTGGAACTGCTATTATGGGGTCATCAAAATCTTCTGGTCAAGATCGTGCTAAAGAAGCTATTAGGAAAGCTTTGGATTCACCATTATTAAACGACAATAAAATTACAGGTGCTAAAAATGTATTGCTGCTAATAGTATCTGGAATACAAGAAATTACAATTGATGAAATAGGTGAAATTAATGATCATATTCAAGATGAGGCTGGACATGGTGCCAATATTATCATGGGTGTTGGTGAGGATGAAAGTTTGGGCGAATCTATTGCAGTAACTATTATTGCAACGGGTTTCGACATTGAACAACAAGATGAAATTTCTAATACGGAAATTAAAAAAGTCATTCATGCTTTAGAAGACGAGCAGTCTATGGAGCAAGATTTAACACGTAAAGAACGCGAGCCGGCTATTATTATGCCGAGCATCGATTTTGAAAAAAAAGTAGAGCCTAAAGTGGTTAAGCACACCTTGGATTTGGAGGATTTAGAAGTTCTAAAGTCGCCAGAACCTAAAAAAGATGAAGGAACGGGATTGATTAAAACAACCGATGCTATCCGAAATATGAATGTAACTCATGAGGATGTGTTGTCTGATGTGAGTTCGGATGAATTTGTAATAACCAATGCGCCTTCTGCTGCAGATGTTACTTCAGAAACCGTTTTTGAAGAGCCTGAAGAAGAGCAACAAATCACTTTAACGTTTGATATGCCATTTAGTAATTCGGCTATTGAAAATAAAGCAGATGATATGGTAGTGCATGAACTGGAAGAGAACATTAAAAAAATAGACGTTACAGATCATGTTGAAATAATTCCAGTAACGGAATCGAATAAAGATGGTGAAGTTCGTTATGCTTTAGATGATTATATTGAAGCAGAATCCAGCATGAATACCAAGACCCAAGTTGAAACCAAGCAAAAAAAGGAACTTGATATTGAAGATTCAGAAGTTGTTTTTGAGAAGAAAACTCTACAAGCTGAGCAGACGGAAGTAACAGTAACGGGTGAAGAAATTGATCCAATTCATACGCCTATTTCTGAAATGCTAAAAGAGCGTGCCGCAGAACGTAGGCTTAAAATGAAAAACTTCAATTATAAGTTTAATAGTGCAAAAATTGATGATATTGAGCGTGTACCAGCTTATAAGCGTCAAGGTGTAAATTTAGACGAATCAAGACATTCATCAGATTCTAATATTTCTAATACCAGTATCAGTTTAGATGATAATGACGACATGCAACTACGAAATAACAATTCGTTTTTACATGATAACGTCGATTAAAAATAGTGTTAAGTTTAGTGTTTGAACTTCATGAAGACCCGAAATAACAAGCTTTGTTCTTTCGGGTTTTCTTTTTGAAATTTTTATCATTCCCATCAAGGTCAAAATCTATTTTTCTTGTTATCTTCGCGGTACAATTAATTTCCTATTATGAGCTTACAACAAGATATAATGACGGCTTTGAAAACGGCCATGAAAGCAAAAGACCAAACGGCATTAACGGCTTTACGTGCTGTTAAATCTGCTATTCTTTTAGCGCAAACAGAAACGGGAGCTCAAACAGAATTAACTGAAGAGCAAGAGTTGAAAATACTTCAAAAACTTGTTAAACAACGTAAGGATAGTGCCGCTATTTATTTAGAACAAGATCGAAAAGATTTAGCACTTCCAGAAATTGATGAAGCGGAAGTTATCAGTCAGTTCTTACCAGAAGCATTGTCTGATGAAGAAATTGAAGCAGTTGTTGTTGCAACTATTGACAGTATTGGAGCAGAAGGCATGAAAGATATGGGTAAAGTAATGGGCATTGTTAGTCAAGAATTAGCAGGCCAAGCAGATGGAAAAACAATCTCAAATATTGTAAAGGCTAAGTTGTCTTAAATATTTTAAATATAAATTCCTGCTTTCGCAGGAATTTATGGCCTCGTAGTTCAACTGGATAGAATATCAGATTTCGGCTCTGATGGTTGGAGGTTCGAACCCTCTCGAGGTCACTACTATAAAACCACACTTTAAATCAAGTTTTCTTGAAATTATAAGTGTGGTTTTTTTATATTCAAAGCAGTATTTTAGTGAAATACAGCAATACCAAAATGCTTCTGTATTATTATCACCAAAGCATTTTTACTCTATAATTTTGAAATCATATATTAAGTGATAAATTGACTTTTTGCATAGTAAAAAGTTTGATCTTTACTTCTTTCTCTTAGCAAAAGGGTCAATTGAAATTCCGATTTGAAAATAGCCAGTGGCATCTTGCTTATTCTTATAGATGAAATCTTCTGTTGGCTCTCCTTTTTCTGTTAAGCGATTACTAATAAAATTTTGAAGTCCACCTTGGAAGGTTCCAATAAGATAATTCGTAAAGCGATGCTCGTATATGATGCCTGATTTTATTTCAAGTTGGCTGTATTCAAAAACATTCGCAAAATCTGGATTGTCTACATTCACATAAAATCCAGTCGCGCCAAAAGAACTACCAATAGAAAAGCGTCCATTTTCGCCAACAAAGCGTCTTAATAATAGACGTTGCGGAAGGATAAAATCGACTTCCCATTTTGAGTTCTTAAATCTGTGATTAAAAGAAAAGGTTGGGAAGAAAGGTAACTGTGAAGTTGGGTCTACAAAAACAATTGCTCCCAAAGTGATTGTTGTTCGTTCGGTTCTTTTTAATATGAACGACATTCCTAATAAACCTTTTAAACGTTCAAAACCATTATCATTACCATCCACTATTAAAGAGGCGTTATAAATAACAGGCTTTTTAAATAACAAGGAAAAATATGTAGAACTTATTGCTGTGGAAAAATCATGAAAGTTAACTATTCCATTTTGCTCAAATACGGTTATGCCTGTAGATTCTACATTATCAAATTCAAATTCATTAAACTTATAGTTTAGAGAGCCAGTTAAGCTCCATTTTCTGGTTCTATATATTGGGATGTTTGCTGATGCATTGAATGAGCGTTGTGCTTTAATTTTTCCTTCTTGAAAAGCTTGTCCAAACAATTCGGAGTCAAAATCTCTATTTAGGCTCTGACCATATTCAAAATTTAAAACTCGGGCTCTAGGAAATTTTTCCTTTATGCCTAATACTGATTTCTGCTTTAAGGAGTCACTTGTTTCTTGCGCATTGTTTATGAGAGGAATCAATATAATTATTCCTAATAAAAGTAGTTTATTCATTTTTAATCTTTTTTTTCAGTTTGTTTAAGCCACGCTATAGCAGCGTCTCTTTCGTTCAATTCAAAATACTTAATAGGAAGTGTTGGCGTAAGAAAGTTAGCTATTGGTATTATATTTTCTAGCCAATGTTTATTAGATAGTATGGCATATTTTTCAATAACACCCATTGCTTTTACTTTTAATTTCATCGTTTCAGTAAAGGCTTTAAAACTTTCAAAACCTGGCATGCTTCTAACTTCTCCAATCAATTTTATTTTTTCATTATTATCAGCTTTGGATGCTAAAAAATTTATAAATTTTTCAGCACCTGCTTGATCGATATCATCCGTAATTTTAAATAGGTAAATTTCTTTTTCTTGGAGTTGTTCAATTTTTATCATCTTTTATTTTTTGGTTATTATTTTACTTTATCCTGTTTTTTGATTTTAATTTATCTTGGTTGTTTCTGTATGATATTTCATTTTAGATGTCATTAACAGAATGAGAGCAATGGATAGGACTCCTATAACTAATGCTAAAACTGAAATTAGAATGTAAATGATTACCATTTTTTAATAATTTATTATTGTTTGTTTGTTTCTCCAATGGTTTCATGAAGTATTGCATTTTCCTTGAAAACTTTTAGTTGGTTTTCTTTAAAAACCAAAGTCCTGTGTGGAAAAGGGATTTCAATTCCTTCTTTATCAAAACGTTTTTTGATGCTCTCGTACAAATCGCATTTCATAACAAATGCATCGGAAAAATTACTGGCCCAAGCCCAAGCTCTCAAGGTTACTTCCGAATCATTTAGGCCAATAACGCGAATCACTACTTTCTTTACATCGTTGTACTTATCTAACTCGCTTCTGTTGTCAATTAGGTTTGGATGGTCTTCACATTCCTCACGCATGATGTGTTTTGCTAAATCCATGTCACTATCATATGAAATGCCTATTTCAATCCATTGGCAACACATGCGTTCTCCTAAATCATAATTGATTAGTTTTTCTTTATTTATAATAGCATTTGGTATGACAATCATTTTATTTTCGTAGTTTCTTATCACCGTATGCCTAAGCGTAATGTCAGATACTGTGCCTACCATTGTCTCATCAAGTTTGATGATATCGCCTAATTTGAAAGGCTTGAAAGCGATAATGAAAAGTCCGCCTACGAGATTGGATAGGGCTTCTTGGGATGCAACACCGGCCACTACAGCAAGAACACCTGCGCCACCTAAAGCAGTGACAGCAAAGGTTCGCATGGATTCAAAAGCGACTAGAATTAAGAGTGCACCTATAAAGTAAACACCAAATATGGCAATGTATCTTAAAAACTTATAACTTGTTATGTCTTCGTTTTCATCAATTTTTTCCTTAATACTTCTCTTAAACCAAGTTTGAACCAACGATACAGCAACCAAAGTAACTACAGCTACAACTCCTAGATATAACACGAGATAGAAGTTCTCTCTGGCAAGTTTAAATTGGTCTTTATCAATGAAGATGAAAGCCAAGGCCATTATACCTAAGACTATCCATAGCGCATTTAATATTTTATGCGTTAAATTAATGGTTGTAGGCTCTTCATTAGGGTATCTTTTTCTTGAACGCTTTTCTAACCAATTATTAAGTAGTTTAGTTAAAAGTCTTAATAATAAGACAGTTCCAATGACAACAATTGCATAGATTATAACTTGTTTGTGTGTATTCCAGAAATCAATCATTATGCTGCGTTTTCGATTATTTTAAATTCATATAAATAATTATCATGATAGGATAAGAGCGTTTTAGTAAATTCTTCAAGTACGGAAAAATGAACGATGAATATTACTTTTGTCAACGGACTATCTATCAAAGCATCAAGAAAAAGAAATATTTTTTCTAGATCGGATTTCTTGTAGATTGAGGTAACACTTACTTCTATCTTTGGTTTTTTGCTTGCTAGGTAGTAAAACATATTTTCTTTATTTTGGATTCACAAACCTTTCAGAGTTAGACTAACTGTTAATATCTTGAAAGGCTTGGAATCATTGCTATTAATGTGCTGACTGTACTTTTAAGTTTGAAATATCTTTAGCATTCTGCTTGGCTACTTTCCGTTTGATATCGCCTTTCCAAATGTCTATCACGATATACATTACAGGAACGATGATTATGGTAAATATCAATGAACTGGACAGCCCACCAATCAAAACCATTGCCAGTCCATTTTTCCATTCGGCTCCAGCTCCAGCGGCAAAAGCAATCGGAATCATAGCTATAACCATTGAAATGGTTGTCATAAGAATAGGGCGTAATCTTGAAAGTCCGGCGTTTACAACGGCTTCCACACTATCCATTCCTTCTGTTTTGAACTGATTTGCTGCATCTACAATTAAAATCGCATTTTTGATAACCAATCCAACCAACATGATCAATCCTAAAAATGTAAATACACCTAAACTTTCTTGGAACAGCGCCAAGATTAAAAATGCGCCAATCATTGCGGTCGGTACTGAAAACATAACGACCAATGGATAAGCGTAACTTTCATAGAGTGCTACCATAATTAGATACACTAATACAATGGACATTAATAATGCTAACCCTAAACTAGCGAATGCTTCTGTCTGACTTTCTAAATCGCCACCCATTTCAAAGTTTACACCATCGGGCATTGTCATCGCTTCGATTGCAGTTTGTACTTCTGTAGAAACGGTTCCTACAGGACGACCAACAACTTGTGCACCAACAGTAACACTACTTCTTTTATTATCTCTTTGTAATTTTGAAGGTCCTGTTGATTGGTCAACAGCTGCAAATTGTTGCAGTTCTATCAATTCACCAGTTGTATTTAAAAAAGTTACCTTTTTTATGTCATTTATGTTTTGACGGTCAAATTGGTCTAATTTCACGTTAATATCATATTCATTTTCTCCATCACGAAATTTATATTGTGTATTTCCTGCAAAGGCATTTTGCATGGTGTTACCCACAGTACTCATTGTTAAGTTTAGTGCTGCCATTTTATCACGATCAACGGTGATGGCTACTTCTGGATTTCCACCTTTTGCGGATAATTCTACCTCTCTTGTACTGTTTACACTTTCAATTGTACGTTTTACATCTTCAGCAGTTTCCATTAATTGGTCAATATTACTACCAACTAATAATACTTGAATTGGCCCAGCAGTACTTCCGCCAACCATACCAACAGCAGCAGTTTTAAATTTTACGCCGGAAATGGTTTTGGTTAGTTTGTTTTTAATATCCCTCGCAAATTGTTCCGAGGTAATTGTACGTTTATCGGCACTTATCATCTTCGCATTTATTTGTGCTAAATTTGATGAGTTTCCGCTACCACCGGTTCCAGTTCCTACCGTTGAAAACACAGATGAAACAATATCGTCTTTCAATAAAATGGTTTCTACCGCAAGTGCTGCTAAATTGGTTTCTTCAATAGTAGATTCCTTTGGAAGTTCTAATTCTACTATGAACTCTCCGTTGTCTCCATTCTTTACAAATTCGCTTCCAATGAATCCAAAACCTAGTAACGATAATGATGCAAATACTAAAAACAATAATGAAAAAGCGGTAATACGTTTTCTAGTTAATGTCCATTGTAAAATATCTTTATAAAGATTATTCACGCCTGTTAAAAAGCTTTCAAAGGCAATTAATGGTCTATGTAGAATCTTCTTTTTGTCTAATGTGATTACTTCGGAAAAGCGACTTGAAAGTAATGGCGTTAATGTAAATGAAACAACAAAAGATATGGCTGTTGCAACGGCCACTACTACAGCAAATTGTTTTAATAAATCTGCTATTAATCCTGTTACGAATGTAATGGGAAGAAATACTGCGATTAAAACCAAGGTAATAGACATTACAGATAAGCCCACTTTTTTCCAACTTTCCATTGCCGCTTGCATTCTGGATTTTCCTTTTTCCATTTCAGCATGAATTATTTCTAATACCACTATACTATCATCTACCAGAATACCAACGACTAATGATAATCCCAATAAGGTCATTAGGTTTAGTGTATAGCCTAATTGATTCATAGCAATAAAAGTGGCCACAATGGATACAGGAATTGATACCATTACAATGATTGAATCTTTCCAACTACGTAAAAAGAATAGCATAATAATGGCTACTAATCCTACAGCAAGCATCAAGTCAAAAATTACGGCATCTGCTGCTTCTAATGTAAATACAGAACTATCTTGTGCCACTGCTATTTTTAGCTTTTTACCGGCATATTCTTTTTCAATTTTGGCGATTTCAGATTTAATGTCTTCTGCAACTTGAACGGTGTTTCCATCACTTTGTTTGGAAATGGTTAAACCAATAGAGCTTATACCATCAATACGTGAAATTGTTGTGACTTCTTTAGACGTATCGTATACTTCTGCAATATCTTCAATCCGAACACTTGAACCGTTACCTGTAGTAATTTCAAGTCCTTTGATGTCGTTTACATCCTTAAATTTTCCTGAAAGTCGTACCGTTACTTGTTGCTTGTCATCTTTAATATTTCCTGTAGGAAAATCAAGATTTGCTGCCGAAATAGCTTGAGTAACTTGCAGAATACTTAATCCGTAAGCTTTTAATTTGTCTCTATTAACATTGACTCTAATTTCTCTTTCGTTTCCTCCAATAACCTGAACACGAGCAACACCCTCAATACGAGATAGTTTTTCCTTAACTTCATTATCAACTAAATCATTAAATGCATTCGCATCCATTTCCGAAGAGACACCCAAACGCATAATTGGTAAATCGTCAAATGAAAATTGGTCAACTGTTGGTTGGTCAACTTGATCTGGCAATTGTCCAATAATATTATTTACTTTTCGCTGTGCATCTTGCAATGCTTTGTCAACATCTGCATTATAAGTCAACTCTACATTCACGATAGAAATGCCTTCTTGTGAAGTAGAAGTGATGCTTTTTACACCTTCCATGGCGCTAACCGCATCCTCAATATTTGTGGTTACTGAATTTTCAACCTCACTTGGGGAAGCTCCTGGATATACAGTGCTAATTGAGAGTTGTGGAGACGTTATTTTAGGAAGTAATTCGTAGCCTAACCCCAAATAACTAATGATTCCTAATAATGCGATAATGGTAAAGACGACTACCGCAAGCGTTGGTCTCTTGACTGAAAGTTCTGTTATAGTCATCTTCTAGTTGTTTGTAATTTTTACTTTTGTACCATTGGTTAAATTGATAATCCCTCTAGTTACTACTTGTTGTCCGTTTTGCAAGCCTTCTAAAACGGCAGCATCGCCATTAATGACTGAACCTACTTTTATTTTCTGAAGCGCTACCGTATTATTTTCTACGATATATACAGATGGGTTTTGAAGACTTCCCACAATTGCTTCACGCGGAATGAACATAGCAGCAGTCTCATTGGTTTTTAGTGCATCAAAATTTACTTCGGCAAATAAGCCTGCTCTTAACTGGTTGTCCTTTATGTTATCTACTTCAATAGTAATTTGAAATTTTCTTGAAGCATCTGATTTTACGCTAATATTACTTACTATCCCTCTGAAAATATCTAAAGGGTAAACATCTGTTTTAATGGATACTTGTTGGCCTTCTTTAATTTTGGAAAGGTTGTCTTCAGCAATGTTTACATTAATTTTTAGTCTATCTATTTGTACAATTTCTGCAATTTCATTACCGGCTAAAACGAAAGCCGTTTCCTCAATCATTAATTTGTTTACAATACCATCAATTGGAGATTTTATAATGGTAAATCCTAATTGTTGGTTAATTTGAGCAATGTTTGCTCGCGCGGTTTCTTTTTGTATTCTAATATCTTCTAAAGCACTCTGTGACACAGCACCAACTTCTAATAGACGCTCGTAACGAGCAACATCTTTTTCAGCTTTTGCAAAAGCAGACTGTGCACTTGTTAATTGAGAACTCAATGAAATGGCATCTACTTTTGCAATTATTTGCCCTTTTTTTATTTTCTGGCCTTCTTCAACTTTTAAATATTCAATACTACCTTGCGATTCCGCTACCAACATTACTTCTTCCCAGCCTTTAAATTCTCCTGTGGCTGTTAATCCGTTTGATACTGTTTTTTCACCAACAATAGCAACCTGGATTGGAATTGCAAATTCTTCAGGTGTCATGGCTGCTTTTTGGTTCATTTCCTTTTTGTTACTGAACAAGGTGTAAGCCATAATTCCAAGTAATGCGATGACTACAATAAAGACAATATTTTTAGTTTTCATTTTGAGATATTTGTAATGAGTTGGTGTTTGCGTGTCAAAAGGTTGAATTAGTTGTTTATTGTTGGATTTGAGATTAATTGTGATAGTCTGCCGCTTGATTTTAAAAGGGATACTTCGGCAACTTTAGATTGTAATAAAGCATTTAAGTAGTTTGATTGTGCTTGTCGAAGTGCATATTCTGAATCTAATAGTTCTGTTAGGTTTGCAACACCTTCATTGTATGAGGTTTTTATACCATCATAATTTTCTTGAGCAAGACTCATATTCGATTCTTGACTTTCAATTTGAGAATTACTTAAAATCAATTGTTCTTTAGCATCGCCAAAATCCTTCTCAATATTTTGTTTTAGGGTTTCTCTATTAAGCTCTAATTGCTCTGTTGCAAATTCTTTTTGTTTTAAACGATTGAGACGTTGAAAACCATCAAATATTGGAATGCTTGCTGATAGTCCCCATGTGCCACTCCATTGTGCTTGATAAATATTAGAATCAAAGTTGGCAAACTCATTAGCTTGGCCTAAATAATTATAGCCAAAATTGGCACTCAATGTTGGTAAGAATTCAGACTTTATTAGTTTTTGATCAATAATAGAAAGTTCTACAGATTTATCTAATTGTTGATATTCTAAATTAGATTCTAAAAGAAATTCTATCCCTAATGGGTATGGATTTCGATCCTCTATTTTTTCTAAAAGAACTATTTCAATATTTATTGGCACATTTAATAAAACCTTAAAAAGTCTTATTTGTTGGTTTTTTCCATATTCCGCATCTTCAACTTGTGTTTTAAGGTTTGAGCGATTTACTAGAAGTTGATTAAGGTCTAATTTTTTAATGATGCCTTCTTGGAATCTGGAATCGGAAAGTTTAATTAAATTGTCAGTTCGATCGTAATTTTGCTGCAGTAATTCTAGCTGCTTTTCAAATACTTGAATCTGAATATAGGTTTGAATGACATTTACAATTAAATCTTGAGTAGTTAATAAGGTTTCTAGATTACGTAATTCGGCTAGGGCAGAAGCGCTTCTTACAGAATTGAACAATTGGAAGTTTAATAATTCTTGTTGCACATTCAGGCCTGCAGAATATTGATAGCGATTTCCAAATGCAACACCTATTGTTGAGCCGGGTTCTCCACCAAAAATTTCACCGGGTAGTTGTTGTTCTTGTAAAGAGAAATTATCTGTGAATCCGGCGTTTCCATTAATTTGGGGTAAAGCGCGCCCTTTAACTTCGGCTATTTGTGCTTGGATTATCTCTTGGTTGATCTGTACGCTTTCAAGATCATTATTATTTTCTATAGCATAATCAATTGTTTCTTCTATTGTTTTGAATATCAATGTGTTTTGTGCGGAAATTGTATTAAGAATAGCAGTAGTTAAGTATATTATAATAATGATGAAAATTCTAATCATTTCTTTTAGTTATTTATAAATTAATAGTTCTGAATTAAAAGAACTATTTGAGCAAAAAAATAGTCGATGCTATTTCTTCCAATTATTAATTATCTTGATAGTTTCATTTTGATAGTATTCAATAAACTCTGTAAAGTCCTTTAATTGAGCATTGAAATGCTCTGTATCTTTGGTTCTGTTATCTAAAATTTCTTTAACCACTTCATTGTATGCTGTATAATCGCAAAATCGAAATGCACAGCTTTTTTAAACGAAATGCACACTCATTCACTTAATTTATTTAGTTATTACTCAACAAATATAACTGATTTAATACAAATTTAAACCACATTTAAAAGCCCCTTAAAAGGGGCTTAATTTATGTTGAAGGACAACCATACTGCTCAATCATTAATAAGTCAGGTTTGAACACATCCTTAACGTCTGTATTTGGCTCAAACGTACTTACGTTTGGGTCTTGAGGATTCTTTATTAGTATTCCTTTGGATATATCTATTAATGCGGCCTCAATAAGCCGAACTCCCATCGGTAAAAGTTTATCCTGCCAAAGTATAGATGCGGCCTTACTTGGCTTTTCAATCAATAATTTTGGCTCAATAAAGCACCAATCCTGATAAGCAATATCGCCACGATCTATTCCTGCGTTCAACCAAAACACAGTACCGCCTGTAATAGCGTCATTCATGCGAATTGCCCATTCTATGGATGAGCGGCCACGATGCCTCGGCAATAAACTTGGGTGGTAACCAATCCAGCCATATTTAGGCTTATACCGCGTTTTCTTGCCTATATAATCAAATGAATGCGCTGTTATGCCAAGGTCAACGCCTTCAGGCATAGTATCGCCGTTTAGCAATCCTGCAGGAATAATTGGAACATCAAACAATTTCGCGGTTTTCCCTATATATTTGTCGCCTAATGGTGTACACACGCCAACTATCTCCACGCCTTCCATGGCATTGCATAAATCGAATATTTGCTGGCCAAAGTATTTCTGGCCGCTTATAAAAACTTTTAACTTATTCATTATTTCCTAAATATTTAAAGGCCTGAACGGCTCTAAAATGTCCGCCATATCCTGAATTTATTTTTCGTTTTCCTTTAGCATCATTAAAGCCTTTACCCGTTTTGGCCATGCTCATCATAGAACGTTTTTTATTAGAGCCGTGTAGCTTTGCCCCAGTTTGCACCCAAAGTTTAGAGTGCCTCAAATAACCACATAGCTGTGGATGAGAAGTATGGAAAAACGTGTGATATTTGCGCTCACAGCGACCATTACCCTCTAAATGATATTGCATAACTTCGTTTAAAAACCGAGTGCCAACGCCTGCGCCTTGCCATTCAGGCATAACCACCAAGCGTGTAGCCCTATAAGCCTTTGCCGTAAACAAAGGGCAAACCGCTAAATGCGCCACCAATTCCCCGTCAACTGTTGCCACAAAGTACTCCGCAGCTGGTGGGTGCTTAAGGTCTAAATAGTAATGCTCTTTAAAAAACTTCCAGTAAGTGCCGTTTGCCTTCCAAATGTCAAGTTTGATATCTGGCCGTTTTTGGACTTTTTTTTTACTTCGCCAGTTCGGGTGTCATATACCCAATCTGGTTGCAGCCATTCTATAATATCATAATGGCAGGAAAGCAAAACTATCTGTTTGCCCTTGGTTCGCTTCCAAGATTTTGAAAAAGCAGACGCGCCAATTTTAGCTATCTGTCTATCCACGACACTGGTAAACTCGTCAATAACGGTTCTATTTGGAGCGTCACAAATTAAGCGCGCTAAACCAGCCCGATATTGCTCACCGTTGCTCAAAGCCTTAAACGGCCGAAGCCATGAAGGGACATCGCCAAGTCCTACAGCAGACAAGGCCGCAGTTGCCGAATTCATGTTTAAATGAGGCGCAATGTTATCTACAATGGCCATGTCATTATTCCAATTAGCGTACAAATCATGTATGGCCGTATCTGGCCATATTTTAGCGCCCATACTTGTTTTACCTGATCCACTAGGACCCACAATTAGTCCAATTTGCCAATCGTCGCCCTCTATGGGCAATTCTGCGGTGTGTTGCCACTCGTGACCGCTTTCAGCATTAAATAAACTTTTCACTTTTTCAGCTCTAAAACTTTTAAAGTTTTCGCACTTATGGTTTACCTCAATTTTCATACACTCACTAATTTTAAATCGTTATAGCCTAATTTTTTAAGCTTTTCAAAAGTTTCTTTTTGCTCGTTTTCGCTACTACACTTCACAATAACTGCGTGTTGTTCTTTGTAATTAAATGTTGACATTCGTTTTTTGATTGATTTGATTTGATGATTTTTTTAACTTATTCATTTTTTGATTGATTTGATGATTATTCCTCTCTATATTTGCGGCTCTCACACCCAAACACACAAAAGCCCAAAGACTCTGAAAAGACAATAAATGTCCTCCAGTGGCCTTTGGGCTCGTGTTTAAAAAGGTGTGAGAGTTTTTTTAAAGCTGGAGGATTATTTTATCCTCCCATTACAATTATGTAATTAATTTCAAGTTTTCGTGAATATGCACTTTGTTGCGTGCCTTGTAAACACCCGACATCATGGCCTTATAACAATGTTCTTTGTCAAGCCAATCCAATAACTTAACAAACCATTTACCGCGGGTATTTAAAGCGCTTAAGTGCGCGTTCCAGCCAAGCACCTCGCTTATGGTTTCGTCCTTATCGCCAAAAATGTAGCGCAGTTCTTTATCCTGAAGAAATAACCACGTAAAGAAACCGCCAAAAACGGCATTTCCAAGTTGGTCATAGCTTGCGGCTATTTCAACAAAAAACACGCTTATTCCTTTAAGGATATCTCTGGCCTTACGGTTTTCATAGTTAGCGGTTGCCCATATTTTCCAAACGAGAGCAAATGGTGTAACAATAACGAATAACACCAAGGCTAAAACCAATAAAAGTATAGCGCCAATTGTTCTGGCTATATTTATTAAAGCTTCTTTCATTATGGTTCTGGTATTAGTTCCTGCTCCATTAAAACCTCCCAATCGGAAGCCGTTAATTTTGTTAGAACATTATTCTCGTCCACGTTGCTGTAGTTCTCGTCCATAACTACTTTAATTAATGTAGCCGTTGTTAGCACGCCAGCCAATTGATCGTTAAAGCTTCCAGACTTTAATATGGATGTGTCTACAGCTTGAAATAAACCGTCCATTTCTAGTTTTGAAAGACTAACACGCTTGACATTTGCACGACCAATAACGCCATCCTTAACGGGTAGCGGAACCAAGCTATACATTGGCTGGCCTACTTCAGCTACAGAGTTTAAAATTTGCTCATAATAACCAACTAGTACTACGCTGGTATTGCCTAAAAACTTAAACTCTTCCAGTTTTACAATAGCGATACCTCGCTTATTGGTTTGTGCGTCCAAAAGGACGGTTGATTTTGTTCTTATTTGTTTCATATTATAATGTTGTAATTTCTATTTCGTTTGAAAAAGCGCGTCTTGATTCTATTTCATCCATTCCACTTCCGTTCCAGTAAATGTCACAGATTGCTAGTTTTACTTTATAAGTTTTGCCACTTGAAATATGGTTTGTAAACGTTTCACCGCTTATTAACACCTCACCAGCTGGGTGGTAAGGATGCCACTTTTCATTACCGTCATTAATCCATACTTCGTAAAATTCGATAGGGTTAACTTCTGAAGGTGGGGTGAAATTCAAATCAAAACCGTTAGCGGTAGTATTGGATGCAGATAAATCTGTTATGGCGTTAGGCAATGAATCGTTATATATATAGCTAACACTTCCTCCGTTTCTACTCAAATAATAAGCTATATCGCCGTCTGGATTTCCTGCATTGTTTGTCTCGTTAGCTTGATTAGTATATATTGTTCGGCTTCCTGAAGATATATAAGAAACAGCGCCGTCATTGCCAGACGTGTTTCTTACAGGAGTTTCAGGAATATAAATCCTGCTGTTTACTGGACTATATCGAAAGATACTTGCAGGTAAATTCCCAATTCTTTTCCATCTATAATACCTCCAGCTACGAAATCCCGTTGGAAAACCCACAGTATTTGAGCCTGTCCTTTGAACTCCATTTAATGTATAAAATGCAAAGCAATTATTCCAATTACACATACCCGCATTACCTGTTTGTATCACTCCAGGACCGGTATATATAAAATATGTTATATCATTATTTTGTGGTGTAAAGGAAGGTGAGCCCCATGCAGCTTCAACATGCATCTCTACATTAGCGCCGTTTACAATAAAATTAGTTATTGAATTTTCTGGGATCCCAAAAAAATTGCTAATATGTGAAATCGTAGGCATTGTAGAGGCTACACCCCCAATAAACAAGTTCGGCTTCACAAACCGACTGCTCAAACCATTAATATATTTTTGTGCTATCAAACTCATTTCATTTATTTAAACCTCCCATTCGCCTGAAGCGTAGAAAGTGTCTGCTGTTATTTTTTTCTCAACCATGCCACGTTTACCGTTGCTTAATAATGTGCCGTCTGGAGCGTTAAGTGTAGCCCCTAAACCGTCCACTAGTATGTTTAATTGTCCAGCCCCTATTACTATAAAGAAGCACACAAAGCTGTCTCTTAAGGTTGCAGTTGGTATGGTAATGTTTACCGTTCCTGTGGTGTTAATGAAAAAGGTAACCCGAAAATCGGCATCTACTAAAGCAAAATCGCCATCAATATCTATGACCTCCTCCTGTATGTTTTTTGAAGCTAAAGACACTTGCTCCTTTTCTTCAGTAGTATAATCTTCCGTACTCAAACCTTTTCCCGATACCTTATCTACTTTAGAGTCTAAAGCAATGCCTAAACCTAAAGCATCTGGTAAGCTTGCTAATTTCAATTTTTCAGGAGTCGTATAATCTTCTGTGCTCAAGCCTTTTCCCGATATCTTATCAACCTTATCGTCCAAATCATCCTGAAGACCATTAACCGAATCCAAAGGAATAGCCTCATCCTTATGCCTAAAGGAATCCCATGTTGCCCAAAATTGGGCTTGTGTTGGTTTTAAACCAGTTTTAAACCAGTTTTTAATTGTACTTAAACTTGCCATATTATGAGCCTGTATATTCTATGAACATCACCACGCGGTAAGGATTCATAATGTTAATAGATGTGTTTATTGTGCTATTGGGAGCGGATGAAGCTTTACGGATACTCTCTAAAAACTCGCCGCCTTCGTTATTTCCAGAACCGACTAATAGCTTTCCGTTATCGCCACCACCTGCAGAACCGCCAACGCCAAATCCACTAATTGGATTTGTAATAGTGGCCGATACGGTTCGGGTTTTGTTACCACCAGTTTCTCCAAGCTGGTTGAAGTCTGTATCGGTAGGATTCCAGCCAACAGGCATACGTCCGCGCCAGTCTGTTACTTCCTGCCAGCCGTCTGGAATGTCGGCAGCTGGTTTGTTCCAAAACACCATGGCGCCATCTGCTTGAAAAACGGCGTTTTGTTTCTCCAGTTCTGTAATTCTCGAGGTAATTGATAGCATACTGAATGGCCTTGAGAATTCAGACCATGGGATAGAACCCGTTCCAGAGGCAAAGGTTACATAGCGCTCGTAGTGAACTTCTTTGGTGTCGCCGTTTTCAAACACTTTGGAGCTAACATTTTCAAGGACTTTCACGTTGGCTTGAGTCTGGCCGCCTATAAATTTAAAGACTTCGCCGCTTATATAAACAATGCCGTCGGATGTATTGCTTCCTACAACTTCACAGCCTTTTATAATAGCTTTATTGCCAGCCAATTCTCCTAAAGCGTTAAATAAGCCATAGGATTCCTGCATATAGTTTAATATATCCGTCTCGAAAGGGAAGCCTCCAGTTTGTAAAAAATTTTGTTTATTCATGGTTTAAATTTCAATAATTAAATAGCGTTTTCCGCCTAATTTATACAGCTGTATTTGGGCGTGCACCTCATAAAACTGATTCGCCATTATTTCTGCAGGCACGTGAACAATAAAGTCGGCTCCAGTATCTGCAAATTCCAAGCTGTTGTATATAAATATTGTGCCTAAATATTTGGTTTGGTTTTCTCCAGGTGTATAGATATATGTTTTATTGGCATCGCCTCCAGTTCCGTCTATATAAATGCGTCTTTGGTCTTGGTCAAACTTATCATTCAAAGCGCCGCGCATGTAGCATACTTGCCAGTTGTGGTCTAGAATGTATAAATGTTCCTGGCGTTTATTATACCAGTCATAATATATAGCGCTCAACGGGTTGGTAACCGCCTTTACAAAAGCCGATAAAACAGGCTTCCTTAAAAAGGTTGGCACCAGACTATAAGCGAATTTTAAAACTGAAATATTATCCCACATAGCTTATAGAATCAAAATTTACGACCTTAAAATAGCCGCTTTCAGGTATCCGCTTCACGTCAATACTTATTGGCGTTCCATAATCATTAATCAACGGATCAATCCACGCACTTTCAATATTTATGTTTACAGGCGTTATAACACCTTGAGCATTGTTTTTTATGTAATTTAAAAAGTCGAAAATCACAAAAGCGCCATCAAAAGGAAGCAACTTCATGTAAGCCTCTATGGCATCATTTACGGGATAATTTCCATTTAAAATGCTCATACCGTTTGCGTCCAGGACTAAAGGATCGCGATAAATGTTTAAGTTTAAATACAGTAAGTCAGGCTCGTAATTAATAACCGATATTTTAACGCCTCCTGGTCTAAACTCTTTTACATAGGCGTCAAATGCGGCACGTTCTGGCGCTGGTATTGGCGCAAGCTCATCATTAAGTTCTCCAGCTATTTTTAATATCACGCGGCTTTCGTCATCGCTTTCATTCACTGCGGAATACTTAATAATTTTAGAAGCTGCTATCTGGTCAGCCGTGGCAGTTCCGTTATTAAAATAGTCTTTATCCTTAACCAAATCAAAGCCATATTGAAACTGCAACGCCATAGTTCGGTACCAGCTTAAACGCGCGTTTTTTTGGTTGAATAATCTACCATCCACTTCCTTGACATGCTGGCCGAAAAGCCCCTCTAAAAAGAATATGATATTCGTCATGATATCAAACAGAATGTTCTCGAAACTAACAATAGAAAATTGCGCCTCATATGACAAGTTCTCGTCAAGTCCATACATAGAAATTACGTGCGCATTATTAATAAATGGGTCGGTAATCTGCTTTTTTATATCTGCTTTTGTTCTCATGCTACAATAAATGTGTCTTCAATAATCATGGTACCAATACCAATGTTTTCAATTTCGTTTAGCTGCTCGGTACTAATGGCCGTTGCAGGCTCATTAAATTGGTTAAAAAATGCGGCTACCCGTTTATTGGTTACCTCCGTAATTTCTACATTTACACCAATTGGAATCTCATCCGTAATTCCGACTCCATTTGCTATGGATTCTTTTAGCGCATTTTCTATGGAACCCGATAATTGGGTAACTTTATCTAAAAAGCTTTGCCCTTGTTTTAACGTTTTCTTACTCATAGTTTGCGTCTATTTTAGCGGCGTTAATGTCGTACAAATCCAATTGCGTAACTTTTAATCCGTCCACGGCAAAATGCTCACGGATTTTGTGGCGATACTCCAATAAGTCTTCGCCTAACAAATTATCCTCAAATCCAACGCCCAATGTTGGGTGGTCTTTAAAATCATTTGGCTGGCCTATTAAAATAAAAGCCTTATTCTGCTCCAGAATATTGCCAATAACCAAACCGCTAACAATTTTGTTATCTGCATTGCGAATAGGATTAATCTTTAAATCCAAAACCACACCTTCGTCGGTGTTGTCAATTACTTGTATGCCTCTATCCTTTGCCATTATTGTAGGTTACCTTCAAACGTTCCTATAACTGGTCTTGCTTCCGCGTCTATTAAACCAGCCGTGTAAATAATATCAGCGGCTTTTACATACACATCAACGGCATCGCTTAAGCGCGTTGCAAATTCCTCTATGGATGTATTTTCGCGCGTCATCATGTCCTCCATAATGCCTATAATGCTTGTTTTTAATGCCGCCTTATTTAATGCCATTTTAAATCTATTTTAAAAGCTGGTTAAACTTCGTTTCTAATTGTGTAATTGCTAGAATACTATCTGGCAAAGGCGTTCCACTAGGACCAGCTGGCGTGTAAACTTTTAACTGTTTTAATAGATCGGCAAACTCCTGAAATAAATCCTTCAGCGAGCAAACCGAATTTTTAACGCCTACTTTATTATCGGTACTATCAATAATTATGTCGAGTTCGCCTTGGACTATTTCAATTTTTTCAACTTCATCTACCTTTATAACTGTCATATTATCAAGCCTTCCAGACAGTGACAAGATCTGCACTTTGCTATTCGCTTTTGGCGTTACCAAAATGTAGTTTTCGCTGTCGTTAATTGTAGCTTTTAGCTTAACGTCCGTAAGCTCCAAACCGCTTTTTAACTTCACTTTACACCTATCGCCTGTGACGCTTAATACCGTTGCGGTAATAGGTAGGTTTGGATTTGCTCCAACAACCTCGCGTAATAACTTTTTAACATCGCTTAAGTCTGCCATTAGCTTAATTTTATTCCTGGAGTAATAGTCCGTACTCCTCCAGCTTCGCTTAAGGTTGTGGTTACACTTTTCACATAATAGTAGGCTGTTTTCTCTGGGTAGTCTTCATCTTTAATCCGTGCCGAATAGGTTGGCTTGCAAAACGGAATTAACCAGGTATCAAAACTGCCTTCGTATCCTGCAGCACTTTGTTTTAAAACTTCATTATCGGCTATTTTCTGCATAGAATCTTCATCCATAGCGCCAACTTTAAGCGTTACTTTATCGCCTCCAGTTGTTCCAGAAACAACTTTATTTACATTCCCATTTATATCCGTGCTTTCAATAGTCACTTCAACTTTAGTGTCTAACTTATTACTAAACTCTAAACTTGAATTTTCAATGTTTTTTTGCATGGAATAAAAAACCTCGCCTCCTTTTTCTACATAAGGCGGGTGCACATGTAATACTTTGTTTTTGGTGTCGAAATAGATATTCGCTTTCGTTTCTTCTTGGATTTTCTTCAGTACATCATAACCCGTTGCTTGATGAATGGTAAACTTTTCATAATTCACATCATAGTCACAATTCAAGGTAAAGCTGCCGTCTATATTATCAATAACATACTGCGCAATTTGGCTCAAGGATGTTGGCTTCTGCTCCACATCTGGAACGCCAACTCTAAACAGAAATAGAGCATCTTCGCACAGTATTTTCAATGAACTATCATTATTAGTAATGTCTTGGATATAGCCTGTAAATTCATCCTCTAAATTACCATCGTAACCCAGTTGAATTAAAACCTCGGTTCCACGGCCTATTTTGTTTTCAAAATTCAACGGCTCATTCATAACGGCTTCAGGTAGTACAATAGTGGCCATGTCTGCTAAATTATCAACGCTAGTTATAATTTCGCATTCTGCCATAAGCGCCAACTGAAAGCGTTTGCCTTCTTGGTTCTTAAATTCTATGTACCAGTCTATGTTTAACATGAATGAGTTTTAAAAAAAGCACCTGCACATACAGGTGCTTTTAATTATATATTTTATGCTTTTAGCTAATGAAATTATTAGGCTTCAGTAATCCGTCTCGGGCATTCCTACAAAAATTACATAAGGGCTGATTCATCGGGTCGGCACCTGGATACTTAATATTGGTAAAACTCCTATTTTGTTTATCGTTTAGTAAAGGAGGCTTTAGAGCGAAGCTCAGATCATAAGGTTTCACAAATTCATTGCCTTTTAAATCGGTTTTAAAGCCTGTTGAATTAACCATAAATTCATAATTGGAGACCATGAGGTTTTCAATTGGCATGATGGCCACTTCGGTAATTTGGAAATCTACACAGACCATAACTGGTTGAGCGTCGTAGCACTCAATCGTAATGGTATTTGAATTTTCGCTTGGGTCGGTTGTGTTTCCGAATCCCACTAAACTAATCATCCCGATTAGCATAGCAAAGAGCATCGCTTTCGCTTTCATAAAATCTAAAATTCTGTTATATCTTTAATCATCTATATCTAGTAATAATTTATAGTCAAAATCACTGTAACATTTAATCTCGTAAGCCTGCACATTTTCGCCTTTTGTAAATGGAAAACTAAAGTCTTCTATTACGATTTGGTTTATGCCTAACAGCTGCAAAGGCTCACAATACACCTTTAAACTTTTTGGCGTTGTCATAAAATCGCGAAGCTTTTCAAAGTCCTCACGCGGAAAGCAGTCTTCTACATTTCCAGTAAGTAACGAGCCAATTAAAACGCCCGTAATAGAAATATCATAATCGCCCTGGTTCCAGCGCTCCTTAATCGAGCCGCCGACCTCACGGCCGCCTTTCGTTTTTGCCTTTGCCACGTTTCTACGAATAATGGTATTCTTACCCCCTATGTTTATCATAGGCTCATAAGGCAGTAAATACTTCACGCCATCGCTACCAACAAAGTAGAACGGAAAAAACTGATCGTCGGCACTTAATGGTGCGTTTGCCTTCCATAATTCCTGACTAATATCATTCTTTACACTTCCAATTTGGTCTTTCCGCTTATACCCTAAAAAAGGAATTGGCGGCAATACGTGTTTTGAAAGCTCGTTTTGAACTACCTGAAACCGATTGGTTTTAGCAACGCCAATCAAACTAGAAAATATGATGCCTGTTTTATCTTGTATCATTAACTTCCAGCTGTTGTGGCTAACGCCAATGTTCTTACTAATGCGTCCACGCTTTGTGTCTCCAATTGCTTCGCGCTATCCTTAAAATCATTACCCTTAATAGTTAGAGCGCCAATAAGCGACTCCAAACTAATAGTTATGTAATTATGTTTTGTTCCGCCAGTTGCAATGGCCTTATTTGTTTTTGCCCCAGCTCCAGAACCTGCAGTATTTCCGCTGCCGCTTCCATTTCCTGAAATAGCACCAGGAGCCGTTGGATCGCTTATTCCAACTCCTGAAGCCTCGCCCTCCTCAACCTCTGTTTTCCATTTAATGGAATTAGCAGCTTTTCCAAATTCCATAGCCGCATCAAATGCCGTTTGTTTTACTTCTTTGGCTTGATCAATTATAGCTTGCTTTCTGCTTTCAGTATCGGCATTTATCTGGCTAATCATGCGTTGATTTTCGGTACTATCGCCCAAACCAACCGCTTCTTTAAATTCGTACCACCCTTTCTTAATGAAGTTTAAGCCTATCATTAAACCATTTACTACCGTTAAAAATTCGAGCTTAATAAAATCGCCAAACAATTTAAACAGTAACTTGCCGCCGCTTACGGTATGCTCCCAAGCTTGCCCCCAGCCTTCCGTTTTAGAAATAACCCAGCCAATACCTGCAGCCAAAGCGGCAACGGCCAATACTATTATTCCAATTGGGTTAGCGTTCATGGCAGCATTTAAGCCCCATTGAATACCAGTCCAAACAGACGTGGCTCCGCTTGTAATACTCGTCCAAAGTGCCTGCATTTTAGTAGCGTTAGTAACAAAACTTATAGCCTGACCAAAGCCGCTAAAAAGAGGTATTAAATTACTAATATCAAAGGCCATACTCCCTAATTCTGCAGCATAGGCCAATGTCCCACCCGTTGCATTGAACATGCTAATTTTTAGGTCGTCAATTTTCGCTCTAAAACGTCCCGCTTTTTCCGCTGGAGAGTCCATAACAATGGCAGCTTGTTCATAAGCCGTATTGGTTCCTTGAATGGCTGTGGTTAAGCGTTCCGCCTCATCAATGCCCGAAAGCATAGCAATAGCCGCGTTACTGTTTTCTTTGCCAAACATTTTTGTAACTAGGGCCTGATCGTGCATGATACCTCTTAACGGTTTTAAACGATCTGAGAGCGTTAGACTTTTATCCGTTAACGTATTGATGTCAACGCCTGCCATTTGTAATTCCTTTTGTACATCTTTAGGCAAGAAACGTCCTTGAGATAATGAGGCCATCACGTTACGCAATGCCACACCGCCTTCAGAACCTTTTTTTCCTGCTTTGTCTAATACTTGAATGTAGCCGTTGGTTTCCGCAAAATGAACTCCAGCCGTTTTGGCGGCCATACCACTTTGCTCTAATGCCTGCTTTATTTGTGGTAATTCTGCACTACCTTCTTTAGCACCAGCCGCCATTATATTCATCATATTGCCCATTTCGGCACTCGCCTTAATTGGGTCATCTGTAGAAACCTGATACTGGTTCATAGCCGTTGTTAAAACTTCTGAAGCTGCCGCCACATCGCCACCCATGGTTTTACTCAAGGTTTGAATATGAACGCCCATGTTTTGCAACGCCTTTGGTGCTTGGGCTAGTTCTGGTGTTAATTGAGATAAGATAAGTTTGTAAGCCTCCACGCCATCTGCAGCATCACCGCCAAAAGTTTTAGCGGACGTTCTGGCGTAGCCTTCAATTTCTTTAAGCTTATTACCAGTAACATCTGTAATGGCTGAAAGGTCGGCTAATGAGGTGCTTAATTTTAGTCCTGGTGCGGACATGGAATCCAGCCCTTGAGATGCGGACTGAACATTTTGAACAAATGCGTTTATCCGCATTCCTGATAATTTGGAGTTAACTTTATCCAAGGCGCTACTAAACTTGTTGCCCATAACGCCAACATGTTGGTTAACGTCATTTAGGCCTTTATCTAAACGCTCAACGGATGCAGCGACTTTGTCGGCATCCGATTGAAATTTTAGTATGTAGTTTAGTGTATTGTCCATGTTGGTTTGTTACTCCTATGAATCTGGGTTTTCTAATTGTCTGATATACTCTAACTCTCTAATTCTGCGTGCCCATATATCTAATGGGAGGCTTTCTGGGTCTTTGATGCCAAAATAGTAACGAAGCTGTGCATCACCGATGCGCATGATATCGTTAGGGTCTACTCGGGCAGCCTCTAAAGCTTTTCCACCTCGACAACATCAAAGGTCAATAGCGACATGATTTGTTCGCCAATGCCCATAAAGATGTCATCATTGGTTTCAATCTCTTTATCGCCTGCTAAATAGCACGTCTTTAAAAGTTGGGAGTTGAATTTCAAGCCGCTTGACTTGGTGCCAGCGCTTAAAAATTCCATTTCCTTTCTATTTGGCTTACGGAAGTAGGCGGACTTGTTATACTTTGCAGATTTTAAGCGAATTATCTCGCCATGTTCTGCTTTCCACGCGTCAATATTTTGTTGGTCTGCTTGGTACATTTATACTTGGTTTTTTAGTTTTAAGAATATAAACGGAAGTTTAATTTCCTGAAATTTATCGCCTTGCTTGATGTCTTTAGCCGCCTCTAGAAAATGAATTCCAACAGCACGGTCGCTCGTCAACATGTCTCCAGCGCTAGGGTTGCCGTAGCTGAACATGCCATCCAAGTTAAGGCTCAAAACGCTTCCTTTCCCCGCTTTTACTAAAGCTTCATAATCCGACTGCAGCATTGCAATTTCGCCTTTGAAAGCTATATTTCCACTTTGTATTGAGTGCGGAAAACGCCCTTTTGCATATAGAGCTTCACGCTCAATAGCTTCAGAATATTTAACAGCTCTAATGCCTGTTATATCTTGGCCGCCTAAAATTAAGGTTAGGTCTGCCCACTCGTATTCTCTAGAATCAAATGCCATATTATTCGTTTAAGTTTACATCGTAGCCTAAAAGAATTTCAATGAATTCCGCATATCCTTTCGGACGTACTTTTAAAGTCATTTCAATACGATTAGTTTGCGATACGTTATTGGTTAAGTTAAAAGCCGCTTTCACGCCGTCGTCGTTCGGGTTTGCTTTGTCTTTTGAAAGCTCGCCACGATCCGTCATTTGTCTTGCAATGGCATTCTCCAGATTACCCTCTACATCTTTTGCATAAATTGGGTCTATTGTTCCCTCGTTTGTTAGGTCAAAATCGTTTTCAATTTCCTCGCTAACAATGTTGTGAGCAATTCTATACGCCTTATCTATAACACGTCTACGTGCTAATTTTTGATAATCGTCAGCCTCTGACGTGGCCAATATTCCAGAAACAATGTAATAGCCTGCTTTACGTTTGTGCTGTCTGAAGGTCATATATCCCTTATTGTGTAAGGTCTCAATGTCCGCACTTTCCGCTGGCTCGTCAACTATGTAAGCCGTTAAGGTTTTTAAGGCTCCAGTTCGCACTTTTCCAGCGCTCTCATGTACTTGAATAGCCGCTAAACGACCGGCCACTACGCCCGTAGACGCGCCGTTGTTTGTTACAACATCAGTTCGTTTTTTAGTGCTACCAATTAATACGCCTACACGGTTATTGGACTCCTCTTTTAAATCGGCTAAATCCGAGGCCGTTCCGCTGTAACCGTATCCTTCCAAAACGGTAAAGAATGGCGTGTACTCATTAGTCGTGTAATTTTCGCCTAATGTTTGCGCCTTGCTTTTTGCTAAGACTACATCCTCATCAATGCCGTTTGCAAGCGTAAGTGTGTAAGCACCGTCAGGTGAAAAGCATGTAAATAATCCGCTTAAACGACCATTTGAGGCGTCCAGCAAACTTTGCGCTGGCGTTTTACCAGTTCCAACGTCTGGCGTAAACCAGTCACTTACTTTATCGGTTTTTGGGAATCCCATTAACCACACTTCCTGGCCTTCCCCAGCTTCTGCGTAATAATCTGAAAGCCATTGATACAGAACGCCATTATTTACATCTGGCAAAATGCCCAGCTTGGCCACATCGGTCATGCCTCTTAAAATGTATGGTGTGTTTAATGCAAATTTATCTACAACAGCGACTGCCGAGGCTAACAAACCGAAAACACCGTCGACAGTAGGTACTACAGTACCAATATTGCCGTTGCTAAATTTTATATTAATTCCTGGTAACATATATTGTTATTTTTGGGTTTTACTCTTCCTCTTCGGACTTGGTTTCGGTTTTAGTTCCATTTACTGGAGCATCCGTTCCCGTGTTTTCTTTGCCAGTTCCTTCGCCTGTTTTTTCTGTCTGAAGTTTTAAGGCTTTAATTCTTTCCGCTCCAGCTTTAATTACTGAAGGATAGGTTTCATCTTTTAAGGCCGCTTCAACCGCTTCAACCGTTTCTAATTTTCCGATGGCTTCTTTAGCAAGTTTCGCTTTTTGAGAAGGCGTTAAATCGTCTACATTCTGATCAACTTTGATTTTTGTTGTTACGGCTTCTTTAACTGAAACATCAACGACTTTAGGACTCGGGTTTTTTATTTCCTCAAGAGATTTATCCTTCAGCGATCTCGAATGATTTCGAGCATGGTCTTTTTTGAAAAATTTAGTGCCGTCAGATGTCTGGTGGTAGCTTTTTAAACTTGGGTAATCCGAAAATACTTGGTCTTTTGACATAATATATAGTTTTAAAGGTTTGTTACTTTTTGTTCTTTTTGCCGCCAAATAGGCGCTTAAAGAATCCCCGTTTTTTTTCAGGCTTCGGGATACTGTCCTGTGATGTTTTATGTTCGTTATTGGTTTGTTGGTTCAACTCGTTATCGTTGTACGGTTCAATAACTATATTAATGGGCTCGCCCTTTCGGTTTTTAACTTTGTTAATTTCAGTTGTAACCGTGTTATGGATGGCCGTGGTTTCTTTTTTAATGGCCTCCGTAATGATTGCTTTTTGGTTTTCCAGCATGGCTTCAGCTGCCATAATGGAAACATAATAGCCAATGGCCACGCCTGCAACTACTCCTACAAGTACCAGGAATAAATTTTCAGCTGTATTTTTCCAATTAATAATCATTTAAAAGCGTTTTAAATATGCATTTCAAAATGCGGAACGTCAATAAAGCCGTCCTTGATGTTGTTTTTGTTCCAGTCGCCTCCCCAGCGGTTGGCGGTATCTAATGTTTCCCAGTAATCGCCTAATATTTTAACCGTTTTCCAGTCATAGGTCAGGTTTCCATTTTCAAACACATTGAAGTCTACTGCTAGACGACGTAAATGGTTGGAGTTCATGGTTTGGCTTTTACCGCTTTGCACGTACAACAATTGTTGCTCGTTGGTTCTGAAAGCTTCGCCAAAAGTTAACTCTAAACCATGCTGATAGGCAAAGACAATAAGCTTGGCAATGTTTCGCGTAAATATGCGCTGGTGTTGGCTTAAACTCATGATTTCTTACCGTTTAACTGCTTAAATTTTTGCAGTTCCTCAACAAGCTCGTTATTACTCGATTTCATTTTTCGTATTTCCAAAATCAAATCACTATTGCTGGCCTGTGAGATTTTAATTTGCTCAATTAACTCCGAATTTTGCCTTAACAATTCCCGATACCTATCTTCTAGAGCCATTAGCTCCTTTACAGCGGTGGTTAATCTAGCAGACATGTCGTCCAGTAAGCCTTGATAATATTCAGCGCTTTTAATTTCGTTATCTAAATCTTTAGATTTTAAATTACGCTGCGTCATAGCCTTGGAGCCGTACCAAGCAATTAATGCCGTAACTATTGGCGCTATGATGTAGGTTAAAATTGTTTGAAACATAGTTGAGTAAAAAAATAAGGCTACTGCCACTTAAAAACAGTAGCCTTAATTAAGAATGGCAAAATTTAGATTTATCGGATTGCTCCAATTTTTTTAGCCTGATATGGCGTTGCAATAAAATAGTGTCTGTAGTTTAACAGATTAGATTGCGTTAATGGATTATTTTCTGCTTTAGAAAAATACTGCTTGGTTGCTCCAGTCTTTTTTGCAATTGCTGATTTCGCAAAAATTACAGAGGACTCCGTATCTCCAGCTTCTTTAATCGCGCCAAAAGCTTTTTTAACTCCAGCGGCCGTGTAAAGTGGATGAATACCATCATCAAACTTATGTAGTTCAAAGCCTGCAATTACTGGAGCTGGGTTGCCTGATTTATAATTAACCAATTGGTCTCCAAATCTTTTTCTATCTAGGGCTAAATCATTCCAATGATCATTAGTCAAAACCAATCTAGCTCCTTTCCAGCCGCACTTACGTTTAGCTTCAATTAAATCTTCATAAGTCAAAAGCTTTCGGCCTGCAGCATCTTCTAAAGCTTCAGGACCTCCTGTGGCTTGTATTACTGGCGTATCTGCCGTATTGGCTGAAGGCGCAATGGCATGCAAGGATTTATTGAATTTGTTATCCAAAATAGCAGATGTATGCGATTTTGTAACTGTATCAATCTTATCGTATGAAGCCCCTAAAGTATCATCATCCGCCAAGGACGTTGCCTTTGTTTGGAATTTATCCAAAGTAATTTCAATGGTTCCATCTTCGTACTCTTGTACTTCAATTGGGTAGGTTGAGTTGTTAATCAACACATCCACATCAAAATCTGTAGCCGCTACATAAATTTTTTGTTTTTCGGTAAGTGTACCGCCGTTAATGGTGACTACATCAGCCGCCATTTCTGAAATGCCCTCTAGCCAAGTGGCTACTATTGCTTTCTTTAAATTGTCAATTACGCGACCATTCCAAATTTCGGGAAAATTAGCTGCCATATTTTTTTTAGTTTTTAGTGAATAATTTATTATATGCTTCTGGCTCATCAGCTTTGAAAGCTAATTGTGCCTCAAGGTCAAGCTTCATAAAACCCTCAACGGTTTTTACTTCAGCTTCACCTTCTTTACCGTCAACTATTTGAGCGTTTAAACTCTTTTTAGCTGGGAACAAAGCCAAGGTTGAATCCAATAAGGCCTCGTCCGTTTTACCTAATGCCAAAAGCTTCTCCTCTTGAGCCTTTAAAGTTGGGTTGGCTTTAATGGCCAATGCCACCTTGTTTTTAATTTTTTCGTCGGCTTGAGCGTCTGCATCCGATTGAAGGATTTCAAGCTTCAATTCGGCAGCTGTTAACTTGGCCTGTAATTTTACGGCAGCTTCGTTTACGGCGTCCACATCATGCTCCAGCTCATTTTCTTTGAAGCCAAGCGCTAAAGCCGCTAATACTGTTAATGTGATTTTTTTCATATCTGTTTTATCTAGGTTATTAGGAATAATTACTTCGCCATCTACAGGTAATGCCGATAAACAAAGTGTTTGAATTTCGCTCTCCTTTAAAGGCTCGGTATTGTCATCAACATATAACCGAATGGCGTTTGCATTACTGGGTACCGCCACAATAGAAACTTCATATAGCTCACATTTCTCCAAAACCAAGACATCGTTTACAAACTTCATATCGTCTCTCTGGAAGCGAACTCCCATAGAGCAACTTTTTATAAAGCCGCGTTCTACTTTACCTTCAATTAAGGCCGCAGATTCATCTTCGCTATCAAAAACGGGCAAACCAGACAGTGAACCGTTATCACTTTGAACATCATCCCAACGGCCAATAACAGACTTGTTACTATTCCAGTGGGAATCCAACATGATCGGATTCAGCTTGAACCTCTTAAGGTCGATGCCTTTTGTGGGAATGATGAAACCGTAACTATTCTTTTGGGTTTCGTCGTTAAAAATAAATCTTGGTTTTGGCATAAATGCACTTCTAATTATGACTAATTCAGGTGACAAATATTGAAGATTTACAATTCACTCACAAAAAGCTGTAAACCCCTTTAACAAGGTTGTTTACAGAAGTTACAGGTGTGTTAATTAGCTTTTCAGAATTTTTATTAGGCAAGGCAAAATCAACACTTTTGTACTAAATAAATTAGTATGGGACTTAAAAAAACGGAAGCCAAAGAGTATGCTAAAATGCTCTATCTGGATACTACGCAAAAGCTAACTATTAAAGAAATAGCCGATCGTGTTGGTGTGCGCCCAAATACTGTTGGTAAATGGATTAAGGATGAGGAGTGGGATAAACTGCGAAAGTCCTTATTGGTTACGCGCCAAAAAATGATTGGCGACTTATACGACCAGCTGGAGTGGCTAAATGATTCTATTAGAGAGCGCGAAGTGAAAGTTGCCGATAGTAAGGAGTCAAACACCATTGCCGTAATTACCAGCGCCATTAAAAAGCTGGAGACCGAAACATCCATAGCAGAAATATTTGAAGTTGGAACGGCCTTCCTGGACTTTTTAAAACCTATTGATTTTGATATTTACAAAAAGCTGATTCCTGTTTTTGACGCGTTCATTAATTCTAAATTGAAATAATGGGATTAGCTGAAGACAGAAAATATTTAAAGCTCTGGCAGCAATACCGTGAAAACACCTCACGCGCAACGCCTGTTGATTTAGGCGAAACGCCAGCAGAAAAAAGCAAACGAATAGCGGCTTTAGAATCCAATGACGAGGCATGGTTTAAATACTACTTCCCAAACCATTATTTGTCTGAAGTTGCTCCATTTCATAAGGCGGCTACTAAACGTGTTATGAATAATCCTGAATGGTTCGAGGTGCGTTCCTGGTCACGTGAGTGTTCCAAGACCACCAGAACCAGAATGGAAGTTATCAAGCTTGTTTTAACAGGCAAAAAACGAAATGTATTACTGGTTTCAAATACGCTTGATAATGCCGAGCGTTTACTTTTACCGTACAAGGTTCAATTTGAAAGTAACCACCGAATTATTAATGATTACGGCGAGCAACAAAGTCTAGGAAGCTGGGAGGCTGGCGAGTTTATAACCAAAAAAGGTGTGTCCTTTCGTGCGCTTGGTGCTGGTCAAAGTCCGCGTGGAACGAATAACGATGCCGTTAGGCCTGATATTATACTGATTGATGATATTGACACCGACGAAGAGTGCCGAAACCCTGAACGTATTAAAGTGAAGGTGCATTGGCTATTTGAGGCCTTATACGCTACGCGTTCTATTTCTAATCCGTTGCTTTGGATTGCCAATGGTAACATTATAGCCAAATATTGCTGTATTACTGAAATGGCAAAAAAAGCCGATTGTCATGATGTGGTAAACATTCGAGGCAAAGACGGCAATAGTACATGGCCACAAAAAAACACCGAGAAATTTATTGATCGCGTGCTGGCGAAAATGCCTTGGAGCTCACAGCAAAAAGAATATTATAACAACCCAGTCAGCGAAGGCGATATTTTTAAAAATATCAAATACGATACATGCCCAAGGTTATCCAGCTGTGACCAAGTTATTGTATATGCCGATCCGTCCACATCAAACAAGGATAAGGGCAAAAACAAACAGGCCTCGCATAAGTCGGTTGTTATTGTAGGAGCTAAAGGACGCAGACGTTATTTATACAAGGTATTTGTAGAGCAAACCAGTAATAACAAATTTGTAGACTGGCTATATGAAGCCTATTTATACCTCAAGGATCATAAGGTTGATACCAGCCGAATTTATATTGAAAACAATTCGCTTCAGGACCCACACTACCAGCAAGTATTATTGCCGCTTATTTATTTACGCGCCGATTATTATGGCTTTACCGTTCCAGTAACCGAGGACAAACGCAAAAAACCTGACAAGTTTTTCAGAATTGAAGGCACGTTGGAACCGCTTAACCGTTTAGGTAATCTTATTTTCAATATTAAAGAAAAGGATGATCCGCACATGGTCAAGATGCATGACCAAATGATTGGCGTCAGTCCGCAGTCTAGCGTTATGGATGCGCCCGATGCTTTAGAAGGCGCTTGCTGGCTCATTCAAAATAGACAATCAAAAAAATTAACCTCCTACGTCTTTGGCGAAAGGGAATCAAGACGATATTAAACTATGTTTTTAACTGAAACCGATTTAGATAGCGCCATATACGGCTATCAAGTAGACCAAATTACGGAAGGCGATGACACCATTGTAACCATGGCATTAGCCGCAGCCGAAGAGGAACTGCGAAGCTATTTGTCTGGCAACAATAAAATAGAAAACTACGACGGCCGATTGCGGTATGACGTGGAGGCTATTTTAAGCGCATCAGGCGCCAGCAGAAATCCGCTAATTGTAAAACACGCAGTTGTAATTGCCAAATATTGGCTGGTAGACTTATGTAATGCCGACATCATTTACGAGCAAGCCAAAGAGCGTTATGACCGCAGTAAGGAATGGCTAAAAGACCTACGCGATGGCGATGTTAATTTAAGTACGCTGCCACAATTAAGCCCTGAAGATTTAGAAGCTGATGTTAGACAGCCGTTCAGCTTTGGCTCACGCCCAAAATTTAACCACGAGTAACATGACAAAAAAGAAAAACCCGATAGGCTTTCAAACGGAAAGTGTTAAACTGGCAGCCGTAAAAACAAACGCCACAAAACCAAAGGTATCGCCTACCATTATACCTAAAGCCGTAGCGCGTATTCGTCAGGATATTAAGAGTTGGAATCGCGCCTTACAGCTTACAAAATTAGAGGACAACCCAAAATGGTATTTATACCAACAGCTGCTGGATGAAATAGGCTTGGACGCCTTGTTAACGTCTCAATACAAAAACCGTTTACTAAAGGCCCTCAAGGAATCTATTATTCTTAAAAAGCCAAACGGCGAAGTTGACCAGGAACAAACCGACATGTTGAATAATGCTGTTTTTACCAACGACATTAACACGCATATTTTAGACAGTATTTACCGAGCGCACTCCTTAATTGAATTTACATTTAATGAAAACGGCGTGCTACAAGTAGAGCTTATTCCGCGTGCCAATGTTGACCCGTTAAATGGTGTGGTTTATCCTGACTATACAGAAGATAAAAAAATCCTATACCGCGATTCATCAGAATACGGAACATGGCTATTAGAGTTTGGTAAAAAGAAAGACTACGGCTTATTTAACAGCGCGATTCCGCACGTATTATTCAAGCGTTTTGCGCAAAGCTGCTGGTCTGAATTATGCGAAATTTACGGCATTCCGCCGCGCTATATGAAAACCAACACGCAGGACCCAAGTATGGTAAAGCGTGCCGAAAGGATGATGACAGACATGGGTGCTGCAGCTTGGTTCATTATTGACGAAAGCGAAAGTTTTGAGTTTGCCAAAGGCGTCTCCACATCTGGAGACGTGTACAAGAACTTGATTAACTTATGTAATAACGAAATGTCGCTTTTAATGAGCGGTGCGGTTATTGGCCAAGACACCCAGAACGGCAGCCGCAGCAAGGATGAAAGCGGACAGGATATGCTACAAACCTTAATTGATGCCGACCTACAATTACTAGAGCAATATTGGAATAGCTCCGTAATTCCAGCGCTTGTTAATTTAGGCGTTTTAAAAGGCGAACTCGTGTATGCTTATGAGCAAACCGAAGATTTAGAAACCCTTTGGAAAATGACCAATGAAGCCAGCCAACATTATGATATCAATACCGAATGGATCAAAGAGAAATTTGGCATTGATGTTATTGGTAAAAAAGAAGTTCCAAAGCCAGCCAGCTTTAAATTGGATGGGGATTTTTTCGCTTAAGCCCTGACACGTATTTCAGGGCATTAAACTCCAGACTAGATTTTATTTATGATACGCATTGCGATGATTGTAAAGACAAAAGCGAGGCCATAAACTTGGCTATAAATCCACAATTTAAACGGCTTTTAAAACGCGCTGCAACCGCATTTAAAACCCTTCATAAAAAGGGAGCGTATAAGCCAGAAGATTTAGCAGAAGTTAAAGAATATCAAGATTTGATATTTGAAACCAACCGCGTATTAAGTCAGGCGTTTAAGGATAACGATTTATCTGAAGGGATGCTTGAGAGTTTGGAAAATGATGTGTTTTATTTTTCGCAATTAAAAACGCACGCGCAACTTTTTGAAGCCTCAAGGCTGATTTTAAATGAGGACAAAAGCATTAAGTCCTTCAAGCAATTTAGCAAGGATGTGGCGACTGTAAAGAGCAACTACAACGAGAATTATTTAGAGTCCGAGTACAGCTTTGCCGTAGGTTCGGTTCAAATGGCAGAACGTTATGAGCAGTTTTCAGATAGCGATCGGTATTTATTGCAGTACCGAACCGCTGCAGACGACAAAGTTCGGGATAGCCATGCGGCACTTCATGAAGTCACCCTACCAAAAACCGACCCGTTCTGGGATAAGTATTTCCCGCCAAACGGTTGGCGCTGCCGTTGCACAACGGTCGAGGTTCTGGCATCGCTTAATGAGTCCAGCGATAGTAAAACCGCAAACAAGCAAGGAGACGAGGCCACAACGCAAATAGGCAAAAACGGCAAGAACAAACTGGATATATTTCGATTTAATGCTGGAAAGCAAAAAGTGGTATTCCCTCCTGGTCATCCATACCATAAAGTGGCTGGCGCTAAAGCCGTTAAAGGCCTAAAAATTAAAAAATAGATGTTCAAAGAATTTTTAAGAAACCTGACGAATGATGTAAAAATCCAACTCTCTCAAGAGTTTGACAGGAACTTTGAGCGCAAAGCTTTTTTTAATAAGAAGTGGCCTCAAACCAAGCTTAAAAATAGTCGTGGTTCTATGATGATTAGAAGCGGCGCTGGTAGGCGAAGTATTAAAAGTCAAGCTTCCAATGGCGAAATAAAGTGGAGTAGCAATTTACCATATATGAGCCTTCATAATGAAGGCGGCGAGATTGTGGTAACCCAAAAAATGAAAAGCTTTTTTTGGGCTATGTTCTATAAGGCTAACGGAGCCTCAAACATTTATAGCGTAAAAACCAAAAAAAAGGTAAACAACAAACGCAGTCAAAAACTAGATAGCGAGGCCGCACAATGGAAGGCATTAGCACTTCAAAAAGTTGGAGCGGTTATGACGGTTGAACAACGCCAATTTATAGGCTGGCATCCGCAGGTAGATTTACACATACGTAAAGTAATTGGCGTAAACCTCAAAGAATTGAACGCTAAAATCACTAATAAATTAAAATCATAATGGACGCAGTCATTCAAAATATTCAAGACAAAGTAAGCACATTACCAATTCCGTATGTAGATGAGGACTGGGGACAATTGGATTATTACAGCCCAAACTTTCCTGTAAAATGGCCATGCGTTTTAATTGATGTCACCAACGCCCAGTTTGATAATTTAGGCCAAGACAAAGGCGCCGCGCCTGTAAATAGGCAAACGGCTAATACAATGGTAAGCTTAACTATTGCTAACCTAAAGCTAACCAACACCAGCCAACGCGCGCCACAGAACCAAAAGAATGCGGGCTTTAGCATATGGAAGCTGCAAAAGGATATCCACGCTTTAATACACGGCTGGCGTCCTGCAGAATGGACAGGCAAATTAACGCGCGTAAGTATGCAGCGCATTAAGCGAGACGATGGCGTACAGGAATATACGGTGGTTTATAGTTTAGGCATGACCAATGTTTAATGTCATGCAGAGCGCAGCGAAGTATCTCTAAAACATAGATAACTGGCTATCTTCAAACGCCTGTATTTCCTTGAGTTCTTTTGAAACGGGCGTTCCGAGTATTTTATAAAAGGTTGTTCTGGAAATATGGAACTTTGGGTATATGAATTTTCTGTGAAGTTTAGTCAAAGGGATGTCCTCGTTATAGATTTCATGGTAGTAATCTAAAACAGTTTGATACCGAAGTAGTTTGTTTTTCTGAATGCCGAGCTGTTGGGACTGACGCTTTGTCATATACACAAACATAACTTTTTTTTTTATTTGTCACAACAAAAAAACCCAACGGATTAGGTTGGGTTTTTAGGGTTAATTATTCTGTGGGTTCTAACAGTTCTAGAAACTCCGAAAGGTAATAATATCCTTCTTTAATATTGGCTCTATGCCATTCTAGTTCTGGGCTATCTTCTAAAGCCACCATAACCGTTGCATCCATAAGTTTACGCATGTGTTTGGTAAACTCTTGTTTAGATACCTTTTCTTTAAAAAACTGGGCGATAGCTGGATTTATATTAGTGTTCATGCTCGCCTCCTTTCTTTTCTTCAGGCATTTCTACCAATTGAACCTGCTTCGCCTCTTTAAGAAGCTTTTTAAAGTCTGCCATAAGATGCTCGCGATCTTCCTGCTTGCGAATTATCGCAATGTCTTTATACAAGTGAAACAAATCGCCTTCGCTAACTAAAAACCGTTTTCGTATGCCTTTTGGCTTAAATTGCTTTAGGGCTTCGTTTTGGATAATTTTATCTAGGCTCATAGTGCAAGGCTTAATTGGTTAGACAGTTTTTTATAATCATAATACCCTTTAAGCAAATCAAAATAATGACCTGTAATAAAGTTACGCCCAAACACTTTAATAAAATGCTCTGGGTTTTTGCGCTTGCGCTTGCTTGCAGAACTTCTAGTGCTTCCGCCTAACGCGTGCATAACAGCCATATACGGATAGTATAGTTTACCCTCATGCACAATGGGTGCCACTTGGTGCTTTGTTGGCAAGCTTAAAGCCTGTGTAGTTACCAGCTCTTTTAGTTTGGTGTTGCAGGCTAAATAAAACTCTGGAGAGAGCCATTGCGCAAATAATAGGGCAACATCTTCGTGAAACCAAGTACCTTGATTTGAGCCTCCTCTTTTAACTACCTGTAAATCATCCGAGGCGAGATTTCTCGTTTCGGTCATAGCGGTTAATAAATCTTTTGCCTGTTGAGTGACAAGCCAATCTCTTGTCCTCTTACTAAATGGTTTAGCCATTTGTGTGGCATTTACCATCATTTTGCCTTCTACTTCTTGAAAGGCAATGTTTTTACCGTGAAATTGCATCACAGCCGTTAAATTTTCATTTTGCATATCTGAAAATATTATATACACGAAACCCATCGATCGGTTGTGCAAAACAGTCTAGGACTGGATTAGGGCTATCACTAGCACCTACAACGTAGCAATGGGCTTCGCTTATCGTTAAAAAAAAATGTTTAGGATTTGACTCCTAGTACTGTTTTGCACGACAAATATATGAAATTATTTAATATATTTTATGAATTGACCAATATGGGCTCTTTGCTGGTCTAAATTTATACATCCAGATGTACTCGTCGGTCTCTAATTTTCGGTCTAAATCCTTATTGTTTCTTGTATTTTCAATAGTAGCTCCATTTAAAAAATATTTCTCCCAAATAGGGAACGCGTCTAAAAACTTTAAGGTCATATCATAAAACCTATAACGTTTAACGCCCTCAATTTCCATATCTAAATCCTCCCCTTCTTGAAAGACTTCATAATTAACTATAAAAAAATCAATTCCGCTTGTAGTAACTCCTAACTCCTTGACTTTTTTCAAAATTGCTTCATCGGCGTCTTTTGGAATGTACCAGAATTCAATAAGCTTGCCCTCTGAATCTTCTTTATATAGCCTCCAGTCTTGGCGTATTTCATTAGCAATAGTTTGACTAAAACCAAGTGCTTCATCGTAAGACATCGACCTAAATCTTGATATGTCTTGAGCATTAATTGAAAATGCAAATAAAAGTAATAGAACAAAAAGTAATTTTTTCATAATGGTTTGTTTTAAATTAATTTAGTGAGTAAAAATACTAATTCTCCTCATCAAGTTCTATTAAGATTGGGTGAGAATGATCAGAGAATGCTTTTATTTCGTAGGCCTGTACATTTTCGCCTTTTGTAAATGGAAAACTAAAGCTCTCTATTACCACTCTATGAATATCTAGCAATTGCAATGGCTCACAAAAAACTTCAAATATTTCTCCTACGGTCAAATAGTTTTTAAGTCTATTAAAGTCTTTTAGAGGGTAGCAGTCTTGTATGTTACCAGTAAGCATGGAGCCCATTAAAATTCCGCGGATTGTTATGGTATAATCTTTAGAGTTCCAGCGCTCTTTTATTGAGCCTCCAATTTTATTTGCCCCTTCATACTTTGCTTTAGCAACATATCTTCTAATTATATTGTTTCCGCCTTCAATATCAATCATAGGCTCATAAGGTAGGGTATAGCCAATGTCTTCGCTTGGTTTTTTAATGGTAAACGGGAAAAACTGGTCGCTTTCAGTTACGGGTTCGCCCTGCATCCAGATCTTGGCGTTATTAATTTCGTTGTTCGGCTCTTTTACGCTTGTTTCATTCTGCTTAAAGAATGGTATAATTTTAAAAATGTTACTCATGATTTGTTGTTTTTAGTTTATTCCTTGTTTACGGCATATTTGCATTTATGCCGCTTTAATGTTTAAGCCCACAATTGGAGCAGTAAATGGCGTCTTTATCTTCTACGACTGGCGTATCATTTTCGCACTGGAAACAATGAATCCAGAATAGTTTACCGTTTGGGTAGCGTACACGGTTATCGGTTTTCTTGTTAAAAAACCTACGAATTACATAGCTGCGTAAAATGCTAATAATTGTAAAATATATTACAATGACTAGGTTTGTTCCTGCGTTTGTAGCAATACCAAGAAGCGGAAATATTAAGAAGGTACTGGCATAGCTAATACCAAAACCAACGGCTGTGTTGGAAACGGCCTCGGTTAATGATTGTTTTTTTGTTTGCATAGGTTTTACTTGATTATTGATACAAATGATTTTACAAGGCATCTTTTATCACCAGCTGGCTTATTAATATCTTGAGTTAATAAATACCAATCGCCTCTATCTACTACTTGAAAGGTTCGGCCAACCATTTCGAAGCACCATGTTCCTGGTGGCGGGTTTTTAGTTAATAATACTGTAAAGGTTCTTTCGTATGGCATATTAAAATGTGTTTAAGTGGTTTTTAAATTTTGTTTAAAACAATTTATAACAGTTGCTATAAGCCATAAAAAACGGCTCATAGCTTGGTGTTAGAAATCATTTAATAAGGCAGTATAGAATAATGCCCAATAGTATAATTAACATGATAAGAGTTCCTGGACTCGGGTCTGGGTCGCCTTTTAAAAAGGGATCGTCTAGCCATTCAGTGTTATGCATATTTGTAGTCTGTTTTTACTTGATAAATTATTCATCTAACAAAGCTTCGTCAACTAATCCCTTAAATGATCCGTGGCATAAAGAGCACGCAATTTCATAGTCGCTTTCACCATCGTTGTAATAGCTTATGCCATCTTTGTTGTGTATATATTTTGAAAGATGTTTATCAAATTCAACTTCAAAAACTTTGCTAATTTCTTTTTTTGCACAAGTCCTACAAACATCTTCGTGTTCCCAGCTTGTGCCATCTTTTTCACCTATTCTATAAATTTCTAATTCCATGGGCGTTATTTTTTAAGTAATTCAATTTTTATAAGTTTTTCCTCTTTTTTGGTCAAGTCGCGGCTTACCGTTAGCCTTTTTGACTCAACGTCTACTAAAAACTCCAAAAATTGAGTTATATAAATGATTAATCCATGCAAAGCATAGACTGGCAAAACTATAATTGTATAAATGACCAATGTTACGCGCCTTTCCTCAAGGCTGTATTGGTTTCCGTCTTTTTTTAGCTTCCAAAAAAGACCACGGAATGCAGTTATAATACTAATCATTACTTATAAAATTTACGGGTGGATGTTCGGGTTCTAACTATGGCTTTGTTTTGGTCGTCAAGGTGTCGCGCGCTTTGCCTGATACGCTTATCAAAATCAGCGTCAAAATTGCCGTTTTTGTTGGTTTCGCTGGCGTTTATGCTTTGGTCTATAATGGCCTGCTCTCTGCGCTGAAAATAATCCTTGATATGCTTTAGTATGCGCGCTGGTGTGAGGTTAATAATATCAGCCTCTTTAATTTCGTAGCAAATAGCCAAAACGTCCTCTAGCTTGAGTTGGCGGTACTCATAATTGGCTAGCAGTTCCTCGGCTACTACATTGGCCTGCCTGTCTGGAAGTACTTTGGCAAAGTACATGCTGGTACCAATAAGCATATTGGTTACGCACTTTTTAACCAGTTCCTCGCCGCCTTCAACCTTGGTCATCATGGCCATGGACTTGCCGTTGGAATTTATGGCAACGCGCAAGTTCATGCCAGCGTAATGTTTCACTACAGCTGTGTTGCTATAATTCGACACTTCCGTTAGTTCCTTGAGTGAAGGTGTTACCTTGTTGCTTAATTTCATGAAGTATGATGTTTAATTTTGAATTGATATATTTTAAATCGGTGTTCTGCTGATGAAACTCTTTAATGGTATGCCATTTACTTAAAATGATTTTCCAGAGCGCCAAAGCTTCGGGTTCGCTTCCAGCTGATAATTTTTTGAGGTAAGTAATAATACTTTTCAGGCTATTTCCGTCCGCTCCTGTAAACTTTGGCGGTAAACCTGTGAGTTGTTCAAAGAAGGCCGTCCACTCGTCCAGAAATAGCGTGTAGGTGCTTTTTTCAGTTTCTATTTTGGTATAGGAAACCTTGGCTTCAAAGTGCGTTTTAAAAGACTCCATACTTGCTTCCAACCTTGGAATAATACGACCTAATTGGCGCAGCATGGCGTCGTCTATTTTTCCGCGTAAATGCTCCAGCTTTCTAAACTTGTTATCCCGATACGTGACCTTGAGGTGCGTTTGGGTTTCAAGAATTTCAATGTTGTAGTGGTTCGTCATTTGGCTCTAAACTGTTGAGTTGTTTTTTGTAATCGTTTTTTAAGAATTTTAAGAAGTCCTTTGGCGTTGGCTTTCTCAAGATACCTCTTGAGTTTGCCGTTATGACTTCAAAATAAAACCGCGAGAGCAGGTTTAAATCCCGAATCGTTCCTGCAGAGAGGCCGTCCATTTTTGTTTTAGATACTTTTTGATAGGGTCTACTCATGGTTATTGGTATTTGGTGTCATTTGGGCATCGTGCCAATACATATCAGCATCATTATCATCAAAACA
>NZ_VSKL01000019.1 GCF_008086165.1 Algorimicrobium algoritergicola | reverse complement strand
AACCAGTGACCTTCGGGTTATGAGCCCGTTTTAAGCTACATCAGCAACACAAACACTGGGCTTGCGAGCTGTTTTATTTTGAAATCGTATGCAAAAACGTATGCACTTTTGACTTTCTGATTATTATTAATTGAAATGTAAATTTATATTATTTTTTCATATAATTCTGCCACTTTATGAGAATAAATTTCTCGTCCTTTTTAAGAAATCCAAATTCGTAAACAAATAGATAAATATCATTTTTGGCATTCTTCCAATAATGAGTGAAAAAATTTGGATTGAATCCTTGACCTAATAATATCTGACTTCTAACTGTAGCAAAGCCTGATTTGTTATAACTTTTAAGTATGCGCCGATTCTTCTTTAACTGGTTATCTACCAAATTATAAAATCGAGGAGCTTCATTTAAATTTTTTTTATAGTGATACGAACTCCTACAATAAGAGTCACAAAACCTTTTGTCAGAACGTCCAACAATTAATTTTTCACAAGAAAGACATGATTTTGGGTTTTCATTGTTATGCATATATAAGTGTTATTTAAACGTTTAATATACGAATAAGAAACTACTTGATGATTTGAAATTAGTAGCTTTAATAAAATAAAACCACATGAAATTCAGTCAACACATTACCCTAAAGCATATTTTAATTGATGATAAAAAGTTTATTGGTCTTCAATTTTACGCAAATAAGGCACTGGACATACTTGTTAAAGAGCTTCAAGATATTAAATGGAGTGAAGAATTCAACATGTACTACGTACCGAACAACAAACCCAATTTAGATAACATTTATAACATATTTAAGGGTGTGGCTTGGATAGACTCCAAATATTTTTTCCAACATACACGCTCAAAACAATTAGATGAAACGTTTAATATTGATTGGTACAGAAAGCGCGGAAAGTCTGAAAACTATAAATATTGTCCTGAATCCTATTTACAAAAACTTGAATTAAAGAAGTACGCTAACAACACTGTAAAGTCCTATATAAAGGCCTTTGAAGCATTTATCAATCATTATTATGATAAAGAAATTGATCATCTAAACGAAAATGATATAAGAGAATATTTGCAAGTATTAACTCAGGAAAAACGCTCAAATTCCTATAATAACATTGCCATAAATAGCATAAAATTTTATTACGAAATTGTCCTTGGAATGCCCAATAGGCTATATAGAATAGAACGACCACGAGTAAAAATGAAACTACCTGTTGTTCTTGCAAAGGAAGATATTAAAAGAATGATTAACTGCACACCAAATATAAAACACCGATGTGTTGTTAGTTTGCTTTATTCCGCTGGATTGCGCAGAAGCGAACTTTTAAACCTACAAATTAGTGATATTGATAGCTCCCGAATGCTGATACATGTCAAAGATGCTAAAGGCAACAAAGAACGATATACACTGTTATCAAAAAATACTTTACATGATTTAAGAACCTATTACAAACAATGGAAACCAACAAATTACCTTTTTGAAAGTCCCAACAAAGACAAATACAGCCCGAACAGTGTTGGCAAAATTGTAACCACTGCTGCCATAAAAGCAAAAATAAGAAAGAAGGTAAGTGCACATATATTACGGCATAGTTTTGCAACACACTTGCTTGAAGCGGGAACAGATATACGTTACATTCAAATTTTATTAGGGCACAGTTCAACAAAAACGACAGAAATTTATACCCATGTTGCTAAAAGTAGTTTTGATTCTATTAAAAATCCATTAGATTTGTAGGTGTAGATATAATAGATATATACACACCATTACACATACACATACGTT
>NZ_VSKL01000018.1 GCF_008086165.1 Algorimicrobium algoritergicola | reverse complement strand
ATTATGGCGAGCTGCACGATGTGCTGGTTCCATGTATGCGCGAGGCCGATAGATTAAATGTACCAATATCCATAGCATTGGTAAAAAAGATATTGAATGTAAATGAAGTTGAAATTTTTAACGCCCATTAAAATTGCCTAAAACAATAAATAAATCAGCTGCGATTCAGAAAATTTTAACCGTAGCAAATATTCAGAATCAAAATGTATCAAAATTACAATGGAAAGGGAGATGGCTTGAAGCATTTGGCAGACCTCAAGATAAAGGTGTCTGGTTTATTTGGGGAGTTTCTGGAAGCGGTAAAAGTAGCTTTCTAATGCAATTAGCAAAAGCAATGGCCGAATTAGGATATAAAACACTTTTAAATCTATGCGAGGAAGAGCCAGACGATACGGATTATATAGATAGAACCGAACTGTTTACCATGAATGAAGTTGAAGATTGCTTTTACACACAGAATTACACGTTCAAAGAAATGATGATTTATTTAAATAAAAAGAATGCACCCAAAGTAGTAATAATAGACTCCATTAAGGATATGACGTCTAGCTATGATGACTACTTGGACTTGAAGAGGCTGGCTCTTAAAAAACAAATCATTCTGATCATAACGGGTCAAGCTGAAGGAAAAAATCCAAGAACGGAATTTGAAAAGTCAATAAGGTACAACGCTAAAATGAAAATATATGTAAACGGCTTCCTGGCGCAATGTCAGGGTAGAACCATAGGAGAAAACGGCGGACGCTTTATTGTCTACCAAAAAGGCTACGATATGCTACGTGGCGAATCATAACAATAACAAACCGAAACAATGAAAAAACAAGTCTTACAAATTTTACAAATGGATGCAGACGCTTACTACATGTTAGTTATGGACTGTTATCTGGAATGGTGCGCTTCCAAAAGCAAGAACCAAAAATCACTTCAAAAGTTATTAATATCCAAACCGCTTTTTAACTGGTGGTACAAATGCTTGGAATTTGAAGAGCGCAAATTTGTCTACCAAGGTAAAGCGTACATCGGGAAGCTATCGCCAGAACTAGCCATAGACTTCTACAAGGAAACCATTAGCCCAATTAACAAACTATTCTCTAAACCTTTAATGAAAAAAGCCTATGACAGCTAGAGAACTCGAAAACAAAATAGCCGACCTCGGTTTTGGCTAGATCACAACCCGAACCATCCAGACAAAGCGCAAAATGCAAATTTGCTTTTGCATTATCAATTTAAACTATCTCAAAAAAACAAATTAACAATTTAAAATATTAAAACCTATGGCAGAACAATATGCAACAATTAAAATCAACATCGAAAATGGCGAATGTGACGCTAGCGTAGATGGACACGTAGTAGACATAGTTGAGGGATTAGCCCACATGCTAATTAAATCTAATGAAATGTTGCGCTTTTTTAAGGCAGCCGTCGAAGTAACTGAATTACATAACAACGAATTAAAGAAGAAATAGTATGAACACAGAAACACAAACCGTTGACCTTTCAACACTAACTGCAGACCAGCTGCAGGCTGAATTAAAAAGACGCCAATTAGCCGAAAATGAAAAGGCCTTAAAAGCTAAAAAGGTGTACGAATCAGATAATGAGGACTTCATTATAAACGCCGTTTCCAAGGCTAAACAATTACGTCGGGAACTGGACGAGTTTAAAAAAATTACCATAAAGCAGGCCAATGATTTATACATCCGCATGTACCACCTAGAGGGCAAAGAGCCTAAAGAGGTTAAAACATTTAGCCGCATCAATAAAGCTGGAGACATGAAGGTGACTGTAGATATGCAAGAACGCTTCGCCTTTACCGATGAAGCGGAGGTGCATATAGACGCTATTCAAGATATTTTTAAAAACAAGTTTCAGGACCGCAACAAAGGATTCTACCGCGTTTGGGAAAAAACCATGATGCGCAACGGTAAAGGCGAGTTCGACCCGAAGCTTCTGGCCAAGGCAAGAACCGAAGTTAGAGAGTTGGGCGACGATGAACTGATTAGCCGCTTTGATAAGCTTGACGAGTGCCAGACCGTAATTGGTAGCAGCTTGTATTGTCGAATCTATGCAAGAGACGACAAGAACAAATGGCAGGATATTTCGCTAAACTTTTCAAGCCTGTAATATGGTAAATACCCACCATACCATAAACGATGAAAACAGCAAGAACCACCAGCGCCAAAAGGCACTAAAAGCCTTGGCGCTTGCCAAACAACTGGAAGCCAAAAAACTGAAGGCTGGAGCAACCCATACACGCATTGATAAAAAAACCTTTAAACTAAACACAGATCGCATGGCAGTAGAAATTCAACAATTTCATGATAACGAAGTACTCGTAAACAACAAATTAATAATACAAGACCAGGAAGGCGTTTGGAAGGCCAAAATAGAGCTTACCAAT
>NZ_VSKL01000017.1 GCF_008086165.1 Algorimicrobium algoritergicola | reverse complement strand
ATTATGGCGAGCTGCACGATGTGCTGGTTCCATGTATGCGCGAGGCCGATAGATTAAATGTACCAATATCCATAGCATTGGTAAAAAAGATATTGAATGTAAATGAAGTTGAAATTTTTAACGCCCACTAATTGCAAACAAAAACAAAGAAAAGGCCAGCAAAGCTTAAAAAGGTTTTAACGGTCGCCAATATTCAAAACCAAACCGTAACAAAATTACAGTGGATAGGCAAGTGGCTTGAAGCTTTTGGAAAACCTCAAGATAGAGGTGTATGGTTTGTCTGGGGAGGCTCTGGAAGTGGTAAAAGTACGTTTATCATGATGCTGGCAAAAGCCTTGGCCATATTAAACTTTAAAGTGTTTTACAACCTACTAGAAGAGGAAACCGACGACACGGATTATATAGATAGAACTGAATTATTGCAAATGAACGAAGTAGAGAAAAATTTTCACACGCAAAGCTATAATTACCAAGAGCTGATAGCATATTTAAATATGCGTAATCCGCCAAAGGTGGTAGTTGTGGACTCTATTACATACTTAACAAAGGACTGGGATCAATACATGGCGCTTAAACGCTTATGCAATAAGAAAAACATCATGCTCATAATAGTTGGGCATGCTGAAGGCAAAAATCCAAGGAGCGAATTTGAAAAGTCCATTCGCTTTGACGCTAAAATGAAAGTGTTTGTGGACGGCTTCCTGGCACAATGCCAAGGCAGAACCATAGGAGAAAACGGCGGCCGCTTTATTGTCTACCAAAAAGGCTACGATATGCTTCGTGGCGAATCATAACAAATAACAACCCGAAACAATGAAAAAACAAGTCTTACAAATTTTACAAATGGATGCAGACGCTTACTACATGTTAGTAATGGACTGTTATCTGGAGTGGTGCCAATCAAAAAGTAAAAACCAAACATCACTACAAAAGTTACTAATATCCAAACCGCTTTTTAACTGGTGGTACAAATGCTTGGAGTTTGAGGAGCGCAAATTTGTTTACCAGGGCAAAGCCTACATCGGCAAACTATCGCCAGAACTGGCCATTGATTTCTACAGGGAAACCATTAGCCCTATTAATAAACTATTCTCTAAACCATTAATGAAAAAAGCCTATGACAGCTAGACAACTTGAAAACAAAATAGCCGACCTCGGTTTTGGCTAGATCACAACCCGAACCATCCAGACAAAGCGCAAAATGCAAATTTGCTTTTGCATTATCAATTTAAACTATCTCAAAAAAACAAATTAACAATTTAAAATATTAAAACCTATGGCAGAACAATATGCAACAATTAAAATCAACATCGAAAATGGCGAATGTGACGCTAGCGTAGATGGACACGTAGTAGACATAGTTGAGGGATTAGCCCACATGCTAATTAAATCTAATGAAATGTTGCGCTTTTTTAAGGCAGCCGTCGAAGTAACTGAATTACATAACAACGAATTAAAGAAGAAATAGTATGAACACAGAAAACCAAACCGTTGACCTCTCAACACTAACTGCAGACCAACTGCAGGCCGAATTAAAAAGACGCCAATTAGCCGAAAACGAAAAAGCCATGAAAGCTAAAAAGGTGTATGAATCCGATAATGAGGACTTCATTATTAACGCCGTTTCCAAGGCCAAACAATTACGTCGGGAACTGGACGACTTTAAAAAAGTAACCATCAAGCAGGCCAATGAATTATACATCCGCATGTATCACATGGAGGGCAAGGAACCTAAAGAGGTTAAAACATTTAGCCGTATTAATAAAGCTGGCGATATGAAGGTAACCGTCGATATGCAAGAACGCTTCGCCTTTACCGATGAAGCGGAAGTTCATATAGACGCCATTCAAGATATTTTTAAAAACAAGTTCCAGGATCGCAACAAAGGTTTTTACCGCGTATGGGAAAAAACCATGATGCGCAACGGGAAAGGCGAGTTCGACCCGAAACTTCTAGCCAAGGCCAGAACCGAGGTTAGAGAGTTGGGCGACGATGAACTGATTAATCGCTTTGATAAGCTAGACGAGTGCCAGACAGTAATTGGTAGCAGCTTATACTGCAGAATCTACGCGAGAGATGAAAAGAACAAATGGCAGGACATTTCGCTAAACTTTTCAAGTCTATAATATGGTTAATACCCACCATACCATAAACGACGAAAACAGCAAGAACCACCAGCGCCAAAAGGCACTAAAAGCCTTGGCGCTTGCCAAACAACTGGAAGCCGAAAAACTGAAGGCTGGAGCAACCTATACACGCATTGATAAAAAAACCTATAAACTAAACACAGATCGCATGGCAGTAGAAATTCAACAATTTCATGATAACGAAGTACTCGTAAACAACAAATTAATAATACAAGACCAGGAAGGCGTTTGGAAGGCCAAAATAGAGCTTACCAAT
>NZ_VSKL01000016.1 GCF_008086165.1 Algorimicrobium algoritergicola | reverse complement strand
TACCCCCCCAAAAACGTTTTGCCCAAATAAATAAACAGGATAAAAATCGGCTAAACCTTTGCGTTTAAAGGGAATTAGCTAATTACGTGCGCATTTAAGGCTCTTCTACGAAAAGCCCAATTAGAGATATATACCGTTATTTTACCGCTATTTTAAAAGCTATTTAAACACCTTTTAAATATCATTGCGACTTCCCGTATGATTTTAAAGCCAAAACCGCACCATATAAGCGGTTTTGGCTTTTTTGTTTAGAATTTAATACTTGTGAATACTATCAAAAACGTTGTTTAAATAGCCTTTTCGATTTTTAGTGAATAGGAGTATAGCGTGTACCAAAGGGTGTACTAAAGGGTGAACTATTTATGTTAGTTATTTATCTGAACAAATACCCCTAATGCAAAAAAATGAATGAAAAAACCACAAAAAAAGGGTTTAAATAACCCCCTAATGCATTAAAAAATATGTATAAATATTGAAAATCAGTTAGTTACACTTTTCCGTGCTACTTTTTAAGCTTATTTTGCATAAGCATTGTTACATCTGCCTCCAGATCGTTTATCCTATCAAATAGAGTTGACGGGTCTAAAAGGTTGAAAAGCATGGCTAAACTTACCTTCCATACTTCCTTTATTTCTTCAGGTTTCAAAATGTAACTTGGAAAATCTGATCTGTTATCACTCTTCAAAAACAAGTTGCCGTATTTTTCTAGCCTATTAATAACGCGCTTTATTACAATGCCATCTTCAGCTATAATAATATAGATTTGATTATCCTTCAACCCATACCAATCCTCCACATACTCGCCTACCACGATGCAACCACTATGTAAAGTTGGTTCCATGCTGTGACCTTTAACCTCAAACATTCGGAATGTGCCATTGTTAAGTCTTGGAAGTCTATATGTTGGTAAAGTGCTTAAATATTCAGGATTTTCAAATCCAGAAACATAGCCAGCTTGGGCGTGAACTGGTACCAGAACCGTGTTCTCATTTCCTTGACTATCTACGGTTATTAATTTAGGAAAATGACTTTCATTAACCGCATGATTCGTGTCTTTTCCGATTTCGTAGGTTTTCTTTAACATACCGCCTTCTCCTGTAAGAAGCCATTCAGGATTTAACTCTACACATTTTGTGTATATCAATTCAGCGTCAAAGGTGTTTCTGGCCTTCCAATTTGATAACGTTTGAGGTGTTATTTCTAAAAATCGTGCAAATTTTGCATCTGATTTGAAATCATAGTACTCAATTATCTTGTTAATTATCAAAGTCTTATCCATAAATAAAATTACAACTACACAAAATGTTTATATTTTATTGTTTTTATACACGATTTGTTTATATATTTGTTCGCACAAAAGAACATTATCAAATATATGAAAGCAGCGGAAATACTCGATATAAAAAACCTAATAAAACGCAATATAGTCAAAGGGGATTATATAACGTTAGGCAAAATGCTTGACTGCGAACATTCAACGGCTCGGATGCGTTTCAATAGAGATAACGAAGAGGCCGTTTTAGCAATGAAGGAAATTGTTGACAATCGGTCTCAACTTATTCAAAAATACAAGTCTGTACAAACCATAAACGGAATACCTGTTGGCTTTGCAATTCTTGATTGCGGTGTTGCAAAAAGCGGTAGACTTTTGATGTTGCTGATTACCAATCATAAAAGTCACGAAATAGTTTATGACAATGCGAGTGATATGGACTCAAAATGCCATGAGTTTATTGAGCGTATTCTTAAGCAAGATAAAGTGGCATCAATTATAACAGACTGTTCAATCGGTTATATACCGAATGTAATCAAAGTTATAAAGTCCCTTAAAATTACGCAATACCACCAGCATAAATTCGCCAGCCGATCTGAGAGCATCATGCAATTATTACTAAAAAGGTACTAAAACATGAAAGACGAATCTCCATTTATCCATTATAAAACCAAGCTATGTGTTAAGGTGCGCTTTCTAACGTCAGATAGAAAACCTCACCCGAATAGCCTGCAGCTTATTTCGTACCGCGCTTTTAAAAAGCGTATGGACAATCCAGACAATACGGAAAAGCAGATGCGTAATGGGTCATGGGGAGGCGGCGCTTTAGTTTTGTATAGTTCGTTAAGCCGCGATTATAAAGATGCGCTAACTACAGAATTTGGAAACCCAAAGGAGGAAATTCAAAAAAGCTGGTTTGCAGACCATTATATATCTGACCGTGAAGCTTTCGACTTCTACGTTGGCCACCGCTACGGAATGAGCAACGAAAAGAAGCTGGATTTAGAAAAGGTTGAGGAGTACACTTACAACGCCTCGGTTCTTAATACCGTGGTCCAAATGAAAAACAACCGCAAAGAATACGCTAGAGCATTAGGATATACAAAGCTTGACATTTGGCAGTCGTTGAGTAATGACGTTAACGCATTTCGCGAAGTCGCCCACACCCTACCACCAAGTAAAGACGGTTTACGACGTAAAGCTACTGCATACGCTAAAGCGATGGAGAATTCCAAAAAGAGCGCTTACAAAGCATTAATTTCTGGTAAGCTTCAGAATAGTAACGCCAAAAAAGTAACCGAAAAGGAACAAATGGCATTGCTAGACGAGTTGATTTCCAAGCATACAAACCTAGACAACGAACTAATTAGCACCATATATAATACGGTAGCCGAACGTATGGACTGGAAAACCATAACGGCCATGACAGTTTCAAACCGTAAGAATAAAAAGAAAGTGGTTTCCCATGCTGGACGTAACGGAAGCAAATCACTAAAAAATAACGTATTAATGCAGGCTAAACGTTTCCGCCCAAAAACACCAATGACTTATTGGACGCTCGATGGTTGGGATGCTGAATTACTTTATCAAAACACCAGCACAAATGACAAAGGCCATCGCGTAACCTCTTACCATAACCGCTTAACGGTTGTCGTTATTTTAGATACCTTCAATAACTACCCAATAGGCTTTGCAATTGGAACTCACGAAACACCAGCTTTAATCAAGCAGGCTTTACAGAACGCCATGCAGCACTCCAGAGAGTTGTTTGGCGAATACTATATGCCGTTTGAAATGCAAATGGATAACTACGCTTTCAAAACCTTGAAATCAACTTATAAAGAGGTTACTAGAAACATTACGCCAGCTTCTGTTGGTAATGCCAAGGCCAAAGTTATTGAGCCATATTTCAACCACATTAACAAAAAATATTGCAAGCTTTTAAATAACTGGTCTGGGCATAACGTGGATTCGGGCTCTAAAAATCAACCGAATGACGAGTATATGAACAAAATTAAAAAGCAGTTCCCTGATCAACTTGGCTGCATCAAACAAAT
>NZ_VSKL01000015.1 GCF_008086165.1 Algorimicrobium algoritergicola | reverse complement strand
TGTAATAAGCTACTAAAACAGGCTTTTGCTATTGCAAAATCAGGATTAATATATGAGGATACTTACAGAAGTACTTTGGTGAAAAGTTAATGAGTTTTTACTTGTTTTTTACCACAGTACTTTGTTGGCAACAGTTTTTATTATTCAGATTACAGTATGTCGTTTAAATCTTGTCTTCCGACAATTGCCATTATTTCAACAACGTCATTATTTATCTTATAGTAAATACTATCTATTCCGCAAACACATCTTCTGTAGTCTTTTTTTATATAATCAACCGACTCGAATGAAAAAGGTCTTTGGGAAATAATTTCAAAATATTCAAAGAATGATTCAAAATATTTATCCGCTTGAGTCATTCCAAATTTTTTAACTCCATAGTGATGGATTCGGATTAAGTCATTTTTAGCTTCGTTACTTAATCGATATTTAGCCATTCAGTAAAGTTTTTGATTGAGCTAAAATTTCATTTTTTGATTTGCTTGTAAATCCGCTATTTTCAGCTTTTTCCAATTTAGTTCGAACCCAATCAATTTCGACTTGTTGTTTTCTAGCTTGTCTAATTAAATCGTTTACTAATTCGCTTTTGCTTGAATATTCTTTTCCATTGACTTGAGCTTTCAGCCATTCGTCGTTAGGTTCTGTAAATGATATACTTTGTCTTGACATAATTTGATTATTTGGTGTAAATATACATCAATTACGAATCATTTCCAAATTGTTGCCAACGTGTTTGTATATGGTTTGTTGCGTGGTTTAGCACGTAATTTAGCAAATAAAAACCGAATAGAAAATCCGCGAGGATTTTCGTAAGTAGGCTAGAACCAGCAATAAATTATATACGGTGTTGTAAGCAGTTTTTATTTAATTTCTTTTTCAGCCAACTTAAAAATCGTATTTAAAATTGACGCTTGATTCGTTAAATAATTATCATTCGGCAGATTCTCGTCAATAAATTTAGTTTGTAAGTCGAAATCACTTATAATTTTAACTATTTTCTCATTTGCAGTGTGAATCACAAATTTTGATTCACAAAAATGGTCGACTGATACTGATGTGGTTTCAATTTCTCCATTAGAATTCTTTGTCTTTTGAATTACAGGTAAAATTTCGGCTTTTTCTATTTTGGTCAGATTTTTTTTCACTTCATCAATTAATTCAGATTGCTCCATTTCCGACTCTGGGAATATTTTGCAATTTGAAAACTTACGTTTGAAATATTTACCATTTTTAGTCCAAAAGATGTAGAACGGTCTTGCATAAACACAATCTTCCGCATCATCTATATTTAGATATTCTCCACCAAAACAAATAGTATTAAATTCAATAACTAATTCCGTGTTAGATTCCAAAAGATTAGTTCTTAATTCTAAATATTCCGTATTCACTTCTTGTCCGTAAATATTAATCACGAACAGAATGAGAATTAAATTCAGAATTTTCTTCATTGTTTGAATTTTGTTCAAATTGCTTACAACGGTAAGTGTATGAAATGGGCGAGTTTGCGTCCGAGGATTTTCCGCAGGAAAATCGGAAGGTGGCAAACGCACATTTACACTTGATTAGGGACTAAAGTAAGCATTTTTTATACACTATGTTGGCAACCGTTTATTTTTTAAAAACCAAACGGTTGGATTGGGTATGAAGCCAGTCGGCAGTTTAAAATCGATTTTTTAATTTTATTAATTCGACAGAATTGAGCGCAACAGTGGTAAATCGGAAGTGCGTTATGTTCCGTAACAGTGATAAATCGGAAGAATAGAGTGAGATCTTTTTTTAGAATTTTTTGCCGTGCAGCAATGGTTGCCAACGTTGTTGTGTATGGTTAGTTGCTTTAAGCACTAAAATAACAAAAAGGAACTACGTAGAGGAAATTCGGTAGAATTTCCTTGATACACTTTAAACACTCTCCAAGCAATTAATTATACACGGTGTTGTGCATAGTTTTTTATTATTTATTCAGCTTTTCAAATGTCTTTAAAGATTGAACTAAAATCGACATATTTTTCTTTAATTGCCTTGTTTGTGATGCTGATGCAGTTAAATTATAGAAAACACCTTCAATTCCACTGTCTAGAATGAAACTTATTATTTCCGTTTCTCCATATTTATCTGTGTCCGATTTCGTGTGCAGGAAATATGATTTTTGATTCAAGATTTCCGTAAAACCAGATTCAATTATTTTTCTTTTCTGCGAATTGTTTTCTATTATGTTTAAGCAATAGTCAAATTCAGATTTCAAGTCTTTGTTCTCTCCGAAACTTTTAATCTTTTGGATAGAAATCATATCGATAAATCCGTCTTTGTCAGGTTTGGAACTGACATCAATTCCTAAAATAATATTTTCATTGTCATAACTTTCAACTTTCCATTCCCAATTTTTTGGAATAAATATTAAAAAGTCATTAGTCGGATAATTGATTTTCTGTTTAGCAAATTTCACAGGATAATTCGCATATTGTTCCAAAGTGGTCTCTTTGTTTGAACAAGAAACAATTAAAATCAAAACGATAAATTTCCCTATGAATTTCATTTTCTCAAATTATGCACAACGGTAAGTGTATGAAATGGGCGAGTTTGCGTCCGAGGATTTTCCGCAGGAAAATCGGAAGGTGGCAAACGCACATTTACACTTGATTAGGGACTAAAGTAAGCATTTTTTATACACTATGTTGGCAACCGTTTATTTTTTAAAAACCAAACGGTTGGATTGGGTTTGAAGCCAGTCGGTAGTTTAAAATCGATTTTTTAGTTTTATTAAAGCGACAGAATTGAGCGCAACAGTGGTAAATCGGAAGTGCGTTATGTTCCGTAACAGTGATAAATCGGAAGAATAGAGTGAGATCTTTTTTTAGAAATTTTTGCGGTACAGCAATGGTTGCCAACGTTTATGTGTATGATTAGTTGCGTGGTTAAGCGAGTAAGTTAGCAAACTTTCACGAACCCGTGAAAATTCCGCAGGAATTTTCGCAAGTAGGCTAGAACCTAGCAATTAATTATACACGGTGTTGTAAGTAGTGCTTTTTCGCTTACTTACTCAATTTTAGTATTCGGAATGCACCTTGAATTACCAACGCAAAAACGATTGTTCCAATAATCAAATCAGGTTTACTCGAACTCAACCAATTTACCAAAATTCCAGCAATTATTACTCCTAAATTGATAATCACGTCATTCGAAGTGAAAATCATACTTGCTTTCATATGTGCCTCGTCTTTACTCTTTGACTTTTGCAAAATGTAGAGACAAATTCCGTTAGCTATAAGTGCAAAAATCGAGACGATAATCATTGTTGAAAAGTCGGGAAGTTTCTCGTCTCCGAAAAATCTCCTTAAAACTTCTACAAATCCAATAATCGCAAGTGTTATTTGAAAATATCCAGCAAGTTTGGCAATCCGTTTTTTCTTTATTACTGTTCCACCAACCGCAAGCAAACTAATTCCATAAACAAAACTGTCTGCAAGCATATCCAAACTATCAGCAACAAGTCCCATAGATTTTGAGATAATTCCTGTTGTCATTTCAATTATGAAAAAAGCAAAATTGATTGCAAGTACAGACCAAAGTAGCTTTTTCTGATTTTCGTTTTCTTTAAATTCCGTTTGGTCGGTTTGTTCCGTTGAGATTTTCTTTCCGCCTAAATTCAGTTCGATAACTGACTTTTCGATTTGGTCAATTTCTCCGCTGTGAAAAACGGTCAATTTTCGATTCGGAATGTCAAAGTCCAAATTGGCAATACTTGAAATTCCGTCCAATTTCATTCGGATTAGATTTTCCTCTGAAGGACAATCCATTTTGGTAATTTCAAATATTGTTTTGTTCATTCAAATTCGTGGGTTTTCGGCATTACTTACAACGTGTTCGTGTATGATTAGTTGCGTGTTTAAGGAACCAATTTAGTAAACAAAAACGAACCAGAGAAAATTCCGGAGGAATTTTCCAAGTAGGAGAGAGCACAGCAATTAATGATACACGGCTTAAGTTAGCATTTTAATAAAAACACTAAATTAAGGCCTATTAATAAGAAAGCACAAAAGAGAGGAATAAGGTTAATATACACGCAGAGACTTTGATCTCGTCAACATTGAAAATCCCCTCTCTTTTCTACACAGATTTCGTACAGTTCTATGAGGCTTTTAGACCTCGATTTTAAGTCGTTGAAACTCGCGTAGATTGTCCTTTCAAAAAA
>NZ_VSKL01000014.1 GCF_008086165.1 Algorimicrobium algoritergicola | reverse complement strand
TTCAACAAAAACGACAGAAATTTATACCCATGTTGCTAAAAGTAGTTTTGATTCTATTAAAAATCCATTAGATTTGTAGGTGTAGATATAATAGATATATACACACCATTACACATACACATACGTTAGCTGTAAGGCAAAACCAACTTTAGAAATACAAGAATAATTTGAAATACGAAAATAGACTTATAGCTTTTATAGACATTCTTGGATTTAAAGAAATAGTTCGTTCTTCCGAAAAAGATAGTTCAAAAATTGAATTTTTATATTCTGTTTTAGATTACCTAAAAAGTTGGGAAATTCCCGAAAACTGGAATTTACAATTAGTTGAAATTGAAGAAGATGCTCAAAAAAGAGGAGTTGAAAATTTTGATATAAGAGGTAAAACCAACACTACTGCGTTTTCTGATAGCATTGTTGTTTCAGTAAAAGTTGAAAATAACGTTAATGAAATGACTTCAACTTTAATTGTCAATTTAGCATACATAGGAGCAATACTATTTGAGAAAGGAATTTTATTCAGAGGAGGAATTACAATCGGAAACCTAATTCACAATGAAAAAGGAACTGTTTTTGGTCAAGGACTAATAGAAGCATATCAACTCGAAACAAATAGTGCGAAATTTCCAAGAATAATTCTATCCAATAAGCTTATTCAAAAATTAAATTATCCTCTTGAAACAAAACGAAACAGATATCCTTATCATCAATATCTTGAAAGGTACGAAGATGGTTGTGTTGGATTTCATCAAATGATATATTTTCAAGTTATTGAAAGCTGGACAGAAATGACTAATGAGAAGTTGAAAGAAAGTCTGAATATAATCCGAAAAGTAATTATTAAAGGACTTGACACAAGTTTTGAAAATCCAAGAGTTTATGAAAAATATATATGGTTAAAAACTCAATACAATAATTTAATAATATTAAGTGATTTTGACTTTAAGACAAAAACACACGAAAATGTTAAATTGAAAATCAGAGAATTAAATAAAGGAATGAATGGACATAATGTTCATTATAAATATACAGATGATTTTTACGAATCAACGAAAAAGAAATAAAGCCCTACAGCTAACACCGTGTAAAATTAATTGCTGGTTTTAGCCAATTTACGAAAGTCCTCGCGGACTTTCTATCTGTGATTTATTTACTAACTTTAGTTCTTGAAACACACAACTAATCTTACACAACAACGTTGTAAAACATTTGAACCAATCTCTATGAAGAAAATAATCTTACTCGGAATGCTTATACCTTTTATAGCATTTTCTCAAACCGAAAACAAAATTGAAGGACTAACAATCAACACACCTTGTGAATTAGAATATACTCGGAATTTAGGAAATCAAAATAATTATAGTTGTGTTTTCCAAGACAATAACGAAAATATATTCCAATATTCCGCAACAGTTCAAAATCTCTTTGAAGATATGAAAGGTTTAACTGGTAATTCTCTTCAAGTATTTAAAGACCAATTTTTTAAAACAGCGAAAGAAAACGCTCAATCGAATGGCGAAAAGACAGAAAATATTGTTTTAGCAAACGGACAAAAAGCATTGAAAATAGAATCTTATCTAACATATGCAGACCAAAAGTTTGCTAATACTTCAATTTTATTTCTTTATAAACAAAAAAGTTTCATTGTCAATCTTACTACCAACGAATTAAAAAACTCATATAATTTAACTGACCGAATAAAAATAAAATAATGAAATATTATTCAGAATTTACCACAGAATATGTAAATGACATTTGTAAAGAATTAAGTGCAAAAGGAGTTATTGCAGACAAATTTGAAAACAAACCATTTGCGCCAGAAAGTTTTGAAACTTTAACTAATTTTCTACAAAATCATATTGTTAGGTCTTTAGACATTTTCACATATTTAGACAATTTAGGTTTAGTAAACAGAGGAAAATGCCCTTATAATGGTCAAAGAATTGACGAATCCTTTCCAAGTTGGTCTTTTATGAATAATCGAAGAGTTTACGTTTCTCACGAAGGTTATGCAATAATGCAAAAAGAAGACGAAGAAGAATATGAAAAAATAATGGGACATCCTAAACCTCAAAAAAGTGCAACAAGTGGAAAAAGTGGTTGTTATATTGCAACAGCTTGTTACGGAAATGAATTTGCCCCTGAAGTTTTACATTTAAAATTTTTCAGAGACAACACATTGGCAAAAAATTATTTTGGTAGACTTTTTATAAAAACTTATTATTTTCTTTCACCATCTTTTGCGGAAAAACTAAAAGACAAAGAAAGATTAAATACATATATAAGAAATCAGATTTTAAACAAAATCGTAAAGCGAATTAAATAATGGTTTGGATTATTTTAATTTTAATAATAGGTGGTTATGTATTTTGGAAATTTAATGATGATTCCAAAAAAGTAGCGAGAAGAAATGAATCATTCGGAGGAATGAAAAAAATGTTTCCCGAATTTGTTCAGCACTTTGAAAATAACGGATTTGAACTTGTCGAAAATTCTGGAGCGAAATTAGTTTATAAAAAAGCATTGACTAATAATCCACCTTTTAACAAATATTTATTTTTAGGCGTAGAAAGTAAATTTACGAATATTGCATTTGGTTATGTAATAAACGGAAATGGAGAAAAAATAAACGGACTGAATGTGGAGTTTGCCAAAAATTACAGACTTGAAGAAGTGGAAATGATAGTCCGAAAAATAACAGGTAATTTAGAAATAACAGGAGCAATCTGAAAAAAAACGTTTTACAACATCGTGTATAATTAATGGCTTGTCCTCGCTTTCTTACGAAAATCCTCGCGGATTTTCTATCTGGTGTTTATTTGCTAAATTAGGTGCTTAAACACGCTACTAATCATACACAAAACCGTTACCACACATTTGACCAAATCTTATGAAAAAAACATTGCGGAATATAACTACATTCAACTTGATTTTAATTTTGGCTATTTTTATTCAAAGTTGCGCTTCATTTGATAAGGAACTGATTAACCCAAATCCTTTGAAAAAAGAAAAACTAAACAAATTGAATGGTAAATACGGAATTGTTCATAATGAATTTGATAGTATTCATATCGATAAAGAACATAATTACAATCGACAAATATGGAATTCCAACAATTTTCTCACCGAAATCGACCGAAAATTAATAAAAGACACGCTTGAAATAGACACTCTAAAAACTTATGCGTTTAATTTGAAAGTTTTAAGCCCTAAAAGAATTAAAATTGAATATATCGAAAACGGAAAAGTGTTTCGAGAAAGGATTTTAAAAACTAAATTAAAACGAGACGGATATTTATATTTAAGAAATAAAAACACTCAAATTATGTTATTTCCACTTATTTACGGAGCTTTTGACATAAAAAAAACTCGAATATCCAAATCTGATAATGGTAATTTGCTTTTTGATGTAGCTAACTTCAGATATGGAGGAGCATTAATAATTATTGGAGATACAAGAACTTGGAAATATAGACAAGAGTACGAACGAATCGAATAAAAACGTGTGGTAACACCGTGTATAATTAATTGCTTTGGTCGTTGCTTATTTGGAAAATTCCTTTGGAATTTTCTCGCGTTCGTTTTTGTTTACTAAATTAGTTGCTTAAACACGCAACTAACCATACACAAACACGTTGGCAAACATATAAACGAAATGCAGAAATTCCATTTAGTATTAGTTCTAATTTTGATGTTTAGTTGTTCTAAAAACCACACTGACAGCCGAATTACGGAATTTGAAAAAATCTTCGGAGAAAGACAAATAAATGCTTTTGATTCACTTGTATCTGACTTTGAAAAAAATTTAACCAAAATTTATCCGAATTTGTCAATCGAAAAAGGTTATCATCAATATCTCATCGATATAAAATCTGACACTATAACTGACTGGAAAAAATTTGACTTTCAATCCAAACGAACTCACACTGAATATTATAACAGCGGACTGCGAAATGAAATCTATGACAAAGACACAACCTCGCTAAAGGAAAATAATTTTGGAAATTATATGACAGCACTTTATGAAATAAAAGATTCGGATTCTCTGATTAAAAAATATTGGAACAAAAGAGAAGCTATGGGAATAATGCAAAACACAATTATTGTCGACGGACTATTAAGCTCTAAACCTGATTTTAATAACTATTTTCACAAACGAATTGTAGTTGCTGAATTTAGCTTTTGAAAATAAATACGATTTGCCAACACCGTGTATAATTAATTGCTTTTTTGAGCTTACTTGCGAAAATTCCTGCGGAATTTTCACGGGTTCGTGAAAGTTTACTAAATTAGTTGCTTAACCACGCAACTAACCATACACAAACACGTTGGCAACAAGCTAAAAACAGAACGCAAAAAATGAAAATATTCCCTTTTATATTGACTTTTGTAATTTTATCCAGTTGCGTTGATTCTAAAAAATCGATTCAAGTACAAACAAAAATCGACATTG
>NZ_VSKL01000013.1 GCF_008086165.1 Algorimicrobium algoritergicola | reverse complement strand
AAAACGACAAGTTATTAAACAAAAAAATCCCGATTCAGTAAATGAATCGGGATTCTAAAAAAGGCGGCGACCTACTCTCCCACGAGATGCAGTACCATCGGCGCAAACGGGCTTAACTACTCTGTTCGGAATGGTTAGAGGTGAGCCCCGTCGCTATAACCACCTTAAGTTATAGCTGATGTAATACGGTTTTATGGTATTACTTTCAGCGTTCCATAAAAAATGGAACAAATATCTTAACATATTGAAAAAAGTACATGATTTGTTTGTAAACTTTGTAAAAAAACAGGCGTACAATAAGCCTATGGGTTATTAGTACTACTCGGCTATGACATTACTGCCTTTACACCTATAGCCTATCAACGTGGTCATCTCCCACGACCCTTTAAAGAAATCTCATCTTGTGGTGGGTTTCGCGCTTATATGCTTTCAGCGCTTATCCCTTCCAAACGTAGCTACTCAGCAATGCTCCTGGCGGAACAACTGATACACCAGAGGTTTGTCCAACTCGGTCCTCTCGTACTAGAGTCAGATCCACTCAAATTTCTAACGCCCACTGTAGATAGAGACCGAACTGTCTCACGACGTTCTGAACCCAGCTCGCGTGCCACTTTAATGGGCGAACAGCCCAACCCTTGGGACCTTCTCCAGCCCCAGGATGTGACGAGCCGACATCGAGGTGCCAAACCCCCCCGTCGATATGAGCTCTTGGGGGAGATCAGCCTGTTATCCCCGGCGTACCTTTTATCCTTTGAGCGATGGCCCTTCCATGCGGAACCACCGGATCACTATGCTCTACTTTCGTACCTGATCGACCTGTATGTCTCTCAGTCAAGCTCCCTTATGCCATTGCACTCTACGTACGATTACCAACCGTACTGAGGGAACCTTTAGAAGCCTCCGTTACTCTTTTGGAGGCGACCACCCCAGTCAAACTACCCACCAAGCACTGTCCCCTTTTGTGAAGGGTTAGACTCTAGATAAGCAAAGGGTGGTATTTCAACAATGACTCCACAACGCCTAGCGACGCCACTTCAAAGTCTCCCACCTATCCTACACATTACTTATCCAAAACCAATACTAAGCTATAGTAAAGGTGCACGGGGTCTTTTCGTCCCACAGCGGGTAATCGGCATCTTCACCGATACTACAATTTCACCGAGCTCATGGTTGAGACAGTGTCCAGATCGTTGCACCATTCGTGCAGGTCGGAACTTACCCGACAAGGAATTTCGCTACCTTAGGACCGTTATAGTTACGGCCGCCGTTTACTGGGGCTTCATTTCAGATCTTCGCCGAAGCTAAACCCTCCACTTAACCTTCCAGCACCGGGCAGGTGTCAGGCCATATACGTCATCTTTCGATTTAGCATAGCCCTGTGTTTTTGATAAACAGTCGCCTGGACTCTTTCACTGCGGCCCATCCGAAGATGGGCGACGCTTCTCCCGAAGTTACGCGTCTATTTTGCCTAGTTCCTTAACCATGAATCTCTCGAGCTCCTTAGAATTCTCATCCCAACTACCTGTGTCGGTTTAGGGTACGGGCTGCTTCACTCGCTTTTCTTGGAAGTCGATTTGCTGGATTATCACCGCAGCCGTAGCTTTAGTGTACTATTGGAGTGTTACCACTTCCTTCAACGTACTATTCCGTCAGTACGCACCAACTTTTCGCCTCCGTCACTTTTAGTGTGAGCAGGTACAGGAATATTAACCTGTTGTCCATCCACTACCCCTTTCGGGTTCGCGTTAGGTCCCGACTAACCCTCAGCTGATTAGCATAGCTGAGGAAACCTTAGTCTTTCGGAGTGCGGGTTTCTCGCCCGCATTATCGTTACTTATGCCTACATTTTCTTTTGTAGCTTCTCCAGCATGCCTCACAGCACACCTTCGACGACACTACAATGCTCCCCTACCACTTATTAATAAGTCCATAGCTTCGGTAATATGTTTATGCCCGATTATTATCCATGCCGAACCGCTCGACTAGTGAGCTGTTACGCACTCTTTAAATGAATGGCTGCTTCCAAGCCAACATCCTAGCTGTCTAAGCAGTTCAACCTCGTTTTTTCAACTTAACATATATTTTGGGACCTTAGCTGATGGTCTGGGTTCTTTCCCTCTCGGACATGGACCTTAGCACCCATGCCCTCACTGCTGATTATCATTATATAGCATTCGGAGTTTGTCAGGAATTGGTAGGCGGTGAAGCCCCCGCATCCAATCAGTAGCTCTACCTCTATAAAACTATAAATCAACGCTGCACCTAAATGCATTTCGGGGAGTACGAGCTATTTCCGAGTTTGATTGGCCTTTCACCCCTACCCACAGGTCATCCGAAGACTTTTCAACGTCAACCGGTTCGGTCCTCCACTGTATGTTACTACAGCTTCAACCTGCCCATGGGTAGATCACACGGTTTCGCGTCTACCACTACTAACTAAAGCGCCCTATTCAGACTCGCTTTCGCTACGGATCCGGACCTGAAGTCCTTAACCTTGCTAGCAACGGTAACTCGTAGGCTCATTATGCAAAAGGCACGCCGTCACAGATCAAGTCTGCTCCGACCGCTTGTAAGCGTATGGTTTCAGGTTCTATTTCACTCCCTTATTCAGGGTTCTTTTCACCTTTCCCTCACGGTACTAGTTCACTATCGGTCTCTCAGGAGTATTTAGCCTTATCGGATGGTCCCGACTGTTTCATACAGGATTACTCGTGTCCCGCACTACTCAGGATACCACTATGTTTGTCTTCTTTACCTATACGGGACTATCACCCTCTCTGGTCGCTCTTTCCAAAGCGTTCTAATTCATATGACATTCAATATCGTGGTCCTACAACCCCAAATTTGCCGTAACAAATCTGGTTTGGGCTAATCCGCGTTCGCTCGCCACTACTTACGGAATCACTATTGTTTTCTTCTCCTCCGGGTACTTAGATGTTTCAGTTCTCCGGGTTTGCTCACCTTACGGTGTAACATGTCTTCAACATGCTGGGTTGCCCCATTCGGATATCTGCGGATCGATTTGTATGTGCCAATCCCCGCAGCTTTTCGCAGCTTATCACGTCCTTCATCGCCTCTGAGAGCCTAGGCATTCCCCATACGCTCTTATTTAGCTTATTGTACTTTTTGTCTTTTTAATGAGTTTACTGTGATTAATTAAAAGCTCGTAACCCTAATTAATCACTTTTTTAATTTAATAATTAAACGATTTTAATTATTAAATTTCATGTATCTTTTTCAATATGTCAATGAACGTTTGTTCTCTAAATCATCTTTAGAGACCTCATGTCGGTTGTCTTTCAATTAAATTGACAGCATTCCTAATGAGATACCCACTCTCGTGAGTATGTTTGTGGAGAATATCGGAGTCGAACCGATGACCTCCTGCGTGCAAGGCAGGCGCTCTAGCCAGCTGAGCTAATCCCCCATTTTTGTTTCAGTTGTCAGTTATCAGTTAACAGTTATCAGTTAATTGATGACTTATACGTCAACTTGGGATACCCAACTTCTAAAATTTCCTTTCAATATGTAATGAACGTTGTAATCTTTAAGTTTTAACCTAAATCTTACCTTTTTTTTTGTTGTAGTCTCAGGCAGACTCGAACTGCCGACCTCTACATTATCAGTGTAGCGCTCTAACCAGCTGAGCTATGAGACTCTTTAATATTTTAAATTAACAGCTTGAGAATAAGCCACTTCTTTTATATAGAAGTATTCAAATTAGTCGTCTTTCTCTAGAAAGGAGGTGTTCCAGCCGCACCTTCCGGTACGGCTACCTTGTTACGACTTAGCCCTAGTTACCAATTTTACCCTAGGCCGCTCCTTACGGTGACGGACTTCAGGCACTCCCAGCTTCCATGGCTTGACGGGCGGTGTGTACAAGGCCCGGGAACGTATTCACCGCATCATGGCTGATATGCGATTACTAGCGATTCCAGCTTCACGGAGTCGAGTTGCAGACTCCGATCCGAACTGTGATAGGGTTTATAGATTCGCTCCTGCTCGCGCAGTGGCTGCTCTCTGTCCCTACCATTGTAGCACGTGTGTAGCCCAGGACGTAAGGGCCGTGATGATTTGACGTCATCCCCACCTTCCTCACAGTTTGCACTGGCAGTCTTGTTAGAGTTCCCGACATGACTCGCTGGCAACTAACAACAGGGGTTGCGCTCGTTATAGGACTTAACCTGACACCTCACGGCACGAGCTGACGACAACCATGCAGCACCTTGTAAATTGTCCGAAGAAAAGTCTATCTCTAAACCTGTCAATCTACATTTAAGCCCTGGTAAGGTTCCTCGCGTATCATCGAATTAAACCACATGCTCCACCGCTTGTGCGGGCCCCCGTCAATTCCTTTGAGTTTCATTCTTGCGAACGTACTCCCCAGGTGGGTTACTTATCACTTTCGCTTAGCCACTCAAACCGAAGTTCGAACAGCTAGTAACCATCGTTTACGGCGTGGACTACCAGGGTATCTAATCCTGTTCGCTCCCCACGCTTTCGTCCATCAGTGTCAGTATATTATTAGTAATCTGCCTTCGCAATTGGTATTCTATGTGATATCTATGCATTTCACCGCTACACCACATATTCTAACTACTTCATAATAACTCAAGATAACCAGTATCAAAGGCAATTCTACAGTTGAGCTGCAGACTTTCACCCCTGACTTAATTATCCACCTACGGACCCTTTAAACCCAATGATTCCGGATAACGCTTGGATCCTCCGTATTACCGCGGCTGCTGGCACGGAGTTAGCCGATCCTTATTCTTACAGTACCGTCAAGCCCCGACACGTCGGGGTGTTTCTTCCTGTATAAAAGCAGTTTACAACCCATAGGGCAGTCTTCCTGCACGCGGCATGGCTGGATCAGGCTTGCGCCCATTGTCCAATATTCCTCACTGCTGCCTCCCGTAGGAGTCTGGTCCGTGTCTCAGTACCAGTGTGGGGGATCCCCCTCTCAGGGCCCCTATCTATCGTTGCCATGGTAAGCCGTTACCTTACCATCTAGCTAATAGAACGCATACTCATCTTTTACCGCCGAAACTTTAATTATCAATTGATGCCAACTAATAATACTATGCGGTATTAATCCAAATTTCTCTGGGCTATCCCACTGTAAAAGGTAGATTGTATACGCGTTACTCACCCGTGCGCCACTCGTCAGCAAAAAAGCAAGCTTTTCTCTGTTACCGTTCGACTTGCATGTGTTAGGCCTGCCGCTAGCGTTCATCCTGAGCCAGGATCAAACTCTTCATCGTTAATTCTTAAATATTATTTAACAACTAATCGAAATAGTTTAAAATCTAATTACTCAAAATGGTTTATTCTCTTTTGTTTAATTTAACCGTTTCCAGTTAAATCTTACGCTGTCAATTCAATATGTCTATGAACTTTTTTCTCTGTTTCTTAAGGCGTTTATCTCTTAAGCGGGTGCAAATATAATTACTAATTTCTTAACCCGCAAACTTTATTTTAAAAAAAATATAAATATTTTTTTCTCTACTTAGCTTTTCAATAAATGCTTCTGAACGTTGCTGAAAACGTTGCCGTTTTTAGCGGCTGCAAACATACAACCTTTTTTATTCCTGCAAAGCTTTTTTTAGTTTATTTTGAAAGTTTATTTCTAAT
>NZ_VSKL01000012.1 GCF_008086165.1 Algorimicrobium algoritergicola | reverse complement strand
AACCTCAAAGAATTGAACGCTAAAATCACTAATAAATTAAAATCATAATGGACGCAGTCATTCAAAATATTCAAGACAAAGTAAGCACATTACCAATTCCGTATGTAGATGAGGACTGGGGACAATTAGATTATTATAGCCCAAACTTTCCTGTAAAATGGCCGTGCGTTTTGATTGATATCAGTAATGCTGGATTTGATAATTTAGGCATGGACAAAACAGCATCACCGGTTAACAGGCAAACTGCAAATACCATGATTAGCCTGACCATTGCTAATTTAAAATTAACTAATACTAGCCAACGAGCGCCACAGAACCAAAAGAATGCGGGCTTTAGCATATGGAAGCTGCAAAAGGATATCCACGCTTTAATACACGGCTGGCGTCCTGCAGAATGGACTGGTAAATTAACCCGTGTGAGTATGCAGCGCATTAAGCGCGATGATGGCGTGCAAGAATATACAGTGGTTTATAGTTTAGGAATGACGAATGTTTAAATTTTGAATTTACCTATATTGTCTACCTAATTTATATTTACTTGCTTGAAAATAACTAAAAAAGACTACTTTTAAGGTAATGAAGAAAAAAAATCAAATAAGATATAGCGCTTGGAATGAGCATTTAAACAATACAAGAGAAAGAACAAATTATTCAATAAGGAGGATGGATTTGTTAATAATTTCAATTAGTGGTGCTGGAATTTATATAATTTTTGAAACATTAAGAGAGTTTAAAGCTGGCCGTGTTGAATTTGATTATTCTGGTATATTATTAATTAGCGGATTATGCTTTCTGGTGGCAATTATCTCCAATTTTATTTCTCAAAAAACAGGATATTACTCCAATGATTATGAGGAAAAGTTTATCTGTATAGAGCTAAATAAGATAAGGGGTAAAGACATAGACGCCTGTAAACAGGACGAATATGATAGAAAAGTCAAAAAATACAATCGAATAACAAACAGCTTAAATATTGCCTCTATTATTCTAATGTTTTTCGGGTTAATACTTTTAGCACTATTTAATTTTAATCTTTTTTAGTTCTGTCTGGTCTATTTCCAGACCCAGAACCTTTAGTATTTTCTGCCCCTGACCTATTTATACTAGAGTTTAAACCAGTATTTGTTCTTGAACCTTGCCCACTGTTATTATTTCTAGATTTATCGCCGCCGTTATTGCCTTTTTTTGCCATTGTATATTATTTTTTATAAATGTAGAGAATTTATGAATACAATTATTTATTCTAAAAAAAAGTCATTAACAAGCAATTAACAATAATAATGCACCATTAAAACATGGAAAGCTGGCTATCCTCAAACGCTTTTATTTCCTTTAATTCTTTAGAAACTGGCGTGCCTAGTATTTTGTAAAAAGTCGTTCTAGAAATATGAAATCTTGGATAAATGAATTTTCTGTGAAGTTTAGTCAAAGGAATGTCCTCGTTATAGATTTCATGGTAGTAATCTAAAACAGTTTGATACCGAAGTAATTTGTTTTTCTGAATGCCGAGCTGTTGGGACTGACGCTTTGTCATATACACAAACATAACTTTTTTTTTAATATGTCACAACAAAAAAACCCAACGGATTACGTTGGGTTTTTACTATTTATGGATAAAAAAAATTAAATAGACCAGTTGTAAATTTGCCAAACGCCGCCTTCATCGGTTAACCTGACGTCTACTCCAGTGCTACGGTTTTTTACTTCGCGGTACTTGAAGCTTTCTTTTATTAATTCTGGCGTGGCTGCTGGCAGGAATTCACGGTTCCATGTTGGGAGTAAATCCTTGAGCGATCCTGTAACGTTAAGAAATACATATCGGTTTCCATATACCGTAAAATTAACCGTCATACATTGGACGCAGCCCATTTCTTTCTGCTCTTGAATTTCTGAATCTGAAAGCCCAGACTGAATAAAGTAGTAAGTTGCTGAATCGTCGCGGTTCTTGGCGCTTAAAAACGTGTAATTTGTTTTACTGTTTCCCACTATGCTATTTGCAAATTGACGCGCTGTAAGGCTGTCTAATTGGGTTACGTTTTTAAAAATACTTTCGTAGTTGCTATCTGGCAAGTTGTAGCCGTCTTGAGCCGTAGTAATAATGCTGGCTAATAGTGTGAGAGTAATGAATATTTTTTTCATGGTTTTGATTTTAATTTAAGTTATTTTCTAAATGTAATTCCAACATATCCTTTGCTTCGGTCATAACTTGCACGTTATAGTCTGGGAAATCTTCTAAAGCCATTACCGAATAAGCTTGTTTATAAATGGACTCAGCTTGGATTAAAATAGGTTTGGCTAGTTCCTGGTCTACAAGGTAGGTGGTATATGCCGCTTGATAATATCTATCAGACAATAAGTATAAAGCCGTAGCTTTGGCCTTATTGCATTTGTCTTGAGGTATCGCGCCGCAGGATGATTCCAATCGCTTTAAACCTTCACGCAGCTCATTTGCATTAGAAGTGGGCTTAATATATTGTTTATAAATGTCTGTAACTGTTTGCGATTGCATGTTTATGGCAAGCAGTAATGTTATAATAAATAGTATTTTTTTCATGCGTTCTTGTTTTAAGAGTTAAGCCGCCATACAAAGATTACTAATTGTATAATAATAATTGCAAGTAACGCCGTAATTATTATTTTTCCAAACAGAGTTGGTTTTTCAGAATACTTCATATGCCTAATATACGGCATAATTGCGATTATTCCTTATTTGGTATTGTATATTCAAACTCAATTCGCGTTACGGACTGCCTGCGGTCGCATTTATTGGCCTTACAGAACATTTCTATAAAGAACTCCTTGGTTCTGCATGGAAAGCCTTCTTTGTTTACTTCAGATTGTGTGATTTGATATAAACGTTCTTGGCCTATAGCGATTATTTTAATTGGGCATCCAAGTAATACTTGCTTTTCGCCTTTTTTTAATCCCATACCTTTTTCAATAGGCTGGATTAGATCACCAACTTTTAAATTTTTCCAGCCATTGCGCCTGGTAACTGTTTTTGTTTGGTTTAGTATTTGCGCTTTAGTTAGCGCGAAGCTCATTCGTTTCATGTTGCTTTTTTTTGGTGTGGTATATATACATTCATTCTTTCCAAAGCTCTTATAAAATCCTGTAAGGTTCTGAAGGGAATATTTGTTTCATAAAACCGACGTCGCATTGGAAAATTATCAATTACAAATCTGAATTCCTTATGATTATCTATAATATGTACGTCCATATAATCGGAGCCAATTTCATCTGAAAAAATATAGTGTGGATGCTTTAAATCTGAATTTCTGGCCAAACGCACACCTTTAAATACTTCTGTTAAATTTTCATGTTTGAATTCCATAGCTAATTAATGTTTAAGCCCACAATTGGAGCAATAAATGGCATCTTTATCTTCTACAACTGGCATATCATTTTCGCACTGGAAGCAATGCACCCAAAACAGTTTGCCGTTTGGATAACGCACACGGTTATCGGTTTTCTTATTAAAAAACCTACGAATTACATAGCCGCGTAAAATGCTGATAATGGTAAAATATATTACAATGATTAGGTTGGTTCCAGCGTTGGTTACAATACCAAGTAATGGGAATATTAAAAATGTGCTGGCGTAACTTATACCAAAACCAACGGCTGTGTTGGAAATGGCTTCGGTTAGGGACTGTTTTTTTGTTTGCATTATTTAAGTTGTATTTAAGTGGTTTTGAAAGGGTATTTAAAACAATTTCTAACAGTTGCTATAAGCCATAAAAAACGGCTCATAGCTTGGTGTTAGAAATCATTTAATAAGGCAGTATAGAATAATGCCCAATAGTATAATTAATAGGATAAGAGTTCCTGGACTCGGGTCTGGGTCGCCTTTTAAAAAGGGATCGTCTAGCCATTCAGAATTATGCATATTTATAGTCTGTTTTTACTTGATAAATATGGAAGTTGGCAAAGTCTACTCCAGATAACAACCAGTCCTTTTTATCGTGGCTATACCATGAGGCGCGTATAGGCTTGCATCTTGGATACTCATTATTAAAAAAAACAATGTGCGCTATTATTTTTGTTTTAATATCCGCCAGTGCTTGACCGTCGTTAATAAGTGTGCGGTCTATACAGTTTAAGTAAGTTTGTATCGCCTCCTGCAGTTTGTTTTTTGTGGCCAGCTGGTAGCCGTTGTATGTTAGGTATTTCATTTTGTTTTGTTTGAATTACGCTTGTTTTTACGCTTTTGAGCGCGTGTTAGTGGCAGGGTTTCAGATTGGTAATCAGCATAACTGTAGTGGTTTGTTATTTCATACGTTTCACTTAAACCAAGCTCTTTGGCTTGATCTATTGTTACTACTTTTGAATCTGGATGAAGTTCTTTTACCGCAGATATTAATCCTGATGCGTCATTACCGACTATTATTACTTTTTTATTCATAATTATTTATAAAATTTACGAGTAGCGTTTCGGGTTCTAACAATTTCTTGGTTCTGGCGCTCTAGGTGTCTAGCGCTTTGCTTGATGCGTTGATCAAAATCAGCGTCAAAGTTTCCATTTTTGTTGGTTTCGCTGGCGTTTATGCTTTGGTCTATAATGGCCTGCTCTCTGCGCTGAAAATAATCCTTGATATGCTTTAATATGCGCGCTGGTGTGAGGTTAATAATATCGGCTTCTTTAATTTCGTAGCAAATAGCCAAAACGTCCTCTAGCTTGAGTTGGCGGTACTCATAATTGGCCAGCAGTTCCTCGGCTACTACATTGGCCTGCCTGTCTGGAAGTACTTTGGCAAAGTACATGCTGGTACCAATAAGCATATTGGTTACGCACTTTTTAACCAGTTCCTCTCCGCCTTCAACCTTGGTCATCATGGCCATGGACTTGCCGTTGGAATTTATGGCAACGCGTAAGTTCATGCCAGCGTAATGTTTCACTACAGCTGTGTTGCTATAATTCGACACTTCCGTTAGTTCCTTGAGTGAAGGTGTTACCTTGTTGCTTAATTTCATGAAGTATGATGTTTAATTTTGAATTGATATATTTTAAATCGGTATTCTGCTGATGAAACTCTTTAATGGTATGCCATTTACTTAAAATGATTTTCCAAAGCTGCAGTGCCTCGGGTTCGCTTCCAGCTGATAATTTTTTGAGGTAGGTAATAATACTTTTCAGGCTATTTCCGTCCGCTCCTGTAAACTTTGGCGGTAAACCTGTGAGTTGTTCAAAGAAAGCCGTCCACTCGTCCAGAAATAGCGTGTAGGTGCTTTTTTCAGTTTCAATCTTGGTATATGTTACTTTGGTGTCAAAGTGCGCCGTGAATGATTCCATGCTTATTTCAAGCCTTGGAATAATACGGCCTAATTGGCGCAACATGGCGTCGTCTATTTTTCCGCGTAAATGCTCCAGCTTTCTAAACTTGTTATCCCGATACGTTACCTTGAGGTGCGTTTGGGTTTCAAGAATTTCAATGTTGTAGTGGTTCGTCATGTGGCTCTAAACTGTTGAGTTGTTTTTTGTAATCGTTTTTTAAGAATTTTAAGAAGTCCTTTGGCGTTGGCTTTCTCACGATGCCTCGTGAGTTTGCCGTTATGACTTCAAAATAAAACCGCGAGAGCAGGTTTAAATCCCGAAGCGTTCCTGCAGAGAGGCCGTCCATTTTTGTTTTAGATACTTTTTGATAGGGTCTACTCATGGTTATTGGTATTTGGTGGTATTTGGGCATCGTGCCAATACATATCAGCATCATTATCATCAAAACA
>NZ_VSKL01000011.1 GCF_008086165.1 Algorimicrobium algoritergicola | reverse complement strand
TAGTTTAAAATCGATTTTTTAGTTTTATTAAAGCGACAGAATTGAGCGCAACAGTGGTAAATCGGAAGTGCGTTATGTTCCGTAACAGTGATAAATCGGAAGAATAGAGTGAGATCTTTTTTTAGAAATTTTTGCGGTACAGCAATGGTTGCCAACGTGTTTGTGTATGATTAGTGGCGTGTTTAAGCACCTAATTTAGCAAATAAAAACCGAATAGAAAATCCGCGAGGATTTTCGTAAGCAAGCTCAAACTAGCCATTAATTATACACAGTGTTGCCTACCGTTTTTTTTTTAATCAGATTATTAATTTTAAAATCAAATTCCAATGTTAATTATACCTTTTTCAATTAATATCAATATTATTCCAATAGCCAACGGGATTAATATTTGCCACCAAAATTTTTCTATAAATGAAATTATTGCGTTTTGTTGTTTTTCGTTTGTTTTAGGTTGGATATTCTGTTTTATTTCGGTTTTCTTATTTTTTAAAAAATCCGCTTGATTAAATTGCCCAATCGTTGAATTACTAAAATCATTGTTTATGAAATCAGAACTTTGTTTAAAATTAGAGAAAGAAGTGAAATCCCAACCTTTATTGGTTAATCTAAAAGCAGATTTTCCGCAACGTTCAATAAGTCCGAAGTCTTTTTCTAAAGGATATATTACTTTTTCAGCTATATTATTGTCAGGTAAAAGATGTTTTAAGTCAGTCGCAGGAATTAATTTTGACTTTTTAGATTTTTTAAAGAAATCAATTACTTTTTCGGCAAGCTCTTTATCTTCTGGATTCATTTCAGCGTATGAGTGAGTTCAAATGGTTGGCAACGTTTATGTATAAGAATAGTTGCGGGTTTGTATGCGAGGATTTTCCGAAGGAAAATCAGACGTTACAAACACGCAACGACCTTTGATTAAGCACTGATGTAGCAATTATTTTTATACGGTGTTACCAAATGTTATTTTTCAATTTTTCGATATTTATATCCGTATGGATTATGTCCGACAGAAAATCCATTATCACTAAAATCAGTTAATTCCCAGTTCAGTTCTTTGTCAGAAATCAGCAGTGGTTGGACGGGAAATAGGTTTATTTGAATTTCTTTATCTGTTTTACTATCCAATTTTAAATCGATAACTTCATATCCTGGAAAACTGATTCTATATATTTCAATTGAGCTATTTTTCGCAATTTTTATATTTTGTGTTATTTCATCGATACGAAAATATTTTGAATCAGATAATCTCATTATGTATATTGGGATTTCAAATCCGTTTTCGTCTTTTATTTCAAACTTGAATTCAGTTTCTTTTTCAGATTCCGTTGCGTTTTCTTTTATCACAATTCCGCTTTTTAGAATCTGTTCTTTTTTGTCAAATGTCAATTTCAAATTACTATCTATTAGCTCATAAACTCCGCTACCTAAATATGAAACACCTAAACATCCGGATACTTCGTACTCAAATCGATTATTGTCTTTAAAATCAATGCAAGTAGCATCGCCTTCTCCAAAAGTTAAACAATACTTGCCAATTAATTTTTCTTGTGAGAAACTCACAATTGAAATCAAAAATATAATTGTTCGCAGAATTGTTTTCATAATGTTTGGTAACGGTCTTGTATATGAAAAGTAGCGGATTTTACGCACTAATTTTTCGGTTAAACACAGACCTTAAATTTATAAAATTCATTTCGATTTAGCACTTAAACCGCTATTTTTTATATACGTTGTTAGCTGCTGCCTTTTTTCGATTTCTTATTCAGATTCAATTTTTAGAGAGGTCATTGATAACGAACCACCGACTGCTTTGTCGTTGAATAATGTTATTTTTTCATTTTCTTCTTTTAATGCCAATGTATAAAGTAAAGGCAGATAATGTTCAGGTGTCGGAATAGCCAAATCGAAGGCTTTTCCTTGTGATTTAAAGTCAATAAGTTTTTGATGGTCTCCACTTAAAATGTGGCTTTTCATTTTTTCGTTTGCCTCTATTGCCCAATCATAAGCATATTGTTCGTTTAATTTTTTCCAAGCTACCATACGTAGATTATGGACTATATTTCCACTTCCAATAATCAAAACTCCTTTCTGGCGAAGGCTACTAATTTCTTTAGCTAATTCGTAATGATATTTTGCTGGTTGCGAATAATCAATGCTCATTTGTATTACTGGAATATCGGCATTTGGATATAGATGTTTGATTACGCTCCACGCTCCGTGGTCAAGTCCCCATTTATCATCTAATCCAACTTCTGTTTTGGTTATAATACTTTTGGTTTCTTGTGCAAGTTCTGGGCTTCCTTTTGCTGGATATTGAACATCAAATAATGCTTGTGGAAAACCACCAAAATCGTGAATGGTTGGCGGATTTTGCATTGCAGTAACAAACGTACCTTTTGTTTCCCAATGTGCAGAAATACAAAGGATAGCATTTGGTCGTGCCAATTCTTTACCCAATTTTCTGAATTCCGTAACAAATTCGTTTTCTTCAATGGCATTCATTGGGCTTCCGTGACCAAGAAATAACACAGGCATTTTGCCTGTGTTACTCATTGTTGAAGTCATTTTGTTTAAATCTTTTAAATTCATACTTCTACTTATTAGTGGCAATAACGCCAATGATTTTATAAATCGTTTTCTATCCATTTCATAATAAATTATGAAACTTGCTTTATAAATTGAACCTCTGCGTAAATTTTAATTTCATTTGCAACCATAACGCCTCCTGCTTCCAAGGCAGCATTCCAATTGAGTCCAAAGTCTTTACGGTTCAGTTTGCCATTTATGGAAAAGCCTGCTTTTTCGTTTCCGTAAGGGTCTTTCATAAAACCTCCAAACTCGGTATCTAACGTGATTTCTTTAGTGGTTCCTTTAATTGTAAGGTCGCCTACTAATTTGAATTCATCATCATCTACTTTTTTGATTGAAGTGCTTACAAATGTAATTACTGGATATTTTTCTACTTCAAAGAAGTCAGGACTTTTTAGGTGCGTGTCTCTATCGTTATTGTTGGTTGATATAGAACTTGCATCAATGTTTGCCGAAATTGTAGAGTTTGTAAAATCTTCGCCATCAATGTTAGCTTGAAAAGTTCTAAATTCTCCTTTTACGTTAGAAATCATTAAGTGTTTTACTTTAAAAGTGATTTCGCTGTGTGTTGGGTCAATTGCCCATTTTGTTGTTTTCATTTTTATTAAGTTTTAATTCTTTTATAAATAATTTTAAAAAATATTACTGCTTGGCAAACTGTAAGTTGACTACTATGGTTACATCTTTTCCAATGCCAACAGCTGTTGGGTCATAATCAATATTATAATCAATCCTATTGATGATTGTTTCAGCTTTCATACCTAACTTTTCCCCTTTGTCGCTCTTGGCAATTCCTCCAAAATTTACATCAAAAATCACATCTTTCGCAACATCCTTGATAGTGAGCTTACCATATAGTAAATAATGGTCTGGTTTACCTGTTGCTAAAATTTTATTACTCTTAAAAGTCATATTAGGGTACTTTTCAACTTCAAAAAAATCAGCACTTCTTAAGTGATTGTCTCTATTTTCTACGTCGGTGTTTATACTTTTTACATCAACAGTAAAATCGAAACTTGCATCGTTAAGAGCTTCTCCGTTTTTAGTTAAGTTTCCTGCGTATTCTAAAAACTTCCCGTTTACAAGACTAATTCCAGAGTGGGAAATATTAAAATTTAAGGACGAATGGTAAGGGTCTACTTTCCATTGGGTCTGTGCGTATGAACCTATAGTTATAAAGGTCATTGCTAATAAATACATTACTTTTTTCATAATCATTAAATTTAAATTCTATTGAATTGTTATTTGATTACAAAATTAGCAACAATGCTTATGTTTTGAATAACACTATTCGGTAGTTGAGTTGTAAATTTAGGAAGTGAGCCTTTTTTGCATATCGTCCCTAAATTCAGTTGGCGATTGTCCAGCCTTCTTTTTGAACACATTAGAGAAGTATGAGTTTTCGTTATACCCCAACTCGTAGGCAATTTCAGAAATAGTTTTTTCGGTGGAAATCAATAGGTTTTTTGCTTCAATCAATTTACGGGTTTCGATTATTTCAGAAACACTTTGCTCTAAAATATTTTGGCAAATTAGATTCAAATTTCTTGATGACATAAATAGTTTTTCTGCATAGAATTCCACGCCAACTGGTCTTCGATAATTTTCTTCAAGAATGTTCAGAAAATTTCCGAACGATATATGCTGTGTTTTTTGCAAAGGCTCGTTTTGTGGTTCTAACTTTTTTCTTTCGGCTTCTATCATAGTGAACAGAACACTTAATAGTTGTCTTATTATGGAAAGGTCAGTTGTTTCTTGTTGTGTTTCTGAATACATCATCTCACAAAGTGTAACCAATCTTTGAAAACAATACCCTTTTTCAAATTTTATGTTAGCTTGGTCGTGATAGAGAGAGTATAGTTGAAATGTAGTCTCGGGAATAAATTCGCTCTTGAAACGAATTCCCCAAATGTCGCATTTCCCGTTATAAATTCTTGGTATTAGTCGGTGCGCCTTTCCTTTGGTGACGAAACTCACAAAAGGTGCTTGAATTTTGGTAGTATTAAAATCAATGAAATGTTCCAACTCACCGTTTATTCCAATCAATAATTCTTCAAAGTCGTGATTGTGAGGTTCGTCAGGTTGTGCGGAAATTCTTTTTGCATCTGCTCCGTCAACTTTGAATATGTGGAAAAGTCTATTCATTTAATAGGATGCTCGTTGGTTTGTTCAGGTTGCAGCTAACGTTTTTGTATATGGTTTGTTGCGTGTTTTAAGCGACTAGTTTAGTGAATAATTACAGACCAAGAAAGTCCGCGAGGACTTTCGTAAGTAGGCGAGAACCAAGCAATAAATTATATACGGTGTTGTGGTGCGTATTTTATTTTAAATTAGAAATCCTTCTCTCCGTAGTTCACTTTTTTCTTGTTCGTTAAAATTCTTTCTAATTAATTCCATTCTTGTTTTGTTTTCCTTTTTTTGTCTTATCCAATGGTATATATTTCCAACTATAGATTCAGGTAAGAACCAATTACCTTTTGGATTAATCGACTTGTCATAACGAAATGATTTCCATTCTTCCGTTCTGTCTTTTTGTCGAGTTCTAATTCTTCCTAATGGACGTTCTTCGTCAAATACTAAATACCAAGCATCAACTATGTCTTGTTGTATTTCATCTGGAAGTTCATCAATTCTATCTCTTAAAGCACTATTAAACCTGTTTTGAAAATTAGCTTTATTTGGATTTTCTCTTTCCATAAGGTCATTAATAAATCTTGTAGCAGTATCTATTGGTGTCCTGCTCTTAGAAGATAAATCGAGAATTTCATTTATTCTCTCCATTGTATCTAATTTCTTTCCTGATTTATTAGCTTTTTTAATTGCTTGAATCCAAGTTCCAAGACGCACACCTCTGTATTCGTATCGTTGGCTAAGTCCGATGTTTTCTCCTTCGTCAACTGCTTCTTGTAACAACTTTAGTTTAGTGCTGTCTTTCCACTCTTGCCATAATTTATGTGCATCACCGAAATAGAAATGCTCTTTTTTGAGTAGTTCTGCGTGTTCAGGTGGTAGTATTTTATTTTTGAAGTATATCTTTTGTTTTAGATACCAGTTATATAAGGATGGATTTTTATAATCTCTTTGAACAACCACACTATATTTATCTCCTTTGTCCTTGTTTTCTTTCTTAAACTCCTTAAATAAATCGAAAAAGTCAGGCCAAGAATTTAAATAATCTTGAGTTATCGCTGGAATATATTCAGAATCATAATTGTTTGAAGATGGTTTTGATTCAATTTTGCCTAAAGAACCTTTATCAAATTTCAGTTTCTTTCTTTTAGCAAAAGCTATTTTATTTGACTTTAAAAATTCGTGCTCTGCATTTGTCTTCGATTCGGGCCATATAAAACCTGAATCTTCTAAGTCTTTTAAAACTTCTTGTGTTAGTTTCTGTACATTTTTATCCGTACCATTCAATATAGTATCAAAATATTCTTCAAATTGTCTAACTAATTTTTTTCCTTGCTGATTAGTCTTTGAGAATTCAAAAAATGTAGATGCTTCTATATTATCAAATAGTCCAAAACTTGTCAAGTTTGAAGAGCCTGTAATAAATCGATAATTATGCTTGCCTTGGAAAAAATAGATTTTTGGATGAAACATTATTTGGTCTTCTGTGCAGAAAATCCAAGTTTCAATATTATTGTCGATTAAAAACTGAAGAGCTTCTCTCGAAGTTCCTTTTGGTACAATTCCAAGATAGAACTTTAAAGACTTAAATTGTTTTGAAGCTTCAAGTAATTCTTTCTTTATTCTGTTAATCCCTGACATTTTCGTAAATGCAGAGAACCCAACAAAAGAGTAGTAATCGTCATTTTTAAAGGAATCAATCATATAGTGTCCAACCGTGTTGGTATGGTCTTTATGAAGTCCGTGACCTAAAAATTCTACTCGCATTTCGTTTTTTTTATATGCACCACAACGTTTGGTATATGAGCTGTGGCGTGTTTCGGCACAGACCTTTCCTGATAAAAACTGGCTTTGGAAAATCCGCAGGATTTTCCAAGTGAGGACTGACCAAGCCATAGCTTATATATTGTGTTGTGGTGCGTTTTTATTCCCACTTTCTTCTTTATGTCCCCTGTTTTTCAAAATACCGATTGTTATTATATAAATCAGTACAATTGCGAATGGTATAGCAATAAATCTATATTCGGGTAATAAATACCAAAGTGCAAGAACTATTGTCGTTCTGAAAGTTGCGTGGAAAATTCCAACCCAATGATTAATTATCCAAGAAAATGGCAACCACATTAATCCTGTCAAAATTCCGACTGTCATAGGCAATGAAGAATAATCTATAATAAAAAATGGAATTGCAATAGAATAAGCTAAAAGTGCTTGTCCAACCGTAAAAAAGAAAAGCTTGTCAAATTCGTTTTTTTGTTTTGTTTTGTCGAGGAAATCCTCGCCTGTATATTTTGAAATAAACATAGCTAAATATACAATACTACCTGTTCCAATAAAAATTGACCAAACTGCTATAAAATCAGAGAAAAATATTCCAACAAACCCTATAATTGTCCAAACTATTAGTCCAGCTAAAGGTGTAGCGAGAAATTTTTGATTTGAAAATTCAATTCGTTGTTCTTCGAGAGTTCTTTTATTCATTAGTTAATTCGGTCAGTTTATCTTGTTATATTTCTCAAGTATTATTATTAAAATTACTTTATTTTCTAAAATTTTAATGCTATTACGAATTTTTCTTAAATGCACCACAACGGTTTTGTGTATGAAAAGTGCGTGTTTGTGTCAGAGGATTTTCGGAACGAAAATCGGAAGAAAGCAAACACGCACTTTCCTTTTGATTAAGCACTAAAATAAGCATTTTTTATACACAGTGTTGTGTGCAGGCTTTTTTATAGGTCTAATTCGTCCGTAACAATTTTTTCAAGTTCATTTTGTTTAAATTCAAACCATAGTTTCCTGAAATCAGAGTTTTCGATTGAATACTTGAAATTTTGAAATGGCTTTTTATTTTGTAAAGTTTTCTCTAAATCCGATTTCAATTGATTTTCGGGCATTTGGTTAACAAATCGTTCCATAATTTTAAACGACTCAAAACTTTCTAGAACCTCAATTTTTATATAATCAGATTCGTTTTTAGATATTTTTTGTAAATCCGCTTTAAAGGCTTCTTGAAATTCTTCTTCGTCCGCAATCTGTGAGAAATTCGGAATACTTATAATTTCATCGGTTTTAGAATTGAAATAGGAGTCTAATCCGCAATTCAGATTCTGGGCTATTTCTTTAATTATTTTCGACTTGGAATCATCCATTTCAAATCAGTTTTTAAATCGTATAACGGGCTTTTTTTAGCTTGCTCACAACGTTTATGTATAAGGATAGTTGCGGGTTTGTATGCGAGGATTTTCCGAAGGAAAATCAGATGCAGGCAAACACGCAATTGCCTTTGTTTTAGCACTAAACCGCAATTATTTTTATACGGTGTTGCCATTAGTTTTTTATCCGTATTGTTTCAAATAATGTTCCGCTTTTTTTCTTTCCATATTTGTTTTCCACGTTCATTTCAATTCGGATCGTATTTTCTTTTTCAGTCAGTTTTGTATTATATTTAAATCCGCCGTTGCTTTGTTTTAAAGTATCTGCATTTATTTTTTGTCCGTCAACAATACTGTCAAATTTCACGAAATAGCTTTTGCTTGGGTTATATCCAACTACTAAAAGTTCAATATTAAAATCCGAATCTTGTTCGTAAGTGTTTTTCGGATTGTAAATGTCCCGAAATGAGATACTGTCAAATACATATTTATTATTTATTTCCGCTACAATCTTTTTCAAACTATCGTTTTCCGCACGCAAAGTTTCTATTTCCGTAATCTTATTTTCCGTTTGATTAATATCTGTACAGCTAGAAATTAATAAAGTCAGAAGTAAAATTATTATCGATTTGTTCATTTTTTTAAATTAATGGCAACGTTGTTGTATATGGTTTGTTGCGTGTTTTAAGCAACTAATTTAGTAAATAATTACGGACAAAGAAAGTCCGCGAGGACTTTCGCAAGTAGGCAAGAAGCCAGCAATAAATTATATACGGTGTT
>NZ_VSKL01000010.1 GCF_008086165.1 Algorimicrobium algoritergicola | reverse complement strand
TTCAACAAAAACGACAGAAATTTATACCCATGTTGCTAAAAGTAGTTTTGATTCTATTAAAAATCCATTAGATTTGTAGGTGTAGATATAATAGATATATACACACCATTACACATACACATACGTTGGGCGCAATTTAAAAAACCAATGAAAGTCAATGAAAAAAAACTTGATTGAATGATTATATACAAATCGAAAGATTAAATTTGTCGAATTAAAAAAAATATAGACACTTTATGAGGCAATTCATTCAAAATAAATATTTTCTACTCATCTTTATTGCTATAATCTGGGGTTCTTCTTTTATACTCATAAAAAAATTACTACCAGTATTTGACCCATATCAAATCGGAGCTTTTAGGGCAGGATTGTCAGGCTTGCTTTTGTCATTTATTGGATTCCCAGCTTTGAAAAGAATGTCAAAAAAGGATGTTTTTTGGATTGCTCTATCAGGATTATTCGGTAACTTTTTAGTGGTCTTTATTTTTCCTATTGCACAACAAGGCGTAAGTAGCTCATTGGCAGGCATCATAAATGCATTAGACCCAATATTCACACTCGTTTTAGGAGCAATTCTGTTTGGAATCAGAAATAAAGTTATTCAATATGCTGGAGCAATAATTGGATTTATAGGTGCGATCATTTTAGTTTACTCTTCCAATTCAGGAAATGGCGAAAATCATCTTTATTATACGGTTTTATTGGTTATAGGTTCGGCACTTTATGCCGTTGCCGCACTCATTATTGAAAAAAAATTACATCACATAAAATCGACAGATATATCAACAGGTATTTACACTATTTGGATGGTGCCGTCTCTTTTAATTTTAAGTTTTTCAGGTTTTTTTACAGACATTGATTACAGCCAAAATGAAACTTTAACGGCTCTAGGCTATTTAGTCTTTCTAACCGTCATTAGCACTACTTTGGTAATGTTTTTGTTTTTCAAGCTTGTTCAAGATACCTCTGCAGTTTTTGTAAGTACTATTTCACTTTTATTACCAGTCGTTGCGGTAATTTGGGGCGTTTTGGACAAAGAGAAATTTACAGTTTGGTATGCAATCGGTGGATTATTAATTTTGATTAGTGTATATCTCATTAGAGAAAAGAAAAATAAATCATTGGAAAAAGAATAAAAACTGCGCCCAACAACGTATATAGCTCATAGCTAATGAGTTGCTTAATCGAAGTAAAGGCATATTTGCAAGTCCGCCAAATTTTTTAATTTGGCTTATTGAAAAAAAGGTAATAAGAAAATTAAAAAATTCGGCTCGTGCTTAACCGAATAGTTATCGCTAATTTACACGCTACGAGCCATATACAAGACCGTTGGCAACCATTGCTGTACCGCAAAAATTTCTAAAAAAAGATCTCACTCTATTCTTCCGATTTATCACTGTTACGGAACATAACGCACTTCCGATTTACCACTGTTGCGCTCAATTCTGTCGCTTTAATAAAACTAAAAAATCGATTTTAAACTGCCGACTGGCTTCACACCCAATCCAACCGTTTGGTTTTTAAAAAATAAACGGTTGCCAACATAGTGTATAAAAAATGCTTACTTTAGTCCCTAATCAAGTGTAAATGTGCGTTTGCCACCTTCCGATTTTCCTGCGGAAAATCCTCGGACGCAAACTCGCCCATTTCATACACTTACCGTTGTGTGTAATGTAAAAAACGCAATGACATTAATTGAAAAAGCAGTTGAAATATTAAGAAAAGAGGGTTACACAGTCATACAGTGGTTTGAACCTGATAATCAATCACGATTTGAACCAAAAGTACTGTTTGAAGGAAAGGAATTTGATTTAATAAAAGTTTATGAGCTTTTTGAAATTCTTGATTTTCCAATATTAGATGCTAGAAGAGTATATTGCAAAGACCCAATTTATGACGAACAAGATATAGAAATTGGAGAAAATTGGACAGACCCTTATAACGAATTAACCTTTGCGATTTAACTCTATGCAATTTTTACAAAGCCTTCTGCCATATCCTTTACCCAATTTATAATATATCTTTTCAATATTATTACCTTCTGTACATTTGGTATTGTTATGATATACTTCTTTAGTATTTGAACTGTGATATTCTTTTTTCATAATCAATATTTTAATGTTTGTTAAATATAACTAAATTTAGGAAAATTATTTAAAATGGATGAAAGGATTTTAATTGGTGCAATAGTTGGTTTAGGAACTGTTTCTTCAATATACATTTGGAAATCAGAGAATTTTAGCAAAGCTCAAAAAACAATATTACTTGTTTGCATTCTGTTTTTACCGTTGCAATGGGTTTTAGCTATTATAATGCATTTCTACAACAAGAAAAGCGATTTTATAATTGGATATAAACAGAACAACAACATTAAGAGCATAGATAAATTAAAACAATTGAAAGATGCAGAAATACTATCGGAAGAAGAGTATGAGGATAAAATAAAAACCATAGAAAATGAAAACAAACTTTATGATGTTAAAAAGACCAATGAATACAAGTCACTAATTAATTTAAATAAACAAGGAATATTATCCAACGATGAGTTTGATGAAAAAGTGGAATTATTAAAATTAAATACCAACAATTTAAAGTATAAAGCTAAACCTATAGTTTCAACTATTAAGCCAAGAGATTTAATAGGTATTTGGGCAAACAAAAATGAAACATTTGAATTTTGGCTTACTGGATTTTTTATACATAAAATAGATAATAGAAAAATTACATCAGGTTCTTGGTTATATAAAAATGGGGGTTATTTAATGAAATTAAAAGATTCAAGTCAAATAATCATTCTAATTGAAATTAAAAACCAAAAACTTAAAATCAAAATTAATTCAAATGAAGTTATTTGCACCAAAATAAAAAATGAAATATAAAAAATGAAATATAAGTGGATACCAAAAGATTGGACAGAAGCCGTAGAAAAGAACCCTGAAAACTTTAATGAAAAACCAAATTGGGAATACGACCTTTTCTGTGCATTTTTGAGATTAAAAAACACCGAAAAATCAAAAGGACTATTAGAAGAACTTAAACACATTAAAACAAACCAAGATTGGATGTACTTTAAACTTAACTCAAAGTTCGAAAGCTTCCTTAAAGCCTACTAATGATTTATCCAAATCATCTAAAAGATTATTAAAATAAGTTTGTTCGGAAGGTGCATTTAAAGGTAAGTTATTTCTAACATGTTTTAATACTTCTTTTTGTGTTTTTAACACTTCAAACAATTTTCGAGTTTGTACTTCAGTCATAATTATATATTTTGACTAAATTTAGAAAATAAATTGGAATAAAACAGTAACGGAAATAAAAAACACTACACACAACAACGTATATAAAAAATAAAGGCTAAAGTGTCGAGCCTAAAGTCGGCACACAAAAACAAACAATCACAACGTCCGAAAAGTACTGAATATTAAACCTTTACTTTTCATATACAAAACCGTTGGCACCAATTTGACCAAAATCACCCGAAACCGAAATCCGACAATGAAAAGAGATATAAATCGAGTAGTTTTTTATTCAATACAAGATTTATCAAAAGATAGAAACCTACAAAATGCTGAATCTTTAATTGAAAAATTCGATTCTAAAAATCTCTATGATATAAACGACATTCTAGAATTATATCAAATTAAACTTTATTTTGACAATGAACTCTATCGTAGTGTTTGGAGTGAAGAAACAAAAGAGAATTATTTAAAAACCGTTAATTCCTTTTGGGAAACAATAACTTCTTTTTTCCTTAAAATAAATAGCGAAAATATTTCAACTCACTTTAATTCAACTGACTATCAATATTATGATTCATTTTGGACTTTAATAAGTCAATTAAGCATTCACAAAAAAATCTCATCAGATAGCCTAAAAGAAATACTAAAAAATAACAGATTTCACATAAGACAATTGCTAAAGCAAAAAAATATAGTAAATCATTTTTCTAGGATTATTAGTGACTTCCTTATGGATTCTACAGAGTCAGCAGAATTATTGCTTTCCCAGTTCGAAGAAGACCATATCTTATCTGAAAAACCAAAATTATTCTTTCCAGCAAAATTAAAAGATTCCGATAAGGAATCTATGATTTTAAATTATCTAGATTTACCTAACGCTAATTTAAATTACGTTAAACTAGTTGTCAATTCAAGAACCTTAAAATTATCAGACAAGATTAAATTAAAGGCAAAAAGATTAGAGAAAAAGCAGAATGATGATTTTTTTAAAAGAGAAGCTGGTACTTCTCAAAGAGTACAAGGTTCACTATCAAAAGACCAAGATGAACCTTTCAAATTAGAAAATAAAAATGGTCAGTTAACACATTCCTATTCCGAAAAGTGGCTGAATGCCACAAAATCTAATGAAAACATTTTTCGGAACTTCTCTTACCTTTTTAGATATATCAATGAACAAGGTTGTATAGAATTAGTGAGTAAAAATCACGAAATTGAATCACTTGAACGAGTTTTTATGCGTTCTAAAAACGAATACTTGATAAGTTTTAAATTTCACGGTAAAAGCTTATTGTCACATATTCAATTAGCGTTATATCTTCATTACTTACAAGAAAACAAAATAAATCTTGAGAATGTTTTATCACATCAAGTTAATGAAGTCTTGAATGAAAGGTTCGAAATTAAAGGATTAACTATTTCATTCGCTTCTGAAAATGCTTCGCCATTAGAGAAAATTAGATTTATAGCACCTGAATTAGAGTTCCTAATAAAACAATATCAATGCTACGTTGAAGAAGGTTTCATAGATTTTGACTTGATTAAAATTAGTTCCTCTCAATTACATTTAAGCAAAGTAAAAAGTAAACTAAATAAGAAATATGTTTATGGTCAAGGAGAAGAATATTTAAGGCTAAATTATTATTTCTTTTCAAATTCATCTATGCTCTACTATATTGAGCCTTTTAAAGAAAAGTATCGCTCATTTTATCAATTATTAACAAACGAAAATATTGGTTATGAAGATTTTCAAGATTATCAAAAAGGAGATATTGACTATTTAATTTCAAATAATTATTTGTACAAAGATAAAGACGGGTTTTTGAGAATTAAGAACCAAGAATTAGTTTTTGTTATTGGGAAATTACATTATGAGGATGTTCTAAATTTTTGGCACTATTCCGAGCAAATCAGAAATGAAATTTTAGAAATGGAAAAAAAGGGAATGGTAAAATTCGAGAACACATTATTTACCATTGAGGAAAGAAAATATTTAAACTATTATCTAAATAAAAAAGAATTTTCGAATGGAATGGATTTACGAAATAAATATTTGCACGGAACAAACAGCAGTTCGGAAGATGAACAACAAAACGATTATCAAATATTATTGAAATTAATAATCCTTATCATCTATAAAATTAAAGACGATTTGAATTTATATGAAACTGAACAAAAAACTGGTGCCAACACCGTATAAAATTAATTGCTAGTTCTAGCCTACTTACGAAAGTCCTCGCGGACTTTCTATCTGTGATTTATTTGCTAACTTTAGTGCTTAAAACACGCAACTAATCTTATACAAACACGTTGGCAATAATTATGAAAAACCAGTTTCTAAAGAAAATATTACTACTGACAACGATGTTGATTTCTTTCAACTCATTTGCGTGTGAATGCATAACTTATGCAGTTGTTGATGGGAAAAGTCATAAAGAATTAAAATTAGAAGCAAGTTTTGAATATGCAACAATAATTTTTTACGGGAATTATATCGGAAACGGAAAATTTGAAAGCATAAAGATTTATCGTGGAAAAAAAATGTTACTGAATAAGAAGCTGATTGAGGAAAAAGACGTGAGAACTAATTGCGACTATTACTTCGAAAAAAACAAAAAGTATTTAGTTTTTGGAAAAATTGATGAAAACGGAAAATTACAGACGAGTGTTTGCCTTTCGAATTCCCAAATTGACAATAAATCGGAACTTAAATTCGTGAAGAAATATCTGAAAAAATAACTATTGCCAACACTGTGTATAAAAAATGCTTATTTTGGTGCTTAACCAAAAGGAAAGTGCGTGTTTGCTTTCTTCCGATTTTCGTTTCGAAAATCCTCTGACACAAACCCGCACTTTTCATACACGAAACCGTTACCTACAATAGCGTAACGCCATAAAAATTCACCATTCTTACGCAAAACTAAACGGCAAATCTGATCGCACTCAAACGGATAAAACTTTTGATTGAACAAACATTTTACACTTTCGATTTATCACTGTTGCGTTAATCTTTATGATTTCCGACCTGCCACTGTTACGGAATATTACGCCGATTTTTAGCACGTTTACACTTCGTTTTAAATAGCCATTTATTGCCCAGTTTAAAGTTTCGTTTTTTTCAGAATTTTAAGTCAGAAAAATTGAAAAACTACTGTAGGTAACATGGTGTATAAAAAATGCTTATTTTAGTACCTAACACAAACGAAAGTGTGCGTTTGCTACCTTCCGATTTTCCTGCGGAAAATCCTCGGACGCAAACCCGCACTTTCTATACACAGACCGTTACCACACATTTAAAAAACATATCGTCTAAATTCAAACATTATGAATGAAAATTTAAAATCACTAGATAAAAAGTTAAATGAATTAGTAAAAAAACATTCGGATATTTTACCTGAATTTAATTCTGGAAACGAACCTGCTGATTTAATTGCTAGAATGAAATACGCAGAAGAAAACGAATACTTCAAAAATGAAGTAAACGCTATTAAGAAAGATTTCGACTTAAATAGCAAAGACATTGATTTTCTTTTTAAAATGTATAATAAAAAATATATTTACGGATTCAATTTTCCTTCAACATTGGAAATATATGAATCAATGCTTTAGCCCCAGACATTATTGTTTTTATGTCTAATTCAAGTATTTTAGACATAAAAACATCAATTCTATCCATTTCTTCAATCTCTTTTGACAGTTTAATATCTTTATTTGATTTTGACATAATATTTGATTTTAAAATTAATAATCTGATTAAAAAAACGTGTGGTAACACCATATAAAATTAAGTGCTAGTTCTCGCTTACTTACGAAAATCAATGCGGATTTTCTAGTTAGTGTTTATTTGCTAAATTAGGTGTCTAACCACACACCTAATCTTATACATAAACGTTGTAGCCAATTAAAACAAACATCACGAAAAGAATGAACGAAACGAATCCTAAAATTTTTATATCATATAGTTGGTCTAGTCCAAATCACGAAGATTGGGTAATAAATTTAGCAGAAAGACTTGTATCTGATGGAATTGAAGTAAAAATTGATAAATGGGATTTAAAAGAAGGACACGATATGTTCGACTTTATGGAATCAATGGTTAATTCTTCTGATATTGACAAAGTATTAATCATTTTAGACGAGAAATATTCCTCAAAAGCCAATTCTAGAAAAGGTGGTGTCGGAACAGAAACACAAATAATAAGCCCAGAAATTTACAAGAATGTTTCACAAGAAAAATTTGTTCCTATTGTTAGACAACGTGACGATAGCAATGAAGCATTTATACCAACCTTTTTAAAAAGCAGAATATATATTGACTTTTCTGAAGATGAGCATTTTGAAAAAAGTTATGAATCTCTTTTAAGAAATCTATATAAAAGACCTGTTTATAATAAGCCAAAACTTGGAAAAGCACCTAGTTTCTTGTTTGAAGAAACACCAATGAATCATAAAACATCAATTTTATTAAGAAGTTTTGACAAAAAATTGGCACAATCGCCAAATAGCCTTAATTCAATGGCTCGTGATTTTTTTGATAAGTTTTACGACAACCTAAAAGATTACAGTATTACATTTAGCTCAAGAGATTATAAAATAATTGGAAAAGAAATAATAGACAATCTTAATCTTTTTACACCTTTACGAGATGAATACATAACATTTTTAGAAAAATTAACTGTTCCCGAACTAGATTTTGACGTTGATATATTAATTGAATTTCTTGAAAAACTTCCTCGTTATAAACAACCTCTAGACGATAGAGGTAGTTGGTCAGATGTTGATTTTGCAAATTTCAAATTCATAATTCACGAATTGTTTCTTTATTTAATATTGGTTTGTTTAAAAAACAGAAATTATAAGCTAATTGAAGAAATATTTTATTCAAATTACTTTATTCACGACAGATATAATTACTCGAAAGAACCTTCTGAATTTGCAGAGTTCTACAATTATATTGACGCTATTGACCATTATTATAAAGAAACTTACTCAAAACAGTTTCATAGTCCAATGTCAGATTTAATGATAAAAAGAATACCCGAAAATTATTCTAAAGAATCTTTTGTCCAAGCTGATTTACTTTGTCACTACATAGCTGATATGAATAACAAAAGATGGTTTCCAATTACATATATCTATTACACAAGAGGACGAATGGATTTATTCGAAAGACTTGCTTCAAAAAGATATTTCGATAAAATAAAAGTAGTTTTCGGAGTAAATACTGTTGATGAATTAAAAGAAAAACTAACAAAATTAGAAGAAAAAGATAACAGTAATAATTCATTACGTTATAGTGGCTCATTTGATTCTGTTGTGCCTATTTATAGAATAATTGACAAAGACAAAGTTGGAACATTAAGATAAAAATAACTGGCTACAACAACGTATATAGCTCATAGCTAATTAGTTGCTTAAACAAAGTTAAGGCATATTTGCGAAGTCGCCAAATTTTTAAATTTGACGATTTCCAATAAAAAGATAAATAGTAAAATTTAAAAATCTGGCTTGTGCTCAATCCGAAAAATAATCGCTAATTTACACGCTACGAGCCATATACAAACACGTTAGCCACAATATGAAAAACTAACCGCGAATTCAAAAACCTAATGAATCAATCGAAAACACTTTTAACTGCTATTGTTGGAATACTCTGTTATTTGATATTTTCTAGATCCATTGAATTGTTTGCTCGTCTATTCTCTTGGATAGATCTGAAATTTGAAATAGATAGAGTCTCACATTTGATTTTAGCCTATTTAATAATTGGATTTTTATCGATAGGGCTTTTATTGTTTCTCTACAATAGGTATCTGAAAAATGGGAATATCAAAATTCGTTATTTATATCAATTAATACCTATTATAATTATTTTGACGATTGGAATAATCGGAATTGAAAAAGGTTATAGTGATTATCTTAATAATATTTCACCGGGAAGGAGCGATATACCGAATGTAGAATTTAGGGTTAAATTTTCGAATATAATCCTTTCGACAATTGGACTTATAATATTCTTGAGGGAAATGAAAAACAAATAAAAACTGTGGCTAACACCGTATAAAAATAATTGCGGTTTAGTGCTTAATCAAAGGTCGTTGCGTGTTTGTAACGTCTGATTTTCCTTCGGAAAATCCTCGCATACAAACCCGCAACTATTCTTATACATAAACGTTGGCAACAATATGAAAACCGAAAATATTGAGATTTAAAACAACATTTTTCATATCATTCTTTTTATGCGTTTTTTCCGCATTTGGACAACGGACTTTAAACGGTAGAATTGTCGACCAATTTATGGAAACTGCTATAGGAATAACAATCTTTGACAAAGATACTACCGAAATCGGACAGTCTGACTTGAAAGGATATTTCCGAATTGAATTACAAAAAGAAACGGATACATTAATTTTTGCTGGAGTTGGTTATGAATGGGCAGAAGTTACAGTTCCAAAGGAATGTGAAAATTTAGAAATAATACATTTTTTGGCTTCTACCTACGATTTTATATCACCCAAAAAAGTTGACAGACTTCGCAAAAAAGAATTTGAAAAATTACCCGAATTACACTCTCAAGCGTTCCAAAAAGGACTTTTTAAAACCGAAAGACCTTGTGTGAACCGAAATTTTGAACCATACTTCCCAGAACTTGACAAAATTCGTCGACAAGATAAATTGACCAAGAAACAGATTAAAACAAAGTTTAAAGAACTTAAAATCGGAGATATTGTAAAAGTTCCGACTCAAACTTGGTCCGCCTACACAAACAATGTCGATTATGGATGTTTAATATCAGGAAAAATCATTGAAAAAGATAAAAAAAAAGGTGGCTTTAATTTGATTTTAAAAGTGAGTAACAATGTTTGTGAAAATGAACAAGCAACATACAATGGAGAAAAAGTAGAAATTGGAGAATTAATTACACATAATATGAAATATTTCAAAATAGTAACTGAATAAATACTGTTGCCAACACCGTGTATAATTAATTGCTTTGTAAGTGCTCATCTGGAATATTCCTTCGGAATATTCTCAGGTACGTCAAAGTTTACTAAATTAGTTGCTTAACCACGCAACTAATCATACACAAACACGTTGTACACAATACCAAACAGAACGTGAAACAACCGACAGACGAGGAGATTAATAAAAATATTACACCAAAGTTATTAAGTAATTTTGAAATGCATATTGCACAAGCTATTAGAGAAGGAAAAATGTCTGAAACAGAGATAGTGGAATATCACCTAAAGATATTAAAAGGAACCGAATATATGATAAAAAATTATGACCCTAAAGATTCTCAACGTAGTCATTATGTAAATTTTCAAATTCACTACACATTTGAGAAAATGTTTGATTAAGATTAAAATTCACAACATTGTTAGGATGTTGAACAACAACACCATTGATAATTTTAGGCTCTTGTGAAGGAAAATTTTTATCTATATATTTAACCAATCTGACTTTTTTAAGTTCTATCTCATTTTTGACTTCGGACTCTTTGTAGTCCTCTGACGAAAGCTCATCTAAATACTCTGAAAAGTCTTGTAGGACGGAATTAAAATAATCTTTGAATTTATCTTTTTCTACTTCTAATATTTCTTTATCAGTCATAATTAAATATTTTCTGACTAAATTAGAAAACTAATTCGGAATGACAAACAGAACGAAAAATAAAAGTACAGTGTACAACACCGTATATAAAAAATAAAGGCTAAAGTGCCAAGCCTAAAGTCGGCACACAAAAACAAACAATCACAACGTTCGAAAAAGTAATTTATAAAACCTTTACTTTTCATATACAAACACGTTGGCAACAAGCTAAAAACAGAACGCAAAAAATGAAAATATTCCCTTTTATATTGACTTTTGTAATTTTATCCAGTTGCGTTGATTCTAAAAAATCGATTCAAGTACAAACAAAAATCGACATTG